>NZ_JAHLJD010000013.1:0-2272500 GCF_020496225.1 Pseudonocardia sp. ICBG162
ACCCGCGGGCTCGTCGCGGAGGCCCGCGGCCGGGGCGGCCGTCCGGGAGGGCGTTCACCGTCGTCGGCATCGGCAGGCGGCGCGGGCGCGTCGTGCTCCACACCGTCGACGGCGAGACCGTCGCCGACAGCGTCGTGATCGCCACCGGCCACGGCGCCGGTCTCGTCCCGGGCGCCACCGGGATCGAGCAGCGCCGCGTCGTGCTGAGCTGGTTCGGGGTGCGCGACCCCGCCCGGTTCGCGCCCGCGGTCTTCCCTCCCGGGATCCACACCGCGGCACCGGTGCACTCGTTCTTCCCCGCCGTCGACGGCGCCACCGTCAAGATCAACCACCAGCAGCCGCAGCCCCGCGTCCACTCGCCGGCCGACCACCATCCGCTGGTCGAGGCCGGCTACACCCGGACTGGGCCGGTGCGGTCGCCGCCCGCCTCGCCGGGATGTCCGACCGGCCCGCCCGGCTGGAGTCCTACGTCGAGGGCTACACCCCGACCCGCCGCGGCATCGTCGCGCTCGCCCGGGGGAGCCGCGCACCGTCGTCCTCGGCGGGTTCTCCGGCCAGGGCTTCAAGTACGCCCCGGCCGTCGGCGAGCTCGTCGCCGACCTGGTGCGGACCGGCCGGTCCGGGTCGCCGGCGTTCGCCCCGGCGCTCGCGGTCGGGGGCTGAGCGGCCCGCTTCCCCGGACCCGCCCCGGGGTGCGATCGTGGGTGCCGTGCGAGCGCAGCTGATCTCCCGTGCCGACCTCGACTTCCTGCTCCACGACTGGCTGCGGGTGGTCGAGCTCTGCGACCGCGAGCGCTACGCCGAGCACGACCGCGACACCATCGACGCCGTCGTCGACCTCGCCGCGCAGGTCGCGACCGAGCACTTCGCGCCGCACCGCAAGATCTCCGACACCCGCGAGCCCGAGTTCGACGGCGAGCGCGTCACCCTCCCCGACGAGGTCCGCGCCGCGCTGAAGGTGCTGGGCGACACAGGGATCGTCGGCGCCGGGCTCGACGCGCGGGTGGGCGGCATGGCGCTGCCGGCCGTCGTCGTCCAGGCCTGCTTCGTCTGGCTGCACGCCGGCAACGTCGCCACCGCCGCCTACCCGATGCTCACCGTCGCCGCGGCCAACCTGCTGCTCACCCACGGCAGCTCAGAACAGGTGCAGACCTGGGTGCGCCCGATGGTGGAGGGCCGCTACTTCGGCACGATGTGCCTGTCCGAGCCGCAGGCCGGGTCGTCGCTGGCGGACGTCACCACCCGGGCCGAGCCCCGCGACGACGGCACGCACCGGATCACCGGCACCAAGATGTGGATCTCCGGCGGCGAGCACGAGCTGGGGGAGAACATCGTCCACCTGGTGCTGGCGAAGATCCCCGGCGGACCGGCCGGGGTGAAGGGCATCTCGCTGTTCGTGGTGCCCCGGGTGCTGGAGAACGGCGAACGCAACGACGTCGCCCTCGCCGGGCTGAACCACAAGATGGGCTACCGCGGCACCGTCAACACCGTGCTGAACTTCGGCGAGGGCCGCGCCACGCCGGGTGGCGAGGCGGGCGCCGTCGGCTACCTGGTGGGGGAGCCGCACACCGGCCTCGCCCAGATGTTCCACATGATGAACGAGGCCCGGGTCGGGGTCGGGGCGGGAGCCACCGCACTCGGCTACGCCGGCTACCTGCTGGCCCTCGAGCACGCCCGCACCCGCACCCAGGGCCGCCCGGCCGGCGCGAAGGACCCGGCGAGCCCGCAGGTCCCGCTCGTCGCCCACACCGACGTGCGCCGGATGCTGCTCGCGAGCAAGTCCTACGTGGAGGGTGCGCTCGCGCTGAACCTGTACTGCGGGCGGCTCCTCGACGAGGAGCGCACCGCAGGCACCGAGCAGGAGCGACGCCGGGCGCACCTGCTGCTGGACGTGCTGACCCCGGTCGTGAAGAGCTGGCCGTCGCAGTGGTGCCTGCACGCCAACGACCTCGCGATCCAGATCCACGGCGGCTACGGCTACACCCGCGACCACGACGTCGAGCAGCTCTACCGGGACAACCGGCTCAACCCGATCCACGAGGGCACCCACGGCATCCAGGGCCTGGACCTGCTGGGGCGCAAGGTCGTGATGCAGGGGGGTGCCGGGCTGACGCTGCTGCGGGAGACGATCGGGGAGACCGTGGCGCGGGGCCGTGCGGCGGGCGGGGAGCTCGCCGCGCACGCCGACGCCGTCGCCGCGGCCGCGGACCGGGTCGTCGAGGTCACCGGGACCGTGCACGGCCAGGACGACCCGGCGCTCGCCGTCGCGCACTCCTCGGTCTACCTGGAGGCGGTCGGGCACGTCGTGCTCGCCTGGATCTGGCTGGAGCAGGCGCTCGCCGCCGAGGGCCGCGACGGCGACCTGTACGACGGCAAGCGCGCCGCCGCGCGCTACTTCGTGCGCCACGAGCTGCCCCGCACCGGACCGCAGCTGGACCTGCTCGCGTCGCTGGACCGGACCACCCTCGACGTCCGCGACGCCTGGCTCTGACCCGGCGCCGCCTCAGCCGGGGAACACCGGGACGCACGTCCCGGTGGCCCGGCCGTCGGGGTGCAGCAGCCACCCCATCCGCTTGCGGGTCCGCAGGATCACCGAGGTGTCCACGATCTGCGCCTGCGGCAGCGACCGCTCCAGCGCCGACTGCATTCCCACCAGCTCGCCCAGCGAGTGCGTCCAGGCGGTGAGCAGCAGGTTCTCCGGCCCGGTGAGCGACAGGCACAGCCGCACCCGCGGGTCGGTCCGGACCCGGCGCACCGCGGCCTCGACCGCGGCGGTCGGCAGCCGGATCCACCACGTCACGCAGATGGGCCACCGGGTCAGCAGCTGTGCGACCTCGCAGCGGAACACCAGCGCCCGCGAGCGCACCAGCGCCGACAGCTGCCGGCGCACCGTCGACGCCGGCCGCCCGACCCGGGCCGCGAGCTCCGCGGCGCTCTCCCGCCCGTCGGCGCACAGCTCCCGCACCAGCGGCGCGTACACCGGACCCCGCAGGTCGACGCCGCCCGCCTGCGGTGTGGTGTCCGCCCGGCGCAGCGCGCGCACGGCCGCGACCTGCCGGGCGTCGAGCGCGTCGAGCCGCCACCGGCTGCCCTCCCGGTGCACCCGCGACGCCAGGTGCGTGCGCACCGACGCGACCCCGGCGACCCGCCCGATCCGGTCCAGCACCAGCCCGGACAGCTCCGTGAACGACGCCGCGTTCACCGTCAGCAGCAGGTCCCGGCCGCGGGCGGCGTACTCGATGGTCATCACCGACGGCTCGGAGTCCAGCGCCGCGGCGACCCCCGCGAGCCGCCCCGGGGCGCAGTCCACCTCGACCAGCGCCACCTGCATGGCGTCCTCGCCGACCACCGGGTAGCAGCTGATCCACGCGTGCCCGGACCCCTGCAGGCGGGCCCAGCGCCGGGCGAGTGTCACCGGCGCGGCGTCGAGCACCGGGCCGAGCCCGGCCCAGCTCGCGCGCGGGTGCAGCTGCAGCGCGTGGACGAGCGCGAAGTCGTCCTCGGACAGCGGATGGCGGTCGGTTCCGTCCACGGGGCCCCCGATCCGGATCGGATCGGTCGATGTTACGTGCCGTAACGCGCGGGCTCCGAGACTCGGGCAGGACCTCCGGCGGGCAGCGTGGCCCTCCGGTACGACCCGAGGGGACGCTTGTGGATCTTCGTGACGACGCCCGGTCGCTGCAGCCGGACCTGGCGCACCTGCGCCGGGAGCTGCACCGCGACCCCGAGGTCGGCCTGACCCTGCCCCGGACCCGCGACCGCGTCCTCGACGCACTGGCGGGACTCCCGCTGGAGATCACCGGGGGGACCACGACGACGTCGGTCACCGCGGTCCTGCGCGGCACCGCCCCGGGCGGCGGCGCGGACGCCCCGGTGGTCCTGCTGCGCGGCGACATGGACGGCCTCCCGGTCACGGAGAACTCCGGCGAGGACTTCGCGGCGCGGACCGGCACCATGCACGCCTGCGGCCACGACCTGCACACCGCGGCGCTGGCCGGGGCCGCGCGGCTGCTCAGCGCCCACCGCGACCACCTCGCCGGCGACGTCGTGTTCATGTTCCAGCCTGGCGAGGAGGGCTTCGACGGCGCCGGCCACATGCTCGCCGAGGGTGTCCTGACCGCGGCCGGGCGGCGCGCCGACCACGCCTACGGCCTGCACGTGTTCGCCAACCGGATGCCCGCCGGGCTGGTCACGACCCGACCCGGGGTGTTCCTGTCCGCCTCGCACGCGCTCGACGTCGTCGTGCACGGGGCGGGTGGCCACGGCTCCAACCCGCACACCGCCCGGGACCCGATCGCCGCGGCCGCGGAGATGATCACCGCACTGCAGACGATGGTGACCCGCCGCTTCGACATGTTCGACCCGGTCGTGCTGACCGTCGGCGTCGTCGCCGCCGGCACCCGGCGCAATGTCATCCCCGACACGGCCCGCTTCGAGGCCACCGTGCGCAGCTTCTCCGACGTCCACGCCGCGACGCTGCCGGTGCTGGTCCGCGAGGTCTGCGACGGTGTCGCCGCCGCCCACGGCGTCCGCGCCGAGGTCGTCTGGACCGACGAGTACCCGCGCACCGTCAACGACGCCGACGAGGCCGCGTTCGCCGCCGGGGTGTGCGCCGAGCTGCTCGGCGAGGACCGGTTCCGGCTCGCCCCGAACCCGGTCAGCGGCTCCGAGGACTTCTCCCGGGTGCTCGCCGCCGTCCCCGGTGCGTTCCTCGGGATGGGCGCCTGCCCACCCGGCGCCGACCCCGACACCGCGCCGATGAACCACTCGCCGCTCGCCCGCTTCGACGACGGCGTCCTCGCCGACGCGACCGCGCTGTACGCCGCGCTCGCCACCACCCGCCTCGCCCCGGCCGCGGGGGTGGCGGCATGACCGAGCGCACCGAGCGGCGTCGCACGATCCTCGGGATCGGCGCCGGCAACGCCATGGAGTGGTTCGACTGGAACGTCTACGCGACGTTCTCGGCGTTCTTCGCCCCGCAGTTCTTCGCCGGCGACGACACCGGCACCGCCCTGCTCAAGACGCTCGCGGTGTTCGCCGTCGGGTTCGTCGCCCGCCCGTTCGGCGGCTTCCTGTTCGGCTGGATCGCCGATCGCCGCGGCCGGAAGCTGTCGATGGCGCTGTGCGTGGCGACCGCCGCGGTGGGCAGCCTGGTGATCGGGCTCGTCCCGACCCACGCCGTCATCGGCATCGCCGCACCGGTCGTGCTGGTCCTGGCCCGGCTGGCGCAGGGCCTCGCGCACGGGGGCGAGCTGCCCGCCGCACAGACCTACCTCGCCGAGATGGCCCCGCCCGCCCGGCGCGGGCTGTGGTCGAGCCTCATCTACTTCTCCGGCACCGCGGGCATCCTGGTCGGGACGGTGCTCGGAGCCGTCCTGTCGAGCGTGCTCACCCGCGAGGAGATGGCCGCCTACGGCTGGCGGGTGCCGTTCGTCCTGGGCGGGCTGTTCGGGCTGTACGCGCTGGTCATGCGGCTGCGGATGCGTGAGTCCGACACCTACTCCCGAGAGGAGGAGGCCCGCACCGCGACGCCCGGCCGCCCGTCGCTGTGGCGCCAGGTCCTGGCCCGGCCGAAGGCGCTGGCCCGGGTGGTGTTCCTGACCAGCGGCCTGACCGTCGTCTACTACGTCTGGTCGGTCGCGGCCCCGGCGTACGCCATCACCGCGCGCGGGGTGGACCCGGCGGCGGCGCTGTGGGCCGGTGCCGGCGCGCTGGCGGTGTTCATGGTGCTGCTGCCGCTGTGGGGCGCGGCCTCGGACCGGTTCGGCCGCCGCCGCACCCTGCTCGTGCCCGGCGCGGTGCTCGTCCTGGCGCTGTTCCCGCTCGACGCGATGATCCACGACGGGCCGACGCTGTTCGTCGCGATGACCGTCGCGCTCGCGCTGATCGGGGCGGGCTGCGCCGTCGGACCCGCCCTCTACGCCGAGATGTTCCCGACCGGGGTGCGCGCCGCCGGGCTCGGCGTGCCGTACTCGATCTCCGTCGCGCTGTTCGGCGGGACCGCGCCCTACCTGCAGACGCTGTTCGCCGAGATCGGCAGGCCCGGCCTGTTCCTCGGCTACGCGATCGCGCTGCTGCTGGTGTCCGGGCTGACGGTGTACCTGCTGCCCGAGACCCGGGGGATCGACCTCGCGACCGCCGGCCTCGACGGGGCCGAGCAACCCGCGCACGCGACCACCCCACCGGTGCGGTGACGGTCCCGGACGGAGGTACGGGTCACGCTGCGTACCTCCGTCCGGCGGGAAGAACGCGGCGAACGGGCGCGTTGCTCCCACCTGTGCGGGGGACGGGTGTGTGGCTGGTGAGCCGGCGGGTGATCGACCTGTGCCGCCGCCCCGCGACGGGCTGTCCGGGCTCCCGATGGCCCACGTCCGTCCGCACACCTCCTGGAGGATCCCCGTGTCACTCGCCGTCCGTGCCGCACGCGCCTGGCAGCGCCCGCGCGTGTTCGCACTGCTCACCGTCGCCGGGCTCGTCCTCGGCGCCCTGCTCGGGCTGACCGCTCGGGTCACCGGCTCCACCGGGCTGGCGTCCACGCTGGACACCGTCGGCGGCCTGTTCACCGGGCTGCTGCAGTTCACCGTCGCGCCGCTGGTGTTCCTCGCGATCGTCGTCGGCATCGTCAGCCTGCGTGACCTCGGCGGCGGCCGCACCGCGGCCCGGCTCGGCGGGCGCACCGTCGCGTGGTTCGCCGGGACCTCCCTGGTCGCGGTGCTGATCGGCATCACGATCGGGCTGATCGGGCGGCCCGGCGAGGGCGTCACGATCGCCGCCGACCCGGCCGACGTCGAGGCCGTGGGCGCGAAGACCGCGGGCTCGTGGGAGGCGCTGCTGTCGAACCTCGTCCCGGACAACCCGGTCGCCGCGTTCGCCGCGGACAACGTGCTGCAGGTCGTCGTCGCGGCGCTGCTGGTCGGTGCCGCCGCCTACGCGCTGGGGGAGAAGGCCGAGCCGTTCGTCGCGTTCTCCCGCTCCGCCTTCGAGATCGTCCTGACGATCATCCGCTGGATCGTCGTGCTCGCCCCGATCGGCGTGCTCGGCCTGATCGGCAACGCGTTCGCCACCTACGGCAGCGGTGTCGTCGGGTCCCTGGCCGGGCTGATCGTCACCGTCTACCTCGGCTGCGCGATCGTCCTGTTCGGCGTCTACCCGCTGCTGCTCAAGGTCGTGGCCGGCATCGGGCCGCGCCGCTTCTTCGGCACTACCTGGCCGGTGCTGCAGTTCGCCTTCGTGTCCCGCTCGTCCGGCGCCGCCCTGCCGATGTCCCGGCAGGCCGCGATCGACCTCGGCGTGGACCGCAACTACGCCGGGTTCGCCGTCCCGCTGGCCACCACCACCAAGATGGACGGCTGCGCCGCGGTCTACCCGGCGCTCGCGACGATCTTCATCGCGCACGTCTCCGGGGTGCAGCTCGCGGCGTGGCAGTACCTGGTGATCGTCGCCGTCGCCGTGTTCGGGGCGCTGGCCACCGCCGGGACGACCGGCTGGTTCACCATGCTGACCCTGACCCTCGCCGCGGTCGGGATGCCGCCCGCGGTGATCGCGGCCGGGATCGCGGTCGTGATCGGTATCGACCCGATCCTCGACATGATGCGCACCGCCACCAACGTCGCCGGGCAGATCACCGTGCCGACGCTCGTCGCGGCGCAGGAGGGGATCCTCGGGCGCGACGCCGCCGATCCCATCGACGCCACCGAGGACACCGACCCCACCGAGGCCACCGCCTCCGGCGAGGGTGCGACGGCCGACCGGGTGTCGGCCACCTCCGCCTGACCCCGGTCGCGCACCGGTCCGACGCGCCCGGGCCGCGCGCCGCCGGTCCGGAATCGATCAGTACCTCGGCGCTGCCCCGGCGCGCCCCGGCAGCGCCGAGGTACTGATCGACAGGGGCGTGCCGGCCGGGGCAGCTCCGTGGTCGGCGTGACCCGGGTCGCACCGCCCCGTGGCAGTCAACACTGACTGTTTCCTGCTACCGTCGTGGCGAGTCGACGGCCCCGTCCGGGCGCCGTCCACCGTCGCGAAGGAGCGAACACCGTGCGAGACGCAGTCATCGTCGAGGCCGTACGCAGCCCGGTCGGCAAGCGCAAGGGCGGCCTGGCGGACGTCCACCCCACCGACCTCTCCGCGCACGTGCTGCGCAGCCTGGTGGAGCGGTCCGGCGTGGACCCGGCCCACATCGACGACGTCATCTGGGGCTGCGTGTCCCAGGTCGGCGAGCAGACCTTCGACATCGGCCGCAACGCCGCGCTGGCCGCCGGGTTCCCCGAGACCGTCACCGGTGTGACCGTGGACCGGCAGTGCGGGTCGAGTCAGCAGTCGGTGCACTTCGCCGCGGCCGGGTTGATCGCGGGCCAGTACGACGTCGCCGTCGCCGGTGGTGTCGAGTCGATGACCCGTGTCCCGATGTTCTCCTCCAGCCAGGGGCAGGACCCGCTGGGCTCGGACTTCGCCGCGCGTTACGGGGTGGCCCCCAACCAGGGCGTGGGCGCGGAGATGATCGCCGAGAAGTGGGGCTTCTCCCGTACCCGGCTCGACGAGTTCGCGCTGCTGTCGCACGAGCGTGCCGCGCAGGCGCAGGACGACGGCCGCTTCGAGGGCCAGATCGCACCCATCGCGGGCGTTTCGGCCGATGAGGGCATCCGCCGGGGCGGCACCCTGGAGGGCCTGGCCCAGCTCAAGACGGTGTTCAAGGACGCCGACCAGGGTGGGGTGATCCACGCGGGGAACTCCTCGCAGATCTCCGACGGCTCGGCCGCGTTGCTGATGACCACCAGCGAGAAGGCCACGGAGCTGGGTCTGACCCCGATCGCGCGGGTGCACACCGCGGTGCTGGCCGGTGCCGACCCGGTCATCATGCTGACCGCGCCGATCCCCGCGACGCAGAAGGCACTCACGCGGTCGGGTCTGTCGCTGGAGGAGATCGGTGCGTTCGAGGTCAACGAGGCCTTCGCCCCGGTGCCCCTGGCCTGGCTGGCCGACATCGCCGGTGAGGACACCTCGGTCGCCGAGCGGCTCAACCCCAACGGCGGCGCGATCGCACTCGGTCACCCGCTGGGCGGTTCCGGCGCGCGGATCATGACCACCCTGATCCACCACATGCGCGACAACGGCATCCGTTACGGCCTGCAGACCATGTGCGAGGGCGGCGGCCAGGCCAACGCCACCATCCTCGAGCTCCTCTGACACCCGCTCCCCACCCGGAAGGAAACAGACAGAACATGGACATCAACGGTTCCGTCGCCGTCGTCACCGGCGGTGCGTCCGGCCTGGGCCTCGCCACCACGGAGAAGTTCGTGGAGCTCGGCGCCAAGGTCCTGATCATCGACCTGCCGTCATCGCAGGGCGAGGCCGTCGCCGACAAGCTGGGCGAGAACGTCCGCTTCGTCGCCGCCGACGTCACCAACGAGGAGCAGGTCTCGGCCGCCCTCGACGCCGCCGAGGAGCTCGGCACCGTCCGCGTCGCGGTCAACTGCGCCGGCATCGGCAACGGCATCAAGACCTACGGCAAGACCGGCCCGTTCCCGCTGGCCGACTTCACCAAGGTCGTCAACGTGAACCTGATCGGCACGTTCAACGTGATCCGGCTGGCGGCCGAGCGCATCGCCAAGGCCGAGCACGTCGACGGCGACCGCGGCGTCATCATCAACACCGCCTCGGTGGCGGCGTTCGAGGGCCAGATCGGGCAGGCCGCCTACTCGGCGTCCAAGGGCGGCATCGTCGGCATGACCCTGCCGATCGCCCGTGACCTGGCGAGCATCGGCATCCGGGTGAACACCATCGCCCCCGGCCTGTTCGAGACCCCGCTGCTGGCCGGGCTGCCCGAGGACGTCAAGACCTCGCTGGGCAAGCAGGTCCCGCACCCGTCGCGGCTGGGCCAGCCGACCGAGTACGGCAAGCTCGCCGCCCACATCGTCGAGAACCCGATGCTCAACGGCGAGACGATCCGCCTCGACGGCGCGATCCGGATGCAGCCGCGCTAACCACCACCACCCGAGGGGAGGCGGCGCCGTGAAGCGCACGCTCTACGAGTCCGACCACGAGGACTTCCGGGAGGCGTTCCGCGCCTTCGTCGAGAAGGAGATCGTCCCGCACGAGGCGCAGTGGGAACGCGACGGCGCCGTCGCGCGGGAGCTGTTCACCACCGCCGGTGCGAACGGCTTCCTGGGCATCGACGCACCGGAGGAGTTCGGCGGCGGCGGGGTCAAGGACTTCCGCTTCAACGCCGTCATCAGCGAGGAGCTGCTGCGCGTCGGCGCCGCCGGGTCCGGCCTGGGCCTGACCCTGCACAACGACATCGTGCTGCCCTACCTGCTCACCTACTGCACCGAGGAGCAGAAGCAGCGCTGGCTGCCGGGCGTCGTCAGCGGCGAGACGATCCTCGCCATCGCCATGACCGAGCCGGGCATCGGCTCGGACCTGGCGTCGATGTCGACGACCGCGATCCGCGACGGCGACCACTACGTCGTCAACGGCGCGAAGACCTTCATCACCAACGGGATCAACGCCGACCTGATCGTCGTCGCGGTGAAGACCGACCCGTCGCAGAAGCACAAGGGCATGAGCCTGCTGGTGCTCGAGCGCGGGATGGAGGGCTTCGAGCGGGGCCGCAACCTCGACAAGCTGGGGATGCACGCCCAGGACACCGCGGAGCTGTCCTTCACCGACGTGAAGGTCCCGGTGGAGAACCTCCTCGGGCCCGAGGAGGGGAAGGGCTTCGTCCAGCTGGTCGAGAAGCTGCCCCAGGAGCGGCTGTCGATCGCGATCGCCGGTGCCGCGGCGGCCCGGGCGGTGCTGAACGGGACCCTGGCCTACGTCAAGGAGCGCAAGGCCTTCGGCTCGCCGGTGGGGTCGTTCCAGAACTCCAAGTTCGCCCTCGCCGAGATGGACACCGAGATCGACCTCGCCGAGCACTACGTCGACGACTGCGTCCGCGCGCTCAACGCGGGCGAGCTCACCGCGGTCGACGCCTCGAAGGCGAAGTACTGGTGCACCGAGCTGCAGGGCCGGGTCGCCGACCGCTGCCTCCAGCTGCACGGCGGCTACGGCTACATGAGCGAGTACCCGGTCTCCAAGGCCTACGCCGACGCCCGCATCACCCGGATCTACGGCGGCACCACCGAGATCATGAAGGAGGTGATCGGCCGGGGTCTGGGACTCTGAGCCGATGACCGACAGGCGATCATGAGCACATCATGAACACCGAACCCACCCCGGTGGTCAGGAGCCGGGCGCAGCGGTCCTCGGACAGCCGCGCCCGGATCCTGGACGCCGCCGTCGCCTGCCTCATCGACGGCGGCTACTCCGGATCCACGACCCTGACCATCCAGTCGGCCGCCGACGTCTCGCGTGGTCGGCTGCTGCACCACTTCCCCAGCCGGGACCGGCTGCTGGTCGCGGCGGCGCAGCACCTCGCGGTCAAACGCGTCGCCGACACCGAGGAACGCGTCCGCCGGGTGCTCGACGCCGACCAGGTCGGCCTGTTCGAACGCGCCGACCGGGTCATCGAGCTGCTGTGGGAGAGCTTCTCCGAGCCGCACTTCTGGGCGGCGGTGGAGCTGTGGACCGCGGCCCGGTCCAACTCCGAGATCGCCGAGGCGCTGCGTCCCGAGGAGAAGCGGCTCGGTGCGGCGATCCGCGCGTCGATGGCCCGCATGTTCGGCGACGAGCTGGCGGGCCGCCCGCGGTTCAAGCAGCTGCGCGACCTGCTGCTCACCTCGATGCGGGGGACCGCGCTGACCTACACCTTCGACCCGCGCGACCCCGCGGGCGACGCGATGCTGCCCCAGTGGAAGGACCTGGCGCGGGTGCTGCTCGGGCCGTGACCCGGTGACCCGGCGCCTCAGGTGCCGAAGCTCAGCCCGAACGGCGGCGTCGCGCCCTCGGCGACGACCGGCGGTGCCGGGCGCCGGACCGCGACCCGGTCGCGGCCCGCGTGCTTGGCCTCGTAGAGCGCGGCGTCCGCGGCGGCCAGCAGGCCGTCGAGGTCCGTGCCGTGGTCGGGCGTCGTCGCGACCCCGACCGACACCGACAGCCCGGTGACCGGCCCGGCGGTCGCGGTGTCGACCTGCAGCGCGCGCACGCCCCGCCGGATCCGCTCGGCGACCTCGCGGGCGCGGTCGGCCGGGCTGTCGTCGGCACGCATCCCGCCGAGCGCGACCACGAACTCCTCGCCGCCGAACCGGCCGGCCAGGTCGTGGTCGCGGACCTCGGCGGTGAGGACGTCGGCGACGGCCTGGAGCACGTCGTCGCCCGCCAGGTGGCCGTGCTGGTCGTTGACCGCCTTGAAGTGGTCGAGGTCGAGGATCAGCACCGCGGCGGCCCGGTCGGTACGCGTGTCGCGCTCGAGCATCTGACGGCTGCGCCAGCGCCAGGCCGCCGGGTTGAGCAGCCCGGTCTTGGCGTCGGTGTCGACCTGCGCCTCCAGCTGGCGCACCAGGGTGGTCTGCTCGACGACGAGCAGCGGCAGCACCGCGAGCAACGCGAACCAGGGGGAGGTGTTGGCGAGCACGACCGCGACCAGCCCGCCGATCGACAGCGTCGCCAGCTCCAGGCCGATATCGCCGCCCAGCAGGATCGCGAGGAACCGCGAGCCCGGCGCGGTCAGCCGCAGCACCGACACGACCAGGAGCGTGTTCACCGTCGTGTAGGCGACCAGCGCGGCCAGCACCAGCGCCGCGTTCTGCGGGGTCGCCAGCGCCCCGGCCCGGCCGTCGACCAGCGCGAGCAGCCCCGCGACGGCGTGCACGGCGAGCAGCACCGTGGCCGCGCTGTAGATCTGGCGGTGCGGCGGCGTGCCGCTCGGGCGGGCCACCCGCAGGTAGAGGTGCAGGTAGATGACGGCGACGACGACCGTCGCGAGCCCCGGCGGCAGCAGCAGCGCGGCCGCGAAGGTCCACACCGAGGTCATGTTGATGTAGCGGGTCGCGGCGATCCGGCGCCGCAGGCGCTCGGCGTTGACCGACAGCTCGGTGTGCACCGCGGCCACCAGCACCAGCAGCCCGCAGAGCAGCACGTCGGTCCGCACCGGCGGGTCCCCGGTGAGCAGACCCGCGACGACCGCGGCCACCGCGGCGGTCTCCACGACCAGGACCAGCAGCAGCGGGCGCACCGGCAGGCCGAGCAGCGACCGGGCGTCCGGCGCACGACGGCGGCGCCCGGCCGGACGCGGTGCCACCGGGCCAGAGGTCACGTCGCCTGCCTGTTCGTCGGCTGCGTCAGGGGATGGACCGAGGCTACCCGCGGGTAAGGCAAGCCTTTGCCGTTCGTGCCCGGGTGGCCGGAATCCGCGCCGAACGGCCCGGAACCGACGGCGAACGCCTCAGGTTTACGTTAAATCGTGACGGAGCGTTGTCCGTCGCTTACTCTGGCCACGTCATCACTCGATCGTGGAGCACGCCGTGCGTCCTCACGTGCGGAGCGCAACGGCGTCCGTTCCGGGACGGGGAGAAGCACTCCGGTCGAGGGGGGATCGCTCGTGCGCAACTGGGACTGGTGAACCGTCATCGGCGCCGCGCGGGACGTTCGGTCGTCCCGCGCGGCGCCGCCGTTCCGCGCCGTTCCGCGCCGTCGCGCGGCCGGGGTCGCCACCGGCCGGCGCGCTCACGCCCCGAGTGGCCGGAGAGGCCCTCTCATCAGATCTGATGACGCGCGGTCGGGGCATGCGACACCCTCGTGCGGCGGTGCGTGCACCGTTGCGCTCTGTACTCCCAATGGGTGACACCTGCGTCACGTCGCGGCGCTGACCAGTGCGGACGGCCCCTCGCGGCCGGGCCCCGGCGATCACCCCCTAGGCGGGACATCCACCTTCGTGTTGCAGTTAGCCTCGCCTTATCTGAGGCGTGCCGAAGCAACGAAAGGACCGTGATGGCGAACCCCGCGAACGCGAACCCCCACTCCACCCCGGAGGTACTCGACGTGGTGGGGGTCGGGTTCGGGCCGTCGAACCTCGGCATCGCCATCGCCCTGCTCGAGCACAACGCGACGGTCCCGGCCGACGCACGGGTGAGCGCCCGCTTCGTCGAGCGCCAGGAGCGGTTCGGCTGGCACCGCGGGATGCTGCTCGAGGACGCGACCATGCAGGTCTCGCACCTCAAGGACCTGGTCACGCTGCGGAACCCGACCAGCGGCTTCTCCTTCCTGTCCTACCTCCACGACCGGGACCGGCTCGCCGACTTCATCAACTACGGCTCGTCGTTCCCGACCCGCCGCGAGTTCCACGACTACCTGGAGTGGGCCGCGGCCCGGGTGGGGGAGATCAGCGCGGCCGCCGGGTCGGCGGTGACGGTCGACTACGGCAGCGAGGTCGTCGAGATCGAGCCGGTCCGCGGCGGGAACGGCGTGGAGCTCGTCGACGTCGTCGTCCGCACCGGGGACCGGGTGGAGCGCCTGCGCGCCCGCAACGTCGTCCTCGCCTGCGGGCTCACCCCCGTCCTGCCGCGCGGGATCACCGTGGGCGGCCGCGTCTGGCACAACCGCGACCTGCTGTTCCGCACCCGCGAGCTCGCCGGGACCGAGCCGACCCGCTTCGCCGTCGTCGGCGCCGGGCAGAGTGCCGCCGAGACCGTCGAGCACCTGCACCGCACCTTCCCGACCGCCGAGGTGCACGCGGTGTTCGCCCGCTACGGCTACAGCCCCGCCGACGACACCTCCTTCGCCAACCGGATCTTCGACCCGGCCGCCGTCGACGACTTCTACACCGCGCCGGACGAGGTCAAGGACCGCATCCTCGGCTACCACGCGAACACCAACTACTCCGTGGTCGACCCGGAGCTCATCGAGGGCCTCTACCGGACCCACTACCACGAGCGGGTCGCCGGGACCGAGCGCCTGCGCTTCCGCAACGTGTCCCGGGTGGCCGACGTCGTCGACGTCGGGGACCGGGTGGAGCTGGCCGTCGAGTCGCTGATCGACGGCTCGCGCGAGGTCATCACCGCCGACGCCGTCGTCTACGCGACCGGCTACCGTCCCGCCGACCCGCTGTGGCTGCTCTCCGGCGGTCTCGACGAGGCCTGCGCCCGCGACGCCCGCGGCCGGCTCGACGTGCACCGCGACTACCAGCTCGGCACCACCGCGCTGGCCGACGGCACCGCGGTGCGGGCCGGCTTCTACCTGCAGGGACCGACCGAGCACACGCACGGCATCACCTCGACCCTGCTGTCCAACATCGCGGTCCGGTCCGGCGAGGTCGTCGCCTCGCTGACCGGCGCGCCCGTGCCGTCGACGGCGCCGACGCCCGTCGTCGTCTGAGCGCGACCCCACCCGTTCCGCCGATCCCAGGGAGAGCCATGTCCACGAACCCCTTCGACGACCCCGAGGGCAGCTTCTACGCGCTGGTCAACGACGAGGGCCAGTACTCGCTGTGGCCCGCGTTCGCCGAGGTCCCCGCCGGCTGGACGGTCGAGCACGGGCCGGCCGACAAGCCGTCGTGCCTGTCCTTCGTCGAGACGCACTGGACCGACCTGCGGCCGCGCAGCCTGCGCGAACGCGCCGCCGGCTGACCCGCCCCAGCGCCGCCCGTCCCGCACCACCACCCCAGGAGCGCCTCCCGTGACCCGCACGCTGCCGTCCCCGTCCGACCCGCGCCCGGGACCGCTGCCGGACGGTGCGCTCGCGACGTGGCCGGAGCTGTTCGCCCGGCAGGTCGCGGCCACGCCGGACGCCGTGGCGGTGCAGTGCGGCTCGGGGGAGCAGTGCGAGCAGCTGACCTACGCCGGGCTCGACGAGCGGGCGGGGCGGCTCGCGTCGGTGCTGCGCGGGCGCGGCGCGGGACCGGAGGGGCTGGTCGCGCTCGCCGTACCGCGCGGGGTGGACCTCGTCGTCGCGCAGGTGGCGATCCTGCGGGCGGGCGCGGCGTACCTGCCGGTCGACCCGGACCAGCCCCCGGCGCGGACCGCGCTGGTGCTCGACGACGCCCGCCCGGCCGTCGTGCTGAGCACGGCCGGTGTCGCCGCGGAGCTGCCGCTGCCCGACGGGACCCCGACCGTGCTGCTCGACGACGAGGCCGACCGGGCCGCGATCGCCGCCGCCCCGGTCGCCCCGGTGCCCGACGTCGACGTCCTCGGCGCCGCCTACGTCATCCACACCTCCGGCTCCACCGGGCGGCCCAAGGGCGTCGTGCTGACCCACAGCGGTGTCACCCAGCTCGTCGCCACCCAGACCGAGCGGCTCGGCGTCGGCGCGGACGACCGGATCCTCGGGTTCGCCTCGACCGGCTTCGACGTCGCGTTCTGGGAGCTGTGCATGGCACTGCTCTCCGGCGGGCGGCTGGTCGTGGTGCCCTCGGAGCTGCGGCTGCCGGTGCCCGAGCTCGCCGACTACGCCCACGAGCACGCGGTGACGGTGATGGTGCTGCCGCCCGCGCTGCTCGCCGCGCTGGGCCCGGACGTCACGCTGCCCCCGGCGACCCTGCTCGCCGGTACCGAGCGGGTGTCCCCGGAGCTGGTCGCGCGCTGGGCGCGGGGCCGGGCGATGTTCAACGCCTACGGTCCGACCGAGGTCACCGTCAACTCCACGCTGGGCCGGTGCGACCCGGCGCGGACCGGGCCGGTGGTGCCGATCGGCGTCGCCGACCCGATGACCGACGCCTACGTGCTGGGCCCCGACCTGGCCCCGGTCCCCGACGGCGAGCAGGGCGAGCTCTACCTCGGCGGCCCCGGCCTGGCCCGGGGCTACCTGAACAGGCCGGGCCTGACCGCGGAGCGGTTCGTCGCCGACCCGTTCGGGCCCGCGGGCGGGCGGCTCTACCGCACCGGCGACCTCGTGCGCGTCGACGAGCGCGGCGAGCTGGAGTTCCTGGGCCGCGTCGACGACCAGCTGAAGGTCCGCGGCTACCGGATCGAGCCCGGTGAGATCGAGTCGGTGCTGCGGGCCCACCCGCACGTCGCCGAGGCCGTCGTCGGCGTGCACGAGGCCGCGCCGGGGGACCGGCGCCTCACCGCGTGGGTCGTCCCCGCGACCGCCGGGGACACCCCCGCCGACGACGGTGCCGAGCGCGTCGCCGACTGGCGCGACGTCCACGAGCTGCTCTACGCCGCCACCTCCGCCGACGACGGCGACCCCACCGGCTACGAGGGCGGCTTCGCCGGCTGGAACTCCACCTACGACGGCACCCCCATCCCGCGTGCGGACATGCGGGCCTGGCGCGACGCCACCGTCGCCCGGATCCGCGAGCTCGGCCCCGGCCGGGTCCTGGAGCTCGGCGTCGGCAACGGCCTGCTGCTCGCCGAGCTGGCCCCGGACTGTCCCCGCTACGTCGGCACCGACGTGTCCGCCGAGGCCGTCGCCGCGCTGTCGCGGTGGGTCGCGACCCGCCCCGGGCTGCGCGGGCGCGTCGAGCTGGCCCCCGCCGCCGCCCACGAGCTCGACGGCATCACCGGCCCCTTCGACACCATCGTGATCAACTCCGTCGCCCAGTACTTCCCGGGCCCCGAGTACCTGACCGACGTGCTGACCCGGGCCGCGGCACTGCTCGCCCCCGGCGGCGCGATCGTCGTCGGCGACGTCCGGCACGCCGGGCTGCTGCGCACCTTCCGCGCCGGGGTCGTCGCCGCCCGGCGGCCCGACGCCGAGCCCGCCGAGCTGCGCCGCGCCCTCGACGGCGCCGTGGCCTGGGAGGGCGAGCTGCTCTGCGCGCCGCAGTTCTTCACCGCGCTGGACGGGTTCGACGCGAGCAGCATCCGGATCAAGCGGGCCCGCGCGCACGACGAGCTCTCGCGCTACCGCTACGACGTCGTGCTCCGGCCCGGCGCCGCCGCGCGGCCCGGCCCCGCCACCGCCCCGCTCGTGATCGACTGGGACGGGGCCGGGGCCGACCCGGCCGCGCTCACCGACGCCCTGCGCGCCGCGCTCGCCGGTGGGGGCGCGGACGCGGTGCGCGTGGTCGGGGTCCCCGACCTGCGCTCGGCCGCCGACCGCGCCACCCGCGCCCGCATCGACGGCGAGCCCGAGCCCCCCGCCGGCGCCGACCCCGAGGAGCTGCTGGCCCTCGGCGAGTCCCTCGGCCACCACGCCGAGGGCACCTGGGGACCCGGCGCGACGGTCGAGCTGCTGTTCTCCCGGCCCGGCGTCGACCCCGGGCCGCTGCACCGCGCGACCACGGACGCGACCGGCCCCGCGTTCCACCGCCCGGCCCCCTTCCGGGACGTCGACGCCCTGGTCGGCGCCCTGCGCGAGCACCTGCGCGACCGGCTCCCGGACTGGATGGTGCCCGCCGCCGTCGTCCCGCTGCCGTCGGTGCCGGTACTGGCCAACGGCAAGACCGACCGGGCCGCGCTGCCCGCCCCCGACCTGTCCGCGCAGGTCCGCGGCACCCGCCCCGGCACACCACGCGAGGCGCTGCTCTGCGACCTCGTGTCGGAGGTCCTCGGGGTGCCCGGCTTCGGCGTCGACGACGACTTCTTCGCCCTCGGCGGCGACTCGGTCCTGTCGATCCGGCTGGTCGTGCGGGCCCGCGAGTCCGGCCTGCTGGTCACCCCGCGGCAGGTCTTCACACACCGCACCGTCGCCGAGCTCGCGCCGCTCGTGACCGAGCACCACGCCGTCGCCGCGCCCACCGGGCCCGACACGACCGTCCTCGACGACGCCGCGGCCGCCGTGCTCGGCCCCGTCACCCTCGCCGGGCCGGTGTCCCCGCTGCAGGAGGGCTTCTTCTTCCACGCCGCGCTCGACCCGGCCGACACCTCCTACGTCGTGCAGGAGGTCCTCGACCTGCCCGCCGACGTCGACCCGGGCGCCCTGCGTGCTGCCCTGTCCGACCTGCTCGACCGGCACCCGCAGCTGCGTGCCGGGTTCGCCCAGCGCGCCGACGGCCGCGTCGTCCAGGGCGTCGCCGACCACGTCACGCTGCCGTGGACCGAGCACGACGTACGCGGCACCGACCCGGCCGCCGTGCTCGACGCCGAGCGGACCCGCCCCTTCGACCTCGCCCGCCCGCCGCTGCTGCGCGCCGCGCTCCTGCACGACGACGACCGCGCCCGCCTCGCCCTGACCTTCCAGCACGCCATCCTCGACGGCTGGTCGGTCGCGCTGCTGGTCACCGAGCTGGAGCAGGCCCACGCCGCCCGGGCCGCGGGCACCCCGCAGGACCCCGCTGGGCCGCGTGCCCGGGCCGAGGCGCGGCTGCGCGCCTGGTTCGCCCACCTCACCGCCCTCGACACCGACGACGCCCGGTCCGCCGCCCGCGCGGTGTGGGACGCGGAGCTGGCAGGCGCCGAACCCGTCCGGCTGCTCGACGCCCTCCCCGCCCCGCGGACCGTCGCCGAGGGCGGGGACCGGCCGCACGCCCAGCGGGGGCTGACCCTCGACGTCGCCGCGACCGCCGCGCTGGACCGCGCCGCCCGCGCCCGCGGGGTCACCCCGTCGACGGTGCTGCACACCGCGTGGGCCCTCACCGTCGGCGCGCTCACCGGCAGCCGCGACGTGCTCGTCGGCAGCACCGTGTCCGGCCGCGACGCCGCCGTCGACGGCATCGGCGAGGCCGTCGGGCTGTTCGTCAACACCGTCCCGGTGCGGATGCGGTGGTCGCCCGGCGAGCCCCTGTCCGCGCCGCTGCGCCGCATGCAGGACGGCCGCACCGCCGTCCTCGACCACCCGCAGGTCCGGCTCGCCGAGCTGCAGCGCGGCCGCGGGGAGCTGTTCGACTCCATCGTGGTGATCGAGAACTACACCGCGGAGCAGACCGCGAACGGCCTGGTCACCGGGGTGGAGGTGCGCGACGCGGTGCACTACCCGCTGGCGCTGGTCGTGCGGCCGGGCCGGGAGACCTCCGTCGTGCTCAAGCACGACACCGCACGCGTCGACGACGCCACCGCGGGCCTGCTGCTCGAGATGTTCGAGCGCACCCTGACCGCGCTGGCCACCGGCCCGCAGCGCACCGTCGCCTCGCTGCCGCTGCGCACCCGTCCCGAGCAGGGCGTGCACGGCCCCGCCCGGGCCGCCGACCCGCGGACCCTGGCCCGCCGGGTCGCCGACGGGCTGGCCGCCGACCCCGGCCGCACCGCGGTCGTCGCACCGGACGGGACGCTCACCGCCGCCGAGCTGGACCGCCGCTCGGCCGCGCTGGCCGGGGCGCTGCGCGAGCGCGGCGCCGGACCGGGCAGCGTCGTCGGGGTCGCCGTGCCGCGCTCGACCGAGCTGATGGTCGCGCTGCTCGGCGTCGTCCGCGCCGGGGCCGCGTACCTGCCGCTGGACCCGGAGCACCCGGCGGAGCGGATCGCGTTCACCGCCGCCGACGCGGGCGTCGACACCGTGCTGGTGCCCGCGGGCACCGACCCGCTGCCCGACCTGCCCGGGGTGCGCCGCCTGGCGGTCGCCGAGCTCGCCGACGGCCCGGTGCCCGCCGCGCTGCCCGACCCGGACCCCGACGACGCCGCCTACCTGATCTACACCTCCGGCTCGACCGGGCGGCCCAAGGGCGTCGTGGTCAGCCACCGCGCCATCGGCAACCGGCTCGACTGGATGCAGGACGCGTACCCGCTCACCTCCGACGACCGGGTGCTGCAGAAGACCCCCGCCGGGTTCGACGTGTCGGTGTGGGAGTTCTTCTGGGGCCCCTCGACCGGCGCGACCGTCGTGCTCGCCGCCCCCGGCGGGCACCGCGACCCCGAGTACCTGGCGCGGCTGGTCCGCGACGAGCACATCACCACGCTGCACTTCGTGCCCTCGATGCTGGAGGGCTTCCTCGCCGCCGAACAGGTCGTCGCCGACCCGCGGTGGGCGGCCACGCTGCGGCGGGTGTTCTGCTCCGGCGAGGCGCTGCCCGCCGCCGCGGCCCGGCGCTGGCACGCGCTGACCGGGGTGGCGCTGCACAACCTCTACGGGCCCACCGAGGCCGCCGTCGACGTCACCGCGCACACGGTGGCGCCCGACCCGGGGACCGTCGTCCCGATCGGCGTGCCGGTCGCGAACACCCGCACCCACGTCCTCGACGCCTGCCTGCGCCCGGTCCCCGACGGGGTCCCCGGCGAGCTGTACCTCGGCGGCGTGCAGCTGGCGCGGGGCTACCACGCCCGCCCCGGGCTGACCGCGGACCGCTTCGTCGCCGACCCGCTCGGCGCGCCGGGGGAGCGGCTCTACCGCACCGGCGACGTCGTGCGCCGCGTCGACGGCGAGCTGGTCTACCTCGGCCGCTCCGACGGCCAGGTGAAGATCCGCGGGCAGCGCATCGAGCCGGGCGAGGTCGAGGCCGCGCTCGCCGCGACCGACGGGGTCGGCCGCGCGGCGGTCGTCGTCCGCCGGGACGGGCCGTCCCCGGCGCTGGTCGGCTACGTCGTGCCCGCCGCCGGCGCGGCCCCCGACGGCGACGGGCTGCGCGCCGCGCTGGCCCGGGTGCTGCCCGAGGCCATGGTGCCCGCCGCGGTCGTCGTGCTGGAGCAGCTGCCGCTGACCCCCAACGGCAAGCTCGACCAGGCCGCGCTGCCCGCCCCGGGCGTCGCCGCGGGCGGGTCGGACCGGGAGCCCGCCACCGAGGTCGAACGCGTGCTGTGCGCGGCGTTCGCCGAGGTCCTGGGCCGCGACCGGGTCGGCCCCGACGACGACTTCCTCGCCCTCGGCGGGGACTCCATCACCTCGATCGCGGTGTCCTCGCGGGCCCGGCGGGCCGGCCTGGACGTCGGCCCCGGTGACGTCCTGGCCGGGCGCACCCCGGCCGCCGTCGCCGGTCGGGCCGGGGCCGCCGCCGAGCCGGTCCCGCCGCTGCCCGAGCCAGGCCCGGCCGTCCTCGCCCGGGTGCGGGAGATCGCCGGCGACGACGTCGACCGGGTCTGGCCGCTGTCCCCGCTGCAGGAGGGGCTCTACTTCCACGCCACCCTCGACGGCACCGCGGGCACCGTCACCGCCGCCGGTGACGCCTACACCGTGCAGGAGACCGTCGAGCTCGACCACGAGATCGACCTCGACCGGCTGCGCGACGCCGTCACCGCGATGCTGCGCCGCCACCCCACGCTGCGTGCCGGGTTCACCGCCGACGGCCTCGACGGGCCGGTGCAGTTCGTCGCCGCCGACCCGGCCCCGCCGGTCCGGCTGGTGCACACCGGCTCGCAGGCCGAGCGGGACCGGCTCACCGCCGCCGACCGGACCGCGCCGTTCGACCTGAGCGCCCCGCCGCTGTTCCGGATCACCGTGCTGCGCGGCGACGGCCGCGACCGGCTGCTGATCCACCGTCACCTGCTGATCTGGGACGGCTGGTCGGCCTGGCTGTTCCTGGAGGGGCTGTTCGACACCTACGCCGGGTCGCCGCCCCCGCCGCCCGGCGGCGGCTACGACGACCTGCTGGCCTGGATCGCCGCCCGCGACCCGGAGCCCGGACGGGCGGCCTGGCGGGACGCGCTCGCCGGGCTCGACGAGCCCACCCTCACCGCGCCCACCCCCGCCGCGAGCCCGCGGCGGGTCGCCGAGACCCACCTCGACCTCGACGCGGACACCTCGGCGCGGCTGCGCGAGCTGGCCCGCGCCAGCGCGGTCACCCCCAACACCGTGCTGTCCACGGTGTGGGCGCTGGCCCTGGCCGCCGGCACCGGCCGCGACGACGTCGTGTTCGGCACCTCGGTCGCCGGCCGGCCCGCGACCGTCCCCGACGTCGAGAACATCATCGGGCTGTTCCTCAACACCGTGCCCGCCCGGGTCGCCCTGCGCCCCGGCGAGACCGGCACGCGGCTGCTCGCCCGGGTGCAGGCCGAGCGGCTCGCGCTGCTGCCGCACGAGACCGTCGGGCTGGGGGAGATCCAGCAGTCCTCCGGGCACCGGACCCTGTTCGACACGCTGTTCGTCTACCGGCCCGAGGGCGGCGAGCAGCGGGTCGCCGACCTCGGCGCCCGGCACGGCATCACCGACCTGACCAGCACCGACACCACCCACTACGCGCTGACCCTCGCCGTCACCCCCGGCGAGCGGTTCCGGCTGACCCTGTCGCACACCGTCGGCGAGCCGGCCGCGGCCCGCTGGGTGGAGCGCGTGCGGCGGGTGCTGCACGGCCTGCTCGACGCCCCCGACACCCCGGTCGCGCGGATCGACGCCCTCGGCGACGACGAGCGCGCCGAGGTCGTCGCGCACCGCACCGGGCGCCGGGTGGACCTCGGCACCGCGACGATCGCCGACCTGCTCGCCGAGCGGGCCGCCCTCGCCCGCGACGACCTCGCCGTCGTCGCCGGGGACGTCCGGCTCACCTACGCCGAGCTGGACGCCGCGGTGAACCGCACCGCGCGGCTGCTGCGCGCCCGGGGCGCCGGGCCCGAGACCGTCGTCGCGCTGGGGCTGCCGCGCTCCGCCGAGACCGTCGTCGCGCTGTTCGCGGTGCTGCGCACCGGCGCCGCGTACCTGCCGCTGGAGCTGGATCACCCCGCGGCCCGGCTGGTCGAGACCCTGCGCGACGCCCGCCCGGTCGCGGTGCTCACCACGACCGCGGTCGCCCCGACGCCCGCCCGGTCGCGGTGCTCACCACGACCGCGGTCGCCCCGACGCTCGCCGGGGCGGGGGTGCCCACGGTCGCGCTGGACGACCCGGCCGTCGCCGCCGAGCGCGCCGCACTGGACCCCGGCCCGATCCCCGACGCCGAGCTGGGCTCCTTCGCCCGCGAGAACCCGGCGCGGCTCGACCTGCCCGCCTACGTCATCTACACCTCCGGTTCCACCGGGCGGCCCAAGGGCGTCGTCACCCCGTACCGGGGGCTGACGAACATGCAGCTCAACCACCGCCGCGAGATCTTCGACCCGGTGGTCGCCGACGTCCGCGCCCGCCGCGGCCCCGACGCGCGGCTGCGGGTCGCGCACACCGTGTCCTTCGCGTTCGACATGAGCTGGGAGGAGCTGCTCTGGCTGGTCGAGGGGCACCAGGTGCACGTGGCCGATGAGGAGCTGCGCCGCGACGCCCACCGGCTGGTGTCCTACTGCGACACCCACGACGTCGACGTCGTCAACGTGACCCCGACCTACGCCGCGGCGCTGCTGGAGACCGGGCTGCTCGCCCGGCGCCCGATGCCGCTGGTGCTGCTCGGCGGCGAGGCCGTGTCCGACGCGGTCTGGTCGGCCCTGCGCGACGCCGACGGTGTGCTCGGCTACAACCTCTACGGCCCCACCGAGTACACGATCAACACCCTCGGCACCGGGACCGCGGACTCCGACACCCCCGCCGTCGGGACGCCGATCACCAACACCGTCGCGCACGTGCTGGACCCGTGGCTGCGCCCGGTGCCCGACGGCGTCGCCGGTGAGCTGTACATCGCCGGTGACGGTCTGGCCCGCGGCTACCTGGACCGGTTCGCGCTGACCGCGCAGCGGTTCGTCGCGGACCCGTGGAGCCCGGGCGGGCGGATGTACCGCACCGGTGACCTGGTCCGGCGCCGCCCCGGCACCGGCGGGCTGCTCGACTTCCTGGGCCGCACCGACGACCAGGTCAAGATCCGCGGGCACCGCGTCGAGCCCGGCGAGGTCACCGCCCGCCTGGACCGGCACCCGCTGGTGTCGCGCTCGGCGGTCGTGCCGGTCCCCGCACCGGACGGCGGGTCGCTCCGGCTGGTCGGCTACGTCGTCCCCGCCGCCCCCGACCAGGCCGACCGCGCGGCCACCGCCGCCGGCGCCGTCGACGAGTGGCGCGCGATCTACTCCGAGGAGTACTCCCGGATCCCGGTCGCGGTGTTCACCGAGGACTACGCCGGCTGGGACTCCTCCTACACCGGCGAGCCGATCCCGTTCGCGGAGATGGCGCAGTGGCGGGAGGCCACCGTCGACCTGGTCCGCGCGCTGCGCCCGGAGCGTGTGCTGGAGATCGGGGTCGGGACCGGGCTGCTGCTCGGCCCGCTCGCCCCCGGCTGCGCCGAGTACCGCGGCACCGACCTCGCCGAGCCGGTCATCACCGCGCTGCGCACCGCGCTCGCGACCGACCCGGACCGCTACGGCCACGTCGAGCTCGACACCCGGCCCGCCGACGACCTGTCCGGGCTGCCGCGGGGCCACTTCGACACCGTCGTCATCAACTCGGTTGTGCAGTACTTCCCCGACGCCGGCTACCTGGAGCGGGTCCTCACCGGCGCCGCGGAGCTGCTCGCCCCCGGCGGCCGGATCGTCGTCGGGGACGTGCGCCGCCCGGACACGCTGCACGCGTTCCACACCGCGATCGCCCGGACCCGGCTCGGCGACGGCGCCGACCCCGCCGCGGTCGACGCCGCGGCGGAGCGGTCGCTGGCCCTGGAGAAGGAGCTTCTGCTCGCCCCGGCGTTCTTCGACCGGGTCGCGGCCGGTCTCGGCGCCGAGGTCGCGGTGCGCGCCAAGCGCGGCGACGCCCACAACGAGCTGACCCGGCACCGCTACGACGTCGAGCTGCACCTGCCCGGCGCCGACGTGCGCCGCGCCGACCCGGCCCGCACGCTGCGCTGGGGCACCGACATGACCTCCCTCGACGAGCTGGACCGGCTCCTCGCCGACGCCGGGGACACCGCGCTGCGCCTCACCGGCGTCCCGGACGTCCGGCTCGCCACCGAGCAGGGGAACCCCGGCGACGGGCCGGAGCCCGACGCGCTGCGTGCGCTCGCCGCCCGGCACGGCCGCGACGCCGAGCCGACCTGGTCCCCGGACGGCCCCGGCATGCTCGACGTCGTGCTGGTCGCGGCCGACCCGGCGGGCCGCCCGCTGGTCGGGCTGCACCGCGCCGGGGACCCGGCCGCCCCGGAGGCGACCGACCCGGCGGCGGCGCGGTTCGCCGCCGAGCTGGTCCCGGTCCTGCGCGAGGACCTGCGGGCGAGCCTGCCCGACCACCTCGTGCCGTCGGCGTTCGTGCTGCTCGACGAGCTGCCGCTGACCGCCAACGGCAAGCTCGACACCCGCGCGCTGCCCGTCCCCGACGCCCGCGCCGCCGCGGCGCCGTCCCGGGCCCCGGAGACCGCGACCGAGCAGGCCCTGTGCACGGTGTTCGCCGAGGTCCTCGGCCTCGACGAGGTCGGCGTGGACGACGACTTCTTCGACCTCGGCGGGCACTCGCTGCTCGCCACCCGGATCGTCGCCCGGCTGCGCACCGCGATCGGGGCGGAGGTGTCGATCCGCGACCTGTTCACCGAGCCGACCCCGGCCCGGCTCGCGGCCCGCCTCGACGCGGGAGACCCCGGCGAGGACCGCGGCGACGGCACCGCCCGCCCCGTGCTGGCGCCGCGGCCCCGCCCGGAGCCGCTGCCGGCCTCGTCGGCGCAGCACCGGCTGTGGGTCCTCGACCGTCTCGACGCCGACGCCGGCCGGGACAGCGCCTACCACTTCCCGATCACCTTCCGGCTGGCCGGCGCCCTGGACGCCGACGCGCTGGCCACGGCGCTGCACGACGTCACCGGGCGCCACGAGTCGCTGCGCACCCTGCTCGTCGACGACGGCGACGGCGTCCCGGTCCAGGTGGTCGTCGACGCCGCGACGGCCCGGGTGCCGTTCGTGCGCCGCACCGTCGACGCCGCCGCCACCCCGGCGGCGGTGGCGGCGGAGATCCGGCGCCCGTTCGACCTGGGCTCCGACCTGCCGATCCGGGCGCTGCTGCTCACCGAGTCCGACACCGGCGAGCACGTGCTGGTGCTCGTGCTGCACCACGTCACCACCGACGAGTGGTCCGACCGGCCGTTCCTGGCCGACCTCGCGACCGCCTACGCGGCCCGGGCCGCGGGCCGCGCGCCCCGCCTCACCCCGCTGCCGGTGCAGTACGCCGACCACACCCTGTGGCAGCGGGAGCTGCTCGGCGACCCGGCCGACCCGTCGTCGGTCGCGGGCCGCCAGCTCGCGTTCTGGACCCGCACCCTGGCCGGGCTGCCCGAACGCCTGGACCTGCCGACCGACCGGCCCGAGCCCGCGTCCCCGACGATGGCGGGCGACGCGGTCGAGGTGCCGATCGACCCCGCGCTCGGCGCCGAGCTGCGCCGCACGGCGCGCGCCGCCGGGGCGAGCACCTTCATGCTCGCCCGGGCCGCCGTCGCGGTCCTGCTTCACCGCCTCGGCGCCGGCGACGACATCCCGCTGGGCGCCCCGGTCGCGGGCCGCTCGGACCAGGCGCTGGAGGACGTCGTCGGGTTCTTCGTCAACACCCTGGTGCTGCGCACCGACCTGTCCGGCGACCCCGGGTTCACCGAGGTCCTGGACCGGGTCCGGACCGCCGACCTGGAGGCGTTCGCGCACGCCGACGTGCCCTTCGAGTCGGTGGTGCGCGCGGTCAACCCGGACCGCAGCGCCGACACCACCCCGCTGTTCCAGGTGATGGTGGTGCACCGGGCCGGTGGGACCGCCCGCGAGTCCGGCCTGGTCCTGCCCGGGGTCACCGTCGGCGAGCAGCCGCAGCCGCCCGCCCGCGCCCAGTTCGACCTGGTCGTCGAGTTCCGCGACGGCGGGCCGGAGGAGCCGCTGGGGGTGCGGCTGCTGTACCGCACCGAGCTGTTCGACGCCGCGACCGTGCACGCGCTGGGGGAGCGGCTGACCACGGTGCTGCGCGCCGTCGTCGCCGACCCGCGGCGCCCGGTCCGCCGGATCGACGTCGCCGCGGACGGGGAGGCCGGCCGGACCCGCTGTGCCCTCGACGGCGGCCCGGTCCCGGCCGCCCGCACGATGTGGGAGATGGTCGCCGGGTCCGTCGCCGACCGGCCCGGCGCGGTCGCCGTCGCCGACGAGCACCGCGAGCTCGACTACGCCGGGCTCGACGTCGAGACCGCCGCGCTGGCCCGCGAGCTGCGCGCCCGCGGCGTCGGCCCGGAGACCGTCGTCGGGGTCGCGGTGCCGCGGTCGGTGGAGATGATCGTCGCGGTGCTGGCGGTGCTGCGCGCCGGTGGCGCGTTCCTGCCGCTGGACCTCAACCTGCCCCCGGAACGGCTGGAGTACCTGCTCACCGACTCCGGCACCCGGCTGGTCGTGACCACCGGCGACGCCGCGGCCCTGCTGCCCGCCGTCGACGGCGTCACCCACCTCGTCCCGGCGCCGCCGGAGCCGGGCCCGGCCCCGGCGGACCCGCCCACCGACCCGGCGGGCGCCGCCTACGTCATCTACACCTCCGGCTCGACCGGACGCCCGAAGGGCGCGGTCCTGCCGCACGCCGGCATCGGCGAGCTGCTGGAGCTGGCCCGCGACCGGATGCGGCTGACCCCGGACTCCCGGGTCCTGCAGTTCTCCGCGCCCGGCTTCGACGTGCTCGTGTTCGAGCTGTGCATGGCGCTGTGCTCCGGGGCCCGGCTCGTCGTCGCCCCGGAGCGGCTGCGCGGCCGCGACGCCGACCCGGCCGAGCTGACCGGGTTCTTCGCCGAGCAGCGGCTCACGCACCTGATCCTGCCGCCGTCGCTGATCACCGCGCTGCCGCCGGAGGCGTCGCTCCCGGCCGGGTCGACGGTGCTCGCCGGGACCGAGGCCGTCCCGCCGGACCTGATCGACCGCTGGGGCGCGCACCTGGACCTGCACGTCGCCTACGGGCTCACCGAGGCCACCGTGAACTCCACGCTGTGGCACTCGCGGCCGGGCACCGCGTTCCGGTCACCGATCGGGCGCCCCGACCCGGGCGTGCGGACCTACGTCCTCGACGACGCCCTCACCCCCGTCCCGCCCGGCGTCCCCGGCGAGCTGTACGTGGCCGGGGCCGGCCTGGCCCGCGGCTACCTGGGGCGCACCGCGCTCACCGCGGACCGCTTCGTGGCCTGCCCGTTCGGGGAGCCGGGGGAGCGGATGTACCGCACCGGCGACCGCGTCCGGCTGCGCTTCGACGACGGCGCCGAGCACCCCGACCGCGAGCCGGTCCTGGAGTTCCTCGGCCGCTCCGACGACCAGGTCAAGATCCGCGGCCACCGGATCGAGCCCGGCGAGATCGAGGCCGTCCTGGCCGCGCACCCGGACGTCGCGCAGGCCGCGGTCGTCGTACGACGGCGGGGCCCGGTCACCCGGCTCGACGGCTACGTCGTCCCGGCCGGCGGCGGCACGGCGGTGCCCGACGGCCTCGCCGAGCACCTGCGCGGGCGGCTGCCCGAGCACATGGTCCCGGCGCACCTCGTCGCGCTGGACGGGCCGCTGCCGCGCACCCCGAACGGGAAGGTCGACAAGCGGGCGCTGCCCGAGCCCGCCCCGGCGGCCGGCAGCGGCCGGGAGCCCGCCGAGGGGCCCGAACGGCTGCTGGCCGGGCTGGTCGCGGAGCTGCTGGCCGTGGACCGGGTCGGCGCCGACGACGACTTCTTCGCCCTCGGCGGCGACTCGATCATCGCGATCCGGCTGGTGTCCGCGGCCCGCGCGGCCGGGCTGGCGCTGACCCCGCGCCAGGTGTTCCGGCACCGCACGGTCGCCGGGCTGGCCGCCGTCGCCGGGGCGGTGGAGCGCGAGCACACCCACGACGACGGCGTCGGTCCGGTCGGGTCCACCCCGATCCTGGACTGGCTCGCCGAGGTCGACCCGCACGCGCCCGGCTACAACCAGTCGGTGCTGGTGCGCACCCCGGCCGGGCTGACCGGGCCGGTGCTGCGCCGCGCACTGGGCGCGCTGCTCGCCACGCACGGCATGCTCCGCGCCCGGCGCACCGCCGACGGCCTGGAGGTCCCGCCCGCGGTGCCCGGCCCGGTGCTGCGGGAGGTGCCGGTCGGCGCGGCGAACACCGCCGACCAGGTGCGCGAGCTGCTGGGGGAAGAGGCGCTCGCCGCGCGCGACCGGCTCGATCCCGGCTCCGGCACGATGCTGTCGGCGGTCTGGTTCGATGCCGGACCGGACGCCCCCGGACGCCTGTTGCTGGTGGTCGCGCACGTCGCCGTGGACTGGGTGTCGTGGCGGATCCTGCTCGACGACCTCGCCGCTGCCGTCGCCGCCCAGGACGCGGGGCGCGAGCCGGCGCCGCCGCCGGTCCCGGTGTCCTACCGCGCCTGGGCGTCGATGCTCGCCGCCGAGGCCGCCCGCCCGCAGCGGGTCGCCGAGACCGGCCGGTGGCGCTCGGTCCTGGCCGGACCGCGGGTGGCACTGCCGCTGGCGACGCCGTTCGACCCGGACCGCGACCGGCACGGCACCAACCGGGTGCACCCGGTGGAGCTGCCCGCGGACCTGTCGGCCGCCGTCCTCGCCGCCGGTGCGGACCGGGCACTGGCCGCCGCGCTCGGGATCGCCGTCGCCGGCCTCGCGCGTCACCACGGCGCCCCCGCCGAGGGGGTCGTGCCGCTCGCGGTGGAGGGACACGGCCGGGAGGAGGAGGCCGTCGCGGCGCGCCCGGACCTGTCCCGCACCGTCGGCTGGTTCACCGCGATCCGGCCGGTCGCGGTCGACCCGCGCGGACCCGCCGGGCAGGTGCGCGACCGGCTGGTCGCCGACCTCGACGCCGAACCCGACCACGGCCTCGGGTTCGGCCTGCTGCGCCACCTGAACCCGGACACCGCCGCGGAGCTCGCGCCGCTCCCGCTGCCCGAGATCGAGTTCAACTACCTGGGCCGGTTCGACCGGCGCGCCCCGCGCGACTGGGGCTTCGCCGACGAGGACGACGTCCTCGACATCGCCGTCGAGCCGGACATGCGCCAGCGGTTCCCGCTGACCGTCATCGCCCGCACCGTCGACGGCGCGGACGGGCCCCGGGTGCACGCCGACCTGATCCACCCGGCCGCGGTGCTCGACGACGACGTCGTCGCCGACCTCGGGCGCCGGTGGACCGCGGCGCTGCGGGAGCTGACCGGGCGGGACTGAGCGACGACACGAGACAGGACAGGGGGCCGGTCGCGGTGCGACCGGCCCCCTGTCGTTGTGTGCGGGGAGCGCCCCGGGCTCAGCCCTGGGCGGCGGGCAGCGCCTCGAGCTCCGGCACCAGCTTGTCCAGGGCGTAGGGCAGGCTCAGCACGCTGCCGTAGCTCAGCGCGGCGGGCAGCGGCTCGGTGCGCTCGGAGCTGAGCATCCACAGCACCCGGCCCTGCTGGACGGCCTTGAGCCTGCTGAACTCCGGACGCGCCTCGATCTCGGCCTTCGCGGCCTCGGTCGGGGCGAGCACGAGCAGCTTGTCGACGTCGAACTCGCCGGCCTGCTCCGGGCTCAGCTGCGCCTCGCTCGTCCCGGCGGCGGCCCGGGTGATCGCCTCGGGGGCACGGAAGCCGAGCTGGGCCAGCAGGTCGGCCTTGATGTCGCCACCGGCGAACGCGAAGTAGTTCGGGGTGTCGTAGGAGACCGCGACGGCGGTCTGCTGCGCCCAGTCGGGGTGCGCGGCCTTGGCGTCGGCGATCTTCTTCTCGGTCGCGGCGACCAGCTCGTCGCCCTGCTTCTCGCGGCCGACGGCCTTGGTGATCTCCCGGGTCATGACCTGCCAGGACGCGGTGTAGTCCTCGAAGCCCTTGGGCTGGGCGACCGTCGGCGCGATCCGGGAGACCTGGTCGTACTGCTCCTGGGTCATGCCCGAGTACGACGCGATGATCAGGTCCGGCTTCAGCGCCGCGATCTTCTCGAGCTGGTACTCCTCGCGGACGCCGACGACCTCGGGGGTCTGCCCGGCGAAGCCCTGCTCCTGCCACAGCCACTTGTTGCCGGCCGGGGGCTGGGTGAACCAGTCGACGATCCCGACCGGCGCGATCCCGACGGCGAGCAGCGCGTCCGGGTCGGTGTAGCCCAGGGTCACGACCCGCTTCGGCTCGGCGGTGATCTCGGTGGACCCGTACTTGTGCTCGACGGTCACCGGGAACGTCCCGGACGCGGCCGGGGTGGCCGGCGTCCCGTCACCGCTGCCGCCCGAGGGCGCCGAGGAGCACCCGGCGAGGACGAGGACACCGAGCAGGGCGACGAGGAGCGGGCGGAACCGTCCCCTGGACGGTGAGGCGTGAGGCATGACGTTCCTGTTCTCTCGACCCGGGACGACGGGGGCCGTCGTTGCCCGGTGATCCGCTGTGGCAGTTGAGGCTTACCTAAGTCCCGGGCCAGGTCAAGAGACCCTTACCTCAGTCGCCGGTACGCCGGACGGGCTCCCCGCGCAGGCCCGTCCAGGCCTGCCACAGCTGGGCGAACCGGCCGCCGGAGGCGACCAGCTCGGCGTGCGTGCCGGTCTCCGCGGTCCGCCCGGCCTCGAGCACCAGCACGAGGTCGGCGTCGGCGACCTGGCTGAGCCGGTGCGCCACGACGACGGCCGTGCGGCCCGCCAGTGCGGCGTCGGCGGCGCGCTCCAGCTCCGCCGCGCCGGCGCTGCCGGCCTCGGCGGTCGCCTCGTCGAGGATCACCACCGGCGGGTCGGCCAGCACCAGCCGGGCCAGCGCGAGCTGCTGGGACTGCACCACGGTCAGGGCGTGCCCGGTGTCCCCGACGACGGTCTCCAGCCCGTCGGGCAGCCGGTCCACCCAGGGCGCCGCGCCGACCGTGGCCAGGGCGGCGCGCAGGTCGTCGTCGGTGGCGTCCGGGCGGGCCAGGCGCAGGTCCTCGGCGAGCGGCCCGGCGAACACGTGCACCTCCTGGGTCACCAGTACGACCGGCGCCCGCCCGCCGCGGTGGTCGATGCGCTCCAGCGGCACGCCGCCGATCTCGACGACCCCGGCGTCCGGGGTGTGCATCCCGGCGACGAGCTTGGCCAGCGTGGACTTGCCCGCACCGCTGGTGCCGACCAGCGCGACCCGGGTGCCGGGGGCGAGGTCGAGGTCCACCCCGGACAGCGCCGGGTGGCCGTCGACGTAGGAGTGGGTCAGGCCGCGCACCCGCACCCGGGCGTCGGCGGGCACGGCCGGGTCCGCCGGCGGGGCGGGCGGGTCGATCTCGGCGACGCCGACGATGCGCCGCAGCCCGGCGACCGCGGACTGGGCGGCGTCGAGCTGGAACAGCATGATGTTGATCGGCGTGAACAGGTTGATGAAGTACAGCGCCGCCGCGCTCGCCGTACCGATCGTCGTGCTGCCGCTGCCGACCAGCACGAACCCGGCGACCAGCACCCCGCTCAGGCCGAGGACCTCACCGGCGTTGAGCCGGCCGAAGAAGCGGGTCTGCAGCACCACGAGCCGCTGCCCGATCCCGGCGACGGCCTCGGCGCGGGCACGGACCCGGTCCAGGTGGTCGTCGGTGAGGCGGAACGCGCGCACCGTGCTCACCCCGGCCGCGGTGTCGAGCAGCTGCTGCTGCTGGGCCCCGCCCGCGATGCGCTCGTCGTCGTAGAGCGGGCCGGAGTGGCGCAGGAACCAGCGGGCGGTGACCACCTGGATCGGCACCGCCAGCAGCGCGCCGAGCAGGAACCGCCAGTCCAGGGCGGCGAGCGCGACCAGGGTCAGGCCGATGATCAGCGCGGCCCTGGCGAACTCGGGCAGTGCCTCGCGCACCGCCTCGCCGACGACCTTGACGTCGTCGGTGACGCGCGAGGTGAGGTCACCGGACCCGGCCTGCTCCAGGGTCTCCAGCGGCAGGTCCAGCGCGCGGGCGACGAAGCGCTCCCGCAGCCGGGCCAGCATCGTCTCCCCGACCCGGGCGATCAGCGCGATCCCGGCGAAGGCGAGCACACCCTGGACGACCGCGACCCCGGCCAGGGCGGCGACCGGCGCGGTCAGCGCGGACGGCTCCGACCCCCGCGCGGCGAGGTCGACGATCCGGCCCAGCAGCGGTGCCGCGACCAGGCTCACCGCCGCCCCGGCGACCAGGGCGACGAGTGCGGCGACGGCGGTCCCACGGCGCGGGGCCAGCAGCTCGCCGAGGACGGCGCGGGTGCGGCGCCCGTCGGCGACGGGCAGCAGGCGGGGTCCGGACGGCTCGGTCCCGGTGGTCATCCGGTCACCACCCTGCGGTAGTCGGTGTCGTCGGTCATCAGCTCGGTGTGCGTCGCGTCCGCGACGACGCGGCCGTCGCGCAGCACCACCACGCGGTCGGTGACCGCGAGCAGCGCCGGGCTGGTGGTGAGGAGCACGGTCGTGCGGCCGGTGCGGTGCTCGCGCAGCCGGGCCGCGATCTCGGACTCGGTGACGGCGTCGACGGCCGTCGTGGGGTCGTGCAGCACCAGGACCGGGGGGTCGGCGGCCAGCGCCCTGGCCAACGCGACCCGCTGGCGCTGCCCGCCCGACAGCGAGCTGCCGCGCGAGGTCACCGGGGTGTCCGCACCCTGCGGGAGGGCCTCGACGGCCTGGTCGGCGCGGGCCGCGGCCATCGCCGCGACCGTCGCGGACCCCGGGGCGCCGTCGCCGGTCGCGGCGGTGACGTTGTCCAGGACGGTGCCGGTGAACAGGTGCGCGTCGTGCGCCGCGACCAGCAGCGTGGACCGGGTGGCGGCCGGGGCGAGGTCGTCGACGCCGGTGCCGCCGAGCAGGATCCGCCCGGAGTCGGGTGCGACGTCGCGGGCCAGGCAGCGGGCGAGCGCGGTCGCCGCGGACGGGTCGGGGGCGACCACGCCGAGCAGCTGACCGGCGGGCACCTCCAGGTCGAGGCCGTCGAGGGGGCCGTGCCGCAGCCCGGTGACCGCCAGCGCGGCGGCGGGGTCGGTGGGGCCGGCGTCCCGGCCGTCGCGGCCGGGGCCGACGGCGGGCGGTGCGGAGAGGATCTCGGCGATCCGCCCGGCCGAGGCCCGCGCCTGGGCGAAGCGCGCCCCGGCGATACCGAGGGTCTGCAGCGGCCCGACGAGGAACTGGGCGAGCCCGACTGCGGAGACCAGGTTGCCGACGGTGATGGACCCGTCGAGGGCGAGCAGACCGCCGACGAGCGCGATGACCGCGAGGAACAGGCCGTTCGCGAGCTGGACGGTGCCGAGGAACCCGGCCTCGGCGCGGGTCGCCCGCAGCGTGGCGCCCAGCGCGGTACGGCTGCTGGCCGCGTACTGCTCGGCCGCGGCGGGCCCGGCGCCCAGCCCCTTGAGGACGCGGATCCCGGACACGAGGTCGGCGGCGGTGCCGGCGGCGCGCGCGGCCCGCTCCTGCTCGGCGCCGCTGCGCCGCTCCAGCGGCCGCCCGACCCGGCCGATCAGCCACAGCAGCGGCGGGGTGCCGAGCAGGATGAGCAGGCCCAGGGGGAGCGAGATCCGCAGCAGCGCGACGGCGGCGACCACGAGCGCGGCCGCGGCGGCCGCGGCCGTGGGGATCCAGAAGTTCATCACGGCGACGCGCTTGGCGTCGGCCACGGCGATCGAGGTGATCGAGCCGGGCAGCCTGCCGGTCTCGGCGCCGCCGCGGTGGTCCAGCAGCCGGGCCGCCACCCGGGTGCGCAGCCCGGCGTCGGCACGCAGGTCGGCGTGCAGGGCCTGCCGTGCGCCGAACCGGTAGCTGTAGGACAGCATCGCGAAGTCCGCGGCCAGCACGAGCAGCCAGATCACCAGGCTGCCGACGTCGCCGGTCGCGACCGCGCGGTCGATCACGACGCCCACCAGGACCGGCACCAGTGCCTCTCCGACCTGGTGCCCGCACAGCAGGACGGTCGCCGCCGCGACCCGGCCGCGGAACGACCTGATGGTGCTGCGGACCACCTCTCGTGCGGTGACCTGTGTGTCACCGGTGCCCCTGTGCGCGGTCATGAAGGGAGGCTAACCTCACCGACGCGCGGCGATCATGACGGTGGGTGTGTGGTCCGCCGCTTTCCGGGTCGCGCACCGTCCGGCGCCCGTCGTCGCGCCGCATCCCAGGAGGAGGTCGACATCCCGTGCGTGTCGTGTTGTTCGGTTACCAGAAGTGGGGAGCCCGGCTGCTCGCCGACCTGCTGGACTCGCGGCACGAGGTGGTGCTCGTCGTCAGCCACCCGGAGGAGGGCGAGCCGTCCCCGGTGATCTTCCAGGAGTCGCTCGGCGACCTGGCCCGTGAGCACGGGATCCCGGTGCTCTACCGGGAGAAGGCCGTCGACGCCGAGCTGGTCACCGCGATCACCGGCTCCGGCGCCGAGATCGGGGTGGCCTGCAACTGGCGCACCTGGATCTCCCCGGAGGTGTTCTCCGCCCCGCCGCGCGGCACGGTCAACACCCACGACTCGCTGCTCCCGCGCTACGCCGGGTTCTCCCCGCTCAACTGGGCGCTGATCAACGGCGAGAGCCAGGTGGGCGTGACCGCGCACTGGATGGACGCCGAGCTCGACCGCGGCCCGATCATCTGCCAGCGCACCGTGCCGGTCACCCCGACCGACACCACCGAGGACCTGTTCGAGCGCACCGTGCTCCTGTTCGGACCGCTCGCGCTCGAGGCGTTCGACCGGGTCGAGCACGGTCCGCACGAGTGGCTCACCCAGGACCCGGCGCACGCGTCGTTCTTCCACAAGCGGGCCGACGAGGACAACCGCATCCCCTGGGACCGTCCGGCCGCCGACCTGGTCAACCTGGTGCGCGCGCAGACCGGGCCGTACCCGAACGCCTGGTGCCTGCACGAGGGCGCGCGGCTTCGGGTGCTGGAGGCGACGGTGTCGCGGGAGCGCTGCGGCGGGACCAACGGGCGGATCTTCGCCCGCGAGGGGAGCGGGGTGGTCGTCGTCGCCGGGCCGGACGCCTGGCGCGGCGGTCAGTACGGCCTGGTCCTGCAGCGGGTGCGCGACGCCGACGGTGTCGAGCACGTCGCCGGTGACCACTTCCGCCGCATGGGGGGCTACCTGACCTGAGGGTCCCGGCGGGGCACCGGTGGACGTGACGTCCACGTCCACCGGTGCACGGCCGGCTTCAGTTGCCGGGGGCCTGGCCCTTGAGCGCCGCGTCGAGCTGCGGCGCGACGGTGTCGATGGCGTAGGGCAGCGACAGCGGGCTGGAGTAGCCGAGCGCGGCGGCGAACTCGGTCTCGAACGGCCCGAGGTAGGCGACCCGGCCCTGCTGGACCGCCGGGATCGCGCGGAACACCGGGTCGGCCTCGGACTCGGCGCGCGACCGGCCCAGCACCACGAGCACGTCGCTGTCGAGGTCGCCCTGGCGCTCCAGCGAGAGGGTCTGCGAGTCCGGCCGGACGGTGAAGCCGAGGCCGGCGAAGATCTGGGCGCGCAGGTCGTCGGTGCCCATGTCGTAGGGGACGCCCTCGATGAAGAAGTCCATCTTGAGGTTCTTGCCCGCGAAGTCGGGGTGGGCGGCCTTGGCCTCGTCGAACGTCGCGCGGGTCGCGGTGATGACCTGCTCGGCCTGCTCGGTGCGGCCGGTGGCCTGCCCGGTGATGCGGGTCTGCTCCTCCCAGCCCGCGGCGTTCGTGCCGTCGGGGGTGCCCTGGGCGACGGTCGGCGCGATCTGCGACAGCGCGGTGTAGGTCGCCTGGTCCATGAAGGAGTAGACGCCGAGGATCAGGTCGGGCTTGAGCGCGGCGACCTGCTCGACCGGGATCTCGGACCCGGTCAGCAGCTGCGGCTGCGTCCCGCCGAGTGCCTCCTGCGCCCAGGGGCGCTTCGCGTAGTCGTAGTCGCCGATGTTCTCGCGGACCCCGACCGGCTTCACGCCGAGGGCGAGGGCGAAGTCGGCGTCGTTGAAGCCGACGGTCACCACGCGCTGCGGCGCGGCGGGGATCGTCGTCTGCCCGAAGGCGTGGGTGAGGGTGACCGGGAACGCTCCGGTGGGGGCGTCGCCGGCGGGGGCGGGCTGTGCCGCGTCGCCGGAGCCCCCGGAGGAGCAGCCGGCGAGTGCCAGCAGCAGGACCACGCACGCGGCGAGCGCGCGGAGCAGGGGTCGGGGCATGGGGGCGGTCCTTTCGACGGGACCCGTGCGGGCGGGGTGCACCGGGCGCCGGGGGATCAGGTCAGTACACCCTTCCGGGTGGACAGGCGAACCTTACCCATGGCGGTCACGATCGGGCAGACAGGACATCCCACACGATGTCGAGGTGCTCGCGGCCCGTGGTGACCCCGCCGAACGCCACCCGCACCACCGGGTGCCCGTCGACCTCGGTGCCGGTGAGCAGCACCCGTCCGTCGGCGTTGGCCCGCTCCAGCAGCGCGGTGGTCGCGGCGTCGCCGGAGCGCGAGCGCAGGCAGACCAGTGACAGCACCGGTGCGCACGCCAGCTCCAGGTCGTCGTGCCCGCGGACCCGCTCGGCCAGCTCGGCGGCGAGGTCCACGTGCCCGCGCAGGTGCGACCGCAGCCCGGACAGCCCCTGGCCGTGGAGCACCGCCCACAGCTTCAGTGCCCGGAACCGCCGCCCGAGCGGGACCTGCCAGTCCCGGAAGTCCACGACGGCGCCGGAGTCGGAGTGCGCGTCGCGCAGGTAGGGCGGGGTGATCGACAACGCGGCCGGCAGCGCACGGGCGTCGCGCACCCAGAGCAGCGAGGCGTCGAACGCGGTGAGCAGCCACTTGTGGGCGTCGGTGCAGAAGGAGTCGACGCCGGGCCCCGGGCCCGGGTTCACGCCGTCGAGTACCCAGCGGTGCTCCGGGCAGAGCGCCGCGACGCCCGCCCACGCGGCGTCGACGTGCACCCAGGCCCGGTACGGCCGCGCCGCCGTGACCAGCGCCGCGACCGGGTCGCTCGACCCGGTCGAGGTCGTCCCGACCGTCGCGCACACCAGCACCGGGACCAGCCCGGCGGCGACGTCCGCGGCGAGGGTGTCGGCCAGCGCGGCCGGATCCATCGCCCGGGAGCCCGGGGTGCACGGGACGGTCCGCAGCCCGTCGGAGCCGAGCCCGGCCACCCGCACCGCCTTGGCCAGCGACGAGTGCGTCTCGGCCGTGACGTAGACGCGCTCCCGGCCGGTCACCCCGCGCACCCGCCAGCCGGAGTCCGGGTCCGGCGCGGCCCGGTGCAGCGCGGCGGTCAGCGCGACCAGTGCCGCCGAGGACGCCGAGTCCTGGATCGAGCCGCCCCCGCCGCCGTCGTGGGTGAACGTCTCGTCCAGCCCGAGCGCCCTGGCCAGCTGGTCGGTGACCGCCTGCTCCACCTCGGTGCACGCGGGCGAGGTCGACCAGAGCATCCCCTGCGCCCCGGCACCGCCGGAGAGCAGCTCGCCGAGCAGCGAGGTCAGCGAGGCGTTCGCCGGGAAGAACGCGTGGAACCCGGGGTGCTGCCAGCGGGTGTCGGCGTCACCGGTGACGGCCTCGACCAGCGACGGGAACGCCGCCAGCGGCTCGGGGTCCTCGTTCGCCTCGCGGGGGAAGCGGGCCCGCACGGTGCCGGGCTCGACGACGTCGCGGACCGGGTGGCGTTCGATCCCGGCGCGGGCGTCGGCGACGGCGTCGACGAACAGGTGGCCGAGGGCGCGGAACTCGTCCGGGGTGAGGTCGGGCACGTGCCCGGACGCTACCCGGCCGCGGGAGCGTGTTCGTGGATCCCGTGGTCGTGCAGGTCGTCGAGGTCCCAGACGGGCAGCGGGTCGTCCAGGTCACGCCAGGAGCCGGGCCCGGCGAGCAGCTCGTCGTCGGTGAGCAGGGCCGGGTCGAGGCGCGCGGTGACGGCGTCGCGGGTCAGGCCGAGCCCGATGAACACGATCTCCTGCCCACGCGGCCCGTCGAACGACGACCACGGCGCGGCCGGGTCCAGCGCCATGTTCGGGCCGGCCTGCGACCACATCCCGGCGACGTCGGGCCGGGTCGCCAGCCAGCAGAAGCCCTTGCTGCGCAGCAGGCCGGGCCACTCGCCGAGCGCGTCGAGCAGCCGCGCCGGGTGGAACGGGCGCGCCGCCCGCCAGGTGACGCTCGCGATCCCGTACTCCCCGGTCTCGGGGGTGTGCGAGCCGTTCAGCTCCTGGGCCCAGCCCGGCGTCGCCGAGGCCGCGGCGGGGTCGTACCGGCGGGTGTCGAGCAGGTCGGCGAGCGGCACGTCCCCGCGCACCGCGCGCACGATCCGGGCGCCCGGGTTCATCCGCGACAGCAGCGCCTCGATCCGGCCCAGCGCGTGCGGCGCGACGAGGTCGGTCTTGTTGAGCACCAGCAGGTCCGCGAACTCGACCTGGTCGGCGAGCAGGTCCGACAGGGTCCGCTCGTCGCCCTGCGTCGCCTGCAGCGCGCGGTCGGCGAGCGAGTCCTCGCTGGTCAGGAGCATCTCGAAGGTCGAGGCGTCGACGAGGGTGACCATCGTGTCCAGCCGCGCGACGTCGGAGAGCGCGGTGCCGTCGTCGAGGGTCCACTCGAACGTCGCCGCGACCGGCATCGGCTCGGAGATCCCGGTCGACTCGACGACGACGTGGTCGTAGCGCCGCTGCGCGGCCAGCTCGCCGACCGTGGTCAGCAGGTCCTCGCGCAGCGTGCAGCAGATGCAGCCGTTGGTGAGCTCGACCAGCTTCTCCTGGCTGCGGTGCAGGTCGACCAGCGCTCCGTCGATGTTGACCTCGCTCATGTCGTTGACGACGACGGCGATCCGCCTGCCCGCGCGGTGCGCGAGCAGGTGCTCCAGCAGCGTCGTCTTCCCCGCGCCGAGGAAGCCGGACAGGATCGTGACGGGAACGCGACGGTCGGCCATGCCGGTGATGATAACGATTGTCGATTGACCGGGTGTAGGGTGCCCCCGTGCGTTCCTCCCGTCCCGTCTGGTGGCGGCTGCTCCCCGCAGCCGCGTAGACGCACGTCACCGTCACCCCGGGCTGCCCGAGCAGCCCGGCGGCAACCGGTGTGTCTCGTGCAGCTCCCCGTTCCGCAGGAGCTGATCATGGATTCCCTCGCCGCCACCGTCGCCCGGATGCCCGCGCTGCGTGCCGCCGTCGCCGCCGACCCGTCGTCGCACCGGGTGCTGACCGGGGAGCGGCCGACCGGCCCGCTGCACCTGGGGCACCTGGTGGGCACGATCTCCGAACGCGTCCGGCTGCAACGGTCCGGGGTGGACGTGCTGGTGATCCTCGCCGACTACCAGGTGATCACCGACCGCGACGTCGCCGACCGGCTGGCCGAGCACGTCCGGGGCGCGGTGCTCGACCAGCTCGCCGCCGGGCTCGACCCGGACCGCACGACGGTGTTCGCCCACTCCGCGGTGCCCGCGCTGAACCAGCTCATGCTGCCGTTCCTGTCGCTGGTCACCGAGGCCGAGCTGCACCGCAACCCGACGGTGAAGGCCGAGCACGCCGCGTCCGGGCGCGCGTTGTCGGGGCTGCTGCTGACCTACCCGGTGCACCAGGCCGCGGACATCCTGTCCTGCCGCGCCGACCTCGTGCCGGTGGGCAAGGACCAGCTCCCGCACATCGAGCTCACCCGGGTGCTGGCCCGGCGCTTCGCCGAGCGCTACGGCCCGGTGTTCACCCCGCCCGAGCCGATGCTGACCGAGACCCCGGAGCTGCCCGGGCTCGACGGGCACAAGATGTCCAAGTCCCGCGGCAACGCCGTCCCGCTCGGCGCGACCGCCGACGAGACCGCGGCGCTCGTGCGCCGCGCCCGCACCGACCCCGAGCGGCGGATCACCGTCGACCCGGACGGCAGGCCCGGGGTGTACGGGCTGCTCACGACCGCGGCCCTGTGCCTGGGCCGCGACCCGCACGAGCTGGCCGCGACCCTGGACGGGGCCGCCGCGCTGAAGCGGCTCACCACCGACGCGGTCAACGACCACCTCGCCGGACACCGCGCGCGGCGCGCCGAGCTGGCCCGCGACCCCGGGCTCGTCGACGACGTGCTGGCCCGCGGCAACGCCCGCGCCAACGCGCTGGCCGACGAGACGCTCGACGCGGTCCGCACGGCCATGGGGATGCGCTACGGCCGGGTCAGCGCCGGGACGCGGTCCGCTTCGTGACGGTCTCCCGGATCTCCGGCAGCAGGTGCTCACCCGCGGCCAGGAGGTCCGGGAGCCGGGCCGGCTCGGCGAGCAGCGCCCGGAACGCGTCGGCGACGGTGACGCCGTGCCCGGGCCGGTGCTCGACGGTCACGGCGTCGCCGGCGCGGATCTCGCCGGGGGACAGGACCCGCAGGTAGGCGCCGGGGCGGGCGGCCGCGGTGAACCGCTTCACCCAGCCCGCCCGCTCCAGGTGCGCGGCGAAGGTCCGGCACGGGATGCGCGGCGCGGTCACCTGCAGCAGCACCCCGCCGACCCGCCAGCGCTCGCCCAGCTCCGCGCCGCACACGTCGACGCCGCGCGTGGTGAGGTTCTCCCCGAACATCCCCGCCCGCAGCGGGCCCAGCTCGGGGGCGAAGGACTCCAGGTCCTCCCGGGCGTAGGCGTAGACGGCCTGGTCCGGGCCGCCGTGGTGGTCGGCGTCGCAGATCGTGTCGCCGGCCAGCCCGCTCGCCGCGGGCGCCGGGACGTCCACCCGGACCGGACCGGGTACCGGCCGCTTGTCGATACCCGAGGCCCCCGCCTTGGCGAGGATCGGACGGGACACCCCGGTGTTCACGGACTCCACGACGGACACCCCCGCGACGCTAGGCGTCCCACCGCCGCCGACGCGAGCGGGTTCGTCTCACACGGACCCGTGGACGCGGCGCAGCTCGGTCTTGAGCACCTTGCCCGACGGGTTGCGGGGCAACGCCTCCACCAGTGCGAGCCGGCTCGGCTGCTTGTAGCGGGCCAGCCGGTCGGCGCACCACGCGGTGAGCGTGTCCAGGTCCGGCGGGGCCGCGGGGTCGGCGGGCACGACCACGGCGAGCGGGGTCTCGCCCCAGCGCGGGTCGGGCACTCCGACGACCGCGACGTCGGCGACGCCCGGGTGCGCGGCCAGCACCTCCTCGACCTCGGCGCTGTACACGTTCTCCCCGCCGGAGATGATCATGTCCTTGGCGCGGTCGACGACGTAGTAGAAGCCGTCCGGGTCCTCGCGCACCAGGTCACCGGAGTGGAACCAGCCGCCGCGGAACGCCTCGGCCGTCGCCTCCGGGCGGCCCCAGTACTCCCGCATCACGGTCGGACCGCGGTAGACGATCTCGCCGACCTCGCCGCGCGGCACGTCGTTCATCTCCGCGTCGACCACCCGCACCTCGACGCCGACCATCGGCGTCCCCACCGAGCCGATCTTGCGCACCGAGTCCTCGCCGCGCAGCGCGCAGGTGACCGGGCTGCACTCGGTCTGCCCGAACGCGGTGACCACCATGGCCTCCGGGAACGTGTCGATCATGGTGCGGATCAGCGTCGTCGACGCGGGAGCGGCACCCCAGGTGATCCGGCGCAGCGCCGACAGGTCCCGCTGCGCGATGCCGGGCACGGCGCAGATCGCCTGCCACTGCGCCGGGACGAAGAAGCACGACGACACCCGCTCCCGCTCCAGGGTGTCGACCGTCGCGACCGGGTCGAAGCCGCCCGACGGCGGGATGATCACCCGGCCGCCCGCGATCAGGGTCGGGAGCATCCCGGACAGCCCGGCGATGTGGAACAGCGGCGCCCCCGACATCGAGACCCGGTCGTCGCCCGCGGTGCCCAGGTGTGTGATCGACAGGAACGCGTGCAGCATCAGGTTGCGGTGGGTCAGCACCGCGCCCTTCGGACGGCCGGTCGTGCCCGAGGTGTACATGATGTAGGCGGGCTCGTCGTCGGCGACGTCGTCGCCCCAGTCGCCGGGACCGGTCCCGGCGAGCAGTGCGTCGAACCCGTCGCCGAGAGTGAGCACCGTCCGCACCGACGGGGCCTGCTCCCGCGCCGACTCCACCGTGGCGGCGAAGGCGTCGTCGCACAGCACCGCCACCGGGGTGCAGTCGGTCAGCTGGAACGCGACCTCGCCCGCGGTCAGCCGGAAGTTCAGCGGCACGCAGATCGCGCCGCGACGCAGCACCGCCAGGTAGCTCTCGACGAGCTCGACGGAGTTGAGCCCGAGCACCGCGACCCGGTCCCCGCGGTCGACCCCCCGGTCGGCGAGCACGGTCGCCAGCCGGGACACCCGGTCGTCGAGCTGCGCCCAGGTCCGCGACGTCCGCGGGTCGGCCAGCGCCGGCCCGTCCGGTGTGGTCCGTGCGTGCCGCGCGACGACGTCCGCCGCGGTCATCCCGTGTCCCGTGATCGTGCCCACCGGTGGCCTCCCGAGCCTCGACTGCCCCGCCACTGTGGTCCCGCTCACCCCGGTGGGGCAAGATCACGGCCCGCCGTGCAGGGTGACGCCGGTGAGCACGACCCCCGACGGAGCCGACCCCGACGGAGCCGACCCCGACGGAGCCGACCCCGGCGGTGCCGTCCCCGACGGCACCCGGCGGCTCCGGCTGCTGCAGCTGGCGTCGCTGACGAGCACCGTCGACCGGTTCGCGATCGCGCCGCTGCTGGTGCCGATCGCCGCGTCGTTCTCGGCGCCGCTGGCCGCGGCGGCCGGTGCGGCCGGGGGCTACTTCCTCGCCTACGGCCTCATGCAGGTCGTGTGGGGGGTGCTGTCCGACCGGATCGGCCGGGTCCGGGTGATGCGCCTGGCCCTGGTCGGCGCGGTGCTGGGCGGGGTCGCCTCGGTGCTGGCCCCGACGCTGGCGGTGCTGGTCGTCGCCCGGGTCGTCACCGGCGCGTGCACGGCGGCGCTGATCCCGGCGGCGCTGGTCTACGTCGGTGACACCTGGCCCGCCGCGGTCCGGCAGCGGCCGCTGTCGGACCTGCTCGCCGCGACCGCGCTCGGCACCGCCGTCGCCACGGCCGGGGCGGGACTGCTCGCCGACCTGGCCGGGTGGCGCGTCGTCCTCGGGACGACGGCGGCCGGCTGCGCGGTGCTGTTCGTCGCGCTGCGGGCGCTGCCCGAACCCGACGGCGCCCGCACCACCTCGCGCGGGATCGTCGACGCGGTGCTCCGCCCGCTGGCCGCGGTCGCCGGGAACGGCTGGGCGCGGCTGGTGCTGGCGCTCGCCTTCGTCGAGGGCGCCGTCGTGCTCGGGGTGCTGACCTACCTGGCCCCGTCGCTGCAGGCCGGGGGCAGCTCCGCCGCGCTGGCCGGGCTCGCCGCCGGGGGCTACGGCGTCGGCGCGGTGCTGTTCTCCCGGGTCGTGCGACGCCTGGTCGGGCGCCTGCGCCCGGCCGCGCTGGCCGGCACCGGCGGCGGGTTCCTCGTCGTCGCCTGGGTGTTCCCGCTGGTCGTCGTGCACCCGGTGACGGTCGCCGCGGCCGGGCTCTGCCTGGGTGGGGCGTGGGCGTTCCTGCACTCGACCCTGCAGACCTGGGCGACCGAGGTCGTCCCGCAGGCCCGCGCGACCGCCGTCGCGCTGTTCGCGACGCTGCTGTTCCTGGGCAGCTCGGCCGGGACCACGCTGGGTGCCCCGCTGGCCGACGCCGGGCGTTTCGCCCCGCTGTTCGCCGCCGCCCTGGTGGCCTCGGTGCCGCTGGCGCTGGTCGCCGCCTGGACCCGCGCCCGCTACGCCCGCCGGGCCACCTGACCTCCCCCGCGCCGCGGGCGACGCGGGGGAGTGGCGTGGTCACACGTAGCGGTCGCGCAGCTCCCGCTTGACCAGCTTGCCGGTGGGGGTGCGCGGCAGGAAGTCGGTGAAGTCCACCGACGACGGCGCCTTGTAGCGCGCGATCCGCTCCCGCACGAAGTCGATCAGCTCGCGCTCCAGCTCCGGGCCGGCGTCGACGCCCTCCGGGGGCTGGACGACGGCCTTGACCTTCTCGCCCATCTCGTCGTCGGGCACCCCGATGACGGCGACGTCGAGCACCTTCGGGTGCAGCGCGAGGGCGTCCTCGACCTCCTGCGGGTAGATGTTCACCCCGCCCGAGATGATCATGAACGCCTTGCGGTCGGTGAGGAAGAGGTAGCCGTCCTCGTCGAGGTAGCCCAGGTCCCCGGTGGTGGTCCAGTTCTCGTGCTCGGGGTGGGTCGCGGCGAGGGTCTTGCCCGGGTCGTTGTGGTACTCGAACGGCCGGACGTCGCGCTCGAAGTAGACCGTCCCGATCTCGCCCGGGGCCAGGACGGCGCCGGTGTCGTCGGCGATCCGGATGGTGCCGAGCCCGGCGCGCCCGACCGAGCCGGGACGCTCGCTCCACTGCGCCGAGTCGATGAAGGTGATGCCGTTGGACTCGGTCGCGGCGTAGTACTCGTGCAGGACCGGGCCCCACCAGTCGATCATCGCCTGCTTGACGTCCACCGGGCACGGCGCGGCCGCGTGGATCGCGACCCGCATCGAGGACACGTCGTAGGAGGCGCGGACGGACTCCGGGAGCTTGAGCATCCGCACGAACATCGTCGGCACCCACTGCGAGTGGGTGACCGAGTACTTCTGGATCAGCGCCAGCGCCTTCTCGGGGTCGAAGCGCTCCATCACCACGACGGTGCCCCCGAGCGCCTGCACCGTGGCGGTGAACCGCAGCGGCGCGGCGTGGTAGAGCGGGGCCGGGTTCAGGTAGACGGTGTCGGTGTCGAAGCCGTACATCGACCCGAACAGGGCCTGGTAGGTGTCGCCCGGCTCGTCGACCTGCCGGTCGGGCAGCGTCGGCTTGATGCCCTTGGGGCGGCCGGTGGTGCCCGAGGAGTAGAGCATGTCCGCGCCGCGCGGCTGGTCGGCCGGCGGCTCGGCGGACACCGCGGCGAGGGTCTCGTCGTAGTCGGCGTAACGCGACGCACCGGGGATCTCGCCCCCGAAGGCCAGCCGCACCGGGGTGTCGACGTGGTCCTCGATCGCCGCGGCCAGACCGGCGACACCGGCGGAGACGACGAGCGCCTTCGCGCCGCAGTCCCGCACGATGTAGGCCGCCTCGGGCGCGGACAGGTGGTGGTTCACCGCGGTGATGTAGAGCCCCGACCGCTGGGCGGCCCAGTACACCTCGTAGACCCGCGCGGTGTTCTCCGCGACGAGCGCGACGACGTCGCCCCGCTGCAGACCGGCCGCACGCAGGTGGTTCGCGAGCCGGGCGGACCCCTCCTCCAGCTCACGGAAGGTCAGGGTCGCGCCCGAGCCCCCCATGATCACGGCCGGCTTGTCGGGGGTCGTCGCGGCATGCGTGCCTGGGTACATCGGGGCCTCTCCGTCGGGGCGCGCCGCGGATCGCCCGGCGCACGTCTCTCGTCGGCCCGATCCTGCCATCCGGGGCGACCCCGGCGGCGGCAGCGGTCAGGAGTGCGCGTTCTGATAGGCCTCGAGAACCGAGGACGGGATACGCCCGCGCTCGGAGATCTTCATGCCCTGGGCCACCGCCCATTCCCGCACGGCGCGGTTCGCGGCGCGTTCCGAGGCGCTGGAACCGTTCGACGACGAGGCGCCGGAAGCGGGACTGCGCCGACCGGACCCGCGACGGGCGGCCGCGACGTAGGGCGCCAACGATTCCCGCAGCTTCTCGGCATTCTTGGTGGACAGGTCGATCTCGTAGGCGCGGCCGTCGACGGAGAACTCCACCTGCTCGTCGGCCTCGGTGCCGTCGAGGTCGTCGACCAGTGTGATGGTCGTCTGCTGCGCCACGTCGTCATTCCTTCCACGGGGGAATCACCGGATCGGCCGGAGACGGGAATCGCCCGGTCGGAGCCGGAACCGATTCTTCGGGCAGAACGATAAAGGATGCCGAACCGACCTGTCGAACCCCTACCCGGAAATAGTCCGGCGCCGTCGTTTCGGGTCGGGGGATACGGCGTCCGGGCGACGGGAATGGGCGAAAAGGGTCAGCGGTGAACGTGACGCGAATCAGCGCGCGGTCGGCCACCACGGTTCGGTGGGAACCGCGGCGCGGGCGTCGTCGACGGTCGTGACGCCGGTCAGGTCGATCCGCTCGCCCGGGCGCGGCAGGGCCAGGACCACGTCCTGGTCGGCGGCGGCCTTGCGGGCCCGCTCGGCGGGCTCGTCCCACGGGTGGAAGCCCAGGTTGAACGTCGCCCAGTGGATCGGCAGCAGCACCCGGCCGCCCAGCTCGCGGTGCGCGGCGACGGCCTGCTCCGGGTCGGCGTGGATGTCGGGCCACAGGTCGGCGTAGGCGCCGATCGGCAGCACCGTCAGGTCGAACGGGCCGTGCGCGGCCCCGGTGCGCGCGTGCGCCCGGGTGGCGCCGGTGTCCCCGCCCAGGTAGGCGGTGTGCCGCGGCCCGGCGACCTTCCAGGCGGCCCACAGCGTCGTGTTGCGGCGCAGCCCGCGTCCGGAGAAGTGCCGGGTCTCCAGGCAGGTCAGCTCCAGCCCGGCGACGGTCACCACGCCCTCCCAGTCGCGCTCGACGACCCGGTGCCCGGGCACGCCCCAGGCCCGCAGGTGCGCGCCCACCCCGAGCGGGCCGACGAACACCGCGGAGGTGTCGCGGGCCAGCGCGGTGACCGTCGGGCGGTCGAGGTGGTCGTAGTGGTCGTGGCTGATCACGACGACGTCCGGGGACCCCAGCGCGGACAGCGGCCCGACCGGCGGGTGCAGGCGGCGCGGCCCGAAGCGCGGCACGGGGGAGGCGTACTCCGACCAGACCGGGTCGGCCAGTACCCGTCGGCCGTCGATCTCCAGCAGCACCCCGGCGTGGCCCAGCCAGGTCACCGCCAGCCCGGCGGGCGCGTCGGGGGTCCGCAGCGGCGCGAGCGGCACCGTGGCCGGCGCGACGCCCTCGGACCGGCGGCCCACCAGCATGTTCAGGATCATCCGGGCCGAGGCCTTGGCCCGCGGCAGACCCGGCTCGGTGTTGGCGAACACGCCGTCGACGGCGTTCGGCGACCCGGAGGCGATCCGGTGGAGCTCGCCCGCGCGGGCCCCCATGTTGCGGCGCACGTGCACGCCGAGCGCGGCGAGGGCCCCGGTCAGGGCGAGCGGGACGGACAGGACGGCCGCGGTCGGGACGCGCTTGCTGCGGGACACGATCACCACAGTACGAACGCCCGGGCCCGCTCCCCACCTACAGTCACGATCGTGACGGACGGCATGACGGGGACACGGGTGACCACCGAGCGGCACGGACACGTGCTCCTGATCCGGATGACGCGGCCGGACAAGCGCAACGCCGTCGACGCGGCGATGACGGCCGGGCTCGACGAGGCGCTCAACACCCTCGACGACGACCCGGACCTGTGGTGCGGCGTGCTCGCCGGGGACGCGACGGCGTTCAGCGCGGGCACCGACCTGGCCGCGGGCTCCGGCGGGCCGACGCCGCGCGGCGGCAACTACGGCGTCGTCCGGCGGGACCGGCGGCGCCCGCTGATCGCGGCCGTCGAGGGCGTCGCCTACGGCGGCGGGTTCGAGATCGTGCTGGCCTGCGACATGGTCGTCGCGTCGACGACGGCGCGGTTCGGGCTGCCCGAGGTCGCCCGTGGCCTGGTCGCGAACTGCGGGGCGCTGTTCCGGGCGCCGCGGCCGCTGCCGCTCAACATCGCCAAGCAGCTGCTGGTCACCGGGCGCCCGCTGGACGCCGAGCGCGCGTACACCCTGGGCCTGGTCTCCGAGCTCGTCGAGCCGGGCGGGGCGGAGGCGGCGGCGCTGGCGCTCGCGGCCGCGGTGTGCGAGAACTCGCCGCTGGCGGTGTCGGTGTCGCTGCGCGCGCTGGAACGTGTGGTGTCCGAGCCGGACGAGCGCGGCTGGAACGCCACCGAGATCGCCTCGGCGGCGATCGACCGGTCCGCGGACAAGACCGAGGGGATCGCGGCCTTCCTGGAGAAGCGCCCGCCGCGCTGGACGGGGCGCTGACCCGGCCCCGGTACGCCGCCGCGCCGGACCCCCGCCCGGTACGCCGCCGCGCCGGCCGGAGCGCTGACCCGCGCCCGGTATGTCGCCGCACGCGACTAGGCTCGTCGGCATGCCTGCCCGGACGCGACGTGAGGACCTGGTCGCGCTGCTGCAGGACTACGCGGGCGAGGCCGAGCTGCTCGGCCAGGAGTTCGCCGGGCGGCACCGGCTGCACCCCACGGATCTGCACGCGCTGCTCGCTGTGATGCGCGCGGACTCCGCGGGCGAACCGCTCACCCCGGGCGTCCTCGGTGCCCGGCTCGGGCTGTCCACCGGTGCGACGACCGCGCTCGTCGACCGCCTGGAGCGCGCCGGCCACGTGCGCCGCAGCCGCGAGTCCACCGACCGGCGGCGGGTGACCCTGCGCCAGGCCGAGAACGCCGCCGAGGTCGGCGGGGCGTTCTTCGGCCCGCTCGGTGCCCGGATGGACGCCGTGCTCGCCGGCTTCGACGACGACGAGCTCGCCGCCGCGGCCCGCTTCCTCACCGCGATGAACGCGCTGGTCGCGGACTACCGCGCCGACCTCGCCTCCGGGCCGGCGCGGAAGTCCACGCCGGCCTGAGGCATCAGGCGTTCGCCGCCGCGGTGTCCAGGTACTCCGCGAACTTGCGGCGCGCGGCCTCGGTGCGGGTCGGGACGTGCTCGGTGGGGACCTCCACCGGGGTGTAGCCGCGCAGGATGCGCCGCGCGACGGACTCCTTGTGCACCTCGTCGGGACCGTCGTAGATGCGCGCGGCCCGGGCCGCCCGGTACATCTGCTCCAGCGGCAGGTCCCCGGAGAAGCCCAGCGAGCCGTGCACCTGGATCGCACGGTCGATCACGTCGTGCAGCACCTTCGCGCCCCAGTACTTGATCATCCCGATCTCGATCCGGGCGTTCGAGGCGCCGACCTGGTCCATCGTCCACGCCGCGTGCAGGGTCAGCAGTCGCGCCGCGGCCATGTCCGCCGCCGACTGCGCGATCATGTCCTGCACCATCTGCTTGTCGGCGAGCCGCGTGCCGCTCGCCGTCCGCGACACCGCGCGCTCGCAGAGCATGTCGAACGCCCGCCGGGACTGGCCCAGCCAGCGCATCGCGTGATGGATGCGCCCCGGGCCGAGCCGCTGCTGGGCGAGCCGGAACCCGTCGCCGGGGTTGCCGACGAGGTTCGTCGCCGGTACCCGGACGTCGCGGTAGAACACCTCGGCGTGGCCGCCGTAGATCTCGCCGCCGACGTCGGGGTGGTCCATCACCGGGATGTCGCGGGCGACGTCGAGGCCCGGGGTGTCGGTCGGGACGACGATCATCGAGGCCCGCTGGTACGGCGGCGCGTCCGGGTCGGTCACCACCATCGCGATCAGGAAGTCCGAGCCGGTGGCGTTCGAGGAGAACCACTTGTGACCGTTGATGACGTAGTCGTCGCCGTCGCGCACGGCCCGGGTGGACAGCATCGTCGGGTCCGCGCCGGCGCCGGGCTCGGTCATCGAGAAGCAGGACCGCAGCTCACCGCGCAGCAGCGGGTGCATCCAGCGTTCCTTCTGCTCCGGCGACCCGCCGATCGCGAGCAGCTCGGCGTTGCCCGAGTCGGGGGCCTGGTTGCCGAACACCCCCGGCGCGTAGCGGCACTGGCCGAGGATCTCGTGCATCAGCCCGAGGGAGACCTGGCCGAACCCGCCGCCGCCGAGCTCCGGGGGCAGGTGCGCCGCCCACAGACCCTGCTCCTTGACCTGCTCCTTGAGCGGGGCGGTGATCCGGGCGAAGGTCTCCCGGTCCAGGTCGAGGGTCTCCAGCGGGATGATCTCGTCGCGGACGAAGCCGCGCATCCACTTCAGCTTCTCCTCGAACTCCGGATCGGTGCTGAAGTCCCACGCCATTGCGTCCGCCTCCCGACGAGCCTCGTTGCCACTGCGAACGTAACCCAGCCCGCCACGACGGGGACAGGGCCGCCGCCGAGCCGGTGGTCGACGGTGCCGGTAGCCGACGGTGCCATGTGTCGGTGGTCGGTGGTGCCCGTGGTCGGGCGGTGCCGGTAGCCGACGGTGCCGATAGTCGGTGGTGCCGGTGGTCGGTGGTGCCGGTGGTCGGTGGTCGACGGTGCCCGTGGTCGGGCGGTGCTGGCAGCCGACGGTGCCGACAGTCGGTGGTGCCGGTAGCCGACGGTGCGGTGATCGGCGGGGCCGGTGGTCGGTGGTCGGCCGAACCGGTGGTCGACAGTGCGCGCGGAGATCCGCGGCCCGCGCGTGTCCGGACGCACGCGCGGAGCGGATCACCGCGCGGACGGTGGATCACCGCGCGGGAAGCGGATCACTGTGTGGGCGCGGATCACCGCGCAGGCTGCACATCGCGCGCGGGCTGCGAGTCACCGCGCCGACGGTCCCCCCCGGGCGGACGGTGCCCCCCGGGCCGACGGTGCCCCCCGGGCGGACGGTGGCCCCCCCGGGCAGGCAGTGGCCCCGGGCGGGCGGCGGATCTCCGGGTGGGCGGGGCGATTGCGTGCCCGGGCGCTGCCGGGGAGGCTCGGGGGATGACCGACGAGGCTCCCGTCCCCGTCCACCCGGCGGGTGTCCCGGCCGACCTGGTGGACCTGTCCTACGAGCCGCTGACCCCCACGGCGTTCCTCGACCGGGCCGCGGCGGCGCACGGCGACCGGGTCGCGGTCGTCGACGGCGACCTGCGGTTCACCTACACCGAGTTCCGCGACCGCTGCCGGCGCCTGGCGGGATCGCTCGCCGCGCTGCACGACGGGCGCCCGGTCGCGGTCCTCGTGCCGAACACCCACGTCGGGCTGGAGGCGGCGCACGCGGTCCCGTGGTCGGGGACGGCGCTGGTCGCGGTCAACACCCGGCTGTCGGCGGGCGAGGTCGCCTACATCCTGGAGCACTCCCGCGCCTCGGTGCTGGTGGCCGACCCGGTGTTCGACGACCTCGTCGACGAGGTCCTCGCCCGCCTCGACACCCCGCCGCACACGGTGCGGGTCGGCCCGGACTACGAGCGCCTCGTCGAGGAGGGGGAGCCCACCGCGGTGCGGCCCGCCGACGAGCGCGGCCTGCTGTCGATCAACTACACGTCCGGGACCACCGGGAACCCGAAGGGCGTGATGTACCACCACCGGGGCGCCTACCTGCAGGCGCTGGCGATGGTCGGCCACACCGGGCTGACCGCGTCGTCGGTGCACCTGTGGACGCTGCCGATGTTCCACTGCAACGGCTGGTGCTTCCCCTGGGCGGTCACCGCGGCCGCCGCGACCCACGTCTGCCTGCCGAAGGTCGAGCCGTCCCGGATCTGGGAGCTCGTGCGCGACCAGGGCGTCACCCACCTCAACGGCGCCCCCACCGTGCTGTCGATGATCGCCTACGCGCCGGAGGCCGGGCCGGTGGAGACCCCGGTGGCCGTCGCGACCGGGGGAGCACCGCCGAGCCCAGCGATCCTGCGCCGGATGGCCGAGCTCGGGTTCGAGGTGACCCACCTCTACGGGCTCACCGAGACCTTCGGCCCGGCGATGATCTGCGACTGGCGTCCGGAGTGGAACGACCTCGACGCCGACGCCCGGGCCCGGATGAAGGCCCGCCAGGGCGTCGGGAACATGATCGCCTGCGCCGTCCGGGTGATCGACGACGACGGCGCCGACGTCCCCGCCGACGGGGAGACGACCGGCCAGATCGCGTTGCGCGGCAACAACGTCATGCTCGGCTACCTCGACGACGAGCAGGCCACCCGCGACGCCGCGCCGGACGGCTGGTTCCGGACCGGCGACATCGGCGTCATGCACCCCGACGGCTACGTCGAGCTCCGCGACCGCTCCAAGGACGTGATCATCTCCGGTGGGGAGAACATCGCCAGCGTCGAGGTGGAGCAGGCCATCGCCGACCACCCGGCCGTGCTGGAGGTCGCGGTGATCGCCGTCCCCGACGAGCGGTGGGGCGAGGTCCCGGCCGCCTGGGTGACCCTGCGCGAGGGCGAGAGCGCCACCGAGGACGAGATCGTCGAGCACGTGCGCGGGCGGCTGGCGCGGTTCAAGGCGCCCAAGCGGGTCACCTTCGCCGAGCTGCCGAAGACCTCCACCGGGAAGATCCAGAAGTTCGTGCTGCGCGACGAGGCGTGGGCCGGGCAGGAGCGCCGGATCCGGTGACCGGGCGGCGGTGACGGGTCAGGGTGCGCCGGCGCCCTCCGCGCCCGGGCGTACCGGCGTCAGGCCGGGGACCCCGCCGTCGACGACCGGCGCCGGCCGCCGTTCGGCGACGGCGAGTACGAGCGCCAGCAGCGCGGCGACGCCGGCCGACCCGGCCAGGAGCACCCACCCGGCCCGGACCGCGCCGAACTCCGATGGCAGACCGGTGGTGTGTGCGCCGATCACCGAGACGAGCAGGGCGACCCCCAGCACCGACCCGACCTGGCGGGCGGTGTTGATCAGCGACGACCCCGAGCCCCACTGCGAGGCGGGCAGGGCGGAGCCGACGACGGAGGAGAACGTGGGCAGGATCAGCCCGACCCCGAGCCCGGTCAGCAGCTGTCCGGGGAGCATGCCGACGGCGTAGTCGGGGGTGAGGCCGAGGTGGGCCAGCCACCAGAGGGGCCCGGCCGCGAAGGACAGGGCGCCGAGCCCCGCCGTCGGACCGACCCCGATCCGCGCCGCGAGCCGCCCGGCGAGCCGCGAGACGACCACCACGACCATCGGCCCCGGCGCGAGCGCCAGGCCCGCGGCCTGCGCCGTCCAGCCCCAGGTTCCGGTCAGGTAGAGGACGTTCACGACGAGCATGCCGGCGAAACCACAGGTGAACGCGACCATCGTCAGCGCGGCGAACCCCACGGACGGCACCCGGACGACCGCGAGGTCCAGGGCCGGGACCGCGTGCCGCCGCGACCGCACGACGACGGCGACGAGGCCGAGGACCGCGACCCCGGCGGCGGCGAGCACCTCGGTGGAGAGCCAGCCCCGGTCGGGGACGCGGACGAGGGCCCAGGCGAGCGCGCCGATGCCCATGACCAGTGCCAGGGCGCCGAGCAGGTCGGGCATCCCGGTGCGTTCGAGGTCGGACTCGCGCAGCGCCCGTGCCCCGGCCACCAGCGCCACGACCCCCACCGGGACGTTGACCAGGAACACCCAGTGCCACGACGCCTGCACGAGCAGCCCGCCCAGGGGAGGTCCCAGCGCCGCGGCGACGGCCCCGATCGAGGCCCAGGCTCCGACGGCCCGGCTGCGGCGCTCGGGCGGGTGGGCGGTGAGCAGCAGCGACAGCGAGGTGGGCATGACGAGGGCCGCGCCCACGGCCTGGACCGTCCGTGCGGCGACCAGCGACCACACGCTCGGCGCCATCGCGCAGGCGGCCGACGCGAGCGTGAACACGGCGAGGCCGACCAGGAAGATCCGCTTGTGGCCGACGCGGTCGGCCAGCCGCCCGGCGAGGGCGAGGAACGCCGCGAACACCACCGTGTATCCGTTGAGGATCCACGACATCTGCCCGAGGTCGGTGCCCGGGAACGCGGCACGGATGTCGGGGAAGGCGATGTTGACGATGAACAGGTCGAGGCTGGACAGGAACGCCGCCGCCGACGTGATGAGCAGGACGACACCGGGTCTGGGGGCGGGCATGGTCGTCCTCTCGAAGCGGACCGATCGGTCCGGGGTGACGTGCGGACAGTGCGGGGTGGTACGGCGAGTGGTTCAGCGGATGGTCAGGCGCCGACGAGGCGGCGGGTGAGCGCCACGGCGGCGTCGGCGCCACGCCGGACGTCGGCCGGATCGCGGTGGGCGGCCTGCATGAACAGCCCGTCGGTGATCAGGCAGAGCTCCCCGGTGAGCCGGTCGGGGTCGTCGGCCCCGAGCTCGCCGACGAGCCGCTCGACGATCGCCCGGACGTCGGCCAGGTGCCCCCGGGCGACCGCGGCCGGGGTGTCCCCGGCGATGCCGTCGTCGGGGAACTCGACGAGGTAGTTCCGGAAGGCGCAGCCCCGGGAGCCCGTGCGGGTCACCAGGTCCCCGATCTCGGCGACGAGGGCCACCAGCCGTGCGCGCGGGTCGTCGCCCGCGGCGTCGAGGGCCCGGTGGACCGCGTCCGAGCGGCGCTCGCGGACCCGGGTCAGGTAGTCGGCGACCAGGTCGTCCTTGGTGGTGAAGTGCTGGTAGAGCAGGTTCTTCCCGGTGCCCGCCTCGGCGATGATCTGGTTCATCCCGATCGCGCGGACCCCGTGTGCGTAGAACAGGCGCGACGCGGTGGTGAGGATGCGCTCCCGGGTGCCCGGGGCGGGGGTGCGAGCCATGGGGCCACGATACCGGACCGATCGGTCCCGGACCAGACGGTCCGGTTCGGTGCGGAGGAGTCCCCGGCGGGCGGACCACCGAGGACGGGGGTGCGGTCAGGACAGCGCGCTGAGCGAGCGCCACTCGTCCCAGGGGATCGTCCAGTCGTACAGGTCGCCGTCGCGGGCGGTCAGCGGCTGCGAGCTGCCGGTCACCTCGACCGGGTCGCCGAACACGGCGCTCGCGAAGAACTCCTTGGCGTCGCGGGTGGACAGGTTGACGCAGCCGTGGCTGACGTTGCGGTTGCCCTGTGCCCACGACGACGCGGGGTTGGCGTGGATGAACTCGCCGTTGTTGGAGATCCGGACCGCCCAGAACTGGGGCTCGTCGACGTAGCCGTAGTCGGGGTTGCTCATCAGCACCTTCTCCGACTTGGCCATGACCACGTGGATGCCGGAGCGGGTCACCCGGCGCGGGTCGGACTCCAGGCCGTAGGAGGCGTCGTAGCGGGCGACCTCCCTGCCGTCGCGGACGACGACGATCGCGTGGCTGCGGGTGTCGGCCTTCACGATCTGGCTGCGCCCCACGGTGAAGGTCCGGTCCAGGTCCTTCGTCATGAAGGTGCCGTCGCCCAGGTCGAGTCCGCGCAGCGCGCCCCGCACGTGGACCTGCGTGTGCGCGGGCCAGTAGGCCTTCGGGCGGTAGTGCACCCGCGAGCCCTCGGCGGTGTCGGGCAGCCACGCCCAGGCGCCCTCGACCTTCCGCGACGCGGTGACGCTCAGCGCCCGCTCGACGGTGGCCTTCGCGGCGTCGGGGAGCTTCTCGCCGAAGGTGAGCACGACCGGGGCGCCGATGCCGACCTCGCCGCCGTCGCGGATGTTCATGGTGGCGTCGACGGTGTCGTCGGGGTCGACGGTGGTGAACGGGGCCGCGGGCACCGGGCGCCGGTCCTGCGGGCCCAGCACCCAGCTGCCCGACCAGTGGTAGGTGGTGGCGAGGTCCAGCGGCTCCGTGGCGGTCCAGCTGCGGCCGTCGGGGGACAGGGTGCCCGCGACGGTGACCGGCCCGTCATCGGAGTCGGCGGTGAGCGCGACCCCGTCGAGGGTCCCGGTGCTGACCTCGGTGCGGACCGGGCTGCGCGGGGCGACCGGGGCACCGCCGGCCGGGACGCTGGTGAGGACCTCGGGGACCGGGGGCGCGGGCGGCACGGCCGGCGCCGGACGGAGGCGGTCGACGGCGCCCGCGAGGTTGCGGGCCAGCGAGCCGTCGCCGTCGCCGATCCGGCCGCCCGCCATCGCGGCGGTCCCGCCCGCGAGCAGCGCCACCAGCGCGACCAGCGAGATGGCGAGCACCGCCCAGGTGCGACGGTGCACCGAGCGCCGCCGCCGGCGTGGGGTGTGGCGCCCGCGCGAGTGCTCCCAGGACCTCGACATGCCGAGGATCATGGCCCGCGTGTCACCCACACGGGCGGTACGACACCCCGACGACATGTGATCGTTGCCCGGGCGCGTCCGGGGCGCCGTCGTGACAGGGTTCCGGCCATGAGCTACGACGTCGCCGCCGTCCGCAGCCGTTTCCCCGCCCTGCGCGCCGGGATCGCCCACTTCGACGGGCCCGGCGGCTCCCAGGTCCCCGACGCCGTCGCCGGGGCGGTGGCCGCCGCCATGACCTCCCCGCTGGCCAACCGCGGGACGGTCACCAGCGGTGAGCGCGCCGCCGACGCGATCGTGCTCGGCGCCCGCGCCGCGACGGCCGACCTGCTCGGCGCGGACCCGCGCGGGATCGTGTTCGGGCGCAGCATGACCGCGCTGACCTTCGACCTCGCCCGCACGCTGGCCGCGACCTGGTCGCCGGGCGACGAGATCGTCGTGACCCGCCTCGACCACGACGCGAACATCCGCCCCTGGGTGACCGCGGCGCAGGCGGCCGGCGTGACGGTGCGGTGGCTCGACTTCGACCCCGCCACCACCGAGCTCGACGACGTGACGCCGCTGCTGTCCGACCGCACCCGGCTCGTCGCGGTGACCGGGGCGTCGAACCTGGTCGGGACCCGCCCCGACCTGCCCGCGATCGCCGCCGCCGTGCACGCCGCCGGGGCACTGTTCATGGTCGACGGCGTGCACCTGACCGCGCACGCCCCGATCGACGTCGCCGCGATCGGCGCCGACTTCTACGCCTGCTCGCCCTACAAGTTCCTCGGCCCGCACTGCGGGGTGCTCGCCGCCGACCCGGCGCTGCTGGAGACCCTGCACCCGGCGAAGCTGGCACCGTCGAGCGACGCCGTGCCCGAGCGCTTCGAGCTCGGCACCCTGCCCTACGAGCTGCTCGCCGGGACCACCGCCGCCGTCGAGTTCCTCGCCGCCCTGGACCCGTCGGCGACCGGGGACCGCCGGGCGCGGCTGCAGGCGTCGATGGCCGCGGTGGAGGAGCACGAGCGGCCGCTGCGCGAGCGCATCGAGACCCACCTCGCCGCCCTGCCCGGGGTCACGGTGCGCTCCCGGGCGGCGCGGCGGACCCCGACCCTGCTGGTGACCTTCGACGACCGCGACGCCGCCGACGCCTACCGGCACCTGGCGCAGCGGCGGATCGCGGCGCCCGCCTCGTCGTTCTACGCGCTGGAGTGCTCGCGGCGGCTCGGCCTGGGGGACACCGGATCCCTGCGGATCGGGCTGGCCTGCTACACCGACGACGCCGACGTCGACCGGCTCCTGGACGGGCTCTCCGACTTCGTCGGGGCCTGATCCACATATGTGAGACTGTTCAGGTGACGCGTCCTCGGTGGGTCCTCGCGGCCCTGCTCGCACTGGCCCTCGTCGCCGGGTGCTCGGCACCCGCCGTGGCACCGCCGGCCCCCGGTGGGACCGGCGCGGCGGCGCAGGACTGCGTGCCCGGCGCCGCGTCCGCCCCGGACGACACGGTCGCCTTCACCCACGCCACCAACGTCACGATCACCGGCGGCGACGGCTACCGGGTCCTGACCGTCCGCACGCCCTTCCCGGGTGGGCAGCCGCAGTCGGTCGTGCTCGTCGGCTGCGGGCAGGGCGACCCGGCGCTGCCCGCGGCGCTCGCCGGGGCCCCGGTGGTGCACACCCCGGTGAGCGGGATCTTCGCCGGCTCGACCACCCAGCTGCCGATGATCGCCGAGCTGGGCGGGCTCGACCGGATCACCGGCGTCGGCGGGGCCGCGCTGGTCACCGATCCGGCCGTGCGGGCGCGCGTCGACTCCGGTGCCGCCGTCGACTTCGCGCCGAACTCCACGATCGACGCCGAGGCCGTCGTCGCCGCCGCGCCGCCGGTCGTGCTGTCGGCGGGGACCGACGACCCGGCCTTCCCGGCGCTGGCCGCCGCCGGCATCCCGGTGGTCGGCTGGGCGGACTACCTGGAGACCGGTCCGCTCGGCCAGGCCGAGTGGATCAAGGTCGTCGGTGCGCTGACCGGGCAGGACGCCCGCGCCGCGGAGGTCTTCGACGGCATCGCGGGCCGCTACACCGACCTCGCCGGTCGCGTGCGCGGCCTGCCGCCGACCCCGATCGTCGCCGGGCAGCCCTACCAGGGCACCTGGAACGTCCCGGCCGCCGAGTCGACCGCGGGCATCCTGTTCCGCGACGCCGGCGCCACCTGGCTGGGCGCCGGGATGCCCGGCACCGGCACCCAGGCGCAGTCGCTGGAGCGGGTGCTGGCCGACGACGGCGATGCCCGCGTCTGGCTCGCCGACGGCCCGTTCGCCACGACCGCCGACGTCGCGACGCTCGACCCGCGGCTGTCCTCGCTCGCCGCGGCCCGCCCCGGCGGGCAGCTGTGGACCCGCGACCGGGCCACCACCGCCGACGGCGGCAACGCCCTCTACGAGCGCGGCGCGCTCCACCAGGACGAGATCCTCGCCGACCTCGTCGCGATCCTGCACCCGCAGGCCCTGCCCGGGCACGCGTTCACCTACTACCGGCAGGTGCCCGCCGGATGAGGCCGGCCGCACCGGCGTCGCCCGCTCCGGCGACCCGGGCCCCGGACCGGGCCGGGCAGCGCTCGGGACGCCGGGCGCCGCTGGTCCTGGCGCTGCTCGCCGCCGGGGTCGTCGTGCTGTTCGCCCTCGCCGTCTCGACCGGGTCGGTGGTGATCGGGCTCGACCGGACGCTGTCGGCGCTGCTCGGCATCGGCACCCCCGACGCCCGGCTCGACCTGCTCGTCACCGACCTGCGGGTGCCGCGGGCGGTGACCGCGACGGCCGTCGGCGTCGGGCTGGGCACCGCGGGGCTGCTCACCCAGACCCTGTTCCGCAACCCGCTGGCCGAGCCCTACGTGCTCGGGGTCAGCGCCGGGGCCGGGCTGGGCGTCGCGCTGGTGACCACGCTCGGCGCGGCCGCGGGGACCGCCGCGTTCGCCACCGGCGGGCTCGGGGCCGCACCGGTCGTCGGGGGGCGGCTCACGACCGTCGCGGCCGCGGCGGTCGGTGCCGCCGCCGTGCTCGCGCTGGTGCTGGCCCTGTCGCGGTTCGCCCGGTCCGTCACCGCGCTGCTCGTGATCGGCGTGATGCTGGGGTCGGCGGTCACCTCGGTGGTCAGCCTGCTGCTGGTCTGGACCGACCCGCGCACCGCGCAGCAGTACCTGATGTGGGGCCTCGGCTCGGTGTCCGGCGTCGGCCGCGGCGAGCTGCCGGTCCTCGGCGGGATCGTCGCCGCGGGGCTGCTGGCGGTGGTCGTGCTGGCCAAGCCGCTCGACGGGCTGCTGCTCGGCGACGACTACGCCCGCACCGCCGGCGTCGACGTCGCCCGGGTACGGGTGGTTGTGCTGCTCGTCGCCGCCGTGCTCGCCGGGACGGTCACCGCGTTCTGCGGGCCGATCGGGTTCCTCGGCATCGCCGTGCCGCACCTGGCGCGGATGGCGGTCGGCACCTCGCGGCACCGGGTGCTCGTCCCGGCCACCGCCCTGACCGGGGCGCTGGTCGGGCTGGCCTGCGCGATCGTCGCGAACCCGCCGGGGCTGGGCACGGTGATCCCGCTGAACGTGGTGACCTCGCTGGTCGGGGCGCCGGTCGTGATCGCGGTGCTGCTGCGCTCCCGACGCCTGGGCTCGGCCTGGTGAGCGCCGGGCTGGTGCTGTCCGGGCTCGTCGTCGGGTACGCCGAGGGCGGGGCGCTGCGCCGTGGCCGGGTGCGCCCGGTGCTGTCCGGGGTGGACGCCGTCGCCGCCCGCGGCGAGCTGACCGTGCTGCTCGGGGCGAACGGCGCGGGCAAGTCCACGCTGCTGCGGACCCTCGCCGGGCTGCAGCCCGCGCTCGGCGGGGCGGTGACCCTCGACGGCACCGACCTGCTGGGGCTGCGGCCGCCCGAGCGGGCCCGCCGGGTCGGGGTGGTGCTGACCGACCGGCCGGACCCGGGGCAGCTGACCGGCCGCGACGTCGTCGAGCTGGGGCGGCTGCCGCACACCGGCGCCACCGGCCTGCTCACCGCCGACGACGAGGCCGCCGTCGACGCCGCGATCGACGCGGTCCGCGCCGGCCCGCTGGCCGGACGCCCGCTGGCCCGGATGTCCGACGGCGAGCGGCAGCGGATGATGGTCGCTCGCGCACTGGCCCAGCAGCCGTCGCTGCTGCTGCTCGACGAGCCGAGCGCGTTCCTCGACGTCTCCTCCCGGGTCGCGCTGCTGGGGACGCTGCGCCGGCTGGCGGGGGAGCAGGACCTCGCGGTGCTGTTGTCCACCCACGACCTGGAGCCGGCACTGCGTCTGGCGGACCGGGCCTGGCTGCTCGACGGCGCGGGCGCGCTGCACACGGGGACGCCCGGTGAGCTGGCCGCCTCCGGGGCGGTGGGGGCGGCGTTCGACACCGACGAGCTGGCCTTCGACGCGCCCACCGGCACCTTCCGCCTCCGCGCCTGAGACACCCGCGCCGCCCTGCCCCGCTCGCGTTCGGCCGCCCCGCCCGCGTCCGGCGCACCGCCCGCGCCGGGCCGGTTCGACGCCGGGCGGTCGCCGCCCCCACCGGACCCGCGCCGCACAGGTTCCGAGCGCACCGCACACGTCCGGGGGTGTGCGGCGGAACCGGAACCCGTGCGGCGCCGCACGTGGTGGGGGTGCACCGCGGGTGCGGGGGCCGAGTGCGGGAGAGGGCGGAGCTGCGGAACGGGCGCCGGACAGTGGCATGGATCACCCGGACGGCGTCGCGATCAGCGTATGCGGGCCGGTCGTGCACGACCGGCCGCGCCGACGGCGCGGCGCCCGGAGCCGGTGCCGCAGCCCGGCCGGAGGTGCCCGTGGCGCCGCCGGGCACGACGCGACCCGGAGTCGCTAGGTTCGCGCTGGACCGCGCCGCCCGTCCGGGCGCGCGCATCGGAACACGAGGAGATGCGATGAGGCACGCCGCGAGCGCGGCCGAGCTCGAGTCGCTGCTGCTGACCCGGTCGCTCGACGACCCGGAGCTCGCCGCGGCCACCGAGCGGACCCCCGACACCCGGGTCCTGCCCGACGTGTCCGTGGTCAAGGTCGGCGGGCAGAGCTTCATGGACCGCGGCCGCGAGGCGGTGTTCCCGCTCGTCGAGGAGCTGCTGGAGGCCCGGTCGGAGCACCGGCTGCTGATCGGCACCGGCGGCGGCACCCGGGCCCGGCACGCGTACTCCCTGGCCGCCGAGCTCGGCCTGCCCACCGGCGTGCTCAGCTCGGTCGGCAGCGCCGTCGCCGGGCAGAACGCCACCATGCTCGGCTACCTGATGGCCCGGCACGGGGTGCCGGTCGTCGCCGGGGGCGGGTTCGACGCGCTGCCGCTGTCGCTGTCCGAGGTCCGCGCGGCGATCTTCGCCGGCATGCCGCCGTACGCGATGTGGCAGCCGCTGCCCGACGAGGGCGTCATCCCGCCCTACCGCACCGACGCCGGCTGCTACCTGGTCGCCGAGACCTACGGCTGCAAGAACATGATCTTCGTCAAGGACGAGGACGGTCTCTACACCGCGAACCCGAAGAACGACCCGTCGGCGACCCTGATCCCCGAGATCACCGTCGACGAGCTCATCGAGCGGGACCTGCCCGACCTGATCGTCGAGCGCCCGGTGCTGGAGCTCATGCGGCACGCGACGCACGTCCGCTCGATCCAGATCGTCAACGGTCTCAAGCCCGGCAACCTCACCCGCGCGCTCGCCGGCGAGCACGTGGGCACGATCATCACCGCGGGAGACGCCCGATGAGCACCACCCACACCAAGGACGTCGAGTCCCCGCTGGCCCGCCAGACCCTGCTCGACCGCGAGCAGGTCCGCCCCGTCGACCAGCAGCAGCCGGTCATCCGGATGCTGCCCCGCCTGCGCGTGGTCGTGCTCGGCGGCCGCTCGATCGTCGACCGCGGCCGCGACGTGCTGCTGCCGCTCGTCGAGGAGCTGCGCGCCGCGATCTCCGGGGACCCGCTGCTGATCGCCACCGGTGCCGGGATCCGCGCCCGGCACGCGCTCGGCGTCGGCCTCGACCTGGGCCTGCCGACCGGTGCGCTCGCCGAGATCGCCGGCCGTGAGGCCGAGCAGAACGGGCACCTGGTCGCCGCGCTGCTCGCCGAGCAGGGCGTCGCCTACCTCGGGCACGACACCGTCGCCCACCAGCTGCCGGTGCACCTGGCCGCGTCGAACGCCGCCGTCACCAACGGCTACCCGCCCTACGGCGTGCACGAGCTGCCGTCGGCGGCCGGGAAGATCCCGGCGCACCGCACCGACACCGGCGCGCTGCTGCTCGCCGACGCGTGGGGCGCGGCGTCGCTGACCTACGTCCGCGACGTCGACGGCGTGCTCGACGGGGACACCGTGCTGCGCGAGGCGTCCGCGGCCGACCTGCTCGCCGACGCCGCCCGGACCCTGCCGGTCGACCGGGAGGCGCTGCGCACGCTGCAGCGCGCCCGCCACGTCCGGTCGGTGCGGATCGTCAACGGGACCGTCGCCGGGAACCTGACGAAGGCCCTCGCCGGGGAGCACGTCGGGACCGTCGTCTCGGCCTGACCTCCGAGGACGGGATCCGTCCGGGTCCGGTGCCACGGTCGTGTCGTGGCACCGAACCCGTTCCCCGTCCCGCAGGCGGAGATCGACCGCCTGCACGCCCGTCTCGACGACACCCGCTGGCCCGACGTGCCGGCCGGCGCCGGGTGGTCCTACGGCGTCCCGCCCGACCACCTGCGCGCGCTCTCCGACCACTGGCGGCACCGCTTCGACTGGCGGGCGGTGGAGGAGCGGCTGGCCGCGGACTCCGTCGTCGTCGACACCCCCGACCACGCCGGGGTGCACGCGCTGGTCCGCCGCTCGACGCGGACCGACGCCGTCCCGCTGCTGCTGGTGCACGGCTGGCCGTCCACCTCGACGACCTCCGGGCGTTCGCCCACTCCCTCGGACCCGGCTCCGGCGATCGATCAGTACCTCAGGGCGGTCGCGTGCCGGGAGGACAGCGCTGAGGTACTGATCGATGTCGGCGCGGCCGGGAGGCGGCGAGCGCAGCCCGGGCGGCGCCGGGGCGGGGTCGGGCAGCCGGGCCTCAGCCCACCGGGACCGGCGGGACCGGCGGAGCGGCACCGGGCTCCGTGCGTCGCCGCCGTCGCCGACCCGCGACGAGTGCCGCGGCCGTCAGCAGCACCAGCCCGGCGACGGCGGCCACGAACGGCACCGAGCCCGGGTCCCCGCCGTAGGCGCCGATCGTCACGAACGCCACCGCCGAGGGGGCCACCCCGAGCACCGATCCCGCGAGGTAGTCGCGCAGCCGGATCGCGGTCAGCCCGCAGGCGTAGCTCAGCACCGGGAACGGGATCACCGGCAGCAGCCTGCCCCCGGCGACGGCCCACAGCCCGCCCCGGCGCAGCCGCGCGTCGAGACGGCGGATGCGGGCGCTGCCGATGCCGGCGACGACCTCGCGGCCCAGTGTCCGCGACAGCACGAAGCCGATCAGCGAGCCCACGGCGACGGCGGTCATCGTCGTCGCCAGGCCGACGGGCAGGCCGAACAGGACCCCGGCGGCGATGCCCATCACGGTCGCGGGCGCGGGGACCAGGGTGAACCCGACGAACAGCAGGGTGAACAGGACCGGTGCCGCCCAGCCCGCGGCCGACGTCGTCGCGCGGACGCCCTCGACCGTCGGCCAGCCGGTGACCAGCAGCACCGCGGAGCCCGCGGCCACCAGCGTCACCAGCAGCACGGGCCGCCACCATCGGGCCACCGTCGACCACCTCCACCCGGGTCTACGAGTGCGGGTACCCGCGGGGTTCGGGTGGACACCGGCACGGACCGGTGAACGGCGACCGGTGTGCGGCGGACGACGGTGTCCGGTATGACACAGTCTCGGCCTGATGAGACGTCCTGCGCGCACCCGCACCCTGCTGGGGTGGATCGCCGTCGCGTTCGTCGGGGCGTGGATCGTCGGGACGGTCACGCTGATCGCGGCGGCGGGGGAGCGCGGCGCCGACGACCGGGCCGCGCTCTACGAACGGGGCGGCGCCGCGCTGCGGACCCCCGACGGCGGCGGCGCCCGGCTGCACGAGCTGCTGCTCGACGCCCCGGACCGCGGTTTCGTCGACGACTACGTCGAGCGCCTGCAGGCGGCCGGGTCGCCTGCCGTGCTGCCCACCGGGCCGGACCGGGTCGAGGTGCGCTCGGGCCCGGTGCTGGTGACGCTGTCGGTCACCGAGGAGGCGGGCCGCTGGTACTTCAGCCTCCTGCCGCCCGGGGAGCGGGAACCGGGCTGACGGCCGGGCGCCGCCACGGCGTCCACGGCCGGGGCGCGGGCCCGGGGCCTGCCGCGACGACGACACCGGGGAACCCGGTCAGCAGCCGCGGCACCGCGCGGCGCAGCCGTCGCACGGCGGCGGGACCGTCGACGTCGTCGAGGCGCGCCTGCAGGAGCAGCTCGCCGTCGTGGTGCGCGGTCCGCACCCGGGACAGCTCGGGCAGCGTCCGCGCCAGCACGCGCAGCTCGTCGGCGGTGAGGGGACAGCCGCCGACGACCACCGTCGCGGTGAAGGGGCGCGTCCCGTCGTGCTCCGAGCTCATGGAGTGCCCTACGAGCGGAGCCCCCGTCCGGATGCGGTCCCGGCCGGGAGATACCCACTTCTCATGACGCCGGGACCTGGGGTTACTCCGTCCGCAGCAGCTCCGTGACGTCCGTCCGGAACTGCATCGCGCGGTAGGGCCAGTTGGTCGTGGTGTTCCACTGGCTGACGACCAGGTGCAGGTCGTCGAGCGTCGAGCCGGGGACGACGTAGCCGCCGTAGAGCTGCGCGACGCGGCCGGTGGCGTGGTCCTCGTCGTCCCAGCCGCAGCCGGTCAGCACGGTGGTCCGCGGGGCGCGGTGCAGGTCGGCGTCCGGGCGGTCGAGCAGCAGCGTGTCGATCCGGTAGTTCCCGGCGTCGAAGACGGTGAGCAGCAGGTGCTCGCGACCGTCCGGGCCGGGCACCCGGCGCAGGTTGAGCTCGCCGAACGCGCCCGGCAGCGTCAGCGTCGGCGGGTTGCCCCAGTCCCAGCGCTCCCCGGCGAAGCCCCACGGCTTCCACGCGTCGCGGTCGGTGATCCGGTCGGCGGGCACCCGGTGCAGCAGCAGACCGTCGCGGCGCTGGAAGCCGGTGGTGTAGGCGTAGACGTACCCGTCGCCGCCGTCGCACCAGGTCAGCTGCTGGAACAGGCCGTCGTGGTGGTCGCCGGGCCAGTCGCAGCCGGTCCGCTGCCAGGTGACGCCGTTGTCGCGGGAGGCGACGATCTCGCTCCACAGCACGTTGCCGAGGCCCTTGTTGGCCATGACGTGCAGGTACATCGTGTCGCCGACGGTGATGACGTCGGCGGGCAGGATCGTGGTGACGCGGCGGTGCAGCCGGAACCAGTTCGTCGCCGGTTTGCTGACGAGCCGGCAGGCGTAGTCGGCCGCGTCGCCGCCGGAGCCGGTCCAGCGCAGGCCGCCCCGGACGTCGTCGGGGTCGGCGAACAGCACGACCGGGGAGCGCCAGCCGGGCCCGCCGACACCGGCCCGGTCGAAGGTGTCGCCGAAGACGGCGACCAGGCGCCCGTCCGGGGCGGTGGCGAGGATGCCGAGGTCGGTGCCGCCGATCCCGAACCGGTCGGTGTACCCGGGCCCGGTCAGGTCTGCGATCTTGGTCGTGACGGCCATGGCGGCGACCCTACGGCCGGTACCGCGCGATCGCGGCGCGGGTCGCGGGCAGCGCGAACACCTCCGCGAAGGTGTCGACGCTCGCGTCCACCGAGCCGGTGATGCCCTGCTCGCGCCAGGTCTCGAGCAGCTCCTTCTGTGCCGCCAGGACCTCGCGGGTCGGGGCGAGCAGTGTCGCGACGAGGTCGTCGACGGCGGCGTCGAGCCCGGCGGGGGAGTCGACGAGCCGGTTCACCAGCGGCGCCGTCCCGGGCTCGTCGACCCGGTGCACGCTGCCGGTCAGGACCATCTCCTGGGCGAGCGCGGCGCCGACGTAGCGGGGCAGCAGCGCCGCGTCGACCACCGACGGGATCCCGAGGCGGACCTCGGGCAGCCCCACCCGCACCCCGGTGTGGGCGACGCGCAGGTCGCAGGCCAGCGCCAGCTCGAACGCCGCACCGAGGCAGGCGCCGTTCAGCCGGGCGATCGTCGGCACCGGTGCGGTGCGCACCGCGCGCAGGCAGGTCGCGAGCCGGGTGATGATCGCGCGACCGTCGCCGGGGGCGGCGTCGCGGAACACGTCGAGGTGCATCCCGGCGCCGAACGCGCGGTCCCCGGCCCCGGTGACCACCACGACCCGCACCCGGTCCGGGAGGTCGGTGACGGCCCGGGTGACCGCGTCGACGTCGTCGAGGTGCAGTGCGTTGGCGGCCTCGGGACGGTCCAGGGTGACGGTCCGGACCGCGCCGTCGTCGTGCACCCGCGGGGTCCCCATCAGTGCACCGTCCACGGCGGCGGGGCGGTGCGCGGGGGTCGTCGCCGCAGCACCAGGACCAGCACCAGCAGCACGATCGCGCCGACGCCGGCCGCGACCGTCGTCAGGATCGCCACGATCAGCGGGGCGATCCCGGCCGCGGCGACGACCAGCGCGACCCCGATCCCGCGTGCCCCCGGCGCGGCGGACAGCGTGAAGGTGCCCGGCTCCTCGACCTCGAACGACCCGATCAGGAAGCCGGAGCGGGCACCGACGGAGTAGGTCTCGTCCATCGTCGCCGGGACCAGCGGCACCGGGCCGGACGGGCCGGTCACCGTCGGCAGCGCGTCGGCGGAGCCGTAGCCGCTGCGGGTCTCCAGGTACACCCAGCGGGTCCCGGGCTCGGTGACCGCGACGGGACCGCCGGTGGTCGCGGGGACGGCGACGTCCGCGGGCAGCCCGGCCCAGCGCACCCAGGACAGCAGCGCCACGAGCGCCAGCACCGCGACCGCCGCCCCGCCGATCCACCGCCATCCCCGGACCACGACGATCATCGGACCACAGCGGCGGCCGCGACGACAGGTCCTACCGGGCGGCCACCGCGGCCACCGCGTCGGCGAACACCTGCGGTGCCTCGACCGGGACGAAGTGCCCGACGCCGTCGACGGGGGTGACGGTCACCTCGGTGAAGAACTCCCCGACCCGGTCGGACCAGTCGCGCGGGAACAGCGGGTCGTGCTCGGGCCACAGGAACGTCGTCGGGACGGTGACGCGGTCGGCCGGGTCGGGTGTGGTCTCGGCGAGCGAGCGGGCCACCGCGCCGCCGCCGGAGCGGTACCAGTTGATCGACGCGACGAACGCGCCCGGCGCCCCGTAGGAGGCGGCGAGGTGGTCGAGGCGTTCGTCGTCGGGGGTGAACCCCGGGCCGGACCAGTGCGACCAGAAGTGGCGCAGGTACGCGCGGGCGGCACGGGCGTCGCCGTCGACGAGCTCGCGGGCCAGGTCGAGCTGGTGGAAGGACTGGTACCAGAACTCGCGCACGGGCCGCTCCGCGAGGATCCGCTGCCCGACCCCCGGCGCGGGCGGGGTGACCACGAGCGCGCGCAGCAGGTCGGGCCGGTCCTTCGCGACCTGCTGGCCGACGCGGCTACCGACGTCGTAGCCGGCGACGACCACATCGGACAGGTCCAGCTCGCCCAGCAGCGCGGTCAGCGAGCGCGCCTGCGCGGCCGCCGAGTACTGCTCGGCCGGGTCGCGGTCGTGCTTGTCGGACCCGCCGAACCCGCGCAGGTCCGGGACGACGACGTCGTGCGCGGGGGCCAGCCGCTCGGCGACGGCGGTCATGTCCGTCCGGTCGCCCGGCCAGCCGTGCAGCAGCAGGACCGGCGGCGCACCGGGCTCCCCGTGGCGGTCGTAGGCTAGTCGGAAGCCGTCGGTGGCGGTGGACAGTGGCATCGCGGGGATCCTCCGGAATCGTGGGACGGACGGCTCGGTGTACCGAGAAATGATGATGGGGTGCCCGGGTCGCGACGGCGATACTCGCGCGTGTGAGTGAGCGCCGGAACCCCGACGTCGAGGTCGACTGGGACGACCCGGAGACCCCCACCCCGGGCTGGATGGGGTTCCTGCTGGCGCTGTGGCTGCTGCTCGCGCTCGCGTGCGGGTGGTTCGCCGTCGACGACCTGCGCCTGGCCACCGGCTCGGTCGGCGCGCCCGGGGTCCTGGAGGTCACCGACTGCACCGACCTGGGGGAGGGCCGCTACGACTGCAACGGACTGTTCCGGCCCGACGCCGGCGGTGACCCGATCGCCGTCGACGCCTCGCCGGACTCGTCGGCCGGGGAGGTCGTGGCGGCGCAGCTGACCCCCGCCGGTGACCGTGCGGTGCCCACCGGGACGACCGGGGTGCTCGCCGCGCTGACCCTGCCGTTCCTCGGCGTGGCCCTGCTCGGCTACCTGCCCTGGACGACGGCGGTGGTGCTCGGCACCCGGCGCGGCCGCCGCGGGCTCGCCGTCCTCGGGCACGTGGTGACGCTCGTCTTCGGGACCGCGACGATCGTCGGCCTGGTCCTCTCCTGACCCGTCCGGTCGAATTGTCGGGCTGTAACGGTTACCGTTCGCCGACCGTTCGGCCGACACGTCAGGGGGAACCGTGTCCCAGGCACCCACCACCGGAACGACGGAACGTCACCGTCTCCCGGTTCGGACGCTCGTCGCGGCGTCCATCGGCAACGCGGTCGAGTGGTACGACTGGACGATCTACGCGACGTTCTCGATCTACTTCGCGACGCAGATCTTCCCGCCCGAGAACGCGGCGCTGGCCCTCATCTCGACGCTCGCGACCTACGCGCTCGCCTTCTTCTTCCGGCCGCTGGGCGGTCTGCTGCTGGGCCGCTTCGCCGACCTCAAGGGCCGCCGGACCGCGATGCTGGTGACGATCCTGCTGATGGCGGGCGGGTCGTTCGTCATCGGCCTGCTGCCGACGTTCGCGATGATCGGCTGGTTCGCGCCGGTGCTGCTCCTGCTCGCGCGCATCGCCCAGGGCATGTCGCTGGGCGGGGAGGTCTCCAACGCCTCGGCCTACCTCGCCGAGATCGCCCCGCGCGAGCGGCGCGGGCGCTACTCGTCGTTCTTCTACATCTCCACCGGCACCGCGGTGCTGTTCGCCTCGCTCACCGGCTTCGTGCTGGCCGCGACGCTGACCGAGGACCAGCTGGCCTCCTGGGGCTGGCGGATCCCGTTCCTGCTCGGCGGGGTGCTCGGGATCGTCGGGATCTGGATGCGGCGCCAGATGAGCGAGACCGAGCAGTTCGAGGAGAACAAGGAGTCCGCGGCCCGGATCCGCAACCCGCTGATGCTGACCCTGCGTGAGCACCCGAGGGCGGTCGCGCAGCTCGTCGGCTTCACGATCCTGCACACGCTCTGCTACTACACGTTCTTCTCCGCGCTGACCCCGTTCGCCACCCGCTCCCGCGGCGCCGACGCGACGGAGGTGTTCCTCGCGCTGTCGATCGCCACGGCGATCTTCGTGCTCCTGCAGTACCCGATGGGGGCCGCCGCCGACCGGTACGGCCGCAAGCCGCAGATGCTGGTCTGGTCCGCGGCCACCGCGGTGCTCGTCGTACCGCTGTCGTTCCTGATCGGGCCCGGCTTCTGGAACATGTTCGTCGTGTTCGTCGTCGGGCTGGGGCTCTACACGGCGATGACCTCGGTCGCGCCGGCGATCATGAGCGAGCTGTTCCCGACGAAGGTCCGCGCCCTGGGCATCGGTGCCTGGTACAACCTGACCGTCGCCGTGTTCGGCGGGACCGCGCCGCTGGTCATCGCCTCGCTGCAGGAGGCGGACCTGGCGATCCTGTTCTTCGTCTACGTCGCCGTCGGGGCGGTGATCTCCTTCGTCGCGGTGCTGACCCTGCCGGAGACGAAGGGCTCCGCCCTGCGCTGAGCGGGTACGCTCCATCGAAACGCCACCGTTTCGATGGAGAGCTCGCGATGACCAGCACCGCACCGGCCGACACGCTGCGCCACCTCGCGCACGGCGCCACGCTCGAGGAGGGCCTCGGGTTCTTCGACGCGCTGCCCGCCGTCCGCGTCGAGGAGATGCTGGGTGACTGGTCCGGTGGCGAGATCCCCACCGGCAACCCGATGGACGGGCTGCTGGGGCGCTTCGGCTGGCACGGCAAGCGGTTCGACGGCGTCGACGACGTCCACCCGCTCGTCATGGACCACCCCCGCGGCGGCCGGTTCTCGCTCAACCCCGCCCTGGTCCCGCTGCCCGCACTGCTGCGTCACCCGGCCGCGCTGCGCAACGCGACCCTCGCGCGGATCGCCCGCACCGCGGGCCCCGCGCTCGCCACCCGGGCCCCGAAGGCGCGGCTGCGCACCACCGAGTACCGCGGGGTCGCCAGCGCCACCATGTGCTACGACGACCTGCCGATCCACGACGTCTTCCGGCGCGTCGACGACGACACCGTCCTCGGTGCCATGGACATGCGCGGCCTGGCCCACCCGTTCCTGTTCTTCCTGCGTCGCGAGTGACCAGCCGCTTCCCCGACGAGCGCCGCCGGGAGGTGCTCGCCGCGACCCGTGACCTCGTCGCGGAACGCGGCTATGAGTCGACCACCGTCGAGGCCGTCGCCGCGGCGACCCGCACCAGCAAGGCCACGCTCTACCGGCAGTGGGGAGACAAGGCCGCGCTGGTGGTGGAGGCCGTCTCGGCGGGCAGCCCGCTCGCGATCGACCGGATCGACACCGGGTCGCTGGCCGGGGACCTCGCGGCGGTGGTCGACCAGCTGGCCGCGCGGGCCCGGGTCGACGTGCCGATCGTGCTGGGGCTGGCCGGGGCCGGGCAGCGCGACCCCGCCCTGCTGGCCGCGCTGTCCTCGCGGCTGCTGCCGCAGGTGGAGGCGCTGCGCGCGGTGGTGGTGCGGGCCGTCGCCCGCGGGGAGCTGCCCGCCGACCCGCCCGCCGCCCGGCACCTGCCCTACCTGCTGGCGGGCGCGGTGGTGGCGCCGACGCTGCTGGACGGGCCGTCGGCCGTCGCCGACGCCGGGTACCTGCGGTCGGTCTGCGACGACGTGCTGCTGCCGGCCCTCGGGGCCCGCCGGTGAGCTCCGCGCGCTCCTAGTACTACAGTCGCGTTTATGGGTTGTGGCTGCGGTGTTGGTAGTGGTGCTGTTGGGCGGTGTGTTGGTGTCTTCGTCGCCAGCGTGAGCGGCGCAGCACGTGGCCGGGGTCGGCGATCGTGTCCAGTGCGAGGGTGGCGATGAGGTGGCGGATCTCGGGCAGGCTCAGCGCGATGAGCTCGCCGCTGTCGGCGTGGAGAGCCCCCTTTTTGACCGTGTCACGGTGAGGAAGGCGTGCGCGAGCATGGAGAGAGTGATGTGCCGGTACCAGCCGGTGTATTGCCGGACTTGGTAATGATCGAGGCCGGTCTGGCCTTTCGCGGTCTGGAAGGTCTCCTCGATCGCCCACCGCGCGCCGGCGACCCGGGCCAGCTCGCTGAGCGCGACTCGCTTGGGCGTGTGGCAGAGGTAGTACGCCAGCTCTGAGGGGGCAGTCAGGCTGCGGCGGGCCAGCAGCCAGTACTCGGCGTCGGGATCGCGTTCCCCGTTGATCCGCGCCCGCGCCCACGCGTAGCGACGGTCGCCCTTCGATCCGGCGCCGGCTGACCTGCTGCGCCACGCGGTGGCCGGCAGTCCTGCGATGAGCGCGTCGGCCCGGTACTCGCTCCCGATGATCGACGAGGTGGTCTTGGCGATCACGCGCTGGTTGGAGGGGATCGCGAGCACGTAGCTCATCTGACGGTCTTCGAGGCTCTTGCGGAGCCGGTAGTGCTGTCCGTAGACGGCATCGCCGGTCACCCACGACGCCGGAACCCCGCCGTCGATCGCGCGGGCGATCATCTCGACCGCCAGCTCGGGCTTGGTGCGGAACTCACGATCAGCAGGGATCCCCGCACGGTCACATCGGGGGCGATCCTCGGTCCACGCCTTCGGCAGATACAGCTCCCCGTCCAGGAACGTCCGCCCATGCGGCGTCGCATAGGTCAGGAACACACCGACCTGCGCGTTCTCAATCCGACCCGCCGTGCCGGTGTATTGCCGCGCGACACCCGCCGACCGGTCTCCCTTCTTCAGGAACCCGGTCTCGTCGACGACGAGGATCCCAGCCCGGTCGCCCAGGTGCGCAACGACATACGTGCGCAGATCGTCCCGCACTGCATCGGGATCCCAGTCCGTCGTCGACAGCAGCCGCTGCATCGGATCCGGCACCGGCTGACCGGCCTGCTCGGAGATCGTCCACGAGTTCTTCCGCTCCCGCTCCGAGAGCAGCCCCCGCACATACGCGACCGCGTTCGCCCGCGGCTCCGAACGCGCGAACCGCGACCCAATCAACCGCGCGATCTCGTCCAGACCCGCCGCCCACTCCCGCACATCCGCCACACCAATATCGTCACCCACCGCCAAGGGTTAACACAGTCACGAACACCAGAACCGGAAACACACCGATCACCCTCAACATAAACGCGACTGTAGTACTAGGCGGGCCCGTCGACGACCTGCACGACACCGTCGGCGGTACCGGTGACGAAGAGCCGCCCGGTGTCCGGGTCCACCGCCACGGTGTTCGGCTGCCGCACGGTGGGGATCCGGGCCACCTCCCGCGGCGTCGGGTCGGTCATGTCGTAGCCGACGAGCAGGTTCGCCCCGGTCGCGGTGACCCACACGCGGTCGCGGACCGGGTCGTAGGCGATCCCGTAGGGCTCGCCGGGCAGGTCCACCCGTCCGACCTCGGCGGGGGTGCCCGCCGGATCGAAGACGATCAGGTGCCCGCCCCGGGTGTCGGTCGCGATCATGCGGCCGTGCCGGTCGGCGACCAGGTGGGTCGGGCCGTCGCCGGCCGGGAGCTCGCGGATGCCGTCGCCGGTCGCGGCGTCGTAGACGGTGAGGGTGTTCTCGCGGACGTCGATCAGCCCGACCCGGTCGCCGACCGGGGCGAGCCCGGCGGGCTGGGTGACGTCGGTCAGCTGGCGCACCACCCGGTCCCCGCGGACCACGGACACGCTGCCACCCGCCTCGTTGGCGACGAACACCGTCCCGGCCGCGGTCTCGGTCGCGTCGTGCGCCATCGGGCCGGTCATCACCTCCGACGACACCTGGCCGCCGGGCAGCGAGACGCGCAGCAGGCCGTTCGCGCTCTCGCTCGGGACCAGCACCGGCCCGCCCGGCCCGGCGAGCTGCAGGTGGCGCAGCACGCCCGGCAGCGGCACCCGCCCGACGACGGCGGCGGTGTCGGCGTCGAGCAGCACGAGCCGGTCGGGCTGTCGCACCCCGACCGCGACGCGGCGCGTCGGCCCGTCGGCGACGATGCCCTCCGGGACCGCGCCGACCGCGACGGTCCGCCCGGGCGGGGTGCCGGTCACCGGCGGCGCGACGCCCGGCTCGGCGGGCGGCGGCAGCGGCTCGGCGAACCGCACCGGGGTACCCGCGCGTCCCGGTGCGGCCGGGCCGTCGGGCGGGGACGTGCAGCCCGCGGCGAGGAGCGCCAGGACGAGCACGGCGGCCGTGCGGAGCATGCGCTTCCCTGTCGCCATGGGCACAGCATCGTCGCCCGGCCGGACGGCCGCGCGCCGGCGGGACGAACGGGACTCCCGGTTGCGCCACGAAACGATAGATGGCTACCGTTCCGGTGTCCGGATCACGACGACGAGGGAGTGTCCCCGTGACGACCGCCGAGGCCCCGCAGCTGCCCTTCGACCGTCCGAACGTCATCGACGTCGCGCCGCTGTACGCGGTGCTCCGCCGCGAGGGACCGATCGTGCCGGTGCGCACCCCGGTCGGTGACCCGGCGTGGCTGGTCACCCGGCACGCCGAGGCGCGCTCCCTGTTCGCCGACCCGCGGCTCGGTCGCTCGCACCCCGCGCCCGAGCAGGCCGCCCGGGTGTCCGAGGCGGCGATCCTGGGCGGCCCCACCGGCACCGTGGAGACCGAGAAGGCCGAGCACGACCGGATGCGCAGGCTGCTCGTCCCCGCGTTCTCGGCCAAGCGGATGCGGCGCCTCGGTGACCACGTCGGCGAGCTCGTCGACGGCTGTCTGGACGACCTCGTCGCCGCGAGGGAGACGTCCCCCGACGGCGTCGCGGACCTGCACGCCCACCTCGCGTTCCCGCTCCCGGTGCTGGTCATCTGCGAGCTGCTCGGCGTGCCCTTCGCCGACCGCGGCTACTTCAGCGGGCTGTCCGAGCGGGTCGCGACCATCCGCTCCGGGGGCGACGCCGAGACCGCGATGACCGAGTTCCGCGGCTACATGGGACGGCTCGCGGCGGCGAAGCGGGAGACCCCGGGGGAGGACGTCGTCACCGACCTCGTGCGGGCCCAGGCCGAGGACCCCGGCTTCGGGGAGGCCGAGCTGACCCGGCTCGCCGCCGGGCTGCTGTTCGCCGGGCACGAGACGACCGTCGGGCGCATCGACCTCGGCGTGCTCCTGCTGCTCACCGACACCGCCCGCCGGGACGCCTTCGTCGCCGACGTCGACGGCCGGCTGCACGGCACCGTCGAGGAGGTCCTGCGCATGTCGGCCCCCGGTGGGCTCGCGCTGCTGCGCTACGCGCACGCCGACATCGAGGTCGGGGGCGTCACGATCCGCCGCGGTGACGCGGTGATGATCTCGACGGCGTCGGCGAACCGGGACACCGAGGTGTTCGACGACGCCGACGCCTTCGACCCGACCCGCCGGCCCAACCCGCACGTGTCCTTCGGCTACGGCGGCCACTTCTGCATCGGTGCGAGCCTGGCCCGCACCGAGCTCGCGACGGTGTTCGCGCGGCTGTTCCGGCGGTTGCCCGGGCTGCGGCTCGCCGTCGCCCCGGAGGACCTGGACGTGCGGGCCGAGCAGGTCACCGGGGGAGTGCGGGCGCTGCCGGTCACCTGGTGAACCAGGCCCGCGGCGCCCCGTGACGTCGCGCGGCGACCCGCGCACGGGGTGCCGCGGACCGGGGAGGGGCGCCGCGGACTGGGCTCACAGCCCGTCGGTCAGGATCCCGTCCATCGCCCGCTCCACGATCGCCGCGATCGTCCACGACGGGTTCGTGCTCCCCGTCGTCCCCGGCACCAGCGCCCCGTCGACGACGTGCAGCCCCGGGTGCCCGGCCACGCGTCCCCGGTCGTCGGTGACCCGGCCCAGCACCGCGCCGCCCAGCGGGTGCCAGGTGACCGGGTCCAGGGTCCCCAGGTCGAGGACCCCGGAGGGTGCGTCCGCGGCGCGCGCGACCAGGCCGGAGAGCCCTGCGGGCAGCCGGGAGGCGACGTCGGAGACGACCCGTCCGAGGCCGGCGCCGACCGGGGCGTCCGGGGCGATCAGCTGCTGGGTGAGGTCGCGGACGGTGCGCTGGGCGTCGGCGTCGCCGTCGGTGGGCCAATGCAGCACGGCCTCGCCGGTGGCGCCGTCGAAGCGGAACTCGCCGACCGGGTCGCAGGCCCCGAACCCGGGCAGCGACATCGCGCGGACGTCGAACGGCAGCGGCGCGGGGCCGAAGGTGAGCGTGACGGCCTCGGCGCGGTCGTCGGTGGGCGGGCGGATGCCGGCCGCCATCGGTCCGGCCTGCGGTCCGCCCGCCGGCTCGGGGACGCCGACGCGCAGCTGGATGCGGTCGCCGTTGTTGCCCCAGAACCGGCCGGCGTCGGCGGTGAGGTCGGGCAGCGTCCCGGTCTCGCGGGCCCGCACGAGCAGCCGGGAGGTCCCGGTCGACCCGGCGGCGAGGAACACCGCACCGGTGGTCAGCGCGATCCGCTCCTGCACGACTCCGTCGGTGTCGATCCGCTCGACGTCGAGCCGGTAGCGCCCGCCGCCGACCGCGGTCAGGTCGGTGACCCGGTGCAGCGGGGCGACGGTCACCAGGCCCGAGGCCTCGGCGTCGCGCAGGTAGTTCTTGTCCGCCGACAGCCGCGCCCCGGAGTTGACGCCGGTGAAGTACTCGCCGACCGACATCGACGGCGTCGCCCGCCCGGCGAACTCGGCGCGCACGACGTCCCAGTCGGTCGCGTTGGGCAGCAGCTGCGCGGCCAGCCCGGCGCGGCGGGCCTGCTCCAGGAACAGCCGGGTGCCGACGTGCGCGGGGTGGGCCAGGACGTCGTCGGGGATCGGCGAGACCCCGACCCGGGCGGCGGCGCGCGGGTAGTGGACGGCGGCGAGCTCGTCGTGGTCGATGCCGGGGACCGCCGCGGAGAACACCGCCGCGTCCGGCCGGATCCACACCCCGGCGTAGACCAGGGTCGACCCGCCGACCCCGGCCCCGCAGAGCACGCTCATCCCGCGCCCGGACACCTTCTCGAACAGTCCGGTGTAGGGCTTGTACAGCGTCGGCGGCTGGCCGGGGAACACCGGCGCGGGCGTCAGCCACGACGAGCGGCGGTCCGGGCGCAGGAACGGCGGGAACGTGTCGGCGGCCGGGGTGGTCCAGCGGCGGCCGCGTTCGAGGACCAGGGTGCGCACGCCCGCCTCGGCGAGCCGGGCCGCGGCGATCGACCCGCCGAGCCCGCTCCCGACGACGACGGCCGGTGCGGACATCGCGGTGACCTCGCGGCGCAGCAGGGCCGGCGCGGCGGTCGCGGTCCCGGCGGCACCCAGCGCGGCGGCGCCGAGCGCGGCCCCGGTCAGGAAGCCCCGGCGGCTGGTCACCCGCATCCGGCTCAGCCCCCGATCCGGATGTCGGCGACGATCTCGCGGATCAGGCCGTCCTCGTAGCGGAAGGTCTCGTGCACCCGCGCGGTCGTGAGGCCGATCGGACCCGCCCCGACGGACAGGGTGAACTCCGCGACGACGACGCCGTCCCCGCGCACCCGGTAGGTCTCGTCGGAGACGGCGCGGATGATCCGGTACTGCGGGCCGAACCGCAGGTCGGCGCGCAGCTGGTCGCCGGAGAACCCGGTCGGCAGCCCCGCCTCGACCCGGGTCGCGTGCGGGTGGAACGGCACCGCCGACGGGTCGTGGTCGGCGAGCGCGGCGACGTAGGCGCGGGCACCGTCGACCCGGCAGGCGTCGTCACAGGTGGAGGCGGACGCGACACCCGCCCCTGCTCCGGCGACGATCACTCCGACGAGCACGGACGACAGCAGACTGCGCAACCGCATGGGAACCTCCGGGACCTGGGGGAGCGGACGGGGGGACGACGTGACGGGAGCGACGCCCGGGGGCAGGCGCCGGGAGACACGGGACGACGGCGTGGCGCGCACGCGGGCGGCCCTGCTGGCCGCGGCGGCCGACGTGTTCGCCGAGCGCGGCTACGACGGCGCCTCGGTGGACGAGATCGCCCGCGCCGCCGGGGTGTGGTGGGGTCGATCTACAGCCGCTTCGGCAGCAAGCAGGACCTGTTCCGGGCGCTGATGACCGGCTACCTGGAGGGCGACCTGGACCGGGTGCGGTCCGGTATGGACACGGGCCCCGAGCAGGGGCTGGCCGAGCTGGAGACGGTGCTGCTGGAGACCGCCCGCTCGCGCCCGGCGACCCTGCTCGACGCCGAGAGCTGGGCCGCCGCGATGCGCAGCCCGGCACTGCGCGCGGCCGTGTCCGACCACCACCGCCGGGTCCGTGCCGAGGCCGCCGCGATGGTGGCGCGCGGCCGCGCGGCCAACGGGGTGGACCTCGGCGTGCCGGACGAGGAGGTGGCGACCGCGATGATCGCGCTGTTCCACGGCCTCGTCCGGGAGTACCGCCTCGGTGTGCCCGGCGAGGCGCCGCCCGACCTGTACAGCCGCATGGTGCACGCGCTCGCGACCGGGCTCGCCGCGCTGGCCGCGGACGGCGGGCCGCCCGGCGGGCCATGATCCACAGCGAGCCACGGGCGGCAGTCTGGCACGGGTGAGCGGGCGCTCACCCACCGGGTTCTCCATCGGATGTCGGACACCGGACAGCGGTCGCGGGGACCGCCGTCCGGACGGGCGCGGGCCCGACCCCCCACCCGGCGGTGGCGCCCGCGACACCGTTCGCCACGATGGGGCGGTGACAGGCACGGCACCCCCGGACATCCAGCAGCACCGCTCGATCAACCAGCGCATCGCCGACGAGCTCGGCGCCCGGCCGGACCAGGTCGGGGCCGCGGTGGCCCTGCTGGACGAGGGCTCGACGGTCCCCTTCGTCGCCCGGTACCGCAAGGAGGCGACCGGCGGCCTCGACGACGCCCAGCTCCGCACCCTGGAGGAGCGGCTGCGCTACCTGCGGGAGCTGGAGGAGCGGCGCACCGTCGTCCTCGACTCCATCCGGTCGCAGGGCAAGCTCGACGAGTCCCTCGAGGCCACCATCCTCGCCGCCGAGTCCAAGGCCCGGCTCGAGGACATCTACCTGCCCTACAAGCCCAAGCGCCGCACCAAGGCGATGATCGCCCGCGAGCAGGGCCTGGAGCCGCTGGCCGACGCGCTGCTCGCCGACCCGACGCTCGACCCGCACTCGTCGGCCGCCTCCTACGTGACCGACGAGGTCGCCGACGCCGGCGCCGCGCTGGAGGGCGCCCGCTCGATCCTGGTCGAGCGGATCGGGGAGAACGCCGACCTCGTCGGCGGCCTGCGCGAGCGCATGTGGGCGCACGGGCGGCTGGTCACCACGGTCCGCGAGGGCAAGGAGAACGACCAGGCCGCGGCCAAGTTCTCGGACTACTTCTCCTTCGCCGAGAAGTTCACCACGCTGCCCTCGCACCGGATCCTCGCGGCCTTCCGCGGCGAGTCCGAGGAGGCGCTCGACGTCACCCTCGACGCCGGCGTCGCCGACGACGAGCCGAACCCCTACGAGGCCCTGATCGCCGCCGAGTACGGCGTCGCGGACCGCGGCCGCGCCGGCGACGCCTGGCTGCTCGGCGTCGTCCGGTGGGCGTGGCGGACCCGGCTGCTCACCGCCCTCGGCATCGACATCCGGGTCCGGCTGCGCACCGCCGCCGAGGAGGGCGCGATCGGCGTGTTCGCGGCGAACCTGCGCGACCTGCTGCTCGCCGCCCCCGCGGGCACCCGCGCGACCCTGGGCCTCGACCCGGGCCTGCGCACCGGGGTCAAGGTCGCCGTCGTCGACGCGACCGGCAAGGTCGTCGACACCGCGGTGATCTACCCGCACGAGCCCCGCAAGGACCGCGCCGGGTCGCTGAAGACCCTGGCGGCGCTGTGCACGAAGCACTCCGTCGAGCTGATCGCGATCGGTAACGGCACCGCCTCGCGGGAGACCGACGCGCTGGCCGGTGAGCTCATCGCGGCGAACCCGGGCCTGAAGCTGACCAAGGTGATGGTGTCCGAGGCCGGCGCGTCGGTGTACTCGGCGTCGGCCTACGCCTCGGCCGAGCTGCCCGACATGGACGTCTCGCTGCGCGGCGCGGTCTCCATCGCGCGGCGCCTGCAGGACCCGCTCGCCGAGCTCGTCAAGATCGACCCGAAGTCGATCGGGGTCGGGCAGTACCAGCACGACCTGCCCGAGTCGTCGCTGTCGCGCTCGCTCGACGCGGTCGTCGAGGACTGTGTGAACGCCGTCGGCGTCGACGTGAACTCGGCGTCCGCGCCGCTGCTGCGCCGGGTCTCGGGCATCTCGGAGTCCCTCGCGGGCGCGATCGTCGCCCACCGCGACGAGAACGGCCCGTTCCGGAACCGGACCGCGCTGACCGGCGTCGCGCGGCTGGGGCCCAAGGCGTTCGAGCAGTGCGCGGGCTTCCTGCGCATCCGCGGGGGCGACGAGCCGCTCGACGTGACCGGCGTGCACCCGGAGTCCTATCCGGTCGTCCGGCGGATGGTGGAGCGCACCACGCTCGACGTGTCCGCCCTCATGGGCAACGCCGCACGGCTGCACCAGATCAAGCCCAAGGACTACGTCGACGACGGCGTCGGGCTCCCGACCGTCACCGACATCCTGGCCGAGCTGGAGAAGCCCGGCCGGGACCCGCGGCCGGCGTTCCGGACCGCGACCTTCGCCGAGGGCGTCCACAAGATCTCCGACCTGCGGCCGGGGATGCTGCTGGAGGGGGTCGTCACCAACGTGGCGGCCTTCGGCGCGTTCGTCGACGTCGGGGTGCACCAGGACGGCCTCGTGCACGTGAGCGCGATGAGCAAGGACTTCGTGTCCGACCCGCGCGACGTCGCCAAGTCCGGTGACGTGGTCAAGGTGAAGGTCCTGGAGGTCGACGAGGCCCGCAAGCGGATCTCGCTGACCCTGCGTCTGGACGACGAGCCCGGCGCCGGCGAGCGCGGCGGCCGGTCCCGCGGGCCCGGCCAGGGCCAGGGCGGTGGCCAGGGCGGCCGGGGTCGCGACGGCGGCGAGCGCGGCGGGCGCGGTCCGGGCGGTGGCCAGGGCGGCGGACGCGGCCAGGGCAGCGGCGACCGCGGCCGCGGTGGCCGCGACGGTGGCCGCGGCGACGGCGGACGCGGCGGTCAGGGCGGCGGACGCGGCGGCTCCGGCGGCCAGGCCGGCCAGGGCGGTCGCGGCGGCTCCGGCGGCGGCCGGCAGGACCGCGGCCCCGCCAACGACGCGATGGCCGAGGCGCTGCGCAAGGCGGGCTTCGGCAAGTCCTGAGCTCCGGCCCCGTACGACGACCGGGCCCCGCGCACCCCGGGTGCGCGGGGCCCGGTCGCGTCAGTGCGGGAGGACCGGCTCCAGCAGCCGCTCGGCGAGGCGGCGCAGGTCGTCGTCGCCGACGCCCCACTCGCGCAGCCGGCCCGCCGGGCCACCGGGGTGCGCGTCGAGGTCGTCGAGCACGGCCTCCAGGGCGGCGGCGTCCACCCCGAGCAGCGCCTCGTCGTCGGGCTCGGGCTGGCCCCAGGCGCGCAGCCGGTCCCACAGGGTCGGCAGGACGTCGTTGGTGCGCAGGTAGTCCGCGACGATCGTCGCGCGCGGCACGTCCAGCACGGCCAGCAGCACCCCGACCACGATCCCGGTCCGGTCCTTGCCCGCGGCGCAGTGCACGAGCACCGGGGCGGGCGCGTCGGCGACGGTCCGCACGATCCCGGCGAGCTCGGCGCCGGCCTCGGAGGCCAGCAGCCGGTAGGCCCACCCGAGCCCGTCCTGCCCGGCGGCGGCCGTCGCGACCCGCTCCGGGGTCAGCGACGCGCCGAGCGGGACCGGCCGGACGTCGGCGACGTCGGCGAGCGGGTGCGGCTCGCGCGTCTCCGCCGCCGAGCGCAGGTCGACGACGGTCCGCGGCGGCCACGGCGATCCCTCGGGCAGGTCGAGGGCCCGGGCGTCGCGCGGGTCGCCGGGGCGGGGTGCGTCGGACCGGTAGAGCACCCCGTGCCGTACCCGGTAGCCGTCCGTCGTGCGGAGACCGCCGAGATCACGCAGGTTCGCCGGGCGCCGGGTCGCGGCGCTGGAGAGGAATGCCGTCACCCGGCCAGGGTCGGTGATCTCCCCGCGGCCGCGCCGAGGGTCGTGACCAGGGGCATCGGTGGTGTCGGTCACGCGGGACCCGACGCACGGACCGCACCGGGACATGGCACACTGGTCGATCGACGGCCGTCGGCGACGACGCACGGCCGCGAGCCCCGGAGGTCTGGGTTCACCGGCACATCATCTGGATCGAGATGCCGCACGCGGGCCTGGCGGGCTGGGAGAGCGGGCGAGAGCCGCCCGACGACACAGCGCACCCCCCTGCGCGCGCCATTTGAGGACCGAGTGAGCATTCTGCTGGACCAGCACCCCGACCTGAACGACTCCGGAGACGAGATCACCACTTCCGCCGCCATGACGGACGCCGACGCCGCCGCCGAGCTCGACACCGAGATCGCCGACGCCGCCACCACCCCCGACACGACCGACGACGGGGAGAGCACCCCCTCCGCCGACGTGGCCGAGGACGCGGACACCGAGGACGCGGACACCGCCGACGAGCCCGTCGACGACACCCCCGCCGGCCCGACCTTCGCCGACCTGGGCCTCGCGCCGCAGCTGCTCGACACCCTCGAGAAGCTGGGCTACGCCTCGCCGAGCCCGATCCAGGCCGCCGCGATCGGCCCGCTGATCGCCGGGCGCGACCTGCTGGGCCAGGCCGCCACCGGTACCGGCAAGACCGCCGCGTTCTCGCTGCCGATGCTGCAGCGCCTGGCCGACGGCCGCACCTCGCGCTCCCGCGGCACCAAGCCCTTCGGCCTGGTGCTCGCCCCGACCCGCGAGCTGGCCATGCAGGTCGGCGACGCGGTCTCCAAGTACGGTGCCGCGCTCGGCGCCTCGGTCGCCTGCGTCTACGGCGGCGCGCCCATCGGCCCGCAGCTGGGCCAGCTCCGCCGCGGCGTCGACATCGTCGTCGCCACCCCCGGCCGCGCGATCGACCTGGTCAACCGCGGCGCGCTCGCCCTGGACGCGATCGAGGTCGCCGTCCTGGACGAGGCCGACGAGATGCTCGACATGGGCTTCGTCGAGGACATCGAGACGATCCTCGGCGCGACGCCGCGGGGCCGCCAGACCGTGCTGTTCTCGGCGACCATGCCGGGCCGCATCCAGAGCCTGGCGCGGACCCACCTGAGCGACCCGACCGACATCCGGATCAAGAAGGAGGCCACGCCCGAGGGCGAGGCCCCCAAGGTCCGCCAGACCGCGTACCACGTGCCCCGCAGCCACGTCACCGTCGCGCTGGGCCGGGTGCTCGAGATGGAGCAGCCGACCGCGGCGATCGTGTTCTGCCGCACCCGCGCCGACGTCGACGCCGTCACCGAGACCCTCACCGCGCGCGGCCTGCGCGCCGAGGCGCTGCACGGCGGCATGGACCAGGAGCACCGCACCCGGGTCGTCGAGCGCCTGCGCGCCGGCCGCACCGAGCTGCTGGTCGCCACCGACGTCGCGGCCCGCGGCCTCGACATCGACTCGCTGACCCACGTGGTCAACCACGACGTGCCGTCGTCGCCGGAGTCCTACGTGCACCGCATCGGCCGGGTCGGCCGGGCGGGACGCGAGGGCGTCGCGATCACCCTGGTCACCCCGGGGTCGGTGCGTCACCTGCGCAACATCGAGCGCCTCATCGGGGCGTCGGTTCCCAGCGCGCCGGTGCCCTCGCCGGAGGACCTGCGCACCGTGCGGCTCGCCCGCACCGCGCTGGCCCTGCGCGAGCAGGCCGGTCAGGACGCCGACACCCCGCCGCAGGACGGCGTGGAGCAGCTCGTCGTCGAGCTGGCCCGCGACCACGACCTCGCCTCGATCGCCGCCGCGGCGATCCGGCTCGCCCGCGCCGGCAACTCGGTGCCGGACGACGAGATCGAGATCCCGCAGGTCCGCTCGCGCGGTGGCCGTGACAGCGGCCCCGGCGACCGTGGCCCGCGCCGCGACCGCGACGGCCGTCCGGGCGGTGCCCGCGGCCAGGGCGCCCGCCCGCCGAAGGCCGGGGCGACCCGACTGTTCGTCTCGGCGGGCCGTGCCTCCGGTGTGCGCCCGCAGGACATCGTGGGTGCGCTGGCGAACGAGTCCCGGCTGTCCGGCCGCGACATCGGCGCCATCCAGATCCACGAGCGCCACTCGCTGGTCGAGGTGCCCGAGCACGCCGCGGACGACGTGCTGCGCTCGCTGCGCGGTGCGACGACGCTGAAGGGCCGCAAGGCCAACGTGCGCCGCGACCGGGACAACGCCGGCGCCCGCTGACCCACGGCACACGACAGGGGCCCCGCGCGGATCGCGCGGGGCCCCTGTCGTCGTCGGTGGGGGAGGGTCAGCGCACCTCGACCCGGTCACCCTGCGCCAGCTTGCCGAAGAACACCGTCGCGTCCTGGTTGCGCATCTTCACGCAGCCCGCGGACCCGGATCCGCGGTCGCCCTCGTGGAAGGCGATGCCGCCGGGGGCGAAGAACACCGACCACGGCATCGGGGCGCCGTCGAACTCGGCGGAGTGGTGGTCGCGGTCCTTGTCGTAGACGGCGAAGTCCCCGGTCGGGGTCTCCGTGCCGTGCCCACCGGTGGCGACGTCGACGGGGCCGTAGGTGACCTTCCCGCCCTTCATCAGCCACGCCTGCTGGGACGCCAGGTCCACACAGGCCTTCGCCGTCGCCGAGCACGGGGTGCCGGCGACACCGGAGCCGGTGCCGGCGGCGACCGCGGTGCCCGCGGCGCCCAGCCCGATGACCAGCCCGGTGGCCGCGACGACCAGTGCGCGGCGGCGACGCACCCGGCGAGTGCTACGGGGAGTGGGTTCGTTCGTGTGCGCCATGAGTGTCGCTCGGGTCCTCTCGGGTGAATGACGGTGCTGCCGGAGAGTCCAACGATCACCCGTAGCAACGGATACGCCCGGACGGGCTATGCGTTGCAGCCGGAAACGGGCCTGCGCCGGTGATGTGCGGGAGGATCGGCCCCGTCCCGACACCGGAGTCCGGCCGAGGAGCGCGCATGGCCACCACCAGTTCCCGCAAGCCCCGCAGTCACCAGGTCACCGACGGCATCGGCGCCACCGCCGCTCGCAGCATGCTGCGCGCGGTCGGCATGCGCGACGACGACTTCGCCAAGCCCCAGATCGGCATCGCCTCGTCCTGGAACGAGATCACCCCGTGCAACCTGTCGCTGCAGCGGCTCGCGACCGCGGCGAAGGAGGGCGTGCACACCGCGGGCGGCTACCCGATGGAGTTCGGCACGATCTCGGTCTCCGACGCCATCTCGATGGGGCACCGGGGCATGCACTACTCGCTGGTCAGTCGGGAGATCATCGCCGACTCGGTGGAGACCGTCGTCGAGGCCGAGCGGCTCGACGGGACGGTGCTCCTGGCCGGCTGCGACAAGTCGCTGCCCGGGATGCTGATGGCCGCGGCCCGGCTCGACCTCGCCGGGGTGTTCGTCTACGCCGGATCGATCATGCCGGGCCGGGTCGGTGACCGGGAGGTCAACATCGGCGACGCGTTCGAGGGCATCGGGGCGTGCGCGCGCGGCCTGATCACCCCCGACGAGCTCGACACCCTGGAACGGGCCATGTGCCCGGGGGAGGGTGCCTGCGGCGGCTTCTACACCGCGAACACGATGGCCGCGGCCGCCGAGGCGCTCGGGATGGCGCTGCCCGGCTCGGCCAGCCCGCCCGCGGTGGACCGTCGCCGCGACGGCGTCGCCCGTGCCTCCGGCGAGGCCGCGGTCGGCATGATCGCCCGTGGCCTGACGGCGCGGTCGGTGCTGACCCGCGAGGCCTTCGAGAACGCGATCGCCGTCGTCATGGCCTTCGGCGGGTCCACCAACGCGGTGCTGCACCTGCTGGCCATCGCCCGGGAGGCCGAGGTGCCGCTGACCCTGGACGACTTCAACACCGTCGGCGACCGGATCCCGCACCTGGCCGACGTCAAGCCGTTCGGGCGGCACCTCATGTACGCCGTGGACCAGGTCGGCGGCGTACCGGTGGTGATGAAGGCACTGCTCGACGCGGGCCTCATCCACGGCGACGCCCGCACCGTCACCGGCCGCACGGTCGCGGAGAACCTCGCCGAGCTCGACCCGCCGGGCCTCGACGGCTCGGTCATCCACGACCTCGCCGACCCGATCCACCCCACCGGCGGCCTCACGATCCTGCGCGGCTCGCTCGCGCCCGACGGCGCCGTCGTCAAGTCCGCCGGGTTCGACGCCGCCACCTTCACCGGCACCGCCCGCGTCTTCGACGGCGAGCAGGGCGCGCTCGACGCCGTCGACGCCGGCGAGATCGGGCCCGGCACGATCGTCCTGATCCGCTACGAGGGCCCCCGCGGCGGGCCCGGGATGCGGGAGATGCTCGCCGTCACCGGGCGGATCAAGGGCGCGGGCCTCGGCAAGGACGTCCTGCTGGTCACCGACGGCCGCTTCTCCGGTGCGACGACCGGGCTGTGCGTCGGGCACGTCTCGCCCGAGGCCGCCGACGGCGGACCGATCGCGCTCGTCCACGACGGCGACACGATCACCCTGGACATGAAGGCCCGCACGATCGACATCGGCGTCGAGCCCGCCGAACTGGAGCGGCGGCGCGCGGAGTGGACGTGCCCGGAGCCGACGAACCGGCGCGGGGTGCTGGGCAAGTACGCGAAGCTCGTGTCCTCGGCGGCCGACGGGGCGGTCTGCGGCTGACCCGCGTGGCCGGCGCGCCCGGCGGACGGGCGCGCCGGCCGCGACGCACCCGACACCGCCCCGACACAGGGCCGCAACATCGGTCCCGCAGGCTGGTGGTGATGAGCACCGATCCCGGGACGACCAACGGCCTCTACCGGGTGCGGGTTCGGCTGCCCGACGAACCCGGTGCCCTGGCCGGGCTGACGGCGGCGCTGGCGCAGGTGCGCTGCAACATCCTCGCCCTGTCGGTGCACGGTCAGGACGCGCACTCCGTCGTCGACGAGCTGCTGGTGTCCGGGCCGTGCAGCGTCGGCGAGCTGTCGGTGGCGGTCTGCGGGGCGGCCCCCGACGGCGGGGTCCTGGTCATGACCGCCGACCCGCACGACCTGGTCGACCCGCCCACCCGGGCACTGGACATCGTCGCCGCCGGTCAGAGCCCCGCCGACGGGGTCGCCGCGCTGCTCGGCGCGTCGGGTGTCCGGACGCCGGGCCCGGACGAGCCGGGTGCGCGCGACGAGCACGACCTGGAGCTGACCGCGCCCGACGGCACCCGGCTGGTCGCCCGGCGGGCGGCGCCGTTCACCGTCACCGAGGTGGCCCGGGCCCAGGCGTTCCTGCGCGCGGTCGCGACGCGCCCGGAGTCCGACCCGCGCGGCTGGGCCGGCGCGTAGCGCACTCGGCGCACCGCAGGCGCCGGTCGGCGTGGCACGGAGGTCACGGAGCCGCCACCGCTGGCATCCTGCGGGCAGGACGATCGAGAACGGGCAGTACCCACACGGCCTCCGGCGGGCGTCCTCACCATCGCGAAACCGCCGCGACCCGTGGCGGCAACGATGGACGGTGATCGTTGCGTCATGGAGGCCGGTATGGGTGAGCTGTCGTCCCCGCGGGATCGGGACCGGGTGGGTGTGGTCGTGCCGTACGACTTCGCCCTCGACCGTGAGATGTGGCGGTGGGTCCCGGAGCGGGTCACCCTGCACGTGACCCGCACGCCGTTCGTCGCGACCCCGGCCGACGCCGCGCAGGCCCGGCTGATCTCCGACCCGGCGATGGTCCGGCGGGCCGCCCGCGACGTGCTGACCCCGGGGCCCGCCGTGGTCGCGTACTCGTGCACCTCGGGCAGCTTCGTCGGTGGCGTGGCGGGGGAGGCCGCGCTGCGCGAGGCGGTGCTGGCCGCGGGCGCGCCGGCGGCGGTCACGACGGCGGGGTCGCTGGTCGCGGCGTGCGCCGAGCTGGGGGTCACCCGGCTCGCCGTCGCCACCCCCTACGTCGACGACCTCACCGGGCTGCTCGCCGACTTCCTCGCCGGGGCCGGGGTCGACACCGTCGCCCGGCACGGCCTGGGCCTGCTCGGCCACATCTGGACGACGACCCCGGAGCAGGTCGCCGCGGCCGTGCGCGCCGCGGACCACCCCGACGCGCAGGCGGTCTTCGTCTCCTGCACCAACCTGCCCACCTACGACGCGATCGCCGGGCTGGAGCGCGAGCTCGGCAAGCCGGTGCTCACCGCGAACCAGGTGACGATGTGGGCCGCGCTGCGGGCGGCCGGGCACGCCGCCGTCGGCCCCGGGCAGACCCTCGTCGACGGCCCGTCCGTCCCGCCGGTGCTGCGGGTCGTGGACGCCGCGGACCCCGGCTCGACGGAGCCCGGCCCGGCGGACCTCGACCCGGCGGTCCTCGGCACCGCGGCCGAGCCGGGACCGGCGCCGCTGCTCAAGGTCCGCGTCCGGCTGCCCGACGAGTCCGGTGCGCTGGCCCGGCTGACCGCGGCCGTCGCCGAGGTCGGCGGCAACATCCTGTCGTTGTCGGTGCACGGCCGCGACGCGGGCACCGTCGTCGACGAGATGCTCGTCGGCGGCGGGGTGACCGCGGACCGGCTGTCGCGGGTGATCCGGCGACGGCTGCGCGGGTCCGGCCCGGACACCGTGCAGGTCACCCCGGCCGACCCGCACGAGCTGGTCGACGGGCCCACCCGGGCGCTCGACCTCGTGGCCGCCGCCCGCGGCCGGGACGGGCTGTTCGACGGTCTCGCCGCGCTCCTGCACGCCGACGAGGTCGGCACCGGCCCGGTCGCGGCCGGCACGCACGTCCTGGAGCTCACCGCCCCGGCCGGCCCGCCGGTGCTCGCCTGCCGGGACTGGGCGCCGTTCACCGTCACCGAGCGGGCCCGGGGTGAGGCGTTCCTGCGCGCGGGCGCGGCGACCCCGGCGCCCCGGGCGACGGTGCTGCTGCCCGGCGGGGCCGAGCTCGTCGCGGAACCCGCGTCGGGGGAGGAGACCGCCGAGCTCGACGTGCTGCTGCGGACCTGCCTGGCCGGGGAACCGGCCGTGGACTGGACGCCCGCCGACCTCGCGGGGCTGCTGGCGCCCGTCGCCGCACCGGCGCTGCTGCTGCGCACCGCCGCCGGTGACCTGGTCGGCGTGGCCGCACTGCTCGGTACCGACGCCGGTGTGCCCGAGCCCGTCGTGGTGCTCCACCCGTGCCTGCGCGGGGCGGGCGTCGGCCGGTGGCTGCGCGGTCGGCTGGGCTCCGGGGTCGCCGCCTAACCTGCGGGGGTGCCCGACCACGCCCCGGACGACCACGCCCCGCACGACCACACCCCGCACGACCACGTCCTGTCCGACCGCAGCGGACCCCGTGCCGACCCCGGTGAGCCGGGCCCCGGCGGGCTCCCCGACGACTGGGAGGCCTGGCGCGGCCGGGTCGACCTCGACGACTACGACCGCAGGTGGGCGGCGATGGCCGCGGCCGGTGAGAACCCGCACGGCGAGGCCGACCTGGTCTGCGCGCTGCGCGGGGACGGCCCCGTCCTCGACGGCGGCTGCGGCACCGGCCGCGTCGCGATCGAGCTGGACCGGCGCGGCGTCGCGGTCGTCGGCGTCGACCCGGACCCCGACATGATCGCCGCGGCGCGGGCCAAGGCGCCCGCGCTGCGCTGGGTCACCACCGGCCTGGAGACCCTGGACCTGCCCGAGCGGTTCGGGCTGGTCGTGCTGGCGGGCAACGTGATCCCCTACGCCGAGGACCGCGCGGGGGTGGTCGCGGGCTGTGCCCGGCACCTGCGTCCGGGCGGCCTGCTGCTGGCCGGGTTCGCCACACAGCCGGGCTGGCCCACCCCCGACGACCACGACGCCTGGTGCACCGCCGCCGGGCTCGACCCGGTCGCGCGGTGGTCCACCTGGGACCGTGCACCCTGGTCCGGCGGCGACTACGTGGTCGCCCTGCACCGCCGCGCCTGACCCGGGCGGCTCAGGGCCGGTCGGGCACCCGGCAGAGGACCTCGCCGTGCGGGATGACGATCCAGCCGTCGGGGTGCGCCGCCCACTCCCGCCACGCCGCGGAGATCCCGTCCAGCTCGGACTCCCCGGCCAGCCCGCGCTCGACGGCCATCCGCCCGACGCCGGTGTGGATGCGGTCGGCCCACATCCCGCCCCAGGCGGCGCGGGCCTCCGGGGTCGCGTGGCACCAGACCGACGCCGACGGCGTCACCTCGGTGAACCCGGCCGCGTGCGCCCAGCCGAGCAGCCGTCGTCCGGCGTCGGGCTCGGCGTCGTTGCCGCGGGCGACGGCCCGGTACAGCTCCAGCCAGCGGTCCAGCCGCGGGTCGTGCGGCCACCAGTGGAACCCGGCGTAGTCGGCGTCGCGGGCGGCGACCAGGCCGCCCGGCCGGGCGACCCGGCCCATCTCGCGCAGCACCGCGACCGGGTCGGACACGTGCTGGAGCACCTGGTGGGCGTGCACGACGTCCCAGGTGCCGTCCGGGTCGGACAGGGCGTAGCCGTCGTCGACGGCGAACTCCACGTCCAGGCCGCGGGCGGCGGCACCGGCGCGGGCCTGCTCCAGCGGTCCGGGCACCACCTCGACGCCGCGGACCCGGCCGGGTGCGACCCGCTCGGCCAGGTCGGCGGTGATGCTGCCGGGGCCGCAGCCGACGTCGAGCAGGCTGGTGCCGGGCGTGAGCCGGTCCAGCAGGTAGGCGCACGAGTTCTCCGCGGTGCGGGCCGCGTGCGACCGGACGACGACGCCCGGATGGCCGTGGGTGTAGGTGTCGCGGGGCACGGGGTCAGCCTGGCACGGCGCTCAGCCGGGCACGCGGCGGATCCGGATCGGGCCCTTCGCCGTCGACGGGTCCACGACCCGGCCGGACTGCACGATCTCGACCCGCCCGGCGTCGACGAGCCGGCGCGCGGCCATCCGCGCCGGTTCCATGAGGTCGCGCCAGCCGTCGGGGTCGACGGCGCGGGCCGCCTCGGACGGGCAGATCGTCGCCCCGCCCTTCCTGCGGTCGAGCAGCCCGGTGATCGCCGACTCCAGCTCGGTGTCGACCGGGCGGACCTTGCGCCTGCGGCAGCCCTGGGAGCAGTAGCGCACCTGTTCCCAGTCGTCGGCCCACTTCCTCCGCCACTCGATCCGCCGCCCGCAGACCACGCAGCTCTTCTCCTCCACGACCGTCATGGTCGTCCCGCCCGCGGCGCTCCGCTCGCCGAGAATCATCAGGGCCTGAGCAGCGCCACCCGGGCCGTGGCGCCGCCGGGCCGGGGGCTCAGCTGCGGGCGAGCACGGCCGCGTCGAGCGCCTCGCGCATGGCGGCCTCCGGACCGGGACGCCCGGTCATGAGCTCGACCTGCGCGACCGCCTGCTGCAGCAGCATCTCCAGGCCGGACACGATCCGCGCCCCGGCCGCCGCCGCGCCGCCCGCGACCACCGTCGGCCACGGCGCGTAGACGGCGTCGAGCAGCACGGTCCCCGGCCGCCAGCGCGCACCGGCCAGTGCGTCGGCCGCCCCGGCCGGGAGGGTGGAGACGACCGCGTCGGCGCCCTCGAGCAGCCGCGCCGCGGCGGGCGTGTCGGTGAGCACCGCGTGCACCGTCACCTCGGTGCCGAGCCGCTCGGCCGTCCCGCGCAGCGCGGAGGTCCGCCCCGCGTCGCGGACCAGGACGTCGACGGCGTCGACCTCCATGTCGTGCAGCGCGGCGACGGCGGCCTGCGCGGTCCCGCCCGCCCCGAGCACCACGGCGCGCCCGCCGCCCGCGCCCGCGGCGCGCAGCGAGCGCGCGATGCCGGTGACGTCGGTGTTGTGTGCGGTCGCGCCGGTGCCCTCGAAGACCAGGGTGTTGCCGGCGCCGATCGCGGCCGCCCCCGGCGCGACGTGGTCGGCGACGTCGAGCAGCACCCGCTTGAGCGGCATCGTCAGCGACAGTCCCGCCCACTCCGGGCCGAGCCCGGCGACGAACCCGGCCAGGCCCGCCTCGTCGACCTCGTGCCGGTCGTAGTACCAGCCGGTCAGCCCGAGCGCGGTGTAGGCGGCGTTGTGCAGCGCGGGCGAGAGCGAGTGGGCGATCGGGGAACCGAGGACGGCGGCGCGGCGGACGGGGGACGTGCTCATCCGAGCAGTATCCCGTGGGGGCTCAGACCGCCCGCGACGGCTCCCGCTGCGCGGCCCCCACGGTGCGCCGGGCCCGCGCCCAGCTCCACCAGCCGTGCACGACCAGCCCGGCGAACACGACGTAGACCGCGGCGGAGAGCCACAGCCCCGAGGCCAGCTGCAGCGGCACGCCGACGGCGTCGACCAGCAGCCAGATCACCCAGAACTCGATGAACCGCAGACCCTGGGCGAGGAACGCGACCGCGGTGCCGACGAAGATCGCGGCGTCCGGCCAGGGCGCCCAGCTGGCGTCGAGCGCCTCGAGGACCAGCGCCATCACCACGGTGCCGCCGACGAGCAGCCCGACCAGCCCGAGCCGCTGCGCGGTGCTCGCCTGGCGGACCGCGAGGCCGTAGACCGGGTCGCGCCTGCGCAGCCACGCGACGAGCCCGAACACCGAGATGGCCAGCACGATGACCTGCCGGAACGCGAGCCCGCCCAGGTGTGCCGAGGCGTAGACGGTGAACAGCAGCACGCAGGCCGCCATCTGCACCGGCCAGGTCGCGAGGCTGCGCCGGCGCGCCAGGAACACCACGGCGATGGCGCCGATCTGCCCGACGAGCTCGGCCCACGACACGAACTGCCCGAACGCGGTCAGCCCGTGGTGCAGCAGGAGGTCCACGACGGTCCCCTTCCCGGACGCGGCGGGCGCGCCCCGTGACAGCAGACAACGACGGCGCCGTCCCCGCCCATCCCCGCCCGGTCCGGTGTGAGCGGACCCACACCGGCCTCAGGCGGGGTGGCCGCCGAGCCGGTCGCGGCGCACCTGGGTGACCGCACGGCCGTCGACCAGCACCAGGACGGCGTCGTGCTGGCCGACGGCGGCGGCGTCGAGCCGCGCGGTCGCGGCCGCGGTGGACTCGCCGTGGCCGACCGTCGCGGGCGGGGGACCGGCGTGCGCCCCGACCCGCTCGTCGGGGCGCAGCCCCACCAGGTCGGCGGGCCGCACGCTGCCGATGACGTCCGGTGCCGACCAGGTCACGGCCTCGGTCTCGCGCGGCAGCACCACCGGGACCGCGCCGCCGGGGCCCGCCCGGTCCAGGGCCGCGAGCAGCCCGGCGACGGTCGTCGTGGCCGGGGCGACGAGCAGCCCCGGCGCGTACGGGCCGACCGTGTCGCGCACCCGCGGCCCGGCGACGGCGTCGAGGAACCCGAGGCGGGTCAGCCAGTCGTCGTCGAAGTACTTCGACAGGTAGATCCGCCCGGAGTCGGGCAGCACGGCGACGACCACCGCGTCCGGCCCGGCCTCGGCGGCCACGCGCAGCGCCGCGGCCACCGCCGTCCCCGAGGAGCCGCCGACCAGCAGCCCCTCGGACCGGGCGAGGCTGCGCACCGTGCGCAGCGAGTCGCCGTCGCCGATCCGCTCGACGCCGTCGTGCACCGCCGGGTCGTAGACCCGCGGCCAGGTGTCGGTGCCGGTCAGCGGGTGCAGGTAGTGGCCGACGGCCTCGACGTAGTACGGGCTGCCGTCGCCGCCGCCGTAGCGGGAGGTCCACGGGTCGGCCGCGACGACGGTGACGCCGTGCCGGCGCAGGTACCGGCCGGCGCCGGTGAGGGTGCCGCCGGTCCCCACCCCCGCGACGAGGTGGGTGACCCGGCCGCCGGTCTGCGCCCAGATCTCCGGGCCGGTCGTCCGCTCGTGCACGGCCGGGTTGGCCGGGTTGTCGTACTGGTCGGCGAGCCAGCCGCCGGAGGTCTCGGCGGCGATCCGGCCGGCCAGCCGTCGCACGTGGCGCGGGTCGTCCTGGGGCACCAGTCCCGGCGTGCGGACGACCTCGGCGCCGTAGGCACGCAGCAGCGCCTGCTTCTCGGCGGTGGTCCGGTCCGGCACCACGAACACCGCCCGGTAGCCGCGGGCGGCGGCGACCATCGCCAGGCCGATGCCGGTGTTGCCCGAGGTGCCCTCGACGATCGTGCCGCCCGGGCGCAGCGCCCCGGACTCCTCGGCGTCGAGCACCATCGCCAGCGCGGCGCGGTCCTTCACCGAGCCGCCCGGGTTGGTCCACTCGGTCTTGACCCAGACCTGCGCCGACCCCTCGGGCACGATGCGGCGCAGCCGGACCAGCGGGGTGGCCCCGACCGCGTCGAGCACCGAGTCGTACACCGCACCGGCTTCCCCGTCCGACCCCATGGCGACGATGGTCCGCCACGGGGTGGGAGGCTGCACCGTGTGGGTGGTTCGGAGCGCACGGTCCTGGTCCTGGGTGGTCGCAGCGAGATCGGGCTGGAGGTCGCCGAACGGCTCGCCGCCGGGGACACCGACACGGTCGTGCTGGCCGCGCGCCGCCCGGAGGCGCTGACCGCGGAGGCGGCCCGGGTCCGGGCCGCGGGCGCCGCGGTGGACACCGTCGCCTTCGACGCCGACGACCTCACCGGCCACCGCCCGCTGCTCGACGACGTGACGGCGCGCCACGGGCGGATCGACGTCGCCGTCGTCGCGTTCGGGATCCTCGGCGACCAGGCCCGCGCCGAGACCGACGCCGCGCACGCCGCCGCGATCGTGCACACCGACTACCTCGCCCAGGTGCACCTGCTCACCGAGCTGGCCCAGGTGCTGCGCGCGCAGGAGAGCGGGACGCTGGTCGTCTACTCCTCGGTGGCCGGCGTGCGGGTGCGGCGCGCCAACTACGTCTACGGCAGCGCCAAGGCCGGGCTCGACGGGTTCGCCTCCGGCCTGGCCGACGCGCTGCACGGGACCGGGGTGCGGCTGGTGCTGATCCGCCCGGGGTTCGTCGTCGGCCGGATGACCGAGGGGATGAGCCCGGCGCCGCTGTCGTCGACGCCCGCGCAGGTCGCCGACGCGACGGTGCGCGCGGTCCGGCGCGGGCGGGGCAACGCCGACGTCTGGGTGCCCGGCACCCTGCGGCTGCTGTTCCTCGGGCTGCGGCTGCTGCCCCGCGCCGTCTGGCGTCGGATGCCCCGTTAGCGACACGGTCTACAGGCGAACGGTGTCCCGCGATCTGCGTGTGGCACTTCCCCTGGAGTGACCGGGCTCATATCGTCGCGTGCGCATCCTGTTGGACGACGACGTCTGAGGTGAACCACCGTGGGACACACCCGTGGAGCAATCGTCCGGAGCGCTCCGGGCAAGTACGAGGTCGTCGACCTCGAACTCGACGAGCCGCGCCCCGGCGAGATCGAGGTCAAGATGGTCGCGTCGGGGCTGTGCCACTCCGACGACCACATCGCCACCGGGGACATCCCGGTCGGCACCTACCCGTTCGCCGGTGGCCACGAGGGCTCCGGCATCGTCACCCGCGCCGGGGCGAACAAGAAGGGCCTCAAGGAGGGCGACCACGTCGTCTTCTCGTTCCTGCCCTCCTGCGGGCACTGTCGCTGGTGCGCCAGCGGCATGCAGAACCTCTGCGACCTCGGCGCGGGTCTGCTCGCCGGCACCCGCTGGGAGGAGCCCACCACCCGCCTGCGGCTCGCCGACGACGGCACCCCGGTCGGCCAGATGTGCGGCATCTCGACCTTCTGCGAGACCACCGTGGTCTCCGAGGACTCCTGCGTGAAGGTCCCCGACGACATCCCGCTCGAGGTCGCCTGCCTGGTCGGCTGCGGCGTCGGCACCGGCTGGGGCTCCGCGGTCAACGCCGGCGGCGTGCAGCCGGGCCACACCACGATCGTCATGGGCATCGGCGGCATCGGCATCAACGCGGTCCAGGGTGCCTCGCACGCGGGCGCCGCGAACATCATCGCCGTCGACCCGGTCGCGCTGAAGCGCGAGAAGGCCCAGGAGCTCGGCGCCACGCACGCGGTGGAGACGATGGAGGAGGCCACCGAGATCGCGAAGCAGTTCACCAACGGTCAGGGCGCCGACCAGACCGTCGTCACCGTCGGCGTCGTGAAGCCCGACCACATCGGACAGGCGATGGCGTCGATCCGCAAGGCGGGCACCGTCGTCGTCACCGCGCTCGGCGACATCAACTCGACCGAGCCGCTGCCGGTGTCGCTGGCCGACGTCACCCTGTTCCAGAAGCGGATCCAGGGCGCGATGTTCGGCATGTCCAACCCGAACTGGGACATCCTGCGCCAGCTGGAGCTCTACCGCGCCGGCGCGCTGAAGCTCGACGAGCTGGTCACCACCACCTACACCCTGGACCAGGTCGCGACGGCCTACGAGGACATGCACGCGGGCAAGAACATCCGGGGCGTCATCCGCTACTGAGCCCTGGCAGGCTCCGGGGCATGGTCTACGTACTCGACGGACACAACGACCTGCCCTGGGCGCTGCGCGAGCTCTCCGGCGGCGACCCGGCCCGCGAGCCGGACGTCGCCGCCGGGGACCCGCGGCTGCACACCGACCTCCCGCGGCTGCGGGCCGGCGGGGTCGGCGCCCAGTTCTGGTCGGTCTACGTGCCCGGCGAGCTGGGCCACGACGAGGCCGTCACCGCGGTGCTCGACCAGGTGGACCGGGTGCGGCGGCTGCTCGCGGCCCACCCGGACGCCCTGGCGTTCGCCGACACCGCCGACGACGTCGACGCCGTCGTCGGCTCCGGGCGGGTCGCCTCCCTGATGGGGGCCGAGGGCGGGCACTGCATCGCCGACTCCCTCGCCGTGCTGCGGGTCCTGCGCGGGCTCGGGGTCCGCTACCTGACCCTGACCCACAACCTGAACAACAACTGGGCCGACTCGGCCACCGACACGCCCCGCCACGACGGGCTGTCGGAGTTCGGCCGCGGGGTCGTCGCCGAGATGAACCGCATCGGCATGATCGTCGACCTCTCGCACGTCGCACCGACGACGATGCGCCAGGCCCTCGCCGTCACCACCCGGCCGGTGCTGTTCACCCACTCCGGCGCCCGCGCCGTCACCGACCACCCGCGCAACGTCCCCGCCGACGTGCTGGAGGCCCTGCCCGGCAACGGCGGCGTGGTCATGGCGACGTTCGTGCCCCGCTTCGTCTCCACCGCCGTGACCGCGTGGGACGGGCGGGTCCGGGAGGCGATGGCCGACGCCGGGGCCGACCACCGCGACCTCGCCGCCCGGAACCGGTTCATCGCGGGCTGGGACGGTCCGGAGCAGCCCCGCGCGACCCTCGCCGAGGTCGTCGCGCACGTCGAGCACCTGCGCGAAGCCGCCGGGATCGACCACGTCGGCATCGGCGGCGACTTCGACGGCACCACCGAGCTGCCCGACGAGCTCTCCGACGTCTCCACCTACCCGCGGCTGCTCGACGCGCTCGCCGACCGCGGGTGGAGCGCGGAGGACCTGGCGAAGCTGGCCCACCGCAACGCGCTGCGGGTGCTGCGCGACGCCGACGCCTGAGCGGCCCGGCGGCGGGTCACGGCGTCCCGGTGGGGCGCGGACCGGCCAGCGCCGTCGCCGCCGCCGCCGACGCCGCGATCCGCAGCGAGCCGACCGCCGTCGGGTGGAACGGGTCGGGGGTGGCGAGCCCCATGATGTCCGGCGGCATCCGGTCGCGGTCCGGGTCGCACAGCGGCGCCAGGGCGGGCGCGGCGGTGCTGAACCCGAAGCGGGCGGCGCCGTCGGCCAGCACGTCGTTGAGCCGGCGGTTCCGCTCGGCGAGCAGGTCCAGCTTGGCCTGGTCCAGCCCCGGGGTGCCGGCCGGGCCGCGCATGTCCGCGCAGGTCGGGTCGAACCGGGCCGGGAACGGGTCGTAGGACAGCGTGACCACCACCCGCGGGCGCCCCGGCAGCGTGTCGAGGTCGGTGAACAGGGCGCCGACGTCGCGGGCGAACCCGGCGAGGCGGGACTCGAACTCGCCGTCGGAGAGCCGGTCGTCGCAGGTGGCGAGGCCGTAGCAGTACAGCAGGAAGTCCGACCAGGCCAGGTCGTTCGGGCCGACCGCGACGACCACCCACTGCAGGTTCCGGACCTGCTTGAGCCGCCCGACCTGCGGGTCGACGGTGACGCCCTCGCGCAGCTGCGGCCCGCGCAGCCCGGTCGCGACGCCCGCCCCGACGCAGGCCAGGTTCAGGACGTCCTCGCCGCGCAGCCGGGCCAGCTCGGCGGCGGTGGAGTCGGTGCTGCGCCCGCAGGCGCGGTCCTCGTCGGTGACCGTGCCGTCGTCCTGCCGCAGCGGCGGGCCGCCGATCCGGGCCGCGCGGGAGTCCCCGATCACCGCGCCCGCGACCCCGGTGACCGCGGGCCCGACCGGCGACGGGGTGACCGTCGCCGCCCCGACCAGGTCGGTCAGCGAGGTGACCCGCCCCAGACCGGTGAGGGTGCCGTGCAGCGCGGCGACCCCGGCGCCCGCCCACAGCAGCACCGACGCGGTCACCGCGACGACGGTCATCCGCCCGATCGGCCCGGCCAGGTCGTCCCAGTGCACCGGCCGGTACCGGCGGGTGCGGGTCCGGCGCAGCGCCAGCAGCAGCCGCGCGGTCGCCATCAGCCCGCTGCCCAGCAGCGCGACCAGCACGATGCCCGCGGCGCCCCACAGGTACCAGGTCACGAACCCCTCACCGAGGTCGCGGACCGCGTCGCCCGCGCCGTCGACGGTGTGCGGGCCCAGCACCGGGCCGTTGTCGGCGGGCCGCTTCAACGGCCCGATCGACAGCCGCGGCCGGATGGGACCCCACACCTGCACGGTCGTGAGGTCGAACTCGGCGTTGCCGAGCTGGGCGATCTGGGCGGGCCCCGACAGCGTCAGCGGCGGCACCCGGGCGCCCACGCCGACGTCCTGACCGAACACCTCGACGTGGTTCTCCGGCGTCAGCAGGATCACCAGCGGGACACCGACGACGGCGATCAGCCCGAGCAGCGCCAGCGTGGGCAGCGACCGGGCCTCACGCAGCAGCGCGCGGGGCCAGGACCGGGAGGTGGGACGGGCGGCCACCGTCAGTGTGCGGGGCGGGACACGAGGTGGAGGGGCACGGCCCCATGGTGGCCCGGGGGACGGGCCGGAGTCACGGACGTCGTGGGGTGGCGTCGGACTCCCCGGCGGGTGGCTCCCGGCGCGCGGCCGCGCGGCGATCAGGCTCCCGGGTTCCCCGGCGCCCGGGTCCCGCGCAGTCGCGGGGCGAGCCGCGCCGCCGTGACGGCGCCGGCACCGTCGCGTTCGACGTCGTCGGCGAGGGCGTCCGTGTGCGCGACCAGCCCGTCGAGGTCCAGCCCGGCCGGGACGGCGACGTCGAGCACCCGCCACAGCCGGACGCCCTCCGCGCCGCGGCGCAGCAGCGCGACGGCGCCGCGGGCGTTGCCGCGCTGGGCGTGGGTCAGCCCGACCGCGAGCTGCGCCAGCGCCCGCCACAGGTCGCGGGTGTCGTCGCCCGCGTCCTTCCAGGCGCCCTCGAGGATCTCGTGGGCGTTGAACGGCAGGCCCGAGTCGAGCAGCCGCTGGGCCTCGGTGACGGCGTCGGCGGGGGAGAGCACCAGGTCCTCGGGCACCCGCTCGACGCCGGGTGCGCCGTGCGGGAGCGGACGCCCGGCGGCGTCGCGGGGGCGGGCGTTGCGGGCACGGCCCCGGTCGTCGCGGTCGCGGGAACGGGTCATGCCTGCGAGGGTGCCAGCTCTCCGGTTAGCGTGCGTCATGATCACCGAACTGTTCGACGTCCGCGGCAGGGTGGCCGTGGTCACCGGCGGCACCAGCGGCATCGGCCGCATGATCGCGGGCGGTCTCGCCGAGGCCGGGGCGCGGGTCTACGTGTCCAGCCGCAAGGCCGACGCCTGCGCCGACACCGCCGCAGAGATCGGCGGCACCGGCATCGCCGCGGACCTGTCGTCGGAGGACGAGTGCGTCCGGCTGGCCGCCGAGGTCGGGGAGCGCGAGGAGCGGGTGCACCTGCTCGTCAACAACGCCGGCGCGACCTGGGGTGCGCCGCTGGAGGAGTTCCCGGCGCACGCCTGGGACAAGGTGCTCGACCTCAACCTGAAGGCGCCGTTCTTCCTGACCCGGGCGTTCCTGCCGCTGCTGGAGGCCGCCGGGTCGGCCGAGGACCCGGCCCGGGTGATCAACATCGGCAGCATCGACGGGCTGCGCGTCCCCGAGCTGCCGAACTACAGCTACTCGGCCAGCAAGGCCGGGGTGCACCAGCTGACCCGGGTGCTGGCCCGCGACCTCGCCGGGCGCGGGATCACCGTGAACGCGATCGCGCCGGGTCCGTTCCCGTCGCGGATGATGCGCGCCACGCTGGAGGCGGCGGGCGACGAGATCGCCGACTCCACCCCGCTCGGACGCCTGGGGAAGCCCTCGGACGTCGTCGGGGCGACGCTGTTCCTGGCCGGGGCCGCCGGGTCCTACGTGACCGGCGCGGTGCTGCCGGTCGACGGGGGGATCTGGACGACGCGCTGACCCGGCGCCGCACCGCGGCGCTCAGCCGGACTGCAGCGGCCCGAGCTCGGTGGTGAACCGGTCGATGAACCCCGGCCAGTCCGCCACCGGGCCGGTCGGGCGCACCACGAACTTGGTGAGGCCGCCGTCGGCGTGCCGGCGGACCAGCTCGGCGACGCCGTCCCAGCCGTCGCCGACGATGTCGCGCCAGTCCACGTCCGGACGCTGGGCCCCGGCGAGCGCCCGGGCGGGGCCGGGGTCCGCGCCGGGCGGGGCGACCCACAGGTTGGTGCCGTAGTGGTCGTCGTCGATCGTGCGGCCGGCGTCGCGGGCGGCGGTCTCGATGATCCCGCGGGCCCGGGCGGTCTCGGCGGGGGTGAGGAAGCTGGCGAGCCAGCCGTCGGCGAGCCGCCCGGCGCGCCGGAGCCCGGCGTCGGCGCGTCCGCCCAGCCACAGGTCGAGCGGGGCGGCCGGGCGGGGGAGGACGGCGGCGTCGTCGAGGGTGAAGAACTCGCCGTGGTGGGTCACGGAGTCCTCGGTGAGCAGCCGGCGCAGCACCACGAGGGACTCCTCGAACACCGCGGCGCGCCGGCCCGGTACGGGGTGCAGCTGCCGGTCGCAGGGCTGGGCGGCCTGCAGCCCGAACACCGGCAGGATCCGCCGGGGCGCGAGTACCGCCAGCGACGCGAGCTCGGAGGCGAGCAGCATCGGGTTGCGCCCGGGCAGCACCGTGACGCTGGTGCCGACCTTCAGGGTGCGGGTGCGCGCCGCGGTCCAGGTGCTGCCGACCATCGGGTCGACCACCGACTTCGACGCGATGTCGGCCAGCCACAGCGAGTCGACGGCGGCAGCGTCGAGGGCGTGGAGCAGCTCGTCGAACTCGTCGGCGAAGGTGGGCAGGTCGCGGGCCCCGACGAGGCCGAGACCGATGCGGACCTTGCCGTGCGGGGAGTCGGCCACTCACTCACCGTAGGTGATCGGTCACCCGTTCGGGAACATTCAGTCCGACTCGAGCGGCCCCAGCTCGGCGACGAACTCGTCGAGGAACCGGGCCCAGTCCTGCGCCGGGGCGGCGGGGCGCACCACGAACTTGGTCAGCCCGCCCTCGACGTGGCGGCGGATCTGCTCGGCGGCGCCGTCCCAGCCGCGGGCGACCAGCTGCTCGGGGTCCGCGTCGGGCCGCTGCTGGGCGGCCCGGTGCAGCGCGTGGTCGGCGGCGGCACCGGACCCCTCGCCGGGCAGCACGACGGTGACGTTGGTGCCGTAGTGGTCGTCGTCGATCGCCCGGCCGGCGTCGCGGGCGGCGGCTTCGATGACGGTGCGGGCGCGGGCGGACTCGTCGGGGGTGAGGAAGCTGCCCAGCCAGCCGTCGGCGAGCCGGCCGACCCGGCGCAGGCCGACCTCGGCGCGCCCGCCCAGCCACAGGTCGAGCGGGCGGGCCGGGCGCGGTGCGACGGTCGCGTCGTCGAGGGTGAAGAACTCGCCGTGGTGGGTCACCGACTCCTCGGACAGCAGCCGACGCAGCACCAGGAGGGACTCCTCGAACACCGCGGCCCGGGTGCCGGGGACGGGGAACAGCTGGCGCTCCGACGGCGTCGCCGCCCGGATGCCGAACGCGGGCAGGATCCGCTTCGGCGCCAGCACCGCCAGTGATGCGAGCTCGGCCGCGAGGAGCATCGGGTTGCGGCCGGGCAGGATCGTGACGCCGGTGCCGACCTTGAGCGTCCGGGTCCGGGCGGCCGCCCAGGTGGTGCCGACCAGCGCGTCGACGCCGGGGGCGGAGACGAGGTCGGGCAGCCACAGCGAGTCGATGCGTGCGCGTTCGAGGGCGTCGACGAACTCGTCGAACTCCGAGCCGGGGTCGGTGGCGCGCAGCCCCACCAAGCCGACGCCGATGCGGACCTTGCCGTGCGGGGACGTCACCACGCCGGTCGACGCTACCCCGCGTCAGCGGCCCCGGCGCGGGTCGCGACCGCTGTTGCCGAGCGCCCGGTGGAACGCCGGTGCGTCGTCCCCGACCGCGACGACCGGCCCGAACAGTCCCTCCCGCGACGCCTCCTGGCCGGGTGCGGACATCGCGGTGGTGAACTCCAGTACGGCGGCGACGGCGTCGTCGTCGGGGGTGAACGGGCGGCCGGTCGCGACGGCGAGGTCCCAGCCGTGCAGGACCAGCTCGTCGAGGGCGATGACCCCGGCGACCTCGGCGGGCAGGTCCATCCCGCCCGCGGCGGTGAAGCCCTCCCAGGCGGTCGGCTCGCGCCAGGCCTCGGCCAGCGCGGTGAGCCGGGCCGGGACCGCGGTGCGCCAGTCCGCGACGAGGTGCGCGGCGTCGGCGCTCGGCGCGGTACCCGCGGCCTCGGGGGACTTCTGCGCCGCGACCCGGAACGCCCACGCCAGACCGTGCAGGTGGTCGAGGAGGGCGGCGACGGTCATGTCGTCGCAGGGGGTCGGGTCGTGGAGCTGGTCGTCGCGGACACCGGCGACGACGTCGGCGACGGCGCGGGCGGTCGGGGCGAGATCGAGCACGGATGCCACCTCCGGTCGGGTCGGCGCCCCACGGTCGCGGGGCCCTGCCTGCTCCGACCGGTCGCGGCGCGCCGACTCATCGCACCGCGTGTCTTTCGACACCCGGTAGAAGGTGGTGCCGGGGATACGGCAGAGTGGTCTCCGACGTCCCGTCCGCCTGGAGGAAGCACCGTCATGAACGACCCGTCCCTCGTCGCCAAGGCCTTCCGCGTCGTGGCGATCGCCGAGGCGCTGTCCTGGACCGGCCTGCTGATCGGCATGTTCTTCAAGTGGGTGCTGGCCACCACCGAGGTCGGGGTGCAGGTCATGGGGCCGATCCATGGGGCGCTGTTCGTCGCCTACATGCTCGTCACGCTGTGGACCGCGCGGCTGTTCCGCTGGGACCTGCGCACCACCGTGATCGGCCTGCTCGCGAGCATCCCGCCGCTGACGACGATCTGGTTCGAGCGCCACGCCGGGGCCACCGGCCGCCTCGACCCGGCCCGCGCCCAGCCCGTCGCCGGCTGAGTCCTCCCGGATTCCCGTGCCGCTCTTGACGGTTGAGGTAAGCCTAGGCTAACTTCAGCTCGTCGCTTCGTGGTGGGAGCGGCGCGTCAGTTCGGGAAACACGGCCCGGCCGCATCGACCACAGCGGCCGGGCCGTCCCGCGTTCCGGGGTCGGTGTCGCGCCGACGGTGCCGCGGAACCCGGCGGCGCCGGTCCCCGGCTCTCCGGGAGCATCCGCTCCCGCCCACGGCTTGACAGCGTAGGTAAGCCTTGGCTAAGTTCCACGTGTCGCTTCGTGGTGGGAGCGGCGCGTCAGTTCGGGACGAGGGCCCGGTCGCTCGACCACGGCGACCGGGCCCTCACATATTTCCGGCTCCTCACGCGTCCGGGTGGGCCAGCGCCCGGTACACCGGCCGCAACGCGTCGGTCAGCCGCCCGCCGCCGGACCGCAGTGACGGCTCGGGCACCTGGTCCAGCACCGCGCCCGGCTCGGTGTCCGGCGGCCGCGGGGGAGCGGACCCCGCCGCGCCCTCCCAGAAGCTGTCCAGCAGGTCCGCCAGCGGCGCCGGCCCGGCCGGTCCGGACGGGCCGGCGCCGCTGTCGCGCTCGGCCCGCAACCGCTCCAGCAGCGTGTCCCGGTCGCGTCCGCGCAGCGTGAGCAGGGTGAACGGGTCGGTGTCGCAGCGCTCGGCCAGCACGTAGAACACCGCGGCCAGGTGCTTGCACGGCACCGTGTGGTCCGGGCACGAGCAGTCCTGCGACAGGTCGGCGCCCGCGGCGGGGAACAACGACAGCTCCAGGCCGTCGAGCAGCTCCTCGATCTCCGGGGGCACGGTCCCCGACAGCAGGGCCGCGGTGTACCAGGCGTCGGCGGCCAGGGCCTGCTCCACGCGCCGCCACTGCGTCTTGTCCCAGACCCCCAGCCCGATCCGCACCCGGTACGGCTGCGGCCGGGTGCCCTGCACCAGCGCGACCACGGCGCCCGCGTCGACGTCGAGCGACACGATCTGCCCCGACCGGGCGTAGCTGCGGCCGCGCGAGAGCCGCCCGCCGACACCGAGCCGCTCCAGCACCGCCAGGAACCGCGCCGACCACCACCGCGCCCCTCGACGCGTGGATCCGGATCCCGCCCTCGACGCGGCGCGGCGGCCCTCCGGTGAAGTCCTCCTGCGCCCAGAACGGCCGGTCACTCATCGGCGTCGCCCGTCTCCTCGTCGGGGTCGGCCACCGCGTCCGAGCCGAGCGCGAACACCGCACGCAGCTCGGAGGTCGACAGCGACGTCAGCCAGTCCTCCCCGCCGGTCACCACCATGTCCGACAGCGACCGCTTCGCCGTGACCAGATCCTCGATCCGCTCCTCGACCGTCCCCGGGCACACGAACCGGCGCACCTGCACCGCGCGCCGCTGCCCGATCCGGAACGCCCGGTCGGTGGCCTGGTCCTCCACCGCCGGGTTCCACCACCGGTCCAGGTGGATCACGTGGTTCGCCGCGGTGAGCGTGAGCCCGGTGCCGCCCGCGCGCAGCGAGAGCAGGAACAGCGACGGTCCCTCCCCGGACTGGAACCGGGCGACCATCTCGTCGCGCCGCTTCTTCGGGGTGCCGCCGTGCAGGTAGAGCACCTCGGTGTCGAACCGCGCCGACAGGTGCGGGCGCAGCATCGCGGCGAACTCGGTGTACTGGGTGAACAGCAGCGCCCGGTCCCCGGCGGCGAGCACCGGCTCCAGGATCTCCTCCAGCCGGGCGACCTTGCCCGAGCGGTGCCGCCCGCCGGTGCGGTGGATCGGGGACCCGTCGTGCAGCAGCTGCGCGGGGTGGTTGCAGACCTGCTTGAGCTTGCTCATCGCGGCCAGCACGTTGCCGCGGCGCTCGATGCCGTCGCTGCCCTCGATCTTCTCCATCATGTCGTCGACGACGGTCCGGTACAGCGACGCCTGCTCCCGGGTGAGCCGGTGGTCGGCCACGATCTCGATCTTCTCCGGCAGGTCGTCGATCACCGTGGGGTCGGTCTTGACCCGCCGCAGCAGGTAGGGCCGGGTGATCCGGCGCAGCGTGCGGGCCGTCCCGGCGTCGCGGTGGCGCTCGATCGGCACCGCGAACCGCTGCCGGAACACCTCCGGCACCCCGAGCACGCCGGGGTTGAGGAAGTCCATCACCGACCACAGCTCGGCCAGCCGGTTCTCCATCGGGGTGCCGGTGAGCGCGACCCGGTGGCCGGCGTCGAACGACCGCATCGTGCGCGACGCCGCCGCGTGCGCGTTCTTGATCATCTGGGCCTCGTCGAGGACGAGCCGGTGGAACCGCCACGCCCGCAGGTCCCCGGCGTCGCGGCCTCCCGCTGCCAGGTGCCGACCATCGACATCGGGCACACGATCAGGGTCGGGGCGCCGGTCGGCCCGCCGGACCGGTCGTGGGCCTCCAGGGCCAGCAGCTGGACGGTCTTGCCCAGCCCCATGTCGTCGGCCAGGCACGCCCCCAGCCCCAGCGACGACAGGAACGCCAGCCACGCCACCCCGCGCTCCTGGTAGGGGCGCAGCGTCGCGGTGAACCCCGGCGGCGACGGCACCGGCGTCAGCGTCGCCTCGGCGGTGCCCTCCAGCAGCGCCCCGAGGTGCCCGCGGGCGGACACGTCGGTCACCGGAAGCGGGGCGCCCGCCTCACCACGGGCCGCGGCCAGCACCTCGCCGACGGTGGGCGGCCGGTCCCGGTGGCGGCGCAGGAAGTCCAGCCCCTGGGCCAGCGCCTGGGCGTCGACGGCGACCCAGCGCCCGCGCAGCCGGACCAGCGGCGCCTTCGCCGCCACCAGCGCGGCGATCTCGGACTCGCCCAGCTCCTCGTCGCCGACGGCGAGCGACCAGCGGAACTCCGCCAGCTCGTCACGGCCCAGCCCGCCGCGGGTGATCACCCCCGGCGCCGGGGCCGACGACGCCGACAGCCGCAGCCCCAGCGGGCGGCGCCCGTCCCAGCCGCGCGGCAGCGCCACCCCGAACCCGGCCGAGAGCAGCGCGGGTGCGTCCCGGGTGAGGAACCGGTGGGCGCCGGTGACGTCGAGCTCGAGCCCGGTCGGGCGGGCCCGGCGCAGTGCGGGCACCAGCCCGGGCAGCACCTGCGCGGCCCGCCCCAGCTCGGCCAGCAGCACGTCCTGCGCGCCGGAGACCAGGGCGTCGGCCTCCCCGGCCCACACGCCGGCCGCGTCGAACACCAGGCTCGGGTCCTCGGTGGAGCGCAGCGCGAACTGGAGCTCCCACCGGGTGCCGTCGCCGGTCTGGTCGTCGAGGTCCGGGCCGGGGTCGGCCGGGTCGTGCAGGGTGGAGACCTCGGCGAGCCGGAACAGCGCGGTGGCGGCGCCGGGCTGCTCGCGGCCGACGTCGTCCCACACGGCCAGTGCCTCGCGCAGCACCCGCAGCCCGGCACCGGTCGCGGGCAGGTCCGCCGACGGGCCGGTCAGCGCGTGCAGCAGCGACGCCGGGGCGTCCGCGCGGGCGGGCAGCGGGACGGGCATCGCGGCGCTGCGCCCCAGCCGCTCGCGGACGGCGGCGTCGGTGAACCGGGCCAGCGCGGCGTCGACCAGGGTGTCCGGGTCCTGCCCGGCGACGTCGCCGGGGCGGCGCTGCTCGGCCCGTGCGACCGGGGGCAGCCGCCGCACCAGGTCGGCGCGGGCGACCGCGTCGAGACCCTGGACGACCGGGCGCCAGCGCGCCGCGGGCCGGCCGGACTCGGTGAGCAGCACCGGCAGCACCCGGCCGCGGGCCGCGAGCTCCTCGGCCAGCCGGGCGAGGTCGGCGAGGTGGGCGAACCCGGCGCCGTAGCGGACCTCGTCGGAGGGGTCGGTCAGCTCGGAGGGGTCGACGACGACCGCGGGCACCGTCCACGGCGCCAGCGTCGGCGTGCCTCGGCTCCGGGTGCGCGGCCGGGACCGGACCAGGCCGGGGGAGTCCTGCGGGCCCGACGGGTGCGAGGGCAGCAGCACCGTCACCGACGCCGGCTTGCCCGGATGGATCGCGGCCAGCTCGTCCGACGGCACCGCGAACGGGTTCGGCCGCGCCGTGCGCAGCGACCGGCGGTCGGTGCGGGGGGTGCGCTCGCCGTCCTCCGCCCACAGCAGGACGCCCCGGGTGGGGGAGTGCAGGGCGTGGACGACGAACACACCCCCACGCTAGAGGCGACCCCCGACAGCGACCGCGTGCAGGAGCCCGGCCGCGGCCGCGCACGCCTCGTCGGTGATCACGTGCTCGTCGCCGTCGTCGATCCGCAGGTCCACCCGCGCACCGCCGGCCACCAGCAGCGATGCAGTCTCGGTGACCCGGTGCGCGGGCACCCACGGGTCGTGCGAGATCGAGCGCAGCACCGCCGGGGTCGGGGCCAGTGCCCCGGCCGGCGGCGCCGGGACCGGGTCCGGACCGACGAACCCGCCGGTGAACAGCACCAGTCCCGCGCACGGGCGCGGGTCGCGCACCAGCAGGTGGTGCGCGGCCAGGCAGGCGCCCTGGGAGAACCCCCACAGCACCAGCCGGTCCCGGCCGACACCGGCGTCGGCGAGCCGGGCCAGCTCGTCGTCGACGATGCCCAGGGCACGCAGCAGCGCGTCGCGGTTCTCGTCGAACGGCTCCAGGAACGGCTTCGGGTACCAGCTGCCGCCCGGCGCCGGCGGCGCGACGAACCGGGCGGGCACGTCCCCGAACCGGGCCGCGGTGGCCCGCATGTCGTCGGGGTCGCGGCCCCGCCCGTGCAGGGCGAGCACGACCAGCGGCGCGTCCGGATCCCCCCAGGTCGCCATCAGCCCTCGATCGGTTCCAGCTTGGCGAAGATCTCCTCGCGCCGGTGCTCGAACTGCTCGGGCAGCTGGAACCGGGTGCCGAGCTCCTGCGGGGACTCGTCGCAGGTCCAGCCGCCCTCGTCGTGGGTGACGGCCAGCTCGAACAGCGCCCCGCTCGGCGTCCGGACGTAGACGCTCTTGAAGTACTTGCGGTCCTTGAGCTCGGAGATGTCGGTGTAGCCGGCGCCCTCGATGTCGAACTTCACCGCGTCCTGGTTCGCCAGGTCGGACACGTTCCACGCGAAGTGGTGGTAGGTGCCCGCGCCGTAGCGCCAGGTGCCCTGGTCCTCGCGGCGGTTGACGGTGATCTCCAGGTGGTTGCCGACCTTCGCGTCGCCGATCCGCAGGCCGAACACGTCGCCGTCCTCGGCGGGGGCGCCCTGGGCGAAGAACGAGGTGTCGGCGAACTCGACCATCCGGTCCGGGGTGGTCATGTGCACCCCGACGCCGTGGATGCCGTGGATCGCGTGCTCACCGGGCACACCGTTGCCCTCGTAGCCGCGCCGCGGGTCGCCGGTGGTGCCGACGAACTGGTACTCGATGCCCGACGGGTGCCGGAACGCCAGGCGGCGCCGGTCGAAGCGCTCCAGGTCGGTCGCCTCGACGTCGTGCGAGCGCAGCCGCGCCGACCAGTAGTCCAGCGAGTCCTCGGGCACCGACAGCAGCACCTCGCGGGCCTGGTTGGTGCCGCGGGTGCCGAACTGGCCCGCCTGCGCCCACGGGAACGTGGTGACGACGCTGGACGGGTCGCCGTCGGCGTTGGAGTAGTAGAGGTGGTAGATCGGCAGCGAGCCGTCGAACAGGACGGTGCGCTTGATGAAGCGCATGCCGAGGATCTTCGTGTGGAAGTCGACGTCCTCCTGGGCGCCGGCGACGGACAGGGTCACATGGTGCGAGCCTTCGACATGAGCCACGTGCCCGACGCTAGGAACACCGCGGCCGCGGCACATCGCCGACGGGCGCAGACCGCTGTCGCCCGCGTGCACGCCCGCACCGGCCCGGCGGGCGGCTACGGCGTGACTAGGCTGGGTGCGGCCACCAGCACGACCAGGAGCCGCCGATGACGACCGTCGCCGACCGTCCCACCGACTCCGGACCCGGCTCCGTCCCCGGACCGGACGGCGTCTCCTTCACCACCGTCACCGGCGACCTGCCCACTCCCGGCGACGACCGGCTCGTGCTGGTCGTGGCGCTCGCGGGCAGTGCCCTGCTCGGCGACGGCGAGCCGCTGGTCCCCGGGCGGTGGGCGCTGCTGGACCCGGCCCACCCGGGCACCCCCACCGCGGACCGGGCGTTCCGCGCGCTGTGCGTGCGGTTCCCGCGCGACCGCGTCGAGCCCCGCGGCGAGCCGCTCACCGGGGTGGCGGGCACCGCCTTCGACGCCGGCCCCGGCCTGGCCGGCTACGTCTGCGACACCCTGCGCCACCTCGACGTGCACCGGCTCGCGATGGGCCCGCACGCCGCCGTCGCGGTGCGGCACGCCGTGGATCTGGTCGGGGTGCTGCTGCGGAGCACCGCCGGCGCCGAGCCCGCCCCGCACTGCGACCTGCTGGACCGGATCAAGGCCCACGTCGAGGCGCACCTCGGCGACCCGGACCTCGCCCCCGCCGGGATCGCCGCCGCGCACTTCGTCTCCGCGCGCCACCTGCACAACCTGTTCGCGGGGACCGGCACGAGCGCCGCGGCCTGGATCCGCGCGCGGCGGGTCGAGATGTGCCGGCGCGACCTGGCCGACCCCGCACTGGCCGACGTGCCTGCCGCGGCGATCGGGTCGCGGTGGGGGTTCCGCGGGCCGTCGCACTTCGGGCAGGTGTTCAAACGCGCGACGGGCCTGACCCCGGCGGCCTACCGGGAGGGCGCCCGCTCGGCGAGCAGCTCGTCGAGCTGCTCGTAGCCCTCGTTCACCCCGACGTCCATCCCCGAGGCGAGCATCGCGTCGCGGGCGGCGAACGAGTCGTAGAGCGACTCCGCGACCAGCCGGGTCCGCCCGCCGGGCAGCGGGGTCAGGGTCATCGTCTCCAGGCAGACGCTGTCGCCGAAGCCCTCGAAGGTGAAGGTCTGCACGATCCGCTCGGGGGCCCGGACCTCGTGGAACGAGCCGAAGAAGCGGTACTCGCCGCCCTCGTCGGCGTGGGTGTAGCGGTAGCCGCCGCCGGTCGCGGCGTCCCAGCGGTGCACGGTCATCGTCAGCCCGCGCGGGCCCAGCCAGCGCACGACCTTGTCCTCGTCGACGTGGGCGTCGAAGACCCGCTCCGGCGGGGCGTCGAACTCGCGGGTGATGCGGATGGCAGGCAGGTCGTCGACGGTGTCGATGGCCGTGCCGCGGGTACCGGTGGTGCTCATGCCGTCTCCTCGTGCTCGGTGGGTGCGCCCTCGGCGAGCAGGTCGTCGAGGCGCGCGTAGCGCTCCTCCACCTGCCGCCGGTACCGCTCGATCCAGGCCGTCATCAGGTCGAAGACCTCCGCCTCGAGGTGCACCGGACGGCGCTGGGCCTGCCGGCTGCGCCGGACCAGCCCCGCGTCCTCCAGCACCCGGATGTGCTTGGAGACGGCCTGCACGGAGACGTCGTAGGGCTCGGCCAGCTCGTTCACGGTCGCGTCGGCCGTCGCCAGCCGGGCCACCATGTCGCGCCGGATCGGGTCCGCCAGTGCGGCGAAGACCCGGTTCAGCCGGTCCTCCACGTCTCCTCCTCGTTCAACCTCTCGGTTGAATACACCGTAGCGCCGGGAGACCCCGTATTCAACCCGTCAGTTGAACGAGCCGGGGAGGGAGCCGTGCGGCACGTAGTCCGACGGCACCACGCCGAGGCGGCCGCGCTGGTAGTCCTCGAACGCCTGCTGCACCTCCTCGCGGGTGTTCATCACGAACGGGCCCGCCCACGAGACAGGCTCGCGGATCGGCTGCCCGCCCAGCACCACCACGTCCAGCGACGGGTGACGGGACTCCTGCCTCGTGCCGCCCTCGACGGTGATCAGGTCCCCGGGGCCGAACACGGCGAGCTGGCCGGTGCGGACCGGGCGCCGGTCCGCGCCGACGGTGCCGGACCCGCTCAGCACGTAGACCAGCGCGTTGTAGGGCCGCGGCCAGGGCAGCCGCAGCTGTGCGCCGGGGGAGACGGTCGCGTGCACCATCGCCATCGGGGTGTGGGTCGAGCCCGGTCCGGACGCGCCCGCCACGTCGCCGGCGATCACCCGCAGCAGCGCGCCGCCGTCGGGCGTGGTGACCAGGGCGGCCTCACCGCCGCGCAGGTCCTGGTACTTCGGCGGCAGCCACTTGTCCGCGCGCGGGAGGTTCACCCACAGCTGCAGGCCGTGGAACAGCCCGCCGCTGCGCACCAGCGACTCCGGCGGGCGCTCGATGTGCAGCAGGCCCGAGCCGGCGGTCATCCACTGGGTGTCGCCGTCGGTGATCGTCCCACCGCCGCCGTGGCTGTCACCGTGCTCGAAGGTCCCGTCGATGATGTAGGTGACGGTCTCGAAGCCGCGGTGCGGGTGCCAGGAGGTGCCCTTCGGCTCGCCCGGGGCGTACTCGATTTCGCCCATCTGGTCCATGTGCAGGAACGGGTCGAGATCGCGCAGGTCCACCCCCTGGAAGGCACGGCGGACCGGGAAGCCCTCGCCCTCGTACCCGCGCGGGGCGGTGGTGACGCTGCGGACGCCCCGGTCCAGGTCGGTCGGGCCCGGGACGGGCACGCGGGGCAGGGCGCTGACGTCGGCGACGGAGACGGCGGGCATCGGGACCTCCACGGTCGGTGGTTGTTGCACGGTCAACGACCGCGCTGGCGCCCCGATTCCCGGGAGGCCAGACTGATCGCCATGACGCAGCTGTCGACGGTGTTGTCGGACATGTCGTTCCTCGAGGGGCCACGCTGGCACGACGGGAGGATCTGGGTCAGCGACTTCTACACCCACCGGGTGCTCTCGGCCCGCGCCGACGGGTCGGACCTGCGCACCGAGGCCGAGGTGCCCCAGCAGCCCTCCGGCCTGGGCTGGCTGCCCGACGGCAGGCTGCTGATCGTGTCCATGCGGGACCGGCGGATCCTGCGCCGCGAGACCGACGGCACCCTCGTCACCCACGCCGACCTGTCCGGCCACGCCGAGCACGTGCTCAACGACATGATCGTCGACGACGGCGGCGGCCTCTGGGTGGGCAGCTTCGGCTTCGACCTGATGAACGGCGCCCCGCGCGCCGCCGCGCCGCTGCTGCGCGTCGCGCCGGACGGTTCCGTGTCGGTGGCGAGCGAGCCGCTGCACTTCGCGAACGGACCCGCGCTGTCCGGTGAGGACCTCGTCGTCGCCGAGACCTTCGGCAACCGGATGTCCGCCTTCGCGGTCGGCGACGACGGCACGCTCGGCCCGCGCCGGGACTGGGCGCTGTTCGGTCCGCCGTCGGCCGCCGAGGACCCGTTCGACGCCATCGCCGAGCTCACCGTCGCCCCGGACGGCATCTCCGCCCCCGACGCGGAGGGTGCGATCTGGGTCGCCGACGCCATCGGCAACCGGGCGATCCGGGTCCGCCCCGGCGGGATGGTCGACGGCGAGGTCTCCACCGGCCAGGTCGGCACCTACGCCTGCGCACTCGGCGGCGACGACGGCCACACCCTGTTCCTCTGCACCGCCCCCGGGTTCGCCGAGCACGAGCGCCGCGACACCCGCCTGGCGCAGCTGCTCGCCGTCCGGGTGGACGTCCCGGCGGCCTGAGCCCGTGCCCTCCCTCGACGAGACCGCCGCCCGCGCGCTGCTGACCGGCGCGCAGGTGGCGCGGCTCGCGACGATCCGCGCCACCGACGGCACCCCGCGCCTGGTGCCGGTCACCTTCGCACTCGTCGACGGGCTGGTGGTGTCGGCCGTCGACGACGTCAAGCCCAAGCGGCACCGCCGCCTCGCGCGGCTGCGCGACATCGAGGCCGACCCGCGGGTGGCCCTGCTCGCCGACCACTACGACGACGACTGGTCGCAGCTGTGGTGGGTCCGCCTGGACGCCACCTGCGCGATCCACGACGACGGCGACCTGCACGCCCGCGCCGTCGCGGCGCTCGCGGAGAGGTACGAGCCGTACGCCGCGCAGCCACCGCAGGGCCCGGTCCTGGCCCTGACCCCCACCCGCTGGACCGCCTGGACCGCCACCCCACCCCCATGATCACGTGTCCGCGCGCGGATCCGGACCCCGCGTGCGTCCCGTCGCGCGCGCACCGCGGTTCCGCGCGCGAACCCATGATCAGGGCAGGGTGCGCAGGAACGCGGTGATCGCCTCGGCGGTCTCGTCGGGGAGCTCCAGGTGGGGCGCGTGCCCGCACGGCAGCTCGGTGACCGTGACCGGGCCGGACGCCCGCTCGGCCACCGCGCGCACGTGCACAACGGTGCCGTAGGGGTCGTCATCGCCCTGCAGACCCAGCACCGGGGCGGTGATGCCGGCCAGCGCGTCGCGGACGTCCCAGGAGGTGAACTCCTCGGCCAGCCACATGTCGTTCCACCCGCGGAACGCGGCGTCCGGGTCGTCGTGGTGGCGGGCCATCCGGGTGCGGAGGTCGCCGTCGTCGAACGCGGTGCGGGCCGCCCGGATCGCGGTGAGGGCGAACGGCTCGGTCAGCACGTGCGGGGCGAGGACCACCACCCCGCTCACCGGCATCGCCGCGGCCGCGAGCAGCGCGATCGTGCCGCCGTCGGAGTGTCCGACGAGGACCGGGCGGTCCAGGCCGAGCGCGGCGCACAGGGCCGGGACGGTCGTCGTCGCCTCGGTCGCCATGAACGCCGTGGTCCGCGGGTCGCGGGGCCGGTCGGAGCGGCCGTGCCCGAGCCGGGAGTACGCGACGGCCCGGCGCCCGGACGCGGCCGCGACCCGCTCGGGGAACCCGCGCCACAGACCGACCGAGCCGAGCCCCTCGTGCAGGAACAGCAGGGGCGCACGGCCGTCGCCGGGGCCGCCGGTGTCGGAGTACTCGTGGCGCAGACCGTCCAGTTCGAGCAGCGACGTCGCAGGCACATCACGATCGTAGTGCTCGCTGTTGCGCCGTCCGGAACGGTCGTGAAGGCTCGTTTGCGTGATTCCCGACCTCCGGCTGACGTCGCGTCTGCACGTCGACCTGTGCCGGATGTGGTCGTCCGCCTGTCGTTGACGCCTGCCCGCGTGTCCTGAAGCCGACCGGGACGCGGAGAGTCGACGACCCCCGAGAGGACGTGCCCCCGTGGCCGATCCGCCCGTTGCCGTACCCCGGACCAGGACGATCCGCCTGGTCACCATCCTGCTCGCGGTACTGCTGGCCGCATCCGGCTGCGCGTCCGCCGGTGCCGGCGGCCCGACCGTCCGGCTCGCCCAGTTCCCGTGGAGCGCGGCGAAGCTGACCAACGCGATCCTCGGTGAGGTCGTCGCGACCCACCCGGAGCTCGGCGTCGGGCGGCTCAAGACCATCCAGGTCGGACCCGCGACCGCCTGGGCCGGCGCCCAGCGCGGCGACGTCGACGCCCTCACCGAGGTCGCGATGCCCAACCAGTCCGAGCTGGCCGCGAAGGCGCAGGACCGGATCGGGCTGGTGCACCCGACCTACCAGGGAGCCGAGCAGGGCTGGTACGTCCCCAGCTACGCGGTCGAGCCGGGTCAGCCGCTGGCCGGGCTGACCAGCGTGACCCAGCTGAACGACTACGCCGACGCCCTCGGCAACCGGCTCGTCGACTCCGACCCCAGCTTCCTCACCACCGAGTACAACGCGAAGCGCCTCGCCGGCTACCGGCTGGACCTGGAGCAGGTGACCTCCAGCGAGGCCGCGCAGATCGCGGAGCTGCGCCGCGCCTACGAGCGCCGCCAGCCGATCCTGGTCTACCTGTACCGCCCGCACTACATCTTCGAGGAGCTCCGGCTGACGAAGCTGACGGAGCCGACCCCGGCACGGGAGGACTGCTACACCACCGGCGACGGCGCCTGCGCCATGCCGGCGTACTCGGCCTGGACCGCGGCGAGCCCGGACCTGGCACGCACCAGCCCCGGATTCGCGGCGATGCTGCGCCGGTTCGAGCTGCCGCTGGCCGATGTCGAGCAGATGCTCCAGCGGGTCGACGTGGACAACGAGGACGTGGAGGTGGTGGCGCGGGACTACGTGACCGCGCACCCGGACCGCGTCCGCCAGTGGGTGGGAGCCGGAGCATGATCGAGGTACGGAACCTGACCAAGGTCTTCGGCGACGGCAGGGCCGCCGACGAGGCCGTCCGGCTCGCCGGGGAGGGCGAGGGGCGCAGCGGGATCCAACGCCGCACCGGCGCCACCCTCGCCGTGCACGACGTGTCCTTCGACATCGCCGACGGCGAGCTGTTCGTGATCATGGGCCTGTCCGGGTCGGGCAAGTCGACGCTGGTCCGGCTGCTGAACCGGCTCATCGAACCGACCTCGGGCAGCATCACCGTCGACGGCCGCGACCTCGGCTCCCTCGGCGACGCCGACCTGCGCACCCTGCGCAACGAGCGGATCGCGATGGTGTTCCAGCACTTCGCACTGCTGCCGCACCGCACCGTCCGGCAGAACGCCGAGTACGGGCTGCAGATCCGCGGCGTCGACGCCCGCGCCCGCCGGGAGAAGGCGGAGTGGGCGCTGGAGCAGGTCGGCCTCGGCGAGCGCGCCGACGCGCTGCCCGGCCAGCTCTCGGGCGGCATGCAGCAACGCGTCGGGCTCGCCCGGGCGCTGGCCAGCGACACCGACGTGCTCCTGATGGACGAGCCCTACTCCGCGCTGGACCCGCTGATCCGCCGCGACATGCAGCAGCTGCTCGTCCGCCTGCAGCGGGACCTGAAGAAGACCATCGTGTTCATCACCCACGACCTCAACGAGGCCATGCTGCTCGGCGACCGCATCCTGCTGCTCAAGGACGGCCGCCTGGTCCAGGTCGGCACCGGACCGCAGATCCTGGAGTCCCCGGCCGACGACTACGTCGCCGAGTTCGTCTCCGACGTCGACCGCAGCCGGGTGCTCACCGCCGCCGACGTGATCCGCGAGGCCCGCATCACGGTGACCCTCGACGAGCGCCCCGCCGACGTGCTGGTCCGGCTCGGCCGGGCCGAGGCGACCGGCGCCTACGTCGTCGACGACGACCACCGCATCCTCGGCGTCGTCCGCGACGACTGGCTCGGCCACGCCGCGGGACGGGGCGCCACCGGCATCGACCGGTCCGCGCTGGTCGAGGAGTACCGCACCACCGAACCGGACCGGCCGCTCATCGACCTGCTGCACCAGGTCGGACGCAACCCGGTCCCGCTCGCGGTGGTCGACGACGGCCGCCTCACCGGCGTCGTCCCGCGGGGTGCCGTGCTCGCCGCCCTGTCGACCCACGACGAGGCCACCGCCGACGGGAGGAACGCCTGATGCCCAGGTTCGAGTTCGGGAGCTACGTCGAGGCGTTCATCCTCTGGCTGCTGCAGAACGCCGGGGTCGTGTTCGACGCCATCGGGGTCGCGATCACCGCGGTCGTCGAGGCCGTGACCTCGATCTTCACCGCCCCGGTGTGGTGGGTCTGGCTGGTACTGCTCGTGGCGCTCGCGCTGCTCGTGCGCGGGGTCGGGTTCGCGGTGTTCACCCTGGTCGGCTTCCTCCTCGTGTCCTCGTTCGACCTGTGGACCGAGACGATGGAGACCTTCGGTCTGGTGCTCGTCGCGGCGCTGATCGCGGTGGCGATCGGTGTGCCGCTGGGCATCTGGGCCGCCCGCAGCCGCGCGGCGAGCCGGACGCTGCGCCCGGTCCTCGACCTGGCGCAGACGGTCCCGGCGTTCGTCTACCTGATCCCGGTGGTGCTGCTGTTCGGCATCGGCGTGGTGCCGGGCGTCGTCGCGACGATCGTGTTCTCGATCGCGCCGGCGGTCCGGCTCACCGAGCTGGGCATCCGGGGCGTCGACGGCGAGGTCGTGGAGGCCGCGCACGCGTTCGGGGCGCACCCGCGTCAGATCCTGCGCGAGGTGCAGCTGCCGATGGCGCTGCCGTCGATCATGGCCGGCGTCAACCAGGTGATCATGCTGGCGTTGTCGATGGTGGTCGTCGCGGGCCTGGCCGGTGCCGACGGGCTGGGCACGACGGTGGTCAGCGCGGTCACCCAGCTCGACATCGCGACCGGCGTCGAGGGCGGGCTCGCCGTCGTCATCGTGGCGATCTTCCTGGACCGGTTCACCTCGGCACTGGCCGAACGCCCCGAGGGGAGCCTGCTCGCGCGGCTGCGCGCCCGCCGGCCGCAGAAGGCCGCGGCGCCGGCCGCCGAGCACACCTCCCCGGCTCCGGCCGGTTCCGCGGTGAGCGGCGCGAACGCCTGACCGGGCGTCGCCTCGGCCCGGCCGGCATCAGAAGATCACCGGTTGTGGAGCGATCCGTTCGCGACGCGGGCGCCGTCCTCCACAACCGGTGATCACCGCCGTGCCTCCCGCGGGGACCCGGACGCGGGAGCGCGTGGTCCCGCGCTACCGGCCGGTGCCGGGGGCCCGGGCGGGCAGCCCCCGGACGAGGACGTCCAGGAAGACCGCGAAGTGCGGCGTCCCCGCGCCGGGGTGCTGGGCGTTCTCGACGGCGGCCAGCCAGCCGACCGTGCACGTGACGAAGATCTGCCAGCTCTGCTCGGCCATCGCCCCGTCGACGCCGTCGCGGACCAGCGCCGTGACGACGGTGTCCCGGATCCGCTCCACCGACGGCCCGTGGTGGCGGTGCGGCCGGGACAGGTGGGTGGCGTAGCCGGGCAGGGCGAGGAACTCGTCGTGCATGGCCCACCCCAGGCGTCGCAGGAGCTCCGGGGCGGTCGGTGGTTCCCCGGCGGCGCCGTCGATCCTGCGCACGACGCGGTCGACCAGGGTCCCGCTGACCAGGTCGACCAGCTCGTCGCGGGTGCGCACCCAGCGGTAGAGCGCCCCGTGGGTGACCTGCAACCGCGCGGCCACCTCGCGCACGGTCATCGTGTCGAGGTTCGCGGTGGCGGCGACCGCCTCGACGATCGCGTCGCGGCTGATCCGCGCCGGGCGGCCCGGCGGTCGCTTCGCTGCGGGCTCCTCCGGCGTCCGGGTCATGCCCCGGACTCTAGGACGTGAGCCGGCTCGGCCGGGTTCCCGAATCGGTTAGTATCCGACGGTTACTAACTGGCGGTCGGCGGGAGAGCGGGGAGCGGTATGACGATCACGGGAACGGCGACGGACACGGTCCGGGGCACGGTGGCCGACGGGTTCGAGCCCGTGCGGGACGCGTTCGCCGCGCTGCTCGCGGCCGAGGGGGCGCCGCTCGACGCCCAGGTCGCGGCCCGGTACCGGGGGCGCCCGGTGGTGGACCTGTGGGCCGGGCCGGAGACCGCGCCCGACTCGTTGCAGGGCATCTACTCGGCGTCCAAGGGCGTGACGCACCTCCTGGTCGCGCTGCTCGTCCAGCAGGGCGTCCTCGACCTGGACGAGCGGGTCGCGCACTACTGGACGGAGTTCGCCACCGGTGGGAAGCAGGACCTGCTGCTGCGCGAGCTGCTCGCCCACCAGGCGGGTCTGGTCGGCACACCCGAGGGGTTCTCCGTCGACGAGCTCTCCGACGACCACCTGGTCGCCGAGCGGCTCGGCGCACAGCGCCCGTTCTGGCGTCCCGGCACGTCGTCGGGCTACCACGCCCTGGTGGAGTCGGCCCTCACCGGCGAGGTCGTCCGCCGCGCCACCTCGGCCGAGGTCGGCGCGCTCGTCCGCGAGCTGCTGACCGGGCCGCTGGGCCTGGACCTGCACCTCGGGCTGCCCGCGGAGGACGAGCAGCGGTTCCTCGCCCCCCAGCCCATGATCGCCACGCCCGAGCGGCTGCGGGAGCTCGCCGCGGGCGCGGGTGCACCGGACGGTCTCCCCGGGATCGCGTTCAACCGCAGGCACCCCGACGGCTGCGAGGTGTGGGAGCTGCCCGCCCACCCGGTCGTCCGTTCCCGCGGGCCGGCCTCGCTCGGCGGGATCGGGACCGCCCGCGCGCTCGCGACGCTCTACGCCGCGGCGACCGGCCCGGTCGACGGCCGCCCCGCGCTGCTCCGCCCGGACACCCTCGCCGCGTTCGCCCAGATCCAGACCGCCGGGTTCGACCTGGTCCTGCGCCGGCACAAGGCGTGGGCGGTCGGGTTCCACGCCTCCTCGGAGGTCTACCCGATGCTCGCGGCCGGGTCGTTCGGCCACAGCGGAGCCGGCGGCCAGCAGGCGCTCGCCGACCCGCGCAACGAGCTGTCCTATGCCTTCCTGCGCCGCCGCTTCCTCGTCCCGAGCCAGGCCGACGCCGACCACGCCCGGCTGCTGACGGCGCTGCTCCGGTCCGTCCGCGAGTCGGGCGCCGCGGCCTGAGTCAGCTGTCGAGCCGGGCGGCCAGCCGGGCCGGGGCCACGCAGCGCCACGCGTCGGTCACGATCTCGGTGATCTCGTCGCGGTCGGCGGCGTCGGGGCCGGTGCCGTCGAGCACCACCCCGAGCCAGCCGCGGTGGCCGACATAGGCGGGCCGGAAGAACCGGGCCGGGTCCTCGGCGACCAGCTCGGCCTGCACGCCCGGCGGCGCGGCGCACCAGAACGCCAGGTGCGGGTGGCCGTGGTGGTGCTCGGCGTAGGAGACGAACATCTTCCGCACGAACCACGACGGCGACCCGTGGCTGACCTTCTCGGTCACCTCGGGCAGGGACAGGCAGATCTCCCGCAGCCACGGCAGCGGGTCGGCGGGGTCCGGGTGGCGTGCGGTCACGGGCGCCCCGGGGACGGCCGGTAGGTCCCCACGCTCCACGTGTTGCCCTCCGGGTCGGCGACGGCGCACTCGCGCGAACCGTAGTCCTGGTCGACCGGCGCCATGGTGATCTCCGCGCCGGCGGCGGCCGCGCGGGCGTGCACCGCGTCCGGGTCGTCGCAGGTCAGGTAGATCACGGCGCGACCGGTGTCGAAGCGGTCGCCCCCGGCGCGGCGCGGTCCGATCAGGACCAGGCCGGTGTCGTCGCCGTCGTCCCAGGCGAGCTCGGCGTGGGCGACCCCGCCGTCGTCGCCGGTGTGGACGGCGACCTCCCGGAAGCCGAGCGCGGTGGTGAGGAACGCGATCGCGGCGCGGGGGTCGTCGTAGCGGAGGGTGGGGTGGATGCTCATGACGCCCGATCCTGACCGGGACGCGGCGGCGCGTCTTGAAGCAATGGGAACTGCTCGGCCCGGAACGCGGCGGGCGTGATCCCCGCGAGCGCCCGGAACTCGCGGGTGAGGTGGGCCTGGTCGGCGTAGCCGCAGCCGGCGGCGACCACGGCGAGCGGTGCCCGCCCGGCCCCGACCAGCTCCGCGGCGCGCGCGAAGCGCAGCACCCGGCGGACGGTCCCGGGCGCGAGACCGACCTGGGTCCGGAACCGGGACTGCAGGTGGCGGCGGCTCCAGCCGGTCTCGGCGGCCAGCTCCGCGACGCCGACCCGGCCCGCGGTCGCACTGAGCCGGTCCCACGCGTAACGCACCTCGGGTGCGGGGACGCGGGCCCGGTCGTCCAGGAGCCGGTCCGCGAGCAGCGCGCTGACCAGCGCGAACCGGCCGTCCCAGGTCGGCTCGGCGGCCAGCCGGGCGGGCAGCGCGGCGAGCACGGGGTCGTCGAGCTCGTCGAGGCGGGGCACCGTGCCGCCGGGCAGCGCCCGCCCGCCGAGGAGGGTGTAGGTCGCCGCCGGGGTCAGGTCCACCTGCACCCCGGCCTGCGGGCCGGTGAACTCGGTCAGCACCCAGGTGTCGCTCAGGCCGCCGACGAACGCGGCCGCCGACCCGGTCCCGACGGCCGGCCCGGACAGCGTCAGCGGGTGCAGCCCCAGGATCAGCGCGGTCCCGGCGGACGGCGGCTGGCGACGACGCAGGGGAGCGGCGGCGTGCTCGCGGTAGCCGAGGTAGCGCAGCACGTGCCCGCGCAGCGCGGCGGGCGGTCGCCCCGGCACGTACTCGGCGGACATGGACGATGTTGTACCCCCACTCCTCATCCGGCGGCCAGCGCGACCGCCAGGCCGAGCATCACCGTGGCGACGACGCCGTCGAGCACCCGCCACGCCGTCGGCCGGGCGAACAGCCCCGCGAGCCGCGCCGCGCCGAAGCCGAGCCCGGAGAACCAGATCAGGCTGGCCACGACCACCCCGGCGCCGAACGTCCACCGGCCGTCGTCGCCGTGCGCGGCGGCCAGCGACCCGAGCACCAGCAGGTCCAGCATCATGTGCGGGTTGAGGAAGGTCAGGGCCGCCGCGCTCCCCAGGACGGGCACGAGCGGCCGGGCCGAGCCGTGGGGGTCGGCGTCGAGCGCACCGGGCCGGAGGGCGCGCCGCAGCGCCAGCAGGCCGTAGGCGGTCAGCCACACCACGCCGCCCCAGCGCACCACCTCGACCAGCCCCGGTACGCGGTCGACGAGCAGCCCGACGCCCGCGACCGCCGCGGTCACCAGCACCAGGTCGGCCAGCACGCAGAACACGACCACCGCCGGCACGTGCTCGCGTCGCAGCCCCTGCCGCAGCACGAACGCGTTCTGCGCCCCGATCGCCGCGATCAGCGACAGTCCCGTCCCGAATCCCGCCAGCACACTCACGTCACCGACGCTAGGCCGACCGCGTCAGGAAGACGTCAGCAACTGAAAGAACGTCATGAACTGTAGATCTGCTTCATGTACGACCGGGAGCGGCTGGCCACCCTGAGCGCCGTGGTGGAGGAGGGCGGTTTCGACGCCGCCGCCGCGCGGCTGTCGATCACGCCGTCCGCGGTGTCCCAGCGGATCAAGGCCCTGGAACGGCAGGCGCGCCGGATCCTGGTGCGCCGTACGCGTCCGTGCGTCGCGACCGAGGAGGGGGCCGCGCTGCTGCGGCTGGCCCGGCAGATCGCGGTGCTGGAGGGGGAGGTCGAGGCCGGGTTCGGCAGCGCCGACACCGCGGGCACGCACCTGCCGATCGCGGTGAACGCGGACTCGGTGACCCACTGGTTCCTGTCCGCGGTGGTCCCCCTGGCCGCCCGGCACGGGGTCCGGCTGGACCTGCACGTCGACGACGAGAAGTACACCGCGGCCCTGCTCCGTGAGGGCTCGGTGGTCGGGGCGGTGACGACGTCGTCGGCACCGGTGCAGGGCTGCGCGGTCCGGCCGCTGGGCGCGACCCGCTACCGGCCCGTCGCCGCCCGGGCGGTGTACGACCGGTGGTTCGCCGGGCGGGACCCGGCCGAGGCGTTCCCGCTCGCCCCGCGGGTCGACTTCGGGTCGAAGGACGTGTTGCAGACCCGGTTCGTCCGCGGGCTCACCCACCGGCCGTGCACCGGCCCGGCGCACCGGGTGCCCGCCGCCGACGGCTACCACGAGGCGATCCGTGCGGGTCTGGGCTGGGGGATGTTCACCGACGGCCCGGCCCGGGAGGCCGCGGCCGCCGGGCGGCTCGTGCTGCTCGACACCGAGCGCCACCTCGACGTCCCGCTGTACTGGCAGCACTGGAAGCTCAGCACCACGGTGCTCGACGCGCTCACCGAGTCGGTCTGCGCGGCGGCGGCGACGATCCTGGTGCCGCCGGCCCGCTGACCGGGAGGTCTCAGATCCCGGACCGCCAGGGGCGTCCGAGCCGGATGTCGCAGGTGATGACCCCGCGGTCGACGCCGGTGAGGTCCGCGATCAGGTCGCGGACCGCGTCCTCGGCCACCCGGGGGTCGTCGACGGTGGTCGACGCCTCGATGCCCGGCACGTAGAGGGTGAGCCTGCGGTCCGCCCGCCAGGCCACCACCTCGAAGTGATGGTCACCGGTCACCCGTCCACGGTAGCCCGGCCGCGGCGCGAACGGGGCGGATCAGCCGACGGTCGGGTCGGCGGCGCGGCCCGCGTCGGCACCCGGCTGCGTCTCGTCCTGCTGGGCGGGCACCGGGTCGCCGGTGGTCTCCGGGACGCCGGTCGGCTCGATCGGGGCCGGGGGATCGGTGGGGGCGACCGGGTCCGTGCTCGGCTCCGGCGTGGGCTCGGCCGACGGCGTGCTCGTCGGCGTCGGCGGGGCGGTCGGCTCGTTGGGCGCCAGGGTGGAGGGCGACTCGCCGATCGGCCTGAACGCCGGGAACTCGGCCGTGCCGGTGGTGCGCACGGTGTCGGACATGAACGCCTTCCACACCGATCCGGGCAGGTCGGCGCCGTTGATCGGGCGGCCCGCGGAGTCCTGGATCGGGTCGTTGCGGTCGGTGCCGACCCACACGGCCGTCGCGATCCCGGGGGTGAAACCGGCGAACCAGGCGTCGTTGTTCTGGCCCTCGAAGCGGGACTGGACGGTGCCGGTCTTGCCGGCGGCCTCCTGCCCGTCGGGCAGCTGCAGCCCGTCGTTGTCGACGACGTTCATCATCGCCTCGACGACGTTGCGCGCCACCTGCTCGGGGAAGCGCTGCTCGCCCTCGCCCGGCTGGTACTCGTAGAGCACCCGGCCGTCGGAGTCGACGACCTTGGACACCATGTGCGGGGCGTGCCAGACGCCCCCCGCGGCGATGGTGGCGTAGGCCGACGCCAGCTGGACCGGCGTGACCTCCTTGTTGCCCAGCGGGAGCCGCGCGTCGGGGTTCTCCAGCGGCGCGGTGATCCCGGCGAGGCGGGCGGCGTCGGCGACCTTCTGCGGCCCGACCTGCGCGGCGAGCTTGGTGAAGACGACGTTGTTGGAGATCGTCATCGCCTGCTTGAGGTCGCAGCGCGGGCAGTTGGCGCCCTCGGCGTTGCGCAGCCCCGGCCGCTCGGAGCCGTCGAAGGTGGTGCCCAGGCCGATCGGCGGGTCGTTCAGGAGCCCGGCGAGCACGGCGAACGGCTTGAACGTCGACCCGGGCTGCTTCATGACCTGGGCGTAGTCCAGGCCGGTGCCGTTCGACCCGCCGTAGTAGCCGAGGATGCCGCCGGTCCGCGGGTCGATCGCGACCGCGCCGGTGCGCAGCAGCTCCGGCTCGCCGCGCAGCTTCTGCTCGACCGAGTCGGTGAGCTGCTGCTGGCGCTGCGGGTCGATCGTCGTCGTCACCTGGAGGCCGCCCTGGGCGAACGCCTGCTCGGAGATGCCCAGCGAGCCCAGCTCGGAGCGGACCGCGTTGAGGATGTGGCCGCGGGCGTCGGTCAGCGACGACGAGCGCGAGGTGTTCTCCGGCGCGATGGTCTGCGGGAACACGGCGGCCTGCCGGTCGGCCTTGGAGATCCAGCCCTGGGCGGCCATGCCGTCGAGGACGAAGTTCCAGCGCTGCTTCGCCCGGTCCGGGGAGTTCGCCGGGTCCCAGTTGGACGGCGACTGGATGATCCCGGCGAGCAGCGCGCCCTCGCTGGGGGTCAGCTGGGCCGCGGGCTTGCCGTAGTAGGCGAGGCTGGCGGACTCGATGCCGTAGGCGCCGCGGCCGAAGTAGATGGCGTTGAGGTAGTCGTTGAGGATCTCGTCCTTGGACTTCTGCCCGGAGACCTTCAGCGAGACGATCAGTTCCTTGTACTTGCGCCAGTACGTCGCGTCGTTGCCGACCAGGGTGTTCTTGACGTACTGCTGGGTGATCGTCGACCCGCCGCCGACGCCGCCGGTCAGCTGGGCGACCATCGCCCGCAGGATGCCGGTGAAGTCGAAGCCCGGGTTCGAGTAGAACGACCGGTCCTCGGCCGCCAGCACGGCCTCGCGCACGTGCACCGGGATGGCGTCCATCCCGACCTTGATCCGGTTGCCCTGCTCGGGCACGAGGCGGGCGAGCTGGCCGCCGTCGGCGTAGGAGACGGTGGCGATCTGGTTCTGCACCGCGTCGTCGGTGCTGGGGATCGGGAACAGCAGCCAGCCGAGCCCGAGCAGCAGCAGCGGCAGCAGCACGATCGACGCGGCCGTCCCGACCAGCGAGTACACGACCTGCCGGCGACGCCGGGTCCGGCGCTCCTCGGGGGTGAGGGCGGCCTTCTGGTCGGCGTCGAGGATGCCGAGGCGGCGGCGCACGACACCCACGCCGGGCCCGACGAGTGCGATGACCCGGTCGAACGGTCCGTCGGGCTCGGCGCGGCGACGGCGGCGCGGGCCGGGGGCCGCGGCGTCGACGTACTCGGTGCCCGCCTCGTCGCCGGGGGCGGCGACCAGGGCGGTGGGCGCACCGCCGTCGCCGCGCGGGGCGGTGGCGGGCACGAGCCCGGTCGGGGCCTCGGCGGCGGGGGCGAGCGCGGTCGCGGCGTCGCCGGGTCCGGGACGGCGGCGGCGCCCGCCGGTGCGCGCGGGCAGGGCGTCGGTGGTGGACCCGGCGCCCTCGTCCGGCTCGGGACGACGACGGCGGCCGGTGCGGGTGGCCGCGGCGGCGCCGTCCGGGGCCGCCGGGCCCGGGAACGGTGCCGAGGGCGCGGCGACGGCCGTGGTGGCCGCAGCGGTGGCCCCGGTGCTGGCCGAGGTGGCGGCGGAGGCCGGGCCGGGCCGGGTGGCACCGGTCGGGGGCACGGCGGGGCGGGGGACCGGCGGCAGCGACGGGTGCTGCCCGGGGCGCGGCGCGGCCCTCTGCGGACCGGCGCCGGGGGCGCTCGGCGCCGCCGGGGCGGGGCGGGGCCGGGCCTGCGGCCCGGTGTTCCGGTGCCCCGGGGCAGGCGCGGCGCCGTGGGCGTCGCCGGTGCCGGGCCGTGGTGCCCCGGTCCCCGGGTGGTCGACCGGCCCGGCCGGGGCCGGCGCGGTGGGCTGCCCGGCCGGGAACGACGGCGCGGGGCCCGGTCGGCCGGGCCCGCCGGCGCCGGGGCGCCGCTGCGGGCCGGTGGTGTGCCGGGGCTCGGCCGCGGGGGGCGGGCCCGCGGGGGTCGCGCCGGTGGTGCCGGGCCGCGGGGTGCTGCCGGGCTCGCGGGGCACGGTGCCGCCGCGCACGCGCAGCCCGACCTTCGTGGTGCCCCCGGAGCCGTTGACGCCGGAGCCGTTGCCCCCGGATCCGTGGGTGCCGAAGCCGTTGCCGCCCGAGCCGCTGCCCGCGGGGCCGGGGGTGCCGGAGCCGCTGCCCCCGGAGCCGTTGCTCGAGCCGTTCGCAGAGGTGCCGTTCACGGGAGCGCCGTTCACGGGAGCGCCGTTCGCAGGGGCGCTGTGTGCGGGGGCGCCATCCGCCGGGGCCCCGGTACCGGGGGCGGCGGTCGCGGGAGCGGCCTCGCCGGCCCGCCGGGAGCGCCGACGGCCGGTGCCGCCGTCCTCCCCGGTGCCGCGTGCCCCGTCCGGGCCGGAACGTCCGGTCGACCCGGTCGCCCGGACGACGTCGGCGAAGGAACGGGCCTCCGGCTCGGCGGACCGCGCGCGCCGTCCACCGGCGGGGGCGCCGTGCCGGGCCGGGGCGCCGGAGTCGTCGCGGGCGACCTGGTCGCTGCCGTGCCGACCGGTCGGGCGCTCCTCGGTGTCGACCGCACGACCGGAGCCGGACGATCCGTGGGAATCGGACTCGGGGGAGCGGCGCGACCGCGGCGGTGGGGGCGGGCCTGCGGGCAACCGGCTCTCCCTTCTGGTCGACGGCCGGCGGAGCCGGACGGTGGCGTGGTCTCACCCGGTCAACGAGTTCGCTGTGTCAACGAGGGACCGGAGGGCGGCGTTGTGCCCACCTGATCGACGTCACTCGAATGTCGGCACGTCAGCGGGGTGATGGCGCGCTCCGTGACCGGATCGCCCGATCATGGTGCGGCATGCGGACCATCGTGCCCGCGGCCGAAGGGATGCACAGGCGACACGATCACTGCGTCGAGCAACGGCCGGTTGCGTGCGACGACGCGCGGGCGGCCCAGCGCCGGACGGCCGGACGGCCGCACCCGGCGGGACGACCGGCCGTCGTCGATCGACGGGCGGCGGCAACCCCGACGGCGACCTGCGGCGACGGGTCAGGAGAGCAGCGGGCCCATGCGGTCGCGCAGCGCGACCGCGGCCGACAGCGGCCGCACGAGCACGGTGAGCTCGCGGATCCGGCCCTCGTCGTCGGTGCGCAGGACGTCGACGCCCTGCACCTCGCGCTCCCCGACGGTCGCGGCGAACTCGAGGACGTGCCCGTCGTCGCCGGAGTACTCGGCGACGTAGTGGAACCCGCCGAAGACGGTGAACACCGCGCCCAGGATGGGGCGCAACGCGTCCCGGCCCCGGTAGGGGCGGTGCACGACCGGCGAGCGGAACTCGACGTCGTCGCGGCAGAGGGCGACGGCCGCGTCGAGGTCTCCGGCCTCGATCGCGGCCCGGAAGCGGGCGGCGGCGTCGTTCACGCCCGCGATCATGCCCCACACTCCCCGGGTCAGGCGGCCGCGGCCGCCGGGCGCAGGCCGACGGCGCCGGCCAGCAGCTCGTAGGAGCGCAGCCGGTCCTCGCCGCGGAAGGTCGAGGTCGTCACCATCAGCTCGTCCACCCCGGTCCGGGCCACGAGCTCCTCGACGCCGGCCCGCACGGTCTCCGGCGACCCGATGACCTGGTCGGCCTGGCGCTGCTCGACGAACGCCCGGGCCGCGTCGGTCCAGTCGAAGGCCGCGACCTCCTCGGGGCCGGGCAGCGGGCGTGGGTCGCCGAGGCGCAGGTGCAGGAACTGCAGCGCCGAGGGCAGTGCCAGCTCGCGGGCGCGCTCGTCGGTGTCGGCGCAGGTCACGGCGGTGGCGATCATCGAGTACGGCTGCGCCAGCATCGCCGAGGGCCGGAAGTGCTCGCGGTAGAGCTCCAGCGCGGGCAGCGTGTTCGCGGCCGAGAAGTGGTGGGCGAAGGCGAACGGCAGCCCGAGCATCCCGGCGACCTTCGCCGAGTAGCCCGACGAGCCGAGCAGCCACATCGTCGGCGCGTTCCCCGCGGCCGGGACGGCGAGCACCCCGGCGTCGCCACGGAAGTAGGCCGCGAGCTCCACGAGCTGGTCGGGGAAGTCGTCCGGGGCGTGCAGCCGGTCGGCCCCGGTCCCGCGCAGCGCGGCGGCGGTCCGGGGGTCGGTGCCCGGGGCGCGCCCGATGCCGAGGTCGATCCGGCCGGGGTGCAGTGCCTCGAGGGTGCCGAACTGCTCCGCGACGACGAGCGGGCGGTGGTTGGGCAGCATCACCCCGCCCGAGCCGACGGTGATCCGCTCGGTCGCCCCGGCCAGGTGCGCGATCAGCACCGGCGGCGACGAGCTGGCGATCCCGGGCATGCCGTGGTGCTCGGCGACCCAGTAGCGGGTGAAGCCCAGCTCCTCGGCCCGTCGCACCAGGCGGGTGCTGTGCGCCAGCGCGTCGGTGGCCGACGAGCCGTCGGCCACGGGGACCAGGTCGAGCACGGAGAGAGGGACCACGACGGCTGCAACACCCGCACCCGCCGGGTGTCTTCCCGGCGGTCGAAACCGGTTCGCGGCCCCCGACTAGCATCGGAGGTCCATCCGTTCGCACCACCCTGGAGGCACCCCCGTGTCCGCACCGTCCGCCCCGCCCGCGTCCGCCCCGATCCGGGTGCCGGCCGGGACGACCGCCGGCGCGCGCGTCCGGGAGGGCGGGCTGCCGACCAGCGGTCCCGAGGCGATCGTCGTCGTGCGCGACGCCGAGGGCGCCCTGCGCGACCTGGCCTGGGCCCCCGAGGCCGACGCCGAGGTCGTGCCGGTCCCGGCGAACACCGAGGAGGGGCGCAGCGTCATCCGGCACTCGGCGGCGCACGTGCTCGCCCAGGCCGTCCAGCAGCTGTTCCCGAAGGCCAAGCTGGGCATCGGCCCGCCGGTCACCGACGGCTTCTACTACGACTTCGACGTCGACACCCCCTTCACCCCCGAGGATCTGAAGAAGATCGAGTCGGCGATGAAGAAGATCGTGAAGGCGGGGCAGCGCTTCGAGCGCCGTCGCTACGCCTCGCAGGACGAGGCCCGCGCGGAGCTGGCCGACCAGCCGTACAAGCTGGAGCTGATCGACCTCAAGGGCGGCGCCGACGACGGCGAGGTCATGGAGGTCGACTCCTCCGGCGAGCTCACCGTCTACGACAACGTGCACGCCCACACCGGCGCCGTCGTCTGGTCGGACCTGTGCCGTGGCCCGCACCTGCCGACCACCAAGTTCATCCCGGCGTTCTCGCTGACCCGCTCGGCCGCCGCGTACTGGCGGGGCGACCAGCGCAACGCCCAGCTCCAGCGGATCTACGGCACCGCGTGGGAGTCGCAGGAGGCGCACGACGCCTACCTGGAGCGCATCGCCGAGGCCGAGCGGCGCGACCACCGCCGCCTGGGCAGCGAGCTGGACCTGTTCAGCTTCCCGGACGAGATCGGGTCGGGCCTGCCGGTCTTCCACCCCAAGGGCGGCGTCGTCCGCAAGGAGCTGGAGGACCTGTCCCGCGAGCGGCACGCCGCGGCCGGGTACGAGTTCGTCTACACCCCGCACGCCACCAAGGGCGCGCTGTTCGAGAAGTCCGGCCACCTGGAGTGGTACGCCGAGGGCATGTACCCGCCCATGCAGCTCGACGCGGAGTACACCGCCGACGGCGAGCTGAAGCGGCCGGCCGTCGACTACTACCTCAAGCCGATGAACTGCCCGATGCACAACCTGATCTTCGCCTCGCGCGGACGGTCCTACCGCGAGCTGCCGCTGCGGCTGTTCGAGTTCGGCACCGTCTACCGCTACGAGAAGTCCGGTGTGGTGCACGGCCTGACCCGGGCCCGCGGGTTCAGCCAGGACGACGCGCACATCTACTGCACCCGCGAGCAGATGCAGGGTGAGATCCGCAGCCTGCTGCAGTTCGTGCTGGACCTGCTGCGCGACTACGGCCTCGACGACTTCTACCTGGAGCTGTCGACCCGCAACCCGGAGAAGTCGATCGGCTCCGACGAGTCGTGGGCCGAGGCCACCCAGGCGCTGCGCGACGCCGCCGAGAGCTTCGGGCTGACCCTGCACGACGACCCGGGCGGCGCCGCGTTCTACGCCCCCAAGATCTCGGTGCAGGCCCGCGACGCGATCGGCCGCTACTGGCAGATGTCGACCATCCAGGTCGACCTGATGCTGCCGGACCGCTTCGAGCTGGAGTACACCTCCTCCGACGGCTCCCGGCAGCGCCCGGTCATGATCCACCGCGCGCTGTTCGGCTCGATCGAGCGCTTCTTCGGCGTGCTCACCGAGCACTACGCCGGCGCCTTCCCGGCGTGGCTGGCCCCCGTCCAGGTGGTGGGGATCCCGGTCACCGAGGCCCAGGACGACTACGTCCGCGACGTCGCCGCCCGGCTGCGCGCCGCGGGCATCCGGATCGACGTCGACTCCGGCGACGACCGGATGCAGAAGAAGATCCGCACCCACACGCTGCAGAAGGTGCCGTTCCTGCTGCTCGTGGGCGGTCGCGACGTCGAGGCCGGCGCGGTGAGCTTCCGCTTCCGCGACGGCTCGCAGACCAATGCGGTGCCGGTCGACGAGGCCGTCGCGGCGATCACCGCGTGGGTGTCGTCGCGCAGCAACGTCTCCCCGACCGCGGAGACCTTCCCCGCGTCCTGACGGTCGTGCGCCCGGGTGCCGCCCGGGCGCACCCCGTCACCCGCGGGCGTCCGGGTCGATCGCCGTGGTCAGCGACCGGGCGATCCCGGCGCCGAGCTCCTCCGGAGTGGACCTCCCGTCCGGGCGGTACCACTTGTAGCTCCAGTTCGCGGCGCCCAGGCACATGTTCATGTAGACCTTCGGGGTCATCCCGGTGAGTGCGCCGGGGTGCGCGGCGAGGTGGTCGCGCAGCGCGGTGAGGAAGACGTCCTCGAACGCGCGCCGTCGCCGGAGCACCTCGCCGGCCAGCTCGACCGGCAGCTCGTGCTCCTCCTCGAAGCAGACCTTGAGCAGCGACTGGTGCCGGCAGGTGTAGGCGACCCGGGACGCGATCAGGTCGCGGATCGCCTCCAGCGGTGAGCCCGCGGCGGCGAGGGTCTCGCGGGCGAGCACCAGGCTCTCGTCCAGCACGTCGGAGTAGAGCCGGACCAGCAGCTCCTCCTTGCTGCGGAAGTAGTGGTAGAGCGTCGGCTTCGACAGCCCGACCGCGGCCGCGATCTCGTTCATCGACGTCGCCCGGAAGCCGCGCCGGGAGAAGATCTCGGCCGAGAGCGCGAGGACGCGCATCCGACGGGCGTCCGCCTTGGTCAGGGCCGTGCCGGCCATCGGGTTCCTTCCGTCGTGCGGTCGGGCCCGCTCACGGTAGCCCCGGGGCGGGTTGACAGGGCTGCCCGGTCGGCCCAGTATTCGACCGTCCGGTCGGTCGATTTTGTGAGGCGCGCCATAGATGTGGGAGCTCGACGAGGAGCACGAGGCGTTCCGGCGGACCTGTCGGGACTTCACCGACCGTGAGATCCGGCCGGTGGTCGACGAGGCCGAGCAGGCCGGGGCGATCCCGATGCAGCTGTGGAAGCGTCTCGGCGCGGCCGGCCTGCTCGGGCTGGTCACCCCCGAGGAGCACGGCGGCTCGGACGCGGACGCCCTGGCCGTCGCGCTGCTGGCCGAGGAGCTGAGCAGGGCCACCGGCGGGATCGCGGTGACCGCTCTGGTCAGCGGGTACATGGCGGCGCCCCACCTGGTCCGCCACGGCAGCCCCGACCAGCAGCGGCGCTGGCTCGGCCCGCTCGCCGCGGGCGAGGCGATGGCCGGGATCGCGGTGACCGAGCCGGGGACCGGGTCCGACGTCGCCGGCATCACCAGCACGGCCCGGCCCGCGGGCGGGGGCTGGACGATCGACGGCCGCAAGATGTTCATCACGAACGCCGGGCTGGCCGACGTGCTGGTCGTCGCCGCGCGGACCGGCGGGCCCCGGCACTCGGGGATCACCCTGTTCGTGGTGCCCACCGACGCGCCGGGCCTGTCCGTGGGCCGCCCGCTGCGCAAGATGGGGTGGCACTCCTCGGACACCCGCGAGGTGGTCCTCGACGGCGTCGCCGTCGGCCCCGAGGACGTCGTGGGTACCGAGAACCGCGGCTTCCACCAGATCATGGAGGGGTTCCAGCTCGAGCGGATCGCGCTGGCCGGGATGGGGCTGGGCCACGCGGCGGAGTGCCTGGACCTGGTCCGGTCCTACGTCCGCGAGCGCGAGGCGTTCGGCGCCCCGCTCGCCCGGCTGCAGACGATCCGGCACCGCGTCGCGGTGATGGAGATCGAGCTGGACTCGGCCCGGCTGCTCACCCACCGGGCCGCGGCCCGGCTCTCCTCGGGGCACCCGGAGGCGGAGACCTCGGTGGCCCGGGCCAAGTACGTGGCCGCGATCGCGGCCAACCGGATCGTCGACGAGGCCGTGCAGCTGTTCGGCGGAGCCGGGTTCGTCGAGGAGTCCCCGGTCGCCCGGCACTACCGCGACGCCCGGGTCCTGCGGATCGGGGGCGGAACCGACGAGATCCAGCTGGAGATCCTCGCCAAGGGGACCGCCGGATGAGCGCCTCGACCACCGGCGCGCCGACCCGGGCCGACGTCGCCGCCGCCCGGGAGCGGGCGCTGGCCGGGGGAGACGCCTCCCGCTGGCCCGGGAAGATGCCGGTGCGCGACCGGCTGCGGGTGCTGTTCGACCCCGGCACGTTCGTCGAGGACGGTCTGCTCGCCTCCGGTGGCGGCCGACGGTCTGCCCGCCGACGGCGTCGTCACCGGGGTCGGCCGGGTGGACGGCCGCCGGGTCGCGGTGATCGCCCACGACTTCACCGTGAAGGCCGGGTCCTGGGGGGAGCTGACGTGCGAGAAGCAGATCCGGATCCTCGAACGCGCGGACCGCGACCTGCTCCCGGTGGTCTACCTGGTGGACTCCGCGGGTGGCCGGCTGACCGACCAGATGGGCTTCTTCCCCGGCAGGCGCGGTGCCTCGGCGATCTTCCACCTGCAGGTCCGGCTCTCCGGGCGGGTCCCCCAGATCTGCTGCCTGCACGGCCCCTCGGCCGCCGGCGGGGCCTACATGCCCGCCTTCTGCGACTGGGTCGGGATGGTCGAGCACCACGCCTCGATGTACCTGGCGAGCCCGCGGGTCGCCGAGAAGGTCACCGGTGAGCGCACCACCCTGGAGGAGATGGGCGGGGCGCAGATGCACGCCTCGGTCTCCGGCTGCGGCGACGAGGTGTTCGGCTCGGACTGGGAGACCGTCTCGGCCGCCCGCCTGCTGCTGTCCTACCTGCCCGACGACTACCGGTCCCCGCCCGCCCGCGCCGAGCCGGTCCCGCCGGAACGGGTGCTCGGCGACGTCGTGCCGCCCGATCCGAACCAGGCCTACGACGTGCGCGACGTGATCGAGGGCGTCGTCGACGCGGGAACCTTCTTCGAGATCAAGGCCCGCTGGGCACGCGAGATCGTCGTCGGACTGGCCCGGCTCGAGGGGCGGGTGGTGGGCCTGGTGGCCAACCAGCCCGACGTCCGCAGCGGCGCGATCTTCGTCGACTCCGCGGACAAGGCCGCCCGGTTCGTCTCGATGTGCGACGCCTACGGGATCCCGCTGGTGTTCCTGCAGGACGTCCCCGGGTTCATGGTCGGGGTGGACGTCGAGCGGCAGGGGATCATCCGGCACGGCGCGAAGCTGATCGCCGCGATGTCCTCGGCGGAGGTCCCGAAGTTCACCGTGGTGCTGCGCAAGGCCTACGCCGCCGGCTACTACGCGATGTGCGCCCCCGGCTTCGAGCCCCGCGCGACCCTCGCGCTGCCCACCGCCACCATCGGCCCGATGGCGGCCGAGGCCTCGGTGAACGCGGTGTACGCCAACAAGATCGCCGCCATCGGCGACGACGGCGAGCGGGCCGCCTACGTCGCGGCCCGCACCGCCGAGCAGGAGGCGGACGTGAACCTGCTGCGGATGGGGAGCGACCTGGTCGTCGACGCCGTCGTCGCACCGGGGGAGCTGCGCACCGAGCTCGTCGCACGGATGAACGACGCCGACGGCTGGACCCGCACGACCGGCCGTCGGCACCACCTGATCAGCCCTGTGTAGATCTGCGAGAGGACGACGATGTCCGAGAGCACGGACCCGCTGGCCGCGTTGATCGCGGAGCCGTTGCGGGTGCTGCCACAGCGGTGGCGGGTACCGGAGCGGGAGGCCGAGCTGGCCCACGTCCGCGGGTTCGGCACCGCCGACGAGTACTGGGAGTGGGCGGCGGGCCGGCAGCGCTGGATGCGGCCCTGGGAGCGGCTGCGCACCGGCGGGCTGCCCGACTTCACCTACTTCGACGGCGGCCTGATCAACGTCGCCGACAACTGTGTGGACCGGTGGGCCGAGGACCCCGCCACCCGGGACCGGGCGGCGGTGGTGTGGGAGGGCGAGCCGGGCGACACCCGCACGCTGACCTACGGCGAGCTGGCCGTCGAGGTGTCGGCGCTGGCCGCGGGCCTGCGCGAGCTCGGCGTGTCCCGTGGTGACGTCGTCGCAGTCTACATGCCGAACCTGGTGGAGGCGTTCACCACGATCCAGGCGTGCAACCGGATCGGTGCGGTGTACACGGTGCTGTTCGCCGGGTTCGGGGAGCAGGCCGTGGCGTCGCGGCTGGCCGCGGCGGGTGCGTCGGTGGTGGTCGTCGCGGACGCGAGCTACCGGCGGGGCAACCGGGTGGAGCTGCTCGCCACGCTGCGGGCGGCACGCTCGCGGGCCCCGTCGGTCCGGGCGACGGTGGTGGTCGACCGCACCGGTGACGACACCGCACTGACCGGGGGCGAGCACCGCTACGCCGACCTGCTCACCTCGGGGGCGGCCGGGTGCGACGCGGTGGCGCTGGACCCGAACGAGCCGGCGTTCCTGATCTTCACCAGCGGGACCGAGTCGACCCCGAAGGGGGTGGTGCACTCGGTGGGCGGGTTCCTGGTGGGGACCTGGGCGAACGCGTACTGGCAGGCGGGCCGCCAGGACGGGGACGTGTACTGGGTGGCGGCGGACGTGGGCTGGCTGACCTTCCCGATCCAGGCGGTGGTCGGCGGACTGGCGTGCGGGATGACGATCGCCTGCTTCGAGGGCGCGCTGGACACGCCGTCGAGCTCGCGGTTCTACGAGATCTGTGCCCGGCACCGGGTCACGAAGGTGCTGATGGCGCCGACGGTGGCGCGGATGCTGCGCAAGTTCGGTGACGACCTGGCCGCGGCGCACCCGGTGGCGCTGTCGTTGATCACGATGCAGGGCGAGCCGCTGGACGCGGACACCTTCGCGTGGACGACCCGGACGTTCGACGTGCCGGTGGTCAACGCCTACGGGCAGACCGAGACCGGCTCGACCTGGACCTATCCGGTGGCCGGGGTGGAGACGCTCAAGGCGGGCTCGGTGGGGACGGCGGTGCCCGGGCACGACTGGGTCGTCGTCGACGACGACGGGGTCGAGGTGGCACCGGGGGTGAAGGGGAACCTGGTGCTGACCGCGCCGTTCCCGACCCTGGCCCGGACGGTGTGGGGCGACCACCAGCGGTACCTGGACACCTACTTCGGGCGGTTCCCGGGCCGGTACGCCACCCACGACGAGGCGGTGGTCGACCACGACGGGCACCTGTGGGTGCTCGGCCGGGCCGACGACGTGATCAACGTGGCGGCGCACCGGATCTCGACGATGGAGATCGAGGCCGTGGTCACCGCGCACCCGGCGGTGGTGGAGGCGGCGGTGGTCGGGGTGCCGGACCCCACCAAGGGCACCGTCCCGATCGCGTTCGTCACCCTCGGTCCGGGCGACGGGTCCGGCGACGTCGCGGCCGAGATCGGCCGCCGGGTCGTCGCGGAGCTGGGTGGCTACGCCCGGCTGGACCGGGTGCACGTCACGACGGCACTGCCGAAGACCCGCACCGGGAAGATCATGCGCAGGCTGCTGCGCGACCTGGTCGTGCACGGCGAGCCCACCGGCGACACCTCCGCGATGGAGGACCGGTCCGCCCTCGACGTCACCGCCGCGGTGGTGCGCGGATGAGCGGCGCCGAGGTTGATGCCGACCGGGCCGACCGGGCCGTGTCCGGTCGCTGGTTCGAGGAGCTCGAGGTGGGGACCGTCGTCCGGCACGCCACCCGGCGCACCGTCACCGAGACCGACAACGTCCTGTTCACGACGATGACGATGAACCCGGCACCGCTGCACCTCGACGCCGAGTACGCCGCGGGCACCGAGTTCGGCCGCCCGCTGGTGAACAGCATGTTCACCGTCGCGCTCGTCGTCGGGCTCTCGGTCCCGGAGCTCACCCTGGGCACGATCGTCGCCCAGCTCGGCCTCGACGAGGTCGCGTTCCCGCACCCGGTGTTCCCGGGCGACACCGTCCGGGTGGAGACCGAGGTCGTCTCCGCCCGCGAGTCCCGCTCCCGGCCGGACGCGGGGATCGTCGTGTTCGAGCACCGCGCCCACAACCAGCACGGCGACCTGGTCTGCCGGGCCCGCCGCACCGGGCTGATGCACCGGCGCCCCGCTCCCGGGGGCCGGTCGTGACCCTCGCGGTGCGCAGCGTCCTGTTCGTGCCCGGCGGAGCCCCGGAGCTGCTCGCGAAGGTCGTCCGCAGCCGGCCCGACGTCGTCGTCGCCGACCTGGAGGACGCGGTCGCCCCCGCCGACAAGGCCCGGGCCCGCGACACGGTGGTCACCGCGCTCGCCGCGGACCGCCCCGGCGCGGGCACGGTGCTGATCCGGGTCAACCCGCCCGGCACGCCCTGGCACGACGACGACCTCGCCGCCGCGGCGGGCGCGGCCGCCGACGGGGTGGTCCTGCCCAAGTACGAGGACCCCGGCCGGCTCCGCGCGGTGCGGGACGCACTGCCGTCCGGGGCCCGCGTCGTCGTCGGGCTGGAGAGCGCGCTCGGGGTGGCCGACGCCCGTGCGCTGCTCGCCGAGGGGCCCGACGCCGCCTACTTCGGCGCGGAGGACCTGGTCGCCGACCTGGGCGGACGGCGGACCGCCGGCGGCGACGAGGTGCTGCACGCCCGCAGCGCCGTCCGGCTGGCGGCACACCTCGCCCGGGTCCCGGTGGTCGACCAGGCGGTCGTCGCCGTCCGGGACACCGAGGGGTTCCGCGCCGACGCCGCCCGCGGCCGCGACCTCGGCTACCACGGCAAGATCTGCCTGCACCCGCTGCAGGTGCGGGCGGCGCACGAGGTCTTCACCCCGTCGGCCGACGAGCTCGCCCGGGCCCGCCGGGTGCTGGACGCCGCCGGTGGTGGCGTCGGTGTCGTCGACGGGCGGATGGTCGACGCCGTGCACATCGCGATGGCCAGGGGTGTCCTGGCCCGGGCGGGGGACGCGTGAGGAACGCGCTCCGCCGGGAGGAGCCCCCGTGCTGACCGACGAACCACCCCGCCCGCTGCACACCGTCCTCGTCGCCAACCGCGGCGAGATCGCCGTGCGGGTGATCCGCGCCGCCCGCGACGCCGGCCTGCGCAGCGTCGCCGTGCACGGTGGTCCGGACCGCGACGCGCTGCACGTCCACGCGGCCGACGCCGCCGTCGCGCTGCCCGGCGACGACGCCGCGTCGACCTACCTCGACGCCCGCGCCCTGGTCGCGGCGGCCCTGTCCGCGGGCGCCGACGCGGTGCACCCCGGCTACGGGTTCCTCTCCGAGGACGCCGGGTTCGCCGACGCCGTCGTCGCCGCCGGACTGGTGTGGATCGGGCCACCGCCGGGCACCATCCGGGCGCTGGGGGACAAGGTCGCGGCCCGCCGGATCGCCCGCGAGGTCGGTGCCCCGCTTGCGGCGGGCACCCGGGACCCGGTCCGCGACGAGGGCGAGGTCCGGGCGTTCGCCGAGGAGCACGGGCTGCCGATCGTGGTGAAGGCCGCCTTCGGCGGCGGCGGGCGCGGCCTGAAGGTGGTGCGCGACGCCGCCGGCATCCCGGAGGCGTTCGCCGGGGCCGTCCGCGAGGCCACCGCGGCGTTCGGACGCGGCGAGTGCTTCGTCGAACGGTTCCTGGACCGGGCCCGGCACGTCGAGGCCCAGGTGCTGGCCGACGCGCACGGCACGGTGCAGGTCGTCGGGCTGCGGGACTGCTCGCTGCAGCGCCGCAACCAGAAGCTCGTCGAGGAGGCGCCCGCCCCGTTCCTCACCGCGGCCCAGGAGCAGGAGCTGCGGGGGTCGGCCGCGCGCATCTGCGCGGCCGCGGGCTACGTCGGTGCGGGGACCGTCGAGTACCTGCTCGGCGGGGACGGGACCCTGTCCTTCCTGGAGGTCAACACCCGGTTGCAGGTGGAGCACCCGGTCACCGAGGAGTCCACCGGGGTCGACCTGGTGGCCGAGCAGTTCCGGATCGCGGGCGGCGCGAGGCTCACCGGCGGGCCGGTGCCCGACCGCGGGCACAGCATCGAGTTCCGGCTCACCGCGGAGGATCCGGCGGCCGGGTTCGTGCCCACACCCGGGCCGCTGCGGGTGTTCCGGATGCCGTCCGGCCCCGGCGTGCGGGTGGACTCCGGCGTCGTCGAGGGCGACGTCGTCGACGGCCGGTTCGACTCGATGTTCGCCAAGCTCGTGGTCACCGGCCGGGACCGGCCGCAGGCGCTGCGCCGCGCCCGGCGCGCCCTGGCCGAGGCACGGATCGAGGGGGTGCCGACACCGCTGCCGTTCTACCGCGAGGTCGTCGTCGACCCCGACTTCACCGGCGACGGTCACACCTTCGCCGTGCACAACCGGTGGATAGAGGAACGACCCGTCGCCGTCGGGCCCGGGCCGGTCGGTGACACCCTCACCGTGCGGGTCGGCCGCAGGTCGCTCCCGGTCCCGGTGCCCGGCCTGGCGGTGCTCGGCGACACCGCGGCGCGGATCCGCCAGGAGTCGGCGGCGCTGCGGCGGGCGGAGACCGCGGGCGCGTCCGGGCCGGTGGTGACCGCACCGATGCAGGGCACGATCGTCGCGGTCGCGGTCACCGACGGCACCCGGGTCGCGCGCGGCGACCTGGTCGCGGTGCTGGAGGCGATGAAGATGGAGAACCGGGTCCTGGCCCACCGCGACGGGACCGTCCGCGGCCTCGCCGTGGCGCCCGGGGACGCGGTGAGCGTCCGCTCGGTGCTCTGCGAGATCGACGGGTGAGCACCCGGGCACGGTCCTGCGCCGCGGGGCCCGGCGCCTAGGATCGGCTCATGGAGCAGGAGTGGGTCCCGCAGGAGGGGACCGGGACGCCCGACGGGTTCGCCCGGCTGTGGACCCCGCACCGGCTCGCCTACATCCAGGGCGCCGGTGACACCGGCTGCCCGTTCTGCCGGATCGCCCGGGGGGACACCCTGGGCGACTCGACGGACCCGGACGCGGACAACCTCGTCGTCGCGCGCGGCGACGAGGTGTTCGCGCTGCTGAACCTGCACCCGTACAACCCGGGGCACCTGATGGTGCTGCCCTACCGGCACGTCGCGGACCTGGAGGACCTCACCGACTCCGAGGCCGGCGAGCTGATGGCGTTCACCCGGCAGGCCGTCGTGACCATGAAGAAGGTCGCGGCGCCGCACGCGTTCAACGTGGGCCTGAACCTGGGCCACGTCGCGGGCGGGTCGCTGGCTGAGCACCTGCACCAGCACGTCGTCCCGCGCTGGGGCGGGGACGCGAACTTCATCGCCGTCGTCGGGCAGACGAAGGTGATCCCGCAGCTGCTCGCCGAGACCCGCGACCAGCTGGCGCAGGCGTGGGAACCGCCACGCCGCTGACTGCGGCCGCGCCGACGGCGGGCGGACCCGGTGTCGGACTACGCTGGCAGCGTCCCCCACCGCCGCCGTCCTGCACGGGAGCACGCAGCCGCCGATGCTGAACCTGTTCGCCCGCGCGCACGTCAACCGGCTCACCGACCCCGTCGGGCGGGCCCTGATCGACCGCGGTGTCAGCCCGGACACCGTGACCGTGCTCGGCACCGTCGGGGCCGTGGCCTGCTCGCTGGCGTTCCTGCCGACCGGCTGGCTGGCCCTCGGCGCGGTGCTGGTCACGCTGTTCGTGCTGACCGACCTGATCGACGGCGCGATGGCCCGCGCCCGCGGGCACGGCACCCCGTTCGGGGCGGTGCTCGACTCCACCTGCGACCGGATCGTCGACGGCGCCCTGTTCGCCGGGCTCGCCTGGTGGGCGCTGACCGGCGGGGCCGAGCCCCTGGCCGGCGCCGCGGCGCTGGTGGCCCTGGTCGGCGGCCAGATCGTGTCGTACGTCAAGGCCCGCGCCGAGTCCGTCGGGCTCACCGCCGAGGGCGGCCTCGTCGAACGCGCCGAACGGCTCATCCTCGGTCTGGTCGGGGCGTTCCTGTCCGGCATCGGGGTGCCGTGGGCGCTGACCGTCACCCTCGTCGTGCTGGCGATCGGGACGGCGGTGACCCTCGGCCAGCGGATCCTGGCGGTGCGGCTCAGCTCCCGCGAGGCCCCGCGTGCCTGACCTGCGGACGCGCACCACCGACGCGCTGAGCGCCGCCGGGTACGCGGCGGGCTGGCGGGTCGCGGGGCGGCTGCCGGCCGGCGTCGTCGGACGGGCGTTCGACGCCGGCGCCGCGCTCGCGGTCCGCCGCGACGGCCCCGGGGTGCGACGGCTGCGCCACAACCTGCACCGGGCCCGCCCCGACGCGACACCCGCCGAGCTCGACGCCCTGGTCGCCGCCGGGATGCGCAGCTACGCCCGCTACTGGCGCGAGGCGTTCGCGCTGCCCGGCCTCGACCCCGCCGCGGTGCACGCCGCGATGCACCCGCACGCCCACGGCGTCGCCGGCGCGCTGGCGGCCACCCGGTCCGGGCACGGGGTCGTGTTCGCCCTCCCGCACGCCGGCAACTGGGACCTCGCCGGGCTCTACCTGCTGCGCGAGCTCGACCGGCTCGGGCTCGAACCGGCGCTGACCACCGTCGTGCAGCGGCTGCGCCCCGAGCCGCTGTTCCGCCGGTTCCTCGCCTACCGGCGCGCGCTCGGGTTCGAGGTCGTGACCGCCGACGACCCCCGCGCCGCGCACCGCGCGCTGACCGGGCGGCTGCGACGCGGCGGGGTCGTCTGCCTGGTCGCCGACCGTGACCTGACCGGCACCGGGACCGACGTGACGTTCCTCGGGGGGCCCGCCCGGCTGCCGTCCGGCCCGGCGCGGCTCGCCCGGCTCACCGGCGCCGCGCTGCACCCGGCCTACCCCTACTTCACCGACGACGCCTGGGGCGTCGAGGTCGGCGCGCCGGTCCCGCCCGGCCCCGGTGCCGTCCAGCACCTCGCCGACGCGTTCGGCGACATGATCGCCCGCCGTCCGTGGGACTGGCACATGCTCCAGCCGGTCGGCACGGGATGAGGATCGGGATCGTCTGCCCGTACTCCCTCGACGTCGCCGGGGGAGTGCAGCGCCACGTCCTGGACCTGGCCGCCGCGCTGCGCACGCTCGGGCACACGGTCGAGGTCCTGGCCCCGACGACCGGCACCGCGCCCGAGTTCGTCACCCCGGCCGGGCGGGCCGTCGGCGTCCCCTACAACGGCTCCGTCGCCCGCGTCGCGTTCGGCCCGCTGACCCGCCACCGCACCCGGCGCTGGCTCGCCGCGCACGACTTCGACGTGCTGCACGTCCACGAGCCCACGACCCCGTCGGTGTCGGCGCTCGCGCTGCTCGACGCCCGCGGGCCGGTCGTCGCGACCTTCCACACCTCCACCGAGCGGTCCCGGGTCCTCGCCGCGTTCGGACCCGTGGCGCGCCCCCTGCTGGAACGGGTGACGGCGCGGATCGCGGTGTCGGCGACCGCCCGCCGGGTCCAGGTCGAGCACCTGGGCGGGGACGCCACCGAGATCCCCAACGGCGTCGACGTCGCCCGGTTCGCCCACGGGCCGGCACTGGACCTGCCGCGCGCGGTGCGGGTCGGCTACGTCGGCCGCTTCGACGAGCCCCGCAAGGGCATGCCGGTGCTGCTGGCCGCACTGCGCCGGGTCGTGGCCGACCGCCCGGACGTGCGGCTGCTCGTCGTCGGCCGCGGCGACGGCGACCGGCTGCGGCGCGCCGCGGGGCCGGGGCTGGCGGGCCGGATCGACCTGCTCGGGCCGGTCGACGAGGCGACCAAGGCCGCCGCGCTGCGTTCGGTCGCGGTGTTCTGCGCACCGCACCGCGGCGGGGAGAGCTTCGGGATGGTGCTGACCGAGGCCATGGCCGCGGGCGCCCCGGTGCTGGCCGCGGACCTCGAGTCCTTCCGCGCCGTCCTCGACGACGGCCGTGCCGGTGCCCTGTTCCCACCCGGCGACGACCTCGCCCTGGCCGCGGCGCTCACCCGCCTGCTCGACGACGAGACCGCCCGCGCCCGGCTCGCCGCCGCGGGGCGGGACCGGGCGCAGCGCTACGACTGGCCGGTCGTGGCCTCCGACGTGCTGCGCGTGTACCGGGCGGCGATCGCCGGCGCACCGCGGCCGCTGGTGCGCGGGGGCGCGCGGTGAGCACGGTCGTCGTCGTCGGGGGAGTGGTCGTCGCGGCGCTGCTGGTGGCGGCTCTCACCCTGTGGTGCGTGACACGGGTCCGGCGCCTGCACCGGCTGCACGTGCGGGTCGACGCCGCCCGGGCCGGGCTCGCCGCGGCGCTGGACGCCCGGGCCCGGGTCGCGCTCGCCGTCGCCGACGCGCTCGGTCCCGCCGCACCGCCGGACCTGCGCCGGGCCGCCGTCGCCGCGCGGGCACTGCCCGCTCCTGCCCCGGACGGCCGGGACCCGGCCGGGAGCCGCGCCGCCCGCGAGGCCGCGGAGAACGCCCTGACCAGGCAGCTCGCCGTCGTCGGGCGGGGGCCGGGGCAGCCCGGGCCCTGCGGCGACCTCGCCGACGCCGAGGTACTGGTCGTGCTGGCCCGCCGGGTGCACAACGACGCCGTCCGCGACACCCGTGCCCTGCGGTCCCGGCGGCTGGTGCGGATGCTGCGGCTGCACGGCACCGCACCGGAGCCGGTGTACTTCGAGATCGCCGATCCGGAACCGCCGCGTTCACCTGCGCGACCTCACGTAGAATCGCCACGCAGTCCGACCGTCATGTGAGGAGCTCCGATCACCCGTGTCCGCAGCTGAGAACACCCCCGACACCGCCGGTCCGCAGCACGGCACCGCGCGGGTGAAGCGCGGGATGGCCGAGATGCTGAAGGGCGGCGTGATCATGGACGTCGTCACCCCGGATCAGGCCAAGATCGCCGAGGACGCCGGGGCCGTCGCCGTCATGGCCCTCGAGCGCGTCCCGGCCGACATCCGTGCCAACGGCGGCGTGGCCCGCATGTCGGACCCGGACATGATCACCGGCATCGTCGAGGCCGTGTCCATCCCGGTCATGGCGAAGGCCCGCATCGGCCACTTCGTCGAGGCCCAGGTCCTGCAGTCCCTCGGCGTCGACTACATCGACGAGTCCGAGGTGCTGACCCCGGCCGACGAGGCGCACCACATCGACAAGTGGAGCTTCACCGCCCCGTTCGTCTGCGGTGCCACCAACCTCGGTGAGGCCCTGCGCCGCATCTCCGAGGGCGCGGCGATGATCCGCTCGAAGGGCGAGGCCGGCACCGGCAACGTCGTCGAGGCCACCCGGCACATGCGCTCGATCCGCGCCGAGATCGGCAGGCTCGCCTCGCTCGACGCCGCCGAGCTCTACATCGCGGCCAAGGAGCTGCGCGCCCCGGTCGAGCTGGTCGCCGAGGTGGCCCGCACCGGGAAGCTGCCGGTCGTGCTGTTCACCGCCGGTGGCATCGCGACCCCGGCCGACGCCGCGATGATGATGCAGCTCGGCGCCGAGGGCGTGTTCGTCGGCTCCGGCATCTTCAAGTCCGGCGACCCGGCGCAGCGCGCGTCGGCGATCGTGAAGGCCACGACCTTCCACGACGACCCCGAGATGATCGCCAAGGTCTCCCGCGGTCTCGGTGAGGCCATGGTCGGCATCAACATCGCCGACATCCCCGAGGAGCAGCGCTACGCCGCTCGCGGCTGGTAAGCACCCCCGTTCCGCCCCGAGAGCCCCGTCCGGCACACCGCCGGACGGGGCTCTCGTCGTTCCCGCCCGGGTGCGGGCCACGGTCCGGTGACCCGATCGGTCCCTCGGACGCGTGGGGTGTCCGTTCCGGCCACGGTCCGCGGTCGCTCGGTGGAGGGGTTGCCTACTCGATGTGGTGACACAGGTGCTCATGGTGACTCTGTGGCATCTAGCGTTCCGTGGGGATCAGGAGACCACTGTTACGGAGGAGCCTGATGGGACGCTCTGTGAGGGTCGTGGCGATCGCCGCCGCGATGTTGATCAGCTTTCCGGCTGCGGCGTTCGCGGACACCGGGGACGGCCGACCGGGAACGACGACGACCGCGGACTGCCCCACGACGGGTGTCGCCCCGGGTGGGGGAGCCGGTTCGGGTGGTCCGGCCACCGGTGGTGACGGAGGCGCCGGGTCGGGGAAGCCCGGCGCCTCCGCCACTCCCGGGGCGGCCGGGCCCGAGGGGGACGGCCCCTCCGCGGGCGGCTCGGGCGACGACCACGGCTCCTCGGACGACCACGGCTCCTCCGGTGGTGACCACGGCTCCTCCGGCGACGGGTCGGGGCACGACGGCGGCTCGGGGAGCGGCGACGACTCCGGCTCCGGCTCCGGGTCCGATGACGGCGACGGCTCCGGCGGCGACGGGGGACCGTCGGGATCGGGCGGCTCGGGGAACGACGCGGGGTCCGGCTCGGGGGGCGACCGCGGTTCCGGGTCCGGCTCGGACCAGGGCTCGGGTTCCGGTGGGGACTCCGGCAACACGACATCGGGCGCGGGCGACTCCGGCACCGGCGACAAGGGGCAGGACTCCGGCGGCGACCGGAAACCGGGCGGAGACCAGGGCTCCGGCGACGACCAGGGCTCCGGCGGCGACACGAGCCCCGACACGGGCTCGGGCGACGACACGACATCGGGCGAGGACGGCGCGTCGAGCGGCGACCGCGGTCCGGCCGGCGACCGGGGTGACAAGGCCGGCTCGGCCGGAGACCAGGGCGACCAGGCCGGCTCGGCCGGCGACCAGGCCGGCGCCCCGGGCTCACCCGCCGACACGACCTCGGCGAACGGGACCCCGGGCACGGCACCCGGCGGCGCCGCGACCACCCCGGCCGGCGAGCCGGCCCCCGGCGCGGCCCCCGCCCCCGCGGACTGCGCCGCCGGCGCGGCCCCGGCTACCCCGGCGGTCCCGTCCTACCCGGGCGCGGCGACCACCGCCGCCGTCGCGCACGACTGGGGCGAGCCCACCAAGGTCGACGACTTCGACGGCGACGCCCTCACGGGCTGGAGCCCCTACGACGGCCCCGGCCACGCCGGCAAGGGGACCCGTTCCCCGTCGGCGATCTCGGTGAAGGACGGTCTGCTCACCATCGACGGCGACGCCGACGGCACCACCGGCGGCATGGCCTGGTCCGACAGCAGCCAGAAGTACGGCCGCTGGGAGGGCCGGGTGCGGGCGCCCGCGTCGGACCCGTCGTACAACGCGTTGCTGCTGCTCTGGCCGACCGCCGAGAACTTCCCGGTCGGCGGCGAGATCGACTTCATGGAGATGACCGACCACACCCGGCAGAAGACCAACCTGTTCCTGCACTACGGCGAGGACAACTCCCAGGTCCAGGGCTCGGTCGACATCGACGCGACCCAGTGGCACAACTGGGCGGTCGAGTGGACGCCGAAGGGCGTGACCGCCTTCGTCGACGGCAAGCAGTGGTGGCACACCGACGACACCTCGGTCCTGCCCCCCGGGCCGATGCACCTGACGATCCAGCTCGACTGGTTCCCCAAGGGCGGCGGCGACGTGAAGCCCTCGGAGATGCAGGTCGACTGGGTCCGCCAGTACGCCCTGCCCGAGTCCGAGAAGGGCGGGGACGACTCCGGCGACGCGGGCGGCAACGACGAGGGGCTCCTCGACGGGCTGCTGCACCGCATCACCGAGGGCGGCCCGGACCGCGAGCCCGGCTCGGCGACCCGCGGCGCCAGCGGCACCTGATCAGCGGTACTCCATCACCAGCACCGCGGTGGCACCCGGCGTGAGCGCCCGGTAGCTGTGCGGCCGGTCGGCGGGGAAGGTGACGTGGTCACCCGGGTCGAGCTCGATCTGCTCGTCGTCCGGTCCGACGCTCCACCGGCCCGTGGACACCACCATGTGCTCGACGGTGCCGGGGGAGTGGGCGTGCGCCGTCCGCGCCGGCCCGGGCTCGCAGGTGATGAGGTGCAGGTCGCGGCGGGCGCCCGGCGGGCACGGCGACAGCAGCGCTCCGGTGTACGCGGCCTCCTCCGACCGGATCGCGGGACGGTCGGCGAAGCGCACCACCCGCACCGGCGACGACGGCGGCTCCACCAGCGCGCTGAACGGCACCCCCGCGACGACGGCGATCGCCCACAGCGTCTCGACGCTCGGGTTCCCGGTCCCCGCCTCCAGCTGCGACAGCGTCGACTTCGCGATCCCGGCCCGGCGGGCCAGCTCGGCCGAGGAGATCCCGAGGCGTTCGCGCTCCCGGCGGATCGCCGCCGCGATCGTCGCGAGCGGCGGCCCAGGCGTTCGGTCCATCGGTCTCCTCGTTCGGCTTGACGAACACAGGCATCGTTGTTCACTGTATCGGGCATGCGTTCGATACAGCGAACGACCCGCGGGGACGTCCGCGACGCCGTCACCATCTCGGTGGCCGTCGCCGTCGTCGGGGTGTCGTTCGGCGCGCTCGCGCCGGCCGCCGGGCTGTCCCCGGCCATGACGATGGCGATGTCGCTGCTCGTGTTCGCGGGCGGCGCCCAGCTGCTCGTCACCGGGGTGCTGGCCGCCGGGGGAGGCGTGTGGGCCGCCGTCGCCGCGGGGCTGGTGCTCAACCTGCGGCACCTGCCGTTCGGCCTGGCACTGGCCCGGCACCTGGGCGGGGGCTGGGCGCGGGTGCCCGCGGCACACGTCGTCACCGACGAGTCGACGGCGTTCGTGCTGGCCCGCACGGACGTCCCCGGCCGGGGGTGGCGCGCGTTCCGGATCCTCGGCGTCGTCAAGTACGTGTCCTGGCAGCTCGGCACCGCGGCCGGTCTCGTGCTCGGCGCGAGCGTGCCGGACCCGGCCGCGTTCGGCCTCGACGCCGCCTTCCCGGCGGCGATGCTGGCGATGCTCGTCCCGATGCTGCGCCGGGTCGACGCCCGCCGGGTCGGTGCGGCCGCCGCCGCGGTCTCGCTGGCCTGCGCCCCGTTCCTGCCGGCGGGCCTGCCCGTGCTGGCCGGGCTGCTCGGCGTCACCGCCGCCGGGCGGACGGAGGAGGAGTCGTGACCGTCGCCGCGCTGCTCGTCCTCGCCGGCGGCACCTACCTCATGCGGCTGCTGCCCCTCGTCCTGCACGACCGGGTCACCCTGTCCCCGCGCACCGTGCGCCTGGTCGAGCTGGGCGCGGTCGGGCTGCTCGTCGCGCTCGTCGCCACCGGCACCTGGTTCGAGGGCGCCGGGTTCGCCGGCTGGGCCCGCCCGGCCGGGGTCGCCGTGGCCGCCGGTGCGCTGGTCCTCCGGGTGCCGTTCGTGCTGGTCGTCGTCCTCGCCGCGGCGACGACGGCCGGGCTGCGGCTGGCCGGGATCGCCTGAGCCGGTCGTCACCCCGGCGCGCGCCGGGCGCCGGGGACCGCGAGGATCAGCCCATGCACGTGCTCGTCCTCGGCGCCACCGGCTACGTCGGCTCCCGGCTCGTCCCGCGCCTGCTCGACGCCGGCCACGACGTCCGGGTGCTCGTCCGCACCCCGGGCAAGCTGGCCGCGCACCCGTGGGGCGAGGCGGTCGACGCCGTGCGCGGCGACGCCCGGACCCCGGCCGACGTGCGCCGGGCCTGTGCGGGCGTCGACGCCGTCGTCCACCTGGTGCACGCCATGGACGGCCCCGGCTACGCCGACCGCGACCGCACCGCCGCGCACGCGCTGGCCGACGGCGCCGCCGCGGCCGGCGTGCGCCGCATCGTCTACCTGGGCGGGCTGCAGCCCGAGGCCGGCACCCTGCGGGTGTCGCAGCACCTGTCGTCGCGCCGCGAGGTCGGGGACATCCTGCTCGCCGGTCCGGTCCCGGCCGCCGTGCTGCGGGCCGGGATCGTCGTCGGCACCGGCTCGGCCAGCTTCGAGATGATCCGGCACCTCACCGAGACCGCGATGGGCGGTCCGCTGGTCCTGCCGCTGCCCGACCGGGCCTGGAACCGCATCCAGCCGATCGCCGTCGACGACGTGCTGTACGACCTCGTCGGCTGCCTCGACCTGCCCGCCGGGGTGGACCGGGCGTTCGACGTCGGCGGCCCCGACGTGCACACCTACCGGTCCCTGATGAGCGAGTTCGCCGCCGAGGCGGGGCTGCTGCGGCCGTTCCCGGTGCCCGTCCCCCTGTCGGCGCCGCGGCTCACCGCCCGCGCCGTCGCCGCGCTCACCCCGGTCGGCCGGGGCCTGGCCGAGCCGCTGGTCGAGTCGATGCGCCACGAGCTGGTGGCCGACCCCGACGACCTCGCGGCCCTCGACGCGCTCATCGGCACCCCGCCCGGTGGACGGACCCCGTACCGCACGGCGGTCCGCCGTGCCCTCGACGGCGTCGGCGCGGCCGGGCCGGGACCGTCCGACCCGCCCGGCAGCGGTCCGCTGGAGTGGTCGACGACCGACACCCACGACGTGGCCGCCCCCGCCCGCGCCGTCTGGTCGGTGATCGAGACGCTCGGCGGCCCGCACGGCTGGTACACCGTCCCGGGCGTCGCGACGCTGACCGGTCACCTCGACGTCCTCGCGGGCGGTCCCGGTGTCGTCCCGCGCCGGCACGGCGACGGCCCGGCCCGCCTCGTCCCGGGGGAGCCGCTGGACCGCTGGACCGTGGAGACGGTCGAGCCGGGGCGGCGGCTGGTGCTGCGTGCCGCGGACCGACTCCCCGGCGACGCCCGGCTCGAGCTCGCCGTCACCCCGACCGACCGGCTGACCAGCCGGTACACCCAGACCCTGCGGTTCACCCCGCGCGGGATGGCCGGTCGGCTGGGATGGCTGGCGGCCTACCCGTCGCAGCGCTTCGTCTTCGCGGTGATGGCCCGGACGCTGGCCGGGGTCGCCGAGACCCGCTACCGGCGCGACGTCCGCGCCCTCTGACCCGTCCCCGCCGCGACACCGGGGACGGCACCGGGGGCGCCCCCGTGACGTCGTGCGTCACGGAGGCGCCCCCGGGGGTCGGACAGGCTCAGCCCTCGCCGCGGGCCTGCGCCACCTGCTCGGCGCGGTCTTCGGCCGCGAGCCGGGTCAGCTCGGCTCCGGCCTCGGGGTCGCGGGTGAGGTTCTCGCCCGACTCCGGGTCGAACACGTGGATCTTGCGCGCGTCCAGCCAGAACTCGGCGTCGCGGCCCTCGCGGATCCGGCTGGTCGAGTCGATCGACACGATCGCCTGCGTGCGCAGCTGATCGGCGTCGAGCTCCCGCGACAGCTCCTTGAGCTTGGTCTCCACCTCGGCCGGGGCCTCATAGGGGATGTAGGCGTACTGCGAGTCGCCCAGCCACTCGGTCACGTCGACCTTCGCGGTGAAGGTCGACCCGACGTGCTTCTTGGCCTCGTCGACCAGCGACGCGTCCTCGAAGTACTCCGGCCGGATGCCGACCAGCACCAGCTCGCGCCCGGCGACCTTCTCTGCGCGCGCGGCGTCGAGCTCGATCGGGCCGAACGGCGTCTCCAGCTTGTTCCCGGCCACGGTCGCGGGCAGGAAGTTCATCGGCGGCGACCCGATGAACCCGGCGACGAAGAGGTTGACCGGCTGCTCGTAGAGCTCGCGCGGCGAGGCGACCTGCTGGATGACGCCCTTGCGCAGGACACAGACCCGGTCGCCGAGGGTCATCGCCTCGGTCTGGTCGTGCGTGACGTAGACGGTGGTGATACCGAGGCGGCGCTGCAGGCGGGCGATCTCGGTGCGCATCTGCCCGCGCAGCTTCGCGTCCAGGTTGGACAGCGGCTCGTCGAACAGGAACGCGTCGGCGTCACGGACGATGGCACGGCCCATCGCGACCCGCTGGCGCTGGCCGCCGGACAGGTTCGCGGGCTTGCGCTGCAGGTGCTCCTGCAGCTCCAGGACCTTCGCCGCGGTGTCGACCTTCTGCTTGATCTCGTCCTCGGGCGCCTTGGCCAGGCGCAGCGGGAACGCGATGTTCTCGAAGACCGACAGGTGCGGGTAGAGCGCGTAGTTCTGGAACACCATCGACAGGTTGCGGTCCCGCGGGGCCTTGTCGTTGACGCGGTTGCCGGCGATGACCATGTCGCCGGAGGTGATGTCCTCCAGACCGACGATCATCCGCAGCAGTGTCGACTTCCCGCAGCCGGACGGGCCGACGAGGATCATGAACTCGCCGTCGGCGATGTCCATGCTCACGTCGTTCACGGCCGGGAAGCCGTCCCCGTACTTCTTGACGATGTTCTTCATCTCGATCGACGCCATGGCCGGTCGGTTCCTCTCTCTGTGTACGGGGTGTCAGCCCTTGACGGCGCCGTTGGTCAGACCGGCGACGATGCGCCGCTGGAACAGCAGGACGAGCACGACGACGGGGATGGTCACGATCACGGCGGCGGCGGCGATCGGGCCGTTGGGCGACTCGAACTGTGAGGCCCCGGAGAACAGGCCCAGCGCGGCCGGGACCGGGCGGGACGCGCCGGTCGAGGTCAGCGAGATGCCGTAGGCGAAGTCGTTCCAGGCGATGAAGAACGCCAGGATCGCGGTGGTGAACACCCCGGGCGTCGCCAGCGGGACGATCACCTTGCGGAACGCCTGCCAGGTGGTGGCGCCGTCGACCTGGGCGGCCTGCTCCATCTCCCACGGGATCTCGCGGAAGAACGCCGACATGGTCCAGATCGACAGCGGCAGGGTCAGCGACAGGTAGGGGATGATCAGGCCGGGCCAGGTGTCGTAGAGCCCGATCTGGCGCCACAGGTTGAACAGCGGCGTCACGATCGAGATGACCGGGAAGATCGCCACCGCCAGCGCGGTCGACAGGATCAGCTTCTTGCCCCGGAAGTCGAGCCGGGCGATCGCGTAGGCGGCGAACATCGACAGCACGCACGCCAGGAACGTCGCGATGATGCAGATGCCGAAGGAGTTGCGCAGCGCGGGCAGGAACAGCCCGGCCGCGTCCCCGACGAGGATCTGCTCGTAGTTGCTCCACGACACCGAGGTCGGGAGGAACTGCTTGTTGGCGATGTCGTCGCTCGACTTCAGCGACAGCGACACGATCCAGCCCACCGGGAACAGGGCGTAGACGACGATCGCGATGCCGGCGACGATCCAGAGGACTCTCTCGCGGGTGGACATCACTTCTCCCCTCGGGCCTGGGACAGGTCGACCTTGAACCCCTTGATGAACCCGATGCAGATGATCACGACGGACAGGAACAGCAGCACCGACACCGCGGAGCCGAGCCCGATCTCGACGCGGGCGATGGTCTGGCGGTAGGCCAGGAACGACACCGTCTCGGTGCTGTTCGCCCCGGCCGTCATCACGAACACCGAGTCGAACACGCGGAACGCGTCCAGGGTCCGGAACAGCAGGGCGACCATGATCGCCGCCTTCATGTTCGGGAGGGTGACCTTCCACATCCGCTGCCACCAGGTCGCGCCGTCGACGCGGGCGGCCTCCTGCAGCACGTCGGGCACCTGGGCCAGACCCGCGAGCAGCAGCAGCGAGATGAACGGGGTGGTCTTCCAGATCTCGGCCAGGCAGATCACGAACAGCGACGAGCCGGTCGAGCCGAACCAGTCGGTGTCGGCCGAGATCCCGGGCAGCCAGCCGAACCAGGAGTTCACGAAGCCCGAGTCGAGGGAGAACGCGTACTGCCAGGCGAACGCCGACACGACCGTGATGACCGCGTAGGGGATCAGGATCGCGGCGCGCAGCACCGGCCGGATCGCCTTGAGCGCGTTCATCATGACCAGCGCGAGCAGGAAGCCCAGCACCAGCTCGACCGCGACGGTGACCACGGTGATGAACACTGTGACGCCGAAGGAGGTCCACCAGATCGAGTCGGTGAGGATGACCGCGTAGTTCTTCAGGCCGACGAAGGAGATGTTGTCCGGGTCGGTCAGCCGGTAGTCGAACAGCGAGTAGTAGACGGCCTGGATGATCGGGTAGGCCGTCACCAGCAGCATCACGGCGAACGCCGGGCCCGCGAGGTACCAGCCGAGCTTCTGCTCGGCCCGGCTGCGGTCGCTGGCACCGCGCGGGGCCGGGGAGGCCCCGGTCCCGGTCCCGGGCCGCTCGGTCGTCGTGGTCACAGCAGCTCCTCCTTGGCGAGGACCGCCTTGATCAGCGCGGCGGTCGCGGGGCCGACGGTCGGCGGGTCGATGCCCGCGGTCGGGTGGTAGGTGCGCTGGATGGACTCGGAGACCTCGCTGTAGTACGCCGTCTGCGGGCGCGGCTTGGCCTGCTGCAGCGACTGCGCGATGACCTTGGCCATCGGGAACTTCTTCACCACGTCCGGGTCGGTGAAGACCGAGATCCGGGCGGCCGGGTTGCCGTTGGTGAGGAAGTACTGCTTCTGGTTCTCGGTCGAGGTGATGCACTCGGTGGCCTGGTAGGCCAGGTCGGTGTGCTTGCTGAAGGCGCCGACGCCGAGGTTGATGCCGCCGTAGGGCGGGGCCGAGGGCTTGCCGGCCTCGGTCTGCGGGTAGAGCGCCCAGCCGAAGTCGTCCGGCGTGGACTGCGGGACGGTCCCCTCCTCGACGGCGCTGTTGACCTTGCCCCAGACGAACGGCCAGTTGACCTGGAACATCGCGTCACCGGACTGGAAGGCGTTGGAGTTCTCGTCCTCGGAGTTGGTCGAGAAGCCGGGACCGCCGACGGCCGAGACGGCCTTCATGATCTCGGCGGCCTTCGTCGCGGCGGGGGAGTCCAGGCCGAGCTGGACGCCCTCCGGGTTCTGCGGCGAGGCGTTGGTGACGATCTGCCCGCCGCCGCCCTCGACCAGCGCGTTCAGCCAGACGGTCAGCGACTCCGCGCGGATGCCCTGCGCGGCGATGATCGAGTTCTTGGCCTGCGCGGTCTGCACGACCTGGTCCCAGGTGACCGGCTTCGACAGGTCCAGCCCGGTGCCGGCGACCTGCGACTTGCGGTACCAGAGCAGCTGGGTGTTGGCCCAGAACGGCACCGTGACCAGCTTGCCGTTCCAGCTCGCGCCCTCCTTCGCGGAGTTCACGATCCCGGCGGTGGTCCGCTGCGCGACCTCCTCGGGCACCGGGGCCAGGAACTTCGCCTCGGCGAACTCGGGGATGTAGGGCGGGTCGATGGACATGATGTCGATCGAGCTGTCGTTGGCCGCGAGCCGGCGGATCAGCTGCTGACGCTGCTCCGCGGACTGGCGCGGCAGCACCGACACCGCGATCTGGTACTGCCCGTTCGACGCCGCCGAGCAGCGCTGGGCGATCTCCGCCTGCCCCCCGTCGTCGGGGTTGATGTACCAGTTGAGGACCGGCGGGCCCGCGGGTGCGCCTCCGCAGCCCGCCAGCAGGGCGAGGGCGACGGTGGCCGCACCGGCGGCCAGCGTCCTCCTCCACCGTGTGCGACGCATGGTCAACTCCGAACTCCCGTGTCCGATACCGCTGCTGTGTCCCGTCGCTCGTCGGCGACGTTGGAAGCGTTTCCAACCGAGACTGTGAGCCTTTCACTCGGGAGTGTCAAGGCTCACAGCAGTCGGGCTGGTCGGCGACGATCCTTACTGATCGACAGGCGATGGTCCAGCGCAGTCGGATAACATCCGCTCTTGCAATCGCTTCCAGCTTTGGGCATACATGTGTCGTGCCCGAACCGGTCAACCTGGCCGACGTGGCCCGGCTGGCCAAGGTCTCACCGGCCACCGCGTCACGCGCGCTCAGCGATCACCCCCACGTCGCCGAGGCCACCCGCGCCCGCGTGTGGGAGGCCGCGCGCGCCCTGGAGTACGTCGTCAGCCCGGACGCCTCCGGGCTCGCGCGGGGCACCACGGGGCGGATCGCCGTCGTCGTCCCGCACCTGTCGCGGTGGTGGTTCGGGGCCGCGCTGGAGGGGCTGTCCGACGTGCTGCGCGAGGCCGGGCGCGACGTGCTGCTCTACCACCTGGGCGACGCCGCGGCCCGGCGCGCGTTCTTCGCCGAGCTGCCCGCCCGCCGGCGTGCCGACGCCGTCGTGCTGCTGGGGTTCGGGGTCGACGACGCCGAGCGCGCCCGGCTGGAGCGGATCGGCGTCGGCATCGTGTCGGCGGGGACCCGGATCGGCAACCACCCCTCGGTGTCGATCGACGAGTGCGTCGCCGGTCGGCAGGCCGTCGACCACCTGCTCCACCTCGGACACCGGAGGATCGGGATGATCGTCACCACCGACCCGGAGCTCGACCCGGGCCAGCCCGAGGGGCGTGCCGCCGCCTACCGGGCGGCGCTCGCCGACGCCGGCGTGGAGTACGACCCCGCCCTGACGGTGAGCGTGCCCTGGAGCCCGGAGGGCGGGGCGCGCGCGATGGGGGAGCTGCTCGGGCTGTCCGACCCGCCGACGGCGGTCTACGCCCACACCGACGAGGTCGCCCTCGGCGCCGTCGGCACGCTGCGCCGGGCCGGGCTCGCGGTGCCCGGCGATGTGTCGGTCATCGGCATCGACGACCACCCGCTGGCCGCGCTGACCGATCTGTCCACCGTGGCCCAGCCGGCGGCCGAGCAGGGTGCCGTCGCGGCCCGGATGGCGCTGGCGACGCTGGCCGGCGAGCCGGTCGAGCCGCTCGCGACCCTGCCGACCCGGCTGGTCATCCGCGGCTCCACCGCCCCACCGGCCCGCGGCGCGCGGGGGGTGTCCTGAATGGACGCGCCGCCGGAGCTGGTGCTGCGGGCCCCCGGCCCCGAGCTGATCGCGCTGCCCTGGAACGAGCCGCTGGAACAGTGGGACGAGACGCGGGTCCCGTTGCGCGACATGGAGGTCGGCCCGAGCCGGCACCTGGTCCGGTTCGTCGAGGCCGACGGTGCACTGTGGGCACTCAAGGACATGCCGGAGCGGATCGCCCGTCGCGAGTACGACGTGCTGCGCCGCCTCGAGCACCAGTGCCTGCCCGCGGTCCGCCCGGCCGGGCTGGTGAACCAGCCCGCGCACGAGACCGCGATCCTGGTGACCCGGTACCTGAGCGGGTCCTGGCAGTACCGCAGGCTGTTCCTGCGGCTGCCCCCGAACCGGCCGCGGCACCGCGCCCGGCTGTTCGACGCGATGATCTCGCTGCTGGTCGAGCTGCACCGGCACGGCGTGTTCTGGGGCGACTGCTCGCTCAACAACACCCTGTTCACCCGCGACGGGCAGACCCTGCAGGCCTTCCTCGTCGACGCCGAGACCAGCGAGGTGCACCCGGACGGCCTGTCCGACGGCCAGCGCGAGCACGACGTGACCATCCTGGTCGAGAACATCGCCGCCGGGATGATCGACCTCGCGACCTCGCTGGAACGCCCGCCGGAGATGATCCCGCAGCTCATCGACGAGGCGACCGCCCTGCCCGAGCGCTACCGGGAGCTGTGGGAGGCGCTGCACACCTCGCCGGTCTTCGCCTTCGGCGACCGCTACCGCGTCGAGGGCGCCATCCGCGAGCTCAACGACCTGGGCTTCGCCGTCGACGAGGTGTCCCTGCTCCCGGTCGGCGACGGCCGGTCGCGACTGCACATCGCCGTCGGCGACCGCAACTACCACTCCGAGACGCTGCGCAGGCTGACCGGCGTCGGCGTGGGGGAGGGCCAGGCCCGGATCCTGCTCGGCGACCTCAACGCCCACCGCGACTGGATGCAGCGCCGCACCGGCCACCCGGTCACCGAACGCGCCGCGGCCCGCAGCTGGATCGACCACTGCCTCGACCCCGGGTCCGCGCGGGCGCACGCCGCGCTCGGCGGCGCGGGCGACGCCGTGCAGGCCTACTGCGACCTGCTGGAGGTGCGCTGGCTGCTGTCCGAGCGGGCCGGGGCCGACGTCGGCAACGACGCCGCGCTCGCCGCGCTCGGCGGGCACGCCCCGACCGACTCGGCGGCGAAGATGGCCGTCGCCGACGCCCCCACCGGGCCGCTGCCCCGGATCCCCGCGGACGACGCCGACGAGCGGTGACGCGCGTCGTCACATCGTTGACCCCACGGTAACCACACTCCCGGCGGTACTGTTCCGGGCCGTGTCCATTCCCGGTCCCGGTTACGCCATCACCGCACGCGTCGACGCCCCCGCCCACCCCACCTCGGCCGGTGACCTCACCGCCGCCGTCGGCCAGGTCGGTGGCGTCGTCACCGCCTTCGACGTCGTCGAGGCACGCACCGAGAGTCTCGTCGTCGACATCTCGGTCAACGCCCGCAACACCGAGCACGTCGAGGAGATCAAGACCGCCATCGAGCAGCTCGAGGGCTTCTCGGTCCGCAAGGTCTCGGACCGGACCTTCCTGCTCCACCTCGGCGGCAAGATCGAGGTGCGGTCCAAGGTGAACCTCCGCACCCGTGACGACCTGTCGCGCGCCTACACCCCGGGCGTCGCGCGGGTGTCGATGGCGATCGCGGAGAACCCGTCCGACGCCCGGCGCCTGACGATCAAGCGCAACACCGTCGCCGTCGTCACCGACGGGTCCGCGGTGCTCGGTCTGGGCAACATCGGCGCCGCCGCGGCGATGCCGGTGATGGAGGGCAAGGCGGCGCTGTTCAAGCAGTTCGCCAACGTCGACGCCTGGCCGGTCTGCCTCGACACCCAGGACACCGAGGAGATCATCCGCACCGTCCAGCTGATCGCCCCCGGCTACGGCGGCATCAACCTGGAGGACATCGCCGCGCCGCGCTGCTTCGAGATCGAGCGCCGGCTGCGCGAGCTGCTCGACATCCCGGTCTTCCACGACGACCAGCACGGCACCGCCGTCGTCGTCCTCGGCGCGCTGCGCAACGCGCTGCGCGTGGTCGGCAAGAAGTTCTCCGACATCCGCGTCGTCGTCTGCGGGGTCGGCGCGGCCGGCTCGGCGATCATCCGGCTGCTCGGCTCGGAGCAGACCGCCGACGTCGTCGCCGTCGACGTGGACGGCATCGTCCACACCGGACGCGAGGGGATGGACGACAACCTCGTCTCGATCGCCGCGCAGACCAACTCCGGCGGCAAGCGGGGCACCCTGGCCGACGCACTCGTCGGGGCCGACGTCTTCATCGGGGTCAGTGCGCCGAACCTGTTCGGCGAGGACGAGCTGCGGTCGATGAACGACGACTCGATCGTGTTCGCGCTGGCCAACCCGGACCCCGAGGTCGACCCGACGCTGGCGATGAAGCACGCCGCCGTCGTCGCGACCGGCCGGTCGGACTACCCGAACCAGATCAACAACGTGCTCGCGTTCCCCGGTGTGTTCCGCGGGCTGCTCGACGCCCAGGCGCACGACATCACCGACGAGATGATGCTCGCCGCGGCCGAGGCGATCGCCGACGTCGTCGCCGAGCCGAACCCGTCGTTCATCGTGCCGAGCGTGTTCGACACGAGCGTGGCCCCGGCCGTCGCCGAGGCGCTGCGCGGTGCCGCGGCGAAGCAGGCGAAGCGCGGCGAGGTCGAGGCGGGCTGACCCGGCTCACCGGGGGACGACCACCCCGGGCGGCGCGGGCACCGGCCCGGGCACGGGGAGGTGCTCGACGGGGGAGGCCGCCGCCGCGGCGAGCACGGCCAGCACCGCCGTCGTCCCGAGCGCGAACCGGCGGGGTCGCGGCACGCGCACCGGGCGCGCCGGGGCGTCCGGCACGGGCACGGCCGTCACGAACGCGGCCGCGGCGTCGTCGAGGCCCCGGCCGTCGGCGGCGGCGGCCCGGACCGCGCCCGCCGTCGCGACCGGGAGCGGTAGCTCGACGGTGGCCGCGACCGGGAGCGGCAGCCGGTGCACCCCGACCCGGTAGGTCCGCGCCAGCCCGCTGCGCTCGGGGTCGCCCAGTGCGGGCCCGCAGAACAGCACCAGCGGTGCCGCGGCGCCGGCCCGCCAGCCGTGCTCGCCCTCGACGACGAGACCCCACAGCGCGACGCAGCCCAGCACGGTGCCGGGACCGAACCCGACGCCGCCGACCCGGGCCGGGTCGCGGACCGCGTGCACCCCGCAGGTGCAGGCCGGGTCCGGTGCCTCGTGTCCGCGCAGCTCGCAGTGCGCGGCGAGGGCCCCACCGGGCGGCCACTCGGTGGCCACGTGCACCGGGGAGCGCAGCCGCGGCGCGGTGGCCGGGCCCGCGACACGCCAGCACCGCCAGCCGACGACGACGCCCGCGACGTCCGGCGCGGTGCCGTCCGACGGTGGGGTCAGCGCGGGGCACACACCGGTTCACCGGCCCGGTCGGGTACCCGCCGTGGCGTGCCGTCCGGGACCGGCGCGCCCGGGGATGCCGCCCCGTCGGTCGGCGGGTGCGCCGGTGCCCGGACCGGGTCGCCCGGCGCGGCCAGGGGGTCGGCCCGGAAGACCCGCACCGTCGCTCCGATGTCCATGACGCCCCACCCCCGTGTCCCCGGGCGGACCGTGCCCGGCACCGCGCGGGAACCCAGGATCCGTCCCGCACCCCGGGCCGCGGCACCGCCGTACGGTGCCGCGGCTCACCCCCGGACGGGCGGTTACCGCAGGTCGCACGGGTCTAGGCTGGCGGGCATGGCGGTGAGGATCGGTGTGCTGGCCCTGCAGGGCAACGTCCGCGAGCACGTGGCGGCGCTGACCGCGGCGGGCGCCGAGGCCGTACCGGTCCGCCGTGCGTCCGAGCTGGCCACGGTGGACGGCATCGTCCTGCCCGGCGGCGAGTCGACGACCATGTCCAAGCTGCTCGACACCTTCGAGCTGCTGGAGCCGCTGCGGGCCCGGCTGCGCGACGGGCTGCCCGCCTACGGCTCGTGCGCCGGCATGATCCTTCTGGCCGAGGAGATCCTCGACGGCCGCCCCGACCAGCACCAGCTCGGCGGTCTCGACGTCGTCGTGCGGCGCAACGCCTTCGGCCGCCAGGTCGACTCGTTCGAGACCGACCTGGAGTTCACCGGGCTCACCGGTGGTCCGGTGCACGCGGTGTTCATCCGCGCCCCGTGGGTGGAGAAGACCGGCGGCGACGTCGAGGTGCTCGCCTCCGTCCCGGACGTCACCAGCGCCGGTGCCGACGCCGGTGAGGCGGCCGGGCGCGCGGTCGCGGTCCGGCAGGGCCCGGTGCTCGCCACCTCGTTCCACCCCGAGCTGACCGGGGACCGCCGGGTGCACGGGCTGTTCGTGGACATGGTGCGCGCCGCGGCGGGCTGACCCGCCCGCGGCCGGTCGCGGCCACGCACGGCACCGTTGCACCGGCGTACGGTTGAAGAGTGCTCGTTCTCATCGGTGTGTTGCTCGTCGTCTGGCTGGTGCTCGCCGTCCTCGGCCTGGTGGTCAAGGGGCTGTTCTGGCTGACGGTGATCGGGGTCGTCCTGTTCGTCGGCACCGCCGTCTGGGGCGCGGCGAAGCGCCGGGCGGGCGCCGGACCCCGCTAGTCCCCGCGCGCGGGGAACCGGACCCGGGGTGGGGGATTCCCCAGGGCCACCCGGGGGCGTGCCGTGTGGGCCGGGCCGTCCGCCGCGGGGACAGTGATGGGGTGTCCCTCCTCGTCGACCCGACCGCGCTGCGCCCGGCCCCGCCGCCCGGTGCGGTGGTGGCGAGCGTCGTGCTGTGGCTGGGCGCGCTACTGGCGGGACTGAGCGAGACGCTCGTGCGGCTGGCCGGTCCGCTCCCGCCCAGCGGCGCCGAGGTCGCGTTCCGGAGCGCGGTGTACACCGTGCTGGTGGTGCTGGTGGTCCAGCTGCGGTCCGGGTCGGCGGTGCACCGCTGGACGGTGGTCGGTGTGCTCGGGCTGCTCGGGACGGCGTCCCTGGTGGCGGAGCCGCTGCGCGCGTTGGCGGCCGGCACCACCGTCGCGGGCTTCCTCGCCGACGCGAGCAGCGCCGAGCTCCTCGCGGCGTCCCTGCGTGCCCTGCACGTCGTCGAGGTGGTGGCCGCGATGTCGCTGCTGTTCCACCCGGCCGCCCGGGCCTTCTACCGCGGTGGTCCCGGCGGACGGGCCGCGCGCTGAACCGCCGCCGGTCCGGCTGCGGGGTTCAGGCGGTCGGGGATCCGGCGACGACCTCACCCTCGACGAGGGTCGTCGCCACCCCCGCGGGGATCCGGTAGCGGATCAGCCGGGAGCTGTTCGCGACGACCGCGACGCTGGAGGCGTTGTGCAGGATCGCCGCGACCACCGGTGACATCGCCCCGCCGGCGGAGACCAGCAGCCCGGCCGCGTTCACCGCGATCGACATGCCGTAGTTCTGCCGGATCAGGGTGATCGAGCGCCGCCCCAGGTCGCGCAGGTCGAGCAGTGCGTTGAGGTCGTCGGCGGCGAGGGCGACGTCCGCGGTCTCGACCGCCACGTCGGTCCCGGCCACGCCCATCGCGATCCCGATGTCGGCCAGCGCCAGCGCCGGGGCGTCGTTCGTGCCGTCGCCGATCATCGCGACGGTGTGGCCCTGCGCCTGCAGCGCCCGCACCACGTCCTGCTTCTGCTCGGGCATGACCTCGGCCCGGTACTCGGTGATGCCGAGCTCCTCGGCGACGGCCTTCGCGGTCTGCGGGTGGTCGCCGGTGAGCATGACGATCCGGGTGACGCCGTCGGCGCGCAGCCGGTCCAGCACGTCACGGGCCTCGGCCCGCACGGTGTCGCGCAGCGAGACCAGGCCGACCAGTGCCCCGTCGACGGCCAGCAGCAGCGGCGTCTCCGAGGCCTTCTGCAGCCGCCGCACCCAGTCCGCGGCCTTGCGCGGCACCGTGACGCCCTGGGCGCGGAGCAGGTCGCGCGAGCCGATGAGCAGCACCCGGCCGTCGGCCTGGACGCGCATGCCCTGGCCGAGCAGGACCTCGCACTCCTCGTGCGGCGGGATCTCGATCCGCCGCTCCTCGGTGGAGCGGATGACCGCCTGGGCCAGCGGGTGCCGCGAGTGGATCTCCGACGACGCGGCGTAGGCCAGGACCTGCTCGGGCGACCAGTCGTCGTGGAAGGAGATGACGTTGGTGACGACCGGGCGGCCCTGGGTGAGCGTGCCGGTCTTGTCGAACACCACCGCGTCGACCCGGCCTGCCGCCTCGAGGTGCGCGCCGCCCTTGATGAGGATGCCGCGCCGCGCGCCGTTGCCGATCGCCGCGGAGATCGCCGTCGGGGTGGACAGGCCGACCGCGCACGGGCAGGCGATGAGCAGCATCGTCATCGCGCGCCGCACGTCGCGGGTGACGACCAGGGTCAGCGCCGAGAGGAGGAACGAGGCGGGCACGAACCGGCGGGAGAAGTTCTCGCCGACGGTCTGGATCGGGGCCCGGTCGTCCTGGGCCTGCTCGACCCGGTCGATGATCCGGCCGATCGCGGTGTCCTGGCCGACGGCCGTCGCCCGGACCACGATCCGGCCGCGCAGCAGCACCGACCCGGCGTGCAGGGTGTCGCCCGGGGCGACCGAGACCGGCAGCTGCTCGCCGGTGATCGCGGCCTGGTCGGCGACGCCCTCGCCCTCGACGACCTCGCCGTCGACGGGCAGCACGATCCGCTCGTGCACCACGACCTCGTCGCCCACCGACAGGTCGGCGATGTCGACCTCGACCTCGACGGTGCCGCCGTCGGGGGTGACGGTGCGGGTCCAGGTACGGGTGGTGGCGCCGGTGAGCAGCTCCGAGATCGCGCGCCGGGAGCGGCGCAGCGTCAGGTCCTGGAGGTACTCGCCGATGTTGAGCAGCCACAGCACGGTCAGTGCGACGACGTTCTCGCGCAGCACGAGGCTGGCGACGGTCGCCGCCGAGACGAGCGCGTCGGTGCCCGCGCCCCGGCCGCCGGCCAGCGAGCGCAGCGCGCCACGCAGGAACGGGTAGCCGGTGAAGATCGTGACGCCGGTGGCGACGGTGCGGCTGGCCGGGCCGAGCAGCGGCGGGCGGCGCAGCGCGTAGCGGCGGAAGCCGAGCGCGGCCAGCGCGACCCCGCCGACGACCAGCCGGGCCAGCTCGCCGTTGTGCTGGTCGGCCGAGCGCGGCGTGCGGGCCGCGGTGGCCTCCGGCTCGGCACCCAGGCCCTTGCCGATGGCCTCGACGAGCTCGACGCGGTCGCAGCCGGGGCGGTACCAGACGACGACGTTGCCGGTGCGCGGGTAGGCGTGCACCTGCCGCACCCCGCCGACGTGGTCCAGCTCGTCCTCGACGGCCACGGCCAGCGCGGTGCGCCCGCGCAGCGCGGGGACGGCGAAGCGGATGCGGCCCGCGGCGTCGCTGTGGACGGTGGCGTCCGGGCCGGCGGTGTCGGTGCTCACGGTCTCGCTCGTCTCGCTCGTCGTGCCCGGAGGACCGGGATCAGTGCTCGTGGCCGTGCCCGTGGCCGTTGCCCGGGGCGGGGGCCTCCTCGCCGATGCGGCCACGGGCCTCGGCCACGATGTCGGCGGTCGCCAGCCGGGCCTTCTCGGCACCGGTCTCGGCGGCGCGGGCGCCCTTGAGGCCCCAGGTGGTCACCGAGACGGCGGCCTCGCGGACGGCGCCGGAGCGCGCGACCTTCTTGACGCCGTCGTAGGCGACCGCGCCGGCCAGCCCGCTCACGACGAGCCCGACGGCCTTGCCTGCCACTGCTCCGAACACGTGCGCTCCTCTCGCGACCGGCGCCCGGTGCAGGTGCCGATAACGGTTGTCAGAGTAGTCCTCGCCGGGTTCCCGGCGGGACGCGGTGGCGAAGCATAGTCGATCTTGCATATGTCGGTGACGCGCGGGGTGTGCGCGGGCCCGGCCCGGCGCGGAGCCGCGTCGTCGGTAACATTGACGGGTTCCCGCAGGTCGGCCCGACCGCAGCTCGCGCTGCGGGGCGTCGGACCTGCCCCTCACCGCGCGTCGCGTGCGCGGTGCGAGCACGAGAGGTGGGCAGACGAGCCGATGAGCGGTCACTCCAAGTGGGCGACGACCAAGCACAAGAAGGCCGTGATCGACGCCCGCCGCGGCAAGATGTTCGCCAAGCTGATCAAGAACATCGAGGTCGCGGCCCGGACCGGCGGCGGTGACCCCGACGGCAACCCGACGCTCTACGACGCCATCCAGAAGGCGAAGAAGAGCTCGGTCCCGAACGACAACATCGACCGTGCGGTCAAGCGTGGTTCGGGTGCCGACGCCGGTGGCGCCGACTACCAGACGATCACCTACGAGGGCTACGGCCCGAACGGGGTCGCGGTGCTGGTCGAGTGTCTGTCCGACAACCGGAACCGGGCGGCGACCGAGGTCCGGACGGCGATGACCCGCAACGGCGGCACCATGGCCGACCCGGGGTCGGTGGCGTACCTGTTCCAGCGCAAGGGCGTCGTGGTGCTGCCGAAGGCCGAGCTGTCCGAGGACGACGTGCTGATGGCCGTCCTGGACGCCGGGGCCGAGGAGGTGAACGACCTCGGCGAGAGCTGGGAGGTCGTCTCCGAGCCGACCGACGTCGTCGCGGTGCGGACCGCGCTCCAGCAGAACGACATCGACTACGACTCCGCGGAGGCGGTCTTCGTGCCGTCGATGCAGGTCGAACTGGACGCCGACGGCGCGAAGAAGGTCTTCAAGCTGATCGAGGCGCTCGAGGACTCCGACGAGGTCCAGAACGTCTACGCCAACTTCGACGTCTCCGACGAGGTCATGGCCGAGGTCGGCTGAGCGGCAGGTCCCGGCCCGGTGCGGCCGTCCCCCTGGTGGGGGCGGCCGCATCGTCGTCCTCGGGGTCGGCACGCCACTGGGTAAGGTGAGCCTGTCCTGAGTGGGGGTGGTGGTCGTGTCGGTGGGGGCGCAGGTCCTCGAGGTGGTCGACCGGGCGGTCGGGCCGCGGATCGAGGTGTACCGGTGGATCATCACCGCGCCCACCGCGTGGGCGGTCCACTCCCACGTCGACCACGAGTTCCTCGTCGTGGTCTCCGGCGGCGTCCGGGTCCGGGCCGGTGACCTCGTGCGGACGGCGGTGCCGGGCAGCGGGGTCTGGATCCCCGCCGGTGTCCGGCACGCGGTGTCGGCCCCGGCCGGCACGACCTTCCTCGTCGGCTACGTCGACCGCGACCGGCGCGCGACGGTGCCGGTCGGGCTGACCGGGTTCCCGACCCCGCCGCTGACGACCGCGCTCGCCGAGCACCTGATGTCGCCGGTCCTCGACGCGCCGGTGCGCGCCCGGGCCGAGGAGGTCCTGTGCGACCAGTTCGTCGGCGGGCCGACGGTGCTCCCGGACCTGCCGATGCCGCGGTCCGCGCCGGTGCGCCTGGTCGCGACCACGCTGCTCGGCACCCCGCAGGACCGGCGCACCCTGGAACAGTGGGGGTTCGTGGTCGGGGTGAGCGCCCGCACGCTGACCCGGCGGTTCACCGAGGAGACCGGGCTGGGCTTCGAGAGCTGGCGGCGGCGCTGCCGGGTGCTGTCCGCGCTCCCGCTGCTGACCGGTGCGCGGCCGGTGCGGGCGGTCGCCCACCGGGTCGGCTACCGGTCGGAGGCGGCGTTCGTCGCCGCGTTCCGCCGGGAGACCGGGACCACACCGGGACGCTGGTCGGCGCCGGTCGCCCGGCTCGACGGGACGGGCTGACCGTCTGCCGACACGTCGTGTCCGTCTGACACGCCGGGACCGGGCGAGACTCCTGCCCCGGGAGCCGTCCACACGGGACGGCGCGACCACGACGGAGACCCGCATGCCCGCCCCCGCCACCAGTCGTCGCCGGCTGCTCGCCGGCAGCCTCGGCCTGGCCCTGCTCGCCGCCTGCGGGCGCCCCGCCCCCGGCGACACCGACGGGGCGCCGGCCGCCGGCGGGTTCCCCCGGACCGTGCGCCACGAGGCGGGGGAGACCACGGTGCCCGCGGCCCCGGAGCGGGTGGTGGCGCTGTCGGACTACCTCGACCTGGACCTGGTCCTCGCGCTGGGCGTGCGGCCCGTGCTCTACGGGTTCACCGACGCCTGGGGCTCGGGGAACCTGCCGTGGCAGACCGAGGCGGGGGTGGCCGGGCTGACCCGGATGGACATCCCGACGTCGCAGGCCGAGCCCGAGCGGGTGGTGGCGGCCCGGCCGGACCTGCTGGTCGGGATGCCCCCCGCCGGCGAGCAGTACGACGTGCTCTCCCGGATCGCGCCGACGGTCTGCCTCGGGTGGGAGACCACCTGGCACGACGGCCTCGCGACGGTGGCCGCGGCGCTCGGCCGCGAGGACCGGGTCGAGGGCCTGGCGCAGCGGTACCGGGACACGGTGGCGACGGCGGCGGCGCGGCTGCGCGGGCTGGGCGGGCTGCCGGTAGTCGTCGGGTCGACCTACCACGGGCAGGTCTACGTCCAGGGCGACGCGAGCCCGATGGTGGGCCTGCTGCGCGACCTCGGCCTGACGGTGCACACCACCGGCCCGGACGCGGTCACCGAGTACTCGCCCGAGCAGGTGGACGTCCTGCGGCCGGCGGGTGTCCTGCTCTGCCCGGCGACCGACGCCGCCGGGACCGCCGCGGCGGAGGCCTCGGAGCTGTGGCGACGGCTGCCCGCCGTGGCGGCCGGCCGCTACAGCGTCCTGAGCCCGGTGCTCGCCCGGGGGCTGACCGAGAACCTGTCCCCGCTGAGCGTGGACTGGGCGCTGCGGACGCTGGTGCCGCTGCTGGAGCGCACCGCCGCGGGTGACGGTGTGCCGCTGGGCCGGGCCGGGAGCTGACCGGCGGCCGCGTTCACTGTCGGGGGTCGGTTCTAGACTCGCCGCCGATGAGCACAGCGACGCAGGGCACCCAGAAGTCGGCCTCGGCGAAGAAGAGGGCACCGGCGAAGCCGCGCCTGTTGCTGCTCGACGGCCACTCCCTGGCCTACCGGGCGTTCTTCGCGCTGCCCGCGGAGAACTTCCGCACCGGTACCGGGCAGACCACGAACGCGGTCTACGGCTTCACCTCGATGCTGATCAACCTGCTGCGCGACGAGGAGCCGACCCACCTCGCCGTGGCCTTCGACGTGTCGCGTAAGACCTTCCGCTCCGAGCGGTACGCCGAGTACAAGGCGAACCGTTCGTCGACGCCGGACGACTTCCGCGGCCAGATCGACCTCATCAAGGAGGTCCTGACCGCGCTGAACATCCCGGTGTTCGCCGTCGACGGGTACGAGGCCGACGACCTCATCGCCACCCTCGCCACCCAGGCCGAGGGGCACGGCTACCAGGTGCTCATCACCACCGGCGACCGTGACGCGTTCCAGCTGGTCACCGACGACGTCACCGTCCTGTACCCCAAGCGCGGCGTGTCCGACCTCGGCCGGATCGACCCGGCCGAGGTCGACAAGCGCTACGGGCTCACCCCGACCCAGTACCCGGACTTCGCGGCGCTGCGCGGCGACCCCTCGGACAACCTGCCCTCCATCCCCGGGGTGGGGGAGAAGACCGCGGCCAAGTGGGTCCGGGAGTTCGGCTCGCTCGCCGAGCTCACCGACCGGGTCGACGAGGTCAAGGGCAAGGCCGGGGACAACCTGCGGGCCAACCTGGCGAACGTGCTGCTCAACCGCCAGCTCACCGAGCTGGTGCGCGACGTCGACCTCGGCGCCGCCCCCGAGGAGCTCGAGCTGCGCCCGTGGGACCGCGACGCGGTGCACCGCCTGTTCGACGAGCTGGAGTTCCGGGTGCTGCGCGAGCGCCTGTTCTCCACCCTGTCCTCCGCCGAGCCCGAGGCCGAGTCCGGCTTCGAGGTCGCCGGCGAGGTCGTCGCACCCGGCGCGGTGCGGGCCTGGCTCGACGCCCACGCCCGCGACGGGCGTCGCGTCGCGGTGAGCTTCGCCGGGGTCACCGGCCCGATCGCCGGGCGCGACCTCGACGGGATCGCGCTCGCCGCGGGGGAGCCGACCGTCGAGCAACGGGCCGCCGGCGCCACCGCCGGTGTCCCGGCCGCCGGCTACCTCGCGCTGACCGGCCTCACCCCGGACGACGAGGCCGCCCTGGGCGACTGGCTCGCCGACGCGTCCGTGCCGAAGGCCGCGCACGACGTGAAGCCGGTGCTGCACGCGTTGCGCGCGCGGGGCTGGACCCTGGGCGGGCTGACCAGCGACACCGCGCTCGCCGCGTACCTCGCCAAGCCCGGGCAGCGGACCTTCGACCTGGCGGACCTCGCGCTGCGCTACCTGCGCCGCGAGCTGCGCACCGAGGAGCCCGCCGACGGGCAGCTGTCGCTGCTCGGCGGCGAGGAGGAGGCCGACGCCCAGGCCGCGGGGCAGGAGATGCTCGCGGCCTCGGCGATCGCCGAGCTCGCCGACGCCCTCGACGCCGACCTGGCCGAGCGGGGCGGCAGCGAGCTGCTGGCCGACCTGGAGCTGCCGCTGGCGTTCGTGCTGGCCGACTGCGAGGCCGCCGGGATCGCCGTCGACGGCGAGACCCTGTCCGACCTGGAGTCCGACTTCGGCGGCCAGGTCCGCGAGGCCGCGCGGCAGGCCTACGAGGTGATCGGCAAGGAGATCAACCTCGGCTCGCCCAAGCAGCTGCAGGTCGTCCTGTTCGACGAGCTGGAGATGCCCAAGACCAAGCGCACCAAGACCGGCTACACCACCGACGCGGACGCCTTGGCGAGCCTCTACGAGCAGACCGAGCACCCGTTCCTGCAGTTCCTGCTGCAGCACCGCGACGCGACCCGGCTCAAGGTGACCGTCGACGGGCTCATGAAGTCCGTCGCCGAGGACGGCCGGATCCACACCACGTACTCGCAGACGATCGCCGCGACCGGCCGGCTGTCCTCGACCGACCCGAACCTGCAGAACGTGCCGATCCGCACCGCCGCCGGGCGCCGAATCCGGGACGCGTTCGTCGTCGGGTCCGGGCCCGACGGCGCGCCGTACGCGGAGCTGCTCACCGCGGACTACAGCCAGATCGAGATGCGGATCATGGCGCACCTGTCCGAGGACGCCGCGCTGATCGAGGCGTTCCGCTCGCAGCACGACTTCCACGCCGAGACCGCGGCCCGGGTCTTCGGCGTCGCGGCGACCGAGGTGTCGGTCGAGCAGCGCGCCAAGATCAAGGCGATGAACTACGGCCTGGCCTACGGGCTGTCGGCCTACGGCCTGTCCGGGCAGCTGCGGATCTCCACCGAGGAGGCCAAGGGGCTGATGGACGACTACTTCGCCGGGTTCGGCGGGGTGCGCGACTACCTCGCGGGTGTCGTCGACCAGGCCCGCAAGGACGGCTACACCGCCACCATCCTGGGGCGGCGCCGCTACCTGCCCGACCTGACCAGCGACAACCGTCAGCGCCGGGAGATGGCCGAGCGGATGGCGCTCAACGCCCCGATCCAGGGCAGCGCGGCGGACATCATCAAGGTCGCGATGCTCGGGGTGTACCGCGCGCTGCAGGCCGAGGGGCTGCGCAGCCGGATGCTGCTGCAGGTGCACGACGAGCTCGTCCTCGAGGTCGCCGACGGCGAGCGCGAGACCCTGGAGGCACTCGTGCGCCGGGAGATGGCGGCCGCGGCCGACCTGTCGGTGCCGCTGGAGGTGTCGGTCGGGTCCGGCCGCAGCTGGGACGCCGCCGCGCACTGACCCGGGCCCCGGCCCCCGGGGCCGGGGTCAGCCGGCGACCGCTCCCGGTGCGGGGGCGGCGCCGGTGCCGTACCCGGCTCCGGAGGGGTGGCGCAGGTGTCCGGGCGCGAGGACCCGGGCGGCACGGCCCAGCTCGGCGACGAGCTGCTCCACCGCGACGTCCTGCCGGCGGGCCGCCGCGTGCAGGATCGCGCAGAGCCGTCCGGCCGGGCCCGTCGCGGCCGTGCCGCCGTTCGTGCCGCCGCTCGGGGCGTCGCCGGGGGTGGCGGTGCGGCGGGTGTCGCGTTCGTGGCGCAGCACCGCGGCCAGGTCACGTCCGGCGGCGGCGAGGACGTCGGCGTCGTCGGTGTGGATCACGACGACCGCGTCGGCGTCGCCCGCCGCGGCGACCGCGCGTTCCGCGGAACGCGACCACGCCCACAGCGCGCGGCGCCCGGCCAGCGACGCGGGCAGCTCCAGTCCGGCGGACTCGGCGTCGGCCAGGGCGACCAGGAGCCCGCCGATCCGGCCGGCCCGGCGCGCCCAGGTCGCCCGGTCCCCGGGCAGACCCCGGTGGACGACGACGCCCGCCTGCGTGGGGACGGCCGGTGGCTCGTCGGGGCGGCGGGGATGCGGGACCAGGGGCATCGGCGTCACCTCCTCCGGGGCCGACGCCGGTAGGGTCGCAAACCTCCCACCTGCTGTTACGTCGTCGCGGCGGACGGTGTGGACACCCCGCCGGACGGTCCGTGCCCGGCGTCCGGCGGTACGGCTGCCGCCGGTTCCAGGATCGTCAGCTCGGCCGGTCCGAGGCGGAGCACGCCGTCGTCGAGGGGCTCGCAGCGGACACCGCCCCGGCCGCGCAGCGCCGCCCACGCGCCGTCGCCGATCTCGGTGTCCATCCAGCGGCACGGCGCGGCGGCGCGGTGCGCGCGGAAGCGGACCGGCCCGTCGCCGGAGTCCAGGGCGAACAGCGCGCCGGTGCCGCCGCGGCCCGGTGCGGCGAGCGCATCGACCGGGGCGCCGCGCAGGACGACGTTGCGCCGCGCCGCGAGCGGGGTCGCGTCGACGGTGTCGCCGAGGACCGCGCGCAGGTGGTCCAGCGACTCCGCGGCCAGCAGGGTCACCGCGGCGCGGGCGTGGGCCGGGCGGCCGGCGTAGCGGTCGCCGACGATCCCGTGGCCGGCGCGGACCCGGATCTCGCGGCGCAGCGGCGGCTCCGGGTCGGGCCGGGGCCCGTCCGCGGGCCTGCCCTCGTAGGCGTGCCGGGACGCGGCCAGCAGGGCGGTGACCTCGACCCGCATCAGTTCAGCCCGGTCAGGAACCGGATCACGGCCTCCCGGGTCAGCTGCGCGCCCGGGCTGCCGAAGGGCCGGTCGAAGACGTGGTCGGCGTAGGGGATGGTGACCAGCCTGCCGTCGACCCCCGCGGCGCGGAGCTCCCGGTCGTAGGCGGCGACCCGGTCGGGCAGGACGTAGTGGTCCGCGGAGCCGAGCAGCAGCAGGGTCGGCGGGAGCCCCGGGCGGACCTGCTCGGCGGGGGAGAGCAGCCGCAGCAGGCCCGGCGCCTCGTCGGCGGTGCCGCCGAACAGGGTGCGCTGCAGGTCCGGGTCGACCAGCGTCAGGTCGACGGGCGGGTAGTAGGCGACCACGCCGACCGGCGGCGGGCCGGGCGTCGGCGGCGGGGCGTCGGCCGGGCCGGTGCCGCCGTACGCGGCCGGTGCCTCGGAGCACGCCAGCGTCCCGTCGAGCAGCCCGGACGTGGTCGACAGCGCCAGCGTCGCGCCGGCGGACTGCCCGGCCAGCACCAGCCGCGCGGGGTCCAGACCCGCCTCGCCCGCGTGCGCGCGCACCCAGTCGACGGCGCACGCGACGTCGCGCTGCTGGTCGCGGCCGACGGGCTCGGGCGGCGGCAGCCGGTAGTCCACCGCCGCGACCGCCCAGCCGCGCTCGGCGAGCCACCGGTTCAGCGCGGTGCGGTCGCCGCGGTCCCCGCCCGTCCACGACCCGCCGTGCACCCACACCATCGTCGGGTGCGGACCCGCGCCGGTCGGCAGGTAGAGGTCCAGCGTGCGGCCGGGGGCGAACTCCACCGACCGGTCCGGCCTCCCGTCCGGCTGGCCCAGCTCGGTCAGCGCCGCCGTCCAGTCCAGCGGGACGCCCTGCTCGGACGCGGCCCGGCCCTGCGCGGCCAGCACCGTGACCGACCCGACGACCGCCGCCAGGGCGAGCACCGCCGTCGCGACGCCGGTGAACCGGGCACCCGCGGCCCGCGCCGCCAGCCCGAACAGGATCCCCAGCACCGCGGCCAGTGCCACGTGCAGCGGGTACGCGCCGGACAGGAACGACCCCGCGAGCCCGATCGCCGGGGTCTCGGGGCGGAAGGTCCCCACCAGCACGACCAGCAGCAGCGCGGCCCACACCCACGCGAGGACCCGGAGGAACGACGTCACCCGCGCACCCTGTCATCCCGGTCCGCCCGGCCCGGCCCGGACCCGCCGGTCCGGCGTGCCGCACGGGTGGGAGCGCCCCCACCGGTACGGTTCTCGAACGGCCGTGCGGATCCGAGGCGAGGGGGACGCGGTGCGGGTGCTCGGGGTCGACCCCGGACTGACGCGGTGCGGGATCGGCGTCGTCGAGGCCGGTGCGGGCCGGACCGTCGGGTTCGTCGACGTCGGCGTCGCCCGCAGCGAGCCGGACCTGCCGCTGGAACGGCGGCTGCTCACCGTCGCCGACGAGGTGGAGCGCTGGGTGGCCCGGCACCGCCCCGACGTGATCGCCGTCGAGCGGGTGTTCAGCCAGAACAACGTCCGCACCGTGATGGGCACCGCGCAGGTCAGCGGGGTCGTCGCGCTCGTCGCCGCACGGGCCGGGCTGCCGGTCGCCTTCCACACCCCCAGCGAGGTCAAGGCCGCCGTCACCGGGGAGGGCCGCGCGGGCAAGGCGCAGGTCACCGCGATGGTCACCCGGCTGCTCGGCCTCGACGCACCCCCGAAGCCCGCCGACGCCGCCGACGCGCTCGCGCTGGCCATCTGCCACTGCTGGCGCTCCCCGATGATCGACCGGATGGCGCAGGCGCAGGCCCGCGCCGAGGAGCTGGCCGCGGTGCACCGGGCCCGGCTCGCCGAGGCGCAGCGGGAGCAGGGCGGCGCCCGGCCCAGTGCCGCCCAGCAGTGGGCCGCGGCCCGCGCCGCGGCCGACGCCCGCTCGGCGGGCGGATGGCGCGCGCGCTGACCCGTCTCGCCCGGTGGTGGCGTGGTGTCGCGTGCGGTCCCGTCGGTGCGGCCCGGTAGCGTCGGTGCCTCGAACGGTCGTTCGTGGGAGGGGGACCTGTCAGTGATCCACTCGGTGCGCGGTCCGGTGCTGGAGATCGGGCTGGACCACGCCGTCGTCGAGGTCGGCGGGGTCGGGCTCGCGGTGTACGCCACGCCCGCCACGCTGGGCGGGCTGCGTCGCGGCGAGGAGGCCCGGCTGCCGACCACGCTGGTGGTGCGCGAGGACTCCCTGACCCTCTACGGGTTCGCCGACGCCGAGGAACGCGAGCTGTTCCTGCTGCTGCAGACGGTGTCCGGGATCGGGACGCGGCTCGCGCTCGCCACGATCGCGGTGCTGGAGCCGGACACGCTGCGCCGTGCCCTCGCCGACGGCGACCTCGCCGTGCTCACCCGCATCCCCGGCGTCGGGCGCAAGAGCGCCGAGCGCCTGGTCGTGGAGCTGCGCGACAAGGTGACCGCGCCCGTCGCGGTGCCCGCGGGTGCCGTCGCGGCCGCCCCGGCCCCGGTGCTCGGGGTGCGCGAGCAGGTCGTCGAGGCGCTGCTCGGGCTCGGCTTCACCCAGCGCCCGGCCGAGCAGGCCGTGGACGCGGTGCTGGCCCACGCACCCGACACCGACGCCCGGGACCTGCTGCGCACCGCGCTGTCGAGCCTCGGCAGGTCGCGGTGACCGACCCCGACCCCTACGCCGGGATCGACGGACATCTCGACGAGCGGGCCGTCGACGCCGCGGCCCAGCCCGGGGACACCGACGTCGAGGCGTCGCTGCGGCCCCGCTCGCTGGAGGAGTTCGTGGGGCAGCCACGGGTCCGCGAGCAGCTCCAGCTGGTGCTGGAGGGCGCCCGGCGCCGCGGCGACCCTCCGGACCACATCCTGCTGTCCGGCCCGCCCGGCCTCGGCAAGACCAGCCTCGCCATGATCATCGCCCAGGAGATGGGCGCCGCGATCCGGCTCACCTCCGGCCCCGCGCTGGAGCGGGCGGGGGACCTCGCCGCGATGCTGTCCAACCTCGTGCCCGGCGACGTGCTGTTCATCGACGAGATCCACCGCACCGCCCGCCCCGCCGAGGAGATGCTCTACCTCGCGATGGAGGACTTCCGGGTCGACGTGGTGGTCGGCAAGGGCCCGGGCGCCACCTCGATCCCGCTCGACGTCGCACCGTTCACCCTGGTCGGGGCCACGACGCGGGCCGGGTCGCTGACCGGTCCGCTGCGCGACCGGTTCGGGTTCACCGGGCAGATGGAGTTCTACGACGTCCCCGAGCTGGAACGCGTGCTCCGCCGTGCCGCCGGGATCCTCGGCATCGACCTGCGCACGGACGGCGCGGCCGAGATCGCCGGGCGCTGCCGCGGCACCCCGCGGGTGGCGAACCGGCTGCTGCGCCGGGTCCGCGACTACGCCGAGGTCCGCGCGGACGGCGTCGTCACCCGGGAGGTCGCCCGCGACGCGCTGGCTGTCTACGACGTCGACGAGCTCGGCCTCGACCGGCTCGACCGCGCCGTGCTCGGCGCGCTGGTCCGCTCCTTCCACGGCGGCCCGGTCGGCGTCTCGACCCTCGCCGTCGCCGTGGGGGAGGAGCCGGGGACCGTCGAGGAGGTCTGCGAGCCCTACCTGGTGCGGGCCGGGATGATCGCCCGCACCCCGCGCGGCCGGGTCGCGACCCCGCTGGCCTGGACCCACCTGGGGCTGACCCCGCCCGCGGACGCACCGGCCGGGCACCGGGTCGACCCGCTGTTCTGACCCGGCGTGCCGTCGGGGCACCGGAGTGCGCGACCCGTCACACATGGGAGGATCCGGACGGACCGAACGGATCGGGCACCGCCCGGCCGGGACCACGGGCACCCTGGTGTCCGCGCACCGCGCGGAGTCCTCCGGACACCGCGTGCCCGGCGGGCGTCCTGATGCGGGCGTACCGGAACGATCCGGGCGTCCGGCTCGTTCCGGGGCATGTCGGGCAGCCGGCGGGCCCCGGGTGACGCCGTTCGGCCCGTCGCACTGCGACGAGCGGTCCGCCTCCGGGAGGGGGCCGGCCGTCGGTGTCGGTCCCGGCTGGCACACTCACGATTACGAGACGAGACGGAGACCCCGCACGATGACTTCAATCCTCGCCCAGCAGGCCGGTGGCGGCTCGAGCATCTTCTCCCTGCTGCCGTTCCTCATCATCCTGCTGTTGTTCGTGCCGTTGTTCCTGAACGGCCGCAAGCAGCGCAGGCAGATGGCGGAGACGCAGGCGATGCAGCAGGCGCTGGAGGACGGCGACGTCGTCGTCACCACGTCCGGGCTGCGGGGCACCATCGTCGACGCCTCGTACGAGGACACGATCGACCTCGAGATCGCCGACGGCGTGGTCACCACCTGGCTGCGTGCGGCGATCCGGGAGAAGGTCGCGGCCGAGGAGGCGACGGAGGAGACCGTCGCCGAGCCGGCCGACAAGGACGCGTCGGAGAACAAGCCGACCATCCACTGAGCACGTCGGGAACGGGCCGGGCGGCCCGTTCCGGCGGCCTCGGCGTCCGTACCGGGCCCGGCCGCGGCTCTGCCGCACCGGCCCGGTGGGACGGCGACCGACCGTGAGGCCGGCCGCGGCCGCCGCACGAGTCGGATCAGGAGAACGATCACGTGGCAACGTCGTCGGGGCAGCAGCACGTGCGCCCCTGGCGCTACCTGACGGCCTTCGCAGGCATCGTCGTGGTGCTGTACGCACTGGTGTTCCTCACCGGGGGCGGCAACCTCACGCCGAAGCTGGGCATCGACCTGCAGGGTGGCACCCGCGTCACGCTCACCGCCCGCACCACCGACGGGCAGCCACCGCCGCGTGACCAGCTGATCCAGGCGCAGGACATCATCGAGCAGCGCGTCAACGGGCTCGGTGTCAGCGGCGCCGAGGTCCAGCTGGACGGCAGCAACATCGTCATCACCGTCCCCGGCGACGCCGGCGAGCAGGCCCGTTCCCTGGGCCAGACCGCGCAGCTGCGCTTCCGCGAGGTGCTGCAGGGCCCCGTCCCCGCGAACCAGGCCGCCGGGCAGCAGCCCGCGCCGGGCCAGGACGCGCAGTCCGGCCAGGCCCCCGCGAGCCAGGCCCCCGCGAGCCCCGCCCCGGCGCAGCCGCAGGGCATGGGTGAGCAGAGCCGTCCCGTCGCGCCGGTCGCGCAGGTCGCGCCGCTGCAGGACCCGCCGCCGACACCCGCGCCGTCCCCGACGCCGAGCCCGAGCGGGCTCGCGCCGGACGACCCGCGCGTCGCCGCCGAGGTCACGAAGCTCCGCGAGACCCGGCAGAGCACCGACCAGGCCACCCAGCTGCAGGCGCTGCTGTCGCTGAACTGCGGCGCACCGGACCCCCTGCAGGGCTACGACGACCCGACCAAGCCGCTGGTCGCCTGCAGCGAGGACGGGCAGACCAAGTACCTGCTCGGCCCGTCGTTCCTCGAGGGCACCGAGATCGCCTCGGCCCAGGCCCAGCAGAACCAGCAGGGCGTCGGCTGGGTGGTCGGGCTGACCTTCAAGCCGCAGGGCGCCGACACCTGGGGCCGGTACACGACCGAGAACGTCGGCAAGAACGTCGCGTTCGTCCTCGACGGCGACGTCGTCTCGGCCCCGACGATCAACCAGCCGATCTTCGGGCAGACCCAGATCTCGGGGCAGTTCAACCAGGACCGGGCCCAGCAGCTCGCCCAGGTGCTGCGCTACGGCTCGCTGCCGCTGTCGTTCGACTCCGGCAACGCCCAGACCGTCTCCGCCAGCCTCGGGCTCGCCTCGCTGGAGGCCGGGCTCATCGCCGGCGCCGTCGGCCTGGTGCTGGTGTTCGCCTACTGCCTGTTCTACTACCGCCTGCTCGGCATCCTGACGATGCTGTCGCTGGCCCTGTCCGGCCTGGTCGTCTACGCGGTGCTGATCCTGCTCGGGCGCTGGATCGGGTTCACCCTGGACCTGGCGGGCGTCGCCGGGTTCATCATCGCCATCGGCATCACGGCCGACTCGTTCGTCATCTTCTTCGAACGGCTCAAGGACGAGATGCGCGACGGCCGCACCTTCCGCTCGGCCGTCCCGCGTTCCTGGGAGCGGGCGCGGCGCACGATCCTCACCGCCGACGCGGTCAGCTTCCTCGCCGCCGCGGTGCTCTACATCCTGGCCGTCGGCGAGGTCCGCGGCTTCGCGTTCACCCTGGGCATGTCCACGGTCCTCGACCTCGTCGTCGTGTTCCTCGTGACGTTCCCGCTGGTCGTGCTCATCTCCCGGTCCAAGTCGCTGGGCAGGCCCGGGCTGTCCGGACTCGCCGCGGTCGACCGGATCGGGTCGCGGCACCGCCGTGAGAAGCCGGCCGTCGGCAGGCGCGCGGCCACCACCGGGAAGGGAGCGGGCGCATGACGAACCCCGAGTCGCTGTCGGGCTGGACCCGGCTCACCACCGGCACCGCGAACGTCGACATCATCGGCCGCCGGAAGACCTGGTACATCGGCTTCGGCGTGCTCATCGCCGTCTGCGTGCTGTCGCTGGTCTTCCGGGGCTTCAACCTCGGGATCGACTTCACCGGCGGCTCGCAGATCCAGCTGCCCGCGAACGGCGCCGCCGGCACGATCAGCACCCAGCAGGTCGACCGGGTCTACGAGGGCGTGATCGGCTTCGCGCCCGAGGTCACCCAGTCCGTCGGGTCCGGCGACGCCGCGTCGATCGTGCTGCAGTCCGAGCCGCTGACCCCCGAGCAGCTCGTGCCGCTGCGCGAGGCGCTGTTCACCCAGCTGCAGCCGCTCGGCGCGGACGGCACCCCCAGCGCCGCCTCGATCAGCGACTCGCAGGTCTCGGGCACCTGGGGCGGTGAGGTCACCACGCAGGCGCTGATCGCGCTGGCGGTGTTCATCGTGCTGGTCACGCTGTTCCTGGCGTTCTACTTCGAGCGGGCGATGGCCGCCGCGGCGCTGATCGCGCTCGTCAACGACATCGTCGTGACCGCCGGGGTGTACTCGATCATCGGGCTGGAGGTCACCCCGGCCACCGTGATCGGCCTGTTGACCATCCTCGGGTTCTCGCTCTACGACACCGTCGTGGTGTTCGACAAGGTCCGGGAGAACTCCCGCGGGCTGCTGAAGCTGACCCGGCGCACCTACGCCGAGGCCGCGAACCTTGCGCTGAACCAGACGCTGATGCGGTCGATGAACACCTCGCTGATCGCGATCCTGCCGGTGCTCGGCCTGCTCGTGATCGGCGTCGGGCTGCTCGGCGTCGGCACCCTGGCCGACCTGGCCCTGGTCCAGCTCGTCGGCATGATCACCGGTGTCATCTCCTCGCTGCTGCTGGCGACCCCGGCGCTGGTCGACATCAAGCTGCGCGACAAGCGCGTCCGGGACCAGGCCGCCCGGGTCGAGGCCCGTCGTGCCCGCGCGGCCGGCCGGGGGGACACGGAGTCGGACGTCGAGGACGATCCGGCCACCGATACCCTCGCCGCCGTGAGCTCCTCCGCACCCGCCGCCCCGCGGCCCGGCGCCCGCCCGACCGGCAAGACCGGACGGCGTCGCGGGTGAGCGGGGCACAGGTCGACGGCATCCGGGTCGGGCCCGGGATCACCGGGGACTCCGCGGAGGACCTGCTCCGGGTCGCCGAGCTGGTCCGCTCGGTACCCGACTACCCGCAGCCCGGGGTGCTGTTCCGTGACATCACCCCGGTGCTGGCGCACGGGGAGTCCTTCGCGACCGTCACCACCGAGCTGGCCGCCAACGCGGGCGAGGCGGACCTGGTGGTCGGGGTGGAGGCGCGCGGGTTCCTGCTCGGCGCGGCCGTCGCGCTCGTCGCCGGGGTCGGGACCGTGCCGGTCCGCAAGGCGGGCAAGCTGCCCGCGGTCGCCGCGTCGCGCAGCTACGACCTGGAGTACGGCAGTGCCACCCTGGAGCTGCCGGCCGGGGTCGTCGAGCCGGGGACGCGGGTCTACGTGGTCGATGACGTGCTCGCCACCGGCGGCACCGCCGCGGCCGCCTGCGCCCTGCTGGCCGACGCCGGGGCGGAGGTCGTCGGGTTCGGCACGCTGCTGGAGCTGGCCGCGCTGAACGGCCGGGCCAAGCTGGGTGACCTGCGGATCGACGCGCTGCTGAACGCCTGACCACGACGGGCCCCGATTCGCGGACTATCCTCGGCCCCGGGACCCTTCCCGCCACCCGAGCACGAGCAGGAGGTGCGGTGACCGAGGTCGACCGGACCGGCGCCCATCCGGCCACGCGCCCGCTGACGCCCGACGACGAACCGCCGCGCCCGTCCGCGACCCGCCGGGTCCGTGCCCGCATCGCCCGGCGGATGACGCCGCAGCGCGTCGCCATCGTGACCCCGGTGCTGGAGCCGCTCGCCGCGGTCCACCGCTCGCTGCACCCCAAGGCCGACCTGGTGCTGCTCCAGCGCGCCTACGACGTCGCCGAGGACAAGCACGACGGGCAGACCCGCAAGTCCGGGGACCCCTACATCACCCACCCGCTCGCCGTCTCCACGATCCTGGCCGAGCTGGGCATGGACACCACGACGCTGGTCGCGGCCCTGCTGCACGACACCGTCGAGGACACCGACTACTCCCTGGAGCGGCTGCGCGCCGACTTCGGCGACGAGGTCGCGCACCTCGTCGACGGGGTCACCAAGCTCGACAAGGTCGAGTTCGGCACCGCCGCGGAGGCCGAGACGATCCGCAAGATGGTCGTCGCGATGGCCCGGGACCCGCGGGTGCTGGTCATCAAGCTGTCCGACCGGCTGCACAACATGCGCACGATGCGCTTCCTGCGCCCGGAGAAGCAGGTCAAGAAGGCGAACGAGACCCTCGAGGTGTTCGCCCCGCTCGCGCACCGCCTCGGCATGGCCACGGTGAAGCTGGAGCTGGAGGACCTGTCCTTCGCGATCCTGCAGCCCAAGAAGTACCAGGAGATCGTGCGGCTGGTCGCCGACCGGGCGCCGTCGCGCGACACCTACCTGCGCCAGGTCATCGACGAGGTGTCCGCGCAGCTGGACTCCGCGCGGATCCCGGCCAAGGTCGAGGGCCGGCCGAAGCACTACTACTCGATCTACCGCAAGATGATCGTCAAGGGCCGCGACTTCGACGACATCCACGACCTCGTCGGGGTCCGGGTGCTCGTCGACGAGGTGCGCGACTGCTACGCCGCGATCGGCATGGTGCACGCGCTGTGGCAGCCGATGCCCGGCCGGTTCAAGGACTACATCGCCCAGCCCCGGTTCGGCGTCTACCAGTCGCTGCACACCACGGTGATCGGACCGGACGGCAAGCCCCTCGAGGTGCAGATCCGCACCCACGCCATGCACCGCACCGCCGAGTACGGCATCGCCGCGCACTGGCGGTACAAGGAGGTCAAGGGCGGCGGCAACAAGGAGGTCGAGGTCGAGGAGATGGCGTGGATGCGCCAGCTGCTCGACTGGCAGCGCGAGGCCGCCGACCCCGGCGAGTTCCTCGATTCGCTGCGCTTCGACCTGGCCGCGCGGGAGATCTTCGTCTTCACCCCGAAGGGCGACGTCGTCACCCTGCCGACCGGCTCCACCCCGATCGACCTGGCCTATGCCGTGCACACCGAGGTCGGGCACCGCTGCATCGGCTCCCGGGTCAACGGCAAGCTCGTCGCACTGGAGCGGCAGCTCTCCTCCGGCGACGTCGTCGAGATCTTCACCTCGAAGGCCGAGGACGGGGGGCCGTCGCGGGACTGGCTGCAGATCGCGAAGTCCCCGCGGGCCAAGGCCAAGATCAAGCAGTGGTTCGCGAAGGAGCGCCGCGAGGAGGCCGTCGAGGAGGGCAAGGAGGCGATCACCCGGGAGGCGCGTCGCACCGGGATGCCGCTGCAGCGGCTCATCTCCGGCGACGCGATGTCCGCGCTCGCCCGGGAGATGCACTACTCCGACGTCTCCGCGCTCTACGCCGCCGTCGGCGAGCACCAGGCCAGCGCCCAGCACGTCGTGCAGCGCCTCGTCGCGTGGTTCGGCGGCGAGGAGGAGGCCGAGGAGGAGCTCGCCGAGCGGGCGACGCCGTCGACGGTCCGCCACCGGCGCCCGTCGGGCAACGCCGGCGTCGTCGTCACCGGCGAGGACGGGCAGGCCCTCGGCGACCTGTACATCAAGCTCGCCCGCTGCTGCACCCCGGTGCCGGGCGACGAGATCCTCGGGTTCGTCACCCGCGGCGGCGGGATCAGCGTGCACCGCACCGACTGCACCAACGCCGGGGACCTCACCGCGCGCGAGGAGCGGCTGGTCGACGTGACCTGGTCGGTGTCGCCGGAGTCGGTGTTCCTGGTCGCCATCCAGGTCGAGGCGCTCGACCGGCACCGGCTGCTGTCCGACGTCACGAAGGTGCTGGCCGACGAGAAGGTCAACATCCTCTCGGCGACGACGACCACCTCCCGCGACCGCGTCGCGATCTCCCGGTTCTCCTTCGAGATGGGCGACCCGAAGCACCTCGGGCACCTGCTCCAGGCGGTGCGCAACATCGAGGGCGTCTACGACGTCTACCGGGTCACCAGCGCGGCCTGACCCCGGCCCGCCCCACCCGGGGCGGACCGGGGAGCCGGTCAGCCGAGGGTGGTGCGCTGGATCTCGACCGGGATGCTCGGCACGCCGTCACCGGAGCCGACGGACTCGCCGCCCTTGGCGACCTTGTCCAGCGTCGCGAGGCCCTCGGAGCCGATCGAGCCGAACACGGTGTAGCTCGGCGGCAGCTGGGCGTCGCCGTAGATCATGAAGAACTGGCTGCCGTTGGTGTCCGGGCCGGCGTTGGCCATCGCGAGCAGCCCGCGACCGTAGGTGAGGCCGGGGAACACCTCGTCGGCGAAGGAGTAGCCGGGGCCGCCGCGCCCGCTGCCGCTCGGGTCACCGCACTGCAGCACCTGCAGGCCCGGGCTGGTGGTCAGCCGGTGGCAGGACGTGCCGTCGAAGTAGCCCTGCCGGGCGAGGCTCACGAAGCTGTTGACCGTGCACGGCGCCAGGCCGCGGTCCAGCGTGAGGTCGATCGGACCCGCGCTGGTCTGCAGGTTCGCCGTCTCCGTGCCCTGCGCCGAGGTCGGGCCCGCGGCCGGCGGGTTCACCGGCTTCGAGGCGGGCTCGGGGGACTTCGGGTAGGTGCAGTCCACCGATGCCGGCAGCGCCGTCGGGCGCGTCGGCAGCGGCACGGTCGGCCGACCGGCGGTGTCCGGGCCGTCCCCGGCGGGCGGCGCCGCCGCGGCGCTCTGCCCGGCGTCGTCGGAGCCGCCCCAGGCCGAGGTCAGTGCGTACACCCCGACCGCGGCCAGCACCACGACCAGCACCGTCACGACGGCCGCGATCGTCGTGTTCCGCTTGCGCTGCTGCTGCCGCTCGGCCCGGTGGGCCTGCTGCGCCTCCAGCTTGCGCTTGGCCGCCTCCCGGCGCTGCTCGTTCGTCGCCACGTCCCGCCCAACTCCCTGACTTGATCACTCGTACGCGCGGTGAGGGTATCGGGGCGACCTGGGGAGAAACCTGAGAGACACCGGTTCTAGGCTGGGACGACCCCGATCTGATCCCCGGAGAGGACGTGCAGCAACCGTGACCGCCACCGAGCCGCAGGTGAGCCGGGCCCGCAGGCCCGAGCCGTTCGCCGCGCCGAAGGGCATCCCCGAGTACCTCCCGCCGTCCTCGGCCGGGTTCGTGCACGTGCGGGACACCCTCGCCGCCGCCGCCGAGCGGGCCGGGTACGGCCACATCGAGCTGCCGGTGTTCGAGGACACCGGCCTCTACGCCCGCGGCGTGGGGGAGTCCACCGACGTCGTCTCCAAGGAGATGTACACCTTCGCCGACCGCGGCGACCGCTCGGTGACGCTGCGCCCCGAGGGCACCGCCGGTGTGGTCCGCTCGGTGATCGAGCACAACCTCGACAAGCAGGGCCTGCCGGTCAAGCTCCGCTACGCGGGCCCCTTCTTCCGCTACGAGCGGCCCCAGGCCGGGCGCTACCGGCAGCTCCAGCAGGTCGGCGTCGAGGCGGTCGGTGTGGACGACCCGGCGCTGGACGCCGAGGTCATCGCGATCGCCGACGAGGGCTTCAAGTCCCTCGGCCTGACCGGCTACCGGCTGGAGATCACCTCGCTGGGCGACGCCGAGTGCCGCCCCGCCTACCGCACGCTGCTGCAGGACTTCCTCGCCGGGCTCGACCTCGACGAGGCGACCCGGGCCCGGGCGGAGATCAACCCGTTGCGCGTGCTCGACGACAAGCGCCCCGAGGTCCGTGCCGCGATGGCCGACGCGCCGCTGCTGATGGACCACCTGTCCGACGCCGCCGCCGACCACCACGCCCGGGTCCTGGCCCACCTCGACGACCTCGGCGTCGCCTACACGCCGAACCCGCGCATGGTCCGCGGTCTGGACTACTACACCAAGACCACCTTCGAGTTCGTCCACGACGGTCTCGGCGCGCAGTCCGGCATCGGCGGCGGCGGCCGCTACGACGGCCTGATGGCGACCCTCGGCGGACCGGAGCTGTCCGGCGTCGGGTTCGGCATCGGCGTCGACCGCACGCTGCTCGCCTGCCGGGCCGAGGGTGTGCAGCCCTGGTCGGACGCCCGCGTCGAGGTGTTCGGGGTGTCTCTCGGCGACGCCGCGCAGCGCCGCCTGGTCGTGGTCGCCGCGCAGCTGCGGGCCCGGGGCCTGCGGGTCGACCTGGCCTACGGCGGCCGGGGGCTCAAGGGCGCGATGAAGTCCGCCGACCGGTCCGGCGCGCGGTTCGCGCTGGTCCTGGGGGACCGGGACCTGGAGAACGGCACCGTCGGGCTCAAGGACCTCGTCTCCGGCGAGCAGCAGGACGTCCCGCTGGACGCGGTCACCGACGCCGTCGTGACCGCCCTGGCGGGCTGAGGCCGCGGTGGCGGCCTCGGACCGCGAACGCTGGGACGCCCGGCACACCGCCGCGGGGGCCGGGGCGCCGCTCCCGCCGGACGCGATGCGCGGGCGCACGGACCTGCTCCCGTCCTCGGGCCGGGCGCTGGACGTGGCCTGCGGGCGCGGCGCGGTCGCGGTGTGGCTGGCGATGCGGGGGCTCGACGTCGTCGCCGTCGACGTGTCCCCGGCCGGGCTCGCCGCGGGCGCCGGGCTGGCCGCCGCCCACGACGTCCGGGTGCGCTGGGTGGAGGCCGACCTCGACGCCGGCTTCCCCCGCGACGACGACCGCTACGACGTCGTCGTCTGTCAGCGGTTCCGCGACCCGGCGCTCTACCCGGCGCTGCATGCGGCGCTCGCCCCGGGCGGGCTGCTGGTGGTCACGGTGCTGTCCGAGGTCGGCGACGCGGGCGGCCCGTTCCGGGCGGTGCCCGGTGAGCTGACCGCCGCGTTCGCCGGCCTCGAGGTCCTCGCCCACGGCGAGGGCAACGGCGAGGCGCACCTGGTGGCCCGCCTCCCCGCCTGATCAGCCGCCGTGCGTGGCCGCGCTGCGGTAGTCGGTGTAGGTGTAGGGGTTGTCGAGGACCTTGGTCTCGGGGATCTCGGGGTTCATCCCGGCCTGCCAGGCCTCCTCGCCCATCGTGGCGCGCAGGTGCTCGACGGTCGCGGTGACCGCGGTCCGCGCGGCGGCGAGGTCGACGTCGACCAGGCGCCCGTCGCGCTTCACCACGCGCCCGTCCACCAAGACGGTGTGCACGTCGCCGCGCTGGGCCTGGAACGCGACGTGACCGTGCGGGTTGAGCAGCGGGAACGACACCGGCGAGTGGTCGTTGCGCAGCAGCACCAGGTCGGCCTTCTTGCCGACCTCGACCGAGCCGAGGTCGGACTTGCGCCCGATCGCGCGGGCCCCGCCGCGGGTCGCCCACTCCACGACCTGCTCGGCCCGCAGCGACGAGTGGGTGACGGTGTCCCCGCGCGCGTGCGCCTCCAGGTGCTCGCGGGACCGGTCGGCGCCCAGCGTGGTGCGCATCGCCGAGAACAGGTCCGCGCTCCACCACATCGAGGTGTCCATCGACAGCGACACCGGGATCCCGTGCTCGCGCAGCGCCCAGGTGGGCGGGTAGCCCTGCCCGGCGCTCTGCTCGCTCTCGGTGGACACCGACACCGAGCCGCCGGTGGCGGCGATCCGGTGGTAGGAGTCCGCGGACAGGGTCGCGGCGTGCACGTAGACGGTGTCCGGCCCGGCGAAGCCGTGCTCGTGCATGAGCCGGACGCCGTCGTCGTTGGTCGCGCCCCACACCCCGGCGTGCGTGGTGACGCCGACGCCGAGCTCGCGGGCCACCTCGAACGCGGGGCGCTCGGGGAACGCCGGGTCACCGGTGACGTCGAAGGCGAGCTGGAAGCCGAGCATGTCGTCGCCGGGGGTGATGCGCCGCGACACGAACTCGCGGAACCCGGGGTCGGCGGTCCAGTTCGCGGGGGCGTCGTGGATGTTGCCGTAGGCGAGCACGAACCGGCCCGCGGTGGAGGTCAGAGCGTCGACGGCGGCGTCGGCGTGCTGCGGGGTCTGCAGCCCGTGCGACCAGTCGACGGTGGTGGTGACGCCCGCGTCGAGGGCCTCCAGCGCGGCGAGCAGGTTCCCCGCGTGGATGTCCTCCGGGCGGAAGATCTTGCCCCACTCCAGGTAGTTCCAGACGAAGTACTGGGTGAGCGTCCAGTCGGCGCCGTACCCGCGCAACGAGGTCTGCCACATGTGCCGGTGGGTGTCGACCATGCCCGGCATCACGATCCCGCCGGTCGCGTCGACCTCTTCGGTGCCCTCGGGCACCTCCAGACCGACCCCGACGGCGGCGATCCGGTCACCGGTCACCAGGACGTCGTGGCCGGACAGGACCGTCCGGCCCGCGTCCACGGTCAGGACGGTCCCGTTGCGGAAGACGACGCTCATCGACGCACCCCTCATTCCTGCGGACAAGCGTCCGCTGTGCGGACATCGCACGAACGGCGGCCACTGTCGCGCACCCTTCTTGTGCTGTCAACGGCCGGGTCGCGGGGGTGTCCGGCTACCGTGGGCCCATGGCACGCGACGGGACCGGCCCGGACTTCATCGAGGCGCTCGCCCGCGGTCTCGAGGTGATCACCGCCTTCCGGCCCGGCCGGGCGGAGATGACCCTCGCCGACCTGGCGGGCGCGACCGGGCTCGCCCGCCCGACCGTGCGCCGGGTGCTGCTCACCCTCACCGAGCTCGGCTACGTCCGCTCCGGCGAGCGCGGCTACGCCCTCACCCCGCGGGTGCTGGACCTGGGCGTGGCCTACGTCCGGTCGACCGGGCTGTGGGACGTCGCCCGGCCGCACCTGGAGCGCCTCGTCGCGCGGACCCACGAGTCCTGCTCGATCGCCCAGCTCGACGGCAGCGACATCGTCTATGTCGCGCGGGTCGCGGTGCCCAAGATCGTCGCGCTGTCGGTGCAGATCGGAACGCGGTTCCCGGCCGCGTCGACGTCGCTGGGGAAGGTGCAGCTCGCCGCGCTGGCCCCCGAGGAGCTGGAGCGGGTGCTGGCCGAGCCGTCGCGCTCCGGGCTGACCCCGCGGCACGCCCCGGCGTCCGCCGAGCGCGACGCCGAGCTGCGCGAGGTCCGCGCCCGCGGCTGGGCGCTGACCGACGAGCAGCTCGCCCCGGGCATCCGCTCGGTCGCCGCCCCGCTGCGCGACGGCGAGGGCCGGGTCGTCGCCGGGGTCAACGTCAACTGTCACGCCGCGGAGACCTCGCTGGAGACCCTGCTCGAACACCACCTGCCGCTGCTGCTGCAGGCCGCGGGCGACATCAGTGCCGACTTCGCCCGGCTCGCCTCCGCGCCGCACGTGACGGTGTCGGCGACGGCTTGACCGCCGCCCGCGCCCGGGGTCACGATCGTCTGGCGGACACTCGTCCGCACAGCGATCACTTCGGAGGGACACCGATGGCGGAACCCGGAACCGGCGGGCCGCTCGACGGCGTACTCGTCGCCGACTTCTCCCGGATCCTGGCCGGGCCGTACGCGACGATGCTGCTGGCGGACATGGGCGCCGACGTCATCAAGGTCGAGGGACCGGCGGGCGACGACACCCGCACCTGGACCCCGCCCGAGCGCGACGGCGAGGCCACCTACTACCTCGGCATCAACCGGGGGAAGCGGTCGATCGCGCTCGACCTGCGCGACCCCGGCGACCTCGCCGCGGCCCGCGAGCTCGCCCGCCGCGCCGACGTCGTCATCGAGAACCTGCGGCCCGGCGGGATGGCCCGCTTCGGGCTGGACTACGAGGCCGTCGCCGCCGACAACCCCGGTGTGGTCTACGCCTCGATCTCCGGGTTCGGCTCCGGCGCGGGCGCGCACGTCCCCGGCTACGACCTCATGGTGCAGGCGATGTCCGGGCTGATGAGCCTCACCGGCGGCCCGGACGGGCCGCCGTACCGCGCGGGCATCTCGGTGTTCGACGTGATGGCCGGCAACCACGCCGCGATCGGCGTCCTCGCCGCGCTGCGCCACCGCGACCGCACCGGCGCCGGTCAGCACGTCGAGGTCAACCTGCTGTCCTCCGCGCTGACCGGGCTGGTCAACCACAGCTCCGCCTGGGTCGCCGGCGGGACGGTGCCCTACCGGATGGGCAACGCCCACCCCTCGGTGTTCCCCTACGAGCCGATGCCCACCGCCGACGACGACCTGATCGTCGCCGCGGGCAACGACGCCCAGTTCCGCAAGCTCTGCGGCGTGCTCGAGGTCCCCGCCCTCGCCGACGACCCGCGCTTCGCCCGCAACGCCGACCGCACGGTCAACCGGGAGGAGCTGCGCCCGCTGCTGGTCGAGCGGCTCGCGACGAAGGGTGCCGTCGAGTGGTTCGAGCTGCTCACCGCCGCCGGCGTGCCCTCCGGGCCGATCCAGACCATCGACGGCGGGTTCGCGATGGCCGAGCGCTTCGGGCTCGACCCCGTCGTCACCGTCGGGGAGGGCGACCGCGCGGTGCCCACCACCCGGCACCCGGTCCGGTTCTCCGCCACCCCGGCCGTCTACCGGCTCCCCCCGCCGCGGCTCGACGAGCACGGCGCCGACCTGAGGAAGTGGCTCGACTCATGACCTACCCGACCGCCCTGGGTGCCTCGACGAAGGACACCATCACCCTGCTCGGCCACGACCTCGCCGACGACGTCATGGGCTCGGTCGGGTTCGGCGAGCTCGCGTTCTGGCTGGCCACCCAGCGCCGGCCCACCCCCGGCGAGACCCGGGTGTTCGAGGCGGTGCTGGCCGCGCTGGCCGACCACGGGTTCACCCCGACCGCGATCGTCACCCGGCTCACCCACCTGTCCGCGCCGGACTCGGTGCAGGGCGCGCTCGCCGCCGGGCTGCTCGGGGGCGGGTCGCGCTTCCTCGGCGTCACCGAGGACTGCGGCCGCTTCCTGCACGACCACCTGCCCGCCGAGCGCCCGACCACCGACGACGGCTGGGACGCCGTCGCGCTGGAGATCGTCACCGCCCAGCGGGCGGCGAAGCGGTTCGTGCCGGGCCTGGGCCACCACGTCCACAAGGACGGCGACCCCCGCACCCCGCGGCTGTTCGCGATCGCCGCCGAGGAGGGCCTGCTCGGCGACCACCTGAGCCTGTTCGCCGCGATCGGCCGGGTGCATTCGCAGGTTCTCGGCCGCACCCTGCCGCTCAACGGCGCCGGGGTCTGCGGCGCCGCGCTCGCCGACCTCGGGCTGCCGCTGGAGCTGCTGCGCGGCTTCGCCCTGCTCGCCCGCACCGCGGGCCTGATCGGCCAGCTCGCCGAGGAGCTGCGCCACCCCGTCGCGAACGACATCTTCCTGTCGGTGGACCTGCACAACCGGTCCGTCGACCCCGACCCGTACGAGCCCGAGGGAGACCTGCGATGACGCAGCCCACCACCGTCACCGAGGACACGATCACCGACGCCGCCGTCGCGCGCTGGGCGACCGCGCACGACCCGCGCACCGCCGAGCTGATGACCGCCCTGGTGCGGCACCTGCACGACTTCGCCCGCGAGACCCGCCTCACCGAGGACGAGTGGATGGCCGCGGTGCGCTGGCTGACCGCCACCGGGCAGATCTCCGACGACAAGCGCGAGGAGTTCATCCTGGCCTCCGACGTGCTCGGGCTGTCGATGCTCGTCGTCCAGCAGAACCACCGGCTCGACCCGGCCGCGACCCCGGCGACGGTGCTCGGCCCGTTCCACATCGACGGCTCCCCGGAGAAGGCCTCCGGCGAGGACATGTCCGACGGGCTGCCCGGCGACCCGCTGTTCGTGCACGGCAGCGTCCGCGCGCTCGACGGCACCCCGGTGACCGGAGCCGTCCTCGACGTCTGGCAGTCCGACGCCGACGGCACCTACGAGGCCCAGCTCGACGTCGACGAGGCCCGGCTGCGCGCGAAGTACACCACCGGCGACGACGGCGGCTACTGCCTGCGCACCATCGCCCCGCTCGGTTACGCGATCCCGATGGACGGCCCCGTCGGCGACCTCGTCTCGCGCACCGACATCAGCCCGATGCGGCCCGCGCACATCCACTTCCTGCTGGCCGTGCCCGGCTACGAGCCGCTGATCACCCACCTGTTCCGGGAGGGCACCGAGTTCCTCGACTCCGACGTCGTGTTCGGGGTCAAGCGCGAGCTCGTCGTCGGCTTCACCCGCCGCGAGCCCGGCCCCACGCCGGACGGCGGGCACAGCGAGGTCCCCTGGTACGAGGCCCGCTACGACTTCGTGCTCCAGCCCGCCGGCTAGGTCGCCGGACCGGACTCAGCGCCGGCCGACGACCAGCGCGGCCAGCCCGGTCGTCACCGGGACGGCGGCGACCAGCCCGATGCTGCCCACCAGGGTCCGCACGATCTCGGTCGCCACGTCCTGGCTGGTGAGCACCTGGGTCACGCCGCCCGCCGCCACCGTGAACAGCAGCAGCAGCGGGAGCGCGGCGCCGGCGTAGGCCAGCACCAGGGTGTTCACCGCGGACGCGACGTGGTCGCGCCCGATCCGCATCCCGGCCGCGAACAGCTCGCGCACCCCCAGCTCGGGGTTCGCCGCGCCCAGTTCCCACACCGCGGAGGCCTGGGTGACGGTGACGTCGTCGAGCGCCCCGAGCGCGCCGATCACCAGCCCGGCCAGCACCAGGCCGCGCGGGTCGATCGGCACGCCGGGGCCGAGCGTGCCGATCAGGGTGGCGGTGGTGTCGTCGAGCCCGGTGAGCCGCGAGGTGACGGTGAACAGGTAGCCGAGCACCCCGATCAGGGCGAGCGAGGCCAGCGTGCCGAGCACCGCGCACGAGGTCCGCGCGGTGAACCCGTGGGTCAGGTACAGCACCACGAACATGATCAGGCAGGCGCCGGTGACGGCGACCGCGAGCGGGGAGCCGCCGGACAGGATCGCCGGCAGCACGAACCACAGCAGGATGACGAAGCTCAGCGCCAGGCTGACCAGCGCCGCGAACCCGCGCAGCCGCCCCAGTACGACGACGGCCAGTGCGAACGCCGCCGCCAGCCACCCCAGCGGGGCGCCGCGCTGGAAGTCCACGAGCTGGTAGGAGCCCGCGTCGTCGGGGTTCGCGCCCGACCAGGACAGCGTGACCGGGTCGTCCACCGCGAACCGCGGCGTCGACGGCTCGTTCGGCACCAGCTGCACCAGGTCCCGTCCGGCGCGCGGTCCGTCGGACAGTGCGACCGTCACCCCGGTGCAGCGACGGTCCCCGGCGCCGGGGGAGCAGTCCGCGACCTGCACCGCGGTGACGGTGCCGTGCACCTGCTGGGTGGGCGGGATCTCCGGGACCGGGGTCGCGCCCGGCCAGAGCAGGGCCACCCCGGCGAGCGTCGCGAGCGCGCACGGCACGAGCAGCGCGACCAGCAGCCTGCGCACCCGTCGCCCGGCGGGGGAGGCGGCGCCATGTCCGTGTCCGTGGCCGTGTCCCTGTGGGTGCCCCTGCCCGTGTCCCCGGCGGGGGTCGGGCGGGGCCGCCGGGCCGGGTGCCGCGCCGAGGTCGGCCTGGCCGGGGCAGTCGCCCCAGCCGCCCGGGTGCCCGGGGTGGGGGATCGGACCGGTCTCGGTGCCGTCGGCGGGGTCCGCCGCCGCGCCGCCCGCCGGTGCGGGCCCGGGGCGGTTCTCCACGGGGGCCGGACGGCGCGGGGAGGGTGCCTGACGTGCCCGGTGTCGCGCCGGTTCGCCAGCCGGGAGCCGGTGCCCGCCCGAGGCGCCCGGGGGCCGGTCCTCGGCGCGCCGCCGCCCACCCGTCCGCGGGGCGGCGGGCCGCCCGCCGTCGGGGGCGGACGGGTCGCGCGGGACGGGCGGGGGCGGGGGCACGTCCGCATCCTTGCAAACGATCTTCGCCTGGCGGGGTGCCGTTCGCCCGGACGCGACCGCCCGGCGACGACCGGTTGTCCGATGTTCGAACTTGTGTTCGACTGGAGCGGTGCGATGGGACGGACAGCAGGTCGGGGCGGACGGTGTCGGGAACGCGACGGCGCTGCCGGGGATGCGGGGGTTGCTGCGCTCGGTGCGCACGCCCGGGTTCGCGGACACGGTGTTCCACGAGGTCGAGGCGCGCTCGGTGCTGAACCGGGTGCCGTCGTCGTCGCCGGTGCCGTTCGGCTGGACGGTCAACCCCTACCGCGGCTGCTCGCACGCCTGCACCTACTGCCTCGTCCCGGACACCCCGGTGCTCACCGCCGACGGCCGGTCGCGGCCCATCGGGGAGCTGCGCCCGGGGGACGAGGTGGTCGGCACCGTCACCGACGGCGGCGGGCGGCGCCGCTTCGTCCGGACCCCGGTGCTCGCGCGCTGGTCGACGCGGCGCCGTGCCCAGGAGGTGACCCTCGACGACGGCACGCGGCTCGTCACCTCCGCCGAGCACCGCTTCCTCACCACCTCCGGCTGGGCGCACGTGCGCCCGGGGCGTTGCCGGTCCTCGGCGGACCGGCCGCACCTGAGCCCGGGGACGGCGCTGGTCGGGCCCGGTGCGGCCGCGGTCCCGGGCGGGCCCCGGCCCGACGGGTACGCCGAGGGCTGGCTCTGCGGGCTGGTCCGGGCCGACGCGGTGCGCGGCCGGGTGCGGGCCGAGCCGTTCCCGACCGGCTGGGTCGAGCTGGAGGCGCTCGCCCGCGCCCACCACCTGCTGACCGCACGGCCGGTGCCTGTGGCCGCCGGGATGCTCGCGGCACCCGCGCCGTCGCCGACGGCCTGGCCGCAGCGGCCCGCCCGCGGCTGGTCGGCCGGGTTCGTCGGCGGGATCGTCGACGCCTGCGGTGAGGTCTCCGCCGGGGTGCTGCGGATCGTGCCCGGCGACGAGGAGCTCGCCCGCGCCTGCGTCGACGCGCTGCGCCGGCTCGGGTTCCGGGTGGCCTCGGAGCCGTCGGCCCGGCCCGGGGTGCGGGCGCTGCGGGTGCTGGGCGGGGTCGCCGAGCAGCTGCGGCTGGTCGCGGTGACCGACCCGGCCGTGGCCCGGGTGCGCGACGTCGGCGGTGCCCGCGTCGAGGAGCCGCCCGGGGGAGCGCCGCGGGTGGTGGCGGTCCGCGACACCGGCACCCTCCGCCCGATGGTCGACATCACCACCGGCACGGGGGACTTCGTCGCCGCCGGGGTGGTCAGCCACAACTGCTTCGCCCGCAACACCCACACCTACCTCGACCTCGACGCGGGCGCGGACTTCGACTCCCAGATCGTGGTCAAGGTGAACGTCGCGCGGGTGCTGGAGCGGGAGCTGGCCCGGCCGTCGTGGCGGCGCGAGCACGTCGCGATGGGCACCAACACCGACCCCTACCAGCGGGCGGAGGGCCGCTACCGGCTGATGCCCGGGGTGATCACCGCGCTGGCCCGCTCCGGCACGCCGTTCTCCATCCTCACCAAGGGCACCGTGCTGGGCCGGGACCTTCCGCTGCTCGCGGCCGCGAACGCCGACGTCCGCGTCGGCACCGGGGTGTCGATCGCGCTGCTGGACCGGGAGCTGCAGTCGCACCTGGAGCCGGGCACCCCGAGCCCGCGGGCCCGCCTCGACCTGGTCCGCCGGATCACCGACGCCGGCCTGCCCTGCGGGGTCATGGTGGCCCCGGTGCTGCCGTGGCTGACCGACTCCACCGAGGCGCTCGACGCCCTGCTGGGCGAGATCGCCGCCGCCGGGGCGAGCCGGGCCACGGTGCTCGCGCTGCACCTGCGTCCCGGGACCCGGGAGTGGTTCCTGGCCTGGCTGGGGCGGACCCACCCCGCGCTGTTGCCGCGCTACGAGCGGCTCTACCGCGGCGGGGCCTACGCCACCCGGGACTACCGCGGGGCTCTGGCCCGGCGGGTCGCCCCGCTGCTGGCCCGGCACGGCCTGGACCGGCCCGAACCGAACCCGCGCGACCCGGGGTGGACCCGGCAGCCGGTCGCGGCGCCGCGGGCGGCGGAGCCCGGCGACGGGCAGCTGAGCCTGCTGTGAGAACCCGCCGGAAACCTGGTGGCAGGCGGCCCGGGGGGTGCCGATAGCCTTGACCGCCGTGATGCGAACCCATCCCGTCGGCACGCTGCGTGCCGAGAACGCCGGCCAGACCGTGACCCTCGCCGGATGGGTGGCCCGCCGCCGCGATCACGGTGGCGTGATCTTCATCGACCTGCGGGACCGCTCCGGATCGGCCCAGGTCGTGTTCCGCGAGGGCGAGATGGCCGAGCGGGCCCACCGGCTGCGCTCCGAGTTCTGCATCCAGGTCGTCGGCGAGGTCGTCCGCCGGCCCGCGGGCAACGAGAACTCCGACCTGCCGACCGGCGACATCGAGGTCACGGTCACCGAGCTGACCGTGCTGTCGGAGTCCGCGCCGCTGCCGTTCCCGATCGACGAGCACACCGGCGTCGGCGAGGAGATCCGGCTCTCCCACCGCTACCTGGACCTGCGCCGTTCCGGGCCCGCCGCGGCGATGAAGCTGCGCAGCGACGTGAACAAGGCCGCCCGCGACGTGCTCGCCGCCGAGGACTTCATCGAGGTCGAGACGCCGACCCTGACCCGGTCCACCCCGGAGGGTGCGCGCGACTTCGTCGTCCCGGCCCGGCTGCGCCCCGGCTCCTGGTACGCGCTGCCGCAGAGCCCGCAGCTGTTCAAGCAGCTGCTGATGGTCGGCGGGCTGGAGCGGTACTACCAGATCGCGCGCTGCTACCGCGACGAGGACTTCCGCGCCGACCGCCAGCCGGAGTTCACCCAGCTCGACATCGAGATGAGCTTCGTCGAGCAGGACGACGTCATCGCACTCGCCGAGAAGGTCCTCACCGCGCTGTGGCGCCTCGTCGGGTACGAGATCGAGGCCCCGATCCGCCGGATGCCCTACGCCGAGGCGATGGCCCGCTACGGCTCGGACAAGCCCGACCTGCGCTTCGACATCGAGCTCACCGAGCTCACGTCGTACTTCGCGGGCACCGGGTTCCGGGTCTTCCAGAACCCCTACGTCGGCGCCGTCGTCATGCCGGGCGGGGCGTCGCAGCCCCGCAAGGTGCTCGACGGCTGGCAGGAGTGGGCCAAGCAGCGCGGCGCCCGCGGCCTGGCCTACGTGCTGATCGGTGAGGACGGCCAGGTCGACGAGCGCGGCCCCGTCGTCAAGAACCTGTCCGAGGCCGAGCGGTCCGGGCTGGCCGAGGCCGTCGGCGCGAACCCCGGCGACTGCATCTTCTTCGCCGCCGGCAAGCCCGCCGAGGCCCGCGCGCTGCTCGGTGCGGCCCGGGGCGAGATCGCGCGGCGGACCGGTGTGATCGACGAGTCGGCCTGGTCGTTCGTCTGGATCGTCGACGCGCCGCTGTTCGAGTCGGCCGCCGACACCGACGACGTCGCCGTCGGCGGCGGTGCGTGGACCGCGCTGCACCACGCGTTCACCTCGCCGACCCCGGAGTGGATCGACACCTTCGAGAAGGACCCGGGCAACGCCCTGGCCTACGCCTACGACATCGTCTGCAACGGCAACGAGATCGGCGGCGGCTCGATCCGTATCCACTCGGCCGACGTGCAGAAGCGCGTCTTCGAGATCATGGGCCTGTCCGCGGAGGAGGCGCAGGAGAAGTTCGGCTTCCTGCTCGACGCCTTCTCGTTCGGCCCGCCGCCGCACGGCGGGATCGCGTTCGGCTGGGACCGGATCACCGCGCTGCTCGCCGGCGTCGACTCGATCCGCGAGGTCATCGCGTTCCCGAAGACCGGTGGCGGGTTCGACCCGCTGACCCAGGCCCCCGCGCCGATCACCGCCGCCCAGCGCAAGGAGGCGGGCGTCGACGCGAAGCCCGAGCGCACCCCGGAGAAGCCCGGCCCGGCCGCGTAGGTGCTGCACCTGCGGGTGGTCTGCCCACCCGGGCGGACGGTCGAGGTCCGCAGCGTCCTCGACGCCGAACCCGGGGTGGCCCACCTGGTGGTCCACCCCGGGGTGGCGGTGCACCCGGCCGGTGACCTGGTCGAGGCCGACGTCGCCCGGGAGTGCGCCGACGACCTGCTGGGCCGGCTCGCCGACCTCGGCGTCGACCACGACGGCGGCATCACCCTCGAACAGCTCGACACGGTGCTGTCCGACCGGGCCGACGCCGCCGAGGAGGCCGCGCCGGGGGACGGGGCCGACGCCGTCGTCTGGGACGAGCTGATCCAGCGCACCGGTGAGGAGTCGCGGCTGTCCGCGACGTTCCTGACCTTCCTCACCATCGCCTGCCTGCTCGCCGCCGTCGGCGCGGTCACCGACTCACCGGTCACGGTGGTCGGGGCGATGGTGCTGGGCCCGGAGTTCGGCCCGATGGCGGCGATGGCGATCGGGCTGGTGCTGCGCCGCCGCGACCTGGTCTCGCGCGGTGCGCTCGCGCTCGCCGCCGGGTTCCCGCTGGCGATGGCCGTCACCGCCGTCGCGACCCTGGTGTTCGACCTGCTCGGCTGGTTGTCCTCCGCCGGGCTCGACGGTCTCGAGCAGATGGACTTCATCTACGAGGTGGGGCCGTTCTCGCTGGTCGTCGCCGTGCTCGCCGGGGCGGCCGGGATGCTGTCGCTGACCTCGGCGCGCTCGTCGGCGCTGGTCGGGGTGTTCATCTCGGTGACGACCGTCCCGGCCGCCGCCTACGCCTCGGTCGCGGTGATCGAGGGACGCTGGAGCGAGGCGGCACAGTCGGTGCTGCAGCTGGGGGTCAACCTGGTGGGCGCCATCGGTGCGGCGGCCGCGGTGCTGGTGCTGGCCCGTCGCGGATCCCGTCGTCGGGGCGCGGACCGCGCGCTCTCCGAAGGGTAGGGTCCCCTTCGATGACCGATCCGCAGTCGACTCCCGGCGCGGTCGCGGCGGTGGCCGGGGCCGCGCGGTTGCTGTCGCGGCGGGCGGGCTCGGAGGTCGAGCTGTTCGAGCCCGAGGACCTCGGCGGCAGCGGCCGCTCCGTCGTCGCCCGGGCCCGGATGGCGAAGAACCCGTTCTCCGACCGGCGCAGCGTCGTCGTGAAGCACTACGCGCCGCCCGAGGACGGCGCGGACCTGGCGTCGGACCCGTTCCGCTACGAGGTCGCGTCCTGCCAGCTGTTCACCGCGCTGCCCAGCGACGTCCGGCCCAGCCCGGTGATCATCGCGCACGACCCGCTGCAGCGGCTGCTCGTCCTGGAGGACCTCGGCCGCAGCCTGACCCTGGCCGACAAGCTGTTCGGCCCGGACGCCCAGGCCGCCCGGACCTGCCTGCTCGGCTGGGCCCGCGGCCTGGGCCGGATGCAGGCCGCGACCGCCGGGCGGGAGGGTGACTTCGGGGCGCTGCTGCGCCGGCTGGGGGAGAAGGCGCGCCGGGACCCGGTCGCCGACCAGGCCCGTGCCGCGCTGGCCGGTCTGCCGGAGCTGCTGGCCGGGATCCTCGGCGTCGAGGTGCCGGAGATGGCGTTGTTCGAGGCCCAGGGCGGGGTGCGCCTGCTCGGCGGCACCGGGTTCCGCGCGTTCAGCCCGTCCGACACCTGCCCGGACAACAACCTGGTCACCAGCCGCGGGGTGCGGTTCGTCGACTTCGAGTGGGGCTGCTTCCGCGACGTCGTCCTCGACGCCGCCTACGTGCGGGTGCCGTTCCCCGGCTGCTCGTCGAGCTTCGCCCTGCCCGACGCCGTCGCCGACGCCATGCTCGACGCCTGGCGGGCCGAGGTCGCGCCGGTGTGGCCCGAGCTGGACGACCCCGAGCTGCTGGAGTCGCGCCTCGCCGACGCCCAGGTGCTGTGGGTGTGGTGGTCGACCTGGCAGCTGCTGCCGCGGGTGCCCGAGCGCGACGGCCCGATCGGTCCCGACGCCGGCCGGTCCCCGCGGATCTCCACGGCGCTGCGGCACTACTGGCGGGGCCTCGGCGTCACAGCGGAGGCGACCGCCCGGCCCGGCACGGCCGCGCTGGCCGAGGCCGTGGTGACCGCGCTCGACACCCGTTTCCCGGACGCGTCGTCGACGCTGCCGCTGTTCCCCGCCTTCCGCGGCGGCGAGTGGTAGGGGCCCGCCCCGAGAGTTCCCACGGCGGTACGGGACCCGTCACCGGTTGCACACGGAAACGGTGGCTGCGGCGGTGATCGTGTCGGCGTGTCCCCGATGACCGCGCGTCCGTCCGTCGTCGATCCGGTCCTCCGCCCCGTCCGTCCCGTCGCCGTACCGCGCGCGACCGGGCGGCCCGTCCGGCACCTCGTGCTGCTGGGCGACTCCACCGCCGTCGGGCTGGGTGACCCCCTGCCCGGCGGTGGCTGGCGCGGGTTCGGCCCGTTGCTGCGCGACGCCCTCGACGATCCCGCCCACCCCGGCTCGGTCCGGCTGGACAACCACGCCCGGACCGGGGCGCGGATGGCCGACGCCCGGCACGGGCAGGTGCCCGCGGCCGCGGCGTCGGGGCCCGACGTCGTCGTGCTGTGCGCCGGGATGAACGACACCCTGCGCTCGGACTTCGACCCGGCCGCGATCCGGCGGGACTGCGCCGAGTCGCTGGAGCTGCTGCTGCGGGCCGGTGCGACCGTGCTGCTGCTCCGTTTCCACGACCACACCCGCGTCTGGCCGCTGCCGGGGCTGTTGCAGCGGGCGCTCGCCACCCGGATCGCCGCCCTGAACGGGGCCGTCGACGGGGCGGTGGCCGACGCCGTCGCTGCGACGAGGCGGTCCGCCGTCGGGATCCTCGACCTCGACACCGCCGGCAGCTACGACCCGGCGGCGTGGAGCGTGGACCGGTTGCACCCGTCCGAGCTGGGGCACCGGTTGCTCGCGCGTGGTTTCGCCAGGCTGCTCGGCGCCGCCGGGTTCGCGGTGCCGGGGGAGATCGGGCTCGACGCCGCCGGTGGGCGGGAGGTGACGGCCTGGCAGCGGGGGGCGTGGCTGGTGGTGCAGGGGGTGCCGTGGCTCGTGCGGCGGTCCCGGGACCTCGGGCCGGTGATGGTGCGGGGGCTCGTGGAGGGGGCGCGGGCGCGGAAGGTGCCCGCCTGATCCCGCCGACCCGGTCGCGGTCGACCACTCCGGCGCGGGGCGTGCCCGCGGTGGTCGGGCCCGACGCGGTCGACGGAGCCGGGGAACGGGCGTGGGGTGTGCGAGTTCCACCACCACGTCCGCGAACTACCCGGCCGGCACATCGCCCGGGTGCGGCCCGGTCACAGGCGTCGCAGGAAGTTCCCGATCCGCTCCACGGCCTGCTCCAGCTGCGGCAGCGCCGTCGCGTACGAGCAGCGGATGTGCCCCTCGCCGGAGGGCCCGAACACGCTGCCCGGGACGACCGCGACCGACTCCTCCCGCAGCAGCCGCTCGGCGAAGGTCTCCGAGTCCAGTCCGGAGGCGCGGATCGAGGGGAACGCGTAGAACGCGCCCGCCGGCTCCGGGCAGTCCAGCCCGGCCTCGCGCAGCCCCTTCACGAACACCCGGCGGCGACGGTCGTAGTCGGCCACCATCTCCGCGACGTCGCCCTCCGCGCTGGTCAGCGCCTCCACGGCGGCGATCTGCGAGATGTGCGGCGCGCACAGCATCGTGTACTGGTGCACCCGCAGGCACAGCTCCGCGATCGGCTCCGGCGCGGCGAGCCAGCCGACCCGCCACCCCGTCATCGCCTGGGCCTTGGAGAACCCGCCCAGGACCACCGTCCGCTCCCGGGCACCCGGGACCGCGCCCAGGCAGGTGTGGGCGCCGGTGTAGGTGAGGCGGTCGTAGATCTCGTCGGAGAGCAGGTACAGGTCGTGCCGCTCGGCCAGCGCGACGAGCTCGCGCAGCACCTCGGGCGGCTGCACCGCGCCGGTCGGGTTGGCCGGCGAGCCGATCAGGATCGCCTTCGTCCGCGGCGTCACCGCGGCCTCGACCGCGGCGATATCGATGGCGAACCCGTCCTCGGCGCGGGTCGGCACCCCGACCGGCACCCCACCGGCGAACGCCACGCACGGCTGGTAGGCGACGTAGCAGGGCTCCGGGACGATGACCTCCTCGCCCGGGTTCAGCAGCACCCGGAACGCCAGGTCGAGCCCCTCGGACACCCCGGTCGTCACCAGGCACTCGGTGGCGGGGTCGTAGTGGGCGTCGTAGCGCGACGCCAGGTCCGCGCACACCAGCTCACGCAGCTTCGGCAGGCCCGCGTTGCCGGTGTAGGTGGTGTAGCCGCGCTCCAGGGCGTAGATCCCGGCCTCGCGGATCCGCCACGGCGTCACGAAGTCGGGTTCACCGACACCGAGGGAGATGACGTCGTCCATCTCGGCGGCGATGTCGAAGAACCGCCGGATCCCCGACGGCGGGATCGCCGAGATCGTCGCGTTGAGCGCTTTCACGGGGTCACCGGCAGCCGGTGGTCGGGCTCCGGCTCGGCGAAGGAGTCGCCGTCACGCTTGTGCGTGGCCAGCACGAAGTGCGTGGCGGTCGAACGGACCCGGTCGATTGTGGACAGCTTCTGGGACACGAAGTCGCTGACCGCGCGGATGTCCGGGCCGACGACCGTGCAGCGCAGGTCGTGCCCACCGGAGACGAGGTAGCAGTCGCGGACCTCGTCGAAGCGGGAGATGCGGGCGGCGACGTCGTCGAACCCGACCCCGCGGGCCGGGGCCACCGACACGTCGATGAACGCCGTCACCTGCGCCCCGGCGCGGCCCGCGCCGGAGTGGCCGTTGCCGCCGTCCTCGTACCGGGCCCAGTCCACGACGGCCTTGTGCCTGCGGATCACCCCGGAGCGTTCCCACTCCGCGATCCGGGCGTCGACCTCGTCCCGGGGCAGACCCAGCATGGTGGCGACGGTGTCGTGGCTCAACGACGCGTCACGTTCGAGCAACTCGAGGATCTCGCGCACGGCGTGACCCTACGACGATCGCCCGTCGCCGCTCCGCGGGCCGGGCGGGTCGGTGCCGGCCCGCCCCGTCCGACCGGTCAGGCCGCGTGCGGCAGCGGGGCCGCGACGACCGGCGCGACACCGCCGCGGGCCGGGTCGAGCAGCCCGCACTCGAGGTCGACGAGGTGGGCGCGCGTGCACGGACCGCACACGTACACCGTGCCGGTCGGGCCGTGGTGGCTGCTCCAGACGAGTCCGCGGACGTCCGCGGGGGTGCGCGGACGGGAGCAGAGCGGGCATCTCGGGATCGTGTCCATGCCCCGTGAGCGTGCACGGGCTCTGTTGCGGGCCGGTGACACCGCGCGTCCGCGGCGTTGCGTTCCGGCGACGATCCGGGGTCGGTGACGATCACGCTGCGTACGCATCGGTCACGAATCGGGGGCGAGCCGGTGAATTCGGCACCGCCGCACCCCGCCCGCAACTAGGGTCCGCGCGCATGAGCAGCAACGAACCGCCGCGGGGCGAGGACCCGCAGGCCGGTCCCGGGGGAGCCGCGACGCCCGGTGGCGCCCAGGAGCCCGGGCAGGCGGCCGGGAGCGGGGGCCAGCCGGGCACGCCGTATCCCGGCGGGCAGCAGGCCGGGCAGGAGGACGCCGCCACCGGCGCGCAGGAGCCGGGACAGTACGGCGCCGCCGCCCCGTCCCAGCACGGCCAGGACCCCGGGCAGCCGCAGTACGGCCAGGACCCCGGACAGCAGTACGGCCGGCCGTACGCGCAGGACCCCGGCCAGCAGTACGGCCAGCAGTACGGCCCGCAGCACGGTCAGCAGTACGGCCAGGCCCCGTACGGGCAGGACCCGGGGCAGCAGTACCCCGGCCAGCCCTACGGACAGCAGCAGTACCCCGGCCAGTACCCCGGCGCGGGCCAGTACGGCGGCCAGCAGCAGTACGGGGCCCAGTACCCCGGCCAGTACCCCGGGGCCGGGCAGCAGTACCCCGGCCAGTACCCGACCGGCCAGCAGTACGGCGGCCAGTACCCGCAGGGCGGCTACGGCCAGCCCGCCTACCCCTCCGGCGGCGCCCCGCCCAGCGGCACCTCCCCGGACCCGCTGGTGCCGTTCTCCTTCGGCGACTGGTTCTCGAAGATCGTCGGCGTGCTGCAGCGCAGCTGGAAGCCGCTGCTGATCATCAACCTGATCGTGCTGATCCCGACCGCGGTCCTCAGCGGCATCAGCTACCTCCTCGGGGGGAGCACGACGTCGTCGTTCGACCCCGTCGACCTCGACCTCAGCACCGGGTTCGTGGCGAGCCTCGGCCTGACCACCCTGCTCCTGACCGTGATCGCGATCGTGCTGTCCGCGCTCGGCTACGCGGCGTCGGTGTTCGTCGTCGTGCGCGACGCGGCCCAGCGCCCCTGGAGCCAGGACCAGGTCATCGCGTTCGCGAAGAACCGCGCGCTCCCGGTGATCGGCTGGTCGCTGCTGGCCGGGCTGCTGGTGGTCATCGGCTTCTTCCTGCTGATCATCCCGGCCATCTACCTGGGCGTGGTGTTCACCGGCGCGCTGATCGGGGTCGTCGTGATCGAGCGGGCCGGGATCGGCCGCACGTTCACGCTGGTCAACCCCCGGTTCTTCCCCGTGTTCGGCCGGCTCGTGGTCTTCTTCCTGATCGCGATCGTGTACTCGCTGGTGATCTCGCTGGTCGTCGTCGCGCCGCTGACGTACCTCAGCCCCGTCCTGGGGCAGGTCGTGGGGACCCTGCTGCAGCTGCCGGTGCAGATCGCCGGCGTCGCCGCAATGATCGTCACCTACGCCGAGTGCCGCTTCCACGAGCACAACCCGGTGCACACCCCCGTCCTGGCCGACGAGATCGACCGCGCCTGAGCCGCCCGTCCCCCCCGGGGCCGGTGTCCTGGCAGGCTGGGACGGATGAGCACCGACGGCCTGTTCGACATCGACCCCGGGGGCGACGAGCGCGACACCGGTGACGGCGACGCCGTCCGCCCCGACGCGCCGCTCGCCGCGCGGATGCGCCCGCGCACCCTCGACGAGGTCGTCGGCCAGGCCGACCTGCTCACCCCCGGCGCGCCGCTGCGCCGCCTGCTCGACGGCGGTGCCGCGGCGTCGGTGCTGCTCTACGGCCCGCCCGGCACCGGCAAGACCACCCTCGCCCGGCTGATGGCCGGCGCCGGGGGAGCGGAGCGCCACTTCGTCGCCCTGTCGGCGCTCTCGGCCGGGGTGAAGGAGCTGCGGGCGGTCATCGAGGAGGCCCGCCGGCGTCGCGACCGCAGCGGCACCACCACGGTGCTGTTCATCGACGAGGTCCACCGCTTCTCCCGCACTCAGCAGGACGCCCTGCTCGGCGCGGTCGAGGACCGGCTCGTCCTGCTCGTCGCCGCGACCACCGAGAACCCGTCGTTCTCCGTCGTGTCCCCGCTGCTGTCCCGCTCCCTGGTGCTGCAGCTCCAGTCCCTGGGGGAGGACGACGTGCGCACCCTGCTCCGGCGCGCCGTGACCTCCGAGCGGGGCCTGAACGCGACCGTCGAGCTCGCCGAGGACGGGGAACAGGCACTGGTCCGGCTCTCCGCGGGCGACGGGCGTCGCGCGCTCACCGCGCTGGAGGCGGCCGCCGACGGTGTCCTCGGCGCCGGCGGCGAGCCGGTGATCGACCTCGCCGCCGTCGAGCGCGCCGTCACCGAGGTCGCCGTGCGCTACGACCGCGCGGGCGACCAGCACTACGACGTCATCAGCGCGTTCATCAAGTCCATCCGCGGCTCCGACCCCGACGCCGCCCTGCACTACCTGGCCCGGATGCTCGTCGCGGGGGAGGACGCCCGGTTCATCGCGCGCCGACTGATGATCCACGCCTCGGAGGACGTCGGGCTGGCCGACCCGACCGCGCTGCCCGCCGCGACCGCGGCCGCCCAGGTCGTGCAGCTCGTCGGGATGCCGGAGGCGCGGATCGCGCTCGCCCAGGTCACCGTGCACCTGGCGACCGCACCCAAGTCGAACTCCGTGATCACCGCGATCGACGCTGCGATGGCCGACGTCCGCTCCGGCAGGGTCGGGGGGGTACCCCCGCACCTGCGCGACGGCCACTACGCCGGCGCGCAGAAGCTCGGCAACGCCGTCGGCTACCGCTACCCGCACGACGACCCCGACGGCGTCCTGCGTCAGCAGTACCCGCCCGACGACGTCGTCGGCGTCGACTACTACGCGCCGTCCGGGCGCGGGCACGAACGCGTCCTCGCCGAGCGCCTGCCCAAGCTGCGCCGCGTCGTGCGCGGCACCCGGGACTGAGCCCGCGCGCTCAGCCGGTGGTCAGGGTCAGCCCGAGCGCCCCGGTCGCGGTGCGGATCGGGGTGAAGTAGCTGGTGCAGTTGCCCTCGCCGCCCGCGCCGGTGTGCACGCCCTGGGCCTGCCCGGACGAGGTGATGTAGGGGGCGCCGGAGTCGCCCTCCTGGGCGCACGCCGCCACCGAGGTCAGCCCGGACTGGCTCTGGCCCTCGAAGTTCACCGTCATGTCGGTGCGCTGGACCGTGCCGCAGGACCGCCCGCTGGTGGACCCGTACAGGCAGACCGTGGAGCCCACGGGCGCCGGACGGCTCCCGGCCACCCGGATCCCCGACACCGTCGCCGACACGCTGCCCGACTCGACCGCGATCGCGCCGACGTCCACCCCGCGGCCCGCGGTCTCGACCTCGGAGCCGATCGTCGAGCCGTCGGTGGCGTACCAGGACGACGAGCCCCGGGTGCAGTGCCCGGCGGTGATCAGCCAGTCGCTGCTGCCGTCGGAGGCGGCGAACCCGGCCGTGCAGCGGCGGGTCCCGTCGGTGATCGTGTCGCCCCCGCCGACCGCGGCCTGCCGGTGCGCCGGTGCCGCCACCCGCTCCACCCGCACCGCGGACGGGTCGAGACCGCCGGTCAGGCCCGCGGCCAGCGCGTCGGCCCCCGGCCCGTCGACGACGCTCACGACGACCTGCTCGGTGCGGGGGTCGACACCGTAGGAGTCCAGACCGGCGGGCATCCCCGTCGCGGTGCGCCCGGCCAGCGCCGAGAGCACCGCGGCCGGGTCGCGGCGCGGCTCGTCGCGCACCACCGGCGTCGCGCCGAGCGCGGTGACCAGCGGGGCGGCCGCGGCGTCCCAGGTGCCCACCATCAGCCGTCCGTCGGCCAGCCACGTCCCGGCCAGCGCGGGCCCGAGGGCCTCGGTCACCGCGGGCACCAGCGCCGCGGCCGCGTCCTCGCCGACCGTGACCAGGGGGAGCGCCGGGGCCGCGGTCGCCGGCACGGCCACCCCCACACCGATCGCGACGGTGCCGAGAGCGGCGAGCAGGAGGCGGTGCGGGCGACGCAGAGACACGAGCGGTCCTTCGGGCGAGCGGAGCGTGACACCCGGCCCAACGACGCTGCTCCGCCCGGGTCACGGCCCGCAGGCGGAGGACACCCCTCCGAAAGGGGTGGACGTCCGTCCGTGCCCGAGGTTGCCCCCATGAGGACCAAAGCCCCTACTGTCCGTCTACCTATACCGCAAATTGTGCATGTTGATTGACCCCGAAAGGGTGCACCGGAAGGGTTGATCGCAGGCCGGGGCGCGGCCGAGCGGACCTGCCGGCAGCGCCGACCACCACCGGCGGAGGACAGCGCGACAGTCGCACCGCCCGACCTCTCCTGGGTCGGACGGGCGGTGCCGGCGCCTGACGCGGCCCCCGGGTCGCGACTGAGGAGAGCTGGGCAGATGCACGACGGACCCGTGGCCATCGCGACCGCACCCGAGGACACCGCCGAGGAGGCCGACTCCCGGCAGGCGGCGGACCTCCTCCCGCCGGAGATGCTGGCCGCGGCCGTCGCCGGCGACGAGCGCGCGGTCGCGCTGCTCCTGGCGAAGGTGCACCCGCAGGTGGAGCGCTTCTGCCGGGCCCGGCTGGGCCGGCGCGAGACGATCCTCGGCTCGGCCGACGACGTCGCGCAGGACGTCTGCATGGCGGTGCTGGCCGTGCTCCCGGACTACCGGCCCTCGGGGATGTCGTTCCGGGCGTTCGTGTTCGGCATCGCCCGGCACAAGATCGCCGACGCGTTCCGGGCGATGGCCCGCAACCGCTGCGACGCCGTCGAGGAGCTCCCCGAGCGGCTCAGCCGCGAGGAGGACCCGGAGCAGGTGGTGCTCGACGCCGAGCGCAACGACCGCCTGTCCGAGCTCATGGGCCTGCTCGGCCCGCGCCAGGTCGAGATCCTCACGCTGCGCATCGCGGTCGGGCTGACCGCGGAGGAGACCGCCGACGCGCTCGGCTCCACCCCCGGCGCGGTCCGCGTCGCCCAGCACCGCGCGCTGCAGCGGCTGCGCCGCGAGCTCGAGGACCGCGCGTCCCGCCGGGCCGGTGTCCGGGTCGTCGCCGTCCCCGCTCCGCGGACCCCCGTCCACACCCCCCGGGTCCTCGTCCCCGCGCCGCGGACCCCCCTCGACGCCCCGCTGCCGGTCGCCGTCTGACCGGGGCGTGACGGCGGACCCGCCGGCCCTCCGGTCGACCCCCCGGACCGGGAGCACGGCGGGACCCGCAGACGGCCGGTGCCGGTGCGCTCGGGCGCGCACCGGCACCGGCCGTTCCCTCCTCCGGGTGCCGGTAACCTGGCACGACCGGCCTCCCGCGGCGTCCCCACGCCGCGCGGCCTACGGTGTGGCGCGGGCGCAGGGCGCCCGCCCCGTCGCCGACCCGTCGCCAGCCGTACCCGTCACGAGAGACCCACCGGTGCAGACCCACGAGATCGTCCGTCGTTTCACCGCCCACTTCGAGAGCAACGGGCACACGCCCGTCCCCAGCGCCTCGCTGATCCTCGAGGACCCGCAGCTGCTGTTCGTCAACGCGGGCATGGTGCAGTTCAAGCCGTACTTCCTCGGCGACGTCCCCGCGCCCTACCCGCGCGCGACGTCGATCCAGAAGTGCGTCCGCACCCCGGACATCGACGAGGTCGGCAAGACCACCCGGCACACCACGTTCTTCCAGATGGCCGGGAACTTCTCCTTCGGCGACTACTTCAAGCGCGGCGCCATCGAGTTCGCCTGGTCGCTGATCACCCGCAGCCAGGACGAGGGCGGCTACGGCTTCGACCCCGAGATCATCTGGGTCACCGTCTACCACGACGACGACGAGGCCATCGCGCTCTGGAAGGAGATCGCCGGCCTGCCCGAGGAGCGTATCCAGCGCCGCGGCGGCGACGACAACTACTGGGACATGGGCGTCCCCGGCCCCGGCGGCCCCTGCTCGGAGATCTACGTCGACCGCGGCCCGGAGTTCGGCGCCGAGGGCGGCCCCGAGGCCGACGAGGACCGCTACCTCGAGATCTGGAACCTCGTCTTCATGCAGGACGAGCGCGGCGCGCTGTCCCCGAAGAAGGGGCACCCGCCGATCGGCACCCTGCCGCACAAGAACATCGACACCGGGATGGGTGTCGAGCGGGTCGCGTTCCTGCTCCAGGGCGTCAACAACGTCTACGAGACCGACCTCGTCCGCCCGGTCATCGCCAAGGCCGAGGAGCTGTCCGGGAAGCGCTACGGCGCGGGTGGCCCGGAGGGCGAGATCGACGACGTGCGCTTCCGCGTCATCGCCGACCACGCCCGCTCGTCGCTGATGATCGTCGGCGACGGCGTCACCCCCGGCAACGAGGGCCGCGGCTACGTGCTGCGCCGGCTGCTGCGCCGCATCGTGCGCTCGGCCCGGCTGCTGGGCGTCACCGGGCCGTGCCTGGGCGAGTTCGCCGCCGTCGTCCGCGACACCATGGCGCCGACCTACCCCGAGCTCGCCACCGACTTCGAGCGGATCTCCGCGGTCATCCGGGCCGAGGAGGACACCTTCCGCGCCACGCTGACCGCCGGCGAGCGGATCTTCGAGGGCGCGGTGTCCCGCGCCCGTTCCGCCGGCAGCGACACCCTGCCCGGTGACCAGGCGTTCGCGCTGCACGACACCTACGGCTTCCCGATCGACCTGACGCTGGAGATGGCCGCCGAGGCCGGGCTCACCGTCGACCGGGAGCGCTTCACCGCGCTGATGGACGAGCAGCGCTCGCGGGCCAAGGCCGACGCCGCCGGGCGCAAGGTCGGCTTCGTCGACGCCTCGGTCTACCGCGCCGTCCTCGACACCCACGGCGCCACCGACTTCCTCGGCTACCAGACGCTGCAGTCGGAGTCCCGGGTCGTCGGGCTGCTGCGCGACGGCGCCACCGTGCCCGCCGCCCACGAGGGCGAGCAGGTCGAGGTGCTGCTCGACCGCACCCCGTTCTACGCCGAGGCCGGCGGCCAGCAGGCCGACACCGGCGTGCTGCGCGGCGCGTCCTTCGAGGTCCGGGTGGACGACGTCCAATCCCCGGTCGCCGGGCTGCGGGTGCACCGCGGCGTCGTCACCGCCGGCACCGTGACCCTCGACGCCGAGGTCGTCGCCGAGGTCGACCGCACCCGTCGGTCCGCGATCTCGCGCGCGCACACCGCCACCCACCTCGTGCACGCCGGGGTCCGCGGCGCGCTCGGCAGCGCCGCCGCCCAGGCCGGGTCGCTCAACGCTCCGGGCCGGCTGCGGTTCGATTTCACCTCCCCGACCGGGGCCGTGCCGCCCGCGGCGCTGGTCGAGATCGAGGAGGAGGTCAACTCGGTCCTGCAGGAGGACCGGGAGATCCAGACCTACGAGACCTCCATCGACGAGGCCCGCACGCTCGGCGCGATGATGCTGTTCGGCGAGAAGTACGGCGACCGCGTGCGCGTGGTCGACATGGGCGACTACTCGCGCGAGCTGTGCGGTGGCACCCACGTCGGGCGCACCGGCGAGCTCGGCCTGGTCCGGGTGCTGTCCGAGGCCTCCATCGGCTCCGGGGTGCGCCGCGTCGAGGCGCTGGTGGGGCTGGACGCCTTCAAGCACGCCACCACCGAGCACCTGCTGGTCAACCAGCTCGCCGACCAGCTCAAGGCCCGTCCGGAGGAGCTGCCGGAGCGGATCAACGGGATCGTCGAGCGGCTGCGGACCGCCGAGCGCGACCTGGAGAAGCACCGCGCCGACGCCGTCCTGGCCTCGGCCGGGGCGCTCGCCCAGCAGGCCGAGGACCTCGACGGGACCGCCCTGGTCGCCGTCACCGCGCCGGACGGTGTCGGTGGCAACGACCTGCGGACCCTCGCCGCCGACGTCCGCGGCAAGCTGGGCGACCGGCCCGGTGTGGTCGTGCTGTTCGGCGTCGACGGGGAGAAGGTGTCCTTCGTCGTCGCCACCACGAAGGCGGCCCGGGACAACGGGATCGCCGCCGGGAAGCTGATCGGGGAGTTCGCCGCGGCCGTCGGCGGGCGCGGCGGCGGCAAGCCCGACCTCGCCCAGGGCGGTGGCACCGACCCGGCCGGGATCGACGCCGCGGTGCAGAAGCTGCGCGCCGCGCTGCGTCCGTGACCCCCACCCGCGGGCGGCGCCTGGGCATCGACGTCGGCGCCGTCCGCGTCGGGGTCGCGATGTGCGACCCGGACGGGATCCTCGCGACCCCGGTCGAGACCGTGCCCCGCGACGCCGAGGGCGGCGCCGACGTGCGCCGGATCGCCGCGCTGGTGGCCGAGCACGACGTCGTCGGCGTCGTGCTCGGGCTGCCCCGGAACCTGCGCGGCGAGGACGGCCCGGCCGCCGTCGCCGCACGGGAGTTCGCCGCCGCGCTGGAGGCGGGGCTCGCCGCGGCCGGCTGCGCGGTCCCGGTCGAGCTCACCGACGAGCGGATGACGACCGTCGTCGCGACCCGGCAGCTGGCCGGGCGCGGCGTGCGCGGCCGCAAGCAGCGTGCGGTCATCGACCAGCAGGCCGCGGTGGCCATCCTGCAGGGCTGGCTGGATACCACCCGCGGAACCTGATCACCGTGACCGGGGGTGACCACGGGCCGGGCCCGCGGCGGATACCCTCGACCGCGTGACCGGCGCCGGCGAGAACGACGTGACGTCCCGGGGCCCGATGTGAGCGTGACCGCGGGGCCCGTACGGCACCGTCCGACCCCGGTGCACTTCCGGCGGCGGCGGCTCGCCCTGCTGGGGTCGGCGCTGCTGGCCGGCGCGGTGCTCGTCGCCGTCGGCCTGTACCTGCGCGGTGCCGACGACTACGCCGGCTCCGGCAGCGGTTCGGTCGTGGTGCGCGTCGAGTCCGGCGACACCACCAGCGCGATCGGGGAGACCCTGGTCGGGCTGGACGTGGTGAAGTCCCGGGCCGCGTTCGTCGAGGCCGCCGCCGAGGAGCCCGACATCCAGCGGGTCCAGCCCGGCTACTACGAGCTCCGCTCGCAGATGTCGGGCGACTCCGCGGTCGAGGGGCTGCTCGACCCGGAGCGGCGTGTCGGGTTCTTCGACGTCAAGGGCGGCGTCCAGCTCGACGACACCCGCGCCCCGGACGGCACCGTCTCCCCGGGCGTGCTGTCCCAGATCTCCCGCGCCACCTGCCTCGGCACCGCGGACGGCGACGCCCGCTGCACCGACGTCGACGCGCTGCGCGCCGCGATGGCCGACGCCGACCCGGCCGCGATCGCCGTCCCCGAGTGGGCCCGCGCGGGCTACCGGGCGGCCGCCCCCGGACGCCGGATGGAGGGCCTGGTCGCCCCCGGGCCGTACGACCTGGACCCGCGCGGCACCCCGGAGCAGGTGCTGCGCCAGGTGCTCACCGCGTCGGCGACCAGGCTGGCGGCCGCCGGGCTGGGCGGGGAGAACGCCTACCGCACCCTCGTCCTCGCCTCCGTCGTGGAGAAGGAGGCGCTCGTCCCCGACATGCCGAAGGTGGCCCGGGTGATCGAGAACCGGCTCGCGGTGAACCAGCGTCTGGAGATGGACTCCACCGTCAACTACCCGCTCGACGTGCAGGCGCTGCGCACCACGGCTGAGGCCCGCGGCACCCCCGGGCCGTACAACACCTACCTCAACACCGGGCTGCCGCCGACGCCCGTCGCCTCGGTGTCCACCGCGGCGCTCTCGGCCGCTGAGAAGCCGGCCGCGGGCCCGTGGCTGTTCTTCGTGCGGTGCACCACCGAGGGCGCCTCCTGCTTCGCCACGACCTACCCCGAGCACCTCGGCAACGTCGACCGCGCCCGCGCCGCCGGAGCGTTCTGACCCATCACCGGGCGCGCATGCAACCTGGGCCCAACCCGTGACGGCGCTCACCCCCCGCCGGTAGACCGGGACCTGACAGCGACGTCAGGCGAGAGGAGCCAGCGATGCGTGCGGTCGTCTACCGGGGACCCGGGGACCTCGACATCACCGACGTGCCCGAGGGCGAGGTGGGTCCCGGCGAGGTCCGGCTCAAGGTCGGGTTCAACGGCATCTGCGGCTCGGACCTGCACGAGTACTACGCGGGCCCGATCTTCATCCCGAACGGGGAGAAGCACCCGCTGACCGGCCGCGAGCTGCCGCTGACCCTCGGCCACGAGTTCTCCGGGACCGTCGTCGAGATCGGGTCCGGGGTCGAGGGCGTCACCGAGGGCGACCGGGTCGCGGTGATGCCGCTCTACACCTGCGGGACCTGCTCACGCTGTTCCGAGGGCCGCTACAACGTGTGCGCGCAGATCGGCTTCCACGGGCTGATGGCCGACGGCGGCATGGCCGAGACGACGGTCGTCCCGGCGCACATGCTGCACCCGCTGCCGGAGAACGTGTCGCTGGAGATGGGCGCGCTCGTCGAGCCCATGGCCGTGGCCTACCACGCGGCCAAGCTCGGCGGGGTGAACCCGGGCGACACCGCGCTGGTGTTCGGCGCCGGGCCGATCGGGATCGGCCTGTGGTTCGCGCTGCGCGGCATGGGCGTGGAGAAGGTCCGCGTCGTCGAGCCGTCGGCGACCCGGCGCGGCGCGATCGAGCGGCTCGGCGCGCACACCCTCGACCCGACCGCCCAGGACGTGCCGGCGATCGTGGCGGAGACGACGAACGGCCGCGGCGCCGACGCCTGCTACGACGCCGCGGGCGTGGCCCCGGCCGTCGCGACCGCGCTGGACTCGCTGGGGGCGGGCCGCCCGATGGTCAGCGTCGCGATCTACGAGACGCCGCTGGTGACCCCGCTGCTCAACCTGGTCCTCGGCGAGTCCCGCATCCAGGGCTCGCTCTGCTACACCCACGAGGACTACCGGGCAGTGATCGAGCTGATGGCGAACGGCCACTACGACACCACCGGCTGGATGGAGAAGATCGCCATGCGTGATGTCGTCGAGGAGGGCTTCGAGGCGCTGCACGCGGGCCGGAAGATGAAGGTCCTGGTCGACCCGTCCCTGGCCTGAGCGGGGGTCACTGCCCCCAGAAGCCCTCCGGCGGCCGGGGCGAGGGTGCGGCGCACGCGTCGGTGACGACGCCCGCGCCGCGCCCGAGGGCGCGGGTGTCGGCGTCGTCGAGCACCCGGGCCGGGAACGGGTCCCCGGCCGCCCGGCGGGTCACCCCGGGCACCGGCAGCTCCCGGTCCGACGCGGCCAGCACGAGGTTGCCGAACCGGCGCCCGTGCAGCACGTCCGGGGCGGCGACGAGCGCGAGCTCGGCGAACGCCGCCCCGGCCGTCGCGATCTGGCCGGGCAGGAACGGCCAGGGGGCGCCGTCGCCGAGGTTCGCCACGTGCATCCCGGTCGGCGCGAGCACCCGGCGGACGGCGGTGAGGAACTCCGCCGTCGTGACCTGGGCCGGGGTGCGGGCCCCGGCGAACACGTCGACGACCACGACGTCGAACGAGGCCGGTGCGAACCGGCCCAGGGTGGCGCGCGCCTCCCCGGTGACCACGGCCAGCCCGTCGGCGACCCCCGGGCCCGGCAGCCGGTGGGCGACCAGGGCGGCCAGCTCGCCGTCGAGCTCGACGACGGTCTGGGCCGACCCGGGGCGGGTCGCGGCGACGTAGCGGGCCAGCGTCCACGCCCCGCCGCCCAGGTGCAGCACCCGCAGCGGCACGGCGGGCGGCGCGGCGAGGTCGACGAGGTGGGCGATCCGGCGGACGTACTCGAACTCGAGGTGCTCGGGGTCGTCGAGGTCGACGTGGGACTGGGCGGTCCCGTCGAGCAGCAGCGTCCACGACGACGGCCGCGCCGCGTCCTGCACCAGCTCGGCGACACCGTGGTCGACCTCGGCGCGGACCACCGCCCCGGCCCGGCGGTCACCCTGCGGCGCACTGGAACCCATTCCGGTCATCCTGCCCGCGCCCGGCGGGTTGTCCACAGGCGGGCAACCCGTCGGTCCGGACGGCGTCGCGGCCCCCAGGATCGGGATATGAGCCTCGTCGTCCCCGCCGCCGCCCTGGGTCTCGTCGCCGGGGCGGGCACCCGGTGGCTGCTGGTCCGGCTGCCGCGCGGGGCGCCGGTCCCGGTGGGGTGGTGCGAGGCGGGGCTCGCGGCGTGCTGGGCGGCGGTCGCGCTGGCGGTGCAGGCCGGGCGGCTGGACCCGCGGTGGGCGGCGCTGCTCGCGGCGCTGTCCTGGCTGGCCGTCGCCGGGTCGGCGACCGACCTGCTGGTCCGGCGGCTCCCGAACGCGCTGACGGTGCCCGCACTCGGGCTGGTGCTGGTCGCGCTCGTCCCGGCCGGGAGCGGCGCCGTGCAGCGCGGCGTGGCCGGGTCGGTCCTGCTCGGCGGCGCCTACCTGGTGGTGCACCTGGTCTCGCCGCACGCGATGGGCGGCGGCGACGTGAAGCTGGCCGCCCCGGTGGGGGCCGCGGCCGCCGGTGCGGGGTGGGCGCTGCTCCCGGTGGTCGCGGTGGGCGCCGCGGTCGCCTCGGCGGCGGTGGCGCTCGTCGCGGTCGTGGCCGGCCGGGCCGGGTGGGGGAGCAGGCTCCCGCACGGGCCGGTGCTGCTCGGGGTGGCGCTCGCCGTCGTCGCGGTGGCCGTACCGGGGCCCCGGATCCCCGGGTGAGAGGATGGTCGCCGTGCTGCGATGGATCACCGCCGGGGAGTCCCACGGTCCGGCCCTGGTGGGCGTGCTGGAGGGCATGGTCGCCGGGGTCTCGGTCACCACCAAGGAGCTGCAGGCCGAGCTGGCCCGCCGCAAGCTCGGCTACGGCCGCAGCCCGCGGATGGCGTTCGAGGCCGACGAGCTGGAGGTCATCGGCGGCCTGCGGCACGGCGTCACCCAGGGCGGGCCGGTCGCGGTCCGCATCGCCAACACCGAGTGGCCCAAGTGGGAGACGGTGATGGCCGCCGACCCGGTGGACCCGGAGCTGATCGCGAACCGGGCCCGCAACGCGCCGCTGACCCGGCCCCGCCCCGGCCACGCCGACCTCGCCGGCATGACCAAGTACGGCTTCGACGAGGCCCGCCCGGTCCTGGAGCGCGCCAGCGCCCGCGAGACCGCCGCCCGCGTCGTGCTCGGCACCGTGGCCAAGGCGTTCCTGCAGCAGGCCCTCGGCGTGACGATCGTGTCCCACGTCGTGGGCATCGGCGCCGTCGACGCCCCGGACGACGAGCCGCTGCCCGGCCCCGCCGACCTCGACCGCATCGACGCCAACCCGGTGCGCGCCTTCACCGACGCCACCGGCGCCGCGATGGCTGCCGAGATCGACGCCGCGCACGACGCCGGCGACACCCTCGGCGGGGTCATCGAGGTCATCGCCTACGGGATGCCGGTCGGCGTCGGCACCTACGTGCAGGCCGACCGCCGGCTCGACGCCCGGCTCGCCGCCGCGCTGATGGGCATCCAGGCGATGAAGGGCGTCGAGATCGGCGACGGCTTCCGCACCGCGCACCGCCGCGGCTCCGTCGCCCACGACGAGATGGTCCCCGCCGGCTCGCCCGGGCAGGGCCCGGCGGGCACCGTCCCGGTCACCCGGCTCACCAACCGGGCCGGCGGCATCGAGGGCGGCATGACCAACGGCGAGCCGGTCCGGGTCCGGGTCGCGATGAAGCCCATCTCCACCGTGCCGCGGGCGCTGCGCACGATCGACACCACCACCGGCGAGGAGGCCACCGCCATCCACCAGCGGTCCGACGCCTGCGCCGTGCCGCGTGCCGGGGTCGTCGTCGAGACGATGGTGGCGCTGGTGCTGGCCCAGGCCGCGCTGGAGAAGTTCGGCGGCGACTCGCTCGACGAGACCCGCCGCAACCTCGCCTCCTACCTGGCGGGGCAGCGGTGACCGCGCCGGCCCCCACCCCGGCCCCCGATGCCGAGGGCCGCCCCTGGGTGGTGCTCGTCGGCCCGCCCGGGTCCGGCAAGAGCACGGTCGGCTCGCTGCTCGCGCAGCGGCTCGGCCTGACCTTCGCCGACACCGACGCCGCGATCGTCGCGCGCATCGGCAAGCCGATCGCGGAGATGTTCGTGCAGGAGGGCGAGGCCGCGTTCCGCGCGCTGGAGCGCGAGGTCGTCGCCGAGCAGCTGCGGGCCGGGCACGGCGTCCTCGCCCTCGGTGGCGGCTCGGTCCTGGCCGCCGAGACCCGCGCGCTGCTCGTCGGGCACCGCGTCGTCGCCCTGGAGGTGGATCTCGCCGACGGGATGCGCCGCACCGGGATGTCCACCGCGCGCCCGCTGCTGGCCGGGGTGAACCCGCGCGCGACGTTCCGGGCGCTGCTCGCCGAGCGGGCCCCGCTCTACGCCGAGGTCGCCACCGTGGCCGTCACGACGGTGCGCCGCAGCCCCAACCAGGTCGTCGCCGCCGTGCTGGCCGGGCTCGGGCACGGCCCGTCCGCGCTGCCCGAGGCGTCCCCGGACGCCGCCGACCCGTTCGACCGGCCCACCCCGCGCCAGGACTCGACACTGCCGGCGCCCGGCTTCGGCTCGCCGCAGGACGGCACCGGCACCGAGCGGGCGGAGGCCCGATGAACGACACGTCCGGCACCACCGAGTCCGACGGCTCGGTCCGCATCGACGTCCGCACCGAGGCGCCCTACCCGGTGTTCGTCGGCGCCGGGGTGGCCGCGCGGCTGGCCGAGGTCGTCGCCGGCACCGGGGCGGGCCGGGTCCTCGTGCTGCACCCGCCGACGCTCGCCGACCGCGCCGGCGCCGCCCGCGCCGAGCTGGCGGCGGCCGGTCTGGCCGCGGCCACCCACGAGGTGCCCGACGCCGAGGACGGCAAGTCCCTGGCCTCGCTGGCCGACTGCTGGGACGCCTGCGCCCGGGCCGGACTGACCCGGGCCGACGTCGTCGTCGGGTTCGGCGGGGGAGCGGTCACCGACCTCGCCGGGTTCGTCGCCGCCACCTGGATGCGCGGGGTGCGGGTCGTGCACGTCCCGACCACGCTGCTCGCGATGGTCGACGCCGCCGTCGGCGGGAAGACCGGCATCAACACCGCCGCCGGGAAGAACCTGGTCGGCGCCTTCCACGAGCCGTCCGCGGTGCTCGTCGACCTCGACACGCTGCGCACGCTGCCGCGTCCCGAGCTCGTCGCCGGGTCCGCGGAGGTGTGGAAGGCCGGGTTCATCGCCGACCCGGTCATCCTCGACCGCGTCCGCGCCGACCCGGCCGCCGCGCTGGACCCGGCCGGGCCGGTGCTGGCCGAGCTGGTGCGCCGCGCGATCCGGGTGAAGGCCGACGTCGTCGGGGCGGACCTGCGCGAGTCGCACCTGCGGGAGATCCTCAACTACGGCCACACCCTCGGCCACGCGGTGGAGCGCCGCGAGCGCTACCGGTGGCGGCACGGCAACGCCGTCGCGGTCGGCCTGGTGTTCGCCGCCGAGCTGGCCCGCGCCGCGGGGCGGCTCGACGACGCCACCGCCGACCTGCACCGCGAGGTGCTGGAGCTGGTCGGGCTGCCGACGCGCTACGAGCCCGGCGTGCTCGACGAGCTGACCGAGACCATGCGCGGGGACAAGAAGTCCCGGGCCGGGACGCTGCGGTTCGTCGTCCTCGACGGGCTCGCGGAGCCCGGCCGCCTGGAGGGCCCGGACGCGGGCCTGCTCGCGACCGCGTACGCGGCGATCAGCGGCTGAGGTGGCGGTCCGGGCGGGGGTCGCGCACGCCCGCCGGGCCGCCGACCGCTACCGCCACCTGCGCGGCAACCACCTGTCCGCCGCGGTCGCGTTCTACACCGTGATCGCGGCGGTGCCGCTGCTGCTCGTCCTGTTCTTCGCCCTCGGGCTGCTCGTGTTCTGGCGCACCACCTCCCGCGACGACCTGGTCCTCGCCGTCGAGGCGGCGTTCCCGGCCGGGCTGACCGACGCCGTCGCCCCCGCCGTCGAGGCCGCGGCCGACCGCAGCGGGTCGCTCGTCGGGATCGGCGCGCTCGGGGTGCTGTGGGCCGGGTCGACGTGGACGTCGTACCTGCGGGAGGCGCTGTCGGCGCAGTTCCGGCTGCCCGCCGAGTGGATCGTCTCGCCGCGCCGGGTCCTGTGGGACCTGGGCGCGCTGGCCGTGCTCGGCGCCGCCGTCCTCGCCTCGGTGGTGGTGACGTTCGCCGTGACCGGGCTGGCCGGGTTCACCCTGGAGCTGGTCGGCGTCCGCGACGCGCTCGGCGGCCGGGTCGCGCTGCGGGTGCTCGGCGCCGTCGTGGTGCTGGTCCTGGACTGGGCCGTGTTCTGCTTCGTGCTGGCCCGGCTGCCGCGCCGGCCGGTCCCGCTGCGCCGGGTCGTGCGCCCCGCCGCCGTCGGCGCGGTCGCGCTGGAGCTGCTCAAGCTCGGGGTCGCGCTGGTCGTCGGCGTCGTGTCCGACACCGCGGGCGGTGCCGTGTTCGGCACCGTGCTCGCGACACTGTTCTTCCTGTTCCTGCTGTCGCGGCTGCTGGTGTTCTCCGCGGCGTGGATCGCGACCGACGGGACCGACCCCGCACCCCGGTCAGAGGCCGACGTCGTCGAGGACCCGGCGCAGCGGGTCCGGTAGCGCCCGCAGATCCAGCTCGGCGGCGAACAGCGCGCCGTAGCGGACCTTGCGCCCGGAGCGCGCCGAGAGGAACCGGCGCAGGTTCTCGTCGGCGCCGCGGCCGCGGCGGCCGGGCTGACGGGCCAGGGCGTGCAGCGCGGCGAGCTCACCGCAGGCGTCGAGGACGGCGTGCACCCGCGCGGTGCCGAGCGCGCGCAGCAGCTCGTCCTCCAGGTCGGCGTCGCACACCCGGACCGGCACCGCCGCCCCGGCGACCCGGCGGCAGTACGCCGCGGCGCCGGCGTCGCACAGCACGGCGACCCGGTCCGCGTCGGCCGGGGCGAGGGCCGCCAGCGCGGTGCCCAGGTTGGTGTAGCCGTGCAGGACGACGATCGCCACGTCGCCGGGCGGGGTGCCGCGGCGCCGCGCGAGGGTCTCGAGCACCGCGGCGTCGCTGGCCCCCTCGACGAGCACCACCGCGGCCGGGGTCACGGTCCGGCCGTCATGACCCGAACGCGGCCACGAACTGCTCGGCCGAGGTCGCCCGGTAGACGGTGTTGGTGGCCCGCACGTCGTCGAGCGGGGCGTTCGACGCCGGCGAGTACCGGTGCCCCGGGTAGACCGTCGGGTTGCCCTTCAGCGCCGCCAGCTGCTGCAGCGAGTGGTACATCTGCGCGGTGTCGCCGCCCGGGAAGTCGGTGCGCCCGCAGCCCTGCAGGAACAGCGTGTCCCCGGCGACGAGCCGGTCGCCGTCCGGGCCGGGCACCAGGAAGCACTGGCTGCCCGGGGTGTGGCCGGGGGTGTGCAGCAGCCGGATCGCGACGTTCCCGACCGCGACGACGTCGTCGTGGTCGTGCGGGGTCAGGTCGGTCGCCGAGAGCCCGGTCACCCGGGTCACGTAGTCGGCCTCGGCGCGCTGCACGTGGATCGGCACCGGGTGCGACCCGACCAGCTGCGCGACCCCGACGAGGTCGAAGCCCATCATCGTGCCGCCGACGTGGTCGGGGTGGTGGTGCGTGGCGAGCACCCCGGTCAGGCGCATGCCGTCGGCGTCGAGGGTCGCGAGCAGCTCGTCGGGGGAGTAGGCCGGGTCGACGACGACCGCCTCGCGGGTCTCGTCGTCGCCGATCAGGTAGGAGAAGTTGACCATCTGGGTGGCCACCGGGTCACCCACGGCGTAGTCCTGGCCCGACAGCAGCTGGCGGAAGTAGAGACCCATGGCCGCGACCCTAGACATAGGGTTCGGGCCATGTCCCACCCCGCCCGGCGCGACACCCTGCGCGCCCTGCTCCCCGCCGCCGGACTGGACGCACTGCTGGTCACCGACCTGCTCGACGTCCGGCACCTGACCGGGTTCACCGGCTCCAACGCCGCCGCGGTGATCGCCGCCGACCCGGGCGACGACCTGCTCTGCACCGACGGGCGCTACCGCGTCCAGGCCGCGGAGCAGTGCCCCGACCTGGAGGTCCTCGTCGACCGGCCGAGCGCGCCGGCCGCCGCGGCCCGGGTCCCCGCCGGGCTGACCCTGGGCTACGACTCGGCGACGCTGACCGTCGACGGGCTGGCCGCGGTCCGCGACGCCGTCCCCGGCCGCAGGCTGCGCCGCGCCCCCGGCCTGGCCGGGCGGCTGCGCGCGGTCAAGGACGTCGGCGAGGTCGAGCGGATCGCCGCGGCCTGCGCGCTGGCCGACACCGCGCTGCGCGCCCTGCTCGACGACGGCGGCCTGCGCCCGGGCCGCACCGAGGCCGACGTCGCGCTCGACCTCGACGACCGGATGCGCCGCCTGGGCGCCGACGGCCCCGCCTTCGACACCATCCTCGCCGCGGGCCCGCACTCCGCGGTGCCGCACCACCGCCCCACCGGGACCGAGCTGCGCCGCGGCGACCTCGTCAAGATCGACTTCGGGGCGGCGCTGGACGGCTACCACTCCGACACCACGCGCACGTTCTGCCTGGGCCCGGCCGCGGACTGGCAGCGTGAGCTGCACGCCCTGGTCGACGCCGCCGCCGCGGCCGGGCGGGCCGCGCTCGTCGACGGGGCGTCGGTGACCGCCGTCGACGCGGCCGCCCGGGACGTGATCACCGCCGCCGGGCACGGCGGACGGTTCCCGCACGGCCTCGGGCACGGGGTCGGGCTCGCGGTGCACGAGCCGCCGTGGCTCGGGATCACCGCCACCGGGCGGATCGACGCCGGCAACGTCGTGACCGTCGAGCCGGGCGTCTACCTCGACGGACGGGGCGGGGTGCGGATCGAGGACACCCTGCACGTCGTCGCGGGCGGCCCGGCCGTGCCGCTGACCGGGCTGCCCCGCGAGCTCATCGAGATCTGAGCGCCTCCCGCCACGGCACGGTCGCCCCGATCCGCAGCACCGACCGCTCGTAGACCCGGGCGCCCGCCTTCGCGAGCAGGGCCAGGACCACCAGCATGACCAGGGCCGACCCGGCGACGTGCCAGGCGGTCGCCGACCCCTCGGCGATCATCAGCGGCATCAGCATCGCCGGGAACGGCGGGATCCAGGACAGCACGTCGAGCACCGCGGAGTCGGGCGAGCTCATGTACCAGAACGAGACGCCGTACATCGCGAACAGCACCATCATCAGCGGCCCGGTGGTGGTGTTGACGTCCTCCTGGCGCGAGACCAGCGACCCGGCGGCGGCGTAGAGCACCGCGAAGAACGCGTAGCCGAGGACGAACCAGCCCAGCGCCGCGCCGAACACCCCGAGCGCGGTGCCGGTGATCGTCAGCAGCCCGGTGGCGAGCCCGGCGCCGATGCCGACGACGCCGTAGACCAGCAGCTGCACCAGCCCGACCGCGCCGATGCCCAGCACCTTGCCCCACAGCAGGTGCAGCGGGCGGATCGTCGACAGCAGCAGCTCCACCACGCGGCTGGACTTCTCCTCGACCACGCCCATGGCGACGGTGAGGCCGAAGCCCACGATCTGCATGAACATCACGATCAGCACGACGAACGACAGCGCGGTCCGCTGCCCGGCCTCGGGGTCGGCGGGGTCGAGCGCGTCGACGGTGAGCCCGGCGGGCGGGGTCGCGGCGGCCAGCTCGGCCGAGGTGAGGCCCACCGTCGCCAGTGCGGCCGCGGTGGCCCGGTCGGCGAGCGCGGCGTCGAGCACCGCGCGGGTCGCCGACGGCACCTCGGAGTCGACGACGGCGACCGCGCCCGCCGGGCCGTCCGCGGTCAGGGCGACGTCGAGGTCCCCGGCGGCGACGGCGTCGCGCCCGGCGGCCGCGGACGGCACCTCCCGGACCTCGACGGGCAGGCCGAGCCGCTCCCCGGCGGTCGTGACCGCCGCGGCGAGCGAGGCGTCCCCGGCCACCCCGACGGTGGGCCGGTCGTCGCCGCCGGAGCCGAACACCGCGTAGGCGACCATGCCGCCGACGATGACCAGCACCATGATCGCGTTGCTGATCCAGAAGCTGCGCTTGTGCACCTGCACCCGGAACTCGCGACGCGCGACGAGCGCGACCGCGCGGTGCGCGGGCAGGGTGGCGGACCCGGTCATGCGACGACCTCCCGGTACAGATCGGTCAGGGACGGCGTGGTGACGGTGAAGCCGCGCACCGGCCCGGTGGCGAGCGCCGCGGCGAGGACCCGCTGGTCGTCGGCGCCGTCGCCGAGCGCCAGGACGGTGCGGCCGCGGTCGTGGGCGAGCACGGTGACCCCGGGCAGGCCCTGCGCCCAGCCGGGCGCGGCGGCAGGGGCGTGGACCTCCAGCCGGGTGCCGCCACCGCGGCGCACCTCGCCGACGGTGCCGACGGTCCGCATCCGGCCGGCGACGAGGATCCCGACCCGGTCGCACAGCCGCTGCACCAGGTCGAGCTGGTGGCTGGAGAACAGCACCGGCACCCCGGCGCGGGCCTTCTCCCGCAGCACCTCGCTCATCACGTCGACGGCGACCGGGTCCAGCCCGGAGAACGGCTCGTCGAGCACCAGCACCGCCGGGTCGTGCACGAGCGCGGCGGCCAGCTGCACGCGCTGCTGGTTGCCCAGGCTGAGCGCGTCGACGGTGTCACCGAGCCGGTGGTCGACGCCGAGCTGCTCGGCCCAGCGCAGCACCGCCCGGCGCGCCGCGGCCCGGTCGACGCCGTGCAGCTCGGCCAGGTAGGTGAGCTGCTCGCCGACCTTCATCTTCGGGTACAGCCCGCGCTCCTCGGGCATGTAGCCGATCGTGCGGCGCACGTCGAGGTCGACCGGGCGCCCGCCGAGGCGGACCTGCCCGGAGTCCGCCGCCAGCACCCCGAGGGCGATCCGCATGGTCGTCGTCTTCCCGGCGCCGTTGGAGCCGACGAAGCCGAAGATCTCGCCCGGGCGGACGTCGAAGCTCACCCCGTCCAGGGCGACGGTGCCGCCGTAGCGCTTGGTCAGCGCGTCGATCTCGAGCGTCGCGCCGGTGCCGGTCACCGGCCCGGCCCGGAGCTGCTGCTGCTGTGCTGTCATCGGTCCCTCCCCGCTCGTGGGGGCCGACGCTACGAGCCGGGTGCCCCCTCGCGGATCGGCGCGCAGGACGAGATCGGCGACGCGGCGGGGTCGTCCTCGCGGACGAGCGGGCTGCGGGGCAGCACCGCGCGGACCGTCCACCCCGGACCGTCGCCGGGGCCGGTGTACAGGTCGCCGCCGAGCAGCGCGACCCGTTCCCGCATGCCGAGCAGGCCCAGGCCGGAGCCGGTGCCGTCGGGCCGGTGGCCGGGCACCGGGCCGTCGTCGCCGACCTCCACGACGACGGGCTCGTCGGCGCCGCCCTGGGTGACCCGCACCCGGGTGGGGGTGGGCCCGGCGTGGCGCAGGGTGTTGGTCAGGGCCTCGGTGACGATGCGCCGGGCGAACAGCTCCGCCTCGCCGGGCGTCTCCGCCGGAGAGCCCTCGACCGTCACCGTGACCGGCAGACCCGCCGAGCGGGACGGCGCGACCAGCACCTCCAGCGCGGCGGGGGACAGGTCCGCGCCGTCCGGGTCCGGACCCAGGTCGGCCAGCGCGGGCAGCGCCTCGGCGACCCGGCGGACCGAGTCGGCGATGTGCCCGAGCGCCTCGGCGCGCGCCGCCGGGTCGGCGGCGAGCCGCGCGGCCCCGGCCTGCACCGCCACCGCGGAGACGTGGTGGGCGACGACGTCGTGCAGGTCGCGGGCCACACGCAGGCGTTCGCGGGTGAGCGCGTCGCGCACGCCCGCCTCGGTGAGCGCGCGCCGCCGGGCCGCGGTGTCGAGCCGGTGGTGGCGGACCGCGACCCCGGCCGCCCACAGCGGCACCACGGCCAGGAAGTTCAGCACCACCACCGACTCCGGGTAGCCGAGCCGGTCCCACACCCCCGTCAGGACACCCCCGGCGACGACGACGAGCGTCGACACCACCACGGCCACCGCGGACGTCACGACCGGCGCCGCCGTCGCCGCGCCCCAGACCAGCAGGATCCAGGCCGACTCGGCGAACACGTTCGAGCCGTCGAGGAGGCCCGCGGCGAGCGACCCGGCCCCGGCGAGCAGCAGCGCCGGCACCGGGGCGGTCCGCCACCAGGCGACGAGTGCGAACTGCGCCACCACGACGACCGCCGCGGCCGGGTTCCGCCAGGGCAGCGCCAGCATGCGCAGGAACCCGTCGACGACCGGCTGCCCGGTGTCCAGGCCGGCCACCGGGGCGACCAGCGCCCCCATCAGCAGTGCCGGGACCACGAACGCGACGAGCGCCCACAGCCCGGCCCGGTCGGGTAGCGGCAGCCGGCGCCGCCGCGGGGGTGCGGCGGGCACCGGCACCGCGGCGGCGACGGGCCCCGGCTCGGCGGCGGCGGGCGCGCGGAGCACGCCCAGGACCCGGCGCATCGCGGCCAGCACCGACCGGGCCCGCTCCCGCACGGCCCGCAGGTCGGCCTCGGTCGCGCCGGGGCCCAGCGCCCCGGCCTGGGCGACCAGGCCGCGCAGACCGCTGAGCACCCCGCCGCCGATCTCCTCGGCGATCCGGGACCGCTCGGCGTCCAGCGCGGTGCCGTGCCGCAGCCGGTCGGTCTCGGCCCGTTCCCGGTCGGCGCGCAGCGCGGCGGACCGGCTCCAGCGCCCCGCGACGGCGGCGATTACCAGCAGCGGCGCCACCACCACCGAGCCGCCGACGAGCATCCCCGCCTCGGTCGCCGGATCCGGCGACACCGGGACGCGCAGCAGCCCGGCCAGGCCGAGCGCACCGAGCCAGGGCAGCGTCACCCAGGCCGCCGCGCCGACCGGTCCGCGCTGCGGAGCCCGCGCGACGGAGAAGGCCAGCAGCGGCCACAGCAGCGCCGCGAACCCGCCGAGGAACGCCATCGCCGGGGCGGCGAGCACGGCCAGGACCAGGTAGGCGCGCCGCGGCCGGTGGCGGCGCAGCAGCACGGTGGCGGCCATCGCCAGGCTCAGCACCGCCGCCAGCGCCACGGACAGCGGCGGGGCCAGCCGGTGGGCGTAGCCGGGGATCTCCAGGACCAGGGCGGTGACCAGCTCCTGGGCGACCAGGATCAGCGCCAGCACCGCCAGCGCGACGTCTCCGGCGCGGGTGCCGGGCAGCGGGGTGGGGGCGGCGGGACCGTCCGGGCCGGGCTCAGCCGTCGGCACCGGCCGCTCCCACCAGCCCGTGCTCGTAGGCGAACACCACCAGCTGCACCCGGTCGCGCAGCCCCAGCTTGGTGAGCAGGTTCGAGACGTGGGTCTTGACCGTCGTGCCGCCCAGCACCAGCCGGTCGGCGATCTCGGCGTTGGACAGCCCGGCGGCGACCAGCCCGAGCACCTCCCGCTCCCGCTCGGTCAGCCCGGCCGCGGGCCCGGCCGGGGCGGGCGGGTCGGCCGGGACGAACGAGCCGACGAGCCTGCGGGTGACCGACGGCGCGAACAGCTCGTGCCCGGCGTGCACGGTGCGGACCGCGACCTGGAGGTCCTCCGGCTCGACGTCCTTCAGCACGAAGCCGGACGCGCCGGCCCGCAGCGCGTCGTAGACGTGGCGGTCCAGGTCGAAGGTCGTCACCACCAGCACGCGGATGCCGGGGTCGCGCAGCGCGCGGATCCGCCGGGTCCCCTCGATGCCGTCGGTTCCGGGCATCCGGACGTCCATCAGCACGACGTCCGGGCGCAGGGTCTCGGCCAGCTCGGCGGCCTCCGCGCCGTCCCCGGCCTCCCCGACGACGTCGATGTCCGGCGCCGCCGCCAGCACCGTCCGCAGCCCCGCCCGCACCACCGCCTGGTCGTCGGCCACCACCACCCGCACCGTCATGGCGCCCATCCTGGCAGGTCGCCCGCCCCTCGGGCGGGCCGGTGAACCGGGTGGCGGTACCCTGACCGACGCACGAATCCGAGATCCGAGCAGGAGAGCGCGCACGTGGCGACCACGAACGACCTGAAGAACGGCCTGGTCCTGAACATCGAGGGCCAGCTGTGGACCGTGACGGCGTTCCAGCACGTCAAGCCCGGCAAGGGCGGTGCGTTCGTTCGCACCACGCTGAAGAACGTGATGTCCGGGAAGGTCGTGGACCGGACCTTCAACGCGGGCACCAAGGTCGACACCGCGACGGTGGACCGCCGCGACATGACCTACCTGTACCGCGAGGGCACCGACTTCGTCTTCATGGACGGCGACACCTTCGACCAGATCCCGATCCCGGAGAAGGCCGTCGGCGACGCCGCGCGCTACCTGCTGGAGAACGCCTCCGCCCAGGTGTCGCTGCACGAGGGGGAGCCGCTGTTCATCGAGCTCCCGACCTCGGTCGAGCTGGTCATCTCCCACACCGACCCGGGCCTGCAGGGTGACCGCTCCACCGGCGGCACCAAGCCCGCGACCCTGGAGACCGGCGCCGAGATCCAGGTGCCGCTGTTCCTGGAGAGCGGCACCAAGGTCAAGGTCGACACCCGGGACGGCCGTTACCTCGGCCGCGTGAGCTGAGGTGCGCGCACGCACCAAGGCCCGTAAACGGGCACTGGACATCCTCTTCGAGGCCGAGGCACGCGGTGAGGACGCTCTGTCCGTGCTCACCGCGCGCCGCGAGACCGACGACGCGCCGCCCGTGCAGGACTACGCGGCGCGGCTCGTCGAGGGCGTCGCCACCCACCGGGACCGGATCGACCAGCTGATCGCCGAGCACGCCGAGGGCTGGGACGTCGACCGGATGCCCGCGGTCGACCGCGGCCTGCTGCGGCTCGGGATCTACGAGCTGCTGTGGGTCGACGACGTCGACGACCCGGTCGCGATCACCGAGGCCGTCGAGCTGGCCCGGACGCTGTCGACCGACGACTCCCCGCGCTACGTCAACGGGGTGCTCGGGCAGATCTCCGACATCGCCGAGCACCTGCGCGCGACCCTCTGACCAGGGCCTGAACGCACGAAGGGCGGTGGCCGGGGGACTGTGCAGACCCCGGCCACCGCCCGACCGGTCGCGTCACCCTTCCCCTGGGACGCGGCCGGTGGAACAGATCATCCCACGTGCTGCCCGGGACGCGCCTCGGGCGGGAGCACTCCCCAGTCGATGAGCTGGTCGGTCAGCTCGCCGGGGGACATGTCGTAGATGATCGCGAGCGAACGCAGGTCCTCGGCGCGGATCGAGAGCACCTTGCCGTTGTAGTCGCCGCGCTGGCTCTGGATGGCCGCGGCGTAACGGGCCAGGGGCCCGACCTTGTCCGCGGGGAGCTGCTGCAGCCGCTCCAGGTTGATCACGATCTTCGTCGCGGGCTCGCTGCCGGAGGGGATGCGGCCCTCGGGGAGCAGCTCGGCCACCGGGACGCCGTAGAAGTCGGCCAGCTCGGCCAGCTTCTGCACGGTGACCGCACGGTCCCCGCGCTCGTAGGAGCCCACGACGACCGCCTTCCAGCGTCCGCCCGACTTCTGCTCGACGCCGTGCAGGGAGAGCCCCTGTTGCTGCCTGATCGCCCGGAGCTTGCCCCCGAGCGCCTTGGCGTAGTCGCCCATCGATCTCCTCGTTCCTGACGGTCCGTACCGGTGTGGCCGGACCGGCCGGTCACCGGCGGTGCACCGGTCCGTTGTCGCGCCTGCCGCGTCGTCGCCCCTGTGGGTGGTCCCGTTCGAGGCGGCAGCTCCGGCGGGGGCCGGCGTCCCGACCGTCCCGCGCGTCGCGGCGCTGCTGCACGCGTGCTGATTGATACGGAGAGTAATCCTCCGGGTCCGGTCCGGCACCGTCAAGTTCGACCCCCTGCTCGGGGGGTTGACGAGCGGTTTCCCACACGAACGGGGCAGTCCACGTCCCTCGTCAGCGGTAGCGCAGGGTGTGGGTCCGCGATCCCACCACCCGCCCCTGTGGGTGCGCATGGGCAGAATCGGGTATCGCAAGGTGTCGCACCGGTCCGCAGTCGACCATCGCGCATCGTGACGGGAACGTGACCTCGAACGAGTGACGCGGCTGTGGCGCGGCTCGCGGTGTGACGCGCTGCGGCGGGCCCGCGCGGACACCCGCCGGGTTGCTAGGTTGGCGCACAGCTCTTGCACGACCGTCCTTTAAGACCCGTCCGGTGAGGCGGGGAAGGAGACCACCTCGTGGCGCAGAACCGCCGCGGGGACGCCGACGCGCAGCAGCCCGCACGGGAACTGCTGTCCGCCGCCGACGTCACCCGCACCGTCGCGCGCATCGCGCACCAGATCATCGAGAAGACCGCCTTCAGCGCCGAGAACCCCGACGGGCTCGTGCTCCTGGGCGTCCCCACCCGCGGCGTGCACCTGGCCCACCGGCTCGCCGCCGCGATCACCGACTTCGCCGGGGCCGCACCGGCCGTCGGCTCGGTCGACGCCACCCTCTACCGCGACGACCTGCGCCGCGGCCCGGCCCGCGCGCTGGAGTCCACCGCGGTGCCCGAGGGCGGGGTCGACGACCGGCTCGTCGTGCTCGTCGACGACGTCCTCATGTCCGGGCGCACCACCCGCGCCGCGCTCGACGCCCTGCGCGACGAGGGCCGCCCGCGCGCGGTGCAGCTCGCCGTGCTGATCGACCGCGGCCACCGGGAGCTCCCGATCCGCGCCGACTACGTCGGCAAGAACGTCCCGACGTCGCGCTCGGAGCAGATCCTGGTCTCGCTGACCGAGATCGACGGCAGCGACGGCGTCTGGATCACCCAGGGAGAGGGGGACAGGTGAGACACCTGCTCTCGGTCGCCGACCTCGACGCCGCCGAGGCCACCGCGCTGCTCGACACCTCCGACCGGCTGCGCGAGGCGCTGCTCGGCCGCGAGGTGCGCAAGCTGCCGACGCTGCGCGGCCGCACGGTCATCACGATGTTCTACGAGAACTCCACCCGCACCCGGGTGTCGTTCGAGATCGCCGGCAAGTGGATGAGCGCCGACACCGTGAACGTGTCCGCCTCCGGCTCGTCGGTCTCCAAGGGGGAGTCGCTGCGCGACACCGCGCTGACCCTGTCCTCGATGGGCGCGGACTGCGTGGTCGTGCGCCACCCCGCCTCGGGGTCGGCGCACCGGCTCGCGCACTGGGTGGACGCCGACCGCGAGGTCACCGGCACCCCCACCGCGATCGTCAACGCCGGCGACGGCACCCACGAGCACCCCACCCAGGCGCTGCTCGACGCCGCGACCCTGCGCGACCGGCTCGGCGGCATCGCCGGGCGCCGGATCGGGATCGTCGGCGACGTCCTGCACTCCCGGGTCGCCCGGTCCAACGTGCTGCTGCTCGCGACCCTCGGCGCCGAGGTCGTGCTCGTCGCGCCGCCGACGCTGCTGCCCACCGGCGTCGAGTCCTGGCCGTGCCGGGTGTCCCACGAGCTGGACGCCGAGCTGCCCGCGCTCGACGCGGTCATGATGCTGCGCGTGCAGTCCGAGCGGATGCACGGCGGCTTCTTCCCCTCCGCGCGCGAGTACGCGGTGCGCTTCGGGCTGTCCGAGGACCGCGCGAGGCTCCTGCCCGACCACGCGGTCGTCCTGCACCCCGGCCCGATGATCCGCGGCATGGAGATCGCCCCCGCGGTCGCCGACGCCCCCAACGCCGCCGTCCTGGCCCAGGTCCGCAACGGCGTGCACGTGCGGATGGCCGTCCTCTACCACCTTCTCGCCGGAGCTCCCGAATGACCGACCTGCTGATCCGCAACACCCGGCCCTACGGCGGGGACCCGGTCGACGTGCTCGTCGCCGACGGCGTCGTCGCCACCATCGGCACCGGCCTGACCGCGCCCGAGGGCGCCGAGACCCTCGACGCCGACGGCGCCGTGCTGCTGCCCGGCTTCGTCGACCTGCACGTGCACCTGCGCGAGCCCGGCGGCGAGGAGTCCGAGACCATCGAGACCGGCAGCCGGGCCGCGGCGCTCGGCGGGTTCACCGCCGTGTTCGCGATGCCGAACACCACCCCGGTCGCCGACTCCGACGTCGTCGTCGAGCACGTGCGCCGGCGCGGCGAGGAGATCGGGCTGGTCGACGTGCACCCGGTCGGTGCGGTCACCGTCGGCCTCGGCGGCGAGAAGCTCGCCGAGCTCGGCACGATGGCCGCCTCCCGCGCCGCGGTGCGGATGTTCTCCGACGACGGCCGCTGCGTGAACGACCCGCTGATCATGCGCCGCGCGCTGGAGTACGCCTCCGCGCTCGACGTCGTCATCGCCCAGCACGCCGAGGACCACCGCCTCACCGGCGGCGCCCAGGCGCACGAGGGCGCCGTCGCCGCGCGCCTCGGGCTCGCCGGGTGGCCCGCCACCGCGGAGGAGACGATCGTCGCCCGCGACTGCGCGCTGGCCCGCGAGGCCGGCGCGCGGCTGCACGTCTGCCACATCTCCACCGCCCGCACGATCGACGTGCTGCGCGCCGCCAAGGCCCAGGGCGTGCGGGTGTCGGCCGAGGTCACCCCGCACCACCTGCTGCTCACCGACTCCCGGCTGACCGGCTACGACCCGGTGAACAAGGTCAACCCGCCGCTGCGCACCGCCGACGACACCCGCGCGATGCGCGAGGCGCTGGCCGAGGGCGTGATCGACGTCGTCGCGACCGACCACGCCCCGCACGCCGCGCAGTACAAGGACACCGAGTGGCAGGCCGCGAAGCCGGGCATGCTGGGCCTGCAGACCGCCCTGTCGGTGCTGGTCGAGACGATGGTGGAGCCGGGCCTGCTGGACTGGCACGGCGTCGCGCGGGTGCTGTCGGAGCGCCCCGCGGAGATCGGGAACCTGCCCGACCAGGGCCGTCCGATCGCGGAGGGGGAGCCGGCGACGTTCGCGCTGGTCGACCCGGACGGGGTCTGGACGGTCCGCGGTGCGGAGCTGGCGAGCAAGGCGGCGAACACGCCGTACGAGGGAATGCGACTGCCCGGAACGGTGGTCGCGACGGTGCTGCGGGGACGCATCACCGCGCAGGACGGGAAGGTTGTGCAGTGACCGCGCTACTGGTGCTCGAGGACGGGCGGATCTTCCGCGGACAGGCGTACGGCGCCACCGGGGAGACGCTCGGTGAGGCCGTGTTCACCACCGGCATGACCGGCTACCAGGAGACCCTGACCGACCCGTCGTACCACCGGCAGATCGTGCTGCAGACCGCACCGCAGATCGGCAACACGGGCTGGAACGACGAGGACGACGAGTCGCGGGCGATCCAGGTCGCCGGCTACGTCGTGCGCGACCCCGCCCGGCGGGCGTCGAACTGGCGGGCCACCGGCTCGCTGGAGGACGCGCTGCGGGCCCAGGGGGTCGTCGGGATCGCCGGGATCGACACCCGCGCCGCGGTGCGCCACCTGCGCGAGCAGGGCGCCATGCGCGCCGGGATCTTCTCCGGCCCCGCCCTCGCCGCCGACGACGAGCTGGTCGAGCGGGTCAAGCAGTCCCCGCAGATGGAGGGCGCCGACCTCTACGGCGCCGTCACCACCGCCGAGACCTACGTGGTGCCCGCGGTGGGGGAGCGGCGCTTCGTCGTCGCCGCCCTGGACGTCGGCATCAAGTTCAACACCCCGCGGATGATGGCCGCCCGCGGCATCGAGGTGCACGTCCTGCCCGCGTCGAGCACCATCGAGACCGTCGAGTCGCTGCGCCCGGACGGCTTCTTCCTGGCCAACGGCCCGGGTGACCCGGCCACCGCCGACGGCCCGGTCGCGCTCGCCCGGCAGGTCCTGGAGCGGCGCATCCCGCTGTTCGGGATCTGCTTCGGCAACCAGATCCTCGGCCGCGCGCTCGGCCGGTCCACCTACAAGCTGCGCTACGGCCACCGGGGCATCAACATCCCGGTCGTCGAGCACGCCACCGGGCGGATCGCGATCACCTCGCAGAACCACGGCTTCGCGGTGTCCGGCGAGGCGGGCGAGGAGTTCGACACCCCCTACGGCCGCGCGCAGATCACCCACACCTGCCCCAACGACGGCTGCGTCGAGGGCATGGCCGGGCTCGACTTCCCGGCATTCTCCGTGCAGTACCACCCGGAGGCCGCCGCGGGCCCGCACGACGCGTCGGACCTGTTCGACCGCTTCGTGGCGCTCATGACCGAGTACCCGGTCGGCTACGCCGGTGTCGCCGGGCAGCGGCCCGAGGGCACCGCGCCCGCGCCGTACCCGCGGCCCGAGGACGAGGCCCGTTCCGAGGCCCCCGAGCCCGGGTCCGAGGCCCGGCCCGGGTCCGGGACCGGGGCGGCGCCCGCGCCGGCGATGACCGCCCAGCCCGACCCGGCCACGCCGCCGTCGGCGACCGCGGCCCCGTCGGTCGACCTGCGGCCCACCCCGCCCGCGCCCTCGCCGACACCGGCCCCGGCCCCGGCCCCGGCCGCGGGCGGGTTCGAGCCGGGCAGCCCGGAGGGCCCGCACACCGGGGCCGACGCCGGACCGGACGCCGCCGACGAGCACACCACCCGGCTGCCCGTCACCCCGCCGGCCGGGACCCCGGCCACCGGCCGCGACGAGATCGAGCCGCCCACCAGCCGGATGCCCGCCGTGGGCCGCCCCGGCACCCCGGACCCGCTGACGGCGCCGTTCTCCGACATCGAGGACGCGCTGCGCCGCGACGGCGGTACGCCCGCCCACCCGGGCGCCACCGCCGACCCGGACGCCGAGGGCACCCCGGCGGAGCCGGCACCGGGCGGCGACCCGGTGTCCGGCCGCGCCCGGCCCGTCGACGACCGCCCGTGGCCGCCACCGCCCACCGGATCCCCATCCACCCCGCAGCACCCGGACCGGCACGACCAGGCCCGGCAGGAGGACCACTGATGCCCCGCCGCGACGACATCGACCACGTCATGGTGATCGGCTCCGGGCCGATCGTCATCGGTCAGGCCTGCGAGTTCGACTACTCCGGCACCCAGGCGTGCCGAGTGCTGCAGGCCGAGGGCATCCGGGTCTCGCTGGTCAACTCCAACCCGGCGACGATCATGACCGACCCGGAGTTCGCCGACGCCACCTACGTCGAGCCGATCACCCCGGAGTTCGTCGAGAAGGTCATCATCGCCGAGCGCGACAACGGCACCCCGGTCACCGCGATGCTCGCGACCCTGGGCGGGCAGACCGCGCTCAACACCGCGATCGCGCTGCACGAGAACGGTGCCCTGGAGCGCCACGGCGTCGAGCTGATCGGCGCCGACGTCGACGCCATCGAGCGCGGCGAGGACCGGCTCAAGTTCAAGGACATCGTGATCGGGGTCGGCGGTGACGTCCCCCGCTCCCGGGTCTGCCACTCCATGGAGGAGGTCCGCTCCGCCGCCGACGAGCTGGGCCTGCCCGTGGTCATCCGGCCGTCGTTCACCATGGGTGGGCTCGGCTCGGGCATGGCGCACTCGGCGCAGGACCTGGAGCGCCTCGCCGGCGCCGGGCTCGCCGCCTCCCCGGTCACCGAGGTCCTCATCGAGGAGTCGGTGCTCGGCTGGAAGGAGTACGAGCTGGAGCTCATGCGCGACCACCACGACAACGTGGTCGTCATCTGCTCCATCGAGAACATCGACCCGATGGGCGTGCACACCGGTGACTCGATCACCGTCGCCCCGGCGATGACCCTGACCGACCGCGAGTACCAGCACATGCGCGACGTCGGCATCGCCGTGCTGCGCGCGGTCGGTGTCGACACCGGCGGCTGCAACATCCAGTTCGCGATCCACCCCGAGACCGGGCGCCTGGTCGTGATCGAGATGAACCCGCGCGTCTCGCGGTCCTCCGCGCTGGCGTCGAAGGCCACCGGCTTCCCGATCGCCAAGATCGCCGCGAAGCTGGCCGTCGGCTACACCCTCGACGAGATCCGCAACGACATCACCGGCGAGACCATCGCCGCGTTCGAGCCGTCGCTGGACTACGTCGCGGTCAAGATCCCGCGGTTCGCGTTCGAGAAGTTCCCGGGCGCCGACCCCGAGCTGACGACGACCATGAAGTCCGTCGGCGAGGCGATGGCGCTGGGCCGTTCGTTCCCGGAGGCGCTGGGCAAGGCGCTGCGCTCGATGGAGCGGGCCCGGGCCGGCTTCTGGACCGCCCCGGACCCCGAGGGCGAGCCGGAGTACACCGTCCCGGTCGACGGCCGCATCTACGAGGTCGAGCGCGCGCTGCGCTGCGGCCAGTCGGTCGACGACGTCGCCAAGACCTCCGGCATCGACCCCTGGTTCGTCGACCAGATCGCGCTGCTGGGGGAGATCCGCGCCGAGCTCGAGGCCGCGCCCGTCCTCGACGCCGACCTGCTGCGCCGGGCCAAGCGCTACGGCCTGTCCGACCGTCAGCTCGCCGCGGTGCGCCCCGAGTTCGCCGGCGAGGACGGCGTGCGCACCCTGCGCCACCGCCTCGGCATCCGGCCGGTCTACAAGACCGTCGACACCTGCGCCGCCGAGTTCGCGGCGAGGACGCCGTACCACTACTCGGCCTACGAGACCGACCCCTCGGCCGAGTCGGAGATCGCCCCGCAGACCGAGAAGCCGAAGGTCCTGATCCTCGGCTCCGGCCCGAACCGCATCGGGCAGGGCATCGAGTTCGACTACTCCTGCGTGCACGCGGTCATGGCGCTGCGCGCCGCCGGGTTCGAGACCGTCATGGTCAACTGCAACCCGGAGACGGTGTCCACCGACTACGACACCGCCGACCGCCTCTACTTCGAGCCGCTGACCTTCGAGGACGTCCTGGAGGTCGTGCACGCCGAGCAGGCCTCCGGCACCGTCGCGGGCGTCATCGTGCAGCTCGGCGGGCAGACCCCGCTGGGGCTCGCGCAGCGCCTCACCGACGCCGGGGTGCCCGTCGTCGGGACCTCCGCGGCCGCGATCGACCTGGCCGAGGACCGCGGCGCGTTCGGCGAGGTCCTGCGCAAGGCCGGCCTGCCCGCCCCGGAGTTCGGCATGGCGACCTCCTTCGAGCAGGCCCGGGGGATCGCGACCCGGATCGGCTACCCGGTGCTCGTGCGGCCGTCCTACGTGCTCGGCGGGCGCGGCATGGAGATCGTCTACGACGAGGCGACCCTGGCCGGCTACATCGCCCGCGCCACCACCATCTCCCCGGACCGCCCGGTGCTGGTCGACAAGTTCCTCGACGACGCCATCGAGATCGACGTCGACGCCCTGTGCGACGGCGAGGAGATCTACCTCGGCGGCGTGATGGAGCACATCGAGGAGGCCGGGGTCCACTCCGGGGACTCCTCCTGCACCCTGCCGCCGATCACGCTGGGCTCGTCGGTGCTGGCGAAGGTCCGCGAGGCCACCGCCGCCATCGCGCACGGCGTCGGCGTGCGCGGGCTGCTCAACGTCCAGTACGCCCTGCACGGCGACGTGCTCTACGTGCTGGAGGCCAACCCGCGGGCGTCGCGGACGGTGCCGTTCGTGTCCAAGGCGACGTCGGTGCCGCTGGCCAAGGCCGCCGCCCGGATCATGCTCGGCGCCACCATCGCCGACCTGCGCGGCGAGGGCCTGCTCCCGGCCACCGGCGACGGCGGCGCGCTGCCCGCCGACTCCCCGGTCGCGGTCAAGGAGGCGGTGCTGCCGTTCAACCGGTTCCGCAACACCGCGGGCCAGGGCGTCGACCCGCTGCTCGGCCCGGAGATGAAGTCCACCGGCGAGGTCATGGGCTTCGACTCCGCCTTCGGCCCGGCGTTCGCCAAGTCGCAGGCCGCCGCCTACGGGTCGCTGCCGACCTCGGGCACGGTGTTCGTGTCCATCGCCGACCGCGACAAGCGGGCGATGGTGTTCCCGATCCGCCGCCTGGCCGACATGGGCTTCCAGGTCCTCGCCACCGAGGGCACCGCGGAGATGCTGCGCCGCAACGGGATCGACGTCACCGTGGTGCGCAAGCACAGCGAGGGCTCCGGACCGGAGACCCCGACGATCGTCGACACCATCCTCGCCGGGGACGTCGACCTGATCGTCAACACCCCGGTCGGGAACCCCGGTCCGCGCGTCGACGGCTACGAGATCCGCGCCGCCGCGGTGTCGCGCGGGGTGCCGTGCATCACCACGGTGCAGGGGACCGCGGCCGCGGTGCAGGGCATCGAGGCGCTCGCCTCGGGCGGGCTCGGCGTGCGGTCGCTGCAGCAGGCGCACGCGGCGCTGAAGGCGAAGGCGTGAGCTTCGCCGCCCGGCTCGACGGGGCCGTCGCCGCCCACGGGCCGCTGTGCGTCGGGATCGACCCGCACCCGGCGCTGCTGGCGGCCTGGGACCTCACCGACGACGCCGACGGCCTCGCCGCGTTCGCCGACCGCTGCCACGCGGCGTTCGCCGGGGCGGTATCGGTGGTGAAGCCGCAGGCGGCGTTCTTCGAGCGGCACGGCTCGGCGGGCGTCGCGGTGCTGGAGCGGCTGCTCGCCGGGTTCGCGGGCTCGGGCACGCTGACCCTGCTCGACGCCAAGCGCGGCGACATCGGCTCCACCATGGACGGCTACGCCGACGCCTACCTGCGCGTCGGCGCGCCGCTCGGGGCGGACGCGCTCACGCTGTCGCCCTACCTGGGGTTCGGGTCGCTGGAGCCGGCGCTGACCGCCGCCGACGAGGCCGGGCGCGGGGTGTTCGTGCTGGCCCGCACGTCCAACCCGGACGGTGCCGCGGTGCAGTGCGCCACGACGGCGGACGGGGTGAGCGTCGCCCAGCGGATGGTCGACGACGCCGCCGCCCGCAACGCCGGTGCGCGGCCCCGCGGCGCGGTGGGGGTCGTCGTCGGCGGCACCCACGAGCACGGCCTGGACCTGACCGCGCTGAACGGCCCGGTGCTGGTGCCCGGGCTCGGTGCCCAGGGCGCGAGCCCGGCCGACGTGGTGTCGCGGTTCGCGGGCACCGCGGGCCCGGTCCTGCCGGTGTCGGCGCGCGGTGTGCTGGCGGCCGGCCCCGACGCCGTCGCCCTGCGGGACGCGGCGCACCTGCTCGGGGAGGAGCTGGCCGCCACGGCCGCCGGGTCGCACTGAGCGGCCGCCGGGCCGGGTGATCGTCTCCCGTGAGGGGTCGGTGCCGGATCCGGCACCGACCCCTCACGCGTCGCGATCATGGAGTCCGGGCGACGCGGGCCCGGTGGCGGCCCGGCTGCGCCGGACGCGCGCCGGGCGGTCCGCTCCACCCGCCGGACGCCCCCGGGCGCACCGGGACGTCGATCGGGCGCGTCCGGCGGCGGGCCGGCTGCCCCGTCCGGCGGGCAGCACTGCGCCGACCCGCCGTACGGGGGAGCCGGATGGCACCCCTGTTGTGGTTCGAACAGGGTGCCGTTGATCACCTCCTGATGGCCGAAACCGGAGGTGGGACCCCCATTGACGCTTCCGTGGAGGTCGTGGGTACGTTCGAATGACGACGCCGGGGACGTCCCCCGGACGGGTCGGTGCGACCCACCACCCGATCGCTGACGCGACACCCCGGCGCGAGCCGGGATCACGGCGGCGAGAACGACGAGAACGACACAGGAAAGTACGGAGGAACCAACCGTGGCCCTTCCCCAGCTGACCGAGGAACAGCGCGCCGCAGCGCTGGAGAAGGCCGCGGCCGCGCGCCGGATTCGGGCCGAGCTGAAGGACCGCCTCAAGCGCGGCGGCACCACCCTCGAGGAGGTGCTGAAGAAGGCCGAGACCGACGAGGTCCTCGGCAAGATGAAGGTCTCGGCGCTGCTCGAGGCCCTGCCGAACGTCGGCAAGGTCCGCGCCCAGCAGATCATGGAGGAGCTGGAGATCGCGACCAGCCGCCGTCTGCGTGGCCTGGGCGACCGTCAGCGCAAGGCGCTGCTCGAGCGCTACCCGAGCGCTACCCGAGCTGATCCGGGCGTCCCGTGACCGACACCTCCTCCGTCATGTCCTCCGGCCGGACCGGCCCCGCCCGCGGGCGGCTGCTCGTGCTGGCCGGGCCCTCCGGGGTGGGCAAGAGCAGCGTGGTCGCGGGACTGCGCGAGGCGCTGCCGGAGCTGCTGTTCAGCGTGTCCGCCACGACCCGGCCCGCGCGGCCGGGCGAGGTGGACGGCCGTGACTACCGCTTCGTGTCCCGCGAGGAGTTCGACGCGCTCATCGAGCGCGGCGAGCTCCTCGAGTGGGCCGAGGTGCACGGCGGCCTGCAGCGCTCCGGCACGCCCCGGGTGCCCGTCGAGCAGGCCCTCGACCGGGGCCGTCCGGTCCTGGTCGAGGTCGACCTGCAGGGCGCCCGGTCCGTCAAACGGGTCCTGCCCGAGGCCGTCACCGTCTTCGTCGCGCCGCCGTCGATGGAGGAGCTGGCCCGCCGGCTCACCGACCGCGGCACCGACACCCCCGAGCAGCGCGAGCGCCGGCTGCGGACCGCCATCGAGGAGATGGACGCCCAGGGGGAGTTCGACGAGGTGGTCGTCAACGACGACCTGCAGGCCGTGATCGGCCGGTTGGTAGCATTGGCGGTCGACCGCGGCGCCGTCTGAGCGCCCCAGGTCCCCCTCGTTCTTCAGGAGTCCACCACGTGAGCACGCCCACCGGCACCTCCACCGCCCCCGAGGGCATCACCTACCCGCCGATCGACGACCTGCTCGGCCAGGTCAGCTCGAAGTACGCGCTGGTCATCTACGCGGCCAAGCGCGCCCGGCAGATCAACGACTACTACTCCCAGCTCGGTGAGGGCCTGCTCGAGTACGTCGGCCCGCTCGTCGAGCCGGGCCCGCGCGAGAAGCCGCTGTCGATCGCGATGCGCGAGATCCAGGCGGGGATGCTCGAGCACACCGAGGGCGAGTAAGACCTCTCGATGGCTCCTCCCGAGGTGCTCCTCGGCGTCTCCGGCGGCATCGCCGCCTACAAGAGCGCCGAGGTGCTGCGTCGCCTGACCGAGTCCGGCCATGCCGTGCGGGTGATCCCCACCGAGTCCGCGCTGCGGTTCGTCGGGGCCGCGACGTTCGAGGCCCTGTCCGGCCGGCCCGTCGCCACCGGGGTGTTCCACGACGTCCACGAGGTGCCCCACGTGGCCCTCGGCAAGGGCGCGGACCTCGTCGTCGTCGCCCCGGCGACCGCGGACCTCATGGCCCGCCTCGCGCACGGCCGGTCCGACGACCTGCTGACCGCCGCGCTGCTGACCGCCCGGTGCCCGGTGGTGCTGGCGCCCGCGATGCACACCGAGATGTGGGAGCACCCCGCGACGGTCGACAACGTCGCCCTGCTCCGCGCCCGCGGCACCGTGGTGATCGAGCCCGCCGCGGGCCGGCTGACCGGCGCGGACACCGGCAAGGGCCGGCTGCCCGACCCGGCCGAGATCGTCGACCTGGCCCGGCTGCTGCTGGAGCGCCCGGACGCGCTGCCGCGCGACCTGGAGGGCCGCCACGTGGTCGTCAGCGCCGGCGGGACCCGGGAGAACCTCGACCCGGTCCGGTTCCTCGGCAACCGGTCCTCGGGCCGGCAGGGCTGGGCGCTGGCCCGGGTCGCCGCCCAGCGCGGCGCGCGGGTGACGCTCGTCGCCGGGCACACCGCGGACCTCGGCGCCCCGGCCGGGGTGGACGTGGTCGCCGCGGGGACCGCCGTCGCCATGGAGGCCGCCGTCCGCGGTGCCGCCGCCGACGCGGACGCCGTGGTGATGGCCGCCGCGGTCGCGGACTTCCGCCCGGTCGACACCGCCGCCGACAAGATCAAGCGCGGCGACGCGGAGCCGGCGCCGCTGCGGCTGACCCAGAACCCCGACATCCTCGCCGGGCTCGTGGCCGACCCGCCGCGGCCGGACCAGGTCGTGGTCGGGTTCGCCGCCGAGACCGGCGACGCCGACGGCGACGTGCTCCACCACGGCCGCGCCAAGCTCGCCCGCAAGGGCTGCGACCTGCTGGTGGTGAACGCGGTCGGCGACGGCAAGGCCTTCGAGACCACGGACAACGCCGGCTGGCTGCTCGCCCGCGACGGCGGCGAGGACGAGCTGCCGTTCGGCTCCAAGGCGCTGCTCGCCTCCCGCATCTGGGACGCGGTCACCCCGCGCCTGCGCTGAGCACCCCCGCACACACGACGACGGGCCCGCACCGGAGAGCTCCCGGTGCGGGCCCGTCGTCGTGTGCGACCGGACTCAGTCCTCGTCGAAGAAGGAGCTGCGGGTCGGCGCCGCCTCGTCGGAGGAGGAGTCGGACCCCTCGCCCGACCCCTCACCCGACGTGGACGGCGTGGCCGACGAGGTCGACCGCGGCGAGGACGTGGACGGCGTCGCCGAGGAGGTCGAGCGCGGGCTCGCGGTCGACGGCGTCGCCGACGACGTGGACGGCGACGAGGTCGACGGGGCCGACCGCTCGGTGCTGCTCGGGGTCAGCGAGTCCTCCGAGGACCCGGAGCGCTCGGCGCCGGAGGTCGAGACGTACCGGGTCATCGCCCAGCCGCCGTACTCGGGGAGCTCGACGAACCCGTCCCGGGTCTCCCCGGTCGAGGTGGACTCACCCCGCTCGCACACGCCGACGATCGGCGCGTCGGCCTCGGGCTCGGAGCGGACGTTGACGCTCTGGGTGCAGGTGCCGGTACCGGCGGCCGACGCGGTGCCGGCGATGATCCCGGTGGTGGTGACGCCGGCCACGGCCAGTGCGCCGAGGACGGCTGCGACGCGTCGCGAGTTCGGCTTCATGGTGGAACAACCTCCGTGCCGCCGGGGCCGGGGAGGCCACCGTGCGGATCCGTTCGTGGGCGACCCCGCGGGGCGTGCGAGGTGTTGTCCCGCCCAACGAGCCGACGCCCGTTCGATTCGTGAGCGGAGGGTCAATCACCCCATCCGGCGACACTGGGTAGCGTCATTTCGGCGCGCCGTCACGCTCCGTGTGTGAGTTCCGTCGTGGGTACTCCCGTACGGGCGGCTGGTCTGGACTACTCTGCATGCCGAGGGGCGCTCGCGATCATGGTCGTGCGTCCGAGCGAGCGTGACGGGGTCGTCGCGCCGGAGCGGAGAACGTTTCCAACGGGATGGAGAAACTGCGCGTGTCAACCACGAGCCGTCGCCTGTTCACCAGCGAGTCGGTCACCGAGGGCCACCCCGACAAGATCTGTGACGCGGTCAGCGACACCATCCTCGACGCGATGCTCGCGCAGGACCCGAGCAGCCGGGTGGCCGTCGAGACCCTGGTGACCACCGGCCAGGTGCACGTCGCCGGTGAGGTCACCACCAACGCCTACGTCGAGATCCCGCAGCTGGTCCGGGACAAGATCCTCGAGATCGGCTACGACTCCTCCGCCAAGGGCTTCGACGGCGCCTCCTGCGGCGTCAACGTCGCGATCGGCGCGCAGTCGCCCGACATCGCCCAGGGCGTCGACACCGCCTACGAGAAGCGCGTCGAGTCCGCCGAGGACGAGATCGCCAAGCAGGGCGCCGGCGACCAGGGCCTGATGTTCGGCTACGCCTGCGAGGACACCCCCGAGCTGATGCCGCTGCCGATCGCGCTGGCGCACCGCCTGTCGCGCCGGCTGACCGAGGTCCGCAAGAACGGCACGCTGCCCTACCTGCGCCCGGACGGGAAGACCCAGGTCACCATCGAGTACGACGGCGACAAGCCGGTCCGCCTCGACACCGTGGTCCTGTCCTCCCAGCACGCCGCGGACGTCGACCTCGACGGCATGCTGGCCCCCGACATCCTCAAGCACGTCGTCACCCCCGAGGTGGAGGCGCTGGGCTGGGACCCGTCGCAGCCGCGGCTGCTGGTCAACCCGACCGGCCGCTTCGTGCTCGGCGGCCCGATGGGTGACGCGGGCCTCACCGGCCGCAAGATCATCGTCGACACCTACGGCGGCATGGCCCGCCACGGTGGCGGCGCCTTCTCCGGCAAGGACCCGTCGAAGGTCGACCGCTCCGCCGCGTACGCCATGCGGTGGGTCGCCAAGAACGCCGTCGCCGCCGGGCTCGCCGGGCGGATCGAGGTCCAGGTCGCCTACGCGATCGGCAAGGCCGCCCCGGTCGGGCTGTTCGTGGAGACCTTCGGCACGGAGAACGTCGACCCGGCGCGGATCCAGGCCGCCATCGAGGAGGTCTTCGACCTGCGCCCGGCCGCGATCATCCGCGACCTGAAGCTGCTGCGCCCGATCTACGGCCCGACCGCCGCGTACGGCCACTTCGGCCGCACCGACGTCGAGCTGCCGTGGGAGGACACCTCCCGCGCCGACGCCCTGAAGTCGGTCGTCGGCGGCTGAGCGCCGAGCACGTGCCCCGTGGCCGTCGACCGCCCCGTGCGGTCGGCGGCCACGGGCGTCTCCGGGGGTCGTCGGTGCCGCGTGGTAGACCCTCGGCGTGAGCTCTCCGCGTACGGCCCCGGCGGCCCGCGCCCGCCGCCCGGGGCGCGACCGGGGGCAGTGGCAGCCCGCTCCGGCCCGTCCGGTCGCGCGGGTGCTGGTCGACGTCGCGCTGCCGCACCTGGACCGGACCTTCGACTACCGCGTCCCGACCCACCTCGACGACGCCGCCGTCCCCGGCGTGCGGGTGCGGGTGCGCTTCGCCGGCCGGCTGGTCGACGGCTTCCTGCTGGAACGCTCCGACGACACCGCCCACGCCGGGAAGCTCGCCTGGGTCGACAAGGTCGTCTCGCCAGAACCGGTGCTCACCGCCGAGGTGGCCGGGCTGGCCCGGGCCGTCGCCGACCGCTACGCCGGGGTGATGGCCGACGTCCTGCGGCTCGCGGTGCCCGCCCGGCACGCCCGCGTCGAGTCCGAGACCCCGCGCGAGCGCGACACGACCGGCCCGGCCCCGGTGGACCGCGCCGGCTGGGAGGCCTACCCGCGCGGCGGGGCGTTCCTCGACGCGCTGGCGGGCGGGCGCGCCGCACACGCCGTCTGGCAGGCGCTGCCGGGGGAGGAGTGGGCGGCCCGGCTGGCCGAGGCCGCCGTCGCCACCCGGGCTGCGGGACGCTCGGCGCTGCTCGTCGTGCCCGACCAGCGCGACGTCGCCCGGCTGCACGCGGCCTGTGCGGCACTGCTCGGCGAGGACGGCGTGGTGGCCCTGACCGCGGAGCTCGGGCCCGCCGAACGCTACCGGCGCTGGCTGGCGGTGCGGCGGGGGAGCGTGCGGGTCGTCGTCGGCACCCGGTCCGCGGCGTTCGCACCGCTCGGCGAGCTCGGCCTGCTGGCCGTGTGGGACGACGGCGACGACTCCCACTCCGAGCCCCGCGCCCCCTACCCGCAGGTCCGCGACGTGCTGGTGCTGCGCGCACACCGCGAGGGCGCCGCGCTGCTGCTCGCGGGGTTCGCCCGGACCGCCGAGGCGCAGGTGCTCGTCGAGACCCGCTGGGCGAGTCCCATCGCGGCCGACCGTGCCGGGGTGCGCGCCCGGATGCCGCGGGTCACCGCGATCGGGGAGACCGACACCCAGCTCGTGCGTGACCCGGCCGCCCGCGCGGCCCGCGTCCCGGGCGTCGCGTTCGAGGCCGCCCGCGCCGCGCTGACCGCCGGGCGCCCGGTGCTGGTGCAGGTGCCGCGGTCGGGATACCTGCCGTTCCTGGCGTGCGCGTCCTGCCGCGACGCCGCCCGCTGCCGGCACTGCGCGGGGCCGCTGGGCCTGCCGCGCTCCGGCGCGGGGTCGGAGGGTGCGCTGCCCGCCTGCCGCTGGTGCGGCCGCGCCGAGCCGGCGTTCCGCTGCGGGCACTGCGGGTCGCGACGGCTGCGGGCCGGGGTGGTCGGCGCCGGTCGCACCGCCGAGGAGCTCGGCCGCGCGTTCCCCGGCGTCACCGTGCGGACCTCCGGCGGGGGCGCCGAGGTCCTCGACACCGTCCCGGCCGGGCCCGCGCTGGTCGTCGCCACCCCGGGGGCGGAGCCGGTCGTCGACGGCGGCGGCGGGGCGGGCTACGGCGCCGCGCTGCTGCTCGACGGCTGGGCGATGCTCGCCCGGCCCGACCTGCGCGTCGCCGAGGAGACGCTGCGCCGCTGGTTCGCCGCGGCCGCCGGGGTCGTGCCGCACACCGACGGCGGACGGGTCGTCGTCGTCGCCGAGGCGTCGGTGCCGACGGTGCAGGCGCTGGTGCGGTGGGACCCGGCCGGGCACGCCGAGGCCGAGCTCGCCGAACGCGCCGAGGTGGGGTTCCCGCCCGCGATCCGGATGGCCTCGGTGGAGGGGCCGCCCGCCGCCGTCGCCGAGATCTGCGACGCGGTGCTCGGCGCCGGGCGCGTCGACCCGTCCCCGCCCGAGGGGGTGGAGCTGCTCGGACCGGTCGAGATCGACCCGCCGGACCGGCCCGGGGCCGGTCACGGCGCCGTCGACGAGGTCCGCGAGCGCGCGCTGCTGCGGGTCCCGCGCCGCGCCGGGCGCGACCTGGCCCGCGCCCTGCACGACGCGCAGGCCCTGCGCACCGCCCGCAAGGCCCCCGAGACCGTCCGGGTCCGGCTCGACCCCGACGAGATCGACTGAGCGGTGCGCCGCGTCACCGGCGTGACACCGGACGGGAGCGGCGGTGTCGCAGTGGCACAATGGAGCGCTGATCACCGCACTCGTCCGCCGTGAGGGGAAGCCCGTGCCCATCCAGCCCGTCCGGCTGTTCGGCGACCCGGTCCTGCGCACCCGCGCCACCGAGGTCACCGACTTCGACGCGGAGCTGCGCAAGCTCGTCAGCGACCTGACCGACACCATGCACGACGAGGGCGGCGCTGGCCTGGCCGCGCCGCAGATCGGCGTCGGCAAGCGGGTGTTCGTCTACGACTGCGACGGTTTCTCCGGGCACCTGGTCAACCCGACCTGGGAGGCCGTCGGCGAGGACGAGCAGTTCGGCATGGAGGGCTGCCTGTCCATCCCCGGGCTCGGCTGGGACTGCCGGCGCAAGCTGCACGTCGTCGCGCGGGGCTGGGACATGCACGGCGAGCCGCAGGTGGTCGAGGGCTCCGAGCTGCTGGCGCGGGCCATCCAGCACGAGACCGACCACCTCGACGGCGTGCTGTTCGTCGACCGGCTCGACGCCGAGACCCGCAAGCTCGCGATGCGCGAGATCCGGGAGGCCGCCTGGTTCGGCGAGCCCGAGCCGGTGGTCAAGGCGAGCCCGCACCCCATGTTCGGCAAGGCTCGATGAGGCTGCTGTTCGCCGGCACCCCCGACCCGGCGGTGCCGTCGCTGCGGGCGCTGCTGGAGCACCCCGGCCACGAGGTCGTCGCGGTGCTGACCCGCCCGGACGCCCCCGCCGGGCGCGGCCGCAGGCTCACCCGCTCCCCGGTCGGCGAGCTCGCCGACGCGGCGGGGATCCCGGTGCTGACCCCCGCGAAGCCGTCGGACCCGGAGTTCCTCGACACGCTGCGCGCGCTCGCCCCGGACTGCGCCCCGGTCGTCGCCTACGGGGCGCTGCTGCCCCGCCCGGTGCTGGACGTGCCCGTCCACGGCTGGGTCAACCTGCACTTCTCGCTGCTGCCCGCCTGGCGCGGCGCGGCCCCGGTGCAGTCCGCGATCCGGCACGGCGACGACGTCACCGGCGCCACCACGTTCCGGCTCGAGGAGGGCATGGACACCGGGCCCACCTACGGCCTGGTCACCGAGACCGTCGGCGCGACCGACACCGCGGGCGACCTGCTGGGCAGGCTCGCCGAGTCCGGTGCCCGGCTGCTCGCCGCGACCCTGGACGGCATCGCCGACGGCACGCTGACCGCCGTCCCGCAGCCCGCCGAGGGGGTCTCGCTCGCGCCGAAGGTCACGACCGCCGACGCCCGCGCCGACTTCACCACCCCGGCCGCCGCGCTGGAACGGCTGATCCGCTCGGTCACCCCCGAGCCCGGCGCGTGGTGCGGGTTCCGCGACGACCGCCTCGGGCTCGGCCCGGTCCGCCCGTTGCGCACCGGCGAGGTCGAGCTCGCGCCGGGGGAGCTGCGGGTCGAGCGGCGCCGGGTGCTGGCCGGGACCGCGACCGTCCCGGTCGAGCTGGGCGAGGTGAAGCCGAAGGGCAAGCGGTTCATGCCCGCGCCGGACTGGGCCCGCGGCGCCCGGATCGACGGCGTCGAGTACCTGGGCTGACCGCCGCCACCCGCCCCGGTCCGGCGCACCGACCTCCCGACACCACACCGACTTCCGACATCCCGGACCTTCCGACATCCCGGACGACGGCCGGCCCCCGGCCACGGCGGACCCCGCCGAGGAGACCACGTGAGCGAGCAGGACCCCCGACCCGACCGCGACCGGCCCGACCGGTCCGACCGCCCCGAGCGGCGTGCCGGCGACGACCGGCACCGCGGTGGCGACAGGTCGGGTGGTGACCGGGCCCGCGGGGACCGGTCGCGCGACGACCGCGGCCCGCGCACCGGGTCCGGCTGGGGCGGCGGCCCGGGGCCCGGCGACCGGCGCGGCGGCTCCGGCTCCGGCTCGGGCGGCTCCGGTGAGCGCCGTGGCGGTGGGTGGCGCGACTCCGACCGGCCCAGCCACTCCCGCTCCGGCGGCGACGTGGCCCGCCCGCGCGACGGCGGGGACCGGTCGCGCGACGACCGTCCCCGCGGCGACCGCCCGTTCCGGGGCCGCGACGACCGGCCGCGGGGCGACGACCGCGCCCGCGGCGGGGACCGCTCCCGTGACGACCGCTCTCGTGACGACCGCCCGCGCGGCGACCGTGCCCGTGGCGACCGGCCCCGCCCCGACCGCCGTGACGACCGCCCCCGCGACGACCGCCCCCGCGACGACCGCCCCCGCGACGACCGCCCCCGCGGTGACCGCCCCGCCGGCGACCGTCCGCGGTACGACCGCGACGACCGCCCCCGCAGCGACCGGCCCCGCGACGACCGCCCCCGCAGCGACCGGCCCCGCGGTGACCGTCCCCAGAGCGATCGTCCTCAGGGCGACCGCGCCCGCAGCGACCGTCCCCGCAGCGACCGTCCCGGCGGTGACCGCCCGCAGGGCGACCGTCCCCGCCCCGACCGCGGCGACGACCGCCGCGGCGGCCGCGACGACCGTGGGGACCGGGGCGGCGACCGCGGCCCCCGCCGCGAACGCACCTCCGGCCCCCGCAACTCCGGCCCGCCCCGCGGCCGCAGCGGCCCCGGCAGGCCCCCGGCCGTCGACCCCGCCCGGCAGGCGGCCTACGAGCTGCTGACCGCCGTCCGCGAGCGCGACGCCTACGCCAACCTCGCGCTGCCCGGCATCCTGCGCCGCCACCGGCTGCGCGACCGCGACGCCGGCCTGGCCACCGAGCTCGGCTACGGCACCCTGCGCGCCCAGGGCCTGCTCGACACGATCATCGACGCCTGCACCGACCGCCCGCTGGCCAAGATCGAGCACGCGCTGCTCGACGCGCTGCGCCTGGGCGCCTACCAGCTGCTGCGCACCCGGGTGCCCGACCACGCGGCCGTGACCACCTGCGTCGAGCTGGTCCGGTCCGATCATGGTTCGCAGTCGGCCGGGTTCGTCAACGCGGTGCTGCGCCGCATCGGCGAGCACACCGAGGCCGAGTGGCTCGACCGCCTCGCCCCCGACCCCGCCGAGGACCCGGTCGGCGACGCCGCGCTGCGCCACGCCCACCCGCGCTGGATCGCGCAGGCCTTCGCCGACGCGCTCGGCGGCACCGGCGAGGAGCTGACCGCCGCCCTCGCCGCCGACGACACCCGGCCCCGCGTGCACCTGCTCGCCCGGCCCGGTGAGATCACCGCCGAGGAGCTGGCCCTGGCCACCGGCGGCGAGCAGGCGCCGTACTCGCCCTACGGGGTGCACCTGGAACCGGGCAGCGGCGACGTCGGCGAGCTCGACGCCGTCGCCGAGGGGCTCGCGATCGTCCAGGACGAGGGCAGCCAGCTCGTCGCTGCCGCGCTCGCCCGCGCCGAGCTGCTGGGCGAGGACACCGGCCGCTGGCTCGACCTGTGCGCCGGGCCGGGCGGCAAGGCGTCGCTGCTGGGTGGGCTCGTCGCCGCCCGGGGCGGGACGCTCGACGCGGTCGAGTCCAGCGAGCACCGCGCCGACCTCGTGCGCCGGTCCGTCGCGGAGCTGCCGGTCACCGTGCACGTCGCCGACGGCCGGGAGGCCCCGCTGCCCGACGGCGGCTACGACCGGGTGCTCGTCGACGCGCCCTGCACCGGGCTGGGCGCGCTGCGCCGCCGCCCCGAGGCCCGCTGGCGGCGCCGCCCCGAGGACATCGCGACGCTGACCCGGCTGCAGCGCGAGCTGCTCGTCGCCGCGCTGCGTCACGTCCGCCCCGGCGGCGTCGTCGCCTACGTCACCTGCTCGCCGCACGTGTCGGAGACCGTCGGCGTCGTCGGCCGGATCGTCGGCCGCGAGGGACGCCCCGGTCCGGCCGGTGCCGTCGAACAGCTCGACGCGCGCGCCTCGCTGCCCGGCGAGGTCCCCGGCCTCGGGGACGGGCCGACCGTCCAGCTGTGGCCGCACGTGCACGGCACCGATGCGATGTTCCTGGCGCTGCTGCGCCGCCCGCTCGAGGAGTGACCGCGGTGTGACGGCGGCCTCGCCCACGGGTGCGGGGCCGCCGGCGAGCGGCCAGTAACCTCCTCCGCGTGCACCCGATGATCGCGCCCAGCATCCTCTCGGCCGACTTCGCCCGACTCGGCGAGGAGGCCGCCGCCGTGGGCGGCGACGGGACCGGGAACGGCGCGGACTGGCTGCACGTCGACGTCATGGACGCGCACTTCGTGCCGAACCTGACGCTCGGCCTGCCGGTGGTGCAGAGCCTGCGCGCCGCCACCGACATCCCGCTCGACTGCCACCTGATGATCGAGGACCCGGACCGCTGGGCCCCGGGCTACGCCGAGGCGGGCGCCCGCAACGTCACCGTGCACGCCGAGGCCGCCCACGACCCGGTGATGCTCGCGAAGAACCTGCGCGCCGCCGGGTCCCTCGCCGGGCTGTCGATCAAGCCCGGCACCCCGCTCGACCCGTGGGTCGAGGTGCTCCGCCACTACGACACGCTGCTCGTGATGAGCGTCGAGCCCGGCTTCGGCGGGCAGAGCTTCATCCCCGAGGTCCTCGACAAGGTCCGCACCGTCCGCAACCTGGTCGACACCGGGCACCTCACGGTCCTCGTCGAGATCGACGGCGGCATCAACGCCGACACCATCGACCAGGCGGCCGAGGCCGGCGTCGACTGCTTCGTCGCCGGGTCCGCCGTCTACGGCGCCGACGACCCGGGCCGCGCCGTCGCCGCGCTGCGGGACAGCGTCCGCCGGGCGAACCCGCACCGCTGGGCCGACTGAGCCCGCCGCGGACGACCGAGCGACGGAGCACACCGGAGTGGACCGCCCGACCGGCACCGACGAGCGCACGGCCGCCGCCATGCGCCGCGCCCTCGCCGCGTCCGCCCGCGTCCACGGCACGACCAGCCCCAACCCGGCCGTCGGCTGCGTGGTCCTCGACCGCGACGGCGTCGTCGTCGGCACCGGTGCCACCGCACCGCCCGGCGGTCCGCACGCCGAACGCGCCGCGCTCGCGGAGGCGGGGGACCGCGCCGCGGGCGGGACCGCCGTGGTGACCCTGGAGCCCTGCAACCACACCGGCCGCACCCCGCCGTGCGTGGACGGCCTCCTCGAGGCCGGGATCGCCCGGGTGCACGCCGCCGTCGCCGACCCCAACCCGGTCGCGGCGGGCGGGCTGGACCGGCTCCGTGCCGCCGGTGTGGATGTGACGCTCGGCACGCTCGCCGACGAGGTGGCCCTCGGTCCGCTGCGCGGCTGGCTGCACCGCACGCGCACCGGCCGCCCCCACGTGACCTGGAAGGTCGCCACCACGCTCGACGGCCGGGTGGCCGCCGCCGACGGCACCAGCCGCTGGATCACCGGCCCGGCCGCGCGCGGCACGGTGCATGACCTGCGCCGCAGGATGGACGCGATCGTTGCGGGCACGGGTACCGTCCTGACCGACGACCCGGCGCTGACCGCCCGCCGGCCCGACGGCACCCTGTTCGACCGCCAGCCCCTGCGGGTGGTGGTGGGACACCGCGACGTCCCGCCCGGCGCCCGGCTGGCCCGGACCGACGAAGCCGGCACCGCCGACGTGCTCCACCTCCGCACCCGCGATCCGGGGGAGGTGCTCGCCGAGCTCAGCCACCGGACCGTGGTGGACGTGCTCCTCGAGGGCGGACCGACCCTCGCCGGTGCGTTCGTCGCCGCAGGACTCGTCGACCGGGTGCTCGTGCACCTGGCCCCGGCCCTGCTCGGCGCGGGACCGCACGCCCTCGGCGACGCGGGCGTGGTAACGATCGCCGACATCGTGCGGTTGCACGTGGACGAGATCCACCGCGCCGGCGACGACGTGGTCATCGACGCACGACCGGCACCCGGCCCGACCGGGCCGGACGTGCCGCAGTAGGAGGGACGGGCGATGTTCACCGGGATCGTGGAGGAGGTCGGCGAGGTCGTCGACGTCCGCACCGACGACGACGTCGTCGTGCTGACCGTGCGCGCGGCCCTGGCCGCCGAGGTCGGGCACGGGGAGTCGGTCGCGGTGAACGGCTGTTGCCTCACCGCCGTCGTCACCGGGCCGGGCGCGGCCACCCTGACCCTCGAGCTGGTTCCCGAGACGCTGAAGCGGACCTCGCTCGGCGCCGTCGGCGCCGGGTCCGGGGTCAACCTGGAGCGCGCGGTGCCCGCCGGTGGCCGGCTCGACGGCCACATCGTGCAGGGCCACGTCGACGGCGTCGGCACCGTCGTGTCCCGCACCCCCGGCGAGCGCAGCGACGAGGTCCGCTTCTCGCTGCCCGCCGAGCTGGCCCGCTACGTCGTCGAGAAGGGCTCCGTCGCCGTCGACGGGGTCTCGCTGACCGTCGCCACCGTGTACCCGGACGGGTTCGGGGTGGCGCTGATCCCGACGACCCTGGCCGAGACCACCCTGGGGTCGCGCGCCCCGGGTGATCCGGTCAACCTGGAGGTCGACGTGATCGCCAAGTACGTGGAACGCATGACCGCGGGGTACCTGCAGGGGCCCGGGTCCGGACAGGAAGGGGTCGCCCGGTGAGCGAGCCGTGGGAGTCGCCGGTCACGCCGGCAGGCCAGGGGTCGGGCAAGCTGCCGGACGCCCCGCACACCGCGATGTCGCCCTCGGAGCGGGCCGAGCGCTTCGCCCAGATCGAGAAGGCCATCGCCGACATCGCCGAGGGCAAGCCGGTCGTCGTGATGGACGACGAGGACCGCGAGAACGAGGGCGACCTCATCTTCGCGGCGTCGAAGGCGACCGCGGAGCTGCTGGCGTTCACCGTCCGCTACACCTCCGGCTACGTCTGCGTGGCCATCACCGGTGAGGCGTGCGAGCGGCTCGACCTGCCGCCGATGCACCACACCAACCGGGACTCCTTCCGCACCGCGTACACGGTCACCGTGGACGCGAAGGAGGGCGTCACCACCGGCATCTCCGCCCAGGACCGCGCGCACACGATCCGCACGCTGGCCGACCCGGAGACCGACCGGCACGACCTGGTCCGGCCCGGCCACGTCGTGCCGCTGCAGGCCCGCGAGGGCGGCGTGCTGCGCCGCCCCGGGCACACCGAGGCCGCGGTCGACCTCGCCCGGATGGCGGGCCTGCCCGCCGCGGGCGCGCTCTGCGAGATCGTCTCGGAGAAGAACACCGGCGAGATGGCCCGCGGCGAGGAGCTCGGCGTGTTCGCCGCCGACCACGACCTCACCCTGATCACCATCGCCGACCTCATCGCCTACCGGCGCCGCTACGAGAAGCACGTCGAGCGGGTCGCGACCGCGCGGATCCCCACCGGCCACGGTGACTTCCTCGCCCACGGCTACGACTGCACCCTCGACGGCACCGAGCACATCGCCATGGTGATGGGCGACATCGCGACCCCCGCCGACGACGGCGAGAACGTGCTCGTCCGGGTGCACTCCGAGTGCCTCACCGGCGACGTCCTCGGCTCGCTGCGCTGCGACTGCGGCCCCCAGCTCGACGCGGCCCTGGAGGCCGTCGCCAAGGAGGGCCGCGGCGTCGTGCTCTACATGCGCGGTCACGAGGGCCGGGGGATCGGCCTGCTGCACAAGCTGCAGGCCTACCAGCTCCAGGAGGCCGGCGCCGACACCGTCGACGCCAACCTCGCGATGGGGCTGCCCGCCGACGCCCGGGACTACGGCATCGGCGCCCAGATCCTCGCCGACCTCGGCGTGAAGTCGATGCGGCTGCTCACCAACAACCCGGACAAGCGCGCCGGGCTGGAGGGCTACGGGCTGCGCGTCGTCGGCCGCGAGCCGATGCCGGTGCGCGCCACCCCGCAGAACCTGCGCTACCTGCGGACCAAGCGCGACCGGATGGGCCACGACCTGCCCGATCTCGGCGAGGTCGCCGACCCGGCGCTCTGACCCCGGCCGTGCGCCGTGCACCGGGAGACCCCGTGGCGCGGCGCGCGGGCCGAGAGGCGAGAATCGGCCCATGAGCGGTGAGGGCCGGCCCTCCGGGGCCACGCAGCTGGACGCGAGCGGACTGCGGGTCGGGGTGGTGGCGGCCCGCTGGCACGCCGAGATCGTGGACCGGCTGCTGGAACGGGCCGTCGCCGCGGCCCGCGAGGCCGGTGCCGAGCCCACCGTCGTGCGGGTGCCCGGCACCGTCGAGCTGCCGGTCGTCGCCCAGGAGCTCGCCCGCGGCCACGACGCCGTCGTCGCGCTCGGTGTCGTCGTCCGCGGCGGCACCCCGCACTTCGAGTACGTCTGCGACGCCGTCACCGCGGGCCTCACCCGCGTGGCGCTCGACGAGTCGACCCCGGTCGGCAACGGCGTGCTCACCACCGACACGGTGGACCAGGCGATCGACCGCTCCGGCGCGCCGGGCGCGGCCGAGGACAAGGGTGCCGAGGCCTGCATCGCCGCACTCGAATCGGCGCTGGCGCTGCGCGACCTGCGCGCCGATGCCCCGACCCGCCCGTGACCCCGACCCGGGTCAGCACAGGGAGACTCCAGTGACCGAGCAGCCGACCGACTCCACCACCCCCGCCCCTGCCGCCCCGGTGGCCCGGACCCGGACCGGGCCCGGACCGGACGCGGTGACCCTGCGCCCGCGGGTCATCCGCTGGACCGCCTGGCTCAGCGCCGCCGGCGTGATGGTGTTCTTCCTCATCGCGGCCTACTTCATGCCCGCCGAGGACACCGGGGTGATCTTCCAGCCGGCCGACCAGGTCGCGATGATGGTCATCGGGGCGTTCGTCGCCGGCGGGCTGCTGCTCATGGCCCGCCCCCGGGTGCGCGCCGACAGCCACGGCATCGAGGTCCGCAACGTCATCACCGCCCGGTGGTACGACTGGGCCGACGTGCACGGCGTCTCGTTCCCCGACGGCGCCGCCTCGGCCCGCCTGGAGCTGCCCGACGACGAGTACCAGTCGGTGCTCGCCGTGCAGGCCGTCGACCGCGGGCTGGCCGTGCGCCACGTCCGCACCCTGCGCACCCTGCACCGCACCGCCGTCCTGGGGGAGTGACCCCGGCTCAGGCGCCGATGCCCGGCGCCCCGGCCCGGCCGTCCAGGCGCGGGCCGCCCAGGTCGGCCCGGTCGGCCGCGGCGGCCCCGTGCCGGAAGCCGCTGCCCGACACCTGCGGGCGGCGGGCGCGGCGCAGCCGGCCGAACTCGGCGTCGTAGGCGCGGTCGACCTCGGCGCCGCGGTCGGCCAGCACCAGCTCGGTCGAGGCCGCCGCCCGCCCGGTCTCGGCCTCGGTCTCGCCCAGCGCGGAGCGCTCGGCCTCGCACAGCCGCTCGTACACCCGGCCCGCGAAGCCGTAGATCCAGGACCGCCGGTAGGCCGCCACCGACTCGCCCGGGTCCGGCGGGCGGACCGCGGCCAGCGCGGCCGTGGCCTGCAGCAGCAGCGAGGTGTAGAGCAGCTCCACCCGCTCCCGGTCCGAGGCGAACCCGAACACGGTCACCGCGGCGACCGAGCCGCCCCGCTGGTCGTGCATCACCCACCGGCAGCGCAGCGCCGACGCCGTCCACCCCAGCAGCCGGGCCTTCGCCCCGCTGTAGGGGTTGTCGACGGTGATCCGGCTCCGGCCGATCGGGTCGGCCCGCGACGGCCCGGCGCCGGGCGCCGCCGCCAGCAGCGCCTCGTCGATCCCGTGCCGCGCCATCAGCGCGAACGCCTTGTCGGTGTAGATCTCGGCCTCGTCCGGGGTGCCGGCCCGCTCCGCCTTCGCCAGCAGCTTGCGGATCCGGTCCAGCCGGGCCCCGGGCACCTGCTCACCCGGCGCGGTGCCGATGTCGGTGCGGGGGCCGGTCTCCTGCGCGGTGCTCACGGCGGTCTCCTCGGGCTCGGTATGGTCGAACTCGTGTTCGAGGGCGAGGTGTACCGGACCCTACCGACAGTTCCGGCGGCGCCGCGCGAGGTCCCCGGCCGACACGCGTCCCTACACCTCGTCCGGGGCCCGCGCCGAGGCCGGGGCCGGACCGGGACCGTCGGTGCCCGCAACTACCCTGGGAGTCACCATGGCCGACCCCAGCACCTACCGTCCGGCGACCGGGACGATCCCGGAGTCGCCCGGGGTGTACCGCTTCTCCGACCCCCGTGGCCGGGTGATCTACGTCGGCAAGGCCAAGAGCCTGCGGCAGCGGCTGAACTCCTACTTCGCCGACCTGTCCGGCCTCCACCCGCGCACCCGGCAGATGGTCACCACCGCGGCGAAGGTGGAGTGGACGGTCGTCGGGACCGAGGTCGAGGCCCTCCAGCTCGAGTACAACTGGATCAAGGAGTACGACCCGCGGTTCAACGTCCGCTACCGCGACGACAAGAGCTATCCCGTGCTCGCCGTGACGATGCACGAGGAGTACCCGCGGCTGCACGTCTACCGCGGCCCGCGCCGCAAGGGCGTGCGCTACTTCGGCCCGTACGCCCACGCCTGGGCCATCCGCGAGACCCTCGACCTGCTGCTGCGGGTCTTCCCCGCGCGCACCTGCTCGACGGGGGTGTTCAAGCGGCACGGCCAGATCGGGCGGCCCTGCCTGCTCGGCTACATCGACAAGTGCTCCGCCCCCTGCGTGGGCACGGTCAGCGCCGACGAGCACCGCGACATCGTCGAGAACTTCTCCGACTTCCTGTCCGGGCGCACCGACCGGATGGTCCGCCAGCTCGAACGCGACATGGCCGAGGCGTCGGAGAACCTGGAGTTCGAGCGCGCGGCCCGGATGCGCGACGACCTCGGCGCCCTGCGCCGCGCCCTGGAGAAGCAGGCCGTCGTGCTGGGTGACGGCACCGACGCCGACGTCGTCGCCTTCGCCGAGGACGAGCTGGAGGCCGCGGTCCAGGTCTTCCACGTCCGCGGCGGCCGGGTCCGCGGCCAGCGCGGCTGGGTGATCGACAAGGTCGAGCCCACCGACACCGAGCAGCTCGTCGAGCGGTTCGTCTCCCAGTTCTACGGCGAGCAGCACGCCCTCGCCGGCGCCGCCGACGACGCGGCGCAGCCGGTGCCCAAGGAGATCCTGGTCCCGGTGCTGCCCTCCGACACGCCCGCGCTGGAGCGCTGGCTGACCGGGCTGCGCGGCTCCAGGGTCGGGATCCGGGTGCCGCAGCGCGGCGACAAGCGGGACCTCGCCGCGACCGTCGCGCGGAACGCGAAGGAGGCGTTCGCCCAGCACAAGCTGCGCCGCGCCGGGGACCTCACCGCCCGGTCGGCCGCGCTGCAGGAGATCCAGGAGAACCTGGAGCTCGACCAGGCGCCGCTGCGCATCGAGTGCATCGACATCAGCCACGTGCAGGGCACGAACGTGGTCGCGTCGCTGGTGGTCTTCGAGGACGGGCTGCCCCGCAAGTCCGAGTACCGCCGCTTCGAGATCCGCGACGCGGCACAGGAGGGCGACGTCGCCTCGATCGCCGAGGTGGTGCGGCGCCGGTTCCGCCGCTACCTGGCCGAGACGGCCGACGAGCCGGCCCCCACCGAGGGCTCCGGGGAGGTCGCGCCGGGCGACACCGTGCGCACCGGGATCGACCCCGAGACCGGGCGGCCCAAGAAGTTCGCCTACCCCCCGAACCTGCTCGTCGTCGACGGTGCGAAGCCGCAGGTCGACGCGGCGGCCGCGGAGCTGGCCGGGCTGGGGATCACCGACGTCGCGGTGTGCGGGCTCGCCAAGCGCCTCGAGGAGGTCTGGCTGCCCCACGACACCGACCCGGTGATCCTGTCCCGGACCAGCGAGGGGCTCTACCTGCTGCAGCGGATCCGGGACGAGGCGCACCGGTTCGCCATCACCTATCACCGCCAGCGTCGTTCGCAGGGCATGACGGCGTCCGCTCTCGACGGGGTGCCCGGGCTCGGCCCGGCCCGCAAGCAGGCGCTGCTCAAGCACTTCGGGTCGGTGCGCAAGCTGCGCGCCGCCGACGTCGACGAGATCGCCGGTGTGCCCGGCTTCGGTCGCCGGACCGCCGAGTCCGTGGTCGCGGCCCTGCACGCCGGAACCGAGGGGGAGAAGGCATGACCGACGACAACGGCGAGGTGACCGCGGGCCCGGGGATCGAGGTCGCGGTGGTCAGCGGCCTGTCCGGGGCCGGGCGCAGCACCGCGGCGAAGGTCCTGGAGGACCTGGGCTGGTTCGTGGTGGACAACCTGCCGCCCGAGCTCATCGCCACGATGGTCGAGCTGGGGTCGCGGGCCCGGGGCGAGGTGGCCCGGATCGCGGTGGTGATGGACGTGCGCTCCCGCGCGTTCACCGACGACCTCGGTGCCGTCATCAAGGACCTCGACGGTCGCGGCTACCGGCCCAAGCTGCTGTTCCTGGAGGCCTCCGACGCGGTGCTGGTGCGCCGCTTCGAGCAGAACCGCCGCTCGCACCCGCTGCAGGGCGCCGGGCGCATCACCGACGGCCTCAACGCCGAGCGCGAGGTGCTGCGGCCGCTGCGCGAGGACGCCGACCTCGTCGTCGACACCTCGAACCTGTCGGTGCACGACCTGCGCACCCGGATCGAGGGCTCGTTCGCCCAGGAGAGCGCGCACGCCGCGACCCGGGTGACGGTGCTGTCGTTCGGCTACAAGTACGGGCTGCCGCTGGACTCCGACCTCGTCGTCGACGTGCGGTTCCTGCCCAACCCGCACTGGATCCCCGAGCTGCGCCCGTTCACCGGCCGCGACCGGGAGGTCAGCGACTACGTGCTGTCCCAGGAGGGCGCGGAGGAGTTCGTCGACCGCTACCTGGAGCTGCTCGACCTCGTCGGCGCCGGGTACCGGCGCGAGGGCAAGCGGTACCTGACCGTGGCCGTCGGCTGCACCGGCGGCAAGCACCGCTCGGTGGCGATCTCGGAGGAGATCGGGCGCCGGCTCGCCGACCGCGAGGGCATCCAGGTCAACGTCGAGCACCGCGACATGGGGCGCGAGTGAGCCCACGCCCACCCGAGCGCACCGGGGGACTGCGGGTGGTCGCGCTCGGCGGTGGGCACGGCCTGCACGCCACGCTGACCGCACTGCGCCGCTGCCCGCCGGTCACCGACATCACCGCCGTGGTCACCGTCGCCGACGACGGCGGCTCCTCGGGGCGGCTGCGCCGCGAGCTCGGCCTGCTCCCGCCCGGCGACCTGCGGATGGCCCTCGCGGCGCTGGCCGGCGACGACGAGCGGGGCCGCTTCTGGTCCGGGCTGGTCCAGCACCGCTTCGGCGGGACCGGCGCCCTGGCCGGGCACGCGGTGGGCAACCTGCTGCTCGCCGGGCTGCTGGAACGCGACGGCGACCCCGTGCGCGCGCTGGCGACGGTCGGCGAGCTGATGGGCTGCGCCGGACGGGTCCTGCCGATGGCCCGGGTGCCGCTGGACATCGAGGCGGAGGTCGCGCTGGACGGCGTCGACGGCGCCCACCTGATCCGCGGCCAGGTCGCCGTCGCCTCCACCCCGGGCCGGGTGCGCCGGGTCTGGCTGCGGCCCGCCGACCCACCCGCCTGCGACGAGGCCGTCCGCGCGGTGCGCGACGCCGACGTCGTGCTCCTCGGACCCGGCTCGTGGTTCACCAGCGTGCTCCCGCACCTGCTCGTGCCCGGGCTGCGCGACGCGCTGCTGGAGACCCCGGCGGCCCGGGTCGTGCTGCTCAACCTGGCCCCCGAGCCGGGGGAGACCGCCGGTTTCTCCCCCGAACAGCACCTTGAAGTACTGTCCGGGCACGCTCCCGGTCTGCGGGTGCACGCCGTCCTGGCCGACGCCGGGTCGGTGAGCCTGCCGGACCGGCTGGACGCGGCCGCCGCCGACCTGCTGGTCCCCGGCGGACGGGTGTGGCCGGCCGCGGTCGCCGACGCCCGGGCGGCGACCCCGCGGCACGACCCGGACGCACTGGCCGGGGCACTCGCCGACGTGTTCGGCGCTCTGACCCCCGGCCGGGTCCCGACGGAGAACGGCACGCACGACAGCCCGCAGCACGACAGCCCGCAGCGCGGAAGGAGCTCCCGATGGCCATGACCGCCACGGTGAAGGACGAGCTGAGCCGGCTCACCGTCACCAAGCAGTCGTCGCGGCGCGCGGAGGTCGCCTCGTTGCTCCGCTTCGCAGGCGGCCTGCACATCGTGGGCGGCCGGGTGGTGATCGAGGCCGAGGTCGACACCGGCTCGGTCGCCCGCAGGCTGCGCCGCGAGATCCACGAGCTCTACGGCCACACCGCCGACGCGCACGTGATCACCGCGGGTGGGCTGCGCCGCAGCGCCCGCTACGTGATCCGGGTGATCCGCGACGGCGAGGGACTCGCCCGCCAGACCGGGCTGCTCGACAACCGCGGCCGTCCGGTGCGCGGGCTGCCGCCGCCCGTCGTCTCCGGTGACCTGTCCGACGCCGAGGCCGCCTGGCGCGGCGCGTTCCTCGCGCACGGGTCGCTCACCGAGCCGGGCCGCAGCTCCGCCCTGGAGGTCACCTGCCCCGGCCCCGAGGCCGCGCTGGCCCTGGTCGGCGCGGCACGCAGGCTGGGCGTCGCGGCGAAGGCCCGCGAGGTCCGCGGTGCCGACCGGGTCGTCGTCCGCGACGGTGACGCGATCGGCGCGCTGCTGACCCGGATGGGCGCCCACCAGAGCGTCCTGTCCTGGGAGGAGCGGCGGATGCGCCGCGAGGTCCGGGCGACGGCGAACCGGCTCGCGAACTTCGACGACGCCAACCTGCGCCGCTCGGCGCGGGCCGCGGTCGCCGCGGCGGCCCGGGTCAGCCGCGCCCTGGAGATCCTCGGCGACGAGGTGCCCGAGCACCTGCAGGCCGCCGGGCGGCTGCGGGCCGAGCACACCCAGGCGTCGCTGGAGGAGCTGGGCCAGCTGGCCGACCCGCCGATGACCAAGGACGCGGTGGCCGGCCGGATCCGGCGGCTGCTCCAGACCGCGGACAAGAAGGCCGCCGAGCTCGGCATCCCCGACACCGAGTCCGCCGTCACCGCCGAGATGCTGGAGGAGGAGGGCGGCGGGCGCTGACCGCGGTCACACCCCGTCACGAGGGGGGTGCGGGGCGTCGGGCATGATGCCGCCGTGACGATCCCGGGCTCCACCCTCCTCGCCGTTCATCTCGATCGATCCAGCATGCTGCGGCCGCTCCTGCCCGCACTGCGCTCCGGTCTGGCGGACCTGCTCGCCGAGCAGGACGCCCACGACGGTCACCTGCAGGTCGTCGTCGCCACCGGGGACGACCTCACCCGCTCGCTGCCCGACGGCACGCACCCGCCCGCCGTCCCGGTCGGTGCCGCCGAGGCCCGCACCGCACTGCCCGCGAAGCTGCGCCCGCTGGGCGGCCCGGACCTGCGCGGCGGCGCGGCCCGGCTGCTCGGCGCCGTCGGCGACGAGCTCGCCGCCCGCGACGAGGCCGACCGCCCCGAGCGGGTCGTCGTCCTGCTCGTCGGGGAGGGCGCGGTCGGCGACACCTCCGCGGTCCGCGAGCGGATCGTCCACCAGCAGAGCACCTACGCCTGGGAGTTCGTGCTGGTCGACGTGACCACCGGCACGATCCCGGCCGCCGCGGGTGCCCGGGCGGCCGCGTCCGGGGAGAACCGGGGCGAGGGCGGGGACGCCGCCGTCGCCGTCGCCGAGCGGCCCGCGGGCGACGGGGCCGAGCGCTTCGGCGTGCCGGTCACCGCCACCATCACCGCGGGTCCGGGTGCGACCGGCGTGACCGCCGCGCTGTCCGCGGCCTCGGCGTTCGTGACCCGCGCCCGCGACGGGCGTCCGCACGAGCCGGTCGAGGGCTTCTCCGACGACGAGCGCGCCGCCGCCGACGTCCCCGACACCCGTCCGGGCTGGCGCCGCCTGCTCCGCCTGGCCTGAGCACGCCCGCGACGGCCCCGTGACCCGCCCGGGCACGGGGCCGTCGCGTGTCCGGATACCGGCCGGTACCGGTCCGTCCCCACACCGGGGACCGTCCGGAGCGGCCCGACCGCGCCCGATCCCCGAGCGCGGCGCAGGTCACGGGCCCTACGGGGGTCGCGACGGCCGATGCGCCGATAGGGTGGCTGCCGAGCACGGCACGCGCCGGCGCCCACCCGGGTGCCGACCCGCGATCGACCTGCCACACCCCACCGCCGGGACCCGGCGGGCCGGGGGAGAAGACGACAGGCACGACGAGCCCTGGAGGCATCTGTGACGGTCCGCGTAGGAGTCAACGGCTTCGGCCGCATCGGCCGGAACTTCTGGCGGGCGGTGGACGCCCAGCGCGCCGCCGGCACCACGGACATCGAGATCGTCGCGGTGAACGACATCACCGACAACGCGACGCTCGCGCACCTGCTGAAGTACGACTCGATCCTCGGGCGCCTGCCCTACGAGGTCTCCACCTCCGGCGACGAGATCGTCGTCGACGGCAAGGGCTTCAAGGGCCTGGCCGTCCGCGACCCCGCCGAGCTGCCCTGGAAGGACCTGGGCGTCGACGTCGTCGTCGAGTCGACCGGCATCTTCACCAAGCGCGAGGCCGCGGCCAAGCACCTCGACGGCGGCGCCAAGAAGGTCGTCATCTCCGCGCCGGCGACCGACGAGGACATCACCATCGTCAAGGGCGTCAACGACGGCGACTACGACGGTTCGCAGACCATCGTCTCGAACGCGTCCTGCACCACCAACTGCCTCGCGCCGATGGCGAAGGTGCTCGACGACCTGGCCGGGATCGAGAAGGGTCTGATGACCACGATCCACGCCTACACCCAGGACCAGAACCTGCAGGACGGCCCGCACAAGGACCTGCGCCGCGCCCGCGCCGCCGCCCTGAACATCGTCCCCACCTCCACCGGTGCGGCGAAGGCGATCTCGCTGGTCATGCCGCACCTCAAGGGCAAGCTCGACGGCTACGCGCTGCGGGTGCCGATCCCCACCGGCTCGGCCACCGACCTGACCGTCGAGGTCCGCAAGGAGGTCACCGCCGCGGAGATCAACGCCGCGATGAAGGCCGCCGCCGAGGGCCCGCTCAAGGGCGTCCTGAAGTACACCGAGGACCCGATCGTCTCCTCCGACATCGTGACCGACCCGCACTCGTGCATCTACGACTCGGGCCTGACCAAGGTCATCGGCAACCAGGTCAAGATCGTCGGCTGGTACGACAACGAGTGGGGCTACTCCAACCGCCTCGTCGACATCACCGGTCTGGTGGCGTCGAAGCTGTGAGGACCCTCGACGACCTCGTCGCCGAGGGCGTACAGGGCCGGACCGTGCTGGTCCGCTCCGATCTGAACGTTCCCCTCGACGACGACCGGAACATCACCGACGACGGCCGCATCCGCGCGTCCGTGCCGACGATCAACGCCCTCTACGAGGGCGGCGCCCAGGTCGTCGTCACCGCGCACCTCGGCCGTCCGAAGAACGGGCCCGACGAGAAGTTCTCGCTCGCCCCGGTCGCGCAGCGGCTCGGCGAGCTGCTCGGCGCCCCGGTGCGCCTGGTCGAGCTCGGCAAGCCGCTGCCGTCGATGGCCGCCGGTGACGTCGTGATGCTGGACAACATCCGGTTCGACGCCCGCGAGACCAGCAAGGACGACGCCGAGCGCGGCGCGTTCGCCGACGAGCTCGTCGCCCTGGTCGGCGACGACGCGGCGTTCGTCTCCGACGGGTTCGGCGTGGTGCACCGCGAGCAGGCGTCGGTCTACGACGTCGCGCAGCGGCTCGACGCCTACGCCGGCGGGCTCGTCCTGTCCGAGGTCGAGGTGCTCCGCACGCTCACCGGCTCGCCGGAGCGGCCGTACGCGGTCGTGCTCGGCGGCTCCAAGGTCTCGGACAAGCTGGCCGTGATCGAGGCGCTGCTGCCGAAGGTCGACACGCTGCTCGTCGGCGGCGGGATGTGCTTCACGTTCCTCGCCGCGCAGGGCCACGGCGTCGGCTCCTCGCTGCTGGAGTCCGACCAGGTCGACACCTGCCGGACGCTCCTGGAGTCCGGCAAGATCGTCCTCCCGACCGACGTCGTCGTCGCCGACGCGTTCTCCGCGGACGCGACCACGAGGACCGTGCCGGTGGACGGGATCGACGACGGCTGGATGGGCCTCGACATCGGGCCCGACTCGGTGCGGGAGTTCGCGGCCCGCATCGCCGACGCGAAGACGATCTTCTGGAACGGCCCGATGGGCGTGTTCGAGCTGGCGCCGTTCGCCGAGGGCACCCGCGGTGTCGCGCAGGCGATCGCCGACGGCGACGCCTTCTCCGTCGTCGGCGGCGGGGACTCCGCCGCCGCGGTCCGGGCGCTCGGCATCGCCGAGGACGCGTTCTCCCACATCTCCACCGGGGGCGGCGCGTCCCTGGAGTTCCTGGAGGGCGCGACCCTGCCGGGCGTCGCCGTGCTGGAGGAGGACGCCTGATGGCCACCCGCAAGCCCCTCATCGCGGGCAACTGGAAGATGAACCTCAACCACCTCGAGGCCATCGCGGTGGTGCAGAAGCTCGCCTTCGCCCTGCCCGACCGGTACCTCGACAAGGTCGAGGTGGCCGTCCTGCCGCCGTTCACCGACATCCGCAGCGTGCAGACGCTGATCGACGGCGACAAGCTGCGCCTCGTCCACGGCGCCCAGGACCTGTCCCCGCACGACTCCGGTGCCTACACCGGTGACGTGTCGGGCGTCATGCTGGCCAAGCTGGGCTGCACCTACGTCGCCGTCGGGCACTCGGAGCGCCGCGAGATCCACGGCGAGGACGACGCGGTCGTCAACGCCAAGGTGCTCGCCGCGCTCAGGCACGGGATCACCCCGATCCTGTGCGTCGGCGAGGGCCTGGACGTCCGCGAGGCGGGCACCCACGTGCAGCACTGCACCGACCAGCTGCGCGGGGCGCTGAAGGGCGTCACCGCCGAGCAGGCGGCCGGTCTCGTGCTCGCCTACGAGCCGGTCTGGGCGATCGGCACCGGCAAGGTGGCGGGCCCGGCCGACGCGCAGGAGGTCTGTGCCGCGCTGCGCGCGACGCTGGCCGAGCTGTACTCCGACGAGGTCGCCGGGACGGTCCGCGTCCTCTACGGCGGCTCGGTGAAGTCGTCGAACGTGGGCGAGATCGTGGCCCAGACCGACGTCGACGGCGCACTCGTCGGCGGCGCCAGCCTGGACGCCGAGGAGTTCGCCAAGCTGTCGGCGATCGCCGCGGGTGGTCCGCTGCCGTAGGCGGCCCGCTCCGTACCGTTCCCGCGGCCCCGGTCCCCTGTCAGAGGGGGCCGGGGCCGCTGGAGTATTCTCGGCCACTCCGGCGAGCGACCACTGATGGGGAAGCGCACGTGATCCTGACCCTCCAGATCATCCTGATCGTGACCAGCCTCCTGCTGATCGCGATGGTCCTGCTGCAGCGCAGCAAGGGTGGTGGTCTGACCAGTCTCTTCGGTGGCGGCGTGCAGTCGAGCCTGTCCGGCTCGGCGGCGGCGGACCGCAACATCGCTCGCTACACGGTCTTCGTCGGCCTCATCTGGCTCATCGCGGTGGTCGGCAACGGCCTGCTGCTGGCCACCGGCTGACGGTCGGACGGACGAGAGGGAGCGGGACATGGCAGGCGGCAACGCGATCCGCGGTACCCGGGTCGGTGCGGGACCGATGGGTGAGAACGAGCGGGGCGAGACCGCCCCGCGCGAGCGCATCCCGTTCTACTGCGCGAACGGGCACGTCAACAACACCTGGTTCGCCGCGGAGGCCGAGGTCCCCGAGACCTGGGACTGCCCGCGCTGCGGGCTGCCGGGCGGACGCGACGCGGAGAACCCGCCCGCCGCGCCCCGCACCGAGCCGTACAAGACGCACCTGGCGTACGTGAAGGAGCGGCGCAGCGACGCCGACGGCGAGGCCATCCTCGAGGAGGCACTCGGCCGGCTGCGGGCCTCCCGGGAGCTCTGAACCGGTCCCACGGCGCGCCCGGGTCGTGACCGGGCGCACGTCCGGGTTAGATTCGGTGGTCATGAGCCGCTGGACGCTGCCCCCGGACCGGATCCCCTCGGCATGGTTCAACGTCGTGCCGCACCTGCCGACCCCGCCGCAGCCGCCCCTGCACCCCGGGACCCGCGAGCCGGTCGTCCCCGAGGACCTGGCGCCGCTGTTCCCGACCGCCCTGATCGAGCAGGAGGTCAGCGCCGAGCCGTGGATCGACGTCCCCGGTGAGGTCCTCGACATCCTGAGGCTGTGGCGGCCCACGCCGCTGGTCCGCGCGACCCGGCTGGAGAAGGCCCTGGGCACCCCGGCGCGGATCTACTTCAAGGACGAGTCCATCTCGCCCTCGGGCAGCCACAAGACCAACACGGCCGTGGCCCAGGCGTTCTACAACGCCCGGGAGGGCACCACCCGGCTCACCACCGAGACCGGAGCCGGCCAGTGGGGGACCGCGCTGTCGTTCGCCGCGGCCCAGTTCGACCTGGACCTGAAGGTCTACATGGTGCGGGCGTCCTACGGGCAGAAGCCCTACCGGCGGATCGCGATCGAGACCTGGGGCGGCGAGGTCGTGCCGTCGCCCGTCGACGAGCCCGACCACCCCGGCTCGCTGGGCTCGGCCATCTCCGACGCGGTCCGCGACTGCGTCGGCCGCTCCGACACCCACTACGCGCTCGGCTCGGTGCTCAACCACGTGCTGCTGCACCAGACCATGATCGGTCTGGAGGCGAAGGAACAGCTCGCGCTGGCGGGGGAGCGGCTGCCCGACGTCGTCATCGCGCCGTGCGGTGGTGGCTCCAACCTGGGCGGGATCGCCTTCCCGTTCGTGCCGGACTCCGGCGTGCGGCTGCTCGCCGTCGAGCCGCTGTCGTGCCCGACGCTGACCCAGGGCCGCTACGACTACGACTTCGGCGACACCGCGGGCCTCACCCCGCTGATGCCGATGTACACCCTGGGCCACGACTTCGTGCCGCCGTCGATCCACGCCGGCGGGCTGCGCTACCACGGTGACTCGCCGCTGGTGTCCTCGCTGGTCAAGGACGAGCGGATGGAGGCCGTCGCCTACCCGCAGGGGAAGGTGTTCGAGGCCGCCATCCAGTTCGCGCGCACCGAGGGCAAGATCCCGGCGCCGGAGTGCGGGCACGCCATCGCCGCCACCATCGACGAGGCGCTCGCCGCGAAGGAGACCGGGGAGGAGAAGGTGATCCTGTTCAACTACTGCGGTCACGGCTTCCTCGACCTCGCCGCCTACGACGACTACACGAACGGCCGGCTCGACGAGATGGGCTGACGGGATCGGCTGAGCTCCGCCCGCACCACGACGGCCCGTCCCCCGGACCAGGGGGACGGGCCGTCGCCGTGCGGGCGGTCAGCGGCGCAGGCCGCGCAGCAGGGCCGCGGTGTCGCGGCGGCGGGCCCACGCGACCACGCACACCGCCACCAGGGTCAGCGCCGGGAACGCGACCATCGCGGGCATCAGCACCACGGTGACCGCGGTGGCCCCGACCGTCAGCGCGACCTGGCAGACGGCGGCGAGCCCGCACAGCCGCGGGACCAGCAGGGCGACCGCGCCGGCCAGCTCCAGCCAGCCGACCACGACCATGCCGACGGTCCCCAGGCCCAGCAGGTCGAACCCGGCGACCGCGACCGGGTCGGCGTTCACCTTCGGCAGCGCCGCCATCACGAAGACCCCCGCCAGCAGCACCTGCAGCACCCACAGGCCGACGGTGGCGGCCCGCGGGCGACGGGTGGCGGAGGTGGTGGACGCGGTCCCGGTACGGGCGGTGGTGGTCATGGCGGGCTCCCTCGGTGCTCGCGGTCCCGGGCCGGGGCCGCCGTTGCAGAGGAGACCGGGGCCGTCGCCGGAACTCATCGGTGCGCCCGGTCCGGGTTCGGACCGTCGGTCCCGGCTGCGTCGTGTGTCGCGTCGGCGGCGTCTGCGCGGGGCGTGCCGGATGCCCGGACCCGACACCCACAGGAAACCGCGCACCGTCTCTCCGTGAAACACCGCCCGCGAAACATCTGTGCCGGGGTCGGGACGAGACCAACGGAGGGCACGCGTGGGCGTGAATGCGGGAGACACCGCGTGGGTGCTGGTCAGCGCCGCGCTGGTGATGTTGATGACGCCGGGACTGGCGTTCTTCTACGGCGGGATGACCCGCAGCAAGTCCGTGCTCAACATGCTGATGATGAGCACCATCTGCCTGGCCGTGGTCAGCGTCCTGTGGGCGCTGTACTGCTACAGCTGGGCCTTCGGCAACGACGTGGGCGGCGGCCTGATCGGCGGCGGGGAGTTCGCCGGGCTGGCGAACACCGTCGGCGCGATGGTCGGCGTCGGCAGCGACTCGGCCCCGTGGCCGGGCCCCGACGCCCTGCCCGCGCTGGCGTTCGTGATGTTCCAGCTCATGTTCGCGGTCATCACCCCGGCGCTGATCTCCGGCGCCGTCGCGGACCGCACGAAGTTCTGGGGCTGGACCGCGTTCGTCGTGCTGTGGGTGAGCATCGTCTACTTCCCGGTCGCGCACTGGGTGTTCGCCTTCGACGGCTTCACCGGCCCGGACAACGTCGGCGGCTGGATCGCCAACACCCTCAAGGCCGAGGACTTCGCCGGTGGCACCGCGGTGCACATCAACGCCGGTGCCGCGGCGCTCGCGCTGGCGATCGTGCTCGGCAAGCGGCGCGGCTGGCCGCGCGAGCCGATGCGCCCGCACAACCTGCCCTTCGTGCTGCTGGGCATGGCGCTGCTGTGGTTCGGCTGGTTCGGCTTCAACGCCGGTTCCGCGCTCGCCGCCGGCGACCTCGCCGCCACGGCGTTCACCAACACCATGCTCGCCACCGCCACCGCGCTGATCGGGTGGCTGCTCGTGGAGCAGTTCCGCGACGGCCACCCCACCACCCTCGGTGCGGCCTCGGGTGCCGTCGCCGGGCTGGTCGCGATCACCCCGGCCTGCGGGTTCGTGCAGCCGGTCGGGGCGCTGGCCATCGGGCTCATCGCCGGTGCGGTGTGCGCGCTGGCCGTCGGGCTGAAGTTCCGCTTCGGCCTCGACGACTCCCTCGACGTCGTCGGCGTCCACCTCGTCGGCGGCATCGTGGGCACCCTGCTCATCGGCTTCTTCGGCGACAACAGCGTCAACTCCGCCGCCGTCGGCGACAACGGCCTGTTCTACGGCGGCGGGCTGGTCCAGCTGGGCCGCCAGGCGCTCGCCGCGGGCGCGGTGCTGCTGTACTCCTTCGTCGTCGCGCTGGTCCTCGGCTACCTGATCAAGGTGACCATCGGGTTCCGCATCGACGAGGAGAACGAGGCCACCGGCATCGACGAGACCGAGCACGCCGAGACCGCCTACGACTTCTCGTCGCTGGGCACCCGCGCGCTCGCCGGGGCCTCCCGCCCCGCGACGCCGGCCACCCGCGAGCCCGTGGGGGAGACCCGATGAAGCTCGTCACCGCCATCGTCAAGCCGTTCGCGCTGGAGGACGTCCGCGGGGCGCTCGAACACCTCGCCGTGCTCGGACTGACCGTCGGGGAGGTCCGCGGGCACGGCAGGCAGAAGGGGCACACCGAGATCTACCGCGGCGCGGAGTACTCGGTGGACTGCGTGCCGAAGGTGCGCATCGAGACCGTCGTCGACGACGAGATCGCCGACAAGGTCGTCGACGCCATCGTCGAGGCGTCCCGCACCGGCAAGATCGGCGACGGCAAGATCTGGGTGCAGCCGGTCGAGACCATCGTGCGGGTCCGCACGGGCGAACGCGGCAGCGACGCCGTCTGAGCCCTCAGCGCGTCGCCGGACGGGCCGTCCGGCGACGCGCCGCCCCGCCCTCGGGGGCGACGGCGCCCGCGGCGTGCGCCGCACCCAGCTCCGCCGCCGCGGCGGCGAACACCGGGTCGAAGAACAGGAAGCTGAGCAGCTCCGCGCCGTGAGTGGTGTCGGCGTCCGGCACCGCGCCGCCCACCAGCCGTTCCAGGACCGCCAGCGACGGGTTCCGCAGCGCGCGCAGCCCGCCGTACTCGCGGCGGCGCACCGCGTCGGCCAGCTCCGCCAGCTCGGTGGCCCGGTCGGCCGGCGGCCCGGCGAACCAGGTCGCGATCCGGCGGTGCCGCCGGTCCTCACCGCGGTCGACCAGCGCGTTGACCGCACGCAGGGTCCGCAGGTCCTCGGTCACCCCGGCGCCCAGCACGATGCGCAGCGCCAGCGCGGCGACCGCGTACACGTCGGGCACCCGGTCCGCCGGGGACAGCGCCGCGGCGGACTCGCCGAACGGGACGTCCGGTGTCGTCGCGACGACGCCGACCCGGTCCGCGCCCAGGCGCAGCGCGGGCTTGAGCGGGGTGTTGAGCCGGACCCCGCCGTCGAGGTACCAGCCGGCCGCCTCGCCCTCGATGCGGCGCGGCGCGAACAGCACCGGCACCGCCGCCGAGGCGAGCAGATGGTCCGGGCCCAGCCGGGCGTCGACGTAGCGGATGTCGCGCCCCGGGTCGTACGGCGGCAGCGCCACGTCCGGCCCGCGCTCGACGAACACCGTGGTCCCGCCGGTCCCGGCGGCGGTGCACGCCACCCCGACGGCGTCGACCCGGCCGCGGGCGACGGCGTCGTGCAGCCGGTCCCAGTCGACGACCCGGTCCACCACCGGGCGCAGCCGGTCGGCGTCGAGGAGGCGGGTCACCCGGTCCGGCACCAGCAGCAGCCTGCGCAGCCACGACGGGACACCGGCGAGGTCCCCGAGGTAGGCCGCGGTCGCCTCCACCGCCGACGACGGCAACGCCACGACCTCGTCGGTGCGCACCGAGGACCAGCGGGCGACGAGCTCGGCGGCCGCGGCGTCCGGGGCGACGTCGGACAGCCCGGCCAGCGCCGCCACGTTCAGCGCGCCGGCACTCGTGCCGACCAGTACCGACGGCGCCGACCACCGCCGCGCCATCCGCGGCAGGAGCTCGGTCAGCGCGCCCGCCTCGTAGGCCCCGCGCGCCCCGGCGCCGGCCACGACGAGTCCGGTCCGAGCCACCCGGCCAGGCTACCCGCGGTAGGCCTTCTCCAGGGCGACGGCGTCGAGCTTGCCGTGGGTGGCGTACACGGCCCGCGCGACCCGGGACCGGGCGTCGGCGTCCGGTGAGGTCAGCCACTCCCGCACGCCGGGCGGGATCACCTGCCAGGACACCCCGTAGCGGTCCTTGAGCCACCCGCAGGGCTGCTCGACACCGCCGTCGGCGAGGGCGTCCCAGTAGCGGTCGACCTCCTCGACGGACTCGCAGTGCACCTCCATCGAGATCGCCTCGGAGAGGGTGAACACCGGGCCGCCGTTCAGCGCGGTGTACGGCTGGCCGTTGATCCGGAACCCCACGGTCAGGACCCGGCCCTCCTGGTCGGGGACCTCCGGGCCGTAGTGCATGACGGTGTCGATGCCCGAGTCCGGGAAGATGCCGGTGTAGAACCGTGCCGCCTCCTCGGCGACGCCGTCGAACCACAGGCACGGCGTGATCGGCTTCATGATGTCGTCCCCTCCCCGCGACGCCGGCTCTCGGCGTCACACGAGGGGAGACCGGCGCGGAGCGCCCCGCTCATCGCTCCCGGGGGACCGGTCGCACCAGCCCGGCGGCGCGGGTCGCGCGCTCCCGGGCCGTGTCGACGTCGTCGGCGTGGGCGACCGCGACGCCCATCCGGCGCCGCTCGGTCGCGGTGGGCTTGCCGAACAGCCGCAGGTCCGCACCCTCGACCGCGAGCGCCTCGGCGACACCCTCGTAGGCCGGGGCGTCGATCTCCTTGCCGCCGTAGACCACCGCCGACGCACCGGGGGAGCGCAGCGCGGTGTCCACCGGAAGGCCCAGCACCGCGCGGGCGTGCAGCTCGAACTCCGAGAGCCGCTGGGTCGCCAGGGTGACCAGGCCGGTGTCGTGCGGGCGCGGGCTGACCTCGGAGAACAGCACCTCGTCGCCGCGGACGAACAGCTCCACCCCGAACAGGCCCCACCCGCCGAGCGCCTCGGTGATCCGGGCGGAGACGTCGCGGGCGGCGGCCAGCGCGGCGTCGGACATGGGCTGGGGCTGCCAGGACTCGACGTAGTCGCCGTTCTCCTGGCGGTGCCCGATCGGCTCGCAGAACGCGATGCCGCCGGCGTGCCGGACGGTGAGCTGGGTGATCTCGTAGTCGAACTCGACGAAGCCCTCGACGATCACCCGCGGGTTCGACACCCGGGCGCCGGTGCGGGCGTACTCCCAGGCCGCCTCGGCGTCGTCCGCGGTCGTGAGCACCGACTGCCCCTTGCCCGACGACGACATCACCGGCTTGAGCACGCACGGCAGCCCGACCGTCGCGACGGCCTCGCGGACCTCGTCGAGGGTGTCGGCGAAGACGTACGGGGAGGTGGGCAGGCCCAGCTCCTCGGCGGCCAGGCGCCGGATGCCCTCGCGGTCCATGGTCAGCTTCGCGGCCCGCGCGGTGGGCACCACGGTCGTGCCGGCCGCCTCGATCTCCAGCAGGGCACCGGTGGCGATGGCCTCGATCTCCGGGATGACGAGGTCGGGCGCCTCCTGCTCGATGAGCGTCGCCAGCGTCACCGGGTCGGTCATGTCGATCGCGTGCCAGCGGTGCGCCACCTGGTGGGCGGGGGCGTGCGGGTAGCGGTCGACGGCGACGACCTCCACGCCCAGGCGCTGGAACGCGATCGCGACCTCCTTGCCCAGCTCACCCGAGCCGAGCAGCAGCACGCGGGTGGGGTCCGGGCCGAGCGGGGTGCCGATACGCATGACGGGGACCCTAACCGCAGGTCCACGTGCGACACCCCGCCCGGGCGCGGCATCTCACATCCGGGGGCCGCCCGTCAGGAGACCCGGGCGACGAACCCGTCGGGCAGGTCCGCGGCGGCCTCGGTGTCGAGCAGCCAGCGGGTCGTGACGGTGCCGCGGGCACCACCGACCGGCAGCTCGGTCTCCGGCGTGCCGGTCAGCGCACCCGCGACGGCCGGTGCCTTGCCCGCCCCGGCGGCCACCACCCACACCTCGCGGGAGCGGCGCGCCGCGGCCAGGGTCAGCGAGATCCGGGTCGGCGGCGGCTTCGGGCAATCGAACACCGCGACGACCGTCGCCGCCTGCTCGTGCACGGCGGGGGAGTCGGGGAACACCGACAGGGTGTGGCCCTCCTCGCCCATCCCGACCAGGGTCACGTCGAACGCGGGGACACCGTCCTCGTCGGGGCCGGCCAGGTCGTCGAGCAGCCGGGCGTAGTCGGCGGCCGCGGCGAGGGCGTCGTCGCGGGTGCCGCCGCCCGCCGGGGCCGCGGGCATCGGGTGCACCCGCGCCGGGTCCAGCGGCAGCGCGTCGAGCAGGGCCTCGCGGGCCTGGCGGTCGTTGCGCTCGTCGTCGTCGGCGGGCACGAAGCGCTCGTCGCCCCAGAACAGGTCCACCCGGGCCCAGTCGACGGCGTCGCGCGCCGGGGAGGCGGCGACGTCGCGCAGCAGCTGGATCCCGACCCCGCCGCCGGTGAGCACCAGCCGCGGGACGGTGCCCGCGGCCTGCAGGTCCACCAGTGCGGTGACCAGCCGGGCCGCGGTCGCCGCGGCGAGTGCGTCCTTGTCCGGGTGCACCGCGACCTGGACCTGCGTCGCGGCGCTCACGCGCGCACCTTCACCGGGGTGCGGCCGCGGGTCACCTTCGCCACCCCGGCGAGGGCCTCGGCGTAGACCTCGTCCGGGTCGAGCCTGCGCAGCTCCTCGGCGAGGCAGTCCGACACGTGCCGCCGGGCCAGCGCGATCAGCCGTTCCGGCTGGCCGGGCTGGGTCAGCCGGGCGGTCTTGCCGTCCGGGCGGGCCAGCTCGACGTCACCGGACGGGCGCGTCAGCCGGACCAGCGAGAGCCCGTTGTCCTTCTCCGACGGCGAGCGCTTCACCTTCACCCCCAGGCTCGCGGCGAGCCAGCCCGCGATCAGCTCGGTGGACGGCGACACCGCCTCCCCGGCGACGACCGCGGAGCTGATGTCCTCGTACGGCGGCACGTCCAGCGCGGCCGCCAGCTGCGCCCGCCACTGCGTGAGCCGGGTCCAGGTCAGGTCGGTGTCGCCGGGCGCGTAGTCCTTGCGGCGCGCCTCGAACGCCTTCACCGGGTTCTTCGACGACAGCGCGTCGGTGATGCGGCGCTGCGCGAGGCGGCCCACCGCGTCCTCCGACGGCGAGGCGGGCGCCTCGTTCGGCCACCACGCGACGACCGGGGCGTCCGGCAGCAGCAGCGGCATGACCATGCCCGCCCCCGCCTCCTCGGCCGCCAGCGGCCCGTAGCCGCGCAGCACGATCACCTCGCTGGCGCCGGCGTCGCCGCCGACCCGGATCTGGGCGTCGAGCCGCGGCGAGGCCCGCCGCTGCCCGCGGGCCAGGACGATCACCCGGCACGGGTGCTCGCGGCTGGCCGCGTTGGCGGCGTCGACGGCGCGCTCCAGCTCGGGCCCGTCGTCGGTGACGACGACCAGGGTCAGCACCCGGCCCAGCGCGAACACCCCACCGGACTCGCGGAGCTCGACGAGCTTGCGGTTGACCGCCGAGGTGGTGCTCGACGGGAGATCGATGATCACGATGGGGTCTCCGTCTTCTCCGCGACTGCCGTCCGTGCGCTCACGGCCGCCTCCAGTGGCGCCCGGTGCGGGCCAGCATCTCCTCGGCCGACACCGGGCCCCAGGACCCGGCGGGGTAGGAGTCCGGGCCGCGCGCGTCGGCGGCCCAGTGCTCCAGGACCGGGTCGAGGATCTCCCAGGACCGCTCGACCTCCTCGTTCACCGGGAACAGGGACGGCTCGCCCAGCAGCACGTCGAGGATGAGCCGCTCGTAGGCCTCGGGAGAGGCCTCGGTGAAGGCGTTGCCGTAGCCGAAGTCCATCGTGACGTCGCGGACCTCCATCTGGCTGCCCGGCACCTTGGACCCGAAGCGCATGGTGACGCCCTCGTCCGGCTGCACCCGGATGACCAGGGCGTTCTGCCCCAGCTCCTCGGTCATCGTCGCGTCGAACGGCAGGTGCGGGGCCCGCTTGAACACCACGGCGATCTCGGTGACGCGGCGGCCCAGCCGCTTGCCGGTGCGCAGGTAGAACGGCACCCCGGCCCAGCGGCGGTTCTCGACCTCGCAGGTGATCGCGGCGAAGGTCTCGGTGGTCGACTCCGGGTTGAAGCCCTCCTCCTCCTTGAGGCCGGGCACCTCCTCCCCGCCCTGCCAGCCACCCTCGTACTGGCCGCGGGCGGTGGTGGCGTCGAGCGGGTGCGCGAGCTTGACCGCCTTGAGGACCTTGATCTTCTCGGCGCGCAGCTCGTCGGAGGAGAACGACGTCGGCTCCTCCATCGCGGTGAACGCGAGCAGCTGCAGCAGGTGGTTCTGGATGACGTCGCGGGCGGCGCCGATGCCGTCGTAGTAGCCGGCACGACCGCCCAGACCGATGTCCTCGGCCATGGTGATCTGGACGTGGTCGACGTAGTTGGCGTTCCAGATCGGCTCGAACAGCTGGTTGGCGAACCGCAGCGCCAGCACGTTCTGGACGGTCTCCTTGCCGAGGTAGTGGTCGATGCGGAACACCGAGTCCTCGGGGAAGACGTCGTTGACGATCGCGTTCAGCTCGATGGCCGAGGCGAGGTCGTGCCCGAACGGCTTCTCGATGACGACCCGGCGCCACACGTCCGGGTCCTCCTGCGCGGACAGCCCCGAGCGGGCGAGCTGCTTGCAGACCACCGGGAACGCGCCGGGCGGGATCGACAGGTAGAACGCGTGGTTGCCGCCGGTGCCGCGCTTCTCGTCCAGCTCGCGGACGGTGCGCTCCAGCTCGTCGAAGGCGGCGTCGTCGTCGAAGGAGCCCTGGACGAACCGCAGCCCCTCGGCGAGGCGGTCCCACACCTCCTGCCGGAACGGGGTGCGGGCGTGCTCGCGCACGGCCTCGTAGACGACCTGGCCGAAGTCCTCGTGGTCCCAGTCGCGGCGGGCGAAGCCGGTGAGGGCGAAGCCCGGCGGCAGCAGCCCCCGGTTGGCGAGGTCGTAGATCGCGGGCATGAGCTTCTTGCGGGACAGGTCCCCGGTCACTCCGAAGATCACCAGTCCGCAGGGGCCGGCGATCCGGGGGAGCCGCTTGTCACGGGGGTCGCGCAGCGGGTTGGTCCGTCCGCCGTTCGCGGTGGGCATCGCCCCTCCTAGTACTGGTGTTCTCGTGATCGGGGCACCGGGGTCACGGTTCTGTCGGGGGCTCTGTCGACGTCTGTGTCGATGTCACCGCCCTGGCCAGGGTGACCAGCCCGGCGAGCCGGTCGGTCAGGTGCAGCCGGAGCACCGGACGTCCCCGGCGTCGCTGGTCGTCGATGACCGCCCGGGCCTGTGCCGCGTGCAGGCTATCCAGTCCCGGCCCGTGCGGCACGGTGTCCGCGCCGACGGACCCCGGAAGATCACCGCCGGGACCGTTCCCGGTCAGGTGACAGTGCACCGCGACGTCCGGTGCGCCGGTGTCGCCGCTGCGGCAGGCCGGGGCCCAGCCGAACGCGACGGGCAGCCCGAGCCGGGCCACCAGCGGCCCGCGCAGCACCGTGACCGAGGCGTCGGACTCCGGGTCCAGCCAGGCCGAGACCACCGCGGGGGCCCCCTCGGCGACGGCGGCCAGCGCGTCGAGCGCACCGGCGACGGTGCGGGTGCCGGGCGGCAGCCAGTCCCCGGCGTGCACGGCGATCCCGCCGTCGACGAACGACGGCTCGGGGTCGGGACCGTCGGCCGGCGCGGGCGGAGCGGGCGCGAACGGGTCGGTGTCGAGGACCCGCCCGGCCAGCGCCGCGGCGGCCTGCCACAGCACGACCGCGGCACCCGGGCCCGCGTCGAGCCGCACCGCGCCGTGGCCCGGCCCGGGCCGCGGGCCGGTGCCGTCGGCGTGCACGTCCACGACGCCCGCGGGTGCGGTGGGCTCCTGCGGGGCGGGGCCCGCGCCGACCGGCTCGTCGGGCGGCACCGGCACGACGGTGAGCCCGGCGGCGGTGAGCAGCGGGGCCAGCCAGCCGGTGAGGGCGGGGGAGCGTTCGGCGTCGCGCAGGGCCAGCAGCGAGCCACGGCCCGCGGCCAGCGCGCCGGCCAGCAGCAGCGCCGGGTTGTCCGGGTCGTCGGCGGCCAGCGCGCGCTCGGCGGCGACGGCGTCGCCCAGGACGGCGGGCACGTCCGCCCCGGCGAGCCCCGCGGGGACCAGCCCGAGCGGGCCCAGCACGCCGAAGCGGCCCGGCACGTCGGCGTCGAGGGTGACCACGACCGGGCCGGGGTCGCCGGGGACGTCCAGCGGCGAGCCGGGCTCGGTCAGGTGCACGGTGCGCGCGGCGAGGGCGGCGGCACCGACCTCCTCGGCGATCGCGGCGGCGACCACCCGGGTCACGGCCGCGACGACGGGGTCGGTGCCCGCCGCGTCGGCGACGACGAGGACGGTCTCGGCGAGCTCCCCGGACAGCGCCTCCGCGACCTGCACCGGGTCCGCGGAGTCCAGCGCGGTCAGCCGGGTCCCGCCCGGGTCGGTGCCGGCGACGACGCGGGCCGCGGCGACCGCGTCGGGCGTGCCGACGAGCAGCACCCGGTGCGCACCGGCGACGGCGAACCGTTCGCGCAGCGCGGCGACCTGTCCGACGAGGGGCCGGCTGCGGGCGGCGAGCCCGGTCCAGCCGGTCCGGGGCGGGGCCCCCGCGGCGCGGGGCCCCCAGACGCTGGGGTCGGCGTCGGCGAGCCGGGAGGCGACGGTCTCGCCGGCCAGCTCGGCGGCGATCCGCCGGGCCGCTCCGGCGAACGGCTCACCGGCGAGCCGCACCCGCACCGGGGACGGTGCGGGTGCGGACGGGCCGCCGGTGGCGGCGGAGCCGAGGTCGGCCCCGTCGCCACCGGGAGTGGCCTCGTTCAACTACTTCGCGGAGTCGAGCTGGCCGCGGACGGTGTCCTGCAGCTCGGTCCAGGACTTCTCGAACTTCTCGACGCCCTCGTTCTCCAGGGTGAGGAACACGTCGTCGAGGTCGATGCCGAGGTCCTCCAGGTCGGTGAACACCGTCTGGGACGCGCCCGCGGTGTCGCTGACCTTGTCCCCGTCGACCTCACCGTGGTCGGCGAAGGCCGTCAGGGTCTTCTCCGGCATGGTGTTGACGGTGTTCTCCACGACCAGCTCGGACACGTACAGCGTGTCCGGGTAGTCCGGGTTCTTCACCCCGGTGGAGGCCCACAGCGGGCGCTGGGCGTGCGCGCCGTGCTCCGCGAGGGCGTCCCAGCGGGCACCGGAGAACGCGTCGCGGTAGGCGGCGTAGGCCAGCCGCGAGTTCGCGACGGCCGCCTTGCCGCGCAGGCCGAGCGCGGTGTCACCACCGATCTTCTCCAGCCGGCCGTCGATCTCGGAGTCCACCCGGGACACGAAGAACGAGCCGACCGAGTGGATGCGGGACAGGTCCTGCCCGTTCTCCCGCGCCTGCTCCAGGCCGGTCAGGTAGGCGTCCATGACGAGCTTGTAGCGCTCGACGGAGAAGATCAGCGTCACGTTCACGCTGATGCCCTCGGCGGTCGCCCGGGTGATGGCCGGCAGGCCCTCCTCGGTCGCCGGGATCTTCACCAGCAGGTTGGGCCGGTCGACGGCCTTCCACAGGTCCTGGGCCTGCGCGACGGTGCCCTCGGTGTCGTGCGCGAGGCGCGGGTCCACCTCCAGGGAGACCCGGCCGTCGACACCGCCGGTGCGCTCCCAGGTGCCGGAGAACACGTCGCAGGCGTGCTGGACGTCGGCGACGGTGATCTCGCGGATCGCGGTGTCGACGTCGGCACCGCGGGCGGCCAGCTCGCGGACCTGCTCGTCGTAGGCGGCGCCGTCGGACAGCGCACCGGCGAAGATCGTCGGGTTGGTGGTCACCCCGACGACGTGCTTGTCCTCGATCAGGGCGGCGAGGTTGCCGCTGGCCAGGCGCTCCCGGGACAGGTCGTCGAGCCAGATGGACACCCCGGCCGCGGACAGTGCGGCCAGTCGATCGTTGCTCATGATTCTCTCCTTGCGATCGGGTGCCGTCGGTTCAGGAGGACTTCTCGGTCGCGGCGAGGGTCTCCCGCGCGGCCGTGGCGACGGTGTCGGCGGTGAAGCCGAACTTCTCGAACAGGGTGGCCTGGTCGGCGCTGGCACCGAAGTGCTCGATCGACACCGACCGGCCGAGCTCGCCGACGTAGCGGTACCAGGGCATCGCGATGCCGGCCTCGACCGAGACGCGGGCCTTGACCGCGGTCGGCAGGACCGACTCGCGGTACTGCTCGTCCTGGGCCTCGAACCACTCGACGCACGGCATCGAGACGACCCGGGTGCCGACGCCCTCGCCCTCGAGCTGCTCGCGGGCGGCCAGCGCCAGGTGCAGCTCGGAGCCGGTGGCGATGATGATCACCTGCGGGACGCCCGAGGACGCCTCGGAGATCACGTAACCACCGCGGGCGACGCCCTCGGCGGAGGTCCCGGCGACGGTCGGGACGTTCTGGCGGGTCAGCGCGAAGCCGACCGGGCCGCCGTCGGGCCGCTCCAGGGCGGCCTTCCAGGCGTAGGCGGTCTCGTTGGCGTCACCGGGGCGCACCATCGACAGGCCGGGGATGGCCCGCAGCGACGCCAGGTGCTCGATCGGCTGGTGGGTGGGGCCGTCCTCGCCGAGGCCGATCGAGTCGTGCGTCCACACGTAGATCGGGTTCGTCTTCATCAGCGCCGCGAGCCGCACGGCCGGGCGCATGTAGTCGGAGAAGACGAGGAACGTGCCGCCGTAGGCCCGGGTCGGGCCGTGCAGCGAGATGCCGTTCAGCACCGCGCCCATGGCGTGCTCGCGGACACCGAAGTGCAGCGTGCGGCCGTAGGGCGAGGTGGTCCACATGCCGGTCGAGGCCGACTTGGGGCCGAACGAGTCGGCACCCTTCATCGTGGTGTTGTTCGACTCGGCCAGGTCGGCCGAGCCGCCCCACAGCTCGGGCAGCACGTCGGCCAGCGCACCGAGCACGGCGCCGGAGGCCTTCCGGGTGGCCATGCCCTTCTCGTCGATGTCCCAGTGCGGGAGGGAGGCCTCCCAGCCGTCGGGCAGCCGGCCGGCCTTCAGCCGCTCCAGGAGCGCCTTGCGCGCGGGCTCGCGCTGCTCCCACTCGTCGAAGGTGCCCTGCCAGGAGTCGTGCGTGGCGCGGGAGCGCTCGCCGACCGCGCGGGTGTGGGCGAGGACGTCGTCGTCGACCTCGAAGTCCTGGTCCGGGTCGAACCCGAGGACCTTCTTGACCTCGCGGACCTCGTCGTCGCCCAGCGCGGCACCGTGCGCGGCGCCGGTGTTCATCTTGTTCGGCGACGGGTAGCCGATCACCGTCCGCAGGATGATGATCGACGGGCGGTCGGTCTCGGCCTTGGCGGCCTCCAGCGCGGCGAGGATGCCGGTGACGTTCTCGCCGCCCTCGACGACCTGCACGTGCCAGTTGTAGGCCTCGTAGCGCTTCGCCGTGTCCTCGTTGAGGGCGATGTTGGTGTCGTCCTCGATGGAGATCTCGTTCGCGTCGTAGATCACCGTGAGGTTGCCCAGCTCCTGGCGACCGGCCAGCGACGACGCCTCGGAGGTGACGCCCTCCTCGATGTCGCCGTCGGAGGCGATCACGTAGATCTGGTGGTCGAACGGTGAGGAACCCTCGGGGGCGTCCGGGTCGAACAGGCCGCGCTCGCGGCGGGCCGCGATCGCCATGCCGACGGCCGAGGACAGCCCCTGGCCCAGCGGGCCGGTGGTCATCTCGACGCCGCGGGTGTGGCCCCACTCCGGGTGGCCCGGGGTCAGCGAGCCCCACTTCCGCAGCTGCTCCAGGTCCTCGCGCTCGAGGCCGTAGCCGGCCAGGAAGAGCTGGATGTAGAGGGTGAGGCTGGAGTGCCCGGCGGACAGGACGAACCGGTCGCGGCCCATCCAGTCGGGGTCGGCCGGGTCGTGCCGCATGACGCGCTGGAACAGCGTGTACGCCAGCGGGGCCAGGCTCATCGCGGTGCCGGGGTGTCCGCTGCCGCACTTCTGGACCGCGTCCGCGGCCAGTACACGAACGGTGTCCACGGCCCTGCGGTCGAGGTCGGTCCAGTCGTCGGGGACGTGCGCGCGGGTGAGCGCGGCGACGGCGCCGTCCCCGGCGTGGGGGGACGTAGCGGTGTCGGACAAGGCGATGGCTCCTGTACTCGCGTCGACGAATGTCGGTCTGCCGGTCGTGGATCCGGATGCCCGCCCGGTGGTCGCGGCCGTTCCGCAGGCGGCGACGTCGGCGGGTGTGTGGTGCGACCCGGATCACCTGGCGGCATCGTCGCCGCCCCGACGCGGAACACCCTACTGCTCACGCCCGCGGCCTGCGGCTTTGCGCCTCGTGGCGATCGGCGGTCCGGCCCGCCGGGAACCGCGTACCCGGCGGGCCCGCGACGCATGCCACCGGTTAGCATCGACGCGCTGTAGAACTAGGGAGGTCGCCACCGCGGCGACCACCCCGTGTCCACGGCACCGAGCCGGTGCGGCCCCTCGGGCGGCGCGGCACGGGATCACTACGTCGAACCGAGCGAGGTACGGACAGGTGAGCGCACCCGCGTCAGGGCGGAGCCGGGCCGACGAGGCCGGGGTCCCGGCCGAGCACGTCCCGGCCGGACCGGACGCCGCGCCGGCGGCGACGCCCCCCGCCACGACCGTGGTGGTGCCGGCGGCACCGACCGGGCGTCTCGCGCGCGTCCGCGCCACGGTGGCGGCCTATCTGGGCCTCACCAAGACGCGGATCATCGAGCAGCTGCTCGTGGTCACCGTGCCCGCCATGTTCCTGGCCCAGCGCGGTGTGCCGTCGCTGTTGCTGATCGCGGCCACCCTGGTCGGCGGCGCGATGGCCGCGGCCGCGGCGCACGCGCTGAACTGCGTCGTCGACGCCGACATCGACCAGAAGATGGCGCGCACCGCCCGCCGCCCGCTGGCGAGGGGACAGGTCCCCACGCGCAACGCGCTGGTGTTCGGCCTGGTCCTGGCCGCGCTGAGCTCGGTGTGGCTGGGCCTGACCACGAACTGGCTGGCCGCCGCGCTCTCGCTGGCCGCGATCGCGTTCTACGTGCTCGTCTACACGATGCTGCTCAAGCGGCGGACCTCGCAGAACATCGTGTGGGGCGGTGCCGCGGGCTGCATGCCGGTGGTGATCGGCTGGGCCGCGGTGACCGGCACCGTCGAGTGGCCCGCGCTGGTCATGTTCGGTGTGATCTTCTTCTGGACGCCGCCGCACTTCTGGGCGCTGGCGATGCGCTACCGCGAGGACTACGCCGCCGCCGGGGTGCCGATGCTCCCGGTCGTCGCACCCGCGCCCGCGGTGTCGGTGCGGATCGTCGTCTACAGCTGGGTGATGGTGGCCTGGAGCCTGCTCCTGCTGCCGGCGACGTCGTGGGTGTACCTCGCGGTGGCGCTGCTCGGCGGGGCGTACTTCGTGTTCCGGGCGCACCGGCTGCACCACCAGGTGAAGTCCGGCGGCGAGATCTCCCCGATGCCGCTGTTCCACCTGTCGAACATCTACCTGTGCGTGCTGTTCGCGGCGATCGCCGTCGACGCCGCGCTGGGGCTGCCGGTCCTGTTCTGACCCGGCCCGCCCGCGGTCAGCGGGACCGCCGGCCCGTCGTGCCCAGGGCGCCCGGGGTCCGCCCGGTCGCCTCGCGGAAGGCCCGGACGAACGAGCTCGCCGTGCGGTAGCCGACGGCGTGCGCGGTCTCGGTCACGTTGCGCCCCTCGGCGAGCAGCCGGGCCGCGGCCCGCACCCTGGCCTGCGTCCGCCACTGGGCGAAGGTCATCCCGGTCTCCTCGCGGAACCGGCGCAGCAGCGTCCGCGCGCTCCACCCGACCCGGCGGCTCCACACCTCGGCGGGATGCGCCGCACCCGGCGCGGCGACGATGCCCCGGGCGACGAGTGCCAGCCGGGGGTCGGTCGGCATCGGCAGGTCGGCGACGCCACCGGTGACCGGCTCCACCGAGTCCAGCGCGACGGCCTCCGCGCGCCGCCGTGCCTCCTCGGGCAGGTCCCCGCGGTCCAGGTGCTCGACCAGACCGGCCCAGGCCGGCCCGAACCGGACGACCCCGGGCGGCAGCTCCGGGGCCCACCGGCCCGGCTCGACGAACGTGCACCGGTACCCGGTCCGGCCGGTCACGACGCCCCGGTGCGGTGTCCCGGCGGGGATCCAGATCCCGGCGCCGACCGGCACGATCCAGGACAGGCGGTCGATCTCGACCGTGCGCGGCCCGGACGCCGCCCAGACCAGCTCGTGGCACGGGTGCTGGTGCACCCGCACGTGCACGTCCGCCGGTGGCGGTGAGGTCCACCGGGTCCAGACGCGGTCGCCGCGACGGTCCGGGCGCTCGTCGCGGACGTGCACCCCGACGGTCAGCCGCCGCTGTCGGGAACTCGACATCATGGGACCGTTTATGAACACAGGCTAGGCTGCCCACACTCCTACGGTGTCCCGGTGACGATCACGGACCTGCCGACCGCACCACCGGCGTGCGCGGCGATCTCCCGCGCGCTGCGGGAACCCCTGCGCGGCACGGCCGCCACCGCCGCGGGCTGGCTGCTCGTGGAGCACTCCGGCCCGTGGGGCGACGGCGCCCTCGACCGGGCCGACGAGCGCTGGGGCGCGCTGGTCGAGGAGCGCTTCGCGGAGGCGGGGGCCCGGGTCCTGCTGGTCCGCGAGCCGGGCCGGGCCCGGACCGGTGGCCGGCGCCGGGTGCACCTCGTGCACTCCGGGCGGAGCGGGCCGTGGCACGAGGAGCTGCGGGTCGACGACCTCTCGGCGCTGCTGGACCTCGACCCGGCCGTGGTGGCGTCGGCGTCGGCGCCCGGCCTCGGGACGCCGGTGACCCGGCCGTGGTTCCTGGTGTGCACGCACGGCCGCAAGGACGCCTGCTGCGCGGTGCTGGGCCGACCGGTCGCGCGGGCGCTGGCGCCGACCGGGCGGGTGTGGGAGACCACGCACCTGGGTGGCGACCGGTTCGCGGCGGCGGTGGTCGTCCTGCCGCACGGCTACTACCTCGGCCACGTCGACCCGGCCGACGCCGGGGCGCTGGCCGCCGACACCGACCGGGGGCTGCTGTCGCTGCGGCACCTGCGCGGGCGGTGCTGCGACCCGCCGGAGCTGCAGATCGCCGAGCACGTGGTCCGGGAGCGGCACGGTCTGCGCGGGATCGACGACGTGGTCCCGCTCCCCTGCGGGGACCCCTGCGGGGACGGGGTGGTGGTGGACCGGCCGGGCGGCCGGGACCGGGTCCGGCTGAGCCCGGCGCCGCTGCCCGAACGCCTGACGTCGTGCTCGGCGGGGGAGCGGGGACGCCCCGACCCGCGGTCCGCGACCGTCACCGCGGTGGCCCGGTGAGCGCCCCGGTGCCCGCCCCCGTGCCCGGCCGCGTGGGCGGTCGCGTGTCCCGGCGTGCCGCGCTCGGGCTGCTCGGGGCGGCGGTCCTCGGCGCCTGCGGCACTTCTGCGCCCGGCACTTCTGCGCCCGGCACCCCGGCGTCCGGAGGCCCGGCGCCCGGCGGCCCGGATCCCGCGGAGGCCGGGGCACAGGTCGTGACGCTGGTGCCCGCGCTGCTCGACGCCGCGCTCGCGGTCGGGGTGCGACCGGTGCTGGCGGCCGTCGTCGGGAGCACCCTGCCCCCGCACCTCACCGGGCTCGCGGACGGCGTCCCGCTGACGAACGCGGGTGTTGGCGTCGACCTCGAGCGGGTGGCCCGCGAGCGGCCGGACCTGATCCTCACCCAGACCGGTCCGGACAACCACGCCGACCTGCTGCGCCGGATCGCGCCGACCGCCGAGATCGCGGTCCCGCAGCCGGCCGCGCGGTGGCGGGAGTACGTGGCGGCCGCCGCCGCGGCGATGGACCGGGCCCCGGCGACCGCCGCCGCCGAGCAGGAGCTGGCCCGGCACGTCGCCGGGGCGCGCACCGTGCTCGCCTCCCGGCCGGGCACGGTGTCGGTCCTGCAGGTCGACAGCGACGGCGTCCGCGTCTACGGCCCGGACTCCTTCGCCGGCTCCCTGCTCCGCGAGGCGGGCGCGACGACCGCGCCCACCCCGCCCGGGGTGTCCTGGAACGCCGACGGCTACCTCGGGGTCAGCCGGGAGCGGCTGGCCGAGGTGGCCGGCGACACGGTCTTCCTGCTGGTGCGGGTCGCCGAGGGCGAGGACGACGCCGAGGTCGCCCGGGACCCGCTGTGGCGGTCCCTGCCCGCGGTCCGGGCCGGGCGCGCCGTCACGGTGGACCGGGGCACGTGGGTGCACCGCGGCTACGCGAGCGCGGCCCGGGTGCTCGACGACGCGGCCCGGTCCCTGCGCGGCTGAGGGCCGCCGGTCACCGCAGCAGGTGCGGCGTCTCCCACTCCGCGCCCAGCACGTGGTAGTCCAGGAACGCCCACACCGTGCGGTACCAGACCTTCGCGTGGTTCGGCGCGAGCACCCAGTGGTTCTCGTCGGGGAAGTACAGGAACCGGTGCGGGTTGGCGTCCGGGTCGGCCTGCCGGGACACCAGGTCCCACCACAGCCGCAGCCCCTCGCCGATCGGGACCCGATGGTCACGGTCGCCGTGGATCACCAGCATCGGGGTGACGATCGCGTCGGCGTGGTGGTGCGGGCTGTTGGCCTGCGCCATCGCCGGGGTCATCTCGGTGAGCCAGTACTCGGCGTGGTCGGTCGTCGGCCCGAACTGGTCGAGGGCCCACAGGCTGGCGTGGGTGACGACCGCGGCGAACCGGTCGGTGTGCCCGGCCACCCAGTTGGCCATGTAGCCGCCGAAGGAGCCGCCCATCGCCGCGGTGCGGGTCCCGTCGATCTCCGGCCGGGCGACGGCGGCGTCGGTCGCGGCCATCAGGTCGGTGAACGGCGCGCCGCCCCAGGCGCCCCAGCCGCGCTGGACGAAGTCCTGGCCGTAGCCGGTCGACAGTGCCGGGTCGGGCAGCAGCACGGCCCAGCCGCGCGCGGCCATCAGCCACGGGTTCCACCGCCACGACCAGGCGTTCCAGCTGGCCAGCGGGCCGCCGTGGATCCACAGCAGCAGCGGCGCCGGGTGCTCGGCGTCGGCGCCGTCGGGCAGGACCAGCCAGGCGCGGACCCGGGTGCCGTCGGCCGCGGTGGTCTCCAGCTCGGTGAGCGTGCCGGGCAGCACGGGCGCGGCGGCGGCGGGGGCGGGCAGGAGCTCGGGGTCGGCGTCGCGGCCGTCGGCGGGGACGCGGACCGGGGCCGGGGGCGCGTCGTAGGCGTGGCGCAGCGCGTAGACCCATCGCCCGTCCGGCGACGGGCACGGGTCGGAGTAGGTGCCGTGGTCACCGGTGAGCCGGGTGACGGTGTCGTCCTGCGGGGTCGCGCCCGGGTCGACCCGGAACAGCGGGCCGCGACCGTTCTCGTCGGCGGTCACGATCAGCGCCGACCCGTCGCGCGTCCAGCGGGCCGCGGTCGGCCAGCGGTCCCAGCCCGGTGCCACCGGACGCGGCGCGCCACCGGCGAGCGGCACCAGGACCAGGTCGATCCGCGGCGCGACCTCCGGGGTGGAGACGCGTTCGCGCAGCGCGACGACGGTCCGCCCGTCCGGGCTGATCCGGGGCGCGCCGTACTCGTGGCCGTCGTCGTCGGTCAGGTCGCGGTGCTCCCCGGTCGCGGTGTCGACCACGACCAGGCCGGGCCGCCAGGTGCCGTGGCCGTGCGCGCGGTACCAGCCGGTCACCACCGAGCCGCCGTCGGGGGAGACGTCGAAGGCGGTCTCGTCCAGCGCGCGGCCGGGTGCCGGCGTGAGGTCCGTCCACGGGTCCGTGTCCTCGGGGGAGGCCAGGAGCAGCCGTTCCTCGGCCGGGCCGAGGTCGTGGTCCCAGTGCCGCACCGGGTAGCCGGTGTGCAGGATCGCGGTGACCTTGCCCTCGGTGCGCGCGGTGCGGCGCTGCTCGTCGTCGTCGGTCGTGACCGCGCCGGGCAGCGTGGGGGAGGACACGACGACCGTCCCCGCGTCGGCGGCGACGGCGACGGCGGAGATCCCGCCGGGCCGCGACCCGGCGGGCGCGGCCTCACCGCCGGCCGCGGGCAGCCGCCACAGCGCGGTCGGCGGCTCGGTCTCCCCGGTGGCGTCGGGGTCCGGGCGGGCCGACCGGAACAGCAGGTCGCCGTCGGGGGTGAAGACCGGCCCGGACTCGCCGGCCGCGCCCCGGGTCAGCCGCCGCGCCGGGGCCTCGCCCGCGGGGTCGACCTCCCACAGCGCGGTCCGGTAGCGGGTGCCGTCGGCGTCGAGCTCGGCGACCCCGGTGACCAGCCGCGTGCCGTCGGGGGACAGGGCGAGCCCGCCGAGGCGGGGGAGCGCGACGTAGGCGTCGAGGTCGTGGAAGGGGGTGTCGGTCACGCCGTCGGTTCTACCGCACGCCGCGCGGCGGACCGACCCCGTTCCGGACCCGTCAGGGGACGAGCAGCACCTTGCCGGTGGTGCGGCGGCCCTGCAGGTCGTCGTGCGCGGTGCGGGCGTCCGCCAGGTCGTAGCGGTGCCCGATCCGCACGTCGAGGCGGCCCGCGGCGACCTCGCCGTAGACGGCGGCGGCGCGGGTGCGCAGCTCGTCGGTGGTGGCGATGTAGTCGAACAGCTTCGGGCGGGTCAGGTACAGCGACCCGGCCGCGTTGAGCCGCTGCGGGTCGAACGGCTCGACCGGGCCGGACGCGGCGCCGTAGAGCACCAGCGTGCCGCGCGGGCGCACCGAGGCGAGGCTCGCGTCGAAGGTGGTGCGCCCGACCGAGTCGAACGCGGCGTGCACGCCCGCGCCGCCGGTGAGGTCGCGGACGGCGGCGGCCAGGTCGTCGACGGCGGTGTAGTCGATCACCTCGTCGGCGCCGGCGCCGCGGGCCAGCTCGGCCTTCTCCGGCGTCGACGTCGTCGCGATCACCCGGGCGCCCTTCGCGACGGCCAGCTGGGTGAGCAGCAGCCCGACGCCACCGGCGGCGGCGTGCAGCAGGATCGTCTCCCCGCCGCGCAGGGCGACACAGTCGTTGACCAGGAAGTGCGCGGTCATGCCCTGCAGTGCCGCGCCGACCGCGACGTCGTCGGCGACGCCCTCGGGCACCGGGACGGCCTTCCCCCAGGGCACGGCGACCTGCTCGGCGTAGCTGCCCAGGGTGTTGGCCCAGGCGATCCGGTCCCCGACCGCGACGCCGTCGACGTCCGCGCCCAGCGCGGTGACCCGGCCCGCACCCTCCAGCCCGGCGACGTAGGGCGTCTCCATCGGGTAGATGCCCTCGCGCTGGTAGGTGTCGATGAAGTTCACCCCGGCCGCGGCGACCTCCACCAGCACCTCGCCCGGACCCGGCACCGGGGCGTCGGTGTCGACGACCTCCAGCACCTCGGACCCGCCGGGCCTCGTCACCCGTACCGCACGCATGTGTCCTCCTCGTCGCTCGCCGCTGCTGACGGGCCCGATCATGCCCTCACGCGTCGCGGCGGAGCATCCGGGAGACGAGCACGACCGCGGCGACGGCGAACCAGCCCGCCGCGAGCCCGGTGCTCGACACGAGCCCGTCGGTCGGCAGCGGGTCGCGCAGCACGTCGACCCCGGCGGCCCAGCCGTCGGTGAGCAGGAACGGGCGGATCGGCTCCAGCGCGGGGATCGCGCCGAGCACCCCGGACAGGATGATCCCGCCGAGCACCGAGGACAGCACCACCAGCGGGTGCTCGGTGAACGACGACACCACCAGCGCCACCGCGCCGACCGCGGCGAGCTGACCCAGCGTCCACAGCGCGACCAGGGCGATCCGACCGGCCGCGGAGGTCAGGTCCAGCACCGAGCCGGACATCGTCAGCAGCGCGCCGCCGTCGCCGACGACGGCGGGGGGCCCGATCAGCGCCCACCCCGCCACCAGCCCGACCACGCAGACCACGGCGACCGCGACCGCGGCCACCACCAGCACGCCGAACGCCTTCATCGCGACCAGCCGCAGCCGCCCCACCGGGGCCAGCAGCAGGCCGCGCAGGGTGCCGTGCTGGGCCTCCCCGGCGATCGCGTCCGCGGCCGCGACGGTGACCACCAGCGGCAGCAGCAGCGCCATCAGCAGGGTCAGCGCCGCGACGGGCAGGGTCAGCCCGTTGCCGACGACCTCCGACAGCAGGCCGCGGCGCGGCCCGTCGGCCAGCACGAGCCCGACCGCCATCAGGACCGGCACCGCGCCGAGCAGCGCGACCATCACCCAGGTCCGGGGTCTGCGCAGCACCCAGCGCAGCTCGGCCCCGAGCAGCCGCCGCCACGACACCGGCCGGGGCGGGGCGGGCGGGGCGCTCACGCGTCGCCCTCGGTGATCCGGGTGAACAGCTCCTCCAGGCCGGTGCGGCGCCGGGCCAGCCCGTGCACCGCCACCCCGGCCCCGACGAGGCCGGCGAACAGCCGCGGTCCGTCGGCGTCGGCGGCCAGGACGACGGCCGCGCCCTCGGCCCGGGCGTCGGCGCCGGCGGCCCCGAGCTCCCGCAGCGCCGCCGCCGGGTCGGTGGTCGCGATCTCCCAGTCGCCGTCGGCGGCGCCGAGCAGCCGGTCCAGCGGTCCCGCCGCGAGCAGCGTGCCCTGCTTGAGCACGGCCACGTGCGTGCACACCGCCTCGACCTCCGACAGCAGGTGCGACGACAGCAGCACCGTCGCCCCGCCCGCCCGCAGCTCGGCGACGATCGTCCGGATCTCCCGCGTGCCGGCCGGGTCGAGACCGTTGGTGGGTTCGTCGAGCACGACGAGCCGGCGCGGGACGAGCAGCGCCGCGGCCAGCCCGAGGCGCTGCTTCATCCCGAGGGAGTAGCCGCGGAACCGGCGCCCGGCGGCCGCGGCCAGCCCGACCCGCTCCAGTGCCGCCTCCACCGCGGGCCGCACCTCACCGGCCGCGAGCCGCGGCTCGGTCGCCGCGACCCGGCGCAGGTTCTCCCGCCCGGACAGGAACGGATGGAACCCCGGCCCCTCGACCAGCGCGCCGACGTCGGGCAGCGTCGTGGCGAGCCCGCCCGGCACCGGGAGCCCGAGCAGCTCGACGCTGCCCGAGGTCGGCGTGGTCAGCCCGAGCAGCATCCGGATCAGTGTCGTCTTGCCCGAGCCGTTGGGGCCGAGCATCCCGAACACCGACCCGGCCGGGACGTCGAGGTCCACCCCGTCGACGGCGGTGACCCGCCCGAACACCTTGCGCAGGTCCCGGACGCGGGCGGCCGGGAGCTGCTCGTCCGCGGCCCCGTCCGCCACGTGGCCAGCGGGGGCGGAGCGGGTGGTCGTCACCGGGCCAGGGCCTCGCCGAGGACGTCCGGGCCGACGGCACCGGCGGCGACGCGGCCGTCGTCGGCCAGGATCACCGAGCCCGCGTTCGTGGTGATCTCGCGGCCGGCGCCCCACGGTCCGGACACCGGGGTGCCGAGCGCGGACAGGTCCGGGCCCTGCCCGTCGCCGGAGCGCTGCGGGACCCGGCCGACGACCACGGTGTCCCAGCCCTCGCCGACGACGGTCGGCGCGGCGGCCCGTGCGGGCGTGCTGCCGGGGCTGCCGGTGCCGGGGTTGGCGGGGCCGGGGCGGATGCCGGGGCCGGGCTGCTTCACCGTCCCGGCGGTGCCGTCGCGGACGGTGGCGCCGGGCGGCGGGGTGAAGGTGAACAGGGCCGGGTCCTGCGGGCCGAACGTGACGTCGTCGAAGCCGATCCGCAGCACCGGGTCGGTCCCGGCGCCGAGGACGGTTAGCTCCAGCGGGGTCCGGGTCTGCGCGTCGACGGCGGCGCGGACCTCGCGCAGCACGGTGCGCTCACCGGGCTTCGGCGCCAGGACCAGGGTGTAGGCGGGGCGGCCGGCGACCTCGGTGGTGCCGTCGACCCGCAGCACGCTGGTGGCGCTCAGCCGCGCGACGACGGTCCGGGCGACCTCGGCCGGGTCCTTCGCGGCGTCGGCGTCCGGGGCGTGCCCCCGGCTCGGGAACCGGGTCGCGGTGCGGTCGGTGGAGTCGTAGGCCCAGGTCGTGGCGCCGTCGCGGACGTAGGTGCGCTCGCCGTCGTCGCTCGGGACGGCGAGGCGACCGTCGCCCTTCCCGTCGGACCAGACCCGCGCGGTGGAGGTGCCGTCGGTCAGCCCGTCGGAGGGCAGGCCCGGCACGGCGGGCAGCCCCAGCCGGTTGTCGACGGCGACGGTGCCGGCCAGCGCGACCGGCTCCGCCGCGACGACCGAGGCGACGAGCTGCTCCGGCGTGACGGGCGGCAGCTCGGGGGCGGCGGAGGCCCGCGTGGTGAGCAGGCCCACCGACAGCGACACGATGAGGGCGACGGCCAGGACGGCCGCGAGGACCACGGCGATCCCGCCGCGTCGCAACCGGGATGCGGAGGTCATGACTCCAGAGTGCCCGAGTGTCACCCGATCGTGCAGCGGCCGGTCGGACCGACTCAGACCGACGCGGCGGCGGGCTCCGGCGCGGCGGCGTCCGCCGGGTCGCCGGTCGGGGTCGCGCGGGGGTCGGCGGCGGCCGGGCGGGTCGCGGTGCCGGCCCACACCCAGGCGGCCGCGGCGGCGGTCAGCCCGGCGCCGAGCACGTGCAGCGACACCAGCAGCTCCGGGACCCCGAGGGCGTACTGGACCCCGCCGAGCGCGCCCTGGGCGAGCACGACCACGACGAGCACCCGGAACCGGCGCAGCAGCGCCCGCGGGGCGGACACCGCGTGCAGCAGGAACCCGAGCCCGACCAGGGTGCCGAGGTAGAGGAACAGCGTGTCGACGTGCAGCTGCGCGAGCGCGGGGATCGGCACGTCCAGGCGCGGGGTCTCCGGGTCGCCGCCGTGCGGACCGGCCGCGGTGACCAGGGTCCCCGCGACGAGCAGGACGCCCAGCACCGCGGTGGAGAACAGCACCAGCCCACGCCCGGCGACGGGCACGGTGCGGGTCACCGGGCCGTCGGCCTCGCCGGCGGCGCCGACCAGCAGCACCGCGAACCAGACCAGCACCATCGAGGCCAGGAAGTGCAGCATCACCGTCCACCAGGCCAGCCCGAGCAGCACGGTGATCCCGCCGATGACGGCCTGCGCGACGACGCCGAGCGGCATCGCCAGCGCCAGCCCGGTGAGGCGGCGGCGCCGCGGCCGGGTGTACAGCGCGCCGAGCAGCGCCGCGCCCGCGGTGAGCACCACCAGGATGCCGAGCAGCCGGTTGGAGAACTCGATCCACATGTGCAGCGGAGCGATCTCGGCGTGGTCGACCGGGATCATGCTGCCCGGCTCGCACTGCGGCCAGGTCGAGCAGCCGAGGCCGGAGCCGGTGACCCGGACCACCGAGCCGGTCACCCCGATCCCGATCTGGGCGACGAGGTTCGCGATCGCCAGCCGGCGCATCAGCACCGGCGGGGTGGAGGGCACGCGCGACAGCAGCACACTACGCATCGTAGAAGATGGGGCTCAGGTCCAGCGCACCAGCCGCGACGCCGCCACCCCGGCGACGACGGCCCAGCCGGTCAGCACCAGCAGCGGCCCGGCCGCGGGGAACTCGCCCGCGCCGAGGGCCGAGCGCAGCGCCTCGGCCAGCGCCCCGGAGGGCAGCCACGGCGCGAGCGCCGCCAGCGGCCCCGGCAGGTCCGCCACCGGCACGACGATCCCACCGGCCAGCAGCAGCGCGAACCACACCAGGTTGGCGACGGCGAGCACGATCTCCGCGCGCAGCGTCCCGCCCAGCAGGATGCCCAGCGCCCCGAACGCGGCCGCGCCCAGCAGCACCGCCAGCGCGGCGCCGTCGAGCCGGGCACCGGCCGGGGACCAGCCCAGCAGCGCCGCCAGCACGCCGAGCAGCACCACCTGGATCACGACGACGGCGGCGACCGCGGCCAGTCGCCCGCACACCAGCAGCCAGCGGGGCAGCGCCGTCGCGGCCAGCCTGCGCAGCGCCCCGTAGCGGCGGTCGAAACCGAGCGCGATGGCCTGGCTGGTGAACGCCGAGCTCATCACGGCCAGCGCCAGTATGGAGGCGAACAGCCACGCCACCCGCGGCTCCGGGGCGGGCACCGCGGGCACGAGCGTGAGCCCGGCCAGCAGGGCCGCCGGGATGAGCAGGGTCAGCAGCACCTGCTCGGCGTTGCGCAGCGCGAGCCGGGTCTCCAGACCGCCCTGGGCCCGCAGCATCGTCAGCGCCCGGCCGCGGCCGGGCGCGGGGGTGAACATGCCGTCGGGGAACGGCGGCGTCGTCCGCGGGGTCGTCACGAGCGCAGCTCCCGTCCGGTGAGGTCGAGGAAGACGTCCTCCAGACTGCGCCGCACGACCTGGACGTCGTCGGCGAGCACGCCCTGGTCGGCGCACCACGAGGTGATGGCGGCGAGCGCGCCCGGGTCGATCCGGCCGCGGACCCGGTAGCGGCCGGGGGAGGTCTCGCAGCTGGCGTAGCCGGCGGGCAGCCGGGCGTCGAGACCGGCGACGTCCATCCCGGGCCGGGCCCGGAAGCGCAGCTCGGTCTGGTCGCCCGCGGTGAGCTGGGCGGGCGAGCCGTGCGCGACGACCCGGCCGTGGTCGATGATCACGACGTCGTCGGCGAGCTGCTCGGCCTCGTCCATCAGGTGGGTGGTCAGCAGCACCCCCACGCCGTCGCGGCGCAGCGCCCGGACCAGGTCCCACACCAGGTGGCGGGCCTGCGGGTCCAGACCGGCGGTCGGCTCGTCGAGGAACACCAGCTCCGGGCGCCCGACGACGGCGCACGCCAGCGCCAGGCGCTGCTGCTCCCCGCCGGACAGCCGCTTGTACGGGGTGCCCGCCCGCGGGCGCAGGCCGAGCACGTCGATGAGCATGTCGACGTCGAGCGGGTGCGCGGCGCAGTCGGCGACCAGGTGCAGCATCTCCCCGGTCCGCACGGCCGGGTAGGCGCCGCCGCCCTGCGGCATGACGCCGACCCGGGGGCGGACGGCCTCGTCGGCCGGGTCGTGGCCGAGGACCCGCACCCGTCCGGCCGAGGGCGCCCGGAACCCGGTGCACACCTCGACGGTCGAGGACTTGCCGGCGCCGTTCGGGCCGAGCAGGGCGAGCACCTCGCCGCGGGCGAGGTCGAGGTCGATCCCGTCGACGGCGGTCGTGGCGCCGTAGCGCACGACGAGGCCGCGGATCTCCAGGGCGGCGCTCACCGGGCGGGCTCCTGGTCCGACGGCGCGCGGGTCCCGGCGCCGGTGTCGCCCGGAGTGCCGCTGCCGTCGGTGCCGCTGCCGTCGGTGCCGCTGCCGTCGGTGCCGCTGCCGTCGGTGCCGCTGCCGTCGGTGCCCCCGTCCGGGCGGGCCGGGTCACCGGCGTCGCCGGGGGAGCGGATCAGCCGGGCGACGACGTACAGCGCGAGGGTGTACATGGCCGCGCCCGCGGTGATGGCCAGCGGCAGCTGGAACCCGCGGAAGAAGAAGTCGGCGCCGGTGGGCGGCACGGCCAGCGCGAGCACGACCGACAGCAGCAGCAGGCCGCGGCGGTAGAACGGCATCGCCCGGGTCACGACCAGCGGCAGCAGCGCCCAGAACAGGTACCAGGGGTGCACGACGGGGCCGAGCAGCACGACGGCGCCGAGCCCGAGGCCGGTGCCGGTGACCGGGTCGACCCGCCCGCGCAGGCAGCCGAGCAGCAGCACGACCACGATCACCGCGATCGGCAGCACGAACAGGCTGCGCATCAGGCCCATCGTGGTCTCGGTGTGGTCACCGAGCCCGGCGAGTCTGCCGACCTGCCCGGCGAGCAGCCCCAGGTTGGTGCTGATCGACATGGGCGAGATGAGCACGCTGGGCGCGGACAGCCCGCGCACCCAGTTGAAGCCCAGCCCGGTGGCCAGGCTGAAGAAGGTGAGCACGGCCGCGGCGATCGCGGACAGCCAGGCCGTCATCACGGCCCAGTCGACGAGCCTGCCGCCGCGCCTGCGGACCAGGTACACACCGACGAAGCCCAGCGCGAGCAGCGCCGGGAGCTTCACCGAGGCCGCGGCGACGATCAGCGCGGCACCGCCGGTGATCCGCCACCACGGCTGGACGGTGTCGTCGCGCCCGAGCATCACCCAGAGCCCGAGCAGCAGCAGCGGCAGCATGATCGACTCGTTGTGGATGCCGCTGACCATGTGGAACAGCACCAGCGGGTTCGCCGCGCCGAGCCACAGGACCAGGCCGGCGTCGAGGTCGAACCGGGAGGCCAGCCGGGGCAGCACCCACACCATCAGCGCGACGCCGACCAGCGCGAGCACCCGGTGCTCGAGGATGCCGAGCACCACGTTCTCCCCGGACAGCGCCGTGATCCCGCGACCGAGGCCGAGGAACAGCGGGCCGTAGGGCGCCGGGGTGTCGCGCCAGACCGTGGGGATGCCGCGGACCAGCGGGTCGTCGATGCCGAGCGCCTGCGCCGGGCCGATCGAGTACGGGTCGATCCCGCGGGCGAGCGTCGCGCTCTGGGCGAGGTAGCTGTAGATGTCCTTCGAGAACATCGGCGGCGCCAGCGCCAGCGGCACCCCCCACAGGATCGCGGTGCGACCGAGCTCGCGGCGCTCGGGAGCGGGGTGGTGCGCCCCGCGGGTGGTGAGCATCCGGGCGATCCACAGCCAGGCCGTGACCACCATGAGCAGGCCCGCGTAGGTGACGGCGATCGCGAGGGTGACGTTGCGCGACGGCAGCCCGATCACGCGCAGCCCGTTGAGCGGGTTCGGCACCGGGAAGGCCCCGGACCCCAGCGCGCTGATCCCCATCAGGAGCGCGCCGGTCAGGCCGAGGATCCGCGCGATCCGGGCCTGCTCGCGCAGGCCGCGCCGGGCCCGGTGGCCGGTCGACGGCGGTGTGGCGGGGGGATCGGACGGCGCCGCACGCGTCGGGGGGTCGTCGCGCCCGGGCGGGGCGACCTCGGGCGTCACCATGGGAGAAGAGGCTAGTGGTGCGGCCACGGGGGGTCCGGTACCGGCCCTCACCTGCGGGTGGAGTGAGCCCGGTCACCACGGCGGGGGGTCTGTTTTGCCGTGCCGACCGATATACGCAACACTGATGTTGTGAAAACGGACCGGACAGCGCCGCGGCGCCTCGACGACCCTGCCTGCGGGCACGGCGTCGGCGGCGACGCCGTGGTGCCCGCCGCGTCCGGGACGGGTACCCGCGCCCTCGTGGCACGGGTGCTCATGGAGCAGGGTCCGGTCACGGCCGCCGTCGTGGCGGCCGAGCTGGAGCTCACCGAGGCCGCCGTGCGCCGGCACCTCGACGCGCTGATCGCCGACGGCGAGGCGGAGGTCCGGGCCCCGGCCCGGTCCGCCCGTCCGCGCGGCCGGGGCCGTCCGGCCCGGGAGTACCTGCTCACCGACACGGGCCGGGTCCGGTTCGGGCACGGGTACGACGACCTGGCCACCCAGGCGCTGCGCTTCCTCGCCGAGACGGCGGGGGAGGAGGCGGTCGACGCCTTCGCCCGGCACCGGGTGCGCGAGCTGCTCGGGTCCGACCTCGACGCGGTGACCGCCCCGGCGGAACCCGCGGAACGGGTCGAAGCGCTCGCCCGGGTGCTCAGCGCCCGCGGCTACGCTGCGCAGGCCCGCCACGGCGGGTTCGGGGTGCAGCTGTGCCAGCACCACTGCCCGGTGGCCCACGTGGCCACCGAGTTCCCGGAGCTCTGCGAGGCCGAGACGCGTGCCTTCGCCGAGCTCCTGGGCACGCACGTGCAGCGGCTGGCCACCATCGCCCGCGGCGACGCCGCGTGCACCACACACGTCCCGCTCGAGGATCCCGAACTCCTCGCGCGGGCACGAGGTAAGAAGCAAGGCCGTTCCGTCACCGTGAGTGGGAGACCCACTGCGCAGGTGCGGCAGGTGCAAGAAGAAGGGGGCCCCGCCGACGGCGGGACCTTCTCCCACCACGGTCCCCGAAAGGGAGGCAGTCCTTATGACGACCACTCCTGATGTGCGCACCGAGCTCACGCAGGAGGAGACGATCGCGGCGCTCGGCCGGTACGACTTCGGCTGGGCCGACTCCGACGAGGCGGGCTCCATCGCGAAGCGTGGCCTGTCCTCCGAGGTCGTCGCCGACATCTCCCGCCTGAAGAGCGAGCCCGAGTGGATGCTGGAGTTCCGGCAGAAGGCGCTCGACATCTTCGGCAAGAAGCCGATGCCGCGCTGGGGCTCCGACCTGTCCGGGATCGACTTCGACAACATCAAGTACTTCGTGCGCTCCTCGGAGAAGCAGGCCGCCACCTGGGACGACCTGCCCGAGGACATCAAGAACACCTACGACAAGCTGGGGATCCCGGAGGCCGAGAAGGCCCGCCTGGTCTCCGGTGTCGCCGCGCAGTACGAGTCCGAGGTCGTCTACCACTCGATCCGCGAGGACCTCGAGCAGCAGGGCGTCATCTTCCTGGACACCGACACCGCGCTGAAGGAGCACCCGGAGCTGTTCCGGGAGTACTTCGGCTCGGTCATCCCGTCCGGTGACAACAAGTTCTCCGCCCTGAACTCCGCGGTCTGGTCCGGTGGCTCCTTCATCTACGTCCCGCCGGGCGTGCACGTCGACATCCCGCTGCAGGCCTACTTCCGGATCAACACCGAGAACATGGGCCAGTTCGAGCGGACGCTGATCATCGTCGACGAGGGTGCCTACGTGCACTACGTCGAGGGCTGCACCGCGCCGATCTACAAGACCGACTCGCTGCACTCGGCCGTCGTCGAGATCGTGGTCAAGAAGGGCGGCCGCTGCCGCTACACCACGATCCAGAACTGGTCGAACAACGTCTACAACCTGGTCACCAAGCGCGCCAAGGCCGAGGAGGGCGCGACCATGGAGTGGGTCGACGGCAACCTCGGCTCCAAGGTGACCATGAAGTACCCGGCCGTGTGGCTGATGGGCGAGCACGCCAAGGGCGAGGTCCTCTCGATCGCGTTCGCGGGCGAGGGCCAGCACCAGGACGCCGGCGCCAAGATGGTCCACCTCGCGCCCAACACCTCCTCGACGATCGTGTCGAAGTCGGTGGCGCGCGGCGGCGGGCGTACGTCCTACCGCGGCCTGGTCCAGGTCAACCCGCGCGCGAAGAACTCCCGTTCGACGGTGAAGTGCGACGCGCTGCTGGTCGACACGATCTCGCGCTCGGACACCTACCCCTACGTCGACATCCGCAACGACGACGTGTCAATGGGGCACGAGGCCACCGTCTCCAAGGTCTCCGACGACCAGCTCTTCTACCTGATGAGCCGCGGTCTGACCGAGGACGAGGCCATGGCCATGGTCGTGCGCGGGTTCGTCGAGCCCATCGCGCGCGAGCTGCCGATGGAGTACGCGCTGGAGCTGAACCGGCTGATCGAGCTGCAGATGGAGGGTTCCGTCGGATGACGACGAGTGACGTTGCCGGCCTCGCGCCCGAGCTGAAGGGCGCCAAGGAGGGGCAGGGCGAGGTCCCGATCGCCTCGGCCGGCGAGCGCTTCCAGTCCTTCGACGTGGAGGCGTTCGAGGTCCCCGGTGGCCGCGAGGAGAACTGGCGGTTCACCCCGCTGCGCCGGCTCAAGGGCCTGCACGACGGCAGTGCCGCGTTCGAGGGCACCGCGCCGGTCTCGGTCACCGAGGCCGCCGGGGTGACCGTCGAGAAGGTCGGCCGCGACGACGCCCGGATCGGCGAGGGCGGTGTCCCGTTCGATCGGGTCGCCGCCGCGGCCTGGTCCGGGTTCGGCGAGGCCACCCTGGTCACCCTGGACGGGGAGAAGCTCGACCCGGTGACGATCACCGTGGACGGCCCCGGCGAGGGCGTCACGGCGGCCGGCCACCTGCACATCCGCACCACCCCGCACACGCAGGCGACGGTCGTCGTCGTGCACCGGGGGTCGGGCGTGCTGGCCGACAACACCGAGGTCGTCCTGGGCGACGGCTCGCAGCTCACGCTGGTCGTGACCGAGGAGTGGGCCGACGACGCCGTGCACGTGGGCGCCGAGCACTACTCGATCGGGCGCGACGCCACCCTGCGGGCCACCACGGTCCAGCTGGGCGGCGACCTGGTCCGGGTCTCCTCGACCGTGCGCTACGCCGGCCCCGGCGGCGACGCCGAGCTCATCGGGCTCGGCTTCACCGACGCCGGCCAGCACCTCGAGCAGCGGCTGCTGGTGGACCACGCGATGCCGAACTGCAAGTCCAACGTGCTCTACAAGAACGCGCTGCAGAGCCTCACGAAGGACTCCTCGCACGTGGTGTGGATCGGCGACGTGCTGATCCGGGCCGCCGCCGAGAACACCGAGACCTTCGAGTTCAACCGGAACCTGGTGCTCACCGAGCACTGCCGCGCCGACTCCGTGCCCAACCTGGAGATCGAGACCGGCGAGATCGTGAGCGCGGGCCACGCCAGCGCCACCGGGCGGTTCGACGACGAGCAGCTGTTCTACCTGCGCAGCCGCGGCATCCCCGAGGACCAGGCCCGTCGCCTGGTCGTCCGCGGGTTCTTCGGCGAGGTCCTGAACAAGATCACACTGCCGGAGCTCAAGGAGCGCCTCGAGGCGGCCGTCGAGGCCGAGCTCGCGCTCACCGGCGTCTGAGCGCAGCTCGGCACCGATTCCGCACACTTTCCCGAATACGGAGCGACCACCACCGATGTCCACTCTGGAGATCAAGGACCTGCACGCCTCGGTCGAGACCGAGGACGGCCCCAAGGAGATCCTGCGCGGTGTGAACCTCACCGTCCGCGCGGGCGAGACGCACGCGATCATGGGGCCGAACGGCTCCGGCAAGTCCACGCTGGCCTACGCCATCGCCGGGCACCCGAAGTACACCGTCACCAGTGGCGAGGTGCTGCTGGACGGCGAGAACGTCCTGGAGATGTCGGTCGACGAGCGGGCGCGGGCCGGGCTGTTCCTGGCCATGCAGTACCCGGTCGAGGTCCCGGGCGTGTCGATGGCGAACTTCCTGCGCTCGGCGGCCACCGCCACCCGCGGCGAGGCGCCGAAGCTGCGGACCTGGGTCAAGGAGGTCAAGGAGGCCATGGCCGGCCTCGACATCTCCCCGGAGTTCGCCGACCGCTCGGTCAACGAGGGCTTCTCCGGCGGTGAGAAGAAGCGCCACGAGGTGCTCCAGCTCGAGCTGCTGAACCCGAAGTTCGCCGTGCTCGACGAGACCGACTCCGGCCTCGACGTCGACGCCCTGCGCGTCGTGTCCGAGGGCGTGAACCGGTACCGGTCGAGCGGCGAGACCGGCGTCCTGCTGATCACGCACTACACGCGGATCCTGAACCACATCAAGCCGGACCGCGTGCACGTGTTCTCCGGCGGCCGCGTCGTCGAGTCCGGCGGCCCCGAGCTGGCCGACGAGCTGGAGAAGAACGGCTACGTCCGGTTCACCCAGGCCGACAAGGCGGCGGCGGACCAGAAGGCACTGGCCTGACCATGACCCTCACCCACGGAACCGGGACCACGGCCGGCCTCGACGCCGACGCCGTGGCCCGGATCCGGGCGGACTTCCCGATCCTCGCGCGCACCGTGCGCGAGGAGAAGCCGCTGGTCTACCTCGACTCCGGTGCGACCTCCCAGCGGCCGCGCCAGGTGCTCGACGCCGAGCGCACGTTCCTGGAGCGGCACAACGCGGCCGTCCACCGGGGCGCGCACCAGCTCGCCGAGGAGGCCACCGACGCCTACGAGTCCGCCCGGTCACGCATCGCGGCGTTCGCCGGTGCGAACGACGACGAGGTCGTGTTCGTCAAGAACGCGACCGAGGGCATCAACCTGGTCGCCTACGGCCTGGGCAACGCCTCGGTCCGGACCGGGCTCGACGCCGCCTCCGAGCGGTTCGCGCTCGGCCCCGGTGACGAGGTCGTCGTGACCGAGCTGGAGCACCACGCGAACCTCATCCCGTGGCAGGAGCTGTGCCGGCGGACCGGCGCGACCCTGCGCTGGTACTCCGTCACCGACGACGGCCGGATCGACCTCGACTCGCTCGAGCTCACCGACCGGACGCGGGTCGTGGCCTTCACCCACCAGTCCAACGTCACCGGCGCCGTCGCGCCGGTCGCGCAGCTGGTGGAGCGGGCCGCCGCGGTCGGCGCGCTGACCGTCCTCGACGCCTGCCAGTCGGTGCCGCACATGCCGGTCGACCTGCACCGGCTCGGGGTGGACTTCGCGGTCTTCTCCGGGCACAAGATGCTCGGGCCCTCCGGGGTCGGCGTCCTCTACGGCCGCCGGGAGCTCCTCGAGGCGCTCCCGCCGTTCCTCACCGGTGGCTCGATGATCGAGACCGTCCGGATGGAGGGCGCGACCTGGGCGCCGCCGCCGCAGAAGTTCGAGGCCGGGGTGCCGATGACGTCGCAGGCCGTCGGCCTCGGCGCCGCGGTCGACTATCTCGGGGCGATCGGGATGGACACCGTCGCCGCGCACGAGCACGCGCTCACCGCGGCGGCGCTGGACCAGCTGTCGGCGATCGACGGCCTGCGGATCGTCGGGCCCACGGGCACCGTCGACCGCGGGGGAGCGGTGTCGTTCGTCGTGGACGGCATCCACGCCCACGACCTGTCCCAGGTGCTGGACGACGCCGGCGTCGCCATCCGCGTGGGTCACCACTGCGCGTGGCCGCTGCACCGGCGCTTCGGCATCGTGGCCAGCGCCCGGGCGTCGTTCGCGGTGTACAACACCCTGGACGAGGTCACCGCGCTGGCCGACGGGGTGCGCGCCGCCCAGAAGTTCTTCGGGACGGTGTGACGTGCAGCTGCAGCAGATGTACCAGGAGATCATCCTGGACCACTACCGCGACCCGCACGGCGCCGGTCTGCGCGAGCCCTACGACGCCGAGACCCACCACGTGAACCCCACCTGCGGGGACGAGGTCACGCTGCGGGTCAAGGTCGACGGCGACGTGGTCACCGACGTGTCCTACGAGACGCTGGGCTGCTCGATCAGCCAGGCGTCGGTGTCGGTGCTGCACGACCTCGTCGCCGGGAAGCCGGTCGGCGAGGCGTGGAAGATCATGGCGTCGTTCCAGGAGATGGCCCAGGGACGCGGCAGGGTCGAGCCCGACGAGGACGTCATCGGCGACGGCGTGGCCTTCGCCGGCGTCGCCAAGTACCCGGCGCGGGTCAAGTGTGCTCTCCTGGGCTGGATGGCATTCAAGGACGCGGTGAGCCGCACCGACGCCCGCATCGAGAACTCCGAGGGGAGTCCGGCATGAGCGAGACCACCGAACAGAGCACCTCCGAGGACGTGGTGCGCGGCGCGGCGGGCATGCCCGAGCCGCCCGCCCGGGCCGACGCCGGTGACGGCGCGACCCTCGAGGCCCTCGAGGAGGCGATGAAGGACGTCGTCGACCCCGAGCTGGGCATCAACGTCGTCGACCTCGGCCTCGTCTACGGCATCGACCGGGACGGCGGGACCGCGGTCATCGACATGACGCTGACCTCGGCGGCCTGCCCGCTGACCGACGTGATCGAGGAGCAGACCCGCTCCGCGCTCACCGCCGGTCCCGACGGCGGCCTCGTCGACGACGTCCGGATCAACTGGGTCTGGATGCCGCCGTGGGGCCCCGAGAAGATCACCGAGGACGGCCGCGAGCAGCTGCGCGCCCTCGGCTTCCGGGTCTGACGACCCCGCACCGACCCGACGGGCCGGATCCCCACCCGGGGGTCCGGCCCGTCGTCGTCTCACCGGAAGTAGACCTCCCGCAGCCGGTCCTCCAGCCCCGCGACGGCGCCGGTGTCGACACCGAGGTGCTCCTCCAGCGCGTCCCGGACCCGGGCGGGGGAGGTGAGGTCGTGCCGCTGTGCGTCGCCGTCGGCGGTGCGCACGGTGAGCCGGGTCCCGTCGAGGGTGGTCCGGTGCTCCGGGGTGGTGCGCGCGGCGACGAGCCCGGTCCGGAAGTGCGACGCCGGGTGGTGGGTCAGATACCAGGAGCCCATCGCGAAGTCGACGTCCGGGGCGGGGACCAGGTCGAAGACGTACTGGTCGGCCCAGTCACCGCTGCCGCGCCGCTGCAGGACCCAGGCGCCGTGGTCGTCGCGGGCGTAGCGGTAGGTCGCCTGCGGGGTGGGCTGCTCCAGTCCGGCGACGAGCCGCAGCGCGGTGGTCGGCACCGTCGAGCCGAACCCGGCGTCGACGGTGAAGCGGCCCTCCGTGGTGTCGACGAGGGTGAGCCGGTGGGTGCGCGACGTCGGCGGGTCCGCCGGGGCCAGGCCCAGGCGGACCCGGCCGACGAGCGGGGTGACCTGGTACCCCACCGCGGCCAGCACGTCGTACAGCAGGCGGTTGTGCTCGAAGCACCAGCCGCCGCGCCGGCCGTGCACCAGCTTCGCCGCGACGCCGTCGGAGGTGGTCGGCGGCTCGACGCCGGTGAACGGGTCGAGGTTCTCGAACGGGATGGTCGCGTTGTGCGCGGTCACGACCCGGTCGAGCAGCGCCCGGTCCGGTGTCGCCCGGTCGACCCCGAGGAGGTCGAGGTACGCGGCGGCTGAGGTGGTCACCGTGCTCGTCATGGTGCCCGAGGCTGTCACCTCGACCCGGGTTCAGGTCAAGGATCAGCGTTCGCGGGCGCCGCGCAGTGCCCACGCCCGCAGGTGGGAGTAGCCGCGGGTGTGCAGTGTCGCGATCCGCCGCAGGTCGAAGCGCGGGTCGTCGCGCAGCGACTCGAACATCTCCTTGTCGACCAGCACCGTGTCCGGGCGGGCCTCGGAGGTGAGCCGGGCCGCGACGTTGACGACCTCGCCGTAGACGTCGCCGTAGCGGGCCAGCACCATGCCGTGGGCGAGGCCGATCCGCAGCTGCGGCAGCGCCGGCTCGGTCCGGACCCGGTCGCGCAGGCCGAGCGCGATGGCCGCGGCGTCGGCGGGGTGCTCGGTGACGTAGAGGACCTCGTCGCCGACGGTCTTGATCACCCGGCCCCGGCCGTTCGCGATGACCTCGGTCGTCACCGAGCCGAACCGCTCGATCATCTCGCCGAGCTCGTCCATCGACCGGCGGCGGGTGGTGCGGGTGAAGCCGACCATGTCGGCGAACCCGACCGACAGCGGCCAGGTGTCGGCCGCGATGTCCGCGGCGTCCATCCGCTGCGCCCCCGCGACCCAGCGCGACGCCGTCGCAGCGAGGTGGCGCCGCCACACGTAGGACTGCAGCGACTCCAGCTCGGGCAGCACGTCGGCGGCGAGCCGGGCCGCGTCGCGCGGGGTCAGCTCGCCGATGTGCGCGGCGGCGACCTGGGCGAGCATGCCGATCTGCCACTCGGCGAGCCGCGACAGCGACTGCGCGACCGCGCGGGCGACGGCCTCGCGGGCGTTCTTGTCGGGCAGCCAGTCCCGGGTCAGTCGGGCGACGGTGCTGGCCGCCTCCAGGTCGGCGCGGGTGTAGACCCGGTCCTCCGGATCCGAGTCCGCGAACCCCAGCGCACGCCAGAGCCGCCCCGACTCCTCCGGGTCGAGCCCCGCGGCCTCCACCAGCTCGTCGCGGGTGAACTCGCGGGGCGCGCCCAGGATGAACTCGTCCAGCGCCCCGTCGTCGATCTCGCTCCAGTCGATGGAGGCGGGGTCGGGCATCGGACGGGGCGGTCCGGGTTCGGACGTCACGCGATCACGTGGTGTGCACGACGAGCACGTCCACGCCGGCACGGCGGGTCGCGTCGGCGGGCACCGAGCCGAGCAGCCGCCCGGAGAAGGTGTTCAGACCGCGGTTGCCGATCACGAGCAGGTCGGCGCTGTGCTCCTTGACGGCCTTGCGGAGCACGTCGACCGGCGCGCCGTCCTCGGCGAAGGTCGAGACGTCCTTCGCGCCGGCGGCGGCGGCCCGGTCGGAGGCCTCGCGCAGCGCCTCCTCGGCGGGGGTCCAGCCGGTGACGAGGAAGGCCTCGTCCTTCAGCGCGTCCTCCGCGGCCGAGGTGTCCTCGCGGCTGGCCGGGGTGTAGGCGGAGACGATGACCAGTTTCGCGCCGCTGTCCGCGGCCACCCCGGCCGCGCGCTCGACGGCCGCGAACGACGTCGACGAGCCGTCGGTGCCGACGACGATGGTCTTGTATGCGGACACAGGTGCCTCCCGGGGGAACGGTCGCGCGTCGCCGGGTCTGCGGCCGGCGTCACCGCGTGCGACGACGTTACTACGTGGTATCCGATCAACTTGTCCCGACTCCCTCCCGTCATCGCCCTTTCGAGTGAAATGCGGCGGCCGATCGCAGCATGTGCGCTCGTACGGGTGGCGGAGCGGCCCGGAACACACCGGCCATCCCGGCGAGGGTGCCGGTCAGGTCGTCGCGGCCGGTGAGGAACGCCCGGCCGCTGCGGCCGGCGAAGAACGCGTCGAAGAAGTCCGGCACCAGCCGCGGCGGCATCTCCAGCACGGTGCGCAGCCCGTGCCGGCGCAGGCGGTGCACCGCGCGGACCGACCGGGGCCAGAGCAGCCGGCGGGCCGCCGTCGTCGCGGCGGCGGGGTCGTGCGGCAGGTGCCGGGCCAGCTCCGCGGCGAGCTGCGGGGCCAGCCCGAGCGCGGGGGCGACGCTGAACCCGGTCGCAGGGTGCACCAGCGGGGTCGCCGCCCCGAACCCGACGGGGTGCCGCGGGCCGCGCGGGGTGTCGACCGGGAAGCGGACCCGCTCGACGGGGGCGTCGTCGGGCACGATGACCCCCGCCCCGGCGAGCCGGGCCGCGAGCCGGTCGCGCAGCTCGGGCAGCCCCAGCCCCGGCCGTCGCGCCAGGGAGGTCTCCTCCAGCAGGACGGTGCCGTCGCCGTAGGGGACGGCGTAGAGGAACGTCGGCCAGTCCGTCCACTCCGGGCGGTGCGGGCCGGGGGAGCGCCAGTCCATGAAGACGGCCTCGCCGGGCCCCACCACCGGCGCGGCCACCCGCTCGTCGACGACGACGCCCCACGCGGTCTGCTCGGTCCCGCCCGCCGGGCCGGGGCGCAGCCGTGACGGTGCCCCGGTGGCGTCGACGACCAGGGCCGCGTCGACGACCCGCGCCGCGTCGTCCCGCGGGGCCCCGCCGTCGCCGGCGTCGCCGCTCCCGCCCCGGCCGCCCGGAGGGTGCAGCCGCACCCGGTACCGGTGGCCGTCGGGCCGGACGTCGTCGGCGGCGGCGCGCCCGGCCAGCACCGTGACCCCGGCGAGCCGGGCGTCGAGGTGGGCGCGCAGCCCGGCGGTGTCGAGCACCGCGTACGGGCCCAGCGCGCGGGTGCCACCGCGGGGCAGCACGGCCACCGCCTCCGGCCGGGTCGCGACCATCGCCGCCGGCAGGTGCGGGGGCAGCTCCTCGGGCCACGCGCAGTAGGTCGCCGTCCACGCCCGCTCCGGGGCGGGGTCGGCGAGCGTGGGGCGCAGCCCGGCCTCCGCGCACGCCGCCGCGAGCGCCCGGCCGGCCGGACCGCCGCCGAGGACCAGCACGTCGGCCACCGTCGTGCCGGGGGTGCCCGACCGGCTCGACGACGCCGTCCCGCTCGTCGTCCCGGTCACTGTGGGCCCGGCCGGTGCCGCCCGGCGGACAGGCTGCCGCCGTCGATCCGCAGGGTGGCCCCGGTGACCCAGGACGCGGCGTCGGAGACGAGGAACGCGACCGCCTCGGCGACGTCCGCGGGCTCGCCGAGGCGCCCCAGCGGGTAGCCCGCGACGACGGACGCCTCGTCGTGGGCGTAGAGCGCCTCGGCGAACCGCGTCCGCACCACGGCGGGGGCGACGGCGTTGACCCGGATGCCGGGGCCGAGCTGGCCGGCCAGCTCCTCGGTCAGGGTGAGCAGCGCCGCCTTCGACGCCCCGTAGGCCCCGATGACGCCGGTGGGCCGCAGCGCCGCGACCGAGGCGACGTTGACGACGGCGCCGCCGTGCGCGCCCATCCACACCCGGTGCGCCTGCTGGACGAACCCGAGGGCGGCGACCACGTTGACGTCGAGGATCTTGCGGACGGCGTCGAGGTCGGCCTCGACGAGCGGCCCGTGCTGGGGGTTGATCCCGGCGTTGTTGACCAGCACGTCCAGCGAGCCGAACGCGGCCACCGTCGCCTCCGCCGCGGCGGCCCGGTGCGCCGCGTCCCCGACGTTGCCGGCGACGGCGAGCACCCGGCCGGTGCCGACCCCCGCGCCGGCCGCGAGCTCGGCCGCCGCCGCGTCGAGCTCCGGGGCGCGCCGACCGGTGATCGTCACCGACGCGCCGCGCGCCAGCAGCGCGGCGGCGACGCCGTACCCGATGCCCCGCGAGGCGCCGGTGACCAGTGCCGCCCGACCGGCCAGGGAGGTGAGATCGGTCATGGGGCCCGACCCTACGTGGGGAATCCGGTGGACCCGGCCGGTAGTCTGGTCGCGTGATCCTGATCGAGTAGACCGGCGCCCCGGGCACGACCGTGCCCGCATCCGGTCCTCTCAGCGTCACTCCTCGTCCTCCGTCTGGAGCTCTTCCACGTGATCACCACGACCGACCTCGAACTGCGCGCCGGATCCCGCATCCTGCTCTCCGGTGCCACCCTGCGGGTGCAGCCCGGCGACCGGATCGGTCTGGTCGGGCGCAACGGCGCGGGCAAGACCACCTCGATGCGGGTGCTGGCCGGCGAGGGCGAGCCGTACTCCGGGCAGCGTAGCGCGAACTCCCCGGTCGGCTACCTGCCGCAGGACCCGCGCGAGGGCGACCTGTCGGTCACGGCGAAGGACCGGGTGCTCTCGGCCCGCGGCCTGGACGTGCTGCTGGCGAAGATGGAGAAGGCGCAGACCGCGATGGCCGAGCTGGCCGACCCGGCCGCGAACGACAAGGCGGTCCGCGAGTACGGACGGCTCGAGGAGCGGTTCTCCGCCCTCGGCGGCTACGCCGCGGAGTCCGAGGCCGCGCGGATCTGCACGCACCTGGGGCTGCCCGAGCGGGTGCTGGCCCAGCCGATGCGCACGCTCTCGGGCGGTCAGCGCCGGCGCGTGGAGCTGGCCCGGATCCTGTTCGCCGCCTCCGACGGCGGGTCGCAGTCGGCGACCACGCTGCTGCTCGACGAGCCCACCAACCACCTCGACGCCGACTCGATCACCTGGCTGCGCGGGTTCCTGCAGCAGCACGAGGGCGGTCTGGTCGTCATCAGCCACGACACCGACCTGCTGGCCGCAGTGGTGAACAAGGTCTGGTTCCTCGATGCGACCCGCGGCGAGGCCGACCAGTACAACATGGACTGGAAGCGGTACCTGGAGGCGCGCTCCACCGACGAGAAGCGTCGTCGCCGCGAGCGGGCCAACGCCGAGAAGAAGGCGTCCGCGCTGCACGTCCAGGCCGCCAAGATGGGCGCGAAGGCCACCAAGGCCGTCGCCGCCAAGAACATGGCCCGCCGGGCCGACGCACTGCTCGCCGGTCTCGACGACGAGCGTCAGGCCGACCGCGTCGCGCACATCCGGTTCCCGACCCCGGCGCCCTGCGGGCGCACCCCGCTCACCGCGGAGAACCTGTCCAAGGCCTACGGGTCGCTGGAGGTGTTCACCGGGGTGGATCTCGCGGTGGACCGCGGGTCGAAGGTCGTGGTGCTGGGCTTCAACGGTGCCGGCAAGACGACGCTGCTGCGGATCCTGGCCGGCACCGAGGAGTCCGACTCCGGCGGGGTCGTGCCCGGCCACGGGCTGCGACGGGGCTACTTCGCCCAGGAGCACGACACGCTCGACATGGACGCCTCGGTCTGGGACAACATCCGCCACGCCAGCCCGGACGCCGCCGAGCAGCAGCTGCGGACCCTGCTCGGGTCGTTCATGTTCTCCGGGGAGCAGCTCGAGCAGCCCGCCGGGACGCTGTCCGGCGGTGAGCGGACCCGGCTCGCACTGGCCGGTCTGGTGTCCTCGGCGGCGAACGTGCTGCTGCTCGACGAGCCGACGAACAACCTGGACCCGGCCAGCCGCGAGCAGGTGCTCGACGCGCTGCGCCGCTTCGAGGGCGCGGTCGTGCTCGTCACCCACGACCCGGGCGCGGTCGAGGCGCTGGAGCCGGACCGGGTGATCGTCCTGCCCGACGGCACCGAGGACCACTGGTCGGCCGACTACCTGGAACTCGTCCAGCTCGCGTGACCGGTCACCGCACGCCGCGGTGATCACCCGACCGGACCACCAAGATCATCGGACGTGTCCGGGCCGTACCGCGTGCGGCCGTCGGAATCGTGCACGACCCGTTCCGACGGGGTAATGCACTGCGCTGCCCGACGGATGACGATTCCGAACGGTACCCGCAGTGCTGCGCCGTTCGGGGTAACCGTTCGCCGATCGCGTTTTCCGCGTTCTGGTCATAAATCGTCAACTGGATCATCATGGCCTGATCGTCGCGCCTGATGCGGCGGTCCGCGGGGGCATCCGCGGAGGGGATGAGGAGGGCCGATGGCCGAGCTCAAGAAGGGCGCCCGGATCACCGGGACGCAGCGGGGCAAACTCGCTGCCGACCTGAAGAAGAAGTACGAGAAGGGCGCCAGCATCCGTTCGCTGGCCGAGCAGACCGGGCGGTCGTACGGATTCGTCCACCGGGTCCTGTCCGAGACGGGTGTGACGCTGCGCGGGCGCGGCGGCGCCACCCGTACCAAGAAGAAGTAGTCCTCTCGTCGGCGCCGCCGACCGGGTCGAGAAGCGAGCCCGGGGCGGCGTCGTCGTGTGTCCGGGGTGCGTCGTGGGGCGCCGCGCGCGGGACCACCGCGCCCGCCCGCCGTACGCGCCGTAACGTGAACCCTCGCCGTCCACCACCGGCGAAGGGGAACACCGTTGGATCGCCCGCTCACCCTGATGCGCGGGGTCATCCGGGGGGCGGACTCGACGTCCATCCGCCGTGGCTCCATCGCGCCGGGCACCTGGCCCCGGATCTGGGGCTTCGTCCGGCCCTACCGCCGCTGGCTGCTGTCCTACCTGGCCCTGACCACCGTCACCGCGGTCATCGGGGTCGCGACACCGGTGCTGGCCGGGCGCGTGGTCAACACGATCGTCGCGGCGAACGAGCTGCCCGACGCCGCCCGCGTCGTGATGGTGATCGCCGGGGCGATCGCCGGGATGGCCGTCCTGGAGGCGGTGGTCGGGCTCGCCGGCCGCTGGTTCTCCGCGCGGCTCGGCGAGGGCCTCATCGAGGACCTGCGGGTCGCGGTGTTCCGCCACGTCCAGTCGATGCCGCTGGCGTTCTTCTCCCGCACCCGGACCGGGGCGCTGGTCAGCAGGCTCAACAACGACGTGATCGGCGCCCAGACCGCCATCACCGGCACCCTGTCCACGGTGCTGTCCAACAGCATCCAGCTCGTGCTGGCCATCGCGGTCATGATCGGTCTGGCCTGGCAGGTCACCGTGCTGGCGATGCTGCTGCTGCCGGTGTTCGTGCTCCCGGCCCGGCGGATGGGGACCTGGCTCGCCGAGCTGCGCCGCGAGGCCGCCGAGCTCAACGCCACCATGGGCAACCAGATGACCGAGCGCTTCTCCGCGCCCGGCGCCACCCTGGTGAAGCTGTTCGGCGACCCCGACTCCGAGGCCGCCGTCTTCCGCGGCCAGGTGTCGCGGGTGCGCGACATCGGTGTCCGGTCGGCGATGGTGTCGCGGCTGTTCGTCACCGCGCTGCAGCTGGTGTCGGCGCTGGCCCAGGCCATGATCTACGGCCTCGGCGGCTACCTCGCGGTGACCGGGGCGATCCCGGCGGGCACCGTCGTCGCGCTCGGGCTGCTGCTGACCCGGCTCTACACCCCGATGACGGCGCTGGCCAACGCCCGCGTCGACGTGATGACCGCGCTGGTCGCCTTCGAGCGGGTCTTCGAGGTGCTCGACCTGCGCCCGATGCTGACCGAGCGGCCCGACCCGGCCGCGCTGCCCGACGGCCCCGTCGACGTCGCCCTGCGCGGGGTCCGGTTCACCTACCCCAGCGCCACCGACGTCTCCCTGGCCTCGCTGGAGGAGGTCGCGGTGCTCGACCAGCGGGTCAACGCCGAGGTGCTGCACGGCGTCGACCTGCACGTGCACGGCGGCGGGCTGCTCGCCCTGGTCGGGTCGTCCGGGGCCGGGAAGTCCACGCTCGCCTCCCTGGTCCCACGTCTCTACGACGTCGACGCCGGCTCGGTCGAGCTGTCCGGGGTGGACGTGCGGGACCTGTCGTTCGCCACGCTGCGCGGGGCCGTCGGCATGGTCACCCAGGACGGGCACCTGTTCCACGACACCATCGCCGGGAACCTGCGCTACGCCTCGCCCGCCGCCACCGACGACGAGATGGTCGACGCGCTGCGCCGCGCCCGGCTCGGCGACCTGCTCGACACGCTGCCCGACGGCCTCGACACCGTGGTGGGGGAGCGCGGCTACCGCCTGTCCGGCGGCGAGCGCCAGCGCCTGACCATCGCCCGGCTGCTGCTGGCCCGCCCGCGGGTGGTGATCCTCGACGAGGCCACCGCCCACCTCGACTCCGAGTCCGAGGCCGCGGTGCAGGAGGCACTGGCCGAGGCGCTGGTCGGGCGGACCGCGATCGTCATCGCGCACCGGCTGTCCACCGTGCGGGCGGCCGACCGGATCGCGGTGCTGGAGGGCGGGCAGGTCGTCGAGTCCGGCACCCACGACGAGCTGCTGGCCGCCGACGGCCGCTACGCCACGCTCTACCGCACCCAGTTCCTCCCGGCGGCGACGACCGCGGGCTGAGCTACTCCGCGGGCACCTGCTCCACCGCCGCGGCGGCACGGCGCGGCGCCGGGACGGGACGGGCGGCGCGTCGGATCCGGCGCCGTCGCCACCACCAGGTCCACAGGCCCGACCCGACCAGGTAGACCGACACGCTGCCGGCGGCGAACCACAGGGCCCGTGCCCACCACGGGACGAGGTAGCCGAAGTGGACGCCGTAGTTGCCCGACTCCCACAGCCACTCCGGCCACGGCTGGCCGGGGCCGCCGTCGTAGAGGGCGGCGCGGCCGGTGTGCGGGTCGACGGCCACGTCGCTCTCGGAGAAGGTCCGGACACCGCCGTAGCGGGCGGGAGCGACCCCGTCCTGGAAGCCGACCAGGTAGTGGTCCTGGTCGGGCCCCGGTGGTATGACGAACACGAGTTCCTGGCCGGGCAGGACCGTGCGGGCCGCGGCGAGCGCCGCGTCGGGACCGATGTCGGGTGCGCCCTCGGGGGCCGCGTCGGCGGTGAAGGAGTGCTCGGGGGCGACCCCGCCGGTGACGGCGTACCAGGCGTCGCCGACGAACGGCAGCGCGTACCCGGCACCGGTCACCGCCCAGACGACGATCAGCGGCAGCGCCAGCACCGCGCCGACGTCGTGCAGGTCCCGGTGCGCCCGGTAGGCGCCGCGGTCGAGGCGCGGCCGCATCTTCGTCCGCAGCGCCCGCAGGAACCGACCCATCGACGGCCACCACGCGACCGTGCCGCTGAGGGTGAGCAGGAGCAGGGCCAGTCCGAGCACACCCAGCACCAGCCCGCCCCAGGTCAGCTCGTCGGCCCCGGGGACCGTCACGTTCAGGGCGGCGACGTAGCCGGGGTAGGTCTCGCAGCTGAGCCCGCAGTCGTGCAGGTTGAGCAGCACGCCCCAGAAGCCGCCGTCGGGCTCGGCGGTGCCCAGCAGGTTCCCGGTACCGGGGTCGATGTAGGCGGCCCGGTGGTAGTCGGCGTCCCAGATCTGCCACACACCCTCGACGGACGCCGCGTAGGAGGTGCTGAACTGCGGGAGCGCGCGGTGCAGCGCGGCCAGCGCCTCGGCCGGGCCCGCGGCCACCGTGCCCGCGGTGGCGGCGAACAGCTCCGGGTGGGTGAGGGCGAAGATCTCGGGCCGGTAGAGCAGCAGGGTCCCCGAGGCGAGCTGGAAGACCAGCACGGCGGCGACCAGCAGCCCGAGCCAGCGGTGCAGCGCGGCACTCCAGCGGCGCGTCGCGCTCCCGGCGCGTGCCGCGCGCCTGTTCCTGCCCCGTCGTCCCACGGTTCCTCCCGCTCACTCGTCCGGGCGAGAGAGAAGACGACGCAGAGTATGCAGTCAAGGCTTACAAGAGGACAGGCTAACCTCAATCAGGACGTCGCGGGTGTCGCGGGACGAACCGCCGCCCGCCGTCCCACCGGATGGGACGGCGCTCAGGCCCGGCCCGCCAGCGGGTCCGCCACCTCGGCGCCGGGCTCGGCCACCGCGGCGACCGCGGCGAACAGCAGCGCGACGCCGACCGCGCCGGGGTCCGGCGCGCCCTTCGCACGCTCGCCGACGTAGGACGCGCGACCGTGCCGGGCCGCGAGCTCCGCGGTCCGCTCGGCGCCGTCGAGGGCCGCGGCCGCCGCGGCGGCGTACCCCGAACGGTCGAGCGCGGTCACGGCCGGGGCCAGCGCGTCGACCATCGTCCGGTCGCCCACCTCGGCCTCGCCGACCCGCTGGATCGCGGTCAGCCCGGCCCGGGCGCCCGCGGCGAACGCGGCGGTGTCGGCCGAACCGTAGGACAGAGCGCGGGCGATCTCGGAGAACAGCAGGCCCAGCAGCGGGCCGCTGGTGCCGCCGACCTCGTCGAGGAAGACCTCGCCGAGCGCGCCGAACCCGCGCTGCGGTCCGCGGTCGGCCAGTGCGACGGCCAACCGGACCCCGGCGCGGAGGTTGTCGCCGTAGTCGCCGTCGCCGGAGTGCTGGTCGAGGTCGGTGAGCACGCCGTGGCCGTCCTCGACGGCCCGGGCGAAGCGGGCCAGCACGGCGTCCTGGTCGAGGGGGTGGCCGGTCATGAGGTCTCCGTCCGGGGGAAGGCGGCCGTCTGCGCCGGCGCGGCCCACAGGCCCGTCCACTCCGGGCGCATCCGGGTCAGGGTGAGCGAGAACCCGGCCATGTCCAGGGCGGGCACGAACGTGCCGACGAGCAGGCCCACCCGCTCCAGCCCGCGCGCCTCCAGCCCGGCGGCGGCCAGCTCGGCGAGCACGTAGAGCTCCAGCAGTGCCGTGCCCCCCATGCCGTTGACGACCAGGACGACCTGGTCGGGGCCGTCGGGCAGGCCCGCGACGACCTCGTCGAGCATCCGGTCGACGAGCTCCTCGGTGGGCGGCCGGTCGACCGAGCGCCGGGCCCGCTCGCCGTGGATGCCGACGCCGTAGTCGAGCTGCCCGTCGAGGGCGAACGCGGGCTCCCCGGTGCGCATCGAGGTCTGCGCGCGGGAGGCGACGGCGAGGCTGCGCGAGGCGGCGGCGACGTCCGCACCGAGCGTCGCGAGCTCGGCCAGCCCGGCGCCGGTGTCCGCGGCGGCGCCGAGGATCTTCTCGACGACGACGGTCGCCCCGGTCCCGCGCCGCCCGGTCGCGGTGTCGAGCCCGTCGGTGGCCAGGTCGTCGTCGACGAGCACCCGGGCGACGTCGACGCCCTCCATCCGCAGCCGCTCGGCGGCGATGCCGAAGTTGATCCGGTCGCCGGTGTAGTTCTTCACGACGTGGACCACCCCGTCCGGGCCCGCGGCGGCCCGGGACGCGTGCAGCACGGCCTTGTTGTGCGGGGAGGTGAACACCGGGCCGGGGGCGACGGCGTCGAGCATCCCGCGGCCGAGGAACCCGGCGTGCAGCGGCTCGTGGCCGGAACCCCCGCCGGAGACCAGCCCGACCCGCCTGCCGGGCGCCCGGTGACGCGCGACCAGGTGGATCGGGTCCTCGTGCAGCGCGACGAGGTCGGCGTGGGCCCGGGCGAACCCGCGGACGGCGGCCGGGACGGGGTCGTCGCCCGCCGGGTGGAAGGGGAACGGCATGGCGCCGATCATGCTGGCCGTGGGCGGTCAGCGCATCAACGGCGCGCGGACGGCGTTCTCCACGAGGTCGAGCACCGGGCCGAGGTCGTCGGCGGGCAGTCCCATCGCCAGGTGCGAGACCAGCCCCTCCAGCACCAGCTCCAGGTACTGGGCGAGCACCGGGACCGGCACGTCGTCGCGCAGCGCGCCGGCCGCGGCCTGGCGTTCCAGCCGGGCCCGGGTCGCGGCGGTCAGCGCGCCGGAGTGCTCCTGCCAGCGGGCCCGGAACTCCGGCTCGGTGCGCAGCCGTCGGGAGACCTCCAGCCGGGTGCCCAGCCAGCTGCGGTCCGAGCCGCCGCGCAGCAGGTCGCGCATGACCTGCACCAGGCCCTGCTCGGCGACGACGTCGGCCATCCGGGTGGCGTCCTGCTCGGCCAGGGCCAGGAACAGCGCCTCCTTGTCCCGGAAGTAGTGGAAGATCGCGCCACGGGACAGCCCGGTGTACTCCTCGAGCCGCCGGACGGTGGCGCCCTCGTAGCCGTGGTCGGCGAAGCAGGTCCGGGCACCGGTGAGGATCTGCTGCCGGCGGGCGGCGAGCTGGTCGGTGCTGACGCGGGGCATGCACCCCAGTATTCCGTACGCTTGTCCTGCATGTGTGGACGGTCGTGTCGCCGGTCACCCGCGGTGCCGACGACCACGATTTCATCGCGTGCGGGTGTCACACGGCGGGGGTAGCGTCGACGTGGTGACCCTGGACGACCAGAGCACCGACGGTGTGCTCCGCAGCGTGGGGGAGGCCGAGGCCTACGTGGCCTCGGTCTGCTTCAAACACGGCCCCCCGACCCTGGCCGGTGTCGAGATCGAATGGATGCTCCACCGACCCGGTCGACCGGCCGACCCGGTCGACCTCGACGCCGTGCGTGCCGCTCTCGGCCCGCACTGCCCGGCCTCCCTGGACCCCGCCTCGCACGCGGCCCCGCTCCCCGCGGGCGGCACCGTGACCGTCGAGCCGGGCGGCCAGATCGAGATCTCCAGCGCTCCCGCGGACTCGCTCGAGGCCCTCCTCGGCGCCCTCGGCGCCGACTCCGCCCACCTCCACGGACTGCTCGCCGAGCACGACCTGCGCCCGCATGCCCGCGCCGCCGACCCGGTCCGGCCCGCCCGGCGGCTGCTGGACCTGCCGCGCTACGCGGCCATGGAGTGCGTGTTCGACGGTGTCGGCCCGCACGGACGCAGCGGCATGTGCTCCACCGCCGCCGTGCAGGTCTGCCTCGACGCCGGCCCGGCCGCCGGGATCGCCGACCGCTGGGCGGCCCTGCACGAGCTGGGCCCGGTGCTCGTCGCGGCGTTCGCGAACTCGCCGGTCCAGCACGGCAGGCGCACCGGCTGGAAGTCCTCCCGCCAGGCGTGCTGGCTCAGCCTCGACCCGGCCCGCACCGCCCCGCCGCCCATCCCGGCGCCGGGGCAGGACGTCGCGGGCGCCTGGGCCCGCCGGGTGCTGCACACCCCGCTGCTGTGCGTGCGCGGCACCGGGACCTGGTCGGTGCCGACCGGGGTCACCTTCGCCGACTGGGTGTCCGGCCGCGCCCGCGGCGGGGTCCTCGACCGGCCGCCGACACTGGCCGACCTCGACTACCACGTCTCGACCCTGTTCCCGCCGGTCCGCCCGCACGGGCACCTCGAGGTGCGCTACGTCGACGGCCAGGCCGGCGACGACTGGGCGCTGCCGACCGCGGTGCTGCTGGCGCTCACCTCCTCCGGCGCGGTCGTCGACCGGGTCCGGGAGCTGTGCGAGCCGGTCCGCGACGAGTGGGTCGCCGCCGCCCGCGACGGGCTGGAGCACCCCGGTCTCGCCGCCGCGGCCGCCGGGCTGTTCCCGCTGGCCTGCGACGTGCTGGCCGCCGCGGACCACCCGCTGACCACCGTGCCGGGGCCGGTGCTGGACCGGCTGCGCGAGGTCACCGGACAGCGGGTGCTGCGCGGGCGCTGCCCCGCCGACGACACCGACCCCGCCGAGCAGGGGGCGGGCCCGACCGCCGACCCGTTCCCGCCGGGGCTCCACCTGGGCTCCGCCGTGCCCGGCGCGCCCGCCGCACGTGAGGGGACCGGTCGAGGACCCGGCCGGTCCGCCGTCGACACCGCCGACCAGGCTGCTCAGGAGGACGTGGCATGACCGCCGATCCCGCCGTTCCCGCCGGACCGCTGACCGGCCCCGCGACCCCGGGGGAGAGCCCGGAGACGATGCGTACCCGCGTCGCCGCCCTGCTGGGCCGCTCCCGCGACCGCAGCACCGCGCTCACCGCCCTCGACGACGGCGAGCTGGCCGCCCAGCACTCGCCGCTGATGTCGCCGCTGGTCTGGGACCTCGCGCACATCGGGTCGATGGAGGAGCTGTGGCTCGTCCGCGACGTGGGCGGCCGCGAGCCGCTGCGCCCGGAGATCGACGGCCTCTACGACGCGTTCCAGCACTCCCGTTCCTCACGGGTCGAGCTGCCGCTGCTCACCCCGGCCGAGGCCCGCGGCTACGTCGCCGAGGTGCGGGACAAGGCGCTCGACGCGCTGCACCGCAGCCCGCTGCGCGGTCGCCCGCTGGAGGCCGAGGGCTTCGCGTTCGGGATGATCGTGCAGCACGAGCAGCAGCACGACGAGACCATGCTCGCCACCCACCAGCTGCGCTCCGGGGGGCCGGTGCTCGACGCCGCCCCGCCGCCCCGCCCGGCCGGTGCGGTCGACCCGTCCGCGGAGGTGCTCGTCCCGGCGGGCCCGTTCGAGATGGGCACCTCGGCCGAGCCGTGGGCGCTGGACAACGAGCGGCCCGCGCACGTCGTGGACCTGCCCGCGTTCCGGATCGACGTCCACCCGGTGACCAACGGCGCGTTCGCGGCGTTCGTCGACGCGGGCGGCTACGACGACCCGCGGCTGTGGACCGACGCCGGGTGGGCGCACCGCACCGAGGAGGGGCTGGTCGCACCGCGGTTCTGGTCCCGCGACAGCGACGGCACCTGGTGGCGGCGCCGGTTCGGCGTCGTCGAGCGGGTGCCCGACGACGAGCCCGTCGTGCACGTGTCCTTCCACGAGGCGCAGGCCTACGCCCGCTGGGCCGGCAAGCGGCTGCCCACCGAGGCGGAGTGGGAGAAGGCCGCCCGCTTCGACCCGGCGACCGGCCGCTCGCGGCGCTTCCCCTGGGGCGACGACGAGCCGCGCGCCGAGCACGCCAACCTCGGGCAGCGGCACCTGCAGCCCGCCCCGATCGGCTCCTACCCGGCGGGGGCGTCCGCGCTGGGGGTGCAACAGATGGTCGGCGACGTCTGGGAGTGGTGCGACTCCGGCTGGCACCCCTACCCGGGGTTCACCGTGTTCCCCTACCCCGAGTACTCCGAGGTCTTCTTCGGCGGGGACTACGCCGTCCTGCGCGGCGGTTCCTTCGGCACCGACCCGGCCGCGATCCGGGCGACGTTCCGCAACTGGGACCACCCGATCCGACGGCAGATCTTCGCCGGGTTCCGGCTGGTCCGCGACGCCGGTGTGTAGGCACCTCGCGTACCTGGGGGAGCCGGCCACACTGGCGTCGCTGGTCCTGGAGCCGGAGCACGGGCTGCTCGCGCAGTCCTACGCCCCGGCCGACATGCGCGGCGGCGGCTCGATCAACGCCGACGGCCACGGCACCGGCTGGTACCCGCCCGGTGCCACGACGCCGGTGCGGGTCCGCTCGGCGTCGCCGCTGTGGGCCGACACCTCCTACGCCGCGCTGGCCGGGGCGACGACGTCGGGCGCCGTGCTCGCCGCCGTCCGCTCGGCGACGGTCGGGATGCCGGTGACGGCGACCGCCGCCGCCCCCTTCACCGACGGGCGGTGGCTGTTCAGCCACAACGGCGTCGTCCGCGGCTGGCCGGACTCCCTCGCGGCCGCCGCGGCGGCGCTGCCCGTCACCGACCTGATGACCCTCGACGCCCCCACCGACGCCGCGCTGCTGTGGGCGGTGGTCCGGCGCGGTCTCGCCGACGGCGCCGACCCCGCCGACCTGCTGGCCAGGGTCTGCGTCGACACCGAGCGGAGCGCACCCGGCTCGAGGCTGAACCTGCTGCTGACCGACGGCACGACGATCTGGGCCACGGCCTGGCGGCACGCACTCGCCGTCCGGGCCGGATCGGCGGGCGTCACCGTCGCCTCCGAACCCACCGATGTGTTCCCCGACTGGACACAGGTGCCCGACCGGCACCTGGTGGTGGCCCGACCGGGCCATCACGAGAGTCATGACCTAGGAGCTCCGTGAGCACTCCCGGCGCCATCCAGCTGGACGTCCACCTCTCCGACACCGATGCCGGCACCGCGCTGCGGTCCGACGTGACGCGCGGGCTCGCCGCGTCACCGAAGGAGCTGCCGCCCAAGTGGTTCTACGACGCCCGGGGGTCCGAGCTGTTCGAGCGGATCACCGAGCTGCCCGAGTACTACCCGTTCCGCACCGAGCGGGCGCTGCTCGCCGACTCCGTGGACGACATCGCCCGGTCCTCCGGCGCCGACACCGTCGTCGAGCTGGGGTCCGGGTCGTCGACCAAGACCCGGCTGCTGCTCGACGCGTTCGCCCGTGCCGGGACGCTGCGCCGCTACGTGCCCCAGGACGTCAGCGAGTCCGCCCTGCGCGGCGCCATCGACGAGCTGCACCGCGACTACCCGGAGCTGGAGCTGCACGGCGTGGTCGGCGACTTCACCCGCGACCTGGACCGGCTGCCCGGCGCCGAGCCCGGCGGGAAGCGGATGATCGCCTTCCTCGGCGGGACCATCGGCAACCTGATGCCCGGCCCGCGCCACGACTTCCTCCGCCACGTCCGTTCGGTGCTCCGGCCCGGTGAGCAGCTCCTGCTCGGCACCGGCCTGGCCACCGACCCGGCCGTGATGGTCCCCGCCTACGACGACGCAGCCGGGGTCACCGCGGAGTTCAACCGCAACGTGCTGCACGTGCTCAACCGCGAGCTCGACGCGACCTTCGACGTCGAGGCGTTCGACCACGTCGCCGTCTGGGACGCGGAGAACTCCTGGATCGAGATGCGGCTGCGCGCCACCCGCGACATGCGGGTCCGGATCGCCGACCTCGACCTCGACGTCGCGTTCGCCGCGGGGGAGGAGCTCGCCACCGAGATCTCGGCGAAGTTCACCCCCGCGACGGTCGACGCGTTCGCCGCCGCCGCCGGGTTCGCCACGACGCGGCGCTGGGTCGACCCCGACGCGCGGTTCGCGCTGACGCTGCTCACCGCCGCCTGAGGTCCGGCGGTGCTGCGCCGGCGGGGCGCAGCACCGCCGACGGCGTGGTCCCGGTCTCCCGGCGGAACGCCGCGACGAACGCCGAGGGCGTCGCGTAGCCGACCTGCCGGGCGACCACGCCGACCGGGTGGCCCGCGGCCAGCTGCTCCAGCGCGACCCGCATCCGCAGCAGCGTCCGCCACCGGCCCGGACCCACCCCGGTCTCGGCGCGGAACAGCCGGGACAGGGTGCGTTCCCCCGCCCCGACGGCCCGGCCCCAGGCCGCGGTGTCCCGGTCGTCGGAGGGGTCGTCGAGCAGGGCCAGGGCGACCCGGCGGGCCCGCGGGTCGGTGGGCAGGACGAGGCGGACCGCCGCGCCGGGCCCGCCGGCGTCGCGGGCCGGGCGGAGCCGGTCGAACAGCACCGCCTCGGCCCGGGCCCGCTCGGGCGTCGCGGGTCCCGGCCCGGCCAGGTGTTCCAGCAGGGCGGCGACCAGCGGCTCGACCGCGAGCACGCACGGCGTGGGCCAGTCGATCGGGCAGCGGCCGGGCCACAGGTAGATCCCGCGCATCGCCGCGGTCTCGGTGGCGGCCGTGACGTGCGGGACCCCGGCCGGCAGCCACAGCGCCCGTCCGGGGCCGAGGACCCAGCTGGTGTCGGCGACGGTGACCCGCAGGACCCCGGCCGCCGCCCAGGCGAGCTGGTGGGCCGGGTGGGTGTGCTCGGCGAACGCGTGCCCGCGGTCGAGCGGGATGCGGGAGACCAGCACCGCGGCGCCCGGCACGTCGGGGACGTGCGCGGGCAGGCCGGAACGCGACACGATGCGGCAGCCTAACGGCTCCCGGCCACCGCGGGTGGCGCCTAGCGTCGCGGGCATGGCGATGAACGCGCTGCACCGACGGATCTGCCGCTCCGACTCCTGGGCCGACCGGATGCACGGGACGACGCTGCCCTGGGCCGTCCGCGACGTCGACCTCACCGGCGAGGTCCTGGAGATCGGCCCCGGCTACGGCGTCACCACCCGCTGGCTCGCGCCGCGCACGGGGCCGCTGACCGCGCTGGAGGTCGACCCGGAGCTGGCCGCGGAGCTGCGGGCGGGCATCGGGGGTGAGTTCGGCGTCGACGTCCGGCACGGCGACGGCGCCGCCCTGCCCTTCCCGGACGGCAGCTTCGACGCCGTCGTCTGCTTCACGATGCTCCACCACGTCCCGACGCCCGGCGAGCAGGACCGGCTCTTCGCCGAGGCCGCGCGGGTACTGCGTCCGGGCGGGACGTTCGCCGGCATCGACTCCCGGATGTCGCTGCGGTTCCGGACGATCCACATCGGGGACACCCTGACCGCGGTCGATCCGGCGACGCTGCCGCGGCGGCTCGGGGCGGCCGGGCTCGCGCGGCCGGAGACCGAGCTGGGTGCGCGGTCGTTCCGGTTCCGGGCCGGCCGCGGCTAGGGTCGGGTGCATGAGCACCGACTGGCGCCACGACGGCGTCCGGGTCATCCCCGGCGACATGCTCGACGCCAACACCCCGCAGACGCCCGGCATGCACCGCGCCGCCGCCGTCACCGGGGACCGGGTCGGCGCGCAGCGGTTGTGGGCGGGCACGGTGACCATCCACCCCGGCGCCCGCACCGGCGCGCACCACCACGGTGAGCTGGAGAGCGTCATCTACGTCGTCCGTGGCCGCGCCCGGATGAAATGGGGCGAGAATCTGGAGTTCACCGCCGAGGCCGGGCCAGGCGGGTTCATCTTCGTGCCGCCGTTCGTGCCGCACCAGGAGATCAACGCCCTGGACGACGAGCCGCTGGAGTGCGTGCTGACCCGGTCCGGTCAGGAGCCGATCGTGGTCAACCTCGACGTCACCGGGGTGCCCGACCCCGAGCACGTCCCCTGGGTCGACCCCCTGCACCCACCGCACTGAGCAGCGCCGCCACGAGGGCGAGCGCCAGCAGCGTCCCCAGCACGACGTCGATCACCGGCCACGCCCGCACCGACGGGTCCAGCCCCAGGGTGAACACGGCCAGCGGATCCACGAGCCGCCCGCGATAGGCGAGCAGCGTCGCCGGTCCCAGCGCGAGCAGCAGCCCCACGACCCGGCCCGCGGTGCCCGCCGGCCCCGGGTGCCGGCGACCCCACAGCGCCGCGAGCGCGAGCAGCACCAGCCCCGCCAGGATCAGCGGGAGCCAGGCCCGCCACAGCCCGACCGGCAGCACCGGTACCGCCGTCCCCTGCCGGAAGACCAGGCCCGGCACCTGCTGGGCGACGACCAGGACGGCGACCACCGCGGCGACGACCGGTGTCGCCCGGGACGGCGCCACGGGCGGCGGCGCCCAGGGCACCTCGGACGGCACTGCGCTCACGGCGGGCGACGATACGGGGCCCGCCCTCACCCGGGCGTGTGGGCTCCGGGGACGCTGCGGGGGTGGGGGCGGCGGCACCGATGCGGTGGCGCCTCCCGGTGCCGCGCTGGACGGACCTGCCCGCCCCGGCCCGGCCGATGGCGCTGCGCCCGCACCTGGAGGCCTTCCACTCCCCACCTCACCGGCGGCCGGTCGCCGGACTCCTGCGGGTCGGGGGTACCCGCCCGCCGCCGCTGGGCCACGAGCAGCGGCCGACTGTTCCGGCCTGCATCATCCAGGTCGGTGCGGCGCAGCCGGACCGACGTCCGCGATCTCGTCGACCAGACCCCAGGCGAGTGCGGTGTCGGCATCCACGGCGACGCCCGAGAGGGCGAGCCAGAGGGTCCGCCACCGGCCGATCCGGCGGGTGATGCTCACGGTTCCGCCCGCTCCGGGGATGAGCCCCATCGGCAGCTCGGGCAGCCACATCGTCGTTCCCGGCGCGGCGACGACCCGGCCGGCGAATGCCGGCAGCTCGATCCCCGCGCCCACGCATGCGCCGTGCAGGTGCACCTGCATCCGGTCACGCAGCCGGTGAAGCGGACGGGCCGCGCCGGCTCGGGTACGGATCAGGTGCGCCGTCACGAGATCGGGGGTCGTGGCGAACTCGTCGAGATCACCGCCCGCGCAGAACGAAGCTCCTGCGCCGTCGAGCAGGATCCGCTCGACGGACGGATCGAGCAGCGCGATGTCCAGATACGACACGAGGGCGTCCCTGAGCTGACGGCCGTAGGCGTTGCGCCGCTCCGGGCGGTTCAGCGTGAGCCGCAGGAGGTGACCGGTCCGGGCGGCGACGACGGGTTCCGCCACGTCGACCGGGGTGGGGCGGGATCCGCGTCGCTCCGTCCAGGCCGTGAACTCGCGGCCGCCGAGCAGGGTCGAGTAGGCCAGCGACTCGGCGTCCAGAGCCGCGTCGACCGGAAGGGTGGCCGACCACCGCAACAGCCGGGCGAGAACGGTCGCAGCGAGCGGGTGTGCACGAGCGCGGTCGTACAGTGCGGGCACGGCGGCGTCGACGTCGCCGACCGCCACGTGGCGATGGTCGCCCGCGCTACGGACGAGCGTGGTGTCGAGCGCCTCGCACAGGGGGCCCGGGGTCCCGACCCCGACCAGGATCCGGTCGGACCGTCCGGCGGCCGAGGCCACGGCCGGGTCCTCCGCACCGGGACCGTCGAGGTCGACCACCACCAGGGGGTCGGCGAGCTCGTCGAGCCGGTCCGGTGCGAGCCCGGGACCCAGCAGTTCCCGGGGGGCGACGACGGGGACGCTCATCGAGTCGGACCCTACCGTCGGGTCCCGGTAGGGTCCGCGACCGTGGGGGCGTGGGAGGACTGGACGGCCTCGGGGGTCGTCGCGTTGACCGGTCATCCGGACGGCCCGGCTCTCGTCCCGCCGGGTTCGGCGGCAACGGTGGCCGCGGCGCTGGGCTGGCCGTTCGGGGTCGACGGCGCGGCGTTGCTGGGCGAGCGTGCCGCATTGTCCGGTCGCGGTCGGGCCGGTCGCACGGCGGTGGGGGGAGCATCCCGGCTGCTGCGCACCGCGGACGGCTGGGCGGCGGTGTCGTGCGCCCGTCCGGACGATCCGGTACTCCTCGGTGCCGTCGTGGAGCAGGTCCTCCCCGACGACGACCCGTGGCCGGTGGTCACCGCCGCGTTGGCCGCGATGCCGGGACGGGAGCTGGCCGAGCGGGCGGAACTGATCGGTGTGCCCGCCGCGCCGCTCTCGACCCCGGGGGGGACGGCGGCGCCGACGGTCTCCGATGACGTCGACCTGCGCGGCCGGCTCGTCGTCTCGTTCGCGGCGCTCTGGGCCGGGCCGTTGTGTGCCCAACTGCTGGGTCGGGCCGGGGCGCACGTCGTGACGGTCGAGACCCCGCAGCGGCCCGACGGCGCGCGTCGTGGTGACCCCCGCTTCTACGCACTGCTGCACCACGGGGAGCAGCAGGTCGTGCTGGACCCCGACCGGGACCGGGCCGCGCTGCACGCCCTCGTGGCTGCCGCCGACGTCGTGATCGAGGCGTCCCGTCCGCGTGCCCTGCGGGGTTTCGGGCTCAGCGCGGAGCAGGAGGTGGCCCGCGGTGCGACCTGGGTCTCGATCACCGCGGCCGGGCGGTCCTCGGACCGGGTCGGCTTCGGCGACGACGTGGCTGCCGCAGCGGGTCTGGTCGCACGGGACGCGGACGGGGCGCCCGTCTTCGTCGGTGACGCGATCGCCGACCCGCTCACCGGTCTCACCGCTGCCGCGCTCGCGGCGTCCGAGCCCGGGGTGCTGCACGACGTCTCGATGACGGCGGTGGTCGCAGGCACCCTCGACGGGACCGTCGGCGGGCCGTCCGCCGAGGCGCCGCGGCCCCGGCACCGTCCCGTCCCGGATCCCGCTCCCGGGGGCGGGCGGGGTACGGCCGCAGTACTCGCTCGGCTCGGGATCCGTCCGTGACCGCCGGACGCCGACGGACCACGGTTCGTTCGTTCCTCCTGCGCGGCGCCGAGGTCGACGGGCGCCGGACCGACGTCCTCGTACGGGACGGTCGGGTGGTCCCTGTCGACGGCCGCCGGGTCGACGAGGTCGTCGAGTGCGCGGGCGGCGCGCTGCTGCCCGGTCTCGTCGACCATCACCTCCACCTGCACGCGCTGGCGGCGGCCGAACGGTCCGTGCGCTGCCCGTCGGACCCGGCCGCACTGGGACGTGTCCTCGCAGCAGCGGCCGGTGACGTGCACGGATGGGTCCGCGGTGTGGGCTTCCCGGGGGACGACCTCGACGTCGACCTCCTGGACCGGCTGCACCCCTCGCGCCCGGTACGCGTCCAGCACCGCAGCGGTGCCCTGTGGGTGCTCAACACCGCGGCGCTCGAGCGGATCGGACCGCTGGACCACCCCGGTGTCGAGCGGGTGGCGGGAGCCCCGACCGGGCGCATCCTCCGCGGGGACGACTGGCTGCGCAGCCGGCTGCCGCCTGCGGAACCGTTCGACCTCGCCGCCCTGGGAGCCCGTCTGGCCGGGCTCGGCCTGACCGCCCTCACCGACGCCACCCCCGACGTCGAGGCAGGGGCGGCCCGTTCGCTCACCGCGGTGCCGCAGCGCCTCACCCTGCTCGGCGTGCCGCTGGGGGAGACCGCTCCCGAGGGGACGGTCACAGGCCCCTACAAGATGGTGCTCGCGGACTCAGGTCTCCCCGACCTGGATGAGCTGACCGACCGCATCCGGGCCGCCCACGCGGCGCAGCGACCGGTCGCGGTCCACACCGTGACGCGCGAGTCGCTGGTCCTGCTGCTCGCGGCTCTGGACGACGCCGGCCGGCTACCGGGCGACCGTGTCGAGCACGCCGCGCTGGTACCGGCGGAGCTCATCGGGGAGTTGCGTGGTCTCGCGGTCGTGACCCAGCCCGGCTTCCTCGCCGACAGGGGCGACCTGTTCCGCCGGGAGGTGCCCGCGGTGGAGCACCCCGACCTCTACCGGTGCGCCAGCCTGCGCGACCACGGCGTGCCCGTCGCGTTCTCCTCCGACGCCCCCTACGGTCCGGTCGATCCCTGGCGGGTCATCGACGCGGCAGTGACTCGCGCGACGCCCGACGGCGACGCGCTCGGCCCGGGAGAGGCCGTGTCGGCCCGCGACGCGCTCGACCTCTACCTCGCAGGACGACCGGGCGGGCCGGTCCGGCGCGTCACCGCCGGCGCCGAGGCCGACCTGGTACTGATGCACGAACCCTTGGACGTCGCGCTGCAGGCCCCCTCGATGGACGGGGTGCGGCAGGTGTGGATCGGCGGGGTGCCGATGCGTTGACCCGGACGCGGACCGGCCGGATGCTACTGTGAATCCGACGTCGAGTTCGGTCGCGCGTGACGGTGCGCCGACCCGGTGAGGAGCATGCATGGACGGCGCCGACGGGGTGGACGAACTGGACCGCCGGCCGCGTCCGTTGCCGGCCACGGCCCGCGGCAGACGTAGCAGGCAGGCGCTGTTGGACGCCGCACGCACGGTCTTCGCCCGTGACGGGTTCTCCGAGGCCAGGATCACCGACATCGCCGACGCCGCGAAGGTGGCGCACGGCTCGTTCTACACCTACTTCTCCTCCAAGGAAGAGATCTTCGTGGCGCTGATCCACGAGCTCGAGGAGGACCTGCGCAGTCCCGGGCGGGACGACGGCGTGCAGGACGGAGTCCGGGCCCACGAACCCTACGAGTCGATCCTCCGCGCGAACCGTGACTACCTCCAGGCCTACCGCAGGCACGCGGCGATCATGATCGTGTGGGAACAGGTCGCCACACTGGACGCCCAGGTCGAGCGACTGCGGCACGCGGCGAGCGAGCGTTTCGCAGGGCGTATCGAGCTGGTCGTACGGCACTGGCAGGAGACGGGGGCCGCCGACCCCGGGCTCGACGCGCGCTACGCCGCCCTCGCACTCACGGGGATGGTCAGCAACTTCGCCTATCGATGGTCGGCGAGCGGAGCGGACTTCGACGTGACGCGGGCTGCGGAGCAGCTCTCGCTCCTCTGGGCCAACGCCCTGGGGGTCCGGGTTCCCCCGCACCGTCGCTGACGCCGCGACAGCCGTCGCCCCCGTGCGTGTGGCGCCCTGTCACGGTGCCGTTGGGCCCGCCTCCCCATCATTAGATCCGAACTTGACGTCGAAGTCAGGATCGACGTAGCCTCGGCCCATCAGAGCGGATGAGCACAGGGGGTCGGCATGGTGGCCGTGTACTCGGGCCTGCGGGTCGTTGACCTGTCCCAGGGCATCGCCGGGGCGATGGCCACGATGTTGTTGGCCGACGCCGGGGCCGAGGTGGTGCGCATCGACCAGCCCGACGACCGGTTCGCGGAGCTCTCCGGCAACCGTGTGTGGCATCGGGGGAAGCGCCGCGCGAGCCTGGACCCGGTCGCCGACCTCGACACCGTCCGCGGTCTGATCGCCGGTGCGGACGTGCTGGTCGAGACGTTCGAGCAGGCACCCGACGGACTCGACCCGGCAGCGCTCGCACGTCTCAACCCGCGACTCGTGCACTGCTCGATCACCGCCTACGGCGACGCGGCGGCACACCGGGGCAGGCCGGCGGTGGATGCACTCGTCGCAGCCCGTACCGGCCTGTACTGGGAGGCCCGGGGTGTCCCGGGGACCACCATCGGTGCCCTGTCGGGGCGGGTCGACCCACTGGCCGACCTGGAGGTGGACCCGGACACGGCCGTCGGCCCGGATCGCGAGGGCCCGATGTTCATGGGCATCCCGTGGGCCAGCAACGGCGCGGCCTACCTCGCCACGATCGCCGTCGCGGCCGCATTGCGCGCACGCGAGGTCGGCGGTCGCGGGCAACACGTGTCCACGTCGCTGCTGCAGGGAGTGATCTGCTCGACCGCGATCGCCTGGCAGCGGGCGGAGAACCCGGACGCCGAGGACTACCTCGGGTGGACCACCGATCCGCGGGCGCCCAAGGGCTTCTACCGGACCTCCGACGGCCGGTGGATCCAGCAGTGGGTCCAGCTGCCCGGCTTCATGCTGGGGGTCAGCGCCGGTGACGAGCTGGTGCTGCCCGAGCGGGGCGCATCACCCAAGGACGCGGACCTGCGCATCGAGACCTCGTACACCGAGATGGTGCTGCTGCAGCACTTCCACCCCGAGATGGCCGCGGCGGCGGCACGCTTCCCGGCCCAGGACTGGGAGCGCGTCGCGGCGGCGGCCGGGGTGCCGTTCGAGATCGTCCGTTCCCCGGAGGAGGCGTTGCGGGACCCGGCGTTGCTCGCCGACGGCAGCGTCGTGGAACTGCCGGACCCGGAGCTGGGTGCCGTCCGCTGTGTCGGGTCGGTGGTGCGTCTCGGCGACTGCCCGGCACCGATCGAGCGCGGCACGGCGGCCGAGGGTGCCGACACCGCCTGGGCCCGGGAGCAGGCCGCCGTGGCGACCGCCGTGCCGTGGGCAGGGGGAGCGGACGCGGCGGCGCCGCTGGCGGGAGTGCGGGTCCTGGACCTCGGCCTGGCGATCGCGGGCCCCTACGGCGCGCAGCTGCTGGCGGACCTGGGCGCCGACGTCATCAAGGTCAACTCCATGCGGGACGACTTCTGGATGCGCACCCAGTACTCACACATGTCCAACCGCGGCAAGCGCAGCCTGGCGATCGACCTGAAGGACCCGCGCGGCCTCGCGCTGTTCCACGACCTGGTGCGCAGTGCCGACGTGGTGCACCACAACATGCGCTACCCGGCGGCGCAGCGTCTGCAGGTCGACTACGAGTCCCTGCGCGCGATCAACCCGGCGCTCGTCTACTGCCACACCCGGGGCTACGAGCACGGTGACCGGGAGGGCAAGCCGGCCAACGACCAGACGGCGGCAGCGCTGGCGGGTACGGAATGGGTGGACGGCGCCGCGGACGGCGGCGGGACACCGTTGTGGCCGTCGACCTCGCTGGGTGACACCGGAAACGGCCTACTGTCCGCGATCGGTGTGCTGCAGGCCCTCTACCACCGTGACCGCACTGGGCGTGGCCAGCTCGTCGACACCTCGATCCTCTACGCCCACCTGGCGAACGCCTCCGCGGCCTGGACGACACCGGACGGCTCCGTCACCGGGAATCGGCCGGCTGTGGACGCACAGAGCTGGGGGATCTCACCGACGCACCGGATCTACCCCGCGGCCGAGGGCTGGTTGTGCCTCGCTCTGCGTGACGAGACCGACCGTGTCCGACTCGACGCCGCCGTCCCCGACGTCGCCGGTCTGGCCGGGGAGGCGCTGGCCGAGGGACTCGCCGAGGCGTTCGCCTCGGGCACCGCGGAGGCGTGGATCAAGACCCTCGACGACCACGGCGTCCCCGCCGAGGTCGTCGCCCCCGGCCCGGGCACCGTGCTGTTCGACGACCCGGACCTGAAGGAGCGTGGCCTCATGGCCGCGTTCCACCACCCGATGACGGGAGACATGGAGATGGCCGGACGGCTGTTCGACCTGGCCGGTGCGCGGGCGTCCGGACGCTCGCCGATGCTCGGCGAGCACACCCGCGAGATCCTCCGCGAGCTCGGCGTCGCCGACGTCGAGGAGCTGCTCGCCGCGGGTGTGGTCCGCGAATGAACGACTACGCACCGCACCGCGATCGCTGTGCCGTCGCCGGGATCGGGGAGACCGCCTACACGAGGGCGTCCGGGACGAGCGAACTCGGACTCGCCGTCACAGCGTGCGAGGCGGCCCTGGCGGACGCCGGCATCCCGGCGTCGGAGGTCGACGGGATCGTCCGCAACGACTTCGACACCGTCACCCACAACGAGCTCGCCGACGCCCTCGGGATCCCGAACCTGACCTACTGGGGACTGAACGGAGCCGGCGGTTCCGCAGCTCCGGCGCAGATCGCCCAGGCGGTCGCGGCGATCGAGAGCGGACAGGCCTCGACCGTGTTGGTGTTCCGTGCTCTCAACGGACGGTCGGGCGGCGACCGGTACGGGCAGAGCCGGCGGCCGGTGGACGGGCCTGCGGAGGTGGGCGGGGGCAGCACCTACGACGAGTACTTCCTGCCCTACGGTCTCGCCGCGGCGGGCCAGGCCTATGCGATGGTCGCCCGCCGGCACATGATCGAGTACGGCACCACCCCCGAGCAGCTGGGACACATCGCACTGACCTGCCGTGAGCGGGCCAACGCGAACCCGCGCGCGCAGATGCACCACAAGCCCATGACGAGGGCCGACTACGACGCCGCCCGGATCATCTCCGACCCCCTGCGGCTGTTCGACTACTGTCTGGAGACCGACGGAGCCTGCGCGCTGGTCGTGACCTCCGCCGAACGGGCCCGCGACGCGCGGCACGGAGGAGTCCTGATCCGCGCGGTCGCGATGGGCAGCGGCCCGTCGCCCCGGGGCGGCGTGGTCTTCCCGGCGCTGTTCCGCGAGTCGTACACGACCTTCCCGTCCGCCGCGGTCGCCGAGACCCTGTGGACGCGGGCCGGGCTCGGGCCGCGCGATGTCGACGTCGCACAGTTCTACGACTGCTTCACCATCACCGCGCTCGTGCAGTTCGAGGACTACGGGTTCTGCGCGAAGGGCGAGGGCGGCCCGTTCGCCGCGAGCGGTGCGATCGGGCCGGGGGGCTCGCTCCCGATCAACACCGGCGGCGGGCACCTGTCCGAGGGCTACATCCACGGCCTGAACCACGTCGTCGAGGGCGTGCGCCAGATGCGGGGCGGATCGACGTCACAGGTCGCCGGCGGTGAGGTCTGTCTGGTCACCGGCGGGTCACCCCCCGCATCGAGCGCGCTGATCCTGAGGAGGGACTCGTGAGTCTGCCGGTACCCCGCACGACCGACCCGGACCAGGCCGAGTTCTGGGCCGGTGTCGCCGAGGGGCGGTTGCTGGTCGCGATCGGCCAGGACGGCACCGCCGTGCACCCGCCCCGCAACGCCGGACACAACACGCCGATCCGCTGGGTGGAGGCCGCCGGAACGGCGAGGCTCCACTCGTGGACGGTCACCGTCCACACCGTCGACCCGGCGTTCCCGGCTCCGTACACCGTCGTGCTCGTCGAGCTCGACGACCATCCCAGGGTCCGCTTCGTGGGGGACCTTCCCGGTTCTCCGGACCTTCGAGCCGGACAGCCGATGCGAGTCCGATTCGACGACCGCGCCGGGGTCGTCGTGCCGCAGTGGGAGCCGGCGTGACCGCCCGGGACGCTCCCGGCGTGGAGGAGTTCGCCGACGCCGCCCGGGCCTGGCTCGCCTCGCGGCTGCCGGTCCGGGGCGGCGATCCACGCGAGTCGGTGGCGGTGTTCCACGACCTGCCCCACGACGAGGAACGGGCGCTGATCGGCCGCATCCAGGACTGGCTGCGGGTCCGGTACGACGCGGGCTACGGCGCGATCTCCTGGGCGCGCGAGCACGGCGGAGCCGGACTGACCCCGCTGCACGAGGAGGCCTTCGCGGAGGTCGAGCGGGAGTTCGTGACGCCGGGGCAGCACGAGCTCACCTCCGTGTCCACGGCGCTGATCGCCCCGACCGTGCAGATGTTCGGGACCTCGTTGCAGCGGCAACGGCTCGTCGAACCCCTGCTGCGTGGCGATGAGCTGGCCTGCCAGCTGTTCTCGGAACCCTCGGCCGGGTCGGACCTGGCGGGCCTCGCCACCCGGGCGGTGCCCGACGGGACCGGGTGGGTGGTGAACGGGCAGAAGGTCTGGAGCTCGGGGGCACAGTTCGCCGGGTGGGGGGAACTGATCTGCCGGACCGACCCGTCCGTGCCCAAGCACAAGGGCCTCACCGCCTTCCTGCTGCCGATGGACACACCCGGAGTGGACGTACGGCCGCTCCGGCAGATGTCGGGCGGGTCGTCGTTCTGCGAGGTGTTCCTCGACGACGTCCGCATCCCGGACGCACTGCGTCTCGGGGAGGTCGGGAGCGGGTGGGCGGTCACGCTCGCCACCCTCGGCTTCGAGCGCGGCCACTCCGGCGCGACCGCCGACGTGGGTGGTGGGTTCGCCCAGCTCGCGCACGACGCGCGGAAGCTCGGCCGCACCGGTGACCCCGAGGTCCGCAGGGCGCTGGCGGAAGTCTGGCTGGCGGAGAAGGTGGGGGCGCTGTCGGCGCAGCGCGACCGGGAGTCCCGGCTCGACGGGGCCGAACCGGGGCCGATGGGGTCACTGCGCAAGCTGGACTGGGCGCAGCGGCTGAAGCAGGTGTCGGACGCCGCGGCCGTGGTCCTGGGGCCCCGGCTCGTGGCCGACGCCGGGGACGGCACCTACCGCTGGACCGAGCACTACCTGGGCGCACCGGGCTACCGGATCGCGGGTGGCTCGGACGAGGTCCAGCGCACGATCATCGCGGAGCGCCTGCTGGGCCTGCCGCCGGAACCGCGCGCCGACCGCGGCGTGGCGTGGAAGGACATCCCGAGATGACGACGACGGTGGAACGGTCCGTGGCGTCGGCCCGTTCCGGGGCCGCGGCCGGACAGCCCCTGGCAGGCCGGCGGGCGCTGGTGACGGGTGGCTCGCGCGGGCTGGGCCGGGAGATCGCGATCGCATTCGCGGCGGCGGGCGCCGACGTGGCGGTGGCCTCCCGGAAGAAGGACGCGTGCGAGGACCTGGCCGCAGAGCTTGCTGCCGCGACGGGACGCCGCGTGAGCGCGCACGCCGCGCACGTCGGCGACTGGGACCGGCTGGACCCCCTGCTCGACGAGGTCGAGCAGGAGCTGGGCCCGCTCGACGTGCTGGTCAACAACGCCGGCATGGCGCCGCTCTACGACTCGCTCGACACGGTGTCGGAGGCTCTGTTCGACAAGGTCTTCGCGGTCAACGTGAAGGGCCCGTTCCGGCTGATGGCCGCGGCGGGGAGGCGGATGGCCGACCGGGACGGCGGCGTCGTGCTGAACGTGTCGTCGATGGGGTCGAAGCGCCCCACGACGGCGGACCTGCCCTACACCGCGGCGAAGTCCGCGCTGAACACCCTGACGGCCGGTTTCGCACAGGAGTACGGCCCGTCGGTCCGGGTGAACACGATCCTGGCCGGACCGTTCGCCACCGACATCAGCAGGTCCTGGGACCCGGCGACCGTCGCCGCGATGGCCCGGGACTGGCCTGCCCGGCGGGTGGGCGAGCCGGAGGAGATCGTCGGGGCCGCGCTGTACCTGTGCGGTCCGCACGCCACCTACACGACGGGTGCACTGCTGGCCGTCGACGGCGGAAGGCTGGCCGCGCCGTGACCGCCGACGCCGGTTCCGGTCCCGTGGCCGCCGCCGTCCGGACCGTCGACGACTCCCTGTTCACCGAGGACCGCACGGCTCTGCTCGGCAGCCGCTACACCACCTGCGGGGCCTGCACGTTCCCCCGCCAGGACGGGTGCCCGCGCTGTACCGGCGACGCCATGGAGGATGTCGCGCTTCCCCGCCGCGGGAGGTTGTGGTCCTGGACGAGCCAGGGCTTCCGGCCCAAGACGCCGTACACCGGTACGGAGTCCTACGAGCCGTTCGGGGTGGGGTACGTCGAGCTCCCCGGCCATCTGATCGTGGAGACCAGGCTGGTGGAGACGACCCCGTCGAATCTCGAGATCGGGATGCCGATGGAACTCGTCCTGGTCCCCTTCCGCGACGACGACTACGGCTGGCCGGTGCACACGTTCGCGTTCGTGGCGGTGCGCGATGTCTGAGGTCGCCGTCGTCGGGATCGGCATGCACCGCTTCGGGCGCACCCCCGGGGTGTCGGGACGGGCCCAGGCGGTGCACGCCGCACGCGCCGCGCTGGCGGACTGCGGACTGCGGTTCTCCGACATGCAGTTCGGCTTCGGGGGCTCGCACTCCGCCGGGGACGCGGACACCCTCGTGTCCGAGCTGGGGCTGACCGGGCTGCCGTTCATCAACGTCGCCAACGGCTGTGCGACCGGCGGCTCGGCGCTGATCGCGGCGGACGCGGCGATCAGGTCGGGGCAGCACGACATCGGCATCGTGATCGGGTTCGACAAGCATCCCCGGGGTGCGTTCAACACCGACCCGTCCGAGCACGGCATCGGCTCCTGGTACGGCGAGACCGGTCTCATGGTCACGACCCAGTTCTTCGGTATGAAGATCCAGCGATACCTGCACGAACACGATCTGGCCCCGGGGGTTCTGGCGACGATCGCGGAGAAGTCCTTCCGCAACGGTGCCCGCAACCCGATGGCGTGGCGCCGCAAGGAGATCCCGGCGGACGAGATCGCCACGGCTCCGATGATCTCCGATCCGCTGACCCAGTCCATGTACTGCAGCCCGGGGGAGGGTGCGGTCGCGCTCGTCCTCTGCCGCGCCGACCTGGCGCGTCACCACGCACAGGACCCGGTGTTCCTGGCCGGCGCGGCCTTCCGCTCCCGCCGGTACGGCTCCGTGGAGGTGTTCTCCCCGTGGCTGGCGACCGACCGTGCGGACTCACCGACCGTGGAGGCCGCAGCCGCCGCCTTCCGGGCGGCCGGCGTCGACCCGTCCGAGGTCGACGTGGCGCAGATCCAGGACACCGAGAGCGGCGCCGAGCTGATGCACATGGCCGAGACCGGTCTGTGCGCCCACGGTGAACAGGAGGAGCTGATCCGCTCCGGGGCCACCGCCGTTGACGGACGGCTCCCGATCAACACCGACGGCGGCTGCATCGCCAACGGCGAACCGATCGGTGCCTCCGGCCTGCGCCAGGTCTACGAGAACGTCCTCCAGCTCCGCGGCCGGGCGGACGGGCACCAGGTCCCGGGGGGCCCGCGAGTCGGGTTCACCCACGTCTACGGGGCGCCGGGCATCTCCGCCTGCACCGTCCTGACCCGCTAGGAGTGAGTCGATGAGCTGGGGATTCGAGAACGACCCCGAGGTCCAGGAGGAGCTCGACTGGGTCGAGGAGTTCGTACGGACCGAGGTCGAACCGATCGACCAGGTGATCGAGCACGCGTGGAACCCACGGGACCCGGTGCGCAACGCCCTGATCAGGCCTCTGCAGCAGAAGGTCCGCGACCGCAAGCTCTGGGCCTGCCACCTGGGGCCCGAGCTCGGGGGACCGGGCTACGGCCAGCTGCGGCTCGCGCTGCTCAACGAGAAGCTGGGCCGAACCCACTCGGGCCCGGTCGTCTTCGGCTGCCAGGCCCCGGACTCCGGCAATGCGGAGATCCTCGCGCACTACGGCACGGACCACCTGAAGAAGACCTACCTCGAGCCGCTCGTCGAGGGCGACATCGTGTCCTGCTTCTCGATGACCGAACCGCACGGGGGCTCGGACCCGACGGGATTCCGGACCACCGCCCGGCTCGACGGCGACGAGTGGGTGATCAACGGGGAGAAGTGGTTCTCCAGCCACGCCCTGTTCGCCGAGTTCCTGATCGTGATGGCGGTGACCGAGCCGGACGCCGCGGCGCACCGGTCGATGTCGATGTTCGTGGTCCCGGCCGCCACCCCCGGGATCGAGCGCGTCCGCGACGTCAGCGTCTGGGGTCACGACGAGCCGGTGGGCACCCACCAGTACCTGCGCTACACCGATGTGCGAGTGCCCGCCGAGAACCTCCTCGGCGAGCGCGGCCAGGCCTTCGCCGTGGCCCAAACCAGGCTCGGTGGCGGGCGGATCCACCATGCGATGCGCACGGTCGGGCTGGTGCAGAGCGCCTTCGAGATGATGAAGCGCCGCGCGGTCTCGCGGACGACCAAGGGTGAGCGACTGGCGGACAAGCAGCTGGTACAGGAGATGATCGCGGACTCCTGGATCCAGATCGAGCAGTTCCGGCTGCTGGTGCTGCGCACGGCCTGGCGGATCGACCGGTACAACGACTACCGCAGGGTGCGGGCCGACATCTCCGCGGTCAAGGCCGCGATGCCGAAGATCCTCGCCGACGTGGCGGGCCGGGCGATCCAGATCCACGGCTCGCTGGGCATCTCCAAGGAGCTGCCGTTCGGCAAGTGGGTCATGGAGTCCTTCCACATGGGACTCGCCGACGGCGCCACGGAGGTCCACAAGGTCAACCTCGCGCAGTTCCTGCTGCGGGGGACCGAACCCGACGACGGCCTGTTCCCGCCCTACATCCTGCCCACTCGACGCGCCGAGTCGCGAGAGCGGTTCGCCGAGGTCCTCGCGGCGGCGGCCGACGACGGAGGCGAGGTCCGTGCCTGAGCCCACCAACCGGGACGGCGACACCGCTCCCGTCCGTCCCGGCGAGGACCTGGACTGGCCACGCGTCGAGGCGCATCTGCGTTCCGAGCTGCCGGAGCTCACGGGGGAGTTCTCCGTTCTGCAGTTCCCGCACGGCTCCGCCAACCTGACCTACCAGCTCCGCTTCGGCGACACGAGGCTGGTGCTGCGCCGGCCACCGTTCGGACGCATCGCGCCGGGAGCCCACGACATGGGGCGGGAGTACACCGTGCTGTCCCGCCTCGGCGCGGTGTTCCCCCGCGCGCCTCGGGCGCTGATGCTGTGCACCGACCACGAGATCGTGGGATCGGACTTCTTGCTGGTCGAGTACCGGTCCGGCGTCGTGGTCTGGGACGCCGTGCCCGCGTCGATGGCCGAGGTCCCGCAGGCGGGACGTCGGATCGGGCTCGCGGTGGTCGACGCACTCGCCGACCTCCACCGGGTCGTCCCGCAGGAATGCGGACTCGGTGACCTCGGGCGGCCCGACGGGTTCCTCGCACGCCAGGTCCGAGGGTGGCGCAAGCGGTGGGACCTGGCGGCCACGCCGGATGCCGACCCGCACGCCGCGGGCCTCGGCGAGAGCCTGGCCGCCACCCTGCCGGCCTCCGGCCCCCCGGCGGTCCTGCACAACGACTTCAAGATCGACAACTGCCAGTTCGCCCCGTCCGATCCCGACGAGGTGGTGTCGGTCTTCGACTGGGACATGGCCACGCTCGGGGACCCGCTGGTGGACCTCGGTACGTTGCTGAACTACTGGCCGGACCCCGAGTACGGCGACGCGGGGGCACTCGCGGCCCTCGGTCTGTCGTCGCTGGGCCTGCCCGCCCGCGACGAGCTGGTCGAGCGCTACGCGGTCCGTTCCGGCGTGGCGGTCGACGAGGTCGACTGGTACGAGGCCTACGGCTGCTTCAAGACCGCTGTGATCCTCCAACAGCTCTACGCGCGCTTTGTGCGCGGGGAGACCACGGACGAACGGATGGCGGCCCGTGGCGACCACATCGCCGTGCTCGTCGAGCGCGGTATGGCCCGCCTGCGTGCACCCCGCTCCGCCGCCTGACCTGGAAGGACAGTCATGATTCTCAAGCCCGGTGCCCGGCTGTGGTCGCCCGAGTCCTCGACGGCGATCGTGGTCGTGCGTCCGCCGACCGGTGACGTCGCGGTCACCTGTGGCGGAGCCACGATGGTCGACAGCGAGCAGTCCGCGGGTGGTCCGCCGTCCGGCGGGACCGTGTTGGGGAAGCGCTACAGCGACCCCGGCTCCGGTCTGGAGGTGCTCTGCACCCGCGGCGGCTCCGGTCCGCTCGCCGTCGACGGCAGGACCATGGACATGGTCGGTGCCCGCGCCCTCCCCGCGAGCGACTGATGAACCCGTCGCTGCTCCTGGAGATGGTCGCCGGCGCCGCGCCCGACCGTCGTGCGGTGGGTGGGACGACCTACGCCGAACTCGACGCGCGCGCCACCGCCGTGGCGGCCGCTCTCCACGAGACCGGGGCGACCCACGTGGCGTTCGTTGACGAGTACTCCGAGACCGTGCCGGTGCTGTTCTACGCGGCGCAGCGCGCCGGGTTGCCGTTCGTCCCCCTGAACTACCGGCTCTCCGACGACGGCCTGCGCTCCGCGCTCGCCCGGATCGCCCCCGCCGTGGTGGTCGCGGGGGAGGGCCAGCACGGCCGGTGTGCCGGGATCGACGGGATCACCGTGCTCGACGCGCCACCTGGTGCCCCGGACCACGACACCCTGCCCGCCCCCGCGCAGCCCGACGACGCGACAGCAGTCAGCGTCCTGTTGTTCACCTCGGGGACCAGCGGCGATCCGAAGATCGCCGTGCTGCGGCCGGGTCACCTCACGTCCTACGTGCTGTCCACGGTGGACTTCCTGTCCGCGGGGGAGGACGAGACGCAGCTCGTCGCGGTCCCGCCCTACCACATCGCCGGGGTCTCGACGGTCTTGACGAGCCTGTTCGCCGGCCGCCGCATCGTCGTGCTGCCGTCGTTCACCCCGCAGGCCTGGGTCGACAAGGTGATCGCCGAGTCGGTGACCCACGCGATGGTCGTGCCGACGATGCTGGGGCGGATCCTGGACGTCCTGGAGGAGCGGGGGACGGGCCTGCCCCTGCTCCGGCATCTGTCCTACGGCGGGGGCCGGATGCCCGGCCCGGTCGTGGAGCGCGCGCTCCGCCTGCTCCCACATGTGGACCTGGTCAACGCCTACGGCCTCACCGAGACGAGCTCGACGATCGCGGTGCTCGGCCCGGCCGACCACCGTGCCGCCGTGGACTCGCCGGACCCCGCGGTGCGTGCGCGGCTCGGCTCCGTGGGCCGCCCGCTGCCCGGCGTCGAGGTCGAGGTCCGGTCGGCCGACGGCCGACGGGCGGAGCCGGGCGAGGTGGGCGAGGTCCACGTCCGCGGGGAGCAGGTCTCGGGCGAGTACCTCTCGCACGACGCGACCGGTGCCGACGGGTGGTTCCCCACCCGCGACCGCGGCCACCTCGACGCCGACGGCTACCTGTTCCTCGACGGCCGGGCCGACGACGTGATCGTGCGCGGCGGGGAGAACCTCTCGCCCGGCGAGATCGAGGACGTCCTGCTCACCCACCCGCAGGTCGCCGACGCCATGGTCCTCGGCGTGCCGGACACGGAGTGGGGCGAGGTCCCCGTCGCCGCCGTGGTGCCGGTCGGCAACGTGCCGGCGGACTTCGAGCTGCGGCTCCGTGAGTACGTGCGGACCCGGCTCCGCTCGGCCAAGACGCCGGCGCGGGTGTTCCTCCGCGGCAGCCTGCCGCACACCGACACCGGCAAGGCGCTGCGCCGCGTGCTGCGCGCCGAGCTGGACACACGAGTGGAGCAGATGTGCGACTGACCCCCGACGAGGACGCCGAGGAGCTCCGGGGAGTCGTCCGGGCGTTCCTGGACAGGCACTGCCCGGCCGGGCCGGACGACGGTCCCGGGTGGTCCTCCGCCACCTGGGCCCGGTTCGCCACCGAGCTGGGTGCCGTGGCGCTCGACGTGCCCGAGGAGCACGGCGGGGCCGGGGCGACGTTCCGCGAGGTGGCGGTCGTCGCCGAGGAGCTCGGCAGGTCCGTGACCCGGTTGCCCTGGTTGGGCACCTCGGTGCTCGCCGTCGGTGCCCTCCGGGAGCTCGACGCCCCGGATCTGCTGCAGCGGCTGCTCACCGGTGACGCGACGGGGACCCTGGCGATCGGCGCCGAGGTGGTCGCCACCGACGGGAGGCTGAGCGGCGAGGCGCCGCTCGTCGTGGACGGGGCGAGCGCGGACGTCGTCCTCGTGCCCGCCGGCGGGTCGCTCTACGCGGTCGAGGACGGCGCCGTACGCGAGCGTCTGCGGGCGATGGACCCGACCCGGGAGCTTGCGCACGTCCGGTTCGACGACAGCCCGGCACGACTGCTGAGCACCGATGCGGCATCGCTGGTCGAGCGGGTCCGGCACCGGGCGGAGGCGGCGCTGGCCGCCGAGCAGGCCGGCGGGGCCGCGGCGGCGCTGGACATGGCGGTGGCCTACGCCGGCGCCCGGCTGCAGTTCGGTCGCCCGATCGGGAGCTTCCAGGCGATCAAGCACCGGTGCGCGGAGATGATGGTCCGGGTCGAGGCCGCGCGGTCCGCCGCGCTGTGGGCCGCCGCAGCCGTGAGCGACGGGGCCCCGGACACCGAACTGGCCGTCACCACCGCCGGCGCGGTGTGCGGTGAGGCCTACACCTGGGTCGCCGCGGAGAACGTCCAGGTCCACGGCGGGATCGGCTTCACCTGGGAGCACCCGGCGCATCTGCACGTCCGGCGCGCGGCGACGGACGCCGTGCTGTTCGGGGACCGGCACCGGCGTCACGAGCGCGTGCTGGAACTGGTCGGAGTGGGCTCGTGAAGGGCCGGGAGTGGCACCTTCGGCGCAGGCCGCGTGGCACCCCCACCGCCGACGACGTCGCGCTCGTCGAGGTGATGGTGCCCGAACCGGGGCCGGGCGAGGTGCTGGTCCGCAACACCGCGATGTCGGTGGAGCCGTACATGCGCGGACGGATGTCGGAGACGCGCTCCTATGCCGACGCCTACCCCCTCGGCGCGCCCATGACCGGGCACGCCGTCGGTCGGGTGGTCGCATCGGGTCCGGACGGACCGCCGGTCGGGAGCTGGGTCCGTCACGAGCTGGGGTGGCGCGAGCTGGCCGTCGTCCCCGGCGACGCCGTGGACGTCGTGGACGTCGAGGGCGTCGACCCCGCCGCCTTCCTCGGCGTGCTCGGGCTCACCGGCATGACCGCCTATGTCGGCCTGCGGCGCATCGCCGCCCTCCGCCCCGGGGAGACCCTGTTCGTCTCGGCCGCCGCAGGCGCCGTCGGCTCCACGGCCGGCCAGATCGCGAAGGCACAGGGATGCGTCGTGGTCGGGAGCGCAGGTTCGCCGGAGAAGGTCGCCCGGCTCACCGGGGAGCTGGGCTTCGACGCCGCCTTCGACCACCGCGCCGGGCCCGCCCGCGAGCAGCTCGCCGCAGCCCTCGAACGGGCGGGTACCGACGGCATCGACGTCTACTTCGACAACGTCGGGGGCGAGCAGCTCGAAGCCGCGGTCCGCCGGATGCGCGAGGGCGGCCGGCTCACCCTGTGCGGCGCCATCGCGACGTACAACGCGACCGAACCGGTTCCGGGACCGCGCAACCTGCTGCTGATGATCTGGCGTCGGCTGCGGATGGAGGGCTTCCTCGTCGGGGACCACGAGGACCTGCGACCCGACTTCGAGCGGGACATGCGTGCGTGGTTGCGAGCCTCCATGGTCCGTCCACTGGAGACGCGGGTCACCGGCGGCATCGAGGCGGCCTGGCCGGCCTTCCTGGACATGCTCGACGGCGGCTCCGTGGGCAAGAGCATCGTCGACCTGACCTGACCCCACCTGACGCGTCTGCGCCGGCCACAAGCTGTCCGCGGCTGCTGCGTGTCCGGGGAGGCCTCTCTCCCCGGACACGGCCGACGCCTGCCCGGTGCCGCCGGGTCGGGACACCCGAACAATTCGAACTTGACGGCAACTTCGAGTTCGTCCAAGCTGGAAGCCTCGAGGGCGCCGTCGGCGGCGCCCCGACCGACGAGTGTGGAGTGGTCGATGGCGACTACCGAACCCACCCATCCCGCTACCGGCGGGTCCCGATTCTCGGAGGCGGAGCGAGCCGCCACCGGCCGCCGGGCGAGCATTGCCGCCGCGGCCGGGACCGCGATCGAGTACTACGACTTCGCCGTGTACGGGTACATGACCACCGTGCTGGCCGCGCTGTTCTTCGCGAACGACGACCCGGTCACCGGCCTGCTCGCGACGCTGGCGGTGCTGGGGAGCGGCTTCCTCGCACGTCCGCTCGGCGGCCTGTTCTTCGGTCGTCTCGGCGACCGCGTCGGACGGCGCAAGGTCCTGCTGATCACCGTCGTGCTGATGGGCGTCGCGACGGTGCTCACCGGGCTGCTCCCGACCTACGCGACGATCGGTCTGGCCGCCCCGGCCCTGCTCACCCTCCTACGGGTGGTCCAGGGCTTCTCGGCGGGCGGCGAGATCGGCGGCGCCGCGGCGCTGGTGGCCGAGTCCGCGCCGCACAAGCGGCGCGGGTTGTTCGGTTCGGCCACGTCCATCGGCGTTGCGGCGGGTATGGCGTCCGCCGCGGTCGTGGTGGGGCTGGTGGCCCTGATCGCGGGCGACCAGATGACGACCTGGGGCTGGCGCGTGCCGTTCCTGGTGAGCTTCCCCCTGCTCGTGCTCTGCCTGTTCTACCGGGTGCGGATCGAGGACTCGCCGGTCTTCCAGGAGATGGCGGCGAAGCACGAGCCGCCCAAGGCGCCGGTCAGCGAGGTCTTCCGCCGGCACCCCAGGGCGGTTCTGCAGCTGATCGGCCTGGCGTTCGGCCAGATGGTCGCGGGTGGGATCGGTTCGGTCTACCTCGTCGTGCACTTCTCCCAGCTCGGGTACGCGCTGACCGGCTCCACGTGGCTGATCGCCGTCATCGCCGTCATGCCGATCGCGCTCATGCCCTGGGCGGGCGGTCTGTCCGACCGGCTCGGACGCAAGCGGGTGGTCGCAGCGGGGTTTATCGGGTTCGCGGTGCTCGCGATCCCCTGCTTCTGGCTGATGGAGCAGGGCAGCCTGGGGCTCGCCCTCGTCGCGGGCCTGGTGCTCAACGTCCCCTACGGCATCATCCAGGGGGTCATGTACACGATCTTCGCGGAGCTGTTCCCGACTCGCGTCCGCTACAGCGGTGTGTCCATCGGCTTCAACCTCGCCGGTGTCGTCGGCGCCGCGCCCTACCAGCTGGTCGTCACCTGGCTGATCGCGGTCACCGGCATCATGCTCATGCCGGCCTTCTACATGATCTTCGCTGCGCTGGTCGCGCTGCTGACGCTGTGGACCATGGCGGAGACCAGGGGTGCCGACTTCCGGGAGGAGCTGCAGCCATGACCGCACCGCAGGACCAGCGGCTCGACGGACGGTGGATCGTCGTCACCGGCGGGAGCAAGGGCATCGGCCTCGGCATCGCCCACGCGTTGCTGGCCCGCGGGGCCCACGTGGGCATCGTCGCCCGGAGCGCCGCCGATCTGGAGTCCGCACGGGGCGAACTCGACGCGGCCGCCCCTGCCGGTTCGCAGGTCGCCGCCTTCCAGGCCGACACCGGGGACGCCGCGGCCGTCGAGCGACTCGGGGCCGAGCTCGGCGAGCGGATCCCGGTGCTGCACGGCCTGGTCGCCAACGCGGGAACGGGTGGCCTCACGTCGTTCCTCGATCTCGACGTGGCCGAATGGGACAGGATCATGACCGTCAACCTGCGCGGCACGTTCCTCGTCGCGCAGATGGCGGCCCGGCTGATGATCCCGCACCCCGGCACCGACCGCTCGATTCTCGTCGTGTCGTCGGTCCGGGCTCGTCAGTTCCGTCCGGGGACCCTCGCCTACTCGTGCTCGAAGGCGGCGGTGGACCAGTTCGTGCGCGGGACGGCGATCGAGCTCGCGCCGCACGGCATCCGGGTCAACACCGTGGCCCCGGGTATGACGGTCACCCCGCTGATGCTGGAGCGGACGCCCGACGTCGAGGAGATCGCCGCGGAGCGGATCCCGCTGGGACGGGCGGGTCTGCCCTCCGACGTCGCCCGGGCCGCGGTGTTCCTGCTCGGCGGCGGTGCGGGCTTCGTCACCGGCGCGAACCTGGCCGTCGACGGCGGGGAGGCCCTGCTGTGAGCACGGTGGTGCTCGTCGGCGCCGGGGACATCGCGGTCTCCTCGGCCATCGAGCTGCGCGGCGGCGGCTTCGACCGCGCCGTCGTCCTGACCCGCGGTCGCTCGTCGAGCGGGGAGTCGGCCTGTGCCGTTCTGACCGAGCAGGGCTACCGGGCCGAGGCTCTGCGCTGCGACGTGTCCGACTGGGATTCGTTGGCGGCGGTCGCCGCCCGGGTCGACGGGCCGGTCCGCGCCCTCGTGTACTCCCCGGCCGGTGACCGCGACTTCCGGCCGCTCGACGAGCTTTCCCAGGACGCATGGGACCGGGCACTCGACGTGTTCGCCGGGGGACTGGTCGGTGCGGTCAAGGCGTTCGCCCCGAACCTGACGCGCGGCGCGTCGGTCGTCGCGCTGTCGGGCACGTCGGCGCACTCGGTGGTGAGCAGCATGCATCTCGCCATGGGGAGCGCGAAGGCCGCGGTCGAGCGTGCGGTGACGTACCTGGCGGCGGCGCTCGGTCCGGCGGGTGTCCGCGTCAACGCCGTCGCGAGCGGGCCGGTCGAGACCGCCACGATCGTGCGCGGTCTGGACGACGCCGGACTCGACCGGTTGCGCTCCTGGCAGTCGGCGGTCACCGTGCCCGGTCGGCTGGCCAGGCCCGCCGATGTGGGCCGCATCGTCGCGGCACTGTGCGGACCCCAGCTGGAGTGGATCACCGGTCAGGTCCTGCTCGCCGACGGCGGTGCCTCGGTGATGCCGCCGGACCAGGGCCCGCACTCGATGAGCGGGCTGCTCTCCGACCACGGCAGGCAGGCGTAGGCATGCGTGCCTACCGGATGACCGGCCCGGGCCGGGCCGGGCTCGTGGACCTCCCGGACCCCGAGCCCGGACCGGGAGAGGTCCGTCTCGACGTGTCGGCGGCCGGACTGTGCCACTCGGACCTGGCGGTGCTCGCAGGATCGGCCGGATCGGGATGGCCGCTGCCGATGACCCTGGGGCACGAGATCTGTGGTCGGGTCGCCGCTCTGGGGGAGGGTGTGGCGGAGGTCGTCGTCGGGGACCAGGTGGTCGTCCACGCCCCGATCGGATGCGGGGCGTGCGACCGCTGCCGGTGCGGCCGGACGAACTACTGCGACCGCCGCGCCGCCGTCCCCGTCGCGGGGATCGGGCTCGGCACGGACGGGGGGATGGCGGACGCCGTCGTCGTCGGCGCCGACCACCTGGTCGCCGCCGACGGGCTGGACCCCGCTTCCGCGGCGGCGCTCACCGACGCGGGTCTGACCTCCTATCACGCGATCGGCACCTGTCGCGCGTCGCTCGATCGACCCGGCTCCGTGGCGGTCGTGCTCGGCGTCGGGGGACTCGGGCATCTGGCGATCCGGATCCTGCGGGCGACGACCGGGGCCCGGATCGTCGCCCTGGACACCCGAGACGACGCACTGGACCTCGCCCGGCGGTGCGGCGCGGACGCCGTGGCCCGGCCGGCGGAGGCGGCCGAGGTGGTCGCCGAGGTCTCCGACGGTCGTGGGGCCGACGCGGTCCTCGACTTCGTCGCCGCTCCCCGCACCGTGGAGCTCGCCGCGACGCTGTTGCGTACCGCGGGCGAGCTCGTCTACGTGGGCGCGGGTGGAGGCGTGCTGGCGGTGACGAAGCCCGGTCCGCTCCCGTTCGGCGGATGCCTGCGGCTGCCGTTCTGGGGGTCCCGGCCGGAGCTGGAGGAGGTTGTGGGCCTCGCGCTCGCCGGATCGCTCGATGTGGAGACCGTGCCGTTCCCGCTGGTGGCGGCCGACGAGGCCGTGGCGCGGCTCCGCGAGGGGCGGATCGTCGGTCGCGCGGTCCTCCTGCCGGCAGATGGTTGACGGATGTGCCGTGGTGGATCGCTGACGACGGCGGAACGCTGCACTGCGCCGCGGTCGACCAGTTGCTCGCCGTGCTGAGCCGTGGCGGCGCGACCGCCGCCGAGCTGCGTGCCGTCGTCGCCGTCGCTCTGGAGCCGTCGGGGGATCGCGCACCGGGGCCGGTCGGCGGTGGCCGGTAGTCACGACGGCGACAGCGACTCCCACTCCAGCTCCGGGCCGGGCGGCCACGGCCGCTCCCACCCGCCCAGGCGCAGCACCGCGTCGACGACGTCGCCGGTGAACCCCCACACCACGTCCTCGCCCACCCGGAACCCCGGGCCCCGCCACACCCCGCCACCGGCCCGGAGCCGGAACCGGTGCGCCGGGTCGGCCAGCACCGCCAGCGGCACGTGCAGCACCGCCTCGGTCTCGGCCGGGTCGACCGCGTGCAGCCGGGTCGGCGACCGCCAGTGCCCGAGCACCGCGGTCACGTGGAACCCGGTCAGCAGGATCAGCCGCGGCAGCATCGCGACGACGTCCACACCGGACGGGTCCAGCCCGGTCTCCTCGGTGGCCTCCCGCAGCGCCGTCGCGGCCGGGTCGGCGTCGCCCGGGTCCGCGCGCCCACCGGGGAAGGAGATCTCCCCGGAGTGGTGGCGCAGCCGCCGGGCCCGCCGCTGCAGCACGACCTCCGGGCCGTCCGGGCCCTGGCCGAGCAGTACCAGCACGGCCGACTGCCGGGGCCCGACGTGGTCGGCGGGCAGGTCGTTCGTGCTGATGTCGCGCGGCCCGGCGTGCTCCAGCCCGCGCAGCAGCGGCCCCATCCAGTCCGGGGCCCGGCCGGGGTCGGGCCGGGCGGCGTCGAGCCAGCGCCGGGCCGCGGCGACGTCACACATACGGCCGGGTGATCATCTCCAGATAGTGACCGGCCGGGTCGAGGAAGTACACCCCGCGCCCGCCGTGCCCGTGGTTGATCTCCCCGGGACGGGTGCGCTGCGGGTCGGCCCAGTGCTCCGTCCCGTCCTCGACGAGGCGGGCGTACGCGCGGTCGAACAGTGCGTCGTCGACGAGGAACGCGTAGTGCTGTGGCTGGATCTCGGGCACCACGTGGAGCGGCAGGTCGGCGAACTGGACGAGGACACCGCCGTCGAGGGCGATGTTGGTGAACGGCCCCCAGGACGGCGCCTCGGCCGCCTCCAGGACGTGCCGGTAGAACGCGGCGGAGGCCACCCGGTCGCGGGTGGCGATGATCGTGTGGTTGAACGTGCAGGTCATACGGGTCTCCTGACGACAGCGGGGACCACGCGAACGACCTGCGGAAGGAGCTGCGCCCGCGGGCCCGTGCGGGACTGGCGAGAACTCCTTCCGGCTGGGCCCATCGGGGGCGCACCGCGGAGGTTATCAGCGCAGGGCCGCGTTGCCGATGTCCTGCGCGGCCCGCAGCCCCGGGCCGACCGGGACCCGGCCGGCGAACAGCTCGTCGAGCGCGGGCTCCATCGCCGTCGTCGCCGCGCCCACCTTCGGGCCGGCCGGGGCCGGGGTCGTCGGGCCGTCCGCGACGAACTCCCGGGTGTCGACGCCGCGCCGGGCCCAGTAGTCGAACCAGCCTCGCTGGGCCGCCGTCACCGCGGGCAGCCCGGCGCCGCTGTCGCCGACCGGGGCGGCGCCCTCGGGCGATCCCAGCCAGCGCAGCACCCGCAGGATCTCCGGGCGCTTCGGGCTGTCGGCGTTGCCGGCGGCGACGATGCTCGACACCACGCTGACCCGGCCCCGCGGGCCCTCGACCATGGGGGCGACGCCCCAGTCGAACGTGGCGCCCTCGGCGATGTTGGCCAGGTTGTAGGTGCCGCTCTGGAACAGCGCCATCCGGCCCTGCAGGAACTGGTCGCGGCTGAAGTCCGGGTTCTGGTTCGTGTCCGCCGCGGACGGCGCCACCCGCTCGGTGTTGATCATGTTCACCAGGTAGCCGAACGCCTGCTCGCCCGCGGGCGTCGCGACGTCGAAGGTCTCGTCGGGCGCCTGGAGCCGGCCACCGGCCGAGCCGAGGAAGTCGAGGTAGATCGCCTGCAGGTCCCGGGCGGCGTTGAAGCCGTACTGGCGCACGGTGCCCGGGTCGAACCCGGGCGTGCCGGCGCTGCGTCCGGCGGCGTCGCGGGTCAGCTTCCGGGCCGCGGGGAGCAGGGTGTCGCGGGCCGGGTCGGTGGGGTCCCAGCGCAACGCGGCCGGGTCGACGCCCGCCGCGCGGACGAGGTCCTTGTTGTAGAACACGGCGATCCGGCCGTCGGTCACCACCGGGACGCCCCACAGGGTCCCGCCGCGGGTGTACTGCGCGGCGGCGGCGTCCACCCAGCCGGCGCGCTGGTCGGCGAGTGCGGCACCGACGTCGATCAGCTTCCCGGCGTCGGCGAACGCCCCGAAGTTCGACGAGTTGACCCAGTAGATGTCGGTCGCGGTGCCGGACGCGACGTCCAGCGGCAGCGAGGTGAAGTAGTCCTTGAACGGCACCTGCACGAGCTCGACCCGGATGTCCGGGTTGGCCTGCGAAAACGCCGCGAACGAGCGCTCGTAGGCCGCCGCGACCTGGGTGTCCCACAGCCGCAGCGTCACCGTGGTGACGCCGTCGGCGTCGTCGTCGAAACGGGACGCCGGTGAGCACGCCGCCAGCAGCAGTACCCCGACCAGCGCCAGGGCGGCGCCGAGCCGCCGTCTCACCGGAACCCCGTGATCGTGATCGAGCGGACGACGCTGTGCTGGAAGACCAGGAACAGCAGGATCAGCGGGACGATCGCGACCGTCGTCGCCGCCATCACGACCGGCCAGTTCCCGTTGTACTGCGTCTGCAGACCGGCGGTCGCCACCGTCATCACCTGCCAGGTCCGGCCGGAGGTGATGACCAGCGGCCACAGGAAGTTGTTCCAGTGCGTCACCACGGTGATCACCGCCAGCGTCGTGAGGATCGGCCGGCTCACCGGCACGACGACGTGCCGCAGGATCCCGACCGTCCCGGCGCCGTCGAGCCGGGCGGCGTCGATCAGGTCCTGCGGGATGGTCCGGAAGTGCTCACGCAACAGGAAGATCGCGAACGGCGACCCGAGCACGTAGGGCAGCACCAGCGCCCAGAACGTGTTCCGCAGCCCCACCTCGGTCATCATCAGGTACAGCGGGATCACCGTCACCGCCTGCGGCACCATCAGCGTCCCCAGGTACACCCAGAACAGCGCGTCCCGGCCGGGGAACTCCAGGCGGGCGAACGCGTACGCCGCCAGCACCGAGAACAGCAGCTGCCCCACCAGCACGACGACCACCACCTGGGCGGTCACCGCGATCGGGGTCACGAAGTCGTAGTCCCGGCCGAACAGGGTCACGATGTTCTCCACCGTCGGCGGAGCCGGCGGTGACAGCACCGGCGTCGACGCGAACTGCCGGGTCGTCTTCAGCGCCGTCGTCACGCTCAGCACGAACGGCGCCAGCGTCGCCACCGCGCCCATCAGCAGCGCGACCAGCACGGCCGCGTCGACGAGCCTTCCGCGCCTCACGTGTCGAGCTCGTAGGTCGTGCGAGGGCTGAACCACCGCTGCTGGGCCACGGTCACCACCACCAGGATCACGAACAACACCACCGCCATCACCGCGGCCTGCCCGACCGCGCGGTTCTCGAACGCCTCGTAGTAGATCCGCCCCGCGACGACGTCGGTGACACCCTGCGGGCCGCCGTTCGGCGTGAGGGCGTACACCGAGTCGAACACCTGGAAGCTGGAGATCACCCCGGTGACCAGCACGAAGAACAGCGTCGGGCGCAGCAGCGGCAACCGGATCCGCCACAGCAGCTGCCACGCCGAGGCCCCGTCGAGCCGGGCCGCCTCCACGATCGTGTCCGGGATGGCGCGCAGCCCGGCCAGGAAGAACAGGGCGACGTAGCCGACCTGGGTCCACGCGGTCACCGCGGCGACCGACGGCAGCGCCAGCGCCGGGTCGGCCAGCCACTCGACGCGGATCCCGAGCAGCGCGTTGAGCGCGCCGTCGGTGGGGGACAGGATCCACCGCCACACCACGCCCAGCACCAGCGGCGCGCAGATCCACGGCAGCACGAAGACCACCCGGAACACCGTCGTCCCGGGCAGCCCGCGGTCCAGGAGCAGCGCGGCCGCCAGCCCGAGCACGGTCTGCACCGGGATGACGATGAGCACGAAGAACGCCGTCACCAGCAGGGACCGCGCGAACCGGCCGTCCGCGGCGACCGCGACGACGTTGTCCAGCCCGACGAAGGTCCGCGGCCCGACCAGGTCCCACCGGAACAGCGCCAGCCCCAGCACGATCAGCACCGGGACCAGCAGGAACAGCACCACGCCCACCAGGCTGGGGGCCAGCAGCAGGTACGCGGTGCGGGTGTCCCGCCGGGACCGGCTCACGTCCCGTGGGCGAAGCCCGCGGCCTCGCTCCCGCGGACGGGACCGGCCTGGCGGCGCAGCCGCTCCAGCAGCCGCGCCAGGTCGTCGAGCAGCAGCGCGGCCAGGTCGTGGCTGAACCCGTTGCGGACCACGATCCGCAGCGCCGCCAGGTCCTCCCGGTTCTCCGGGAACGTGTACGCCGGGACCAGCCACCCCGTCTCGCGCAGACCCGCCGACACGTCGAACACCGAGAACGGCTCGCCGTCGGCGACGGTGAACGCGAACACCGGCAGCTGCGAGCCGTCGGTGAGCAGCCGGAACGCGCCCGTCGCCTCGATCCGCCGGGCCAGTCCGGTCGCGATCTCCCGGCAGGTGCCCTGCACCCGGGCGTAGCCCTCGTGCCCCAGCCGCAGGAAGTTGTAGTACTGCGCGATGACCTGGCCGCCGGGGCGGGAGAAGTTCAGCGCGAACGTCGGCATGTCACCGCCGAGGTAGTTCACCCGGAACACCAGGTCCTCGGGCAGTGCGTCGGTGTCGCGCCACACCGCCCACCCGACGCCCGGGTGCACCAGGCCGTACTTGTGGCCGGAGGTGTTGATCGACGCCACCCGCGGCAGCCGGAAGTCCCACTCCAGGTCCGGGTCGCAGAACGGCGCGACCATCGCCCCGGACGCGCCGTCGACGTGCACCGGCACGTCCAGCCCGGTGCGGGACTGCAGGTCGTCGAGCGCCGCGCACAGCTGCGCGACCGGCTCGTAGCTGCCGTCGAAGGTGGATCCCAGGATCGCGACGACGCCGATGGTGTTCTCGTCGCACAGCGCGACGGCCTCCTCGGCGCCCAGGTGCAGCCGGTCGCCCTCCATCGGGACCAGCCGCGGCTCCACGTCCCAGTAGTTCGCGAACTTGTCCCAGCAGATCTGGACGTTCACGCCCATCACGATGTTCGGCCGGTCCGTCGGGAGACCCGCCGCCTTCCGCCGGTGCTGCCAGCGCCGCTTGAGCGCCAGCCCGCCGAGCATGCACGCCTCCGACGACCCCGTCGTCGAGCAGCCGATGGCCCGCCCCGGGTCGGGGGCGTGCCACAGGTCGGCGAGCATCCGCACGCACCGCTGCTCCAGGTCCGCGGTCCGCGGGTACTCGTCCTTGTCGATCATGTTCTTGTCGAAGGACTCGGCCATCAGCCGCGCGGCCTGGGGCTCCGCCCACGTCGTGACGAACGTGGCGAGGTTCAGCCGGGCGTTCCCGTCGAGCATCAGCTCGTCGTGCACTACCTGGTAGGCGATCTCCGGGTGCATCCCGGTGTCGGGGATGCGGAAGCGGGGGATGTCGACGGGCTCCGCCGCGAAGACAGGGTTGACCGGGACCGCGCGGTCGTCGCCGCGGTCCTCCGAGGGTGAGTGCGCACCGGGCATGATCCGAACCTAGGACCGATCGGCCCGGTCCGCTCAGGTTCCGAGCAGCTTCTTCTGGACCTTCCCCATCGGGTTGCGGGGCAGGGCGTCGAGGAACACGACCTCGCGCGGCCGCTTGTGCCAGGACAGCTGTGCGGCGACGTGGTCGATCAGCGCCTGGGCGTCGTGTCCGTCGCCGACGACGTAGGCGACGATCTTCTGGCCGAGGTCGGGGTCGGGGGCGCCGACGACGGCGACCTCGGACACGGCGGGGTGGTCGAGCAGGACGGCCTCGATCTCGCCGGATCCGATGCGGTAGCCGCCGGATTTGATGAGGTCGGTGGACTCGCGGCCGACGATGCGGTGGAACCCGCCGGGGTCGCGGACGGCGAGGTCGCCGGTGCGGAACCAGCCCTCGCCGGCCCAGCACTCGTCGTCGGCGTCGGGGCGGCCCCGGTAGCCGTCGAACAGCATGGGGCCGCGGACCTGCAGGCGGCCGACGGTCTCGCCGTCGTCGGGGACGGTGTCGGCGTCGGTCGCGTCGTCGGTGGCGGGGAGCAGCCGGGTCTCGGCGCCCGGGACGGGCAACCCGACCCAGCCGGCGCGGCGCTCTCCGGAGGCGTGTGCGGACAGGGTGATCATGGTCTCGGTCATGCCGTAGCGCTCCACCGGCGCCTGCCCGGTCAGGGCGGCGATGCGGTCGAACAGCGATGCGGGCAGCGGTGCGCTGCCGGAGACCAGGAGCCGGGCGCGGGACAGGGCGCGGGCGGCGTCGGGTTCGTCGACGATCCGGTTCCACACCGTCGGCACCCCGAAGTACATCGACGCCTCGACCGCGGCGTAGCGGGCGGGCTGGGGCTTCACTGTGTGCACGACGCGGGAGCCGCGGCGCAGTGATCCGAGGACACCGAGGATCAGGCCGTGGACGTGGAACAGGGGCAGGCCGTGGGCGACGGTGTCGTCGGGGGTCCAGTCCCAGACCTCGTAGAGGGCGTCGAGGCCGGCGGCGATCGCGGCGCCGGAGAGCTGGGCGCCCTTGGGGCGTCCGGTGGTGCCGGAGGTGTAGAGCAGCATCGCGGTGGCCGCGGGGTCGACCGGACGGGGGCCGATCGGCTGTGAGCCGGGGACGACCACGGGGAGGTCGACGTCGTCGGGTCGTTCCCCGGCCCAGGCCGTCGCACCCGAGTCGGAGAGGACGTGGCCGCGCTCGGCGGGCCCGGAGTCCGGCGGGACCGGCACGACCGGCACCCCGGCGAGGATCGCGGCGGTGATGGCGACGACGGTGTCGATCGAGGCGGTCGCGTGCACGGCGACCGGGCCGTCGCCGGGGATGCCGGCGGCGAACCGGCCGGCCCGGTCGAGGAGCTCGGCGCGGGACAGCACGTCGTCGCCGACGGTGACGGCACGCTCCAGGTCCCGGGTGCCGGTGAGCGAGGTGAGGAACAACGTCGTTCTCCTGGTGGTGACGGGGTCAGACCGCCATGGCGGGCAGCACGAGGGCTCCCACCAGCGCGATCGGGCCGATGACGACCATGGACAGGCCCCAGCGGGTCAGCAGCGCGGTCATGCGGGGACGTTCCTGCTCGTCGACGGTGGTGGCGACCAGCGTCGCACCCACCGTCGAGAAGGGTGACACGTCCACGATGGACGAGCAGACCCCGAGCGCGCAGATCAGCGCCCAGCCCGGGATCCCGCCCTGCTGGACCAGCGGGATCGCCAGCGGCACCAGCGCGGCGAGGATGCCGGTGGTCGACGCGAACGCCGACACCAGCCCGCACACCGCGCAGATCACCAGGGCGGCGAGCAGCGGGACGGTGAGGCTCGCGGCGAGGTCACCCAGCAGGTCGACCGAGCCGATCTCCTGCAGCACACCGACGTAGGTGATGATCCCGCCGACCAGCAGGACGGTGGACCAGTCGATCTCCTTCAGGGCGCCGCGGCCGCTGTCCGGGTCGATCAGGGTGAGCACCGCGCCGAAGGCGAAGGCGAGCACCCCGACGTCGGGCTCGGCGCCGAGCACCGCCAGCACGACGACCGCCGCGACCAGGCCGAGCATCGCGACGACGGTGATCCAGTGCGTCGCGCGGAACGGCTCGCGGGCCGGGGGCTCCTCGTCGCCGGGCACCTCGGGCCCGCCGCCGCCCGCCGTGACCGGGACGCGGCTGCGGACGGAGAACATCAGGTAGGACGCGCCCAGCAGCACCAGGTTCGCGATGATCGCGACCGCGAACAGGGTCAGCGGGTTGAGCGCGATGCCCGCCGCCGACGCCGTCCCCCAGGTGACGATCCCGAACAGCGACGTCGGCGCGAACCCGCCCGCCGACAGCCCGGTCCCGATCGCCAGCGCCATCAGCATCGGGTCGATCCCGCGCCGGTGCGCCACCGTCATCCCGATCGGCGCCATGACCAGCCCGCCCAGCGGCGACCCCATCGCCGACACCACACCGGTGAGCACGAAGAACGTCAGCGGCAGCGCCGCGGTCCGGTCGCCGACGACGACCAGCGCCCGGTCCACCAGCCGGCCGATGGTGCCGTTGGACTTCGCGATCCCGAAGAAGAACGTCACCCCGACCAGCAGGACCAGGATGTCGACGGGGAAGCCCGCGACGATGTCGTCGAGCGGCAGGCCCGCGACGAGCAGCCCCATGCCGGCGGCGGCCGCGAACATGACGATCCCGATGTGGGACCGGCGGACCTCGGCGATCACGAAGACCGCCGCGAACACCACCAGCGTGATGACCTGCACCGCCATGCCTACCCCCGTTGGTACGCGCTTGTCGTATCGGTCCACCTGGTGGCACAGTGGTTCGTACAGTGGACCGTTTGGTGGCGGACACTAGGTCGCCCGAACGGGGGAGGTCAACACCGGCCATGGCTCCGACCAACAGCGTCGTCTCCGCGGTCCGCGTGCTGGAGGCGGTGGGGGAGCGGCAGCCCGTCGGGCTGTCCGACCTCGCCCGCACCGTCGCGCTGCCGAAGTCCACCGTGCAGCGGATCCTGCGCACCCTGGCCGAGGTCGGCTGGTGCGTCGCCGACGACACCGCGCGCTGGCGGCTCACCTACCGCGCGTTCGCCGTCGGCAACCAGGCCCGCGACGCCGGTGGCCTGCGCGCGGTGGCGGTCCCGGTGCTGCACGAGCTGCAGCTCGCGACGGGGGAGACCGTGCACCTGGCCGCCCCGGACGGCCGCGAGCTGGTCCTGCTCGAACGGCTCGACACCGCGCACCGGCTGCGCGCGTTCCTGCCGCTGGGCCACCGCATCCCGCTGCACGCCTCGGCCACCGGCCAGGCCTACCTCGCCGCCTGCACCCCGGCGGAGGTCGACGCCTACCTCGCCGGCCCGCTGGACCCCTCCACCCGGCACACCGTCGTCGACCCCGACCGGCTGCGGGCCCGGATCGCCGAGGTGCGCGAGCGCGGGTGGTCGGTCAACCCCGAGGGGCTCTCCGACGGCATCGCCGCGGTCGGCGCCCCCGTCCTCGGTCCCGACGGCCGCCCGGTCGGGGCGCTGTCGGTGTCCGGCCCCACGGTGCGCATGACCGAGGAGGTCTTCGACGACCACGGCCGCGCCGCCGCCGACGCCGCCCGGCGCATCTCCCGCGACCTAGGGGCCCGCCCGTAGGAACGACCCCGCAGCAACGACCCCGCAGCACGACGGAGCCCGCCCCCTCGGTGAGGGGACGGGCTCCGCGTGGTGGTGGGTACTGCGCGCGTCAGCTCTTCAGCATGCCCCGCAGGACGTACTGCAGGATGCCGCCGTTGCGGTAGTAGTCCGCCTCACCGGGGGTGTCGATGCGCACCTTCGCGTCGAACTCGACGGTCTCGCCGGAGGACTTCGTGGCGGTCACGTGCACCGACTTCGGGGTCTTCCCGTCGTTCAGCTCGGTGATGCCGGCGATGTCGAAGGTCTCGGTGCCGTCGAGTCCGAGGCTCTTCGCCGACTCGCCGTCGGGGAACTGCAGCGGGACGACGCCCATGCCGATCAGGTTCGAACGGTGGATCCGCTCGAAGGACTCGACGATGACGGCGCGCACGCCCAGGAGCGCGGTGCCCTTGGCCGCCCAGTCACGCGAGGAGCCGGAGCCGTACTCCTTGCCGCCCAGCACGACCAGCGGGGTGCCCTGCGCGGCGTAGTTCTGCGCGGCGTCGTAGATGAACGACTGCGGGGCCCCGTCCTGGGTGAAGTCGCGGGTGTAGCCACCCGAGACGTCGTCGAGGAGCTGGTTGCGCAGCCGGATGTTCGCAAACGTGCCGCGGATCATCACCTCGTGGTTGCCGCGCCGCGAGCCGAAGGAGTTGTAGTCCTTCTTCTCGACGCCGTGGGAGTCCAGGTACTCCGCGGCCGGGGTGCCCGGCTTGATCGCACCGGCCGGCGAGATGTGGTCGGTGGTGACCGAGTCGCCGAGCAGCGCGAGCACGCGGGCACCGGAGATGTCGGTGACCGGGTCCGGCTCGCCCTTCATGCCCTCGAAGTACGGGGGCTTGCGGACGTAGGTGGACTTCTGGTCCCACTCGAAGGTCCGGCCCTCCGGGGTGGGCAGCGCGCGCCAGCGGTCGTCGCCGCGGAACACGTCGGAGTAGCTCTTGGTGAACATCTCCGAGGTGATCGAGGAGTCCACGACCGCGTTGATGTCCTCGGTCGAGGGCCAGATGTCGCGCAGGAAGACGTCGGCGCCGTCCGAGTCCTGGCCCAGGGGCTGGTTCTCGAAGTCGAAGTCCATCGTCCCGGCCAGCGCGTAGGCGATGACCAGCGGCGGGGACGCCAGGTAGTTCATCTTGACGTCGGGGTTGATCCGGCCCTCGAAGTTCCGGTTGCCCGAGAGCACCGAGACGACGGTGAGGTCGTTGTCGTTGACCGCGGCCGAGATCTCCTCCGGCAGCGGGCCGGAGTTGCCGATGCAGGTGGTGCAGCCGTAGCCGACCAGGTTGTAGCCGAGCTTGTCGAGGTAGGGCCAGAGACCGGCCTTCTCGTAGTAGTCGGTGACGACCTGGCTGCCCGGGGCCATCGAGGTCTTGACCCACGGCTTGGTGGTCAGGCCCCGGTCGACGGCGTTCTTGGCGAGCAGCGCGGCACCGAGCATGACGCTCGGGTTCGAGGTGTTGGTGCACGAGGTGATCGAGGCGATCACCACGGCGCCGTGGTCGAGCACGAACTCACCGCGCGAGTCCGACTTCACGGTGACCGGCTTGGACGGGCGGCCCTCGCAGCCGTCCGCGGCCGACATGATGACCGGCGCGGCGTCGTCGTCGGCGAAGGAGAGCGCCGGGGCGTCGCTGGCCGGGAAGGACTCGTTCGACGACTCGTCGACGCCGGCGAGCGGGCTCGGGGCCACGCCGTCGTCGGTGTAGTCGTGCACGGTCTTGCGGAACGCCGGCTTGGCGTCGGTCAGCTCGATGCGGTCCTGCGGGCGCTTCGGGCCGGCGATCGACGGGACGACCGTCGACAGGTCCAGCTCCATCGTCTGGGAGTACACCGGCTCGTGGTCCGGGTCGTGCCAGAGGCCCTGCTCCTTGGCGTAGGCCTCGACCAGCGCGATCTGCTCGGCGGAGCGGCCGGTCAGCTTCAGGTAGCGGACGGTCTCGTCGTCGATCGGGAAGATCGCCGCGGTCGAGCCGAACTCCGGGCTCATGTTGCCGATGGTGGCGCGGTTGGCCAGCGGCACCGCGCCGACGCCGGCGCCGTAGAACTCGACGAACTTGCCGACGACGCCCTGGCGACGCAGCATCTCGGTGATCGTGAGCACCACGTCGGTGGCGGTCACGCCGGTCGGGATCTCCCCGGTCAGCTTGAAGCCGAGCACCTGCGGGATGAGCATCGAGACCGGCTGGCCGAGCATCGCGGCCTCGGCCTCGATGCCGCCGACGCCCCAGCCCAGCACGCCCAGGCCGTTGACCATGGTGGTGTGGGAGTCGGTGCCGACCAGGGTGTCGGGGTAGGCCTGGCCGTTGCGCGGCATGACCACGCGCGCCAGGTTCTCGATGTTGACCTGGTGCACGATGCCGGTGCCGGGCGGGACGACCTTGAACTCGTCGAAGGCACCCTGGCCCCAGCGCAGGAACTGGTAGCGCTCCTTGTTGCGGCCGTACTCGAACTCGATGTTCTTCTCGAACGCGTCGGCGGTGCCGAAGAAGTCGATCATCACCGAGTGGTCGATGACCAGCTCGGCGGGCGCGAGCGGGTTGACCTTGGACGGGTCGCCGCCCATCTCGGTCACGGCCTCGCGCATGGTCGCCAGGTCGACGACGCAGGGCACGCCGGTGAAGTCCTGCATGATCACCCGGGCGGGGGTGAACTGGATCTCGGTGTCCGGGTCGGCCTGCGGGTCCCAGTTCGCCAGGGCGTTGATGTGGTCCGCCGTGACGTTCGCACCGTCCTCGGTGCGGAGCAGGTTCTCGAGCAGGACCTTCAGGCTGAACGGCAGGCGCTTCGAGCCCTCCACTGCGGAGAGCCGGAAGATCTCGTAACCGGTGCCCCCGACGTCGAGCTGTCCTCTGGCGCCGAAGCTGTCGGTGCTGGCCACTTGGTGGTCCTCCCGTGGTGGTGGGCGGTCGCTTGTCCGGTGCGGTGAGCCCGCCCCGCCTCGCGGGGGAGGAGGTGCTCACCTGCGTCGTGTCGGAGTCTCGCGCACCGCCGTGTCGGCAGCAGCGCGGACCCTCGTACCGCAAATAGTACGCCTGTCCTATAAGCCTGGCGAGGCGGGTGTGGCCGGGGTCGCGGTGCCGTCGGGCGGGTGGGGTCCCCCGTGCGGTGGACGGGTCCGGTGTGTCGCACGGGGTTCGGGTGACACGAGTGGCACTGTTCCCAGTCGATTCCCCGTCGATCCCGCCCGCCCCCCGGAAGGACCTCCCCGTGACGCGCCAGCCGCCGGCGACCCTCGTCGTGGTGGCCGCGCTCGTCGCGGTCGCGCTGGCCTCGCCCGGGGTGGGCGCGGCCGCGACCGCCGTCGTGCCCGCCGCCGCGGTGCTCCCGGCGCAGCCCCCGCCCCCGCCGCCGCCCAACCCCGGCGACGACGAGCTGGAGCGCAGCCGCCAGTCGGTGCAGGACCGGGCCGCCGAAGTCGGCAGGCTCACCGCCCGCCTCGCCGAGCTCGACGCGCAGGCCGAGCAGCTGCAGATGGAGGTCGCGGGGCGCAACGAGGAGGCACTCGCCGCCCGGGACACCGCCGACGCCGCCGGCCGCGAGGCCGAGACCGCCGCGGCCCGGGCCGCCGACGCCCGCGCCGCGACCGAGGCCGCGGGCCGCGCCGTCGACGACGCCCGCACCCGGATCGACGCCTTCGTCGGCGACGTCTACACCCACGGTCTCGACCTGGGCCCGCTCGGCCTGCTCTCGCGGGCGACCGACCCGCAGGACCTGATGGACCGGGCCCGGCTCACCGACGCGCTGAGCGAGGACCAGGCCGCCGTCCTGGAGCAGCTCCAGCAGGCCCGCATCGCCCAGGCCAACGCCGACTCCCTCGCCCGCGCGGCGCAGGAGGAGGCCGACCGGCGCCGCGCCGACGCCGAGCAGGCGTCCGCGGCGGCCGACTCCGCCGTCGACGAGGCCGTCGCGGCGGCCGACGCCCAGCAGGTGCGGCTCGACGCCGTGCACACCGAGCGCGCCGACGTGCAGTCCCGCCTCGACGCCGCGGAGAACGCCGACGCCGGGCTGCGGGCCCAGCGCCAGCGTTACGAGGCGTGGCGGGCCGAGCAGGCCCGGTTGCAGGCCGAGGCCGACCGGCGGGCCCGGGAGGAGGCCGCGTCGCGGGTCGCACAGGAGGCCGGGCCGTCGGAGGGGCCCGCGCCGCGGCGCACCGGGTCGGCGGCGATCGAGACCGTGATCGACCGGGCGATGGCCCAGCTCGGCACCATCTACGCCTGGGGCGGCGGCAACTCGCGCGGACCGACCCGGGGGATCCGCGACGGCGGCGTCGCCGACGCCCACGGCGACTTCCGCAAGGTCGGCTTCGACTGCTCCGGGCTGATGCAGTTCGCCTTCGCCGGGGTCGGCATCAGCCTGCCCCGCTACAGCGGCAACCAGGCCAACGCCGGGCAGCTGGTGCCGATCTCGGACATGCGGCGCGGGGACATGCTGTCCTGGGCCGAGGGCGGTCGCACCCACCACATCGCCATCTACCTCGGCGACGGGAAGATGCTCGAGGCCCCCTACTCCGGTGCGAGCGTGCGGGTCACCCCGGTCCGCTACGGCGGCCTGAACAAGGTCACCCGGATGCTCTGACGGCCGCCGCCTCCGCGGTCAGCTCGTCGAGGACCAGCCGCACCGCGGGCCGGGTCACCGCACCGCGGGTCACGGCCCGCACCAGGCGGGCGGCCCGCACCCCGGCGAGCGGGCGCAGAGCGAGCCGGGCGCCGTCGCGGTGGTCGGTGGAGTAGCGGGGGAGCAGCGCGACGCCGTGCCCGTGTGCGACGAGCTCCTCGGTGACCGAGAAGTCGTTGATCCGCTGCACCACCCGCGGCACGGTGCCGGTGACCAGCGCGAGCGAGGTGAGCACGTCGTCGACCGGCCACCCGACGGCGACCGAGATCCAGTCGGCGTCGACGAGGTCGGACAGGTGCACCTCGGCACGGTGGGCCAGCGGGTGGTCCGGGGGCAGCGCGACGTCGAGGGGCTCGCGCAGGAGCGGGTGCACGGTGAGCCGGCCCGTGCGCAGCGGATCGAACCGTTCGTCGTGGTGGGTGACGACGACGTCGGCGTCGGCCGCGGCGGCCGGTACCTCCTCCGGGCGCAGGTCGAGGTCGCGGCAGGACAGCGCCAGCCCGGGGTGGGCCGACGCCCGGCGCAGCAGCCCGGGCAGCAGCAGCCGGGCCGCCGACGGGAAGAACACCACCCGCACCGTGCCCAGCGGCTGCTCGCGCAGGCCCGCGGCGGTCTCCTCCAGCCGGCCCAGCGCGTCGAGCACCTCCTGCGCCCCGTCGACGACGGCCCGCCCGGCCGCGGTGAGCCGCAGCCCGCGCCCGTCCGGCGCGGTCAGCTCCAGGCCCGCCTCCCGGGACAGCGCCTTGAGCTGCTGGGACACCGCGGACGGGGTGAAGTTCAGCGCCGCGGCGACGGCGGTGACCGAGCCGCGGTCGGCGAGCTCGCGCAGGATCCGGAGCCGCCGCACGTCCATGCAGGAACGCTACAACATCGTTTCAGTTCTAGTCGCTGGTCTGCACGGTCCCGGGACGGCAGCGTGGACGCCGTGACCGTTCGTGACCGCCTGCTCGTCGTCGTCGTCGCCGTGTTGTGGGGCGCCAACTTCATCGCCATCCACGTCGGGCTCGAGCACTTCCAGCCGCTGTTCCTGGCCGGGCTGCGGATGCTCGTGCTCGCGGTCCCGACGGTGCTGCTCGTGCCGCGGCCGCGGGTGCCGCTGCGCTGGCTCGTCGGCTACGGGCTCGGGTTCGGCACGGTGCAGTTCCTCTTCCTGTTCCTGGGGATGTACGCCGGGATGCCGACCGGGCTCGCGTCGCTGGTGCTGCAGGCGTCGGGGCCGTTCACGCTCGTGCTGGGCGCGCTGCTGCTGCGCGAGAGGGTGACGCCACGGCAGTGGGCGGGGATCGGCGTCGCCGTCGTCGGGCTGGGGTGCATCGCCCTCGCCCGCGCCCAGTCCGCGGCGCTGCTGCCGGTCGTGCTGACCCTGCTCGGCGCGCTCGGCTGGGCGGCCGGGAACCTGTGCAGCCGCCTGGCCCAGCGCGACGGCGAGGCGGTCAACCCGCTGCACCTGACGCTGTGGATGACCGTCGTGCCGCCGGTGCCGATGCTGGCCGCCTCGGCCGTGGTGGAGGGTCCGGGCGCCTGGGGCGACGTCGTCGCGATGGTGACCCCCGACGGCGTCGCCGGGCTGGTCGCGCTCGTGTACCTGTCGCTGGTCGCGACGGTGCTCGCCGCGGGGATCTGGACCGGGCTGATGCGCCGCTACCCGGCGGGGCTCGTCGCGCCGCACTCGCTGCTCGTGCCGGTGGTCGGGATGAGCCTGGCGATGGTGCTGCTCGGGGAGCGGCCGTCGGTGACCGAGCTGGTGGCCGGGGCGGTGGTGGTCGGCGGGGTGCTGGTGGCGTCCGCGCCGGCCCGGCGTCGGGTAGAGGTGACGGTATGAGGCTGCGCTACACGACCCTCGTGGTCGACGACTACGACGCCGCGATCACCTTCTTCGTCGACGTGCTCGGCTTCGAGCTGGTCGAGGACTCGCCCGCGACGACCTCGACGACCGGGGCGGCGAAGCGCTGGGTCGTCGTGCGTCCGCCCGGCGCCGACACCGGCCTGCTCCTGGCCCGCGCCGACGGCGACCGGCAGCGGGCCGCCGTCGGTGACCAGTTCGCCGGGCGGGTGGGGCACTTCCTGGAGGTCGACGACGCCGCCGCGGAGTACGAGCGGCTCGTGGCACTCGGGGCGGAGTTCGAGGGACCGCCGCGGGTGGCGGCCTACGGCACGGTCGCGGTGTTCCGCGACGTCGCCGGGAACCGGTGGGACCTGCTGTCCGGGCCGTGAGTCAGGCGCGCCGGCGCCGCCGGCGGTTGCGGCGACGGCGGCTCGGGACGAGGAACGCCGCCGCGGTCCCGACCAGGGCGACGACCCCGAGCGCGACGAGGGCCGTCACGAACGCACCCGTCGACACCGTGGTCGCCGGGGGCTCGGGCGGTGCCGCGGGTACGGCCGCGACCTCGTGGGTGGCGGTGCAGATGTTGTCCTCGTACGGGCTCGCCGGGTTCAACGGGTGGAACTCGTAGCGGGTCCCGGTGGCGTACGACCGGTCGACCGTGGTCGCGGTGTTCGGCAGTGGGTTCGAGGAGCCGACGACCTGGACGTCGCGGCCGTCGTCGGTGCGGACCTGCGCGACGCGGCCGTCGGCGGAGGTCGAGGCGACGGTGCCGGTGAACGCGTGCTCGGAGCGGAGGGGGCCGGGGACGCACGACGTGCGGGCCGACGGTCTCGCGGTCTCCCCGGCCGCATCCGTCGCGCCGGCCGGGCTCGTCGGGGCGAGGAGCGCCAGGGCGACGAGCAACGGGACGGCGAGACGGGGCACGGGGTCATCCTCGCGCGTGCGGGGGTCGCGCGCCTCCGCCGTCCAGCCGAGTGGCCGGGTCCGGGACGCCGTCTTCGGAGCGGAGCTCGAGTCGTGGTGGGACGGCCCGGCCGTCGAGGCACGACCGCCGTGCTCCGGCGGGCGCGTCGGTCGGGGGCTCGGGGAGTGGCCGCGGGGGCGCGAGGCCCAGGCGTGATGAGGCCGAGGAGATGGCGGCGCGAGCTGGTGCGCGGGGATCGTCCGCTGCCGGGCTGCGGCGGACGGCCGGATGCGAGCGCCGAACGACCTGGAGACGCCCAGCCAGGAGACCTATAATCGAACGTATGATCGATCAGGTGGACGTGCTGGACGTGGTGAGCCACACCGATCCCGCCGACGACCCGGCCTGGCTCGAACACCGGCGCCGCCGCGAGGCGGTGGAGGAGGCGACCCGGTGCCCGCACGGTCTCGCGATCGACCTGTGCGGCGAGATGTGCGGTCCCGAGCCCCCGTCCGACCGCTCCGGCGGGATCGACGACGTCGCCTGGGAGGCGCTGCGGTGCCTGGTCGCCGGAGTCCCGACCGACCGGCTCACCGACCTGCAGGTGCTCGACGTCCTGGAGGGCGCCGAGCACTGGGTGCGGCGCTCGACCGCTCTGCGGATGCGGTCGGTCGCGCAGATCGCGGAGCGCCACCCGGCCGGGAGCGGCGCCGCGCCGCCGGGCGCGGACCCGCGTGCGGTTCAGCCCGTCTCGCGGTGGTTGCCGGACCAGGTGGCGATCGTGCTGCGGGTCCCGCGCGACCACGCACGGTCGCTGATCGGGCAGGCGCAGCGGTTCGCCCAGGTGCTGCCGGAGACCCTGGCCGCGTGGGAGTCGGGGGCGATCGACCAGGGCGCCGCCGAGGCGATCTCGTCGTCGACCCTCGTCCTGGACGACGAGCGCGCCCGCCGGGTGCAGGCCGCGGTCCTCCCGGGCGCTCCGGAGGCGCACCGCCGGTTGCTGCGGGACCGGCTGCGCCGCCACATCGTCCGGGTCGACCCGGACGGTGCCCGCGAGCGCCATGAACGGGCCCGGTCGGAACGGCGGATGTCGATCTCCCCGGGTGACGACGGCATGGGCTCGCTGTGGCTGGGTGGCACCGCCGCGCAGGTGGAGGCGTCGTGGCAGTGCGTCGACCGGCTGGCGCGCTCCCTGGACGACCCGTGCGACGACCGCACCCTGGACCAGAAGCGCGTCGACCTCGCCCACCAGCTGCTGCAGGGCACGCTGACGCTCACCGACGTCGGCACGGTGCGGGACGGGCTCGGCGCGGACGGGAAGGGCGCCGACGAGGACGGCCTGCTCGCAGCGGTCGCGCGGGTGCTCGCCGCGAAGCCGGACCCGGAGGAGGCGGTGGGGCGCCGTCCGCTGATCCAGGTCGTCGTCCCGCTCAGCACGCTGATGGGTGGTGCGGCACCGGCCGAGCTGGTCGGGCACGGCCCGATCCCCGCCGACCTCGCCCGGGCCCTCGCCGCCGGCGGTGTGTGGCAGCGGCTGGTGACCGACCCGCTGTCGGGCACGGTGCTCGACGTCGGACGCACCCGCTACCGCCCGCCGGTCGCGATGGCCGACCACGTCCGGGCGCGGGACTGCACCTGTCGCGGCCCCGCGTGCAGCCGCCGGGTCCGCGACCTCGACCACCACCGCCCCTGGGCGGCCGGGACGGGCCGACCAGCGCGGAGAACCTGTTCGGGCTGTGCCGGGCCGACCACGCGCTGAAGGACGCGCCGGGCTGGCAGGTGCTCGCCGGGGCCGACGGCAGCCTGACCTGGGTGGCACCGTGCGGCCGCCGGGCGACGACGCGGCCGTTCGACCACCGGGTCTTCACCGATCCGCTGCCGGACGCGGCCGACCACGACGCCGACGCTGTCGTAGCGCCCTTCTGAGCGCTGCTCAGGCCGCCGGGGCGGCGAGCTGCCAGGACACGCCGAAGCGGTCCTCGACCCAGGCGAAGGGACCGAAGCCGTAGTCGTCGAGCGGCATGAACTCCCGCCCACCGGTCGCGAGGGCCGCCAGCAGCCGCTTCTGCTCGTCGCCGGACTCGCAGTCCACCCACAGCGAGACGGCGGGGGAGAAGTCCCACTGGTGCACCGGCGGGCTGTCGCTGCACCGCAGGCGCTGCCCGGCGACGACGAACTCGGCCAGCGCCACCGCGGTCGGGTCGTCGGGGCGGTGGGTGACCGAGACGATCTCGCCGTCGTCGAACAGGGAGGTCCAGAACTCCATCGCCTCGCTCGCGCTCGGGCCACGCGGCGGCTGGAAGGTCAGGAACGGCAGGGCACGGGCGGGCATCGGTCCTCCGGCGGGACGGGGCGGGTGGGCGTGTCCGAAACCGGGCGACACGGACACCTGCCGATGGATAGGCTCGAACCATGGCACGAGGCATCTGGTCGCAGAAGGTCCGCTCCGCCCGCTGACGGCGGCGCCCCTCCCTTCGTCCTCGCGACGTCGCACGCGCGTCCGCCGTCCCGGTCCCCGCCGGGCGGCGCATCCCGTGCTGCCCGGCTCCGATCTCGGATGCCGCGGAGCTCTCTCGTGCACACCACCCCCGAACCGTCCTCACCCCTGCCCGCCCTCGACGCTGGCGCGGCCGCCCACGTGCGTGCCGAGGACGTCGTCGTCACCCGCGGGTCGCACCGCGTCCTCACCGGCGTGACGCTGACCGTCTCCGCCCGCTCGCGGCTCGCCGTCGTCGGCGAGAACGGGCGCGGCAAGTCCACGCTCCTGCACGTCCTCGCGGGCCTGCTCGTCCCGGACGCCGGGGTCGTGCACCGCGCCGGCACCGTCGCCCTGGCGCGCCAGGAGGTGCCCGCCCGCGACGGCGAGACCGTCGGCACCCTGACCGCGGAGTCCCTCGCCGCCCCGCGGACGGCGCTGCGCGAGCTCGACGCGGCGACCGCGGCGCTCACCGACGGCGCGCCCGGCGCCGACGACCGGTTCGCCGCCGCCCTGGACACCGCGACCCGGCTCGACGCCTGGGACGCCGAACGCCGCGTCGACGTCGCCCTCGGCGCGCTCGGCGCCTGCACCGACCGCACCCGGCCACTGGAGACGTTGTCGGTGGGGCAGCGCCACCGCGTGCGGCTGGCGTGCCTGCTCGGTGCCCGCCACGACGTCCTGCTCCTCGACGAGCCCACCAACCACCTCGACGCCGCCGGGCTCGACTTCCTGACCCGCACCCTGCGCGCGCACCCGGGCGGGCTCGCCGTGGTCAGCCACGACCGGGCCCTGCTGCGCGACGTCGCCGAGGAGTTCTGCGACCTCGACCCGAGCCGCGACGGCACGCCCCGGCTCACCGCGGGCGGCTACGACGGCTGGCGGACCGCGCGGGACCGGGCCCGCGCCGCCTGGGAGGCCGAGCACGCCGAACAGCAGGCCGAGCACCGTCGCCTCGCCGACGCCGTCGCCACCGCGCGGGACCGGCTCTCGACCGGCTGGCGCCCGGACAAGGGGACCGGCAAGCACGCCCGCCAGTCCCGGGCCCCGGGGGTGGTGCAGGCACTGCACCGGCGCCGCGCCGAGCTCGACGCGCACCGGATCGACGTACCGGTGCCGCCGTCGTCGCTGCGCCGGCCCGACCTCGACGTGCGCCCCGGCGCGCCCCAGCTGCGTGCGCACGGGGTCGGCGTGCGGGGCCGGCTCGCCGGTCCGGTCGACCTGGTCCTCGATGCGGGCGACCGGCTGCTCGTGACCGGGCCGAACGGGGCCGGGAAGTCGACGCTGCTCGCCGTACTGGCCGGGGTGCTCGCTCCGGATGCCGGGACGGTGCGCACCGCGCGCGGCGCCCGGGTCGTCCGGCTGGGGCAGGAGACCGCGGTGCTCGACCCGCGGCGGCCCGCGCGCGCCGTGCTGGAGCACACCGGTGGTGGCGCCCACGGCCTGCTCGACGCGGCGGCGCTGCGGACCCCGGTGGGCCGGCTGTCGGAGGGCCAGCGACGCCGGCTCGACCTGGCCCGCGCGCTGGCGGAGCGCCCGACGACGCTGCTGCTCGACGAGCCGACCAACCACCTGTCCGCGCGGCTCGTGGACGAGCTCACCGGGATGGTCCGGGACACCTCGGCGGCCGTCGTCGTCGCCACCCACGACCGGCAGCTGCTGCGCGACCTGGCCGACTGGCCGCGGCTGGAGCTCGGCCCGGCCGGGTGATCAGGGCCGGAGCCCGGCCTCGACGGCGTCGAGGGTGCGGCGCAGCCCGGAGTCGAACAGCGGCTCGCCGCCGCCGGGCCCGCGCACGACGGCGCCGCCGAGCAGCCGGGACAGCACCGGCAGCCCCTCCGCCCGGCCGGAGCGGCGGACGTCGTCGAGGGTGGGCAGGCGGTCCCCGGCCAGGGCCGCCGCGCCCCGGACGTAGCCGTGCAGCAGGTGCAGCACCTCGACGGCCGCGTGCAGCGGGTGCCCCGCCCCGACGACGTGTGCCAGCAGCGCCTCCGACCACGCGCACTCGGCGGGCCCGGTGGCGCGGGGACCGGCGAGCAGCCCGACGGTCCACGGGTGCTCGTCGAGCACATCGCGCAGGGCGGTCGCCCAGATCTCGCAGCCCAGCCGCAGCCCGCAGCCCGACAGGTCCGGCGGCTCGCCCAGCGCGACGTCCAGGACGAGGTCGACCAGCGCGTCCTTGCCGGGCACGTGCCGGTACAGCGACATCGGCGCGGACCCCAGCTCGCGGGCCAGCCGCGGCATCGACACCGCGGCCAGCCCGTCGGCGTCGGCGAGGTGCAGCGCCGTGGCGACGATCGACCCGCGGTCCAGCGTCCGGCGCACCGGGGCCGTGGGAGCGGCCCAGCGGGGGTCGTCGGCGGCGGTCACGGCGTCGATCATGCCACGCACCTCGTAGACAGCCCTACGCACGATGCGTAAGCCCTACGCGTACCGCGCCGGGAGGAGCGGCGGCGTGCGGTTCGTAGGGTGTCCCGATGGAGTTGTGGGAGGTCGGGGTCATCGCGCTGGCCGGGCTCTGGGCGGGGTTGATCAACACCGTCGTCGGGTCCGGGACGCTGGTGACCTTCCCGGTACTCGTGGCGCTGGGTTTCCCCCCGGTGACGGCGACGACGTCGAACGCCATCGGCCTGATCACCGGCTCGATCACCGGCGCCGTCGGCTACCGCAAGGAGTGGGCCGGGCACGGCCGCCGCCTCGCGAAGTACGGCGTCGCGTCGTTCCTGGGGGCCGTGGTCGGTGCGGCGCTGCTGCTGTCGCTGCCGCCGGACGCGTTCGAGACGATCGTGCCGGTCCTGGTCGGCACCTCGGTGCTCCTGGTCGCCGTGCAGCCCCTGCTGGCCCGCCGGCTGCGCGACCGCCCGCGTCCGGACCGGACCGGCTCGCCGGTGCTCTACGTGCTGGTGTTCCTGGTGGGCGTCTACGGCGGCTACTTCACCGCCGCCCAGGGGATCATGCTGGTCGGGGTGATGGGGCTGCTCGTCGCGGACCCGCTCCAGCGGCTCAACGCCTTCAAGAACACCCTCGCCTCGGTCGTGAACATCGTCGCCGGGGCGATCTACGCCGTCGTCGCGCCGGTCGACTGGACGGTCGTCGGGATCATCGCGGTCAGCTCGATCGTCGGCGGGCTGCTCGGCGCGAAGGTCGGCCGCAGGCTGCCGCCCGCGGTGCTGCGGACCGTGATCGTCGTGATCGGGGTCGCGGCGATCGTGTTCCTGCTGGTGGAGTGAGCGCCCGGAACTGTCGGGGGTGTCTGCTCTCCTGGGGTCGTGGACGACGACCGCGCCGCCGAGCTGGCCGTGGCCCTCGCCGCGCTGGCCGGTCGTGAGATCGGTCCGGCCGAGGCGCGGGCCGTCGTCGCGCACGCCCACGGCCTGACCCCGGCCCGGGCGAACACGGTCTGGACCCGGCACCGGGCGGTGCCGCGGACCGTGTCGCTGCGCGACTACCTGGCGATGACGATCCGGTTCGCCGCGCAGGACCCCGCCGCGGGCGGGCCCGGCGGCCCGGAGCCGCACGCCTCACCGGATCCACACGGCCGACACGGTGGGATGGGACCGTGAGCACGACTGCCTCGACCGGTCCGGACCCGATCACCCCCGCCCGCGACGCCGAGCGGCTCGAGCGTGCGGTGCTCGAGGTGAAGCGGGTGATCGTCGGCCAGGACCGCCTCGTCGAGCGGATGCTGGTGGGGCTCCTCGCGAAGGGGCACCTGCTGCTGGAGGGCGTCCCCGGCGTCGCGAAGACCCTCGCCGTGGAGACCTTCGCGACGGTCGTGGGCGGCAGCTTCTCCCGCCTGCAGTTCACCCCCGACCTGGTGCCCGCCGACATCCTCGGCACCCGCATCTACCGGCAGGGCCGCGAGGAGTTCGACGTCGAGCTCGGTCCGGTCGTCGCGAACTTCGTGCTCGCCGACGAGATCAACCGCGCCCCGGCCAAGGTGCAGTCGGCGATGCTCGAGGTGATGGCCGAGCGCAAGCTCTCCCTCGCCGGTCGCGACCACCCGATGCCCGACCCGTTCCTCGTGCTCGCCACCCAGAACCCGATCGAGAACGAGGGCGTCTACCCGCTGCCCGAGGCGCAGCGCGACCGCTTCCTGTTCAAGCTGATCATCGAGTACCCGGGCGTCGAGGAGGAACGGGAGATCATCTACCGGATGGGGTCCACCCCGCCGGTGCCCTCCCAGATCCTCACCCCCGAGGAGCTGGTCCGGCTGCAGCGCACCGCGGCGGACGTGTTCGTGCACCACGCCCTGGTCGACTACGTCGTGCGGCTGGTCGTCGCGACCCGGCTGCCGTCCGAGCACGGCCTGTCCGACGTCGCGTCCTGGATCGCCTACGGCGCCTCGCCGCGCGCGTCGCTGGGCATCGTGTCCGCCGCCCGCGCGCTGGCCCTGGTCCGCGGCCGGGACTACGTGCTCCCGCAGGACGTGCTCGAGGTCGCCCCGGACGTGCTGCGCCACCGCCTGGTGCTGTCCTACGACGCGATCGCCGACCAGGTGCCGGTCGACCACATCGTCACCCGGGTCCTGCAGACCGTGCCGTTGCCGCAGGTCAGCGCCCGTCCCGGGGGAGGTCCCGAGGGAGCGTCGACGGCGTGGCCGCCCGCACCGGGTGCCGGCCAGGGCCCGGCGTGACGGCGGGGTCCGCCGACCTCGTCCGGCTCGAGGCATCCCTGCGGACCCTGGAGCTCACCGTCCGGCGCCGGCTGGACGGGCTGCTCCAGGGCAACCACATCGGCCTGCTGCCCGGGCCCGGCACCGAGCCCGGTGACGCGCGGCCCTACCAGCCCGGCGACGACGTCCGCCGGATGGACTGGTCGGTCACCGCCCGCACCACCGCGCCGCACGTGCGCGAGACCGTCGCCGACCGCGAGCTGGAGACCTGGGCGGTGGTGGACCTGTCGCGCAGCATCGACTACGGCACCGCCCGCACCGACAAGCGGCACCTGGCGCTGGCCGGGCTCACCGCGGTCGCCCAGCTGACGACCGGCGGCGGGAACCGTCTCGGCGCCGTCGTCGCGAACGGGGAGTCGACGCTGCGGCTGCCCGCCCGCGGCGGACTGGCGCACGCCCGCGGCCTGGTCCGCCGGGTCGCGACGATGCCGCCGGCGCCCGAGGGCACCCGCGGCGACCTGTCCGGTGCGCTCGACGAGCTGCGCCGCCCGCCGCGCCGGCGCGGGCTGGTCGTCGTGGTGTCGGACTTCCTCGGCGAGCCCACCTGGGAGCGGTCGCTGCGGGCGCTCTCGGCCCGCCACGAGCTGCTCGCGATCGAGGTCGTCGACCCGCGGGAGCTGGAGCTGCCCGACGTCGGGACCGTCGTGCTCGCCGACCCCGAGACCGGGCGCCAGCGCGAGGTCGACACCACGCCGCTGCTGCGCCGCGAGTTCGCCGCCGCCGCCTCCGAGCACCGCGACCGGGTGGCCAACGCGCTGCGCCGCTGCGGGGCCGGGCACCTGACCCTGCGCACCGACACCGACTGGGTGGCCGACATCGTGCGGTTCGCCGTCGCCCGCAAGCACGCCGCCGCTCCGCGGAGGCTCGCGTGACGTTCACCGCCCCCTGGTGGCTGCTCGGGCTGCTCGTCGTCGCCGCGCTCGCGGTGGCCTACGTGTGGCTGCTGCGGCGGCGCCGTCGCGACGTCGTGCGGTTCACCAACCTGGAGCTGCTGGAGTCGGTCGCCCCCAAGCGGCCGGGCCGGTGGCGGCACCTCCCGGCGATCGCGCTGATCGCGGCGCTGGCGGTGCTCACCGTGGCGCTCGCCGGGCCGCAGGCGATGGCGAAGGTGCCGCGCAACCGGGCCACGGTGATGCTGGTGATCGACGTGTCGCTGTCGATGAAGGCCACCGACGTCGCCCCGACCCGGCTGGCCGCCGCGCAGGCCGCGGCCAAGCAGTTCGCCGACCAGCTGACCCCCGGCGTCAACCTGGGGCTGGTGTCCTTCGCCGGGACGGCGGCGGTGCTCGTCTCGCCCACGACCGACCGCAGCGCGGTCAAGAACGGCGTCGACAACCTGCAGCTCGCCGAGTCCACCGCGACCGGCGAGGCGATCTTCACGGCGATGCAGTCGATCGACACCTTCTCGCGCTCGCTGCAGGGCGGCCCGGACGCGGCGGGTGTGCCGCCACCGGCGCGGATCGTGCTGCTCTCCGACGGCACCCAGACCGTGCCGGGGCCGGACGGGGAGACGGAACCGCGCGGCTCGTTCACCGCGGCCGCCGAGGCGAAGAACCGCGGCATCCCGGTGTCCACGATCTCCTTCGGCACCAGCTACGGCACGATCGAGCTCGACGGCGGGCGCACCCCCGTCGCCGTCGACGACGCCTCGATGGAGCGCATCGCGCAGCTCTCGGGCGGCCGGTTCTTCACCGCCGCCACCGAGTCCGAGCTGCGCGCGGTCTACTCCGACCTGTCCGAGGAGCTCGGCTACGAGGAACGCGAGGTCGACGCGAGCAGGCCCTGGATGATCGGCGGGTTCGTGCTCCTGATCGGCGGGCTCGGTGCTGGCATCCTGCTCGGCAGGCGACTGCCGTGAGGGTGATCTCCGCTCGCGGGTACCGGCCGGTAGTGCGTTAGGTTCACCCCCCGTGGGACGTAGCGTGCTCGTGACCGGAGGAAACCGCGGCATCGGCCTGGCGATCGCACAGGCGTTCGCGGCCGAGGGCGACCAGGTGGCGGTGACGTACCGCTCCGGGAAGGACGACATCCCCGACGGGCTGTTGCCGGTGCACTGCGACGTCACCGACGCCGAGTCCGTCGACGCCGCGTTCACCGAGGTCGAGGCCGCGCACGGCCCGGTCGAGGTGCTGGTGTCCAACGCCGGCATCACCGACGACGGCCTGCTCATGCGGATGGCCGAGGAGTCCTTCACCAAGGTCGTCGACGCCAACCTCACCGCGGCCTACCGGGTCGCGAAGCGGGCCTCGCGCGGGATGCTGAAGGCCAAGAAGGGCCGGATGATCTTCGTCTCGTCGGTCGTGGGCCTCTCCGGCTCGGCCGGGCAGGTCAACTACGCCGCCTCGAAGTCCGGGCTCGTCGGCCTGGCCCGCTCGGTCGCCCGCGAGCTGGGCAGCCGCGGCATCACCGCGAACGTCGTCGCCCCCGGGTTCGTCGACACCGACATGACCCGCGCGCTGCCCGAGAAGCGGCGCGAGGAGATCCTCGGGACCATCCCGCTCTCCCGCTACGCCGACACCGGCGAGATCGCCTCGGTCGTCGCCTTCCTCGCCTCGCCCGGCGCCGGCTACGTCACCGGGGCGGTCGTCCCGGTCGACGGCGGCCTGGGCATGGGTCACTGAGCGACGCCCGCGGAGCGGACATCGACACCGTGGCCACCGGCCCGGCCACGCAGAACTCTCGAAAGGACGTCATGGGACTGCTCGACGGCAAGCGGCTGCTGATCACCGGTGTGATCACCGACGCCTCGCTGGCCTTCCACTCCGCCAAGATCGCCCAGGAGCAGGGCGCGGAGGTCGTGCTCACCGGTTTCGGCCGGATGCGGCTGGTCGAGCGGATCGCGATGCGGCTGCCGAAGCCCGCACCGGTCGTCGAGCTGGACGTCTCGGACCAGGAGCAGCTGGACTCGCTCGTCGAGCGGATCACCCCGCACCTGGGTGACGAGCCCCGCCTCGACGGCGTGCTGCACTCGATCGGGTTCGCCCCGGCCGGTGCGCTCGGCGAGGGCGCGTTCCTCAACGCGCAGTGGGAGGACGTCGCCACCACGATCCAGGTGTCGGCGTACTCGCTGAAGTCCCTGGCGATGGCGTGCAAGCCGCTGCTCGGCCCGGGCAGCTCGATCGTCGGCATGGACTTCGACAACCGGCAGGCGTGGCCCGCCTACGACTGGATGGGCGTCGCGAAGTCCGCGCTGGAGTCGGTCACCCGCTACCTGGCCCGCGACCTGGGCCGCGACGGCATCCGGGTCAACCTGGTCGCCGCCGGCCCGGTGAAGACGATGGCCGCCAAGTCGATCCCGGGCTTCTCCGCGTTCGAGGACGTGTGGGACAAGCGCGCACCGCTCGGCTGGGACATGAACGACCCGGTGCCGGTCGCCAAGACCGTGTGCGCCGCGCTGTCGGACTGGATGCCGACCACCACCGGTTCGATGATCATGGCCGACGGCGGGGTGCACGCCGTCGGCGTGTGAGGCCGGGGAGCGCGCGCACCGGGTGGCGTCGATAATCGGGACCGTGCCCGAACAGCCCTGCTCCGACCCCGATGCCATCCTGGTGCTCAGCTTCGGCGGCCCCGAGGCCCCCGACGAGGTCCGCCCGTTCCTGGAGAACGTGACCCGGGGGCGCGGGGTCCCGCCGGAGCGCCTCGACGCCGTCGAGGAGCACTACCAGCACTTCGGCGGGGTCTCGCCGATCAACGCCCGCAACCGCGAGCTGATCGCGGCGATCGCCGCGCGCACCGAGCTGCCGGTGTACTTCGGCAACCGCAACTGGCGGCCCTTCGCCGAGGACACCGTGCGCGAGATGACCGAGGCCGGCGTCGAGCGGGCGCTGGTCTTCGCGACCAGCGCCTACGGCGGCTACTCCGCCTGCCGCCAGTACCACGAGGACATCTCCCGGGCCCGGGACGCGGTCGGTGACGCGGCCCCCGAGCTGGTCAAGCTGCGCCACTTCTACGACCACCCGGACTTCGTGCGCGCCAACGCCGACGCCGTGCGGACCGCGTGGGCGCAGCTGCCCGAGGACCGTCGCGAGGCGGCGCGGCTGGTGTTCACCGCGCACTCCATCCCGACCTCGGCCGACGCGGCCGCCGGGACCCCGGCCGACGGCGGGCACCGCTACTCCCGCCAGGTCGCCGAGGCCGCGGCGCTGGTCGCCGCCGAGGTGGGCGTCGACGAGTTCGACGTCGTCTGGCAGTCCCGCTCCGGTCCGCCGCAGGTGCCGTGGCTGGAGCCCGACATCGTCGACCACATCGACGACCTGCACGCCAAGGGCGTGCCCGCGGTCGTCGTCGCGCCGGTCGGGTTCGTGTCCGACCACGTCGAGGTCGTGTGGGACCTCGACAACGAGGCGGCCGAGCGCGCCGCCGAGCACGGCATGGGCTTCGCCCGCGCCGCCACCGCCGGACCCGACCCACGCTTCGCCGACATGGTGGTCGAGCTCGTGCGGGAGCACTCCGACGGCGTGCCCGCCCGGCGGCTGGGCACCGGCCCGTCCGCCGGGTGCACCCGCAACGGGGCGCCCTGCGCGGTCGACTGCTGCGTGCCGCAGCGGCGGCCCGCCCGGCCGAGCTGATCAGCGGCGCCGCACCCGGGCCAGATGGGCGGGGACCTCGACCCGGGTCCCGGCCGGCTCGCCGTAGGACCCGGCCAGGCCGGCGGTCACGACCCCCCGGTAGGACGCCGGTCCGACGGTCTCCACCGTCCAGTCCGGCCCGGTGAACGCGGCCCGGATGTCGGCCGCGTCGATCACCGGGCCGAACTCGGCGGCGGCGCCGGTCCGGGCCAGGGCGAGCACGTGCACCACGCCGCCGGGACGCACCACCCCGGCCAGTGCGCGGGCGTAGCGGGCCTGGTCACCGGGGTCGAACAGGTGGAACAGGGCACTGTCCACCACCGTGTCGAACGGGCCGAGGCCGTCCGGGGCGAGCGCGTCGGCGACGACGAACCGGGCGTCCACCCCCGCGGCCGCGGCTCGCTCCCGGGCCCGCCGGACCGCGGTCGGGGCGGCGTCGGCGCCGAGCACGTCGTACCCCAGCCCGGCGAGCAGGATCGTGTGCTCGCCGGTGCCGCAACCGGGGTCGAGGACGGTCCCGGTGACGGCGCCGTCGCGGGCCAGCGCGGCGACGACCGGCTGCGGCTCGTCGATGACCCAGGGCGGGTCGCCGTCGCGGTAGGCCTGCTCGAAGCGGGCCACGGGTGGTGTGGTGTCCATGAGTGCTCCCTCGCCGGTGGTGACACGGGGGAGCGTCGGGGATGAACCCGGGTTCAGGTCAAGTGGGCCGCGGTCAGATCCGCGCCCACGCCCGCGCGAGCAGCTCGTAGGACCGCAGGCGGTCCACCAGGGTGGGGGCGACGGTCTCGACGACGAGCTCGTCGGCCTCCGCGGCCTCGACGATCGCGGCGAGCCGGCGCGCGACGGCGTCCGCCCGGCCGACGACGCGGGTCCGCAGGCGGTCGTCGAGCGCGACCTGCTCGTCCGGGTCCAGCGGGGGGAGACCGGCCCGCTCGTCGGCGGTGGGATAGTGGTGCGCGCCGGCGTCGAGGGCCAGCCCGCGCAGCCAGACGTCGTAGCCGGAGCCCAGCGCGGCGGCCTCGTCCTCGGTGTCCGCGGCCAGCGCCGATACCGCGATCGCGACGTGCGGGCGGTCCCGGTACGGGCCCGGTACGAACCGCTCGCGGTACAGGTCGATCGCCTCGAGCACGGTGGTCGGCCGGGAGAAGTAGGCGACGCCCATCGGCAGCCCGTTGCGCGCGGCGTACTCGGCGCTCTCGCCCGCGCCCGCCGCATGCACCCAGACCTGCGGGGTCACGGCGTCGAGCAGGTCGACCGGCGTGCCCTGCAGCCCCGGCTCCTTGCCGGCAAGCAGACGCAGGAGCTGGTCGCAGCGCCCGGTGAAGGTGCCCAGGCCGCGTTCGAGCAGCCGGGCCTCGACGTGCGGGCGGTCGTGGTCGAGCCCGACGGTGCGCGGCGTGCGGGCGGCGACCGACCGGCCCAGCCCGAGGTCGGTGCGGCCACCGGACAGCGCGGACAGCAGCGTCGCGTCCTCGGCCATGCGCAGCGGCGGGTGGTAGGCGACCAGGGTCGCGGCGACGCCCAGCCGGATGCGGTCGGTCCGGGCCGCGAGGTGCGAGAGCAGCAGCATCGGGCTGGTCGACCCGAGTGCCGGGTTGAGGTGGTGTTCGCCGACCCAGTAGCGCAACATGCCGAGCGACTCGACGTGGCGTGCGAGCACGACCGCGTCGGAGACGACGTCGGTGGCGGTTCCGCCGGGCCGGACCGGGTTCAGGTCCAGGCACGACAGCGGGATCGTGGACAGGGTGCACTCCAGCGACAGGCGGGGTGCACGGAGTCGGCACCGGGATCGTTCGAATCTAGAGCCGCCGCGGGCAGGGGGTCAACGCGGCAGGGGCCGTGGCGTCGGGACTCACCTTGTCAAGGAATCATTGACGCCTACGCGCGGTCAACCGAGCGGCGACACCCGCCGGCCGCGGAGCCGGGGGAGGGGAGGCCGGCTCGCGCGGTCGGGCCGGGACGGCCGTCACCGGGCGCGGGGTGCCGGTGGGGTCCCGCCGGTGCGGATCATCGGACGGTTCCGCGGTCCGGTCGGGCCGGTGCGACGACGGGGCGCCGGCCGCGCCTCGGCTCCCGGGCCCGGTCCGGTGTCGACGGCGCACGTCGGTGGTGTCGGGACACGGTCGCGTGCCGCCGGGGGTCGACGGGTTCCCGCGCCGATCGGGTCCAGGCCGGGAGGTCCGGGGCGACCGCACCGGCAGGAGCTGCACCGGCCGACGAGCGGCCCGCCGGTGCGATCGACGGCGCCGGCCACCCCGGCTCGTCGACACGTCGTGGTCCTTCGAAGTCAATGAAACATTGACGCCAGCACATCGTCGACGAAACGACGACGACCGAACCGCCCGGACCCTGAGGGACCGGCGCCGGCCGGGGAGGTCCGGTGACGCCGGCCGGGGGACCGGTGTGCGGGGCGGTGCCCGCCCCCGGGTCAGCGGGGTCGCTCGGCGGCCCGGTCCAGCGCGTCGACGACGGCGTCGGTGAACGCCCCGGCGCCGCCGTGCCCGGCGTCGTCGATGATCCGCAGCTCGCTGCCCGGCCAGCGCCGGTGCAGGTGCCAGGCGATGTCCGGGGGTCCGCTGACGTCGTACCGGCCGTGGATCAGGGTCCCGGGGATCCCGGCGAGCCGGGACACGCCGCGGAGCAGGGCGCCGTCGGGGGGAAACGCGGCGTGCCGCCAGTAGTGCGTGACCAGCCGGGCGAAGACGAGCCGGAACGCCGGGTCCTCGTAGCGTCGGCTCGGCAGGTGGCCCGGTGCGAGGGAGACGTGGGTGTCCTCCCAGCGGCACCACTCGCGGGCGGCGTCCTCGCGGACGGCCGGGTCGGGGTCGGCGAGCAGGGTCGCGTAGGCGTCGACGAGACGGGTGCCGCGCAGGTGGGCGGGCACGGCGTCGGCGAAGCGGTCCCACGCGGCGGGGAAGATCCGGCGCATGTCCTCGGTGACCCAGCGGATCTCCCGCTCGGTCGTCGTCACGACCGCGGCGAGGACGAGCGCGTCGACGCGCTCCGGGTGGGCCTGGGCGTAGGCGAGGGCGAGAGTGCTGCCCCAGGAGCCGCCCTGCACGACCCAGGAGGGGACGGCCAGCAGCTCGCGGAGCCGCTCGATGTCGTCGAGGAGCAGCTGTGTGGTCTGGGTGCGCCCCAGGTCGACGGCGGGGTCGGAGGCGAGCGGCCTGCTGCGGCCGCAGCCGCGCTGGTCGAGCAGCACGATCCGGTACCGCTCGGGGTCGTAGTACCGGCGTGTCCCGGCCGAGGCGCCCGATCCGGGTCCACCGTGCAGGTCCAGGGCGGGGCGCCCGTCGGGGTTGCCGCAGGTCTCCCAGTACAGGGCCTGGCCGTCGACGGTGGTGAGGGTGCCTGCGTCGTAGGGCTCGATCGGCGGGTACAGGGGCACGGCTACAAACCTGCCAGCAGGGCGGCGGAGTTGTCCTCCCAGGCGTTGTCGATGCGGATGTAGGCGCCGACGGTGGCCAGGGAGCGGTGCCGGGTCTGGTGGGCGATGGCCCGGTCCGAGGCGCCGCGCTGGTGGGCGTAGGTGACGTGGCCCGCGCGCAGGGAGTGCGCCGACCAGGGGCCGGGGCCGATGTCGGCACGGGCGACCGCGCGCTGGACGATCTCGTTGACCGACTCCGGGTGCAGCGGCCGGTCGGTGACCCGGTTGCCGCGGGTGACCTTGCGCAGCACCGGGCCCTCGGTGATCCCGGCGGCGTCGAGCCAGGTCCGCAGCGCGGTGACCGGGCAGCGCGCGGCCCGGTGCGCGTGCGGGAGGACGACGAGCTCGGGCTCGGTGCCGTAGGGGTTGGTCTTGGACCGGGGGATCGACAGGACGCGGCCGCGCGGGTGGTCGGCGACGTCGGCGACGGTGAGCGCGGCCAGCTCGGAGCGGCGCAACGCGGAGAAGAACCCGACCAGCAGCAGGGCCCGGTCGCGCAGGCCGGCGAGGTCGTCCTCGCCCGCGCGGGTCACGTAGCTGCGGGTGGTGGGGCAGGCGTCGACGACGTCGTCGAGGTCGGGGGGCATCAGCGGACGGGCCTGGACCGGCGGGGCGCCGTGGGTGCGGCGGATCCCCTCCCAGACCGCGGTGACGCGGCGGGCGTCGGTGGGGTCGGGCAGGTCACGCATGACGTGCACGAAGCGGATCGAGGACAGCCGGCGGCTGATGGTCCCGACCTTCGCCCCGGCCCCGGCGAGCTCGGTGATGTAGCCGGACAGCGCCTCGGGGGCGGCGGGCAGCGCCGCGTGCCCGTGCCGGTCGCACCAGCCGCTGAACTCCCGCCAGTCCGACGCGTAGCCGCGACGGGTGTTGGCCGACCGGGCGGCCGCGACGTAGGCGGCCTCCTGTTCGGTCAGCGGGAGGTCCACCTGCGGCGCGAGCAGCTCGGCGCCGGGGACGCCGGTGCGGGCGGGGTCGGTCACGGGGTCATCCTGCCGGTCCCGGCGCCCGCGCCACGATCACCACGCCCGGGCCGGTCCGCTCGTCGGGGTGCAGGAGGAGCTCGGCCTCGGGGTGCAGCCCGGCCCGCCCGAGGAGGTCGCGCAGCTGCTCGGGCCGCCACAGGTGGGTGGTCCAGCGGACGGGCACGCCGCCGTAGCACTCGGTGCGTTCGAGCTCGCCGTCGCCGACGTGGGTCGCCAGGATCAGCCGCCCACCGGGGGCGAGGGCACGGGTGAAGGAGGCCAGGACGTGCGGCAGGACGTCGCGGGGCAGGTGGAACAGCGACCACCAGCCCAGGATCCCGGCGAGCGAGCCGCCGGGGACCGCGAGCTCGGTGGCCGAGCCGACCGAGAACCGGCAGTGCGGGTACAGCCGCCGGGCGTGGGCGACCATGGCGGGGGAGAGGTCCACCCCGGACGCGTCGACGCCGCGCTCCACGAGGTGGGCGGTGACCTGCCCCGGCCCGCAGCCGACGTCGAGGACCGGCCCGCGGCCCGCGACGGCGTCGGCGAAGGTGTCCATGGCGGCCCGGAGCCAGGGGTGGGTGCGGACGTCACCGAGGCCGGTGGTGACGACCATGTCGACGTAGTTGTCGGCGACGCGGTCGTAGGAGTCGCGGACGGCGTCGAGGTCGGCGGGGCGCGGGACCGGGGGCACGGTCAGTGCACGACCGCGGCGACGACGAGCAGTGCCGCGGCGAACGCCGCGGTCACCACCCAGCCCTGCCAGGTCTGCGGGCGCAGTCCCCACCCGACCCGCTTCGGCCCGAACCACGGTGTCCTGTCCATCGCTGCTCCTCCCGCCCGGTTCCCGGCCAGGCTAGCGCCGGTCAGGCCCCGCGCCGCCGCCGCCGGGCGCGCGCGGTGTGGCGGAGCTCGTGCTGGTGGTGCACGGCGCGCCGGACGATGTCGACGACCTCGTCGTCGTCGACGAGGTAGATCTGCCGCCTGCCCTCGCGCCGGGCACGGACCCAGCCGGCCAGCTTGAGCTTGCCCAGGTGGTGGCTGACCGTCGCGACCGAGTGCCCCAGCTCCTCGGCGAGGGTCCCGACGTCGCGTTCGCCCGAGGCCAGCAGCCACATGATGTGCAGGCGGACGGTGGCCGAGAGCATGCCGAAGGCGGCGGCGGTCTCGTGCAGCAGCTCCTCGGGCGGTGGGTCCGCCGGGCCCGGCGGGGGAGGGTCGGCGGGCAACCGGGCTCCTTCCGTGCGGTGTCGTCGCACGTGACGACGGTCAAACATTCTCACAACCGTTTGATCGTTGCAGCTCGATACGGTCTACTGGTCGTGCAGCCGGTCCGCGGGACGCAGCGGGTCCGGAACGTCCACAGGGGAGGTGAGCCGGGTGTCCGACGAGGGGAACAGTACGTACGACCACGTGGGTCCCCGGCCCTACCGGGAGACACCGGGCTGAGCCCGGCGGTCCACGTGGTGTCCGAGGCCTCGACCACGCCTCCGCCGACGGGACCGCCCCACACCGTGGTGCCCGCGCACCGGCCCTGACGGCCGGCGCCCTCCCGTGCGCGCGCCCGCTCCACCGCCGTCCGGCGGCCGGTGCCCGCCGCGCGGCGGCGGAGGTGGTCCGGGCCGTCCACCTCCGCACGAACGAGCGCGAGTACGACGATGACGACCGTCGAGATGCTGCTGCGTCTGGGAGCCGGTGTCGGCCTGGGCACGGTGATCGGGTTCGAACGGCAGTACCGGGCACGGATGGCCGGGCTGCGCACCAACGCACTGGTCGCCGTGGGCGCCACGCTGTTCGTGCTGCTGTCGGCGCACGGGTTCGGCGGACTGTCCGACGCCGGCAGCGCCGACCCCACCCGGGTGGCGGCCCAGATCGTGTCCGGGATCGGGTTCCTCGGCGCCGGGGTGATCCTGCGCGACGGCCTGACCGTGCGCGGCCTCAACACCGCGGCGACCCTGTGGTGCTCGGCCGCGGTCGGTGCACTGTCCGGGGCCGGGCTCTACCAGGTCGCCGCCGCGGGAACCGCCGTCGTGGTGGTGGTCAACCTGGCGCTGCGCCCGCTCGGGAGGGCGATCGACCGCCGTCCCGAGGCCGGTGACGAGACCCCGACCGTCTACAGCTTCCACGCGGTGACCCGCGACGACGCCGAGGCCCACGTGCGGGCCCTGCTCGTCCAGGCGCTGGGGCGCACCGACTTCCGGCTCGCGTCGGTGCGGTCGAGCAACACCCCGACCGAGGGCTATGTCGAGGTCCGCGCCGACCTGTCCGCCGACCACCGCGACGACACCCAGATGGAGTCCGCGGTCAGCAGGCTCTCGCTCGAGCCCTCGGTGACCAGCGTGCGCTGGGACGTGCGGACCCCGGCCCGCGACACCGGCGCGGCGAGCTGAGCCCCGCGAGGCAGAGAGGACATCGTCGTGGTGCTGCGTGTGTTCCCCTCCCGCGAGGCCCTGTCCCGGCCGCGGCAGGGTGCCGTCGACGTCGCCGTACTGGTGGGTGCGGCCGCGCTCCTGTGGGCGCTGGTGCAACTCTCGCACGGGCTGGACGTGCCGTTCGACGAGGCCACCGCCCCGTCGCGGATCTCGACCGACCCGGCCGAGCTCCCCTACTACGCCGCGCGCTCGCTGCTGCGGATGTTCGTCGCACTGGCGCTGTCGGTCCTGTTCACCTTCGTCTACGCGACCGCGGCCGCCCGGTTGCGGCGGGCGGAGAAGGTGCTGCTGCCGGTGCTGGACATCCTGCAGTCGGTGCCGATCCTCGGGTTCCTGTCGGTGACCGTCACCGGGTTCCTGGCGTTGTTCCCGGGGTCCGAGCTCGGGCTGGAGTGCGCGTCGATCTTCGCGATCTTCACCTCCCAGGCCTGGAACATGACCTTCGCCTTCCACCGGTCGCTGGTCTCCCAGCCCCGGGAGCTGGACGAGGCGGCCCGGCTGCTGCGGCTGTCGAAGTGGCAGCGCTTCTGGCGGGTGGACGTGCCCAGCGGGATGATCCCGCTCGTCTGGAACGGCATGATGAGCTTCGGCGGCGGCTGGTTCTTCCTGGTCGCCTCGGAGGCCCTCACCGTCGGCGGGCGCTCCTACGCCCTGCCCGGCATCGGCGCCTACGTCGCCACCGCGACCGAGGACGCCGATCTCGGCCGGGTGCTGCTGGCCATCGGGGTGATGGTCGTGATGGTCGTCGGGGTCAACGTGCTGTTCTGGCGTCCGCTGACCGCCTGGGCCGAGCGGTTCCGGGTCGAGGACTCCGGTGGCGCCGACGCCTCGCGCAGCGTGGTGCTCGACCTGCTGCGCCGCTCGCGGGTCCCGCGGGCACTCGGCGTCGTCGCGGGCCGGTTGGTCGGGCCCACGGACCGGGTCATGGCCGTGTTCGGCCGTGCTGAGCACCCGCTGCGCGGGTCGGTGGCGCGCCGCCGGGCCGGGGACGTCGTCCTGACCGCCGCGGTGGTGGCGCTGCCGGCCTACGGGCTGGTCCGGACGGCCGGCTACATCGCGGCGACGACCGGCTTCGGCGAGGTCGGGCACGCCCTGCTGCTGGGGCTGGTCACCTTCGGCCGGGTGGTCGTGCTGGTGGTCGTCGCGACCGTGGTGTGGGTGCCGGTCGGGGTGTGGATCGGGATGAACCCCCGGGTGTCCCGGCTCGCCCAGCCGGTGGTGCAGATCCTGGCCTCGTTCCCGGCGAACTTCCTGTTCCCGCTGGTCACCGGCGTACTCGTGGCCACGGGGATCAGCCTGGACTGGGGCGGGATCCTGCTGATGAGCCTGGGCGCGCAGTGGTACATCCTGTTCAACGTCATCGCCGGGGCCTCGGCGGTCCCGCACGACCTGCGCGAGGCCGCGACGAACCTGCGCCTCCCGCGGGCGCTGTGGTGGCGCCGGCTCGCCCTGCCCGCGGTCTTCCCGAGCTACGTCACCGGCGGGATCACCGCCGCGGGCGGCGCCTGGAACGCCTCGATCGTCGCCGAGATCGTGTCCTACGGCCCCGTCACCCTCACCGCCACCGGGCTCGGTGCCTACATCGCGCAGGCCACCGCCGCCGGTGACGGGCCCCGGATCCTGATCGGCGTGCTCGTCATGAGCGTCTACGTCGTCGGGCTCAACCGCCTGTTCTGGCGTCCCCTGCAGACGCTGGCCGAGCGCCGCTTCGCCCTGTGACCGTCCCGCTGCCAGGAGGAACCATGTCGACCCTCACCCCCACCCGGTCCGACGTCCTGATCTCCGTCGACGCGGTCAGCACCAGCTTCCCCGGCGCGGAGGGCGGTGAGCTGCGGGTCCTGCAGGACATCCGGCTCGACCTGCACGCCGGCGAGGTCGTCGCGCTGCTCGGCCGGTCCGGCTCGGGCAAGTCGACGCTGCTGCGCACCGTCGCCGGGCTCATCGCCCCCACCTCCGGCTCGGTCCGCTACCGCGGGCGGGAGCTGAACGGCGCGAACCCCGGCGTCGCGATGGTGTTCCAGTCCTTCGCCCTGATGCCGTGGCTGACCGTCCAGGACAACGTCGAGCTGGGTCTGGCCGCCCGCGGTGTCCCGGCCGCCGAGCGCCGGGAGCGCGCGCTCGCCGCGATCGACCTGATCGGGCTGGACGGGTTCGAGTCCGCCTACCCGAAGGAGCTCTCCGGCGGGATGCGGCAGCGCGTCGGGTTCGCCAGGGCACTGGTCCTGGAGCCCGACCTGCTGCTGATGGACGAGCCGTTCTCCGCGCTCGACGTGCTCACCGCGGAGAACCTGCGCAGCGAGCTGATGGGCCTGTGGACCGGCGGGCGGTTCCCGACCACGGGCATCTGCATCGTCACGCACAACATCGAGGAGGCGGTGCTGCTCGCCGACCGGGTGGTCGTGCTGGAGGCGGGCCCGGGTCGGGTCCGCGCCGAGGTCGAGGTGGACCTGCCGCGGCCGCGGGACCGCACCGCACCGGCGTTCACCGCGCTGGTCGACCGGCTCTACGACCTGCTGACCGGACGGGAGCCCGACGACCTCCCGTCCGGGGCGGGCGACCTCACCCCGACGGCCCGGCCGCTGCCCGCCGCCTCGGTGGGTGGTCTGGCCGGGCTCGCCGAGATCGTGCACGCCCGGGGCGGCCGGGCGGACCTGCCCGACCTCGCCGGCGAGCTGAGCTTCGAGGTCGACGACCTGCTGCCGCTCGTCGACGCCGCGGCGATGCTCGACCTGGTCGCGGTCTCCGGGGCGGACCTGCACCTCACCCCGACCGGTACGGCGTTCACCACGGCCGACATCCAGGAGAGCAAGCGGATCTTCGCCGGGCAGGCCCGGGAGCGGGCGCCGCTGGTGCGCACCATCCACCGGGCCCTGTCGGCGAGCAGCGACGGGTCGCTGCGGGCCACGTTCTTCCTCGACCTGCTGCGGCGCGGGTTCTCGGCGGAGGACGCCCAGCAGCAGCTCGACACCGCGATCGACTGGGGCCGCTACGGCGAGCTGTTCGACTTCGACACCGACACCGGGAGGATCAGCCTCGACCCGGGCCGGTGATCGGGGCCGGCGTGCCGCGCGGCGACGGCTACGCTCGGGCTGCTCCGCCGCCGGGAGGGGACCGCTGATGCAGGGACGGGAACCGTTCGCGCTGTCGACCTTCGGCAGCTTCACGGTCGCCGGGCGCCGGGCCGAGGTCACCGGCCTCCCGCTGCGGCACGTCCAGCTCTCCCGGGACCTGCCGGCCTACCCGGTCGACCCGAACGGCACGTACGCCGTCGACCACGCCTACGTGCAGTACTTCGTCCCCGAACCGGTCGGGCACCCGCCGCTGGTGTTCGTCCACGGCGGCGGCATGGCGGGGACGACCTGGGAGGGCACCCCGGACGGGCGCGAGGGCTGGCTCCAGTACTTCCTCCGGCGGGGCCACCCCTGCTACGTCGTCGACAACGTCGAGCGCGGCCGGGCCGGCTGGCTCCCGGATCCCGCGGGCCCCACCGACGGCGCGCTGCTGCGCACCGAGCAGGAGGCCTGGGACGCGTTCCGCATCGGGCCGCCGGAGGGTTACCCGGCGCGCGCGTGCCATCCCGGCTGCCTGTTCCCGGTCGAGGCGCTGGAGGCGCTGGCCCGTCAGCAGGTCCCGCGGTGGATGACCACGACCGCGCTCGCGGTCGGGGCGGTCACGGCGCTGGTCGAGCGGATCGGGCGGTGCCGGGTCGTGGCGCACAGCCAGGGTGGCGGCATCGCCGTCGCGGCCGCGGCGGCCACGCCCGCGCTCGTCGAGTCGCTCGTGCTCGTCGAGCCGCACGGCCTGCCCGACGACGGGGGACCGGCCGGGGTCCGGCAGCTGCTCGTGTCCGGGGACTTCCTCGACCGGACCCCGTTGTACCGGCGGCTCCGGGCCCAGTGGTCGGCCTACGTCGGGGGAGCGGCCGGGCCCGTCGGGCACCTGGACCTGCCCGCCGCCGGCCGGGCGGGGAACAGCCACATGCCGATGATGGACACCAACAGCGACGTGGTCGCGACGATGATCGCGGAGTGGCTCGGCGCCTCCGTGCCGGCCTGACCGCACACCCTCCACCGCCCCGGCGGTCCCTCTCCACCACGGCGCCCCCGTGCGCCCCCGTGTGCTCCCGCGCGCCCCGGCGTCGGTCGGTGCACCCGGGGCCCGGACAACCCGGGATTCTCTGCATTATCCCGTGTGTCGCATGTTCCACGATAACTAACCTGAAACCGGTTCATGGTTCTTACAACCTGAACCGGTAGCATGGTCGGCGTGACGGACACGGTGGTGCGGTGCGGATACAGCCGGTGCCGGGCGGAGCTGCCCTCGCCCGGGCCGCAGGGCGGCCGTCCACGGTCGTTCTGCCGGGACACCCGGTGGGAGCAGGGGCGGACGTGCGCGCAGATGGCCCGCGCCGAGCGGGAGGCCCTCGGTGCGCTCGGCCTCGACACCGGGACCGGGGCGTTCGCGCTCGACGCGGACCGGCTCCGCGAGCACGTCGGCGCGCTCGCCGGGCCGGTGGCCGAGCTGTCCGGGGCGCTGACCTCCGTGCTGGACCGGCTCGACGAGATCGAGCGCGACGCCCTGGCCGCCACCGAGGCCGCCCGCGCGGGCGCCGCCGAGTCCGACGCCGCCCGGCAGCAGGCCGACACCGCCCGGGAGACGGCCGAGCGCCGGGCCCGCGAGGCGGACCGGGCCGCGACCGAGGCCCGGCAGGAGCGGGCCGAGGCGGTGACCCGGGCCGAGGAGGCCGCCGCCACCGCGCTCGCGGCGACCGAGGCCCTCGGTGCGGCGCGGCAGCAGGCCGCCGACGCCGTCGCCGCCCGGGACGCCGCCGTCGCCGACGCCCGCGAGGCCCGGGACACCGCCGCGGCCGCCACCCGGGACCGGGAGGCCGCGGTGCTCGCCGCCCGGACCGCCGAGCACGAGCGCGACGCCGCCCTCGCCCGCGCCGATGCCGCCACCCACGACCGGGACCGCCTGGAGGCCGACCTGGCGGCGCTGCGGGCCGACCACGCCGCGGTGATCGCCGACCGGGCAGGTCTGGTCGAGACCGTCGTCGAGCAGCGCAGCCGGCTCGCCGCGCAGCGCGACCTGCTGACCGAGGCCCGGGCCGTCGCCGAGGGGCTGCGCGCGCAGCACGAGACCGCCCGCACCGCGGCCGAGGAGCTGACCCGCCGGCTCGACGACACCCGCCGGGAGCGGGACGGGCTCGCCGCGGAACGGGACCGGCTGCGCGCCGCGGCACCGGAGCCGGGCCCGGCCCGGATGCACCCCGACGACCTCGCGGCCCTCGCGGCCGCGGTGCGCGGGTGAGGCCCGGCGGCCGGCGACCGGGCCGGCCGGGCTCCCGCTCGGACAGGGGCAACCCGGTCGCGGGTCGGGACCCGGCGTCGAGCGCACCGATGGCCGAGCAGGTCGTCTCCGCCCTGCGGGCCCGCGGCTAGTACTACAGTCGCGTTTATGGGTTGTGGCTGCGGTGTTGGTAGTGGTGCTGTTGGGCGGTGTGTTGGTGTCTTCGTCGCCAGCGTGAGCGGCGCAGCACGTGGCCGGGGTCGGCGATCGTGTCCAGTGCGAGGGTGGCGATGAGGTGGCGGATCTCGGGCAGGCTCAGCGCGATGAGCTCGCCGCTGTCGGCGTGGAGAGCCCCCTTTTTGACCGTGTCACGGTGAGGAAGGCGTGCGCGAGCATGGAGAGAGTGATGTGCCGGTACCAGCCGGTGTATTGCCGGACTTGGTAATGATCGAGGCCGGTCTGGCCTTTCGCGGTCTGGAAGGTCTCCTCGATCGCCCACCGCGCGCCGGCGACCCGGGCCAGCTCGCTGAGCGCGACTCGCTTGGGCGTGTGGCAGAGGTAGTACGCCAGCTCTGAGGGGGCAGTCAGGCTGCGGCGGGCCAGCAGCCAGTACTCGGCGTCGGGATCGCGTTCCCCGTTGATCCGCGCCCGCGCCCACGCGTAGCGACGGTCGCCCTTCGATCCGGCGCCGGCTGACCTGCTGCGCCACGCGGTGGCCGGCAGTCCTGCGATGAGCGCGTCGGCCCGGTACTCGCTCCCGATGATCGACGAGGTGGTCTTGGCGATCACGCGCTGGTTGGAGGGGATCGCGAGCACGTAGCTCATCTGACGGTCTTCGAGGCTCTTGCGGAGCCGGTAGTGCTGTCCGTAGACGGCATCGCCGGTCACCCACGACGCCGGAACCCCGCCGTCGATCGCGCGGGCGATCATCTCGACCGCCAGCTCGGGCTTGGTGCGGAACTCACGATCAGCAGGGATCCCCGCACGGTCACATCGGGGGCGATCCTCGGTCCACGCCTTCGGCAGATACAGCTCCCCGTCCAGGAACGTCCGCCCATGCGGCGTCGCATAGGTCAGGAACACACCGACCTGCGCGTTCTCAATCCGACCCGCCGTGCCGGTGTATTGCCGCGCGACACCCGCCGACCGGTCTCCCTTCTTCAGGAACCCGGTCTCGTCGACGACGAGGATCCCAGCCCGGTCGCCCAGGTGCGCAACGACATACGTGCGCAGATCGTCCCGCACTGCATCGGGATCCCAGTCCGTCGTCGACAGCAGCCGCTGCATCGGATCCGGCACCGGCTGACCGGCCTGCTCGGAGATCGTCCACGAGTTCTTCCGCTCCCGCTCCGAGAGCAGCCCCCGCACATACGCGACCGCGTTCGCCCGCGGCTCCGAACGCGCGAACCGCGACCCAATCAACCGCGCGATCTCGTCCAGACCCGCCGCCCACTCCCGCACATCCGCCACACCAATATCGTCACCCACCGCCAAGGGTTAACACAGTCACGAACACCAGAACCGGAAACACACCGATCACCCTCAACATAAACGCGACTGTAGTACTAGGCCGTTCGGACCTACCGACGGTCACGCGTGACTGTAAGTTGGCCGGATGCAGGAGGTGTCACCGTCGATGCCGACCACGGTCACGGGGTCCACATGAGATGGATGCTGGGCAGGCTCCGGCGCGGGCGGCACCGCGCCCGCGGCCGGTGGCGTCGCCGGGGCTGCACCTGGCCGTGGTGACCCGCCGTCGCTGCGGCCTGGCACGCTCGGCGCCATGACCTCCCGTGTCCCCTCGCGTCGTCGCCCCGACGGCGAGGCTCCCGCCCCGGTCGTGGTGACGGTGCTGCGGGAGCGGCTCTACGGCACCCTGTCCTGCCTGTCGACCCTGCTGGTCCTGCTCGGCCACGGCGGCGAGGGCTCCTCGGCCGGGTCCGCGATCGTCGACGTCGTGGTGGCCGCGGGCGCCCTGTGGGCGGCGAGCCTGCTCTCCGACGTCGTCGCCCACCTGGCCGTGCACGGACAGGGGCCCCGCGGCCACGAGCTCGTCGCCGCGCTGCGCAGCTCGGGGCAGATCCTCCAGGCCTCCGCCGCGCCGGTGGTGCTGCTCGCCGCCGCCGCGGCCGGGCTGCTGGAGCTGACCACCGCGCTGGAGCTCGCGACCGGGGTGACGGTGCTGGTGCTGGCCCTGTTCGCCGTGCTCGCGGCCCGGCGGACTCCGCTGTCGTGGTGGCGACGGGTGCTGCTGGTCGTCGCGCTCGTCGGGCTCGGCGCTCTCGTCATCGTGGTCAAGCTGCTCGCGCACGGCTGACCTCAGCCGCCCGGGACCGCCCCGGGACGGGTGGTGGCCGGCGGCGGTGTGCACACGGTGCCCGCCGCCGGCAGCGTGGTGTCGAGCAGCGTGGCCTCCACCGCGGCGTCGACGCAGGGGTCGGTGCCGTACGAGCCGTGCCCGACACCCTCGCGGGTCAGCAGGACCGCCTGCTCCAGGGTGTCGGCCGTGCGCTTCGCCCAGGTGTGGGGGGTGACCGGGTCGAGGCGGCCGCCGACCACCAGCGTCGGCGGGGCGCCCGCGCCGGTCAGCGGCGCGGTGACCCGGTCGGTGTTCGGCGCGGGCCACACCGCGCAGGCCAGCGCGCTGTAGGCGGCGCGGGTGCCGATCCGCGGTGCGTGCCCGACCGCCCGCTCGGCGGCCGCGGTGTGCGCGGCGACGTCGGCCGGGGTGGTCCAGTCCGCGCAGCGCACCGCGGTGTGCTGCTCCTGCGTCGCGGTCGGGACACCGAACGGCGAGACCGTCAGGTTGCGGTACAGCAGGTGGGCGAGGGTGCCGTCGCCCCGCTGCGCGGTTGCCAGCGCCGTCGTCAGCACCGGCCACAGGGTCCGGTCGCCCGCCGCGCCGCGGGCGGTCTCCAGCAGCATCGCGCCGTCGACGACGCCGGCCGGGGCGAGACCCTCCACCGCCCGGGCCGGGGCGGGGCGCCGTTCCAGACCGGCGACGAGCGCGTCGAACGCGGCGGCCGGGTCGCCGTCGCCGACCGGGCAGACCGCGGTGCCCTCCGTACGGCAGGCGTCGAACCAGGCGTCGAGGGTCCGCTCGCTCGCGACGGCGACCTCGTCGAGGAACTCCAGGGGGTCCCCGGTCCACAGCGTGGTGTCGACGGGTGCGTCGAGGACCATCTGCCGGACCCGGTCCGGGAACAGGGTGGCGTACATCGGGCCGACGACGGTGCCGTAGGAGATGCCGTAGTAGGTGATCGTCTCCTCGCCGAGCGCGGCGCGGAGCCGGTCGAGGTCGCGGGCGACGTTGTCGGTGGACAGGCTCGCCAGGAACGCCGGGTCCCGGTGCGCCGCGCAGCCCTCGGCCAGCGCCCTCGCCTCGGCGAGCAGCGTCGGCAGCGGGGCACCGCCCGGGACGGCGGGGTCGGCGGCGGTGCTCGCGGCGGCCGTGGCGCGCTCGGCGTCGGTGCGGCAGCGCACCCCCGACGAGGCGCCGACGCCGCGCGGGTCCATCGCGACGACGTCGAAGCGCGCCAGCACCTCCGGCCCGAACGTGCCCGGCGACCCCGGGGTGGCGGGCATCGCGCGCAGCGTGTCGGTCGCGGCGACCCCGGGGCCGCCCGGGTTGAAGAATAGGGTGCCGATCCGGCGCTGCGGGTCGGTGGCACGGTGCCGCATCACCGCGAGTGTGATCCGGGGGCCGCCGGGGTCGGTGTACTCCTGGGGGACCTCGAGGGTGCCGCACTCCAGGCCGGGACCGCACCCGGTCCAGGTGACCGGGTCGGGCGGCGGGCCGGCGGGCGCGTCGGGTACGGCCGCGGCGCAGCCGGTGACCGCCAGTGCGACGGCGGCGGCGAGTACGGCGAGCGGTCGGAGGCGTCGGTGCGGGACGGGCATGGGGCCGATGCTGCGGCGGCCACCCGGCCGTCCGGATCGGTCCGGGGGAGTGTCCTGCCCGTCCGGGGTCCGTCCGAAGGATGAGTGCGTCCGGGTCCCGGGACGGAGGTGCCCGGGCCGGTACGGGCCCTAGCCTCGGCGTCATGACCGATGTCGCGGCGTACCGGCGGTGGGTCGTCGACGGCCTGGTGGTCGTGGTGACGGCCCTGATCGGGCTGCTCATGGCCCGGTTGCGGGTGGTGGCGTCGCCGGGTGGGCCCGAGGTGCTGCTGGGTGTCGACGTCGTGGCGGGGATGCTCGCCTGCGTCGCGCTCTGGTGGCGGCGCCGGTACCCGCTGCCGGTGGCCGTGGGCATCGTCGTGCTGTGCACGTTCTCCGAGGTCGCGTCGGTCCCGGGGCTGGTCGCGCTGTTCGCGGTCGCCGCCCGCTGCCCGGCCCGGGTCTCGGCCGCGGTGTTCCTGGGCAGCTTCGCCTCGTTCGCGGTGTACTACTCCTGGCGCCCCGCGCCGGAGGCCCCGCTGTGGCTGCTGGTCGGGGCGGTCGTGGCCGTGCACGCGGCGGTGTTCGGCTGGGGGCTGCTCGTGCGCAGCCGCCGGCTGCTGGTCGCGTCGCTGCGGGAGCGGGCCGCGATGGCCGAGTCCGCGGCGGCGCTGCGGGCCGAGCACACCGCGCACGAGGCGCGGGAGGCGCTGGCCCGGGAGATGCACGACGTGCTCGGGCACCGGCTGTCGCTGCTCAGCGTGCACGCGGGGGCGCTGGCGTTCCACCGCGACGCGCCGGCGGAGGAGACCGCGCGGGCCGCCGAGGTCGTGCGGGAGAACGCCCACCGCGCGCTGCAGGACCTGCGCGAGGTCATCGGGGTGCTCCGGGCGCCGGTGGGGGAGCTGCCGCTGCCCGGGATCACCGACGTCGGGGAGCTGCTCGAGGAGACCCGCCGGACCGGGACCGCGGTCGTCCTGCACGACGGGCCCGGCGTGACCACAGGGGAGCACCCGGTGCCCGAGACCGCGGGGCGCACCGCCTACCGGCTGGTGCAGGAGGCCCTCACCAACGCGCGCACCTACGCGCCGGGTGCCCCGGTCACGGTGACGGTGACCGGCGGGGCCGGGGACGGGCTCGTCGTCGAGGTGGCGAACCCGGCACCGGTCCGGCCCGCCCGCGCCGACCGGCCGGGGGCCGGGCAGGGGCTACGGGGGCTGGCCGAGCGGGCGACGCTCGTCGGGGGCCGGCTGGACCACGGCCCGACCCCGGACGGCGGGTGGCGGACCGGGATGCGGCTACCGTGGCCGTCGTGACCGCCTCCGACCCCGTCGCGGTGCTCATCGTCGACGACGACCCGGTCGTCCGCTTCGGACTGTCGATGATGCTGCGCGGCGCCGACGGCCTGACCGTCGTCGCCGAGGCCGGGGACGGCGCCGAGGGTGTCGCGCTGGCCGAGCGGCACCGGCCCGACGTCGTGCTGATGGACATCCGGATGCCGGGCACCGACGGGCTCACCGCCACCGAGACGCTGCGCCGCCGCCCCGGCGCTCCCCAGGTCGTCGTGCTCACCACCTTCGACGCCGACGCCCACGTGCTGCGCGCGCTGCGGGCCGGCGCCGCCGGGTTCCTGCTGAAGGACACCCCGCCCGACGAGCTCGTCCTCGCCGTCCGGCACGCCGCCGCGGGCCGCCCGGTGCTCTCGCCGGAGGTGACCCGCCGGCTCATCGACCGGGTCGCCGAGACCGACCGGGACAGCACCCGGGCCGCGGCCCGGCGACGGCTGGAGCGCCTCGCCGAACGGGAGCGCACCATCGCCCTCGACCTCGGCGCGGGCCGGTCCAACGCCGAGATCGCCGCCCGGAACCACATCAGCGTGGCGACGGTGAAGACCCACGTCTCGGCGATCCTGACCAAGCTCGACCTGAACAACCGGGTCCAGGTGGCGCTGCTGGTGCACGACGCCGGGCTGTCCCCGCCGGTCTGACCCGGGGCGGGGCACGGGCTCAGCCGGCGTCCGGGCGGGGCGGCCCGAACCGGAACGCCGGGTGCGACCGCTCGCGGGTCGCGCGCGGGGCGAACCCGGCCAGGACGTGGTCGACCTCCCGCCAGGCGACCGGCGCGGGGACGGCGTCGTCGCCGAACGGGGCCAGGACGTTCACGCAGTGGGCGGCGTCGCGGCCGCGGACGGTGTCGGCGACGGCCGGGGCCCGCCCGGCCGCGCCGCCGAGGTGCCGGATCCCGGTGACGACCATCGGCCCGGTGCGGGCGACGACCCGGTCGAGGCCGTCGCGGTCGAGCCCGTCGACGAGCAGGTCGTCGCCGAGGTAGGCGTGCGGGAACTCCGGCTCGGCGTACACCCGGGCCGACGCACGCGGGTCCAGCGGGGCGACGGTGTCGTCGTCCCAGGCGACGGCGGCGCGCAGCGGTGCGAGCAGCGCGTCGGTGCGGCCGGGCCCGCCGGTGCCGACGACCCCGACCCGCAGGACGCGGCGTCCGCGCAGGTGGGCGGGCAGGAACGGCAGGTCGGGGTAGGGGACCACGGACACCCCGGAGGTGACGTCGTCGGGCAGGGTCGCGGTCCAGTCCGCCCAGGCGTGCAGCGCGGACGGGTCGCCGGGGGCGTCGGCGGCGCCGAGGACGCGGACGAGGCCGCCGCCGACCAGGCCGTCGGAGCCGAGCAGCCCGACGACGACCGCGGTGACGACGTCGCCGTCGTCGGGGCCGGTGCCGCGCAGCCGGGCGAAGTAGCGCGGGTCCGACGCCGCGGACACCCGGACGGTGCCGCCGGCGCGGGCGAGCTCGACGGCGTGGACGTGGTCGGCGGCCCAGCCGTCGGCGCGGACGGTGAGGCCGAGCCCGCCGCCGGACAGGTACCCGACGACGCCGACCGACGGTGCGCTGCCGTGTGGCGGGCGCAGGCCGTGCGGCGCGGCCGCGGCGACGACGTCGCCCCAGGTCGCGCCGGCCCCGGCGCGGGCGGTGCGGGTGCCCGGGTCGACCGTGACCCCGGCCATCGCCGCGGTGTCGATCAGCAGGCCGCCGTCGCAGGGGCGGCGCAGGCCGTGCCCGGTGGAGTGCACGGTGACGGCGAGGCCGTCGCGGCCGGCCCGCGCCAGCGCGGCGACGACGTCGTGCGCGCCGGTGGCGGCCACGACGGCCGACGGACGGTGGGTGATCCCGGTCTGGAAGCTGCGTGTGCTGGTCATGGCACCGAGCCTGGGCCCGGCCGCGGCAGAAGTCGAAGAGATGGATCGTCTACCGGCTAGCATCATCGGTTATGGAACTGCGGCACCTGCGCTACCTGGTCGCGGTCGTCGACTGCGGGACCGTCACCGCGGCCGCCGCGGCGCTGCACGTCGCGCAGCCCGGGGTGAGCGCGCAGCTGCGGCAGCTGGAACGCGAGCTCGGCGCACCGCTGGTCGAACGCGGCCCGCGCGCGGTCACCCCGACCGAGGCCGGGCGGGCGGTCCTGCCGCACGCCCGCGCCGCGCTCGCCGCCGTGGAGGACGCGCGCGACGCCGTCGCCGCGCTGCACGGGCTGCTGCGCGGCCGGGTCGCGGTCGGCATGGCCACGTCGCTGCCCGACACCGTGCTCGCCGACCCGGTCGGGGACTTCGCCGCCGCGCACCCGCAGCTGGAGGTGACCCTGCGGGAGGGGACGACCGACGAGCTGGTCGACGAGCTGCGGGCCGGGCGGCTCGACGTCGCCGTGCTGGGGTTCCCGCACGCCCCGCCCGACGGTCTCGACGGACGGGTGCTGGTCGAGTCCCCGCTGGTCGCGGCGGTCGCGGCGGACGACCCGTTCGCCGGGCGGGCCGCGGTGACCCTGGACGAGCTCGCGGCCCGGCCGCTGATCTGCCTGCCCCGCGGGCACGGCCTGCGCGCCGCGCTGGACGCGGCGCTGGCGGCCCGGTCGCTCACCGCGCGGGTCGGGTTCGAGTCCGGCGCGATGACGCTGCTGCTGCGCCTGGCCGCGCGCGGGGCGGGGGTGGCGGTGGTCCCGGAACCCGCGCTCGGCGCGGCCGGGGTGGCGGCCCTGGCCCGGCCGCCCGTCGCGGTGCCGATCACCCCGGAGATCCGGACCCGGCTGCACCTGGTGTGGCGCTCGGGCGGGCCCGGGGGACCGGCGGCGCGGGCGCTGCTGGAGTCCCTGCTCCGGTAGCGCCCGGCGCGGGGATCAGCGGGGGACCGACACCAGGACCCGGACGGCCTCGGCGACGGCGGCGCGCCGCGCGACCCGCACCGCGGTGGCGATGGGGCGCAGCGCGTCGGAGCGGGCGACGGCCGCCGACGCCGACAGTGCGCCGCCGGGCTCGTCGCCGGAGGCGGCGGACAGGATCGCGTCGACCTCGTCGGCCTGCTGCAGCACCCGCAGAGCCTGCGGGGGCATCCCGCCGGGCCACAGCGCCTGCGGGCGGCGGCGCAGCCAGGCCGCGATCTCCTCGCGCACACCGGGCCGGTGCCGGGCCGCCCCCAGGTCGGTCAGCGCCGCGGCGGCGGCCCGCACCTGGCCGCGCAGCTCCCGTTCGGCCTCGTTCAGCGCCACGTACTCGGGGACCGGGCCGGGGTCGGCGACGGCGTGCGCGGTCCAGCGGACCACCCCGTCGGCGATCGGCGACGGCACGACGCCGAACCCGGCGTCGGCGAACAGCACGCCCTCGCCCGCGGTGATCGCTGCGTCGGAGAACGGGCCCGGGCCGGGCAGGCCGCGCACGTCCCCGGGGGCCGGCAGCACCAGCCGGGCCTGTCCGCGCGGGGCGCCGCGGCGGACGGCGGCGAGCAGCATCGCCGTCGAGGTCGGCGCCGACCCGGGGCCGGGCAGTCCGGTCGTGGCGGCGGTGACGTCGTCGGCGGCGAGCACGTCGTGCGCCTCCGACCACGGCGCGAGCGCGTCGAGGACGTCGTCGGGTGCGGCGGACCCGGCCAGCCAGGCCGAGGCCCACACGGCGAAGGTCGTGGAGGCACAGGACACGGCGGTCAGGCTAACGGCCCGTCCGGCGTCGCACACCCGGCACGTGGGTGACGTAGCGCTACGAGGTTCACGCTGAGCGTGACCACCGGAGTGTGGGCGTGTCGCGCCGCGGTCACCGACCGGCGTCGACCGATACTGGCTCACCATGAGCCGGACCCACGATTACCGGGGCATGTTCGACACCGCGGGGACCCGTGCGCCACGGGAGAGCCGGGTGACCGAGGTCGCCGCCGAGCCGGGCCTGGTCGTCGAGGACCCGGCCAGCGGGTTCTGCGGTGCCGTGGTGACCGTCACCGGCTCGGAGGTGACGCTGGAGGACCGCTTCGGCGGCCGGCGGATCTTCCCGCTGCGCCCCGCCGGGTTCCTGTACGAGGGCCGCCCCGCGACGCTGGTCCGGCCCCGGGCCGCCCCCGCGGGCCGCACGCTGTCCGCGTCCGGCTCGGTGCACGTCGCGAACCTGAAGGCCCGCACCGCGCGCGCCGCCCGGATCTGGGTCGAGGGCCTGCACGACGCCGCGCTCGTCGAACGGGTGTGGGGCCACGACCTGCGGGTCGAGGGCGTCGTCGTGGAGCCGCTGCACGGCGTCGACGACCTGGCCGCGGCCGTCCGCGACTTCGACCCGGGACCGCACCGGCGCCTCGGCATCCTCGTCGACCACCTGGTCGAGGGCACCAAGGAGACCCGGCAGGCCCGCGAGGCCTACCGCGCCACCCGCGACGCCCAGCAGAACGTGCTGGTCACCGGCCACCCCTACGTCGACGTCTGGCAGGCCGTGAAGCCCTCGGTCGTCGGGATCCGCGAGTGGCCGGTGATCCCGCGCGGCACCGACTGGAAGACCGGGGTCTGCGCGGCGCTGCGGTGGGGCGAGCCCGCCGACGGTGCCCGCCGGGTGCTCGGGGCCGTGCGCAGCTACCGCGACCTGGAGACCCCGATGATCGGCGCGGTCGAGCGCCTCATCGACTTCGTCACCGCCGAGGGGGCCTGACCCCGACACCGCGGGCGAACTCCGGCACCGACCGGTAACGATCTGGTCGACCGGTGCGGAGCATCCCGACGAAACGCCGACAGGGAATCGGACATTCTGGCACCCTGGAGCCATGGATCCGGCACTGATCTGGCTGCTCATCGGTCTCGTACTGATCGGCAGCGAGGTCGTGTCCGGAGAGCTGTTCCTCGTCATGCTCGGCGGCGGCGCACTCGCCGCGGCGGCCGGGGCCGCACTCGGGTTGACGCTCCTCCCGGCCGCCGGGGTGGGCGGCGCCGTCGCGGTACTGCTGCTGCTGGCCGTGCGACCGGTGGCGAAACGCAGGCTGCAGGAGCACATGGGCACGCTCGAACGCCACCAGGACCGCTTCGTCGGCGCCTCCGCCGAGGTCGTGCAGCGCGTCGACGGCGAGCGCGGGCAGGTGCGGATCGGGCGCGAGGTGTGGTCGGCGCGGTCGATGGACGGGGTGGAGGTCCTCGAGGCCGGCGCCACCGTCACGATCCTGCAGGTGACCGGGGCGGCCGTGCTCGTCACCGGTCGGGGGGAGCTACCGCCGTCCTGACCCGCCACCGCGGTGGGACGGCACGACGCCCCGGGGACTCCGGGGCGACACGGGCGCCGGTTCTCCGGCGCGCAGGAGGGGAGAGCACATGGGCGCCGAGTTCATCATCGGCATCATCCTGCTCGTGCTGGTCGTGACGATCGTCGTCAAGTCGGTCGTCATCGTCCCGCAGGAGTGGGCCTACATCATCGAACGGCTGGGCCGCTACCACAGCATCCGGGAGGGCGGCCCCGCCATCCTGGTGCCGTTCGTCGACCGCACCCGCGAGCGGGTCGACCTGCGTGAGCAGGTCGTGTCGTTCCCGCCGCAGCCGGTCATCACGCAGGACAACCTGACCGTCAACATCGACACGGTCGTGTACTTCAAGGTCAACGACGCGAAGGCGGCGGTCTACGAGATCGCCAACTACATCGCCGGTGTCGAGCAGATCACCACCACGACGCTGCGCAACGTGGTCGGTGGCATGACGCTGGAGCAGACGCTGACCTCGCGGGACCGGATCAACACGGCGCTGCGCGGTGAGCTGGACGAGGCCACCGAGCGCTGGGGCATCCGGGTCGCCCGGGTCGAGATCAAGGCGATCGACCCGCCGCCCTCGATCCAGAACTCGATGGAACAGCAGATGAAGGCCGACCGCGAGAAGCGGGCCATGATCCTCACCGCGGAGGGCCAGCGGGAGTCGGCCATCCGCAGCGCCGAGGGCAACAAGCAGTCCCAGATCCTCACCGCGGAGGGCGCCAAGCAGGCGGCCATCCTCGCCGCGGAGGCCGAGCGGCAGTCGGAGATCCTGCGGGCGCAGGGCCGCCGGGCCGCGCTGTACCTCGAGGCGCAGGGTGAGTCGAAGGCGATCGAGAAGAAGTTCGCCGCGATCAAGGCCGGCAAGCCCACCCCGGAGCTGCTGGCCTACGAGTACCTGCAGACGCTGCCGCAGATGGCCGAGGGCGAGGCCAGCAAGCTGTGGGTCGTCCCGTCCGACTTCGGGAAGGCCCTGGAGGGCTTCACCCGGATGCTGGGTGCGCCCGGCGAGGACGGCGTCTTCCGCTACGAGCCCAGCCCCGACGACGGCACCGTCTCCCGGCCCGCCGAGGACGACGGCGTCGAGGACTGGTTCGACACCTCGTCCGACCCGGAGATCGCCAAGCAGGTCGCGGCGGCCACCGCGGCGGCCCAGCAGGAGGTCCCGCCGGTCGGCTCGGACGTCCCGCCGGTCCCCGGCGCCGAGGCCGGCAACGGCGGCAGCGGTGCGGCCCCGGCCCAGCTGGAGGCCTCCCGCGAGGTCCCCGGCATCGGCGCCCCGGGCGCGGTGCAGGGCCACCCGAACGGCCAGGAGCAGCGCGGCTGAGCCACCTCGGCCGCACGTCACCCGAACGGTGACGACACCGCCCCATCCGGTTCGCCGGGTGGGGCGGTGTCGTGTACAACGGCTCCCGATCAGCCGACGAGAAGGAGATCGACAGTGGTCACGGCCTCGACACCCGGGCACGCGGGTGCGGCTCCGGGCAGCGACCGCCCGGAGGACGCCGGCTCCCGGGGGCCGCGGCTGCAGGTGTGGCAGTTCCTGGTCCTGGTCGTCGGATACCTGGTCCTGGTCCAGGGCGCGGTGCTCCTGCTGGCCGCGGAGCCGGGCGCCGACGCGCACGGCCTGACCTCCACGGACGCGATCCTCCGGCAGGTCGTCGTCCCGGTCGGGATCGGTGCCGCGTTCGTCCTCGGGATCGTGACCTACCTGCGCGCCTGGCAGACGGTCTTCGTCGAACCCCGCCGGCTGCGCGCCTGGGTCCTGGCGATCCCGGTCGTGCTGCTGGTGACCGGCCTGGTCGTGACCGACTACAGCGGCCTCGCCGGCAAGGGCCTCACCTTCACCGGGGCGCTGCTGGTCGCCACCCTCATGGTCGGGTTCTCCGAGGAGCTCCTGTTCCGCGGCGTCGGGGTGCAGGTCTTCCGCCGGAGCGGGTGCAGCGAGTTCCGGGTCGGTCTGTGGACCAGCGTCGTCTTCGGTGTGGCGCACGGCTCGAACGGGCTCGTCACCGGTGAGTACGGCAACGCACTCCTGCAGGTCGTGCTGACCACGGGAACCGGGTTCGTGTTCTACCTCGTGTTCCGCAGCACCGGGGCGCTGACGGCGGCGATGCTCGCGCACGGCTGGTGGGACTTCAGCGTGCTGAGCACGCAGGTCGACCCGGCACGACCGACGTCGATGGAGTTCGTCGCCTTCGGCGCGCTGGCCGTGATCCTGCTGGCGGTGCTCGTCCTACGCCGCCGGGTGGGCCGGGATCAGGCGAGCACGAAGCCGTAGGGCAGCTCCAGGCGGTGCCGGGCGAGCAGCTCGGCGTCGGCCAGCAGCTCGCGGGTCGGCCCGTCGGCGACGACGGTGCCCCCGTCCAGCACGACGCTGCGCGGGCACAGCTGCAGCGCGTACGGCAGGTCGTGGGTGACCATGAGCATGGTCCGGCCCAGCCCCAGCAGCACCTCGGCCAGCTCGCGGCGGGCCACCGGGTCCAGGTTCGACGACGGCTCGTCGAGCACCAGGATCTCCGGGTCGCACGCCAGCACCGTGGCCAGCGCGACCCGGCGGCGCTGCCCGCCGGACAGGTGCAGCGGGGAGCGGTCGGCGGCGTCGGCCATCCCCACCGCGGCCAGGGCCTCGTCGACCCGCTCGCGCAGCGCGGGCCCGCGCAGCCCGAAGTTCGCCGGGCCGAACGCCACGTCCTCGGCGACGGTGGGCATGAACAGCTGGTCGTCGGGGTCCTGGAAGACGATCCCGACCCGGCGGCGGATCTCGCGCAGGTGCCGCTTCTCCACCCGGAGCCCGCCGACCTCGACGGTGCCCGCGGCGCCGTCCCCGCCGCCGCCGAGGATCCCGTTGAGGTGCAGCACCAGGGTGGTCTTCCCGGCGCCGTTCGGGCCGAGCAGCGCGACCCGCTCGCCGGGGGCGATCGTCAGGTCGACGCCGAACAGCGCCTGGTGGCCGTCGGGGTAGGCGAAGGCGAGGTCGGTCAGCCGCAGCGACGGCGCGCTCATGCGGCCACCCAGCCGGACCCGGCCAGCAGCACCGCGACCCCGGCCACGGTCAGCCCGGCCAGCCACTGCCGCGACGTGGTCGGGGCGTCGCCCGACGGCGGCATGGTGCCGGTCCAGCCGCGCGACAGCATCGCCAGGTGCACCCGCTCGCCGCGCTCGTAGGACCGCACGAACAGCGAGCCGATCCCGCGGGCGGTCGCCCCGGCCTGCCACAGGAACCGCGGGTCGTGGCCGCGGGAGATCCGGGACAGCCGCATCCGGCGGGCCTCGCCGGTGATCACGTCGGCGTAGCGCAGCATCAGGGTGGCGATCGTGGTGACGATCGCCGGGGCGTGCAGGCGCTGCAGGCCGACGAGCAGGTCGCGCATCGGCGTCGTCGCCGCGAGGGTCAGCGAGGTCAGGACGCCCAGGGTGCCCTTGACCAGGATGTTCCACGCCCCGAGCAGCCCCGGCTGGGACAGCGTGAGGCCGAGCCAGTCCAGCGTCGGGGCCGGGCCGGTGAACGGCAGCAGCACCGCGAGCACCACGAACGGCAGCTCGATCACCGAGCGCCGCAGGATCCAGCCGGGGCGCACCCCGGCCATCGCCCACACCGAAGCCAGCAGCAGCGCGAACCCGCCGAACACCGCGAACGCCTCGCGCGGGGTCGCGACCACGCAGACCACCACCAGCAGCGCCGAGACGATCTTCACCTCGGGTGGGAGCCGGTGGACGGGGGAGTCGCGGTGCAGGTACAGCGGGTGCGCGTGCCCGGCGCCCATCAGCCGTCCCGGCGGCGCAGCAGCAGGAACACCCCGCCCGCGACGACGACCGTCACCAGCACCCCGGCCACCCCGGCGACGCCGGTGGTGCCCTCGCCGCCCACGACCGAGTACCCGGCGAGCGGGCTCGACGCCATGGCGTGGTCGCTCTCGTGGGCCGCGATGCAGGTGCCCTCCAGCCGCTCCCCGCCGTCCGGGGTCGCGACCGCGGTGCAGCCGTCCCGGGCGACGGTGTCCAGGCCGTCGGGGTCGGGGGAGGCGAAGGAGGAGACCAGCCCGGCCACGACCAGGGACACGATCAGGAACCCGGCGAAGAACAGCAGCGGGCGACGGCGGGCGGTGGCGCTCATCGCGCACCCTCCTCGGAGGTCGAGCGGCGGACCAGCGGGCGCCCGGTGCCGCGCAGCAGGTACACCAGGTCCGGCCGGGCGACGGCCACCGCGCCCACGGTGGCCGCGGTGATCACGCCCTCACCGATGCCGATCAGCACGTGCAGCCCGCCCATCAGCGCGAACACCGTGCCGAGGGTGGCGCCGCCGGCGCCGCCGATCGCGTACTCCAGGACGAAGCCCATCGCGGCGACGACGGTGTTGAGCAGGGCCGCGACGAAGGCGACGGCGACCAGCCCGCCGCGGGAACGCACCGCGAACCGGCGCAGCGAGCGCGCCACCAGCCAGCCGACGACCACCCCGATCACGGCCATGTTCGTGATGTTGAGGCCCAGCGCGGTGATGCCGCCGTCGGCGAACAGCAGCGCCTGCACGACGAGCACGATCGAGATCGCGATCATGCCCACCCACGGGCCGACCAGGATCGCGACGAGCGCACCGCCCAGCAGGTGCCCGCTGGCCCCGGGCAGGATCGGGAAGTTGATCATCTGGACGGCGAAGACGAACGCCGTGACCAGCCCGGCCATCGGCGCGGTGCGGTCGTCGAGATCCGCGCGGGCGCGCAGGACGGCGACCGTCAGCGCGATCACCGCGACGACGGCGAACAGCAGCGCCGTCGGGCCGTTCACCAGCCCGTCGCTCATGTGCATGGCGACCGCGTGCGTCTGCATCGCGCCCCCTCACCGGTCGGACCGGCCGCCACCCGGCCGGGTGAGGGGATTCAACGCGACGGCAGTGCTGCCGCAAAGACCTGGCAGTAGATAGGCGACTGCATGTCCCGGATGTCCGGTATCGGCCCCGCCGATCGGAGAGTCCGGGATGCCGTCCGTCCGGGCGGCGCGCGGTCGGGCGCCCGCGGTCAGCGGGCGTCGGCCGCCGCGGCCTCGTCGCGCTCGGCGATCAGCTTGTCGTCCTTGCGGGCGGCGATGCGCGAGACCTTGAACAGCGCCTTGCGCCGGGCCCGGCCCAGCGGCAGGGCGAGCCGGCCGATCCGCACGTCGATCGGGCGGACGTCGAACACCCCGGAGTCGCCCAGCTCGTCGAACAGCAGCTGCTGCTCCTCGGAGATCTGCTGCTCGAACTCCGAGGAGACCGAGCCGCGGGCGATCCGGAACGCGGCCAGGGTCTCCGGGACGCCGAGGAAGTCGCCGTACTGGAGCAGGCGCATCCAGAGGTCGAGGTCCATGATGAAGCGCCGCTCCGGGCGCCACCCGCCCGCGGTGACGAACTGCTCGCGACGGAACAGGACGTTGCCCGGCTCGCCGATCGGGTTCGCGCCGTTGCGGATGACCCGCCGTGCGACCTCGCTGCCCGAGTGCAGCCCGACCAGGCCGCCGCCGAGGCCGCGGCGCGGGACGATGACCCGGCTCTGCTCGTCGATCATGTGCCGGCGCGAGGCCACCACCGACAGCGACGGGTCGTCGCGCATCGGCGGCACCTGCAGCTCCAGGCAGCGCGGGTGCAGCAGGTCGTCGGCGCAGACCAGCTTCACCAGCGGTGCGCGGCACAGCTCGACGGCGCGGTTCCAGTTGTCGCCCTGCGGCAGGGTCTGCCGGTTGCGCTCGACCCGGATCCGCGGGTCGCGGAACGAGGTCGCTATCTCCCAGCTCGCGTCGGTGCTGCCGTTCTCCAGCACGACGAGCTCGAAGTCCCGCCAGGTCTGCTCCAGCACGCTGCGGATGGTCTCGGCGAGATAGGCCTCGCCGTTGTAGACCGGGATGCAGACGGACACGCTGGGCACAAAGCCGCCGGGCCTCATCGGGTACCTCGCAGGGGTGGAACGGATCGGACGAGCAGGCGGCGACCCACGCTACCCGCCCCGGTCGGCGGGCCGGACGGCGGCGCGGACGAGCGACGTCCGACCGGGACCATCGGGACGGAACGGATACGCACTGTGATCACCGGCCGGACGTCCCGCCGCTCGCCGCCCGACGATCACCGCTCGTCGGCCGGGGCCCCGGAGGGCCGGTCCCGCGCCGCGGCGGCCCGGGCGACGTCCGTAGTATCCGTCGTCGTGTTCGCGTGGTCGGTCCACGCCGCGGCGACGGAGTCCGGAGGCCTTGCGCCGTCCGGGCGACACCCCATGCGGTGCGGGTCACGTAACGCGACCGACGGCGCCGGAGATATGCCGGATGACCCCCGTTGTGGGGTAACGGATCCGGTCGAGGTCGGCATCGTCGTCACGACCGGACACGCACTGCTCGCCAACCGCGCGCCAGGACCGATCGATTCGGGGGAGAGACCGGTGAACAAGCGCCCTGACCACGGACCACGTCGTCCGAACCAACCGAGGGTGTCGGTGATCGTGCCGACCCGCAACGAGGCACGGAACCTCGAGGTGGTCCTGCCGGCCGTCGCGGCCGTGCGTCCCGCCGTGTACGAGGTGATCGTCGTCGACGGCGACTCCAAGGACGGCACCGTCGAGACCGCACGCCGTGTCCTGCCCGGCGTCCGGATCGTCCGCCAGACCCGCAAGGGCAAGGGCAACGCGATGGCCTGCGGTTTCGCCGCGGCCACCGGCGACGCCATCGTCATGTTCGACGCGGACGGCTCGGCCGACCCGCAGGAGATCCCGCGCTTCGTCGCCGCGCTCGTCGAGGGCGCCGACTTCGCGAAGGGCAGCCGGTTCACCAAGGGGGGCGGCAGCGACGACATCACGTTGCTCCGCAAGGGTGGCAACGCCGGTCTGAACCTGATCGCGAACACTCTGTTCGGGACCCGCTACAGCGACCTCTGCTACGGCTACAACGCCTTCTGGGCCGACATCCTGCCGCTGCTGGAGCTGCCTGCGGTCGACATGCCGCCGCACCCGGACGGCGGGATGTACTGGGGCGACGGGTTCGAGATCGAGACGGTCCTGAACTGCCGCGTCGCCGCCGCCGGTCTGTCGATCACCGAGGTCCCCTCGGTGGAGAAGGAGCGGATGTTCGGCGAGACGAACCTGCGCACCTTCGCCGACGGCACCCGCGTCCTGCGGACCCTCGCCGCCGAGCGGCGCCGTGCCGGTCGCGACGACCGGCCCGCCGCACCCGGCACGGCCGTCCCCGGCCCCGCCGCGGTGGTCCCGCCCGCCGGACACCCGGCGGTGCCCGCCACCCCGGCCACGGCGCCGGTGCCGCCCGCGGTGCCGGACCGTGCCGTCCCGGCGGCGCAGCCGCAGCGCCCGGCCCCGCGGCCGCACGCCGACGCTCCGGCCCCGCAGCGCCCGCAGCAGCAGCCGTCGCGTCCGGCCCCGCAGCCGCAGCCCGGTGCGGGTCAGGCCGCCCCGCAGCAGCCGGCCCCGTCGCCGGTCGCCCGCGAGCAGCGCCCCGTCGGCGCCGAGCGCGACGGGTCCGCCCGTCCCGAGCGGACCGGTGTGCGGTACGCATGGGGGGAAGAGGCGTCCTGAGCGCCCCGGGACCGGATCGGGCCGGTCCGTGCCCCACCGGCCCACGCCCCACGAGGGGCGTGGCGCCGGGAGAACCACCAGTGAAGAGGAGTGAGCCGCGGTGAGCGTGCAGTCCGCAGCAGAGCTGACCCGCGCGAGGACCGCGCGGCGGTACGTGGCGATCCTGCTCGTCGCCGCCGGCGTCATCGCCTGCGGCCTGAGCATCGCCGGGATCAGCGGGGGCGCGCTGGGCGAGTTCCGGCTGCTGGTCACCATCGGCTTCCTGCTGCTGGGTCCCGGCTGGGCCGCCGCGGGCTTCCTGCGCCGCGCGCCCGCCGCGCACGTCTGGCTGCTGACCCTCGGGGTCGGTACCGCCGTCACCCTGATCGGCGGCCAGCTCATGGTCAGCCTGGGGCTCTGGTACCCGAGCGTCGCCCTGTTCGTCGTCACGCTCCTGTCGGTCCCGTTCCTGCTGCGCCACGCCGTGGTGGCCCAGTGAGCGGGACCTCCCGGTGAGGCCGGTCGGGCCGGCGCGTCCCCGCCCCGCCGCGGGTACGTCCGGTCCCGGCCCCGTCCCCGGACCGCAGGCGGCGGGCGTCGACCCGGACGCCCCGACCCAGCGTCTCGCCACCGCCCACGCGCGGGCGCACTCGCGCCGCAACGCCGAGCAGCACACCGAGTACCTCCCGCCGCTGGTCGGGCTTCGCGGTCCCGGCGAGAACCCGCCGACCCCGCCGCCCACCCCACCGCCCGGACCGGGCGGCGGAGACGGCGGCGGTGAGGACGGCGAGCAGGTCCCGGACCGCAACGGCGGCATCGGCGACGGCATCGCCCTGACCCTGTGCTCCGGCTTCGGCTCGGTCGCCGGGCTGCTCGGCGTGCTGATCGCGACCCGGATCATGCCGCAGGCCGAGGTCGGCCGGGCCTCGGAGTTCGTGTCGGCCTTCCAGCTGATCGGCGGCGTCGCCCAGCTCAACCTGGGGCTGGCGCTGCTGCGCTGGCTTCCCGGCGCCGGCCGCAGGTCGGTCCGGCTCACCTTCGGCTCGCTGCTGCTGATCATGCCGCTGTCCGGGCTGATCGGCCTGATCTACGGCACGCTCGTGCCCCGGGTCGCGGAGGCCGCGGGCGGCGGATCGTTCGGCTGGGGCCTGGTCGTCCTGGTCCTGACCTGCGCCGGCTGGTGCGTGTTCGTCGTCCACGACTTCGTCATGGTCGCCATCGGGCGGCCGTGGGTGGCGGTGTGGCGCAACGGCACCTTCGCCGTGACCCGGATCGTGCTGCTGCTGGCACTGGGCACCACGCTCGCCTCCGAGGCGCTGGTGCTGTCCTGGGCGATCCCGGTCGTGCTGTGGATCGCCGCGGGCACCGTGCTGCTCTGGTTCATGGTGCGGCGCTTCGCCCGCTCCGGTGGGCCGGGCACGCTGCCGTCGCGCCCGGAGATGATCGCGTTCCTGGCGCCGACCGCGCTGGCGCAGTGCGGCAACGCGCTGCTCTACAACCAGGTCCCGCTGTTCGCGAACTTCCGGATGGGCAACGAGATCGGCGCGGTCTTCTTCATCTGCTGGCAGGCGGTGACCGTCATCGACCTGGCCGCGACGTTCTTCACCAACTCCCTGACCGTGCAGACCGCCCGGGAGCCGCACCGCGCCGAGGAGTTCGCCCGCGTCGCCCGGCGCCGGATGCTCCTGTTGTTCGTCCCGGCGCTCGGGCTCGGCGCGGCACTGGGCTACCCGGTGCTGTCGCTGCTCGGTGAGGGCTACGCGCCCGGCGCCCCGGCGCTGGCCGTGCTCATGGGCGGCCTGTTCTTCCGGCTGATCGTCGTGTTCGAGCTCGCCCGCCGCCAGGCCGACGGCGACGGGATGGGCTACGCGAAGATCCAGCTGCTCAACACCGGCCTGGTCGTGGTCTTCGCCGGTCTGGTCCCGCTGCCGGACCCCGGAACCGCATCGGTCAGCATGACCATGCTGCCGGTCGTCCTCGGCTACGTCGGCGCGCAGATCCTCTGCGCACTGGCACTCAGATTCGTCCCGGCGTGGAACCGCCGGAGCACACCGGAGGTGAAGTCGTGACGTCGGAGACCCGCCGGACGGGCGGCCCCGACCCGTCCACCCGCGGCCACCGCGGCGAGGAGCCCGCCGTCGCGCGGACCCGCGTCGCGGAGGAGAGCGCGAGCGAGCGGACCCAGTTCGTCACGCCGCCCGGCCCGGACTCGCCGACCATGGCCGTCCGCGGCCCGGTCCCGCGCCCGCCCGGTGACGGCCCGCCGCCGCCCCCGCCGCCCGCACCCGAGACCGCCGAGCCGCTGTCCCCGCTGTGGGTCTGGGGCGCGCCGGTCCTGGCCGTGCTCGCGGTGCTGCTGCTGCCCGTCGCCGCCGCGACGACCGACCTGTCCGACCTGGGCGGCTGGGGCCTGGCCCCGGCGCTGAGCCCGTTCGCGTGGGTCGCGCTGCTGCTCGCCATCGGCGCCTGCCTGCTCGAGCTCTGGTCGCGCCGCCCGCGCATCCCGATGCTGGGTGCCGCGACGGGTGTGCTGCTGCTGTGCTCCACCGGCCTGCCCTCGGTCGTGCAGCCGCAGGCCCGGTTCACCACCGCCTGGCTGATCTCCGGGTTCGTCGACGCGGTCGCCCGCAACAACGGCGTCCCGCCCACCGGCGTGGACGCGCGGTTCTACTGGCCCGCGTTCTTCGCCCAGTGGGCCTGGATCCGCGACGCCGCCGGCGCCGACCAGCTCGACACGATCCTGCGCTGGTACCCGCCCGCGGTCACCGCGGTGTGGGCGATCGGCGTCTACGCCCTGGCCCGCTCGATGCTCGGGGGCACCCGCGCGCCGTGGGTCGCGGCCTGGCTGTTCATCGGCCTGAACTGGATCGAGCAGGACTACTTCTCGCCGCAGGCGACCGCGATCGTGCTGCTGCTGACGGTGCTGACCTTCGCGCTCGGCCCGCTGGCGACCCGCCGCGTCGACAACGCCGGGGTCCCGGGCTGGCCACGGGCCCACCGCGGGGCGCCACCGCTGCCCCGGTGGCGGCGCTGGCTGGTGTCGGCGCTGACCCCGCCGAACACACCGACGCTGCCCGCCCGGCAGCTGCTGCTGATCTACTTCTGCGCGGCGCTGTGCGTCATCGCCGTCGCCCCGGCCCACCAGCTGACCCCGTTCGCCATCATCGGCCAGCTGGCCGTGCTGGCGGTCGTCGGCCGGTTCCGCGGCCGCGGGCTGGTGATCGTCGCGATCGCCGCGGTGACGGTGTTCGTGCTGATCGGCGCCCGCGACTTCTGGATGAACCAGATCAGCATGATCATCGGTAGCGGCGACGACGGCAGCGCGCTGCAGGCCGGCGTCGCGGACCGCTTCCAGGGCGACACGGGCCAGCTCGTCGGCAAGGGGTTCCGGGTCGCGATGACCGGCCTGACCTACGTCCTCGGCTTCGCCGGTGCCTGGGTCTACTGGCGCCGCCGCCGCGACCTCGTGCCGATCCTGCTGGCGATCATCCCGATGGGGATGGCGGTCGTGCAGAGCTACGGCGGCGAGCTGCTCCTGCGCGTGCTGCTCTACGGCCTGCCGATCCTGTCGATCCTGGCCGTCGACGCGCTGCGGGCCTTCGCCCGCGTCGACCGCAAGCGCGAACGGCTGCTCGCGGTGGGCATGGTGGTCGTCTTCGGGCTGCTGATCTTCATCCGCGGCGGTAACGAGGCCTACACCGACGTCACCACCGAGGACGTCCAGATGACCCGCAAGGCCTACGCCGAGGCGCCGCCCGGGGCGACGGTGCAGCCGTTGTCGACGGTCGGGCCCTACGCCCTGGAGGGCGTCGGCGAGAACAACAACATGGCCTCGGGCGGTCAGGGCTGCGCGGTCCTCGCCGCGGACCCGTTCCGCTGCATCGACCAGGTCCAGCCGCAGACGATCCTGTTCTACCCGGCGATCGAGAAGCAGGGCGTCGTCCTGAACGACCGCCAGCCGGGCTGGACGATCGAGATCCGCAACCAGCTCATCGCGTCGGGCCAGTACCGCGCGACCTACGAGAGCGGCTTCGACGCCATCCTGGTGCGCAACGAGCCGCTCCCGGCGCCGGGCGTCCCGGCACCGGCGACGGCCCCGGCCCCGGCGGCCGGCGGGGAGGTGCCGAACCCGTGAACGGATTCCTCCTGACCTGGCTCGCCTTCGGCCTGATGCTGGCCGTGTTCGCCGCCCGCGCCTGGGTGGTGGAGACCAGCCGTGGCCGGCTGGTCACCAGCGGGTCCGCGCAGCGCGGGCTCACCGCGGCCGCCGTCGCCTCGGTGGCGCTGGTTGTCGTGTTGCTGACCCTCAACGGCGGCGTCGAGCTGGTCGAGCTCGTCTCGGGGGGCCGGGCCGACGTGACCCAGCCCGCCGAGCCGCTGCCCGGGCAGGACCCGGCGGTGCCGATCCAGCCGCAGGCCCCGGCCCCGGCGGCACCCGCGGCCCCGGCCAACTGACCGACCCGCGACACACGAGGGCCCCGGTGCCGTACGGCACCGGGGCCCTCGGTCGTGCGTGGGGTCAGCCGCTGTAGCCGATGGCCACGTACTTGGTCTCCAGGAACTCGTCGATGCCGACGTTGCCGCCCTCGCGGCCCAGTCCGGACTCCTTGACGCCGCCGAACGGGGCGGCCGGGTTCGACACCAGACCGGTGTTGAGCCCGATCATGCCGCTGTCGAGGTTCTCGGCGATGTGCAGCGCCCGGTTCAGGTCGCGTGTGTAGACGTAGTTGACCAGGCCGAACTCGGTCGCGTTGGCCGCGGCCAGCGCGTCGTCGGCGCTGTCGACGACGGTGATCGGCGCGACCGGGCCGAAGATCTCCTCGTGGTTGAGCCGGGAGTTCACCGGCACGTCGGTGAGCACGGTCGGCGGGTAGAAGTAGCCCGGCCCGTCCTGGGCCTTCCCGCCGATCGCGACCGAGGCGCCGGCGGCGACGGCGTCGGCGACCAGGTCGGTCACCTTGTCCAGGCCCTTGGCGTCGATCAGCGGGCCGACGTTCACGCCCTCCTCGGTGCCGCGGCCGACCTTGAGCGCGCCCATCCGCTCGGCGAGCTTCGCGGTGAACTCCTCGGCGACGCCGCGCTGGACGTAGAACCGGTTCGCGGCGGTGCAGGCCTCGCCCATGTTCCGCATCTTGGCGATCATGGCGCCCTCGACGGCGGCGTCGACGTCGGCGTCGTCGAGCACGATGAACGAGGCGTTGCCGCCCAGCTCCAGCGACGAGCGCATGACCTTGTCCGAGGCCTGGGACAGCAGCAGCTTCCCGACCGGGGTGGACCCGGTGAACGACATCTTGCGGGCGCGGCCGTCGCGCAGGATCGGCTCCATCACCGCGCCGGCGTCGGTGGCGTTGATGACGTTCAGGGCGCCGTCGGGCAGGCCGGCGTCGGCCAGCACCTGCGCGAACGCGAGCATGGTCAGCGGCGTCTGCGGCGCGGGCTTGATCACCGACGCACAGCCGGCGGCGACCGCCGGGGCGATCTTGCGGGTGCCCATGGCCAGCGGGAAGTTCCACGGGGTCACGAACACGCAGACCCCGACGGGCTGGCGGATGGTGAGGAAGCGGGTCTGGCCGTTCGGGGCGACCTGGTAGCCGCCGTCGATGCGCACGGCCTCCTCGGAGAACCAGCGCAGGAACTCCGAGGCGTAGACGACCTCGCCCTTGGCCTCGGCGAAGGGCTTGCCCATCTCCAGGGTCATGAGCAGGGCCAGGTCGTCGATCCGCTCGTGGAGCAGGTCGTAGGCGCGGCGCAGGATCTCGCTGCGCTCCCGCGGCGCCATCGCGGCGATCGTGGGCTGCGCGGCGTGCGCGGCGGCGAGGGCGTCCATGCCGTCGGCGGGGGAGGCGTCGGCGACCTCGGTCAGCACCTCTCCGGTGGCCGGGTCCTCCACCTTCGCGGTCGCGCCGTTCTCCGCCTGCCGCCACTGGCCGCCGATGAACAGGCCGGTGGGGACGGCATCCAGCACCCTGCGCTCGTCAGCATTGGTGGTCATGCCCGGAACGTACCCCGGTGAGTCGGCCCATAGACACCGGCGGCGCCGGCGGGGCTGGGTCATGATGAGGCCCGTGGCAGCGACATCGACACCGGCAGCGGCCCTGCCCGAGCTCGTGCCCGACCCGGTCGAGCTCCCCGCCGGGCTGGCGGACCTGCGGGCCGAGGTCCGGTCCTTCCTCGACGACGAGCGCGGCGCCGCCCGCTGGACCCCGCGCGCGGACGTGTGGCTCTCCGGCTGGGACGAGTCGTTCTCCCGCAGGCTGGGGGAGCGCGGCTGGCTCGGGATGACCATCCCCACCGAGTACGGCGGGCACGGCCGGACCGCGCTGGAGCGCTACGTCGTCACCGAGGAGCTGCTCGCCGCGGGCGCCCCGGTGGCCGCGCACTGGATCGCCGACCGCCAGATCGGGCCGTCGCTGCTGCGCCACGGCACCGAGGAGCAGCGTCGCGCGTTCCTGCCCGGGATAGCCCGCGGCGAGGTGTACTTCGGCATCGGCATGTCCGAACCGGACTCCGGCTCCGACCTGGCGTCGGTGCGGACCCGGGCGACCCGCGTCGACGGCGGGTGGCGGCTGTCGGGCACCAAGGTGTGGACCTCCGGGGCGCACCACGCGCACGCGTTCTTCGCGCTGGTGCGCACCGAGCCGCGCGACGACACGAACCGGCACGCGGGGCTGTCCCAGTTCCTGGTGGAGCTGGACTCGCCCGGGGTGGAGATCCGCCCGATCCCGCTGCTCACCGGGGCGCACCACTTCAACGAGGTCCGCTTCGACGACGTGTTCATCCCCGACGCGCGGGTCTTCGGCGAGCTGGGCAACGGCTGGGCCCAGGTCACCGGCGAGCTCGCGTTCGAGCGGTCCGGACCGGAGCGGTTCCTGTCGACCTACCCGCTGCTGGCGTCGCTGGTCGGCGAGCTCGCCGGGGCGGGCCGCGCCGACGCCGGCACCCGTCGTCGCGTGGGGTCGCTGGTGTCGCGGCTGTGGACGCTGCGGGCCATGTCGCTGGCCGTCGCCGGGGCGCTGGAGTCCGGCCGGGCCCCCGAGCTGGCCGCGGCCCTGGTCAAGGACCTCGGCACCCGCTACGAGAACGAGATCGTCGACGCCGCCCGGCTGCTGGTCGACATCCCGCCGGACCCCGGCGCGGAGTCCGGGTTCGCCCGGCTGCTCGCCGACGCCGTGCTGCACGCGCCCGGGTTCACCCTGCGCGGCGGCACCAACGAGGTCCTGCGCGGCATCGTCGCGCGGGGGATGGGACTGCGCTGATGGCCCGCAACAGCGACCTGGCCGACCTGGCCGCCTCGATCCTCGCCGCCGGGTCCGACGACCGCGACGGGACCGGCCTGGACACCGCGGCCTGGAAGGCGTGCGCCGGGGCCGGGCTGACCTCGCTGACCGACCCGGACACCGGCGGCACCCTCGACGACGCCGCCGTGCTGCTGGAGGTCGCCGGTGCCGACGCGGCCCGCCTGCCGCTGGCCGAGACCGACCTGCTCGCCGGGTGGCTGGCCCGCGCCGCCGGGCTCGCCGTGCCGGACGGGCCGCTGGCCGCCGTCGTCACCGACGCGACCGGCGGGGACCGCCCGGCCGGGACTGCCGGGGGCACGGTGACCGGCAGCGGCGGCAGGGCCGGCACGGTGTCGGCGACGCTGACCCGGGTGCCGTGGGGGCGTTCGCTGGCCGCGGTCGTCGTCCTCGACGGCGACCGGGTGCTCGTGCTCGACACGGGCGCGGCGGCGGTCACCGAAGGCGCCAACCTCGCCGAGGAGCCCCGCGACGGCCTCACCCTCGACGGCGTCACGCCCCTGGCCACCGGCACCGCCCCCGCCGGGGCGGCCGCGGAGCTGACCCTGCGGGCGGCGCTGGCGCGGTCGCTGCTGCTCGCCGGCGCGGCCCGCGGCGCACTGGCCCGCTCGGTCGCCTACGCCGGGGAGCGCACCCAGTTCGGTCGTCCCATCGGCCGCTTCCAGGCCGTGCAGCAGATGCTCGCCGAGGCGGGCGCCGAGGTCGCGGCCGCCGCCGCCGCCTCCGCCGCCGCGACCTCGACCGCGCGGCGCGCGGGGTTCGCCGCCCCGGAGACCGCGTTCGCCGTCGCCGCGGCGAAGGCCCGCTGCTCGGAGGCGGCGACGGCCGTCGCGCGGATCGCCCACCAGGTGCACGGGGCGATCGGGTTCACCCGCGAGCACGCGCTGCGACTGGTCACGACCCGGCTGTGGGCCTGGCGCGACGAGGACGGCGACGAGGCGTTCTGGAACGACCGGGTCGGGGCGGCGGCGCTGGACGCGGGCGCCGACGGGCTCTGGCCGCTGGTGACCGGGCGGCCCTGAACCCGGCCCGAACCCGGTGATCGCCACGGGTGAGGGGATCGGTGCCACATCCGGCACCGGGCCCCTCACGCCCGGCGATCACATCTTCCGGAAGTCCCAGCTGGTGATCTTCTCCGGGCGCAGCCGCAGCCACGCGTGCCGTCCGTCGATCACGACCTGGTCGCCGGTGTAGCGCGCGGCGAAGGCCTGCTCGACCCGCTCCAGCTCCGGGTTCGGCTCGCCGGTGCGGGGCACCTCGCCGACGACCTCGACCGAGCCGCGCAGCTCGACCCCGCGCAGCTCGGTGTAGTCGTGCCCGGCGTCGACGACGACGGCGATCCGCGGGTCGCGCTGCAGGTCCGCCCAGCGCTGCGAGCGCGAGAGCGAGGTCAGCCAGAGCGCCTCGCCGTCCCAGAGGTACCAGAGCGGGGTGGCGTGCGGGCCGTTCACGCCGTTGGTGGCGACCCGGCAGGTGCGCTCGGCGTCGAGGAAGGCGGTGACCTCCTCCGGGGTCATCGCGATCTTCCGGGCGCGGCGCTGCGGCTTCGGTGCGGTCATGGTCCGAACCTAGATCAGACCCCGGCCGGTGCGGGTGGTGCGGCCGGGGAGAGCATCACCACGTGCACGACCTGAGCCCCGGCCTGGAGCAGCTTCTCGCCATCGACCGTCCCACGCCGTACCTGGCGCTGGACCCCGCCGTCGCCGGGGAGCGCTACCGCGCGCTGGCCGCCGCGTTCGGTGACGCCCGCATCCTCTACGCCGTCAAGGCCTGCCCGGAGCCCGCCGTGCTGCGCGCCCTCGTCGCGGCCGGAGCGGGGTTCGACGTCGCCTCCCAGGCCGAGATCGACCTGTGCCTGGCCGCCGGTGCGGACCCGGCGACGCTGCAGCACGGGAACCCGGTGCGTGGCCCCGGTGCCGCCGCCCGGGCCGCCCGCGACGGCGTCACCCGGTTCGTCACCGACAGCGCCGAGGACGTCGACGCCCTCGCCGCCGAGGTCCCCGGCGCGCGGGTGCAGGTCCGGCTCTCGGTCGACGACACCGGCTCGGCGACGCCGTTCCACGGCAAGTTCGGGGCGCCGCCCGACGCCGCCGTCGCGCTGCTGCGCCGGGTCGCCGACCGCGGCCTGGTCGCGGCCGGGGTCACCTTCCACGCGGGCTCCCAGCAGACCCGCCCCGCCACCTACGCCGGGGCCGTCGCGCTCGCGCTGGCGGCCGCCGGGCGGGCCGGGCTGCGCCGTCCCGAGCTCGACCTGGGCGGCGGCTGGCCGGTGGCCTACCGCGCCGGCGTCGCCCCCGCGCAGGACTACGCCGCGGCCGTGCGCACCGCGGTGGCCACGGCCGTCGACGCCGGGCACGTGGACGGCGCGACGCTGCTGTTGGAGCCGGGCCGTGCGCTGGTCGCCCCGGCCGGGGTGCTGCGCGCCCGGGTCCTGCGCGTGTCCCGCCGCCCGGGCGTCGACCACCGCCGCTGGGTGTACCTCGACGTCGGCCGCTACCAGGGCCTCGCCGAGACCGAGGGCGAGGCGATCGCCTACCCGCTGCGCGTGCCCGGGCGCACCGGGCCGTGCGGACCGGTCGTCGTCGCGGGCCCCACCTGCGACGGCGACGACGTCCTCTACCGCCGCACCCCGGTCGCGCTGCCGCTGGACCTGGCCGCGGGCGACGTCGTCGACCTGATCGGGGCCGGCGCCTACACCTCGAGCTACGCCTCGGTGGGGTTCAACGGGTTCGGACCGCTCGAGGTGATCGTCGCGGGGGAGGGGGCGTCGCTCCCACATCCCGGTTAACGTGTCCGGACGTGTCATCCTCCACCTCGCCGATCATGTCCGTGCCCGCCGCCGCGGCCGGAGAACTGCATCCGGCCGTCGGGCTCGGGACGGGCGCACCCGCGCTGCCCAGCACGTCGTCACCGGTCGGCAGACACGTCCTGGCCGAGCTCGGCGGCATCGCCCCCGAGATCCTCGACGACTGCGAACGCCTGCGCAGCGACCTGACCGCCGCGCTGACCGAGGCCGGGGCCCAGGTCCGCCAGGTGGTCGTCGAGCGGTTCGAGCCGCAGGGGGCGACCGTCGTCGCGGTCCTGGCCGAGTCGCACGCCTCGATCCACACCTGGCCCGAGCACGGCGGCATGCACGTCGACGTGTTCACCTGCGGCGAGAGCGCCGACCCGGTCGACGCCGTGCGCCGCCTCGCCGACCGCGTCGGTGCGACCGACACCGCGCTGCAGGTCGTCGCCCGCGGCGGCGCCCCGCGCACGGTCACCGAGCCCATCTCGCCCGGCCTGACCCGGCGCTGGGACCTCGGCCGGGTCCACCACGTCGCGCACACCGGGTTCCAGCACGTCGTCGTCGCCGACACCGCGCACGGCGTCACCCTGTTCTGCGACGACGAGCGCCAGTCCACCGAGCACACCCAGCTCACCTACCACGAGGCGCTGGTGTGGCCGGGTGCGCTGCTGGCCCGCGAGCTGGACCGGGTGCTGATCGTCGGCTCCTCGGAGGGTGTCGCGTCGGAGATGGCGGTCGCGGCCGGTGCGAGCCGGGTCGACCACGTCGACATCGACGCCGAGGCCGTCCGGATCTGCGCCGAGCACCTGCCCTACGGCTACACCCCCGAGTCCCTCGCCGCGGCCGAGCGCGGCGACGGCCCGGTGCACCTGACCTACGGCGACGGGCGGCAGTTCGTCCTGGACTCCGACGAGCACTGGGACCTGGTGGTCGTCGACCTGCCCGACGAGCGCCCCGACGAGCCCGACGCCCAGATCAACCGGCTCTACGAGGAGGACTTCGTCCGCGCCTGCGCGCAGCGGCTCACCCCCGGCGGGGTCCTGGTGTTCCAGGCCGGCAGCCCGGCGGTGTGGCGGGACGCGACGCTGCGCTCGGCCTGGCAGCGCTTCGCCGCGGTGTTCGGCGAGACCGGCGGGCGCGGGGTCTACATCGGCTGCGAGGAGCACGAGTGGGCCTTCCTCGCCGGTGTCCGCGAGCCGATGGACGACCCCGGCGCGGTCGCCGCCGGGCGGCTCGCGTCGATGCCGTCGCAGCCGGAGCTCTGGGACGCGACCGCGCTGCGGCACCGCCTGGTGGCGCCGCTGTCGCTGCGCAGGCTCACCGACTGAGCGAGCCCCGCCCACGGTGCGTGACGGGCCGGGTCCTACCCGGCCCGTCACGTGCGCCGAACGGGGCGTAACCGGTCGGCGACGATGATCGTTGGTCGGACAGGACCGGCGTGCCCACGCCGGCGACGTCCGACCGGAGGTCCGAGAGCCCGTGCGCCGTCCCCGTCCGTCCCGGTGGCTCGCCGTGGCGACCATGACCCTGCTGAGCTCGGCGGGGATGAGCGCCCTCGCGCCCGCGCAGGCGGAGGCGCCGACCACGTTCGCCGAGACCACGCTGTCCGCGCGCAACCTCGACACCGCCCCGGTCGGGCGCTTCGTCGCCCTGGGCGACTCCTACGCCGCGGGCCCGCTGGTCCCGGTGCAGCAGGGCACGCCGTCCGGGTGCCTGCGCTCCAACCAGAACTACCCGTCGGTGCTCGCCCGCTCGGCCGGCATCGGCCGCTTCACCGACGTGTCCTGCAGCGGCGCGACGACCGAGGACATGACGGCTCCCCAGCAGGTCCAGGCCGGCCCGAACCCGCCGCAGCTCGACGCCCTCGACGGCTCCGAGTCGCTGGTCACCCTGACCATCGGCGGCAACGACATCGGCTTCTCCGGGATCATCACCGAGTGCGTGCGCCGCTCCTCGGCGAACCTGTTCGGCGCGGCCTGCAAGGACTTCTACACCGCGGGCGGCACCGACCAGCTCGCCGAGCGGATCGACGGCACCGAGTCCAAGGTGTCCGACGTGCTGGCGAAGATCCGCGACCGGTCGCCGGCCGCGCGGGTCGCCGTCGTCGGGTACCCGTCGATCCTCCCGGACACCGGTCCCGGCTGCTACCCGGTCATCCCGTTCAGCCCGGGCGACACCGCCTACCTGCGCGAGACCGAGAAGAAGCTCAACGCGATGCTGGCCGACGCCGCCCGCGACGCCGGTGTCGACTACGTCGACACCTACACCCCGACCATCGGCCACGACGCCTGCACGCTGCCCGGCGTGAAGTGGGTCGAGGGCCTGGTCCCGACCTCGCCCGCCGCGCCGGTGCACCCCAACGCCCAGGGCATGCGCGCGATGGCCGCGGCCGCCGGTGACGTGCTCGGCATCCGGGTCGCCCGGCCCACCTCGCAGCCGGTCCCGGGGGCGACCAACCCGGTGCCGACCGCGTCGCTGCCGCCGCAGGCCCGCACCGCGAACTGAGGCAGGGACCTCCGGGCCGCGGTGCGTGTCAGACTCGCACCGTGACGGGGACGGTCGAGCGGGGACGACGCCTGCCGGTGCCGGCCCGGTGGGACGAGCTGCGGACGTGGGCGGCCGCGGTCGACCCGGGCCACACCCGGCTGCACCTGGCCTCGGTCGCGACCGCGGCGATGCTGCTGGCCGCGGTCGCCGCGAGCGTGCTGCGCGCCCTGACCGGGCAGCCGATCACGATCGTGCTGTTCTCCGTGGTGCTGGCGATGATCAGCAACCTGGCGGTGAACGAGAACGACCTGCGACGGCGGCGCGTCACCACCGCCCTGATGGTCCTGCCCGCCGCGGCGTCGGCGACGGTGTCCGCGCTGCTGGCGACGAACCGGGTCGCGGCCGACGTCGTGTTCGTCCTGGTCATGATGGTCGCCGTCGCGGTCCGGCGGTACGGGCCGCGCGGGGTCGCGCTCGGGATGGCGGCGTTCATGCCGTTCTTCTTCGTGCAGTTCCTGCACGCCGGTCCCGGCGAGCTGCCGTACCTGCTGGCCGGGGCGGTGATCGGCATCGGCAGCACCTTCCTGCTGCGCTGCCTGGTGTTCACCCGCCGCTCCGAGGCCGTGCTGGACGCGCTGTTCCGCGCGTTCGAGGCGCGGCTGCACGCGCTGCTGCTCACCGCGGTCGAGGCGGTGGAGACCACCGCCGGTGAGCCCGACCTCGACCCGCTGGTGCGCGCCCAGGCCCGGCTCAACGAGACCGCGCTGCTGGTGACCGACCGGCTGGACGACACCGACGACGGCCCCGACGCCGCGGCCGGTCCCGTCGCGGGCCTGCGGCAGTGGATCATCGACTCCGAGCTCGCCGCCGAACGGGTCGCCATGTCGGTCCGCCGGTCGGTCGAGCACCACGACCCGATCCCCGACGACGACCGCGCCGAGCTGGCCGAGGGGCTGCGGGCCCTCGCCGCGGCCACCGCCGTCGGGACGCCCGGCGCGATCGCCGCCCGCCTCTACGACGGCGCACGGTCCGCCGTCGCCGGCATCGTGGACCGGCCGGCCGGGGTCGGGCCCGCCGCGCGCGAGCAGCGCATCGGGTTCGCCGTGGTCCGGCTCGCCGACGCGATGCAGACCACCGTCGAGCAGGCCCGCCTGCGGATCGCCGAGCACCATGACACCGACCGGGAGACCGCGGGCGGCGACCCGGCACCCGAGCCCGTCCCCGAGCAGGTGGAGCCGCCGGCGGGCCGGGACCGGTTCGGCGGGCTCGCGCTGCACACCCGCCAGGCCGTGCAGGTCGGCGTCGCCACCAGCCTCGCGATCGTCGTCGGCGAGCTGATCTCCCCGGCCCGCTGGTACTGGGCGGTGATCGCCGCGTTCGTGGTGTTCGCCGGCACCGCCAGCCGCGGCGACGTCCTGAGCCGCGGCTGGGCCCGCGCGGTGGGCACCGCGGGTGGGGTCGTGGCCGGGATGCTCCTGGCGCTGCTGGTGGGCGGCAACGTCGTCGCCAGCCTCGCGCTGCTGTTCGTCTGCGTGTTCCTCGCCCTGTACCTGGTGCGGATCTCGCAGGCGATGATGGCGTTCTGGATCACCGCGGTGCTGGCCCTGCTCTACGGCGTGATCGGCCAGTTCAGCGTGCAGACCCTGGTGCTGCGGGTCGAGGAGACCGTCGTCGGCGGCGCGCTGGGCATGCTCGCCGCCTACCTGATCCTGCCCACCCGCTCGCGCACGGCCTTCGCCGAGGCCCTCGACGACGCCCTCACCGCCGTCGACGTCTCCCTGCGCACCTCGGTCGACGCGGCGCTGGGCCGCCCCGGCGCCGGTGACCCGCTGGAGAAGGCCCGCGCCGTCGACACCGCGGTGGCCACCGTGCGGACCCGCGCGGTGCCGCTGCAGCACCCCGTCGCCCGCAGGCCGCTGCGTCGCGGGGTGCACCACACGGTGCGGGTCGTCGGGGCCGTCGACCACTACACCCGCCAGCTCGCCGCCCAGGCCGCGACCGCGTCGGTGCCCGGCTGGGCCGCGACCCTGGAGCCCGCGGCGGAGCGGGTCCGCGCCGACCTCGACGGCCTGCGCCGCATCCTCGACGACGGCTGGGGCCCCGCCGACCGGCGCGAGCACCCGAGTGGCGCGGGCCCCGCCGACTACGGCGTCGGCTCCGCGGAGGAGCTGCTCGACGCCGCCGAGGCGGACGCGGCGTCGCGGACCGCCGCCGGTGCCGGGACCGAGCGGACGCGCCGGCTGGCCGCGGCGCGGCTGCTGCGCCGGATCGACCAGCTCGCCGTCGGGCTGGCCCGGGAGCTGTGCGGACAGACCTGGAGCGAGCCCGCCCCCGCCGGGCGCGGCGCCGGTCACGCGGACGGGTCCGGGGCCGCGGCCGCGGGTTAGGGTCCGGCCCGTGATCTCCGTGAGTACCCACGACGACGTCGGTCTGATCGAGCTGAACCGCCCTGAGCGTCGCAACGCCCTGGACATCGCGACCTGCCGCCAGCTGGTCGACGCCGCGGCCGAGGTCCGCGCGGCCGGCGCACGGGCGGTGGTCGTCGCCGGGAACGGGCCGGCGTTCTGCTCCGGCGCCGACTTCGGCGAGGTCTACACCGACGAGTTCCTCGACGCGCTCTACACCGGGCTGCACGCGGTCGCCGACCTGCCGATGCCGACCGTCGCCGCGGTGACCGGGCCCGCGATCGGCGGCGGGCTGCAGCTGGCCCTGGCCTGCGACCTGCGGGTCGCCGCCCCGGAGGCGGTGTTCGGGCTGCCGACCGCGCGGCTCGGGCTGGCCGTGGACCCGTGGACGATCGAGCGCCTGGTGCAGATCGCCGGCGGCGGCACGGCCCGCAGCCTGCTGCTGGCCTGCGCCACCGTCGACGCCACCACCGCGCACGCCCGCGGCCTCGCCGACACCCTCGGCGACCGCGACGCCGCGCTCGCCCTGGCCCGCGACATCGCCACCATGGCCCCGCTGACCCTGGCCTACAACAAGCGCTCGGTGGACGCGTTCGGCCGCGGCGGGCACACCGACCCGGCCGTCGTCGACGGGCTGACCGCGGACTTCCGCGGCTGCTGGGCCGCCGAGGACATCGCCGAGGGCCGCGCCGCCCGCACCGAGAAGCGCACCCCGGTGTTCCGGGGCCGCTGACCGGAGTACTGGACGCCGCAACGACCGTCCGGCGCACCCCGGCAACCGTCGATCGGCGGTATGCGATACACCCGTTCAGCCCAAGATCATGTTGGGCTACGGTCCGGAACCGACCGGCTGCGCAGCGCGTCCGGTCGGTCCGGGCGGGCCGAGGACGTCGAGCCCGCCGGGCCCGGCGGAGGGGCGGACGGATGCGGGCACGGGGACGGAGCCGGACCGCCGGGCTCCTCGCGGTGGGCGTCGCCCTGACCGGCGCCCTGACCGCCGGGCTCGTGGCGGGCCCCGCCCTGGCCGAGCCGTCGGAGCAGCCCGACCCCACCGACCGGCAGGTCGCCACCGGCGAGCTCGTCCCGGGCACACCGTGCACGTCCTCGGCGCGGGCCTGCGTGGATCTGGAGAGCCGCTCCACCTGGCTCGTCGACGCCGGTCAGGTCGTCGCCGGACCGGTCGCGATGCGCCCCGGCGACCCGGAGGCCCCGACGCCGACCGGCACCTTCGCCGTGCAGTGGAAGGCCGAGGAGTGGACCAGCCGGGAACGGCTGACCCAGATGCCGTGGTCGGTGTTCTTCGCCCAGGGCGGGATCGCCTTCCACCAGGGCGACCTCTCGACCCCCTCGGCCGGCTGCGTCAAGCTCGCCGAGGCCGACGCCCGCCAGTGGTTCGGCTACCTCCAGGTCGGCGACCAGGTGCAGATCCACTGACGACACGCCCGGTGTGAGCCATCTCCCGCAGGGGTTCTACGCGAGGTAGAAAGGTTCGCGAAGGATGACCTTCGTGACGAGTCTGGGCGAGTTGGAGCGGGCGGTCATGAACGTCCTCTGGGAGACCGACCGGGACATGACCGCCCGTGAGGTGCAGGACCAGCTCGCCGACCGCGACCTGGCCACGACGACCGTGCTCACCGTCCTCGGGCGGCTCGAGCGCAAGCAGCTGGTCCGGCGCATCCGCGACGGCCGCGCCCACCACTACCGCCCGGTGGCCAGCCGGGAGGACCACGTGGCCGAGCTGATGACCGACGCGCTCGACGACGCGTCCGACCGGGGTGCCGCCCTCGCGCGGTTCCTCGGTTCGATGTCGGAGGAGGAGCGGTCGCGGTTGCGTGACCTGCTCGGCTGAGCGCCGGACGGTCGAGGACCCTGTCCGGTCGCGGGGGTGATGCGGCGCCGCGCCGCGCGCTCCGCGACGATGTGACGCGATGCAGCTGACCGCGCTCGGACTCGGACTGCTCGGCGTACTGCTCGCCGAGCCGGTCAGCCGTGCCCTGGCCCGGGCGAGCTGGCCCGGCCGCGACCCCGTCGGCGCCCTGTTGCTGTGGCAGGCCGTCGGGCTCGGCGGCGGGATCTCGCTGTTCGGCGCGGGGCTGGCCTACGGGCTCTCCCCGATGGGGCACAGCCTGCCCTCGGCCGCCGCGGCGCTGTCGGAGTCGGTGTCGGCGGGTCGGTGGCCGGACCGGATGGACCCGCTGCACGTCGGGGCACTGCTGATCGCGGTCGGGGTGCTGCTGCGGCTGCTGTCGGTCCTGGTGATCACCACCGTGCGGACCCTGCGGGCCCGCCGCCGCCACCGCGACCTGCTCGACGTGCTCGCCACGCCCTGGCCCTACGCCTCCGGTACCCGCGTCCTGGACCATCCCGTCCCGGTCGCGTACTGCCTGCCCGGGCGCAGCTCCCGGCTGGTGGTGTCGGCGGGGGTGCTGGACGCGCTCGACACCGCCGGGGTCGTCGCCGTCCTCGCGCACGAGCGGGCGCACCTGCGTGAACGCCACGACCTGGTCGTGCTGCCCTTCGTGGCGTGGGGTGCGACGGCGCCGTTCGTGCGCGGCATGGTGCACGCCCAGCTCGCGGTCGCCCGGCTGATCGAGATGCGGGCCGACGACGTCGCCCGGAGGCTGTGCGACCCGACCGAGCTGGCGACCGCGCTCAAGGCCGTCGGCGGGTCCGCGCCGGCGGCGGCGCTGTCGTCGTTCACCGACGCGCTGGAGGCCCGGATCGACCGGATCACCTCCCCGCCCACGCCGCTGCCGGTGCTGGTGCGCTGGCTGGTCCGGCTGGTCGCCGTCGCGCTGGTCGCGGTGCCGGTGTGGCTGCTGGTCGCCCCGTGAGCACCCCGGTGCCCGGCGCGGTCCGTGCGTTCCCCGGGGCGGAGGCTCTGCTGCGGGTGCACGCGGCGTCGCTGCCCCAGCCCGACCAGCTGGCCGGGCCGTTCGTCGCCCGGCTGCTCGTGGCCGCGCTGTCGTCGCTGCCGGCACCGACCGTGGCCGCCTTCGCGCACGCGGCGGGCACCCGGGTGCGGGCCGGCGACGACGCGTCGTCGCGGCCGCCCGGGGCGCCGGCGGACGCCGACTACCTGCGGGGCCTGCCGGTCGCCGCGGACGACGGGCGGGCGGGCACCCCGGTGGCCGGTCTCGGTCGTGCGGTCGAGGAGTTCTCCGGGGAGTCGCTCGCCGCGGTCCCGGCCGCGGGGGACTGGACCGCCTCGCGCCTGACCGCGCTGCTCGACGCCGTCATCGCCGACGGCCCGGTCGGCGTGCTGGCCGCGCTGTGGACCGGGGAGCTGGTCGCCGCGGCCACCCCGGTCGCCGACCTCGACGCCGGGGCCCGGCCGGGGCCGGACTGGTCGGTCGCGCACGTCGTCGCGCTGTGGGGGCGCCGGGACGGGCCGGGCGGGCCGCTGCTCGCCGTCGCCGACACCTACCCGCAGCTCGGCTCGCCGGACCTCGGGCCGGGGCTGCACCTGCAGCCCGCCGACCGGGTCGCGGCCGCGCTGGGCCACGGCGGCCTGGTCCTGGTCGGGCCGGACCGGCGCCGCGACGCGCTGACCGCGGCCGTCGGGGCCGCCGGGCTGTCCGAGCGCTGGTGGGACGACCCGGCCTGACCTCAGGCGCCGTGCGTCTCGAACAGGGAGGGGCCGCCGCGGTCGTCGGCGAGCAGCGCCCGGGTGGCGGCGACGTTGCGGACCCGCGCGGCCTCCAGCGACGCCGGGCTGCGCCGGACCCACCGGCGCTGCACCGCGATCACCCGCCCCAGGACGGCGACGGCCACCTCCCAGCCGGGGCTGCGCCGCAGACCCAGCCCGGTGGTCACCGCGGCGCCGTGGAAGCGCCGGGCCAGCGCCTGCAGCAGGCGGCGCCCCTGCGGCACGGGCAGCCGCAGCGGCTGGACGAGCAGCGCGGCGACGGCCCCGATCAGCGCCCCGGCCAGCGCGCGTGACTCGGGGGCTGGCGGTCCGGTGACGGCGGTGACCAGCGCGTCGAGCTCCTCGGCGTCGGCGTGCGAGGTGACGTCGCGGACCAGCTCGGGGTCGATGCCGAGCTGGTGGGCCAGCAGCTGCCAGCAGGCGTAGACCTCGGTGGTCTCGGCGGGGGTGAGCCCGAACCCGATGGTCGCCTCGGCCCGCATCGAGACGAGGGTGAAGTCCAGCCAGGTCCGGACCAGGTCGACCTGGTTGACCGGGACGCCGTGCACGGCCTCGTCGAGGCCGCGCTCGCGGGCGAGTACGCGCATGTGGGCGTGCAGCACCCGGACCTGCAGGGTGCCGACGTAGCCGGGGCTGCCGGGGCGCATGCCGCCGGGCAGGGTGGCGGCGAGCAGCCAGGTGCCGGTCTCGGTCAGGCGGCGCTCGGCGGACTCCACCAGCCGTCCGGTGGTGCCGAGCAGCACTGCGATCGACGGGGAGCCGTAGGTGCGCAGCAGCGCCCCGGCCGACAGCGACAGGGTGTGCACCGCGGGGGGCGCGGTGAACATGGGCCGGACCCCGGTGTCGAGCATCGCGGGGTCGGTGCCCGCGGGCAGCGACTCGGCCGAGGTGAGCAGGGCCGCGAGGGCGGGGGAGGGATCGGTCAGCGAGGCGAGCCCGTCGCGGATGCCGCGCTGCAGCGCCGCGGTGAGCGCGCGGCCGCCCTCGCGGCCCGCGGCACGGATCTCGGCGACGACGGCGTCGGCGAGCGGGTCGCCCGCGGTCCGGGCGCGCAGCGCGAGGTCGGCCCGCCGGGGGCCGAAGCGGGCGGCGAGGGCGTCGCGGTCGGGCGCGCCGGGGGGTCGGGTGGCGGTCACGGGAACCGGTCCTCCTGGGTCTCGTGCGGGGTCTCGTGCGGGGTGGCGCGGTCGTCGTGGGTGGCGAGCCCGGCTCCGGCGAGCAGCCGGGCCATCCGGGCCCGCAGCTCGGGCTCGCCCGGCGGGACGGGGGCGAACGCGGCCAGCGCGGACAGCCCGAAGACCCCGGCGAACAGCTCGCGGGCCCGTTCCCGGTTCCCGACGTGGTCCTGGATGAGGTCGACCAGCGCCGCGTCGGGCTCCGCGGCGGCCGGGCCGGTGGCGGTGCCGCCGTGGCCCCGGGCGACGCGGACGCGCAGCTCCAGCATGGTCAGGAACACCGGCCGGCGGGGGCCGAGCAGGTCGACCAGGTAGGCGGTGCAGGCGTCGAGCAGGGTCAGGTCACCGGAGCGGGCCCGCCGGGTCAGCTCGCCCAGCCGTGCGACGGCGTCGTGCTCCAGCTCGGCGGCGACCGCCTCCAGCAGCGCGTCGACGGTGCCGAAGTGGTAGGTCGCCGACGCGGCCGAGGCGCCGGCGCGGTCGGCGACCTGGCGCAGGGTGAGCCGGTCGAAGCCGTGCGCGGTGACGACGTCGACGGCGGCCCGCACCAGCGCGCGACGGGTGTCGGCGCCGCGTCGTCGTCGCCCGTCGGGGGTGGGGTCGGCCATACCCGACAAACTATCTGTACAACCAGACAGATTCCAGTCCGGTCCGCGGAACGCGGTTCCGCGACGACGCGCTGCACCCCGGAACCGGGCGTAGCGTGGAGATCGTGCCCGTCACACCTGACCTTCCCCGTACCGTCGGTGCGCTGCGTGCGTCCGGTCACGTACAGCGCCCCGTGAAGCACGAGATCCGCGACAACCTCCTGGCGGCCCTGCGCGAGGGCCGCGACCCCTGGCCCGGCATCGTCGGCTTCGACGACACCGTCGTCCCGCAGCTCGAGCGGGCCCTCATCGCCGGTCACGACCTCGTCCTGCTCGGTGAGCGTGGCCAGGGCAAGACCCGCCTGCTGCGCTCGCTGGCCGGCCTGCTCGACGAGTGGACCCCCGTCATCGAGGGCTCCGAGATCGGCGAGCACCCCTACGAGCCGATCGTGCCCGCCTCGATCCGGCGCGCCGACGAGCTCGGCGACGACCTGCCGGTCGCCTGGGTGCACCGCGACCACCGCTACACCGAGAAGCTCGCCACGCCCGACACCTCGGTCGCCGACCTGATCGGCGACGTCGACCCGGTCAAGGTCGCCGAGGGCCGCTCGCTGGGCGACCCCGAGACCATCCACTTCGGGCTCGTCCCGCGGTCGCACCGCGGCATCGTCGCCATCAACGAGCTGCCCGACCTGGCCGAACGCATCCAGGTCGCGCTGCTCAACGTGATGGAGGAGCGCGACATCCAGGTCCGCGGCTACACGCTGCGGCTGCCGCTGGACGTGCTGCTCGTGGCCAGCGCGAACCCCGAGGACTACACCAACCGCGGGCGGATCATCACCCCGCTCAAGGACCGGTTCGGCGCCGAGGTCCGCACCCACTACCCGCTGGAGCTGGCCCCCGAGGTCGAGCTCGTCGCGCAGGAGGCCGAGCTCGTCGCCGAGGTGCCGCGGCACCTGCTCGAGGTCGTCGCCCGGTTCACCCGGCACCTGCGCGACTCCTCCGCGGTCGACCAGGGCTCGGGGGTGTCGGCCCGGTTCGCCGTGGCCGCGGCCGAGACCGTCGCCGCCGCGGCGCTGCGCCGTGCCGCGCTGACCGGCGAGGAGCTCCCCTACGCCCGGCCCGTCGACCTGGAGTCGGTCCCCGCGGTGCTCCGCGGCAAGATCGAGTTCGCGTCGGGGGAGGAGGGCCGCGAGGACGAGGTGCTCGAGCACCTGCTGCGCCGCGCGACCGCCGACACCGCGCGGTTCGCGCTGCGCGGGGTCGACCTCGACGAGCTGGCCGTCGCGGTCTCGACCCGCCCGGTCCGGACCGGCGAGCGGATCCCGGCGAAGGACGTCGTCGCCGCGCTGCCGCAGGTCGACGCCCTCACCGATATCGCCGCCAAGCTCGGCGCCGCGGGCACCGAGGACCCGGGCCCGATGGCCTCGGCCGCGGAGCTGGCGCTGGAGTACCTGTTCCTGACCCGCAAGCTCGCCAAGGACGAGTCCGACGACGGTGACACGGTGTCGTATGGCTGATCCCAGGCGTCGTCGCCGCCGGTACGCCTACGGCCCCTACGCCGGCGGGCCCGACCCGCTGGCGCCGCCGTACGACATCCGCGCGGCGATGGACCAGATCGGCCGCGACGTCATGGAGGGCTCCTCGCCGCGCCAGGCGCTGCAGGAGCTGCTCCGTCGCGGCCTCGACGGGCGGCGCGGGCTCGACGACCTCACCCGCCGGGTGTGGGAGCGGCGCCGGGACCTGCAGCGCGACAACCGCATCGACGGGACCCTGCAGGAGGTCCGCGAGCTGCTGCAACGGGCCCTCGACGCCGAGCGCGAGGCGCTGGGCAACGAGGACTCCGACGACGCGCGGTTCCGCGAGATGCAGCTCGACGCCCTGCCGCCCGACACCGGCGGCTCGGTGCGGGAGCTGAACTCCTACGGCTGGCGGTCCTCCGACGCCCGTGAGGCCTACCAGGAGATCCGCGACCTGCTCGGCCGGGAGATGCTCGACCAGCGCTTCGAGGGCATGAAGCAGGCGATGCAGAACGCCACCCCCGAGGATGTCGAGCGGATCAACGCCATGCTCGACGACCTCAACGACCTGCTCGACCGCCACGCCCGCGGCGAGGACACCACCGAGCAGTTCGCCGAGTTCATGGGCGAGCACGGCGAGCACTTCCCGGAGAACCCGCAGAACACCGAGGAGCTGGTCGACGCCCTCGCCGCCCGGGCCGCCGCGGCCCAGCGGATGATGAACTCGATGTCGGCCGAGCAGCGCGCCGAGCTGGCCGAGCTGGCCCAGCAGGCGTTCGGCGACCCGCGTCTGTCGCAGTCGCTGGCCCGGCTCGACGCCCAGCTGCAGGGCCTGCGCCCGGGCGAGGACTGGTCGGGGGAGGGCAACTTCCGCGGCGAGAACCCGATGGGCATGGGCGAGGCGACCCGCGCGATGGAGGAGCTGGGGCAGCTCGACGCCCTGGCCGAACAGCTCGCGCAGAGCTACCCCGGCGCGCGGATGGAGGACATCGACCTCGACGCGCTCACCGAGATGCTCGGCCCGGAGGCCGCCGCCGACGCCCGCACCCTGGCCGAGCTGGAACGCGAGCTGCAGCGCCAGGACCTGTTCCGCCGCGCCCCCGACGGCTCGCTGATGCTCTCGCCCAAGGCGCTGCGGACGCTCGGGCAGTCGGTGCTGCGCGACGTCGCCGACCGGATCTCCGGGCGCCAGGGGCAGCGCGACACCCGGCATGCCGGGGCGGCGGGCGACGCGACCGGGGCGACCCGGTCGTGGGCCTTCGGTGACACCCAGGCCTGGTCGGTGCCGCGGACCCTGCTCAACGCCCAGCTGCGCCGCGCCGGCGGCGACGACCGGGCGCTCGACGTGTCCGACGTCGAGATCGTCGAGACCGAGCAGCGCACCCGGGCCGCGGTGACGCTGCTGGTCGACACGTCGTGGTCGATGGTGGCCGAGGGCCGGTGGGTGCCGATGAAGCGCACCGCGCTGGCGCTGCACCAGCTCATCTCCACCCGGTTCCGCGGCGACGACCTGTCGCTGATCACCTTCGGGCGGCACGCGCAGACCGTGGACCTGGCCGAGCTGATCGGGCTGGAGGGCGTGTACATGCAGGGCACCAACCTGCACCACGCCCTGCTCCTGGCCCGGGAACGGCTGGCCCGCCAGCCCGACGCGACGCCGGTGGTCCTGGTGGTGACCGACGGCGAGCCGACCGCGCACCTGGAACGCGACGGCGAGGCGTTCTTCGACTACCCGCCCAGCCCGCACACGCTGCGGGCGACCGTCGACGGGCTGGACCGGCTGATCGGGATGGACGCGGCGTTCACGTTCTTCGTGCTCGGCGACGACCCCGGGCTGCTGTCGTTCGTGAACCGGCTCGCCCGCCGCGCCGGGGGACGGGTGGTGCAGCCCGACCTCGACGGCCTCGGCGCCGAGGTGGTCTCGGACTACCTGCGCCGCCGCACCGGCTGACCGCGTGGCGACCCGTCGCGTGCCGTGGCGCCCCCCGCGTGGGTCGCCGCAGCACGCGAGGGGTCGCCGCAGCACGTGACAGGTCGCGGCGGGCCAGGGCGGGACGCTGCTGGTACCCGGCGGGCCGGTGGGATCAGGCGGGGGCGGGGTGCAGGTGCTCCGCGGCCCAGGCGCGCAGCGTCGTGGGGGTCGTCGACACCGCGTCGCGGCGCTGCTCGGGGACGTACCCGGGGGCCGAGAGACCCTCGGCCATCCCGGCGACCGCGTCGATCTCCGGTGCCGTCATGCAGAGGCCGGCCAGCATCGACCGGAACCCGTCGCGGGGCAGGTGCGCCGCGCGGACCGGGTGGCCGAGTGTCCCGGTGAGCACTGCTGCGGCGTCGTCGAACGTCAGGTCCGCCGGTCCGTGCACGGCCTGCACCAACCGCCCCGACCACGCCGGCCCGAGCAGCCGCACCGCGGCGACGGCGGCGATGTCGGCCGGTGCGACCCACGGCAGGGGGTGGTCGAGCGGCCACGGCGTCGACAGCGTCCCGCCGGCGATCTCGTCGGCCGACCTCAGCAGGTTCGACATGAAGTAGCCGCACCGCAGGTGCAGCACCGGGGTACCGGTCGCGTCGAGCGCCTGCTCGGTCGCGGCCAGGCCGTCGATGTCCCCGGCGCCGCGGCGCAGCTCCGCGCCACCGCTGCTCTGCAGCACCGTCGCGCCGATCCCGTTGCGGCGCAGGGCCTCCGCGACGACTGCGGCGCAGGCTCCCTGGTGGGCGAGCGGGTCGGTGCCGGGCGGTGCGGGCGGGTTCACCCAGTACAGCCGGTCTGCGCCGAGCGTGGCGCCGACGACGGCGTCGGCGTCGGTCTGGTTCGCGACCACCGGCTCGACCAGCCCGGCGAGGTCCGGGGGCAGCGTGGCCGGGTCGCGGAGCAGGGCCACCGGGTGCACCCCGGCCTGTACGAGCAGGCGCAGCAGCCGGGAGCCGACGGTGCCGGTCGGTGTCGTCACCACGATGCGCATCCCCGCACCGTCGCACAGGGGTTCGACAGCCACACCCGTTCACCGGCTGCCGCACCCCGTCGTACCGGGCAGGGCCGCCCGGCAGGGGGTGTGGACTCAGCCGAGCCAGGGGCGGGCGAGGCGGTCCCAGGTGCCGTCGGTGCGCGCCGTGCGCAGCCAGGTGTTCACCCGCTCGGTGAACGCCGGGTCGCCGGCCGGGGTCAGGTAGGCCTTCTCCGAGTCGGTGAACGGGGCGTCGGGGTGCACCGCGCACAGCACCCCGGGGTGCTGTGCGGCCTGCCAGCGGGTCTCGATCGCGTCGGTGACCATCAGGTCCGCGCGGCCGGCCACGATCTCGTCGAAGATCGTCGAGTTGTCCGGGTGGTCCACGATCGTCGCGCGGGTGAAGGTCGCCCGGGCGAAGCGCTCGTTGGTCCCGCCCGGGTTCACCACGACCCGGACGCCGGGCCGGTCGATGTCGGCGACCGTGCCGTAGCGCGCGACGTCGGGGCAGCGCGCGATCGGTGTCTTGCCGTCGCGGAGATAGGGCTCGGTGAACACGGCCCGCTCCGCGCGGTCCGGGGTGACCGAGACGCCGCCGACGGCGATGTCGCAGCGCCCGGCGACGACGTCGTCGAGCAGGGTCGCCCAGGTCGTGCGGACCAGCTCGGCGCGGGCACCGAGCTCGGCGGCGAGGTCGCGTGCCATGTCGACGTCGATCCCGGACCAGGTGCCGTCCGCGGCCAGCGCGGTCAGCGGCCGGTAGTCCCCGGTGGAACAGACCCGCAGCACGTCCGACGACGCGACCCGGTCCAGCGTCGGGGGCCCCGGTGCGGCGGGCGCACCGCATCCGGCGACCAGCATCGCGAGCAGCAGGACGATCGGCAGGCGGCGCACGGCCCGGGACCCTAGCCGCCGTTCGGGGGTGTCCACGACTCCGGACGGAGGTCTGCGGTGCGGATGCTCCGGACCAGCGCCTCGGCCGGGTCGCTGCGCCGCCGCCCGTGCGCGAGCACCAGCTCGACCGGGCCCAGCTCGGGCAGCCCGGCACGGTCCCCGACGACCTCCAGCCCGTCGGGGACCAGCGTCGCGGCGTGCGCGAGCACGCCCAGCCCGGCGAGGGCGGCGGCCCGCAGGCCGGACAGGCTGCCGCTGGTGCAGGCCATCCGCCACGGCCGCCCGACCGCCTCCAGGGCCCCGACGGCGGCGGTGCGCGACAGGCTCGGCGGGGGATAGGCGACGACCGGTACCGGATCACCGGGGCCGAGCGGCAGTCCGGGCGCCCCGACCCAGACGAAGCGGTCGCGGCGGACGACCAGCCGGCCGTCGTCGGGACCGGGGAGGCGCTTGGCGAACATCAGGTCCAGCTCCCCGGCGTCGAGACGGTGTTCGAGCCCGCCGGCCAGACCGACGGTCAGCTCCAGGTCGACCTCGGGGTGGCGGCGCCGGAAGTCCGCGAGCACCGCGGGCAGCCGGGTCAGGACCAGGTCCTCCGACACCCCGAACCGCACCCGGCCGTGCACCCGCGACGCCCGGAAGTGCGCCATCGCCCGGTCACCCGCGTCGAGGATGGTGGCGGCGAACTCCAGCATCGCCTCGCCGTCGACGGTGAGCGACACCGAGTGGGTGTCGCGGTCGAGCAGTGGGCGGCCGACCGTCGCCTCCAGACGCCGCACGTGCTGGCTCACGGTGGACTGACCGACGCCGAGCGTGGCGGCGGCCCGGGTGAAGCTGCGGGCGCGCGCGACGGCGGCGAAGGACCGCAGCTGGACGGGGTCGAGCACCCTGTCATCATAGATCGCGGACACAGTCATGGTGATCAGTCGGTTTCCCGATGGGCTGACGGCTTGCAGGATGGAACCCATGCGCGTCCGTCCCGATCCGTTCCTGGTGCTGCTCCTCGTGACCGTCGGCGTCGCGTCGCTGTTCCCCGCGCGCGGCGCGATGGTCGGGGTCGTCGACGTCGCCGTCACCGCCGCGATCGCCCTGCTGTTCTTCCTCTACGGCGCCCGCCTCTCCGCCGCCGAGGCGCTGGGCGGGCTGCGGAACTGGCGGCTGCACGGCACCGTCCTGGCGGCGACGTTCGTGCTGTTCCCACTGCTCGGCCTGTCGGTGCTGCTGCTGCCGGAGTGGCTGCTGCCCGCGCCGCTCGCCGCCGGCGTCGTGTTCCTGTGCTGTCTGCCGTCGACCGTGCAGTCCTCGATCGCCTTCACCGGCATCGCCCGCGGCAACGTGCCCGCCGCGATCGTCGCGGCGTCGGTGTCGAACGTGCTCGGGGTGGTCCTCACCCCTGTGCTGGCCGCGCTGCTGCTGGCCACCAGCGGCGGGTTCGACGCGTCGAGCTTCGGTGACATCGCGCTGCGCCTGCTGGTGCCCTTCCTCGCCGGGCAGGCCGCACGGCCGCTGGTCGGCCGGTTCGTGGCCCGGCACAAGAAGCGGCTGTCGCTGGTGGACCGCGGCTCGATCCTGCTCGTCGTCTACGCCGCGTTCAGCGAGGGCGTCGTCGCCGGCATCTGGGGACGGCTCACCCCGGTCTCGCTGCTCGTGCTGCTCGGGATCTGCCTGGTGCTGCTCGCGCTGGTGCTCGCGGTGACCTCGCTCGGGGCCCGCGCGCTCGGTTTCGACGACGCCGACCGCATCGCGATCGTGTTCTGCGGGTCGAAGAAGTCGCTGGCCAGCGGGCTGCCGATCGCCGGAGTGCTGTTCGGCGGTCCCGCCGGTGCGCTGGTGGTGCTGCCACTCATGCTGTTCCACCAGATCCAGCTGATGGCGTGCGCGATGATCGCCGACCGGGTCGGCCGGCGCCGCGCGGCGCTCGACAGCGACCGGGCCGCCGGAGCACCATCGCGGGCGTGACGCCGTCCGCCTGTCGTCTCTGTGGCGCCCCCGGTCCCGACGACGCCGGGGTCGCCGCCGTCGCGGGTTGGGTGACCGACCGCGACGAGCGCGGCCGCGACGGCCGGCTGTGCCCGGCCTGCGCCCGCCGGCACGTCCGCGACATCGAGTCCAAGCTCGACGCCGAGTGGTGGTGACCGGCACCCCGTCCCGCACCGGAATCTGCGACGGACGCTGCGCGTTCGCATGCGTGACCGCTTCCGAGAGCTAGGTAGGTTTGACCGCATGGAGACCTGGGCCCCGACCGACGTCCCGGCACTGGAGGGCAGCGGCCCGCCGCTGCGCCTGCACGACACCGCCACCGGCCGGGTCCGGCCCACGGCGCCGGGCCCGGTCGCGACGATGTACGTCTGCGGGATCACCCCCTACGACGCGACCCACCTCGGCCACGCCGCCACCTACCTGACGTTCGACCTGGTCAACCGCTACTGGCGCGACCTCGGTCACGACGTGCACTACGTCCAGAACGTCACCGACATCGACGAGCCGCTGCTGGAGCGCGCCGAACGCGACCAGGACGACTGGGTCGTGCTGGGCCTGCGCGAGACCGCCCTGTTCCGCGAGGACATGGAGGCGCTGCGGGTACTGCCGCCCCGCCAGTTCGTCGGCGCGGTCGAGGCGATCCCCGAGATCGCCGAGCTGGTCGAGAAGCTCGTCGCCGCCGGTGCGGCCTACCGGATCGACGACCCGGAGTACCCCGACGTCTACCACGACGTCACCGCCACCGGGCACTTCGGCTACGAGTCGAACTACGACCTCGACACCATGCTGAGGTTCTCCGCCGAGCGCGGCGGCGACCCGGACCGGCCGGGCAAGCGCAACCGGCTCGACCCGCTGCTGTGGCGCACCGCGCGCCCCGGCGAGCCCGCCTGGGACTCCGGCCTCGGCCGCGGCCGCCCCGGCTGGCACGTGGAGTGCGCCGCGATCGGCCTGAACCGGCTCGGCCCGCAGATCGACCTCAACGGCGGCGGCTCGGACCTGATCTTCCCGCACCACGAGTGCGGCGCCCTGCACACCGAGTCCCTCACCGGTGAGCACCCGTTCGCCCGGCACTACGTGCACACCGGCATGATCGGCCTCGACGGCGAGAAGATGTCGAAGTCCAAGGGCAACCTGGTCTTCGTCTCGAAGCTGCGCAACGCCCGCGTCGACCCGAACGTCATCCGGGTCGCCCTGCTCGACGGGCACTACCGCACCGACCGGTCCTGGACCGACGAGGTGCACGCGAAGGGCGACCGGCGGGTGACCCGCTGGCGCGAGGCCGTCGGTCTCGATGCCGGGCCGGACGCGGCCGAGCTGGTCGCGAAGCTGCGGACCCACCTCGCCGACGACCTCGACACCCCCGGTGCGCTCGCCGCCGTCGACGCCTGGGCCGAGGAGGCGCTCACCCGCCGCGGCACCGACACCACGGCCCCGCAGCAGGTGCGCACCGCGCTGGACGCGCTGCTCGGCGTGACCCTGTAGCCGGTCCGGCACCCGTCCCGACCGGCGGGGCGGGCGCCCGGCCGGGACACTCCACGGATGGCCCTCAACGTGCTGGGCGGTGAGCTGGAGGCCTGCGGGACCGATCCGCTCACCGGCTTCTACCGCAACGGATGCTGCGACACCGGGGGCGAGGACGCGGGCGTGCACACCGTCTGCGCCCGCGTCACCGCCGAGTTCCTCGACTTCTCCCGCGAGCAGGGCAACGACCTGACGACCCCGAACCCGCGATTCGGGTTCCCCGGCCTAATGCCGGGGGACCGGTGGTGCCTGTGCGCGAGCCGCTGGGCCGAGGCGCTGCGCGAGGGCGTCGCACCGCCGGTGGTGCTCGAGGCGACGCACGCCCGCACCCTCGAGTGGGTCGACCTCGACGACCTGCGGGCGCACGCCGCCGGGTGAGACTCAGGCGCGGCGCGTCCGGTCGACCGCGAGCACGGCCGGCACGCCCGCTGCGAGCAGCGCCGCGGGCGCGAAGAACGCCACCAGCGGGTCCGCGTGGTAGACCGGCGTCAGCGCCACCGGCGATGCGGCCGTCCCGGCGAAGCGCACCGCCTGCACCACCGACACCGCCCCGCCCCCGCCCCCTCCGGCAGGGCCGAGGACCAGTGCGTTCACCCCGACCAGGATCAGTTGGCTGCACACACCGCCCAGCGCCCACAGTGCGACGACCACGCCCAGCACCGGCACCAGTCCGATCAGGGCGACGAGTACGCCGCCCCCGACGGCCCCGGCCAGCACGCAGCGGCGCGGGCCGAGCCGGTCCACCGCGCCGCCGATGAGACGCGCGGTGAGGATCCCGGCCACCCCCAGCGCGGTCAGCACCAGCCCGCGCGGCCCAGCACCCAGCCCGAACTGCTCCTCCAGGCGCAGGGCGAGCAGGAAGTTCAGCCCGGCCAGACAGCCCCAGCCGATCGCCGCGACCAGCCCGAGCCGCAGTACCGGACCGGTCCACGCCGAGCGCAGCCGGGGGCGGGCGTCGCCGGTGGCGCGGGCCGAGCCGCCGGGGATCCCGACCACGCCGAGCAGCAGCGCGACGCCGGCCGCACCCCAGAAGGCCCACCGCCAGTCGACCTCGGCGGCCAGCCCGCCGAACAGCGGGGCCGAGGTCTGCCCGGCCGCCTGCAGCGACCCGAACCAGCCCAGCGCCCGGCCCAGCCGGTCCGGCTCCACCGCGGCGGCCAGCGCCGCCAGCAGCACCGGAGTGGTGAACGCGTTCGCGACGCCCTGCAGCGCCCGCCCGGCCAGGAAGACCGGCCAGGCCACCGCCAGCACGCAGGCCAGCGAGGCGACGACGTAGAGCGCGTACCCGGCGACGACGGTGCGGCCCCGGCCCCACCGGTCGCCGAGGGTGCCCGAGACGAGCATGACCCCGGCGAACGGCAGCAGGTACGCGGTGATCGACACCGACGCCGTCGCCGTCGGGACGCCGAAGTCGGCGCCCAGCTCCGGCAGCATCGCCGCGGTCAGGCCACCGCCGAAGGGCCCGAGGAAGGCGCCCAGGAACAGCGCCGCTCGGCGCAGCGCCACCACGAGCCGCGGCCGGTCAGGAGTTGGGGCCGCGGCGGCGCAAGTAGCGCTCGAAGTCCGCCGCGATGGAGTCCCCGGAGGTCTCGCGCAGCTCGGTGCGGGCCTCCTCGTCGTCGGACTCCGAGGCCTGCTCCTCCAGCTGGCGCACGTACTCGCGGACCTCGTCGTCGGCGTCGGCCATCTCCGAGACGGTCCGCTCCCACTCCTCGGCCTTCTCCGGCAGCACCCCGAGCGGCACCTCGACGTCGAGGGACTCCTCGATCCGGTGCAGCAGCGCGACCGCGGCCTTCGGGACCTGGGCCTGCGAGACGTAGTGCGGCACCTCGGCCCAGTAGGAGACGGCCGGGATGCCGGCCTGCACGCAGGCCTGCTGGAAGACCGCGACGATCCCGGTCGGGCCCTCGTAGTTCGACGGCTCGGTGCCCATCGCCTTCTGCGACTCCGCGTCCCAGGAGGTGCCGTTCACCGGCGTCGGACGGGTGTGCGGGACCTCGGTGAGCAGGGCTCCCAATGTGATGACCTTCGTCACGCCGAGACGCTCCGCGTGGCCCACCAGCTCCGCGCAGAACGTCTTCCAGCGCAGGTTCGGCTCGATCCCGTTCACCAGGACGACATGCCGGTCGGTGCCCGGCAGCGTCGCCCACGACAGCCGCGTGGTCTGCCACTCGATCCGCCGGGTGACGCCGTCGGAGAGCTTGACGTGCGGGCGCGTGACCTGGAAGTCGTAGTACTCCTCGGGATCGATCGAGGTCAGAGGCTTCGCGTCCCAGCTGAGCTCGAGGTGCTCCAGCGCGGTGCTCGCGGCCTCACCGGCGTCGTTCCATCCCTCGAACGCGGCGATGAGGACCGGATCGACCAGCTGCGGAGTGCTGTCGCCACCCGTGATGCTCGGCTCTCGGTCGGTCATCACCCCAGCCTACGACCCCGCGGGCGCGGGGCCGGGTTCCTCCCCCTCTACCAGGTACCGTGGCTGATCGTGTCATCTACGACGGGAGCGGATCACTCGGTGGGCACCTCTGCGCACGACAGCACCCTCCGTCCGGTCGACCCCGAACGGGTCCGGCGGGCGGCGCAGCGTACCGAGCAGCTGACGGAGCTCCTCGGTCGTCGCATCGGTGTGATCGACGGCGCCTGGGGCACCGTCATCCAGGGCCTCGGCCTGACCCCGGAGGACTACTCCGCGGACTGGCTGCACGGCCACCCCAAGGACACCAACGGCGACCCGGACCTGCTCAACCTCACCCGTCCGGACCTGATCCTCCAGGCGCACCGCAACTACTTCGACGCGGGCGCCGACCTGACGACGACCAACACCTTCACCGCGACCACGATCGGCCAGGCGGACTACGGCCTGGAGTCGAAGGTCGACGAGATGAACGTGGCCGCGGCGCGGCTGGCCCGCGAGGCCGCCGACGAGGCCGAGAAGGCCACCGGCGAGCCCAAGTGGGTGGCCGGCTCCATCGGTCCGCTGAACGTCACGCTGTCGCTGTCGCCGAAGGTCGACGACCCCGCCTACCGCGCGGTGACCTACGAGCAGGTCTACGACTCCTACGCCCAGCAGATCGCCGCGCTGGACTCCGGCGGCGTCGACATCCTGCTGATCGAGACCATCTTCGACACGCTGAACTCGAAGGCCGCGCTGCAGGCCGCGCACGACGTCGCCCCGCACCTTCCGGTGTGGATCTCGGTGACCATCGTCGACCGCTCCGGGCGCACCCTGTCCGGGCAGACCGTCGACGCGTTCTGGACCTCGGTGCGCCACGCCGCGCCGCTCGTCGTCGGGCTGAACTGCGCGCTGGGCGCCGACGAGATGCGCCCGCACGCCGTCGCGCTCGCCGAGATCAGCGACGCGTTCGTCGCCACCTACCCCAACGCGGGCCTGCCGAACGCCTTCGGTGGCTACGACGAGACCCCCGAGCAGACCGCGGACTTCCTCAAGGAGTTCGCCGAGTCCGGGCTGGTCAACATCGTCGGCGGCTGCTGCGGCACCGGCCCGGAGCACATCCGCCACATCGCCGACCGGGTCAAGGGGCTGCCGCCGCGGGTGCCGACCGAGGCCCCGCGGCGCACCCGCTTCTCCGGCCTGGAGCGCTTCGAGATCGGCCCCGACACCGGTTTCGTGATGATCGGTGAGCGGACCAACGTCACCGGCTCCAAGCGGTTCCGCAGGCTCATCGAGTCCCAGGACTACAACGGCGCGCTCGACGTCGCGCTGGACATGGTCCGCGGCGGCGCGAACATGCTCGACGTCAACATGGACGCCGACCTGCTCGAGTCCGCCGACGAGATGCGCACCTTCCTCAACCTGCTGGCCACCGAGCCCGAGGTCGCCCGGCTGCCGATCATGATCGACAGCTCGCGGTGGTCGGTGATCGAGGCGGGCCTGCAGTGCGTGCAGGGCAAGGGCGTCGTCAACTCGATCAGCCTCAAGGAGGGCGAGGAGCCCTTCCTGGAGCAGGCCCGCAAGGTCAAGGCCTACGGCGCGGGCGTCGTGGTCATGGCCTTCGACGAGACCGGCCAGGCCGACACCGCCGACCGCAAGGTCGAGATCTGCGGCCGCGCCTACGACCTGCTCGTCGAGAAGGCCGGGCTCGACCCGCACGACATCATCTTCGACCCGAACATCCTCGCCATCGCCACCGGCATGGAGGAGCACAACGACTACGCGAAGGACTTCATCGAGGCCTGCCCCCGGATCAAGGAGCGCTGCCCCGGCGCCCACATCTCCGGTGGTGTCTCGAACCTGTCCTTCGCCTTCCGCGGCAACAACGTCGTCCGCGAGGCCATGGACTCGGCCTTCCTGTTCCACGCCATCAAGGCCGGCCTGGACATGGGCATCGTCAACGCCGGTCAGCTCGCGGTCTACCAGGACATCCCGGCCGACCTGCTCGAGATGGTCGAGGACGTCCTGTTCAACCGCCGCCCCGACGCCACCGACCGGCTCGTGGAGAACGCCGACCGGTTCAAGGGCGAGGGCACCCAGCGCAAGGTCGACCTGTCCTGGCGGGAGGCCGACGTCCGCGCCCGCCTGTCGCACGCGCTCGTGCACGGCATCGTCGACTTCGTCGAGGCCGACACCGAGGAGGCCCGCGCGCAGGCCGCGCGGCCGCTCGACGTCATCGAGGGCCCGCTGATGGACGGCATGAAGGTCGTCGGCGACCTGTTCGGCGACGGCAAGATGTTTCTGCCCCAGGTCGTGAAGTCCGCCCGCGTGATGAAGCGCGCCGTCGCCTACCTCGAGCCCTTCATGGAGAAGGAGAAGGAGGAGGCCAAGGCCCGCGGCGAGATCGACGCCCGCGGCCACGGCAAGGTCGTCATGGCCACGGTCAAGGGCGACGTGCACGACATCGGCAAGAACATCGTCGGCGTCGTGCTGGGCTGCAACAGCTACGAGGTCATCGACCTCGGCGTGATGGTGCCCGCGCAGACCATCCTCGACACCGCCGTCGCCGAGGGCGCCGACGTCGTCGGGCTGTCCGGCCTCATCACCCCCTCGCTCGACGAGATGGTGAACGTGGCCACCGAGATGGAGCGGCGCGGCCTGAAGCTGCCGCTGCTCATCGGCGGCGCCACGACCTCCCGCCAGCACACCGCGGTGAAGATCGCCCAGCAGTACCAGGGCGACGTCCTGCACGTCATCGACGCCTCCCGGGTCGTCGGGGTCGTCTCCGACCTGCTCGACGACGACCGCGCCGAGGCCCTGTCCCAGCGCAACGACGCCGACCAGCAGCGGCTGCGCGAGCAGCACGAGGGACGGCAGGCCAAGCCGCTGCTGCCCTTCGCCGACGCCGTCGCCAACCGCGAGAGCATCGACTTCGGCGAGCTGCCCGTCCCGGAGTTCACCGGGGTCCGGCCGTGCGAGCCGACGATCGCCGAGCTCCGCGAGCTGATCGACTGGCAGTTCCTGTTCCTGGCCTGGGAGCTGAAGGGCAAGTTCCCGCAGATCCTGAACTCGCCGGTCGCCAAGGAGCTCTACGACGACGCCAACGCGATGCTCGACCAGATCATCGCCGAGGACCGGTTCACCGCCCGCGGCGTCTACGGCTTCTGGCCGGCCCGCGCCGAGGGCGAGGACATCGTGATCTCACCCGACGGCGGTGACGTGCGGCTGCCGATGCTGCGCCAGCAGACGGTCAAGCCGCAGGGGCGGGCCAACCGCAGCCTCGCCGACTACGTGGCGCCCGCCGGGGACCACCTCGGCGCGTTTGCGGTGTCCATCCACGGCGCCGAGGACATGGCGAAGGAGTTCGAGACCGCGCTCGACGACTACAAGGCGATCATGGTGAAGGCGCTGGCCGACCGGCTCGCCGAGGCCTTCGCCGAGTACGCCCACCGGCAGGCCCGCCGCGAGTGGTTCGAGCCCGACGCGAACCAGGCCGTCGAGGACCTGCACGCCGAGCGGTTCCGGGGCATCCGGCCCGCGTTCGGCTACCCGGCCTGCCCGGACCACACGCTCAAGCGGCCGCTGTTCGACCTGCTGGGCGCCGAGGAGACCGGCGTGGGGCTCACCGAGTCCTTCGCCATGACCCCGGCGGCCGCGGTCAGCGGCATGATGTTCGCCCACCCGGAGTCGCGGTACTTCACCGTCGGCCGGATCGGGCCCGACCAGGTCGCCGACTACGCCGGCCGGCTCGGCGTGGACGTCGCCGTCGTCGAGAAGTGGCTGCGCCCGAACCTGGGGTACACCCCCGATGCCTGAGCCGACGACGACCCGGCCCGCGGGTGTGCTGCTGGACATGGACGGCACCCTGATCGACTCGGAGAAGGTGTGGGAGGTCGCCCTCAACGACCTCATGAAGCACCTCGGCGCCCCGGAGCTGAGCCTCGAGGCCCGGCTGGAGTCCGTCGGCGGCTCGCTCGACTCGTCGCTGCGGATCTGCTTCCGGGAGGCCGGGCGCGACCCCGACACGATCCCCGCCGACGAGTACCGGGAGACCGGCGAGTGGCTCTACGACCGCGCCGGGGAGCTGTTCTCCCACGGCGTGCCGTGGCGGCCCGGCGCCCGGGAGCTGCTCGGCGCCCTGCGCGAGGCGGGCATCCCGGCCGTGCTCGTCACCAACACCATCCGGGTGCTGGTGGAGCGGGCGCTGGAGACCCTGGGCCGGGAGCACTTCACCGCCGTCGTGCCCGGCGACGAGGTGCGCGAGCCCAAGCCGCAGCCCGAGCCCTACCGGCGCGGCGCCGAGCTGCTCGGGGTCGACCCGGGCGACTGCGTCGCGGTGGAGGACTCGCCGACGGGTGCGCTGTCGGCCGAGCGGGCCGGCTGCGCGGTGCTGGTGGTGCCCTGCGAGCTCGACGTGCCCGCCGGTCCGCGCCGGGTGCTGCGCGAGACCCTCGCCGGGATCGGGCCGGCCGAGCTCGGGGCGGTCCTCGCGGAGGTCCGGGTCCGCTGAACGGCCCAACGGCCGGTGTGAGCGGGCCGTTCGCGGCGACGAGCGGCACCTCGACCTGGTCTTGCTCACTCCGGGTGAACCATCCGGCGCGGTCCGTTGCCCACACGGCTTACCGCCCCGGATGCGCCCGGCGTGCGGCGTGGGTCACCGTTCACACTGGTACCCGTGAAGACATTCGACGACTTGTTCGCCGAGCTGCAGGCCAAGGCCCAGGAACGGCCGGCCGGTTCGGGAACCGTCGCCGCGCTGGACGCCGGGGTGCACGCCCAGGGCAAGAAGGTGCTCGAGGAGGCCGGTGAGGTCTGGATCGCCGCCGAGTACCAGGGCGACGACGAGCTGGCGGAGGAGATCTCGCAGCTGCTGTACCGGCTGCAGGTGATCATGCTCCAGCGGGGGCTCACCCTCGAGGACGTGTACAAGCATCTGTAGGTCGACCCGACCCACCGACACCACCACCGACGACGACCGTCAGGAGAGCGGAAATGCTCCGCGTGGCACTGCCGAACAAGGGCACCCTGGCCGAGCCCGCCGCGACGATGATGCGCGAGGCGGGGTACCGCCAGCGGACCGACTCACGCGACCTCAGCGTGGTCGACGACGAGAACGAGATCGAGTTCTTCTACCTGCGGCCCAAGGACATCGCGACCTACGTCGGCAAGGGTGACCTGCACCTGGGCGTCACCGGCTTCGACCTCATGGAGGAGTCGGGCAGCCAGACCCAGGAGATCATCCCGCTCGGCTTCGGCAAGTCGCGGTTCCACTTCGCGGCCCCGGCCGACGCCGACTGGAAGATCGAGGACCTCGACGGCCGCAAGATCGCGACGTCCTACCCCCGCCTGGTCCGCTCGTACCTGTCCGGCAAGCGGATCGGCGCGGAGATCGTGAAGCTCGACGGCGCGGTGGAGATCTCCATCCAGCTGGGTCTGGCCGACGCGATCGCCGACGTCGTGTCCTCCGGGCGCACGCTGCGCCAGCACGGTCTGCAGATCATCGGCGAGGCCATCGCCACCTCGCAGGCCACGCTCATCGAGCGGGAGAAGCGGCACGACCGCGCCGAGGACGCAGAGACCACCCGCCTGAAGAAGGTCTTCGCCGACCGGCTGCAGGGCGTCGTCGTGGCCCGCGAGTACCTGATGATGGACTTCGACTGCCCGGAGGGGCTGCTGGAGGCCGTGGAGAAGGTCGCGCCGGGCCTGCAGGCGCCGACGGTCTCGCCGCTGTCGAAGAAGGGCTGGGTCGCGGTCCGCACGATGGTGCGCACCAAGGACACGAACCGCGTGATGGACAAGCTCGCCGACATCGGCGCCACCGCGATCCTCACCTCGGAGATCCGGTCCTGCCGCGCGATGACGGTCAACGGCCACGGCCACTGAGCCCACCCCGTCCGACGTCCGTTCCCCCCACGGCGGCCCGCCCCCGGTGACTCCGGTGGCGGGCCGCCGTCGCGTCGCCCGGGCAGTGCCGCCGTACGGCTAGCTGTGATGCCCAGGCACGTTGGTCGAGATCGTGTGACGACACGGTCTGATCTGTAGATGGGCGAAGGCCTCCCGGGTGTGGAGTGGAGCTGTCGAGGAACCGCTCCGCACCCAGGAGGCCTTCGTGTCCCACGCTACCCACTCCAATGCCGCGCTCACCTGTCGTGCCCGACTCCGACTCGCTCGCTTGGTCGTCGATCTAGGCTGGTCTGTGGCCCGCGCCGCCGAGCGCTACGACGTCTCGTGGCGGACTGCGAACAAGTGGGCCCAGCGCTACCGCGATGAAGGCCCGGCCGGGATGCACGACCGGTCCTCGGCCCCCCGTCACCAGCCGAACCGCACGCCGGCGCCGGTGGTCCGCAAGATCGTGCACCTGCGCTGGAAGCAGCGCCTGGGACCGGTCGAGATCGGCGACCGGCTCGACATGGCGTCCTCGACCGTGCACGCCGTGCTCGTGCGCTGTCGCATCAACCGGCTCACCCACATCGACCGGGCTACTGGCGAGCCGATCCGCCGCTACGAGCACGAGGCGCCCGGCGACTTGATCCACGTCGATGTCAAGAAGCTCGGCAAGGTCCCCGACGGAGGCGGATGGCGCTACGTCGGTCGTCGACAAGGCGAGAAGAACCGTGCGGTGACCTCGACACGAACCGGTCTGCCCAGGAGTCGGTACCACCAGCCTCTGCTGGGCACCTGCTACCTGCACACCGTCATCGACGATCACTCTCGAGTCGCCTATGTCGAAGCACACGAGGACGAGACCAAGCAGACCGCGGCCGCGGTCCTGCGTAACGCGGTCGCCTGGTTCGCCTGCCGCGGTGTCACGGTCAAACGCGTGCTCAGCGACAACGGCGGCTGCTACAAGTCTCATCTCTGGCGCGACACCTGTGCCGAGCTGGGCATCACCCCGAAAAAGACACGGCCCTACCGGCCGCAGACGAACGGGAAGATCGAGCGCTTCCACAGGACCCTGGCCGAGGGCTGGGCCTTCAAGAAGCTCTACAACTCCGAGTCAGCCCGACTCGCGGCTCTGCCAGCATGGGTCCACGACTACAACCACCACAGGCCCCACTCGGCAATCGGAAAGGCCACACCCATCACCAGGTTGAACAACCTGGCTGGGCATCACAGCTAGCGGGCCCGGACGGTCAGGGACTGGGCGATCCGGCCGGTGTGCCCGTCGTCGTCGAACAGGGTGGCCGAGCAGGTGCCCAGCCCGTCCGGCCCGACGACGGTCGCGGCATCCACGCCGATCCACTCGCCGGCCGGGGCCCGGTGCAGGTGCACCGTCAGCTCGGTGTTGACGAACAGCCAGCGCGTCACGTCCAGCGGTGCGGCGAGCCCGTTCGCACAGTCCGCGGCGACCATCAGCCGCTGCGCCGGGCTCGGCTCCTCGCCCTCGACGAGCGGGACCCGCATGCGGATCCAGCCGCGCCCCGGGCCTTCGTCGCCGAGGCGGCCCCCGTCGAGCCAGGCCCACTCGATCGCGTCGAGGAACCCGGGCAGCCAGCCGTCCGGCCGCTCGGTGCGCACGACGGCGGCGTCCCGCCCGGGCAGCGCGGCCGCCTGCCCCTGCGCGACGACGGCGGTGTCGGACGCGGCGAGCCGCCAGGCCCGGGCCCGGAGCACGTCCCGGTCACCGGCGCGCATCGTCGCCGACAGCAGCTCGATCGTCCGCCCGGGCCGCTCGACGCCCGCGGTGACCGTGACCGGCCCGGCGGGCACCGCCCCGAGCACCTCGACGGTGACGCGGGCGATCCGCCACCCGGCCTCGGCGCCGCCGGGGCGGGACTCGGGCAGCCGTTCGAGGGCGCGGACCAGCAGCGCCGAGGGCGGGCCCATGTGCTGGGCGTCGGCGAACCAGGGGCCGGTCGTCGACGGCGTCGCCTCGAACGCGGCGTGGGTGACGCCGTCGGCGGTCTGCTCGCCGCGGGGCAGGTAGAACGGGCCGGGCGGGATCGGGGGCGGTGCGCTCACCCGTCGATCATGCCGCGCCGCCCGGCCAGCCGGGGTAGGGCGGGGGAGTGCCGCCCCAGGCGGGGCAGTGGGCCTTGTGGTCGCAGGTGCGGCAGGCCGGGCCGGTGCGGGGCCGGAAGTCCCCGGTGGGGGCGGCGAGCCGGATGGCGGTCCACACCGCCTCGAGCAGGCGCCCGAAGCGGGTGAGCTCCTCGGCGTCGGGCCGGTAGGTCAGGGCGGTCCCGTCGGCCAGGTAGAGGAGGCGCAGCTCGTCGGGGACGCGGCCGTGGGTCAGCAGGACGGCCAGCGCGTAGAACTTGAGCTGGAACAGCACGCCGGACTCGTAGCCCTCGCCGGGCGTCGCGCCGGTCTTGTAGTCGACCACCCGCAGCCCGTCGGGGCCGTCGTCGAGCCGGTCCAGGATGCCGCGCAGCGGCACCGGCGCCGCGCCGTCGGCACCGGGCAGGGTCGCCTCGATGCGGGCCTCCACCGCCGTCGCGGTGACGCCGGCCGGGTCCTCCAGCGCGAAGTAGCGGTCGAGCAGCGCCGAGGCCGAGTCCAGCCAGAGCGCGAGCTGCGGGTCCTCCGGGCCGGTGAACAGCGCCGCCGCGGCGGGCTCCGCGGCCGCGAGGTCGTCCCAGCAGGGGCCGAGCAGCTCCCGGGCGGCCTGTGGGGTCCGGTCGGCCGGGTCCCGCGCGAACAGCTGCTCCAGCACGGCGTGCACCAGGGTGCCGCGGACCTGCGCCCGCGACGGCGGCTCCGGCAGCCGGTCGACCGCGCGGAACCGGTAGAGCAGCGGGCAGCGGCGGAAGTCCGCCGCCCGCGACGGTGACAGCGCGGGCGGCCGCGGCGGTGCCGCGACCGGTGCGGGGACGACCGCGGGGCCCGGTGCGGCCGGGTCCGGGCCGGGCTCGTCGGCGGGGGCTGCGGTCATGGCGGCAGGCTAGCCGCGACCCCCGACGGTTCCGGGCGCCGCGGGGGAGCCCACGTGCCCCGGCGTCGGGGCCGGGGGTGCGCGCGGATAGCGTCGTCGCCCGTGCACGACGCCCCGACGCCCGACGCGCCGACCGAGTCCGCGCCCCTCGACACCCCGCAGGCCGAGGAGCCCGTCGACGCGGCGCCCGTCGACGCGGCGATCATCGACGCGGAGATTATCGACACCGTCCCCTCCGCCGACGAGCCGGCCGAGCCCGAGCCGGCCACCTGGGTGCCCCCGCGCCGCGGCGGGCCGTTCCGCGAGGGCGACCGGGTGCAGCTCACCGACCCCAAGGGCCGCCGCTACACCGTCGTCCTGCAGGCCGGCGGGGCGTACCACACCCACCGCGGCCAGATCGACCACGACGACATCATCGGCTCGCCCGAGGGCGGGCTCGTGCACTCGGCGGCGAACACGCCGTACCTGACCATGCGCCCCCGCCTGGCCGACTACGTGCTGTCGATGCCCCGGGGCGCCCAGGTGATCTACCCCAAGGACTCCGCGCAGATCCTCATGTGGGGCGACGTGTTCCCCGGCGCGCGGGTGCTGGAGGCCGGCGCCGGGTCCGGTGCGCTGACCTGCTCGCTGCTGCAGGCCGTCGGGCCGACCGGCAAGGTGATCTCCTACGAGGTCCGCGACGACCACGCCCCGCACGCGGTCACCAACGTCGAGACCTTCTTCGGCCACCGGCCCCCGCACTGGGAGCTGACCGTCGGTGACGTCCGGCAGCACCGCGGCGAGGTCGACCGGGTCGTGCTGGACATGCTCTCGCCGTGGGACGTGCTCGACACCGTCCGCGACTGCCTGGTGCCGGGCGGGATCCTCGTCGGCTACGTCGCGACCACCACCCAGCTGTCGGTGCTCACCGAGGCGTTGCGCGAGATGCAGTGCTGGACCGAGCCCGAGTCGTGGGAGGCGATGGTCCGCCCCTGGCACGTGGTGGGTCTGGCCGTCCGTCCGGAGCATCGGATGATCGCCCATACGGCCTTCCTGCTGACCACCCGGCGGCTCGCCGACGGCGTCACGCCGCCCCGGCAGCAGCGACGGCCGACCGGCCGCTGAACTCGGGCGTTCTGTCCGGTTTCGACCGGATCACGACCACGACGCGCCCGAGCGCGGAACGAGAACGTTACGAACTACCCTCCGTGTGGACGTGGCGGTGACGCCCGTGAAGCCGCAGAGTGACCACATGGTGCCGACCGGCTGAGGCCCGGATCACCGGTTCGACGCACCGTCGCGGTCACCCGTCACGGGTACCGTGGTGAGACGGAACACGGAGGGAGGCTGCCGTGAACCACCCCTACGACGACGGTCCCGGCAACCAGGGTTTCCAGTCTGACCGCGACCTCAGCCCCGCTGAGGCCGCCGAGCACATCCGTCACCTCGAGCACGAGATCTCCACGCTGCGTCAACGGCTGACCGAGACGCCCCGGCACGCCCGAGTGCTGGAACAGCGTCTCGCCGAGACCACGAGCCGGCTCTCCGCGCTCAACGCTCGGAACGAGAAGCTGACCGAGACCCTCAAGGAGGCCCGCGGCCAGCTGGTCGCGCTCCGCGAGGAGGTCGACCGGCTCGCGCAGCCGCCGTCCGGCTACGGGGTCTTCCTCGGCCGGTACGACGACGACACGGTCGACGTCTTCACCTCCGGCCGCCGGATGCGGGTCCCCGTGTCCCCGGCGGTCGAGGGCGAGACGCTGCGCAGCGGCCAGTCCGTCCGGCTCAACGAGGCGCTCACCGTGGTCGAGGCCATGGGCTTCGAGCAGGTCGGTGACCTCTACTCGCTGCGGGAGATCATCTCCCGTCCGGGTGAGGACGGCTCGGCCGGTCGTGGCCTGGTCGTCGGCCACTCCGACGAGGAGCGGGTCGTCTGGCTGGCGGCGCCGCTGTTCGAGCTCGGACAGGAGGAGGGCACCAGCCCGCTCAAGTCCGGCGACTCGGTCATGGTCGACTCGCGGGCGGGCTACGCCTACGAACGGGTCGCCAAGGCCGAGGTCGAGGACCTCGTGCTCGAGGAGGTCCCGGACATCGCCTACTCCGACATCGGCGGCCTGTCCCGGCAGATCGAGCAGATCCAGGACGCGGTCGAGCTGCCGTTCCTGCACACCGAGCTGTTCACTCAGTACGAGCTGCGTCCGCCCAAGGGCGTGCTGCTCTACGGGCCGCCCGGGTGCGGGAAGACGCTCATCGCGAAGGCCGTCGCGAATTCGCTGGCGAAGAAGATCGCCAAGCAGCGGGGCGACGACCCGGACGAGGGGCGCGCGTTCTTCCTCAACATCAAGGGCCCCGAGCTGCTCAACAAGTTCGTCGGCGAGACCGAGCGGCACATCCGGCTGATCTTCCAGCGCGCGCGGGAGAAGGCGAGCGCCGGCACCCCGGTGATCGTGTTCTTCGACGAGATGGACTCGATCTTCCGGACCCGCGGCTCGGGTGTGTCCTCCGACGTGGAGACGACGATCGTCCCCCAGCTCCTCGCCGAGATCGACGGCGTCGAGGGACTGGAGAACGTCATCGTCATCGGTGCCTCGAACCGTGAGGACATGATCGACCCGGCGATCCTGCGGCCGGGCCGGCTCGACGTGAAGATCAAGATCGAGCGTCCGGACGCCGAGGGCGCGAAGGACATCTTCTCGAAGTACCTGACCGAGACGCTGCCCATCCACGCCGACGACGTCGCCGAGTTCGGCGGCAGCCGCAAGGCCTGCGTGGACGGGATGATCCAGCGGATCACCGAGCGGATGTACGACGAGTCCGAGGAGAACCGGTTCCTCGAGGTCACCTACGCCAACGGCGACAAGGAGACCCTCTACTTCAAGGACTTCAACTCCGGCGCGATGATCCAGAACATCGTCGACCGCGGGAAGAAGTCCGCGATCAAGGCGGTGCTCGAGTCCGGCCAGCCGGGCCTGCGGGTCCAGCACCTGCTGGACGCGATCGTCGACGAGTTCGCCGAGAACGAGGACCTCCCGAACACGACCAACCCCGACGACTGGGCGCGGATCTCGGGCAAGAAGGGGGAGCGGATCGTCTACATCCGCACCCTGGTCACCGGCAAGAACGACGCCACCGGCCGCGCGATCGACACCGCGTCGAACACCGGCCAGTACCTGTAGGCGCGCTCCGCGCACACGGGCCCCGCCGCATCCTGCGGCGGGGCCCGTCGTGTGTCCGGGGATCGTCACCCGGTGGAATGATGTCCGGACGAAACGGGCATCCTGTGCACGGAGCCGTACACGTCCGTGTCGCGGCCCGCCACCACGGAGGTCGTCATGGCCGGCATCATCGGGCGCATCAGCGCATTCCTGAAGAGCCCGCAGGGGCGTCGCTACAGCGACCAGGCCAAGCGGATGGCGAGCGATCCGCGCAACCGGCAGCGGGCGCAGGACATGCTGCGCCGCTTCCGCGGGAAGCGCTGAGCGCTGTCCGATCCGTTCACGACGCCGGGCCTGCCGCGGCCTAGCGTCGTGGGCATGGACACCTCGATCGGCGCCGAGCTCGACATGATCGGCATCGTGGTCACCGACATGACCCGCTCGCTGGCCTTCTATCGCCTGCTGGGGCTGGAGTTCCCCGAGGGCTCCGAGACGGAGGCGCACGTGGAGACCACGCTGCGCGGCGGTGTGCGCCTGGCCCTGGACCTGCAGTCGATGGTGGAGGGCTTCCACCCGGGCGTCGCCCCGGACGGCCACGGACGGATCGGGCTGGCGTTCCGGCTGCCGACCGCCGCGGCCGTCGACGACGCCTGGCGCCTGATCACCGCGGCCGGTCACGCCTCGGTGCTGGACCCGTTCGACGCACCGTGGGGGCAGCGCTACGCCACCGTCACCGACCCCGACGGCTCGTCGCTGGACCTGTTCGCCTGGGCCTGACCCGCGGCGCGGACCCCGCTCACCGCGGGCCGGGCGGCGGCGGGAGCGCCAGTGCCAGCAGCCGCGACGACAACGACTTGCCGTGCGTGTCCAGCTCGGTCGACACGGTGACCCCGCCGCCGCGGATCCCGGTGCAGACGAACTGCAGGCAGCTCACCCGGGGCAGCTCGTAGCGGGTTACCTCGCCGCCGACCCAGCGGTCCAGACCCGCTTGCACCAGCTGCGGGGTCAGCACGGCCACGAGCAGCGGGTAGGACGCGTCGTCGTACGGGACCACGGTCAGCGTCGCCACCGTCCCCTTGTCCCCCGCGCGGCAGTGCGCGATCTCATGCAGCAGCACAGCCGGCCTCCAGGACGGTGACCCGCGGGACGACGGCCGCGCGGGGGACGAGGGTGGACAGCACACCGACGACCTCGTCGAGCCGGGTGCGCACACCGCCCCCGCCCGCCGGGCCGTTGGTGTAGAGCGCCTCCACCTCGTGGGCGAGGACGTCGAGCACGTCCGGGTCGTGGTGCAGCGCCGCTACCCGCAGCCGCGCGTCGGTGTCGCCGCCGCGGACCTCGATCCGGGGGGCGACGCCGAGGCCGCGGACCCGCTCGGCGACGACGTCGGCGGCCAGCCGGGCCCGGGCCGCGGCGTTCGGGCCCACGTAGGAGATCCCGGCCTCGACCCGGTGCCCGGCCCGGTAGCCGACGCTGACCTTCAACTCGTCGGGGCGGGCCCGGCCGGTGGCGCCGGTGACGCGGACCCGGTCGGGCCCGTCGTCGTCCACGGACACGCCGCGAAGGTCCAGGACGACGTCGGGGGTGCGGTAGCCGGTCGGGTCGGTCACCTCGTAGAGCAGCTGCTCGCGGACCGTGTGCCGGTCGAGTCGGCCGCCGGTGCCGTCGAGCTTGCCGTAGCGCGCGGTCCCGTCGGCGGCGACGTCGGCGAACGGGAACCCGAGATCGGCGAGCCGGGGGACGTCGAGGTGCCCGGGGTCGGCGGCGTACCCGCCGGTCAGCTGTCCGGCGCACTCCAGCAGATGTCCCACCAGGGTGCCCGCGGCGGCCTCGTCCGGGTGGTCGAGATCCCACCCGAGCCGGTGCGCCAGTGGCGCGAGGAACAGCGACGGGTCCGCCACCCGCCCGGTGACGACGACTGCGGCCCCGGTGTCCAGCGCGGGCGCGATCGCGTCGGCGCCGAGGTAGGCGTTGGCCGACACGAGCTCGCCGTGCTCGTGCAGGGGGACGCCGTCCTCGGCCGCGCGCGCCGCCGGGTCGACCACGTCGAGCACGTCGTCGCCGGTCACGACGGCCACCGGCGCGGCCGACCCGAGGCGGTCGAGGTGCTCGCGCACGACACGACCGGCCGCCGGTGGGTTGGCCGCCCCCATGTTGGTGAGCAGCCGGACCCCGCCCGCGAGCAGGTCCGGCAGCAGCGCGGTCAGCCGCTGCCCGAGCCGGGGGTCGTACCCGGTGGCAGGATCGGCGAGGCGCCGGCGGTGGCCGAGGGCGATGGTGCGCTCGGCGAGGCACTCCAGGACGAGGTCGTCGAGCGCGCCGCGGCGGGCCAGGTCGACCGCGGGCCCGATGCGATCACCGGCGAAGCCTGCACCGCTGCCGATCCGGGTGGTGGCCGAGGGCATCGGGGTCTCTCCTCAGGCGCTCAGGGCGCCGGTGAGCAGCGCGACGACGGTCATGACGGCGGTGGTGCCGAACCCCCACCCGAAGACGAACCGCTGGTGGCGGCCCAGCTCGACGGCGGTGAGCCCGAGCAGGATGAAGGTCGAGGCGGTGAGCGGGCTGAGCGGGAACCCGGTGGTCATCTGGCCCAGGATCGCGGCTCGGGCGATCTCCGCGGGGTCGCCGCCCAGCGCGGCCGAGGTCTCCGCCAGCACCGGCAGGACGCCGAAGTAGTACGCGTCCGGGGTGAACACCAGGCTGAGCGGCATCGAGGTCAGCGCCACCGCGACCGGGAGCACACCGCCCGCGCCCTCGGGGACGAGCCCGACCAGCGACTGCGCCATCGCGGTGATCATCCCGGTGCCGCCCAGGACACCGGTGAACACGCCCGCCGCGAAGATCATCGCCGTCACCAGCACGACGTTGTGGCCGTGCTTCTCGAACAGCGCGCGCTGGCCGTCCCAGGTCGGCCGGTTGACCAGCAGTGCGACGACGAAGGCGCAGAGGAACACCACCGGCAGGTCGGCCAGCTGCAGGAGCAGCACGACGACCAGGGTCAGGGTGAGCACGACGTTGACCACGAACCGGACCCGGTCTGCCCGCGACCGCACGGCGGGCGCCCCGGCGGCCCCGGGTGCGTCGGCGGGCTCGGGCAGCGCGACGACGCCGAGGCGGGCGCGTTCGCGGCGACCGATGACCCAGGCCGCGAGCAGCACCCAGGCGATGCCGGCGGCCATGGCGGGCAGCAGCGGCACGAACACGTCGGAGGCGGTGAGGTCGAGCGCGGCCATCGCCCGCGCCGTCGGGCCGCCCCACGGGATCATGTTCATCACCCCGGCCCCGAGGCACACCAGCGCCGCCAGCACGATCCGGCGCATCCCGAGCCGGTCGTAGAGGGGCAGCATGGCGCTCACCATGATCAGGAAGGTGGAGGCGCCATCACCGTCGAGGGCGACGAGCACGGTCAGCGCGGCCGTGCCGATGCAGATCTTCAACGGGTCCCCGCCCGCCCACCGGACCACCCGGCGGATCGCCGGGTCGAACAGCCCGGTGTCGAGCATCAGGCTGAAGTACAGGATCGCGAAGGTGATCATGATGGCGACCGGGGCGACGGTCTCCAGACCGGTCGCGACGTACTCGCCCAGCCCGCCGCCCAGCCCGGCGGCGACGGCGGCGGCGGCCGGGACGACGGTGAGGGCCAGCAGCACCGACACCCGCCCGGACAGCACGGCCGCCAGGAACACGGCGATGGTCAGGAATCCGATCGCGGCGAGCATCGTCGACCTCCTCGTCGGCGTCCGGGCCGGCATCGGCCCGGACGTACGGTGCGGGCCGGTACCTATGATCGTCAAAGATCGAATCCGGATCGACTGATGCGGTGGCGACATGGATCTGACGTTGCAGCAGCTCAGGACGGTGGTCGCGGTGCACGACGCGGGCGGATTCACCGCGGCCGCGGTCGTGCTGCGGACTGCGCAGCCCTCGTTGAGCCGCACGGTCGCCGAGGTCGAGCGGCTCCTCGGGGCGCGGCTGTTCGAGCGGACCACCCGCCGCCTGGAGCCGACCCCGGCCGGCGCGGCGGTCGTCGCGGCCGCGCGCCGGGCCCTCGACGGGGTCGCGGCGGAGCTGCGCCACGTCGAGCACGTCCTGGACGGGCAGGCGGGCACCGTGCGGATCGCGACGCTGCCGTCGCTTGCGGCGATCCTGCTCCCGGGGGTGGTGTCGGCGTTCCTGCGCCGCCGCCCGGGGGTCCGCCCGGAGATCTCCGACGCCCTCGCCGACGAGGTCACCGAGCGGGTGCGTTCCGGCCGGGCCGACCTCGCCGTCACCGTCGTGCACGGCCGGGCCTCCGAGGACCTCCTGGTCACCCCGGTGGCCGCCGACCGGTTCTGCGCCCTCCTGCCTCCGGGGCACCCGCTCGCCGGGCGCTCGGAGCTGCGCTGGACCGACCTCGACGGTGAGGAGTTCGTCGACTTCGACGCGTCCACGAGTATCCGCCAGCACGTGGACCGGGCGCTGGCCGAGTCGGGCAGCCGCCCCGGGCGCGGCGTCGCGGCCCGCAACATCGCCGCGGTCGCGGGGCTCGTCGCGGCCGGCCTCGGCGTGACGGCCGTGCCCGGGCTGGTGGTGCCGCTCACCGGTTTCGCCGGACTGGTCGCGGTCCCGCTCGCCGATCCGGTCGTCCGGCGGCGGATCGCGCTGGTGCTCCCGCGCGGACGCCGCCCCGTCCCGGCCGCGTCCGCGTTCGCCGGGCTGCTGACCGGGGCGTCGGTACGGCCGCCCCTGCCGGCGCACGCGCGGTGGGCGGCACCGGTCGCGCCCCCCGGCACGGGAGACCGGGCCTAGGAGCCCGGCCGGGCGGCGGCCGGGAGGGCACCGGGGGACACCCCGGCCAGGGCCCGGACCTCGCGGGACAGGTGGGGCTGGTCGGCGTAGCCGGTGCGGGCGGCGACCGCGGCCGGGGCGACGCCGTCGTACAGCAGCGCGGCCGCGGCCCGGAAGCGCAGCACCCGCCGTGCGACGGCCGGTCCGTACCCGAGGGTGGCGACGCAGCGCCGGTGCAGGGTGCGACCGGTGACGCCGAGCCGGTCGGCCAGCTCCGCGGCGGGCATGCCCCCGGCCAGGGCGCGCAGCGCGGGCTGGGGGAGCGAGGCGGGAGTCCGGTCGTCCCCGGCCGCCGCGTGCAGGGCGAGGGCGAGTCGGGCGAGCCACGCGGCGTCGCCGGTGTCTCCGCTGTCGTCGCCGTCGGCCGGGGCGGGCCGGAGGAGCCGGCGCCGGCCGGGGTCGAGCACGTCGGAGAGCGGGACGCGGCGGTCGCGCAGCGCGTCGGCCGGGACGCCCAGCAGGGCCGGGAGGGCACCGGGGCGGAAGCGCAGGCCGGTGGTCACGCCGCCCGCGGGCGAGCCGGCGAGGTGCGCCGTGGTGTCGGGGCCCGCGACGACCGCCTCGCCGCCGGACAGGAGCAGGTCCATGCAGCCGTCGGGGAGCACCCGCTGGGTGTGCGGCGCGGTCCCGGTGTGCGCCCGCCAGGCCACCTCGACGACCGCGCGCAGCGGCCCGGCGGGGGGCGTCTCGGCGTAGCTGCGCACCGCGCCAGCCTACGGACGCGGGACGGCCCCGGTGCCGGCGTCGCCGGTCCGGGGCCGTGGCCGCGTGCGCAGGGTCAGGAGGCGCGCAGGACCGCCTCGATCTCCAGCTGCACGTTCACCTTCTCGCTGACGACGACGCCGCCGCCGTCCATCGGCAGCTCGATGTCGACACCGAACTCCGAGCGCTTGATGGTGGTCGTGGCGGTGAAGCCGGAGCGGGTGCCGCCGTAGGGGTCCGGGCCGAAGCCGTTGAGCTCGAGGTCGAACTCGACCGGCCTGGTGACGCCCTTGATCGTGAGGTCGCCGGTGAGGACGTGGTCGTCACCCTTCGCAGCGATGCCGGTGGACCGGAAGGTCCACTCCGGGTACTTCTCGACATCGAAGAAGTCGGCGGAGCGGATGTGGCCGTCGCGCTGGTCCTGGCCGGTGGTGAGGGAGGTGGCGTCGACGGTCGCGGTGACGGTGGAGTCCTCGAACTTCTCCGCGGTGACGAGCTCGCCCGAGACGCCGGTGAAGCGCCCGCGCACCTTGCTGACCATCATGTGACGGACGGAGAACGAGACGTCGGAGTGCGCCGCGTCGATGTCCCAGGTGCCGACGACGTAGCCGGGGATCGTGGTGGCTGTGGTCATGATGTCTCCTCGGGAGATAGTTGAACTTTCACTTGTTGAGAGCGATACTAGGGACAACAAGGGTAACGCTCAAATGTTTCGGAGGGTGCTGTGGGTCACACACGCTGGCTCGACGACGAGGAGCAGCGGACGTGGCGGGCGTTCCTCGCCGCGCAGCGGCTGGTGTCGGACAAGGTCGAGCGACGACTGCAGTCCGGGGCCGGGATGCCCCAGGCGTACTACGAGATCCTGGTCCGGCTCTCCGAGGCGCCGGAGCGCACGCTGCGGATGAGCGCGCTGGCCGACTGCGCGCTGTCCTCACGCAGCCGGGTCTCGCACGCGGTGGCCCGGATGGAGGAGGCCGGCTGGGTCGAGCGGCGGTCGTGCCCCACCGACCGGCGGGGCCAGCTCGCCCGGCTCACCGACCGCGGGTTCGAGGTGCTGGCCGCGGCGGCGCCGGACCACGTCGAGAGCGTGCGCGAGGCGGTGTTCGACGGCCTGACCCCGACCCAGCAGGCGGGGCTGCGCGAGGCGTGCGAGGCGGTCGTGGCGCACCTGTCCGGGAGCGGGCAGTGGCCGGTGACCGGGGACTCGGGACCGGACGGCCCGGACCCGGCCCAGGCGTCCTAGGCTGGGCACATGCCTCATTTCGACGTCGTCGTACTCGGAGCCGGACCCGGTGGATACGTGGCGGCCATCCGTGCTGCCCAGCTCGGCCGCAGTGTGGCGGTGATCGAGGAGAAGTACTGGGGCGGTGTCTGCCTCAACGTGGGCTGCATCCCCTCCAAGGCGCTGCTGCGCAACGCCGAGATCGCCCACATCGTCACCAAGGAGCAGAAGACCTTCGGTCTGTCCGGTGAGGTGTCGCTCGACTTCGGCGCCGCCTTCGACCGCAGCCGTTCGGTCGCGGACGGGCGCGTCAAGGGCGTGCACTTCCTGATGAAGAAGAACAAGATCACCGAGCTCGACGGGTTCGGCCGGTTCACCAAGCCGGGCGAGATCGAGGTCGAGCTGTCGAAGGGCGGCAACGAGACCGTCACCTACGACGATGTGATCATCGCCGCGGGATCCACGGTCAAGCTGCTGCCGGGCACGGAGCTGTCCGACCGCGTCGTGACCTACGAGGAGCAGATCCTCACCCGCGAACTGCCGGAGAGCGTGATCATCGCCGGCGCCGGTGCGATCGGTGTCGAGTTCGCGTTCGTGCTGGCCAACTACGGCGTCGACGTCACCATCGTCGAGTACCTGGACCGGCTGCTCCCGCTCGAGGACGCGGACGTGTCCAAGGAGCTGCTCAAGGCCTACAAGAAGCTCGGCGTGACGGTGCGGACCTCCACCAAGGTCGAGTCCATCACCGACGACGGCAAGGGCGTCACCGTCTCGGTCTCCTCGTCCAAGGGCAGCGAGGACCTGCGCGCGGACAAGGTCGTGCAGGCGATCGGCTTCGCCCCGCGGGTGGACGGCTACGGCCTCGACAAGCTCGGCGTGAACCTCACCGAGCGCGGCGCCATCGAGATCGACGACTACATGCGCACCAGCGTGGAGCACGTCTACGCCATCGGTGACGTCACCGCGAAGCTCATGCTCGCCCACGTCGCCGAAGCGCAGGGGATCGTCGCCGCCGAGACCCTGGCGGGCGCCGAGACCCAGGAGCTGAACTACAAGATGATGCCGCGCGCGACCTTCTGCAACCCGCAGGTCGCGTCGTTCGGCTACACCGAGGCCGAGGCCCGCGAGCTGGCCGACGAGAAGGGCTGGAAGGTCAACACCGGGACCTTCCCGTTCACCGCGAACGGCAAGGCGCACGGCATGGCCGAGCCCGCCGGCTTCGTCAAGCTGATCGCCGACGACACCTACGGCGAGCTGCTGGGTGGGCACATCATCGGCGCCGAGGCGACCGAGCTGCTGCCCGAGCTGACCCTGGCCCAGAAGTGGGACCTGACCGTCCACGAGATGGCGCGCAACGTGCACGCGCACCCGACCCTGTCGGAGTGCCTGCAGGAGGCGATCCACGGCCTGGCCGGCCACATGATCAACTTCTGATCACGGCCGCGACGGGCCCGCATCCCACCCGGGGTGCGGGCCCGTCGCGCTGTCCGGCCCCGCCTCCGGGGCCACGGGACCCGCCGGCGGGCGGGGAGGGTCAGGAGCGGCGGGAGTCCGGCTCGCGGCGGGCGGTGTGCTCGCGGCGCGTGGTGGAGCCCGCGGCGGCGCGCTGCTCGTGCCGCTCGGCGGCCAGTGCCGCCTCCACCGCGGCCTGCACGGCGGCGGTGTTGACGTCGGGATCGATCAGCCTGGCGGCGGCGAGGGAACGGGCCGAGACCGAGATGCTGACCATGGGTGACTCCTGGAACTGTCGCGTGGTGGGCGTGGTGGGCCTCGGGGAAGGCCCCACGCTGGGCCCTTCCCGGGGTGGCGTCGCGCGACCCGCCCGGTGTTGACCGATTCAGGCACCGATGTGGGTGACAAATGTTACCCACTGGTGAACGCGCTGGCCCGAGGACCTTAACGGACGAGGTCGGCCAGCAGCAGGCGGGTGACGTACAGGCCGTCGGGGACCCAGGCCCGGTCCGGCACGCCGATCCGGGCCGCCAGCTCGTCGAGGGTCCACCAGCCGCCCTCGGCCACCTCCGAGGGCTGGTGGGTCACCGGGCCGTCGGAGAAGGCGCGGTAGACGTGCACGTGGGCGCGCAGACCGTCCGGGCCGGTGCCGGGCCCGGTGTCGACACCCAGCGCGGCGGCGTCGAAGGCGACCACGGCCAGCTTCTCCAGCGGTACGCCGGTGACGCCGAGTTCCTCGCCCAGCTCGCGGGCGGCGCACGCGTCGGGGGTCTCGCCCTCGTCGAGGACCCCGCCGGCGAGGCAGTCCCACATCCCGGCCATGACCAGCTTGGTGTCGGTGCGACGGTGCACGTAGACCCGCGTGCCGTCGGCGGAGCGGAGCAGGACCGCCGTCGTGGCGTGCCACAGCGAGCGCGCGTATACCTCGCCGCGCTCGGCGACGCCGGTGGGCGTGCCCCCGGCGTCGAAGACGGTCAGGCGCTCACGTGCGGGATCGGTCACGCCACGATGATCCCGCCGGGCCGCGGTGCACCCCGGGTGGGGGCGCGGACGGTTAGTCTCGTGCAATGCACTCTCGCGCAGGGGGCCGGTCGTGACGGCCCGCCGGATCATGGGCACCGAGGTGGAGTACGGCATCGCCGTGCCCGGTGACCCCACCGCGAACCCCGTCGTCACCTCGACGCAGGTGGTGCTGGCCTACGCCGCCGCGGCGGACGTGCCCCGCAACCGCCGGGCGCGCTGGGACTACGAGGTGGAGTCGCCGCTGCGCGACGCCCGGGGGTTCGACCTGTCGGCGCCGTCGCTGGCGCCGCAGCTCGACACCGACCTCGACGACCTCGGCGCGGCGAACGTCATCCTCACCAACGGCGCCCGGTTCTACGTCGACCACGCCCACCCGGAGTACTCCACTCCCGAGGTCCTGTCCCCGCGCGACATCGTGACGTGGGACAAGGCCGGCGAGCGCATCATGCTGGAGGCGGCGAACCGCGCGGCCACCGTGCCGGGCGCGCCGCGGATGCAGCTCTACAAGAACAACGTCGACGGCAAGGGCGCCAGCTACGGCTCCCACGAGAACTACCTGATGGCCCGGACGACGACGTTCCCGTCGATCGTCACCGGCCTCACCCCGTTCTTCGTGACCCGTCAGGTCGTCTGCGGCGCCGGCCGGGTCGGCCTCGGCCAGCAGGGTGACGAGGCCGGCTACCAGATCGCCCAGCGCTCGGACTACGTCGAGGTCGAGGTCGGGCTGGAGACCACGCTCAAGCGCGGCATCATCAACACCCGCGACGAGCCGCACGCCGACGCCGACAAGTACCGCCGCCTCCACGTCATCATCGGCGACGCGAACCTGTCCGAGATCTCCACGCTGCTCAAGGTCGGCACCACCGCCCTGGTCCTCGACATGATCGAGAAGGGGCGCTCGTTCGAGGACCTGCGCCTGGCCGAGCCGGTGAAGTCGGTCTCGCGGATCAGCCACGACCCGACGCTGCAGCGGACCGTCCCGCTGGCCGACGGCCGTCACCTCACCGCGGTGCAGATCCAGCAGGAGTACCTGGCCCGCGCGGTCGAGCACATGGAGCAGACCGTCTCCGCGCGCCGCGAGGAGTGGGACCCCGACACCCGCGAGGTCGTCGAGGAGTGGGAGTCGGTGCTGGTCGACCTGGAGCGCGACCCGATGCTGACCGCCGACCGGCTCGACTGGACGGCCAAGCTCAAGCTGCTCGAGGCCTACCGCGAGCGCGACGGCCTGACCTGGGCGTCGGGCCGGCTCGGGATGGTCGACCTGCAGTACTCCGACGTGCGGCTGGCCAAGGGTCTCTACAACCGGCTCGTCACCCGCGGGTCGATGCGCCGGCTGGTCACCGAGGAGCAGGTCGCCGCGGCGATGACCGAGCCGCCCGAGGACACCCGCGCCTACTTCCGCGGCACCTGCATGGGCCGGTTCCCGGTGGAGGTCGCCGCCGCGTCCTGGGACTCGGTGATCTTCGACCTGGGCCGCGAGTCCCTGGTGCGGATCCCGACGCTGGAGCCGCTGCGCGGGACCCGCAAGCACGTGGGGGAGCTGTTCGAGGCGGTGTCGACGGCCGAGGAGCTGGTCGACAAGCTCACCGCCTCCTGAGCCCGCCCGCCGGGGGAGCGGATCACACGCCGCTGCGCAACAGGCGATTTTGTCGCCCCCGGTGGGTAGGGTGAACCTGCAGGCAACTCTGCGAGGAGGAGGCGTCATGTCCCAGGAGCAGACCAAGCGCCAGGGTGGCGGCGACGGAGACGACGAGTCCGGGGAGAACGCGTCCGGATCCGGTCAGGAGCGCCGCGAGAAGCTCGGTGAGGACGTCGACACCATCCTCGACGAGATCGACGACGTGCTGGAGGAGAACGCGGAGGACTTCGTGCGGTCCTACGTGCAGAAGGGCGGTGAGTGAGCCCCACGGGGCCGCTCACCCTGCCGCACCCCGGCACCAGCAGTACCGTCCCGGCCGGGTCCGCACCTGCGGGCCCGGCCGTGCCGGAAGGGCCGCAGACCCCGCCGACGTGGGGGAGCGGGACCACCGGCGCACGCAGTTCGAACGAAAGGCACGTCCGAGAGATGGAGTTCCGGCCGTCGGTCACCTCCGGGCTGGTGCCCGGGCACCACACGGGTCAGCTCGGCACCTTCCTGACCGGGTCGCAGTCGTTCTCCGACTTCGTCGGCGGCGCGGCCCCGCACCTGCTCCCCGGCGCGGGCCTGGACCGGACAGCCGGTCCCGGCACCTCCGCCGACGCCCTGGGCGTCCCGCACGGCACCACGATCGTCGCGCTGCTGTTCGCCGGCGGCGTCGTGATCGCCGGTGACCGGCGCGCGACCGCGGGCAACGTGATCGCCCAGCGCGACATCGAGAAGGTGTTCGTCACCGACACCCACTCCGCCGTCGGCATCGCCGGCTCCGCGGGGATCGCGCTGGAGATGGTCCGGCTGTTCTCGGTCGACCTCGAGCACTACGAGAAGCTCGAGGGCGTCCCGCTCTCGCTCGACGGCAAGGCCAACAAGCTCGCCGGCATGGTCCGCCAGAACCTGGGCGCGGCGATGCAGGGCTTCGTCGTCGTCCCGCTGTTCGCGGGCTACGACACCGACGCCGCCGACCCGGCACAGGCCGGCCGGATCGTCACCTTCGACCCGACCGGCGGCCGGTACGACGAGAACCTCGGCTTCCACGCGGTCGGTTCCGGCTCGGTGTTCGCGAAGTCGTCGCTGAAGAAGCTGCACGACCCGGCCGCGGACCTCGACGGCGCGGTGCGCACCGCGGTCGAGGCGCTCTACGACGCCGCGGACGACGACACCGCCACGGGTGGGCCGGACACGGTGCGGCGCATCTACCCGGTGGTCGTCGGCATCACCGCCGAGGGCGCCGTGCGCCGCGACGACGCCGAGATCGCCGCCGTCGTCGACCAGGTGATCGCCGGGCGCCGGGAGCGCCCCGGCGGTCCGTCCCGCTGACCCCTCCCCGCACGAAGCACGAGCCTGGAGCGCCTCCCCATGACGATGCCGTTCTACTCCTCCGTCGACCAGCTGCTGCGCGACCGTTCCGAGCTGGCCCGCAAGGGCATCTCGCGCGGCCGCAGCGTGGTCGTGCTGACCTACGCCGGTGGCGTGCTGTTCGTCGCGGAGAACCGGTCGACGGCGTTGCACAAGGTCTCCGAGATCTACGACAAGATCGGCTTCGCCGCGGTCGGCCGGTACAACGAGTTCGAGAACCTGCGTACCGGCGGGATCCGGATGGCCGACTTCCGCGGGTTCACCTACGACCGGCGCGACGTGACCGGCCGGATGCTGGCCAACGCCTACGCCCAGGCGCTGGGCACCGCGTTCGTGGAGCAGCAGAAGCCCTTCGAGGTGGAGCTCTGCGTCGCCGAGGTGGGCGTCGAGGCCGCCGGGGACCAGCTGTACCGGATCACCTACGACGGGTCGATCACCGACGAGCCGCGGTTCGTCGTCATGGGCGGTCAGACCGAGCCGATCTCGCAGAAGCTGTCCGAGACCTACGAGCACGGCCTGGAGCTGGGCGCGGCGATCGAGGTGGCGCTGGGCGGGCTGCAGGTGCCGGGCGCGGACCCGGCGTCGCCCGGCAACGGCGCGAACGCGCAGCCGCGGGTCCTGGGCGCCGAGGCGCTCGAGGTCGCGGTGCTCGACCGGACCCGGCCACGGCGGACCTTCCGCCGTCTCGAGGGTGCGGCGCTGGCCGACCTGCTCCCGGCCGCGAACCGCGGCACCGAGGAGCCCGAGCCCGACGTGGCGGGCGGGGACGACACCCCGGCCGCCGGTGGGGCACTGGGCGGGGACGGGGCGTCCTGACCCGCTTCTCCGCGACCACCGCGTCCGAGGCCGTCGTGACGGCCTCGCGAGACGACGTCTGGCGCGTCCTGACCGATCCCGATGTGCTGCCGACGCTGACGCCGCTGCTCAACCGGATCGACGCCGACTCCGCGCGGGACGCGGCCGTCGACGGCTACGAGCTGTGGCGCTGGCACATGGTGCGGATCGCGGTGCTCGGGGTGGGCATCAAGCCGGTGTTCACCGAGCGGATGACCTTCGTCGAGGGGAAGCGGATCGAGTTCACCCACGCGCCGCCCACCGGGGTCAGCGAGTGGGCGGGCGCGGAGGGCTACTACGCGCTGAGCGACGCCGACCCGGAGCCGGACGGCTCGCCGGCGACGCATCTGGAGATCTCGCTGACCGTCGACGTCGACATGCCGCTGTCGCGGCTCGCGGCGCCGGTGGTGACCCGCACGATGAAGGCGACGATGGACGCGACCGGGGACCGGTTCGCAGCCAACCTGCTGCGTCGCCTGGGAGCGCGTGAGCGCTGAGGGCGCTCACCGTTCGGCCTCCGGTCGGGATCCCGGCATCCACAGGAACTGGACGCGCTCCAGGACCGGGCGGCGGGCGCTGTTGTGGAACGACGCGATCCGCCACGCGCCGCCGTCGCGGACCACGGTGTAGGTCTGCACCTTCGACGGCTGCGCGGGCGGCGCGGTTTCGTAGGTGTCGCCGCGGGTGGCCACCAGCGCGACGTCCGGCGTCGCGAACCGCACGGACAGGACGCGGTCGGTGAGCCGGGTCGAGCCGAGGACACCGTCGAACAGCGCCCGGTGGCCGGCGACGATGTCCCGCCGTCCGGCGTAGTGGGTGCCGACCCAGCTGGTGTAGGTGGCGTCGGTGGTGAACAGCGCCCCGTAGGCGTCGGCGTCATGGGTGTCCCAGGCCCGGGTGAGGTCGCCGAGGACGGCGCAGACCGCGCGGTGGTCGGGCCCGCCCGGCTCCACGGGGCCGGTGACCGGGGCCGCCTGGCAGTCCGGATGCCCGGTGACCTGGGGGTACGCGCCTGCCGACAACCAGGCGTACCCCGCCGCGGCGAGGGCGGCGAGCGCACCGGTGGCGGCGAGGGCGATGCGGGTCCGGCGGCGGACCCGGGCTCGTGCGGACGGAGTGGTCACGGCTCCTCCAATGGTTGCGTGCGTGCAATCATTGGATAGCAGGTATAGTTGCACATCTGCAAGTGAAATCGGAGGTGCACCGTGCTCGCGACGTCCCCGTCCGCTGATCTCTACCGCCGCTACCTGGCCGCGGTGGTGCGGTTCCATCTGGTCGCCGCCGAGCGGTCCGGGCTGGGCCCGACCGACTACCAGGCGGCGAGCCTGCTCGAGCTCGACGGACCGACAACCACCGGTGCACTGGGCGGGCGTCTCGGCCTGACCGCGGGGTCGGCGACCCGGGTGGTGGACCGGCTCGTCGCCGCGGGGGTGGCCCGGCGGGTCGTCGACGCCGAAGACCGGCGGCGGGTGCTGGTCGTGCACACGGGGGTGCTGCCCGGCGGGCTCGACGAGCTGCTGGCCCGGGTCCGCGACCCGATCGGAGAAGGTCTGGCGGACCTCGACCCGGAGCAGCGGGCCGGGGTGGAGCGCTACCTCGTGCTGGCCGAGCGGTCCTTCCGGGAGGCCCTCGAGGACCGCTGACGGCTCAGGAGTTGTCGACCGGCAGTTCGAGCGTCACCGACCCGGCGCGCTCGAAGGTCAGGGTGACCGGGTAGGTCGGGCCGACCGACAGGGCCTGGCGCAGGTCGTCGAGGGTCACCGTGGCCCGGGTGACCGACGCCGCGCCGGCGGGGACGGTGGACCCGGTGTCACCCACCAGCAGCGTCGCGCCGCCGAGCAAGGACTGCTCGCCGCCGACGGCGACGTCCTCGGCCAGCGGGGAGCTCGCCGAGACCAGCCGGTCGGCGGCGTCGCCGCTGTTGACCGCGACGAGGCGCAGCTCGACGTCGGAGCCCGCGGGATGGGCGATCCCGCCCTCGGCGTCGTCGGCGGGTGCGATGGCCGCGTCGCGGATCTCGATCGTGCCGATCGAGGCGAACGCGTCGCCCGCGGTGCCCATCGGGTCGTCCAGGTCGACGGTGGGTGCGGCGGTGCCGCACCCCGAGAGCAGGAACAGGGCCAGCAGCGCGGGCGCGGTACGTCGCATGTGCCCGGGTTCCCCGTTCCGGGCCCCGTCCACGCACGGTCCGCCTCCGTGGCATGATGGTTGAAGAATCAACCATATTGGGGGAGCGGATGAGCGACATCGTCTTCGGCATGGACACCTTCGGCGACGTGCCGGTGGGCGACGACGGCACGCCGCTGTCGCACCCGCAGTCCATCCGCCAGGTCGTCGACGAGGTGGTGCTGGCCGACGGGGCCGGCGTCGACGTCGTCGCGCTGGGGGAGCACCACCGCCCCGAGTACGCCATCACCACCCCGGAGACGGTGCTCGCCGGGATCGCGACCCGCACGTCCCGGATCCGGCTGTCCTCCGGCGTCACCGTGCTCAGCTCGGACGACCCGGTGCGGGTGTACCAGCGCTTCGCCACCCTCGACGCGCTGTCCGACGGCCGTGCCGAGGTCATCGTGGGCCGCGGCTCGTTCACCGAGTCCTTCCCGCTGTTCGGCTACTCCATGAACGACTACGAGCAGCTGTTCGAGGAGAAGCTGGAGCTGTTCGTGCAGCTCCTCGACGAGAAGCCGGTGACCTGGCGGGGCGCCACCCGAGCCGCGCTCGACGGCGTCGAGGTCTTCCCGACGACCGGCCGCAGGCTGCCCGTGTGGGTCGGTGTCGGCGGCTCGCCGGAGTCGGTGGTCCGCACCGCCCGCCACGACCTGGGCCTGATGCTCGCCATCATCGGCGGCCCGGCCGGACGCTTCGCGCCCTACGTCGACCTCTACCACCGCGCCGTCGAGCAGTTCGGGCACGCGGCGAAGCCGGTGGGCATGCACTCGCCGGGCTTCGTCGCCGACACCGACGAGGAGGCGAAGGAGATCTTCTTCGCCCGTACAAGGCGCAGATGGACCGGATCGGCGCCCAGCGCGGCTGGCCGCCGCTGGACCGCGCCCGGTTCGAGGCCGAGGTCTCCGGCGGTGCGCTGCACGTCGGGTCCCCCGAGACGGTGGCCCGCCGCATCGCCGACTCGGTCCGCTCGCTGGGCGCCCAGCGCTTCGACCTGATCTACACCGTCGGGCCGCAGCCGGTGTCGGCCCGGCTCCGCGCGGTCGAGCTGTACGGCACCCGGGTCATCCCGATGGTGCGCGACATGCTCGCCTGAGCGGGCTCACATCCCCTGCTGGGCGGCGGCCGGAGGGCGTGGCTGCGGCCCCGGTGGTCAGGCGGGGATGATGCGGGCCGCCGCGGCGCGCAGACCGTCGACCAGGGCGCGCAGGGCGGGGAGGTCGGCGTCGGACCCGCGGGTGGCCAGGACCAGTGAACGGCCCGCCGCGGGCCGGCAGGGCAGCAGGCGCACGCCGTCGTCGGCGGTGACCGGGACCGGGCCGGTGCCGCCGGGGACCGCGGACCCCGCCACCGCCATGCCCGGGACCAGCGCGATCGCGAGCCGCGCGCGGACCAGCGCCAGCTGGGTGGCGAAGTCGCCGACCCGATAGCGGATGTCCGGCTCGGTCCCGACGCCGCGCAGCAGCTGCAGCAGCGCCTCGTAGGGCTCGGTGCCGACCGGGCCGGAGGTCCACACCCGCCCGGCCAGGGTGCGCAGCGGCACCGGGTCGGGCCCGGTGAGCGGGTCGTCGGCGGGGACGGCGAGCATCGCGGGCTCGGTGGCCAGCGCGGTCACCCGGATCCCCGCGGGCAGCCGGGCCGGACGCTGGGTCCAGCTCTCCATGAGCACCGCGTCCAGGTCGCGCGACTGCAGCGCGGGCAGCAGGTCGACGACCTCGCCGTCGTCGACGGTGGGGACCAGCCGGGGGTGCGCGGCGGCCAGTCCGTCGATGACCTCGGGCAGCAGGGTCCGCAGGGCGCTCGCGACCGAGCCGATCCGCAGGGGTCCGGCGGCGTCGTCGTGCAGGGCGGCGAGGTCGCGTTCGGCGCCGGCGACGGTCGCCGCCGCGGTGGCCGCGTGCCCGGCCAGCACGTGCCCGGCCGCGGTGAGCCGGATGCCCCGCCCGTCCGGTTCGACGAGCCGGGTGCCGGTCTCGCGTTCGAGCTTGCGCAGCTGCTGGGTCACCGCGGGCCCGGTGATGTGCAGCGCGGCCGCGGCGGCGCCGACCGACCCGTGTTCGGCGACGGCGTCGAACACCCGCAGCCGGTCCCAGGAAATCACACAGCACAGCTTAGCGGTACCGGGTAGGAACAATCATTGGAGCTTCGCGGTACAGGCGGGGATCGTGGGTCACGTGAACGCACGCACCACCCCCGATCCGCACTCCGCCCTCCTTCTCGTCGCCGGCGCCTCGGTCCTGGCCTGGACCGGCATCCTCGTCGCGCTCGCGGGCGCCGACCCGGCGACGGCGTCGGTCTGGCGGTGCGTGCTCGCCCTGGTCGTGCTGGGGCCGTGGGCACTGGCCGAGTACCGCCGCGCCGGTGGCCTCCCGCTCGCGACGGTCGGCTGGTCCCTGCTGTCCGGGGTGTTCCTGGGGGCGGACTTCCTGCTGTGGACCCGCGCGGTGCTCGACGCGGGTGCCGGGATCGCGAACGTGGTGCTCAACATCCAGGTGCTGGCGCTGCCGCTGATCGCCTGGGTCGTCGCGGGGGAGCGGGTCCCGCGCCGGCTGGTGTACGCGGCGCCGCTGCTGCTGGGCGGCATCGCGCTGGCCGGCGGGGTGCTCGGCGCCGGGGTCGGCGGACCGGAGCCGGTGCGCGGCGCGGTGCTCGGCACCCTCGCCGGGATCGCCTACGCCGGCTTCCTGCACCTGAACCGCTCGGTGTCGCGGGGCCGTCCGCGGCACCTGGTCACCCCGGTCGCGCTGGCGACCGTCGGGGCCGGGGTGACGTGCGGGATCGTCGGCGTCGCCGGGGGCGGGATCGCGGTCGCCCTGCCCGCGACGACCTGGGCCTGGCTGATCGTGCTGGCGCTGGCCGGGCAGGTGGTGTCCTGGGTGCTGATCGGGCGCGGCTCGGCCGGGCTGGCGCCGGGCACCGCGGGGGCGCTGCTGCTGGTGCACCCGGTGCTGTCGGTGGTGCTCGGCATGCTGGTGCTCGGGGAGACCCTGACCGCGTGGCAGGTCGCGGGCTGCGCGCTGGTCGTCGCCACCGTCGCCGCGCTGGTCGGTCCGGCCGGGACCACGGGGCGGCTGCGCCGGGTGGTGGACCGCCACGAACGGGCCTGGGCCACCCTCACCCCGCGGGCCTGACCCACGTCATCAGAGCTCGATGCGCTCGGCCCCCGTGTAGACGTTGCCGGTCCGCCCGCGCAGGAACCCGACCAGGGTCATCCCGGACTCCTCGGCCAGCTCCACCGCCAGCGACGACGGCGCCGACACCGCCGCGAGCATCGGCACCCCGGCCATCACGGCCTTCTGCACCAGCTCGAACGACGCCCGCCCCGACACCATCAGCACGGTGCCGGTGGCGGGCACCCGGCCGTCCATCACCATCCGGCCCAGCACCTTGTCCACCGCGTTGTGCCGGCCCACGTCCTCGCGGGCGGCGAGCAGGCCGCCGTCGGCGTCGAACAGGGCGGCGGCGTGCAGCCCGCCGGTGGAGCCGAACACCTTCTGGTGCTCGCGCAGCCGGTCGGGCAGCTCCAGCAGCAGCTCCCGGCCGATCCGCAGTGGGTCCGCGGCCGGGGAGTGGCGGGTCTTGAGCTTCACCGCGTCCAGCGAGGCCTTCCCGCACACCCCGCACGACGAGGTGGTGTAGAAGTTCCGCTCCACCGACGCGTCCGGCGGGGCGACCCCCTCGGCCAGGTCGACGTCGAGCACGTTGTAGGTGTTGCGGCCCTGCTCGTCGACGGAGTTGCAGTAGCGGGCCCCCGCCAGGTCCAGCCCGGAGCCGATCACACCCTCGGTCAGCAGGAACCCGTGCGCGAGCTCCACGTCGTGGCCGGGGGTGCGCATCGTCACCGACAGCGCCTTCCCCCCGACGCGCAGCTCCAGCGGCTCCTCGGCCACGAGGGTGTCCGGCCGCGAGCGGGTGCTGCCGTCCGCGTTCAGGTGCAGCACCGGGCGCCGCACGGTGAGCCGTCCCATTCCGATCCCCTCCCGCTGTCGACCCCCCAGGGTAGGAGGAGGATCGGCCGCGTGCGCGGGTACGGGGGTCGGCGGCCGGGGGCAGGGATCGTGCCGGCGGGCGGTGCGTCCTCGCGGATGGGGTCGGCGAAGGCGTCGCTGGACTGGCACGGGGCGGCACTGCTGACCCGCACCGTCGCCGTACTGGGCCGGGCGGTGGACGGGCCGCTGGTCGTGGTGCGTGCCGCCGGGCAGGAGCTGCCGGAGCTGCCGCCGGGCACCGAGGTCGTCGACGACCCGGTCCCCGGGCTCGGCCCGCTGCCCGCGATCGGCGCCGGGCTGGCCGCCGTCGCGGGCCGCGCGCAGGCGGCGTTCGTCGCGTCGGTCGACCTGCCGCTGCTGCACCCCGCCTTCGTCGCCCGCGTGCTGGACCTGCGCGGGGACCACGACGTCGCGCTGCCCGAGGCGTTCGGGCACCACCAGCCGCTCGCCGCCGCCTACGCCACCGCGCTCGCCCCCGTGATCGACGGGCTGACCGCGGCCGGGCAGGGCCGCCCGCCGTCGCTGTTCGACAGGGTCGCGGTCCGCCGGATCGGCGAGCAGACCCTGCGCAGCGACCCGGTGCTGGCCCGCCTCGACCCGGACCTGGCGTCGCTGACCAACGTCAACACACCCGCCGAGCTGGCCGCGGCCCGGGCCCGCCCGCTGCCCGCCGTGCGGCTGCACGACGGGGGGCGCGTCCGCACCGTCCGCGCCCGCACGGCGGGGGAGCTGGGTCGCCCGGTGGTCGTCGCGGGCGGGACGACGCCGCTGCCGCCGTGGTTCCCGCTGGTGACCGGCGACGAGCTCGAAGGGGTGTGACGGGGGTCTCGACCTTGCTACGGTGCGGGGGCCGAAGGTCACCACCACACCGGAGGTCGACGATGACCGCCACCCGCCCACAGGGATCGCGGCGGGGCTTCCGCCCCCGCCACGTCCGCCTCACCGAGCCGCTGGTCCGCGAGAACGGGGTGCTGCGCCCGGCCTCGTGGGACGAGGCCCTCGACCGTGCCGCGGCCGGGTTCGCCGGTGTCCCGGGCGACCGATTCGGCATGTTCAGCTGCTCGAAGGCGACGAACGAGATGAACTACGTCGCGCAGAAGTTCGCCCGGGCGGTGATGGGCAGCAACAACGTCGACAGCTGCAACCGCACTTGACACGCTCCCAGCGTCGTCGGTCTGACGGCAGTGTTCGGTGCCGGCGGCGGCACCTCCGCCTATGTCGAGGCGGAGAACGCCGACCTCCTCGTCCTGTGGGGCAGTAACGCCCGCGAGACGCACCCCATCTTCTTCCACCACGTGCTGCAGGGGATCCGCAAGGGCGCCCGGATGTTCTCGGTCGACCCGCGCCACACCTCGACCGCGCACTGGGCGGACTCCTGGCTCGGGCTCGACGTGGGCACCGACATCGCGCTGGCCAACGCGGTCGGCCGCGAGATCATCCACGCCGGGCTGGTGAACCACGCGTTCGTGCAGCGCTCCACCACCGGCTTCGAGGACTACCGGGCCGCGGTGGAGCCGTACACGCTGGAGCGCGCCGAGGAGATCACCGGGGTCCCGGCGTCGTCGATCCGAGAGCTGGCGCACGCCTACGCCCGCGCCGACCGCGCCCAGATCTGCTGGACCCTGGGCATCACCGAGCACCACAACGCCGCCGACTACGTCTTCGCCCTGATCAACCTCGCGCTGCTGACCGGGCACGTCGGCCGCTACGGCTCCGGCCTGGTGCCGCTGCGCGGGCAGAACAACGTGCAGGGCGGCGGCGACATGGGCGCCATCCCGGCCAAGCTGCCCGGCGGCTACGACGTCGGCGACGCCGAGGCCCACGCCCGTTTCCACGCCGTCTACGGCGGCGTGGAGTTCCCCGACCGTCCCGGCAGGCACCTGTCGCAGATGTTCGAGGCGATGGAGGCCGGGCAGATGAGCGCGCTGTACTGCATCGGGGAGAACCCGGCCGAGTCCGAGGCCGACGCCACCCACGCCCGGCACCTGCTGTCCTCCCTCGACCACCTCGTCGTTCAGGACATCTTCCGCACCGCCACGGCCGAGCTCGCCGACGTCGTGCTGCCCGCCGCCGCGGACTGGTGCGAGTACGAGGGCACCGTCACCAACTCCGAGCGCCGCGTCCAGCGGGTCCGCAGGGCCCTCGACCCGCCGGGCCTGGCCCGCCCCGACACCCACATCATCTGCGGCGTCGCGCAGCGCCTCGGGCACGACTGGGGCGAGCCGACCGCCGAGCAGGTGTGGGACGAGCTGCGCTCGGTGTCGCTGAACTGGCACCACGGCATGAGCTACGACCGCCTCGACACCCTCGGCGGCATCCAGTGGCCCTGCCCCGCCGAGGACCACCCGGGCACCCCGCTGATGCACACCCGGCTGTGGGCCGACGACCCGGACGAGCGCGGGACGCCGGCGCCGTTCACCCCGGTCGAGCACGTCCCGCCGGCCGACGAGCTCACCGAGGAGTACCCGATCCGGCTCACCACGGTGCGGTTGCTCGACGCCTACAACTCCGGGGTGCAGACCGGCGGCTACGCCTCGCCGCTGCGCCGCCGCGAGTCGCTGCGCATCGACGCGGCCGACGCCGCCGCGCTCGGCGTCACCGACGGCGACCGGGTGCGGGTCACCAGCCGTCGCGGCAGTGTCGAGGCGCCGGTGTGGGTCGACCGGTCGCTGCGGCCGGGGCTGGCGTCGTTCACCCCGCACTTCACCGAGCAGGTCGACGTCAACGCGCTCACCAATGACGCCTGGGACCCCAAGTCGGGGACCTCGGAGTTCAAGGCGACCGCGGTGCGGATCGAGAGGCTGTGAATGGATCTCCACATCTCCACCGCCGCACCGACCGCGGCCGAACGGGACACGATCGACGCCGCGTTCGCGCTGCTCGCCCCCACCGCCGCGGACGCCACCGCCGGGGACCGGCCGACCCGGTCGGCGCACGCCGGGCACGCCGCCCGCTCGCGGCGCCACCTGCTGCTGCCGCTGCTGCACGCGGTGCACGACGCGGCGGGCTGGCTGTCGGAGGGGTCGCTGAACCACGTCGCGCGGACGCTGCAGGTCCCGCCGGCCGAGGTGTACGGCGTCGCCACCTTCTACGCGATGTTCTCCGTCGAGCCGCGAGCCCCGCGGGTGGTGCACGTCTGCGACGACGTGGCGTGCGGCCCGTCCGGCGGTGAGGAGATCGTCGCGGCGCTGGAACGCGACCTCGACGGCGGGCGCGCCTGCGTGGTGCGCAGCCCCTGCCTGGGACTGTGCGAGCGGGCGCCCGCGGTGCTGCACCAGCGCGCGGGCGAGCCCGACCTGTCCCAGGCCCCCGCGACCCCGCAGGCCGTCCTCGCCGCGGCGCACGCGCCCGCCGACCCGGCCGGGGAGCAGGCGGCCGACGCCGACCGGGCCTTCGCCGACACCACCGTCTCGGCCCCGCAGACCCGGACCGGGGAGCACCTGCGGCTGCTGCGCCGCGTCGGCGTCGTCGACCCCACCTCGCTCGACGACTACCGCGCCCGCGGCGGCTACGCGGCGCTGCGCCGCGCGGTCCGCCTCGGTGCCACCCGGGTGATCGCCGAGCTCAAGGACGCCTCGCTCACCGGGCGCGGCGGCGCCGCGTTCCCCACCGGCGTCAAGTGGGAGGGTGTGGCGCAGTCCCCGGAGCGCCCGCACCACCTCGTCTGCAACGCCGACGAGTCCGAGCCGGGCACCTTCAAGGACCGGGTGCTCATGGAGGGCGACCCGTTCGGCCTGGTCGAGGCCATGACCATCGCCGGCTACGTCACCGGCGCCACCGTCGGGCACCTCTACGTCCGCGGCGAGTACCCGCTGGCCACCCGCCGGCTGCAGGACGCGATCGCCGCGGCCCGGGCGCGCGGCCACCTCGGCGACGACGTCATGGGGGAGGGCTTCGCCTTCGACATCGACCTGCGCCGCGGGGCGGGCGCCTACATCTGCGGTGAGGAGACCGCGCTGCTGGAGTCGATCGAGGGCTACCGGGGCGAGCCGCGGAACAAGCCGCCCTTCCCGGCGACCTCCGGGCTGTTCGGCAGGCCGACCGCGATCAACAACGTCGAGACCCTCTACAACGTGCTGGAGGTGCTGAACATCGGCGGCGGGGCGTTCGCCGCGGTCGGCGGGGGCCGGTCCACCGGGTCGAAGCTGTTCTGCGTGTCCGGTGCCGTCGGCGTCCCCGGGGTGTACGAGGTCGACTTCGGCACCACCCTGCGCGAGCTGCTCGACCTCGCCGGCGGCACCCGCGGCACGCTGCGCACCGTGCTGCTGGGCGGCGCCGCGGGCGGGTTCGTGCTCCCGCAGGACCTCGACGTGACCCTCACCCTGGAGGGGGCCCGCGACATCGGCGCCACCCTCGGGTCCGGCGTCGTGCTCGTGTTCGACGACCGCGCCGACCTCACCGCCACCCTCCGCCGGATCGCGGCCTTCTTCCGCGACGAGTCCTGCGGGCAGTGCGTGCCGTGCCGGGTCGGGACGGTGCGCCAGGAGGAGGCACTAGCCCGGCTGGAACGCGGTGCCCCGCTCGGGTCGCGGGAGACCGAGCTGGCCCTGCTCGACGACCTCGCCCGCGTCATGCGCGACGCGTCGATCTGCGGGCTCGGGCAGACCGCGCCGTCGGCCGTCGGCTCCGCACTCGACCTGGGACTGATCGCGGCGCCGTCGCACTCGTCGAACGGACACGGGGGGCGTCGATGACCACGACCGGTGGCAAGGGCCCGATGGGGCCGGGCGGCGGCTCGCGGGCGCCCCGGGCCGGGGAGGTCGACGGCGCGCCCGAGGCGGACGCGTCGTCGGGCAACGGCACCCCCGGCGACGGCCCCGGCGCGGGGGAGGGCGTCGCCGCCCTGCACCGCACGAACGGGGCCGGCGCGGTCGGCGTGACCGTGGCCGACCCGGCGGGCTCCGGCCCCGGACCGGCCGAACGGCTCGCCGGCGGCCCGGTGATGCTCGGCGCGATCCGGCGCACCGTCACCGTCTCGCTGGACGGCACCGAGGTCCGGGTCCCGGAGGACGCGACGATCCTCGACGCCCTGCACCGCGAGGGCTCGCCCGCCCAGGCCGACACCCCCACCCTGTGCTGGGCGCCGAACATGGACCCGGTCAACGCCTGCCGGGTCTGTGTGGTCGAGGTCGAGGGCTCCCGCGCGCTGGTGCCCTCCTGCGCGCGGCGCTGCGAGGACGGCATGGAGGTGCGGACCGACACCGACAAGGTCCGGCACAGCCGCCGGATGGTGCTGGAGCTGCTGGCGTCCTCGGTGGACATGACCCAGGCGAGCGCCGACGTGGCGCGCTGGATGACCGACTACGGCGTCGACCCCGAGCGCTACGGACCGCCCGCGCCGCCGGCCGCGGCGGGGGAGCGCGACCGCCGCCACGCCGGGCACCACCCGGCTCCCGACGGGGCGACGAGGGCGACCGTCGCCCAGCCCGTGAAGATCGACAACGAGCTCTACGTGCGGGACTACTCGCGCTGCATCATGTGCTACAAGTGCGTCAACGCCTGCGGGACCGACGCCCAGTTCACCTTCGCGATCGCCGCCGCGGGCCGCGGGTTCGACGCCCGCATCGCCACCGAGCACGACGTCGAGCTGCCCGGCTCGGCGTGCGTCTACTGCGGCAACTGCATCGGGGTCTGCCCGACCGGGGCGCTGAAGTCCGTCGCCGAGCACGACCGTCGCGAGGCCGGCGACTGGCACCCCGACGAGGAGACCGTCACGACGACGATCTGCTCGTTCTGCGGGGTCGGCTGCAACCTGGAGCTGCACGTGCAGCGGGGCGAGATCGTCAACGTCACCAGCCCGGCGGACCACTCGGTCACCCACGGGCACCTGTGCATCAAGGGCCGGTTCGGGTTCCGGCACGTGCAGAACCTGCCGGAGGCGTGAGCACCGCGGCCACGAACCGGGTCAGCTCCCGCTCCACGTGTTCGGCGACCGGCTCCCGGGGGTCGAAGCTCCACCACAGCAGGGCGCCCTGCCAGTGGGTCGCCAGGAGCGCGCCGGCGCCGTCCGGGGCGCCCGGGGTGCCGGCCAGGCACGCGTCGAGGACGTCGGTGAGTGCCTGCTGCCAGGCGGCGCCCCGTCGTCGTACGTCGGGGTCGAGGAGGTCCTCGCGCAGGACCAGCAGCGCGTCGGCGTAGCTGTCGATCCCGCCGTACTGCCCGGAGAGCCCGACCAGGAACGCGACGGCGCCCTCCGGCGTGCGCTCCGCCCGGGCCCCGTCCCCGGCGGTCTGGCGGTCGAGCCGGTCCCACGCGTGCAGCAGGGTCCGGCGCAGCAGGTCGGACTTGCCGCCGAAGCGCTGCACGAGGGTCGCAGGGGCCAGCCCGCTCGCCTCGGCCAGCGCGGCGAAGGTGAGCGCCTGCGGGCCGTGGGCATGCAGCACGTCGAGGGCGGCGTCGAGGACGTCCGCGTCGGGGACCTGCTTGCGACGGGGCACGGCTCACCCTCTCAGGCGGGCGGCGCCACGGACGCCGCGGATCCGGAGAGGCCGGCCGGGTCGGGGCTGTAGGCGACCATCCAGGTGGGCTCGATCCGGTAGAAGACCACCTCGTCCCAGACGAACCCGTCCGGTCCGTAGCAGTCCTTCAGGTAGCCGAGGGTCTCGGGCCACCGCGGGTGCTCCGGGCCGCCGGCCGGGTTCAGCGGGTGCGCCGTCCCGTGCGTGAAGATCCCGAGGTCGTCGCCGCGCAGGTGGGCGACGCTGACCGCGGGGCGGGCCGCGAGGTGGCGCGCCTTGACCGCGCGCGGGTCGGTGCCCACGACCCACGCACCGTGCAGCAGGTGCCCGTCCACGCCGCTGACGCGGGGCTCGCCGCCCCGCGTGGTGGTGGCCAGCGCCAGGGTGCAGATGCCGGTGGCGACCCGGACGAGCTGCTCGGCGGTGAGCGTCCGCTCCCCGGGGGTGACGATGCTGCGCAGGTGGTCCCCGGCTCCGGAGACGGAGGCGTCCAGCAGCCGCTGGAGGTCGGTGATCTCGGTGGTCGTCTCGAACATGCTGCGGGTCGGTCCCCTCGTCGGCTCGGCTCCGATGAACATAACCGAATGCTCGTTTACAAACAATCCGGTCACTGCCACGCTGCCCGGTATGACGGACCTGAGGGACAGGGTGGCGCTGGTGGCGGGCGCGACGCGCGGCGCCGGACGGGGGATCGCGGTCGAGCTGGGCGCGGCCGGCGCGGTCGTGTACTGCACCGGCCGCAGCACCCGCGCGGCCCGCTCGGAGTACGACCGGCCGGAGACGATCGAGGACACCGCCGATCTCGTCACCGCCGCGGGCGGCACCGGCATCGCCGTGCCCACCGACCACCTCGACCCCGGAGCGGTCGCGGCGCTGGTGGCGCGGGTCGAGCGCGACCACGGCCGGCTCGACGTGCTGGTCAACGACATCTGGGGCGGCGAGATGATGGTCGAGTGGGACGTCCCGGTCTGGGAACTCGACCTGGACAACGGGCTGCGCACGCTGCGCCTGGCGGTCGAGACCCACCTCGTCACCGCCCACCACGCCCTGGGGCTGCTCTCCCGCACACCCGGCGGCCTCGTCGTCGAGGTCACCGACGGCACCGACACCTACAACGCCGAGAACTACCGGCTCAACGTCTTCTACGACCTCGCCAAGATCGCGCCCATCCGGCTGGCCCGGTCCTGGGCGCACGAGCTGCGCGGGCACGGCGGGACCGCGGTCGCGGTCACCCCGGGCTGGCTGCGCTCGGAGATCATGCTGGAGCAGTTCGGGGTCACCGCCGACACCTGGCGCGACGCGTGCGCGGCCGAGCCGCACTTCGCGATCTCGGAGAGCCCGCGGTTCGTCGGCCGCGGGATCGCCGCGCTGGCCGCCGACCCCGACCGGCACCGCTGGAACGGCCGCTCCACCTCCTCGGGCGAGCTCGGGCGGGTCTACGGGGTCGACGACGTCGACGGGTCCCGGCCCGACGCCTGGCGCTACGTCACCGAGGTCCAGGACGCGGGACTGCCCGCCGACACGACGGGCTACCGGTGACGGCTCACACGGCCGCGCGCGCGTCGCGCCGCTGGATGACCAGCAGCGCCGCCAGCGCCAGCAGCGCGAGCACCGCGGCCGCGACGCAGAACACGATCCCCGCGGTCCGCAGCCCCCACGCCTGGCTCGCCGCGCCCAGGCCGACGACCGGCAGCGAGATCGCCACGTAGACCACCACGAAGTACGACGACGTCGTCCCCGCCCGCTGGTGGGCCTCCACCCGCGCGTTCACCGCGGCCAGACCCTTGGAGAACGTCATGCCCTGACCGGCCCCGGCGACCACCGCGCCGGCCACCAGCTCGGCCATCGAGCCCTGCGCCACCGACAGCGCGACGAGCGCGAGACCGGCCGCCAGCAGCACACAGCCCAGGGCGAGGATCCGCTCGGTGGGCGCGGTGCGGACCGCGAGCTGCGCGAGCACCGAGGCGCCCAGCAGCAGCAGCGACATCGCCCCGGCGACGGCGTGGTTCGCGATCCCGATCAGATCCGACACGATCCGCGGGGACAGCGCGGTGAACAGGCCCAGCACCGCGAACCCGGCGAACCCGGCCGTCGCCGCCGGCACGAACACCGCGCGCACCGCGGGCGGCACCTCGGGGACCTGCGGCCGCAGCGCCGGGTGCGCGGGCCGGTCGGTCACCGTCTCCGGGGCGCCCAGCACGAGCAGCCCGCACAGCGCGACGGCGACCGCGTGCACCGCGAAGGACAGGTGCAGCGGCGCGGGCAGGTACTCCACGGCCACCCCGGCGAGCGCCGCGCCGAGCCCGAGCCCGCCGATGTTGGCGACGGTCGCGACCGCGGCCCCGCGTTCGCGCCAGGACTCCGGTGCGGCCTCGATGACCGCGGCGGTCGCCGCCCCCGCGAAGATCCCGGCGGAGAACCCGGACAGCAGCCGCCCCACCAGCAGCACCCACACCGGACCCGCGACCAGGAACACCACGCTCGACGCCAGCGACAGCGCCACCCCGGCCAGCAGCACCGGTCGCCGCCCCAGCTGGTCCGACCACCGGCCGGTGACCAGCAGCGCGGCGAGCACACCGACCGCGTAGAGCGCGAAGATCACGGTCTGGACGGTGGGGGAGAACCCGAGCTCGCGCTGGTAGAGCGCGTACATCGGGGTCGGCATCGTCGCCCCGAGCATCACCACGGCGAACGTCACGGCCAGGCCGGCGAAGGCGGCGGCCCGAGGCAGGCGGAGGATGGCGGAACCCCTTCCGGAGGACGTTGCGCGGTGCACCGGCCATGATCGCAGCCGGTCGGTGCGACGGCATCCGCAGTGGCGGCGCCCCCGACCGCACGGTCAGGGGCGGCGCAGGACGTGCAGGTCCACCCCGCCCGGCAGCCGGCGGGTCGTGACCGTCCAGGTCTCCCGGGCCGCGTCGAGCCAGCGCGGCGTCTCGGGGCGCCCCGGGTCGGCCAGCCACACCTGCCCGTCCGGGCCGGTCACCCGCGGCAGCAGCGCGGTGAGCGCGTCGGCGGCGGCCGCGCCGTAGAGCACGTCGGCGGCCAGGACCAGGTCCCAGCCGCGGCCGCCGAGGGCGTCGCCGGTGCCGTCGAACGCGGCGACCGCGGTCGCGACCCGCAGCCCTGCGCGGCGCGCGGTCGCCGCCACCCACTCCGGTGCGGCGGGGGAGCGGTCGGTCGCGAGCACCGGGTGCGCCCTGGCCCGGGCGGCCACCAGCGACGGCAGACCCAGCCCGCAACCCAGCTCCAGCACCGAGCGTCCGGCCAGCAGGGCGGGACCGGCGTCGTCCAGCGCCGTCGCCAGCGCCCGCCCGGACGGCCACAGCCGCGCCCAGTGCGGCGGGTGCAGCTCCTCCACACCCTCGTCGACGGCGACCGGGTCGAACGCGACGGCGTCCGGATCGGCGGGACGCAGCAGGTCCAGCGGCCCGCCCGGGAGCCCGACCCGCTCGTGCACCCCCGGGTCAGACACCGGCGCGGTGGGTGAACCGGCCGCCGACGAGCGTCGCCGCGACCGGCATGGCCCGCAGCGTCGCCGGGTCGCAGGAGGTCGGGTCGGCGTCGGTCAGCACGAGGTCGGCGGGCGCGCCCACGACGACCGCGGCGGCAGAGCCGTCGACCACCCCGAACGACGCACCGAGCGCGGTCGCCCGGTCGATCTCCTGCTCGGGGTGCCAGCGGTCCCGGTCGTCGGCGGTGCGGTGCACGGCCGCGGCGAGCGCGATCCACGGGTCCAGCGGCGCCACCGGGGCGTCGGAGCCGAGCGCGAGGCGGGCCCCGGCGCGGTGCAGCGACGCGAACGCGAACGCCCGGTCGGTGCGGCCCGCCCAGAGCCGGTCGGCGACGTCGCGGTCGTCGAGGGCGTGCTCGGGCTGCACGCTCGCGACCAGGCCGAGCCCGGCGAAGCGGGGCACGTCGTCGCCGGTGAGCAGCTGGGCGTGCTCGACCCGCCCGCGGGCCCCGGTCCCGGCGAACGCGTCGAGGACCAGGGTGTTGGCGTGGTCGCCGATGGCGTGCAGGGCCGCGGTGAGCCCACCCGCGTGCGCCCGGGCCAGCAGCGGCCGCAGCTGTGCCGGCGGGACCAGCAGCAGCCCGCACGGGTGCTCCAGGGGGTTCTCCGGCGGCGCGGGGTAGGGGTCGTAGCAGTAGGCGGTGCGGGTGTTGAGCGACCCGTCGGTGATCACCTTCAGCGGGCCCGCGGTGAGCAGGCCCCCGGTGCCCTCGACGACGTCGCCGCTGCGCAGCCCGGTGGCCAGGGCGTCGTCGAGGCGGTCGGGCCACACCGACGCCTCGACCCGCAGCCCGGTCGTGCCGCCGGCGATCCGGCGCCGCCAGTCCGGCAGCGACCACGGCGCCTCGAAGTCGACGACGCCGACCACCCCGCGCGCCGAGGCCGCGGCGACGGCGTCGGCGACGAACCCGTCGAGGGCCTCGGTCGGTGCGTCCTGCAGCGCGGGGGAGACGACGGCGAAGAACTCCGACTCCCGGATCCGGCCGGTCGGGTGCCCGCCGTGCCCGAAGCGGGCCAGCGCGGCGCCGTTGAGCCAGCCCTGGTGCAGGTCCCCGGACACGAGCACGACCGGGGTGTCACCGGTGACCGGGTCGAGTAGCGAGCGGTGCGCCTCGTCGGGCCACAGCGCGTCGCGGAACCCGAACCCGACCAGCACCTCACCGGGGGCGGGCGGCGCGGTCGCCATCCGGGCCGCGACGAGTGCCGCGGCGCCGGCGGCCGAGCGGGCGCCGGACACGTCGAGCCTGCGGCGGGCCAGCGCCCACTGCGCCATGTGCACGTGGTGGTCCCACAGCCCCGGGAGCAGCGCCCGCCCGTCGCACCCGACGACCTCGGCGCCGCCCGGGTCGAGCCCGGCGCCCACGGCGCGCACCCGGCCCCCGTCCAGGAGCACGTCGACGGGGTCGCCCAGGCCGTCGCAGCCGGGCCGCAGCGGCCGCACCGACCGCAGCAGCACGGTGCCCGTCGGCGGGGTGCCCGTCGGCACGCCGCTCATCCCTGGAACGGGCGGTCCCGCCCGGTCCAGCGGTCCTCGTCGCGGCGGTAGACCGGGATCGGCTTCTCGGCGACCCGGAAGGTGTAACGCCCGGCCTCCTCGACGACCTCGCCGTCGGTGGCCAGCATGCTCGGCTCCAGCAGCTCGACGTCGAGGCTGGGCACCTCCCGCTGGTGGTAGACCCGGCTGTGCCCCAGGGCCCCCAGGATCAGCGCGAGGACGACCCGCAGCCGGGAGAACCGCACGTCGGCGCGCAGCCAGCGGACGTCGAGCAGGCCCGAGTCCAGCGTCGGCCGCCAGGCGGGCACCGCGCCGCGCGGGTGGTACGGGCCGTTGCCGACGAACAGGAACCAGACCTTGTACCAGCGGTCCCCGATCCGGACCGAGATCTTCTCCGAGCGCTGCAGCACCGTGATCAGCGCCGCGGCGAACGCCGGCCACTTGCCGTAGCGCGGCTGCCACTGCTCACGCAGCCGCACCAGCTCCGGGTAGGAGCCGATCGACGCGGTGTTGATGAAGTAGCGGGTGCGGGTGACCGAGACGTCCTCGGGGTCGTCGAGGCGGCCCGGGTGGGCCTCGACCAGTGCCAGGTCGACCGCGACGGCCTCCCCGGCCTGGGTGGCGTCGACGGCCTCCTGGGTGTCGTAGACGCCGACGTCGCGGGCGAAGTGGTTCAGCGTCCCGCCCGGCACGACGACCAGCGGCAGGCCGTGCCGGTCCGCGACCGCGGCGGCGGTGGCGACGGTGCCGTCCCCGCCCGCGACGCCCACGGCGCGCACCCATTGCCCGCGCTGTGCGATCGCGTCGGTCAGCATGTCCTCGACCTTCACCCCGTCCCCGACGACGAGGTGGTGCGCCGCGGGCAGCCGTTCGCGGACCTCGTCGGACACGTCGTGGTCGGGCGGCCCGGAGAACGGGTTCGACACGATGACCAGGCCCTCGCCCTGCGGCAGGACCGGGACGGTGTCGATCGGGCGGGCGCGGGCCTCGTCGCTGGGACGCACCGGCCACCAGCGGTTCGTCAGCTTCGCCACGCCGGTGCCGATCGCCGCGCCGACGATCACGTCGGAGGTCCAGTGCACGCCCACGTGCACCCGCGACCAGCCGACCAGCGCCGCCAGCGGCACCACGACCGGCGCGGCCCGGCGGTTCTCCATCACCACCGCGGTCGCGAACGCCGCGGCCGAGGCGGCGTGCCCCGACGGGAACGACGACGACGACGGCGGGTCGGCCACCGTCCGGTAGGCGGGCAGCTCCGCCGCGGCCGGCCGCCGGCGCGGCAGCAACGGCTTGAGCAGCGCGTTCGCGGTGAAGCTGGTCAGCGCGATGGACGCGATCCCGCGCATCGCCGCCTTGCGCCCGGCCCCCCGGCGCACCGACAGCGCCGCGGCGATCGCGAACCACAGCACGCTGTGGTCGGCGGTGCGGGTGAGCCGGCGCACCGAGGTGTCCACCCGGCTCGGTGGACGGCTCGCGATGAACTCGGTGACCGCCCGGTCGGCCCGGGACACCGAGTCCACCCCGCGGTCCAGACGACGGGACCTGCGGGCGACGCGTTCGAACCATCCACTCACAGTCGTGACAGTAGAGGGGGTCGGGCGCCTACCCTGAACGGCATGCAGCGTCGGATCTTCGGGGTCGAGACGGAGTTCGGTGTCACGTGCACCTTCCACGGACAGCGCCGACTGTCCCCGGACGAGGTGGCGCGCTACCTCTTCCGCCGGGTGGTGTCGTGGGGCCGGTCCTCCAACGTCTTCCTCCGCAACGGTGCCCGTCTCTACCTCGACGTCGGGTCGCACCCCGAGTACGCCACGGCGGAGTGCGACTCGCTGACCCAGCTCGTGTCGCACGACAAGGCCGGTGAACGGATCCTCGAGGACCTCCTCGTCGACGCCGAGCGGCGCCTGGTCGACGAGGGCATCGGCGGGGACATCTACCTGTTCAAGAACAACACCGACTCCGCGGGGAACTCCTACGGCTGCCACGAGAACTACCTCGTCGCGCGGCAGGGCGAGTTCTCCCGGATCGCCGACGTGCTCCTGCCGTTCCTGGTCACCCGCCAGCTCATCTGCGGTGCCGGGAAGGTCCTGCAGACCCCGCGCGGCGCCGTGTACTGCCTGTCCCAGCGGGCCGAGCACATCTGGGAGGGCGTCTCCTCGGCGACGACCCGGTCCCGGCCGATCATCAACACCCGCGACGAGCCGCACGCCGACGCCGAGCGCTACCGGCGGCTGCACGTGATCGTCGGCGACTCGAACATGTCCGAGGTGACGACCCTGCTCAAGGTCGGGTCGGCCACCCTGGTGCTGGAGATGATCGAGGCCGGCGTCCAGTTCCGGGACTTCACCCTGGACAACCCGATCCGCGCGATCCGCGAGATCAGCCACGACCTCACCGGGCGCCGCCCGGTGCGGATGGCCGGCGGCCGGGAGGCCTCGGCGCTGGACATCCAGCGCGAGTACCACGCCCGCGCCGTGGAGTACCTGGAGGCGACCGGGCACCCGGACCCGGCGATGGCGCGCGTCGTCGAGCTGTGGGGCCGCACCCTCGACGCCGTCGAGTCCCAGGACCTGTCGAAGATCGACCGCGAGATCGACTGGGCGATCAAGCACCGGCTGGTGGAGCGCTACCGGGCCCGGCACGACCTGGACCTGTCCAGCGCCCGGGTCGCCCAGCTCGACCTGGCCTACCACGACGTCCGCCGCGGCCGCGGCCTGTTCGACATGCTGCAGCGCAAGGCGCTGGTCGACCGGGTCACCGACGACGGCGAGATCGAGGCGGCCAAGGACACCCCGCCGCAGTCGACCCGGGCGAAGCTGCGCGGGGACTTCATCGCCGCCGCGCAGGCCGCCGGGCGGGACTTCACCGTCGACTGGGTGCACCTGAAGCTGAACGACCAGGCCCAGCGCACCGTGCTGTGCAAGGACCCGTTCCGCGCCGTCGACGAGCGGGTGGACCGCCTGATCGCCTCGCTCTGACCGCGGCCCCGGGGTGGGCGGCCGCCCACCCCGGGGTACGGCTCAGTCGGGCTGGGCGATCCGGCCGAACCGCGACTCCTGCGGGTCGGCGAACACGTGCAGCCCGAACCGCGACGACAGCTCCCGGCAGACCGCGACGCCGCGCACCGAGTTGCCGTGCCGGTCCAGGCCGGGGGAGTACACGCCGAGCCCGAACCAGCGCGGCAGCACACCCATGATCCCGCCGGACACCCCGCTCTTGGCCGGGATGCCGACGTCGTGCGCCCACTCGCCCGCGGCGTCGTACATCCCGCACATGCTCATCACGCTGATCACCGTGCGCAGGTGCTCGCGGGACAGCGCCCGTTCACCGGTCAGCGGGTTGACCCCGCCGTGGGCCAGCGTCGCGCCCATCGCCGACAGCTCCGGCGCGGTCACCGTGATCGAGCAGGCGGCGAGGTAGACGTAGAGGGTGTCGTCGATGTCGCCGTGCAGCATCCCCAGGCTGCGCATGAGGTAGCTGAGCCCGAGGTTGCGGTCGTTGGAGACCAGCTGCTCGTCGAGGACCGCGCGGTCGATCTCCAGCGACGGGTTGCCGGTGTAGACCCGGTTGCGCTCCAGGAGCCGCTCGGCGCGCTCCTCCCCGGTGGCCCCCTTGACCATGTTCGCCGCGACCAGCGCGCCCGCGTTGATCATCGGGTTGAACGGGCGGTTGTGCGTCTCGTCGAAGGTGATGGAGTTGAACGGGTCGCCCGACGGCTCGACCCCGACCCGGCGCAGCGTCTCGGCCAGGCCGTTGTCCTCCAGCGCGAGCCCGTAGGTGAAGACCTTCGAGATCGAGTGCAGCGGGAAGCGGACGTCGCAGTCGCCGACCTGCCACTGCGTGCCGTCGACGTTCGTGCCGGCCAGGCCGAACTCCTCGGCCCGGGCCTCCATCGACGCCGGGTAGTAGCTGACGACCTCCTCGCCGGGCAGCAGGCTGCCGCTGCCGGCGGTACAGGTGCTGCGGAGGTCCTCGAACTGCTGCTGGACCAGTTCGCGTTCGGCCTGCGCGACCATCGGTGTCCCTTTCGTCGGGGGTGTCCGGTCGCAGAACCTACTGCCCGGGCCGCCGCGGGGCCGGGATCCGGGCCACGGGTCGCCACAGCCGCTCCCAGCCCATGTCCGCGAAGCAGGGGCCCTGGACGGCCTCGGAGAACTTGATGTCGTTGTGCCCGGCGTTCCACTCCAGTACGGCGGGCCGCTCGTCGGCGTCGACGGCCAGGTCCCACCCGACGCAGCGCGCGAACGGCATCCCCCGGTGCAGCTCCAGCACCGCCGCGACACACCCGTCGAAACCCGGCACGGTGGTCCCCGCGAACCCCGCACCGGAGTCGGGGTGGGCGTCGACGCGCGTCCAGCGCGGGGTCAGGCCGTGGTCGGCGAGCCGGCCGGTCGAGGTGTCCACGGCGACGCGCACGTGGCTGTCGGAGCGCACGTGGGTGTCGGCGGCGCGCCCGAACCGCAGGTAGGCGGCCCGGACCGAGGCGACGCCGTTGTCGGTCACGACGGTGGTGACCCGCATCGTCGCCACCGAGCCCGGGGTGAACCCCGCCAGCAGCGGGTGCTGGTCGACCCAGCTCTGGAACACCCCCGACGGCAGCCCGTCGAGCTCGGCGGGGTCGAACCCCGACCGGTGCAGCACCCGCACCCCGGCGCCCTGGATCGAGTCGTCGGACTTGAACACCGCCCGGTCGGAGCCGGCGAACAGCACCGACGCGAGCCCGGCGCGGTCGAGGTGGCGCAGGTCGCGGTCGTAGAGGCCGCCGTTGACCCAGTAGGCGACGTCGGCGATCAGGTCGGACCGCAGCAGCCGCCGCGACAGCGGCTTGAGCTTCGAGACCTCGCCGTAGGGCCCCTGCACGGCGGGGAGCACGACCCGGCCGTAGTAGTTGTCGGGGATCCAGCCCTCCCGGAACTCCCCGGCCACCGCGGCGTAGACCCGCAGCCAGGGGGCGTAGCCGCGCCAGCCCAGCACGTCGCCGGCCCAGGCGTCGCACGCCCGGGCCAGCGCCGGGTCGGACGGACCGCGCTCGGCCTCGATCGTGGCGAGGAGCGCCGCCGCCTCCCCGCGGTGGCGGCGGTGGAACCGGATGGCCCCGGCCCGGCGCAGCGCCCGGTCCGCGACGACGTCCAACGTGGCCATGCGTGCCCTGCTCCCGGTGTCGACGACGATGTCCCCGGAGGACTCGTCCGCCGCGCCGGATCGTTAGAGCCCGTCGGGCAGCCAGCCGTCGCCGGAGGGGTACATCTCGGTCGCCTCCTCCCGCCGGCCCGGGCGCACGATCCGGCCCAGCCGCGACTCCGACGGGTCGGCGAACACGTGCAGCCCGAACCGGTCCGACAGCTCCCGGCACACCGCGATCCCGCGCACCGAGTTGCCGTGCCGGTCCAGCCCGGGGGAGTAGACGCCGACCCCGATCGCGTCCGGGATCGCCGCCAGGATCGCCCCGGACACGCTCGACTTGGCCGGGATGCCGACTTCGTAGGCCCACTGCCCCGCCGCGTCGTACATGCCGCACATGCTCATCACGCTGAGCACGTCACGGGTGTAGGTCCGCGGCAGCGCAGGCACCCCGGTGAACGGGTTCGCCCCGCCCCGGGCCAGGGTCGCCGCCATCGTCGACAGCTCCGCGGCGGTGACGGTCACCGAGCAGGCCGCCAGGTAGACGTACAGGTTGTCCTCGATGTTGCCGTGCAGCATCCCCAGGCTGCGCATCAGGTAGGACAGCGCGACGTTGCGGTCGTTGGAGACCAGCTGCTCGGCGAGGACGTCCTCGTCGACGGCCAGGTCGGGGTTGCCCGCGTAGATCCGCAGCCGGGTCAGCAGCCGCTCGACCTTCTCCTCCTTGGTGGCGCCGTGCACCAGGTTCACCGCGACCAGCGCCCCCGCGTTGATCATCGGGTTGAACGGGCGGTGGTTGACCTCGTCGAAGCTGATCGAGTTGAACGGGTCGCCGGAGGGCTCGACCCCGACCCGCAGCAGGACCTCCTCGCGGCCGTTGTCCTCCAGCGCCAGGCCGTAGGTGAACACCTTGGAGATCGAGTGCAGCGGGAAGCGGACCCCGGCGTCGCCGACCTCCCACTGGGTGCCCTCGATGTCGGTGGCGGCCAGCCCGAACAGCTGCGCCTGCCCGGCCATCGACGGCGGGTAGTACGCGACGACCCGCCCGTCGGGCACCCCGCCGGGGCTCCCGACCGCCCCGTGCAGCTCCTCGAGCTGCCGCTGCACGATCGCGCGCTCGGTCTGCTGCTCCATCGGCGCCCCTCTCGCGGACCGGTCCGTCCGGTGCGGAGCGCAAACTAGATCACCGGTGCCGGGTCACTCGATCCCGGGCATGATCCGGCGGCGCAGCTCGGCCAGCTCGTCCTGCACCTCCGGGTCGGCCGGACCCGCCTTCTCCGGCGCCGGGGCGATCCCCATCGACCGCAGCAGCCCGGTCGCGGCCGCGGCCGGGTCCCCGGTCTCCCCGAGCACCGGGTGCAGACCCTGGTCGGCCAGGTGGTGGAACACCAGGTTCACCACGGTCCACGGGTTGAACGTCTCCTGCTCACCGGACATGCGTCACCTCCACGTGCCGGTACGGCCGCGGCGCCGCACCCGGGGTCGAGCCTTTGCCGTCCGCGCGCCGCCGTCAACGACCCTGTCGCAGGATGAGACACCCCGGCGCGGTCCCGGGTGCCCGCGGCCCGGGGCGCCCGATCCGTCCCGTCCGGCCTGGCTACGATGCCCGTCGTGTCCTCCGCCCGCGCCGAGCGACTGGTCAACCTGGTGCTCTGCCTGATGTCGACGCGCCAGTACCTGTCCGCGGAGCGGATCCGGTCCATCGTCCCCGGCTACGCCGACGGCACCGGCGACGAGGCGTTCTTCCGGATGTTCGAGCGGGACAAGGCCGAGCTGCGCGAGCTGGGCGTACCCCTGGAGACCGGCCACAACTCGGTGTTCGACACCGTGGAGGGCTACCGGATCGCCCGGGCCGACTACGAGCTCGGCGAGATCCACCTCGACCCGGACGAGGCGACCGTCGTCGCGCTGGCCGGGAACCTGTGGGACTCCCCGGAGCTGGCCGGCGCCGCGCACGGGGCGCTGGTGAAGCTGCGCGCCGCGGGCGTCGAGGTCGCCGAGACCCCGGCCGCGGCGATCCGCCCCGGTGCCGCCGCGGGCGAGCCCGCCCTCGCGCCGCTGCTGGGCGCGGTGCGCACCGGCCGCGTCGTCACCTTCGACCACCGCCGCGGCGGCCCCACCGGGGAGCTGGTGCGGCGCACCGTCGAGCCGTGGGGCGTGGTGTCGTTCCGGGGCCGCTGGTACCTGGTGGGCCACGACCGCGACCGCGACGACGTGCGCTGCTTCCGGCTCTCCCGCGTCGAGGGCCCGGTCCGCGCCGTCGGACCGGAGGGCGCGGTCACCGTGCCCGAGGGCGTCGACCTGCGGGCGCTGGTGCGTGCCTCGGCGGGCCCGCAGTCGGTGTCGGGCACCGCACGGGTCTGGGTCGCGGCGGGCCGTGCGGCCGGGCTGCGCCGCACCGGCCGCGAGCGCGGGCCGCGCGAGCACGCCGGACGGCCGGGCGTGGAGATCGAGCTGGACCTGCGCGACCGGGGCACCGTCGCGCGCTGGCTGGCCGGGCACGGCCCGGACGTCGCCGTCCTCGACCCGCCGGAGCTGGCCCGCGCGGTCCGCGAGCTGTGGGAGGCCGCGCTGGGCGCCGGTGCCCTCGGGACCCGCACGTGAGCCGCCAGGGCGTCGCCCAGCGCCTGCCCCGGCTGCTGTCGCTGGTGCCCTACCTGCGGGCGCACCCCGGGGTGCCGGTCGCCGAGGCCGCCGCGGACTTCGGCGTCGACGAGCGGCAGCTGCGCAAGGACCTGGAGCTGCTCTGGATGTGCGGGCTGCCCGGCTACGGGCCGGGTGACCTGGTCGACCTGTCCTTCGCCGGGGACACCGTCGACGTCGTCTTCGACGCCGGGCTGACCCGGCCGCTGCGCCTGACCACCACCGAGGCGACCGCACTGCTCGTGGCGCTGCGGATGCTGCACCAGACCGCCGGGGTGGTCGACTCCGACGCCGTCGGGCGGGCCATCGCGAAGGTCGAGGCCGCGGTGGGGGAGGCGGCCGGCCCGGGCGGTCTGGTCACCGTCGAGTCCGGGATCGGCGAGCGCGACACCACCGCCGTCGTGCGCCGGGCGCTGGACCGCGGGCGCGCGCTGCGCATCGTGTACTTCACCGCGGGCCGTGACGCGGTGTCCCGCCGCGACGTCGACCCGATGCGGCTGGTCGTCAGCGGCGGGCGCGGCTACCTGGAGGCGTGGTGCCGCCGCGCCGAGGACGTGCGGATGTTCCGCCTGGACCGGGTGGAGCAGGCCGAGGAGCTCGACGAACCGGCCCGCGCCCACCCCGAGGCCCGGCCCGTCGACGTCTCGCACGGGCTGTTCAGCCCGCGCGCCGAGCACCGGTACGCGGTCCTGGAGCTCGACCCGGACGCGCACTGGGTCGCCGAGTACTACCCGGTCGACGAGGTGCGCACCGGTACCGGTGAGCTGGTGGAGGGCGACCCGCCGCCCGGCGCGCCGGACCCGGTGCCCGCCGCGTCGGGCGGCGACGACCGGCTGCGGGTGCTGCTCCGCTTCGCCGACGACGACTGGCTGGTCCGCCTCGTGCTGGGGCTCGGTGGCGCGGCCCGCATCGTCGAGCCCCCGGAGCTGGCGACGGCGGTGCGCGAACGGGCCCGGGAGGCCCTGCGGATCGCCGACGCGTCACCCTGAGTCATCTCGACTGCCCCGAAGGGGGAATGCGACAGGATGACGACGGCGGGATGAACACCGGGTGACCGGAGCCACGTCCCAGGACGGGGGGACCGGGCGACCGATTCGCCCGTGTCTACACTCGGTGTCGACCCGGCCCGATCGACGCGAGGTGGACCCCATGCCCGGTGGCTACGAGTGGCTGATCATCATCGCCGTTCTGCTCCTGCTGTTCGGCGCGAAGAAGCTGCCCGAGATGGCGCGGTCGGTCGGCCAGTCCGCCCGCGTGTTCAAGGGCGAGATGAAGGGCCTCAAGGACGACGACGCCCGCACCCGGCAGGCCGAGGAGCCCAAGCCGGCCCAGGAGCTGCCCGCGGCCGCCCCGGCGCCGCAGCAGACCGCCCCGGCCCCGCAGCAGTCCGCCCCGGCCCCGCAGCAGGCCTCGCAGCAGCCGCCGGCGCAGGCCACCGACCGGCCCGCCGGTCCGACCGCCTGAGGCATCTCCTCCCGTGAAGGCACCGTTCCGTCGGAAGCGCAGGCTCAACCCCGACGGGACCATGACCCTGATCGAGCACCTCTACGAGCTGCGCAACCGGCTCGGCATCTCGCTCGCCGCGATCGTGGTGACGACGGTGTTCGGCTACATCTGGTTCGAGGTCTCGTTCTTCGGTTTCCCGAGCCTGGGTGAGCTGCTCAAGGAGCCGTACTGCTCGCTGCCGCCCTCGGCGCGCGCGTCGCTGACGGCCGACCCGAACGCCTGCACCCTGCTCGGCACCACCCCGTTCGACCAGTTCATGCTGCGCCTGAAGGTCGGGGCGACGGCCGGGGTGATCCTGGCCTGCCCGATCTGGCTCTACCAGCTGTGGGGCTTCATCACCCCGGGCCTGCTGAAGAAGGAGCGCCGCTACGCGCTGGGCTTCGTCTCGGTGGCCGCGGTGCTGTTCGTCGCCGGCGCGGTGCTCGCCTACCTGATCATCCCGCAGGCGCTCGGCTTCCTGCTGACGATCGGTAGCGAGATCCAGACGACGGCGCTGACCGGCACGTCGTACTTCTCGCTGGTCGTGAACCTGATCATCATCTTCGGGGTCAGCTTCCTGATCCCGCTGCTGGTCGTCGCGCTCAACGCGGCCGGGGTCGTGTCCTACGACGTGCTCCGCCGCTCCCGGCGCGGGCTGATCTTCGGGCTGTTCTGCTTCGCCGCGATCGCCACGCCCGGCCAGGACCCGATCTCGATGCTGGCGCTGGCGTTCGCGCTGACCCTGCTGTTCGAGGCGGCCATCCAGGTCTGCCGGATCACCGACCGCCGCCGGGCCCGCCGGCGCGCCGCCGAGGGCTGGGACTCCCTGGACCCGGACGAGCCCTCGCCGCTGGACACGACGCCGTCGCCGATCGAGGGGCCGTCGCGGATCGAGCCGTCCCGGATCGAGGCCCCCGCGCCGGTGTCGACCACCCGGACCCCCGTCGTCGCCCCGGACGGCGGCACCACGGGTGCGGCGAACGGCCGCACCGGGGGTGCCGGGACCAACGGGACCGCCCCCGAGCCGCCCCGCTACGACGACATCACCTGACCGGGGCGGTGCCGCGGATCCCCCCGCGGCCCCGTCCGGCACGGCTCCGTAGGCTTGCCCCCCGGATCGGGTCGGGCGGCACTGAGGAGCGGGTCGGGACAGATGAAGTACAACCGGGTGGTCATCAAGCTCAGCGGACAGGCGATGGCCGGTGCCGACGGCTTCGGGTTCTCCGCGCAGGCCCTGTCCCACCTCGCCGACCAGATCCGGCAGATGCGCGCGCTGGGGGTGCAGGTCGCGGTCGTCGTCGGCGGCGGGAACGTGTTCCGCGGCAACCGCTCCGAGACCTGGGGGATCGACCGCGTCGAGGCCGACAACATCGGCATGCTCGGCACCGTGATCAACGGTCTCCTGCTGCGCGGCAAGCTCTCCGCGGGCGGTGAGGAGAACGTCCGCGTGATGACCGCGATCCCGATCAACGCCGTCGCCGAGCCGTTCCTGCGGCTGCGCGCCAAGCGGCACCTGGAGAAGGACGCCATCCTGATCTTCTCCGGCGGCAACGGGCAGCCGTTCATCACCACCGACTACCCGAGCGTGCAGCGCGCCCTGGAGATCGGCGCGGACGCGCTGCTGGTGGCCAAGCACGGCACCGACGGCGTCTACGACACCGACCCGCGCACCAACCCCGACGCCCGCCGCTACGAGCGCCTGCCCTACGACGAGGTGCTGTCGCGCCGGCTGGCCGTGATGGACCAGACCGCGTTCATCCTGGCCCGCGACCACGGCCTGCCGCTGCACGTGTTCGACATCGAGAAGGACGGCCTAATGGCCGCCATCTGCCGCGGTGAGCACCACGGCACGGAGATCAACCCCGACATCGTCGAGGCGGAGTTCGCCCACCCGGAGTAGCCCGGCGGTGCCACGTGGCCCGGCTCACGCCGTGACGGAGCAGGGTGTCGGTGCCGTGTGACAGCCTGGGGCCGTGAATGGTTCCGCCGCCGACCCGGCCGCCGCGTACGCGGCGGCGAAGGCCCGCGCCGCCTACCCGCGGCTGGCCGAGTTCACCGGTCTGATGCCCTTCGACCTGGACCCGTTCCAGCGCGAGGCGTGCGAGGCCCTGGAGGACGGCCACGGCGTCCTGCTCTGTGCGCCCACCGGCGCCGGCAAGACCGTCGCGGGAGAGTTCGCCGTGCACCTGGCCCTGTCCGAGGGCCGCAAGTGCTTCTACACCACGCCGATCAAGGCGCTGTCCAACCAGAAGTACGCCGACCTGGTCGCCCGCTACGGCGCGGACGCGGTCGGCCTGCTCACCGGCGACACCGCGGTGAACGGCGACGCCCAGGTGGTCGTGATGACCACCGAGGTGCTCCGCAACATGATCTACGCGGACTCCGACAAGGCGGCGAACCGGCGGCTGGACCACCTCGGCTACGTGGTGATGGACGAGATCCACTACCTGGCCGACCGGTTCCGCGGCGCGGTCTGGGAGGAGGTCATCCTCCAGCTGCCCGAGCACGTCGCGGTCGTCGGGCTCTCGGCCACGGTCAGCAACGCCGAGGAGTTCGGCGACTGGCTGGTCGAGGTCCGCGGCGACACCCGCGTGGTGGTCGACGAGCACCGCCCGGTGCCGCTGTGGCAGCACATGATGGTCGGCAACCGGCTGTTCGACATGTTCGGCGAGCGGAGCACCCCCGGCGGGCCCGGTGAGGTCGTCGTCGACCCGGAGCTGGTCCGCTACACCCGCGAGATGGCGCGGCGGGACTTCACCACCTCCCGCGCCTCGGACCGGGCGGGCGACCGCGGGCCGCGCGGCCGGGGCGGTCCGCAGCGCGGCCGCACCCGGGGCGGGAAGACCGACTCCACGGCCGTCGTCGGGCGGGGGCCGCGCGGGGGCGGGCCGTCGCGCGGTGGGTTCCGGCCGCCGTCGCGGGTGCAGGTGATCGACCGGCTCGACCGCGAGGGGCTGCTGCCCGCGATCACGTTCGTCTTCTCCCGCGCCGGCTGCGACGCCGCGGTCGGCCAGTGCGTGCGGGCCGGGGTGCGCCTGACCGTGCCCGAGGAGGTCGACGAGATCCGCCGGATCGTCGAGAAGCACACCGGCGACCTGCCGCAGGCCGACCTCGGCGTGCTCGGGTACTGGGAGTGGCGCGAGGCCCTCGAACGCGGCGTCGCCGCCCACCACGCCGGGCTGCTGCCTGCGTTCAAGGAGACCGTCGAGGAGCTGTTCGTCGCCGGCCTGGTGCGGTGCGTGTTCGCCACCGAGACCCTGGCGCTGGGCATCAACATGCCCGCCCGCACCGTCGTGCTGGAGCGGCTGGTCAAGTACAACGGCGAGGCCCACGTCGACCTCACCCCCGGCGAGTACACCCAGCTCACCGGGCGCGCCGGGCGGCGCGGGATCGACGTCGAGGGCCACGCCGTCGTGCTGTGGGCACCCGGCATGGACCCGGAGCAGGTCGGCGGGCTGGCCTCCACCCGCACCTACCCGCTGCGCAGCTCGTTCCGGCCGGTCTACAACATGTCGGTCAACCTGGTCGGGCGCCTGGGCACCGACGCCGCCCGCGAGCTGCTGGAACGGTCCTTCGGGCAGTTCCAGGCCGACCGCTCGGTGGTCGGGCTGGCCCGGCGGATCGACCGCAACGCCGAGGCCCTGGACGGCTACCGGGAGGCGATGAGCTGCCACCTCGGCGACTTCGCCGAGTACGCCGACCTGCGCAGGCGCATCTCCGACCGGGAGAAGTCGCTGCGCCGCCAGAACACCGTCGCCGCCCGCGACGAGGCCTCGGAGTCGCTGCGCGAGCTGCGCCCCGGCGACGTGATCGCGGTGCCCTCGGGCAAGCGCGCCGGGATCGCCGTGGTGCTCGACCCGGGGATCGGGGCGGTGTCGGCCGCGGGCCGCGACGCCGAGGCCCGGCCGCTGGTGTGCACCGAGGACCGCTGGGCGGGACGGCTGTCGGCGGCGGACTTCCCGGACGCGGTGGAGGTGCTGGGCCGGATCAAGCTGCCGAAGCGGGTCGAGCACCGCTCCCCGCAGGTCCGCCGGGACCTGGCCTCCTCGCTGCGTGCCTCCCGGCTGGGGGAGGGGCGCGCCCTCGGGCGTCGTCGCCGGCCCGGGGTGCAGGACGACCCGGAGCTGTCGACCCTGCGCCGGGCCCTGCGCGCGCACCCCTGCCACGGGTGCGACGACCGCGAGGCGCACGCCCGCTGGGCGGAGCGGCACGCGAGGCTGGAGCGGGAGACCGAGACGCTGCGGCAGAAGGTGCGGGCCACGACGCACTCGCTGGCCCGGGCCTTCGACCGGATCCGCGCGCTGCTCGCCGAGCGCGGCTACCTCGTCCCGGCCGGGGAGACCGAGCCCGGCGAGGAGGAGATCACCGCGCACGGACGGGTCCTGGCCCGGCTGTGGGGCGAGTCGGACCTGCTGGCCGCCGAGTGCCTGCGGCACGGCGCCTGGGACGGCCTGGAGCCCGACGAGCTGGCCGCGGTCGTCTCGGCGCTGGTCTACGAGTCCCGCCGCGACGACGCACCGATGCCGCGGCTGCCCACCGGCCCGGTGTCCGACGCCCTGGAGCGCACCGTGCGGCTGTGGGAGGAGCTCGACGCCGACCAGCGCCGGCACAAGGCCGAACGCACCCGCGCACCCGACCTGGCCTTCGCCTGGCCGATGCACCGGTGGGCGCGCGGCGAGTCCCTGGCACAGGTCCTGGAGGCCGCCGAACGGAACGGGCACGAGCTGTCCGCGGGCGACTTCGTACGCTGGACCCGGCAGGTCCTCGACCTGCTCGACCAGATCGCCGGGGTCGCCGGGCGGTCGAGCGCGGTCGGGAAGGCGGCCCACCGGGCCTCCGGTGCGGTCCGGCGCGGCGTGGTCGCGGCCGGTATGCAGTAGCAGTCACGAGCAGCACCAGCAGTCACGACGGCACGACGAGAGAGACGGGCGGACGAGTAGGCGATGAACAACCCGCAGGGACCGGACCGGCATCCCGAGGATGCCGCGGAGCGGACCGGGGAGATCCCCGCCTGGGGCACGCCGCCGCCCGGCGGGTGGGGCGCCGACCCCGAGACCACCGGAGCCTGGTCCCCCGACCACGACGACCGTGACGGCTGGGCCGCCCACGACGCCGGCGGCGCACCCGCGCAGGGCACCGGCGGCTGGGACGCCGTCCCGCCCGCGGGCGGACGCCACAGCGGCGACACCGGCGGCTGGGCCGCCCACGACGGGTCCGCCGGGGACCCGGCCCGCGGTGAGTCGCTGTGGGGCGACGAGGCAGGCGCCGACACCGGCACCGACGGCGGATGGGCCGTCCCGACCGGGCGCCGCGCCCGTCGCCGGGCCGCCGAGGCCGGAGCCCCCACCGACGCCGTCCCCGCGTCGTCGCCCGGGTCGCCCTGGGCCGACGCGCAGACCACCGCGGCCGTCCCGGCCGACGGCGGGTCCGGGCCGGGCGGGTGGCAGCAGAACCCCGGCCCCGGTGAGGACGAGCCCTGGGTCTCCCGGGACGCGGTCCGCTCCCCGTCGCGGACGCGGCTGTACGTCCTGGCCGGGGTCGGCGCCGTGGTGGTGGCCGCACTCGTGGTCGGTGCGCTGTTCTGGGCGGGCGTGCTCGGCAGCGACCGGCTCGACCGCACCGCGCTGCAGGCCGGGGTCAACCAGGTCCTCACCCAGGACTACGGGCTGCAGGTCGGTGCGATCGCCTGCCCGGAGGACGTCGAGGTGTCGGCCGGCACACAGTTCACCTGCCAGGCCGTCGTCGACGGCGAGCAGGTCGAGGTCCCCGTGGTCGTGACCAGCGACCAGGGCGACTACCAGGTCGGGCGGGTCTGACCGGGCTGCGGTGACGGGCCGGGTAATCGGCTGGTGCGCGGGGCGCGCGGACGCGAGGCTCGTCGGATGTGAGCCCCGATGACCCGTTCGCCCCGAACCCCGCCCCGCCGACCGTCGCCCCCCACACGGTCCGCACCCTGACCGACCCCGCCGACCGGCGCCGCGCGTTCGACCTGTTCCTGGGCACCCTGCACCACGGCCCGATCACCGACGACGCGTGGGAGGCCCACGGGCAGGCCCCCGACGAGCACTGGCTCGGCGTCGCCGACCCCTCCGGTGCGCTCGTCGGGTCGGCGTACTCCTTCCCGACCCGGCTGACCCTGCCCGGCGGGGCCCGGGTCCCCGCCGCCGCGGTCAGCGGCGTCGGGGTGCGACCTGACCGGACCCGCGCCGGGCGCCTGACCGCGCTCATGCGCGCCCAGCTGACCGCGGCCCGCGACCGCGGCGACGTCGCCGCCGTGCTCCGCGCGTCGGAGGCCGGCATCTACGGCCGCTTCGGCTACGGGGTCGCCTCCCGCGCCGACCAGGTCCGCGTCACGGCGGGAGCCGTGTGGCGCCCGGAGGCCCCGGCCGGGGGCACGGTGCGGATGCTCGACCCCGACGAGGCGACCGCGCTGCTGCCCGGCCTGCAGGAACGCCTCGCCGCGGACCGCCCGGGCGGGATGACCCGTTCCGCGCGCTGGTGGCGGCGGGCGCTGCGCCCCGCGGGCCCGCCCGCCGGCGAGTACAAGGGCGTGGCGGTGCACACCGGCACCGACGGCGTCGACGACGGGTTCGTGGTGTGGGGCGTCGCGGAGGGCGACCTGGCCACCGGCGGCACGGACGAGGTCCGGCTGCAGCAGCTCTGGGCCGCCGGGCCGGCCGCGACGGCCGGGCTGTGGCGGTTCCTGACCGGCCTCGACCTGGCCGGCGCGGTGACGAGCTGGGCACGCCCCCTCGACGAGGACCTCGACCTGGTGCTGGCCGACTCCCGGGCCCACCGGGTCACCGGCCGCGGCGACGACCTGTGGCTGCGCCTGCTCGACCCGGACGCGGCGCTGCGGGCCCGCGCCTGGGGTCCGGGCGGGCCGGTCGTGCTGCGGGTGCACGACGCGTTCCTGGGCGACACCGGCACCTGGCGTCTCGCCGACGGCGCCGCCGAGCCCGCCGCCGGCGCCGACCCGGACCTGGAGTGCGCCGTCGACGCGCTGGCGGCGGCGTTCCTCGGGGACCGGTCGCCGTCGTCGCTGGTGGCGGCGGGCCGCTGGCGCGAGCACACCCCCGGCGCCCGGGTCCGGGCGGACGCACTGTTCGCGGTGCCCGGACCGGCGCCGTGGTGCGGCACGTTCTTCTGAGCGTCCCCGCCTGCGACGCGGACGCTCAGGCCCGGCGGCGGGCCCGGACGACCGCGTCGTGGCCGGTCACCGTGCTGCCGTCGGGCAGCGTCACCGGCCGCGGCCGCGCGTCGGCGACCAGGACCTCCCACCGGTCCGGGTCGAGCGCACCGGCGAGCTCGTGCTCGTCGGGGAACAGCTCCGGCTCCGGCGGGCGCGGGATCCCGGCGGCCAGGTCGCGCGGGTGGTGCAGCACCAGCAGCAGCGTCCCCCCGGGGGCGACGGCGTCGGCGAGCGCGGCGTACAGCGGGCGGCGCACGTCCGGGGGCAGGTGCAGGAACTGGGCGTTGACCAGGTCGTAGACGCCCGCGGCGGGCGGGTCGGAGCGCAGGTCGGAGGCGGTGAGGGTGACCGCGTCGGCCCACCCGGCCCGCTCGACGGCGGCCCGGGCCCGCTCCACCGCGACGGGGGAGACGTCGACGGCGTCCACCCGCCAGCCCCGCGCGGCGAGCCACACCGCGTCGCCGCCCTCCCCGCAGCCGACGTCGAGCGCCCGCCCGGCCGGCAGGTCCGCGGCCTCGGCGACGAGAGCGGCGTTGGCGTCGCCGCTCCAGATCTGCGGGCGGGTGTCGTAGTGGGCGTCCCAGAACGCCGCGGACCAGCGGTCCTCGGTCACGGTGGCTCCTCCGGTGGATGTGGTGGGTGCGGTGGGCACAGCGGCGGTGGTGATGCCGGTGGCGAGTCCGTGCACCCGGTCGTCCGCGACGAGCGCGGCGACCCGGCGCTCCGACGCGGCACCGAACGGGTCTGCGGGAGACGAGGTCATGGCGCCACCCTGCGCGCCACGGCGCGACGCTGGCAAACATCGTTGCCGGGGTGGCAAACTGTCGGTGTGGACGAGGCGATCGCGGACACCCTGGCCGGCGTCGGCCCCCGGCTGGCCGGTCTGCGCACCGCGCACGGCATGACCCTGGCCGACCTGTCGGAGGCCACCGGCATCTCGGTGAGCACGCTGTCGCGCCTCGAGTCCGGCGGGCGCCGTCCGACCCTGGAGCTGCTGCTCCCGATCGCGGCCGCCCACCAGGTGCCGCTCGACGAGCTCGTCGCCGCCCCACCGGTCGGCGACCCGCGGGTGCGGCTGCGGCCGCGCCGGGCCAACGGGATGACCGTCGTCCCGCTGACCGAGCGCCCCGGCGGGCTGCAGGCGTTCAAGATGCTCATCCCGTTCCGCGGCGACGAGCCCGACCCGCGGGTGCACGAGGGCTACGAGTGGCTCTACGTCCTCGACGGCAGGCTGCGCCTGGTCCTCGGCGGGCACGACGTCGTGCTCGGCGCCGGGGAGGCCGCCGAGTTCGACACCCACGTCCCGCACTGGTTCGGTTCCGCCGACCGCGACCGCGCCGTCGAGGTGCTCAGCCTGTTCGGCCCGCAGGGCGAGAAGGTCCACACCCGCGCCGCGCCGCGTGAGCGCCGCACCGCAGGCCACGGCGGCTGAGCTCAGTCGAAGAACGCGGGCACGTCCACCGGGCCGCCCGCCTCGGCGAACTCCGCCGCGACCGCCCCGCGCAGCGCCGCGTCGTACAGCAGGTCGGCCACCACCGTCGCCAGCCCGGCGGCGCCGTCGAGCACCGCGCGGTCCCCGGCCGCACCCGCCGCGGCCTCGGCGAACCCGGTGGTGTGCAGCGCGGTGCCCGGCTCCGCGATCGCGATCATCGGATGGATCGACGGCACCCGCAGCGAGACGTTGCCCAGGTCGGTCGACCCGGTCTCGGACTCCGGCACCACCCCGCGCGGGTACACCGTGCGCCCCCGCCCGGCCTGGTGCACCGCCCAGCGCGCGGCGAGGGTCCGGTTGTGGCGGATCGGCAGGTACGGCGGGCGCGGGTCCCACTCCAGGGTGTGGCCGCAGCCGGTCATCGCCGCCGCCGCGACGGCGATCGCCTCCACCCGCGTGGTCAGGTCCCGCAACGTCTCCGGGTGCTGCGAGCGCAGGTAGTAGCGCGCCGCCGCCCGCTCCGGTACGACGTTGGGTGCCTGCCCGCCGTCGACGACGACGCCGTGCACCCGGTCGGAGTCGGGGATGTGCTGGCGCAGCATCGCGATCCCCTGGTAGCCCAGGACGACCGCGTCCAGGGCGTTGCGGCCGCGGTGTGGCTGGGCCGAGGCGTGCGCGGCGACCCCGTGGTAGGTCACCTCCAGCTGACGGCGCCCCAGGAACGGGTGGTCGGCGATGTCGTGGGCGAACGGGTGCAGCATCACCGCGGCGTCGACGCCGTCGAAGGCACCGTCGCGGGCCATCGTCTCCTTCCCGCCCCCGCCCTCCTCCGCGGGCGTGCCGAGCAGCACCACGGTGCCGCCGACCGGGTGCGCGGCGAGCACCCGCGCCAGCGCCAGGAACGCGCCCACCGCCGCCGAGCAGATGACGTTGTGCCCGCAGGCGTGCCCGATGCCGGGCAGCGCGTCGTACTCGGCGAGCACCGCGACCGTCGGGCCGTCCCCGGAGCCGAGTGTCGCCCGCAGCGCCGTGTCCAGCCCGTGCACGCCGACGGCGGCGTCGATCCCGTGCCCGGCCAGCAGCGCGGCCACCGCGGCGACCGAGCGGTGCTCGGAGAACGCGGTCTCCGGGTGGGCGTGCAGGTCGTGCGACAACGCCAGCAGCTCGTCCCGCAGCTCCTCGACCGCGTCCGCCACCGCCTCCCGCACCGCGGCGGGGGCGCCGTCGTGGGGGGAGGTGATCGGCTCGGCCGCCGCCGCGCGCACCGCGGTCTCCCGGGCCACGGCCTCGTCGTACGCCGACGACGGCGGGACCGGCAGCCCGTGGTCCGGGCAGGTCACGACGACGCCGCCGCGTCCAGGGCCTTCCGCAGTCGCCCCACCGAGGACTCCAGACCCCACCGCCGTGCCAGCTCGTCGAGCCGGGCCGGGTCGGCGAACGCCGCCGGGAGCACGTCGTCGCGGCTCAGGTCGACCTCGGCGTCGGTCCGCACCCGCACCACCGGCTCGACGACGTCGAGGTAGTCCCGCGCCGCCGCCAGCTTCGCCCGCGGCCCCGGCCCGATCCGGGTGTCGCCGTCGCCGACCGCGGCCAGCAGCTCCGCCCACGAGCCGAACCGGCCCACCAGCGTCGCCGCGGTCTTCGCGCCGACCCCGGGCACGCCGGGCAGCCCGTCGGAGGGGTCCCCGCGCAGCATCGCCATCTCCGCGTACGCCGCGCCCGCCCGCTCCCGGGGCACCCCGAACTTCTCCGCGACGTCGTCCGGGCCCAGGTTCTCGGCCTTGTTCAGCCCGCGGCCGATGTAGAGCAGCCGCACCGGCGGGGCGTCGCGCACGATCTGCATGAGGTCCCGGTCCCCGGACACCCCCAGGACCGGGTCGGTGGCCTCCCGGTGGGCCAGTGTCCCGATCACGTCGTCGGCCTCGCAGCCCACGGCCCCACCGGTCGCGATCCCGGCCGCGGCCAGCACCTCCATGATCAGCGGCACCTGCGGGGCGAGGGTGTCCGGCACCTCCTCGGGCACCCCGGCCGGCACCTCGTCGCCGGCCCGGCCCGCCTCCACCCGGTGCGCCTTGTACGACGGCAGCGCGTCCACCCGGAACGCCGGCCGCCAGTCCAGGTCCAGGCAGGCCACCAGCCGCACCGGGCGGTGCTCGGTGACCAGTCGCGCGATCATGTCGGTGAACCCGCGCACCGCGTTCACCGGCGTCCCGTCCGGGGCGGTGACGCTCTCCGGCACGCCGAAGTAGGCACGGAAGTACATGCTCGCGGAGTCCAGCAGCATCAGCGGGCGCTCACTCATGCCGCGAGTCTGGCACCGCCGCCGTACCCGGGTGGGCGCCGCACCCGCGCGGACCGTGCAGAATGCCCGGTGTGGAGAACAGCGGAACCACTACGAGCAGCGGACCTGTGGCGGCCACCGGGTGCGACGGGGACTGGACCGCCGAGCGCGACGTCTTCGTCTCCGCCGAGCAGCGCGGCGGGCCCGCCGAGGACGCCCTCGCCGAGACCGGCCCGCTCGCCCGCGAGTTCGCCGCCCTCACCGGTGCCCTGCTCGCCTCCGGCTCGGTCGCCGACGTCCTCGCCCGGGTCGTCGCCGCGGTCCGCCGGGTCGTGCCCGGCGCGGACATGGTCAGCGTCACCCTCCGCGACGACGACGGCCGCTTCCACACCCCCGTCGAGACCGACCCCGCCGCCTCCTCGATCGACGAGGCCCAGTACGCCAGCGGCCGCGGCCCCTGCGTCGAGGCCGCCCGCGCCGACGGCCCCGCGCTGGCCTCCTCCGACGACCTCGCCGCCGAGAGCCGCTGGAGCGACTTCGCCCACGCCGCCGTCGGGCACGGGTTCCACTCGGTGCTGGCGGTCTCGCTGATCCCCAACGCCGAGCCGCCGCGGCTGCCCGGCGCGCTCAACGTCTACGCCACCGACCGCCGGGCGTTCACCTCCGCCGACCGCGACCGGCTGATGCTGCTCGCCACGCACGCGTCGCTGGCCCTGGCCACCTGCGTCGCCGTGTCCAACTCCGGGCTCCAGGAGACCCAGCTGCGCCAGGCGATCGCCTCGCGCGACGTGATCGGCCAGGCCAAGGGCATCCTGATGGCGCGCCGCGGGCTCACCGCCGAGGAGGCGTTCGACGTGCTCCGCCGCACCTCCCAGGACCTCAACGTCAAGCTCGTCGAGCTCGCCGGGACCGTCACCGCGCACCCCACCGCGCTCGACACCGACTGACCCGCCCGCCGGTTCCGCAGGCGTCCGGTCACGCAGCGCGTCCGGACGCCCACCGGCATCCGCCCGGCCCACGCCGCGGTGCTCCGGGTGGCGGTCGTGTACCCCCCGTGCCCGCCTACGCTCACGGTCATGACCGATGCCGTCCCCACCGAGCTGCTCGCCGACCGGCTGCGCCGTGCCGGTGAGCACGCCGCCGAGCAGGGCACCGACGTGCTGTTCCTGACCCCGGGAACCGACCTGCGCTACCTGACCGGGTTCGACGGGTCCTCGCACGAGCGCCTGACCTGTCTGATCGTCCCGGCCGCCGGGCACCGGGCGCCGCCCGCGCTCGTCGTCCCGTCGCTGGAGGCGCCCGGGTTCGCCGGTGTGCCGCTGGAGGCCCTCGGCATCGACCTGGTCACCTGGACCGACGGCGAGGACCCGTACCTGCTGGTCAGCGACCTCGCCGGCGGCCCCACCCGGATGTCGGTCGACGACGACATGCCCGCCCGCCACGTCCTCGGCCTGCGCCACGCCTTCCCCGATGTCCCGCAGTACCTCGGCGGCACCGTGCTGCGCGAGCTCCGCATGCGCAAGGACCCCGCCGAGATCGACCGCCTGCGCGAGGCCGGCGCCGCCATCGACCGGGTGCACCGGCGGATGGGCGAGTTCCTGCGCCCCGGCCGCACCGAGGCCGAGGTCGGCGCCGACATCACCGCCGCGATCGTCGCCGAGGGCCACACCGAGGCCGCGTTCGTCATCGTCGGCTCCGGCCCCAACGGCGCCAGCCCGCACCACGACGTCTCCGACCGCGTGATCGAGGCCGGCGACGTCGTCGTCATCGACATCGGCGGGCCGCTGCCCGGCGGCTACAACTCCGACTGCACCCGCACCTACGCCGTCGGCGGCGAGCCCGGCCCGGAGGTCAAGGAGACCTACGCGGTGCTGCAGGAGGCCCAGGAGCGCGCCGTCGCCGCCGTCCGGCCCGGTGCCACCGCCGCCGACATCGACCGCGCCGCCCGCGAGCACATCGCCGCCGCCGGGCACGGTGAGCACTTCATCCACCGCACCGGGCACGGCATCGGCCTCGACGTGCACGAGGAGCCCTACATCGTCGGCGGCAACGACCTCGTCCTCACCGAGGGCATGACCTTCTCCGTCGAGCCCGGCATCTACCAGGCCGGCAAGTGGGGTGCCCGGATCGAGGACATCGTCGTCGTCACCGCCGACGGCGTGGAGCGGCTCAACACCACCGCCCGCGACCTCGTCGTCCTGTAGCGACCCCCGAGGCGCGTTCGGGGTCACCCTCCGGGTGTTCCCCGAGCGCGCCGGACCCCGGTGGTGCCAGGGTGGGGGAGGTCGAGTCCGCAGTACGAAGGAGAACGCAGTGAGCATGCCCCAGTCCCAGCGCCTGGTCCGGCCCCGCAGCGGGAAGGTGATCGCGGGGGTGTGCGCCGGGCTCGCGGACCGCTTCGGGCTCGGCCGCAACACCGTGCGGTTCCTGTTCGTGCTGTCCTGCCTGCTGCCCGGCCCGCAGTTCGTCATCTACCTCGCCCTCTGGCTGATCATGCCGAGGAGCACGGTCTGACCGAGCGGTGTGAGCGCCGTCGCGGGGCCCCGGTGTGGACCCGCGACGGCGCCCCTGCCATCATCTCCCGCGTGATCGAGCCGACGACCGCCGCCGCCGCGCGCCCCGTGCGCGCCGCCGCATGTCGCTGTCGTCGGGGTCCGTCCCCGCGCGGCTGACACCGCCGTCCCGGCTCACCGTCCGTGGACCGCTCGCGCCGCCCGGGTACCGACCCGCTCCGGACCCGTGTCCGTACCGGCCGCCCCGGCCCCGCACGCGAAGCGATCACCAGGTGCACACCCTCTCCGGCCAGACCGTCCTGGCCCTGCACGCCCACCCCGACGACGAGTCGATCTTCACCGGCCTGACCCTGCGCCGCCTCGCCGACGCCGGCGCCCGCGTCGTGCTCGTCATGGCCACCGGCGGTGACCTCGGCGAGTCCCGCCTCCCCCTGGAACCCGGCGAGACCGTCCCCGACCGCCGCCGCCGCGAGCTCACCGACGCCGCCGCCCTGCTCGGCGTGCACCGCCTGGTGCTGCTCGGGCACCGCGACTCCGGCCTGCCCGGCGGCCCCGGCCTGCGCCACCCGCGCGCCCTCGCCGGCGCCGACCCCGTCGCGCTCGGCCGCGCGGTCGCCGAGATCGTCGACGCCGAGGGCGCGGGCACCGTCCTGCACGACGACGACGCCGGCATCTACGGCCACCCCGACCACCGCGCCGCGCACGCCGCGGGCGCCATCGCCTGCTCGCTCACCGGCGCTCACGGCTACCGGATGACCGTCGACCGCGAGCACCTCGCGCTGGCCGCGCGCGACCGGCACCTCGTCCACGGCGCCGCGCACGCCGCGGGCGTCGGCTACGGCCGGGTCACCGCCGAGATCGCCGTCGCCGTCGGGGGCGGACCGGCCGAGCTCGCCGTCAAGCGGGCCGCGATGCTCGCCCACGCCAGCCAGATCGCCCCGGACGCGGTCGACGAGGCGGGCTTCGCCGCCGCCTACGGCTACGAGTGGTTCCTCCCCGGTGAGAACACCGGCGGCCGGGCCCGCGGCGGTGTCCTGGAGGCGCTGGGCAACGCCCATCTGCTCGCCGGGACCCGCTGACCGCCGTCCCCGTCCCACACCCGCTCCGGCCCCGGATCGGGCCCCGCGTCCGATGCCGCCGCGTCGGACGGTCGCAGCGCTCCACTACGCTGTCCGCACGACCGCGCTCCGCCGCACTACGACGAGCGGTGACCGAGCAGGTGCGGTCGGTACGGGTAGGGTCGTCCGGTCGACACCGATCGGGCGGGGGAGAGGACGAGAATGGTCGAACCGCCGGGCCCGGTCCTGGTCGTGGTTCCCACCTACGACGAGCGGGAGAACCTCGGTCCCGCCGTCGCGCGGCTGCACGCCGCGCTGCCCGACGCCGACGTCCTCGTCGTCGACGACGCCAGCCCCGACGGCACCGGAGAGCTCGCCGACGCCCTCGCCGCCGCCGACGAGCGGGTCCGCGTCCTGCACCGCTCCGGCAAGGACGGCCTCGGCGCCGCCTACCTCGACGGCTTCCGGCACGCGCTGACCGGCGAGCACCAGGTCGTCGTCGAGATGGACGCCGACGGCTCGCACGCCCCCGAGGACCTCCCCGCGCTGCTCGCCGCCCTGTCCGACGCCGACGTCGTCCTCGGCTCCCGCTACGTGCCCGGCGGGCGCGTCGTGAACTGGCCCTGGCACCGCGAGGTCCTCTCCCGCGGCGGCAACCTCTACTCCCGCCTCGCGCTCGGCGTGCCGCTGCGCGACATCACCGGCGGCTACCGCGTCTATCGGCGCACCGTGCTCGAGCAGCTGCAGCTGGACTCGGTCGCCTCCCAGGGCTACTGCTTCCAGGTGGACATGGCCTGGCGGGCCCTGCAGGCCGGGTTCCGGGTCAGCGAGGTCCCGATCACCTTCACCGAGCGGGAGCGCGGCGCCTCCAAGATGAGCGGCGGCATCGTCGCCGAGGCGCTGTGGCGGGTCACCTGCTGGGGCCTGTCGCACCGGCTCGGCCGCGACACCCCCCAGCGCCCCGCGGGCCCGGTCACCGAGGGCGCCGCACACGGCTGAGCCGCGCGGCGCCCCCGGGTGCGCTCAGGCGCGCGCCGGCAGGGCCGCCAGCTCCGGCACCAGGTCGTCGAGACCCAGCGTGCCCTGCGCGAGCGCGGCGGCGTGCCACGCGGCGAGGTCGAACTCCTCCCCGCGGGCGGCGTGCGCGGCCCGGGCCCGCTCCCGCCCGGTCAGCCAGGCCCGCTCGCCCAGCTTGTAGCCGATCGCCTGGGCCGGTCCGCCGAGATAGCGCAGCAGCTCCGAGTCGGCCATCGCGTCCCCGCCGCCGACGTGCCGGCCGAAGAACTCCCGCCCCAGCTCCGGGGTCCAGCGCTCCCCGGGCCCGACCGGGGAGTCGTCGGGGACCGGCAGCGACAGGTGCATCCCCAGGTCGATCACCACGCGCACCGCGCGCAGCATCTGGGCGTTGAGGTAGCCCAGCCGAGAGCCCGGGTCGGAGTGGTGGCCCAGCTCGTCCATCAGCCGTTCCGCGTAGAGCGCCCAGCCCTCCACGTCCGCGCTCACCGCACCCACCAGCGACGTCTGGAACGTCGACAGCTCCCGGCTGCGCACCGCCCACGACGCCAGCTGCAGGTGATGGCCCGGGACGCCCTCGTGGTACCAGGTGCTGATCAGGTCCCACAGCGGGTAGCGGTCGTCCTCGCTCGCGGGCAGCCAGGTCCGGCCCGGCCGCGAGAAGTCCAGCGCCGGCGGTGTGTAGTACGGCGCCGCCGCGCTGCCCGCCGGCGCCAGCCGGGACTCGACCTCCCGCAGCCGGCCGGACAGGTCGAAGTGGACACCGTCGAGCTCGGCGATCGTGTCGTCCATGATCTTCTGCAGGTGCGCCCGGGCGGCCTCCCCGCCGACGACGACCCCGGTCGAGCCCCCGTCGGTCTCCAGGAACTCCATCGCCTCGCGCACGCTGCCGCCGGGCACGATCCGCGCGGCCTCGACGGCCATCTCCTCGCGGATCCGGCGGAACTCCGACCAGCCCCACTCGTAGACCTCGACGGTGTCGATGTCGGCGCCGTTCCAGAACCGGTTCGCGATCCGGTACCGGTCGGGGCCCACGCCGTCCGGGGTCCCCTCCGCGGCCGGCAGGTACTCCGCGGCCAGCCAGTCCCGCAGCTCGCCCAGCGCCGCCGTCGCCTCCCGCGCACCGCGGTCCAGGTCGGCGCGCACGGCGTCACCGACGGAGGCGTCCGCGGCGAACCCGGCGAACCAGCCGCGGCCGCCCGCGTCGCCGTTCCAGGCGTCGATCTGCTCGGTCACCCGCACCACCTGGCGCGGCGCGGCGAACAGCCCGCGACGGCGTCCCTCGGCCAGCGACGCCCGGTACCCGGCAAGGGCCTCGGGGACCCGCGCCATCCGCGCGGCGACGGTGGCCCAGTCCTCGTCGCCGTCGACCGGCATGAGGGTGAACGCGGTCCGCAGGGTCGCCAGCGGCCCGAACAGCTCCTGCACCGCGCGCAGCGGCTCCCCGGAGCTCAGGTGGTCGAGCTGGGCGCCGAGACGCTCGCGCAGCAGCCGCGCGCAGCGACGCTCGTCGGGGTCGGCGGGCTCGCGGGCGCCCGTGGTGGTGTCCAGCCGCTCCAGGGTCTCCCGGCAGGCGGCGACGAGCGCGGCGGTGCCGTCGGGGGAGAGGTCGGGCAGCTCGTCCTGCCGCTCGGTCCAGCCGAGGTCACCGGCGAGGACCGGGTCGAGCTCGGCGAGGCGCCGGACGTGGTCGTCGGCGAGGTCGCGGACCGCCCGGGCGGGGCGTGCGGTGCTGGCAGTGCTGTCGGTGCTGTCGGTGCCGGTCTGCTGATCGTTCATCACCGGTCATCATGCCCGGACGCGACGGAGCCCGGACCCCCTGCGGGATCCGGGCTCCGTGGTCACCGGGTGGTGGTCCGGTGTGTGCCTGCGGTGCGGCCGGGATCAGGCGATCTCGGCGCGCCGCTCGCGCAGCAGCTCCAGGCGCTCGTCGAGCAGCTCCTCGAGCTCGGCGATCGACCGGCGCTCGAGCAGCATATCCCAGTGCGTACGCGGCGGCTTCTGCTTCTTCTGCTCCGGCTCGGTCCCGTCCACCCGGCGACCGACGCCGCCCTGCGGGGACTCCCACGTCGCGGGAGCCTCGGCGTCGTTCGCGAACGGCACCTGGAACTCGTAGCCGGACTCGGACACATAACGGACCATCTGCCGCGGCGCCAGGTCGTGGTTGCGGTCCGTCTCGTAGCTGACAGCCCCGAGCCGGCTGCCACGCAGAACGCGGTCGGCCATGCGTCACCCTCCTGTAGCGCGATGTCGAGGGAGCACCTCGACGGTTACGTCTCCGCCACCGGGTGTAACGTGCGTGGAGCTACGGTATTCCGGCGGCAGGGCAGAACGGACCCGCTCGAGTTACCTCGCGGTAACCCGCTCTGCGCCCGATTGACCAGTGTTCCCTATCGCCGCCCGTTACACACTCCGATGTGACGTGTCAGCCATGTGTGACGGTGCTCACCCGGGCGTCGACGAGTGTTCACACAGTCGACCGGACCGGTGCACGGCCGGGGGAGCGCACCGGCAGCAGCGCGACCAGTCCCGCCGCCAGGACCAGCACGATCCCGATCGTCCCGGCCCGGTCCGAGCCGAACACGTAGGTGAACAGGCCGATGAGCGCCGGCGCCAGGAACGACACCGCGCGCCCGGTCGTCGCGTACAGACCGAACAGCTGGCCCTCCTGCTGCGGCGGGCACACCCGCAGCAGGTACGACCGCGACGACGCCTGCGCCGGCCCCACGAACAGCCCCAGCACCAGACCGAAGATCCAGAACATGGTCGGCCCGGACACCAGCAGCAGCACCACCCCGACCACGACCAGCCCGGCCAGCGAGCCGACCACGACGGCCTTCGGGCCGAACCGGTCGTCGAGCCTGCCCCCGAGCAGCGCCCCGGCCGCGGACACCACGTTGATCGCCACGCCGAAGATCAGCACCTGGCCCGGCTCCAGCCCGTACACCGTCACCGCCAGGACCCCGCCGAAGGCGAAGATCGCGTTGAGGCCGTCCCGGTACAGCGCGCTCGCCCCGAGGAAGTACACCGTGTGCGGGCTGGCCCGGTAGAGCGCGCGCAGGTCGGTCACCAGCCTGCGGTAGGAACCGGCCACACCCAGCTTCGGGGCGTCCGGCGCCACCGGCGGCGTCTCGGGCAGCAGGAAGAACATCGGCGCGGCGAACACCGCGAACCACACGGCCGCCACCAGCACCGCGATCCGCACGTCCAGCCCGTCGGCGGTCGGGACACCGAGCAGCCCGCCGTCGCCGGACAGCAGGAACACGTACACCCCGAGCAGCAGCACGATCCCGCCGATGTAGCCCAGCGCCCAGCCGAAGCCCGACACCCGCCCCACCGTCGCCGGCGTCGACACCTGCGCCATCAGCGCGTAGTACGACACCGCCGCCAGCTCGGCGAAGATCGACGCCAGCGCCAGCAGCAGCAGGCCCAGCCACAGGTAGGACCAGTCGTCGCGGACGAAGAACATCCCGGCCATGCAGACCACGACCAGCGCCGTCCACACCCCGGTCGCCCGCAGCCGCCGCCCCGTGCGGTCCGCGCTCTGCCCGACCACCGGCGCCATCAGCGCGATCAGCACCCCGGCGGCCGCGGTCGACCACGCCAGCCAGCTGTTCGCACTGACCGAGCCCGGCAGGTCCGCCCCGACGGCGTCGGTCAGGTACACCGAGAACACGAAGGTCAGCGCGATGTGCTGGAACCCCGAGGAGCCCCAGTCCCACAGGCCCCAGGCCCACAGCCGGGATCGGCGGGGCGGGGCCGGCTCTGCGGTCGGAGCGGTCGAGGCGGTCACGGCGCGAGCGTATCGACGCCCGCGGGACCCGGCCTCCGATCATCTACGCAGGCGCCCACCCGGTCAGCTCCCGACGACGTCGAGCAGCCGGTCCGGCCGGTCGGACAGCAGCCCGTCCACCCCGAGGGCCAGCAGCCGTCGCATCTGCTCGGGCTCGTCCACCGTCCACACGTGCACCTCGTGCCCGGCCCGGTGCGCCGCGGAGACGAACCGGCGGTCCGACGCCACCGGGATCGGCCCGAACATCGGCGGGACCTGCGCGAACACCCCCGCCGACGCCGGCAGGAGCCGGCCCGGGACGCCCCACGCGCGGGCCCGCAGCGCCACCACCTCGGTCTGCCCCATCGACGTGCACAGCCTCGGCCCGGCCAGCGTCCGGGCGACGCCCAGCCAGCGTGCGGAGAACGAGCCCAGACACACCCGGTCCCAGGCGTCGGCGGCGTCGAGCACCGCCAGCGTCGGCGCGACGACCTCGGCCGACTTCAGCTCGATCGTCACCCGCACCCCGGGGACCGCGGCGAGCACCTGGGCCAGCCGCGGCAGCGGCTCGGCGCGCTGTGCCCCGGTGACCCGCACGGTGTCGAGCTCCGCGGCGGGGCGCGCGTCGATCCGGCCGGTGCCGTCGGTGGTGCGGTCCAGCGTCGGGTCGTGGTGCACGAACGGCACTCCGTCGGCGCTGGCGTGCACGTCCATCTCGACGTAGCGCAGACCGTGGTCGGCGGCGGCGGTGAACGCGGCGACGGTGTTCTCACAGCCGGCCAGCTCCCCGATGTGCCAGCCACGGTGGGCGTAGGCGCGGGGGTGCGGACCGTCGAGGTACGGGTGGTGCACGGCGGTCAGCCTGGCACCTGCCCGATCACGCCACCACGGGGGAGCCGGAAACCCTCGGTGTCGATCAGGGGACGCATCAGGTCCCCGTGCGTGTCCAGCCGGGCCGGCAGGTCGTCGAGGGTGAACACCAGGTCCGCGGGCTCGCGGCAGCCCTCGACCTCATCCCAGGTCACCGGGGTCGCCACCGTGGGGCGCTCGCGGCCGCGCAGCGAGTAGGAGGCGATGGTGGTCTTGGCGGTGTTGTTCTGGCTCCAGTCGACGAAGATCTTCCCGCGCCGACGGGCCCGGGTCATCACCGCGATCACCTCGCGCCGGTGCTCCTCGGCGAGCCGCTCGGCCACCTCACGGGCGAACCCGCTGGTCCGGTCCGGGTCGGTGACCCGCGCCGGCAGGTAGAGCTGCATCCCCTTCCCGCCCGACGTCGACGGGTACACCGCCAGCCCGTGCCCGTCGAGCAGGTCCCGCAGCCACAGCGCCACCCGGGCGCAGTCCACGATCGTCGTGCCCTCGCCCGGGTCCAGGTCGAACACCACACGGTCCGGCGGGTGGCGCCCGTCGCGCGGGCCCAGGCGCCACTGCGGCACGTGCAGCTCCAGCGCCGCCAGGTTCGCCGCCCAGGCCAGCCCCTCGGCGTCGGAGAGCACCGCGAAGTCCGCGGACTCCGACCGGCCGCCGGGCGTCCCGACGCGGGCGGTGCGCAGCCAGCCCGGCGCGTGCCGCGCCACGTTCTTCTCGAAGAACGACTGCCCCTCCACCCCGTCCGGCCAGCGCTTGAGCGTCGCCGGCCGGGCGTCGAGGTGCGGCACCATCACCTCGGCGACGGCCAGGTAGTGCCCCAGCACGTCGGCCTTCGTCGTGCCGGTGGCCGGGTAGAGCACCTTGTCCGGGTTGGACAGCGACGCCCGCCCGTACCCCTCGCGCTGTGCCGCCCCGCGCTGTGCAGTCCCACGCCGTGCCGACCCGCGCTGCGCCGCCTTCCGGCTCGCACCGTCCACCCGGACCTCCCGCCAGTCGTCGCCCGCGCCCTCGGGGTACCCGGAACCGGCCCGGACGGCGACCGCCCCGGGCAGGCCCTGGTCGCGTACCGCGTCGAGCAGCCGGGCACCCGCGTTCGGGTACGACGGCGCCGCCCGCCGGTGCGGCCCGTCCAGCGGCAGCTCCTCCAGCAGCGCGCGACGCTGTTCGGCGGGCAGCGCCCGGACGTCGCGGCCGCCGGTGTGCAGGACGTCGGCCACCCACAGCTCGCCGCGGCCGGTCAGCTCGGCGTCGAGCAGGTGCCCACCGGCGCCCAGGGCGGGCCCCAGGCCCCGCAGCGCACCCGGCGGGTCGAACGGCTCCCCGGCCCGGCCCTCGTCGTCCACGGGGCGCAGGGAGAGCCGGCCGCCGTCCACCCGCACCAGCACCCGGCGGCCACCGAAGACCGGGCGGACCGTCCAGCCGTCCCCGGTGGGCAGCCGGTCGGCGGGGCGGGGGACGGCCAGGACGACGTCGTGGGGGAGCGGGTCACCCCCGGCGTCCATGCCGTCGGGCTGGTCCCGGGTGCGGCGCAGCAGCCAGTTGTCCTTCCGCCCGCCGGAGCTGCGGTGCAGCAGCACGAACCGGCCGCGGACGCGCCCGCCGTGCAGGACGAACGCGATCTCGCGGTCGTTCCACTTCTCGGTGTCGTAGCGGCCGTGGTCCCAGATCGCCATCCCGCCGCCGCCGTACTCGCCGCGCGGGATCTCCCCGGAGAACTCCAGGTACTCCAGCGGGTGGTCCTCGGTGCGCACGGCCATCCGGACGGTCTCGGAGTCCTCGGGCAGTCCCTTGGGGACCGCCCACGACGCCAGGACGCCGTCGCGTTCGAGCCGCAGGTCCCAGTGCAGCGCCGTCGCGTGGTGCTCCTGGACGACGAACCGGTCGCCGACGGCGCCCGGCGGCCCGGCGTCGTGCTCGGGCACCGGCTCGGGCGTGCGCCGCGCGTCGCGCCGGCGGCGGTACTCGTCCAGGGGCACAGCGGCAGCGTAGTGACCGGCACCGACACCGACCGGGTCGTCGTTATGACAGTTGCGGTGGAGCCGGGACGGCTCGACGTGCGGGGAGTGCCGGTCGAAGATACGTTCGACCTATGACCAACGACCACAGCACCGACGCCGTCGACCCCGGGACGGCCGAGAAGGACCCCGCGGACTGGACGACCGGCGACGAGCCGATGACCGGCCCGCAGCGGTCGTACCTGGAGACGCTGCTGCAGCAGGCCGGGCAGGACGCCCCGGAGGACCTGGACAAGCTCACCAAGGCCGAGGCCTCGAAGCGGATCGACGAGCTGCAGGACGCCACCGGCCGCGGCAACTGAGCCGGTCCGGTCAGGGCGCGACGAGCTCCACCTCGAAGCCCTCGGCGTTCTCCACGAACAACGCGGTGTGGTCCGGTCCGCCGGCGTGCGGGTAGGTCCCGGCGAACAGCTCGGACCACCCGTGTGCGGCGCAGTCCGCCCGCAGCGCGTCGAGCCGGGCGCGACCGGACACGGCCAGGGCCAGATGGTTCAGGCCCGGACGCGTCCGGTCGTGCACGCCGTGGACGACCGGCGACTGTCCCAGGACGGTCACCGACCCACCCCAGCGTTGAGCCGATAATGCAAGTTATGACAGTTCGAGCGTTGCGGGCCCGCTCACCGGGGTGACCGTCCTACCCCCCCGTACGGCGTCATGCCGCAAGGATCACCCGGCCCCGGTGCCTCCGGGACCTCCCGGCGTCCTAGGTTGGACGCGTGAAGGTCCTGTTGCTGGAAAACATCCACCCCGGCGCGGCCGAGGCGTTCCGACGCGACGGCTTCGAGGTCGAGACCCGACCCGGGTCGCTCAGCGGCGACGAGCTGCACGACGCGCTCGCCGGTGTGCAGCTGCTCGGCATCCGCTCCAACACCACGATCACCGCCGAGGTGCTCGACGCCGCCAAGGACCTGCTGGCCGTCGGCTGCTTCTGCATCGGCACCAACCAGGTCGACCTCACCGCGGCCGCCGAGCACGGCATCGCCGTGTTCAACGCGCCGTACTCCAACACGCGCAGCGTCGTCGAGCTGGTCATCGGTGAGATCGTCGTCCTGGCGCGGCGGCTGACCGAGAAGACCCAGCGGATGCACGAGGGCGTCTGGGACAAGTCCGCCAAGGGCGCCCACGAGTTCCGCGGCCGCACCCTGGGCATCGTCGGCTACGGCAACATCGGCACCCAGCTGTCCAACATGGCCGAGGCCATCGGACTGCAGGTCGTGTTCTACGACACCGCCGACCGGCTCGCCCACGGCAACGCCCGGCGGATGCCCAGCCTGGACGCACTGCTGGCCGAGTCCGACGTCGTCTCCATCCACGTCGACGGCCGCCCGGGCAACGCCGGCCTCTTCGGCGCCGAGCAGTTCGCCCGGATGAAGCCCCGCTCGATGTTCATCAACGCCTCGCGCGGCATGGTCACCGACGAGCACGCCCTGCGGGAGAACATCCTGTCCGGGCACCTCGCGGGCGCCGCCGTCGACGTGTTCCCGGTCGAGCCCAAGGCCCAGGGCGACGAGTTCGACTCACCGCTGCGCGGCCTGGACAACGTCATCCTGACCCCGCACATCGGCGGGTCGACCCAGGAGGCGCAGGAGGGCATCGGCACCTTCGTCTCGCGCAAGCTGCTCGACTTCGTGCAGCTCGGCGCCACTCCCCTGTCGGTGAACCTGCCCAACGTGGGCGCCCCGAACCCGCCCGGGGTGTTCCGCACCGCCTACCTGCACACCAGCACCCCCGGCGTGCTCGCCGACATCAACCGGCTGCTGGCCGACGCCGGCGTGAACGTCGTCGGGCAGTCGCTGTCCACCGGCGGCGACCTCGGCTACGTGCTGACCGACACCGACCAGGTCCTGCCCGAGGACGTGCTCTCGGCGCTCCGCCGGGCCGCCCAGACCGTCTGGCTGCGGTCCTACCGGCTCTGAGCGCTCAGGCGCAGGCGTTCGCGCCGTACTCCTCGACGTCGGAGGGGTGCATCGGGCCGTGCACCCCGTGGAAGACGACGAACTCGACGCCGGTCGGGCGGTGGAACAACCCGCCCGTCCGGCGCCGGTACACCAGCGGCGCGCAGCGGTACCCGAACAGCGCCCGCGCCCACCCCTCGGCCTCACCGCGGGCCAGCGGCTCCGACCCGGTGACGGCGAGCTCCCAGATCCCCACGCCGGTCGCCGGGGAGCTCCGGTCCGGTGCGGTCGAGGCCACCAGCGTCAGCTCGCCGGTCCCCCGCATCGCCGGGACGACGGTCCGCGCGCGGTGCCAGTCGGCCACCGGGTGCGGGTAGGGGTAGGTCAGCAGCCCCTCGCGCAGCGCGGTCACGGATCCCCCGTGCTGCTCGTGGATCAGCTGCGCCAGGTCCACCGACCGCTTGCGGCGCAGGTCGGCGTTGACCAGACCGGCTTCGACCGTCATCCCCGTGGCCTCATTTCCGTCCCCGCGTCCCGGGACGGACCTCCGGCGCTGAGGCGGCGCGGTGGGGCCCGACGCCCGGGTGGGAGGACCCTCGAACGGTCCGGCGTCGGCACCGTGTTCTACGGCTCGTAGAGCATTCTAGATCACGTCCGGCATCCGGGCGAGAGCGGGATCACATGATCGTCGGATCACACGACGGCCCGGTGGTGCACGCTCGGCGTACCCACCCCGGCTTCTCCCCCGGCGGGCACGGCTCAAGAATTGCTCAAATACCGCGCCGACCCATTCGGCACGCTCCTATCGTCGGTACATCGCACTTTCACCGGCGGCGGGTGGCCGCGTACCGACCGGCGAGGAGAACACCGTGAGCGCAGTCGTCGCAGTACTGCTGGTCATTGTCCTGATCGGCCTCGCCGTCCTGATCGGAACGCTCCGGGAGGTGCGTCCGACCAGGCCGAGTGTGGTCCGGGCGCGGGAGTTCCGCCGTTCCGCCCGGCCGGGCGCCCACGATTAGGAGGGCCTCCGTCGTTATGCTTCCGGCGACCCCGGGTGAATCCGGGACGGCGAACCGGGAGGAACTGCAGTGGCGAAGGTCGAGACGATCCGGCTGGTCGACGACATCACCGGCGGCGACGCCGACGAGACCGTCGATTTCGGGCTCGACGGCCGCCGGTTCGAGATCGACCTGACCGCGGACAACGCCGCGGCGCTGCGGGACGCGCTCGCCCCGTTCGTCGGGGTCGCGCGTGCCGCGGGGTCCCCGCGCACCGGACGCAACGCGGGCGTGTCCGCGCCGTCGGGCGGGCGCAGCGGTGCGGACGGCTCGGACGCCGCGACCCGCGAGCACAACCGCGCGGTGCGGGCCTGGGCCCGGGAGAACGGCTGGACGCTGTCCGAGCGGGGCCGCATCCCGTCCGAGGTCGTCGAGGCCCACCGCCGCGCCCAGGACGGCGACACGGCGGGCACCGCGCCGCAGACACCGGCCACCGACGAGCCCGCCGCCGAGGCCGTCCCGGCCGCCCGGGCCGTCCTGGCCGGCGAGACCGGGGACGAGGCGCCCGCGGAGCGCAGGCAGCCCTCGGCGGCCCCCGCGGTCGAGTTCAGCGGCTGACCCCGCACCCCGGGCCGGTCCGGCCCGGGGTCGCCGTCACCGGCTCGGTGACGGGATGCCCGGCGGCGGCGCCGGCAGCGGACCGGAGCTGTAGAGCCCGGAACGGTCGACGTCGCGACGCTCCAGGGTCGGCGCGACCGCGTTCGGCCGGTACGGCTGGATCGCCTGCACCTTGCCCCAGTCCCGGCCCGGGTCGCCCTCGAGGTAGGTGGGCAGCTCCGTCTGCTTGCCGATCACGGTGATCCAGCCCAGCGGGCCGCCGGCCTGCGGCGAGGACCAGCCCTCGCCGTCGCCGCGCATCTGGCTGCCGTCGGCCTGCAGCCGGTAGGCCGGGACCTCGGCGATCCCGCCCGAGGTGCGGAACGGGTGCAGGCACGGGCTGGCCAGCGACACCGGGTACTCCAGGAACATCGGCTGGTCGCCCACGACCTGCGACAGCGGCGCCAGCTGCGGCGCGCGCAGCGGTGCGACGGCGAGCCACCCGTCGGCACCGAGCGAGTTGTCCTGCACCACCATCCGGACCTCGGTCGCCGCGCGGGCGGTGTCGGGCAGGTCGAACCGCAGCTCGCGCCACGGCATCTCCTCCACCCGGCCGTCGTCGAGGGTGGTCTGCTCCACCACGCGGACCCGCCCGTCGGACAGCCGCGTCGCGTACTGGACGGTGAGCCGGTTCCCGTTGCCCAGGCGCCCGGCCGCGGTGACGACCAGCGGCGTGGTGCCCGCGCGCTGGTCGGCGGTCAGCATCACCCAGGGGGTGCGCAGGGTGCCGGTGTTGCGGTCGCCGCGGGGCAGGTAGCTGCCGAACGCGGGCGCCGCGTCGCTCCCCAGACCCCCGGACAGGACGTACTCGAACCCGGACGCCCCGGTCCCGCCGCCGGTCGGCGGGATGCCGTTGCGGACGAAGCCGCTGCCCCCGCTGTTGGGGTCGAGCAGCTGGGCGTCGGGACTGTTCGCGGGGACGACGCCCGGCGGCAGCGGTGCCGGGGTCGAGGTCGGCTCCCCCGGCGGGGGCGGCGGGGCGACCGTCGGGAGCAGCCCGGAGCGGGCCGGAGCGGCCATCCCGGTCGGTTCCGGGGCGGGGGGCAGCACGCCGTCGACGGGGCGGCGCTCGGCGAACACCTGGCTGGCGAGCCCGCAGGACCCGCCGAACGGGTGCGACAGCGCGTCGGCGCCCATCGTCCAGGTCCCGGAGCGGTCCTGGATGGCCGAGACCATCGACCACACGTTGAACGTGACCAGCAGCCCGCACAGCACCGCCAGCGGCGCCGAGGTCAGCCGCAGCCGCCGCGTCGCCCGCAGCGCCGACGACGCGTCGCGGCGCCAGTCCCGGGCCCGGACCCAGCGGCCCAGCAGCGGGATCCGGCCCAGCGCCCGCTCGACGCCCGCCAGCTGGTCGGGGTGGCGTTCCTCGCGGATGCCGCGCAGGTGCTCGACCCCGGCGCCCGCGGCGAGCAGCAGCGCGACGAGCAGCAGGATCGTGGAGAGCTCGTAGCCGGCGACGGTGACCTGCTCACCGGCCCACGGCACGCCCCAGTTGTTCGTGTACCACCACAGGTTCGGCCCGGCCGCGGACAGCGCCGCCACCAGGAACACCGCGGACAGGAACGCGAGCCGGTTGCGCAGCGAGCGCAGGACGTCCGAGCCGGTGGCGATCGCGGCGAGCGCGACCATGCCCGAGCCGAGGCCGACCAGGTCGCCGAAGTGGTGGGTCCACTTCGTCGGGGTCAGCGCGAAGATCAGCAGCGCGATCACGGTGCTGCCGATGAGGCGCTGGGCCGGCCCGAGCGCGGCGCCCGGGATCCGGTTGCGCCGGATCAGCACGACCACGCACGCCAGCAGGCAGAGGATGACCAGCAGGATGGGGAACCGGCGCGCGATGGAGCCGTCCGCGAGCCCCTCGAACAACGGCGCGTAGCGCTGGGCGATCTCGGTGTACCAGGGCCAGTCCGGTCCGATGTCGGACCGCAGCCGGGTGGAGTCGATCACCGCGGCCCAGCTCTGGTCGGCCCAGGCGATCATCAGGATCGCGGTGCCCGAGGCCAGCAGCGGCGCGAGCACCGGGACCGTGCCGACGGCCCGGATGCGGGCCGCGAGCAGGTGCCACAGCGGCCGCACGCCGGCGATGAACGGCGCGATCGCGATCAGCCCGGCCGGGTTCGCCCCGACCGCCATCGACGCCGCGAACAGGCCGAGCGCGACCGGGAGCAGCCGCTGCAGGGCCAGCGCCCGCTCGACGCAGACCAGCGCCAGCAGCGAGCACACGACGACGACCGGCTCGGGCCGCAGCCCGGAGTTGTAGGCCATCCAGAACGCCAGGAACACCATGCCCGCGGCCCAGGTGGCCGCGCGGGAGCGGCGGGCCTGACGGCCCAGGCGCGGGAGCAGGCCGCGGGAGACCAGCCACCAGGCCATGATCCCCATCAGCACCGAGGGCAGCCGCAGCCACAGCAGCGAGTCCGAGACCCGCACCCACAGCGCGTAGAGGTCGTAGAACCAGCCGAACGGCGCCTCCGCGGCGTCGTACCAGCGGTAGTAGTTGCCGACGTAGCCCGAGGTGGGGACGTCGCGGACGATGCCGAGGGTGAACCCGTCGTCGGAGGTCTGGCCCCCGATCGCGGCCCACCCGACGAGCACCACGGTGACGATCAGGTCGATCGGCCGGGGCCGGGCGCGCGACCACCAGCGGCGCAGCCGCGGGGGCCACCGGCCGGCGAGACCGCCGATGGCGTCGCGGCCCGCCCGGTGCGGGCTGCGGCCCAGGTGCCGGTCGACACCGGCCAGCGCGAGCAGCGGGCCCAGCAGCGCCACCGCGGCGACGACGGTGGCCGCGGTCTTCCACACCGACGGGCTGGTGTCGAAGCGGGTGTCCGGGGTGATCCGGACCGCGGTGCCCGCCGTCGGGTCGAGCGCGGTGTCCAGGTCGGAGTAGATCCCCACGACCTGCGGCCGCAGGTCCCCCTCGAAGGTCTGTGCCCCCGAGCCCAGGTCGATCGTGGTGGACGTGCCGTCGGAGGTGATCCGGACCTCCGACGGGCCGGCCCGCAGCGGCGCCGTGGCGAGCTGCTGGCCGCGGTCGACCAGCGCCAGCTGGCCGTCGGCGACGGTCAGGACCATCCCGGAGCGGGCACCCTCCGGCGACTCCGGCGGGACGGTCGACAGCACCGTGGCGGAGCCGTCGGCGCGGTCGTCGAGGCTGCGGATCGCGTCGGCGGGGACGACCACCGACATCGTCTCCGGGCGCAGCGCGACCAGCGGCGAGTTGACGTCGGCGGTGCCGTCGGTCACCGACGGCCAGACGATCGTGGTCGTGTGCTGCACCACGGGCAGGAAGGGCACCGCGACGGCGAGCACGAACGCCAGGAGGCCGAGCCGGCCCGCCCAGCGCAGGCGTCGACGGTCGCGGAGCGTGTCGACCGGAGCCGGCGCGGCGACCGTCGCTTCGGAGGTGAGCACCGAACGACGGTAGCGGCCTCGCTCCGCGTGATCCGGGGAGCCCCCGGGGGTGATCAGCCCACCGGGACGTGGTGCCGGTCGCGGAACCGGCGGCCCTGCAGCCACCACCCCAGCACGCGGGTGATCCAGGGCAGCATCACGTACACCATGACCGGGGTCAGGACGACCGTCGTGACCGCCAGCCGCGGCACGACGTGCCAGTCCGCGAGCAGCGCGCCGAGGGTCACCGTGGCCAGCAGGTTCATCGGGAAGAAGACGAGCCAGATCGTCGTCGCCTGCTTCCAGCGGGGCGGGGTGACCTGGGGCGGGCCCGCCGTCTCCACCGCGGTCGGCTGGTCGAACCAGCCCTCGATCCCGGTGCGGCGCTCGGCGCGGGTCATCTCGGCCAGGCCCTGGGCGGACCCGAGCCACCAGCGGCGCTCCGGGCTGGCCTCCCAGCGCCCGAGCGACTCCGGGGAGTCGAAGCGGGCCAGCATGTGCCACTCGTCGGAGCCGTCCCGGCTGCGGACCCAGCCGCCGCCGAGGAAGCCGGGGAACCCCTCGGCCATGAGCAGGCCGGAGCGGATCCAGGCGGTCATCTCCGCGGCGTGGCCGGGGTCGGCGCGACGGGTGAACGAGACCGTGACGGGGTCGCCGCCGGTCGGTGCGGGAGCGGAGCCGGCGGCGGGGGTGGTGCCATCGGCCCGGTCGCGGGTGTCGAGGGACATGCCCGCCATGGTGACCGCTGACCCCGGCGGACTCCCAGCCCGGCCGCACGACATCACTCCGGGACACTCGGGGAGCCCGCTCCCCCGCCGTCCCACGTCGAGAGGTCCCGCCGTGCCCGAACCCGTCCTGCGCCGGGCCACGGCCCGTGACGTGCCCGCCGTCGTCGCGCTGCTGGCCGACGACCCGCTCGGCGCCACCCGGGAGACCCCGGACGACCTGGCGCCCTACCTCGCCGCGTTCGCCGAGCTCGACGCCGACCCGCGGCAGCTGCTCCTGGTCGCCGACGACGACGGCACGGTCGTCGGGACCCTGCAGCTCACCCTGTTGCCGGGCCTGGCCCGGCGCGGCGCCCTGCGGGCCCGGATCGAGGCCGTCCGGGTGGCCGCGGGCCGGCGCGGCGGCGGGCTCGGGGCGACCATGGTCCGGTACGCCGTCGACGAGGCCCGCCGACGTGGGGCGGTGCTCGTCCAGCTCACCTCCGACCGGTCCCGTACCGACGCCCACCGGTTCTACGAGCGCCTCGGGTTCCTCCGGACCCACGACGGCTTCAGCCTCCCCCTGACCTGACGGCCGCTCCCCCGGGCCGGCCTCGCCGCGTCCTGGCGGGTTCGTCGTCGCCGTTTCGGTGACTACGAGAACGCGTCAATGAAACATTGACCAGAGAAGGACAGGGCGCACTTCCGTCAGGGACCCGGGACCCTCACCACGAACAGGTCTCGAAGCCCGGGCGTGCGCCTCGCGTCGCCCCGCCCCTGGCCCACCGGACCGGCGTGGGGTCGGCACCGTCCGCCGCATCCGGGAGGTTCAGCGGGCACAGGACCGGCTCGGTCGTGCGTGGCCGCCGCATGGTCCGCCCCCGCCGCGGCGGCCCGCAGAGGGCCGTACAGAGCGCTCCCAGCGCCTCCTGGGCAGCCTGCGGCGACGACCGGCACCCCGGAGCACCCGTGGTGTCGCCGGCGCGTACCCCGTTCGCCGGCACCGCGGCCGTCGTCGTGGCCCGCTCCCCCGCGACACGCCGGTGTCGCGGAACGGTTGACCGCGCGTCCGCGTCAATGAACCATTGACATCATGAGGTACGAGGAAGCGCAGCGCTGGCTGGAACGGGCCGACCCCTCGATCGCGAAGAAGCGGGAGTCCATCACCGAACAGCTGGACGGGATGAAGGAGCGGGCGGCCGACGGCGTCCTCACCCACGACGGGGCCGCCGCCTGGTACGCCCTGGTGCAGGAGATGCGCCGGCTGGCCGACTACTACGAGCGCGACCTGATCCGCACCCTGCGGGCCGGCGGGATGACCTGGAAGGAGGTGGCCGACGCCGTCCAGGCCCAGCTGTCGAGCCGTCAGGCGGCCCAGGCCAAGTGGAAACGCCTGGTCGACCCGACCCGGCGGACCACCAACGGGAACATGCGCCGCGGCGGACGTCCCCGCCAGGACCAGGTCCCCCGGCACGACGGGTCCACCGAGCCGGACGGCAGCACCGGACAGGATCGGACGGAGTAGTCACTCCTCCCCCGGACGGCCCTGTCCGGTGACGGTGCGCAACCTCCGGTGACCGTCGTCGTTGATCCTCGTGACGACGGCATCCGAGGAGGCGGCAGGTGGCTGGACAGGGCAACGACCGGCGCAGGTGGGCGGCGGTCGTCTCGATCGCGGTCGCGGTGTGCACGGTCGGCCTCGCGCTGGTCCCGCCCGCCCAGGCGGCGGCACCGGAGCCCGAGCAGGTCGCGTCGGTGCAGGACCTGCTGGACCCCTCCCCGCCCGGGTCGAACGACTGGGGCTGCCGGCCGTCGGAGGCGCACCCGGAGCCGGTCGTCCTCGTCCACGGCCTCTCGGCCAACCAGGGGAACAACTGGGCCTACATGGCCCCGCAGCTGGCCCAGCGCGGTTACTGCGTGTTCTCCCTGACCTACGGCCGCAACCCCCTGGCCCCGCCGCCGCTGACCCAGGTCGGCGGGCTCGCCCCGATGGAGGACAGCGCCGCCGAGCTCGCCGCGTTCGTCGACCGGGTGCGCGGGGCCACCGGTGCCGCGAAGGTCGACATCGTCGGCCACTCCGAGGGTTCGCTGATGCCGAACCACTACGTCCGGTTCCTCGGCGGCGCCGACAAGGTCCGGCGCTACGTCGGCCTCACCCCGCTCTGGGACGGCACGAACACCGCCGGGCTGGCGTTCCTCAACCGCACCGGCGAGCAGCTCGGCCTCGGCCCGGCCGTCGGCACCGTCCTCGACCCGCTGTGCGCGTCCTGCCGTCAGTTCCTGCACGGCTCGGACTTCCTGCAGCGCATGAACTCCGACGGCGGCCCCCGCGCCGAGGGCGTCGACTACACGATGATCCTCACCCGCTACGACGAGCTGGTCGTCCCCTACACCTCGGGCCTGCTCGACGGCGCGCACAACATCGTCCTGCAGGACGGCTGCCCCACCGACCTCGCCGAGCACGTCGCCGTCGCGTTCGACCCCGTCACGCTGCAGCACGTGCTCAACGCACTCGACCCGGCCCACGCGAACCCGGTGCGCTGCCTGCCGGTGGGCCCGGACGCACCCGCCGCGTCCTGACCGTGCCACGCTGTCGCCCGTGACGGCGGTGACGACGGCGGAGGACCTGCTCGCGGCGGCCCGGGACGGCGTGGAGGTCGGCTCGGCCGTCCTCGACGAGACCGACCTGCGGGAGACCGACCTGGCCGGGCTGGTCCTGCGGGGCGGCTCGCTCGCCGGGGCCGACCTGCGCGGCGTGCGGCTGGACCGGGCGCGGATCACCGGGACGTCGCTGGCCGGGGCCGACCTGCGTGAAGCGGACCTGACCGACGCCGTGCTCAGCGGGGTCGACCTGTCCGGGGCCCGGCTGGCCGGGGCGACCCTCGGCGACACCCGGTTCACCGGCTGCCGCATGATCGGCACCGTCCTGCGCGGGCTGCGGGGGCTGACGGCGTCGTTCGTCCTGGACGACTGCTCGCTGCAGCTGGCGGACCTGCGCGACGTCGCGATGCGCGGGCTGCGGATCGCCGACTGCGACCTGTCCGAGGCCGACCTGTCCGGCGCCGACCTGCGCGACATCCGTTTCGAGCGGTGCCGGCTGCGGGGCACGGTGCTGCGGTCCACCCGGCTCGAGGGCGCCGACCTGCGGGGCTGCGACCTCGGCGAGGTCACTCCGGACACCCCGCGCGAGCTGCGCGGGGCGATCGTCTCCCCCACCCAGGCGGGCGCGATCTGCGCGGCGCTGGGGCTGACGGTGCTCGAGCCGTAGGCCGGGTCAGCCGACGGGGCGGTCGAGGCCGCCGCGGCGCATCGCGTCCTCGACCTGGCCGGCGATCCACGGGTCGTCGTCGCACTGCGGCCCGGTCGCGGTGAGCGGGCCGAGCCGGACGACGTCCGCGGCGCGGCAGAGCGGCGAGGTGCCGGTGAGGTCGTCGTCGCCGGTCGGCTCGTCGGGGACGACGGGACGCGAGGCGTCCGCGACCCGGTCCTGCCGGGCCGCCTCGTCGCGGTGGTAGGCGGCGAGCTCGGCGTCCCCGGCGGCGCGGGCCGCGTCGGCCCGGGACCGTGCCTGGTCGCGCAGCTCGGCGGCCACGGTGCTGACCCGGCCCGCGGTCTGCGCGTCGCCCGCCCGGGTGGCGGCGTCGCGGGCCCCGCCGACGGCGTCCAGCACGATCTCGCCGCGTCCGGGGACCGCGACGGGTTCGGTCGCGTCCGCGGCCGTGCCGTCGGCGGCCGCGGCGGTGGGGGTGATGTCCCGGGCCGGGTCCGTGCCGTCGGCGCCACCGGCGAGGGCGGCCGCCAGACCGGCACCGCCGACCAGCGGGACGGTGCCGAGCAGGGCCAGGCGGCCGGGCGTGGTGCGTGGACGTCGGTGCCGTCCGCTCATCATGATCGCCTCCTCCACTGTCGGTAGCCGGAGCCGGAGGGGCTCAAACCTGCATCGCCCGGCCGGGCGTCAGCAGGGGACGATCACGAAGCGGACGACACGGCAGACGACGCCCTCGGTGCGCGGGGTGTCCCCGGTCGGGGTGGGGGACGCGGTCCGGGCGTCGTCGGGCGCGGTGCCGGTCGGCGGGGCCGGGGTGGTGGTCGGGGCGGGCGGGGTCGTGGGTGCCTCGGTCGGGGGGATGGCGGCGCGTCGGCGCGCGTCGGCCTGCTCCCGGGCCCGCTGCGCGGCGCGGTCCTGCTCCGCGCGCTGCTCGGCGGCCCGCCGCTCCCGGGCGGCGGCCTCGGCGGCCCGGCGTTCCTCGGCGATCCGGCGGTCCTCGGCGATGCGGGCCGTGGCCGCCCGTACCGCCCCGTCGGCGACGGCGGCGGCGCGCGTCTCGCGGGCCGCGACCGGTGCCGTGGTGGGCGCGACCCCGGTGCCCGAGCCGTACCAGCGCGACGGCATCGGGATCGACGGGGCGTCGTCGACGGTCGGGCCGGAGGCGAAGGTCGGTACCGGGACGTGGTCGTCGACCCGCTGGTCCGCCGGAGCGACCCCGCCGAGCACCCCGGTCCCGAGCAGACCGGCGACGGTGACCGCGGCGACCAGCACCACCGGGACGACCCCGGCCAGGGTGACCCGGAGCCGCCGGCGGCCCCGCGGCGGCCGGGCCCGCCCCTCGACCGGTCGTGGCGCGTCCCACGGGCCGGCGGGCGCCGTCGCGGTCGCGCCCCGGGAGCGGGCCGCGGAGCCCGGCCACGCCTCGGTCCCGACCGCCGCCGGGTCCGGGCCGGGTTCGCCCGGCATCCGGTGCCGGCCGGTCACGTGGTGGAGCCGCTCGCCGTGCGCATGGGGTGATCGTCACCGGCGGACGGCGGTACGGCCATGCACCGAACGGGTGTGTCGCCATCGCGGGCCGTCCCGGTGGGGTGAACTGCGCGCCGCCCGGACGGGCGGCCGGGCTCAGCCACCGAGCAGCGACAGCGCGGGTCCGGGCACCCGGACGTCGACGGGCGGGGTCTCGGCGATCCGCAGGCGCAGCCGGAGCAGCGCCCCGTCCGCGGCGCCGGTGTCCGGGTCGGCCGGTGTGACGGTGCCCGGGGAGACACCGGAGGAACCGCTGCCGGCCGGGTCCTCGTCCTGCGGCGCGGCGGACCGGGGGGCGGCCTGTGGCGGGACGGCCACGCGCGGGGCGGGTACCACCGGCCGCGGGACCGTCGGCCGGGACGGGGCGGACCACCCGGTGTCCCAGCTCCGCCCGGTGTCCCGGTCCGGGCCGGTGTCGTCGCCGGGTGCGGTGGCGTCGCCCGGCGCGGTGTCGTCGGCAGGGGCGGTGTCGTCCGGAGCGGTGACCTGGCCGGGTGCCGGCGCGGTCCCCGTGCTGGGCGCGACAGTGAGGGGGCCGGGCGCGGTGCGGTCACCGGCCGTGCCGCCGGCCGGGCCCGCCGGAGCGGGGACGTCCGCGCCGCCGGTCGTCGACGGCCCTGCGGCGGAGCGCGGCGCGGCGCCCCCGCCGGACCGGACCGAGCCGGTCCCGGCGGTGGCCGCACCCGGCTCCCGGGGCGATCCCGCAGTGGGGTTCCGGGGCGCGGCGGCCGCGGCGTCGGCGGCCGCCCGCACCGGTGCCTGCGCGAGCGGTGCCGGGTCGGCCATCCGCGCCGGGGAGCCCCCGCCGGGCACCGCGGGACCGGCGGCGAGCGGCGCGGCCGGGCCGGGGTCGGTCTGCTCCCCCTGCCCCGCGACGGGCTGCTCCCCCGGCGTCACGGTGACGACGACCGCCGCGGCGAGTGCGATCGCCCCGACCACGGGGACCGTCACGGCCAGGACCCGCCTGACCAGCCCGGCCCCCGCCGTCCTCCGGTGCCTGCCGCTCATCGCTCGGTCCTCCCCCACGTCCGGTACCGCCTCGCGTCACCGAGCGTCGAGTCTGGACCAGACGGCGCTGCGGGGCCAGCCCGAACGGGTGAGCGGGAGCGGCGTCACCGCTCCAGTGCGCTGTGCATCCGCGCGAGCCGGTCCTTCCGCTCGGCCCGCAGCGACAGCGCCGTCTCCAGGTCGACCGCCACGAACCGGGTCCGGGTGCGCGGCGCCGACTGGGCGACGACGTCGAGGTCACCGGAGATCACCGTCGCCACCATCATGTAGCCGCCGCCGGACACCGCGTCCCGGTGCAGCACGATCGGCTCCACACCGCCCGGGACCTGGATGGAGCCGATCGGGTAGGGCGAGTCGACGATGTTCGACGGGTCCTGGCCCGCCCCGAACGGCGGCTCCCGGTCGACGGTCTCCAGCTCGCCACCGGTGTAGCGGAACCCGATCCGGTCCGCGACCGGGGTCAGCGTCCACGTGGTGTCGAGGAAGGTGGCGCGGCCGCGGTCGGTGAGCCGGTGGTCGTAGAGCCCCATCACGACCCGGACCTCGACGTCCTTCGCGAGCGACGGCCGCAGGTCCTCGGGCACGACGAGCCCGGCCCGGCCGGTGCCGGACCCGACGGGCAGGACGTCGCCCTCGGCCAGCGGCCGGCCGTCGAGCCCGCCCAGGGCGCCGAGCGCGTAGGTGGCGCGGCTGCCGAGCTTCTCCGGCACGTCGATCCCGCCGGACACCGCGAGGTAGGCCCGTGCGCCGGCCTTGAGGTAGTCGAAGGCCAGCACGTCGCCCTCGGCGACGTCGAAGGACTCCCACACCGGGCGGGGCTCGCCGTTGACCGTCGGCGTGATCGTCGCGCCGGCCACCGCGACCGTCGCCGGGCCGGTGAACACCAGCTCCGGGCCCATGTAGACGATCTCCAGTGCGGCGGCGCCGTCCGGGTTCCCGACCAGCGCGTTCGCGCAGGTCAGCGAGTACTGGTCCAGCGCGCCCGACGGCGGGATGCCCAGGTGGTAGTAGCCGGAGCGGCCACCGTCCTGCACGGTGGTGGACAGACCGGGCTTGCGGACCTCGATGCGTGTCACGCGAGCACCTCCAGCAGGCGCTTGTTGTAGCCGTCGGGGTCGTCGAGGAACGGTTGCAGGTCGAACGCCACCGGCCGGGCGGTGATCCGGTACTCCCCCGCCTCGGCGGCGGCCTGGAGCTGGTCGTACTCGTCGCGGTCGATGCCGCGGAACTTGACCATGTCCCCGGGCCGCATGAACACCATGTGCTCGGTGAAGTCGGGCTTGGTCTGGGTCGGGTCGTAGATCGGCGCCGGGGTGATGCCGAACATCTGGTAGCCCCCGGCGCCGCGCACCGAGTAGATGCAGGAGAAGCAGCCGCCGTAGCCGACGGTCTGCTTGGGGGTGTCGGTGCGCGGGCGCAGGTACTTCGGCACCACGATCTGCCGGTCGCGGGGCACCATCTGGTACTTGAACGGCAGCCCGGCGACGAAGCCGACCATCGAGGTGAACCAGGGCGAGCCGGAGTGCGCGGCGATGAACTCGTCTACCCCGGCGTAGCCGTTGATGCGGGCCGCGTACTCGATGTCGGTGGCCTCGGGGTCCTGGTGGCGGTCGCGGAACCGCATCAGGGTCTCGGTGGTCCACGGGTCCTGGTAGAGCACCGGGATCTCGACGACCCGGCAGTCCAGGGTGACCCCGAGCGCGTCGCCGACCCGGGTCTCCAGCTCCTTCAGCTGCGCCATCAGAGCGTGCGGGTCGAGCACGTCGGGGTCGTAGCGCACCTGGTAGGACGCGTTCGCCGGGCAGATCTCCAGGATGCCGCCCGGGCGTTCGGAGCGGAGCAGGTTGGTGATCGCGACGGCCTTGAAGTTGGCCTGCAGGCTCATCTCCTCGGCCAGCTCGACGAACACGAACTCGTCGCCGCCCCAGCTGTAGCGGGCGCTCATGCGGTCCCCTTCCCTTCGGCCAGCCAGTGTTCGAGGGTCCCGGTGTGGAAGTCGGCGTCGGCGACCCACGGCTCCCCGGCCAGGGTGCGGAGCAGCCCGGCGGTGGTCGGGATCCCGGCCACGGAGAACTCGTCGAGCGCACGCCGGGACCGGGCCAGCGCCTCGGTCCGGTCGGCACCCCACACCACGACCTTCGCCAGCAGCGAGTCGTAGTACGGCGGGACCGTCCCGTCGGGCTCCAGCCAGGTGTCGCAGCGCACCCACGGCCCGGACGGCAGCGTGACCCGCCCGACGCCACCGGGCTGGGGCAGGAAGTCCCGCTCCGGGTCCTCCGCGCAGACCCGGAACTCGATCGCGTGCCCGCGCCGGGAGATCCGGTCCTGGGTGAACCGCAGCGGCTCCCCCGCGGCGACGCGCAGCTGCTCGGCGACCAGGTCGATGCCGGTGACGAGCTCGGTGGTGGGGTGCTCAACCTGGATGCGGGTGTTCATCTCGATGAAGAAGAACTCGCCCGTCTCGTCGTCGACGAGGAACTCCACTGTGCCGGCCGAGGTGTAGCCGACCTCGCGGCACAGCGCGACCGCCGCGGTCGTCATCGCCTCGCGGGTCGCGCCGGTGATCCCCGGCGACACCGCCTCCTCGACGACCTTCTGCCTGCGGCGCTGCAGCGAGCACTCCCGCTCGAACAGGTGGACGGCGTCGCGGCCGTCGCCGAGGACCTGCACCTCGACGTGCCGGGCGCGCTCGACGAACCGCTCCAGGTACATGGTGCCGTCGCCGAAGGCCTTCTCCGCCTCGGTCGAGGCCTGCCCGAACGCGGTGCGCAGCGCGTCGGCGTCGGCGACGACCCGGATGCCCCGGCCCCCGCCGCCCGCGGCGGCCTTGAGCATCACCGGGTAGCCGACCTCCTCCGCGGCGGCGACCGCGGCGTCGGCGTCGGCGACCCCCCCGGGGGTGCCGGGCACGGTCGGGACCCCGGCGGCGCGGGCGACCTCCCGGGCGGCGACCTTGTCGCCCATCCGCTCGATCGTCGCGGCGTCCGGGCCGACGAAGGTCAGGCCCGCGCCGGCGACGGCGGCGGCGAACGACGCCCGCTCGGACAGGAACCCGTAGCCGGGGTGGACGGCGTCGGCGCCGGTCTCCTTCGCCGCGGCCAGGATCGCGTCGGCGACCAGGTAGGACTTCGACGCGGGCGAGGGCCCGATCGCCACCGCGGTGTCGGCCAGGCGCACGTGCAGGGCGTCGGCGTCGGCCTTCGAATGCACCGCGACGGTGCCGATGCCCAGGTCCCGTGCGGCCCGGATGATCCGGACGGCGATCTCGCCGCGGTTCGCGACGAGCAGCCTCATGCCGTCTCCACCACCGCCACGGGCTGGCCGGCGTCCACCTCGTCCTCGTCGCCGACCAGGAACTCGACGACGGTGCCGGTGGCGCCCGCCGGGATCTGGTGGAAGGACTTCATGACCTCGACCAGGCCGATCGCCTGGTCGTCGGTGACGGCGGCGCCGTCCTCGGCGAACGGCGGGCTGCCGGGGTCGGGACGGCGGTAGAACACGCCGGGGATCGGGGAGACGACCTCGTGTCGGGGCACTGCGGGTACTCCTTCTCAGCTGCTCAGGTGGGGCTTCAGCGCGTCGTGCACGGCACGGGCGAGCTCGACGGCGTTCGGGGTGTCGGAGTGCACGCAGACCGAGTCGGCGCGCACGGTGAGCTCCTTGCCGTTCTCCGAGGTGGCCTTCCCCTCGGTGACCGCGCGCAGGGCGCGTTCCGCGGAACGGACCGGGTCGAACGCCTCGTGCTCACGGGTGATGATCAGCGAGCCGTCGTCGCGGTAGTCGAGGTCGGCGTAGTACTCGGCGACGAACCCCGCGGGCCGGTCACCCCAGACCTGCTCGTGCACGGTGCCGACCATGCCGACCAGCGGGGCGCCGAAGACGTCGGCGGCGTCGGCGATCGCGGCGGCCACCTCCGGGTCGCGGGCCGACATGCCGTAGAGCGAGCCGTGCACCTTGACGTGGTTGAGCTCCATGTCGTGCGCGCGCAGGAACCCCGCGAGCGCACCGATCTGGTAGACGACACCCGCCGTGAGCTCCTCGCGGTCGAGCGTCATCTCGCGGCGGCCGAAGCCCTCCCGGTCGGGCAGCGACGGGTGCGCCCCCACCTTCACCCCGTGCCGCTTCGCCAGCGCCACGGTCCGGGTCATGACCCGGGGGTCGGAGGCGTGGAAGCCGCACGCCACGTTGGCGACGGTCACGAACGGCATGAGGCCCTCGTCGTCGCCGCAGTGGTAGATCGAGTACGACTCGCCCATGTCACAGTTGATGTCCACCATGTCCCGGTCTCCCTCCCGGTGGGTTCAGGCAGTCTGGCCGGACGCGGCGGTGATCGCCCGCCAGACCGCCTGCGGCGTCGCGGGCATGTCCACGTGGGTCACCCCGAGGTGGGCGACGGCGTCGATCACCGCGTTCACCACGGCGGGCGAGGACCCGATCGCGCCGGACTCGCCGATCCCCTTGACCCCCATCGGGTTCGTCGGCGACGGCGTGACCAGCTGCTCCAGCTCGAAGTGCGGCAGGTCGGTCGCGGCGGGCACGGCGTAGGACGCCAGGTTGCCCGCCGTCGGGTTGCCGGCCTCGTCGAAGGTGGCGTGCTCGTAGAGGGCCTGCCCGATGCCCTGGGCGATGCCGCCGTGCAGCTGCCCCTCGACGATCGTCGGGTTCACCACGACCCCGCAGTCGTCGACGGCGACGTAGCGGCGGATCCGGGTGAACCCGGTCTCGGTGTCGACCTCGGTGACGCACACGTGCGTCCCGAACGGCCAGGTGAAGTTCGGCGGGTCGAACGCCGAGTCCGCGGTCAGGTTGGGCTCCATGCCCTCGGGCAGGTCGTTAGCCAGCGACGCCGCGCCCGCCACCTCCTGGATGGTCACCGACGGCCCGGCCGTGCCCGCCACCGAGAACCGGCCCCCGGTGAACTCCAGGTCCTTCTCGTCGGCCTCCAGCAGGTGCGCGGCGATCTGCATCGCCTTGTCCAGCACCTTGCCCGCGGCCAGGTGCACCGCGGTGCCGCCGACGGCGAGGCTGCGCGAGCCGTAGGTGTCGCGCCCGAACGGCGCGACCAGGGTGTCGCCGTGCAGGACCTCGACGTCGTCGGGGTGCACGCCGAGGCGGTCGGCGACGATCTGTGACCAGGCGGTCTCGTGGCCCTGCCCGTGCGGGGAGGTGCCGGTGACGACCTCGACCTTGCCGCTGGTCGTCATCCGGACCGTCGCCTGCTCCCAGCCCCCGGACTGCAGCCGGACCCCGGCCGCGACCTTCGACGGCGACAGCCCGCCGGACTCGGTGAAGTTGCCGAACCCGATGCCGAGCTGCACCGGGTCCGACGAGGACCGGCGGCGGGCCTGCTCGGCGCGCAGCTCGTCGTAGCCGACCAGCTCCATCGCCCGGCGCATGCAGGTCTCGTAGTCCCCGGAGTCGTACTGCACCCCGGACGGGACGGTGCGCGGCTCGAGGAACTTCGGGTGCAGGTTGCGCAGCCGCACCTCGGCGGCGTCCATGCCGAGCTCGCGGGCCAGGTCGTCCATGATCCGCTCGTGGCCGTAGGCGGCCTCCGAGCGCCCGGCGCCGCGGTAGGCGTCGGTCGGGGTGAGGTTGGTGAACACGCCCTTCGCGGTGAACGAGTAGTGCCCGAAGTCGTAGAGCCCGCAGAAGGTGAACGCGCCGAACACGGCGATGCCCGGGGTGAGCAGCTGCAGGTAGGCGCCCATGTCGGCGAGCAGCTCCACCTTCATCCCGAGGATCTTCCCGTCGCGGGTGGCGGCGACGGAGACGTCCTGGATCTGGCCGCGGCCGTGTGTGGTGGCCTGGTGGTGCTCCGAGCGGGTCTCGGTCCACTTCACCGGGGTCCTCAGCCGGCGGGCGAGGACGAGGGCGAGGAACTCCTCGGCGTAGACGTTGAGCTTCGCGCCGAATCCGCCGCCGACGTCCGGGGCGACGACCCGGATCCGGGTGTCCGGGATGCCGGTGACCGCGGCGAGGATGTCGCGCACGAAGTGCGGCACCTGGGTGGCGGTGTAGACGGTGAACCCGGCGCCGACCGGGTCCGGCACGCACACCACCGCGCGCGGCGCCATCGGCGAGGGGACGACCCGCTGCTGCAGGTAGCGCCCGGAGACGACGACGTCGGCGTCGGCGAAGGCGGTGTCGACGTCGCCGGTGGCCAGCGGCCAGGTGTAGCAGTGGTTGGTGCCCATCTCGGCGTGCACGACGGGGGCGCCGTCGGCGAGGGCGTCGGCCATGTCGACCACGGCGGGCAGCTCGGCGTACTCGACGTCGACGAGGTCGGCGCCGTCGCGGGCGGCCGCGGCGCTGGTGGCCAGGACGACCGCGACGCCGTCGCCGACGTGGTTGACCTCGTCGCGGGCGAGCGGGCGGTGGTCGGGGATGCGGATGTCCTCGGTGACCGGCCAGCCGCACGGGATGCCGGCGAGGAACTCGTCGTCGACGTCGGCGGCGGTGAGCACCGCGCGGACCCCCGGGACGGCGGCCGCGGCGGCGGTGTCGATCGCGACGATCCGGGCGTGCGGCAGCGGGCTGCGCACGAGGACCATGTGCAGGGTGCCGGGCGGGGCGATGTCGTCGGTCCAGGTGGCCCGGCCGGTGAGCAGCGCCTGATCCTCCTTGCGCTGCATGCGGGTTCCCACCCACGGTGCCGCAGCGGTACCGGTCTCCTGCGTGGCGGTCAAAGCTGTCCTTCCGACGACGACTGCGGTCCGTGCCGGACAGCGTGATCCGGAACACGCCGGGGCGGTAGTGTCCGGACTGTCCAGTTCGATGTCCGGTACACGCCGATCCGGCAGGGGGTTCGATGGCGCTGACGCTGCGCACGCTGTGTGCGAGCCGCAGTCTCGGACTGCGTCTCGCGTGTCCGTCCGCGGATCAGGATCGACCGCTCACGTGGGTGCATTCGAGCGAACTGTCCGATCCGACGCCCTACCTCGACGGCGACGAGCTGCTGCTGACCACCGGCCTCGGACCGGCGCCCGACCCGGCCGGCTACGTGGACCGGCTCGTCGCGCACGGCCTCGCCGGGCTGGGGTTCGGCTGCGGTCTGGGACACGACGACCTGCTCCCCGCGCTGCGCGAGGCCTGCGCGCGGGCCGGGCTGGCGCTGCTGGAGATCCCCGAGCGCACCCCGTTCCTGGCGCTGACCAAGGCCGTCGCCGAGGCCCGCGCCGCCGACCGCTACGCCGAGGTCGTCCGCACCGACGAGGCGCAGCGGGCGCTCACCGCCGCCGCCCTGGGCGAGGACGACCCCGACACCGGCACCGCCCGGGTGCTCGACCGGCTCACCGAGCGTCTCGACGCCTGGGCGCTGATCTCCGGGACCGACGGCCGGGTCCGCCGGTCCGCGCCCGCCGGGGCGGCCCGGCGCGCGGTCCTGCTCCGCGCCGAGATCGACCGGGTGCGGGACCACCCCGGGCCGTCCAGCGTCACCGTCGCCGTCGGGGACGGGCAGGTCGTGCTCCAGCCGGTGCGCCTGATCGGGCCCGCGGTCCTCGTCGTCGGGCGGGACCGGCGCTTCACCCCGGTCGACCGGCAGCTCATCGGGTCCGCGGTGTCGGTGCTGACCCTGGCCCACGCACGCAGCGCCGCGGCCGGGCGGGCCGAGCGCCGGGTGCGGACCGCGGTGCTGCGGGCGCTGGCCGCGCTGCCGGGCTGCGGCGCCGAGGACGTGCTCGCCGAGACCTGGGGCCCGCTGCCCGGCGGGGACCTGGTCGCGGTCGCGCTCGGCGGGCGGGCCACCGGTGCGCCGCCGGACGTCCTGCTCGACGCCCTGGAACGGGCCCCCGGGGTCGCCTTCCACGCCGAGCTCGACGGGCAGGTGGCCGCGCTCGTCGGTGCCGGGTCGGTGCCCGCGGTGCTGGAGGTCGCCGGACAGGTGCGCGGGGTGCGGGCCGGGGTGTCGACGCCGGCCCCGGTCGGTGAGCTGGGCCGCGCGCTGCGCGAGGCGGGCCGGGCGCTCGACGCCGCCGAACGCCGCGACCGGGCGGTGCTGCGCTTCGCCGACCTCGCGGGCAGCGGGCTCGCCTCGCTGGTGCGCCCCGAGGACGCCACCGCCTTCGCCGACGCCGTCCTGGCCCCGCTGGTCCGCCACGACACCGAGCGGCGCGGCGACCTGGTCGCCTCACTGCGGGAGTGGCTGGCCCACCACGGGCAGTGGGACCCGGCCGCGTCCCGGCTCGGGGTGCACCGCCACACCCTGCGGGCCCGCATCACCCGCGCCGCCGCACTGCTGGAGCGCGACCTCGACTCCCCCGGCGTCCGCGCCGAGCTGTGGTTCGCCCTGCACACCACCGACCCCGCCTGAGGAGGCGCTACCGGGCGGCGACCGACCCCACCGTGGCCTGCGGCGGCTCGGTGGTCGCGGAGCACACCGGGCCGGGGCGCGGCACGAACGTCCCGCCGCTGCCCCCGGGCGGGGCGACCCGCAGCCCGCGCGCCTGCTCCGGGACGCAGTCCGCCTCCGGGTACGACGGGGTCGCCCGGACCCGCAGCGGCGCCGTCGCCACGGCGCCCGGGGCCAGGCGCACCCGCGCCCGGGGCCCGTCGATCGCGGCCCGCGGCCCGACGCGGGTCCCCTCGTTGCCCGCCACGAACGCGACCCCGGGATAGCCGTCGAGCACGCAGGGGGCGCCGCCGGTGTTGCGGAACACCAGGTCGGCGACGGCGGCCGGGCCGTCGGTGCGGGGTGCGGTGGCGGACACGTCGAGGGTGTCGCCGGTGCACGGACCGGCCGGGCCGCCGTCGTCGGCCGGGGCGGACGCGGTGCTCGACGGGGGCGGGATCGCGACGACGGGTGCCGGGGCCGCGGGGGCCGGGACGGGCGGGCGCGGGGCGGGGACGTCGGGGCCCGCGGTGCCGCAGCCCGCGAGCAGGAGCAGCAGGGCGGCACCCACCCCGGCCTCGCGCGGACCCACCACCGTGACCCCCGTTCCGACGCAGGTCGCTGCGCCGATCGGCGTCATTGTGACGTGGTCGTGCCCCCCACCGGGCGGCGGGTAGGGTCCTGTGCATCGCCAACGACATGCTCCGCCCGTGACCCCGTGGCAGCTGCTCACGCTGTTCGGTGCCGGCGTCGCGGCCGGCCTGGTCGGCGCCGTCGCCGGGCTCGCGTCGCTGTTCTCCTACCCCGCACTGCTGGCCGTCGGGCTCCCCGCGACGACGGCGAACATCACCAACACCGTCTGCATGCTGTTCCAGGGGGCGGGCGCGGTCGCCGGGTCCCGCCCGGAGCTGCGCGGCGCCGGGCCGCAGCTGCGCCGCTGGATCGGCCCGGCGCTGCTCGGCGGCGCGGCCGGGGCCGGGCTGCTGCTGCTCACCCCGGCCGGTGGCTTCGAGCGGATCGTGCCGTTCCTGGTCGCGGTCGCGGCACTGCTGCTCCTGCGCCCGCCCCGGCCCGCGGCCGAACCGCGGCCGCCCGGGCCGGGCGTCGCGGTGGCCGTGTTCGGTGTCGCCGTCTACGCCGGGTACTTCGGCGCGGCGGCCGGGGTGATGATGCTGGCGCTCACGCTGTCGCTGCCGGGCGCGACCCTGCTGCGGGCCAACGCGCTGAAGAACGTGCTGACCTGGGCGGCGAACGCGGTCGCCGCGGTCGGCTTCGCGGTCTTCGGCGACGTCGCGTGGGCCGCGGTGCCCGCGCTGGCCCTGGGTCTGCTCATCGGCGGGCGGCTCGGCCCGGTCGTGGCCCGGCGGCTCCCGGCCCGCCTGGTCCGGATCGGCATCGCGGTCGCGGGCCTCGGCCTGGCCGTGCGGCTGTTCGTCCAGGCCTGGCTCTGAGCGGTCCCGCGCGGCCCGGCGGTGCGCCGTGGGTGGACCGGACCCTCAGCCCCGGCGGTACTCCAGCATCGCGGTGACCGGGCCGTCGGTGCGGTGCCCGTGGCGGCGCAGCCAGCCGTCGAGCTTGCCCTGCACCGTGGGCAGGTCCGGGCGCCGGTGCGGCTCGGTGCGCATCGCCTGCTTGAGCAGCGCCAGGTGCGCGGTGCGGCTCGGCAGGTGGGTGAGCTTCGCCCCCGCCGCGGCCGCCCGCAGCCCGGCGACGGCGTCGGCGGACTCCCCGCGCGGCGGGTGCCCGCTCAGCGCGAACGACACCGCCGCCGCGAGCTGCCAGGCGTCGGAGGCGGGCGAGGCGGGCTTCCCGGCCGCGGCCTCCGGCGCCAGGTAGTCGGGCGTGCCCAGGACGTAGCCGGTCTGGGTCAGCGTGGAGTCGCCCTGCTTGCGCGCGATCCCGAAGTCGATCAGGTGCGGGTGCCCCTGCGGGTCGACGACGATGTTGCCCGGCTTGATGTCGCGGTGCAGCACCCCGGCGCGGTGCGCGGTGTGCAGGGCGCCGGCGATGCCGGTCCAGATGCGGGCCGCGGAGATGTCGTCCACCGGGCCCTGCTCGCCGACGAGCTGGCCCAGGGACATGCCGTCGACGTACTGCATGACGATGACCAGCCCGTCCATGCCCTGCAGGCCCGGGTCGGACGAGGCGTGCAGCAGGTCGTAGATCTGCACGCAGCAGGGGTGGCGCATCGCGCCGAGCGCGGCGGCCTCCCGGCGGATGCGCTCCTCGGTCTCCGGGTCCGCGGCGTGCGCGGACTTGACCGCGACGGTGTGGCCGAGCTTCGCGTCGTGGGCCAGCCAGACCCCGCCGAAACCACCGGCACCGAGGCGGCGCATCAGCCGGAACCGGGGCGCCCGCGGCGGACCGCCCGCCACGGGTGCGACGAGCGTGGGCCGGCGCGGCGGCCCCGCCGGGGGGCGTCCCGCACCGGAGACCGGGCCGCGGGCCGCTCCCGACACCGGGCCGCGCAGCGGACCCGCGGCGGGGTGTGCGGCCGGGCCGGTGAACGGCGGCGGCCCGGCGGACGGGCGTCCGGCCGGGCCGGGGGCGTACCCGGCGGGCGGCAGCGCGCCGTACCCGGACGGCGGGCGGGGCGCGGCGGCGAACCCGGCGTAGGGCGCGGACTGCTCGACCGAGGACGGCCCGCGGGTGCCGTTCGTCCCGGCGGTGCCCGGGGTCTCGCGGGCGGAGAAGCGCTGGGCGAGACGCTCGGCGACGCTGGGCGTCGCGGCCGCGCCGGACTGCGGGGCGAGCCCGTCGCCGCCACCGCGCCCGGCCCGCGACGACCCGGTGCCGGTGCGTCCCGCGACGGACGGCTCGGCGCGGCGCGGTGGCGCGTCGCGCCCGGCGCGGATCCGCTCGACCGTCGCCCGCGACGGCGCGGGGAACAGCGGGACGACCAGCACCCCGACCAGGCTCGCGGCGAGGATGCCGACCCACAGGTGCTCGGCGGTGCCCGCGGGGACCGCGCCGGTCAGCACGATCAGCGCGAACAGCGGCAGCCAGAAGAACTTGGCCGGCCAGCGGGGCCCGCGACGCAGCGCGGTGCGCGCCTGGACCGCGACGAGCACGGTCGCGAGCAGCGGCACGACGCCGAGCAGGGCGACGGAGGTGACCGAGGTGACGACGTCCCCGCCGATGGACCCGGCCACGGTGCCGCGGCCCAGGTAGCTGCTCTGGGTCCCGACGACGCTGCAGGTCTCGACCCGGATCGACGACGTGGCCGACGAATTCAGGCCGGGGACGGCCGGCACACCGGCGGTGGCACGGCTGAACACCCCGCCCGCCCCGACGAACACCGCCAGCGGGAGCAGGCCCGCCGACAGCACACCGATCCCGGCCAGCAGCACGGACTCGGCCGAGCCGTAGCCCGAGGAGGACCCGGAGCCGATCCCACGGCGCAGCAGCGCGACCAGCGCAGCACCGGCGGTGGGCAGCAGCCCCGTCAGCACGCCGAGCGCGGTGACCGACCAGGCCCAGTCCCCCGGGCACACGTCCGGCACACCGAGCCCGCGTATGCCCTCCAGCACTCCGGCGACGAGCGCCACCAGCGCGTCCACGCCCGTCCTCACCCCCGAACTCGCTCCGGGTGCGGGCCACCCGGACTGCCCACTATCGCATCACCCGGGTGGGGCCCGGCGGAGCAGCGGGTGCACGGGGGCGCGCGCGGGCGGGTGGAGCGGGGTCAGCGCACGAAGAGGTCCAGGTCGGTGTTGAACCGGTCGAGCAGCTCGGCCAGGGAGTCGCGGTCGTGGGTCGGCCAGTGCGCGATGACCTCGCGCAGCGGCGCCAGGCGGGCCTCGCGGACCTGCTCACGGGCGGCGAGCCCGGCCGGGGTCAGGGTGACGCTGACCGAGCGGGGGTCGCGCTCGTGCGGGGACACGTCGACCAGGCCGGCCCGCGACAGGCGCGAGACCTGGCGGCTGGCGGTGGGCTTGGAGACCCCCAGCTTGCCGGTCAGCGCGGTGAGCGAGAGGGCGCCCTCGTCATCGAGCAGCATGAGGACCGGGTAGGTGTAGCGGTCCACGGCGTCGTTCGCGCCGTAGCCGTTCGACCACACCGACTCCATGGTGCGGCGGACCAGCAGCGTGATCTGCTTCTCCAGCGAGTGCAGCGGGTCCTGGGTCGCCGTGGCGAGACCGCCGGTCGTCACGGTTGCGTCGTCGTCAATCGGGCCAATCGGACGTTCCGTCATGATTCGCATGCTACACACGTTGCGGGCCGCAACATTGACGATCGCAATCACGTAAGCGGATCGAAAGGTTCGTGCGCCTTCACGCAACGATGCTGCGCCGAACGGGTGTGATCAGCGACGCCCGTCGTCGAAAGTGCTGGACGAACCGCCCGTTACCGGACGGAGCACTCACGTCGTGTTACCTACGTGTTGCGTCCTGCAATCATTAGCGTTGCAATCGATCTTACCGGGCGGCGCGGTCCGGGCCACGAGATCTGAGGAGGCGCTCAACCGTGTGCGGAATCTGCGGCTGGATCGACTACCGACACGACCTGGGGGCGGACGAGCACGCCCGCACCCTCGCGGCGATGAACGAGACGATGTCCTGCCGCGGACCGGACCAGCAGGGCGTGTGGGCCCAGGGGCCCGCGGCGCTGTGCCACCGCAGGCTCGCGGTCATCGACATCGAGGGCGGCCGCCAGCCGATGACCCTCGACGAGGGCGGGGCCCCCGCCCTGCACATGGTCTACTCCGGCGAGACCTACAACTTCCGCGAGCTGCGCGAGCAGCTCGCCGCCGCCGGGCACCGGTTCCGGACCTCCAGCGACACCGAGGTCGTGCTGCGGGCGCACCGCGAGTGGGGCGCGAAGGACCCCCGCGACGTCGCCCGCCGGCTCAACGGCATGTTCGCCTACGCCCTGTGGGACTCCGGCACGAACGAGCTGGTGCTGGTGCGTGACCGCCTGGGCATCAAGCCGCTGTACTACTACCCCACCCCGCACGGGGTGCTGTTCGGCTCCGAGCCCAAGGCGATCCTGGCCAACCCCGAGGCCGAGCGGGTCGTCGACGCCGAGGGCCTGCGCCGGGCGCTGGCGTTCGTCTCCGACATGTCCAACGCGGTGTTCCGCGGCATGCGCGAGGTCCCCCCGGGCTGCGTGGTCCGGGTCTCCCGCGACGGCGTCCGCGAGGAGCGCTACTGGGAGCTCACCGACACCGGGCACACCGACGACGTCGACACCACCGTGCACCACGTCCGCGAGCTGCTCGAGGACACCGCGTTGCGCCAGCTCTACGCCGACGTCCCGCTGTGCACGCTGCTCTCGGGCGGGCTGGACTCCTCGGCGCTCACCGCGCTGGCCGCCAAGCACGTCGACGGCACCGTGCGGTCGTTCGCGGTGGACTTCGTCGGCTACGCCGACAACTTCGTCGCGGACGACGCCCGCGGCACCCCCGACTCCCCCTACGTGCACGAGGTCGCCGAGTACGTCGGGACCGCGCACCGCGACATCGTGCTGCGGACCGAGGACATGATGGACCCGGCCGTGCGCCGGGCCACGGTGCACGCCCGCGACCTGCCCGCCGGCATCGGCGACATGGACTCGTCGCTGTACCTGCTGTTCTCCGCGATCCGCAAGGAGTCCACGGTCGCGCTGTCCGGGGAGTCCGCCGACGAGGTGTTCGGCGGCTACCGCGACTTCCACGACCCGGAGACCGTCGCCGCGGACACCTTCCCGTGGCTGGCCGGGCGGATGATGAACGCCGACCAGTCCGACCCCGGGCTGTTCGACCGGGCCCTGTGGGACAAGCTCGACGTCCCCGGCTACCTCGACGACCAGTACCGGACCGCGCTCGCCGAGGTGCCCGAGCTGACCGGCCCGGCCGCCGACGACCCGCACGAGCGCCGGATGCGCGAGATCTGCTACCTCTACCTGACCCGCTGGCTGCCGGTGCTGCTGGACCGCAAGGACCGGATGAGCATGGCCGTCGGGCTCGAGGTGCGGGTCCCGTTCTGCGACCACCGCCTCGTCGAGTACGTCTTCGGCACCCCGTGGGCGCACAAGAACTTCGACGGGCGCGAGAAGTCGCTGCTGCGCCACGCCACCAAGGACCTGCTGCCCGAGTCGGTGGTCCAGCGGGTCAAGAGCCCCTACCCCTCCACCCAGGACGACTCCTACGAGAAGTCGCTGCGCGACCAGGTCGCCGAGATCGTCGGGCAGGGCGACGACGCGCCCGTCGCGCCGCTGGTGGACCGGGCGGCGGTGCAGCGCCGGCTCGACGAGGGCGGCGGGCACGAGGCCAACTCGATGGGCCGCCGGATGCAGCTGGAGCGCATCATCGACCTGAACACCTGGATCGGCGACTACGACGTGCAGCTCTCGCTGTAGCCCCGTGGCAGGTTCGCCCCGTGGGTGGTTGTGTGGGTACCGACCCGCACGACCACCCACGAGGTGAGGCCACATGGGACTGACCCGCACCGACGGCCCGCTGTCGCCGTACGCGCCGACCACGGTGAACTACGCGATCGACGGCCCGCCGCACAAGCTGCTCATGCATCCGTTCCCGAGGCGGGTGCGGGCGGAGTTCGCCGGGCGCACCGTGCTCGACACCCGTGGCGGGTTCCTCGTCCACGAGTCGAACCTGCTGCCCGTGCTCTACGTCCCCGAGGCCGACCTCGACCAGGACGTCCTGGTCGCGACCGACCACACCACGCACTGCCCGTTCAAGGGCGACGCGTCCTACCGCTCGCTCGTCCTCGGCGACCGGACCGCGGAGAACGCCGTCTGGCACTACCCCGAGCCCGTCGCGGCCGCGCCCTGGCTGCGCGGGCTCGCCGCGCTGTACTGGAACGCCGCCGACGCCTGGTACGACGAGGACGAGCAGGTCTTCGCCCACCTCACCGACCCCTACACCCGGGTCGACGTGCGCCCGACCCACCGCGAGGTCGTGGTCACCCACGTCGCGACCGACGGCGTCGAGACGGTCCTGGCCCGCTCGGAGCACCCGTGGGTGCTGTCGGAGACCGGGCTGCCGAACCGCTGGTACCTGCCCGCCGCCGACGTCGCCGTCCCGACCACGCCGAGCGGGCTGCGCACCCGCTGCCCCTACAAGGGCGAGGCGCACTACGAGCACGCCGACCTGCCCGGCGGGACCCGGCTGGCCGACGTGTTCTGGCACTACCCCGACCCGCTGCCGGAGTCGGCGCGGGTCGCGGGGCTGCGTGCCGTCGCGGGCGGCAGCCGGGACGACGGCTCCCGGGTCGTGGTCACCGTCGACGGCGCCGAGGCCTGAGGGGACCCCGCAGCGCTCAGTCCTCGTCGGCGACGATCAGGGCCTCGATCGCGGGCAGCGCGGCCTCCAGCGCGGCGCGCTGGGCGGCGTCGAGCCGGTCGAGCCGGCGGGCGACCAGCGCGGTGCGCTGGCTGCGGACCTCGCGCAGCCGGTCCAGCCCGTCGGCGGAGATCGAGATGAGCACGCCGCGGGCGTCGCCCGGGTCGGCGGCGCGCTCGACCATGCCCTGGTCGTCCAGCGCGGACAGCACCCGGGACATGGTCGGTGCGGTCACGCCCTCCCGGCGGGCCAGCTCCGACAGGCGCAGCGGGCCGTGCTGCTCGACGGTGACCAGGGTCGACAGCTGCAGCGGCGGCAGCGACTCGGAGCCGTCGATGCGGATCCGGCGGTTCAGCCGGTCCACGGCCAGCCGTAGCCGGGAGGCCACCTCGTCGTCGCTCGTCTCGAAGCGGCTCGACACCACGGTGCCGCCGGAGCCGCCGGACTCGCTGCCCGATCCCTCACTCATCGCCCCATTCTGCCAAAGAAGTGATGAGCAATGGCATCGGCCCTCGGAGGCGGCGGGGTCGTGGCAGGGTCGCGGGGATGGAGACCCCCGACCCCGTCGCGCTCGCCGGCTCGCTGATCGCCCTCGACACCCGGGGCGGCGGCGAGCGCGCGGCCGCCGACCTGCTCGCCGGCCTGCTCGACGACGGCGGCTTCACCGTGCGGACCGAGCCCGACCCGGCCGACCCGGCGCGGGCGAACCTGGTGGCGCGCCGCGGCGACGGCCGCCCGCCGGTGACCCTCACCGGGCACCTCGACACCGTCCCCGCCGACCCGGCCGGCTGGTCGTTCGACCCGCACGCCGGTGACGTCGTCGACGGGCGGCTGCGCGGGCGCGGCAGCACCGACATGAAGGCCGGGGTCGCGGCGCTCGTCGTCGCGGCGCTGCACAGCGACCCGGCGACCCCGCTGCAGCTGGTGTTCACCTTCGGCGAGGAGACCGGCGGCGACGGCGCCCGCCTGCTCACCGGCCTGGAGCCGTCACCGCTGCTGGTGGTGGCCGAACCGACCGCCAACCGGGTGCTGCACGGCCACAAGGGCGTGCTGTGGCTGCGGCTGGTCCAGCACGGGGTCAGCGCCCACGGGTCGCGCCCCGAGCTGGGCGACAACGCACTCGTCGCGCTCGGGCGGGTCGCGGCGGCGCTGCACGACCACACCTGGCCGGTCAGCGCGACGCACGGCGCCGCCACGGCCAACCCCGGGACGCTGCACGCCGGGCTGCAGCCCAACCTGGTGCCCGACCGCGCCGAGCTGGAGGTCGACCTGCGCCTGGTCCCGGGCCTCGACGCCGCGACCGCCCGCGACGAGGTGGCCGGGATCGCCCGCGCCGCGCTGGCCGACACCCCCCACCGCGGCGTCCCGGACGTCGAGGTCCGCCTGGACCTGCCCGCCGTCGGGACCGACCCGGCCGACCCGCGGGCGGCCGCGGCCGCGACGGCGCTCGGGTACGGCGGGCCGGCGGCGTTCGCGTCCTACTTCACCGACGCGTCGGTGCTCGTCGGGGCGCTCGGGGACCCGGCGGTGCTGGTGTACGGGCCCGGCGACCCCGAGCTGGCGCACGTCACCGACGAGACCTGCTCCGCGGCCCGGGTCGGCGAGGCCGCCGACGCCCTGGTCCCGGCGCTGGTCAGAGCTTGCGCAGCCGCACCCGCGTGACGTCGTGGTTCGGCCCCTTGGTCAGCACCGCGCTGGCCCGCGAACGGGTGGGCAGCACGTTCTGCTCCAGGTTGGGCTGGTTGATCGTCGCCCAGATGTGCTCGGCCCGGGCGACGGCCGCGTCGTGGTCGAGCTCGGCGTAGCGGCGGAAGAACGACTGCGGGTCCCGGAACGCGGTCTGGCGCAGCCGCAGGAACCGCTCCACGTACCAGCGGCGGACGTCGGCGGTGGCGGCGTCGACGTAGACCGAGAAGTCGATGAAGTCCGACACGGTCAGCGCGCCCGCGACCGCGGGCTGGAGCACGTTGAGGCCCTCGACGATGAGGATGTCGGGGCTGCGGACCACGAGCTGCTCGTCGGGCACGATGTCGTAGACCAGGTGCGAGTAGACCGGGGCGGTCACCTCGGGGCGGCCGCCCTTGATCTCGGAGACGAACCGCAGCAGCTTGCGGCGGTCGTAGGACTCCGGGAAGCCCTTGCGCTCCATCAGCCCGCGGGCCTGCAGCTCGGCGTTGGGGTAGAGGAACCCGTCGGTGGTGACCAGCTGCACGTCGGGGTGCTCCGGGGAGCGGGCCAGCAGCAGGCGCAGCAGCCGCGCGGTGGTCGACTTGCCGACCGCGACCGAGCCGGCGATCCCGATCACGAACGGGGTGCGGGCCCCGCCCGAGCCGAGGAAGCGCCGGTAGGCCCGGTAGAGCCGCCCGCCCTCCTCGACGTGCAGGTTGAGCAGCCGCGACAGCGGCAGGTAGACCTCGCGGACCTCGTCGAGGTCGACGAAGTCGCCGTAGCTGCGCAGCTGCTCGAGCTCCTGGGCCGACAGCGGCACCGTGGTCGAGGACGCGAGCTGTGCCCAGGACCGGCGGTCGAAGTCCACGAACGGTGAGGCGCTCCCCCGGGCCAGCCCGGAGCTGCGCCGGCCACCGTACTGCGGGGGCGCCGCGGCCGCGGGGGTCGCGCGCTCCGACGGGGGCGTCGGCTGCGGGGCGCTCACCGCTGCGCCGCGGTCGGGGCCCCGGCCACCGGCCCCCGGCGGCCGTCCGGGGGACCCGGTGGCGCGGGGAGCGGTGCGGAGGGCGACGTCGCCGTGGTCATGGCTGACCAACCTAGACCCCGGTCACGGCCCGGATCACCGTCGGGACGCCGTGAGATCACTCGCAGCTCCCGTCGGGCGGGCCGGGCGCGGCGGCCGTATCGTCGTGCACCGTTTCTCCCTGATGGAGGCCCTGAGCTCCGTGTCCGTCCTGCTCTCCTGTCTCGGGCTGCTCGCGGTCGTCGCGCTCACCCTGGGAACCGCCGTCTCCGTCGCCTCGGAGTTCTCCCTCACCGCGCTCGAACGCAGCCGCATCGACGCCGCCGTCGCCCGCAGCGACGACCGCCGCACCCGCTCGGTGCAGCGGGCGCACTCCGGGCTGTCGTTCCAGCTGTCGGGCTGCCAGCTCGGCATCACCGCCACCACCCTGGCCACCGGCTACATCGCCGAGCCCGCCGTCGCCGAGCTGATCCGGCCGGTGCTGGAGGCCGTCGGGCTGCCCGCCGGGATCGCCTCGGGCACCGCCACCGTGCTGTCGCTGGTCCTGGCCACGGTGCTGTCGATGGTGTTCGGCGAGCTGGTCCCGAAGAACCTCGCGATCGCCCACCCGATGGAGGTGGCGCGCTCGGTGGTGTGGCTGCAGGCCGGGTTCGCCTCGGCGTTCCGCTGGCTGATCACCGGGCTGAACGCCGCGGCCAACGCCATCGTGCGCCGGTTCGGGATCGAGCCGGCCGAGGAGCTGCGCTCGGCCCGCTCCCCCGGCGAGCTGAGCTCGCTGGTGCGGGCCAGCGCCGAGAGCGGCAGCATCGACCCGGGCACCGCGGTGCTGCTGGAGCGCTCGCTGCGCTTCACCGACCGCGTCGCCGAGGACCTGATGACCCCGCGGGTGCGGGTGGAGACCATCGACGCCACCGACACCGTCACCGACCTGGTCGCGCTGGCCCGCCGCTCCGGGTTCTCCCGGTTCCCGGTCGTGGACGGCGACCCGGACGTCCCGCTGGGGCTGGTGCACGTCAAGCAGGCGTTCTCGGTCCCGCCGGCCCGCCGCGCCGACACCGCCGTACGGGACCTGGCCCGGCCGGTCGAGACCGTGCCGTCGTCGCTCGACGGTGACGAACTCATGACCCGGCTGCGGGCGGCCGGGCTGCAGACCGCCGTCGTCGTCGACGAGTACGGCGGCACCGCGGGCCTGGTGACCATGGAGGACCTGGTGGAGGAGATCGTCGGCGACGTCCGCGACGAGCACGACCGCGGCGAGCAGAACCGGGTGCGCCGCCTCGGCGACGGGGTCTGGGCGCTGTCCGGACTGATGCGCGACGACGAGGTCGACGAGGCCACCGGCTTCCGGATGCCGCACGGGGAGTACGAGACCCTCGCCGGGCTGGTCGTGGCCCGGCTGGGCCGCATCCCCGACGTCGGCGACGCCGTCGAGGTCGACGGGTGGACCCTGGAGGTCCTGCGCCGCGACCGCAACCGGGTCGCCGAGGTCCGCGTCACCCGCGGCGCCGACGAGCACACGGCCGTCTCCGGGGCGGTGTCGGCGTGAACGACCTGATCGCACTGCTCGCCGCCGTCGCCCTGCTCGCGGTGAACGCGTTCTTCGTCGCCGCGGAGTTCGCGCTGATCTCCGCCCGCAAGGACCGCCTGGAGGCCATGGCCGACGGCGGGTCCGCCGGGGCGCGCCGCGTGCTCGACGCCTCGCACGACCTGTCCCGGATGCTCGCGGCCTCCCAGCTGGGCATCACCATCGCCTCGCTGCTGCTCGGCCGGCTCGGCGAGCCCGCCGTCGCGCACCTCATCGACGGGCCGCTGGCCGCCGTCGGGGTGCCGGAGGCGTTCGCCTACCCGGTCGCGTTCGCGGTGTCGCTGATGATCGTCGTCGTCGCGCACATGATGCTCGGCGAGATGGTGCCGAAGAACATCTCGATCGCGGGCCCCGAACGCGCGGCGATCCTGCTGGTCCCGCCGTTCCTGGTGTGGACCCGGGTCACCCGCCCGTTCATCGACCTGTTCAACGCGATGGCCAACGGCTCCCTGCGTCTGGTCGGGGTGACCCCGCGCGACGAGCTGGAGACCGCGTTCACCACCGGCGAGCTCGCCGAGATGCTGGGCGACTCGCGCCGGGAGGGCCTGCTCGACGACTCCGAGAGCTCCCGGATCGAGCGGACCCTGTACTCGGCGGAGGCGACCGTCTCCGACGTCGTCGTCGCGCTGGAGGACCTGGTGTGCCTCGACGCGGGCCCCGGCGGGTCGACGACGGTCTCCGCGCTCACCGAGGCCGTGGAGCGGACCGGGTACTCCCGCTTCCCGATCCGCGGCGCCCAGGGCAGGCTGACCGGGTACCTGCACGTCAAGGACGTGCTGGACCTCGCCGACTCCGAGTCGGCGACGATCCCGCCGCAGCGGGTCCGCAGCCTGCCCTCGGTCCCGGCCTCGGCCCGCCTGGACGAGGCGCTGGCGACGCTGCGGGCGGCCCGGGCGCACCTGGCCCGCGCCGTCGACGCGCACGACACCACCGTCGGCGTGGTCACCATGGAGGACCTCACCGAGGCGTTCGTCGGCAGCGTCCGCGACGCCACCCACGCCCCCGGCACCCCGGCCTGACCCGGGCGGGTCGTACCGTCGGACACCGTGCCGACCCCGTCCGCCCCCGCCACCGCCGTGCCCGTCCTCGACGGCGCGGCGTGGCGGGCGCGGGCGGCGGCGCACCGGGAGCGGGTCGCGGTGTGGACCGTGCCGCACCGCGAGCGGCGCCGGCGCGGCGAGCCGCACCCGGTGTGGGACTTCCTGTTCACCTACTACTCCCACCGCCCCGCCCAGCTGGAGCGCTGGGACCCGGGCCCCGGAGTGGCACTGGCCGACGCCGCGGAGCTCGCCGACCGCCCCGGTCACGTCACCCGGCCCGACGGCACGGTGCTGTTCGACCCCGCGACGGCGCCGCCGCGGCTGCGGACGACGGCGGCGTTCGTGCACCGGCTGCTCACCGCGACCCGCTCCCGGGCGCCGCGGCTGGGCTGCTTCGGCCTGCACGAGTGGGCGATGGTCTACCGCACCGACGACACCCGGCACCGCGACACGGTGCCGCTGCGCCTCGGGCGGGCGGGCACCGACGCCGTCGTCGAGTCGGCGCGGATCAGCTGCACCCACTACGACGCCTACCGGTTCTTCACCGACGCCGCGGCCCCGCGCAACGAGCTCGTCCCGACCCGGGAGCGGCAGGTCGAGATGGAGCAGCCCGGCTGTCTGCACGCGACGATGGACCTCTACAAGTGGGCCTACAAGCTCGCCCCGGCGGTGCCGTCGGAGGTCGTGGCCGACTGCTTCGCCCTGGCCGCGGACGTCCGCGAGCTGGACATGCGGGCCTCCCCCTACGACCTGTCCGGTCACGGGTTCGACCCGGTGCCGATCGAGACACCCGCCGGGCGCGCCGAGTACGCCCGCGCCCAGGCCGGGTTCGCCGAGCGGGCGGCGCCGCTGCGCGCGGACCTGATCGACCTCGCGGGGCGCCTCGCCGGGGCCGGTGACCGTCCCGGGAACGACGACGGGGCCGCCGGGGAGGTCCCCGGCGGCCCCGCGACCGCGTAGCGGCTCAGCTCGCGACGAGCTCGTCCAGCAGGCCGTTGCGGGCCGAGGCGACCAGGTCGGCGAACTGGTCCACGCTCATCTGCACGCGCTGGCCGAAGTCGTCGGTGACCACGATGCGCTTCTCCGGCACGGCGGCGTCGTCGACGTACAGCTCGGGGCATCCGCAGTTGCAGCTGCCGCAGAAGGTGGCGATGTGTCGCACTCGGGTGCTCCTCGTCGTCGGTCCGGGGTGGCGGGACGGGTGCCCGCGCCGTCGTGAGGGGTCGCGCACCCGGTCCCGCCGGTTCCCGGCGTCACCCGATGGGGTCAACCGGTCACCGTCGGAGCACTAGTGCTTCGGGAGGTCCGCCGGGTCGGTGCCCTCGATGAAGAAGTCGATGTCGTTGTGCTCGGAGTCGCCGTACGGGGCGAGGTCGGTGACGCCGTGCGCGGCGAGCACCTCGTCGTCGATGAAGGTCTGCCCGGTGGGGCGGGCCGGGTCGGTCAGGACGGCCACGGCGGCGTCGGCCATGATCTCCGGGGTGCGGGCCCGCTGCCCCGCCGCGTCGCCGCCGAGCAGGTTGACCACGGCCGCGGTGGCGATGGTGGTGCGCGGCCACAGGCAGTTGGCCCGGATGCCGTCGCCGGCGAGCTCGTGCGCCCAGCCCAGGGTCAGCAGCGACATGCCGTACTTGGAGAGCATGTAGGGCGGGAACACGCCGAGCCACTTCGGGTCGAGGTTGATCGGCGGGGACAGGGTGAGGACCTGCGCGTCGTCGGAGGCCTTCAGGTGGTCCAGCGCGGCCCGGGTCAGCAGGTAGGTGCCGCGCGAGTTGATCGACTGCATGAGGTCGTAGCGCTTGGGCGTGACGTCGGCGGTGCCGCTCATGTTCAGCGCGCTGGCGTTGTTGACGACGATGTCGACGCCGCCGAAGGTCTCGACGGCGGTCGCGACGGCGCGGTCCACGTCCTCCTCGACCCGCACGTCACCGACGACGGCGACGGCCTTGCCGCCGGCCTGCTCGATCTCGGCGACCGCGGTGTGCACGGTGCCGGGCAGCCGCGGGTCGGGCTGGTCGGTCTTGGCCAGGATGACGGCGTTGGCGCCGCGGCGGGCGGCCGCGAGCAGGATCGCGAGGCCGATGCCGCGGCTGCCGCCGGACATGACGATGGTGCGGCTGTTCAGGTCCCGCTGGGCAGGCTCGGTCATGGGGTCCTCCGGTGACGGTGCGTCGGTGCACGTGCTCGGAGCGCACTGTAACAGTCAGATCTGACCGTTTCTGTGGAGGTGGGTCACACGAGCGGGTCGCAGTCGGTTCAGGGCGGCCGCGACCTCGTGCCGCCGCGGCACCGCGACGTCCACGGGGGCGCCCCGGGTGATCGCGTCGGGCCCCTCGCGGCGCACCGCCTCCTCCAGCCGGTCCAGGGCCTGGGCGAGGGTGACCCCGCGCAGGTCGAGGGCGGCCAGGGCGTACCCGACGCCGGTGGTCTGGCCGGGGTCGGCGAGCTGGGCGATCGCGGACAGGTCGATGTCGTCGGCGCCGAAGGTGAGCCGGCCGCGGCCACGGGCGGTGACCTTGCGCCGGCCGCGCACCGAGGCGTCCACGCTGCGGGGGTCGAACTCGCGGCGCGCGAACCCCGGGAACGCGGTGTCGCCCGCCTCGTCCGCCCGTCCGGCGATCTCCCGGGCCCGCCCGGTGACCTCGGAGGCGGCGTAGTCCTGCAGCAGGACCACCGTGTCGGCGCGGTCGAGGTACTCCCCCGACCCGCCCATCACGAGCACGGTGGACACCCCGTGCCCGCGGTGCAGCGGCCGGACCCGCTCGACGAAAGGGACCAGCGGCTCGGCCGGGATCAGCGCGCGCATCCGGTCGTCGCGGATCATGGCGTTGGTGGCGGCGGTGTCCTCGTCGATCAGCAGCACCCCGGCGCCGGCCTCCAGGGCCTCGACCGTGGCGGCGGCCTGCGACGTCGACCCGGACGCCGACTCCGTCGAGAAGTCGTCGGTGGGGTTGCCGGACGGCAGGCCGGTGACGAAGGCCGACACGTCGACGCGCTGCACCGAGCGCTCGTCCTCGGCGCGCACCGACACCGTGTCGGCACGGGCGACGACGAGCTCACGGCCGTCGCCGGGGACGTGGTCGTACACGCCGTTCTCCAGCGCGCGCAGCAGTGTGGACTTGCCGTGGTAGCCGCCGCCGACGATCAGCGTGACCCCCTCGGGGACGCCCATCCCGGTCACCGTGCCGCGGTGCGGGACGTCCAGGGTCACCCGCAGCTCCGGCGGGGAGACGAACGGGACCCCGCCGGCCAGCGGACGGTCGTCGACCCCGGAGGCCCGCGGCAGCACCGCGCCGTCGGCGACGAACCCGACCAGGCCACGACCGGCGAGCGCGTCGCGCAGGGCACCCGCGTCCTCGACGGTCTCCACGAACTCCTCGGCCGCGGCGGTGTCGGCGGTCTCCCAGCGCAGCGCGCCGAGCACGGCGCGGGGCAGCACGACCGTCACCGCGGCGGCCGCGGCCCAGCCGTCGATCCGGCGACCGCGGCCGGGCAGCGGGACCGACAGCTCGGCGACGACCGTGCCGTCGGGCCGGATGCGGACCGCGCTGCGGTCGAGCACCTCCTGGCCGCCCGCGTCGACCCGCAGGGTGCTGTGCTCCACGGCGCGGCGCAGGGCGCGGGCGAGGAACCCGCCGAGGGCACGCGCGCGGACGGGGCCGTAGTACAGGCCGGGCGGCAGTCCCGCCGTCCGGGCGGGCACGGTCACCCGCAGCCGCGACGGCGGCGCGAACGGGTCGGCCTGCACCGTCCGGATCTCGAGGTCGTAGCCGTCCTCACCCATCCAGACGCCGGTGAGGCCCTTGTAGGAGCGGTAGGAGGCGCCGTCGAGGTCCTGCAGCCGGTAGCCGAGCGCGGCGACGTCGCCACGCCGGCGGGGCGCGTCCGGGCGGTCGTGCGGGGTCATGCGGGGGTTCTCTCCTCCACCGTCGCGGCGGCCACCCGCGGACCCCGCCGGGCCCGGTCCGCGGCGGACCGGGCCCGGGCGCGGGTCAGCGCGCGGTGAACGCCTGGATCACCAGCTGGTCCCCGGGCGGGGTGGCGGCGCAGCCGGTGCCCTCCATCGGGACGAACAGCGAGTCGGTCTCGCCGGGCGGGTAGACGCGCAGGCCGCGCACGGCCGTCGGGCGGCAGGCCGCCTCGTCGAAGTTGCGCACGTTCACCACCCGCAGTGTCGCACCGGCGGTCCCGCCGGGGGCGAGGCGCACCGGGTCGCCGTGCCCGCCCTGCATCGCGGCGGCCGGGCCGATCTGGTGGCCGTCGTCGCCGCCGACGTAGGACACGCCCGGGAAGCCCCGCACGTAGCAGGTGCGGCCGCTCTGGTTGCGCAGCGTCAGCGTCACGTACGACGAGCCCGCGGCGCCGCCGCCCGGGTCGGCCGCGACCGAGCCGGCGAGCTCGGAGGTGTGGCAGCGCTCGTCGCCGCCCGCCTCGGCGCCACCGGTGCCGGTGTGGGTGCCACCGTTCCCGGCTCCCCCGGCCGACCCGGTGCCCCCGGCGTCGGACACCGGGGCGCTCGTCGTCGGCGCGGCGGCGCTCGGCGTGGCGGAGGCGCCGCCGGAACCGGCGGCCGCCGGCCAGTCGCCGCCGCTCCCGCAGCCGGCCAGCACGGCGCCGCAGGCGGCGATGGTCACGGCCCAGCGGGCGGTGCGGTGCAGGACGTACCCGTCCATGTCAGTCCCCCGATCGTCATGGTGTGTACGTCTCCTCGGACGTATCGGCACGCAACCGGTTGCCCCGATCCTTCGTGATGCGAACGAGGGTTCACCCGTCCGTTCCCGATCGTCGCCCGGTCGGTACCGTCCTGCCCTGTGTTGTCGCGTATGTCCGGTATCCATCTGGCCCGTGGGGCCGCGATCGGCGTGGTCGAGACCATCCCGGGGGTCAGCGGCGGGACCATGGCCCTGGTCGTCGGGATCTACGAGCGCCTGATCGCCCAGGGGGCCCACCTCGTCGGCGCGGCCCGGGGTCTGCTGCCGGGCGCGGCGGGCGGTGACGTGGCGCCCCGCGAGGAGCTGCGACGGCTGGACTGGGACCTGCTGCTGCCCGTCGCGCTGGGCATGGTGCTGGCGGTCCTGGCGGCGTCGCAGGTGCTCCCGGGACTGATCGAGGACCACCCCGTCGGCGCCCGGGCGGTGTTCCTGGGGATGGTCGCCGCGTCGGTGGCGGTCCCGCTGCGGATCACCGGGCGGCTGCGCGGGCTGCGGGAGTGGGCGCTGGTCGTCGTCGCGTTCGCGGGGACGTTCGCGGTCAGCGCGCTCCCCCCGGCCGTCGGCGACGGCCGCCCGCCGATGCCGCTGGTCGCGCTGGCCGCGGCGGTCGCGGTGTGCGCCCTGGTGCTGCCGGGCTTCTCCGGGTCGTTCCTGCTGCTGGTGTTCGGGCTCTACGAGCCGACCCTGCGCGCGGTGCGCGACCTCGACCTGGCCTACATCGCGGTGTTCGGGCTCGGCGCCGTGCTGGGGCTCGCGAGCTTCGTGTCGGTGCTGACCTGGCTGCTGGAGCACCACCGCCGCACCCTGATGGTGATCATGATCGGGGTGCTGCTGGGGGCGCTGCGGGCGCTGTGGCCCTGGCAGGACGACGCCCGCGGTGTCCTGGCGCCCGACCCGGGCTGGTGGTGGATGCTGCTGCCGGCCGCGGCCGGCGCCGCGGTCGTCCTGGCGATCATGGCCGTCGAGCGGCGGGTGGACGGGTCGGCGGCGCCGGCCGCCCCGGACGACGTCCCCGGCCACGCCCCCGAGCACGCCCCCGACCAGGCCGCGACCCAGGTCATGGACCGCGTCCCGGGCCCCGTCGCGGACCCGGGCGGGAACCGCGCCGTGAACCGCGCCGTGGACCGGACCGTGGACTCCGCCGTGGACGATGCCGACGTGACCCGCCCGATCCCCCGGGTGGAGCCGCCGCCGCGCCGCGACCGCTGAACGGCGGGCCCCGGACCCCGATGGCCGGGCGCCGGCCTCAGCGCTCCAGCCACTCCGGGCGTCCGGAGCCGCGCGGGACGAGCACCGTGCGGTATTCCCCCGGCGTCGCGCTCATCGTGACCTGGTCGGTCACCCCCTGGTAGTGCCCCAGCGGGGTCTGCGCGGTGAACGTCTCCGGGTCGGGGTAGGCGTGGCGCTCGCCGGTGCCCGCGACCTCGCGGGCGTAGCCGAGGTCGAGGACCCCGAGCTCCAGCATCCAGAGCGCGGCCCGGGCCAGCGACACCTCCACCGCCCAGGAGCCGCCCTCCACCGCGCGGCGGCGCAGCGCCGCCGCGACCCCGGCGGCGGTCAGCCAGGACACGATGTAGTCGTTGACGACCAGGATCGGCGAGAGCCGGGGCTGCACCGTCGGGTCGGTGGCCGAGCCGCCCTCCAGGGTCATCATCCCGACCAGGGTGCCCGCGGACTGGTCGAACCCGACGCGGTGCGCCCACGGCCCGACCGGCCCGTGCAGGGTGTTCGAGGCGTGCACGATGCCGGGCCGGACCGCGGCGGCGTCCTCGGCGGACAACCCGAGCCGGGCCAGGTAGCCGGGGCGGCGGTTGGCGTAGAACACGTCGGCGTCGGCGAGCAGCCCGCGCAGCAGCGCGGCGCCGTCGGCGGTGTGGGGGTCCACCGTGGCGGACCGGACGCCGACGTTCGCGGTGACGTAGGTGCTGTCGTGCTCGAACTCCGTGGGGCGCCAGATGTTGAGCACGTCCGCGCCGTGCAGGGCCAGCGCCCGGCCGGTCCCGGCGCCGGCGATGACGTGGCCCATCCCGAGCGCGCGCAGCCCGTCCAGCGGCAGGTCGGCGCGGCGGCGCCGCGGGAACGGTTCGGGCGGGGCGTCGCCGATGCGGCGCAGGGTGATCGGCGGGGTGCCGGCCAGCGCCGCGTGCTGCTCGGTCGCGAGCCACTCGGCGGGGGTGCGGGCCATCGGCATGACGATGCCGGCGTCGCTCGCGGCCGCCTCCAGATCGGCGGCGTCCCACCGGGCGACGGCGCCCGCGACGCCGCTCTCGGGCACCCCGAGGAAGGTCTCGGCCCGGGCCCGCAGTGCCGGGTAGGGGTTGAGCGGCATCACCCAGCGGTCGTCGCGGGTGCGGTGGAACCGGAACCCGAGCTCCTGGGAGGTGATCGCCGGGGCGGCGGCCGGGTAGCCGTTCACGAGCTCCCAGCGGCGGTCGTAGAACGGGCAGAGCCGGTGCGGGGCGCGGCGCACGTCGACGGTGACGTCCTGGCCGTCGCCGCCGCGGTCGCGGTGCACCGCGGCCATCCCGACCGACTTCGCGGCGAGCGCGACGGCCGCACCGCCGCCGAGGCGCAGCGCGCTGGGCACGACCGGGTCGGCGCCGACGAACGCGACCCGCCCGCCGGCGTCGGCGCCACTCATCCCGACGCAGCCCAGCAGCCCGTCGAGCGCGGCGCCGGGGTCGAAGGCGTCGTCGGCGGCGGGGGACGCGACGGTCGCGAGGATGCGCTCGGCAGTGGCGTCGCCGGTCGTGGCGGCGGAGCTGGTCATGCAGCGGGTCCTTCCACGTGCTTGGCCCGCAGGTACTCGCCCACGGACTTGCCGATCTGGTCCACGCGCAGGTTGGCCGAGCCGCCCGAGCCGAGCAGCCCGACGAGCACCAGGTGCACCGCGCGCAGGTGCGGGAACTCGTGGCGGACGATGCGGCCCCCCGCCTCGGGGAGCAGCGCGGCCGCCCGCTCGGTGGTCAGGGTGGCACGCAGCCACTCCCAGTGCGCGGGGTCGCGGCACCAGACGCCCACGTTGGCGTTGCCGCCCTTGTCCCCCGCCCGGGCCCACGTGTACTCGCCCAGCTCGGCGCGCGGCCCGGTCGGTGCGGGCAGGTCCGGGTCCGGGTGCACCGGTTGCGCGGTCTCCTCCGGGGTGGCGGTCCGGCCGGCGCGCGGGACCTCGACCCGGCTGCCGTCGTCGAGGACGGCGTTGTGGTCGAGCAGCGCGGACTCCAGCAGCGCGGGCCAGTACTCGATCCGCGGCCACGGCTGCGACGCCCGCGGCGCGTGCCCGTCGTGGTGGAAACCGGGGAACCCCTGCAGGTAGAGCGACCCGACGGCGGGGGCGAACCGGAGCAGCGGCTCCTTCTCCCGCGCGGTCGCGATCACCCGGATCGGGACGGTCGCCGCCCACTGGGTCGGCGGGTCGACCGCGGCGACGCCGAGCGGGGTGACCTCGAGGGAGTCGACGTGCCCCTCCAGCGCGGCACGCAGCTGGTTGCGCAACAGCTCCACCTTGCCCTCGACGTCGGGGGCGGTGCAGAACAGCATCGTGGAGATCTCGTAGCCGATCGGGGCGAACACCGCGACCTTCGCCGTGGGCGGCGGCGGGGACCCGGTGACGGGGCCGATCGCGACCCTGTCCGGGCCCTCCTGGCTCAGCCGCACGGTGTCGAGGTGCACGGTGACGTCGGGGTTCAGGTAGCGGGGTCCCTGGATCTCGTAGAGCAGCTGCGCGGTGACGGTGTCCACGGTGACCGTGCCGCCGTCGCGGGCGTGTTTGGTGATCACCGAGGAGCCGTCGGCCGCGACCTCGGCGACCGGGAAGCCGGGGCGCAGCATCCCGGGCACCGACCGGAACCCGGAGAAGTTCCCGCCGGTGGCGTGCGCACCGCACTCGATGACGTGCCCGGCGGTGACCGCACCGGCCAGCGCGTCGAACTCGTCGGGGCCCCAGCCGTGCCACCAGGCGGCCGGTCCGGCGGTGAGCGAGGCGTCGGTGACCCGCCCGGTCACGACGACGTCGGCGCCGGCGGCCAGCGCCGCGGCGATCCCGAAGCCGCCCAGGTAGGCGTTCGCGGTGATCGGGGCGAACCCCCAGTCCTTGAGCGGGGCGCCGGTGTCGAGGTGTTCCAGCCCGTGGCCGTCGGCGTGGAAGTCGGCGAGCCGGTCGTACACGCCGTCCCCCGCGACGTGCGCGACCCGCAGCGACAGCCCGGCCGCCGCGATCCGGGCGCGCAGCTCCTGCGCCATCCCGGCCGGGTCGAACCCGCCCGCGTTGGTGACGACCCGGATCCCGCGCCGGGCGATCTCGGGCAGGTGCGGGGTGAGCTGGTCCAGGGCGTAGGCGACGTAGCCGGGACCGCCGCGCCCGGCCGCGGCGGCGAGCGCGGCGAGGGTGATCTCGGCGAGGTAGTCGCCCATCAGGACGTCGACCGGGTCACCGGCCATCGCCTCGTCGACGGCGGTGTACCGGTCACCGAGGTAGCCGGAGACGTTCGCGATGCGTACGGGACGGGAGGCCATGCCGGTCACGGTAGGCCGCCGTTCAGGGCCGTGACCAGGACCGATGCGTGCAGGCGGGCGTGACCTCTAGGGTCATGCTCCGTGGAGCTGTTCCATCTGCGGTACTTCCTCGCCGTCGCCGACGAGCTGAACCTGACCCGGGCGGCGGCCCGGCTGCACCTGGCCGCGTCGCCGTTGTCGCGGCGGGTCCGCGACCTGGAGCGGGAGCTCGGCGCGCCGCTGTTCACCCGCTCCGCGCGCGGGATGGCGCTCACCGCGGCCGGGCGGGCGCTGCTGCCGCGGGCCCGCGACATCGTGGCCCGGGTGGAGGCGCTGCCCGGTGCGCTGGCGGCCGCGGACGGGCATCCGGTCGTCGTGGTGGGGATGGCGCCGGACGTGACCGCGGCGGTCCGCGACGGGTTCCTGGAACGGCTGCGGGCCGCCCGCCCGGAGCTGGCGGTGCGGATCCGCCCGGGGACCAGCGCGGAGCTGGCCCGCGCGGTCGCCCGCCGCGAGCTGGACCTGGCGTTCGTGCACGGCGGTGGCGACGACCCCGGGCTGGTCGTACGGCGGGTGGACACCCGGCCGGCCGCCGTCGCCGTCGGGCACGGGCGGGGTTTCGACGACCGCACCGAGGTCCGCCTCGAGGAGCTGGCGGAGCTGCCGTACGTGTCCATCCGCTACGACGCCGCCCCCGCGGTCTACCGGGCCACCGGGGAGCTGCTGGCCCGCCGCGGCGTGCACCGGCGGATCGAGCTCGACACCCACAACCCCGGCGACCTGACCCACGTCGTCGCGGCCGGGGAGGCGTTCACGCTGGTCGGGCTGGGGTCGGGGGCGACGCACAAGGCGTTCGTCGGGGAGCCGGTGCACGTGCTGCCGGTGACCGGGGCGCAGGTGCGGCTGGGCACCGACGCGGTGTGGCGCGCCGACCGGGCCGCCGACCCCGGCGACGTCGTCGGGGTGCTGGCGGCCGCGGCCGGGACGCCGACGGGCCCCGTGGCGTGACGCCACGGGGCCCGCCGCGGGACGGCTGCGGTGCGGGTCAGACGCGGGCCGGGACCCGGTCGCGGGCCTCGTAGCCGGCCTCGATCTCGTCGAGGGTCAGGTGCGCGGTCTCCCGGGCCGACCAGGCCGCCGCCGCCGCGACCAGGCAGATCACGCCGCCGAACACGGCGACCGGCAGCCAGCCGCTGACACTGTTCGCGGCCAGGGCGGCCGCGATGGTCGGGGCGAACCCGCCGAACGCGAAGCCGATCTGGGTGCCGACGGCCATGCCGGTCAGGCGGACCTTGGCCGGGAACATCTCGCCGTAGAACGAGGGCCACACGCCGTTGGCGGCGCTGTAGACGATCCCCGACAGCAGGATGCCGACGCCGAAGACCAGCAGGTAGACCCCGGTGGACACGGCCCACAGGTAGGCGGCGAGCAGCACCGCGCTGCCCAGCGCCCCGGCGACGAACACCGGGCGGCGGCCGACCCGGTCGGCGAGCGTGGCGAACAGCGGGATGGCGGCGAGGGCGACGACGTTGGCGCTCACGACGACCCACAGCATGGTCGAGCGCTCCAGGCCGACGGTGTTGACCGCGAACGACAGCGCGAACACCGTCATCAGGGTGCTGACCGAGGCCACGGTCGCGGCGAGGGTGACGCGCAGCAGGTTCGGCCAGTGGCCGCGGAACAGCGCGGCGATCGGGAGCTGCTCCTTGCTCCGCGGCGCACCGTCGGTGGTGGCCACCTCGGCGGTGAAGACCGGGGTCTCGTGCAGGGTCCGCCGGATCAGCACACCGGCGACCATGACGAGCACGCTCGCCCAGAACGGGACCCGCCAGCCCCAGGACAGCAGGGCGTCCTCGGGCAGCAGCGCGATCGGCAGGAACACCGCGGTCGCGATGATCTGCCCGCCCTGGGTGCCGGACAGGGTGAAGCTGGTGAAGAACGCGCGCCGGTGCTGCGGCGAGTGCTCCAGCGTCATGGAGTTCGCGCCCGCCTGCTCACCGCCCGCGGACAGGCCCTGCAGCAGCCGGCAGGTCACCAGCAGCGCCGGGGCGAGCGCGCCGACCTGGCCGTAGGTCGGCAGGAAGCCGATGGCCAGCGTCGCGACGCCCATCATCATCAGGGTCGCGACCAGCACCTTCTTGCGGCCGAGGCGGTCACCGATGTGGCCGAACAGGACCGCGCCGAGCGGGCGGGCGACGTAGCCGAAGCCGAAGGTGGCCAGCGACAGCAGCGTGCCGGCGACCGGGCTGGAGTCGGGGAAGAACACCTTGTTGAACACCAGCGCCGCGGCGGTGCCGTAGATGAAGAAGTCGTAGTACTCCAGGGCGCTGCCGATCCACGCGGCCAGGGCGGCCCGTGTCGGTTGCGCCTGCGGCGCGGTCGGCGCGGCGGCGGACGGTTGCTGGCTCACGGTGGCTCCCGGCGTGTGCGACGTTGCAGGCACTTGTGGTCACGGTCGACGGCTCCCGGGCGGCGAGCCGCTCGCTTATGTACCGTCTGGTTACGTACCGAATAGTGAGTTGCGCGTCGACACGTGTCAAGACCCGGATGGACGCCGGTGCCGTCAGTCCTGCCCGACGCGGGCGGTCAGGTACTCCACCACCAGGTCACCGACCATGCGGCGGTAGTGCCCGCGCCGCTCCGGGTCCAGCAGGTCCCGCCCGAAGATCGCCGAGACGGTGTGCCGGTTGGCCACCCGGAACACGCAGAACGAGCTGATCAGTACGTGGACGTCGAAGGCGTCGACGTCGTCGCGGAACAGCCCGGTCTCCCGGCCACGGGCCAGGATGGACTCGAGCACGCCGACCGCGGGCCCGGCGAGCCCCTCGCGCAGCGGGGAGGACCGCAGGTGCTCGGCGTGGTGGATGTTCTCGATCGCGACCAGCCGGATGAAGTCCGGGTGCGCCTCGTGGTGGTCGAAGGTCAGCTCCGCGACCGCCCGCACCGCCCGTGCCGGGTTGAGGTCCGACACCGAGAGCTGCTGCTCCAGTGCCCGGATGCCGGTGTAGGCGCGTTCGAGAACCGCCAGGTAGAGGCCCTGCTTCGAGCCGAAGTAGTAGTAGAGCATCCGCTTGGTGGTCCGGGTGCGCGCGGCGATCTCGTCGACCCGCGCCCCGGCGAGTCCCCGGTCGGCGAACTCCGCGGTCGCCTCGTCCAGGATCTCGGTGCGGGTGCGCTCGGCGTCGCGCTGCCGGACGCCGTCCTCCGGTGCCGCTGCCACTGCGGTCCCCCTCCGCCGCTCCGCGCCGACGGGATCCCGGCGGCGTCCCCGGACTCTACGGATCGTCGGCCGTTCCCCCTGGCCGATCCGTCCGCCGTCCGGTACAACTAACTGTACGGTACATAAATCCGAGGAGGGATCCGTGCGGAGCAGCAGCGAGACCCGGCGCGACACCGACGCCACCGGAACCGGCACACGGGTGCGGACGGGGTTGATCGGCGCCGGCATCGGTCCGTCGCTGTCGCCCGCCCTGCACGAGCGCGAGGGCGCCGCGCACGGCCTGGACCTGACCTACGAGCGCTTCGACCTCGACGTCCTCGGGGTGTCCCCGGACGCCGTCGGCGACCTGCTCCGCCGGGCGCGCGCCCAGGGCCACGCGGGGCTCAACGTCACCCACCCCTGCAAGCAGCGGGTGATCGGCCACCTCGACGCCCTCTCCCCGGACGCCGCCGCGATCGGCGCGGTCAACACCGTCGTCATCGGTGCGGACGGCTTGCTGACCGGGCACAACACCGACTGGACCGGGTTCCGCGACGGCTGGCGGGCCGGGCTGCCCGGCGCCGCGACCGGCCGGGTCGTGCTGCTGGGCGCCGGGGGCGCCGGCGCCGCGGCCGCCTACGCCATGGCCCGCGAGGGCGTCGGCGTCCTGCAGGTCGTCGACGTCGACGGGGACCGCGCCGCCGCGCTCGCCGCGTCGGTGACCCCGCACCTGGCCCCGGGCGCGCAGGCCACCGGGCACCCGCTGCCGGAGCTGGCCGCGCTGCTCCCCGGGGCCGACGGCCTCGTGCACGCCACCCCGGTGGGGATGGCCGAGCACCCCGGCCTGCCGTTCGACCCCGCGCTGCTCGCGACCCGCCCGTGGGTCGCCGAGATCGTCTACCGGCCGCTGGACACCGCGCTGCTGGCCGCCGCACGCGCCGCGGGCTGCCGCACCGTCGACGGCGGCGCGATGGCCGTGCACCAGGCCGCGGAGGCGTTCCGGCTGTTCACCGGCGTCGCACCGGACCCGGCCCGGATGCTCGCCCACCTCGCCGAGCTGATCACCGCCGAGCAGGAGGCCGCCCGTGTCGCCTGAGACCGCACCCACCGGAGCCGTGCCCACCGCAACCGTGCCCACCGGGACCCCGGCCGGGCAGACCACGCAGCCCGGGATCGCGCGCCTGTCGCTGGCCACGGTCTGCCTGTCCGGCACGCTGGAGGACAAGCTCGCCGCCGCCGCGACCGCCGGGTTCGACGGCGTCGAGATCTTCGCGCCGGACCTGCTCGCCGACCCCGGGTCCCCGGCCGCGATCGGCGCCCGCTGCCGCGACCTGGGCCTGTCGGTGGACCTCTACCAGCCGCTGCGCGACATCGACTCGACCGACCCCGGCCGGTTCGCGGCGAACCTGCGCCGCGCGGACGCGACCTTCGAGGTCATGGCGGGTCTCGGCGCCGACACCGTGCTGGTGTGCTCCTCGGTGTCCCCCGACGCCGTCGACCCCGCCGCCGACGCCGACCTGCTCGCCGCCCAGCTGCACACCCTCGCCGCCCGCGCGCACGAGCGCGGGCTGCGCATCGCCTACGAGGCGCTCGCCTGGGGCAGGCACGTCGACACCTGGGACGCCTCCTGGGACGCCGTGCGCACCGCCGACCACCCCGCGCTCGGCCTCTGCCTGGACTCCTTCCACATCCTGGCCCGCGGCTCGGACCCGGCCCCGATCGCCGAGGTCCCCGGGGAGAAGCTGTTCTTCCTGCAGCTCGCCGACGCCCGGGAGCTGTCGATGGACGTGCTGTCCTGGAGTCGTCACCACCGGCTGTTCCCCGGCCAGGGCGGGTTCGACCTGCCCGCGTTCCTCGCCCCCGTGCTGGCCGCCGGGTACGCCGGACCGCTGTCGCTGGAGGTGTTCAACGACGTCTTCCGCCAGTCCGACCCGGTCCGCACCGCCGTCGACGCCCGCCGCTCGCTGATCGCCCTCGCCGAGGCCACCGCCCGCGCCGGCGCCGGGACCGACCCCGTCGGCACCGCGGCCCCCGCCCTGGGCGGGACGGCGTTCGTCGAGCTCACCGCGGGCCCCGAGCTGGGACGGGTGCTGCGTGCGCTCGGGTTCAGCCGCACCGGGGTGCACCGCACCAAGCAGGTCGAGCGCTTCGAGCAGGGCGCCGCGCGGCTGCTGGTGAACGCGGCGGGCGACGGCACGGGCGCGGTCGCCGCGATCGCCGTCGAGTCCGCCGACCCGGACGCCGCCGCCCGCCGCGCGGCCCGGCTGTGCGCCGCCCCCGTCCCGCGCGTCACCGGGCCGGGCGAGGCCGACCTCGCCGGGATCACCGCACCGGACGGCACCGCGGTGTTCCTGTGCCGCACCACCGGGGACCCCGCGGGGGCCTGGCCGCACGACTTCGTCGCCGTCGACGAGGCCCCCTCCCCCGGCACCGGGATCACCGGCATCGACCACATCGGGCTCACCCAGCCCTACGACGCGTTCGACGAGGCGGTGCTGTTCCACCGCACCGTGCTCGGCCTCGACACGGTCGGCGACGGCGAGTACGCGGCCCCGTTCGGCCTGGTCCGCAGCCGCGCCCTCGCCGACCCCCACCGACGGGTCCGGCTCGCCCTGACCGTGTCGGTGCTGCGGCGCGGCGGCTGGAGCCCGGCCGTCGCCGACCCGCAGTACGTGGCCCTGGCCTGCGACGACGTGCTCGCCACCGCGGCCGCTGCCCGCGCCGCGGGGGTGCCGCTGCTCCGGGTGCCCGCGAACTACCACGACGACCTCGCCGCCCGCCTCGACCTGCCGGCGGCGACCGTCGAGGTCTACCGCGAGCTGGGCGTCCTGCACGACCGCGACGACCACGGCGACTACCTGCAGGTGTGCACCGAGCTGCTCGGCGGGCGGCTGTTCCTCGCCCTGGTCCAGCGCACCGGCACCCACGACGGGCACGGCTGGGCCGACGCCCCGGTGCGGATGGCGGCGCACCGCCGGTCCCGGCTCGCCCGGGTCTGAGCGGCGCCGCTACCGTCCCGACGTCCGTCGCGGAGGGAGTCGCAGGTGCGTCGCTGGGGTTGGCTGGTCGTCCTGGTCGTGGGACTGGTGCTCTTCGAGGCGGTGCGACGGGTCCTGCTGGTCACCCAGAACCCGAACCTCGTCCCGTCGCTGATCCTGCTCGGGGCCGCGGTCGCCCCGGCCGCGTTCGTGACCTTCGTGCTGGGGCGACGGCTGGACTACTCGATCGGCGCCGGGCCGATCGCGCTGGTCGCGTTCCTCGGCGGGGTCGTCGGCGTCGTCGCGGCGGGGCTGCTGGAGTTCGACGCGATGCGCTCGCTCGGCACGCTGCCGATGCTCGGCGTCGCGCTGATCGAGGAGTCGGCCAAGCTCGTCGCGCCGCTGCTGGTGCTGCTGCTGACCGCCCGCCGCGGGCACCCCGCGGACGGCCTGCTGGTCGGGGTCGCGTCCGGGGCGGGCTTCGCCGCGCTGGAGACGATGGGCTACGGCTTCGTCGTGCTGGTCCGTTCCAACGGCGACCTCGGCGCGGTCGACGACGTCCTGCTCCTGCGCGGCGTGCTCAGCCCGGCCGCGCACATGGCGTGGACCGGGCTCACCGCGGCGGCGCTCTGGTACGCGGCACGGCGGCGCACCGGCCGGGCCGCCGGGCGTGCGCTGCTGGTGTTCGTGCTGGCCGTGGCGCTGCACACCACCTGGGACAGCGTCGGCGGGTTCGTCGCCTACGGCGTGCTCGCCGTGGTCAGCCTGGGTCTGCTCACCGGGTTCGCGCACCGGCTGCCGCACCGCGCCCCGGGCACCGCGCTGCCCGCCTGACCCGTCTCAGGTGGTCTGATCGGCCGTGGGCTGCGCGGCCAGGCGCGCCGAGTAGATCGAGTACCCGTCGAGCCACCGGGCCACCGCGGTCGCCACCAGCGTCGCGGCGACCAGCGGGACGGCGATCCCGAACCCGGTGCCGGTCAGCTCCAGCACCAGCACCAGACCGGCCAGCGGCGCCTGCATCCCGGCCCCGATCATCGCGGCCGCCCCGACCAGGGCGAACGTGCCGACCGGGGTGCCCGGCCACAGCGCCGACCAGGCCCCGCCCAGCGCGGCCCCGAGCACCGCGCCGGTGCACAGCGTCGGGGTGAACAGCCCGCCGGACGCGCCGCTGCCCAGGCACATCGCCGTCACCAGCGGCTTCAGCACGGCCAGCGCCGCGAACAGCAGCAGCGCCCCGCCGCCGAGGAAGGCCTGCTCGGCCAGGTCCGCGCCGTTGCCGTAGAGCTGCGGGAACGCCAGCCCGGCCACACCGAGCAGCCCGAACGCGACGACCGGGGCGGCGATCCGCCACCACGTCCGCCGGGGGCCATGGTGCGACACGAACCCGATCAGCCGGACCCAGCCGGTCGCCAGCACCCCGATCAGCACGCCCGCGGGCACCGCCCACACCAGCAGCGACGGCGTCGTCACCGGGACCGGGAGGCCGGGGTAGACCGGCCCGGCGGGCAGGTACAGCCAGGCGACGACGGTGGCGGTCGCGGTGCAGGCCAGCGCGGGCAGCACCACCGGCAGCCGCACGGTGCCGACGAGCACCTCGGCGGTGAACAGCGCCCCGCCCAGCGGTACGTCGTAGACGCAGGCCAGCCCGGCGCCCGCGCCGCAGGCGACCAGCAGCCGTCGCTGCTCGAGCGACAGACCGCCCCAGCCGGCCAGGACCGCGCCCCACACCCCGCCCATCAGCTTGGGCGCGGCCTCCCGGCCGAGCGAGGCGCCCAGCCCGACCACGACCTCCGACAGCGCCGCGGTGCCGGTGCTGCGGCGCACCCCGAGCCGCGCGTCGCCGGTCCAGATCGCGTCGTCGACGTCGGTGCGGCCGGGGACGAACCGGCGCAGCAGGTACCCGCCGACCCCGGCGACGAGCCCCGCCACCAGCAGCGGCCACACCCGCCCCCAGGCGTCGGCCCGCTCGACCGCCGCCTGGAAGCCCTCCGCCGCCCCGGACCCCCAGGCCCACTCCGACACCGCGTGCAGCAGCGCCATCAGCACGATCCCGGACAGCCCGGCGGCCACCCCGGTCACGACGAGCAGCAGCCAGAACCGGACGGTCAGCGGCGACGCGCCGTCGCCGCTGACGTTGGGCTGGTCGGTGGCGGCCCGCTTCGACCCGACGCGCGTCCGCAGGACGGGGGCGGGGACCCGGAGGCGCTCACTCGGTCGGCGTGACACCCCGCCATGATCCCCGCCCTGTCCGGACATTCGCCCGGCGGGCCGGTGCCGGCTCAGGCGAAGGCGTCCGGCGGCGGGCAGGAGCAGACCAGGTTCCGGTCGCCGTGGGCGCCGTCGATCCGGCGCACCGGCGGCCACACCTTCCGGTCGTGCACGCCCGGGGTGACCCCGGTCGGGTACGCGGCCAGCTCCCGCGGGTACGGGTGGTCCCACTTGTCGTCGGCCAGGCAGGCCGCGGTGTGCGGGGCGTTCCGCAGCGGGTTGTCCTCGGCGGGCCACTCCCCCGCGGCGACCCGGTCGATCTCACCGCGGATCGACACCATCGCGGCGACGAACCGCTCGATCTCGGCGAGGTCCTCGGACTCGGTCGGCTCGACCATCAGCGTCCCGGCCACCGGGAAGGACATGGTCGGGGCGTGGATGCCGTGGTCGATGAGCCGCTTGGCGACGTCGTCGACGGTCACCCCGGTCTCCTTGGTCAGCGTGCGCAGGTCGAGGATGCACTCGTGGGCGACCGTGCCGTCGGCGCCCGCGTAGAGAACCGGGAAGTGCTCCCGCAGCCGGGTGGCGACGTAGTTGGCGGCCGCCACCGCGGTCAACGTGGCGCGGCGCATCCCGTCCAGGCCCATCATCCGCAGGTAGGCCCAGGAGATCGGCAGGACGCCGGGCGAACCGAAGCGGGCGGCGGACACCGGGCCGACACCGCCGTCGGACCGGGGCGTGCGCCCGGGCAGGAACGGCGCCAGGTGCTCGGCCACCGCGACCGGGCCCACGCCCGGCCCACCGCCGCCGTGCGGGATGCAGAAGGTCTTGTGCAGGTTGAGGTGGCTGACGTCGCCGCCGAAGGCCCCCGGACGGGCGACCCCGACCAGCGCGTTGAGGTTGGCGCCGTCGACGTACACCTGGCCGCCGGCGTCGTGCACCGCGGCGCACACGTCGCGGACCCCGGCCTCGTAGACGCCGTGCGTCGACGGGTAGGTGATCATCAACGCGGCGAGCCGGTCGCCGTGCTCGGCGATCTTCGCGTGCAGGTCGTCGAGGTCGACGTCGCCGCCCGGTGCGGTCCCGACGACGACCACCCGCAGCCCGGCCATGATCGCCGAGGCGGCGTTGGTGCCGTGCGCGGAGGCCGGGATCAGGCAGACGTCGCGGTCGGTCTCACCGCGGCTGCGGTGGTACGCGGCGATGGCGAGCAGCCCGGCGAGCTCGCCCTGGCTGCCCGCGTTGGGCTGCAGCGACACCGCGGCGTAGCCGGTGAGGTCGGCCAGCCAGGTCTCCAGCTGGTCGATCATCTCCCGGGTGCCGGCGGTGTCGGACTCCGGCGCGAGCGGGTGCAGGTCGGCGAACTGCGGCCAGGTCACCGCCTCCATCTCGGCGGCGGCGTTGAGCTTCATGGTGCACGAGCCCAGCGGGATCATCGTGCGGTCCAGCGCGAGGTCGGCGTCGGCGAGGCGGCGCAGCCAGCGCATCAGCGCGGTCTCGGACCGGAACTCGTGGAACGTCGGGTGCGTGAGGTACTCGCTCGCGCGGCGCAGGCCCGCGGGCAGCGCGTCGGCGGTGTCCCCGTCGAGCGCGGCCACGTCCACCCCGGTGACGCCGAACGCCGCCCACACCGCGTGCAGGTGCGCCACGGTGGTGATCTCCGAGGTGGCGACGCCGACCTCGTCGTCCGAGGCGCGGCGCAGCGCGATCCCGGCGTCGTGCGCGGCGGCGACGACGGCGTCGGCGCGGCCGGGGACGCGGGCGAGCACGGAGTCGAAGAACGCGTCGTGGACGATCTCCACCCCGCCCGAGCGCAGACCGGCGGCGAGCACCGCGGCCATCCGGTGGGTGCGGGTGGCGATCTCGCGGAGCCCGTCCGGGCCGTGGTGCACCCCGTAGCAGGCGGCCATGACCGCGAGCAGGACCTGCGCGGTGCAGATGTTGGAGGTGGCCTTCTCCCGGCGGATGTGCTGCTCACGGGTCTGCAGCGCCAGGCGCAGGGCGTAGTGGCCGTCGGCGTCGCGGGAGACCCCGACCAGGCGCCCCGGCAGCTGACGGGCATGCTTCTGCCCGACCGAGAGGTAGCTGGCGTGCGGGCCGCCGAAGCCGAGCGGCACCCCGAAGCGCTGGGTGGACCCGACCGCGGCGTCCGCGCCGAGCTCCCCGGGCGGGGTGAGCAGGGTCAGGGCCAGCAGGTCCGCGGCGACGGCGACGAGCGCCCCGCGCCCGTGCGCCGCCTCGACCAGCGCCGACGGGTCGGCGACCCGGCCCGACGCGCCCGGGTAGGACAGCAGCACCCCGAAGAACTCGCCCTCGGGCAGCACGCCGTCGCCGAGGTCGGCGACGACCAGCTCGATGCCGAGCGGCTCGGCGCGGGTGCGCAGCACGTCCACGGTCTGGGCGACGGTGTCGGCGTCGACGACGAACCGCGGGCTGGTCGAGCGGTTGGCCCGGCGCAGCAGCGTCATCGCCTCGGCGGCGGCGGTGGCCTCGTCGAGCAGCGAGGCGCCGGCGACCGGCAGCCCGGTCAGGTCGGACACCATCGTCTGGAAGGTCAGCAGGGCCTCGAGCCTGCCCTGGCTGATCTCGGGCTGGTACGGCGTGTACGCGGTGTACCAGGCCGGGTTCTCCAGCACGTTGCGGCGGATCACCGACGGGGTGCGGGTGCCGTGGTAGCCGTAGCCGATCATCGGGACGGTGACGGTGTTGCGCCCGGCCAGCTCGCGCAGCTCGGCGAGCATCTCGGCCTCGCCGACCGGCGCGGGCAGCGACGCGCCGACCGGTCCGTCGTCGCGGATGGTGTCGGGCAGCGCGCGGGCGGCGAGCGCTTCGAGGGAGTCGACGCCCAGCACCTCCAGCATCCGGGCCAGGTCACCGGGCCGGGGCCCGATGTGGCGCTCGGCGAACGGGAGCCCCCGCTCCAGCTCGGCGAGGGTGGGACGGTGCTCGGACGTCGGGCTCACGGCGCCTCCGGAGGTCGTCGGGCGGATCGGGACAGGGCAACTCGCCCCTCCCCCTCTGTCCGTACCCGCGGAACGGGCGCCTGAGAGATTCACCGGAGGCTTCCGGCTTTCCCCGTCGGCGGACGGGTGCCCCGCGTGCGTGTGCGACCCGTCGCTTTCCAGAGGCGCCTCGACCGCGCGGTCCGTGTGCCTGAGAGATTCCGGGAAGGGGTTGCTCCTTCGGCGCCCGGGCACGTTCCCCGGGGCTCTCCCGCGCGGCGTCGACGACTACCGGGCCAGCCTACCTGCGTAGTTCTGCGGCGTCGCCGCCTGCGCCGGCTCGTCACACTTCCTGCCATGTCGAACACCAGCGCTCCGAACACCACCCCGGTCACCACCGCCGCGTTCCACACGCAGGCGATGCTGTCCTTCGGCGTGTCGCTCGCGGCCGTCGTCGTCGGGACCGTCTACCTGCCCGTCGACGGGTAGGTGAAGGCGTTCCTCGCGATCGCCGTGCTGTACGCGATCACCTCGGCGTTCACCCTCGCGAAGTGCGTCCGGGACCGGCAGGACAGCCTGACCGTGGTCAACCGGGTCGACCAGGCGCGGATGGAGAAGCTCCTGGCCGAGCACGACCCGTTCCGGGCCGTGGCCTGACCGGATCCGGTCAGGAGATCGCGCGGCGCGCGCGGCGGCGGGCCAGCTCGTCCTCGGGGGCCTCGTCGACGGTGCCGCCGTCGGCCCGCTCGGCCGGGAAGTCCTTGATGACGCCGGAGATCTCGCGCATCGCCCCGGACACCGCGATCCCGAACACGCCCTGGCCACCCTGCAGCAGGTCGACGACCTCCTCCGGGGAGGTGCACTCGTAGACGGTGGTGCCGTCGGAGAACAGGGTGATGCCGGCCAGGTCGCGGATCCCGCGCCGGCGCAGGTGCTCGACGGCGATCCGGATGTTCTGCAGCGAGACACCGGCGTCGAGCAGCCGCTTCACGATCTTGAGGACGAGGACGTCCTTGAAGGAGTACAGCCGCTGGCTGCCCGATCCGGCGGCGCCGCGGATCGACGGCACGACCAGCCCGGTGCGGGCCCAGTAGTCCAGCTGCCGGTAGGTGATGCCGACGACCTGGCACGCGGTCGGCCCGCGGAAGCCGACCAGGCGGTCGGTCACCCCGTCGAGCCCCTCACCGACGAGCGGGTCCGGGAACAGCTCTCCCTGACCCGGCCCCTCGGGTGGTGGCGTCTGCACCGCGCGGTCTCCCTCGGTCGGGACCGTGGCCCTCCCCTACCATGTGACGCTGGGTAGTGGGTGAGTTCCACGGATGTCATCAGTCGTGATGACGGTAGGCCCAGTGGCCGAGGTGGTCAACGCGGCTCGCCGACCCGGGCGTACCGGACACCCGCCCGGGTTGCCGGGTACGGAGGGCGTACAGCCGCCGAACGGTCGGTGACGTCGGTGAACGGTCGAACCGTGGTCCATCCGGTCCCACCGCCGGGTGACGGCGGTGGTCACCCGGACGGATCAGCCCGGCTGGGCCCCGCGGAAGTCCTCCGGCGACACGGAGTCGAGGAACTCGCGGAACTTCTCGACCTCGTCCTCCTGCTCGTCGGGGATGACCAGCCCCGCCTCGGCGAGGACGCTCTCGTCGGCGTGCACCGGGACACCGGTCCGCAGCGCCAGCGCGATCGAGTCGCTCGGCCGCGCAGACACCGTGACGCCGCCGTCGAAGATCAGCTCGGCGTAGAAGGTGCCCTCCTGCAGGTCGGTCACCCGCACCTGCTCGAGCCGCCGCCCGAGTGCCCCGATCACGTCCTTGAGCAGGTCGTGGGTCAGCGGCCGCGCGGGCTTGACCCCCTGCTGCTCCAGGGCGATCGCCGTCGCCTCCACCGATCCGATCCAGATCGGGAGGTATCGGTCGCCGTTCGTCTCCCGCAGCAGCAGGATCGGCTGGTTCGCCGGAAGTTCGACCCGGACGCCCACGACGCGCATCTCGCTCATCAGCCCGCCTCCCCGGCCCTGTCGGGCCTGTCGGGCCACCCGGGTGGACACGCCACCCCGGCCGCCCTGATCGCCTTGCTCGCCCTGACCCGTGCGGCGGACCCCGACGGGCTCCGTGTCGTTGCCACCGCACTGCCACCGACACCTGATGACGCTACACGGCGGTCCGCCCCGACGCGCGCCTCCGGACGGGGAGTGACGGGGTCCGTTCGACGATCGTCACACGCCCGTCGCGCACGGCGTGTCGGCTCGACACCCGCCGGTCCCCGCCCACGCCGAAGGCCCGTCGCACCAGGGGGTACGGGAGCACCCCCGGCCGCGACGGGCCGGTCGTACGCGGGGTTCCGTGACCGGCGCCTGCGGCGCCGCACGGAACCGGGATCAGCCCTGGGCGCCCGGCTCGCGGGGCCCGGTCAGGAAGACCAGGCGGAACTTGCCGATCTGCACCTCGTCGCCGTTGGCGAGCACCGCCGTGTCGACCGGCTCGCGGTTGACGTAGGTGCCGTTGAGGCTGCCGACGTCGACCACGACGAACTCACCGGCGTCGCGGCGGAACTCCGCGTGCCGCCGGGAGACGGTGACGTCGTCGAGGAAGATGTCGCTGTCGGGGTGCCGGCCGGCGCTGGTGGTCGGCACGTCCAGCAGGAAGCGGGAGCCGGCGTTCGGACCGCGCCGGACGACGAGCAGCGCCGACCCGGCGGGAAGCCCGTCGACACCCGAGACGGCGGGCTCGGCGGCCGGCTGCTCGACGTCGGCGAGGAAGTCCGCCCGGAAGACCGACGTGGTCTCCGGTGCGCGCTCCGGTGGCACGTCGCGCGGGTCGTTCGTGGTCACCTCGGGGACTCCTCCTCGCGGATGCGGTACCCGGACGGCGTCCGGGCGGTCAGGGCTGAGCGGGGCCGGTGTCCCGGTCCCATCCGGACGGCACGTCCAGGGGATGTGAACCTACCGGTCGGGGCGGCCGGGGCGATACGGAGGTCGGCGCGCCGTGCCGCGTGGCGCGGCGGGCGGGCCGGCTCAGGCGCCGTCGGCCAGCTGACGGTAGGCGTCGGCGTCGAGCAGGCCGTCGAGCGAGGCCCCCTCGGCCAGGCGGATCTCGACGATCCACCCGTCGCCGTAGGGGGCGGAGTTCACCAGCTCCGGGCCGGCGTCCAGCCCGTCGTTCACGGCGACGACCTCGCCGCCGACCGGGGCGTAGATGTCCGACACCGACTTGGTCGACTCGACCTCGCCCATGGCGTCGCCCGCGGCGAGGGTGTCGCCGACGGCCGGCAGCTGCACGAAGACGACGTCACCGAGCTGCGACTGGGCGTGGTCGGTGATGCCGACCCGGACCACCCCGTCCCCGCTGCGGCGCACCCACTCGTGGGCCTCGGTGTAGGACAGGTCCGACGGAATCTCCGAGCTCACGCCGCGGAGCCTATCCCGCGGCGCCGCCGTGATCGAACCGGGTCGCCGGGGCCGGGACGCCCGGCTCCGGGCGCCGCAGCGCCAGCCGGAACTGGGCCAGGTACAGCAGCCCCGACCACAGGTAGAGGGCCACGCCCCAGATGGCGAAGGCGTTCGCGACGACGCCGACCACGGCCTCGGCGGGCGAGGGCCCGTCGCCGAGCAGGAGCAGCGGGAAGGCGTAGAGCAGGACGAAGGTGGCGGCCTTGCCGAGGTAGACGACCTCGAAGGGGCCGTAGCCGCGGTGGCGCAGCACGAACACGCAGACGGCGAGGACGACGTCGCGGGCGACCAGGGCGACCACCGCCCACCACGGGACGATGTCGCGCGCGGCCAGCCCGACCAGCGCGGCCAGGATGTAGAGGCGGTCCACGGCCGGGTCGAGCATGGCGCCGAACCGGCTGAACTGGTCCAGGACGCGGGCGAGCTTGCCGTCGAGCCAGTCGGTGAACCCGCCGATCGCCAGCACCGCGACAGCCCAGCCGTCGGCCTCCGGGCCGAGCATCAGCCACAGGAACAGCGGCACCCCGGCCAGGCGCAGCATGCTGAGCGCGTTCGGGACGGTCCAGAGCCGGTCGTCGTCGGTGGGCGGGCCGACGGTGTCGTGCACCGAGTCCCGGACGGTGTCGCGCACCGTGTCCCGGACGGTGTCGCGGGCCTCGCGGACCGAGTCGGCGGCCTCGCGGGCGCTGCGGCGCACCGCTGCCGCCCGTCCGGTATCGCTCTCCCCGCCCACACCGGGCACCCTAGTCGTCGGGTCGGGGTGTGCGGGTCGCCCCGTCGGGGTGAGGATGGGGACATGACCGACACCAACATCTCCCTGCGCGACATCCAGGCCCCGCTCAAGCAGCAGTACCGCGACGACCCGGAGTCGGCGGTCATCACCCTGAAGGCGGACGGGGAGCTCGGCTCCGGGGTGGCGTGCAAGGTCTCGACCGGCCAGGCGATGGCCGAGGCGGGCCTGCACCCGGCCACCGGCGGCGACGGCACCCAGCTGTGCTCGGGCGACATGCTGCTGGAGGCGCTGGTGGCCTGTGCCGGGGTGACCCTGCGCGCGGTGGCCACCGCACTGGAGCTCGAGGTGCTCGGCGCCGTGCGCGCCGAGGGCGACCTCGACTTCCGCGGCACCCTCGGCGTCGCGAAGGACGCCCCGGTCGGCTTCCGGGAGATCCGCCTGTCCTTCGACGTCGACATCCGCGACGGCGGCGCGCCCGCCGCCGAGGACAAGGTCGCGACCCTGGTGAAGCTGACCGAGCGGTACTGCGTCGTCCTGCAGACCATCCAGGGCAGCGCGACCACCTCGGTCGCGGTCAACCCGGCCGCCTGACCCGCCCGCGGCACGCCGGACGGTGACCACCCGGACACCGGGTGCCACCGCCGTCCGGCGGGCACCGGGCAGCGCCGAACGGCCGTAGGTCCTGGTCGGACCGGGTCTGCCGACCCCGGTCGCCCGCCGGTGGCGATCCGCTCGTCGCGCGTCACCGTCGGTTCGGCGCCCCACACGCTCCGAGGTCTCCGGTCCCCGCCGAGGGCCTCCGTACGGTTGATCCGTCCAGGAGTTCGTGACGGGGTGTACCCGGCGCCGCGACGTGCGGTGGCGGGGCGCGCGCGGCAGGTGAGACGTGATCAAGCTGGCGGACGCGCTGACGTCCGGCGATCACGTGTGCGCGGTCCCGGACAGCACGGAGCACCTCGGGGAGCTCGCCGCCGCCTACGTCGCGCACGGTCTCGACCGGGGCGAGCGCATCCTCTACTTCGACGACGACGGCGCCGCCGACGTCCTGCTCCGCCGCCTCGTCGAGGACGGCGTCGAGGTCGACGACCCGCTACGCCACGGCCAGCTGGAGATCCTGCCCGCCGAGCGGACCCGGCGCACCTTCCGCACCCCGCTGTCCGACGTGCACGCCGGGATGTCCGGCGAGGTCGCCCGCTCCCGCGAGCTCGGCTGGAACGGCACCCGGATGACCGGGCAGATGCACTCGGTGCTCGATGCGGGCGCCGCGGGCACCCTGCCCGAGTACGACGGCCTGCTGGCCCGGCTGGTCCGCGAGAGCGCGGGCGGGCTGACCGCGCTGTGCACCTACGACACCGAGCACTTCCCGGCCGAGCAGATCGACATCATGCGGGCGCTGCACCGCGACCACGTCCCCTGCTCCACCGCCTACGACGACGGCCTGCTCCGGATCGTGCGCCTCGGTACCGGCCACGCCCGGCTGGCCGGCGAGGTCGACCACAGCAACCGCTCGAAGATCACCTCGCTGCTGCAGTCGGCCCTGGACGCCGCGCTGCGCTCCGCGGACGCCTCCACCGACATCGGCCTGGACCTGGCCTCGGTGCGGTTCGTCGACGTCGCCACCGCGGTCGCGCTGGTGCACGCCGCCGAGGGCTTCCCGGCCACCCACCGCCTGGTGCTGCACCGGGTCCGGCCGCGGGTGCTGCGCGTGCTCGAACGCTGCGGCGCGGCCTTCTCCCCCCAGCTCGTGTTCGACGACCACCCGCCGGCCCCCGAGGTCGTGCACCCGGGAGGACAGCTCCGGTGAAGGTCAACGCCGCACCCCGCCCGCCCGGCTTCCGGCACGCCCTCGTGCACGCCGACGACCCGGTGGAGCTGCTCGCCGCCGTCGCCCCCGCCGCCCGGGCCGCGGCACGCGACACCGGCGCCCGGGTCGCGCTGGACCTGCCCGCACCGCTGGAGCAGGCGCTGCACGACGAGCTCGGCGACGAGGTCGAGCTCGGCAGGCTCACCTCGCTGACCAGCTCCGCCCGGGAGTCCGGACAGACCGTCGCCGCCTGGCGGGCCCGGGAGCTGCGGGCGCTGACCTCCTCGGGCCGCCCGGTGTTCGTCGTGAGCGCGCACGACCCGGACCTCGACGGCGTCGACGGCGGGTTCTGGGTCGAGCTGGAGGCCGCGCTCAACATCTCCCTCGCGGGGCTGCCGGTCCTGCAGGTGTGCGCCTACCCCCGGTTGCCGCTGCACGGCGCGGTCGGCGAGTCGGCGGTGATCAACCACCCGCTGCGGCTGCGTGTCTCCGGGCTCACCGAGAACCCGCGGCACCGCCCGCCCGCCGAGGTGCTCGCGGCCCTGCCGATCGCGCCGCCGCACCTGCTCGGACCGCCGGACGTCACGTTGTCCTACAACACCTTCGAGCTGTCCCGGGTGCGCGACGCCGTCGAGGAGGCCGCCCGGGTGTGCCGGTTCGACACCGCCCGCGGCGAGGACATGGTGCAGGCGGTCAACGAGGTCGCCACCAACGCGGTCGAGCACGGGTCCCCGGAGGCGGGGCTGTCGGTGTGGGCGCGCGACGGGGAGCTGGTCTGCGAGGTCCAGGACAGCGGGGCGATCGCGCTGCCGCTGATCGGGCTCGCGCCGCCGCACCCGTCGCAGGCCCGGGGGCGCGGGACCTGGATCGCCCGGCAGCTCTGCGACAGCCTGCACGTGTGGCGGGCCCCGGACGGGACCCACGTCCGGCTGCTCTCCCGGGCCTGACGCAGATCTCACAATCCGGCCGTACCCGGATCTCACACCGTGGGCACTGCTGGGCTATCCTCGTCCCACGACACCACACGGAGACGCCGCCCGCCGTCCGTGTCGGTGCGGTTCCGTCGTGCCCGCTCCGCGATCCGAGGCCCTCCCGCCCGGCGCGCCCCGGCTCCGCACGGACCCGATCGCGGGCCGCACGCCACGACCGATCCGGGGAAACGGCCATGTCCGACGATCACTGTCGATCCAGTGAGCAGAGCACTCCCACCTCCGCCCCGCACGTGCGGGTGCTGGGCTCGTTCGGGCTGCGCGCGGGTGACCGCGCCGTCCCGCTGCCGGTCGACTCCCGTCGCCTGGTCGCCTATCTCGCCGTCCACCGGCGGCCGCATCCGACCGCGGCGCTCGCCGCGACGCTGTGGCCCGGGGTCGGTCCCGTCCCCGCGGCCCGGCTGCTCGATGAGGCCGTCGCCGGCGTCGACGTACCGGGCCTGCTCGACGCCGACCACCTCGGCCGGCTGCAGCTCGGCGACGACGTGGTCGTCGACCTCACCGAGGCCATGCTGCTGATCCGCGGGCTGTCCGCGCCCAGCATGCTGCGCACCGTGCGCGAGATCGGTGCGCCGGAGACCGCGCTGCTGGAGGCCGACATCCTCCCGTCGTGGACCGCGGCGTGGATCGCCGTCGAGCGCGAGCGGTTCCGCCAGCTGCGCCTGTCCGCCCTGGAAGGGCTGGCCGGCACGCTCACCGCCGCCGACCGGCACGACGACGCCGTCGCCGTCGCGCGCCGGGCCGTCGCCACCGCACCGAGCCGCGAGCGGTCGCGCCGCGCCCTGGTCGAGGCCCTGCTCGCCGGCGGGCACGTCGCCGACGCCCTCGCCGAGTACGAGGAGTTCCAGCGGCTGCTGCGCAACAGCGTCGGCGCCACCCCGGACTCCGAGCTGGACCGCCTGCTCGCCCCGCTCGACGCGGGCTGGCCGCTCGGCCCGGGCCTGCACCGCCCGGCCCAGCGCTTCGCCGTGGGCATGCCCGGCACCGGCCGCGGCCCGCAGCGCTCGCGCCGGGTCGTCGCGGGGAGCCCGGCCAGCGGGCGCTGACCGGCCACACCGACGACGAGGGGGGCGCGACCGGACGGTCGCGCCCCCCTCGTCGTGTGCGGCTAGTGGAACTGCGGGCGGCGCTTCTCGCCGAACGCGGCGAGCCCCTCGGCACCCTCCGGACCCGCGGCGCAGGTCGCGATGGAGTCCGCCTCGGCCTCGAGCTGCTCGTCGAGCCCCCGGTCCCAGGTCACGGCCAGGAGCCCGCGGATGCGGCCCAGCGCGGCCGTCGGTCCCTGGGCGAGCCGGTGCGCGACCGCGGCGGCCTCGTCGGCGACCCGGTCGTCGTCGACGACGGAGGCGAGCAGCCCCAGCTCGGCCAGCGTCTCGGCCTCCAGGACCTCGTCGGTGAGCAGGACCCGCCGCGCCCGCGCGGCACCGATCAGCCGCGGCAGCGTCCAGGTCATCCCGCCGTCCGGGGAGAACCCGATGCCGGGGTAGGCCGGGCGCATCCGGGTCGAGGTCCCGCCGACGGCGAGGTCGCAGGCCAGCGCGATGCTCATGCCCGCACCGGCGGCCCAGCCCGGCACCGCCGCGACCGTGGGCACCGGGGAGGCGGCCAGCGGGCGCAGCATGGAGTGGAAGGTGTCTGCGAGGCCGTGCACGTAGGCGTAGCGGTCGTCGGCCCCGGCGAAGGCGCGCACGTCACCGCCGGTGCAGAAGTTCTCGCCGTCGCCGTGCACCAGCACCGCGCCGGTCTCGGCCGGGTCGAGCGCCAGCAGCGCCTCGGTGACCTCGGCCATGGCGGGCCCGTCGAGGGTGCCGTGGCGGCCGGTGGAGACCCGGCAGCGCAGCACCCGCCCCTCGCGGGTGACGGCGGGGGCGCTCGTCGCGGCGCTCACGCGAGCGCCCGCAGCTTCGGCGCGACGTCGGTCGTGAACTGTTCCAGGAACCGGCGCTGGTCGTGCCCCGGTCCGTGCACGACGAGGTGGTTCAGGCCCGCGTCGAGGTAGGGCTTGATCTGCTCGACGGCCTCGTCGGGGTCCGACGCGACGATCCAGCGCTTCACCACCTGCTCGATCGGCAGCTCGTCGGCCAGGCGCTCCATCTCCTGCGAGGAGTCGACGGAGTTCTTCTGGTCCGCGGTGAGCGACAGCGGCGCCCAGAACCGGGTGTTCTCCCGCGCGGCGTCGGGGTCGCGGTCGTAGCTGATCTTGATCTCGATCATCTTGTCGATGGCGCCCGCGTCGCGGTCGGCCTTGCCCGCGCCCTCCTCGACGCCCGGGAGGAGCTTGTCGGTGTAGAGGTCCATGCCCTTGCCGGAGGTGCAGATGAACCCGTCGCCGAACCGGCCGGCGAACCGGGCGACCATCGGGCCCCCCGCGGCGACGTAGATCGGCACCGGCTGCTCGGGCCGGTCGTAGATCATGGCGTCGACGAAGGTGTAGTACTCGCCCTCGGTGCTGACCGACTCCTCGGTCCACAGCGCACGCATCATCTTCACGGCCTCGCGCAGCCGGGCGAAGCGCTCCTTGAACTCGGGCCACTCCCGCCCGGACACCGCGATCTCGTTGAGCGCCTCGCCGGTGCCGACGCCGAGCACGACCCGGTTGCCGGTGAGCAGCGCCATCGTGGCGAACTCCTGGGCCAGCACCGCCGGGTTGTAGCGGAACGTGGGGGTGAGCACGGAGGTGCCGATCTGCACCCGCTTCGTGCGCTCCCCCACCGCCGCCATCCAGGGCAGCGCGGCCGGGGCGTGCCCGCCCTCGTGCCGCCAGGGCAGGAAGTGGTCCGACGCCCAGACGCTGTCGAGCCCGAGCTCCTCGGCCAACACCGCGTACTCGACGAGGTCGCGGGGGCCGAACTGTTCGGCCGACGCCTTGTACCCGATCTTCAGATCCACGGATCCGTCCTTCTCGCGTGATCGCCCGGCGCCCGGTCTGCGAACGCCGTTGGTCCTGCAGGTCTTGCTACACCCCGGGGCCGTCCGGCGCAGCACCGCGGCGCCCGCGACACACGGGCGGTGACCGGGACCACGCCCCGGCCGGGGCCCGCGCGCGGTCGGCGGTGCCGCGAGGTGAGTGCCGGGCGGGGCGCGCGCGGCGGGACTCGTACGATCGACGACGTGTTCGACGCCTCCGACCCGGACGAGATCCCGCTCCCGCCCGAGCCCGAGGACGACTACGGCGACGAACCCCCACCGGAGGACGCCTGGGCCGCCGCGCCCGCCGGGCCGGGGCGGCCGCCGGAGCCGGAGCCGGTCCCGGAGCGGGTGCACAGCAGCGACCCGCACGAGATCCTGCGCCGCGTCTTCGGCTACGACGCGTTCCGCGGCGAGCAGCAGGCGATCGTCGAGCAGGTCACCGGCGGCGGGGACGCGCTGGTGCTCATGCCGACCGGTGGCGGCAAGTCGCTGTGCTACCAGGTCCCGGCGCTGGCCCGACCGGGCACCGGGGTCGTGGTGTCGCCGCTGATCGCGCTGATGCAGGACCAGGTCGACGCGCTGCGCGCGCTCGGGGTGCGGGCCGGGTTCCTCAACTCCACCCAGGACGCCGACGAGCGCCGCCTCACCGAGCAAGAGTTCCTCGCGGGCGAGCTGGACCTGCTCTACCTCGCCCCGGAGCGGCTGCGGGTCGAGTCCACCGTGCGGCTGCTGGAGCGCGGCCGGATCGCCCTGTTCGCGATCGACGAGGCGCACTGCGTCGCGCAGTGGGGGCACGACTTCCGGCCCGACTACCTGCTGCTCTCCGAGCTGCCGAAGCGCTGGCCGGACGTCCCGCGGATCGCGCTGACCGCGACCGCGACCGACGCGACCCGCACCGAGATCGCGCAGCGCCTGGAGCTGACCGGGGCGCGGCACTTCGTCGCGAGCTTCGACCGGCCCAACATCCAGTACCGGATCGTCGCGAAGAACGAGCCGCGCCGTCAGCTGCTGGAGCTGCTGCGCTCCGAGCACGCCGGGGACGCGGGCATCGTCTACTGCCTGTCGCGCAAGTCGGTCGAGCAGACCGCGGAGTTCCTCACCGCGCAGGGGATCCGGGCACTGCCGTACCACGCGGGGCTCGACGCGTCGGTGCGCCGGGAGAACCAGTCCCGGTTCCTGCGCGAGGACGGCCTGGTCATGTGCGCGACGATCGCGTTCGGCATGGGCATCGACAAGCCCGACGTCCGCTTCGTCGCCCACCTGGACCTGCCGAAGTCCGTGGAGGGCTACTACCAGGAGACCGGCCGCGCGGGCCGCGACGGCGAGCCGTCGACGGCGTGGCTGGCCTACGGGCTCGCCGACGTCGTCCAGCAGCGGAAGATGATCGACGACGGCGAGGGCGACGCGGCGCACAAGCGGCGCCTGGCCCAGCACCTCGACGCGATGCTCGCGCTGTGCGAGACCACCGAGTGCCGCCGGGCGCAGCTGCTGCGCTACTTCGGGCAGAGGCCCGACGCCCAGCGGTGCGGGAACTGCGACACCTGTCTGACGCCGGTGTCGTCGTGGGACGGCACGGTCGCGGCGCAGAAGGTGCTGTCGACGGTGTGGCGGCTGAAGAAGGAGCGCAACCAGGAGTTCGGCGCCGGGCAGGTCGTCGACATCCTGCTGGGCAAGCGCACCCCGAAGGTCGACCAGCACCGCCACCACGAGCTGTCGGTGTTCGGCGTCGGGACCGAGCTGACCGACGTCGCGTGGCGCAACGTGCTGCGCCAGCTCGTCGCGCGCGGGCTGCTGACCGTCGGCGGGAACTACTCGACGCTGCGGTTCACCGACGAGTCCCCGGCGGCGATGCGCGGCGAGCAGACGGTCATGCTGCGCACCGAGCCGGAGCGCGCCGCGCGGTCGTCGCGGTCGCGGGGCGGGTCGAAGCCGGCCGTGGAGATGCCGGCCGAGCTCGCGCCGGTGTTCGAGCGGCTGCGGGCCTGGCGGGCGGCGACGGCGAAGGAGCAGGGCGTCCCCGCCTACGTGATCTTCCACGACGCGACGCTGCGCGAGATCGCGACCCGCGCCCCCGCCGACCGGGCCGCGCTGGGCACGATCTCCGGGATCGGCGAGGGCAAGCTCGCCCGCTACGGCGACCAGGTGATCGACGTGCTGCACGGCGCGGACTCGTGAGGCCGGCATGACCCGGCCGCTCATCGGGATCTCCTGCTACGCCGAGCGCGCCGACTACTGGATCATGCGCGACGACGACGTCGTGCTGCTCCCCCGCACCTACGTCGACATGGTGCTCGCTGCGGGCGGGACCCCGGTGCTGCTGGCCCCGGTGGCGGGCGGGGACGCGGCCGTCGACGTCCTCGACGGGCTGGTCGTCGCCGGTGGGCCCGACGTCGACCCGGCCCGTTACGGGCAGCCGCCCGGTGCGCACACCGACCCGCCGCGCACCGAGCGCGACGCCGCCGACCTCGCCGCGCTGCACCGGGCGCTGGCCCGCGGCGTCCCGGTGCTGGGGATCTGCCGGGGCCACCAGCTGCTCAACGTCGCGCTCGGCGGGACGTTGCACCAGCACCTGCCCGACGTGCTCGGCGCCGGGGCCGCGGCGGCGCACGCGGCCGGGCCGGGGGTCTACGCGCCGGTCGACGTCACCACCGAGCCCGGTACCCGGGCCGCGCAGATCCTGGGGCCGGGCCCGGTGCGGGTGCGCTGTCACCACCACCAGGGCGTCGACCGGGCCGGGGCCGGGCTGCGGGTGTCGGCCCGCGCCGGGGACGTGGTCGAGGCCCTCGAGTGGGCCGAGCCGGCCGGGTCCGACACGCCCTGGGTGCTGGGCGTGCAGTCCCACCCCGAACGCGACACCACCGACCTGCGCCTGGCGCGGGCGGTGGTCGCCGCGGCCCGGCGCGCGCGGACCTCCGGGCTCCGCCCGGTCGCCGTCGCCGGCTGAGCGCGCCGGGCGCACCCGTCCCCGCGACGCGGACCGCGGCCGTCCTCGATCGGCCCTAGCCTCCGGGGGCATGACGACACCCACCACGACCCTCGACTGGAACGCCGAGCTGCTCGCGCAGCTGACGTTCCACTGGGACACCCTGCTGCGGCCGCGGCTGGCCGGGCTCACCGACGACGAGTACCACCGGGAGCCGGTGCCCGGCTGCTGGGGCGTGCGCCGCCGCGGGGAGTCGGTGACCCCGCCGGGCGCCGGGTCCGGCGACTGGGTGATCGACTTCACGTTCCCGACGCCGGAGCCGCCGCCTGTCACGACGATCGCGTGGCGGTTCGGGCACCTCCTGGTCGGGGTGTTCGCGATGCGCTCGCACTCCCACTTCGGCGGCCCGGCCGTCGACTACGACTCCTACGCCTACCCCGGCACCGCGGCACAGGCGCTCGACGCACTCGACGCCGAGTACGCCCGCTGGACCGCCGGGGTCGCCGCGCTCGGCGCCGAGGGCCTCGCCCGGCCGTGCGGACCGGCCGAGGGCCCCTACGCCGACGCGCCGCTGGCCACCCTGGTGCTGCACATCCACCGGGAGGCCATCCACCACGGCGCGGAGATCGCGCTGCTGCGCGACCTCTACCGGGCCGGCTGAGCCGGGCGCCGGGCCGGGCTCAGCCGGCCCGCCCGATCCGCTTGAGCACCGGGGGCAGGTCCCCGGAGTGGAGGACCCCGAGGCGCTGGGTGGCCCGGGTGATCGCCACGTAGAGGTCGTTGAGCCCGCGCGGGGACTCGTCCAGCATCTCCTGCGGCTCGACGACGACGACGGCGTCGAACTCCAGGCCCTTCGACGCGGCCACCGGGAGCACGACGACGGGGGCGTCGAGCTCGGACTCGCCTGCGGTCTCCTCGGTGTCGGGCCCGGCCGGCGTCACGAGGCCTGCGGTCTCCAGCACGGCGCGCACGTGGGCGACGCGGCCCTCGGGGGCGAGGACGACGGTGCGCCCGTCCCCGACGGCGTCGCGCTCGGCGCCCACCCGCTCGGCCAGCACCCGGTCGCCGTCGGCCCCGGCGGGCAGCGCCGCCGCCCACGGCGGCACCCCGGTCGAGCGCACCGACGACGGCGGCCGCAGCGACGCGTCGATCTCGGCGAGCACGTCGTCGGCGACGTCGGCGATCTCCGAGGGCGTCCGGTAGTTCACCGTCAGCTGCTCCAGGCGCCAGCGGCGGGCCACGAACGGTGACAGGACCTCGTCCCAGGAGCCCGCGCCGCCGCGGTCACCGGTCTGGGCGATGTCCCCGACCAGGGTCATCGACCGGGCGGGGGCGCGACGCATGACCATCCGCCAGGCCATCGCCGACAGCTCCTGCGCCTCGTCGACGATGATGTGGCCGTAGGTCCACTCCCGGTCCGCGGCCGCCCGCTCGGCGGTGGAGTCGTAGCGGGAGACCTGCATGCGCTCGGCGAGCCGGTCGGCGTCGATGATGTCGGTGGCGCGCAGCAGCTCGGGGTCGAGGTCCTCCTCCAGGTCGAGCACGTCGAGCACGCCCTGGGCGTACTCGACCTCCTCGCGCAGTGCGGCGGCCTCGGCGGCGGCCTGGGCGGCGCCGTCGTCGCCGAGCAGCTCGGCGGCCTCGTCGAGCAGGGCGACGTCGGCCGGGGTCCAGCGCAGGTCCGGGGGCACGTCGGCGCCGGGCGCCGGGCGCTCCAGCAGGGCCCGCTCGGGCGCCGGGATCCGCCGGGCCACCGAGTTGAGCCGGCGACGGTCGGCGAACAGGTCGGTGAGCAGCTGCTCGGGCGACAGCGTCGGCCAGAGCTCCTCGAGCTGCGTCGCGACCGCGGCGGACTCAGCGAGCTCGTCGCGGATGTCGTCGACGTCGCGCCGGTCCAGCAGGCCGGACTCGCCGCCGCCGACGCGACGGGCGACCTGCTGGGCGAGCAGCCGCAGCAGCTCCTTGCGGAAGATGCGGCGGGCCTCGTTGTGCGGCTTACGGGAGCGCCGGGCCCGGGTGCGGGCCTGGGCGACGGTGTCCCGGTCGAGGACGACCCGCTGCTGCTCCACGACGAGCTCGACCGGGGTGCGCGGCAGCTGCTGCCGGTCGCGCACCGCGGCGGCGATCACCGGCGCCATGTCGGCGCGGCCCTTCAGCTCGGCCGTCGCCGGGGACTCGGTGCGTCGCGCGTCCAGGCCGGGGAACAGCTGGGCGACGGTGCCGAGCACGACGCTGGTCTCCCCCAGCGAGGGCAGGACCTGGCCGATGTAGCGCAGGAACGTCGGGTTCGGCCCGACGACGAGCACGCCGCGCCGGGCCAGCCGGTCGCGGTGGGTGTAGAGCAGGTAGGCCGCGCGGTGCAGCGCCACCGCCGTCTTCCCGGTGCCGGGCCCGCCCTGCACGACCAGCACCCCGGACGGCTTCGACCGGATGATCCGGTCCTGCTCGCCCTGGATGGTGGCGACGATGTCGCCCATCCGCCCGGTACGGGCCGAGGAGACCGCCGCCAGCAGCGCGGCCTCGCTGGTGAGCCCGGAGCCCGAGCGGGCCCGCTCGGCCTCGGTCATCTCGGCGAGGTTGAGCGGCTCGTCGTCGACCGCGACGACCTGCCGCAGCCGGGTCCGCAGGTGCCTGCGCCGCCGCATCCCCTCGGGGTTCGCGGCGGTGGCGGTGTAGAACGGCCGGGCGGCGGGTGCCCGCCAGTCCATCAGCAGCGGCTCGTACTCGTTGTCCTCGTCGAGCAGGCCGATACGGCCGACGTAGCGGATCTCGCCGTCGTCGGCGTCGAGCCGGCCGAAGGCCAGCCCGTGCTCGGCGGCACGCAGACCGGCGAGCCGGTCGGTGAGCATCTCCGCGGCGGCGTCGCGCTGGGTGATGGCCTGCGGGGTGCCGACGGTCTCCTCGCGCAGCGTGTCGGCCAGCCGGCGCGCGGTGTCGCGACGGCGGTCCTCGAGCTGCTCGTAGAGCATGGCCACGTAGGACTGTTCGTGGGCCAGCTCCGGGTCGACCGGCGCGGCGGGGTCGGCCGCGGCAGCCGGGGAGCCGGCAGCGGAAGTGGGTTCGGGCACGGCGCGGGGATCCTCCACCGGGGGGACGTACACGACACGTCCGCGCGGTGGCAGGACGAGCCTGTCTCCGACGGAGCGACTGACCAGGCTACCAGTGGTGCACGACCATCCGGTGGACGACGGGGCGGGATTCAGCCGCCCGCGGCCGGCACCCGCGCCCGCACCCGGAACGTGGCGGCGTCGACCCGAGTGACGCCCGCCGCGGAGACCGTCGCCGCACCGGGGCCGGTCGCGGTGCAGGTCACGGTCGCGCCGACCGGGACGTCGCCGTCCGGGCAGCCGAGCAGCGGCGCACCGTCGTGGCCCAGCGCCCGCAGCGCGTGCAGGACGGTGCCGGTCGCCGCGACCGACGCCGAGCCACCGGTGCCGGCGACGGCGACGGTGTGGTCGACCCGTCCGGCCGTGTCGACCGGCACGGCCCCGGCGACGGTGAGCCACCAGGCGCCGGCCGAGGTGCGTGTCCCGGCCCCGCGGTGCTCGGTCGCCCCGGAGCGGGGCGCCGCGGTCACCGTCGCCCAGCCGCGGCGGTCGACGCCCGCGGTGAGCGTGCAGGTGGCGCGCAGGGTGCCGTCGTCGGACCCGACGGGTTCGGTGCAGGTCGCCGTGACCGGGCCGCCCTCCTGGCGGGCGAGCACCCGCTCGACGTGCCCGGTCACCTCGGCCCGGTCGGGCGGGGACCCGGGCGAGACCCACAGCACGTACCCGACGACGACCACGACGACGATCCCGGCGGCGACCGCCACGGACCTCCACACCGGTGACATACCGGACATCGGACCACTGCGGGGACGGCGGCGGGATCCGCCGTCCTACGCAGTCCGGCCCGGCGCGGTCAGCCGCGGACCCGCGGGGCCCGTCCGTATGGCTGCTCCACCGGCTCCACCCACTCCGGGGTGGGGGTCGGCGCGGTGGCCGGGCCCTCGTCGTCGAGCGCGATGGGCTCGCCGTGGTGGCGCAGCCGCATCGGGGCGCCGTCGGTGAGCCGGTACTCGGTCTCCTCGGGGGTGATCGAGACCCGGATGCGGCGCCCCTGCCACTTCAGGCCGAACGAGATCCGCGACAGCGACGCCGGGAGCACCGGCGCGAACGACAGCCCGTCGGCCTCGCAGCGCATCCCGCCGAAGCCCAGCACGACCGCTGTCCAGGTCCCCGCCATCGACGCGATGTGCATGCCGTGGTCGGTGTTGCCCGCGAGGTCCTGCAGGTCCACCAGGGCGGCCTCGGCGAGGTACTGGTGGGCCAGCTCCAGGTGCCCGGTGCGGGCGGCCATCACCGACTGGGTGCACGCCGACAGCGACGAGTCCCGCACCGTGATCGCCTCGTAGTAGGCGAAGTTGCGGCGCTTCTGCTCCTCGGTGAACGCCTCCGGGAAGATCTGCATCGCCAGCACGAGGTCGGCCTGCTTGATGACCTGCTTGCGGTACAGGTCGAAGTACGGGTAGTTCAGCAGCAGCGGGTACCGCTCGGCCGGGGTCTCCTCGAAGTTCCACCGCTGGTGGTCGGTGAAGCCCTCGGACTGCGGGTGCACGCCCAGGCGCTCGTCGAACGGGATGAACATGGCGCCGGCGGCGTCGCGCCAGGACGCGATCTCCTCGGAGTCCACCCCGAGCCGCGACGCGGACCGCGGGTGCTTCGCGGCGACCTCGGCGGCGTAGCGCAGGTTCTGCTGGGCCATCAGGTTGGTGTAGACGTTGTTGTCCGCGATCGAGGAGTACTCGTCGGGGCCGGTGACGCCGTCGATGCGGAAGTTGCCCGCCGAGTCGTGGCTGCCCAGCGAGCGCCACAGCCGCGCGGTCGCGACCAGCAGCTCCAGCCCGACCTCCAGCTCGAACTTGGTGTCGCCGGTGGCGTGCACGTGCCGCTTCACCGCGTCGGCGATGTCGGCGTTGATGTGGAACGCCGCGGTGCCCGCGGGCCAGTAGCCGGAGCACTCGTGGCCGCGGATGGTGCGCCACGGGAACGCCGCGCCCTTGAGGCCGAGTGTCTCGGCGCGCTCGAAGGCCAGCGGCAGGATCGACTTGCGCCAGCGCAGCGCGTCCGCCGCGGCCTCCGGGGCGACGAAGGACAGCACCTGCAGGCAGAACGTCTCGGTGTCCCAGAAGGTGTGGCCGTCGTAGCCGTCGGCGGTCAGGCCCTTGGCCGGGATGCAGCGGCGCTCGGCGCGGGCGCCGGCCTGCAGGATGTGGAAGGTCGCCAGCCGCACGGCCTGCTGCAGCTCGGCGTCGCCGTCGATCTCGACGTCGGCGGTGGCCCAGAAGTCGTCGAGGTAGTCGCGCTGCTCGGCGACCAGGCCGTCCCAGCCGGTGTAGCGGGCGGCGGCGATGGCGGCGCGCACCTGGTCGTAGACGGCGGGCAGGCTGCGTCGCGAGGACCAGCCGTAGGCGAGGTACTTGACCACGCGCAGCGACTGGCCGGGCTGGACCCGGGCGATGACGGTGGTGCGGGCGAGGTCCTCGTTGGCGTCGGTGGACACCTGGACGCCCTCCGGGCCGAACACCTCGTGCTCCATCGCGGCGCCGCAGCGCAGCTCCGACTTGCGGGTGCGGTGCACCAGGGTGGCACCGGCGTCGCCGGCGCGGGACTGCTCGGGCTCCAGCACGTTGTCCAGCGCGGTGTCCAGGCGCGGGTCGTCGGCGTCGCGGCCGGGCAGCTGCTCGTTGGCGACGAGCTCGGACTGCAGCACCAGCAGGGCGGCGTCACCGGCGGCGCCGCTGCCGTCGTTGCCGTTGCTGACCAGCTCGACCTCGTAGGAGATCGCGGCGACCGCGCGCTGGGTCAGCGAGACCATGCGGGTGGAGCGGACCCGGACCCGGCGCCCGGCCGGGGACTCCCACTCGACCTCGCGGTGCAGCGTGCCGGCCTGCATGTCCAGCACCCGCTCGTGCCGGTGCAGGGTGCCGTAGCGCAGGTCGAACGGCTCGTCGTCGACCAGCAGCCGGATCAGCTTGCCGTTGGTCGTGTTGATGATCGTCTGCCCGGACTCGGGGTAGCCGTAGCCGCCCTCGGCGTACGGCAGCGGCCGGACCTCGTAGAAGGAGTTCAGGTAGGTGCCGGGCAGGACGTGCGGCTCGCCCTCGTCGAGGTTGCCGCGCAGCCCGATGTGGCCGTTGGACAGCGCGAAAACCGATTCCGTCTGGCCCATCGCGTCCAGGTCGAGGCGCGGTTCGCGGACCACCCACGGCTCGACGGTGAAGGTGGGCAGGTGGTCGGGCTTCACGAACGCTCCAGCAGGTCGGCGAGATCGGTGACGACGACGTCCGCGCCGTGCTCACGCAGGGCGTCGGCCTGGTCGAGACGGTCGACGCCGACGACGGCGCCGAAGTCCCCCGCGTGGCCGGCCTGCACGCCGGCCAGCGCGTCCTCGAACACGACCGCGGCGGACCGGTCGACCCCGAGGTCGGCCGCGGCGGCGAGGAAGGTGTCGGGAGCGGGCTTGCCGGGCAGGCCGCGCTCGCGGGCGGTGACGCCGTCGACGCGGTGGTCGATGAAGGTCTCGAGCCCGGTGACCCGCAGGATCTGCTCGGCGTTCGCGCTGGAGGACACGACGGCGGTGGTGAGCCCGGCGTCCTTCACCGCCTCCAGGTAGCGGCGCGACCCCGGGTAGACCTCGACGCCGTCGGTGCGGATCCGCTCCTGCACGAGGTCGTTCTTGCGGGTCGACAGGCCCCACAGGGTCTCGGTGTCCGCGGAGTCGTCCGGGGACCCCTCGGGCAGCTCGATCCCGCGCGAGGCGAGGAAGCTGCGGGTCCCCTCGAGACGGGGCTTCCCGTCCACGTACGGACCGTAGTCGGCGTTGACGTCGAACGGGGTGTACCCGTCACCGTCGCGGGAACGGAGGTACTCGTCGAACATCTGCTTCCACGCCGCGGCGTGGACGCTCGCGGTGTCGGTGAGTACGCCGTCCAGGTCGAACAGGCACGCGCGTGTGCCCTCGGGCAGCCCCAGCATGGCGCGCACGCTATCCGGATCGATGAAGGTCCGTCGCCCCGGGCGGTGCACGCCACTCCCCCGCCGACGGGTGTCACACGACGGGCACGCCCAGCGGCAGGACCAGCAGGACGAGCGGGGCGCGGGCGGACCGCTCCGCCGGGCCCGCCGGATGGACCTCCACCCGGGCCGCGGGCCCGTCGGGGGCGTCCGGGTCCAGCCGCACGTGAACCGCGCCGCCCGCGCTGTGCGGCTCGATCTCCTCCTGCACCCCGCGGCGGACCGCGGCGAGCACCGACAGCGGCGGCACCGCCGACGACGGGTCGACCCCGGCCCCGGACGGGTCGTCGAGCTCGGTGGTCAGCCGGGCGCCGAAGCGGGTCCGTTCGATCTGCAGGTAGGCTCGCACGGCGGCGAGCTCCTCGTCGAGCCGGATCGACGGCTCCCCGGCCCGGTCCGCGGCCCGGGACAGGTCGGCGAAGCCGAGCAGCAGCTCCCGGGCCCGTGGCGGGTCGGTGCGCACCAGCGAGGCGATGGTGTTGAGGGTGTTGTAGACGAAGTGCTGCTCCAGCCGCCGCGACAGCGGCCCGTGCCAGGGGCCGTCGGGGGCGGCGGCCGGCGGCGCGGGGGCCCCGGGGGCGGGCGGGACGGCGTCGCGGACCCGGATGCGGACGGTCTCGTCGGGGGCCGGGGCGCGGTGCGCGCCGGGCCGGGCCACGCGGCCCTCGTCCGGTGACGTGCCGCGGGCGGGCCGGTCGGGGTCCGCGGTGCCGGCGCGGCCCGGGGTGCGGGTGCCCGGCGGGGCGTCCCCGTCCTCGGACCCGGGCCGGGTGGCCGGTGCGGCCGTGGCACCGGCGCGGGGCAGGACGACGGTCTCCGGGCCGTGACCGGGTGCCTGCTCGGTCCCGCGGCCCGGGCGGCGCAGCGCGACGGTCGGGCGGGCCGCCGACGCCGCCCGGCGGGCCGCGTCGATCGCGGTGGCCAGGTCGTCGTCGTGCTCGGCGGGCACCACCAGACCGCGCCAGGACGGCAGGGTGAGCCGCCCGGCGGCCGTCCGGCCCCGGTGCTCGACCGCCGCGACCAGGCCGGGGGCCAGCCAGCGGGCGTCGACGCCGATCCCGTCGGGCACCCCGAGCGGCGGGGTCCCGGTGGCGGGGACGCGCAGGACGGTGCGGGCGTCGACGTCGGCGGCGCCGATCCCGACGCGGCCCACGTAGCGGAGCCCGTCGGGCTCGGGCAGCGCCAGCAGCACCGCGCCGATCCGCTCCCGGCCCCCGCCGGGGCCCCCGGCGGGCACCCAGCCCGCGACGAGCACCTGCCGGTGGCGGCGCAGCGGCACCCGCAGCCAGTTCCGGGTGCGCCGCCCGGGCTGGTAGGGCAGGTCGAGCCGCTTGAGGTGCAGCCCGTCGAGGCCGTAGCGCTCCGCGGTGCGGACCACGAGGTCGGCCTCGTCGAGCCCGAACGAGGGCGGCACCAGGATCTTCGGCCCGGCCAGGTCGAGCGCCTCCAGCTCCGCGCGGCGCCGCCGGTAGGGCAGCTCCAGGGTGCGGCGGCCGTCGCAGAACAGCAGGTCGGTGACGACGTAGCCGACCGGGACCTCGGTCCGCAGGGCCGCGTCCGGGGACACCGTCGCGGTGCGGCGCAGCAGCGGACCGCGCGACGGGCGGCCCGCCTCGTCGAGGGCGACGACGGTGCCGTCGAGCACCATGCCGCCCGGCGGGGCCTGGTCGCCGAGCACGGCGAGCTCGGGGAAGGACCCGGTCACGCTGCGCGCGGTGGAGGACAGCAGCCGGACGCGGCCGGGCCGGGCGTAGGCCACGCAGCGGTGGCCCTCCCAGGCGAACTCGACCGCCCAGCGGTCCGGGTCGCCCGCGTCGGTCAGCTCCCCGGCGGCGGGCAGCATCGGCGGGACGAGGTCGGGCATGGGCGCAGCAGGACCCGCGCCGGCGCGCGCCTGCCCGGCGCCGTGCGTCGCACCGCCCCCCACCACGGCATCCACGCTATCCCCCGCACGGGCGAGTGCGGGCGCCACCTCGGCGCTGCGGCGCCCGGTGCCGGGGGTGTCTGCGACGATCGGTCCCATCATGACGCTCACCGACCGGCTGCCGCGCTCCTCCGACCCCGCGAACCCCCCGGATCCCGCCGCGCTGGTGGACACCTTCGCCGAGTGGGCGTTCGACGAGCGCGGTCTGTCGCTGTACCCGGCGCAGGAGGAGGCGCTGCTGGAGCTGGTCACCGGCGCCAACGTGATCCTCTCGACGCCGACGGGCTCGGGGAAGTCGCTGGTCGCGATCGGCGCGCACGCCGCGGCGCTGGCCCGCGGGGAGCGCAGCTTCTACACCGCGCCGATCAAGGCGCTGGTCAGCGAGAAGTTCTTCGCGCTGTGCGAGGTGTTCGGCGCGGACAAGGTCGGCATGCTCACCGGCGACGCCGCGGTGAACGAGAAGGCGCCGATCATCTGCTGCACCGCGGAGATCCTGGCCAACCTCGCACTGCGCGAGGGCCCCGGGACCGACGTCGGCTCGGTGATCATGGACGAGTTCCACTTCTACGCCGACCCGTCGCGCGGCTGGGCCTGGCAGGTGCCGATCGTCGAGCTGCCGCAGGCGCAGTTCCTGCTGATGAGCGCCACGCTGGGCGACACGTCGTTCTTCGCGGAGGACCTGACCCGGCGCACCGGGCGGGAGACCGCGGAGATCACCTCGGTGGAGCGGCCGGTGCCGCTGCACTTCCGCTACGTCGTCGAGCCGCTGCACGAGACGATCACCGAGCTGCTGTCGACACGTGAGGCGCCGGTCTACGTCGTGCACTTCACCCAGCAGGCCGCCGTCGAACGGGCGCAGGCGCTGATGAGCGTCAACGTCACCTCCAAGGAGGACAAGGCCGCGATCGCCGAGACGATCGGGGCGTTCCGGTTCACCTCCGGCTTCGGCCGCACCCTGTCCCGCCTGGTGCGCCACGGGATCGGCGTGCACCACGCCGGGATGCTCCCCCGCTACCGGCGGCTGGTGGAGACCCTCGCCCAGGCCGGCCTGCTCAAGGTCATCTGCGGCACCGACACCCTCGGCGTCGGCATCAACGTGCCGATCCGCACGGTGCTGTTCACCGCCCTGTCCAAGTACGACGGGCGCCGCGTGCGCCCGCTCAAGGCCCGCGAGTTCCACCAGATCGCCGGCCGCGCCGGGCGGGCCGGGTACGACACCGTCGGCACCGTCGTCGCGCAGGCACCCGAGCACGACATCGAGAACGCCAAGGCGCTGGCCAAGGCGGGCGACGACCCGAAGAAGCGCCGCAAGGTCCAGCGCAAGCAGCCCCCCGAGGGGTTCGTCGGCTGGTCGGAGACCTCGTTCGAGAAGCTGCAGCAGGCCCGCCCTGAGTCGCTGACCAGCCACTTCGAGGTCACCCACGCGATGCTGCTCAACGTGGTCTCGCGCGGCGGGGACACCTACGCCGCGATGGAGCACCTGCTCACCGACAACCACGAGCCCCGCAAGCGGCAGCTCAAGCACATGCTGCGGGCGATCGCGATCTACCGGGCGCTGCGGACCTCCGGGGTCGTCGAGCAGTACACCGTGGACGGTGCGACCCGGCCACGGGCGCGGGTGGTCGACGAGCTGCAGCTGGACTTCGCGCTCAACCAGCCGCTGTCGCCGTTCGCGCTGGCGGTGTTCGAGCTCCTCGACCGGGAGTCGCCGACCTACGCCCTCGACGTGCTCTCGGTGATCGAGTCGACCCTCGACGACCCCCGCCAGATCCTCGCCGCCCAGCAGAACAAGGCCCGCGGCGAGGCGATCGCGGCGATGAAGGCCGACGGCATCGAGTACGAGGAGCGGATGGCCCGCCTGGAGGAGGTCACCCACCCCAAGCCCCTCGACGAGATGCTGCACGCCGCGCTGGAGACCTACCGCCGCGGCGCACCGTGGGTCGCCGACGCCGTCCTGTCGCCGAAGTCGGTGGTCCGGGACATGAGCGAGCGGGCGATGACGTTCACCGAGTACGTCTCGCACTACCAGCTCGCCCGCTCCGAGGGCCTGGTGCTGCGCTACCTGGCCGACGCCTACCGGGCGCTGCGCCAGACCGTGCCCGAGCACGCCCGCACCGAGGAGCTCACCGACCTCGTGGAGTGGCTGGGCGAGCTGGTCCGCCAGACCGACTCCTCGCTGCTCGACGAGTGGGAGAAGCTCGCCGCCGGGGCGGGTGCCGACGGGGAGGTGCTGCCGCCGGGGGCCGAGGTCGCCGTCGCCACGCCGACCGGGGTCACCGGCAACGCCCGCGCGTTCCGGGTCATGGTGCGCAACGCGCTGTTCCGCCGGGTGGAGCTCGCGGCGATGGGCCGCTACGCCGAGCTGGGCGACCTCGACGCCGACGCCGGCTGGACCGCCGACCGCTGGCGGGACGCGCTGGCCCCCTACTTCGCGATCCACGACCGGATCGGCTTCGGGCCGGACGCGCGCGGGCCCGAGCTGTTCGACCTCACCGAGGAGGCCGACCGCTGGCTGGTGCGCCAGGTCCTCGACGACCCGGCGGGCGACCGGGACTGGGCGATCACCGCCGAGGTGGACCTCGCTGCCTCCGACGAGGCCGGTGAGGCCGTCGTGTGGGTGACGGAGGTGACCGACGGGTCGCCGGCCTGACCCGACCGGCCCGTCGCGGGCCACCGACGTAACCCGGTCGGCCCCACCGGGCGGGTCGGATCGGTTACGGTGTTCACCGATCATCCCGATCATGAGGGAAGTCCCTCCCACCGGAGCGAACGGGGGCGGTGGATGCAGCAGGCCGACGTCGCCGCTGCTCGCGCCGACCACGGACGGGCGCTCGTCCCCGCAGCACTCCCCGACCCCGCCGACCTCACCGGTCCCTGGGCCTCGGAGCTGGCCCGGCGCTCGGTGCTGCCGGTCACCGAGCTGCGCCCGGTCCTCGACCGGGTGACCGGCCGGCTGCGGGAGGCCGCACTGGCGGAGCGGTACGACCCGGCCCTCCCGGCGGCCGCCGGCGGGGACCTGGTGCGGGCGCGGATCCACCAGCCGGGCTGCCTGGAGATCGGGATGGAGCTGCTCGGGGCGCACCTGGAGCCGGCCGCGGACACCGCCGCCCGGGTCCGGCGGATCGCGGCCGTGCTGGCGGCGTTCGCCCGCGGGTTCACCGAGGCCACCCGCAGCCTGGTCCTCGCAGAGCACGAGCAGGTCACCCGGGCCGCGCTGGAGGCCCGCCGCGTCGCCGAGGAGGCCCGCCGTCGCTCGGACCTGCGGCTGCGGACCGTCGTCGACTCCGCGGCCGTCGGGATCGTGATCTTCGAGCCGGACGGGCGGCTCGTCGAGGTCAACGAGACCGCCGCCGTCATGTCCGGGTACACGCCCGCCCAGCTGCTGAGGATGCGGGTCACCGACTTCGTGCCCCGGGAGTCGGCGCCGGAGGTGTGGGCGGAGCGGCCGCGGCTGCTCGACGGATCCCTGGACCGGCTCCGGGTGGTCCGCCCGGTCCGGCGCGCCGACGACAGCGACGTGTGGATCGACGCCGTGGTCACCCTGCTCGGCCCGGTCGGCGGTGACGAGCAGCTGCTCGTCGCGGTCGTGTCCGACGTGACCGACCAGCTGCTGATGCAGGAGAGCCTGGCCCACCAGGCGTCGCACGACCCGCTGACCGGGCTGCCGAACCGGTCGCTGTTCTTCGAGCGCCTGGGCGCCGCGATCGACGCGGGCTCCTCCGGTGCCCGCCCGGGGGTCTGCTACCTGGACCTGGACGGGTTCAAGGTCGTCAACGACACCCTGGGCCACCAGGCCGGGGACCGGCTGCTGCAGGTGCTGGCCGACCGGCTGCGGGGCGCGCTGGAGCCCGGCGGGCACCTCGTCGCGCGGATGGGCGGCGACGAGTTCGTCGTGCTGGTGCCGCGCACCGCCGACCGGGCCGAGCTGGAGGAGGTCGCGACCCGCGCGCTGGGTACCGTGCGCCGCCCGGTGCGCGTCGACGGCCGCGACATCGTGATCTCGGCGAGCGTCGGGGTGGTGCGCCACGACGGCGAGCTGGGCACCGACGAGCTGATCGCCGCCGCCGACACCACCCTCTACTCGGCCAAGCGGGCCGGCCGCGGGCGCTACGTGCTCTACGACCGCGACCGCCACCGCGACGACGTCGCCCGCTTCGAGCTGTCCTCGCAGATGCCCGAGGCCCTGCGCCGCGACGACTTCGTGGTCGTCTACCAGCCCCTGGTGCGCCTGGCCGACGAGCAGACCATCGGGGTCGAGGCGCTGGTGCGCTGGCAGCGGCCCGACGGGCAGCTGCTGGGCCCGGACCGGTTCATCCCGCTCGCCGAGGAGACCGGGCTGGTCGTGCCGCTGGGCCGCCGGGTCCTCGACGAGGCGTGCCGGCAGGGCCGGGTCTGGGCCGACGCGTACCCGGACAGGCCGCTGACGATCAGCGTGAACGTCGCCGCCCGGCAGGTGACCGAGTCGGACCTGGTCGCCGACGTCGCGGCGACGCTGGAGCGCCACGACTGGCCGCCGGAGCTGCTGCAGGTCGAGCTGACCGAGTCCGACCTGATGGGCTCCCCCGGCCGGCCGCTGGCCACGCTGCGCGAGCTCGACCGGCTCGGCGTGAGGATCGCCATCGACGACTTCGGGACCGGCTACTCCAACCTCGCCTATCTGCGGCACCTGCCGGTGCACCGGCTCAAGCTGGCCGGGCACTTCCTGGCCGGGACCGCCGAGCGCGACGACGTCATCCTGCGCACGCTGATCTCCCTGGCCTCCGCGCTGGACCTGGAGGTCACCGCCGAGGCGGTGGAGACCCGGGAGCAGGCGGCGCGGCTGCGCGAGTACGGCTGCGCCAACGCACAGGGCTGGTACTACGCACCGGCGGTCGTCGCCGAACGGGTCCCGGACCTGATCCGGGACCCGTTCCTGCGTGCCCTCTGAGCTCAGCCGTTGCGCTCGTCGCGCCAGGCGATCCAGTCCTTCAGCCGGGACAGGTCGTAGCCGCCCTGGCCGTCCTGGCCGACGGTGAACAGGCGCACCCCGGCGTCGTACAGGGCGGCGCCGTCGTCCTCCGGGGTGCCCTCGACGCCGACCGAGCGTTCGATCTCGGCCGGGTCGCGGCCGATGTCGCGGCAGTGCCCGTCGAGGATGCCGCTCTTGCGGGTGACGGTGTCGACGTCGCCGAAGCCGTGCCAGATGCCGGCGTGCTCGGCGGTGTAGCGCAGGGTCTTCTTCTCGCCCCCGCCGCCGATGAGGATCGGGATGTCGCGGGTCGGGGCCGGGTTGAGCGCCGACCAGCGGCTCCGGATGCGGGGCAGGGCCGCGGCCAGGTCGTTCAGCCGGCCGCCCGCGGTGCCGAACTCGTAGCCGTACTCGTCGTAGTCGCGCTGGAACCAGCCGGAGCCGATGCCCAGGATCAGCCGGCCGTCGGAGATGTGGTCGACGGTGCGGGCCATGTCGGCGAGCAGCTCGGGGTTGCGGTAGCTGTTGCAGGTCACCAGGGCGCCGATCTCCACCCGGGAGGTCGCCTCGGCCCAGGCGCCGAGCATGGTCCAGCACTCGAAGTGCTTGCCGTCGGGCTCGCCGTAGAGCGGGAAGAAGTGGTCCCAGTTGAAGACGACGTCGACGCCGGCCTCCTCGGCGGCGGCCACGGTGCGGCGGATGTCGGCGTAGTCGGCGTGCTGGGGCTGCAGCTGCAGTCCGATGCGGACGGGACGGGGATCGGTCATGTCCCCATCCTGGCCCCGGCGGCCGGGGCCCGCAGGACACCCGCGGGCCCGGCGGGTCAGAGCCGGCGCAGCCCGGCCAGCACCCGGTCCATCAGCGCGACGCTCGGCCCGTCCTCCGCCGAGGACACACCGTGCACCACCAGGCGCCCTTCGGAGGCGAGGTCGTCGATGAGCACCCGGGCGACGCCCAGCGGCACTGCGGCCAGCGCCGCGACCTCCGACACCGACCGGGGCCGGGTGCACAGCCGCAGCACCGCGGCGCGCTCGACCGAGTCGGCGCGCGGGACGGGGCCGGGGGCGGGCCGCACCGAGACCAGCGTCTCCAGCCGCAGCTCGGCGCGGACCCGGGTACGGCCGCCGGTCATGACGTAGGGCCGGACCGGGGCGAACGCCGGGACCTGGAGCGGCGCGGCCTCCGGCGGCGCGGTCTGCCGGGACGCGGTGTGCTGGGACGCCGGGTGGTGGGGCGCGGACGGGGAGGACGCGGGGCCCGCCGTCGCGGCCGGACGACCCGGTCCCGGCGCGGGGCGGCCGGCGACCACGGGCAGCGGCGCGGTGTCGGCGGGCCCGGGCGTGCCGGTGTCGCCGTCCGGGCCGCGACCGGTGCCCGCCGTCGCGGGGTCTCCGGCCGCGGTGCCGCCCACCCCGGTGTCGTCGGCCGGGTGCCCGTCCGTCTCCGCGCGGGCCGCCGCACGGCGCGCCGCCCGCTCGCGGCGGCTGAGCCGGGTGCGCTTCGCGGAGTGCCCGCCGAACCGGGCCCCGGTCACCCCGACCAGGTTCTCCGGCCCGGCCTCCGGCTCCTCCGCCACGACGGCGGGCTCCGGGTCCGGCTCCGGCGGCCTGCCGTGCGGGTACTCCGGGTCGGGGGCGTGCCGGGACGGGGGCGCCCCGAACCGGGCCCCGGTGCGTCCGATCTCCGACCGTGCCATCCACCCTCCGCGCCTCGCGGCCGCGGCGGCCCGCGGGCGCCGCGTTCGTCCGTTCCGTCCCGCGGTGCGGTCGTCGTCACGATGCGCGTCCGGGGAGCCACAGGGTGGCGCGGGACGGCTACCGCACCGTGTCGCCCGTGTCACATCTGTGTGACGCGACCCCGTCGGCGCAGGTCACGGGCACCGCGGTTCACCCGATCCGGCTAGTGACGCAGCAGCGCGGTGAACGCGTCGAGGGCCTGCCCGGCGATGCGCTCGGCCGCGGGCACGACGCCGAGGAACGCGACGTAGCCGTGGATGAGACCGGGGCCGTCGACCTCGGTGACCTCCACCCCGCCCGCGCGCAGCGCCGCGGCCCAGTCGCGGCCCTCGTCGCGCAGCGGGTCGAACTCGGCGGTGGCGACCACCGCGGGCGCCAGCCCGGACGGGTCGGCGGGCGCGGCGGCCCCCAGGGGCGCGACCTCGGGGTCGGCCGGGGCGGGGCCGGACAGCAGGCTGTCCCAGAACCAGCGCATGTCCGCGGCGGTGAGGAAGTAGCCCTCGCCGTTCTCCCGGTACGACGGCGTCGCCCCCTCCGGCGCGAGGGCCGGGTAGAACAACAGCTGGGCGGCCGGGCGCGGGCCGCCGCGGTCGCGGCAGCGCAGCGCCAGCCCGGCGACCATGCTCGCCCCGGCGCTGTCGCCGGCCAGCCCGAGCCGCCGGGCCGGGAACCGGCCGGCGACGGCGAGCAGCGCGGCCCAGGCGTCGTCGAGCGGGGCGGGGTGCGGGTGCTCGGGCGCCAGCCGGTAGTCCACGGCCACGACGACCGCCCCGGTCGCGTTCGCGACCCGCCGGCACACCGGGTCGTGGGTCTCCAGGTCCCCGACGACCCAGCCGCCGCCGTGCAGGTAGAGCACCACGGCCGCACCGTCGTCGCCCTCGGGGACGTAGGTGCGCAGCGACACCGGGCCCGCCGGGCCGGGGACGGTGTCGTCGTCGACCCGGCCGACCTGCTCGGGGACGAACCCCGGACCGCGTCGGGCCAGGGCGAGCGACCGGTAGTGGGCCCGGGTGGCGACCGGGTCGCCGTCGCGGACCAGCGGCAGGGCCCCCGCCCCGGCGAGGGTGTCGAGCACGGTCCGGAACGCGGGGTCGAGCGCCATGGTCGTGACGCTAGCCGGTCCCCGGGGGATGCGCAGACATGATTGTTCTAGTACATTGCGAACAAGTTCGGATCACTCGACGAGAGGGACGTCATGACCACACCCGTCGCGCACACGAGCCGTCGCCGGCTCCTCGCCACCGCCCCGGCCACCGCGCTGACCGTCGCGGGCCTGGCCACCCTGGTGGCCACCCAGCCGCCCGGCCGGACGCTCCCGAGCACCCTCGCGGTGGTCGTGGTGGGCCTGCTCGCGATCGGGCTGCCGCTGCTGCGGCTGCGCTCCGGGCGGCCCGACGTGGAGCGCCGCGCCGTCGGCACCGCCTGGGCCTTCGCCGTCATCGTGTGGTGGGTGCCCGGCACCCGGCTGGCCCCGCAGGTACCCGGCTGGGCCTGGACCGTCGGCGTCCTGGCGGCGGTCGCCGCCGCCTACGGCGTCGGACACCTGCTGGCCGGACCGGACGCCCCGCGGCCGTCGGCGACCGGCAGCGCCCCGGCCGGCGCGGTGCGCACCCCGCTCGCGCCCGGTGAGCGCTACCTGTGGGCCCGCACCGTGCTGTCCCGCCCCACCCTGGTCGTCGCGGCCGTGCTGCTCCTGGCGGCGGTCGCCCAGCTGCTGGCCGGTGGCAGCGCGGTGCTGGTCGTCGTGCTCGTCGCCGCCGCCGTCGTCTCGACCGCACTGACCGCCGTCGCCCGGGTCCGCGTCGACGGCGACGGGGTGCACGTCCGGCAGGCGCTGCTCGGACGGCCGCTGGCCGAGGCGCCGCTCGCCGAGGTCCGCGGCGCGCGGTCGGAGCAGCTCGACCCGGAGCGGTTCGGCTGGAACGAGTACGGCGTCCTGCGCCGGTCGCCGTCCGTGCTCGGCTACCGCGCCCGGCGGGCCGGGGAGGCGCTGGTGCTCGACCTCACCGACGACCGCCGGTTCGTCGTCACGGTGCCCGACGCCGCCACCGCGGCCGGGCTGGTCAACGCCGAGCTCGACCGGCGCGCCGGGCACGGCGCGGCCGGCGCCGCACCGTCGTGCTGATCCGGGTCGACCCGTCGTCGCCGGTGCCGCTCGGGGACCAGGTCGCGGCCTCGGTCCGCCGGGCGGTCGCCGACGGCCGGGCCGCCGCCGGGGACCGGCTGCCCCCGGCCCGGGAGGTCGCGGGCGCGCTGGGGATCAACCTGCACACCGTGCTGCGCGGCTACCAGCAGCTGCGCGACGAGGGCCTGGTCGACCTGCGGCGCGGCCGGGGGGCCGTGCTCACCGAGCGGGCCACCGGCGGACGCGCCGAGCTGGAGCGCAAGGCCGGTGAGCTGGCCGAGCTCGCCCGGCGGCTCGGGCTCGACGAGTCCGACGCCCTCGGCGCGGTGCGGGCCGCCTTCCGCTGACGCCGCGGCGCCGCCGTCAGCCGAGCGGGCTGCGCGGCAGCAGCCGGTCGGAGATGATCTTGCGCTGGATCTCGCTGGTCCCCTCGAAGATCGTGGTCAGCCGGGCGTCGCGCCAGTGCCGTTCCACCTGGTGCTCGGTGGTGTAGCCGTTGCCGCCGTGCAGCTGGATGCCGTCCGCGGTGACCTCGGCGGCCATCTCGGTGGCGAGCAGCTTGACCATCGCCGCCTCCCGCTCGCAGGGCTCGCCGAGGTCGAGCCGGTGCGCCACGTTCTGGTAGAAGGCGCGGGCCTGCTCGACCCGGGCGGCCATCGTCGCGAGGGTGAACCGGACGGCCTGGAAGTCGCCGATCGGGTGCTCGAACTGGTGGCGTCGCTGCAGGTAGCGCACGCAGTCCTCGACGGCGGCCCTGGCGAGCCCGACCGCCCGCGCGGCGGTGTGCACCCGGGCGATGTTCAGCCACGACTGGGCGTCGGCGAAGCCCTCGCCGCCGGCGCCGAGCTGGTTGCCGACCGGCACCCGCACACCGTCGAACTCCAGGTCCCAGGTGACGAAGCCGTGGTAGCCGATCTTGTCGATCGGGCGGCCGGTGATCCCGGCGGGGAAGGTGTCTCGCTCCTTCTCCACGACGACCGTCGCCAGGCCCGCGGAGCGTTTCTCCCCCGGCGCAGGGTCGTCGGTGCGCACCAGCACCTGGATGAAGTCGGCGGCCTTGGCGTTGCCGGTCCAGCGCTTGTGCCCGGTGATCACGAACTCGTCGCCGTCGCGGACCGCGCGGGTCTCCACCCCGGCCAGGTCGGACCCGGCGTCGGGCTCGGACAGCGCGATCGCGCCGATCCACTGCCCGCGGGCCGACCGGCGCAGCAGCTCCGCACGGCGCTCCGGGTCGGTGACGGCGGTCCCGGCGCCCTGCGCGCGGGCGATGATCGACCCGACGCTCATCCACGCCCGGGCCAGCTCCTCGGCGACCATGCAGTACTCGAACGCCCCGAGGCCCAGCCCGCCGTGCTCACGGTCGACGGTGATGCCGAAGTAGCCCAGCTCGCCCATCTCGTCGAGCAGGTCGCGCGGGATCTCGCCCTTGCGCGGGTCCAGCTCGTCGGCGACGGGCAGCACCCGGGTCGCGGCGAACTCACGGGCCTGCTTCTGCAGCGCCTCGCGCTCGGGGGTGTGGTACGGCGCGGTCAGTACCGGGACAGGCGGCTCGAGAAGGTCGTCACTGGCCATGGGCGCAGTATCACCCGTCCCGGCCGCCCCCGCCCGGACCCGACCGGTCCGGCCCCGACCTTCGGCACAGGACCGCTGCGTCACGGATCGCCGCGTGCGCATGTCCGCACGGGGTGGGAGGGTCGGCAGCGGGCGGCGCGGCCCGACCCGTGGGGGCGCGGGATCGGTGTGGCCGCGACGCCGCCGCGCGGCCGCGACCGCGGTCCGCGCGTCCACGCAGGAGGGGAGCGCACCATGCCCGACAACCGCGTCGTCGTGTACAAGGGACCCGGCGAGGTCGCCGTCGAGTCGATCGACTACCCGAAGCTGGAGCTGCCGTCCGACGTCGTCGACGGTCTCGGCATCCAGCGGAAGGCTCCGCACGCGGCGATCCTGAAGATCGTCACCACCAACATCTGCGGGTCCGACCAGCACATGGTCCGCGGCCGCACCACCGCACCGGTCGGGCAGTCGCTCGGCCACGAGATCACCGGCGAGATCGTCGAGGTCGGTGACGACGTGCTGTTCGCGAAGGTCGGCGACATCTGCTCGGTGCCGTTCAACATCGCCTGCGGGCGCTGCCGGATGTGCAACGAGGGGCGGACCGGCGTCTGCCTGAACGTCAACCCGGCCCGTCCCGGCGCCGCCTACGGTTACGTCGACATGGGCGGCTGGGTCGGCGGCCAGGCCGAGTACGTGATGGTGCCCTTCGCCGACTTCAACCTGCTGCGCTTCCCCGACCGCGACCAGGCACTGGAGAAGATCCTCGACCTGACGATGCTGTCGGACATCTTCCCGACCGGCTACCACGGCGCGGTGACCGCCGGGGTCACCACCGGGTCGACGGTCTACGTCGCCGGTGCCGGGCCGGTCGGGCTGGCCGCGGCCCACGCCGCGCAGCTGCTGGGGGCGGCGGCGGTCGTCGTCGGGGACATGATCCCCGAGCGGCTCGCGCAGGCGCGCAGCTTCGGCTGCGAGACGGTCGACCTGTCCGGCGACGGCACCCTGGCCGAGCAGCTCGAGCAGCTGCTCGGCGAGCCCGAGGTCGACGCCGCCGTCGACGCCGTCGGGTTCGAGGCCCGCGGGCACGGCAAGGATGCCGGGGAGGCGCCCGCGACCGTGCTGAACTCGGTCATGGAGGTGACCCGGGTCGGCGGCGCGCTCGGCATCCCGGGGCTCTACGTCACCGGCGACCCGGGTGCCGCCGACGACAAGGCCAAGGAGGGCACCCTCGGCGTGCGGATCGGCCTGGGCTGGGCGAAGTCGCACAGCTTCACCACCGGCCAGTGCCCGGTGAAGAAGTACAACCGGCAGCTGATGCAGGCGATCCTGTCCGACCGGGCGCAGATCGCGAAGGCGGTCAACGCCACCACGATCACGCTGGACGACGCCCCGCGCGGCTACCAGGAGTTCGACGGCGGCGTGGCCCGCAAGTTCGTGATCGACCCGCACGGCAGCGTCGCGGCGTGAGACCGGCCGGGTCCGGCGCCGCCGTCGCGGTGCCGGGCCCGGCTCACCCGCCCGCCCCGGCCGCGCGCCGGTAGAGCTCGGCGGCGGCGCGGGAGAAGCCGTCGGGCACCCCGGCGGCGGCGAACGCGTCGGCCGCCTCGTCCATCTCCCCCGCCCAGCGCCACGCCTTCCCCGCCATCCGCTCGCGGGCGCGGACCAGCGCGGCGGCGTGGTCGACCCCGGCCCGGTCCAGCTCGGTGTGCAGCGCATCGGTGACGCCGAACGCCGCGGCGGCCTCCTCCAGCGCCAGCCACAGCATCGGTGCGGCCTTGCTCTGCAGCGCGAAGCAGGCCTTCAGCCCGCTCGCGGCGCCCAGGTCGGTCCCGGCGGTGCCGAGCACCCGGGCGTCGAACGGGCCGGGCTCGAACAGGGTGGCGGCGGTGTCCGCACCGGGCCCGGACAGCCACAGCGTGGTGGTGCCCGCCGTCCAGGCGGGCGGGCCGATGACGGCGCCGTCGCAGACCGTCGCGCGGTCGCCGAGCAGTGTCGCGATGCCGCGGACGGTGTCCGGGGACACCGCGTTGGCCTCGACGTAGAGCGGGCGGTCGGTGCGCCCGGCCAGCCCGGCGCCCACCAGGCCCGCGACCTCCCGCGCGGCGTGCGGCGGGCAGATCGACACGATCACGTCGGCCCGGGCCGCGAGGTCGGCGACGGTCGGCACCGCCTGCAGGTCGGCCAGCTCGGCGCGCTTGGCGGTGGCGTGCGAGCGGCCGGCGTCGGCCCAGATCACCGCGCCCGCGCGGGCCTTGAGCGCCGATCCGAGCGCGGCGCCCATCGCGCCGGGGTGCAGGACCCCGACCACCGGCCGGGCGGGCAGGGACACCGGCTGCGCGGACGGCGACGACATGGGGTGATGATGGCACCCCGCCCCACCCGTCCCGGCGGGCTCACCCCGTCCCGAGTGCGGCGGCCAGGTCGTCGAGCACCACGCGCGCGGCCTGCGGGCCCGCGTTGAGGAACCAGGTGTCGTCGTCGACGGCGGTGGTGTGCCGGTCCCGGACCGCGCCGAGCGAGGCCCCGACCCCCTCGGTCAGCAGGGCCGGGGGCGCGGCGCCGGGAGCCGCGCCCTGGACGCCGTAGAAGATCCATCCGCCGTCGGCCCGGCCGAGCTCCTCGGTGGACAGGTCCCGCGAGGTCGCGGCGAAGCGCTGGCTCTCCGGCCGGGCGATCCCGGCGTCGGCGAGCAGCGAGCCGGGGAAGGAGCCGACGCCGAAGACCCGGACCCGGGTGGACTGGATGCGCAGCAGCGACACCTCGACCGACCCGGCGCGCGCGCCGACGGCGCGGGCCCGCCCGGCGAGGTCGTCGACGAGCGCCTGCGCGGCACCGGCCCGGCCCAGCGCGGACCCGACCAGCAGCAGGTCGGTCTTCCAGTTCACACCGTTGCCCCGGGTCATCACGGTCGGCGCGATCGCGGACAGCTGGGGATAGAAGTCCTTCGCCCCGGCGACGTTGGCCAGGATCAGGTCCGGGCGCGCCGCGGCGACCGCCTCGATCGCCGGGTCGGTGCGCAGGCCGACGTCGGCCATCGCCGCGAGCCCGGCCCGGTACTGCGGGAACGCCGCGGTGAGGTAGCCCGGGACCATCGTGGCCTGGTCGGCCCGGGTGGACCCGACGGGGACGACGCCGAGGGACAGCAGCCCGTCGAGCTGCCCGGTGGAGATGACCACGATCCGCCGGGGCTCGGCCGGGATCGTCGTCGTGCCCATCTCGTGGGTGACCGTGCGCGGGAAGACGCCGTCGGGCTCGGGCGAGCCCTGCCCGGCGGGCAGCGCGGTGGGGGCCGCACCGTCCCCGCCCGCGGGCGCGGGGGTCTCGGTGGCACCGGCGCCGCAGCCGGCGAGCAGGACCAGGCACAGCGCGGCGACCACGGCACGGACCACGACACGGACAGGGAAGGTGAGCCTCACCTGCACATCCCAGCCGACCGGAGCGCGGCACACAACGAGACGACGGTCTCGACTGGCGTGTCGGGTGGGCGGGGCGGCACGGTCGTCGCATGACCCCTGATCCCCTGTTCACCGGCGACGCGGTCGGTGGCTGGCTGCAGCTGCCCTCCCCCGCCGTCGCCGAGATCGCCGGCTCCGTCGGGTTCGACCTGGTCTGCGTCGACACCCAGCACGGCCTGATCGGCGACGACACCCTCCTGGGCATGCTGCAGGCCCTGTCCGCGACGGGGACGCCGTCGCTGGTGCGGGTCCCCGGCCACGGTGCCGAGGGCATCGGGCGGGCCCTGGACCGGGGCGCCGACGGCGTGATCGTCCCGCTGGTCGACACCGCCGAGCAGGCCGCGGCGGCGGTCGCGGCGTGCCGCTACCCGCCCGACGGGGTGCGCAGCTTCGGGCCGGTCCGCCCGTCGTGGCAGGGCCGGGACGTGTTCGCGCCGCCGCGCACGGTGGTGATGGTGGAGACGGTCGCGGCGGTGGCGAACCTCGCCGACATCGTGGCCGTCGACGGGGTCGCTGCGGTGTTCGTCGGGCCGTCGGACCTGGCGCTGGCGCACGGGCTCCCGCTCGCCGCCCAGGGCGACGGCGGCCCGGAGTCCGACCGGCACGCCGAGCTGGTCTCCGGGATCGCCGCGGTGTGCGCGGGGGCCGGGGTGCCGGTGGGGATCTACTGCGACTCCCCCGCGCACGTGCGCCGCTTCCGGGCGCTGGGGTGCACGTTCACGATGCTCGCCGCCGAGCAGGCGATCCTGCGCTCGGCGCTGGCGGACAAGCTGGCCGACGCCCGGCCCTGAGCGGTCAGCCCGCGGAGCGGTCGGGCGCCGCGGGACGGTCGGGCGCTGCGGGACGGTCGTCCGGGGCGGTGCGGGCGGGCTCCCGGGCGTCGACCATCGTGAGCCCGGTGAGCCGGCCGGCCACCCCGCGGTGGCCGGTGCTGCGCCAGAGCCCGACCAGGCCCGCGATCCCCCACAGCAGCCCGAGCACGCCGAGCGCGCCGGACGGCCCGGACAGCAGCAGGAACCCACCGGTGCCGAGCAGTGCCCGGGCGAGGCGGCGTCCGCGGCCGGGGACGCCGCCGCCGGGCAATGCCGGGCGCAGCCGCACCGCGCGCTGGCCGACCGTGCCGCCGCGGCCGAGCAGCGGCACGACCAGGAACGCCAGCAGCGGCACCCCGAAGCCGACGACGGAGTTGGCGGTGTCGTACCAGTCCGGGAACGGTGCCCGCAGCCCGGCGACGACGGTGGCCCCGCCGAGCAGCAACGACCCGAGCAGCGCCCCGGTCGCCCACACCGCCATCAGGTCGCACACCGCGCCGAGCAGGCGTCGTCCGCCGGTGACCGGCGCCGGGCGGTCCGGGTCGCCCGTGGCGTCCCACGAGCGGGGCCGCAGCAGCATCGCGGCGAGCCCGCCGAGCAGGGCGCCCGCGGTGTTGGCGATGAGGTCGTCGACGTCGGCGAGCCGGTAGGCGCACGGGAACAGGAACCAGTTGCCGGTGTACTGGGTGGCCTCGACGAGCAGGGACACCGCGAACCCGGCGGCCACGGTGACCGGCAGCGAGCGGCGGAACACCCCGCGCAGGAACCAGCCCAGCGGCGCGAACAGCGCCACGTTGAGCACCACCTGCTGCACCGCGGCGTTCGCGAGCCAGGCCCGCACCCCGGTCGCGTCCTGGCGGGCGGCGATCCGGGTGATGTCGCCGACGAAGGCGAACGGCCGGGTCTGCAGCGAGTCGGCCGCGGTGCGCCCGGCGCAGAACGCCGCGTCGACCTGGGGCAGCGGGAGCAGGGTGTAGCCGAGGATGGCCAGCCCGTACACCGGGACGGCGACGAGCACGGCCAGCTCGCCGGGCCCGAAGCGGCCGCGGCGGCGGTAGGTCAGCGCGACGGCGGGGACGAGCACGGCCAGCACCAGCGCCGACCCGAGCCCGATCGCGAGCACCCCGGGGATGATCCGGTCGTTCACGGTCGCCGACGTTAGCGACCGTCCGGGCTGCGCCCGGGGACCGAAACGGGTGGTTCAGCCCAGGACGTCGAGGATCTGCTGAGCGGCGAGGGTGGGGGTGAGGCCGCCGTCGCGGACCTCGGCGGTGAGCTTCGGGAGCCGCTCGGCCGTCGCCGGGTCGTGCAGCACCCGGTCCATGAGCCGGTCGCGCACCATCTGCCACATCCACTCGACCTGCTGGTCGGCGCGCCGGGTCGCGAGCTCGCCGCCCTTGTCGAGGGCCTCCCGGTGGGCGGTGACCTTCTCCCACACGGTGTCCAGGCCCTTCCCGGTCTGCGCGGAGCAGGACAGCACGGGGGTGCGCCAGTGCGCCGAGGTGGGGGTCATCATGTGCAGCGCGCCGGCGAGCTCGCGGGCCGCGGCGCGGGCGTCGCGCTCGTGCGGGCCGTCGGCCTTGTTGACGGCGACGACGTCGGCGAGCTCCAGGATGCCCTTCTTGATCCCCTGCAGCGCGTCGCCGGTGCGGGCGATGGTCAGGAACAGGAAGGTGTCGACCATCCCGGCGACGGCGGTCTCGGACTGACCGACCCCGACGGTCTCGACGAGGACGACGTCGAACCCGGCGGCCTCCATGACGACCATCGTCTCCCGGGTGCGGCGGGCGACCCCGCCGAGCGTGCCCGCCGAGGGCGACGGCCGCACGAACGCGTCCGGGTCGACGGCCAGGCGCGGCATCCGGGTCTTGTCACCCAGGATGGACCCGCGGGTACGGGTGGACGACGGGTCGACGGCGAGGACCGCCACCCGGTGGCCCCGGCCGGTGAGCGTGGAGCCCATCGCCTCGATGAAGGTCGACTTCCCGACCCCGGGCACCCCGGAGATGCCGACCCGCACCGCGTGCCCGGCCTTCGGGGTCAGCTCCAGGAGCAGCTCCTGGGCGGCCCGCTGGTGGTCGGGCCTGCTGGACTCGACCAGGGTGATCGCCCGGGCGAGCAGGGTGCGGTCGCCGGCCAGGACCCCGCGGGCGAGCTCCGCGGGGTCGGGGACGCGAGGGGCCATCGGCGGGACTCTCCTTGCGGGTCGGCACCGCGCCCGGTGCGCGGGGAGGCGCACCGGGCACGGCGACGGCGGCGGGCGTGGCTCAGTCGGCGTAGACGGTGCCGGCCTGCGCGGACGTGTCCGGCTCGTCGTGGCCGAGCGCGGCGGCCAGCTTGCCGAGCAGGTCGACCGCGGCCTCGGCGATGACCGTGCCGGGCGGGAACACCGCGGCCGCGCCCATCTCCAGCAGCTCCGGCACGTCCGCGGGCGGGATGACCCCGCCGACGACGACCATGATGTCGTCGCGCCCCAGCTCGGCGAGCTCGCGGCGCAGCTCCGGGACCAGCGTGAGGTGCCCGGCGGCCAGCGAGCTGGCGCCGATCACGTGCACGTCGGACTCGGCGGCCTGCTTCGCGACCTCTGCCGGGGTCTGGAACAGCGGCCCCACGTCGACGTCGAAGCCGATGTCGGCGAACGCGGTCGAGATGACCTTCTGGCCGCGGTCGTGGCCGTCCTGGCCCATCTTCGCGACCAGGATGCGGGGCTGGCGGCCCTCGTGGCCGGCGAACTCGGAGACGAGCTCGCGGGCGCGGTCGATCGCCGGGTTCTGCCCGGCCTCGGCGGAGTACACACCGGAGATGATGCGGATCTGTCCGGCGTGGCGGCCGAAGACCTTCTCGAGTGCGTCGGAGATCTCCCCGACCGTGGCCTGGTCGCGGGCCGCGTTCACGGCCAGCTGGAGCAGGTTCTCGTCGTCGGAGCGCGACGAGCCCTCGGCGATCTTCTCCGCGGCGCCGGTGAGCGCGCGCAGCGCCTCGTCGACGGCGCGGTCGTCGCGGTCGGCACGCAGCCGGGCGAGCTTGTCGAGCTGCTCGCGGCGGACGTTCGCGTTGTCGACCTTGAGCACGTCGATCTGCTCGTCGGCCTCGACGACGTACTTGTTGATGCCGATGACCGGCTGGCGGCCGGAGTCGATCCGAGCCTGGGTGCGGGCCGCGGCCTCCTCGACGCGCATCTTCGGGATGCCGGCGTCGATGGCCTGGGCCATGCCGCCCGCCTTCTCGACCTCGTCGATGTGCGCCCACGCCCGCTTCGCGATGTCGTAGGTGAGCTTCTCGACGTAGTACGAGCCGCCCCACGGGTCGACGACGTTCGTGGTGCCCGACTCCTGCTGCAGCAGCAGCTGGGTGTTGCGGGCGATCCGGGCGGAGAAGTCCGTCGGCAGCGCGAGGGCCTCGTCGAGGGCGTTGGTGTGCAGCGACTGGGTGTGGCCCTGGGTCGCGGCCATCGCCTCGATGCAGGTGCGGACGACGTTGTTGTAGACGTCCTGGGCGGTCAGCGACCAGCCGGAGGTCTGCGAGTGCGTCCGCAGCGACAGCGACTTGGCGCTCTGCGGCTCGAACCGGTTCACGAGCTTCGACCAGAGCAGGCGCGCGGCCCGCATCTTGGCGACCTCCATGAAGAAGTTCATGCCGATCGCCCAGAAGAAGCTCAGCCGCGGCGCGAACTTGTCGATGTCCAGGCCCGCGTCGACCCCGGCCCGCAGGTACTCCACGCCGTCGGCGAGGGTGTAGGCGAGCTCCAGGTCGTTGGTCGCCCCCGCCTCCTGGATGTGGTACCCGGAGATGGAGATCGAGTTGAACTTCGGCATCTTCCGGCTGGTGAAGCTGAAGATGTCGGAGATGATCTGCATCGACGGCTGCGGCGGGTAGATGTAGGTGTTGCGGACCATGAACTCCTTCAGAATGTCGTTCTGAATGGTTCCGGTCAGCTTCTCGGGGCTCACGCCCTGTTCCTCGGCGGCGACGATGTAGAGCGCCAGCACCGGGAGCACGGCGCCGTTCATCGTCATCGACACCGACATCTTGTCCAGCGGGATGCCGTCGAAGAGCTGGCGCATGTCGAGGATCGAGTCGATCGCGACACCGGCCATGCCGACGTCGCCGGAGACGCGGGGGTGGTCGGAGTCGTAGCCGCGGTGGGTGGCCAGGTCGAACGCGATCGACAGGCCCTTCTGCCCGGCGGCGAGGTTGCGCCGGTAGAACGCGTTGGACTCCGCGGCCGTGGAGAACCCGGCGTACTGGCGCACCGTCCACGGCTGGTTGGTGTACATCGTCGGGTACGGCCCGCGCAGGTACGGGGTGATGCCCGGGTAGGTGTGCAGGAAGTCGACGCCGGCGAGGTCGTCGGCGGTGTAGAGCGGCTTGACGCCGATCCCCTCCGGCGCCTCCCAGACGTCGGCGGAGCCGGTCCAGGCGGTCGCGGGGGTGGTGTCGCCCAGGAGCGGCACGCCGGTGAAGTCGGGAATGCTCACTTCGAGCCCTCCAGGTGGGTGTACACGTCGTCGAGGACGGCGAGGGCGTCGCAGCCGGCGAACAGGTAGCCGTCGACACCGGGCACCTCGTCCTTCGGCTTCCCCGCGAGCAGGATGCGCGCGGCACCGGCCTCGCGCAGCGCGGCGGCGGTCTCGGCGGCCCGCTCGTCGTAGAGCCTGTCCGAGGAGCAGAGCACCACGACCGGCGTGCCGTCCTTGCCGTAGGCCTCGACGACGTCGGCGGTGGAGTCGGTCGGGCCGGCGTCGACGGTGTCGACGCCACCGGCGGCCAGCAGGTTGCGGGTGAACCCGGCGCGGGCGGTGTAGACCGCGAGCGGGCCGAGGGTGGCGAGGAAGGCGGTGGGGCGCGAACCCGTCTCGCCCAGCAGCGCGTCGGAGCGGTCCCGGTGGGCCTCGTAGGCCTCGGCGGGGCGGTAGAGCGGCAGCCCCCCGCGCTCGACGGCCGGCGGCAGCGGGGTGCGCTCGACCGGCTTCTCGTTCAGGTCGGGGAACTCCGAGACGCCGGTGAGCGGCGTCCTCCGCCTCGCGACGTCGGCCTCGCGGCGGGCGCGGACCTCGCCGACCCGCTCGGCGACCAGGCCGGAGTCGAGCGCGGCGACGGCGCCGCCCGCGGCCTCGATCTCGACGAAGAACTCCCAGGCCAGCCGGGCGAGGTCGTCGGTGAGGTGCTCGATGTACCAGGAGCCGCCGCCCGGGTCGATGACCCGCGCCAGGTGCGACTCCTCGACGAGCAGGTTCTGGGTGTTGCGGGCGACGCGGCGGGAGAACGGCTCGGCGACGCCGAGGGCGGCGTCGAACGGCGGCACGGTGACCGCGTCGGCCCCGCCGACGCCCGCGGCGAACCCGGCGACGGTGCCGCGGAGCATGTTGACCCACGGGTCGCGGCGGGTGAACAGCGCCTCGGGGACGGTGGCGTGCTGGGTCTGCGGCACGTCGGTGACGCCGGAGGCCTCCAGCACCCGGGCCCACAGCCGCCGGCCGGCGCGCAGGGCGGCGATCGTCGGGAACTGCTCGGGGGTGGCGGCGTAGCGGAACTCGAGCAGCCGGGCCGCGTCGGCGACGGCGATCCCGGCCGCGTCGAGCACCCGCAGGTAGGCGACGCCCGCGGCCAGGGACCAGCCCAGCTCCTGGGCGTCGGAGCCGCCCGCCTCGCGGATCACGGTCGCGTCGACGGTGACCGCGGTGACCTTGCCGAAGGTGCCGTGGACGCGGCGGGCGACCTCGACGACCGAGTCGACGTCCGGGCCGGACCCCGCGCGGGCGCGCAGCCCGATCGGGTCCACGCCCAGCGAGCCGAGCAGCTCGGCGTCCTCGACGCCGTTGCGCGCGGCCAGGTCCAGATAGGCGTGCGCGGCGGCGACCTGCTCGGTCCCGGCGTCGAGGGCGACCCCGGCCAGGTCCAGGTGCACGCCCTCCAGGCCGCGCGCCAGGTCGGCGACGGCGACGCCGCCCTCGCCCACGCGCAGCCACACCGAGGTGACGCCGCACTCCAGGTCGGCCAGCACGGCCTCGCGGACGGCGGCCGGGTCGGTGCCGGCGTGGCGCTGGCGGATGTCCCAGCCGTCGGGAACGTGCCCCTCGGTGCGGGCGCCGCGGGTGAACGGCCACGACCCCGGCACGCCGGTGGGCGGCAGGTCGGTGGTGTCCTCGTCGGCGTAGAGCGGCGCGACACGGATGCCGTCGGGCGAGGTGCGGGTCAGGGTCTCGACCCCGGCCCCGAGCTCGGCGTCCTCGCCGATCCGGCCCGACTTGCGCACCACCGCGTCGGCGGCGGCGAGCCACTGGTCGCGGGTGACCGGGTCGAAGGCGCCCGCCAGGACCAGCTCCTCCGGCTCCACCGGACCGTCCACGGCAGAGCCCTCCGGACCGGCTGCGCGGTCGACCGCGCTGCGGTCACTGTCCGTCATCCGCTCTGTTCTCCTCACCGGCCCGCGGGGCGGCCTCGTTGCCCGCCGGATGGCGCCGTCGTCGACGCCACCGAAGTGCAGCGGAGTCTAGTGAGCCGGTGCCGCCGGGGGCATGCGCTGTGGCGAGGCGCGCACGGCCTGTGATGCACCCGACTGGCGCAGCGGGACCGTCCGGGGGCCTCGCGGCGTACACCCGGCGGTTCCCCGCCGGTAGTCCTCATGGGTAGCCCCGGGCGGCCCCGGACGCCAGTCTGGGGCCGTGTCGACTCCCGGACCCGCACCCGCCGTCCCCGGGCTGACCCAGGTCGCCCGCGTCCACGTCCTGCTCGACCCGCCGCTGGAGGTCGGCCGGACCCCGTTCGGCCGGGAGCGGGAGATCCCCATCGTCGGCGGCACGGTCTCAGGGCCCGGCCGCGACGGCGAGGGGCTGCACGGCGAGGTGCTCCGCGGCGGCGCCGACCGCCAGCGGGTGCTCGACGACGGCACCGCCGTGATCGACACCCGCTACACCGTGGCGCTGCGGTCGGGGCACCTGTTGCAGCTGGCGACGGCGGGCTACCGGACCGGCCCGGCCCCGGTCCTCGACGCGCTGCTCGCCGGGGAGCCTGTCGACCCGGCCCGCTACTACTTCCGGGTCGTCGTCGACGCCCGGACCGCCGACCCGGACCTGGCCTGGCTCAACACCGCGGTGCTCGTCGGCTCCGCGGTCCGCACCGCCGACGCGGTCGCCTACGTCGCCTACCTCGTGACCTGAGACGGGCGGGAACAACCGGGGGTGGGGGTGCATTGTGGTCGGCATGCCCCCGTGACCCGAGGATTCGTCGGGCGCAGGCCGCGGGACCGGCGGCTGCCACCCGGCCAGTACGACGCCGGTGACCAGTGGCCGGTGCTGACCGCCGAACGCGCCCCCACCCTGGACACCGCCCGCTGGACCTTCCGCATCGACGGCCTCGTGCAGCGCCCGGTCGAGTGGATCTGGGACGAGATCCGCGCCCTGCCCCGCGAACGCTGGTACGGCGACATCCACTGCGTCACCACCTGGTCGAAGTTCGGGATGCGCTGGAGCGGGGTCGCGGTCGACACGCTGCTGGAGGCCGCGGGGCCGCTGCCGGAGGCGCAGTTCGCCGTCGCGCACTCGCACTCGGGCTACACCACGAACATGCCGCTGTCCGACCTCACCGGCGGCCGGGCGTGGCTGGCGTTCGAGGCGCAGGGCGCGCCGCTGACCCGCGAGCACGGCGGCCCGGCGCGGCTGCTGGTGCCGCACCTGTACTTCTGGAAGAGCGCGAAGTGGGTCGCCGGGCTGCGCCTGACCGCCGAGGACGAGCCCGGCTTCTGGGAGCGCAACGGCTACCACGACCGCGGCGACCCGTGGTCCGAGCAGCGCTTCCAGGGCGACTGACCGTGGACACCACCCCGGCAACCACCCCCCGCCGGACCCTGCGCTGGCAGGCCGCGACCGTGCTGTCGGTGCACGACGAGGCCCCGGGGGTGCGGACGTTCCGGCTCGGTCTGGCCGAGCCCGCCACGCACCTGCCGGGCCAGTACTACGTGCTGCGCCTGACCGCCGAGGACGGCTACACCGCACAGCGCTCCTACTCGGTGGCCTCCGCGCCCGACGGGCGGCCGGAGATCGCGCTGACCGTCGAACGTCTCGACGACGGCGAGGTGTCGGAGTTCCTGCACGACGTCGCCGTCGTCGGGGACGTGCTGGAGGTCCGCGGGCCGGTCGGCGGCTGGTTCGCCTGGGACGGGGTCTCCCCCGCGCTGCTGGTCGGCGGCGGCTCCGGCCAGGTCCCGCTGGCCGCGATGCTGCGTCACGCCCGCGCCACCGGCCGTCCCGACCTGGTCCGGATGCTGGTCTCGGTCCGCACCCCCGACGACCTGTTCTACGGCGAGGAGTTCACCGGTCCCCCGGTCACCACGGTGTTCACCCGGACCGCCCCGCCCGGCGCGGACCGCCCGGCGGGCCAGCTCACCCTCGCCGACCTCGCCCCGCTGGTCCGTGGCGGGGAGACCGCGTTCGTGTGCGGCTCCCCCGCGTTCGCCGCCGCCGCGGCCGACCTGCTCGCCGCCGCCGGGGTCCCCGACCACGCGATCCGGATCGAGCAGTTCGGGCCGACCGGGGCCTGACCCTGCGGCCCGCCGCGGGGGTGCGGCAGGATGACGCCGCCCCGCCCGCGCACCGCAGGAGCCGACGATGACCGTCACCCCCGCCGAGACGTCGTTCCCGAGCGGCGGGCTGCGCTGTGCGGCCTGGCACCTCGCCCCGGCCGGCGACGCGCTCGCGAACGACCGCGGCCGCCCCTGCGTGGTCATGGCGCACGGCTTCGGCGCCACCCGCGACTCCGGGCTGCTGCCCTTCGCGCAGCGTTTCGCCGCCGCGGGCTGCGCGGTGCTCGTGTTCGACTACCGCGGGTTCGGCGCCTCCGACGGCACCGGCGACCCCCGCCTGGACCAGGACGTCCACCACGGCAGGCACCGCGCCGACTACCACGCCGCGATCGCGCACGCCCGCACGCTGCCCGGCGTCGACCCCGAGCGGATCGTGCTGTGGGGCAGCTCGTACTCCGGCGGGCACGTCGTCCCGGTCGCCGCCCGCGACGGGCAGGTCGCCGCGGTGATCTCCCAGGGCGCGGCGATGGACGGGACCGCCGCGCTGCTGGAGATCCTGCGCTACGCCGGGCCCGGGCAGCTGGCCCGCCTCACCGGGCACGGGCTGCGCGACGCCGCCGCCGGGCTGCTCGGACGTCCGCCGCACCGGATCGCGGTGTTCGGACCGCCCGGGTCGACCGCGGCGATCACCTCGCACGACGCCGAGAGCGGCTACTCCTCGATCACCGGGCCCGGGTTCCGCAACACCATGCGGGCCCGGGGCGCGCTGCGGATCCCGCTGAACCGGCCGGTGACGGCGGCGGCGCGGCTGCGGGCGCCGATCCTCGTCGTCGTCGCGGCGCGGGACTCGATCGCGCCGCCGGCGTCGGTGCGCGCGGTGGCCGCGCGGGCCGGGGCGGGCTCGGAGGTGCTGGAGCTGCCGTGCGGGCACTTCGACATCTACCTCGGCGCGATGTTCGAGCGGTCCGTGACCGCACAGGTGGACTTCCTGCGCCGCACGCTCGCCGTCGTCTGACTGGGCCGGACGGAGGACCCGGAGGCCCCGGCTGGGGCAGCGCGGCCTGTGAGCGGCCACACTCCGTAAAAGTGAGTACCTGTCGCTTACTCGCTCGCCGTAACAGGCCCCCGCCCCCGTGGCGATGTCACGGGGGACCACGGCGGCCTCACCGGTCCGTACCCCTGAACCCACAGGGTGCTCCCCAGCTTCGACCGGAGGAAGCGTTCCGTCGCCGTGTAGGGAGATGACGGCACGTGACGATGTCCCCGCCCCGCGCGGGGGTCGCCGTGGCGCGCCCGGCCCCGGCCGGTGCGCCCGCGCGGCACCCGGACCGCCTGCACCGGTTCTTCGAGGCCACGGTCGCCCGGACCCCGCGGGCGGTCGCGCTGCAGGACGGCGGCCTGGAGCTGACCTACGCCGAGCTGGACGCGCGCGCGAACCAGCTCGCCCGCCACCTGGCCGGGCTCGGCGCGGGCCCGGGCCGTCGCGTCGGGATCCTGCTGCACCGGACCTGGCGGACCTACGCGGTGCTGCTGGCGATCGGCAAGACCGGCGCCGCGTTCGTCCCGATCGACCCGGCGGCCCCGGCGGACCGGGTCGGCTACATCCGCGACGACGCCGGGCTGGACCTGCTGGTCACCACCTCGGACCTGGCGGGCGAGCTGCCCACGCCCGGCCTGGTGCTGCTCGACACCTGCGTCGACGCCGTCGCCGCGCTGCCCCGTCACCCGCTCGCCCCGGTCGCGGTCGACCCGGACCCGGCGCCGCTGGCCTACATCATCTACACCTCGGGATCCAGCGGGCGGCCCAAGGGCGTCGCGATCGCCCACCCGAGCATCTGCAACTTCGTGCACGTCATCACCCGCGTCTACGACGTCCGCCCGCACGACCGCGTCTACCAGGGCATGACGATCTCCTTCGACTTCTCGATCGAGGAGATCTGGCCGACCTTCGCGGCCGGGGCGACGCTGGTGGTCGGGCCGACGGACTCGCGCCGGATCGGCGCGGAGCTTGGCGACTTCCTCGCCGACACCGGCGTCACCGTGCTGTGCTGCGTGCCGACCCTGCTGGCGACGATCCCGCGGGAGCTGCCCGCGCTGCGCACCCTGCTCGTCGGCGGCGAGGCCTGCCCGGCCGGCCTGGTGGAGCGCTGGGCGCGCCCCGGGCGGCGGATGCTCAACACCTACGGCCCCACCGAGACCACCGTGACCTGCACCTGGGGCGAGCTGCACCCGGGGAAGCCGGTCACGATCGGGCGTCCGGTGCCGACCTACTCCGCGGTGATCCTCGACGACACCCTGCGCGAGGTCCCCCGCGGTGAGGTCGGCGAGCTCTGCATCGGTGGCCCCGGGGTCGGCATCGGCTACGTCAACCTGCCGGAGAAGACCGCGGACCGGTTCGTCCGCCACCCCGCGGCGCCTGCGAACGGCGACGGGCGGCTCTACCGCACCGGTGACCTCGCCCGGTTCGACGAGCACGGCGAGATCGTCTACCTGGGCCGCGCCGACGACGAGGTCAAGATCCGCGGGCACCGCGTCGACCTGGGCGAGATCGAGACCGTCGCGCTGGAGCACGCCGACGTGGAGAGCGCCGTGGCCGCGGTCGCGAAGACCGACGACGGCACCGGTGAGGAGCTGACCGTCTACGTCGTCCCGGCTGCCGGACCGGGCGGGCCGGTGGACCGGGCGGCGCTGTACGAGCTGCTGCGGACCCGGCTGCCCGAGTACATGGTGCCCGGCTACGTCGAGGTGCTCGACGCGCTGCCGATGATGCCCAGCGGCAAGGTCGACCGGCCGAAGCTGCCTGCCCCGTCCGGGCCGCGGATCGTGGTGGCCCACGGCCCGCACGTCGAGCCGTCGACGGAGCTGGAGACCGGGGTCCGGGCGGTGCTCGCCGAGGTGCTGGCGCTCGACGCCGGCCAAGTCTCGGTCACCGCCGACTTCTTCGACGAGCTCGGCGGGCACTCGCTGCTCGCCGCCCGGCTGGTGACCCTGCTGCGCGAGCGCGGCGTCGGCCGTTCCCCCGCGGTGCGCGACCTGTACGAGCACCCGACGGTCCGCGGCCTGGCCGCGGCGCTGGACCCCGACGCGGCGGGCGACGGCGGCGACGGCTCCGTGCCCCCGCCCCCGCGCCCGGAGCCGCTGCGCCACTCCCGGCGCCGCTACTCCGCCGCCGGGACCGCGCAGGGCGCCGCGCTGTTCGTGCTGATGCTGGTCATGACCCTGCCCGCGGCCGGGGTGTACGCCTGGCACGGCGGCCGGGTCGCCCCGGACGTGCTGGCCCAGCTCGCCCTCGGCGCCACCGCGATCTTCCTGCTGCAGCGCTGGCTGCTCGCCCCGCTCGCGGTGCGCGCGCTCACCGCCCGGGTCGCACCCGGCCGGTACCCCATGTGGGGACGGGTGCACCTGCGCCTGTGGGCCGCGGACCTGCTGCTGTCGATGTCGCCGCTGCCGGTGCTGTCCGGCGGCCCGCTCGCCCCGGCCTACCTGCGGATGCTGGGCGCCACCGTGGGCCGCGACGTGCACCTGGGCACCTCGGTGCTGTCGATGCCCGCGCTGCTGCGGATCGGCGACGGCGCCACCGTCGGCTACGGCGCCGCGCTGCGGCCCTGGACGCTGGCCGACGGCTGGGTGACCGTCGCCCCGATCGCGGTCGGCGAGGGCGCCCACGTCGGCGCCAGCGCGGTCGTCGAACCGGGTGCGGTGGTCGGCGCGGACGCCGTCGTCGGGGAGCAGTCCGCGCTCGCCGCCGACCAGGTGGTGCCGCCCGCCGAGCACTGGGCCGGGTCCCCCGCGGTGCCCGACGCCGCCGACGCCGCGGTCGCCGAGCTGACCGAACGCGGCCCGGCGCCGTCCTGGACGCGGCCGCAGCGGGCGGCCGCGCTGGCCGGGATCGTCGCGCTGGAGCTGGTGTCGCTGCTGGCGCTGGTCCCGGCGGTGCTGCTGGTGTGGTCGTCGCTGCTGCTGTTCGGCGACGGCCCCGCCCTGCTCGTCGCCGCCCTGGTCGGGCCGGTGTTCGTGGTGACGGTGTGCGTGCTGGTGGCCGTCGGCCGGTGGGCGGTCGCGCCCCGCACCGGGCCCGGGGTCTTCCCGGCGCGCTCCGCGCTGGGGCTGCGCAAGTGGTTCGGCGACAAGCTCCTCGAGATGAGCCTGACCTACACCAACTCGCTGTACTCGACGCTCTACACGGTGGGCTGGCTGCGGCTGCTCGGCGCCCGGATCGGGCGCGGCGCGGAGGTGTCCACCGCCTCGCACATCGACCCGGAGATGCTGACGATCTCCCAGGGCAGCTTCGTCGCGGACATGGCGAGCGTGGGCAGCGCGACCTTCCACAACGGCTGGATGGTCCGTCGTCCGACGCTGGTGGGGCGGCGCGCGTTCGTCGGGAACGCCGCCGTCGTCCCGGCCGGGTCGACGCTCGGCGACGAGTCGCTGGTCGGCGTCGCGACGGTGCCCCCGGCGTCGGGCGTGCCGCGCGACACCACCTGGCTGGGGTCCCCGGCGATGCACCTGCCGGTGCGCCAGGACTCCGGGGACCACCCGGAGTCGCTGACGTTCGCGCCCTCGCGGCGCCGCGTCGCCGAGCGGCTCGGCATCGAGTTCCTGCGGGCCACGCTGCCCGCCTCGGCGATCTCGGTGTCGATCTACCTGTTCCTGCAGGGGCTGTCCGACGTGGCCCGCACCGGCGCCGCGTGGCAGGTCGTGCTCGCGGCACCGGTGCTGGCGCTCGCCTCGGCGCTCGCGCTGGTCCTGCTGGTCGCAGCGGTGAAGTGGCTGGTCGTGGGCACCTACCGGCCGCGGACCGAACCGCTGTGGAGCCGGTTCGTGCGCCGCTCGGAGTTCGTCACCGGGCTCTACGAGGCCTCCGCGGTGCCCGGGCTGCTGAGCATGCTGTCCGGGACCCCGTTGCTGCCGCCGATGCTGCGGCTGCTCGGCGCCCGGATCGGACGCCGGACCTGCGTGTCGACGACCTACCTCACCGAGTACGACCTGGTGGAGATCGGGGACGACGCCGTCGTCGGGCGGGACGTGTCGCTGCAGACCCACCTGTTCGAGGACCGGGTCATGAAGATGTCGACGGTGTCGGTCGCGGACGGCGCGTCGGTCGGGGACCGGGCGATCGTGCTCTACGACGCCGTGGTCGGCGCCGGGGCGCGGCTCGACCCGCTGTCGCTGGTGATGAAGGGCGAGCACCTGCCGTCCGGCTCCCGCTACCGGGGCATCACCGCCCGCGCGGTGCCCGACGCGGCTCCGGCCGACGCGGCACCGGCCGTGCCGCCCGCCGTGCTGCCCGCCGCGGCGCCGGGGACCGTGGCCGGGACCGTGCGGGTCGCGGCCGTCGACCCGGAGCGCACGATGGTCCTCACCCGGGTGCAGGGGGCCGACGACCCGGGCCGCACGCTGCTGATGCGCTCGGTCCTGGCCGGGCGCCAGGCCCCGCGCCGCGGCAGCACCGGACGGCACCGCGCGGGGGCCGCCGGCTCGGCCGGTGCCCCCGGGACCGGGCCCGCCGGCGCCGGGCACAGCCGCCGTGCCCCCGCCGGGCCGGGCAGCACGGCCGGTGCCCCCGGGACCGGGCCCGCCGGCGCCGGGCACAGCCGCCGTGCCCCCGCCGGGCCGGGCAGCACGCCCCGTGCGCGGCACCGCCGCGCCGCCGCGGGCCACGGCGACCGCGTGGGCGCGGTCGTCGGTGCGGGCGACGGCGGGCCGGGCCGCCCGGCGCGTTCCGCGGAACGCGGACCGACCACCGGGGCAGGTCCCGTCGCACGCGGCCAGGTGCCCGCAGCGCGTTCCGCGGAACGCGGACCGACCACCGGAGCGGGTCCCGCCGCACCCGGCCCGGCTCCCGCGGCGCGTTCCGCGGAACGCACCGCACGGGCCCTCCCGGCCGTGCCGCCCCGGCCGGGACCCGGGACGGCCCCGCCTCCGGTGCCGCAGCAGCGCGACCACCACCCCGTCCGCTCCGGGCCGGGCCCGCGGTGAGCCTGTTCGGGCGGCTGCTCGGCCGCCGCGACCCGGCCCCCTCCGGTGGCGACCGCCCGGTGGCGCTGGTCTACCGCGGACCGGCGTCGCAGCCGACGGGGTGCGCGGAGTCGGTGGCGGCGCTGCTGGGGTCGTCGCGGCACGGGTTCGACGTGCACTACACCGGCCCGCGCGAACGGCTCCCGCTCACCGCGGACACCCTCGCCCGCGCCACGCTCTACGCCCAGCCCGGCGGCGGCACCCTGTCCGCGGCGTGGCGCACGATGCGGCCCGCGGCCGGCCCGCTGCGCGACTGGGTCGGCGACGGCGGCCGCTACCTCGGGTTCTGCCTGGGCGGCTACCTGGCCGGGGCCACCCCCGGGTTCGGCCTGCTGCCCGGCGACACCGACCGCTGGATCGACTCCCCCGGCGCCACCGTCGGCCACGACGGCGACGCCCTGGTCCGACTCGACTGGCGCGGCCGCGACCGCACCCTGTTCTTCCAGGACGGCCCGCACTTCCTGCTCGACTCCGGCACCGTCCTCGCCCGCTACCCCGACGGGCTCGTCGCCGCCGCCGTGACCCCGTTCGGGCACGGCCGGGTCGGCGTCGTCGGACCGCATCCCGAGGCCGGACCCGACTGGTTCGCCGACGCCGGGCTGCATCCGGCCGACGCCCGCGACCTCGGGCACCAGCTGATCGACGAGGTTCTGACATGACCCGACCGCAGCCGCCCGGCAGCCACCGCCGCGGCGCCGACCGCCCCGCGCCGCCCCGCCCGCCGGTGCCCGCCCTCGTCCCCGCACCGGGCGCGCCGTCGACCACCCCACCGCGGCCGCACACCGCCTCGCCGCACACCGCGGCCTCGTCGGCGGAGCGGCACACCGCAGCCCCGTCGAACACGGCCCCGTCGAACGCGGCCCCGTCGAGCGCGGCACTCCGGACGGACGCGCCCCGGCGCAGCGGCACCGGCACCCACCGGGCCCCGGAGGGACACCCGGACGCCGCCGCCACCCGGACCGCGAGCCGGCCGCGCCGGCCGTCCGGTCCGCCCGGTGCCGCGCCCGGGAGGACCGTCGCCGTCCCGGCCCCCCGCAGCCCGGGTCCTCCGCAGGGCCCGTCGGTACCCGCGCGGACCCTGCGCGCCGCGGCCGCACCACCGGACACCACCGAGACCACCACCGTGCTCCCGGCCACCACCCGGGCCGCGCCCGCCCCGCCCGCGGCTCCCCCGGCCGCGCCGGAGCCCGCGCCACCCCGTGAGCGGGGCTCGCGCCTGCTCGGCGTCGACGCCACCCGCGGGGTCGCGCTGCTCGGCATCATCGCCGTGCACGCCCTCGTCGAGGCCACCGACGACGGCGCCCCCACGCCCAGCTACCTCGTGTTCGGCGGCCGCTCCGCGGCGCTGTTCGCCGTCCTCGCCGGGGTCTCGTTCGCGTTCATGACCGGCCGCGCCCGGGTCCGCACCGGCCCGGACCTGCGCGCCGCGGCGGCGATGCTCGCCACCCGCGCCGGTGTCCTCATGGTGCTGGCACTGGCCCTGAGCTGGACCGACCCGTCGATCGCGGCGCTCATCCTCCCCTACTACGCGATCGCGTTCCTGCTCGCGATACCGCTGGTCGCGCTCCCGACCCGGGTCCTCGCGCCGCTCGCGGTACTGCTGTGTCTCGGGGTGCCGGTCCTCTCGCACCTGGTGCGCCCGTTCCTGCCGGTGCCCGACCTCGGCAACCCCTCGGTGCTCGACCTCGTCACCGACCCCGGCGCGCTGCTGTCGGAGCTGACCCTGACCGGCGCCTACCCGGCGGTGGTCTGGCTCGCCTACATGGCGGTCGGGATCGTCGTCGGACGCCTGCGGCTCTCGGACCGGCGCACGGCGGCGGCGCTGCTGGGCGGCGGCGTCGTCGCGGCGACGGCGGCCACCGGGCTGTCGATGTGGCTGCTCGGCCCGGGCGGCGGGTACGCCGCGATCGCCGCGGTGAGCCCGCCGGAGATCCTCGACAGCGCGCCGACGATCGCCGACGTCGTCACCGGCTACCCCGACGGCGTCACCCCCACCTCGACGTGGTGGTGGCTGGTGACCGTCGCGCCGCACTCGGGCACGCCGCTCGACGTCGTCCAGACCACCGGGTCCGCGCTCGCCGTGCTCGGCGCGGTCCTGCTCCTGGCCTCGGTCACCGTCCGCGGCGCCGGCCCGCTGCTGGGGCACCTGCTGCGCCCGCTCGCCGCCGCCGGGTCGATGACGCTGACCCTCTACGTCGGCTCGATCCTGTTCATGAACTCCCCGCTCGACGACCTGGGCCCCTGGGAGGGCTACCTGTGGCAGATCGCCGTCGCGGTCGGGATCGGGCTGGCGTGGCGGCGCGCGGTCGGGCGCGGACCCCTGGAGACCGCCGTGTCGGCGCCCGCACACGCCGTCCGCGACCGGCTGCGCGGCCGGGTCCGCGATCGGGTGGCGTAGCCGGGCGGCGCCGCACGCCGGTCGCCGCCCACGGGCACCGCGGATAGCCTCGCCGTCATGATCGACCTGACCCGGCGGCGCCGGGCCCTCGTCGGCGTCGCCGTCGTCCTGGCCGTGCTGGGGGGCTGCGCGGCCGGCGTGCCGCAGGTCGAGCGGGCCGCGCCGTGGCCGCAGCGCCCGGTCGTCGACGCGTCGCTGGACCTCGCGCCGGACCTGTCCTCGGCCACCGGCCGCCAGACCGTCCGTTTCACCCCCGACGCCCGGATCTGCGAGCTGGTCTTCCGGCTCTGGACCAACCGGCCGACCGTCGTCGCCGACGGCGGCTCGTCCCGGGTCACCGACGCGAGCGTCGACGGCACCCCGGTCACCCCGCGCACCGAGCAGGCGGGCGCCCCGGACGGCGCGCCCGGCACGCTCGTCGAGCTGCCGCTGCCGTCCTGCGTCGACGCGGGCACCACCGTCACCGCGCAGCTCGGGTTCACCCTGACCCTCGGCGAGGACTCCACCGAACGGATCGGGCACTCCCCGTCGGCGGGCACCGCCTGGCTCGGCAGCCCGCTGCCGGTGCTGGACTGGGTCCGCGGCCGCGGCTGGGTCCGCACCCCGGCGGTGCGGATGTCCGGCGAGACCGTCGTCGCCGAGGACTACCGGCTCGCCTCGCTCGCCGTCACCGCGGCGGCGGACCAGCAGGTCGTCGGGGTCGGGACGGCCACCGGCACCCGCGACGCCGGCGGCGGGCGGCTCACCCGCACCTTCACCGCCGACGCGGTCCGCGACATCGCGGTCGCCGTCGGCGCCTACGAGGTCACCGAATCCACGGTCGGCGCCACCCGGGTGCACGTCGCGCTGCCCACCGCGGGCCGCGCGGGCGCCCGGCGCGGCGGGGAGCTCCGCGGTTCCGCGCAGGACTGGCAGGGCGAGGTCGCCCGCTTCCTGCCCGCCCTGGAACGGCTGCTGGGGCCCTACCCGTACCCGGACCTGTGGCTGACGGTCGTGCCCACCCAGAGCGACGGCGTCGAGTTCCCGACCCACCTGCAGTTCGGCGACGTCGACGACGCCACCCGCCCGTCGCTGGCCGCGCACGAGATCGCCCACTCCTGGTTCTACGCGCTGGTCGGCAACGACCAGGCCCGCGACCCGTGGCTGGACGAGGCGTTCACGACCTGGGCCCAGGCCCTGGTCGCCGGCCAGCGCGACCTGTACCGGATCGGCAGCTTCGGGCCCGGCGACGTCGCGGGCCCGATCGGCGCCCCCATGTCGTTCTGGGACTCGCGCGGCGGGTTCACCGACCTCGTCGACGGCGTCTACGACCAGGGTGCCGCCGCCCTGTTCGCGGGCCGCGACGCCGTCGGCGCGCAGCGGTTCGACGCCGCGGTCCGCGCCTACGTCGAGGCGAACGCACACCGCGTCGCCGCCCCGCCCGACGTCGAACGGGCCTTCGCCGACCTGCCGCAGGTGCTCGACGTGCTGCGCCGCCACGGCGCCTTCGACCCGCGCACCGGCGGCTGAGCACCCCCGCCGCGACCCGCGTGTCCAGGGCCACCGGGCCCGGTTCCCCACCGATCTTCTACTTCCGGTAGAACTACTACTGGACGTAGAACTTCGCTCGGGAGGTCCGGATGGACGCGCTCGACCTGGCCCGCTGGCAGTTCGGGATCACCACGATCTACCACTTCCTGTTCGTGCCGCTGACCATCGGCCTGTCGGTGATCGTCGCGTCGCTGCAGACCGCCTGGTTCCGCACGGGCCGGGAGGAGTACCTGCGCGCCACGAAGTTCTTCGGGAAGCTGTTCCTGATCAACTTCGCGATGGGCGTGGTCACCGGGATCGTGCAGGAGTTCCAGTTCGGGATGAACTGGAGCGCCTACTCCACCTTCGTCGGCGACGTGTTCGGCGCACCGCTGGCGATGGAGGCGCTGATCGCGTTCTTCCTGGAGTCCACCTTCATCGGGCTGTGGATCTTCGGGTGGGACCGGCTGCGGAAGGGCGTGCACCTGGCCTGCATCTGGGCCGCCGCGATCGGGTCCAACCTGTCGGCGTACTTCATCCTGGCCGCGAACGCGTGGATGCGGAACCCGGTCGGCTACGAGGTCGACCGCGCCACCGGCCGGGCCCGGCTCACCGACATCGGCGCCGTGCTGACCAACCCGCAGGCCTGGTCGACCTACCTGCACGTCGTCGCCGCGGCGTTCCTGATCGCCGGGCTGTTCGTCGCCGCGGTGAGCTCCTGGAAGCTGATGCGCGAACGCTGGAGCCGTCCCGGCGACGCGGCGCCGCACCCGAGCGAGCACGCGCTGTTCCGGAAGACCCTGCGCACCGGGTTCCTCGTCACCCTCGTCGCGGGGGTGCTGGTCATCGCCTCCGGTGACCACCAGGCCAAGCTCGCCGCCACCTACGAGCCGATGAAGCTCGCCTCGGCCGAGGCGCTGTGGCAGACCGAGGAGTCGGCCGGGTTCTCGCTGTTCGCCGTCGGCGACGTCCAGGGCAGCCGCAACCACATCAACGTGCAGATCGCCGGCGTCCTGAGCTTCCTCGCCACCGGCAGCCCGTGGGGCCCGGTGCAGGGCATCGAGAACGTGCAGGCGCGGTACGAGGCGCTCTACGGGCCCGGGGACTACCGGCCCAACATCGCCGTCCTCTACTGGGCGTTCCGGCTGATGATGGGCCTCGGCCTGGCCGGGGTCGCGGTCGCGACGGCCGGGCTCTGGCTGACCCGCGGCGGCCGGCTGCCCGGGTTCACCCGCGACGGCGCACCGGCTCCGGCCGGGCGGCTCCAGCGGTGGGCCTACCGGGGTGTGGTCGCCGCGCTGCCCGCCGCGCTGGCGGGGAACATCGCCGGCTGGGTGCTGACCGAGATGGGCCGCCAGCCCTGGACGGTGCACGGCGAGCTGCTCACCGCGCAGAGCGTGTCCCCCGGCGTGAGCCTGAGCCAGGTCGCGTTCTCCCTGGCCGCGTTCACCGCGCTCTACGGGGTGCTCGCCGTCGTCGAGGTGCGGCTGCTGTTCCGCTACGTGCAGGCGGGCCCCGGCGCCGCGCTCCCCTACCCCGACGACCCCGCCGACGGCGCCGATGCCGGTGCCGATGTGGGTTCCGACGAGCGCCGCCCCGCGGCGTTCAGCTACTGACCCCGGAGGGACGACGATGGACCTGCCCACGATCTGGTTCCTGGCCGTGGCCGTGCTGTGGACCGGCTACCTGGTGCTCGAGGGGTTCGACTTCGGCGTCGGGATGCTGGTCCGCGTCCTGGGCCGCGACGACGAGGAGGACCGCGAGGCCGCCCTCGGCGCGATCGGCCCGGTGTGGGACGGCAACGAGGTGTGGCTGATCGCCGCCGTCGGCGCGATGTTCGCCGCGTTCCCCGCCTGGTACGCCGCCATGCTGTCGGGCCTCTACCTGCCGGTGCTGCTGGTCCTGCTGGGCCTGATCGTGCGCGGGGTCGGGCTGGAGTACCGGCACAAGCGCTCCGACGCGCCGTGGAAGGCCCGCTGGGACCTGATGATCGGTCTCGGGTCGCTGGTGCCTGCGTTCGTGTGGGGCATGGTCCTCGCGAACCTGGTCCGTGGCCTGCCCACCGTCCTCAGCGCCCCGGGCAGCGGGCAGAACACCGTGGTCACCGCGTCGCTCGGGGACCTGCTGAACGGCTACGCCCTGCTCGGCGGCGTCGTCACCACGGCGCTGTTCCTGCTGCACGGCGCGGTGTTCCTGGCATTGAAGACCGACGGGCCGGTGCGGTACCGGGCGCGGCGGTTCGCGCTGCGCGCGGTGGTCCCGGTGCTGCTGGTGACCGTCGCGTTCCTGGCCGCGACGCTCGCGCTGCGCGAGCCGTCCTGGACCACCACGGTCGCCTGGGTCTCCGGCGCGGGCATCGCCGCCGCCGGGGTGGCGCTGCTGGTCGGCCGCGAGGGGTGGGCGTTCACCGCCACCGCGCTCGCGATCGGTGGGCTGTCGGTCGTGCTGTTCGGGCAGCTGTACCCGACGCTGCTGCCCTCGACGACCGACCCCGCGCACACCCTGACCGTCGCGAACGCGGCGTCCGCGCCGTACACGCTCGGCGTCATGTCCTGGATCGCGGCCGTGTTCCTGCCGCTGGTGCTCGGCTACCAGTCCTGGAGCTACTGGGTGTTCCGCCGCCGTCTCGGCGGGGCGCGGGTCGCCCCGGCCGGGCCCTCCGGCCCTGGTGACACCGCGGTACCGGCCACACGATGACGACCGTGTCCACCCCGTCCACCACCGCCGGGGCGCCGCCCGCGGGCGGCCCGCCGGTCGACCCCCGGCTGCTGCGCACGGCGAGCGCGGTCCGGGTGCACCTGGCCGTCGCCGCGGTCTGCGGGGTCGCCGCGACCGGGCTGATCCTGGCCCAGGCCTGGCTGGTGTCGCGGGTGGTGGCCGGGGCGACGCCCTCGTTCACCCTCGACGGCGCGCGCACCGGGCCGGGCGCCGGGCTCGACACCCTGGCCTGGCTGGTGGGGGGCGTCGCCGTCGTCGCGGTGGCGCGGGCGCTGCTGTCCTACGGCGCGGAGTCCGCGGCGCTGCGCAGCGCCGCCCGCGCCAAGTCCCAGCTGCGGATGCAGCTCGTGCGCCGGCTCGTGCTCGCCGCACCGGACCCGCAGCGGTCCTCCGGCGAGATCGTCACCCTGGCCACCCGCGGCCTCGACGCCCTCGACGACTACTTCGCCCGCTACCTGCCCCAGCTGGTGCTCGCGGTGCTGGTCCCGGTCGCAGTGCTGGTCGTCGTCGGCAGCGCCGACTGGATCTCCGCGGTCGTCATCGCGGTCACGCTGCCGCTGATCCCGCTGTTCATGGCCCTGGTCGGGATGCACACCCGGGCCCGCACCGACCGCCAGTGGCGGCTGCTGTCGCGTCTGGGCGGGCACTTCCTCGACGTCGTACAGGGGCTGCCGACGCTCGCGCTGTTCCGCCGCGCGCAGGTCGTCGCGGGCAAGGTCCGGGAGACCACCGACGAGCACCGACACGCCATGACCGGCACCCTGCGGGTCGCGTTCCTGTCCGCGTTCGTGCTGGAGGTCCTCGCGACGCTCGCCGTCGCCCTGGTCGCGGTCGAGGTCGGGCTGCGGCTGCTCTACGGGAACCTCGACTACGCCACCGCGCTGTTCGTGCTGGTCCTGGCCCCGGAGGCCTACCTGCCGCTGCGCGAGGTCGGTGCCCGGTTCCACGCCAGCATGGAGGGCGTCGCCGCGGCCCGGCAGGTGTTCGCCGAGCTGGACCGCCCGGCCGGCGGGGCGACCGGCGGGACCGCGCCGGTGCCGACGGCCGACCCGGCCGGGCGCGGCCTGACCGTCGACGGGCTGCGGGTGCGCTACCCCGGCGCGGACGCCGACGCCGTCGCCGGGCTGTCGCTGGGCGTCGCCCCCGGGGAGACGGTGCTGCTACGGGGCCCGTCCGGGGCCGGCAAGTCCACCCTGCTCGGCGTGCTGCTCGGCATGGTCGCCCCGACCGGCGGCACCGTCACCGTGCACGGGCGCGACCGCACGGGCGCCGACCTCGCGGACCTGGACCTCGACGCCTGGCGCCGCGGGGTGGCCTGGGTGCCGCAGCAGCCGCACCTGTTCGCCGACACCGTCGCCGCCAACGTCCGGCTCGGCGCCGGACGCGACCACGCGGGCGTCACCGACGACGCCGTGCGCGCGGCCGCACGCCGCGCCGGGCTCGACGCCGTCGTCGCCCGGCTGCCGCACGGCTGGGACACCGTGCTCGGCGAGGGCGGCGCGCAGCTGTCGTCGGGCGAGCGCCAGCGGGTCGCGCTGGCCAGGGCGTTCCTGCGCGACGCCCCGCTGGTCCTGCTCGACGAGCCGACCGCGCACCTCGACCCCGACTCCGCCGACGCGGTCCGCACCGCGGCCGCCGAGCTGCTGCGCGGGCGCACCGCGGTCGTCGTCGCGCACGACGCGGGCTGGGCCGAGCACACCGACCGCACCGTCACGATCACCCCGGTCGCGACCGCACCCGCCGGGAGTCCGCGATGAGCCCCTGGTCGCTCGCCCGCAGCGTGCTGGCGCCCCGGCTGCGCGGCGTCGTCGGCGGCGCGCTGCTCGGCGCGCTCGCCACTGCCTGCGGCGCCGGGCTGCTGTCGCTGGCCGCCTGGCTGCTCGCCACCGCCGCCCAGCACCCGTCGGTGACGGCGCTGTCGGTCGCCGTCGTGCTGACCCGTGCCCTCGGCGTCGGACGCGGGGTGGCCCGCTACGCCGAGCGGCTGGTCGGGCACGACGCCGCGCTGCGCGCGCTGTCGGACATGCGCGGCCGCGTCTACGCCCGGCTCGCCGCCACCGAGCCGGTGCGCCGGTTCCGGTCCGGCGAGCTGGTCGCCCGGCTGGTCGGCGACACCGACTCGGTGCAGGACCTGGTGGTGCGCGGGGTGCTGCCGGTCGTCGCGGCCGCGGTCGCCGGGTCCGGGGCGGTGCTGCTCGCCACCGCGCTGTACGTCCCCGGCGGGGCGCTGCTCGCCGCCGGGCTGCTGCTCGCCGGGGTCGCGGTGCCCGCGCTGGCCGCGGCGCTGTCGCGGCGGCCCGCCGAGCGCGCCGGCGTCGCACGGGACAGGCTCGCGACCGCCCTGGTCGACCTGCTCGACGGCGGCCCGGAGCTGCTGGCCCACGGCGCGACCGGTCACGCGGTCGACGCGGTCGCCCGCGCCGACGCCGAGCTGACCCGCACCGCCCGCCGCGACGCCGCGCTGCTCGGCCTCGGCGCCGGGTCCGGTGCCCTGGTCGCCGGGCTCACCCTGGCCGGGACGCTGCTGCTGGGCGTCGCCGCCGTCGACGCCGGTGCGCTGGGTGCGGTCCCGCTGGCCGTGCTGGTGCTGACCGCGCTGGCCGCGTTCGAGATCGTCGCGCCGCTGCCGGCCGCCGCGGCCCGGCTCGCCGCGGTCCGCGCCGGGCTGGCCCGGCTGGTGCCGGTGCTCGACGCCGCACCCGCCGTCGTACACCGCGACCCGGGGCCGGAGCCGCTGCCGCGCCGCGGTGACCTGCGGGTCCGCGGGCTCACCGCCGCCTGGCCCGGGCCGGGACCGGACGGGCGCGGCCGCACCGTCCTGCACGGGGTGGACCTCGACGTCGGCCGCGGGGAGGTCGTGGCGCTGGTCGGTGCCAGCGGGTCGGGCAAGTCGACGCTGGCCGCGGTGCTGTTCCGGTTCCTCGACCCGCGCGCGGGGACGGTCCGGCTCGACGGGCACGACCTGGCCCTGCGCCCGCCCGACGAGGTCCGTGCGGTGGTCTCCGGGGTGCCGGCCGACCCGCACGTGTTCGACTCCACGGTCCGGGAGAACCTGCGCCTGGCCGCCCCCGACGCCGACGACACCGACCTCGGCGACGTCCTGCGCCGGGTCGGGCTCGCCGGCCTGGCCCTCGACGACGAGGTCGGCGCGCACGGCGCCCGGCTCTCGGGCGGGATGCGCCGACGGCTCGCGCTGGCCCGCGCGCTGCTCGTCGACCCCGCGGTGCTGGTGCTCGACGAGCCCACCGCGCACCTCGACCCGGACACCCGTGACGCCGTCCTCGACGACCTGCTCGCCGCCGCGGCGGGCCGGGCCGTGCTGGTCATCACCCACGACCCGGCGGTGCTGCCGCGGGCCGACCGGGTGTACACGCTGCGCGACAAGAGGGTTCACCTGCGCAGCGGGGCTGCGTGCGGTCCTCGCGAACCGCGGCCCTACTCTGCTCCGAACGTCTGAGAGCGGGCCCCGGCCGGCTCCGGGCGTTCGCGAGGTTCTCTCAGTCGGGTCACAGGAGGCCCCTGACACGCTGGGAGCACCTCGCCGGGACACCGTCCCGCGCAGGAGTGCAGGAGTCAGTACGAGCCCGCGCGCGCCACGGCATCCGCCCGGCGCCGCGTCCGGTCAGAACGTGAGGTCACCACCCCGTGCGAGCGTCACGCCGTCCCTCCCCGACGACGTCAGGACCGAGGTCCCCGTCGCGGGCCCCCCGGTTCCGGCCCGGCCTGCGCCGGACCCCGGCCCTGGCCCTGCTGCTCGCGGGGGTCCTGGCCCTCGCCGCCTGCACCTCGGGGACCGGCGGTGGCGGCACCACCGGTGACACCGTGCCGTCGTCGGCGCTGGAGGCCTCCGCGAAGGCCGTCGACCTGAACGGCTGGCGCTGGGACAAGCAGCCGGGCCCGATGGAGATCGGGGTGACCCACACCCAGGACAGCCTCGACGACACCGAGCCCGCGCAGGCCCGCCAGCGCGGCGTCGACATCCTGTCGAGCCTCGGGCAGGAGTACCAGAACCACCACCTCATGGGCTTCGGCACGCTGAACCCCGAGCCCCGGCCCGGCGAGTTCGAGTGGGGCTCGCTGGACCGCCGGATGCAGCTCACCGAGGAGACCGGCGGCAAGGCGATGCTGACCCTGTGCTGCTCCCCGGACTGGATGAAGGGCGCGCCGCGCGACAGCGGCGACACCCGCTGGGACCGGCTCGAGAAGGCGCCGCTGCCCGAGCACTTCGCCGACTTCGCCAACCTGGCCAAGGAGGCCGTGCAGCGCTACCCGCAGGTCGACCGCGTCCTGGTGTGGAACGAGCTCAAGGGCTTCTACAACCAGGCCGAGAACCGCTGGGACTACGAGGGCTACACCACGATGTACAACGACGTGTACCGCGCGGTGAAGTCGGTCCGGCCCGACGTGCAGGTCGGCGGCCCGTACGTGGTGATGAGCAGCGTCCCGGTCGACTCGGGCGACGCCTCGGACATCCGCGGCCCCTGGGGCGCGCTCGACCAGCGGCCGCTGGACGTCCTGGACTACTGGCTGAAGAACAACGTCGGGGCGGACTTCATCGTCGTCGACGGCTCCACCACCAACCGCGGCCAGCAGGACGCGATCTCCCCGGTCGACGTCGGCGCCGAGAAGTTCTCGGTGATCGACCGCTGGATCCAGGAGCGGACCAGGCTGCCGATCTGGTGGGCCGAGTTCTACGCCAACGTCCCCGCCGACGCCCAGGCCGGTTTCGCCTCCCCCGCCAGCGCGGTCTCGACGATCGCCGCCCTGCAGGCGATGGCCCGCTCGGGCACCCAGGGCTCGCTGCTGTGGGGACCCGAGGGCAGCAACTCGCTCGAGTACTCCTCGCTGTGGACCCCCGCGACCGACGAGAACGGCGGCCAGCCGACCCCGCTGACCGAGGCGTGGCGCTGGCTGGTGCCCCGGCTCCGTGAGGGCACCGTCGAGCTGGGCCGGGCGACCGACGGCTCGTCGCTGGGTGGTTTCCGCGCGGCGGACGGGTCGGTGCTGCTCGTCAACTTCTCCGCGAACGCGGTGCCGGTCTCCGGCCAGGACGACATCCCCGGCTGGGCGATCGTGCCGATGAACAGCAGTTCCTGACACCCTCCCGCGACGACGGACGGGCCGGCACCGCAGCAGCGGAGCCGGCCCGTTCGTCGTGGGTGGGTCAGGCCTTCGGGCCGCCGGCCACGTAGATGACCTGGCCGCTGACGAACGACGAGCGCTCGTCGACGAAGAACGACACGGTCTGGGCGATGTCCTCGGGCGAGCCGGGGCGCTGCACCGGGATCTCCTTGGCCCGGGCGGCCTTGAACTCCTCCCAGTCCACGCCGATGCGCTCGGCGGTCGCCTTGGTCATCTCCGAGGCGATGAATCCGGGGGCGATGCAGTTCGCGGTGACGCCGAACTTGCCGAGCTCGATCGCGAGGGTCTTGGTGAAGCCCTGCATGCCGGCCTTCGCCGCGGAGTAGTTCGCCTGGCCGCGGTTGCCCAGCGCCGAGGTCGAGGAGAGGTTCACGACCCGGCCCCAGGCGGCGTCGACCATGTGCTTCTGCACCGCGCGGGTCATCAGGAACGCACCGCGCAGGTGCACGCCCATGACGGCGTCCCAGTCGTCGACGGTCATCTTGAACAGCAGGTTGTCCTTGGTGATGCCGGCGTTGTTGATCAGCACGGTCGGTGCGCCGAGGCGCTCGGTGACCGCGTCGACGGCCGCGGCGACGGCCTGCTCGTCGGCGACGTTCGCACCGAACGCGGCCGCGGTCCCGCCGGCGGACTCGATGGCCTCGACGGTGGCCTTCGCGGCCGACTCCTCCAGGTCCAGCACCGCGACCTTGTGTCCGTCGGCGGCGAGCCGGATCGCGGTGGCGGCCCCGATGCCGCGCGCCCCACCGGTCACGACGGCGGTCCTCTGCTGCTGGGTCATGTCTCTCCTCGCTGATCGACGGTGATCTCCGGGTGTCTCCCGCAGCCGATCGTGTCACCACCTACCGCCGAGTCACATCGCGGCCCGTGCGACGTCGCTCACCCCCGATCGGAGGCGTCGGGTGCACTAGCGTCGAGGTGTCCGTTCCCGACCAGGAAGGATTTTCATGGCCGTCGAGCGTTCCGAACCGACCTACCGGCTTGCTCTGCCGGAACCCACGACCTCGTTCGAGCAGGACGCGGAGTACTGCGTCCTGGACCTCGGACACGGGTGGACCGAGTACCGCATCCACGACTACGACGAGCTCTTCAAGATCCCGGGCCTCTACGAGAAGCTGTTCTACGACATCCTGCAGTGCCAGTCCCCGGCCGTGGTGGCCGGCGCGCTGGCCGAGCAGCTCGACGCCGTCGGCGTCGACCCGTCCGGGCTGCGGGTCCTCGACGTCGGCGCCGGCAACGGCATCGTCGCCGAGGAGCTGCGTGCCCGCGGCGTCGGCAAGGTGGTGGGGATCGACATCCTCCCCGAGGCCCGCGACGCCGCCGAACGGGACCGCCCGGGGGTCTACGACGACTACCACGTCGTGGACCTCACCGACCTCGACGACGAGACCACCGAGAACATCTCCGCGGGCGGTTTCGACGCCCTGACCTGCGTCGCCGCGCTGGGTTTCGGCGACATCCCGCCCGCGGCGTTCCGTGCCGCGTTCGACATGGTCGCGGTCGACGGCTTCGTCGCGATCACCCTGCGGGACGACTTCCTGACCGACGGCGACACCTCCGGGTTCGCCGGCCTCATCTCCTCGCTGCTGGCGTCCGGCGAGCTCGAGGAGCTCGCCGCGACCGTCTACCGGCACCGGCTCGCGACCAGCCGCGACCCGCTGCTCTACCGGGCCGTCGTGGCCCGCAAGCGCCGCCCGCGCGGCTGACCCCGCGCGTTCGCACCGGTCCGCGACGCGTCGGCCGGTGCGAACGCGCCGCCGCGAGACCTTCCGGACATTCCGGGTTAGGTGAGCCTCAGTTATTGTCCCGATGTGCTTCGACGACTGATCCCCCTGCTGGCCCTCGTGGGCCTGCTCACCGCCTGTACGTCCGGCGGTCCCGGCCCGACGGCCGCCCCGTCCACCGCCGACGGCGCGTTCCCCGTCCGCATCGACAACGCCTTCGGCACCGCGGAGATCCCCGCCCGCCCACAGCGGGTCATCGCCCTCGGCGTCACCGACGCCGACCCCGTCCTCGCCCTGGGTACGACCCCGGTCGCGGTCGCCTCCTACACCTTCTACCAGGAGACCGGCGGGCTGGGCCCGTGGGCCCGCGGGCTCGTGCAGGGTGAGGCACCGCAGGTGCTCACCGAGCCCGAGCCGAACCTGGAACGGATCGCCGCGCTGCGCCCGGACGTGATCATCGCGCTGTCCTCGGGCATCGACCAGGCCGCCTACGACCGGCTGACCGCGATCGCGCCGGTCGTCGCCCGTCCCGCGGGCTCCATCGCGTTCGGGGTGAGCCGCACCGACCAGATGCGCGCCGTCGCGACCGCGCTGGGTGAGACCGCTCGCGGCGAGGAGCTGGTCCGGACCGCCGACGCCGCGTTCGCCGACGCCGTCACCGCGCACCCGCAGTTCCGCGGGAAGGTCGGGGCGACGGTGCTGCCCTTCGACGGCATGTACGGCGCCTTCACCGCCGCCGACGCCCGCGGCCAGTTCATGACCGGTCTCGGCTTCGCGCAGCCACCGGCCATCGCCGAGCGCGACGATCGGCAGAGCTTCTACGTCGAGGTCTCCTCCGAGCAGGCCGGCCTGCTCGACGGCGACGTCCTGGTGATGCTGGCCGACGAGGGCGCCGCGAAGCAGCAGGTCGACTCCGACCCGGTCCTGCGCCAGGTCCCGGTCGTGGCCCGCGGCGACATGATCGTCCCCGACGCCGACACCCGCGGCGCGATGACCTACAACTCCGTCCTGTCCGCGCCGTTCGCCCTGGAGCGGCTCGTCCCGCAGCTCGCGGAGAAGCTCGGCGGCTGATCCGGGTTAGGGTCGCCGGGTGAGCGTGATCGAGCGATTCCGACTGGACGGCAGGGTCGCCGTCGTCACCGGCGCCTCCTCCGGCCTGGGCGTGGCCTTCGCCAAGGGCCTCGCCGAGGCCGGCGCGGACCTCGTGCTGGGGGCGCGGCGGGCCGAGAAGCTGGCCGACACCGTGGCGCTGGTCGAGGCGGCCGGGCGGCGGGCGGTGGCCGTCGCCACCGACGTGGCGGAGCCGGAGGACTGCCGGGCCCTGGCGCAGGCCGCCGTCGACGAGTTCGGCCGGCTCGACGTGCTGGTCAACAACGCCGGCGTCGGCACCGCGGTGCCCGCCCTGAAGGAGACCCCGGAGCAGTTCACCAGCGTCGTCGACGTGAACCTCAACGGCTCCTACTGGATGGCGCAGGCCTGCGCCGCCCACATGGCGCCCGGGTCGAGCATCGTCAACATCTCCTCGATCCTCGGGCTCACCACCGCGTCGCTGCCGCAGGCGGCCTACTCCGCGTCCAAGGCGGCGATCGTCGGCCTGACCCGGGACCTGGCCCAGCAGTGGACCGGCCGCCGGGGCATCCGGGTCAACGCGGTCGCGCCCGGGTTCTTCGCCTCCGAGATGACCGACCAGTACCAGGACGGCTACCTGGAGCGGATGACCGAGCGGATCCCGATGGGCCGCAAGGGCGACCCGGAGGAGCTGACGGCGGCCGTGCTGTTCCTCGCCTCCGACGCCGGTGGCTACGTCACCGGCCAGACCTGGGCCGTCGACGGCGGCATCACGATCACCTGACCGGCCGGTCCGGTCCCGGGGGCGCCGTACGGCGTGCCCCCGGGACCTCCGCGCTCAGCTGCGGGGCACGTCGTCGGACTCCGGGGTCAGGCCGGAGGCGGGCACGAGGTTCCAGCGCTCCAGCGCCGCCCGGACCTGCTCGGCGGCGTCGACGTTGAGCGGGCCCGAGGTCCACAGGGCGTAGGGCAGGTTCAGGAACCGGTTCTCCTTCACCGCGGGCAGGTCGCGGGTGTCGGGACGGCTCTTGAGGACCGCGACCTTCTCGGCGAAGGTCTGCGGCGGGTAGTCGACGAACAGGAACGCGGCGGGCTGTGCCGTCGCGACCCGTTCCCACGAGACCGTGGTCCAGGTGTCGTCGACGTCGGAGAGCGCGTTGCGCGCCCCGGCCGCCTCCATGATCGCCTGCGGGGCGCCGAACCGGCCGCTGGAGAAGGGCGTGTCGGTGCCGCTGTCGAACAGGAACACCGTCGGCGGTGTCGCGGCCTTCGGTGCCTTCCCCAGCGCGTCGAGCCGGGTGTCGAGGTCGGCGACGACGCGGTCGGCGTCGGCGGTGTGCCCGGTGATGGTGCCGAGGTTGTGCAGGTCGTCGCGCAGCGCCGTCCAGGGGTCGACGATGCCGCGGGCGCTCTGCCCGTCGGCCTGGCGGCAGGACTCGGTCAGCACGTACGGGGCGATGCCCTGCTCGCGCAGCCGGGCCGGGGTGAGGTTCTTCTCCTCGCTGTAGCCGTAGTTCCAGCCGGCGACCATCACGTCGGGGTCGCGGGCCAGGACGGTCTCCAGGGTCGGGTACTCCGGCGCGGCCTGCGCCAGGCCGTCGACGGCGGCGCCGTAGTGGCGGCGCAGCGTGTCGGCGTCGCGCTGCATGCTCGACACCGCGGTGACCCGGTCCTGGGCGCCGAGCGCCAGGACCATCGAGATCATGTTGCCGTCGTTGACGAACATGCGCTGCGCGGGCGCCGGGAACTGCGCGGGAGCACCGCAGTTCTGCACGGTGACCGTGCCGGCGGGGTCACCGGCGGCGGCGGGTGCCGGGGCGGGCGCCGAGCAGGCGGCGAGGGCGACCACCCCCGCGGCGAGGACGGCGGACAGGCGTAGCGGACGGGTCACGAGCTCTCCCTGAGCGAGTCGAACACGAGGCGGGACCGCCCGGTCACCGGATGCGTGACACGGGCGGCGGCGACCCCGAAGACCCGTGAGACGGTGTCGGGGTCGAGGTCGGACACGGCCGGGAGGGCCCGGCCGTCGTGCAGGACGACGAGGCGGTCGCACCAGCGGTCGGCCAGGTCGAGGTCGTGCAGGCTCACCACGACGGTCCGGCGCAGTGACCGGACCAGCTCCAGCAGGCCCAGTGCGTGCCGGACGTCGAGGTGGTTGGTGGGCTCGTCGAGCAGCAGGACACCGGCGTCCTGGGCGAGGCCGCGGGCGAGCAGCACCCGGCGCCGTTCACCGCCGGAGAGCCGGTCGACCGGGCGGTCGGCGAGACCGTCGAGCTCGACCGCGGCCAGCGCCGCGGTGACCGCGGCCCGCTCGACCGCGTCGCCGCCCGCCCACGGCGGCCGGTGCGGGACCAGGCCGAGCGCGACGACCTCCCCGGCGCACAGGTCGGGTGGCAGGTCCTCCTCCTGGCCGACGAACGCGATCCGCCGGGCCCGCTGCCGGGCCCGCAGCGCGGTCAGCGGGGTGCCGTCGAGCAGCACGCGCCCCGCGGCGGGCCTGCGGATCCCGGCGAGGGCGCGCAGCAGGGTGGACTTGCCGCTGCCGTTGGGCCCGACGACGCCGAGCACCTCCCCCGGCTCGACGGCGAGGTCGACCCCGGTCAGGACGGTGCGGCCGCCGAGCACGCAGGTGAGCCCCTCGACACGCAGGCTCACGCCATGCTCCCGGCGGTCCGGTAGCGGCGGCGTCCCATCAGGATCAGGAACACCGGGGCGCCGATCAGCCCGGTGACCACGCTCAGCGGCATCTCGGTGGGCCGCACCGCGATCCGGGCGGCGACGTCGACGACGAGCAGGAACAGCGCGCCGCCCAGCGCGGTCACCGGCAGCAGCACCCGGTGCCGGGACCCGACGAGCAGCCGGGCCAGGTGCGGCACGACCAGGCCGACGAAGCCGATCGCCCCGGACACCGCGACGAGCACGCCGACCGCGACCGCGCACACGGTGAACAGCGCGGTCCGGGCGGCGGTCACCGGCACGCCGAGTGCGGCCGCGGTGTCGGGCCCGGCGGTGAGCGCGTCGAGCCAGCCGCTGAACGCCACGAGCAGCACCAGCAGGAGCGCCACGGTCACCGCGGGCACCGCGACCCGGTCCCACTGCGCCCCGGACAGGCTCCCCAGCAGCCAGAACAGCACGGACTGGGCGGCGGCCGGGTCACCGGAGCGGAACACCAGGTAGCTCGCCGTCGCCGAGAACGCCGAGCCGAGGACGGTGCCGGTGAGGATCAGCCGGATCGGGGTGAGCCCGCCCTGGGCGACGGCGATCGCCCCGACGAGTGCCCCGGCCGCGAGGGCCCCGAGGAGTGCGCCGGTGAACAGCGCCCAGGTGCCGAGCGCACCCAGCACCCCGGTGGTGATGACGGCCGTGGCGCCGACGCTCGCGCCGGAGGACACCCCGAGCAGGTAGGGGTCGGCGAGCGGGTTGCGCACGAGGGTCTGCAACCCGTCGCCGGCGAGCGCGAGGCCCGCGCCGACGATCGCGGCGAGCAGCGAGCGCGGCATCCGCAGGTCCCAGACGATCGTCGAGACGGGGCCGGGCCGGTCGTGCAGCACCGCGTCGACGACCTCCGCGACGGGGAGGACCTCGGCGCCGAACGCGAGCGAGCCCACGAGCGCGACCGCCAGCAGTACGGCGAGTGCCGCGGTCACGGTCGCGGACCGCACCACCCGTCGCTCGAACACATGCACAGTTCATCATGTGATGGCTAGAGAGGGGATGCGGGAAGGATCACCGCGCGGGATGCAGCCGTACCGGTAACGCGGCGAGCCGCGCCCCGACCGGTCCGCCGGGGTGCACCTCGACGAGCCCGGTCACCGGGCCGGCGGGACGGGCGTCGGGGAACCTGTCCCGCAGCACCTCCAGCACGGCGCGGAGCTCGAGGCGGGCCAGGTGCGCACCGGCGCAGAAGTGCGGGCCGTGTCCGAAGGTCAGCGGGTGCCCGACGGCCGGGCGGGCGTCGATCCCCCGGATGTCGACCAGCACCGGTGCCCCGGCGGGCAGCGGCTCACCGCCGAGGTCGGTGTCGGTCCGGGCGAAGCGCCACAGCGAGAACGCCGCGGGCGGGTGGACCCGCGCACCTGGACCAGCGCGTCAGCTGCTCGGCGGTGCGCGGAGCTCCGGCGTCCAGGGCGTGGGCGACGACGTACCCGGCGCGGCGTCGGGGTGGGCGGCGAACCAGCCCGGCGTCGGTGCCGACCTGGGCCCGGTGAGGTCGGGCGGCCGGCACGCAGCCGGCCGCGAGCCGTCGCCGGTCCCGCGTCCCCGGCGTGCCGATCGCGGTGACAGCGTCGGCGCCGCTCCGCCACCGCCGGGTCGGGACTCCTCCCCGGCAGGCGGCGACGTCGGTCGAGGAGCCCGGGTGGGGGCGACCGAGCACGACGCCAGCGGGTAGCGGGTGGTGAAGTCCTCGGTCAGGTCGACCTCACCGGGGCCGAGGCCCTCGAGGAGGGCAGAGGCGAGCAGCAGGCGCGCCCGTCGGTGCTCCACGGCGAGCCGTCGCGGGCGCAGGAGCGACGCGCCCGCGCTCTCAGCCGGGCCGTGCCCGATGACCGTCGAGCGGTGGCCGAGCAGAGCCGCTTGAACCCAGACGGGCACCTCGACCAGCCTGGAGGGGCGAGCGCGGGGTCACTTCGGCGAACCCGGTCGATGAGCATCGCCGGGCGAGCGTTTCGTCGGTGACCGACCCCACCGCGGCCCCGGGCCGGCCGGGACGGTGGGCGAACCGGTAGCCGTGGGATCGCGACGGCGAGGTAGTCGGTTGCGGGTTCATCAGGCCGCCGTCGGCGCGGTGACGATGCCGTCGACCGGTCGGCGTCGGCGTCGTTGCCGGTGGCGATGGTGAACGGCGCCGGGTCGGCCTCCATCCGGGCCCGCAGCGACGCCATCGCGTACGGCGAGCTGCAGTCCATCCGGATCTTCCCGTCCCAGTCCAGGGTCATGAAGCCGAAGGCCGGGTCGACGTCGGGGTTCACCACGGTCAGGTCCAGGCCCCAGCGCTGCGCGATCACGCCCCAGTAGTCGACCGAGGCGCCACCGAGCGGGTCCGCGCCGATGGTGACGCCGGCGTCGCGGACCGCGGCCATGTCGAGCACCTGGTCGAGCTGGTCGACGTAGGTGCCGAGGTAGTCGTAGCGGTGCGCGGCGGCGGCGTCGAACCGGGCGCGGCGCACCTCCTTCAGGCCGTTCTCGAGCAGCTGGTTGGCCCGGTCGGCGATCCAGGACGTCGCCTCGGTGCCGGCGGGGCCGCCGTCCGGCGGGTTGTACTTGAAGCCGCCGTCGGCGGGCGGGTTGTGCGACGGGGTGACGACCACGCCGTCGGCGAGGTGCCGGCCGTCGCGCCCGGCGTTGGTCACGAGGATCGCGTGTGAGATCGCCGGGGTCGGGGTCAGCCCGTCCCGGGAGTCGACGACGACGTCGACGCCGTTTGCCGCGAACACCTCGGCCGCGGTGAGCCAGGCCGGCTCGGACAGCGCGTGGCTGTCGCGGCCGAGGAACAGCGGGCCGTCGGTGCCCTGCGCGGCCCGGTACTCGACGATCGCCTGGCTGGTGGCGGCGATGTGGTCGTCGTTGAAGGTCGCGGTGAACGCCGACCCGCGGTGCCCGGACGTGCCGAACGCGACCCGCTGCACGTCGACCGACGGGTCGGGGTGGGTCGCGGCGTACGCGGCCAGCAGCGCGTCGACGTCGACGAGGTCCTCGGGGCGGGCCGGGGTCCCGGCGCGCTCGTGCACGGTCATGCCGCGATCCTTCCCCCTCGTCGCGGCCCACGCCACCGCCTACCGTTCCGCGGTGTGCGGATCGCGTCGTTGCTCCCGGCCGGGACCGAGATCGCCGGGCGGCTCGGCCTGGCCGCCGACCTGGTCGGCGTCACCTTCGAGTGCGACGACCCGGTGGGCGTCCGGGACCGGGTGCCGGTGGTCGTCGACACCGCGCTGCCGCCCGCCGCGTCGCCGGGGGAGATCGACGCCGTCGTCCGCGATCGGGCCGCGGCCGGGCTGCCGCTGTACGAGGTGCACCGCGCCCGGCTCGCCGCCGCCGACCCGGAGCTGATCCTCACCCAGGACCTGTGCGCGGTGTGCGCGCTGCCCGGCTCGACCGTCGCGCAGGTGCAGGACGAGCTGGGGACCCGGGCCCGGGTGCTGTCGCTGGACCCGCACCGGCTGGCCGACGTGCTCGACGCGGTGACCGCGGTCGGCGCCGCGGCCGGGGTGCCGGACCGGGCCGCCGCGCTGGTCGCGGGCCTGTCGGCGCGCCTCGACGCCGTCGCCGCCGCGGTGCGGGGCCGCCGGGCGCCGCGGGTGCTGGTGCTGGAGTGGACCGACCCGCCGTTCCTGCCCGGGCACTGGGTGCCCGACCTGGTCACCGCGGCCGGTGGCGTCCCGGTGGCGGCCGCCCCGGGCGGGCGCAGCACCGCCGTCGACCCGGCCGACCTGCCCCCGTGCGACGCCGTGCTGGTCGCGCCGTGCGGCTTCGGCCTCGACGACGCGCTCGCCCAGGCCCGCGCGGCGCTGCCGTGGCTGCCCGCCGGGGTCCCGGTGCACGCGATCGACTCGGCGTCGTTCGTGGTGCGGGCCGGTCCGCGCCTGGTCGACGGGGTCGAGGCGATCGCCGCCCTGCTGCACCCCGGTGCGGTCCCGGCGCCGCCGCCGGGGCGGGTCGCGCGGGTCCGCTGAGCGGGCCTCAGGCCGCGGGGCCCGGGCCGAGCCGCCGGCCGACCACCCGCGCGATCCACGGCGCGACCAGCAGCATCAGGATCACCCGCAGCACCTGCACCGCGACCCACCGAGGTGACGTCCACCCCGGAGGAGATCGCCGTCGCCAGCACCGCGTACACCCCGCCCGGGGTGGTCGCGAGGTAGCCTTCCAGCGGGGTCATGCCGGTGAAGTACGACAGCAGCAGCCCCAGCCCGGCGCAGAGCGCGACGACGCCCAGGATCAGCCCGGTCGCCAGCGGCAGCACCCGCGCGACGGTGCCGAGCGCGGCCCGGGTGAAGCGCAGCCCGGCCTGCCAGCCGATGACGGCGTAGGCGACGTCGACGATCGGCAGCGGCACCGACGCGGCGAAGGAGAACCCGGCCAGGCTGACGACCAGCGCCACCACCATCGGCCCGAGCAGCGACCCGGCGGGGACCCGCGCGAGCTTCCCCAGCGGGACGCCGACGCCCACGCACACCGCGGTCACCGCGAGCCCGACCCACCACGGCGCGCCGGGGCCGGTGACCGCGGCGGCCGGTGCGCCGGGGGAGGCGCCGTAGACGACCGCGGCGACCACCGGCATCGTCGCGGTGACCAGCCCGACCCGCAGGTACTGGATGACGGCGACGGTGCGCTCGTCGCCGCCCAGCTCGCGGCTGATCGCGACCAGCCCGGACGCGCCGCCCGCGGTCTGCGCGAGCATCCCGGTGAGCGGGGTGACCCCGCGCTGCAGACCCATGAGCAGCCCGGACCCCATGCTGACCAGCAGCGTCGCGAGGCTGATCAGCAGCACCGGCAGCCACTCGGAGGCCACCGCGGCCAGGGTGTCCGGGCGGGCGAGCAGGCCGATGACGACGCCGATCACCGCCTGCGCACCCGACGTCGCCGGGCGGGCGACCCGGGCGGGACCGAGCCCGCACAGGGCGAGCACGGTCGCGACCAGCAGCCCGGCGAACAGGGCGGGGGAGGGCACGTCGACCGCGGCGAGCCCGGCGGTCACGACCACGGTCAGCGCGGCGAGCAGCAGCCAGCGCCACCATCCGGACAGCGACGGGCGGGACCTCACCGTGTGATCACGACCCGAGCCTAAATGGGACGGGCGTACTGGTGCGCGGTGAGTCGGGACACGATCGTTGTCGAGAGCGAACGATCACGGCTTCCGCCGGAGCGGCCGCCGGGGTAGGACGGACGGGCACGAGGAGGTGCGCCGATGCGAGACATCCCGGGAGACGACACCGCCGCGACCACCGGGCTCGGCCCGGTGATCGCCGCACTGACCGCGCCCGGCGGGGAGTTCGAGCTGGTCGACGACGACGTGCGCGGCGTCGCGATGCGGGTCTACCGGCGTGGCCCGCACACCCTGGCCGAGCTGTGGGCGGCGACGGCGGCGTGGCCGGAGCGCACGTTCACCGTCCACCACGGCGGGCGTCGCACCTACGGCGAGCACCGGAGCCTGGTCGCCGACCTGGCCGGCGTGCTCACCGGACGGTTCGGGCTGCGCCCCGGCGACCGGGTCGCGATCGCGATGCGGAACCTGCCGGAGTGGCCGGCGGTCTTCTTCGCCGCCACAGGTCGCGGGCCTGGTCGTCGTGCCGCTGAACGCCTGGTGGAGCGCACCCGAGCTGGCGTGGGCGGTGGCCGACTCCGGTGCGGGGTGGTCGTCGGGCCGACCCGGAACGGTGCGCCGCCCTGTGCGGTGGGAGCGGCACCGGGGTGCCGGTCGTACGGGTCCGCGGGGGCGGCGCGCCCGCGCCCGGTCCGGTGACCGAGTGGGACGACCTCGGGCTGCGCACCGACGGCCCCGGTGACCCGGTCGGGGGCGCCGCGCCCGGCCCCGACGACGACGCGACGATCCTCTACACCTCCGGCACCACCGGCCGTCCGAAGGGCGCGGTCGGCACCCACCGCAACCACGTGACGAACCTGCTCAACGTCGCGCTGCAGGCCCGCGCCACCGCGCTGCACTCCGGGGTGGGACCGCCGCCGGGGCAGCAGGGGACGCTGCTGATGTACCCGATGTTCCACATCGCCGGGATCAACGGCCTCGTCGGCGCCGTGCTCGGCGGGGCGAAGCTCGCGACCCTGCACCGCTGGGACCCGGCCGCGGCGCGGGCCGTCGTCCGGTCCGAGCGGCTGACCCGCTCCAACGGTGTCCCGTCGACGACGGCGGAGCTGCTCGACGGCGCCGACCCCGCCGACCTCGCGTCGCTGCGGACGCTCGGGATGGGCGGGGCACCCGTGCCGCCCGAGCTCGTCGCGCGGATCGGGCGCGACCTCGGTGCCGGGGCGGCCAACGGCTACGGCCTGACCGAGACGACCTCGGCGATCTGCGCGAACACCGGGTCCGAGTACCGGGCCCGTCCCGACTCGGTCGGCCGGCCCGCGCCGGGGGCCCGGCTGCGGGTTGCCGGCCCGGACGGAGAGGCACTGCGCGACGGCGAGGTCGGCGAGCTGTGGTTCCGCGGCCCGAACGTGGTCCGCGGCTACTGGAACCGGCCCGACGCCGACGCCGAGGCGTTCGTCGACGGCTGGTTCCGCACCGGCGACCTGGGGCACGTGACCGACGGCTGGGTGTACGTCGTGGACCGGCTGAAGGACGTCGTGCTGCGCGGTGGGGAGAACGTGTACTCCGCGCAGGTGGAGGCGGCGATCCACGAGGTCGACGGGGTGCTGGAGGTGGCGGTGCTCGGTGTGCCGCACCCGCGCCTGGGCGAGGAGGTCGCCGCACTGGTCCGGGCCCGCCCCGGAGCGGCCCGCGACGACGACGCCGTCCGCGCCGCCGTCGCCGCGCGGGTGGGGGAGTTCGCCGTGCCCGCGCACGTGCGGTGGACCGACGAGCCGCTGCCCAGGACGGCGACGGGGAAGGTCCGCAAGCGGGAGCTGCGCTCGGGGTTCACCGCTCCGGCGTGAGCGTCCTGCGGGCCGCGGACACGACGTCCAGCCAGGGACGCGGGTCCGGGGCGCCGGCCGGCGGGACCAGGACGACGGTGTCCAGCCCGGCCGCGGCGTGGGTCCGGACGACCGCCTCCACCTCGGCCCGGTGCTCCGGCAGCGCGACGTAGCCGATGCGCCGGAACCCGTCCGCGGCGCCGCCCGGGCCGCACGCGTCGAGCGAGGACCGGACGTCGGCGGGGGACAGGCCCGAGTCGAGCAGGACCCCGTCGGCGAGGTCCCCGGCCAGCCGCAGGGTGCGCGGCCCGCGCCCGCCGACCAGCACCGGTGGGACGGTCGTCGGCGGGTGGTCGAGCCGGACCCGGTCCAGGGAGACGTAGCGCCCGGAGCGGGTGACCTCGTGGCCGGCGAGCAGGTCCCGCACCGCGGTCGTGTGCTCGGCGAGCAGGGTCAGCGGCGAGGAGACCCGGTTGCCGACCTGGCCCATCCAGTCGAGCACGCCGTGCCCGAGGACCGGCAGGTACCGGCCGGGGAACAGCCGGGCGAGCGAGGCGGTCTCCATGGCGACGACCGCCGGGTTCCGCAGCGGCACCGGGAACAGCCCGACGCCGACGGTCAGGGCGTCGGTGCGGGCCAGCGCGACGGCCGCGGTGGCGGTCCCGCCGTGCAGGAAGCAGTCCTCCCACAGCCAGAGCTGGTCCAGCCCCGCGGCCTCGACGTCACGGGCCACACCCGGCAGCTCCTCGGGGGGCAGCTCGGGCCGGAAGACGATGCCGATGTCCATACCGGTCACCGTGCCACGCGCGGCCGCCGGCGTCGTACGGCTACCGGGCCGGGTCGATGCGGAACACCGGGCAGATGCCGGTCAGGGCGCCCAGCGCCGCGGGCGTCGGCTCGGCGACGACCCCGTTCTCCACCATGATCCCGACGCCCTCCGGGGTGACCTGCGGCCACGCCTCCAGCACCGGGCGCGCCTGCTCCGGCGGCACCTCCACCAGCACCACGGGCTCCGGGTCGGTGTCGGGACCCGTGCTCAGCGTGGCCAGCCGCCCGCGGCCCGGACGTTGACGATCCAGTCCGCGCCCGGGAACCCGCCGACGACGAACCGCTGCCCGCCGGTCGCGTACACCGTCAGAGGGGTGTGCCGGGGCGTGCCGCTGCGCCGGCCGGGGACGGTCAGGACGGGCAGCTCGAACGGCAGCTCGCCACGGTCGCGCCGGGCGAGCAGGTCGTCGTTCAGGTGCTTGATCTGCTGCGGGGCACGGATGTGACGGCGGGGATCGTCGGACACGGGGACTCCTCGTTCTCGGATCCGGGCCAGGATGCCACGGGCCGGCGGGCGGGTGCGGGGCGTCGGAAAGGGGACTCAGTCCGGCCGCAGCCCGTCCAGCGCCTCCTCGGCCCGGGCCAGGTCCGCCTCGGCCCGCTCGGCCCGGCCCGCGGCGTCCCGGGCGGCGCGGCCGGCCTCGTCGCGGGCACGGTCGGCGTCCTCGGCGGCGGAGCGGGCGCGGTCCAGCTCGGCGGTCAGCTCGTCCACCCGGCGGTGCGCGTCGTCGCGACGCCCGTCGGCCCGGTCGGCGCGGTCGCGGGCGTCGTCGCGTTCCCGGCCGGCGTCGTGGGCGGCCAGCCGGGCGGTCTCGACGGCCTTCTCCGCCTCGGCGAGCGCCCACGCGTGCTGCTCGGTCTCGTGTCGCTCCCGCTCCTCGGCGGCGCGGCGCTCGGCCTCCCGCCGCCGGGCGTCGCGCCGGCGCCCGGCCAGCTCCCCGTCGCCGTCCCGTTCCTCGCCGCCCCCGTCCGGCTGCGGGGACCCGGCGCCACGCGGAGCGTCCGCGTCCGCCGTGGACCCCGCTGCCCCGGAATCCGCCTCCCCGAGCGGCCCGAAGCCGCTGTGCCGCTCGTAGCGCTCCAGCCGCCCCGACCGCACCCGGTCGGCCAGGTCCGGGTCGGCCAGCGCCGACTCCAGCACCCACCGCACGTCGCGCTCCACACCGGAGCCCACCCGGGCCCCCGCGGCGCGACCGAGGGCCGCGGCCCGTCGGGCCAGCGCCCCGACCAGCCGGTTGCGCTGCGCGGACACCTCCCGCAGGGCCGCGCCGTCGAGGGAGCGCTGGGCGTGGGCCAGCACCGGGGCCAGAGCCAGGAGCCCCTCGACCTCGTCGCGGGCGTCGTCGACCAGCAGGTTCGCCAGCCACGCGGCCCGGGTCGGCCGCCGGGCGGCGGCGATCTCCCGGGCCGCGTTCTTGTCCGCATCGGCGCGGGCACGGGCGGCGGCGTCGTCGCGTGCGGCGACGAAGTCCTCCGGCGGGACCCGGTACAGCCGGTCCAGCTCCGCATCCGTGTCCACGCCGGCGGGCCTCAGCTCAGGTTCGCGTGCGTCCCGACCAGGACGGCGCGGCCGACGGTGTGGCTGAACAGGTTGAAGGCCAGGAACGTGGGCGTCGCGGTGGCGGGCACGTCCAGCGTGGGCACGTCGACGGCGTGCACCACGAAGTAGTACCGGTGCGGGCCGTGCCCGGGCGGCGGCGCGGCGCCCAGGTAGCGGGTCAGGCTCGCGTCGTTGGGCAGCTGGACCGCGCCCTCGGGGAGGCCGGACCCGCTGTCGTCACCGGCGCCGGACGGCAGCGACGTCACCGAGGCCGGCACGTCGAACACCGCCCAGTGCCAGAACCCGGCGACGGTCGGTGCGTCCGGGTCGTAGCAGGTGACGGCGTAGGACTGCGTCCCCTCCGGCGCACCGGACCAGGACAGCTGCGGCGAGACGTCCTCGCCGCCCGCGCCGAAGATGCCGGACAGCTGGGGGGTGGCGAGCGCGGCGCCGTCGTTCACGTCGGTGCTGGTCAGGGTGAACGACGGGACCGGGGGCAGCTCGTCGTAGGGGTTGCGGGGCACGGGGCGGACCTCCTCGGATCGGTGGCGGTGGGTTTCGCCGTGATCCTGGCACGGCGCGTCGGCTGCCGTGGGACGGCGAGGAGGGCAGGGTGTCGGTCCGTGGAGATGCTGCTCGTGCTCGTCGGGCTGATGGTGGCCGCGGTCGTCCTGGTCGGGGTGGGGGACCGGCTGCGGCTGCCCTGGCCCGCGCTGATGGTGGTCCTCGGCGTGGTCGTCGCGCTGCTGCCCGGGCTGCCCGACGCGTTCGTCATCGACCCCGAGCTGATCCTGCCGCTGTTCCTGCCGCCGCTGCTGTTCGCCACGGCGCAGCGCACGTCGTGGGCGCTGTTCCGGGCGCGCAGGCGGACGATCGCGCTGCTCGCCGTCGGCCTGGTGCTGGTCACCGCCACCGCGGTCGCCGGGACGGTCTGGCTGCTCGTGCCGGGGCTCGCGCTCACCGCCGCCGTCGCGCTCGGGGCGATGGTCGCCCCACCGGACCCGGTCGCCGTTGAGGCCGTCGCCGGGCAGGTCCCGATCCCGCGCCGCGTGGTGGCGGTGCTGCAGAGCGAGGGGCTGTTCAACGACGCCACCGCGCTGGTCGTGTTCCAGGCCGCGGTGCTGGCGACCGTCTCCGGCGACGAGCTGAGCCCCCTCGGGCTGGGCCTGCGGTTCGTGCTCGGCGCCGCCGGCGCGGTCCTGATCGGACTGGGGGTGGCCTGGCTGCGCGCCGGGTGCTCGGCAGGCTCACCGACGCCACCGGGCGCAGCGCGCTCACCCTGGTCCTCCCGTTCGCCACCTACCTGGCCGCCGACGAGCTCGGCGCCTCCGGGGTGATCGCCGTCGTCGTGCTCGCGCTGCAGCTGCGCGCCGGGGCCGACGCCGACGAGGCCGCCGAGCGGCTCACCCAGTCCTCGCTGTGGAACGTCGTCGAGCTGCTGGTCACCGGGCTCGCGTTCGGCCTGATCGGGCTCGACCTGCGCGAGGTCGTGCTCGCCGCGGGCGACGAGCTGCCGACGATGCTCGCGCACGCGGCGGTCGTGTGCGTGGTCGTCGTCGCGGTGCGGGTGCTGTGGATGGTCGTCGCCTGGCGGCTGCTGTCCCGCAGCGCCGACGACTCCGCCGCGGCCGGCGCCGCGCCGCTCACCGGACGCGAGGCGGTGCTGCTGTCCTGGTGCGGCATGCGCGGTCTCGCCACGCTCGCCCTCGCGCTGTCGCTGCCGGTGCAGACCGCGTCCGGGGCGCCGTTCCCCGCCCGCGACCAGCTCGTCCTCATCGCCGTGTCGGTGCTGTTCGTGACGCTGCTCGTGCCCGGCTTCACCCTCGGCATGCTGGTCCGCGCCCTCGACATCGACGACGAGGCCGACGCCGAGGAGCGCGCCGAACGCGAGATCGTGCTGCGGGCGCGCCGCGCCGCCGTCGCGACCCTGGAGTTCGAACGCACGGTGCGGGGCCTGCCCGAGGAGGTCGGCACCGCGATGCGCGAGCGGGTCGAGCGGCTGGAGCGGGTGCTGTCGGGGGAGACGCCCTCGGAGGAGGAACGGTCCCGGATCGCGGCGGTGAAGAAGTCCCGGCGCGCGTTCGCCGAGGCCCAGGCCTCGGCGCTGGCCGCGGCCCGGACCGAGGTGCTCGCCGCCCGGCGCGAGCCCGGCGTCGACCCGCACGCCGTCGACCGGTGCTGCGCCGCCTCGACCTGCGCACGGTGCTGCTCGACTGAGGACCGGACGTGTCCGCGTCGACGGTCACGCTCACCGCATGACGTGCCCGTTCAGCGCCCGCACCCGATCCCTGTCCGAGCCCGATCCCACGGTTCCCGGAGGGCCGGTCGTGCGCACGGCGCCGGCCGGCGGGGCCGCGGTGTGGGTGGTCACCGACGAAACGCTCGCCCGGCGGGTGCTCACCGACCCGCGGTTCGCGAAGGACCCCGCGCTCGCCCCTCCGGGCGTCACCGACCTCGAACCCTCTGCCACCGAGCGGCTCTCGCTCACCACCGCCGACGGTCACGGGCACGCCCGGCTGCGTCGCGCGCACGCACCGCTGCTGTCCGCCCGCGCGCTCGCCCGGTACGACGGGCGCGCCCGCTCCCTCGCCTCCGCCCTCCTCGAGGGCCTCGGCCCCGGTGAGGTCGACCTGACCGAGGACTTCACCACCCGCTACCCGCTGGCCGTCGTGCTCGAGGTCGTGGGCGCCCCACCCGGGCTCCTCGACGACGCCGTCGCCGCCTGCCGGGCGATGTGGAGTCCCGACCCGGCGGTGGCGGGAGCGGCGTTCGGACGGCTGCAGGCGATCGGCACGGCCGCGGTCACCGACGGGACCGGCGACGGCGTCGCGGCCGGACTGCGTGCCGGCCTGCCCGACCTCACCGACGCCCAGGTCGGCTACCTCGTCTTCGGGCTGGTATTCGCCGGGCAGCTCACCACCGACGCCGCGCTCGGGTACGTCGTCGCCCCGCCCTGGACTCCGGGCTCGCCGACCGCACCGCCGAGGAGCTCGACGCGCTGGTCGTCGAGGTGCTGCGGGTCCACCCGCCCGCCCCGTTCTCGCTGTGGCGCTTCCCCGGACCGACACCGACCTCGGCGGTGAGCCGCTGCCCGCCGGGGCACCGGTGCTGGTCGACATCCGGGGGATCGACGCCCGCCCGGCCGTCGGGCACCCGCTGACCTTCGGACACGGCCCGCACTTCTGCGCCGGTGCGCACCTGCGCCCGCCTCGAGCTCCGCGCCGTGCTGGCGGTGCTGCGGGACAGGTTCCGCCGACGCCCGTCCCGCCACCCGGCTCGCCGGGCTCGCGATCACCGCGAAGCTCACCCGCGCCCCGGGCAACGACGCCGCGATCGGCGGGCTGAAGGTCATCACCGCGCCGGTGTGGTTCCCGCCCCCCCTCGGGCATCCGAGGACGTGTACAAGGTCTACGCCGGGTGCTTCCGCGGACCGGAGCACCTGACGCGCATCGCCGGACGAGGCGCGCGGCGTGGTCGCGGCGGCCCTGGAAGGATCGGGCGCGTGAGCAGCAAGCACGCACTCGGGTTCGGTATCGACATCGGCGGCTCGCACAAGGGCGCCCGGTGGACCTGCACAAGGGCCGCTGGCCGGGACCGGGTGCGGATCCCGACGCCGCAGCCGTCCACCCCGGAGGCGGTCGCCGAGACCGTCAAGCAGATCCTCGACGAGTTCGACTGGCGGGACTCCTTCGGCTGCACGTTCCCGGCCGTCGTCCAGCACGGGGTGACCCGCACCGCGGCCAACGTGGACCGGGCCTGGATCGACTGCGACCCGCCGCGGTCCTGCGCCGGGCACGGCCCTGGACGCGCTGCTGGTCACCGGCGCCGACGCCGCGGGCGTCGCCCGAGGCCGAGTTCGGTGCGGCCGCCGGCCACCACCACGGGCTCGCGCTCGTCGTGACCCTCGGGACCGGCACCGGGTCGGCGCGGCAACCACGGGACGGCTGGTGCCCAACACCGAGTTCGGGCACCTGGAGATCGACGGGTTCGACGCCGAGTCGCGCGCCGCCGACTCCGCCCGCGAGCGCGAGGACCTGGACTGGGAGGAGTGGGGCGGGCGGCTGCAGCGCTACTTCACCCACGTCGAGAACCTGCTGTGGCCGGACCTGATCGTGGTCGGCGGCGGGGTGAGCAAGAAGTTCGAGAAGTGGTCGCCCTACGTGCGGACCCGCACCGAGCTCGTCCCGGCCGGGCTGCTCAACGAGGCCGGGATCATCGGGGCAGCGCTGCTGGCGCACGGCTGACCGGCTCCCCCGGTGCCGGCGCGGCGGCCGGGCGCAGGACCACGCTGCGGTGCGACACCGCGCCGTGCAGGCGCAGCCGTTCCGACACCGGGTCGTGGCCGGGCGCGGACACCAGCACGGTGACCCACCCGTCGGCGCGGCCACGGACGGCGAACCGGCCGTCCTCGGACCCGGCGGCGACGTCGACCTGCCCGCCGGTGTGGTCGACGACGGTCACCCGCGCCCGCGGCACGGGCCGGCCCGCGTCGTCGACGACCCGGCCGATCAGCGTCGGGACCGGGTGGGCGAGCAGCCGGGCGTCGGCGAGGGCGTCCGGGTGCGCGCCGCCGACCGAGGCCTCGTCGGCGACGGCCTCGGCGATCCCGTGCTCCCGCTCGCGCTCGGCGTCGACGGCCGCCTCCTCCGGCCCGGCCGCGGCCTCGCGCCCGGCGGCGCGCCGGTCCCGCCACGCACCCAGCGCGACCAGCAGCGCACCGAACGCCCACCAGGCCAGCAGCCCGAGCACCGGCACGGTGATCGCGGTGGCGTCGAAGTAGAGGATGCCGCGGGCGGCGTCGATGGCCTGCCCGAGCGGCATGACGTGGTGCAGGACCTGGAAGAAGCCCGGCACCATCTCCTTCGGGATCGCCCCGCCCGAGGACGGGATCGACATCAGCACGAACAGGCCCATCGCGACGCCGGGCAGCGCACGGCGCACGAACGGGGCCAGCCCGAACGTCGTCCAGGCGACGGCCTGGGACAGCAGGAAGCCGACGACCAGCACCGCCGGGTGGAACGGGATCGCCTGGATCGCGGTGCCGATCGCCCAGCACACCACGGTGGCGAACAGGCCGAACCCGGCGAGCGCGGTCAGCTTGGTGCGCCGTGACAGCGCGGTGGCCTGCATCATCATCATGACCGCGATGTAGCCGGAGATGTTGCAGGCCATCGCGATGTAGAACAGCGACGTGCCGAAGCCGTCGCCGGGCGCGGTCGGCGCGAGGTCCACCACCCGCAGCGGCGCCCCGGACCCGGTGGACAGCGGCGTGAAGATCCCCTGCACGACCTGGACGAGCTGCAGGCCGTCGGCGCGGGCGATGTAGAGCGTGTGGCCCGCCGGGTCGTACCCGGCGACGACGTCGCGGTGGAAGATCGCGTCCCGGATGTCGGCCGCGGCGGCGACCGGGGTGACGTGGAACCCGCCCGGCGACGCCTGCGCCAGCTCGGCGGACACGGTCGCGGCGGCCTGCTGCCCGACGACCCCGACCGGGATGCCGTGCGGGGCCGGGGCGTGGAACGGCAGCAGGTAGAACAGCATGAACCCCAGCACGAAGAAGGCGGGGAACCACAGGGCCAGGGCCAGGTCCTTCGCCGTGCGCGAGCGCTCCGGTTCCTGCACCTGCTCCTGTGACACGCGTCCTCCATGCGGGCTTGCGCCGTGCAATAGTTTGCGGTGCTCACGAATGTACAAGCACACTGCAGTGACTGCACGACTGCACTCCCCGCACGTTTCGAGGGTGCGAGCCGCGCCGGGACCAGAGGGAGAGGTGGGACAGGCATGATCGGCGAGATGCTGACCGACCAGGAGGCGCGCTGCCACGGGCTGCGGGAGCGCAAGAAGGTGCGGACCCGCCAGGCGCTGCGCGCCGCGGCACTGGAACGCGCGCGCACCCAGGGCCCGGACGCGTTCACCGTCGAGGAGATCTGCGCCGACGTCGACGTCGCGCCGCGCACGTTCTTCAACCACTTCCCGTCGAAGGACGCGGTGCTCTTCGACTGGGACACCGCCTCCCTCGAGGAGCTCGCCGCCGAGGTCCGCGCCCGGACCGAGGCCTCACCGCTCGGGGCGGCGACGGCGGTGCTCGCCGAGGTCAGCGTGGCGCTGACGACCAGCCCGACCTGGCACGGGCAGATGGAGCTGCTGCGCACCCACCCCGAGCTGCACCCGCGGATCGCCCACGTCGGACGGACCGTGGAGCAGACCGTCGCGCAGGCGCTCGCCGAACGCGACGGCGCCGACACCCCCGCGACGGCCCACCGGCTCGCCGCGGCCGGTGCGATGGCGGTGATGCAGGTCGCCGTCGCCGGCTGGCTGGCCGACCCGGCGGGCCGACCGGCCCGCCGGGTCTACGGCGACGTGCTGGCGGCCGCCCGGGAGGCCTTCGCGGCACTGCCGGACTGAGCGCGCCCGGACTCAGGCGAGCGGCGGACCGTAGGTCAGCCGGACCACACCGTTCTCGTAGGCCTCGGACTCGCGCAGCCGCAACGGCACCCGCGCGCCCTCGGCGAACAGCCGCAGCCCGGCCCCGAGCGACACCGGGTAGACGAACAGGTTGAGCGTGTCGACCAGCCCGTCGGCGAGCAGCGCACGGACCAGGGTGACGCTGCCGGAGACGTAGATGCCGCCGTCGGTCGCGTCCTTGAGCTGCCGGATCCGCGCCGGGTCGTACGGGCCGAGCACCCGGGAGTTCTCCCACTCCAGCGGGTCGGCCAGGGTGGAGGTGACGACGTGCTTGGGCGCGCCGTTGAAGAACGCGCCACCGGACTCGACGTCGTGCCCGCGGGCCGACCAGGCCGGGTGGAACATCTCGTAGGTGTTGCGGCCGAGCAGGATCGCCGCGTCGGTCAGCCGGCCGATCGCCTCCCCCATCGCGTCGGTGAAGCCGTACTCCGCCGTCCAGGACGGGTCGGACACGACCCCGTCGAGGCTGATGAACTCGTGCACGTCGATCGTGCCCACTGTGGTCTCCCGGGGTCGAGGCGAGGGGTCATCGGCTACGACCGCAGACGCGTGGGGAACTCATCGGTTCCCCACGCCGGTCATGCGAGGTCGGCGACGGTCGCCGCGGCGCCGCGGGACCACAGCGACTCCAGCGCCGAGCGGAACGCACCGGCGAACCGCTCGTCGGAGCCGAGGTCGCCGAACACCCCGCGGTGGGACAGGAACGACCCCGGGGTGTCCCGCTCGGCCCGCGCGAGCGCGGTCATCTCCTCCGCGAGACGGTCCTGCTGGGTGATCTCCCGCCCCTGCTCGTCGGTGCCCTCGGCGTAGCGGCACCATCCGGCGACGACGGCCGCGGCCCGCTCGACCGGCCCGCCCGCGGCGAGCTGCTCGCGCACCACCGGCAGCAGGAAGATCGAGATCCGGTCGGAGCTGCCGTAGTTGATCCGCATCAGGGTGTCGGCGACGCCCGGGTTCGCGAAGCGTTCCAGCAGGGTGTCCTTGTAGGCGTCGAGGTCGATGCCGGGCACCGGGCGCAGCGTCGGGGTGGCCTCGTCGTCCATGTAGCCGCGCAGGAACGCCGCGAACGTCGGGTCCTGGGCGACCTCGTGCACGTAGCGGTGCCCGGCGAGGTAGCCGAGGTAGCCCAGCGCCTGGTGGGTGGCGTTGAGCAGGCGCAGCTTCATGAACTCGTAGGGGACGACGTCGTCGACGACCTGCACCCCGACCCGCTCGAACTCCGGGCGGCCCGCGGCGAAGTGGTCCTCGAGCACCCACTGGGTGAACGGCTCGCACACGACCGGCCAGCCGTCCCGCAGCCCGAAGCGCTCGGCGAGGGCCTCGCGGTCGGTGTCGGCGGTGGCCGGGGTGATCCGGTCGACCATCGAGTTGGGGAAGGTGACCGACTCCGCGACCCAGGCGCCCAGGTCGGCGTCACGGAGCTGGGCGACGCCGGTGAACACCCGGCGGGCGACGTCGCCGTTGCCCTGCATGTTGTCGCAGCTCATGACCGTGAGCGGGCCGGTGCCGCGCTCCCGGCGGCGCGCCAGCGCCTCGACGACCAGCCCGAACGCCCCGGTCGGGGCGGAGCCGGCGGCCATCGCGTCGAGGTCGGCGCGGACGCCGGGGAAGTCCGGGTCGAACTCGCCGGTCTTCTGGTCGATCGCGTAGCCGCCCTCGGTGATCGTCAGCGAGACGATCCGGGTGTCGGGGTGGGCGATCCGCTCGATGACGGCCTCGGGGTCGTCGGGGGCGTAGAGGTAGTCGACGAGCGACCCGACGACCCGGGGCGTCAGCGTCCCGTCGGCCTCCTTCAGCACGAGCGTGTACAGCCCGTCCTGGGCGGCGAGCACGTCGCGCATCCGGTCGTCGGCGGCGAGCACCCCGACCCCGCAGATCCCCCACTCCGGCGCCCCGCCGGAGGCGAGCAGCGCGTCGACGTACATCGCGAGGTGCGCGCGGTGGAAACCGCCGACGCCGATGTGGACGATCCCGCGGCCCACGGCGGCCCGGTCGTAGCCGGGGACCTCCACGCCCTCGATCCCGTCGGTCCAGATCCCGGTCTCGTCCAGCGAACGCATGGTCCCCCTCGCCACGTCCCCGGCGCCCCACGGCGCCGTCGGGTGAGAGGCCGACCCTACCGCTCACACTGTCCGACGCAAGCGCTTCCGCGAGCGGCAGCCGCGAACTGGCCGACGCACCGGACGTGCCCGGGTCGCACCCTCGTGCGCTGCGACGATCCCGATCCGATGCTTGCGCTAATCGCAAGTACCGGCCTACGGTCGCCCGGTGACCGACCCCCGTGCCCCCCGGACCGCCGAGGACGCGGTGGCCGGGCGGGTGCGCGCCCTGCTGGAGCGCGACGGCTGGACCCAGCGCCGGTTCGCCGCCGCGGTCGGGCTGGAGGAGACCAAGCTGTCCAAGTCGCTCGCCGGGCGCCGCCGCTTCGCCGCCGACGAGCTCGTCCGCATCGCCGACGTCACCGGCGAGACCGTGGCCCGGCTGCTGCACGGCCGCGACGGCGCCCGCGCCCGGACCGCGGTCCCCACCGGGGCCGCCGCCGCGGCCGCCGAGCCCGACCCCGGCCGCGAGCCCGGCGGCACCCACGGCACCCGCGGCCGGATCCTCGACGCGGCCTGGGAGCTGATCGCCGACCACGGCTACCACCGGGTCCGCACCGCCGACGTCGCGCGGGCGGCGGGCACCAGCCCGGCGGCGATCCACTACCACTTCCCCACCCGCTCGGAGCTGCTCGACTCCGCGCTGCGGCACAACGTGCGCCTCGCCTTCGACCGCCAGGTCGCCGAGCTCGACACGATCGCCGACCCGCACGAGCGGCTGCTGCGGCTGATCGACCTGCAGCTCCCCGACGGCGCGCTGCTGCGCCGCGAATGGTCGATCTGGATCCAGGTGTGGGCGGAGTCGGCGATCGACCCGGCCCGGCGCGAGCTGTACTGGGACGCCTACGACCGCTGGTACCGCAGCATCGCGATGACGATCGCCGACGGGGCGGAGGCCGGGGTCTTCGTGTCCGGCCGCACCGAGGCGCTGGCCGACCAGCTCACCGCGCTGGTGGACGGGCTCGGCATCCAGGTGCTCGCCATGACCCCGCGTGCCGGTACCGACCGGATGCGCGCCCTGCTGCACGACTTCATCGACCGGGCCGTGCTCGCGGCGCCGGCACGCACGGAGCGAACGGAGAACGGATGAACCGTGACGTCATCATCACCTGCGCGGTGACCGGGGCCGGGGACACGGTGGGCCGCAGCCCGCACGTGCCCGTCACCCCGGGCCAGATCGCCGCGGACGCGATCGCCGCGGCCCGGGCCGGCGCCGCCGTGGTGCACATCCACGTGCGCGACCCGGAGACCGGCAGCCCGTCGCGGGCGGTGGAGCTCTACCGCGAGACCGTCACCCTGATCCGGAACTCGGGCGTCGACGTCGTGCTGAACCTGACCGCGGGCATGGGCGGTGACCTGGTGATCGACGCCGAGGACCCGCTGAAGCCGATCGACGGCACCGACCTGGTCAACGCCCTGGAGCGGCTCCCGCACGTCGAGGAGCTGCTGCCCGACATCTGCACGCTGGACTGCGGCTCGCTCAACTTCGGCGAGGGCAACCAGCTCTACATCTCCACACCGGACATGCTGCGCACCGGCGCCAGGCGGGTCCAGGAGCTCGGCGTGAAGCCGGAGCTGGAGATCTTCGACACCGGCCAGCTGTGGTTCGCCACCGTGCTGGTCGAGGAGGGGCTGATCGACGCCCCGGCGCTGTTCCAGCTGTGCATGGGCATCCCCTACGGCGCCCCGGCCGACCCGGGCGTGCTGGCGGCGGAGGTGAACCTGCTCCCCGAGGGGGCCAACTTCGCCTCGTTCGCGATCGGGCGCGACCAGCTGCGCTGGGTGGCGCAGTCGGTGCTGGCCGGCGGGCACGCCCGCGTCGGGCTGGAGGACAACCTCTACCTCTCGCGCGGGGTGAAGGCGACCAACGAGCAGCTGACCGAGCGGGCGGTGGAGATCGTGCAGAACCTCGGCGCGACCATCGCGACGCCGGACCGTGCCCGGGAGATCCTCGGCCTGAAGGAGCGCACCGGTGCCTGAGCCGCGTCCCGTCACGGAGATCCGGACCGTCGCCTGCATCGGCGCCGGGGTGATCGGCGCCGGCTGGGCGGCGTACTTCCTGGCCCGCGGGCTGCGGGTCCGGGCCTGGGACCCCGCCCCGGACGCCGGGGAGAAGCTGCGCCGGGTGGTCGACGCCGCCTGGCCCGCGCTCACCGAGCTGGGCCTGGCCTCCGGCGCCGACCGGGACGCGCTGACGGTGCACCCGACCGCGGCCGAGGCCGTCGCGGGCGCCGACTTCGTGCAGGAGAGCGCCCCGGAGGACCTGGAGCTCAAGCGCGCCCTGCTGGCCGAGCTGGCCGACGCCGCGGTGGCGGCCGGTCCGGACGTGGTGGTGGCGTCGTCGACCTCGGGGTTCCCGATGACCGACATGGCGACCACCGCGGCCGAGCCGGGCCGGCTCGTCGTCGGGCACCCGTTCAACCCGCCGTACCTGATCCCGCTGGTCGAGGTCGTCGGCGGCGAGAGGACCGAGGCCTGGGCGGCGTCGCGGGCCGCGGACTTCTACCGGCACATCGGCAAGTCGGTGATCGAGATGGAGCGGGAGCTGCCCGGCTTCATCGCGAACCGGCTGCAGGAGGCGATCTGGCGCGAGGCGCTGCACATGGTCGCCGCGGGCGAGGCCACCCCGGAGGAGATCGACCGCTCGATCACCGACGGCCCGGGGCTGCGCTGGCCGGTGCACGGTCCCTGCCTGACCTTCCACCTGGCCGGTGGCCAGGGCGGGATGGCGCACATGCTGGACCACTTCGGACCGTCGCTGAAGGCGCCGTGGACGCGTCTGGAGGCCCCGGAGCTGACCCCGCAGCTGCGCGACGACATGGTCGCCGGCGCCGAGGTCTCCGCCGGTGGGCGGCCGATGGCGGAGCTGGTGGCCGAGCGCGACCGGGCCGTGATCGCGGTCCGCCGGGCCGTCGCCGCGGCCCGGGGGGCCGCACCCCGGGAGAGCACCCGGTGAGCGGGCCGCCGGTGCACCACGACGTCGTCCGTCCCGAGTGGATCGACTACAACGGCCACCTGTCCGAGCCGTACTACGTGCTCGTGTTCGGTGACGCCACGACGGCGCTGATGGAGCGCACCGGGATGGACGCCGGCTACCGGGACGCGACCGGCTGCTCGCTGTACACGGTCGAGGCGCACGTCCGGTACCTGCGCGAGATCGGCCCGGACGCACCCCTGGAGGTCACCACCCGGGTCCTCGGCCGCGACGCGAAGCGGCTGCGGCTGTGGCACGAGCTGCGCAGCGCGGGCCGGCTCTGCGCCACCGAGGAGCTGATGTGCCTGCACGTCGGCCCGGGCGGCGCCACGCCGTTCCCGGACGGCGTCGCCGCCGACCTCGACGCGCTGGTCACCGGCGACCCCGCCCCCGAGCACGCCGGGCGCGCGGTGCAGGAGGTGCCCCGGCCCCCGACCTGACCCGCGACCGCGGCCCCGCAGGTGCGGGGCCCTCCCCGAGGAGACAGCTCGATGACCAGCCCGACCCTGACGCCGCTGTCCCGGCGGCGACTGCTGGGCGGCGCGGCGGGACTCGCCGCGGCGGCCGTGCTCGCCGGCTGCGGCGGCCCCGCCGCGGCCCGCGACGCCGGCCCCCCGCGCCGCGGCGGCGTCCTGCGGGTGGGGGTGACCGGCGGCGGATCGTCGGACACCCTGGACCCGCACAGTCCCGCCACGAACCCCGACATCGCCCGCACGCTCAGCCTCTACGAGCCGCTGCTGCACTGGGACGACGCCTACACCCTGCAGCCGGCCGTCGCCGAGTCGGTGACGCCGGAGCCCGGGGCGCGGGCCTGGACCGCGGTGATCCGCGCCGGCATCACCTTCCACGACGGCCGCCCGGTCACCCCGGACGACGTCGTCGCCACCTTCGCGCGGATCACCGACCCGGCCGACCCGAAGTCCGGGGCGTCGCAGTTCGGGATCCTCGACGACGTCGTCGTCGCCTCCGACCGGTCGGTGCGGTTCGTGCTGTCCGAGCCGTCCCCGGTGTTCGACCAGTACCTGGCCGAGTACTCGTGCGGGATCGTCCCGGCCGACTTCTCCCTGGAGCGCCCGGTCGGCACCGGTGCGTTCCGGTTCGAGTCATTCACCCCGGGCCAGCAGAGCGCGTTCGTCCGCCACGACGGCTACTGGCGCCCGGACCAGCCCTGGGTCGACCGCCTCGAACTGATCAACTTCTCCGAGGACGACGCCCGGATCAACGCCCTGCTGTCCGGGCAGGTCGACGCGATCGACCAGGTCCCGCTGTCGCTGACCGAGGTGGTCGGCTCCTACGACTCGATCCGGCTGCTGACCTCGGAGACCGGGTCGTGGCTGCCGTTCACGATGCGCGTCGACGTCGCCCCGTTCGACGACGTCCGGGTCCGCCAGGCGCTGCGCCTGGTCACCGGCCGCGGCGAGCTGGTCAACCAGGTGCTGTCCGGGCAGGGCGCCGCCGGCGTCGACCTCTACGCCCGCTTCGACCCGGACTACCTCGACCCGTCCCGCGAGCAGGACCTCGCGCGGGCCCGCGACCTGCTCGCCGCGGCCGGGAAGCCGAACCTGGCGGTGGAGCTGGTGACCTCCCCGATCCAGGCCGGCACGGCGAGGCCGCGCAGGTGCTCGCGACCCAGGCCCGCGGCGCCGGGATCGACATCGGGCTGCGCCGGGTCGACACCTCGACGTTCTTCTCCGACCAGTACCTGCAGTGGGAGTTCGCGCAGAGCTTCTGGAACACCCGCAACTACCTGCCGCAGGCCTCGCAGTCGTCGATGCCCGACGCGCCGTTCAACGAGACGCACTGGACCGACGCGCAGTACCAGGGCGTGGTCCGCCGGGCCCGGTCCGAGCTGGACCCGGGGCGCCGCGCCCAGCTGGTGCGCGCGGCGCAGCGGATCGAGTTCGACCGCGGCGGCTACCTGATCTGGGGCTTCCCGGACCGGGTGGACGCCCACCAGGCCTACGTCGGCGGGCTCGTCCCGAACCGCACCGGGCTGTCCCTGTCCGGCTACGAGTTCCGGAAGGCGTGGGTGGACGCATGAGCCCGCTCGTCCGCATGATCCTGCGGCGCCTCGCGCTGTCGGTGCTGATCCTGCTCGTCGTGTCGGTGCTGATCTTCGCCGCGACGCTGCTGCTGCCCGGCGACCCCGCCCGGGCCATCCTCGGCCAGCAGGCCACCCCGGAGCGGGTGGCGGCGCTGACCGCGCAGCTGGGCCTCGACCGGCCCGCGCCCGAGCGCTACCTGACCTGGCTGGGCGGTGTCCTGACCGGCGACCTCGGCTTCTCCGCCGCCACCGGCGGACCCGTGTCGGAGCTGCTCGGCGGCCGGATCGGCGCCTCGGCGCTGCTGCTGGTGCTGACCGCGGTCGTCTCCACCCCGATCGCGCTCGCGCTGGGCGCACGGGCCGCGGTCCGCCGCGGCACCCGAACCGACTCCGCGCTGTCGGGTGCCTCGCTGGTGCTGGCGGCGCTGCCCGAGTTCGTCATCGGTGTGCTGCTGGTCGTGCTGTTCGCGACCTCGGTGCTGCAGATCCTCCCGTCGGTGACGATCGCCCGGCCCGGCGAGCCGGTGTGGGCGCGGCCCGAGCAGCTGGTGCTGCCGGTCGTGACGCTGGCGCTGGTGGTGATCCCCTACGTGGTGCGGATGACCCGCGCGACGCTGTCGGAGACCCTCGACGCCGGCTACGTCGAGATGGCCCGGCTCAAGGGGCTGCCCGAGCGCACCGTGCTGTTCCGGCACGCCGTACCGCACACGATCGGCCCGGTCGCCCAGGTGATCGCGCTGCAGCTGGCCTGGCTCGCCGGGGGTGTCGTCGTCGTGGAGTTCCTGTTCCGCTACCCCGGGATCGGCCAGGCGCTGATCGACGCCGTCGCCAACCGGGACGTGCAGGTCGTGCAGGCGATCACGCTGATCATCGCGGCGTTCTACGTCGTGGTGAACCTCGCCGCGGACGTCGCCGGGATCCTGGCCGACCCGCGGATCCGGCACTCCTCGACCGGAGGTTCCGCATGAGCGCCCCGACCGTCCCCTCCGGCCTGCTGCGCCGGACCTTCCGCCGCCGCCAGGCGCGGATCGGTGCCGTCCTGACCGTGGTCGTGGTGGCGGTCGCGCTGCTCGGACCGGTCCTCGGCCCGCTGCTGACCGGCTACGGCGTCGACGACTTCGCCGGGCGGCCGTTCCGCGCCGAGGGCGTCGCCGGCACCGACGACCTGGGCCGCGACGTGTTCACCCGCTTCCTCGCCGGCGGCGGTCCGGTGCTGCTCTACGCGCTGGCCGCGACCGCGATCGGCATCGTCGGCGGCGCCGCGCTGGGCATGCTCGCCGGCTACTCCGGCACCACCGGCAGCAGGCTGGACACGCTGATCATGCGCGGCGGCGACGTACTGCTGTCGTTCCCGCAGCTGGTCCTGGCCCTGCTCGCGGTCGCGGTGCTCGGCTCGTCGGGCTGGCTGCTGGTGCTGGTCATCGGCATCACCCACATCCCGCGGGTCGCGCGCGTCGCCCGGCAGGCGACGCTGTCGGTCGCCGGGCAGGACTACGTGCTGGCCGCCCGGATGTACGGGATGCCCCGGCGGCGGATCCTCGCCACCGAGGTCCTGCCCACCATCACCGGCCCGCTGATGGTTGAGCTCGGCCTGCGGCTGACCTACTCCATCGGCTACGTGGCGTCGCTGTCGTTCCTGGGGCTGGGGGTGCAACCGCCGGCCGCGGACTGGGGGCTGCAGATCAACGAGAACCGGATCGCGCTGATCGTCACCCCGTGGGGGGTGCTGCTGCCGGTGCTCGCGATCGCGGTGCTCACCGTCGGCACGAACATGATCACCGACGCGCTGGCGAAGGAGTCCGCGGACACGACGGGGGGCGGGGCATGACGCCGACGGCGACACCGACGATCGAGTGCACGGGGCTGCGGGTCGCGACGACCCACGGCCGGGAGGTCCTGCACGGTGTGGACTGGGCCGTCGCACCGGGCGAGATCCTGGCCCTGGTCGGCGAGTCCGGCTCGGGCAAGACGACCGCGGCGCTGGCCGCGCTCGGCCACTTTCGGGCCGGGCTGGCCCACACCGGCGGGACGATGCGCTTCGCCGGGCACACCGAGTCCCACGACGACCTGCTGAGCCTGCCCCCGGCGACCCTGCGCGGGGTCCGGGGGCGGCTGGTGTCCTACGTGCCGCAGGACCCGGCGCTGTCGCTGAACCCGGTGCTGCGCATCGGGCCGCAGGTCGCGGAGGTCCTCACCGCGCACGGCTGGGAGGGGGACGTGACCGCCCGGGTGCGGGAGGTGCTGACCGACGTCGGGCTGCCCGGCGACGACGCCTTCCTCGGCCGCTACCCGCACCAGCTCTCCGGCGGCCAGCAGCAGCGGGTCGGGATCGCGGCGGCGTTCGTGCACCGGCCCGACGTCGTCGTGCTCGACGAGCCGACGACGGGGCTGGACGTCACCACCCAGGACCTGGTGCTCGACACCGTGCGCGAGCTGGTGACCCGCTCGGGGACCGCCGCGCTCTACATCACCCACGACCTCGCCGTCGTCGCCGGGCTGGCCGACCGGGTCGCGGTCATGCAGGCCGGTGAGGTCGTCGAGACCGGGCCGGTGCGCGACGTGCTGACCGCGCCGGAGCACCCCTACACCCGGGCGCTGATCGCGGCGGTGCCGGACCTGCACCGGGCCAGTGGTCGGGAGCCGACGACGGCCGGGGAGCCGGTGCTGCGGGTGCGCGGCGCCGGGAAGCGCTACGGCGACCGCCCCGTGCTCGACGGCGTCGACCTGGAGCTGGCCGCCGGGGAGTGCCTGATGCTGCTCGGCGAGTCCGGGTCGGGGAAGACCACCCTGGCCCGTGGCCTGTCCGGGCTGCTGACCCTCGACGCCGGGGAGCTGAGCCTGCACGGCGAGGCGCTGGCCACCCCGCGCAGCTACGCCCAGCTGCGCAGCGTGCAGTACGTGTTCCAGAGCCCGTTCGCGTCGCTGAACCCGCGGCGCACCGTCGCGAGCTCGCTGGAGGTGCCGCTGCGCCACCTCACCGACCTCGACGCCGACGCCCGCCGGGACCGGGTGCTGGACATGCTGCGCCAGGTGCGGCTCGACGAGTCCTTCGCCCACCGCTACCCGGGCGGGCTGTCCGGTGGTGAGCGTCAGCGCGCGGCGATCGCCCGCGCCCTGGTCACCGCCCCGGACGTCCTGGTGTGCGACGAGGTCACCTCGGCGCTGGACGTGTCGGTGCAGGCCTCGATCGTCGAGCTGCTGGCGACGGTGCGCCGCGAGCTGGGCACGGCGATGCTGTTCGTGACGCACAACATCGCCCTGGCCCGGGAGGTCGCGGACCGGATCGCGGTGCTGCAGCAGGGCCGGATCGTCGAGCAGGGCACGGTGGAGGAGGTCCTCACCGCGCCGCGGCACGACTACACGCGCACCCTGCTGCAGCACACCCCCTCGATGACGGCCGTGCGGTGACGGCCGCGGGGGTGGGCCCGCTCAGGCGAAGTCGAGGACCTGCCCGGCCTCGAGGCGGGGCAGCCGCGGGTGCCAGGCGCCCGGACCGGGGTGGCCCAGGTTGACCACGAGCAGCGCACGGTGCCGGCCGCCGGGGAAGAACTCCTCGGTCACGGCGTCGGCGTCGAAGCCGGCCATCGGGCCGGTGGCGAGGCCGTGCGCGCGGGCGGCGAGCAGGACGTAGCCGATCTGCAGCGAGGCGTTGAACCGCGCCATCGGCTCGCGGCCCGCACGGCCCTGGGACTCCAGGCCCTCGCGGAAGCCGGGCTTGACCGGGAACGTGGTGTCCGAGTGCTCGTGGAAGTCGAGGTCCGCGGCCAGGATCGCGATGACCGGGGCGGCCTCGGACTTGGCCCGGTTGCCCTCGGCGAGCAGCGGCAGCAGGCGCTGCTTCCCCTCGTCGCTGCGGACGAAGGTCACGCGCAGCGGCTGGGTGTTGGCCGCGGTCGGCGGCCACTGGGCCAGGTCCCACACCGCGCGGAGCGTCTCGTCGGTGACGGGCTCGTCGGTGAAGGTGTTGGCGGTGCGGGCCTCGGTGAACAGGGCGGCGCGACCGGCCTCGTCGAGACGGGGCAGGAGCACCGGGGAAGCGGTCTGGACAGTCACGATCGGTAGAGCGTTCAACGACCTCTCCGGTATTCCGCTCCGGGGATGATCCGGATCACCCGGTGGCGTGGACGCCCCAGCGCAGCACCTGGGACTCGCCGGGGACGAGCTCGATCAGGTCGGTGCCCGAGTTCAGCGCGTCCGGCGGGCAGGTCATCGGCTCGACCGCGATCGCCCGCGACGGCGTCACGACCCCGTCCGGGCCCTGGCGCGGGAAGTCCGACGGGGTGAAGACCTGCACCCAGCCGAACGCCGCGTCGGCCCACAGCTCGGTGCCGCCGCCGTCCCGGGACCCGACGCGGTGCCGGACCCGGCCGTCGGCGCCGCCGTCCGGGCCGTCGCCGGGGGTGCAGCCGCCGAACGCGCTGTCCAGGACCAGCCCGGCGAGCCGGGTCCGGGAGACCGCGCCGTCCAGCGGCCGCGCCGGGCCGTCCGGGAGCTGGTCGCGCAGCGGCAGCTCGGTCCGCGCGGACAGGGTCAGCTCCAGCTCGTCGGTCGGCACGTCACCGACCCGCAGGTACGGGTGGAAGCCGAGGCCGAACGGGACGGGCGCGTCCCCGAGGTTCTCCACCTCGGTGGTGACGGTGAGCCCGTCGCGGCCGACGGCGTAGGTCACCGTGACCCGCACCGGCTGCGGCCAGCCGGGCTGCACCGGCGCGACGGCGGTCAGCGTGATCCGGTCCCCCGCCCGCTCCACCGGGGTCCAGGTCACGTGCCGCAGCAGGCCGTGGATGGCGTTGCCGGCGTCCGGCTCGGTCAGCGCGAGCTGCCTGCGGGTCCCGCGGTGGGTCCAGGCGCCGCCGCGGACCCGGTTCGGCCAGGGCGCGAGCACCGCGCCGGAGCCCTTCGGCGGGCGGGCCGTGGGCGGGTGCGGCTCGACCCGGACCCGGCCGCCCTGGGAGAACCCGGCCAGCGCCGCCCCGACCTCGTCGACCTCGGCCCGGGAGTCGCCGCTGACGATCACGAACCGTTCACCGCACGCGTCCACGTCGGCAGTCTCCGTGATCGCCCCGCTCAGCCGGCCAGCGGGGTGGCGCGGGCGGTGTCGGCGTCGCCGACGACCTCGACCGGGGCGGGCGGCCCCAGCTCGGCGACGGTGAACCCGACGCCCGCGTCGCGGGCGAGGCCGACGACGTGCTCGTGGTGGGTGAACAGCAGCACCTGCGCGGTGGCGGCCAGCTCCCCCAGCACGGCGACGGCGGCGGCGCCGCGCTCGTCGTCGAAGGTCATGAGGACGTCGTCGAACACGACCGGCACCGTCGGCAGCCCGGCGGCGACCCGGTCGGCCTGCAGCTGCTCGATCCCGGCCAGGCGCAGCGCGAGGTGCACCTGGTCGGCGGTGCCCTCCGAGAGCCGGGTCGGGGCGAGCTCCTCGCCGTCGGCGCGTACCGCGACCAGGCTGCGTCCGGCGCCGCCCGCCTCGGCCGGGGGCCGCAGCGCGACGAACCGGCCGCCGGTGAGGCGTTCGAGCACCACCCCGGCACGGACCAGCAGCGGGGAGGCGTGGCTGCGCTCGTAGGCCTCCAGCTCGCGGCGCAGGATCTCGCGCTGCAGGTGCAGCACCAGGTAGCGCTCCGCGGCGTCGGCGACGCCGGCCAGCTCGGACTGGGCGCGGGCGTGCAGCTCGGCGGCCCCCTCGGCCTCCTCCAGCTCGCGGCGCCGGGCCCGCAGCCCGCCCAGCTGCTCGCGCACCTCGTCCTGCTCGGCGCCGAGGTCGCGCTCGTGGGTCTCGGCCCGGTCGAGCGCCTCGGTCAGCGCGCCGGGCTCGGTGTCCGGGGCGGCGGCGACCAGCTCGGCGGCGTCGAGGTCGGGGGCGGCGGCGGCCAGCAGCCGCTCCTGCTCGGCGATGCGGACGTCGAGCCCGGCGACGTGCGCGCCGCGCTGTGCCGCGGCCTCCAGCCCGCCCGGCTCCGGGGCCTCGGTCAGCGCCAGCTCGACGGCGAGCCGGTCCAGCACCGCGGTGGCCGCGGCCGCGCTGCGGGCGGCCCGGGTGACGTCGTCCTCGGCGGCGGCGATGCCGTCGTCGAGGTGGCCTGCCGACACCGCGGCCTTGGTGACCTCGCGGACGCGGTCGGCGAGCTCGCCGAGCCGGTCCGCGGCCGCGGTGCCGGTCGGTGCGGGCTCGAGGTGCCGCTCCACCAGCGCGACGACGGCCCGGCCGTGGGCGGCGACGGAGCGCTCCAGGCGGCGGGCCTCCTCGTCGTCCTGGCGGGCGAGCGCCCCCGCGGTGCGGGCGTCGGCGACGGTGTCGCGGCGGGTGTCCCAGCCCGCGGGCTCCAGGTCGGTGGGCAGCCCGGCGCCGCGCAGCGCGAACCGCCAGCGCTGGGTGGCCAGCTCCCGTTCGTGGCGTGCGGCGTCGGCCGCTCCCCCGGCGCGTTCGGCCTCGCTGCGCAGCCGGGCCAGCAGCACCCGCCGGTCCCGGGCGTGCTCGGCCTCGGTGGCGAGGTCGGCGGCCGCGACGAGCAGCACGTCCAGCGGGGCGCCGTCGCGCGGGCGCCCGGCCGCGGCGAGCGCGGAGCCCAGCGCCCGTTCCTGCACCTCGGCCTGGTCGCGCAGCCGGGCCAGGCGCTCGTCGGCGCGGGCGGCGTCGTCCTCGGCGCGGGCGGCCTCGGCCAGCGCGGCGACGACGGCGTCGGCGTCGTCCGGGTCGGGGACGGCGACGCCGTGCGCCCGCCACAGCGTCGCCCAGGCCGCGCCGGCGGCGGCGGTGCGCTCCCCGGCCGCGGCGGAGGCGGCCGCGGTGCGGGCGGCCTCGGCGTCGGCGGTGTCGAGCTCGGCGTCGCGGTGGGCCAGCTCGGCGACCCGGTCCGCGGAGGCGATCATGTCGTCGGCGACCCGGTCGGCCCCGGCGAGCGCGGCGGACAGCCTGCCCGCGGCCGCGGCGGCGCCGTCCGGGCCCGCGGCGAGCAGCTGCTCCAGCGCGGTGTCGCGGGCGGCGCGGGCCGCGGCGAGCGCGTCCGCGCCGACCGGGCGGCCGTCGGCGGCCACCCCGTCGCGGGCGGCCCGGGCGCGGTGCGCGCGGTCCGCGGCGTCCGCGGCGGCCCGCTCGGCGCCGCGCTGGTCCTGCTCGGCGGTGCGCAGTGCGGCCCGCAGCTCCCGGACCTCGCGGCGCGGCGGGGCCAGCACGCCCCGGGTGCCGGGGGGGCCGTCGGGGGTGCCGTCGGGAGTGCCGCGGTACCCGGCCGCGGCGAGCGCCTCGGCGCGCCGGGTGCGGGCGCCGTCACGGTCGGCGACGGCGGAGCGGCACAGCGCGGCGGCGGAGCCCTCGGCCTCGATCGCGCGGCGGACCTCGGCGACCCGGCCGACCCGGTCGGCGTCGAGACCACCCGGGACGTCGGCCACCTCGCGGACCTCGGCGAGCGCATCGGTGTGCAGCCGCTCCGCGCGGGTCTGCTCGGCGAGCGCCTCGGTGAGGCGGCGGGCGTGCTCGTCGAGGTCGCGGGCCCGGTCGGCCGGCAGGTGGACGGCGGCGAGCCGGTCGGCGGGGCTGCGCCCGTCCTCGGCGACCAGCCCGGCCAGCGCGGTCTCGGCACGGCGGTGGGCCTCGGCGGCGTCGGCGCGCAGCCGGGCCGCCCGCTCGGCGTCGGCGCGGCGGGCCTGGGCGGCGGACTCCAGCTCGCGGACCCGGGTGGCGTCGGCGAGCAGGTCCTCGTCGAGGTCGAGCTCGGCGCGGCGGGCCCGCAGCGCGTCGGCGGTGGCGCGGTGCTCGTCGCGGGCGGTCTCGGCGTCGGCCAGCGCGGCGGTGGCGTGGGTGTACTCCTCCAGCGAGGCCGCGTCGAGGGCGGCGCCGGTCGCGCACAGGGCGGCGCGCTCGGCGCGCAGCGCGGCCAGCTCCCGGGCCGGGTCCTGGCCGCGGACGGCCTGCCGGGCCCGGTCCGCCGCCCCCGCCGCCCCGCGACGGGTGCGGGTCAGCTCCGCGGCGCGGCGCTCCAGCCGGGCGATCTCCTCGGCCAGCGCGGTGACCTCACCGGCCCGCGACACCCGCTCCCCCACGGCCTTCTCGGTCTCGGTGAACCGGGCGAACGCCGCGCGCACCTCGACCGACCGGTTGCCCCGGTGGTCCTTGAACAGGGCGTCGGCCTCGGTGTCCAGCGCGGCGATCAGGGCGCGGGCGTCGCGGCCGCTGCGGGCGGTGAAGACCAGCTCGGCGAGGTCCCCCTCCCCCGCGCACAGTGCCCGGCCGCCCTCGCGCAGCTCCTCGTGGCCGAGCCCGAAGCCCTCCCGCCAGCGGCGCCGGGCGTCGGCACCGGACTCGCCCCAGGGCGCGTCGGCGACGGCGCCGGTGTCGTCGTGCAGGCCGCGGGTGGTGCGGCGCAGCACGGTCTCGCCGGAGGGACCGGCGACCCGGGCCGACACGGCCAGCCGCGACGGGCCGACGGCGTAGGCGTGGCGCACCGGGCGGGGCATCCCCCACAGCAGGTCGGACAGGGCGTCGAGCAGGGTGGTCTTGCCGGCCTCGTTGGGCCCGGACACGATCGTCAGACCGTCGCCGAGGGTCAGCTCGCGACCCTCGTAGGCGCCGTAGCGCTCCAGGACCAGGGTGCGCAGCCGCGCGGTCGTGCTCACGACCCGGCCATCCGGGCCAGCAGCTGCTGCTCGGCCTGGCGGGCCAGCGCGGCGAGGCGCTCGTCGTCGCGCAGGTCCAGCAGGCCCGCCTCGCGCAGCCGGCGGCCGACCTCGCGTTCCAGCGGGGCGGCGAGCTCGCGGATCCGGTCCGGCTCGGCGGCCAGGCCGGCCGCGGCGGCGGACACCGCGGCGGTCAGCTCCGGGTCGACGGCGAGCGCCCCGGCGGGCGGGCGGGTGCGGTTGCGGACCTTCTCCAGCACCGCGCCGCAGCGCTCGGCGAGCAGCTCCAGCTCGGTGCGGACCCCCTCGGCGGAGGTGAGGTCCGCGGCGGCCGGCCCGGCACCGTGCAGCGTCACCTGGGCGACGACGGTGCGCGGCGCGGCGGCGGCGCACCGCTCGCGCAGCGCGGACTCGACGGCCTCGTAGACCTCGTCGGCGCCGCCGAGCCCGGCGATGTCGACCTCGACGAGCTCCCAGCGGGCGACGTCGAGGACCAGCGGGGTGACCGTCGCCCACCGCTCGGGGGCGGCGTCGACGAGCAGGGCGCCCTTCGCGCCGCGCTCCTGCGGGTGGCGGCCCTGCAGGTTCCCGGAGAACCAGGCCGGGTGCGGGCCCTCGCAGACGGCGCGCTGCTCGTGCACGTGGCCGAGGGCGAAGTACTCGTAGCCGCAGCCGGACAGGTCCTCGGGGCGGCAGGGGGCGTAGGTGTCGTGCCGGTCGTCGCCCTGCACCGAGGTGTGCAGCATCCCGACGTTGACCAGGCCGGGGATGCGGTCGGGGTAGGCGGGGACGAGGTTCTCCAGCACCGCGCGGCGGGCGAAGCCCTGGCCGTGCACGGCGAGGCCGAGGTCGTCGTCGACGACGGTCTCGGGGGCGTCCACCGAGAGCCGGTGGGTGTTGGGCGGGAGCCGCAGCGACCGGGTGATCTCGGACTCGGCGTCGTGGTTGCCGCTGATGAGGAACACCGGGAGGCCCTCGTCGTGCAGCCGCGACAGCTGCCGGACGAAGAACGCGCCGGTCGCGTAGTCCTTCCAGTCGCCGTCGTAGACGTCGCCGGGCAGCACCAGCGCCTCGGCCCGGGAGTCGACGACCGCGTCGACGAGGTTCTCGCAGGCCCGCCGGGTCGCCGCGCGCAGCGTCGCGGCGAGCTCGGAGTCGCCGAGCCGCGACAGGCCGCGCAGCGGGCTGTCGAGGTGCAGGTCGGCGGCGTGCACGAAGCGCACGGAGGAACTCCCGGAGCGGTCGGGTACGGGGAACCGCCGAGTCTAGGACGGGGCCCCCACCGTTCCCCGCCGCGACACCGCCCGCCCGCTCACCGATGACGACGTCGCAGGTCAGGTGGGGCGGGCCACACAGCGGCGCCGGTCACGTTCCGGTGTCCGGATGATGGCCGGTGGGTAGATCCTGGCCGTCCGATCCCGAGAGAGAGCCGCGAGGTCGAGCCCGATGATCCAGCTCTGCGAGCGCTGCTTCGCCCCCGTCGACGCCGCGACCGAACGCGTCTACCGGTTGTCCCACATCGAGTCGGCCGACGCGGCCGGCGAGGTGACCTGGCGCGAGGCCGTCGTGCACGTCGCGGCGTGTGTCCCCGCGGGCACCGTCGTCCCGGCCGGGCGGTGGGCCGCGTGATCCGGGACGCGCTGTGCGAGCGCTGCCTCAACCCGATCGACCCCACCCGCGAGCCGCTGCGGCTGAGGACCCACGGCGGGACCGCGGCCGACGGCGGACCGGCCCGCAGCTTCGTGCACGCCCTGCCGTGCGTGCGCCCGGACACCGGTGACTGGGACCGCGGTCGTCGTGGCCTGTCGCCGGCCGCAGTGCGGCACGCCGCCGCCCGCGCCGACCACCGCTGACCCGGCTCAGCCCGCCCGGCGGCGGTGGTGGGCGTTGCGGGCGCGCAGGACCACCGTCGCGAGCAGCGCCGCGAGCAGTGAGCCGCACAGCACGCCGATCTTGACGTGGTCGTCCTGCGGGGTCCCGGTCCCGAAGGCGAGCTCGCCGACCAGCAACGACACGGTGAACCCGATGCCGGCCAGCTGTGCGAGGCCGAGCAGGTCCCACCAGGACAGGTCGTCGGACAGCCGGGCCCGGGTGCACCGCTGCACCAGCCAGGTCGCACCGAGGACCCCGACGGTCTTGCCGACCACCAGTCCGGCGACGACGCCGAGGGTGACGGTGTCGAGCAGGGCGGCGCCGATCCCCCCGCCGTCACCGCCGACGACGGTCACCCCGGCGGCGAAGAACGCGAACACCGGCACCGCGAACCCGGCCGACCACGGGCGCCACCGGTGCTCGAAGTGCTCCGACAGCGACACCCCGTGCACCCGGTGCCGCCCCAGGACCGGCACCGCGAACCCGAGCAGGACCCCGGCGACGGTGGCGTGCACCCCGGAGGAGTGGACCAGCACCCAGGCGGCCGCGGCGAGCGGCGCCAGCGCCCACCAGGACCGGACCCCGCGCTGCACGGCCAGGGTGAACAGCGCGAGCGGGACGAGCGCACCGAGCAGCGCGGGCACCGACAGCTGCTCGGTGTAGAACACGGCGATGATCGTGATGGCCAGCAGGTCGTCGACGACGGCGAGGGTGAGCAGGAAGGTCCGCAGCGCGGTGGGCAGGTGCGTCCCGATGACGGCGAGCACCGCGAGCGCGAACGCGATGTCGGTGGCGGTCGGGATCGCCCAGCCGACCAGGGCCCCGGGGTTCGCGAGGTTGATCGCGACGTAGATCAGCGCGGGCACCGCCATGCCGCCGACGGCCGCCGCGACCGGGAGCAGCGCCGTGCGCGGGTCGCGCAGGTCACCGGCCAGGAACTCGCGCTTGAGCTCCAGCCCGACGACGAAGAAGAACACCGCCAGCAGGCCGTCGGCGGCCCAGGTCGCGAGCGAGAGGTCCAGGTGCAGCGCGGCGGGCCCGACGGTCAGCTCGGACAGCGCGGTGTAGGCGTCGCGCCAGGGCGAGTTGGCGAACAGCAGCGCGACCGCGGCCGCCACGACGAGCAGGACGCCCCCGACGGTCTCGGTGCGCAGCACGTCGCCGACGCGGCGGGCGGTACGGGAGGTGTTCACGGGGCTCCGGGGAGGTCGGGCGGGCAGGAGGCATCGCTCGCCGACCAGACTTCCCGGCACACCGGAGGGGACCCTACCGTCGCGGCCCCGGGGGCGGACCCCTCGTCCCGCCCCCGGGCGCCGGTCAGCCGAGGGCGGCGGCCGCGGCCGCCAGCCCGCGGATCCGGTCGACGTCGCCCGCGGCGACGGCGTCGGCCGGGGTCAGCCAGGAGCCCCCGACGCAGGAGACGTTGGGCAGGGCCAGGTAGCCCGGTGCCGAGTCGACGGTGATCCCCCCGGTCGGGCAGAACCGCAGGTCCGGCAGCGGCCCGGCGACCGACCTCAGGAACGGGCGCCCGCCCGCGGCCTCGGCGGGGAAGAACTTGCAGGCGGTGTGGCCGCGCTCGGCGACGGCCATCATCTCCGAGATCGTCGCGGTGCCGGGCAGGAAGTCCAGCCCGGAGTCCTCCATCGCGTCGAGCAGCCGCGGCGTCGCACCGGGGCTGACCAGGAAGCGGGCGCCCGCGTCGACCGAGGCGCGGACGTCGTCGGGGGTGCGGACGGTCCCGGTGCCGACGACGGCGTCGGGCACCTCGGCCGCGATCCGGCGGACGGCCTCGAGCGCGGCCGGGGTCCGCAGGGTCACCTCGATGACCGGCAGCCCGCCGTCCACCAGGGCACGGGCGAGCGGGACGGCCGTCGCGGCGTCGGGCAGCACGACGACGGGGACGACGGGGGCCAGCTCCAGCAGCTTCTCGCTCACGGGGTCCTCTCAGTAGGGCAGGGCGACGGTCGCGCCGGTGTCGGCGGGCCCGACGGCGGCGCGGAACGCGGCGAACAGCTCGCGTCCGGTGCCGGTCGTCGGACCGGACGGGCCGGCGGGCCGGGCGGGCTCGCGGGCGTCGAACTCGTCGGCGTCGACCAGCAGGGACAGGGTGCCGTTCAGGGTGTCCAGGCGTACCAGGTCGCCGTCGCGCACGTTCCGCAGCGGTCCGCCCTGCGCGGCCTCCGGGGTGACGTGCAGCGCGGCGGGGACCTTGCCCGAGGCGCCGGACATGCGGCCGTCGGTGACGATCGCGACCTGGTGCCCGCGGTCCTGCAGCAGCCCCAGCGCGGGGGTCAGCTTGTGCAGCTCGGGCATGCCGTTGGCGCGCGGTCCCTGGTACCGGACGACGGCGACCAGGTCACGCCCGTCGAGCTCGCCCGCGGCGAACGCGGCCAGCAGGTCGTCCTGGTCGTCGAAGACCACGGCCGGGGCCTCGACGACGCGGTGGTCGGGCTCGACGGCGGAGGTCTTGACCACCGAGCGGCCGAGGTTGCCGTGCAGCACGCGCAGCCCGCCGTCCGGGGAGAACGGGTCGGCGACCGAGCGCAGCACCGACTTGTCCAGGCTCTCCGTGGTGCCCTCACGCCACACCAGGGTGTCCCCGTCGAGGAAGGGCTCGCGGGTGTAGCGGGACAGGCCGGGGCCGTCGACGGTGCGGACGTCGTCGTGGGCCAGGCCGTGGTCGAGCAGCTCGCGGATCAGCAGCGCCGTGCCGCCGGCGGCGTGGAAGTGGTTCACGTCGGCCTTGCCGTTGGGGTAGATCCGGGCCAGCAGCGGCACGACGGCGGACAGGTCCGAGAAGTCGTCCCAGGTGATCTGCACGCCCGCGGCGGCGGCCATCGCGACCAGGTGCATCGTGTGGTTGGTGGAGCCGCCGGTGGCCAGCAGCGCGACGATCCCGTTGACCACGGCCTTCTCGTCGACGACCGCACCCATCGCCTTGTCCGGGTCGCCCGCAGCGTCGAGCGCGCGGCGGGCGACCTCGTCGGTCAGGGCGTCGCGCAGCGCGGTGCCGGGGTTGACGAACGACGACCCCGGCAGGTGCAGGCCCATGACCTCCATCAGCAGCTGGTTGGAGTTCGCGGTGCCGAAGAAGGTGCAGGTCCCGGGGCCGTGGTAGCTGGCCGACTCGGCCTCGAGCAGCTCGGCGCGGTCGGCCTCGCCCGCGGCGAACGCCTGCCGGACGCGGGCCTTCTCCTTGTTCGGCAGGCCCGAGGTCATCGGGCCTGCGGGGGCGAGCAGCACCGGCAGGTGCCCGAAGGACAGCGCGCCCATCACCAGCCCGGGGACGATCTTGTCGCAGACCCCGAGCAGCACCGCGGCGTCGAACATGTCGTGGCTCAGCGCGACGGCGGTGGACAGGGCGATGACGTCGCGGGAGAACAGCGACAGCTCCATGCCGGCGCGGCCCTGGGTGATGCCGTCGCACATGGCGGGGACCCCGCCGGCGACCTGGGCGACCCCGCCCGCGGCCCGGGCCGCGGCCTTGATCCGAGCGGGGTAGGTCTCGAACGGCTGGTGGGCCGAGAGCATGTCGTTGTAGGCGGTGACGATGCCGATGTTGCGGGCGGGCGACGCGGTGAGCGTCAGCTTGTCCGGCCCGCACGCGGCGACGGCGTGGGCGAGGTTGGCGCAGCCGAGGTCGGCGCGGCCGGGGCCGGCGGCGGGCCCCGCGGCGGCGGCCGCGCGGATGCGCTCGAGGTAGGCGGCGCGGGTGGTGGCCGAGCGGGCGGTCACCCGCCGGGTGACGGCGTCGACGACGGGGTGCAGCGGGACGGAAGCGGTCACGGTACGTCGATCTCCAGGTGGTGGGGTGCGTGGCGAACCGTTCGATAAGCACTCTACCGACTGACTTATGTACTCACAAGACGTTAGTGAGACCCGATCAGCGTTCTACCAGGTCGAAGCCCTGTGGTTCACTGGACGAATGCGAGGACGCACCCCGACCAGCGCGCCCGCCACGGCGGGCGAGATCTTCCGGCTGGTCCGGGACGGCGTGGCCGGGACCCGGACCGAGATCGGTCGCGAGACCGGCCTGTCCCGGACCGCGGTCGCCGCGCGCGTCGACCGGCTGCTCGCCGACGGCCTGGTCACCGAGGTGGTCGGCGCCGCCGCGACCGGCGGACGGCCCGCCGCGCGCCTGGAGTTCAACGCCGCGGGCGGCACCGTGCTGGCGCTGTCGGTCGGCGTCAGCCGGTCCAAGGCCGCCGTGTGCGACCTGTCCGGCGCCGTGCTCGCCGAGGAGGTCGTGGACATCCCCGCCTCCGCCGGGCCGGAGCATCTGCTCTCCGAGGCGGTCATCCGGCTGGAGAAGCTGCTGCTCACCGCCGGGGTCGACGACGCGACGATCCGCGGCATCGGGCTGTCGGTCCCCGGCACCGTGGACGGCGCGCAGGGCTGGTCGGTGGGCGTCCCCGCGCTGCCCGGCTGGGAGCGGATCGCGCTGCCGCCGCTGCTCACCGCCCGCTTCCCCGCCCCGGTGCTGGTCGACAACGACGTGAACGTCATGGCCCTGGCCGAACACGACGCCCACCCCGACGTCGACGACCTGCTGATGGTCAAGATCGGGTCCGGGGTCGGCGCCGGGCTCGTCTGCGGCGGGGTGCTGCAGCGCGGCGCCTGGGGTGCGGCGGGCGAGATCGGGCACACCCCGGTCCACGACGGGCCGGGCATCGGCTGCGGCTGCGGCAACATCGACTGTCTGGAGGTGCTGGCCTCGGGCCGCGCCCTGGTGCGCGACCTCGCCGAGTGCGGGCAGCCGGTCACCGCGATCGCCGACGTCGTCGCGCTGGTCAAGCAGGGCGACCCGGACGCGGTGCGGCTGGTGCGCATCGCCGGGCGCCGGCTCGGCGAGGTCCTCGCCGCCGCGGTGAACCTGGTCAACCCCGCGCTGGTCGCGATCGGCGGGGACCTGGTCGGGGCGTTCGACCCGCTCGTCGCGGGTGTGCGGGAGGCGATCTACCGGCGCTCGATGGCCGCGGCCACCCAGAACCTGCGCATCGAGCCGGGCCTGCTCAGCGGGCGGTCGGGCGTGATGGGCTGCGCGATCCTGGTGCTCGACGAGGTGCTCTCCCCCGGCTCCGTCGACGCCGCCCTGTCGGCCTGAGCCGCTCAGCGGTGCGGCGCGCGGAGCAGGTCGAACCGCATCGTGCGCGACAGCGTGAACCCCATCGCCTCGTAGAGCCGGATCGCGCCGTGGTTGTCCGCGGCCGCGTGCAGCACCGGGCGCTCGCCGCGGGCGACGATCCCGGCGGCGACGGCGTCGACCAGCCGGCGGGCCAGCCCCCGGCCCCGGAACTCCGGGTCGGTGCAGACCGCGCTGATCTCGGTCGCCCCGGCGGCGCCGTCGCCGCCGATGCGCATGCGCTCCCCCGCCATCGCGACCAGCCGGCCGTCGTGGCGGACGCCGAGGTAGCGGCCCAGCTCGGCGGTGCGCGCCAGCCAGGGCCCGGGCCGGGTGCGGCCGGTCAGCTCCGCCATCTCCGCCCGGTCCGGCGGCCCCAGCTCGACGAGGTCGTCCGCGGCCGCGCCCGGCACCGCGGCGCCGTCCATCTGTACCCCGGGGAACGCGCGCAGCAGCTCCCAGCCCGCCGGGATCCGCGGCGGCCCGGCGGCGGCGCGCACCACCACGACCTCGCTGCCCGGCGCGCAGAGCGCCGCGAGATCGGCCCAGTCCCCGGCGCGGCCGTGCCCGTCGGCGTCGAGCGGGAGCGCCGCGAACGGCGACACCTCCGGGTCGAAGCGCACCGCGGCACCGCGGGTCGCGCCGAAGCCGGCCAGCCGCCCGCGCAGGGCGGAGGCCACCGGGTCGGTCAGGGCGGTGTCGAGGCAGTCGGGGGCGTCGGGCACGGCCGTCATCGTGCCCCGGCGCCCCGGCCGTCCGGCGCAGGGGTCGGCTACCGTGCCCGCGCCCCCGGCCACCCGCCGCGCACCCACCTCCCGACCAACACCCTCGTTCGACCGGAGCCGCCATGTCCACCGTCGCCGACGCCTTCGCCACCCGTCACGGGGCGGCCCCGACCGGGGTCTGGTTCGCCCCCGGGCGGGTCAACCTGATCGGCGAGCACACCGACTACAACGACGGCTTCGTGCTGCCCTTCGCGCTGCCGCACCGGGCCGTCGTCGCCGCGGCACCCGCGACCGGGGGCCGCAGCCGGGTCCGCTCGGTGCAGGAGCCGGGCGCCCCGGTGGAGTTCTCCGCGGCGTCGGTGGTGCCGGGCGAGGTGCCCGGCTGGGCGGCCTACGTGGCCGGGACCTGCTGGGCGTTCCGCGAGGCCGGCTACCCGGTGGGCGAGGTGGAGCTGGAGCTGGACTCCGACGTGCCGGTCGGGGCCGGGCTGTCGTCGTCGGCGGCGGTGGAGTGCGCGGTCGGCGTCGCGCTCGCCGGGCTCGCCGGGGCCGACGTCGACCCGACCACGCTGGCCCGGATCGCGCGGCGCGCGGAGAACGAGTTCGTCGGCGCCCCCACCGGCGGCATGGACCAGATGGCCTCGATGCACGGCCGCGCCGGCCGGCTGGTGTTCCTCGACACCCGCGACGACACCGTCGAGCTGGTCCCCTTCGACCTGCCGGCGCACGACCTGGAGCTGCTGGTCATCGACACGCGGGCGCCGCACGCGCACGCCTCGGGCGAGTACGGCGCCCGGCGCGCCGACTGCGAGGCCGCGGCCGCCGCCCTCGGCGTCCCGGCCCTGCGGGACGCGGGCCCGGACGACCTGCCCCGGATCGCCGACGAGCGGATCCGCCGCCGGGCCCGGCACATCGTGACCGAGAACGCCCGGGTCACCGAGACCGTGCGGCTGCTGTCCGGCGGCGCGGACCCGCGGGCGATCGGGCCGCTGCTCGACGCGTCGCACACCTCGATGCGCGACGACTTCGAGATCACCGTCCCGCACGTCGACGTGGCCGTCGAGGCGGCCCGCGACGGCGGCGCGACCGGCGCGCGGATGACCGGCGGCGGCTTCGGCGGCTGCGTGATCGCGCTGGTCGAGGCCGACGGGGCGGCCGCGGTCACCGCCTCGGTGCGGGAGGCCTACGCGCAGCGCGGCTGGGCCGAGCCGGTCGTGTTCCCGGGCACGCCGTCGGACGGGGCGGGCCGGCTGGCCTGACCGGGGACCCCTTCCGCCTTTCGCGAGCGGAACGGAATCGGTACAGTACGGAAGTGCCCCGTCACGCGGGCCCTGGCACCGCTCGACCCGCACCCGTTCGCTTACCGAGGAGACGGCTCGTGCCGCACCCCCTTCCCGTCATGGACCCCGCCGACGTCGTCGTGTTCGGCGGCACCGGCGATCTCGCGATGCGCAAGCTGCTGCCCGCGCTCTACCTCCGCGACCGCGACGGCCAGCTCGCCGACGACACCCGCATCGTCGCCGTGTCCCGTTCCGGGCTCGACGACCCCGGCTACCGCGACAAGGTCGACTCCGAGCTGCGGCGCACCGCGCCGCGCTGGGCCGGCCCCGACGCCTGCGCCGACGACGCGCAGCACCACCGCTTCCTGGACCGGCTCCACCACGTGACCCTCGACGTCGCCGACGACGACTGGTCGCTGCTGTCGGGCCTGATCGGGGCGCCCTCCCCGGGGCGCACCCGGGTGCTCTACCTCGCCTCCGCCCCGCAGCTGTTCGGGCGGATCTGCGTCGGCAGCGCGGCCGCCGGCATCGTCGACGACCGCACCCGCGTGGTGCTGGAGAAGCCGCTGGGCACCGACCTGGCCTCGGCGCAGGCGATCAACGACGAGGTCGGCTCGGTCTTCGCCGAGGAGCAGATCTACCGGATCGACCACTACCTCGGGAAGGAGACGGTGCAGAACCTGCTGGTCCTGCGCTTCGGCAACTCCCTGTTCGAGCCGCTGTGGAACGCCTCGCAGATCGACCACGTGCAGATCACCGTCGCCGAGTCGATCGGCGTCGGGAACCGCGCCGACTACTACGACGGCTCCGGCGCGCTGCGCGACATGGTGCAGAACCACCTGCTGCAGCTGCTGTGCCTGGTCGCGATGGAGCCGCCCGCCAAGATCGACGGCGAGGGCGTGCGCGACGAGAAGCTGAAGGTCCTGCAGTCGCTACGGCCGCTCGACGGCCCCGACGTCGTGCGCGACACCGTGCGCGGGCAGTACGCCGAGGGCCTCGTCGACGGCACCGCGGTGCCCGGCTACGCCACCGAGCTGGCCGAGTCCCGCGCCGGGACCCCGCGCGAGCGGGAGCGGTCCTCCACCGAGACCTTCGTGGCGCTGCGCGCCGAGGTCGCCAACTGGCGCTGGGCCGGGGTGCCGTTCTACCTGCGCACCGGCAAGCGGCTGGCGACGCACGCGTCGGAGATCGTGGTGCAGTTCAAGCCGGTCCCGCACTCGATCTTCCCGGCGTTCGGCGAGGAGATCCCGGCCAACCGGCTCGTCCTGCGGCTGCAGCCCGACGAGGGTGTGCGCCTGCACATGACGGCCAAGCAGCCCGGCCCCGGCGGGATCCGCCCGATCCCGGCGCCGCTGGACCTGAGCTTCGCCCGCACCTTCGGCGACCGACTGCCCGACGCCTACGAGCGGCTGCTCATGGACGTGCTGCGCGGCAACCCGACGCTGTTCATGCGCCGCGACGAGATCGAGGCCGCGTGGCGGTGGGCCGAGCCGATCCTGCGGACCTGGGAGGCGACCGACCAGCGGCCGCGCCCCTACACCGCGGGCAGCCACGGCCCGGCCTCGGCCACCGCGCTGATCGAGCGCGACGGCCGGGCCTGGCACGAGGACTACTGACCGGGGACGTCCTGCCCCGCGGGCTGCCACACCGCGGTCTCCGGGGCACGGCAGCGGCCGTCGCTGTAGAGGTGCGAGTCCGGGAAGTGCCGGGCCGCCAGCGCCTCCCCGACGATGATCACGGCGGTGCGCTGGATCCCGGCCTCGTCGACGGCCTTGGGCATCTGCTCCAGGGTCCCGCGCAGCACGATCTCGTGCGCACGCGACGCGTGCGCCACCACCGCGGCCGGGCAGTCGCCGCCGTAGGAGGGGGCCAGGGCGTCGACGACCTCGGCGATGCGGTGCACGGCCAGGTGCAGCACCACGGTGCCGCCGGCGGCGCCCAGCTTGTCGAGTCCCTCGTTCTCCGGCATCGGCGTCGCGCGCGCCGCGATCCGGGTGAGGGTGACGGTCTGGGCGACCGTGGGGACGGTGAGCTCGCGGCCCAGCGCCGCGGCCGCCGCCGCGTAGGCGGGGACGCCGGGGCACACGTCGTAGGGCACGCCCTCGGCCTCGAGCCTGCGCATCTGCTCGGCCATCGCCGAGAACACCGACGGGTCGCCGGAGGCGAGCCGGGCGACGTCGAGCCCGTGCCGGTGGGCGCGGACCATCTCGTCGAGGATCTCGTCGAGCGTCATCAGCGCGGTGTCGACGGTGCGGGCGCCGGGCGGGCAGATCTCCAGCATCTCCGGCGGCACCAGGCTGCCCGCGTAGAGGCAGACCGGCGCGGCCGCGATGAGGTCGCGGGCCCGCAGCGTCAGCAGGTCGACCGCACCGGGTCCGGCCCCGATGAAGTGCACCGTCACAGCTCGGTCCTCACAGCACGTTCCTCCAGCTCCACAGGGTCACGGGCATGGCGGGGCGCCATCCGTGGAAGCCGCCGACGGGGACGGCGCGGGCGACCTGCACCCGGACGAGGTCCCCGCCGTGCGCGGCGTGGGCGGCGGCCAGCGCCGCCTCGGTCTGGACGGTGACCGCGTTGGCGACCAGACGTCCGCCCGGGCCCAGCGCGGCCAGGCAGGCGTCGAGGACGCCCGCGCGGGTCAGCCCGCCGCCGACGAACACGACGTCGGGCCGTTCCAGCCCGGCCAGCACGTCCGGCGCGGGACCGGTCACCACCCGCAGGCCGGGGACGCCGAGCGCCGCGGCGTTGGCGGCGACCCGGTCGGCGCGCTCGGGGCGGGTCTCGACGGCGATCGCGCGGCACCGCGGGTGCGCCCGCATCCACTCGATGCCGATCGACCCGGACCCGGCGCCGACGTCCCACAGCAGCTCCCCCGCGCGCGGCGCGAGGTGGGCGAGGGTGACGGCGCGGACCTCGCGCTTGGTGAGCTGACCGTCGTGGTCGTAGGTGTCGTCGGGCAGGCCGGGCGTCTCCCCCGGCGGGACCAGCCCGGCGTCGGGGACGCACTCGAGCGCGACGACGTTCAGCGCGTCCGCGTCGCCCCGCCAGGCCGCGGCGGTGGCCGACACCCGGCGCTCGTCGGGCGCGCCGAGCCGCTCCAGCACCGTCATCCGCGAGCCGCCCCATCCGGCGCCGGCGAGCAGCCCGGCGATCTCGGTGGGTGACCCGGCTCCGGCCGAGAGCACGACCAGCCGGGCGCCCGGGGCCAGCGCGCGGCGCAGCGCGTCGAGCGGGCGGCCGACGACGCTCAGTACCGCCACGTGCTCCGAGCCCCAGCCCAGCCGGGCGCAGGCCAGCGCCACCGACGACGGGTGGGTCAGCACCCGCAGCCGGTCCGGCCCGGCGACGCGGGCCAGCGTGGCGCCGATCCCGAAGAACATCGGGTCGCCGGAGGCGAGCACCGCGACGCGCCGGTCGGCGAGGGAGTCGAGGATCCCCGGCAGCGCCGGGACCAGCGGCGACGGCCACGCCCGGCGCTCCCCCGCCACGTCGGCGGGCAGCAGGTCGAGCTGGCGGGGCCCGCCGAGCAGCACCTCGGCGTCGCGCAGCGCGTCGCGGTGGGTCTCCGGCAGCCCGGCCCAGCCGTCGGCGCCGACCCCGACGACGGTGAGCGGGTCACCCACCGGTCTTGTCCGTGACCCCGGCGGCGTCGAAGGTGGCGACGTCGGCCATCGCCCGCGCCGCGCCCTGCAGCACCGGCAGCGCGAGCAGCGCGCCGGTGCCCTCGCCGAGGCGCATGTCGAGCTCCAGCAGCGGCGCGAGGCCGAGGTGGTCGAGGGCGAGCGCGCCGCCCGGCTCGGCGGAGCGGTGCCCGCCCAGGCAGTAGCCGACGACGTCCGGCGCGAACGCGGCGGCGACCAGGGCGGCGGAGCCGGCGATGACGCCGTCGAGCACCACCGGGGTGCGCAGCGCGGCGGCGCCCAGGACGAACCCGGCCAGCCCCGCGTGCTCCAGCCCGCCGACGGCGGCGAGCACCCCGAGCGGGTCGGCCGGGTCGGGCCGGTGCAGCTCCAGGGCGCGGCGCACGACGTCGGTCTTGCGGGCCAGGGTCTCGTCGTCGACGCCGGTGCCGCGCCCGGTCGCGACGGCCGGGTCGGCGCCGGTGAACGCGCACACCAGCGCGGCCGCGGCGGTGGTGTTGGCGATGCCCATGTCCCCGGTGAGCAGGCAGCGGTTCCCCGCGGCGACCAGGTCGCGGGCGACCTCGATGCCGTGCTCGAGCGCGGCGCGGGCCTGCTCGCGGGTCATTGCCGGGCCGGTGGTCATGTCGGCGGTGCCGCGGGCGACCTTGCGGGGCAGCAGGCCGGGCACCGGGTCGAGCTCGGCGGCCACCCCGACGTCGACGACGAGCACCTCCGCCCCGAGCTGGCGGGCGAACGCGTTCACCACCGCACCGCCCGCGGTGAAGTTCGCGACCATCTGTGCGGTGACCTCCTGCGGCCACGGGGTGACGCCCTGGGCGTGCACGCCGTGGTCGCCGGCGAAGATCGCGACCGCGGCCGGGGACGGCACCGGCGGCACCTCGGCCCCGGCGATCCCGGCGAGCGCGACGGCCACGTCCTCCACCCGGCCGAGCGCGCCGCGCGGCTTGGTCATCCGGTCGAGCCGGTCGCGGGCCGCGGACCGGGCGACGTCGTCGACCGGTGCGACGGCGTCCACGGTGGACTCCAGCAGCGCGGTGGGCGCGGCGCCGGGCAGCCCGCGGGCGCCCCAGGTGTCCTGGTGCACCGCCCAGTCCAGCGGGCGGCGACGGGCCCAGCCGTGCTGCTCGAGCTCGGGCCGGTCGGGGAAGGCGTCGACGTGGCCGACGCACAGGTAGGCGACGACCTCGACGTGCGCGGGCAGCCCGAGCAGCGCGCCGAGCTCGGTGAGGCCGTCGTCGCCGAAGAACGACACCCAGCCGACCCCGAGGCCCTCGGCGCGGGCGGCCAGCCACAGGTTCTGCACCGCGAGCGCGGCGGAGTAGGGGCCCATCTCGGGGCGTTCGTGGCGACCGAGGGTGTGCCGGCCGCCGCGGGTGGCGTCGGCGGTCACGACGACGTTCAGCGGGGTCTCGCGGATCGCCTCCACCCGGATCGCGCGCAGCGCCTCGGCGCGGGCGGCGGGCAGCGACGCGGCGTAGCGGTCGCGCTGGGCGGAGACGAGGGCGTGCACGCGCTCGCGGACGCCCGCGTCGCGGACCAGGACGAAGTCCCAGGGCTGGGAGAACCCGACGCTCGGGGCGGCGTGCGCGGCCTGCAGGACGCGGGTGAGGACGTCGTCGTCGACCGGGTCGGGCCGGAAGCCGGTGCGGACGTCGCGGCGGGAGTGCAGGACGTCGTAGAAGTCCGTCACGTCGGCATTCCTCCTGCGGTACACGGCTCGGCGACGGATGAGACGACCACACGTCCGTAGAGGTGGTCAACTGTCCCTTCGGGTCGGTCGGGCACCTCACATGTGCCGGATGGGGCATGCTCGACGACCGTGCTCTGCCCCTGCGGTACCGGCCGCCCCGAGGACACCTGCTGCACCCCCGTGCTCGCCGGGCGCCCCGCCGCCACGGCGGAGGCGCTGATGCGCAGCCGCTACACCGCCTTCGTGCGGGGCGACCGTGCGTACCTGCTGGCGTCGTGGCACCCGTCGACGCGTCCGCGACGGCTGCGGCTGGAGCCGGGGTCGGTGTGGACGGGGCTGGAGATCGTGGCGCGTTCGGGCGGGACGATGTTCTCCACCGACGGGACCGTCGAGTTCCGGGCCCACCGGACGGACGGGGTGCTGGCCGAGCGCAGCCGGTTCGTCCGGGAGGACGGGCGGTGGTTCTACGTCGACGGGGACGTCGGGTAGGCGCCTCATCAGAACTGGGGACTCCCTGCAACACGCCGGTCACCGCCCTCGACATGCCGACCGAACGGACCAGTCGGGTGCGGCCGGGCGGCGGAGATCGGGAGACCATGAACGTGCAGCAGTGGCAGTCCATGTCGGAGCGGGAGCGCGTCGAGTGGGCCCGCTTCCAGGAATGGCAGCACGCACAGTCCCGGCTCGCGCAGTCCCGGATCGCGCAGTCCCGGGTCACGCAGTCTCCGGTCCCGCAGCAGCGGGTGCCCTGGGCCGCGGCGGCCGCCCCGGTACCTACTCCGCGTCACGTGCAGCTCGGCTCCCGCACCGCCCGGCGTCTGCTGATGGCCGCCTCGTCCGGGATCGTCCTGGTCCTGGCGATGATCGTGATCGCGGCGATCGCCGATCTGGGGGCTCCGTCGACCCGCACCGTCTCCGGGGTCATGACGGTCGTGAGCGGCTCGGGGTCGCTCTATTCGGGCTCCTCCTACGGTGCCTGCACCCTGTCCGGTGGCTACGACGACATCACCGCCGGGACGACCGTGACCGTCCGGGACTCCTCCGGCACGATCGCCGGCGTCGGCGCGCTGGGCAGCGGGACGGGGAGCAGCTACGGGTGCGCCTTCTCGTTCACGGTGGACGACGTCCCGGTCTCGGACTTCTACACCGTGGAGGTGGGCCACCGCGGCGAGGTGACCTTCACCGACGCCGCCGTCCGGGACGGGGACCTCCGGCTCTCCCTGGGGTGAGGGGGCGGGCCGCGTCGCCGACGGCGTGCGACCCACACGACGGGGGCTCCGTGGGCGGCCCCATCGACACCGCGCACCGGCGAGCGCCGGGTGCGGAGTCCACGCCGACGCAAGGGGCTGGATATCGAACATCTGTTCGAGTACCATCGGCGACGTGACCGCGACCCAGGAACCACCCGTCCACGCCACCGGCGTGCCGGGCGGCGGGTTCACGTCCGGTGACCTGGCCCTGCTCCGCCTCCTGGTCGACCAGGTCGTCGACGACGACATCACCGTGCTCTCCGAGGCCGACCTGATCGACCAGATCCGGCAGATCGAGTCCCTGCAGGCCTCCCTCGCCGCGCTCCAGGCGACGCGCATCCGGGCGTTCGCGCAGGCACAGGTCGAGAACCGCCTCACCGACGACCGGGCCGACGTCGACGGGCTCCACCGCAGCGTGGTCGCGCAGGTCCAGCTCGCCTGCCGCGTCTCCACGGCCGAGGCCCGCACCCGGGTGGCGAACGCCCGGGACCTGTACGCCGGGTTCGGTCGTGTCCGGGACCTGCACATCGCCGGCGAGCTCAGCGCCGCGAAGGTCTCCGCGATCGCCGTCGAATGCCGCGACCTCGATGCGCGCCGGCGCAGGCAGGTCGATGCCCGCCTCGCCGTGCACGACCTGACCCGGCTCGGCATCGGACGGCTCCGCGCCATGACCCGCCGGCTCGTCGCCGAGATCGCCCCCGACCGCTTCCGTGCCCGGGTCCACGCCGCCAAGGCGGAGCGCCGGGTCACCCTGCGGCCCGCGCCGGACGCGATGAGCTATCTGACCGCCTACGTGCCGGTCGAGCAGGGCGCCGCCTGTCTGGCCGCACTGCAGAAGGCCTTCGTCGAGGTCCAGGTCGATCCGGAACCGCTGACCCGTACCCGCGGCCAGGTCCTGGCCGACACCCTCGTCGAACGCGTCACCGGACAGGTCACCGCGACGGCGGTGAACCTGGAAGTGCAGGTCACCGTCCCGATCCAGGCCCTGCTCGACCTGCAGTCCCCGCTCCCCGCGGAGATCCCCGGCCTCGGACCGGTCCCGGCTGACCTGCTCGCGAACCCCGAGGGCACCAAGTCCCTGCGTCGCCTGCTCACCGACCACGGTCTGATCATCGGCGGCGACTCCCGGCAGCGCACTTTCACTGGCCTGCTCGCCACCCTGGTCAAGGCACGGGCGCATAACCGGTGCACCGAGCCCTACTGCGACGCTCCCGTCCGCCACCTCGACCACATCCACCGCGACGCCGACGGCGGACGCACCGAGCTCGACAACGGTCGCGGAGTGTGCGAGTTCCACAACCACGTCCGCGAACAACCCGGCTGGCACATCGCCCGAGCCCCGGACGGGACTGTGGTCACCAGGACCCCGACCGGACACACCTACCTCGCACCCGACCCACCGTGAGCCGCGTCGCGACTGTCGCCGGTGTGGCGACGCGGCTAGCTGTGATGCCCAGGCACGTTGGTCGAGATCGTGTGACGACACGGTCTGATCTGTAGATGGGCGAAGGCCTCCCGGGTGTGGAGTGGAGCTGTCGAGGAACCGCTCCGCACCCAGGAGGCCTTCGTGTCCCACGCTACCCACTCCAATGCCGCGCTCACCTGTCGTGCCCGACTCCGACTCGCTCGCTTGGTCGTCGATCTAGGCTGGTCTGTGGCCCGCGCCGCCGAGCGCTACGACGTCTCGTGGCGGACTGCGAACAAGTGGGCCCAGCGCTACCGCGATGAAGGCCCGGCCGGGATGCACGACCGGTCCTCGGCCCCCCGTCACCAGCCGAACCGCACGCCGGCGCCGGTGGTCCGCAAGATCGTGCACCTGCGCTGGAAGCAGCGCCTGGGACCGGTCGAGATCGGCGACCGGCTCGACATGGCGTCCTCGACCGTGCACGCCGTGCTCGTGCGCTGTCGCATCAACCGGCTCACCCACATCGACCGGGCTACTGGCGAGCCGATCCGCCGCTACGAGCACGAGGCGCCCGGCGACTTGATCCACGTCGATGTCAAGAAGCTCGGCAAGGTCCCCGACGGAGGCGGATGGCGCTACGTCGGTCGTCGACAAGGCGAGAAGAACCGTGCGGTGACCTCGACACGAACCGGTCTGCCCAGGAGTCGGTACCACCAGCCTCTGCTGGGCACCTGCTACCTGCACACCGTCATCGACGATCACTCTCGAGTCGCCTATGTCGAAGCACACGAGGACGAGACCAAGCAGACCGCGGCCGCGGTCCTGCGTAACGCGGTCGCCTGGTTCGCCTGCCGCGGTGTCACGGTCAAACGCGTGCTCAGCGACAACGGCGGCTGCTACAAGTCTCATCTCTGGCGCGACACCTGTGCCGAGCTGGGCATCACCCCGAAAAAGACACGGCCCTACCGGCCGCAGACGAACGGGAAGATCGAGCGCTTCCACAGGACCCTGGCCGAGGGCTGGGCCTTCAAGAAGCTCTACAACTCCGAGTCAGCCCGACTCGCGGCTCTGCCAGCATGGGTCCACGACTACAACCACCACAGGCCCCACTCGGCAATCGGAAAGGCCACACCCATCACCAGGTTGAACAACCTGGCTGGGCATCACAGCTAGCGTGCCGGGACGTGGATCATTCCCCGCTCGGCGACGACCCCACCGGCGGACCGCTGGACGGCGTGCTGGTCGCCGACTTCTCCCGCGTCCTCGCCGGGCCCTACGCCACGATGATGCTGGCCGACCTCGGCGCGACGGTGATCAAGGTCGAGGGTCCGGGCGGCGACGACACCCGCGCCTGGAAGCCGCCGGTGGTCAGCGACCCCGAGCAGGGCGACATCTCGACCTACTACCTGTCGATCAACCGGAACAAGCGGTCCGTGGTGCTCGACCTGACCGACCCGGACGACCTCGCGGCGGCACGCGAGCTGGCGCGGCGGGCCGACGTCGTCGTCGAGAACTTCCGGCCGGGCGGTGCGGCGCGGTTCGGGCTGGACCACGACAGTGTCTCGGCAGGCAACCCCGGGGTCGTGTACTGCTCGATCACCGGGTTCGGCGCCCGCGGCGGCGCCCACCTGGCCGGCTACGACCTGCTCGTCCAGGCGGTGTCCGGGCTGATGAGCCTGACCGGTGACGTCGACGGGCCGCCGTTCCGCGCGGGGGTCGCGGTGTTCGACGTCCTCACCGGGCTCCACGCCGCACTCGCGGTCGGCGCGGCGCTGCGGCACCGCGAGCGGACCGGGCAGGGCCAGCTGCTGGAGACCAACCTGCTGTCGGTCGCGATGTCCACCCTGGTCAACCAGACCGAGGCCTACGTCGCCGCGGGCGCGGTCGGCCGCCGGATGGGCAACGCCCATCCCAGCGTCTTCCCGTACCAGCCGATGCCCACCGCGGACGGCGACCTCATCGTCATCGCCGGCAACGACGGCCAGTTCCGCAAGCTCGCGACCGTCCTCGGCGACCCGGCCATGGCCGAGGACCCGCGCTTCGCGACCATGTCCGACCGGATCGGCCACCGCGAGGAGATCGAGCAGCGGCTGCGCGCCCGCCTCGCCACCCGCACCGCCCAGGAGTGGTACGACGCGATCACCGCCGCCGGCGTGCCCTGCGGCCCGATCAACACCGTCGACGGCGGTGTCGCCCTCGCCGAGGAGCTCGGCCTCGACCCGGTCGTCCGGGCCGACGACGCCGCCGCCGTCCCGACCGTCCGCAACCCGGTCACCTGGTCGGTGACCCCACCGTCCTACCGCCGCTCTCCCCCGCCGCTGGGCGCCGACTCCGCCGAGGTCCGGGCCTGGCTCGACCAGAACGGATAGCGCCACTCGCCACCATCGGATAGTCTCGGTATCCACACAGCACCGTGACGAGGGAGTGGACCGATGGCGCCGTACACCCGCACGACCAACGAGCCGGCCGACGGGCCGGTCGTCGTGTTCCTCATCGGCATGCGCTTCAACCGGCCCTGGAAGGTCCGGGCCTGGCTGCCGGTGGTGAGCGCGATGTCCGGGATGCTGCGCGAGCTGGAGCGCGACCCCGCCCACGGGCTGCTCGGGACCCGCTCGGGGATCGGCCCCGGCGGCCCGTTCCTCGTCCAGTACTGGCGCGACCGCGAGTCCCTCTACGCCTACGCGAGCGACACCGCGGCGACGCACCGGCCGGCCTGGGCCGCGTTCAACCGCCGCGCCCGCCGCTACCCCGGCGCCGTCGGGATCTGGCACGAGACCTTCGTGGCCGGGGAGTTCGAGACGATCTACGGCGACATGCCGCCGTCGGGGCTGGCGAAGGCACTGGGCGTGCGGGAGATCGACGCCGCCACCGACGGCGGCCGCCGCCGGCTGGACGCCTCACGGCACGCCGCCTGACGCCTCCTGTTGCGGCCCGTAACGGGCCACCGGAGGATCGGCCGATGAGTTCGGGGGCGCAGACGGCGAAGCGGCCGTCACAGTGGGCGATCTGGTTCTTCGGGGCACTCGGCGGGATCCTGTGGGGGTACGACACGGGCGTCATCTCCGGGGCGATCCTGTTCATTCCCGACGACATACCGTTGTCGTCGCTGGAGCAGGGCACCGTGGTGTCCGGGCTGCTGGTCGGCGCGATGCTCGGGGCGGGCGTCTCCGGCAAGCTCGCCGACACCCTCGGCCGGCGGCTGCTGATCCTGCTCGGCGGCATCGTGTTCGTCATCGGCACGCTCGGCGCCGCCCTCGGGGTGAACGTCGCGATGCTCGTCGGGTTCCGGTTCGTGATGGGCGTCGGCGTCGGCATCGTGTCGGTGGTCGTGCCGATGTACCTGTCCGAGCTGGCCCCGGCCCGCATCCGTGGGCGGCTGACGTCGCTGATGCAGCTGCTGGTGACCGTCGGGATCTTCCTGGCCTACGTCACCGACTTCGCCTTCGCCGAGTCCCGGGACTGGCGCTGGATGATCGGGCTCGGCGTGATCCCCGCGGTCATCCTCGCGATCGGCATCTACACCCAGCCGGAGAGCCCCCGCTGGCTGGTCGCACAGAAGCCCGACGGCGGCGAGGAGGACGCGCGGGTCGTCCTGCAGCGGCTGCGCGGCACCCCGGAGGCGGCCGAGGCCGAGCTGTCGGAGATCCGGGAGAGCGTGCGCGTCGAGCGCGAGAACACCGAGAAGGTCGCGATCGGGACGCTGTTCTCCCCGCGGCTGCGGCGGCTGACCCTCATCGGGATGCTGCTGGTGTTCTTCCAGAACTTCGTCGGCATCAACACGATCATCTACTACGCGCCGACCCTGCTCACCGACGTCGGCTTCGGGGCGACCGGCGCGATCGGCGCCAACGTGGGCATCGGCGCGGTGAACATGCTGATGACGCTGCCCGGGATGTGGCTGATCGACCGCGCCGGGCGACGCCCGCTGCTGCGCTGGGGCGCGGTCGGCATGTGCGTGGCGATGATCGTCCTCGCGGTGACGAACCTGGTCGGGCTGGAGCAGGGGCCGCTGCTGCTCGGGCTGACCCTGGCCGGGATCGTCGTCTACATCGCCTCGTTCTCGATCTCCTGGGGCCCGGTGCAGTGGGTGCTGCTGCCGGAGCTGTTCCCGCTGCGGGTCCGCGCCGGCGCGGTCGCGTTCTGCGTGACGTTCAACTGGCTGTTCAACATGACCGTCGCGCTGCTGTTCCCGTCGCTGCTCGAGGCGTTCGGCGCGGGCTGGAACTTCCTGTTCTTCGCGGTGACGACGGCGGCCGCCTACGTCTACGCGACCAGGCTGCTGCCCGAGACGAAGGGCCGCAGCCTGGAGGAGATCGAGCGGGACCTGGCCCAGCCGGTCACGGCGAAGCCGGCGTGACCGGCGGGGTGTGCGCGGTGACCTCCGGGGCCTCGTGGCGGTACGGCTCGACCGCGACCGCGCACAGCTGACCGCTGCACCCCTGCGCGAAGCCAGACGTCCCCCGGTCGCGGGTCACGGCGTTCGGGTTGCCGTGGACGCAGAGGCCGTCGTCGCCGAGCTCGGGACGGTCCGGGTCGGGGCGCGGGTCCCACCACGCCCCGGTCGGCAGCTGCAGCGCGCCGGGCCGGATGTCGTCGGTGACCCGCGCCGCGGCCAGGCAGGCGCCCCGGTCGTTGTGGAGGCGGACGACGTCGCCGTCGCCGATGCCGAGCCGGGCGGCGTCGTCGAGGTGGATGCGCACGACCTCGCGCCCGGAGCGTTTCGACCCGGCCGAGTGGGCGCCGAAGTCGAGCTGGGAGTGCAGCCGGGTCGCCGGCTGGTTGGAGACCAGCCAGAACGGGTGCCGGTCGTCGGGGACCTCGGTCGGCTCGATCCACGCCGGGTGGCCGGGGTGGTCGGGCAGCCCGAGCGCGGCGACCGGGCCGGACCCGACCTGGACGCGGCCGGACGCCGTCGGCAGCGGGTGTGCGACGGGATCGGCGCGGAAGCGGGCCAGCACCCCGCCGTCGTCGGGGCGCTGGGGCAGCTCCAGCTCGCCGCGCTCCCAGAACTCCTCGAACGACGGCGCGTCGAGCCCGCGGTCGGCCAGGCCCTTGCGGGTGCGGTCGTACATGTGGACCAGCCACTCGTGCGACGTCCGGCCCTCGGTGAAGGCCTCGCCGTGCCCGAGCCGCACGGCCAGGTCGGCGAGCACGTCGTAGTCGTCGCGGGCCTCGCCGTGCCGGGGCACCAGCTGCTTCATCGCGACGACGAGCGGGTCGGAGCTGGTGGCGCCGATGTCGTCGCGTTCCAGGGTCGTCGTCGACGGCAGCACGACGTCGGCGTGCCGCGCGGTGGCCGTCCACATCGGGTCGTGCACGACGAACGTGTCGAGCTCGGCGACCGCGCGCCGCATCCGGCGCAGGTCCTGGTGGTGGTGGAACGGGTTGCCGCCGGCCCACCACGCCATCCGCACGTGCGGGTAGGTGTGCCCGACACCCTGGTAGGAGTACGTCTCCCCCGGGTGCAGCAGCATGTCCGCGACCCGCGCGACCGGGATGAACGAGGTCACCGGGTTCGGCGCCCGGGAGAACGTCGGCACCGGCACCGCGTTGCGCGGGCGCCCGTAGTGCCCGAGCGACCCGAGGCCGTAGTTGAAGCCGCCGCCGGGCAGGCCGATCTGGCCGAGCACCGCGGCGAGCGCCGTCCCGCCCCAGACCGGCTGCTCGCCGTGCTCCGCGCGCTGCAGCGACTGCGCGACGGTCACCAGGGTACGGCCGTGCGCGATCCGCCAGGCCAGCTCGCGGATCGTCGCCGCCGGGATGCCGGTGACGCCCTCGGCCCACGCGGCGTCCTTCGCCGGGGCGGCGAACAGGTACTCGTGCAGGCGGTCCCAGCCGTCGCAGTGCGAGGCGAGGAAGTCGGTGTCGGCCCGCCCCGCCTCGACGACGGTGTGCATGAGCGCCAGCATCAGCGCGACGTCGGTGCCGGGCCGGATCGGCAGCCAGGTGGCGTCGACCTCCTCCGGCAGGTCCGGGCGCAGCGGGCTGACCAGCACGAACACCGCGCCCCGGTCGCGGGCGGCGCGCATGGCCCCGCGCTCGACGTGCCGGCTGACCCCGCCCGCGGCGATCGCGGAGTTCTTCAGCGCCATCCCGCCGAACGCGACGACGGTGTCGGTGTGCGCCGCGACCTGGTCCCAGGTCACCGCCTAGCGGGTCACCGCGTCGAAGGTGCCCAGCACGTGCGGCAGCACCACCTCGGCGGCGCCGCCGGAGTAGGTGTTGACCGAGCGGGTGTAGCCCCCGGTCAGCGCCAGGAACCGGTGCAGCTGGCCCTGGGCGTGGTGGAACCGCCCGGCCGACGCCCAGCCGTAGGAGCCGCCGTAGACGGCCTCGTCGCCGTGGGTGGAGCGGACCCGGTGGGTCTCCTCGGCGAGCCGGTCGAGCACCGCGTCCCAGGACACGGTGCGGTAGCCGTCGCGCCCACGACCGGGGTCACGGCCCGGGCCGCGGTCCCACCAGCCGCGGCGCACCGCGGGCGCGGCGACCCGGGCGGCGTGCCCGACGGCCGCGGGGATGTTGTCCAGCACCGGGGACGGGTCCGGGTCGCCCGGATGCGGGCGGACCCGCAGCCTGCTGCCGTCCCAGCGGGCGTGGAACACGCCCCAGTGCGCACTGTGGGTCCTCACGTTCTCGGTCACCACCGACCACCGTAACCCGCATGCCGGGGCCCGCATACGGGAAAGCCCGCCCCATGACGACGACCGCGGAACTGCTGACCGACCACTTCGGCCGGATCGACGAGCTCGTGCGCGAGGTGGTGGACGGCCTGTCCGAGGCCGACCTCGCCCGCCGCCCGGAGGGTGCGGACGGCCCCGGCAACCCGATCGGCTGGCTGGTGTGGCACCTGCTGCGGGTGCAGGACGACCACGTCGCCGAGGCATTCGGGTCCGACCAGGTCTGGACCGGCGAGGGCTGGGCGCAGCGCTTCGGCCTGGACCTCGACGTCGCCGACACCGGGTTCGGGCACGCGTCGTCGCAGGTCGACGCCGTGCGCACCACCGCGGACCTGCTGGCCGGCTACGGCGCGGCGGTGCACGAGCGCACCGTCGGGCACCTCGCGGGCCTCGCCGACGACGACCTGTCCCGCGTCCTGCCGCCCACCTGGGGGGAGAACGTGACCCTCGGCGAACGCCTGGTCAGCGTGCTCGGCGACGACCTCCAGCACGCCGGTCAGGCGGCCTACCTGCGCGGGCTGCTCGGAGTGTGACCCCGCCCGCCACCTAGGCTGGTCCCGATGGCCACCGCACCCGCACGCGTCCCCGACATGACCGCTCTCGCCCTGCTCCGTGACATCGCCTGCACCGGGAGCATGTCCGCCGCGGCCGAGGGGCTCGGGCTGACGGTGCAGGCCGCGTCCGCGCGGATCCGGGCCGCCGAGCAGCAGGTCGGGGGCCCGGTGCTCGAACGTGCCCGCCGGGGGCGGCGGTCCAGCAGGCTCACCACCCGCGGGGTCCTGCTGGTGGAGTGGGCGGGCCCGCTGCTGGCCGCCGCGTCCGACCTGGACGTCGCGGTCGCGGCGCTGCGCGACGAGCCGGCCGGGGAGGACACCGTCGTCCTGGCCGCGAACCCGGTGGTCGCCGAGAATCTGCTGCAGGCCTGGCTGGTCGAGCTGCGCGACGGTCCGGGCGGGCGGGTCGTGCTGCGCGACACCCCGGACCCGGCGGCGGCGGTCCGGGCCGGTGACGCGGCGGTCGGTGTGGTGTCCACGCCCGGCCCGCTGGAGGACCTGCACGCGGCGACGGTGGGATCGGACCCGCTGGTCCTCGTCGTCGCCCCCGGGCACCCGTGGGCCGGGTCCGACGGCGTCGATGCCGCACAGCTGGCCGGTACCCCGCTGCTCACCCGGCCGCCCGGTGCCGGGGCCCGGCCCGCGCTGGAGGCCGCGCTCGACGCCGCCGGTGCCGGTGGGCCCGTGCCGCCGCGGCGCGAGTACGCCGCGGACGCCGCCCTGCGGGCCGCGGTCCGCGCCGGTGAGGGCCCCGCGGTGCTGGGGCGGGCGGTGGTCGGCGCCGACGTCGCGGCCGGGTCGCTGGTCGTCGTCGACGTCCGCGGCCTCGACCTGACCCGGGAGTTCCGCGCCGTCTGGCGGGAGGGCACCTCGCCCCGCGGCACCGCCCGTGACCTGCTGCGGATCGCCACCGGCGGCCGGATCCGCTGACCCGGCCGGACCCCGGCGCGACCCGGCTCAGGCGGCGACGGCGGTGAGCAGCGCGTGCCCGGCCAGTGCGGCCGCGACACCGACCACCACGCTCGCCGCCGCATAGCCCACGGCGAGCGCGGTGCGGCCGCGTTCGAGCAGCGACAGCGTCTCCCAGCCGAAGGTGCTGTAGGTGGTGAACGCCCCGCAGAACCCGGTGCCGAGCAGCGCGGCGAACCCCGGCCCGAACAGCGGGGTCAGCGCCACCACGCCGCCGAGCACGAAGGACCCGGCCACGTTGATCACCCAGGTGCCCCACGGGAACGCCGAGGGCGTGCGCGCCTTCACGGCGGTGTCGACGAGGTAGCGCAGCGGCGCCCCGACGGCCGCACCGAGGGCGACGAACAGCGCCGTCACCGGGCTCCCCCGGCGAGCGCGCGGGTCAGGGTCGCGCCGAGCGCCGTCGCGGCGACGGCGAGCACCGGGGTGCCGACCATCAGCGCCAGCGACCCCGGCGAGCCGAAGGCCGGCGCGGCGACGTCGACGGCGTAGGTGGAGAACGTCGTGTACCCGCCGAGCACCCCGACGCCCAGCGCCGGGCGGACGAGCGGGTGGGCCCGGAACCGCTCGGTGACCAGCACCATCAGCACCCCCATCAGCAGGCAGCCGGTGACGTTGATGATCAGCGTCGTCCACGGGGCGGGCGGGCCGACGAGCCCGAGCAGCCAGCGCGCCTCGGCACCCACCACCCCGCCGGCGGCGACCGCCGCGAGCACCGCCGGCCGGCCGGGCGCGCTCACCCGGCGGCCTCCGCCCGGGCGGCGCGGCGCGCCGTGGGCAGGCCGATCGCGGCCGCGACCAGGCAGGCCACCGCACCCAGGGCGAGCCCGCCGCGACCGCCCCACTGCTCGCTGACCCACCCGGCGATCGGGCCGCCGATCGGGGTGGACCCGAGGAAGGCCACCGACCACAGCGCCATCACCCGGCCCCGCATGTGCGGGGCCGAGGCCAGCTGCAGCGTCGAGTTGCCGCCGGCCATGAACGCGACGCTGGCCATCCCGACCAGCCCCATCGCGACCAGCGCGACCCACAGCGACGGCGCGACCGCGGCGAGCCCCAGGACCAGGCCGAACAGCAGCGCGGTGCGCACCAGCATCGGCACCCCGGTCCGCCCGTGCCCGGCGACGACGAGCCCCCCGACGACCGCGCCGACGCCCATCGCGCCGGTGAGCCAGCCGTAGGTGGCCGCGTCGCCGCCGAAGGTCTGCGAGGCCACCACCGGCAGCACCACCGGGAACTCGTAGGCCAGGCAGCCGATCAGCGCCATCATCACCAGCGGCACGCGCAGCTCGGGGTTGCCGCGCACGTGGGCGAGCCCCTCGCGCAGCTGTCCGGGCGCCCGGGGCGCCGGAGCGGTGGGCATGAGCGCGGAGGTGTCCAGGCGCAGCAGCGAGGTCACGACGGCGACGAAGCTGACCGCGTTCACCGCGAAGCAGATCCCGGTCCCGCCCGCGACGATGACCAGCCCGGCCACGGCCGGTCCGACCGCGCGCGCGGCGTTGACCAGGACCGAGTTGAGGGTGACGGCGTTGCGCAGGTCCTCGGGCCCGACCAGCTCGTGCACGAAGGTCTGCCGGGCCGGGTTCTCGACGGCCTTGTTCAGCCCGAGCACCGCGGCCAGCACGTAGACGTGCCAGAGCGCGACGGTGCCGGTGAGGGTGAGCACGGCGAGTGCCGCGGCCTGCAGGCCCATCATCGTCTGCAGGCCGACCATCAGCCGTCGCCGGTCGAGGCGGTCCACCCACACCCCGGCGTAGGGCCCGAGGAGCAGGGTGGGCACGGTCTGGACGGCGACGACGGTGCCGAGCACCGCAGCGGACCCGGTCAGCTCGTACACCAGCCAGGACTGGGCGATCGACTGCATCCAGGTGCCGACCAGGGAGATCGACTGGCCGCCGATCCAGAGCCGGTAGTTGTGGCCGGACAGCGCGGCGAAGGTGCGGGCGAGCGTCGAGCGGGACGCCTGGTCCGGACCGGCGCTCACCGGGCGTCCCGCAGGGCGCCGGCGAGCGCGTCGAGCGCGGGCAGCGCGGCCCGCAGCCGTGCGGCGTGGTCGGGGGTCAGGGCGTCGACGTGTGCGGCGAGCAGCCGGGTGCGTTCCTCGCGGCGCCGGCGGTGCTCGGCCGCACCGGCCTCGGTGACCGCGACGCGCACGGCGCGCCCGTCGTCGGGGTCGGTGTCGCGGACGAGCAGCCCGGCGGCCTCCAGCTTGCCGGCCAGGCGCGACAGCATGGTGGGGTTGACGCCCTCGACGGTCGCGAGCTCCCCCATCCCGATCGGGCCGCGGACCGCGACGGTGCCGAGCACCGACAGGGCGCTGCGGGTGAGGTCGGAGCCGCGGGTGGCCCGGTCCAGGCCCCGGGCGATCCGGGCCAGGTCCGTGCGCAGCCGCGCCAGCTCGTCGGGGTCGAGGCCGCTCATGCACACTCCATATGTTTGCCTGTCAGCAAGCATATACCCGTGCAACGATCCGCGCCGGGCGCGGGCGGACGGGGCGGCGCCCCGGTCAGGCGGGAGCGGCCTCGGACTCGGCGGACCGGAGCCGGGACGCGAGCCGCTGCAGGTCGTCGCGGAGGCGGAACAGCTCGTCCATCGACATGCCGGTGGCCTTGATGACCTGGTCCTGCGCGGCGGCGGCCTGCTCGCGCAGCGCCTTGCCCTTCTCGGTCAGCGACACCTGCACGGTGCGCTCGTCGTCCGGGCGACGGGCGCGGGTGACCAGCCCGTGACCCTCCAGCCGGGTCAGCATCGGCGACAACGTGCCGCTGTCGAGGAACATCCGCTCGCCGAGCTCCCGCTGGGGCACCGTCTCCTCGGCCCACAGCACGAGCAGGACCGCGTACTGGCTGTAGGTCAGGCCGATGGAGTCGAGGATCGGGCGGTAGCACCCGGTCATCGCACGGGACGCCGAGTGGAGCGCGAAACAGAGCTGCTCGTCGAGCGCCAGCGGCGCAACGGTTCCGGGCTCGGTCATTCCCACAGGGTAAGCGCTCGATGTCGGGAGTTCATCCGAGCCCGCAGGATCGGGCTCGCCGCGACGGCGCCCGCAGGTCGGGGAGGCGAGGAACGGGTCCGGGGCGCGACCACCCCCGAAGCGGTCGCACCCCGGACCCGGGGCCGACGGACCGGAAGGCTCCCCAGCGCCCGGTCCGTGCAGAAGCTCGTGTCATGCAGTTTCCCCGACTCTGCGCGACTCAATCGCAAACGGCTGTGGTTCACCCGCAGCGCCCAGTGCGGACGCGCACCGTGACCCGGTCGCCGGTACCCCGCTGCGGCAACGGGGTGACGGCGGGTCGGTACGACGGCGGTACCGCGACCGCCCGTCAGCGCCGGCGGCCGGGTGGCGGGCGGAACCGCACCACCTCGACCGCGTCACCGGGGAGCGCGTGGTCGGCGAGCAGCCGGTCGCGGTCGGCGTGCCCGCACCGGCTGTTGCCCTGCGGGACGCGGACCCAGTCGTGGTCCGGGTCGGCGGCCAGGACGCGGTCGTTCACCTCGCGGTCGAAACCGGGTACCGGCCAGTGCCCGGCGGCTCGGGCGCGGTGCACGCGCAGGAACACCGGGCCGTCGCCGTAGTCACCGGGTGGCGGGACGGTCTCGGGAGCGGTCATGTCGGGGCCTCCGTGGAAGGGTGGTCCCGGGGTGTCCGCGCCCCGTCCGGTCCCCGGTTCGGCCGGGGGCCGCGGATACCCAGAATCGATGACGTCCGGAGGCGCCGTGCACGCGGTCCGCACCACCGCCCGGCTGCTGCTGGGCGCGTTCCTCGTCGGAGCGGGCGTCGCCCACCTGCTCGTCCCGGCCCGGTTCCTGGCCCAGGTGCCACCGTTCCTGCCCGCGCCCGGCGCGGTGGTGCTCGTGTCCGGGCTCGTCGAGATCGCGGTCGGGGCCGCGGTGCTCCTCGCACCGGCCCGGCTGCGGCCGCACGCCGGGCTGGTCGCGGCGGCGCTGTTCGTGCTGGTGTTCCCCGGCAACGTGGCGCAGTACGTCACCGGCACCGACGCGTTCGGCCTGGACAGCGACGGCGCCCGTGCGACCCGGCTGCTCGTCCAGCCGCTGCTGGTGGTGTGGGCCCTGTGGGCGTGCGGCTCCGGCGTCCTGCTGCGGCGGGGCCGCCGCCGCGTCGCCTAGGACGTCTGCACGGTCCGGGCGAGGATGCCCAGGGTCGCCTTGAGCGACGCCGCGGAGATCACCGGGAACAGGCCGGAGTCGCGGTACTGCGGGTGGATGTCGGACCAGTCGCACCACGAGACGACCCGGGTGCCGCCGCCGTCGGCCTCGCCGACCGGCTCCAGCCGGTAGCCGTAGACGTGGCCGACCGGCGGGCGCATGACACCGACGATGGTCCAGGAGATCTCGCGGTCGGGCACGTAGCTCGCGATGTGCACGGTGACGTCGTAGCGGCCCATCGGGCGGTCGCCGAGCGACTCGCGGTCCATGTGCACGACGAAGGTGTCCCCGGCCGCCGAGACCGGCTCGCCCTCGGCCGACATCAGCATCCCGGAGCTGTCGATGGCCACGTGCCCGCGCGGGTCACGGAGCACGGCGAAGATCTCGGCCGGGCTCGCGTCGACGATGCGCGAGGTCTCGATCCGCTGGTCGCTCACGGACCCGATCATGCCCCGTCCCGGCCGGTCCGGCCCGGGGACGGGGACGGGGCACGACGGTGGCGCGCTCAGGAGGCGGGGCCGACCGGGAAGCGCAGGACGGCGCCGACGCCGTCGGTGAGCGTGACGTCGTCGCCGGGGTGGATCAGCACGACGGCGGCGCCGGTCGCGGCGGCGGCGCGGACCAGGACGTTCGCGGCCGGACCGGACAGCACCGGGGTGTCGCCGACGAGCTCGTCGGCCTTCTCCCCCACCGCGGCCGGGTCGGAGCCGGCGACCAGCTCGGTGCCGGGCACCGCGGCCGGGTCGACCAGCAGCGTCTCGACGGCGTGCGCGCGGGTGGCCCCGGTGACGTCGCCGAGCCCGGTGACGGCGAGCCCGTCGCCGCGCCCGGACGCGGTCGCGAAGCTCGTGAGGGCCTCGCCGCGGCGGGTCTCGCGGACCTCGTCGGCGGCGGCACGGACGGTGTCGTCGACCTGCTCGGGCACCGTGCCGCCGGTGTTCTCGATCTCGGCCATGATCCCGGCCGAGGCCGGCGGGAGCTCGTCGCGCAGGCGGGCCCGGGACTCCGCGTCCCCGGCGACGACGAGCAGGCCCGCGTTGCCGGCGCGGACGGACTTCTCGACCCGCTCGGCGACGGCCTGGGCGTTGCGCTTCCAGGTCTCCTCGACCCGGGCGTCCGCGGAGCCCTCGCCGGGGCCCGCGGTGCTCGCCTTGTGGACCGGGCCGCCGGAGTCGGCCGACACCTCGGAGACCGTGCCGTCCACACCGCGGACCCGGCCCCCGGTCCGGTCGACCGAGACGACGACGGTCGCCACGTCCTCCCCCACCGCGCCGAGCACGCCCAGCAGGTCCGGCACCGAGCCCCAGGCCGCGGTCCCGCGCTCGGGCGGGAACTCGGTGTGCCGGTCGAGCAGGACCCGTGCGGCGTCGGCGACGAGGACCCGCCCGGCCGTGCCGTCGGGGGCGTCGGCGGCGGTGACGGCCTCGTCGAGGACGGCGAGCACCGACTCGTCCGCTCCGTCGTCGATGAGGCGCTCCCGCAGGTCGCGCCAGCGCAGGCGGTACTGCTCGGTGGCGTCGGAGGTGTCGTGGGTGGCGTCGAGCACGACGGTCGCAAAGGGGCCGTCGCTGTCGTTCAGGGGTCGGATCCAGTCGGTACGCATCACCCGTCGCCTTCCCGGCACACCGGGGGGCAAACGTCGCGCCGGCTCAGGTCGACCAGGCCTGGGCGGCGTCGGCGAGGGCCTCGGCGACCCCGGGGGGCAGCGGCCCGGACCCGCGGTCGGCGGCCGAGAGCGCCCCGGTGACGCGGCCGTCGTGGCGCAGCGCGACCGCGACGGCGACGGCGCCGGGCAGCAGGGTGCCGCTCGCGCCGCGTTCGAACCCGTCGGCGCGGATCCGGGCGCAGGCGTCGAGGAGCGCGGCGGCAGCGCCGGGGTCGCCCTCGTGCGCGGCGAGCGCGACCCGTTTGCGCTCGGCCGGGCCGAGGTGGGCGAGCAGGACCCGGCCGGCCGCGGTGTCGGGCAGCGGTGCGCGGACCCGGGCCGACAGCGCCACGTCGAAGCCCTCGTCGGCGCCCGCCCAGTCGAGGTAGACGGCGTCGTCGCCGATCCGGGCGGCGAGCAGCACCGGCAGCCCGGTGTGCCGGGCGAGCTGGTCGAGCGCCTCGTGCGGGATCGCCGGGACGGGTGGTTCCCCCGCTCTCGCCGCGAGCATCCACGGCGCGGGGCCCAGGGTGTACCGACGGTCGCGGTCGTCGAGGTAGCCGGTGGCGACGAGGCCGTCGACGAGCTTCTGCACCGAGGACACCGGGGCGCCGACGCGGCGGGCCAGCTCCGACAGGGTGCTGCCGTCGGGTCGGCGTGCGGCGGCCTCCAGCAGACCGGCCACCCGGTCCACGGTCCGGTGGTGGTTACGCATATGGGTAAGACTAGCTCGCAGGAGCGAGAGAAGTTAGCCATGCTCATGGAGAACGTGATGGCGAGCGACCGAGGGGAGCACGACATGGGTGGCGCACTGGACGGGCTGCGGGTGATCGACCTGGCGTCGGTGGTCATGGGCCCGTACGCCTGCCAGATCCTGGGCGACCTGGGCGCCGAGGTGATCAAGATCGAGCCACCGGCCGGGGACATGACCCGCCGCACGCTGCCGCAGCGCAACCCCGGGATGGGCGCCCTCGCGCTGAACGTGAACCGCAACAAGCGCTCGGTGGCGCTCGACCTCAAGACCGACGCCGGCCGCGCGGTGCTCGACGACCTGCTCGACACCGCCGACGTCCTCGTGACGAACATGCGCCCGGGTGCGCTGGACCGGCTCGGGCTCGACCCCGGTCGGGTCGCCGAGCGCTTCCCGCGCCTGGTCCAGGTCCGCGCGCAGGGCTTCCGCAGCGACTCCGAGCTCGCCGACCGCGCCGCCTACGACGAGATCGTGCAGGCGTCGTCGGGGATGGTGGACCTGATGCGCCGGGCGACCGGCACCCCGTCCTACGCGCCGACGATCCTGGCCGACAAGGTGTGCGCGCTGACGATCGCCTACTCCACGCTGGCCGCGGTGATCCACCAGCGGGCCACCGGCGAGGGGCAGCTGGTCGAGGTCCCGATGACCGACACGCTGCTCGCGTTCAACCTGGTGGAGCACCTGTCCGGGCACACCTTCGTGCCCGCGGAGGGCCCGACCGGGTTCAACCGGTCGATGGCCGCCGGGCACGAGGCCGTCGCGACGAAGGACGGCTGGGCCTGCATCCTGCCCTACACCCCGCGCAACATCGCCGACTTCTTCACCGCGGCCGGCCGCGACGACCTCGCCGCCGACGAGCGGTTCGCCACCTCCCCCGCGATGGCCGCGCACCAGCCCGAGCTGTACGCGCTGATCGGCGAGCTGGCCCCGCAGCGCACCACCGACGAGTGGGCGCGGCTGTGTGCGCGGCACTCGGTCCCGTTCGCGCCCGTCCTCGCCGTCGACGACGCCGAGACCGACCCCTACGTCACCGACGGCGGCCTGCTCACCGAGGCCGAGCACCCCACCGAGGGCCGCTACCGGTCCATCGGCTTCCCGGTCCGGTTCACCGCCACCCCGGGCGGGATGCGCACCCCCGCCCCCGCGCTGGGCGCCGACGGCGCCGACGTGCTGCGCGAGCTGGGCCGCACCGACGACGAGATCGCCGCCCTGCAGGAGCAGGGGGTGCTCGCCCGATGACGACCGCCGTGCCCGCCACTCTGGAGGAGTCATGACCGCACCGCTTCCCGCCGACCTCTTCGGCTACGTCGACCTGCTCGCCCCCGAGGAGCAGCAGATCCTCGCCCGGGTCCGCACCTTCGCCGAGGAGAAGATCGCCCCGATCGCCGACGACTACTGGGACCGCGCGGAGTTCCCGCACGAGCTGATCCCGGGGTTCGCCGAGCTCGACGTCGTGGGGCTGGCGCGGGAGTGGCCCGACCGGCCCGCCCACTCGCGGCTGCTCACCTCGTTCGTGTCGATGGAGCTGTCCCGCGTCGACCCGTCGATGGCGACCTTCTTCGGGGTGCACGCCGGGCTCGCGCTGACTTCGATCGACCTGTGCGGGTCACCGGAGCAGAAGGACCGCTGGCTCCCCGCCATGCGCCGGATGGAGAAGATCGGCGCGTTCGCGCTGTCCGAGCCGCACGGCGGGTCCGACGTCGCGGGCGGGCTGGAGACCACCGCCCGCCGCGAGGGCGACGAGTGGGTGCTGGACGGCGCCAAGCGCTGGATCGGCAACGGCACCTTCGCCGACCTGGTGGTCGTGTGGGCCCGCGACGTGGGGGACGACTCGGTCAAGGGCTTCGTCGTCGAGAAGGGCATGCCCGGGTTCACCGCCACCAAGATGGAGGGCAAGCTCGCGCTGCGCACCGTGCAGAACGCCGACCTCACCTTCGACGGCGTGCGCGTCCCGGAGGCGAACCGGCTGCCCGGCGCACAGACCTTCGCCGACACGAACCGGGTGCTGCGGGTGACCCGGGGCGGCGTCGCCTGGAACGCGGTCGGCGCGATGGCGGGGGTCTTCGAGCTGGCCCGCGACTATGCGGTCGAGCGCGTCCAGTTCGGGCAGCCGATCGCGTCGTTCCAGCTGGTCCAGGACCACCTCGTGTCGATCCTGGGCGCCGTCGTCGCCTCGCTGGGGATGGCCGTGAAGGTCGCCCAGATGCAGGACGACGGCACCTTCCGCGACGAGCAGGCGGCCCTGGCCAAGCGGCAGGCCACGCTGATGCTGCGCGACGCGGTCGCCCGGGCCCGGGAGGTGTTCGGCGGCAACGGGATCCTGCTGGAGAACAAGGTCGGCCGGTTCTTCAACGACGCCGAGGCCCTCTACTCCTACGAGGGCACCAAGGAGATCAACACCCTGGTCGTGGGGCGCGCGGTCACCGGGATCGGGGCGTTCGTGGGACGGCGGCCCGCGAAGCACTGAGCACCGCCAGGGCGTCGCGCAGCGCCCGCAGCCCGGTGACGGCGGGGTCGTCACCGGGCAGCGCCGCGAGATGGGCGTCGACGCACTCCCGGTACAGGCCCGCGAGGTGGTCGGTCAGCAGGGTCCAGGCCGCGACCCGCTCGCCGAGCGCCCCGTCGCGCCACCGCAGCGCCGCGGCGGCCAGGTCGCGGTGGGCGCCGTCGTAGGACGCGACGGCGGCGTCGTTGCGGCCGATCTCCCCGGTCACGAGGGTGTGCAGGAACCGGACCGGGAACAGCACCGTCTTGGTGACCGCCCGCGGCCCACGGGCCAGCAGTGCCGCCGGGTCGGCGACCCCGGCGAGCCAGGCGTCGTCCACCCGCTCGACGAGGAACTCCGCCGAGCCGCGGACCAGCTCGTCGTGGGTGGGCGGCACGGCGCCGTCGCGGACGTCCGTGCCGTGGCGCAGCACGCCCGAGTCGAGCAGGTCGAGCCGGTCGACGGCGGGCAGGCGGGCCGGGCGGCCGCCGGGGCCGTGGCGCACGGTGTCCGGGTCGGCCCAGAACACCGAGAGCCGCTCGGCGAGCCCGTCGGTGCCCGCGGCGGCGTCCCGGGCCGCGGCGACGACGTCGTGCACCCGCGAGGCCGTGCCGCCGCCGGTCTCCCGCAGCACCAGGGCCAGGTCGACGTCGCTGACGGCGGGGGCGAACCCGCCGTGCGCGAGGCTGCCGAGCGTGTAGGCCGCCACCAGGTCGTCACCGAACTCGCGGCGGGCCGCGTCGGTCGCCGCGGCCAGCACCGCCTCGCCCCGCTCGTCGTCCGCCACCGGTCCAGCCTGCCACGCGGGACCGCCGGACGACCGCCGGACGAACCGGAGCGCCCACCCGTCCCACCCCGGGTTGCGCACCTGCGGCACCCGGGGATGATCACCGCGTGCTCTACATCGGACCGGTGGAGATCCCCGGGTCGGACGACCACGAGGGGTTCGTCAGCGCGGACACCGCCGACGGCCGCGCGACGGGGATCTGGACCGACGCGCGCCGCGCCCCGGCCGTCGCCTACCGCGCGGCCTGCGAGTGCGGCTGGCGCGACGACGTGCCGTTCGTGCCGGACCGGCTCGGCCACTCCGCGGCGCTGCGCGCGTTCGTGGACCACCACTTCACCCCGGTCACCGGCTCCCCCGCGCTCGACCCGGCGCGGCACTTCCTCCCGGCCTGGGCCGCCGTCGTCGTCGCGCGCGAGCTCGCGCCCGCGATGGCCTGAACGCCCGGTTCGTGCACCTGCGGCCGGTTGTCGGCAGACTGCGAGGATGTCCGCCCCACACCGCCACGCGGCCCCCGACGTCACCCGCTCCACCCCCGTCCTGGTCCTGCGGATGCTCGCGACCGCGTCCGTCGTCGTCCTGGCCTGGCAGTTCGTGACCGCCGCCGGCCTGTTCACCGGCGGCGACGTCGGCCCGCACGGCACCGGCGCGATCGTGCTGCACGTCGTCACCGGGCTCGCCGCGGCGGCCGCGGTGTGGCTCCGCGTCGTCACCGCCGGTGCGTGGTGGCCGTCGGTCCTCGCCGTGGCGGTCTTCGCGTTCACCTTCGTCCAGGCGTGGTTCGGCGACATCCCGGGCCTGATCGTGCACGTGCCCGGGGCGATGGCACTCGTCGCCGGGTCGGTGTGGCTGGCCGCCTGGTCGTTCCTCCGGGCCGGCTGACCGGCCCGGACGGCCGGTGACGTGGGTCACCCGAACCACGTGGCCGCTCCGTCCGAACCCGACCGGGGCGGTCCGTCCGATTCGGCGCGCGCGATCACGACACCCCCCATACCCTCGACAGGACCCGGCCCGGCGGTGCCCTCGGCCCCCGACCGGGTCCGGACGCCGACGTCCGGCCGCTCACCACCCCAGGCGACCCGACGGGAGGCCGCGCGATGTTCGTGGAGACCGGGCAGGACCGGCGGCTCGAGCACGTCCCCACCCACCCGGACTGGGTCGCGGAGATCCGCGGCCGGGTCCGGGCCCACGTCGACGAGACCGTGCGGCTCCGGTGCGCCGAGCACGTGCACTCGATGCGCGGTGCGGACTTCGTCGCCGGGGTCCTGAGCGACTTCGTCGGCCGCGGCAAGTACCTGCGGTCGATGTTCGGATACCTGGGCTGGCGGGCCGCCGCCCCGGACTCCCCCGCCGCGCTGGCGGCCGTGTCCGGGCTGGAGCTGCTGCACGCCTTCGCCCTGCTCCAGGACGACGTCATGGACCGCTCGCAGCTGCGCCGCGGCCGGCCGACGGTGCATGTACAGCTCGCCTCCTGGCACCGCGGCCAGGGCATGTCCGGCTGCCCGGACCGGTTCGGCGAGTCCGGCGCGGTGCTGCTGGGCGACCTGTGCCTGGTGTGGGCCGAGCAGGCGATGCGCGAGAGCGGGCTGCCGCGTGCGGTGCTCGACCGCGGCTGGCCGCGCTACGACGAGATGCGCTCGGAGCTGGCCGTCGGACAGTTCGCCGACCTGCTCAACGAGGCCCGCCGCGTCCCCACCCTCGACGAGGTGATGGACGTGCTGCGCCGCAAGTCCGGCAACTACACCGTCCGGCGCCCGCTGGAGCTCGGCGCCGCGATGGCCGGGGCCGGACCGGAGCTGCTGGCGGCGCTCGGCGACTACGGGACGATGGTCGGCGAGGCCTTCCAGATGCGCGACGACGTGCTGGGCGTGTTCGGCACCGACGCCACCGGCAAGTCCGCGGGCGACGACCTGGCCGAGCGCAAGGCCACCAGCCTGGTCGTGCTGGCCCGCGAGGTCGCCGGACCGGCCACCCGGGGCGCCCTCGACGCGCTGCTGCACGGCTCCGACGAGGCCGACGGCCCGGTCGACGTCGCCGCGGCGCGGGTGGCGATCGAGTCGACCGGGGCCCGCCGCCGCATCGAGGAGCTCATCGCCACCCGGGTTCAGGGTGCGCTGCGGCTCGTCGACGGCGCGGTCGCCGACGGGGTGCTCGGCGACGACGTCGCCGCGGTGCTGCGCGCGATGGCCGTGCGCTGCGCCGACCGGGTCTCCTGACCGGGCTCACCCCCGCGAGTGGCTGCGGTGCAACAGGATGCGACCCGACGCGCCGTGCGACGCCGGCGGTCCTAGGCTCGCGGACATGGCCGACCGTCCCGTCCCGTCCCACCCGCCCCGGAACCGTCGGCCGCGGCGGCCTGCCCCGCGAGCAGGTCCCGTCGCACTTCGACGACGGCGCGGCCGACTACGACCGCCTGGTGGGGATGAACCCCGGCTACCACGACCACCTGCGCGCGTCCGCGGCCCGGATGCGGCTCCCCCGTGACGGGGCCGGGCTGCGTCTGCTCGACGCGGGCTGCGGCACCGGAGCCTCCACCGCGGCACTGCTCGGGGTCGCCCCGCGCGCCGAGATCGTCGCCGTCGACGCCTCGGCCGGGATGCTCGAGCGCGCCCGCACCAAGCCGTGGCCGGCGTCGGTGCGGTTCGTGCACTCCACCGCCGAGACCCTCGCCGAGAACGGGGTCGAGGGCCCGTTCGACGGGATCCTCGCCGCCTACCTGCTGCGCAACCTCGACGACCCGGACGCCCAGCTGCGCCGCTTCCACGACCTGCTGCGCCCGGGCGGGGTGCTCGCGCTGCACGAGTACTCGGTCGCCGACTCCCCCCGCGCCCGGCTGTCCTGGCACGCGGTCTGCTGGGGGATCATCGTGCCGCTCGGCCGGATGACGACCGGCGAGACCGCGCTGTACCGGCACCTGTGGCGCAGCGTGAACACCTTCGACGGCATCGGCCGCCTGCGCGACCGCGTGCGCGCCGCCGGGTTCGACGCCGTGCACTCCGAGACCATGACCGGCTGGCAGAACGGCGTCGTGCACACCGTGCTCGGGACGCGGTCGTGACCGCCCGCCCGACCGACCCGCGCCGCGTCCGCCACGAGCCCGCCGGTGGCCTCGGCGACGCCGGGCAGCTGGGGCGGCGGCCGCGGGCGGTCGTCGTCGGGGGCGGGATCGCCGGGCTGGCCGCGGCGACCGGGCTGGCCGAGCGCGGCGTCGTCGTCGAGGTGCTGGAGCGTGAGCCCTACCTGGGCGGGCGGGTCGGTGGCTGGTCGGAGACGCTGCCCGACGGCACGCCGGTGTCGATGAGCCGCGGCTTCCACGCCTTCTTCCGGCAGTACTACAACCTGCGCGCGCTGCTGCGCCGCGGCGACCCCGGGCTGGAGCGGCTGGTGCCGCTGGAGGACTACCCGCTCGTCGACGCGCAGGGGCGCCGGGACACCTTCCGCGGGCTGCCGCGCACGCCCCCGTGGAACGCCGTGCTGTTCGCGCTGCGCAGCCCCACGTTCCGCCCGTCGGACCTGCTGCGGCTCGACGCCCGCGCCGCCGCGCCGCTGGCCGCGGTCAGCGTGCCCGGCATCTACGAGGCGATCGACCACGTCGACGCGCAGAGCTTCGTCGAGTCGATCAACTTCCCGCCCGCGGCCCGGCACCTGGCGTTCGAGGTGTTCTCCCGCAGCTTCTTCGCGCCGCCCTCGACGATGTCGGCCGCCGAGCTCGCGACGATGTTCCACATCTACTTCCTCGGCTCCTCCGAGGGCCTGATGTTCGACGTGCCCGACGCGGGCTTCGACACCGCGCTGTGGGAGCCGCTGCGCCACTACCTGACCACCCGCGGCGTCACGTTCCGGACCGGGGTCGAGGTGTCCTCGGTGGAACGGTCCCCGGTGGACGGTGTCGGCAGTGGACGGTTCCACGTGAATCATCGCGGCGGCGGCAGCGAGGCGGACGCGGTCGTGCTGGCCACGGACGTGCGGGGGCTGCGCGACATCGTCGCCGCCTCCCCCGGCCTGGGCGACCCCGCGTCGGCCGTCGACGGGCCGGACGTGCTCGCCCGCTGGCGCGACGACGTCGCCGCGCTGGGCAGTGCCCCGCCGTTCCTCGTGCAGCGGCTCTGGCTCGACCGGCCCGTCGACGCGACCCGGCCGCCGTTCCTCGGCACCGGCGGGCTCGACCCGCTCGACAACATCTCCGTGCTGGACCGCTACGAGCGCGACGCCGCGGGCTGGGCGGACCGGCACGGCGGGTCCGTCGTGGAGCTGCACGCCTACTCCGCGGCCCCGCCCCCGGGCGTCGACGACGACACCTGGACCGCCGACCTGCGCCGGCGCTCGGTCGCCCGGCTGCACGAGCTCTACCCGGAGACCGCGGGCGCCGGGGTGGTCGGCGAGCTGGTGCAGTGGCGGGCGGACTGCCCGATGTTCGGGGTCGGCGACTTCGCGCGGCGGCCCACCGTCGCCACCCCCGTCGACGGCCTGGTGCTGGCCGGCGACGGCATCCGGATCGACCTGCCGGTCGCGCTCATGGAGCGTGCCGCGAGCACCGGCTGGCAGGCGGCGAACCGGCTGCTCGCCGGCTGGGGCCTGGCCGGCCACCCCCTCGAGACCGTCCCCACCAGCGGCCGCCTCGGTCCGCTGCGGCGCGCCGCCGAGTACGCGATGCGCACCTGACACCCGTCGAAGGACACCACGTCATGACCCTGCTCTCCCGTCTCACCGCGAACTGGCCGTCCCACTGGCCGCTGCAGCCGCTGCCGTCGCAGAAGTGGGCGGCCCAGAAGCCCACCTACGCCGGCGCGGACCCGAAGCTGATCTCGGCCGCGCTGGAGCGGGCGCAGGCGCGCCCGTCGGGGAACTGGTTCGTGGTCGCCGCGAGCCGGGAGATCCGCGGCGACCGGCCGCTCGGCGTGCGCATCGGCGGGGTCGAGCTCGTCGCGTGGCGGGAGGAGGACGGGACGGTCCGCGTGGGTCCCGGCGCCTGCCCGCACCTCGGTGCGCCGATGGCGCTGGCGGCCGTCGACTGCGGCGAGCTGGTGTGCCGCTGGCACGGGCTGCGCCTGGGCGCCCGGTCCGGCCCCGGCTGGGCGGTGCACCCGGTCCACGACGACGGGGTGCTCGTCTGGACCCGGCTCGACGACGTCGGCGGTGAGGAGCCGACCGACGCCCCGGTCGTCCCGGCCCGCCCGGCCGGCGCGGTCCTCGACGCCGTGACCACCCTGACCGGGGTGTGCGAGCCCGAGGACATCGTCGCCAACCGGCTCGACCCGTGGCACGGCGCCTGGTTCCACCCGTACTCGTTCCAGAAGCTGACGGTGGACTCCGCGCCCGCCGTCACCGACGTCGCCGAGTCCGACGACCGCTTCCTGGTCACCGTCACCTTCAAGGTCGGGCCGGGGCTCGGCGTCCCGGTGCGGGCGGAGTTCGTGTGCCCGGAGCCGCGGACGGTGGTGATGCGCATCGTCGAGGGCGAGGGCGTCGGCTCGGTCGTCGAGACCCACGCGACCCCGCGCGGTACCGACCGCGACGGGCGGCCGCGGACCGCGGTGATCGAGGCCGTCGTCGCCGGGTCGGACCGGCCCGGGTTCTCCGTGGCCTCGAAGCTCGCCCCGGCGATCCGCCCGGCGATGGCCGCGGCCGCCACCCGGCTGTGGCGCGACGACCTCGACTACGCCGAGCGCCGCTACGCGCTGCGCGCCCGGTAGGACCGTCAGCGCTGGGCGAAGCGGCGCCGGGCCACGGTGACGGCCAGCACCGAGACGACCGCCACCGACACCATGAAGTACGCCGGTGAGACCGGCGACCCCGTCGTCTCGAGCAGGGTCGTGAACACCAGCGGTGCGGTGCCGCCGAACAGCAGGACGCCGACGTTGTAGGCGATCGACATCCCGGTGACCCGCACGTTCGTCGGGAACAGCGAGCTGAGCAGGGCGGGCAGCGGCGCGAAGTAGAACGCCAGGACCAGACCCAGGACGGCCTGGAACAGCGTCAGCCCGAGCACGCTGGGCCGGTCGCTCAGCAGCGCGAACATGGGGACGAACAGCACCGCGCCGCAGACGCCCGCGGCGCCCATGATGGGGGTGCAGCCGACCCGGTCGGCGAGGCCCCCGATGAGCGGGGCGGCCACGAGCACCGTGGCGCCACCGATCGCACCCCCGATGTAGGCCGCGTAGCTCGGCAGCCCGAGGTTCGCGATCGCGAAGGTGGGCATGTAGAGCAGCAGGTACATGCTGACCGTGCCGAGCCCGACGCAGCCCGCGGCGGTGACGATCCGCAGCCGGTTGCTGCGCAGCGTCTCGCGGATCGGGGACTTGACGGTCTCGGCCGCCCGGAACTCCGGGGTGTCGTCCATCCGCAGCCGGATGTACAGCCCGACCGGGCCGATCAGCAGGCCGACCGCGAACGCGGTCCGCCATCCCCCGGAGTAGAGCTGCTCCTCGCTCAGCCCCGTGGTGAGCAGCAGCCCGACGACGGCGGCGAGCAGCAGCGCCGCACCCTGGGTGGCGGACTGCCAGCTCGCGTAGAACGCCTTGCCGCGGCGGGCGTTCTCGGTGACGAACGCGGTGGCCGAGCCGAACTCGCCGCCCGCGGAGAAGCCCTGCAGCAGGCGGGCGCCGAGCACGAGCACGGCGGCGCCGACCCCGATCTGTGCGTGCGTGGGCGCGAGCGTCAGCACCAGCGTGCCCACGAACATCAGCACGATGGTCAGGTTCAGCGCGGCCTTGCGCCCGCGGCGGTCACCGATGTTGCCGATGACGACGGCGCCGATCGGACGGATGACGTAGGAGATCGCGAACGTGCCGAAGGTCAGCAGCAGCGCGACGAACTCGCTCTCCGCGGGGAAGAACAGGGCGCTGATCACGACCGCGAAGTAGCTGTAGATCATGATGTCGTACCACTCGAGGGCGTTGCCGATCGAGGCGGCGACGACGGCGCGGCGGGACGTGCGCCGGTCCGCGCCCGGGATGACGGTGGACCTGTCGTCGAGGCTGGCCATGGACGATCACTCCTCGTGCCGGAGGGACGGTGGTGGTCGTGCGTCATGACCGGTCGACGGGCCGTGGTCGGTCCCCTCGTCGACCGGGGTGGTGCTGCGCCGCACCGGGTCAGGTGCGGGCGCGGTCCGGGCGGCCGGTGGACCGCCGCAGCGCGAGCGCGGCGAGCAGCGCCGCTCCGTCCGGGAGGACGTCGTCGGAGAACTGCGCGTGCGCCGAGTGGTTGTAGGAGGCCGCCTCCGCGGGGAGCGCGGCCGGCCGGGCCCCGAGTGCCGCGAAGCAGCCGGGGACGTGCTGGAGGACCTTCGAGAAGTCCTCCGAGCAGGCGAGCGGGTTCGCCAGGTGCCGGAACCGGTCCGGGCCGAACTCGGTGGCCACCGTGGCCGCGAGCAGGGCGGCCTCGTCCGGGTCGTTCTCGGTGACCGGGTAGAGGGTGACGACCTCGACGTCGGCCCGGACCCCGTGCGCGGTGGCGATCCCGCGGGCGAGCTCGTCGACCAGGGCCAGGCAGCGGTCGCGGGTGGCCGCGGAGAACGTGCGCAGCGTGGCCTCCAGGCGCGCGGTCTCCGGCACGACGTTGGCCTTGGTGCCGGCGTGCAGCGACCCGACGGTGAGCACGACCGGGTCGAACACGTCGAACCGGCGGGTCACCATGGTCTGCAGCGCGGTCACCAGCTCCGCGACGGCCGGGACGGGGTCCGCCGCGAGGTGCGGCATCGACCCGTGCCCGCCGCGCCCGGTGATCGTCACGTGCACCTCGTCGGTGGCCGACATCAACGTCCCGGGCCGGGTCGCGAACTCCCCCGGCTCGAGGTCGGCGGAGAACACGTGCAGCCCGTAGGCGGCGGTGACCGGGCGGCCCGCGGCGTCGAGGACCCCCTCGTCGATCATGTGCCGGGCGCCGTCGAAGTTCTCCTCGCCGGGCTGGAACATGAGCACGACGTCGCCGGCGAGCTCGTCGCGGCGGTCGGCGAGCAGCCGGGCCGCCCCGACGAGCATCGCGGTGTGCAGGTCGTGCCCGCAGGCGTGCATCACCCCGTCGGTGCGGAACCGGTAGGCGACGTCGATCTCCTCGTGCACCGGGAGGGCGTCCATGTCGGCCCGCAGCAGCACCACGGGGGCGTCGTCGTCGGAGTGGGTGCCGCGCAGGACGGCGGTGACCGAGGTGCACGAGGAGCCCTGCCGGATCTCCAGCGGGAGCCCGTCGAGCGCGTCGAGCACCTTCTGCCGGGTGCGGGGCAGCTCCAGGCCGATCTCGGGGTCGGCGTGCAGCTCGTGGCGGAGGGTCACCAGGCCGTCGCGCATCCGCCGGGCCGCCCGCAGCGTCGTGCCGCCCACGGTGCTCACGGTGTCGGTCACGGCGGCGCTCAGAACGCGCCGGCGTAGGCGTTGAGCGCCGGCTGCCCGCCGAGGTGGGCGTAGAGCACGGTCGAGTCCGGCCCGATCTCGCCGGAGCGGACCAGGTCGATCAGCCCGGCCATCGACTTCCCCTCGTACACCGGGTCGATGATCATGCCTTCGAGCTCGCCGGTGAGCCGGATCGCGTCGATCGTGGACTGCACGGGGATGCCGTAGAGGTCGCCGGCCCAGCCCTCCAGCACCGAGATCTCGTCGGCGCGCAGCTCGCGGTCCAGCCCGACGAGCTTCGCGGTGCTGCGGGCGATCCGCTCGACCTGGTCGCGGGTCTTCTCGATCGTCGCGGAGGCGTCGATGCCGATCACCCGGCGCGGCCGGTCCTGCTCGGCGAAGCCGGCGATCATCCCCGCGTGGGTGGACCCGGTGACCGAGCAGACGACGATCGTGTCGAAGAAGACGCCCAGCTCGGCCTCCTGCTGTGCGACCTCCCGGGCCCAGTTGGCGAAGCCCAGCCCGCCCAGCGGGTGCTCGGAGGCGCCGGCCGGGATGCCGTAGGGCGTGCCGCCCGCGGCCCGGACCTCCTCCATGGCCCGCTCCCAGGAGTCGCGGATGCCGATGTCGAACCCGGCCGGGTCCAGCCGCACGTCGGCGCCCATGATCCGGGACAGCAGGATGTTGCCGACCTTGTCGTTGACCGCGTCCGGCCAGTCGACCCACTTCTCCTGCACCAGCCGGGCCTTGAGCCCGAGCTTCGCCGCGACGGCGGCGACCTGGCGGGTGTGGTTGGACTGGTAGCCGCCGATCGAGACGAGCGTGTCGGCACCGGCGGCGAGTGCGTCGGGGACGATGTACTCGAGCTTGCGGGTCTTGTTGCCGCCGTAGGCCAGCCCGGAGTTGCAGTCCTCGCGCTTGGCCCAGATCGAGGCCCCGCCGAGGTGGGCGGTCATCCGGTCCAGCGGGTGGACCGGGCTCGGGCCGAACAGCAGCGGGTGGCGCGCGAAGTCGTCCAGTGACACGTCGGTCTCCTGACCTGGTCGGGGTGGGTGGGCTCCGGGTGCCGCGTCCGCTCAGGGACGCAGCGTCAGCCAGTTGTCGCGGTTCGCGCGGGCGGCGCCCTCGGCGTCCCCCGCGCGGGCGAGCTCGACGATCCCGGCGTGCTGGGCGACCGAGGACCGGCCGGTCAGCGACGCGAACCGGGACCGCTCCATCCGCCGCAGCAGCGGCGTGACGTCGTCGAGCACGCTGGTGACCCGCCGGTTGCCGCACCGGAGGACCAGCACGCCGTGGAACGCGTCGTCGGCGGCGATCGCCGCGTCGACCTGACCGGCGGCCAGCGCCGCGGCGAAGTCGTCGTTGGCCGCGACCATCGCGTCGAGGTCGGCCGGGGTCAGCACGGGCACCGCCTCGCGGGCGGCGAGCTCGTGCATCGCGGCCGCCACCGCCTGCGCCTCGACGGTGGCGCGCACGTCGAGCGCGCTCACCGTGGTCGAGCTGCCGGGGCGGACGCTGACCAGCCCGATCTGCTCGAGCCGGGCGATCGCCTCGCGCACCGGGGTGCGGGAGACGCCGAGCCACTCGCACAGCTCGGCGTCGTTGAGGCGCTCCCCCGGTTCGAGCGTGCCGTCGACGATCGCCGCACGCAGCGTCCGGAACGCCTGGTCGCGCAACAGCATGCGGTCGGTTCTGGCGGCACGGGACGGGATGGGCATGGCTCGACGGTATCCGATATTTCGGATGTAGGTAAGAGTCATTCTGGATGTGAGTTGCTGTCCGGGGCATCGGGGCGGGTGGGGGCAGGGCCGGGGCGGCGGATCGGGCCGGGCGGAGCCGGGGCGGAACGATCATGATCAGTTTCTCGGAACGGATCGGTGCCACATACGGCACCGATCCGCTCTCTCGTAGCGATCTTGGAGCTGTCCGGACCCGAATCGTCCGCGGCCCAGGGCCCGGCGGGAACGGACCGCTCACCAGGCCTGCCGAGGTGGGGACAGCGCGGCGAAGCCCGGGACGGGGACCGGACAGGGATCGCCGGCCTGACTGCCAGGCGAGCCGGGCGTTCGGACCGGGACGGACGAGCCTGGCGGGGCCGGGCGGTCGGACGGGGCCGAGTAGGGCCGGCGGCCCCGTGAGCCGGACCGGACGCGCACATCATGATCGGCGCCACGGAAGGGATCGGTGCCAGATACGGCACCGATCCCTTCCCGTACGACGATCATGGGCCACGCCCACCCTGGAGCGTCCACGAAACGCGCAGCGGGTCGCGGACGCGGACCGCGCGACGGACATCGTCGCGCACAGGGACCGCAGAGCGGATGCAGGCGGCTGCGGACCGGGCTCGGGACGGGTGCTGGCAGGGACTCAGACCCGGCCGGACCGACGGACGCGGGCAAGGCAGGCGGGACCGACGGACGCGCCGGGACCGGCGGAAGCGGCGGAACCGGCGGAAGCGGCGGAACCGGCGGAAGCGGCGGAACCGGCGGAACCGGCGGAGCCGTCAACCCACCGGCAGCCCGGCCGGCCCGGCCTTGCGCAGCTCCCGCGGGGGCGTCCCGAACCACCGCCGCGACGCGCGGGACAGCGCCGACTGCTCCGCCAGCCCGATCATCGCCGCGACCTGGGTGAACGGCAGGTCGGTCCGCAGGATCAGGCGCTCGGCGGTGTCCCGGCGGGCGTCGTCGACGACCTGCTCGAACGTCGCCCCCTCCCCCGCGAGGTGACGCTGCAGCGTGCGGGGATGCACCCGCAGGAGCCGGGCGACGGAGCCGATCCGCACCGGCCCCGACCCCAGCGACCGGTCGACGGCGGCCCGCACCCGGTCGGTGACGGTGCGCCCGGGCCGGTCGAAATGGGTCTCCAGGTACTCGATGGCGATGGCGCGCACGGTCTCGTCGCCGCCGGCCAGCGGGCGTCGCACGAGGTCGGCGGGCACGCGCAGCACGGCGGCGGGCCGGTCGAAGCGGACCTCGGCGCCGAAGAACTCGCGGAAGCGGTCGGCGTCGGCGGGAGCGGGGTGCGGCAGGTGCACCGACCGCAGCCCGTAGGGCCCGCCCGACAGCAGCCCGACGATCCGGTGCAGCACCCCCACACCCAGGTCGGCGGCCTGCGGCGGGAGCGGGTCGGTGCTGCCGTACTCCAGCCCGGTCACCCCGGCGACGCCCTCCGGGTCGGCGACGGCGCCGATCGTCAGCGCCGGGCTGTGCACGTAGAGGTAGCGCGAGGCGCAGTCGAGCGCGTCGCCGAGGGTCGCCGAGTTCTGGACGGCGACGGCGAGCGGCCCGAGGATCTCCGGGCCCTGCCGCTGCGCGAGGCGCAGGCCCAGGTCGCCGCACCCGAGCTCGGCGGCCGCGGTCTCCAGCACCCGGGCCACCGACCGGGTCGGGACCAGCGCATCCGGGTCGACCCCCTCGACGGCGTCGATCGGGATGCGGAACCGTGCGAACAGCTCCGCTCCGTCGCCGCCCAGCTCGCCGACGAGTGCGACGAGCCCCCGCAACGCCCTCGCCCGGGTGAGTGATCCGGTGCCCATGTCGTACGAGGGTAAGTTGTTGTCGCGCCAGGTCAAGTTACTCCGGGTAGGTTTGGGGCAGACTGGATCTCGGTCAACAGAGGTAGTCAGCGCGGACGCGCCCGATGAGGAGGACCACATGACGCAGGCCGGCACGACGCCCGCTCCGGACAGCACCGCCGTCGAGCACCGCGACGTGATCATCGTCGGGGCCGGGCTCTCCGGCATCGGCGCCGCGGCCCGGCTGCACCAGGAGCTGCCCGGCAAGGACTACGCGATCCTCGAGGGTCGCGAGAACATCGGCGGCACCTGGGACCTGTTCCGCTACCCGGGCATCCGCTCGGACTCGGACATGTTCACCCTGGCCTACCCGTTCCGGCCGTGGCGCGAGCCGAAGTCGATCGCCGACGGCGCCGACATCCGCCGCTACATCACCGAGACCGCCCGCGAGTACGGCGTGACCGAGCGGATCCGCTTCGGCACGAAGGTCGTGGGTGCGTCCTGGGACTCGGCCACCGCGCGCTGGACGGTGGAGACCACCACCGCGCAGGGCCCGAAGCGCTACACCTGCTCGTTCCTGTTCATGTGCTCGGGCTACTACGACTACGACAAGGGCTTCCAGCCGGAGTTCCCGGGCCGGGAGGACTTCGCCGGCACCTGGGTGCACCCGCAGTTCTGGCCGGAGGACCTCGACTACACCGGCAAGAAGGTCGTCGTCATCGGGTCCGGCGCCACCGCCGTCACGCTGATCCCGTCGCTGGCCGCGAAGGCCGGGCACGTCACGATGCTGCAGCGCTCGCCGTCGTACCTGACGGTGCTGCCCAGCAAGGACCCGGTCGCCGACCAGCTGCGCCGCTTTCTGCCCGCCACGGTCGCGCACGCCATCCTGCGTCTGCAGTACGTGACGCTGACCCAGGCGTTCTACCAGCTCGCGCGGCGCCGCCCGGAGCGCGTGAAGAAGGTGCTGCGCGGCCTCGCGCTGAAGTTCCTCAAGGACGAGTCCTACGTGGACAAGCACTTCACCCCGAGCTACGACCCGTGGGACCAGCGCCTGTGCGTCATCCCCGAGGGCGACTTCTACAAGTCGATCAACCGGGGTGACGCCTCGGTGGTCACCGACCACATCGAGCGGATCACCGAGAAGGGCATCCGGCTGCGGTCGGGCGAGGAGCTGGAGGCCGACGTGATCGTCTCGGCGACCGGCCTGTCGCTGAGCCCGCTGGGCGGCATCACGATCCACGTCGACGGCGAGCAGGTCGACATCGGCAAGACCGTCACCTACCGCGGCCTGATGCTGTCGGGCCTGCCGAACCTGGCGTTCTGCATCGGTTACATCAACGCGTCCTGGACGCTGCGCGCCGACCTCGTCGCCCGCTACGTGCCGAAGCTGCTCGCGCTGATGGACCGCGAGCGGATCGCCGTCGCCACGCCGGCGCCGACCGCGTCCCCGGACCGGCCGCTGCTCGACATCGAGTCGAACTACGTGAAGCGCTCGGAGCACCTGTTCCCGCGCCAGGGCCGCAAGGACCCGTGGCGGCTGCACCAGAACTTCTTCCTCGACGCCGTCGGGCTCGGCCGCGCCGACCTCAAGCGGGACATGATCCTCACCCCCGCCTCGGCGCTGGGTGCCCGTGACGCCCGCGTCCCCACCCCGACCGCGTCCGGCATCGCCGCCGACACCGTCGCCGCCCCGGCGACCGCACAGCAGGAGGTGGCCTCCTGATGGCCCGCTCACCATTCCGCTTCGCCGAGGGCACCGCCGTCGTCACCGGTGCCGCCGGTGGCATGGGCGAGCACGTGGCCCGCCTGCTCGCCGAGCGCGGCAGCGACCTGGTGCTCCTCGACCGCGACGGCGACCGGCTCGACACCGTCGCGTCGGCGATCCGCGCGAAGCACCCCGGCCTGTCGGTGACCACCGAGACCGTCGACCTGGCCGACCGCGACGCCGTCGACGCCCTGTCGACCCGGATCCTCGCCGGTCACCCGGAGATCCGGCTGCTGGTCAACAACGCCGGCGTCGCGCTCGGCGGGGACTTCGCCCGGCTGACCCTCGACGAGTTCGACTGGGTCATGAACGTCAACTTCCGCGCCCCGGTGCGGCTGACCCACGCCCTGCTGCCCGCGCTGACCGCGCGGCCCGGCGCGCACGTGGTCAACGTGTCCAGCCTGTTCGGGCTGATCGCCCCGCCCGGGCAGTCGGCGTACTCGTCGTCGAAGTTCGCGATCCGCGGCTTCTCCGAAGCACTGCGCGCCGAGCTCGCCCAGGTCGGCGCCACCGTCACCACGGTGCACCCGGGCGGCATCCGGACCGGGATCGCCGCCGGCGCCCGGGTCGGGGTCAACATCCCGGCCGAGGAGGCCGAGCGCGGCAAGAAGGACTTCGAGAAGCTGCTGACCTTCCCCGCGGAGAAGGCCGCCGAGCTGATCGTCGACGCGATCGCGAAGCGCCGCCCGCGGCTGCTCATCGGGATCAGCGCGAAGGTCCCGGACCTGCTGGCCCGGCTCGCCCCGGCGAACAGCATCCGGATCTTCGCGAAGCTGGTGGGCGCCTCGGGGAACGCGAAGGCGGCGCGCACGCGATGACCCTCCCGCAGACCCGCTTCGTCGACGTCGGCGGCACCCGGATCCGGGTCCGCGAGTCCGGCGACCCCGCCGGTGAGCCGGTCCTGCTGCTGCACGGGATCGGCCGCAGCCTGGAGGACTGGGACCCGCAGCACGAGTTCCTGTCCCGGTACCGGGTGGTCGCGCTCGACCTGGCCGGGTTCGGCCACTCCGACCGGGTGCCCGGCCCGGCGACGCTGGAGAAGCTCGCCGACACCGCGCTCGCCACCCTCGACGCGCTCGGGGAGACCCGGCCGGCGCACGTCATGGGCAACTCGCTCGGCGGCGCCGTCGCGCTGCTGATCTCCACCCGGCACCCCGAGCGGGTCGTCTCGCTGGTGTTGGCCGACCCCGCCGGGTTCGGTGCCGAGGTGACCCCGGCGCTGCGGGTCATCGGGGTGCCGCTGCTGGGCCGGTTCCTGCTGGGCCACCTGGACGCCACGGCGGCGCGACGCTCGGAGCGGTCCCTGTTCGTCGACGGCTCCCTGGTCACCGACGAGCGGGTCGCCCGCGCCGTGGAGATCGCGCGGCGGCCGGAGTTCGCACTGACCTTCGCCGAGGTCGCGGCCGAGCTGGGCACCGTCCGCGGGGTCCGGCCGGGCTGGCGGCGCGCGTTGCTCGACGCGTTCGCCCGCGCCCCGAAGCCGACGCTGGTCGTGTGGGGTGAGCGGGACCTGATCCTGCCCGCGGCCCAGCTGCGCGCGGCGGGCCGTCTCCCGCAGGTCACGACGCACGTGTTCGGCCGGGTCGGGCACATGCCCCAGATCGAGGTGCCCGGCGCGTTCGCGACGCTGGCCTGCGATCACCTCGCCCGGGCGGGGCGGCGGACCAGCATCTCCAGCGACAGCCGCGCCGGCACCAGGTAGGGCAGGACCACGGCGGGCGGGCCGTGCACGGTCAGCCAGGTCCGGGTACCGGCCCCGGACGGCCGCACGCCGTGGTCCAGGCTCAGCCGCACCCGGTTCAGCGGGGAGGCACTGGCGCCGAGGGCGACGTCCCAGGCCCAGGTGCGGGCGCGCTCGTCGACCTCGGTGACGGCGAAGGACACCGTGACGCCGAGCGGGCCGCGTACCTGCCCGGTCACGCCGGGGCGGATCCGGTCCGCCGCGGTGTCGACGCCGAGGATGTAGGGCGCCCACTCCGGCCAGCGGGCGGGCACGGCGTAGCGCTCCCAGACCTCGTCGGCGGGTTGCGGGCCGCGGGCGTGCAGTGTCAGGCGCATCGACGACGATCCTGGCGGCTGCGCGCCCCCGCCGCGCGACGGGCCGGTACCGGCCGTAGCGTCGGGTTCATGCGGATCGCCCCCTGGCTGGCCGCCCTGGTCACGCTCCCCCTGCTCGCCGCCTGCGGCACCGGCCCCAACCCGGTGACCAACGCGCTGTCCGGCGCCGAGGCCCCGGTCGCCGCGGCGGGCGCGGGCCTGGTGCCGGTCACGGTGTCGGTGCCGCCCGGGGCCGCGACCGCCCCGTTCGACGAGCCCCGCGAGGCGCTCGTCCCGGCCGGGTGGACGGTGTCGGTGTTCGCCCGCGTCCCGAACGCCCGGCTGGCCGTCTGGACCCCGGACGGCGAGCTGCTCGTCTCGGTGCCCGACGACGGCCGGGTGCTGGCGCTGCCGCGCACCGGTGAGCAGCGGCCGTTGCTCGACGGGCTCACCCAGCCGCACGGGCTCGCGTTCTCCCCGGACGGCGGCACCCTCTACGTCGCCGAGTCGAACCAGGTGTCGGCGTACGCCTGGGCGCGCGGCGCGGCGACCGGGCGGCGGGTCGTCGTCCCCGGCCTGCCCGACGCCAACTCCCCCGACCTGCGCGGCGCCTACGGCCACGAGCTGAAGTCGGTCACCGTCGGCCCGGACGGCGCGGTCTACGTCTCGGTCGGGTCGACCGGCAACATCTCGGTCGCCGACCGGGACGCCACTCCCCCGCGCGCGTCGATCCTGCGGATGCCGCCCACCGGAGGGCCCGCCGCGCCGTTCGCCACCGGGGTCCGCAACGGCACCGGGCTGGCCACCGCGCCCGACGGGTCGGTCTGGACCGCGGTCAACGGCCGCGACAACGTGCCCTACCCCTACGACCGGCCCTACGGCGACGCCGGTGGCTCGTCGTTCGGGAAGGTCGTCGACGGCTACGTCACCGACCACCCGGCCGAGCCGCTGGCCCGCCTCACCCCGGGCCGCGAGCTGGGCTGGCCGTTCTGCAACCCGGACCCGGACACCGACCCGGGTGTCGCCGGGTCCGCGCAGGACTTCGCCGACGTCGGCCTGGTCGCCGACGCCGAGCTCAACCCCGGCGGGCGCGCGATGGACTGTGCGGCGCTGGCCCCGGTGGAGCAGTCGTTCCCGGCGCACTCGGCGCCGCTGGGACTGTCGTTCACCGAGGGGGTGCTGCCAGCGCCGTACGCGGCCGGGGCGCTGGCCGGGGTGCACGGCTCCTGGAACGCGGACCCGCCGCGGGCCCCGGAGGTGTCGTTCTTCCCGTGGCGCGACGGGACGCTCGGTGCGCAGCAGACGCTGGTCGGCGGGTTCCAGGACCCGTCGGGGTCGCGCTGGGGCAGGCCGGTCGCGGCCGTCGCCGGGCCGGACGGCGCGGTCTACGTCACCGACGACGACGCCGGCGCGGTCTACCGGGTGGCCCCGCCCGGACGGTGAGCGCCCGCCCGTGACCGGGGCCGCAGTCGGCCCGGCCGCCCGCGGTGCCGGGGTAGGTTCACCCCGGTCGCCCGAGGACGGGTGACCGGGAAGGGTACGGGGCGATGCGGATCGTGGACTGGGCCGGCGACGACGAGGGCGGCCCGGCGGTGGTCCTGCTCGACCAGCGCGCGCTGCCCGGCGCGACCGAGCACCTGTACCTGCGCACCGTCGACGAGCTGATCGAGGCGATCCGGTCGCTGGCCGTGCGCGGTGCCCCGAGCCTGGGCATCACCGGCGCCTTCGGGGTCGCGCTGGCCGCGCACCTGCACGGGACGGCGACGCCGGTCGCCGTCGCCGCGGTGCGGGCCGCGGCCGAGCGGATCGCCGTCGCCCGGCCCACCGCCGTCCCGCTGGGGCTGGGGGTGGCGCAGGCCCTGGAGGCGCTCGACGGCGGCCCGCCCGCGGTGCTCGCGCAGGCCCGCGCCGTCGCCGCGGAGGCCGCCCGGGTCAACGCCGCGGCGACCGGCCGGGCCGCGGACCTGGCACAGCAGCTGTGCCCGGACCGCCCGCTGCGGGCGCTGACGGTGTGCAACACCGGCCCGCTGGCCACCGGCGACGGCGGCACCGCGCTGGGGGCGGTCCTGCGCCTGCACGAGCGCGGCGCGCTGGCCGAGGTGCTGGCGTGCGAGACGCGCCCGCTGCTGCAGGGCGCGCGGCTGACCGTCTGGGAGCTCGCCGCGGCCGGGGCGCCGCACCGGCTGTGCGTCGACTCGGCCGGTCCCGCGGCGATCGCGTCCGGGCTGGTCGACGCGGTGTTCGTCGGTGCCGACCGGATCGCGGCCAACGGCGACGTCGCGAACAAGATCGGGACCTACATGCTGGCCTGCGCCGCGGCCCGGTCCGGGATCCCGTTCGTGGTGGTCGCGCCGGAGGAGACGATCGACCCGCACACCCCGACCGGGGCCGACATCGTCGTCGAGCAGCGGGAGGCCGAGGAGGTCCGCGAGCACGGCGGCACCCTGCTCACCCTGCCCGGGACCCCGGTCTACAACCCGGCGTTCGACGTGACGCCGTTCGACCTGGTGACCGCGATCGTCACCGAGGAGCGGGCGTGGGGACCGGGCTCGTCGCCCGCACCTTCGCCCGCTGGGCCGCGAACCGCCCTCGCACCGCACTGATCTCGGCGTCGGGCAGCAGCCGCGGCTCGCCGACGGCGCGGGCGCGCAGCCAGACGTCGCAGAGCCACTCCAGCTGGCGGGCGCCGTCGTAGGCGGCGCCGAGGGTGTCGCCGAGCACCAGCGTGCCGTGGTTGCCGAGGACGACGGCGGTGGACTCCCCCAGCGCCGCGAGCGCGTTCACGACCAGCTCACGGCTGCCGAACGGCGCGTACTCCGACACCCGCACGCCGTCGCCGAACATCGCGAGCTGGTAGTGCACGGCCGGGACGTGGTCGGACAGCGTCGACAGCGCGACCGCCGCCGGGGAGTGCGTGTGGACCACCGCGACGGTGCCGGGCCGGGCCTGCGCGGCCACGTGCAGCCCGAGCTCGCTGGTCGGCTCCCGGGTGCCGTCGACGACGGTGCCCTCCGCGTCGACGAGCACGACGTCCGCGGCGGTCATCGTCTCGTAGTCCACACCGGACGGGGTGACCGATCAGGTCCCCGGTGCGCAGCGACAGGTTCCCCGAGGTGCCGACGACGAGTCCGTCGCGGACCATCCGGCGGGACCACGTGCAGAGCAGCTCGCGGGCGGGGGTGTGGTCGTGGGGCACCCGGGCAGGATCCCACGCCCACCCGACCGGGGGTCACACCTCCGGGTCGACCCGTGCCCGTCGGGGCGCGCCGGGTGCCGCCGGGGCCGCAGGATCGTGCCACCGCGGACGCCGGGCTCGGCCGGGACGTCACGCGGAGGGCGGTAGGACCCCGACCGCGCCGGCCCCCGGCGCAGGAAGCGAGCACATCGTGAGGACCGCCCTGCGTGCCGCCACCACCGCGGCGGGCGCCGTCGCCGCCGCACTCGCCCTGGCCGCCGTCACCGCCGGGACGGCGTCGGCGCAGCCCGCGCCGCCCGCCGAGCCGCCGCTGAGCCCCGCCGACCAGGCCGCCCAGTTCGCCTGCCTGCAGAAGTACCTGGACTTCGGGACGCTGCCGGGGCAGTCGCTGGAGGACCCGGTGGCGTTCTCGCTGCTGGTCGCGAAGGCCGCCCAGGAGTGCGACGCGGTCCGGGCACCGGCCGCTCCCGCCGCCCCGCTCCCGGGGGCCTGACCGCGGGTCAGAGCAGGTCGCTGCGGCTGAGCACCCCGACCAGCACGTCCTCGGCGTCGACGACCGGGACGACCCGGAACCCGCGCCGGGACAACAGGTCCTCGGCGTCGGTGAGCGGGTCGCCCGGGTGCACGACCTCGACGTCGCGGGTCATCACCTCCGAGACGGTGCGGGCCCGCAGCCGCCGGCCGCCGTCCAGGGAGCCGTGCATGAGGTCGGCCTCGGAGACGATGCCCAGCAGGTGGTCGCGGTCGTCGACGACCGGGACCGCGGTGAACCGGTAGGACAGCAGGACCTCGGCGGTCTCGTCGAGGGCCAGCTCCGGCGGGATCGCGACCAGCCCGCCGTCGGTCATCACGTCCGCGACCCGCAGCGACGACGTCGGGCGGCCGCCGATCCGGCCCGCCCCGCGCGGCGCCATCGCCTCCGGCAGCGGCGCCACCGGCACGACACCGCCGATCCGGCGGGCGGTGCGGCGCAGCCGCCCCCCGGAGTGCCGGTGCCGCAGCAGGTCGCTGCGGGTGATCACACCGACCAGGATGCCCTTGTCGACGACGGGCACCAGCCGCAGCTCGCCGTAGACCCGCATGCGGTGCGCGACGATGGAGATGTTCGTCGTCGGGAGCACCGACACGACCTGCTCGGTCATCGCGTCGCCCACGACGGCGTGCGGGTCGTCGCGGTGGCGCAGCACGTCGACCAGGGAGATCACCCCGACCAGGGAGAACCGCCGGTCGACCACGGGCAGGGCGGAGAACCGGGACTCGGCCATCCGCTCCTGCGCCCGCGCCAGCGGAGCGTCCGCCCAGATCGTGACGACGCGTTCGGTCATGACATCGCGGGCACGCACCACCATGGACGCACCGTAACCACGGCGACGTCGCGGCCGCCATCGCTCACCGTTCGAGGTGGCCGAACCGGTGCCGGGTGCGGCTGACCGCCTGCTCGCGCAGCACGGTGGGGATCTCCCGGCGTCCGTCGAGCACGACCGGGGTGTCCACGACGGACGCGCCCACCTCCGCGGCGGCCGCCCGCAGACCCTCGGGCACGGTGCCCAGGGCCCGGATCCGCTCGCCCGCGACGGGGACGAGCCCCTCGCCGCCGTGCACCCCGCCCGGGACCTCGCCCGGCGGGATCCCCGGCCCGTGCAGCCGTACCGGGACCCCCGCGGTGGCGGCGGCGAGCAGCACCCGCAGGACGTCGGCGCGGGCGGTACCGGTGCCGCACCACAGCGTCACCGACGGGGCGGGCCGGTAGCGGAACACGTTGGACTCCGCGGCCAGCCCGGTCGGGTCGTGCTCGATCCCGAACTCGGTGTCCCACGCGCGGGCGTCGGAGGCGGCGGCGCGGGCGAGGCGGTCGCGGGCGGCCGGGTCGAGGTCGGCCGCCGCGGCCAGGACGCGGTCCGCGGCCGGGCCGGAGGCCGGTCCCGGCCCGGGGAGGTCGCCGTCGTGCCAGGTGCCGAACTGGGCGACGTAGTTGGGTCCGCCGGGCTTGGCGCCCGGGCCGAGCACCGAGCCCTTCCAGCCGCCGAAGGACTGGCGCTGCACGATCGCGCCGGTGATGTGCCGGTTGACGTAGGCGTTGCCGACCTCGACGCGGTCGAGCCAGTGCGCGATCTCGTCGGAGTCGAGGGAGTGGATGCCACCGGTGAGGCCGAAGCCGGTGTCGTTCTGCCAGGCGATCGCCTCGTCGAGGTCGCGGGCGGCCATCAGGCCGAGCACCGGGCCGAAGCACTCGGTGCGGTGGAACCAGCTCCCCGGCGACACCCAGGCCCGCACGCCCGGTGTCCACACCGTCTCCGAGACCCGGCGCGGGCGCACCAGCCACCGCTCCCCCGGCTCCAGCGTGGTCAGTGCCCGGTGCAGCTTCGCCGAGGGCGCCTCGATGAGCGGGCCCATGGTCGTCGCGAGGTCGGTGCCGGGGCCGACGCGCAGGGTGGTGACGGCGTCGACGAGCTGGCGGCGCAGCCGCCTCCCGATGGCCGAGCCGGTCGCGGCGGGGCCGACGAGGATGGCCAGCGACGCCGCGGAGCACTTCTGCCCGGCGTGCCCGAACGCCGAGCGTACGAGGTCGGCGACGGCGAGGTCCGGGTCGGCGGCGGGGGTGATGACCAGTGCGTTCTTGCCGCTGGTCTCGGCGACGAGGTTCAGGTCGGGCCGCCAGGACCGGAACAGCGCGGCGGTCTCCGAGGAGCCGGTGAGCACGACACGGTCGATGTCGGGGTGGGTGACCAGCCGGCGTCCGGCGTCGGCCTCGTCGGTGGGCAGCAGCTGCAGTGCCTCGCGCGGGATCCCGCCGCGGTGCAGTGCGGCGACGCCCGCCTCGGCGCACTCGCGGACCTGCGGGGCGGGCTTGAGCAGCACCGGGGCGCCCGCGGCGAGCGCGGCGAGGCAGCCGCCGAGCGGGATCGCGACCGGGAAGTTCCAGGGCGGGGTCACGGCCACGACCCGGTCCGGGGTGAACGGGGCGCCGTCGAGCTCGGCGGCGCGCTCGGCGTAGTAGGCGGCGAAGTCGACGGCCTCGGAGATCTCGGGGTCGGCCTCGGCGACGGTCTTGCCCGCCTCGTGCAGCATCACCGACAACAGCGTCCCGCGGGCGGCGGCCAGCGCGCGGGCGGCGCGGCGCAGCGTCGCAGCCCGCTCCGCGGCGGGGACGTCGCGCCAGCCGGAGGTGCGGGCGCGCTCGACCGCGGCGTCGACCGCGGCCGGGTCGGTGACGAGGGGGACCTCGGTCCGCGCGACGGCGGTCGTCGCGGCGCGACGGGCCCAGTCCCGGTTCGTGGGCAGCGACGGGTCGGTGTCGGGCTCGGCGCGGAACCCGGCCGGCACGGGGTCCCCGGGCAACGGGCCGTCGGTCCCGACGGGTGCGGACACGGTGCGGTCCTGTGTGCGGCGCGGGGTGTCGGCGACGGCGTCGCGGTCGCGCACCGAGGCGAGGAACCGCTCCTGGTAGGTCGCCGGGCCGCCCGAATCGGGAGCGAACAGCGTGTACAGGTAGCCCTCCGGGGAGGCGTTCTCCTCCAGCCGCCGGACCAGGTAGGACACGGCGGTGTCGAAGTCGCCGCGGTGCACGACGGGGGTGTAGAGCACCAGCTGCGAGCCCGGACCGGACTCCGGCAGGTCGCCCGCGACGGCGTCGGCGAACGCGGGGGCCATGCCCTGGAGCATCTCCAGGTCCAGCTGGGACCGGGCACCGCGGGCGTCGGCCAGTTCCAGGGCGAGCGCGACGTGGTGCAGGTGGTGCGACGCGACGCCCAGGCGCATCCCGTCGGCGTGCGGGCCGCCGATGCCGCGGTCGAGGAGCCGGACGTAGTTGGCGTCGACCTCGACCTTGGTGGCGAAGGGCGCCTGCGGCCAGTCGTGCAGCTCGGCGTCGACCCGTTCCATCGCCAGGTTCGCGCCCTTGACCAGGCGCACCTTGATCGGCGCCCCGCCCGCGGTGGCGCGGCGGGCGGCGAACCCCCCGAGCTCGTCGAGCGCGGCGACGGAGTCGGGCAGGTAGGCCTGCAGGACGATCCCGGCGGGCAAGTCGTGGAACTCCGGGCGCGCCAGCAGCGTGGTGAACAGCGCGACGGTGAGGTGGAGGTCCTTGTACTCCTCCATGTCGAGGTTCACGAACACGCCGTGCTCGCGGGCGGCCCGGTAGAGCGGCAACAGCCGGTCCACGAGCAGGTCCCGGCTGCCCTCGAGGTCCCACGGCACGAGCTGGGCGACGACCGAGGACGCCTTGACCGACACGTGGTCGACGCCCGGCCGGCGCAGCAGCGCGATCGTGCGGGCGAGGCGACGGTCCGCCTCGTCGTGGCCGAGGACCGCCTCGCCGAGGAGGTTGAGGTTGAGCCGGTGGCCGTCGCGCCGGGCCGCGGCGAGGCGGCGGTCCAGGCCGCGCCCGCCCGCGTCGACGATCAGGTGCCCGACCAGGCTGCGCAGCCGCGACCGCGCCGCGGGCACGACGACGTGCGGCAGCGCCGTCGCCAGCCGGCCGCCGGCCCGCAGGAGCAGCCGGTCGGTGCCGGCGACGAACGCGGGCAGCGCGGCGCCCGCCCCGGCCAACCGGGCCAGCTCACGGGCCGCGACCCGGTCGTCGGCGGGGCGTGCGACGCGGTCGACGAAGCGCAGCGTGAAGTCGACCCCGGCGGGGTCGTGCATCAGCGCGGCCAGCCGCTGCGTCGGGTCCGCTCCGCGGCCGGAGCCCGACGACGGGGCGGTACCGGTGCGCTCGGTCCAGCGGCGGACGCGCTCGACGGCGCGCCCGGTCAGCGCGTCGTCGAGAGCGGGGACGGGGTGGGTGGGGTGCACGCTCACCCGCCCAGTCTGGACCCACTGTCAGGACCGTGTCACGTCGACGGTGCTGACAATCCGGTGACGACCGTGGTCAGGACTCCGTGAGGTCGGTGTCGGGCAGCGACCCGAGCAGGGCGAACGCGTCCAGGTAAGGCTCGACGTCGCCGCGCTCGGTCCAGGCCCGCAGCTGCGCCGCCGACCGGCGGGTGACCAGGGCACGGGCCAGGTCGAAGTCCGGGGCCCGCACGACGACCGCGGCCCCCGCCTCGTCGCCCGCGGACACCCAGCGGCGGCCGTCGCCGACCAGCGCGATCGGCGGGAGGTCCCCGAGGGCGTCGGCGAACCGGCCCAGGAACTTGTCCATGATCGCGTAGAGGCCGGGGGTGTGCTGCCCGCCGGGCTCGCGCAGCGCACCACGCAGGTCCTGCTCGTGGATGATCACGTCGCCGAGCGGGCGGGTCGTGTTCCCCGCCATCCAGTCGCGCAGCGGGCCGGTCAGCGACTCCCACTCCGCGACGAGTGCCGCCACGTCGTGGTCACGCCGCGCCCGCACCTGCCGGTCCGTCCACTCCTCGTTGTGGTCGTCGGGCTCGTCGCCGCGCACCACGTCCGCACCCAGACCGACCATGTGCGAGAACAGGTCGCGCACCGTCCAGTCCGGGCAGGACGGGACCGTCAGCTCCGAGCGCTCGGGCGGCAGGTCCCGCACCAGGTCGATGACCCGGCGCTGCGCCCGGGTCCACTCCTCGATCTCGTCGATACCGCTCACGGGCACCGATCCCATCACGACCGGGGCTCCCGCGCCGCCCCCATGGGTGTTTTGCCTGGACCGCGCCCGGGCACCTGGGGATCATCGAACCGGACACGACGGCGAGGACGGTCACGGCGACTCCGCCGGACGGCACCGCCGGCACCGGGGACCACCCGGTGCGTCGGTGAGGAGAGGACGAGCGTGAGCAGCCCACCCCCGTACCCGGGTCGCCCCGGGGACCCGCAGGACCCGAACAACCTGGACCAGCCGACGCAGCAGAACCAGCCCTACGGCGGGCAGCAGTACGGCGAGCAGCCCGGTCAGCAGTACGGGCAGCAGCCACACGGACAGCAGCCGTACGGACAGCAGCCGCAGTACGGGGAGCAGCCCCCCGGCCAGCAGTACGGGCAGCAGCCGTACGGGCAGCAGCCCTACGGCGCGCAGGGCCACGACCCGGCCGCCTACCCGGACCGGCCGCCCGCCGGGCCGCCGGGGTGGCCGCAGGGCGGGGCGCCCGCGACCCCGCCGCGCAACGGCATCGGGATCGCCGCGCTGGTGCTCGGCATCCTCGCCGTGCTGCTCGGGTTCTTCCTGATCGGCGCCCTGTTCGGAGTCGTCGCGGTCGCGCTCGGCATCGTCGGGATCAGCCGGGCGTCCAAGGGCGCCGCCACCAACCGCGGGGTCGCGATCGCCGGGCTCGTGCTCGGCCTGGTCGGCATCGTCATCGCGATCGCCGTCGTCGCCTTCGGCCTCAGCGTGTTCAACCAGGTCGGCGGGGACGAGTACGTCAGCTGCGTGCAGCAGGCGGGCACCGACCAGTCCGCGATCGCGCAGTGCCAGCAGGACTTCGAGGACCGCCTCCGGGGGCAGCTGGACCAGGACGGCAACTGAGCCCGCGCCCGCGGGCCCCGTGGCCGGTCACCGGTCGCGCGGGCCCGCGGCGTGGAACGCACCCCCCGCACCGAACACCAGCCGGGCGAACCGCTCCCCCATCCGCAGGTGCGCCTCGGGACTCGGGTGCAGCCGGTCGGGCAGCGGCAGCTCGGCCGCGTCGGCGTCGCCGTAGAGCTCGCGGCCGTCGAGGTGGGCCAGCGCCGGGTCCTGCGGGGTGCGGCCGGCCACGATCCGGGCCAGCTCCTCGCGGATCACCGACAGCGTCAGCTTCCCCGCCGCCACCTCGGCCGGGTCGCCGGTCGCCCGGAACTGCAGCCGCCCGTCGACGACCTCCGGCGCTCCCGGGCCCGGTGTGTGCTCGTGGATCGGGCACAGCACCGGGGACACCACCAGCAGCGGGGTGTCGGGGTGCCCGTCGCGGATCGTGTCGAGGAACCCGTGCACGGCGGGTCCGAAGGCCCGTCGGCGCATCAGATCGGCGTTGACGATGTTGATCCCGATCTTGACGCTGATCATCGCGGCCGGGGTGTCGCGCAGCGTGCGGGCGACGAACGGGTCCAGCATCGCGCTGCCGGAGAACCCCAGGTTGACCAGCTCGACACCGGCAGAGCGGGCGGCGAGCGCGGGCCAGGTGGTGCTGGGGCCCGCGGCGTTGCTGCCCTGGCTGATCGAGCTGCCGTGGTGCAGCCACACGGGGCGCCCGCCGGGCGGGACGACGGCGACCGGCGCGTCGGTGCGCAGCGCGACGACCTCGGTGATCTCGTTGTGCGGCAGCCAGATCTCCACGAGCGCGTCGCGGCCGGGCAGGGTGAACCGCACCGGGCCGGGTGGGCCGTCGGTGACCGTGACCTCCCCCGTCGCCGGGTCGGTCATGAGGAGCTTGCCGCCGGAGGTCGTGGCGCTGCCCGCCGGCCGGCCGTCGACGAGCAGGTCGTAGGCGCCGTCGGGCCGCAGCGGGGCGCCGACGAGACCGATCCGGGTGCGCAGGGTCTCCAGCTCGACGGTCCGCGCGGCGGTGCGGAACACGACGCGCACCCCGGACGGCTGGCTCTGCGCGCCGGCCAGCTGCGGGTCGGTGTTGCGGGCGCGGGCGGAGGCGGGCAGCCGCTGCGGGAGCAGGCCCCGTTCGCCGTCGACGGCGTCGAGGACGCCGTGCAGCAGCTCGGGCCCGATCGCGGTGGTGATCACCCCGGCAGCCTGGCACGCGCGCGGCGCCGGTTCACCCGAGAATCGGACGGTGCTGATCGCCGCCGTCGTCCAGGCCGTCGCGACCGTGCTGCTGGCCGGGATCGCCTGGACCGTGCAGGTGGTGGTCTACCCGGCGTTCGCGCTGGTCCCGGCCGGGTCCTGGGTCCGCTACCACGCCGCGCACAGCCGGGCGGTCACGCTCGTCGTCGGGCCGCCGTGGGTCGCGCAGGGGCTCGCGACGGCGGCGCTGCTGGTCCTCGCGCCCGGCGAGCCGCTGGTGTGGGTGGCCGCGGTGGCGGCCGCCGCGGGCGTCGCGGTGACCCTGCCCGCGGTGTCGCTGCACGGCCGGCTCGACCCGGCCGCGCACCCGGGGGACCTGCGCCGGCTGCTGCGGGTCAACCTGGTCCGCGCACGGGTGTGGTCGGCCGGGTCCGTGGTGGGGGTCCTGCTGGTGACCGCCTCCGGCGCGTGACCCAGGATGGCCGGGTGACTGCGACCGAGGACGAGCGCACGGCGGCCGACGACCGCGCGCACACCGGGGTGGAGCGCGTGCTGGTGATCGCCGCGCACCCCGACGACATCGACTTCTCCTGCAGCGGCACCGTCGCGGTGTGGACCGCGGCCGGGGTCGCGGTGACCTACTGCCTCGTGACCGACGGCGACGCGGGCGGCTTCGACCCGGCCGTGCCGCGCAGCGACATCGCGGGCATCCGCCGGGCCGAGCAGACCGCCGCGGCCGCCGAGGCCGGCGTCACCGACCTGGTGTTCCTCGGCCACCCCGACGGGCGGCTGACCGTCACCCTGGAGCTGCGCCGCGACCTGGCCCGGGTGATCCGGCAGGTCCGCCCGGACCGGGTCGTCGTGCCGCAGCCGGTGCGCGACCTGCGCAGCATGTACGGCAGCCACCCCGACCACACCGCGACCGGCGAGGCCGCCCTGTGCGCGGTCTACCCCGACGCGCGCAACCCCTACGCCTTCCCCGAGCTGGCCGAGGCCGGGTACGAGGCGCACACGGTCGGCGAGGTGTGGGTCCTGGGTCCGGCCCCGGCCGACGACCCCGAGGGGGCACGGCACGTCGACATCACCGACACGATCGACGTGAAGATCGCGGCGCTGCGCGCCCACGCGAGCCAGACCGCGCACATGACCGGCCTGGAGGACATGATCGGGCAGTGGTCCGGGTCGCTGGCGAAGCGGGCCGGGTTCCCGCCCGGGCGGCTGGTGGAGTCCTTCCACGCGCTCGACACGCGCTGAGGCCCCCGGGCCCGGGTGCGCTCAGGCGGCGGCGCGGATGCGGACGTGGGTGCCCGCGTCGTCGCCCCAGACGTGCAGCAGGTCGCAGAGCTGGCGGGCGATCCAGATCCCGCGCCCGTGCGCGCGGCCCGGGTCCGGCGGGGCCAGGCCGGGCAGCGGGTCGGCGAGCCGGCCGCCGTCGTGGACCTCGCAGACGACGTCCTGCTCGGGCGTCCACAGCATGAGCCGCGCCGTGTGCGTCCCGTGGTGGACGGCGTTGGTGGCGACCTCGTTGACCGCGACGGTGACGTCCTCCGCGCGGCTGTCGGGGAACCCCTGGCCGCGCAGTGCCTCGTCGACGGCGCGGCGCACGTCGCGCAGCTGCGTGGCGTCGAAGCGGAACTCCTGCGCGGGGGCGCCGAGCTCGGCGGGCACCGGGGCGCCGAGGCCGTCGAGCAGCCGGCGCGGGTCGGCGTCGACACCGGTCGTGACGGGCCGGCCGTCGTCGAGGACGAACGGATGCGCGCGTCGCACGACCTCGGCGATGGGCCCGGGCAGGTCGGCGGGGAAGAAGCAGAGCAGCCGCAGCGGCAGGTCGGCCAGGGCGAGCGCCGCGGCCGCCTCGACCTCGCCCCAGTAGGCGCCGCGCGGGTCGTCGAGGTCCGCGGAGTGCTCGACGACGACGGTCACCGGCCCCGCGACCGCCCGGTGGCGGGCCCGCAGGACCCGGGCCAGGCGCGCCGCCTCGGTCTGGCCCGACGGACCGTCGGGCCCGCAGTCGCGGCGCAGCCGCAGCAGCCCGGCGACGGCGTCCGCGCCGAGGGCCTCGGCGACCCGGCCGCGCAGCGCGACCTCGGTGACCGGGCGGAGCAGGGTCGCCACCGACCCGCCCGCGGCGAGCGCGTCGAGCACGGTGTCGGCGAGCCGGTCGGTCAGGTCGCCGTCGCCGCCGTGCCGGCACAGGGCGTGCACCAGCCCGCTCACTCCGACCCACCTCCGGCGAGGCCCAGCGCGTCGGCGGGGCAGAGGGCGTGCCGCTCGCGGGTGCTCATCTCCAGCTGCGGGGCGAACCCCGCACCGCAGCGTTCGAGCAGCCGGGCCACACCGGGGCGCAGGTTCACCAGCCGCAGCCGCACGCTGACCGGGAGCTCGTCGGCGGCGTGCACGAGGCCGACCGCACCGGCGACGTCGACGAACCGCAGCGCGGACAGGTCCGCGGTCAGCGTGCCCTCGCCGACGTCGCCGCGCACGACCCGGTCGATCAGCCTGGCCAGCACCCGGCGGACCTGGGGCCGGTTGGCGTGGTCGACCTCGCCGGCCAGCCGGACCCGGGCCGGGCCGATCTCGGTGACGCGCAGCAGGCTGTCGTCGTAGAGCGGGGCGGCGGTCAGCTCGGCGGGGTGCAGGCTGCGCATCGTCGCGATGAGCTCGTCGGGGTAGCGCAGGTGGTCGTAGACGCACAGCGCGCGCAGCGGGTGGTCGCGGACGGCGTCGTCGAGCCTGCGGTCGTACTCGTCGAGCACCTGTCCCCCGGGCCGGCGCAGGCCGTGGTCCATCTGGCCGCTGAAGCGCAGCCCGGCCCAGCCGTCGTCGAGGGCGGAGGTGACGTTCTGCTCCATCACCCCGGTCAGCTCGTCGAGCGGGGCGTGCAGGGCGGCGCGGGTGAACTCGCCCGGGACGAGCTGGAACTGCCCGGACCGCAGCGGCCCGGTGACGTCGACGCCGTCGTCGGCCAGGCGGGACAGGACCAGCCCGGCGGTGTCGTCGTCGAAGTAGGCGACCCGCTCCCCCGCCGTGAGCCCCTCGGCCAGGAACGCGGCGACGTCCTCGGCGAGCTGCTCGTCGCTGACCGGCACGGTCAGCACGTGGCGGTGGGGATCCCGTACCGGTGCGGTCACACGTCACCCCCGTCGTGGCGTCCCCGACGGCCCCCCGACAGGTGTGACGCCGCATACACGATAGGTGATCACGGGTCCCACGGCGACCCGACGCTGTTGTTCAGGCGTGCCGAGGCGTAGAGTTAGCCGGACCGAACTCCGGTGTTCGGGGCGCACGGTGCGAGCAGGGGGCACGGGCGCCGATCAGGAGGTGGACGCCATGTTCCGAGCCGCTCCGCAGTCGCGGGCGACCGAGGTGCGCACGGTCGTGCTCGCCGGCGTGCTCATGGTGCTGCTGGCCGTCGCCACGATCGTCTCCGTGCCGCTGGCCCCCACCGCCGTCACCCTGGTCCTGGCCGCCGCCGCGCTGGCCGTGCGGCCGCTGGTCGTCGCCCACGTGCGCCGTGGCGCCCGGGCCGAGCGGGTCGCCGCGCGCCGCTGACGGCACCTACGGTGGGGGTCCCGCGACCCGAGGAGCCCCCATGACGACCGTCGGCGAGGCCGGCTGGCAGGTGCTGACCGCCCACGGCATCGACACCGTGTTCGGCAACCCCGGCTCGAACGAGCTGCCGTTCCTCGCGGCGATGCCCGACGGGGTGCGCTACGTGCTCGGCCTGCACGAGGGCGCCGTACTGGGCATGGCCGACGGCTACGCCCTGGCCACCGGCGGCCCGGCGCTGGTCAACCTGCACGCGGCGTCCGGGTCGGGCAACGCGATGGGCGCGCTCACCAACGCCGTCTACTCCCACTCCCCGCTCGTGCTGACCGCGGGCCAGCAGGTGCGGTCCACGGTCGGCCAGGAGGTGATGCTGACCAACGTGGACGCGGCCGCGCTGCCGCGCCCGCTGGTCAAGTACGCCGCCGAGCCCGCGTCGGCCCAGGACGTGCCGCGTGCGCTGTCCCAGGCGGTGCACACCGCGCTGTTGGCACCCCGGGGGCCGGTCTACCTCTCGGTCCCCTACGACGACTGGTCCCGCGAGGCGGGCCCGGACGCCGCGCACCTGCCGTCCCGGCGTGCGACCGCCGCCGCCGAGCTCGGCGAGGCGGCGCTCTCCGAGCTGGCCGAGGCACTGGCCGGGGCGGCGAACCCGGTGCTGGTGCTGGGCCCGCAGGTCGACGCGGACCGGGCCAACGACCACGCCGTCGCCCTCGCCGAGCGGCTCGCCTGCCCGGTCTGGATCGCGCCGTCGGCGTCGCGGTGCCCGTTCCCGACCCGGCACCCGGCGTTCCGCGGGATCCTCCCGGCCTCGGTGCGCGACGTGTCCGACCGGCTGGCCGGGCACGACGTCGTGCTCGTCGCGGGCGCTCCGGTGTTCCGCTACCACCAGTGGGTCCCCGGTGACCTGCTGCCGGCGGGCACCCGGCTGCTGCACCTGACCGCGGACCCGGCCGAGGCCGCGCGGGCCCCGATGGGCGAGGCGTGGGTCGGCCCGGTCGGCCCGGCGCTGGCCGCGCTCGCCGGACGGGTGCCCGCCTCCGGGCGGGAGCCGCTGCCGCCCCGGTCCGGGCCGCCCGCACCGCAGGGCGCCGAGGACCACGTCCCGCCGCAGCAGCTGTTCGCGCTGGTCCGCGACGCGGCCCCGGCCGGGACCGTGCACGTCTGCGAGTCCACCTCGACCATCGACGACTTCGTCGCCCAGGCCGACCTCACCGAGCCGGGCAGCTACCTGTTCCCCGCCTCCGGCGGCCTGGGGTTCGGGCTGCCCGCCGCCGTCGGGGCGCAGCTGGCCCACGGCGACGCGCGCCGGGTGGTCGCACTCGTCGGCGACGGGTCGGCCAACTACGGCATCACCGCGCTGTGGACGGCGGCGCAGTACCGGGTGCCGGTGGTCTTCGTGATCCTGAAGAACGGCACCTACGGCGCGCTGCGCGGCTTCGCGGGGCTGCTGGGCACCGGGGAGACACCGGGCCTGGACGTCCCCGGCCTGGACTTCGTGAAGATCTCCGAGGGCTACGGCGTCCCGGCGGTGTCGGTGTCCGACGCCGCGTCGGCGGCGGCCGCGCTCAAGGACGCGTTCGCCGCCGACGGGCCGCGGCTGGTCGAGGTCGTCACGGCGCCGGGCGTGGCGTAGGCGCTCACACGGTCGCCGTTCACACCGTGGCCAGCGCGGCGTAGCGGCCCGCGTCGGCGAGCAGCTCGTCGTGGCTGCCGGACTCGACGATCCGGCCGTGGTCGACGACGGCGATCCGGTCGGCGTCGCGCACGGTCGAGAGCCGGTGCGCGATGGTGATCGTCGTACGGCCGTGGGCCAGCGCGTCGAACGCGGCCTGCACGGCGCGCTCGGTGCGGGTGTCCAGCGCGCTGGTGGCCTCGTCGAGGACCAGCACCTTCGGGTCGCGCAGCAGCGTGCGGGCGATCGCGATGCGCTGCTTCTCCCCGCCGGAGAAGCGGTGCCCGCGCGAGCCGACGACGGTGTCGTAGCCGTCGGGCAGGCCGGTGATCAGGTCGTGGACCTGCGCGGCGCGCGGCGGCCTCGATCTCGGCGTCGGTGGCGTCCGGACGGGCGTGGCGCAGGTTCTCCCGCACGGTGGCGTGCAGCAGGTAGGTGTCCTGTCCGACGACGCCGACGATCCGGGTGAGGTCGGCGGCGGCCATGTCCCGCAGGTCCACGCCGTCGATGGTGACCCGGCCCGCGGTCGGGTCGTGCAGCCGCGCGACCAGCCCCGCCAGGGTGGTCTTGCCCGAGCCGGTCTCGCCGACCAGCGCCAGGGTGGTCCCGGCCGGGACGTCGAGGTCGATCCCGGCGACGGCGGCGGCGTCGCTGCCCGGGTAGGCGAACGTGACGCCCTCGAGGCGCACGTGCCCGCGTACGCGGTCGTGGTCCACCGCGACCGGGTACTCGGGCTCGACGACGTCGACGGTCAGGTCCAGGTACTCGAAGATCCGGGCGAACAGCGCCAGCGACGCCACGATCTGGACCCCGACGCTGAGCAGCCCCATGACCGGCCGGAACAGCCCGCCCTGCAGCGCGGTGAACGCGACCAGGGTGCCGATGCTCATCGTCCCGGCCGCGAACGGCAGGCCGGCGGCGAGGTAGATGACCGCCGGGACGGCGGCGAACACGACCTGGGTGACGGCCATCGTCCAGCGTCCGGCGAGCTGGGAGCGCAGCTCCAGCCCGATCAGCCGCGACGACGAGGTGGTGAACCGGCGGGTCAGCTCCGGTCCGCTGCCGAGGGTCTTGGACAGCGCGACGCCGTCGACGGACAGGCTCTCCTCGACGGTGACGTTGAGGTCGGCCAGCTCCCGCTGCTGGGCGGCGGTGATCGCGCGGCGGGTGCGGGCGACCCGGCGGGTCAGCAGGATCGCCGGGGGCAGCACGACCAGCGAGACCAGGGTGAGCTGCCAGGACAGCGCGAGCATGGCGACCAGGGTCGCGACGGTGGTGGTCAGGTTCGACGCGACCGAGGTCGCGGTGTTCGTGACCACCGACTGCATGCCGCCGATGTCGTTGGTGATGCGCGACTGCACCTCACCGGTGCGGGTGCGGGTGAAGAAGGCCAGGCTCTGGCGCTGCAGGTGGGCGAAGACGCCGGTGCGCAGCCCGTGCATGACCTCCTGGCCGATGCGGGTGGAGATCCAGGTCTGGGCGACGCCGAGCGCGGCGGTCACCGCGGCGACCGCGACCATCCCGCCGGCGAGCCAGGCGAGCAGGGTGACGTCGCGCTGCGGCAGCGCCACGTCGATGACCTCGCGCAGCAGGAACGGCGAGGCCATCCCGACGATCGACGAGGCGACGATCGTCACGACGACGACCGAGAGCGGGCCCCGGTGCGGGGCGAACAGGGCGCCGATGCGCCGTAGCGAGACCGCGCGGGCCTGTTCCTTCTCCTCCGGTGAGGAGGTGCGGGTGTCGGGCCGGCCGGGCCGGTTCGGGGGTCGGGGGTCCAAGGGGAGCTCCTCACGATGCTGCGTCACAATGCTGTGGTTACCTCACTATGAGGCAACAACAGTGTCGCTTGCTAGTCTGTTCCCGTGCCGGAACCCGACTTTCCGAGTGACCTCGTCGACGCGTTCTGGGCCGTGGCGCGGCGGCTGCGGCACACCTCCGCCGAGCGGCTGGCGGACTGGGGGCTGTCGCCGTCGCAGGCCAGGGCGCTGATGGTGCTGGCCCGGCACGGCGAGATGCGCCCCGGCGAGCTGGCCGGGCACCTGCGCATCGCGCCCCGCTCGGCGACCGAGGTCGTCGACGCGCTGGCCGGGCTCGGGATGGTGGAGCGCGCGGCGGACCCGGGCGACCGCCGGGCCGTGCTGCTGCGGCTGACCGGCGACGGCGCGGCGACCGCCGGTGCGATCCGGGCGGGCCGCGCCGACGAGGCGCAGCAGTTCTTCGGCAGGCTCGGCGACCACGACCGGGCCGAGCTCGCCCGGATCCTGGGCACCCTGCGCGACGAGGTGCACCGCGACGCGCACCGCGGGCCGGGCTGCGACGCACCCGCCGCCCCCTGACCCGACCCGGGTCACACCGCGCGTCGGACAGGCCCGGCGCGGGGTAGTCCCCCGGCATGGACATCGCCGAGAACGGCCGGACCCTCACCCTCACCGTCGGCCACGCGGAGCTGGTGGTCCGCCGCCGCTACGAGGCGCTCAGCATCGCCAACGACGTCCTGATCGGGATCTGGTTCGTCGTCGGCAGCGTGCTGTTCCTCTCCGACGCGACGAGCTACGCCGGGACGTGGCTGTTCGTCGTCGGATCGATCGAGATGCTCATCCGCCCGGTGATCCGGCTGGCCCGGCACCTGCACCTCCGCCGGATCTCGGGCAACCCGCCCGAGGCCGGTCACGACTTCTGACCGGCCACCGCGCAGAGCCCGGGGAGGTCGGCGACGCCGTCGACGACGTCGGTCGGCCCGGCCGCGAGGAGCTCGGCGCGGGTCTGCGCGCCGGACAGCACCGCGACCACCCGCCCGGCGGCGGCGTTGCGGCCTGCCTGCACGTCGAGCACCGTGTCGCCCGCGGTGAGGACCGCACCGGGGTCCTCGACCCCCGTCAGCGCCATCGCCCGGTGGACCATCGCCGGGTCGGGACGGCCCGCGCCGACCTCCTCGGCGCAGACCACGGCGTCGAGCGCGCCGGTGAACGCCGCGGGCAGCGCGGCCAGCAGGGGGTCGGTCACCTGCCGGTCGAAGCCGGTGGTGAGCACGACGGCGGTCCCGGCGGCCCGCAGCGCCGCGCACGCCCGGATCACGCCGGGCAGCGGGCGCGGCGGTGCGGCGGCGTAGGCGTCGGCGAGCGCGGCGACGAAGGCGTCGTGCAGCTCCTCGACGTCGGCCGGGTCGCCGCATCCGGTGAGCGCGGCCAGCGCCTCGCGCTTGTCGGCGCCCATCCAGCGGCGGATCGCGGCGTCGTCGCCCGCGTGCCCGGCCTCCCGGACGACCTCGGCGAGGACCCGGTAGACCGCTCCCCCCTCGTCGACGGTGGTCCCGGCGATGTCCAGTGCGGCGAGTCGGATCACGTGTCACTCCCGAGACGGCGGCGGACCAGCGCGGACAGCTGGTCGACCGCGACGATCAGCACCAGCACGACGAGGATGTGGGTGAGCATCTCGTCGAACCGGAACAGCTGGATGGACTGGTTGATGAGGAACCCGATGCCGCCGGCGCCGACCAGGCCGAGCACCAGCGACGAGCGGACGTTGACGTCGAAGCGGTAGAGCAGCAGCCCCACCAGCTGCGGGGTGACCGACGGCAGCAGCGCGTGCACGGCGACCTGCAGCCGTCCGGCGCCCGCGGAGCGCAGCGCGGTGGGCGGGCCGGGGTCGGCGTCCTCGACGGTCTCGGCCCAGAGCTTGCCCATCACGCCGATGTTGTGCAGGACCAGCGCGAGCACCCCGGGGAACGGGCCGAGCCCGACCGCGGTGACGAAGACCAGTGCGAACACGACGTCGGGCACGGCACGCAGGAACGACAGCAGGCCACGGGCGGCCTGGTAGGTGACCGGCCCGGGAGCGGTGCCGCGGGCGGCGGCCAGGGCGAGCGCCAGCGCGAACGGGATCGACAGGGTGGTGCCGAGCAGCCCGATCCACAGGGTGACCAGGGCTCCCTGCAGGCTCGGCCCCAGGACCGCCCAGGACAGATCGGGCGGGATCGCCTCGGTGAGGAACTCGGCCATGCCGTCGGCGCCGCCGAGCAGCGTCGCGAACGACATCTCGGTGGTGCGCCAGGCGATGACGTGCACGACGAGCAGCACGACGACGACCGTGGCGGCCAGGGCGAGGGTGCGCGGGTCGCGGCGCCGCGGCGGGACGGGGACGCGACGGACGTCCGGGGCGGTGCTGGTCACGGTGCGGCCTCCAGGGCGGCCGCCGGCTCACGGTGGTCGGCGGTGTCGGGGTAGAGCGCGCGGACGTCGCCGCCGGGTGGTCCGTCGAGGACGACGTGCCCGGACCGCAGCCCGACGACGCGGTCGGCGTGCCGGGCGGCGAGGTCGGGCTGGTGCAGGACGGCGAGCACGGCGAGGCGCTCGGTGTGGGCGAGCTCGGCGAGCAGGCCGAGCACCTGCTCGGCGGCGGCCGGGTCGAGCGCGGACACCGGCTCGTCGGCGAGCAGGACCCGGGCGCGCTGGCACAGTGCGCGGGCGACGGCGACCCGCTGCTGCTGCCCGCCGGACAGCGACCCGGCGCGGTCGTGGGCGCGGTCGGCGAGGCCGACGCGGTCCAGGCAGCCCACCGCCTCCTCCCGCAGCGCCCGCGGGAACAGGGCCGGGACCAGCGAGGACCGCAGCGGGAGCCGTCCCAGTGCGCCGGCGCAGACGTTGTCGAGCACGGTGCGCCGGGTGACGAGGTGGATCCGCTGGAAGACCAGGGCGACGTCGAGCCGTCCGCGCGGCCGGCCGTCGACGAGCACCCGGCCGAGGTGCGGGGTCAGCCCGGCGGCGGCGCGCAGCAGCGTCGACTTGCCCGAGCCGTTGGCGCCGAGGACGGCGAGCAGCTCCCCGGCGTGGACGTCGACGTCGACGCCGTGGAGGACCTCGCGGTCGCCGTAGCGCACCCGGGCGCCGCGGACCGCCAGCAGCGCGCTCACTGGACGTCCTTCTCGGTCAGGCCGAGCGTGCGGGCCAGCTCGAACAGCGGCGCGTAGGTGTCGCGGGTGACCGGCACGAGCTTCCCGGGCGGGGTGACGTCGAGCAGTGCGCCGATCTCCCCCACCGCCTGCGGGTCGAGGTTCAGCAGGGCGTCGGTGACGGCGGCCTTGAACGCCGGGTCGAGGTTGCCGCGCACGGTCACCGGGTCGTTGGGGATCGGCGCGGAGGTCCAGACCCGGCGGAACCCCGCCGGGTCGAACGTCCCCGACGCGGTCGCCGAGGCCAGCTGCTGGGAGTTGATCTCGGCGGCGTCGACGGTGCCGTTGGTCAGCGCGAGCAGCGCCTCGGGGTGGCCGCCGGCGTAGTCGACCCGGACGTCGGCGGGGGCGAGCCCGGCGTCGAGCAGCGCCTTGCGCGGGAGGGCGTCACCGGAGGTGGAGCCGACCGAGCCCAGGGCGAGGGTGCGGCCGCGCAGCTGGGCCACCGTGGTGACGTCGGAACCGCGCGGCACCCAGATCCCGGCGGTGTAGGCGGACAGCTCACCGGTCGCGGTGCCGAACGAGGCGACCGGCTCGGCCCCGGCGCGCTCGGACGCGAAGACGTATCCGAGCGGGCCGAAGATCCCGATCTCCAGGCGGTCGTTGCGCATGGCGAGGACCTCGGCCGCGTAGTCGTCGGTGACCTGCACCTGGACCGGGCAGCTCAGCCGGCGTTCGAGGGCGTCGCCGAGGATCTCCGCGGCGGGCACGAGCTTCGCCGGGTCCTCGAAGGGTTCGATGCCCATCCGGATCTGCCCGCCGGGGCAGGTGGGCGACTCGGCGGCGGCAGGGCCGGACGGGCCGGCGCAGGCGGTGAGGGCGAGGCTCGCGGCCAGTGCGGCGACGACGAGCAGGCGGGGGCGGCGCATGGGGGTCTCCCGTTTCAGAGGACGCGGTCGAGCACGGCCGGTGCGAGGCCGAACGCGGTGGTCATGCCGATGCCGGAGGTGACCGCGACGGCGGTCGTCGCCGGTGCGACCGGGCGGATCAGGAACTCGCCGGGGGCGTCGGCGTAGACGCCCCGCCAGCGGCGGACGACGTCGACGCCGGTCCCGAGCAGCGCCCGGGTCTCGGCGAGCAGCAGGTCGTCGAGGGTCTCGTCGGTCCAGGGCTCGGGTGTGCGGTCGTAGTGGTGGGTGTCGCCGACGACGAGGTCGCCGCCGGGCAGCTGGGTGAGCATGTGGTTGACGCCCGCGTCGAGGAGCTCCGGGCGCTCGGTGCGCCAGCGCTCGCGCAGTGCGGCGGCGCCCGCGGTGCCCGACAGGGCCGGGTAGCGCAGCATCGAGCTGCCGGTGAGCACGGCCGGGCCGATCGTGAGCGGGGTGCGCGGGCGGACCTGCAGCATCTGCAGGACGCAGCGCCGCAGGCCCGCGTCGTCGGCGAGGCCGGGGACGAGGCGGTCCAGGTCGTGACCGACGCAGAGGAGGACCCGGTGGGCCCGGAACTCCCCGCGCCCGGTGCGGACGACCACCGGGCCGTCGCCGCTCGCGTCCCCGATCCCGCCCGCGCCGATCCCGGTCTCGCCGGACCCGGCGCCGGCCGCGTCGATGCCGTGCACCGGGCAGCCGAAGTGGATCTCGGCACCGGGCCGGGCCGCGAGCCACGCCGCGATCGCCCCGGCCGCCCGGCGCTGCTCGACCCGCAGGTCACGCGGCAGGAACGCCCCGCCGTGCAGTCCGTCGCGGGCGACCGGGACCCGGTCGACGACCCGCGCCGGGTCGAGCAGCTCGACGTCGTCGCCCCGGGTGGCCGCGAGCTCCTCGAGCGCGGCGCGCTCCTCGGCCGACCGGGCGACGACCACGGTGCCGCACTCGGCGACGCCGAACCCGGCCTCGGCGCCCAGCCGCAGCCAGGTGCCGCGGCCACGGGTGGCGAACCCCAGCGCGTCGCCGGTCTGGGCGGTGAGGCAGCCGTGGCCGAAGTTGCGCACCGAGGCCCCGACGGCGTGCTCGTCGCGCTCGAGCACGGTCACGGCCAGGCCGCGCTCGACGGCCTCGACGGCGTGGGCGAGGCCGACGACGCCGGCCCCGACGATCAGGAGGTCACTCGTCCGGGTCACGGCGGCGACGGTGCCAGCCGGATGTCCCGGACCGCAATGACTTGTCGATACAAGTCGGGATCCGTTCACCTGCCCGACCCCTGGACGTCGTGCTCAGCGGCCTGACGCTTGTAGAGTCACCGTCCGTGGGGACCCCGTTGCACCGCACACTGGCCGACGAGCTGCGCACCCGGATCCGCAGCGGCGCGATCGGTGTCGGCGAGGCGCTGCCGTCCGAGGCCGAGCTGTGCCGGGAGTTCTCGGCCTCGCGCGGCCCCGTCCGCCAGGCCCTGGCCGCCCTGCGCGACGAGGGCCTGATCGGCGGCGGGCAGGGCCGGCGCCCGGTGGTGCTCGACGCGGTGCCCGCCCAGCCGTTCGAGTCGTTCCTGTCCTTCACCCGGCGCGCGGAGCTGACCGGCCACGTCCCGGGCCAGCGCCTGCACGAGATCGCGCTGCGGCACCCGTCGCCCGCGGTCGCGGCGGCGCTGGGCCTGGAGCCCGAGGACTACGCGGTCCAGCTGATCCGACTGCGCCTGCTCGACGACCGTCCCGCGATGCTGGAGCGGATGACCTACGTGGAGAAGGTCGGACGCGCCCTGCTCGACGCCGACCTCAACGCCGGGTCGATCTACGCCCTGCTCACCGGCCAGGGCGTCGACCTGCACGAGGCCCGGCACACCTTCGACGCCGTCGCCGCCGACGAGCTCGACGCCTCCCTCCTCGACGTCGAGGTCGGACACCCCCTGCTCCGCGAACGGCGGCTGACCTGGGACTCCGCCGGGAACGCCCTAGAGTGGTCGGAGGACCGCTACCGCCCGGACGTCGCGACCGTGACGGTGACGAACACCCGCAGCGGGCGGGGTGGGTTCGCGCGGGAGTGAGCGGGTGGGGGGCGCCCGCGGGCCGGCGGCGACGAGTCCCCGCCGGCGACCGCGGTGCCCGGGCCCGGTCGCGCCACGGATCGGGGCCCGCGGGCTCGGGCTCCGGCTCGCCCCCCGGCCCGGCCCGGCTCGGCTCCGGCTCGGCTCGGCTCAGCTCCGTCCCGGCTCGGCTCGGCTCCGTCCCGGCTCGGCTCCGCCCCGCCCCGGCTCCGCCCCGGCCTGGCCTGGCCCGGCCCGGCTCCAGCTCCGGGCTTCGCGATGATCGACCGCCACCGGGACCGCGCCCGCGGTCCGCTGCACAACGGCACCGGACCGGAGTCGCACCGCCGCCACAGTCGCCGCCGCCTTCGCTGCCGCCACCCCTGCCGCCGCCTCTGCCGCCGCCACCCAGAGGTGCCCCTGTTCTGAATTCGCTTACCGGGTAAGCGAATCGACACACATCCCCCTCCGGAGCCGGGAGGACAACCGCCCTGCCGAATCGGTTCATGCGATGAGCTGTTCCCGCAGACCCCCGGAGTCGGGTCCGCCGTGGCGCATCGGGTGGATGCGCGCCACACCAGCGGCCGGCATCCGTACACCCGGAGAAGCCCAGACATGGTGCTCGGAACCGCTTCGGGCGGGCGGCGGCGACGGCAGCGCCCCGGCCCCACCGGACCCGCACCCGCGCCCGACCGGACCCGGACCCAGGCGGCCCGGACCCGACCCGGACGATCGGGAGCGACGTCAGGGACGCACGGCCTGGCGCGGCGCCGCACCCGGCGCCCCGGCGGCGGCGAAGGCGTCGTCGAGCGCGTCGAGGGACCACGGGCCACCGGTCAGCTCGGCGAACGGGAACCGCGTGTGCTCGGCGACGAGGAACGCGACCGCGGCGGCGAGGTGGCGGGGGGCGTAGTTGTGCACGCCGACGACCGTGTGCAGCCCGCGGACCAGGCGTTCCGGGTCGAGTCCCACCGCGGGGCCGGGCGAGACCGACCCGGCGAGGACGGCGGTGCCGCCGACGTCGAGCGCGTCGAGGCAGGCGCGCACGGCGGCGGGTGCGCCGGACAGCTCCAGCGCGACGTCGAACGCCCGCTCCGGCGGGGTCCCGACCGTGTCCGCGGCGCCGAAGCGGCGGGCCCGGGCGCGGCGGTCGGCGTGCGGGTCGGCGACCACGACCTCGGCGCCCGCGCGGGAGGCCATCGCCGCCGCGGTCACACCGAGCATGCCCGCACCCGTCACCAGCACCCGCGCTCCCGGGCCCGGCGAGCCGGCGGCGTCGAGGACCGCGGCGACCGTGGCCGTCGCGCACGAGGCGGGTGCGGCGACCTCGTCGGGCACCGCCGGGGGGACGACGACCGTCGCCGTGCCCGGGGCGAGCAGGCAGTGGGTGGCGAACCCGCCGGTCAGCGGGCGGGCCTCGTCCAGCGGGGCGTGGCCGTACTTGTGCAGGGCGGTGCACTTCTGCGGGATCCCGCGACGGCAGCGCCCGCAGTCCCCGCAGGATGCGGCGACCGAGAAGACGATCCGGTCGCCGGTCCGGACCGGCGCGCCGTCGACGTGGCGCCGGCCCGGGGACGTCGCGACGACCCGCCCGACCTGCTCGTGCCCGAGCACGCCCGGCACCGGCGACGAGCGGTGCCCGCGGGTCGTGTGCAGGTCCGAACCGCACACCGTCGCCAGATCGACCGCCACCAGGACCTCACCCGGCCCCGGCTCGCCGAGCGCGGTCGTGACCAGGCGGAACGGGGCGCCGACGCCGTCCCAGCGGGCGTAGCGGGCGGTCGTCACGGGAGCTGCCATGCCCGCGACGGTCGCACCACCTCGCCGGGCCGTCCACCACCCTGTATGGACAAGTTGGTGAACGCACGGCGGCGCGGTTCACCGGCACCGGGCGGGGGTACGCCGCGCGGGCACCGCACGAACGACCCGGAGGCACCCCGATGTCCGACAGCACGCTCAGCAAGGACCCCACCGCGGACCCGGCGGAGCACGAGGCCTACTTCCCGTCGCCGTACTCGCTGGACGCCTACACCGCGCCGAGGACCGACTTCGACGGTCTCGCCACCGAGCGGCACGCCTGGTCCGGCGGCCGCTGGGAGGTGCTCGTCCTGGCCACCGACGAGCGCTACCTGCGCATGGGCAACGGCACCTTCTTCTCCACCGGCAACCACCCGGTGGAGACCCTGCTCCCCCTGCACCACGTCCTGGAGGCCGGGTTCGGCGTCGAGATCGCGACGCTCACCGGCAACCCGGCGAAGTTCGAGTGGTGGGCCTACCCCGGCGAGGACGAGGCGGTCGGCAGCGCCCGCGAGAAGCTGCTCGCGCAGTGGCGGGCCCCGAAGTCGCTGGCCGAGGTCGTCGAGCGCGAGCTGGGCGAGGACTCGGACTACCTCGCGGTGTTCGTCCCCGGCGGGCACGGTGCGCTGTCCGGGCTGCCGTTCTCCACCGACGTCCGCGACACCCTGGAGTGGGCGATGCGCACCGACCGGCTCGTGGTGTCGCTGTGCCACGGGCCCGCCGCGTTCCTCTCGACCCGCATCGGCCGCGGCCGGTCGGTGTTCGAGGGCTACGAGATGTGCGTGTTCCCCGACGCGCTCGACGCCGGCGCCAACATCGACATCGGCTACCTGCCCGGCGAGATGCCGTGGCTGCTCGGCAAGGCCCTGCAGGACGAGGGCGTCCGCGTGGTCAACGACGACATGACCGGCCGCTGCACCACCGACCGCAACGTCATCACCGGCGACAGCCCCCTGGCCGCGAACGAGCTGGGCAAGCTCACCGCGACCGCGCTGCTGGAGCACGCCCGCCGCCGCGGCTGACCGCTGCTGACCAGGACGCCGTGCCTCAGGACGCCGTGCCGCCGGCCGCCAGCCGCCACACCCGGTCGCGGCTGAACGGCTGGTGGTACGGCCGCACCCCCAGCGCCCGGCGGATCGCGTTCGCGACCGCGGGTGCCACCGGGTTGTAGGGAGCCTCGCTCATCGACTTCGCGCCGTAGGTGCCGAGCGCGTCGTGGGTGCGGGCGTAGCGCACCTCGGTATCCGGGACGTCGGCCATCTGCGGCACCCGGTAGGTGCGGAACACCGGGTTGAGGACCTCCCCGGACTCTCCCACGTACACCTCCTCGTAGAGCGCGCTGCCGAGTCCCATCGCGGCGCCGCCCTCGACCTGCCCGCGCAGCTGCTCGGGGTTCAGGACGGTGCCGGCGTCGACGGCCTGCACCGACCGCAGCACCCGGACCTCGCCGGTCGCGGTGTCCACCGCGGCGCGCACGCCGTGGCAGTTCGCGGTGATCGCCCGCGCGGTGCCGGGCTCCTCCCCCGTGGCCGCCAGCCCCGCGGGCGACGACGCGGCGGCCAGCACGTCGTCGAGCGTCCACTCGCCGCCGGGTGCCGTGACACCGGCCGCGTGCAGCTCCCCGCCGCCGGTGACGGTGAGGATCCGCTCCCGCAGCGCGGTCGCCGCGGCGTGCAGTGCCTTGCCCGCGACGGTGGTGCCCGCCGAGGCGAACGCCCCGGTGTCGTAGCCGCAGGCGTCGGTGTCGCCGTGGTGGGCGTCGACGCGGTCCGGGGTCGTACCGAGCACGGTGGCGACGACCTGGCGGTGCGTGGTCGTGGTGCCGTTGCCGAACTCGACGGTGCCGGCGCCGAGCCGGTAGCGCCCGCCGGGCAGCAGCGTCACCGTGGTGGTGGCGGCGTGCCCGAACGGGGCCATCGTCGTCATCATGCCCAGGGCGACGCCCTCGCCGACCCGCCACGTCGGGCCGTCGGGGACCGGGTCACCGGTGCCGTCGGCCAGGGCGTCCTCCACGAGGTCGAGGCACTGGTCCATGCCGTAGCTCGTCCAGTGCAGGTCGTGCTCGGGCTCGCCGTGGTGGGCGACGTGCAGCGGGTCCCCGGCCCGGACCATGTTGCGTCGCCGCAGGTCGAACGGGTCGACGTCCAGCGCGATCGCCAGCTCGTCCATCGCGGACTCGACGACGAACATCACCTGGCCCAGGCCGTAGCCGCGGAACGCGCCGCTGGGCACGTTGTGGGTGTAGACGACCTCGGCGTCGAGGTGCTTGACGGGGCAGTTGTAGACGCTGACCGACTCGGCGACGGAGTGGAACAGCACCCCGCGGGAGTGGTTGCCGTAGGCGCCGGTGTCGGACAGGACGTCGAGCTTCATCGCGGTGAGCCGGCCGTCGTCGTCGGCGCCGAGGGTGACCGCGACCCGCATCGGGTGGCGCAGCGCGGTGCGGGTGAACTCCTCGGACCGGGTGAACTCGTGGACGACGGTGCGCCCGGTCCGCAGCACCGCGAGCCCGACGAGGTCCTCGGCGAACATCTCCTGCTTGCCGCCGAACCCGCCGCCGACCCGCGCGGTGTGCACCCGGACCCGGTCCGGGTCGAGGCCGAGCACCCGGGCGAGCTCGCCGCGGGTGAGGAACGGGACCTGGGTGCCCGCCCGCACGACGGGCCTGCCGTCGGCGTCGAGCGAGCCGATCGCGCCGTGGCACTCCAGCTGGGCGTGCGCGACGCGGCTGGTGCGCCAGGTGCCGGTGACGGTGTGCGCGGAGGCGCGTAGTGCGGCGTCGACGTCGCCGCCGTGCCCGCCGTGCAGGGCGAGCACGACGTTGCGTCCGGCGTCGTCGACGCGGTCGGCCGGGGTCCGGTCCGGGTGCACCAGCGGAGCGCCCGGCCGCCGGGCCGCCTCCGGGTCGAGCACGGCGGGCAGCACCTCGTAGTCGACGGCGACCAGCGCGCAGGCCGCCTCGGCCTGCGCCGGGGTCTCGGCGACGACGGCGGCGACCCTCTGCCCGACGTGGCGGACGACGTCGTCGAGCATCCGGGTGTCGTCGGGGTCGTCGGTGCGGTGCTCGTGCCGGGCGGTGGAGTAGCGCAGGTCCGGCACGTCGTGGTGGGTCAGCACCAGCGCGACGCCCGGCGCGGACTGCGCGGCGGTGGTGTCGATCGACCGGATGCGGGCGTGGGCGTGCGGGGAGCCGAGGATCCGCAGGTGCAGGGCCCCGGTGAGGTCGGTGTCGAAGGTGAACGGCTCGCTGCCGGTGACGATGCGCTCCGCGGCCGGGGGTCGTGCCGAGCAGCCGACGGTGCCGGCGGTCCCGCCCGGGGTGCGGGGGGTGCAGCCGCCACGGACGCCGGTCTCGATCGCCTCGCGGATGCTGCGGTAGCCGGTGCAGCGGCACAGGTTGCCCTTCATCCGCCGCGGCAGGTCGTCGAGGTCGTCGGGGGTGAGCGCGGTGGCGGTGACGATCTGGCCGGCCGTGCAGAACCCGCACTGGAACCCGAACTTCTCCACGAAAGCCTGCTGGACCGGGTGCAGCTCCCCGTCCGGCCCGGCCAGCCCGGCGACGGTGGTGACCCGCGCGCCGTCGAGGCGCTGGGCGGGGATCAGGCACGAGTGCACGGGCCGGTCGTCGAGCAGGACGGTGCAGGCGCCGCAGTCCCCGGCGTCGCACCCCTTCTTGACCTCCAGGTGCCCGTGCTCGCGCAGGAACGTGCGGGTGCACTGCCCCGGGGCGGGCTCCGCCTCCAGCTCGGTGTCGTTGACGTGCAGCTTCACGACAGCTCCTCCCGGATCTGTTCCAGCAGCACCGCGCTGACCCCGTGGCGCCAGTCCGCGGAACCGAGCGGGTCGGTGTACCAGCCGTCGACGGCGTCGACGTCGGCGCGCAGCCGGTCCGCGTCGGGCACGCCGGCCGGGTAGCGCAGGACGGTGGGCGCCTCGGTCGCGGCGGTGATCACGAACGTGGCGGCGCCGCCGTCGGGTGCGGTGTCGACCCGCCCGGTGAGCACGGCGCCGGAGCGGCCGAGCTCGGCGAGTGCGATCTTGCGGAACGCGGTGCGGGCGCGGAGCGCGGCGCCGGGCAGCTCGACGGCGCGCAGGACCTCGCCGGGGCCCAGCGCGGTGGTGCCGTTGCCGGTGACGAGCGACGCGACCGGGACGCGGTACTCCTCGCCGTCGGGGGTCCAGACGACGGCGAGCCCGTCGAGCGTCGCGGCGAGCGCGACCATCCCGGCGGCGGCGTAGGCGCGGCACACGTTCCCGCCGACGGTCGCGGTGTGCCAGATCTTCCACGACGCGAGCAGGGCGTGCGCGCACTGGGCGAACAGCGGGGTCCCGGTGCGCTCGCCGTGCGCGGCGAGGTCGGCGATCGGGCAGGTCGCGGCCACCGACAGGCCGTCGTCGGGCAGGTCGGACAGCGGCTCCCAGCCCATCGTGGTGAGGTCGACCAGGCCGGTGACGCCGGGCTGCGGCTCGGAGAACAGCCACGTCCCGCCGGCGAGGATCCGCTCCCCCGGCGCCAGCGCCAGGTCGGCGCGCTCGCGGGCGCGCCGGAACCCGGTGACGGTGTGCAGGTCCATCCGCTCACCCGGCCTTGGCCACGAGGTCGCGGTGCACGGCGGCGCACTCGGCGGCGACGGCGTCGGTGTCGACGGTGAGCACGGTGTCCCGTTCGACGACCGGGCGGCCGTGCACGAGCAGCAGCTCCAGCGGCGGCGGGGTGCCCAGGACGAGGGCGGCGACCGGGTCGGCGACGTCGCGGTGCCGGAACCCGTCGAGCCGCCACAGGGCGAGGTCGGCGAGCTTGCCGGTCTCGATCGACCCGATCTCGTCCTCACGACCGAGCACCCGGGCGCCGCCGAGCGTGCCGAGCTCCAGGGCCTCGCGCACCGACAGGGCACGGGGGCCGCCCGCGGCGCGGGCGAACAGGACGGCGTGCTTGACGTCCTCCAGCAGGTGGGTGCCCTCGTTGGAGGCGGCGCCGTCGACACCGATCCCGACCCGGGCGCCCGCGTCGACGAGGTCGCGGACCCGCGCGATGCCCGCGCCGAGACGACCGTTGGAGGTGGGGCAGTGCGCGACGCCGGTGCCGGTGGCGCCGATGGTCTTCACGGCGTCGTCGTCGAGGTGCACGGTGTGGGCGAACCACACGTCGGGCCCGGTCCAGCCCAGGTCGGCGACGTACTCGGTGGGGGTGGCGCCGAAGCGCTCCCGGCAGTACGCCTCCTCGTCGTCGGTCTCGGCGAGGTGGGTGTGCAGCCGCACCCCGAGCTCGCGGGCCAGCGTCGCGGACTCGCGCATCAGCTCCGGCGTCACCGAGAACGGCGAGCAGGGGGCCAGCGCGATCCGCAGCATCGACCCCGGCGACGGGTCGTGCCAGCGGGCGACGGCGTCGGCGGACGCGGCAAGGATCTCGTCGCGGTCGGAGACGACGTGGTCCGGCGGCAGCCCGCCCGCGCTGCGCCCGAGGTCCATCGAGCCGCGGGTCGGGTGGAACCGCAGCCCCACCTGCTGCGCGGCACGGATCTCGGCGCCGAGCACGTCCCCGCCCTCGCGGGGGAAGACGTAGTGGTGGTCGGTGGTGGTGGTGCAGCCCGACAGCGCGAGCGCGGACAGCGCGCCGGTCGCGCCGGTGTGCACGGCGTGCTCGTCGATGCCCGCCCACACCGGGTACAGCGTGGTCAGCCACTCGAACAGCGTGTGGTCGACGGCGAGCCCGCGGGTCACCCACTGGTAGAGGTGGTGGTGGGTGTTGACCAGGCCCGGGGTGAGCAGGCAGCCGCGGGCGTCGACCCGGCGGTCGTAGGACCCCGCCGGGGCGGGACCGGACCCGACCTCCGCGATCCGTTCCCCCTCGACGACGACGTGCCCCCCGGGGAGCTCCTCCCCGGTGACGGTGACGACGTGGGCACCCTCGATGGCGATCCGGTGTGCGGTCCGGCCGGCGCTCGGCTGCTGCATGGACCCAGTGCACCGCGCGCCGGTCACCGGGAGAAGGCATCGCCGTGACGAATCGGGGTCCCCCGCGGCGCACCGAGTTGTAGGTTCCTCCCATGCTGCTCTCGGAGCTCGTCGCACGTCCGGAGCTGCGGCTGCGGGTCCTGCACGGCTCGGCGGCCGACCTGGACCGGTCCGTGCGCTGGGTGTACCCGACCGACCTGCCCGACCCGTCGCGCTACCTGGGCGGCGGTGAGCTGGTCGTGTCCGGCCTGGTGTGGCGGCGGACGCCCGCGGACTCGGAGCGGTTCGTCGCGGCGGTCGCGCGGTCCGGGGCGGCGGCGCTGGTGGCCGGGGAGGCCGTGTTCGGCGACATCCCGGCCGACGTCGTCGACGCCTGCCGACGCCACGACCTCGTGCTGGTCGCGGTGCCGGTGGACGTGTCGTTCGGCGCGGTGACCGAGGCGGTGATCGGGGCGCTGTCCGCGGCCCGCGGGGACCGGCTCGCCCACACCCTGGGCCGGCACCGGCGGCTGCTCGCCGCGTTCGCCGGCGGCGCGGAGCTGGCCGACCTGGCCGGGTCGGTGTCGGCGGGCACCGGCCTGGTCTGCCGGGTGCTGACCGCGGCGGGCGGGCTGCTCGCCGGGCCGGGCCTGCCCGACGCCGAGCGGGACGCCGTCGTCGCCGGGTTCCTCACCGCGGGCCGGCTGCCGGTGACCGTCCCGGCCGCCCCGGCGGGTGCGGCGCACCTGGTGGTGCCCGCGGCACCGGGGACCGCCCGGGCCACCGGCTGGCTGGTCGCGGCCCAGCTGCCGCCGGGCGCGGCGCAGGCGGGTACCGACGCCGTCGACGCCGTCGGGGAGCTGGCCGCGATCGCCGCACTGGACCGGTCCCGGCGCCGGGAGGGTGCGGCGGTGGCCCGCCCGATCGCCGACGACGCGCTGGCCCGGATCGCCGCCGACACCGGCGACCGCCCCGAGACCCGGGTGCGGCTGCGCCAGGCCGGGGTCGAGCCGGACGGGACCCTCGCCGTGGTCGTGCTGCGCGCCTCGGGCGTCGCGGACCCGGCCGACACCGCGCACACCGTGCTGCTCGACGCGCTGGTCGGCACCGGCCCGGCCGCGGTCGGGGTGCAGGGCGGCGACGCGGTCGCCGTCGTCGCGGTGCCCGGGGCCCGGGACGCCCCGGACCCGGTGGAGCAGGTGCTGGCCGCGGTGCACCGGCTCGGGCCGGGCCTGGCCGGCGGCCGGCTCTCGGCCGGGGTGTCGCGGCCGTCGGCGGCGGACGCGCTGTCCGGTGCGCTCGCCGAGGCCGGGCACGCCGCGGGGCTGGCGGCGGCCCGGTCCGGCCCGGTGACCTCGGTGCGGGCCGGGGAGATCACCTCGCACGTGGCGCTGCTGGCGGGGGTCCCCGACGACGTGCGGCGCGGCTTCGCCGCCCAGGTCCTCGGCCCGGTGCTCGACCACGACGCGCGGTCGGGCACCGGGCTGCTGGAGACCCTGGAGGTCTTCCTCGGCGAGTCCGGGTCGTGGAACCGGACCGCGGCCCGGCTGCACCTGCACGTCAACACCGTCCGGTACCGGATCGGCCGGGTGGCGGAGCTGACCGGGCGCGACCCGTCGTCGTTCGCCGACCGCGTCGACCTCTACCTGGCGCTGCGCTCGCGCTGACGGCGGCTCAGCGGCGGGCACCGGCGGGGCGGCGGCGCACCGGCTTGGCCCCCGGCCGTGGCGCCCGGCTGCGTTCCGGGGCCGGCGGGGCGACGACGACCGGTGGCCTGCGGTCGAGCAGCCGGGTGAGCACGAGCTGCTGGACCAGGGTCGCGACGCTGCCGGTCATCCAGTAGAGCAGCAGCGCGACCGGCGCCGGGTAGAGCAGCCCGCCGGCGAGGACGCCGACCGGTGCGATCCAGGGCAGGGCCGCGAGGACCCGGGCGGCGCCCTGCGGCGCGGCACCCGGGTCGACCCGGGCGTAGCGCATGCTGAGGTGGGTGCAGACCGCGGCGAGCACGGTCAGCGCGACCACCACGACGGCGACCGCCGCGCCGTCCACGGGCGTCCCCCCGAACGCGGCGAGCTGCTCGGCGGGCATCCGCAGCCACGCCGACAGCGGCGCCCCGAACAGCCGGGCCTGCAGGAACGAGGCGACCTGGTCGGGCGGGAAGGCGTAGTTGGCGATCGCGGCGTTCTGCTCGAAGGTCAGGCCGGGCCGGTTGAACGAGCGCAGCACGTGCAGCAGCGCGACGAACACCGGGATCTGCAGGAAGACCACCCCGAGCCCGGCGACCGGCGACGAGCCGTGCGTGCGGTGCAGCGCGGCGGTCGCCTCGGCCAGGGCCCGGGCGTCGCCGCGGTGGCGTTCGCGGAGCCGGGCGACCTGCGGGGCCAGTGCGCGGCCGATCCGGGCGGCCCGCATCCGGGTCCAGGCCGAGCGCACCAGCAGCGCCCGGACGGTGAGCACGAGGAACACCACCGACAGCGCCCAGGACAGCCCGGTGGCGGGTCCGAACAGGGCGCCGAACAGCTCGTGCCACAAGCGCATGACGAAGGAGACGGGGTAGTACAGGAAGTCGAGCACGGATCACTCCAGGGACGTCCGAGGGGCGGGACGGGTCCCGGAGCAGGGACGACGACGGTCCGGTGCGCACCGCGCACCGGCCGGCGGACCGCGCGCGTCAGGCGGCCGCGACGGTGCCGGGGACCTGCTCCGGGCGGAGCGCTCCCGGGGCGCGGGGCCGGGCACGGCCGGCCGCGTCGGGGTCGGTCTGGCGGACGGTCCCGGCCCGGGTCCGGGCCCGGCGGGCCTCGCGGACCGGGGTGGTCGCGGCGGTGGCGACGAGGTGGATCGCGCCGAGCTCGCGGTGCCCCGCCCAGGCGAGGACGGCGAGCGCGACGACGGCGCCGACGAGACCGGTGTCGACGTCGGCGGGCAGCAGGACCGGGGCGAGCAGGAGCAGCGACGCGACCAGCAGGGCCGCCCCCGCCCGCGCGCGCCGTCCGATCGCCAGGTCCACGCCGCCACCGTACCGGCCCGGAACGACCGCGACGGCCGGCGCGGACGTCCCGCGCCGGCCGGACGGCCCGGTCGGTGGCCCGGCCGGACGCTCAGCCGGACACGAGGTCGTCGAAGCGGTGCCCGGCGACGGTCGCGACGGCGACGAGCGCGGCCGCGTGCTCCTGCGCCGGCGGGTGGGTGAGCCGGCGTCGCGCGGTCGCGAGCAGGGCGCCGCGGTCCCCGGCGTCGCGCAGGCACACGATCAGTGGGAAGCCGAACCGCTCCCGGTAGGCCGCGGCGAGCCGGCCGAGCTCGGCGCGGTCGTCGCCGTCGAGCAGGGCCAGACCGGCCCGGTCGCGCAGTGCCGCCGCGCCGGCGCCCGTGGTCGCGGTGCCCCCGTCGCGGGCGGGCGCCGGCGTGGCGGAGCCGGTGCCCACCAGACCGCCCAGATCGGGGTAGTGGCCCATCAGCGCCCGCTGCTCCTCGGGCGGCGCGGCGAACAGCTCGTCCTGCACCGCGGCGCGCAGCGCCGTGGCGTCGGTGAAGGGGCCGCGGGCGTGCACCCGCCCGGGCACCGCGGTCGGTCCCTCGAACAGCCGCCCGAGGACCGCGGCGAACTCACCGGCGTCGGCGGCGGCGAGCCGGTCGAAGGTCACGGTGTCCCCGCCGGCCGTCGCGGGGGCGGCGCCGCGGCGGCGCCCGGTGTGGAAGAACAGCAGGTTGAGCCCGATCGCGACGACGCTGCCCGCGGTGATCCCGGAGCCGAGCACGATGCCCGCCCACTCCGGCAGGGCCTGCGCCACGTCCGGCTGCACGGTCACGAACAACGCCACCCCGAGCCCGGACCCGACCACGACGACGTTGCGGTGGTCGCGGAAGTCGACCCGCGACAGCGTCTGGATCCCGACGACGGCGACGGTCGCGAACATCGCCAGCGCCGCCCCGCCCAGCACCGGGTGCGGCACCGCCGCGACCAGCGCCCCGGCCTTCGGCACCAGCCCGATGAGGATCATGAAGCCGCCCGCGGCGGCGACCACCCAGCGGCTGGAGACCCGGGTGAGCCGGACGAGGCCGACGTTCTCGGCGAAGCAGGTGTAGGGGAAGGAGTTGAGGACCCCGCCCAGGGTGGTGGCGACGCCGTCGGCGCGCAGGGCGCGGGCGACGTCGTCCGGGCCCACCTTCCGGTCGACGATCTCGCCGGTCGCGATCACGTCGCCGGTCGTCTCGACCGCGGTGATCATCATGACGACGATCATCGACAGGATCGCGGCGATCGAGAACTGCGGCCAGCCGAAGTGGAACGGCGTGGTCACCCCGACCCAGTCCGACTCCCCCACCGCGGACAGGTCGACCAGCCCGAACGGCACCGCGGCGAGTGTCCCGAGCACGAGCCCGGCGAGCACCGCGACGGTGGCGAGGAAGCCGCGGAACAGCCGCTGGATCAGCACGATCACCGCGAGCGTCCCGAGGGCGAGCCCGAGGTAGAGCGGGTTGCCGGGGTCGGGGGCGTTCGCGCCGCCGACGGCGTCGGTCGCGGCGACCGGCAGCAGCGCCAGCCCGATCACGGTGATCACCGTGCCGGTGACGACCGGCGGGAAGAACCGCAGCAGCCGCGCGACGTAGGGCGCGGCGAGGAAGGTGACCAGCCCGGCGACGATCACCGCGCCGTAGATGGTGGTGAGCCCGGCGGTGCCACCACCCGCGGCGAGCCCGATCGCGATCATCGGCGAGACCGCGGTGAACGTGACGCCCTGCAGCAGCGGCAGCCGCACCCCGATCCGGCCGATCCCGACAGACTGCAGGATCGAGGCGATGCCGCAGGTGAACAGGTCGGCGTTGATCAGGTGGATGAGCTGGCGCTCGTCGAGACCGATGGCGTTGGCGAGCAGGATCGGCACGACGACGGCGCCGGCGTAGAACGCCAGCACGTGCTGGATGCCGTAGACGGCGAGCCGTCCGGCGGGCGGCACCCGGTCGACCGGGTGGACGGGACGGGCGGGATCGGTGGTTCGGCTGGTGGATCGGCGCAGGCGCATCGGTGACCTCGATGGGAGCCGGAGGGTGTGACGGGGCAGGGCGCGCTGAGGGGGCCGGATTGCGACCTGCATCACCATGCGCCCGGGCCGGGACCGCCCGGCACCGCCGTCCCCGACGAACCCCGGGCCGCTCGTCGCGGGGCTTTCGTAGGTTCCGACAGTCGACCCGGACATCGGGCCCCCGGCGGGACACCGTTCGGAACCTCCCGGCAATCCCGTCGCAACCCGGGACCGGAGACAATGCGGGGCATGCACCTCAGCCCGAGCGAGCGCGACAAGCTCCTCGTCCACGTCGCCGCCGACGTCGCCCGCAGGCGTCGGGAGCGGGGTCTGCGGATGAACTACCCGGAGTCGGTCGCGCTGATCACCGAGCACGTCCTGGAGGGCGCCCGCGACGGCCGCACCGTCAGCGAGCTGATGAGCAGCGGCCGGGAGGTCCTGACCCGCGACGACGTCCTCGACGGCGTCCCGGAGATGCTCGACTCGGTGCAGGTCGAGGCCACCTTCCCGGACGGCACGAAGCTCGTCACCGTCCACGGGCCGATCGCGTGACCCCCGGCGAGATCCTCGTCGGCACCGAGCCGGTCGAGCTGCACCCCGGCCGCCCCCGGCTGACGCTCACCGTGGTCAACGCCGCGGACCGCCCGGTGCAGGTCGGGTCGCACTACCACTTCGCCGCCGCGAACCCCGGCCTGTCCTTCGACCGCGACGCCGCGTGGGGGCACCGGCTCGACGTCCCCGCCGGGACGTCGGTGCGGTTCGAGCCCGGGGTGGAGCGCGAGGTGACGCTGGTGCCGATCGCCGGGGCGCGCCGGGTCCCCGGCCTGCGTCCGGAACGGGCCGGCGCCCTCGACGAGCGGAGCTACGAGCAGTGAGCATCGACCGCGCGCGCTACGCCGACCTCTACGGCCCGACCGTCGGGGACCGGATCCGGCTCGCCGACACGAACCTGCTGATCGAGGTCACCGAGGACCGCTCGCGCGGCCCGGCGTCCGGCGACGAGGTCATGTTCGGCGGCGGCAAGGTGATCCGGGAGTCGATGGGTCAGGCGGCCGTCCTGGCCGCGGACTGCCCGGACCTGGTGATCACCGGCGCCGTCGTGCTCGACCACTGGGGCGTGGTGAAGGCCGACGTCGGGGTGAAGGACGGCCGCATCGTCGGTATCGGCAAGGCCGGGAACCCGGACACCATGGACGGGGTCGACCCGGCGCTGGTGATCGGGCCCGGGACCGAGGTGCTGTCGGGCAACGGGCGCATCCTCACCGCCGGCGCGATCGACGCGCACGTGCACCTCATCTGCCCGCAGCTGGTCGAGACCGCGCTCGCCTCCGGGGTCACCACGCTGTTCGGCGGCGGCACCGGCCCGGTCGACGGGTCCAAGGCCACGACCGTGACGCCCGGCCCGTGGAACATCTCCCGGATGCTGCAGGCGATGGACCACCAGCCGGTGAACCTCCTGCTGATGGGCAAGGGCAACACCACCTCGGCCGGGGCGCTGCACGAGCAGCTGCGCGCCGGGGCGGGCGGGTTCAAGCTGCACGAGGACTGGGGCACCACCCCGTCGGCGATCGACGCCTGTCTGCGGGTGTGCGAGGAGACCGGCGTGCAGGCCGCGATCCACACCGACACCCTCAACGAGGCCGGGTTCCTGCAGTCCACCCTGGCCGCGATCGACGGCCGCTCGATCAACGCCTTCCACACCGAGGGCGCGGGCGGCGGGCACGCCCCGGACATCATCGAGGTCGTCGGCACCGCGCACGTGCTGCCGTCGTCGACGAACCCGACCCGTCCGCACACCGTCAACACCCTCGACGAGCACCTCGACATGCTCATGGTGTGCCACCACCTGAACCCGTCGGTGCCCGAGGACCTGGCCTTCGCCGAGTCCCGGATCCGCCCGACGACGATCGCCGCCGAGGACGTGCTGCACGACCTGGGCGCGATCTCGATGATGAGCTCGGACTCCCAGGCGATGGGCCGCATCGGCGAGGTCGTCATCCGGACCTGGCAGACCGCACACGTCATGAAGGCCGCCCGCGGGCCGTTGCCCGGTGACTCCGACCGCGCCGACAACCTGCGCGCCCGGCGCTACGTCGCGAAGTACACGATCAACCCGGCGCTGGCGCACGGTGCCGCCGACCACGTCGGCTCGGTGGAGGTCGGGAAGCTCGCCGACCTGGTGCTGTGGGAGCCGAAGTTCTTCGGGGTGCGCCCCGAGGTCGTGCTCAAGGGCGGGTTCGCCGTGTGGGCGCAGATGGGCGACGCCAACGCGTCCATCCCGACCCCGGGCCCGGTGTACGGGCGGCCCATGTTCGGCTACGCCCACACCCCCGCGGCGCTCGGATCGCTGACGTTCATGGCCCCCTCGGCGCTGGACGACGGCGTCCCCGACCGGCTCGGCCTGGCGACGCCCGCGGTGCCGGTGGCCGACACCCGCTCGGTGCGCAAGGCCGGAATGCTGCTCAACGACGCCACCCCGGACGTGCGGGTCGACCCGGACTCGTTCACCGTGACGATCGACGGGGACGTGGTCGAGCCCGCCCCGGTCGCCGAGCTGCCGATGGCGCAGCGGTACTTCCTGTTCTGATGCTCGCCTCGCTCGTCCTGTCCGACGCCCGGTTCCCCGGCGGCGGGCACGTGCACTCCGGCGGCCTGGAGGAGGCCGCCGAGCGCGGCCTGGTCGGCGACGTCGCCTCGCTGCACGCGTTCCTGCGGGGGCGGCTGCGCACCGCGGGCCGGGTCGCCGCCTGCGCCGCCGCGGCGGCCGCGCAGCTCGCCGTCGACGGTGGGGGCGACGGGTGGGCGGCCCTGGACGCCGCGCTCGACGCCCGCACCCCCTCGGCGGCGCAGCGGGAGGCGTCCCGGGCCCAGGGCCGGGCGTCGCTGCGTGCGGTGCGGGCGGCGTGGCCGTCGCCGGTGCTGGGCGCGCTGCTCACCGCCCACCCCCGCCCGCACCACCCGCTGCTGACCGGCGCCGTGGTCGGCGGGACCGGGGAGCCGCCGTCGGCCGCGGCCCGCTGCGTCGCCTACCTGGCCGTCTCCGGACCGGCGTCGGCGGCGGTGCGGCTGCTCGGGCTGGACCCGTTCGCCGTGAACGCCGCGATCGTCGCGCTCGGCGACGACCTGGCCGCCGTCGTCGACGAGGCCGCCGCCCTGGCGGACGGCCCGCCCGAGGACCTCCCGGCGCCCGGTGCGCCGGTGCTCGACCTCATGGCCGAGTCCCACGTCCACCACCACCGCGAGAGGGTGCGTCTGTTTGCCTCCTGAACCCACCGGCACCGGTCACGGGCACGGTCACGTGATCAGCTTCGACCCGACCGTCGCCGACCACGACCACCACGCACCCGCCCCGACCGGCGGCCGCGCCGTGCGCATCGGCATCGGCGGCCCGGTCGGCTCGGGCAAGACCGCCCTGGTCGCGGCGCTGGCCCGCAGCCTCGCCGGGCGGGTGCGCCTGGCCGTGGTCACCAACGACATCTACACCACCGAGGACGCGGACTTCCTGCGCCGCAACGCCGTCCTGCCCCCGGAGCGGGTCGAGGCGGTGCAGACGGGCTGCTGCCCGCACACCGCGATCCGCGACGACATCACCGCCAACCTGGACGCGATCGACCTGCTCGAGGAGCGGTTCTCCGGTGACGAGGCCCTGGAGCTGGTCCTCGTCGAGTCCGGCGGGGACAACCTCACCGCGGTGTTCTCGCGGGGGCTGGTGGACCGGCAGATCTTCGTCGTCGACGTCGCGGGCGGGGACAAGGTGCCCCGCAAGGGCGGCCCTGGTGTCACCACCGCCGACCTGCTGGTGATCAACAAGACCGACCTGGCGCCGCTGGTCGGCGCCGACCTCGCCGTGATGACCGGGGACGCCGCGCGGATCCGCGGGGAGCTGCCGGTGATCGCGCAGTCGCTGGTCGAGGACCCGGGCGCCGCGCGGGTCGGGGCGTGGGTGTGCGAGCAGGTCGCCGCGGTCCGGGCGACGGTCTGAGGTGCGGGCCTGCGCGCAGCTGGGCGTCGTGGCGCGGGAGGGCCGCACGGTCGTGACGGCGCTGCGGGCGCAGGCCCCGCTCGCGCTGGTGCCGCGGCGCGGGGTGGCCGGCGCGGCGTGCCCCGAGGCCGTCGTGCACCTGGTGGGGTCGGCGTCGACCCCGCTGGCCGGCGACGACGTCGAGCTCACCGTCACCGTCGGGCCCGGCGCCCACCTGGTGCTGACCGGCGTCGCCGCCGCCGTCGCGCTGCCCGGGGCGGGACGACCGAGCCGCACCGTGCTGCGCGCCACCGTCGCCGACGGCGGGTCGCTGACCTACCGCCCCGAGCCGACGGTGGTCACCGCCCGCGCCGACCACGAGACCGTGTTGGACGTGCGGCTGGCCCCGACGGCGACGCTGCACGCCCGTGACGTGCTCGTCGCCGGGCGGACCGGCGAGCGGGCCGGCCGCTACCGGGGCACCGTCCGGGTCACCGAGGACGGCCGCCCACTGCTGGTGCAGACCCAGGAGATCGGCGACCCGCTGCTCGACGCCTCCCCCGCCCACCTGGCCGGGCACCGGGTGCTGGGCACCGAGGTCGTGATCGGCCCCGGCGGCGAGCCGGTGTCCCCGGCCTGCGGGGAGGGCTGGAGCCTGTCGCCCCTGGCCGTGCGCGGGATGCTCGCGACGGCCGTCGGCCACGACGCGGTCACCGCCGCCCGGCGGCTGGCCGGGGCGGTCGCCGCGGCGGCCTCGCACCCCGTCGGACCATGATCGGCACCGGTGAGGGGATCGGTGCCGGATCCGGCACCGATCCCCTCGCCGGTCGTGATCACCCCTGGGCCGGGAGCACGTGCTCCCGCGCCCGGTCGGTGCTCAGGCACAGCGAGCAGACGTGCGCGTCGTGGGCGGTGCAGGCCGTCATGTCCGGGCGCTCCAGGTCCTGGCCGCACACGTGGCAGCCAAGCACGGCGTCCGAGGGGTTGCCGTGCTCGTCGAACATCGGCAGGTCGATGCCGTCGTCCGGGCGGCGCAGGTAGTACCGGCCCTTCGTGGCGACCGCGATCACCGGCGGCAGGACGACGCCGAGCACGATCGCGACCAGCGGCGAGAACGGCGCGAGCGCCTCCCCCAGCAGCCCGAAGAACGCCGCGATCGACAGCCCGCCCGCCAGGACGACCGATCCGAACCCGACCGGGTTGACCGCGTGGAGCATCCCGCGGCGGAACTCGGGGACCTTCGGCGAGATCCCCAGCAGGTACTTGTTCACGACGATGTCGGTGGCGACGACGACGATCCACGCGATGCCCATGTTGGCGTAGAACCCGAGGATCGTGTTGAGGAAGTCGAACATGTTCGCCTCCATCAGCACCAGCGCGATCACCAGGTTGACGCCGAGGAACACCAGCCGGCCGGGGTAGGTCCCGGTGATCCGGGTGAAGGAGTTCGTCCAGGCCAGCGAGCCGGAGTAGGCGTTCGTGACGTTGATCTTGATCTGGCTGATGACGACCAGCACGACGGCCAGGGTGATCGCCAGCCAGCCCGGCATCAGGTCGGAGTAGATCGACAGGAACTGGTGCACCGGCTCGTTGGCGACGGTCGCGCCGTCGGCGACGTTCGCGATCAGGTACACCGCCAGGAACAGCCCGACGACCTGCTTCGCGGCGCCGAACAGCACCCAGCCCGGCCCAGCGAGCAGGGTCGCGGCCCACCAGCGGCGCGCGTTCTCCGGCGTCTTCGGCGGCATGAACCGCAGGTAGTCGATCTGTTCGGCGATCTGGGCGATCAGCGACAGGCAGACCCCGGCGGCGAGCATGACAGAGCCGAGGCTCGGCGCGCCCCGGCCGTCCTCGCCCTGGTAGGCCAGGAAGGTCGAGACCGAGTCCGGGTGCGCGACCAGCAGGTAGCCGAACGGCAGCACCATCAGGACCAGCCACAGCGGCGTCGTCCACACCTGCAGGGTCGACAGCAGCGACATCCCGTACACGACCAGCGGGAAGATGATCACCGTGGAGACGGCGTAGCCGGCCCAGAGCGGGACGCCGAGGCCCAACTGCAGGCCCTGGGCCATGATCGAGCCCTCGAGGGCGAAGAAGATGAAGGTGAACGTCGCGAAGATGACGTTGGTCAGGATCGAGCCGTAGTAGCCGAAGCCGCTGCCGCGGGTGATCAGGTCCAGGTCGAGGTTGTAGCGGGCCGCGTAGTACGCCAGCGGCAGCCCGGTCGCGATGACGACCAGCGCGAACACCGCGATGCCCCAGAGCGCGTTCGTCGTGCCGTAGGCGATGCCGATGTTGGCGCCGATCGCGAAGTCCGCGAGGTAGGCGATGCCGCCCAGCGCGGTCACCCCGACCACGCCGGGCGACCAGCGCCGGTAGCTGCGCGGCGCGAACCGCAGCGTGTAGTCCTCCAGCGTCTCGCGCGCGGCCCCGGCCTCCGACGCCGCCGGTGCCGGCCGGTTCATCTCCTGTGTCATCCGATGCCCCCACGGTGGCCGGGTCGGTGGGACCACCGATGAGGAATGCTGCGTTCCGCAACGACGGCGCCGGTTGCCCGCGGGTCACGACTGCGTGACGCCGGAACCACACACACCGGACACAACCGGCGTCGGATGACGATCTCCTTGCGCGGCGGGACGAGTACGTGACGAACCGGCCGGGTCCGGTGTCCCCCGGCGCCGTGTCCCGCAGCCTGGTCGGCCGGACCCCGCCGCGGACGGAGCCGCTCGACGGAGTGACCCTTGACACCTCCCCGTCGCGAAACCAACACTGATGACACTTCGGAACCACGATTCCGCATCGTGAAACTCACGGAACGAGCACGGAAGCAGGACCCATGCCGGACGACCTGACCCTCGACCGACTCAACACCGCCCCGCCCGACGAGCTGCGCCCGGCCCTGCGTGCCTGCGCCACCTCGCCGGTGTGGGCGGACCGGCTGCTGGCCGGGCGCCCGTACGGCAGCGTCGACGACGCCGTCGCCGCGGCGGAGAAGGCGGTCCTCGCCCTGGACAGCGCCGAGATCGACGCCGCGCTGGCCGGGCACCCCCGGATCGGCGAGCGACCCGGCGGCGCCCACGCCGACGGCGCCGCGTTCTCCCGTTCCGAGCAGGCCGGCGTGGACAGCGGCGCGGACACCGCCGCCCGGCTCGCCGCCGGCAACGCCGCCTACGAGCAGCGCTTCGGCCACGTGTTCCTGATCCGGGCCGCCGGCCGCGACGCCGGGCAGATCCTCGCGGAGCTGGAGCGCAGGCTGGGCAACGACCCGGCCGCCGAGCGCGCCGAGGCCGCCGGGCAGCTGGCCGAGATCACCGCGCTGCGGATGCGGCAGGTGCTGGCATGAGCAGCTTCTCCACCCACGTCCTCGACGCCGCGGCGGGCCGCCCGGCCACCGGCGTCCCGGTCACCCTGACCGGCGCCGACGGGACCGTGCTGGCGTCGGGCACCACCGACGACGACGGCCGCTGGCGCGCCCCGGAGTCCGCCGCGCTCACCGCGGGGGTGCTGCACCGGATCACGTTCACGACGCCGAGCCCGTTCTTCCCGGAGGTGTCGATCGCGTTCCGCCCGGAGCGCACCGACCGCCACCACCACGTCCCGCTGCTGCTGTCGCCCTACTCCTACTCCACCTATCTCGGGAGCTGATCATGTCCGTCTCGGTCCACCTCGGCGACAACAAGTACGGGAAGGCGGAGGTCCGCGTGGTGCGGGTCGTGCGCGACACCGCCCGGCACGAGATCACCGATCTCAACGTGACCAGCCAGCTGCGCGGCGCCGCGCTCGAGAGCAGCTACCTGACCGGCGACAACTCCAAGGTCGTCGCCACCGACACCCAGAAGAACGTGGTGTACGCCTTCGCGTCCGAGCACGGCATCACCTCACCCGAGGAGTTCCTGCTGCTGCTCGGCGACCACTTCACCGGCGAGTTCGACTGGATCACCGGCGGGCTCTGGCAGGCCGAGCAGTACGAGTGGGAGCGGATCGTCGTCGACGGCGCCGGGCACGACCACTCGTTCGTCCGGAAGGGCCGGGCCACCCGGCTGGCGACGGTGCAGAAGACCGGCGGGGCCACCCACGTCACCGCCGGGCTGAAGGACCTCACCGTGCTGAAGTCCACCGGCAGCGAGTTCCACGGCTTCCCGCGCGACCGGTACACGACCCTCGTCGAGACCGACGACCGCATCCTCGCCACCTCGGTCACCGCGCGCTGGCGCTACCTGCCCGACGCCGTCGCCGCCGGGATCGACTTCAACGGCGCCTACGACGCGATCGGCGCGGCGATGCTGTCGGCGTTCGCCACCACCCACTCGCTCGCGCTGCAGCAGTCGCTCTACGAGATGGGCCGGGCCGCGATCGAGGCCTGCGACGGCGTCGCCGAGATCCGGTTCGCGATGCCCAACAAGCACCACTTCCTGTCCGACCTGTCGCCGTTCGGGCTCAAGAACCCGAACGAGGTGTTCCACGCCGCGGACCGCCCCTACGGCCTGATCGAGGGCACCGTCGTCCGCGACGGCGTGACCCCGGCGCCGGAGGCGTGGACCGACGTGCCGTCCTCCGTCTGACCCGCCACTCCCACCGAGGGGATCCGCCATGAGCACGGAACAGGCACCACGTCCGGAGGACGAACGGCTCGGGATCGGGCCGACGGTCGGCTACGGCGTCCAGCACATCCTCGCGATGTTCGGCGGCGTGATCGCGGTACCGATCATCATCGGCGGCGCGGCCGGGCTCACCCCCGCGCAGAGCGCCGTGCTCGTCGCCTCCGGGCTGTTCGTCAGCGGGCTCGCCACCCTGCTGCAGACCCTCGGCCTGCCGTTCTTCGGGTCGCAGCTGCCGCTGGTGCAGGGCACCTCGTTCGCCTCGGTGTCGACGATGATCGCGATCGTCGGCGACGACGGCACCGACGGCCTGCGCACCGTCTACGGCGCGGTGATCGTCGCGGCCGCGGTCGGGCTGCTGATCACCCCGTTCTTCGCCCGGGTGGTACGGCTGTTCCCGCCGGTGGTGACCGGGTCGATCATCACCGTGATCGGGCTGTCGCTGATGCCGGTGGCGACCGGCTGGATCACCGGCCGGGAGACCATCACCGTGGGCGGGGCGACGGTGCCCAACCCCGAGTTCGCCGCGCTGCCCTCGATCGCGTTGGCCGGGTTCACGTTCCTGGTGGTGGTCGTCGCCGGGAAGATCGCGGTGCTGTCGCGGCTGTCGGTGCTGCTCGGACTGCTGGTCGGGACCGTCGTCGCGCTGGTGGCCGGGCTGAGCGACTTCTCCGGCGTCGGCGGGGCGAGCGTCGCGGCGCTGCCCGCGCCGTTCGCGTTCGGCACCCCGCTGTTCACGGTCGGGGCGACCGTCTCGATGGTCATCGTGGTCCTGGTGATCATGGTGGAGACCACCGCCGACATCCTCGCGGTCGGCGAGGTCGTCGAGACCCGGGTGGACGCCCGCCGGGTCGGCGACGGGCTGCGCGCCGACATGGCCGCCTCGGTGGTCGCGCCGGTGTTCAACTCCTTCCCGGCGACGGCGTTCGCCCAGAACGTCGGGCTCGTCGCGCTGACCGGCATCCGGAGCCGGTTCGCCGTCGCCGCCGGGGGGCTCCTCCTGCTCGTGCTGGGGCTCTCGCCGATGGCGTCCGCGGTGTTCTCGGCGATCCCGCAGCCGGTGCTCGGCGGGGCGGGCATCGTGCTGTTCGGCACAGTCGCCGCCAGCGGCATCCGGACGCTCGCCGCCGTCGAGTACCGCGGGACCAACAACATGGTGATCGTCGCGGCGTCGGTGGCGTTCGGCCTGGTCCCGGTGGTGTCGCCGGACTTCTGGGCGAACTTCCCGGACTGGTTCGCGACGATCTTCCACTCCGGCATCAGCTCGGCGGCGATCGTCGCGGTGCTGCTCAACCTGTTCTTCAACGTGTTCGCCCCCGGGCGGCCGTCGGCGCCGTCGGTCGTCGCGGCGGGCCCGCCGGTGCTGGTGCAGACCGGGGAGATCCGGATCCTGGCCTCGGGCGAGGTGCTGGGCCCGGACTCCTACGAGCCGGTCACGGCGAAGCCGGGCACTCAGGTCAGGGAGGACTGAGCGCCGCCGCATGATCGTCGTTCCGGAAGGGTCCGGTGCCGTCCGTGGCACGGGTCCCTTCCGGGACGACGATCACCGCTGCCGGTCCGGGGCCGGTCACGCCGCAGCGGCCAGGACCTCACGGACACGGCGCACGACGAGCTCCGGGGCCCCGGTCAGGTCCGCCCAGGTGAACCGCAGCAGGACCCACCCCGCGGCGCCGAGCGCGTTGCCCTTGCGCCGGTCGGCGGCGAAGCGCTCGGCGTCCACGTGCCAGGCCCAGCCGTCGACCTCGATCGCCAGCCTGCGCTCGGGGAACGCCAGGTCCACGGTCCACGGGCCGAACCGGTGGCCGTGCACCCACCCGGTCACACCCGCGTCCCGGAGCAACCGCATCATCCGGCGCTCGGCCACCGAGTCGGCGCGGTCGGCGCACGCGACGAGGAGCTCCCCCATCCCCCGGTTCCCCCGGGCACCCATGTGGCGGCAGTACGCCGCGTGCAGCTCGGCGAAGCCGACGTGACGCGGCAGCGCGCGGTCGAGGAACCGTGGTCCCGCCACCGGGGCGGTCTCGAGCACGGTGCGCGCCGGCGTCGTCACCGCGACGCCGTGCAGCGCCGTCCGATCGGCCGGGTCCAGGACCCGCCTGCGCAGCGTCACCCCGGGGACCGGGACCCGGTGCATCGTGCGCGGGACCGTGAACCCGACCGCGCCGGGCGGCTCGTCGAGCATCCGGTGCCAGAACGCGGCGGCGGGTCCGCTCAACGTCGCCCGCGGACCCGCCCAGAGCGCCGCCGCCCTGACCCTGCTCTCGTGTCCCGGCCGATGGCCGGCGACCAGGTAGACCCCGGGGTGCACCACGCACCACGTTCCGGTCGACACCCGGCGGGCGACGGTGCGCCCCGACATCCCGCAGGCGAGGGCCTGGGCCCGGCTGATGACACCGGCCTGCCGGACCAGCAACGCGGCCACCGCTCCGGTCGCGCCGGAGGGACCGGCGGAGGGGGCGTCGTGGCCGTCGGGGCTCTCGGTCATCGCCGGAGCATCCGGCCGCGGCGGCCCGGCCGGGCCCGTTCGCTCCGTTCCGGTGGCGATCGCGAACCGCGTCCCCGTGGTGATCGAGGACTCGGAAGGGATCGGTGCCGGCAGTGGCACCGATCCCCTCCGGATCTCCGATCATGGTCGGGCCGGTCTCAGGCCCCCGCGGCGTCCTGCCGGGCCAGCTCGGCCACCAGCGCGTCGGCCACGGACTGCAGCTTCGGCACGGCGGAGTCGAGGAGTGCGTCGGTCATCCGGGTCGTCGGGCCGGAGATGGACACCGCGGCGGGCAGCGGCCCGTCGAGCGCGACGGCGACGCACCGCACCCCCAGCTCCTGCTCGCCCTCGTCGACGGCGTACCCGGCGGCACGGACCTTGTCGAGCTCGGCGAAGTACTCCTCGGGCGAGGTGATCGTGTTGTCGGTGTGCCGCACGAAGTCGGTGTGCCGCAGCACCTCCCGCGCCCGCTCGACCGGCATCCGGGACAGCAGCGCCTTCCCGACGGCGGTGCAGTGCGGCGACACCCGTCGTCCGACCTCGGTGAACATCCGCATCGAGTGCCGGCCGGGCTCCTGGGCGACGTAGACGACCTGGTTCCCCTCCAGCAGCGCCAGGTTGGCGCTCTCCCCCAGGTCGTCGACCAGGCCGGCGAGCCGCGGGCGAGCCCACATGCCCACCAGGCGTCCCGCGGTGTCGCCGAGGCGCACCAGGCGGGGGCCGAGGGCGTACTCGCGCGAGGACTGCTGGCGGACGTAGCCGCGCCCGGCCAGGGTCCGGACGAGCCGGTGGATGGTCGGCAGCGGGAGCCCGGAGGTGGCCGCGAGGTGGGACAGGCTGACCGTGCCGCCCGCGTCGGCCATCGCCTCCAGCAGGTCCACGGCGCGCTCCACGGACTGCACGGTGCCCGAGCGGGCCGGTGCGGACGCGGTGACGTCCGCACCGGCGTCGACACGGCTGTCGGGATCGTTCTTCCGCATGACGGAAGTCTAGCCCTGCTCGGGCGGTGCGGCCGGGACCTCGGGGCCGTCCGGGGCGCCGGGTGCACCCGTCACCCGCTCCACCGAGCCGCGGCGCAGCAGCCTGCCGTGCGGCTCACCGGAGACGTCGACGTCGCGGCCGCCCAGGACGGTGCGCCGGACCACGCCGGACAGCGACCGGCCGGCGTAGGCGCTCACCTTGTTCTTGTGGTGCAGCCGGTCCGGGTCGACGACGTAGGCGGCGTCGGGGGCGAAGACGGCGAGGTCGGCGTCGTAGCCCAGTGCGATCCGGCCCTTGGAGCGCAGCCCGACCAGGTCGGCGGGCTTCGACGCCATCCACTGCGCCACCTGCGCGAGCCCGATGCCGCGCCGGCGGGCCTCGCTCCACACCAGCGACAGCCCCAGCTGCAGCGACGACACCCCGCCCCAGGCGAGCCCGAAGTCCCCGGAGTCGAGCAGCTTCAGCTCGGCGGTGCTGGGCGAGTGGTCACTCACGATGCAGTCGATCGTCCCGTCGAGCAGCCCCTCCCACAGCAGCTCCCGGTTCGACGCCTCGCGGATCGGGGGGCAGCACTTGTGCGTGGTGGCGCCGTCGGGGATCTCCTCGGCGAACAGCGTGAGGTAGTGCGGGCAGGTCTCGGCGGTGATCCGGACGCCGTCGCGCCGCGCGGTGGCGATCATCGGGAGCGCGTCGGAGGAGGACACGTGCAGCACGTGCGCGCGCGCCCCGGTCCAGCGGGCCCGCTCGATGACCTCGGCGATCGCCAGGTTCTCCGCGCCGCGCGGGCGCGAGCGCAGGAAGGTGTCGTACTTCGCGCCGTGCGGGGTGGGGGCCTTCTCGATGGCCCGGGAGTCCTCGGCGTGCACGATCATGACGGCGTCGAAGGTGGCCAGCTCGGCCATGTCGCGTTCCATCTCGTCGGCGTCGAGCGGCGGGAACTCGTCGACGCCGGAGTGCAGCAGGAAGCACTTGAACCCGAAGACGCCCTCGTCGTGCAAACCGCGCAGGTCGCCGAGGTTGCCGGGCACCGCGCCGCCCCAGAACCCGACGTCGACGAACGCCTGGTGCTCGGCGACCTTCCGCTTCACCTCCAGCGCCGCGACGTCGACGGTCGGCGGGATCGAGTTCAGCGGCATGTCGACGATCGTGGTGACCCCGCCCGCCGCGGCGGCCCGGGTCGCCGAGGCGAAGCCCTCCCACTCGGTGCGGCCGGGCTCGTTGACGTGCACGTGGGTGTCGACGAGGCCGGGCAGCAGCACCTCGTCGTCGGCGAGGTCGATCACCCGGGCCCCGTCGAGGCCGTTGCCGAGCGGCTCGATGGCGACGATCCGCCCGCCGGTCACGCCGATCTCGCGGGGCTGCTCGCCCGCCGTGGTCATGATCCGCTTCCCGCGGACCACCAGGTCGTAGCTGGTCATGACATCTCCAGGGGGAATCCGGTGATCTTCTTGGTACGGGGTGCCGCGTAGGTGCGGCTCGTCGAGGTGGTCAGGCCCAGCCGGACCAGCGACTCGGCGACGGTGACCGCGGCCTGCACCCCGTCGACGACGGGCACCCCGGTCTCGGCGCGGACCTTCGCGTCCAGCCCGGCCATGCCGCCGCAGCCGAGGCAGATCACCTCGGCGTGGTCCTGCTCGACCGCGACCCGGGCCTGCTCGACGATCGCGGCGACCGCGCGGTCCGGGTCCTGCTCCAGCTCCAGCACCGCGAGCCCGGAGGCGCGCACCGAGGCGCAGCGCCGGTCCAGCCCGGCCAGCAGCAGGCGGTCCTCGATCAGCGGGACGGTGCGGTCCAGGGTGGTCACCACCGAGTAGCGGTGGCCGAGGTACATCGCGGTGGTCGCGGCGGCCTCGGTGATGTCGACGACGGGCACGTCGAGCATCTCCTGGAGGCCCTCGCGGCCGTGCTCGCCGTAGCCGGCCTGGATCACCGCGTCGAACCGCTCGCCGGAGGCGGCGTAGCGCGCGACGGCGTCGGCGACCCCGACCGCGGCCAGGTAGCTCTCCAGGTTGCCCTCGACCGACTCGGCGCCGAACCGGGGCGTCAGCCCGACGATCTCGGTGCCCGGTGCCGCGACGGCGCGGGCGGAGGCGGCGATGGCCTCGGTCACCGACCCGGTGGTGTTGACGTTGACGACGACGATGCGCATCAGTGCCCCCCGGTCGGTGCGACGGCCAGCGACTCCCCGGAGACCGCGCGGTACTCCCGTCCGCGCGGGGCGACGAGCACGGTCAGCAGCGCCGCGATCCCGGCGCCGAGGAACCAGCTGAACGGCGCGACCGGCTCCAGCGCGGGGACGAACCCGACGGCGACGGCGACCACCGCGGACGGCACGAACACCGCGACCGCGCGCCGGTTGACCCCGCCGCGGTAGTGGTAGGCGCCGGTGCTCGCCTCGGTGTAGAGCGCGGGGACGTCGATGCGTCCGCGCCGGACCAGCCAGTAGTCGGCCATCACGATCCCGAACAGCGGGCCGAGCAGCGCGCCGAGCACACCCAGGAAGTAGGTGATCACCACCGGGGAGTCGTACAGGTTCCAGGGCAGGATGATCAGCCCGATCAGCGCGCTCACCACCCCGGCCCGGCGGAAGTCGAGCACCCGCGGGAACAGGTTCGACAGGGCGTAGCAGGGGGCCACGAAGTTCGCCATCAGGTTGACCGCGATCGTCAGGATCAGCAGCGCGGCGGAGGCGACCAGCAGCAGCGGGGTGTTGGGGATGGTGTTGACGACGTCGGCCGGGCTGGAGATCACCTGGCCGCCGATCCGCAGCTGGCCGCCCGCCAGCACCACGACGACGACACCGAAGAACAGCGTGTTCGGCAGGATCCCCCAGAAGCTGCCGCGCCGGACCGCGCCGGTGGACACCGCGCCGCGGGTGAAGTCGCAGAAGTTGAGGACGAAGGTGCCGTAGATCGCCGTCCACAGCGACGCCCCGGCGAGGATCTGCACCCACATCGCCCCGCCGGTCAGCGGCTCGGGCACCGACAGCGCGATGTCGCCACCGGTCTGCCACAGCACCCAGCCCGCGAGCACCGCGAGGGTCACCAGCACGATCGGGCCGGCGACGGCCTCGTAGCGGCGGATGCCGTCCATGCCGCGCAGCAGGATCGCCACCTGCACGACCCACAGGACGACGAAGCAGATCCAGCCCAGCACCGACAGCCCCAGGAACGACACCTGTTCCAGCGCCCCGGCCGAGGGCGCCACGGCCAGGACCATCACGACGAGCACCCGGGTGGCGAGGTAGGTCTGGATGCCGAACCAGGCGATCGCGACCGCGCCGCGCACCAGGGCCGGGAGCTGGGCGCCGCGCACGCCGAAGGAGATCCGGCTCATCACCGGGAACGGCAGGCCCGTCCGGTAGCCCATGTACCCGGCGACGGTGAGCAGCACGAACAGCACCAGCGCACCGATGCCGAGCGAGACCAGGATCTGCCAGGCGCCGAGGCCGAGCGCGAACAGGCCGAGCGCGAAGCCGTAGTTGCCCAGGCTGTGCACGTCGACGGCCCACAGCGTGAAGATATTGTAGGCCTTCCACGACCGTCCCTCGACGGTGGTCGGCGCGAGGTCGCGGTTGTAGAGCCGGGGGCTCGGTGCGTCCGCCCCGTCCTGCGTGACGGGCACGGCGGCCACCCGCTCACCGGTCGGGGCTGCTGCGGATCGGTCGCTCGTTCCGGGTCCCGTCATCGGGGCCACCTCGGTTCCCACGTCGTGGCGCGTCCAACGTAACGCGCTGATTTCCGCGATGTGAAACGAACCTCTTACCTAGCGGAATCAAGCTATGGCGCCGGTCACGCAAGCGTCAAGGGGTCGCCGCCGACGACGATGCTTGACAGCCCCCGGATGCCGTGGTCCGATTCACACCGCACAACGGAATCACTTTTCCGCATTGCGGAATGATCGGAGGCTCCGGTGACTGCCCTCTTCTGTTCCGGTGACGCGATGCGCGGCGGCCGGCTCCACCACAACGTGTCCGCCCACCCGTTCCTGGGCGGGGTCCGCACCGCTCCGCACTACCGCATGTACTCGGTACGCGACCAGTTCCCGGCCCTGCTGGAGGACCCCTCGGGCGGCGTGGCGCTGGCCGGGGAGATCTACGACGTCCCGCTCTCGGCGATCCGCACCGACTTCCTGCCCGACGAGCCGCCGGAGCTCGAGCTCACCGTCATCGAGCTCGACGACGGCCGCGACGTCCTCGCCGTCGGGCTGCGGCCCGGCGTGCTGGAGCGCCAGCGCGACGAGCTCACCGACATCACCACCCACGGCGGGTGGCGGGCCTACCGGGGACTGCCCGAGCCCGCCTGAGGACCGAGGAGGCCCCTGAAGTGCGCTACACCGTCAACTGCTCCATCGTGTTCCCCGACCTGCCGCTGCTCGACCGGCCCGCGGCCGCCGCGGCGGCCGGCTTCGACGCCGTCGAGTTCTGGTGGCCGTTCGCGGACTCCGTGCCCGGCGACCACGAGGTCGACGCCTTCGTCACCGCCGTCGCCGACGCCGGCGTCACCCTCACCGGGCTCAACTTCACCGCGGGCGACATGCCCGCCGGCGAGCGCGGCATCCTGTCCGACCCGGCCCGCGCGAGCGAGTTCGCCGACAACGTCGCCGTGGCCGTCGGCATCGGCGAGCGGCTCGGCACGCTCGGCTTCAACGCCCTGTACGGCAACCGGAGCGACGACCTGGACCCGCGCGTCCAGGACGAGACCGCCGTCCGCAGCCTCGCACTGGCCGCCGACGCGGCCGCCCGCATCGGCGCGGTCGCGCTGCTCGAACCGGTCAGCGGCGTCGACGCCTACCCCCTGAGGACCGCCGACGACGCCGTCGCCGTGCTCGACCGGGTCGGGTCGCCGCACCTGCGGCTGCTGCTCGACGTCTACCACCTCGCCGTGAACGGCGACGACCCCGCGGCCGCGATCGACCGCCACGCCGACCGGATCGGCCACGTCCAGATCGCCGACGCCCCCGGCCGCGGCGAACCCGGCACCGGGGACCTGCCGATCGCCGACCTGCTCGCCCGGGTCGTCGCCGCCGGCTACGACGGCCCGGTCAGCCTCGAGTACAAGCCCGTCACCGCCGACCCGTTCGGCTGGCTGACCAGGGAAGGAGCCCCCGCATGAGCACCATCGCCTTCGTCGGCCTCGGGATCATGGGCGGCCCGATGGCCCGCCACCTCGTGAAGGCCGGGCACGACGTCGTCGGCCACAACCGGAGCCCGGAGAAGGCCGAGGCCCTCGCCGCCGACGGCGGCCGGGCCGCCGCGACGGTCACCGAGGCGGTGACCGGCGCCGACGTGGTCGCCCTGATGCTGCCCGACTCCCCCGACGTCGTCGACGTCTGCACCCGCGACGGCGGCGTGTTCGACACCGCGGAGCCGGGCACCCTGGTGGTCGACTTCTCCACGATCCGCCCCGACGTCGCCCGCGACCTCGCCGCCCGCGCGGCCGAACGCGGCCTGCGGATGCTCGACGCCCCGGTCTCCGGCGGCCAGGCGGGCGCCGAGAACGCCGCCCTGTCGATCATGGTCGGCGGGGAGGAGGCCGACGTGGCCGCCGCCCGCCCGCTGCTCGACGTCGTCGGTGCGACCGTCGTGCACGTCGGCCCGTCCGGGGCCGGGCAGACCGTCAAGGCCGCGAACCAGCTGATCGTCGCCGGGAACATCGCCCTGCTCGCCGAGGCGATCGAGTTCCTGCGTGCGCACGGCGCCGACCTCGACGCCGCCGCCCGTGTGCTCGGCGGCGGGCTCGCCGGCTCGAAGGTCCTCGACCAGAAGACCCCGAAGATGCTGGCCGGGGACTACGCCCCCGGCTTCCGGATCGACCTGCACCACAAGGACATGGGCATCGTCGCCGACTCCGCGCGCGAGGCCGGGGTGGTCGCCCCGGTGACCGCGCTCGTCGCCCAGCTCGTCGCCGCCACCCGGGCCGCCGGCGACGGCGGCCTCGACCACTCCGCCCTGCACCGCACCGTCCGCCGCCTGAACGGGGAGTCGTCATGACCCGGATGACCGCGGCCGAGGCCGCCGTCCGCATCCTGGAGGCCGAGGGCGCCACGCAGGCGTTCGGCGTCCCGGGTGCGGCGATCAACCCCTTCTACGCCGCGATGCGCGCCCGCGGCACGATCGGCCACGTCCTGGCCCGCCACGTCGAGGGCGCCTCGCACATGGCCGAGGGCTTCACCCGCTCCGGTCCGGGCAACATCGGCGTCTGCATCGGCACCTCCGGCCCGGCGGGCACCGACATGGTGACCGGGCTGTACTCGGCGTCGGCGGACTCGATCCCGATCCTGGCGATCACCGGGCAGGCGCCGGTCGCACGGCTGCACAAGGAGGACTTCCAGGCCGTCGACATCGCGGCCATCGCGGCACCGGTCACCAAGATGGCGATGACCGTGCGCGAGGCCGCGCAGGTGCCGGGCGCGTTCGCCCAGGCGTTCCACCTCATGCGGTCCGGCCGGCCCGGTCCCGTGCTGATCGACCTGCCGATCGACGTGCAGCAGACCGTCATCGACTTCGACCCCGACACCTACGCCCCGCTGCCGGTGCACCGCCCCGCGATGACCGGCCCGCAGGCGTCGCGGGTGCTGGACCTGCTCGCCGAGGGCGAGCGGCCGCTGATCGTCGCGGGCGGCGGGATCGTCAACGCCGACGCCTCCGCCGAGCTCGTCGAGCTCGCCGAGATCCTCGGCGTCCCGGTCGTGCCGACCTTGATGGGCTGGGGCACGATCCCCGACGACCACCCGCTCGCCGCGGGGATGGTCGGGCTGCAGACCGCGCACCGCTACGGCAACGCCACCTTCCTGGCCTCCGACGTCGTCGTCGGGATCGGGAACCGCTGGGCGAACCGGCACACCGGTGGGCTGGACACCTACCGGCGCGGGCGCCGGTTCGTGCACGTCGACATCGAGCCCACCCAGATCGGGCGGGTCTTCGCCCCCGACTACGGCGTGGTCTCCGACGCCGGGGCCGCCCTGCGCGCCCTGCTGGCCGAGGCCCGCCGCCGCCGCGACGCCGGGACCCTGCCGGACCGCGGCGCGTGGGCGGAGTCGTGCCGCGAGCGGAAGGCGACGCTGCTGCGGCGCACCGACTTCCCGCACGTCCCGATCAAGCCGCAGCGGGTGTACCAGGAGATGAACCGGGTCTTCGGCCCGGAGACCCGCTACGTGACGACGATCGGGCTGTCCCAGATCGCGGCCGGCCAGTTCCTGCACGTCTACCGGCCCCGGCACTGGGTCAACTGCGGCCAGGCCGGACCGCTCGGCTGGACCATCCCGGCCGCGCTGGGCGCCGTCGTCGCCGACCCGTCGACCCCGGTCGTCGCGCTCTCGGGCGACTACGACTTCCAGTTCATGCTGGAGGAGCTCGCGGTCGGCGCCCAGTTCGGGCTGCCCTACGTCCACGTCGTGGTCAACAACTCCTACCTGGGACTGATCCGGCAGGCGCAGCGCGCGTTCGACATGGACTTCCAGGTCTCCCTGGCCTTCGACAACATGCACGCCGACGAGGAGCTGACCGGGCTGCCCAAGGGCTACGGCGTCGACCACGTCCGCGTCGCGGAGGGGCTGGGCTGCGTGGGGCTGCGGGTCACCGAGCCCGACGAGATCGCCACGACCCTGCGCCGGGCGTCGCAGCTGGCCTCGGAGCACAAGGTGCCGGTCGTGGTCGAGGTGGTGCTGGAGCGGGTCACGAACATCGCGATGGGCACCGAGATCGACGCCGTCACCGAGTTCGAGGACCTCGCCGAGGCCCCCGCCGACGCCCCGACCGCGCTGGCCCACCGCCGGTGAACGCGATCCTGCTGGCCCCGGACAAGTTCAAGGGCTCGCTGGACGCCGCCGCCGTCGCCGCCGCGCTCGCGGCCGGGATCGCCGACGCCGACCCGGGCCGTCCGGTACGCCGCTGCCCGGTCGCCGACGGCGGCGAGGGCACCGTCGCCGCGGCGCTCGCCGCCGGGTGGGAGCCGGTCACGACCACCGCGACCGGCCCCACCGGGGCTCCGCTGACGGCCGTCTGGGCCCGCGACGGCGTGTCCGCGCTGGTGGAGCTGGCCTCGACGGCCGGGCTCGCGGTCCTGCCCGGCGGGGTGCGCGACCCGGGCGGCGCGGGCACCGAGGGGCTCGGCACCGTGCTGGCCGCGGTGCTCGACGCCGGGTGCACCGACGTCGTCGTCGGGCTCGGGGGCAGTGCCACCACCGACGGCGGAGCCGGGCTGCTGCGCGGGCTCGGCGCCCGGGTCCTGGACGCCGGCGGCGCCGAGGTCGGGCGGGGCGGCGCGGCGCTGGCCCGGGCCGACCGGCTCGACCTGGCCGGGCTGCACCCGCGGCTGCGGGACCCGGCCGTGCGGGTCCGGCTCGCCGCCGACGTCGACAACCCGCTGCTCGGCCCGCACGGCGCCGCGGCCGTCTACGGCCCGCAGAAGGGCGCCGACACCTCCGGGGTCGCCGCGCTCGACGACGCGCTGGCCCGCTGGGTGCGGGTGCTCGCCGCCGCCACCGGCACCGACGCCGACGCGCTCGCCGCGGCACCCGGCGCCGGGGCCGCGGGCGGGGCGGGGCTCGCGCTGACCGCCGTCTGCGGGGCGCGTGTCGCACCCGGCGTCGGTACCGTCCTGGAGCTGACCGGCTTCGACGACGAGCTGGCCGGCGCCGGTCTCGTCGTCACCGGGGAGGGCAGGCTGGACGCCCAGACCCTGCACGGCAAGGCCCCGGCCGGGGTCGCCGCCGCCGCCCGCGCGGCCGGGACGCCGGTCGTCGCCGTCGCCGGGCAGGTGACCCTCGGCCCGGCCGCACTGCGGGCCGCGGGTTTCGTCGCGACCTACGCCCTGACCGACACCGCCCTCGACCACCGCGACGCGGTCGACCGCGCCGCCGAGCTGCTGCGGCTGCTCGGCGCCCGGATCGCCACCGACCACCCGTCCCCCACCCGCCCGATGATCAGGAGCAGACCGTGACCGACCCCTCGCTCATCGACCTGGCCTCCCGCGCGCTCGGCGGCTCGGTCGTCGCCGCGAACGACGAGTTCTTCGCCCAGCGCGAGAACCTCATCACCGCCGCCCCGCCCCGCTTCGACCCCGACGAGTTCGGTCTCAAAGGCAAGGTCTACGACGGCTGGGAGACCCGTCGCCGCCGCGAGCCCGGCCACGACTGGGCGCTGGTCCGCCTGGGTGCGCCGGGGGTGGTGGACCACGTCGTCGTCGACACCTCCTGGTTCAGGGGCAACTACCCGCCGGAGATCGCCGTCGAGGCGACCGCCGTCGACGGCCACCCCTCCCCCGACGAGCTGGAGAAGGCGCCCTGGCACGAGATCGTGCCGCGCTCGGCGTGCGCCGGGCACACCGCGAACGTCTACCCGGTGACCGACACCCGCCGGGCCACCCACCTGCGGCTGATCATGCACCCGGACGGCGGGATCGCCCGGTTCCGGGTCCTCGGCCGGGTGCTGCCCGACCCGCGGTTCCTCGAGGGCACCGTGGACCTGCTCGCGGCGGAGAACGGCGGGCACGTCACCGGCTGCTCCGACGAGTTCTACTCCTCCCCCGGCAACCTGCTGCTGCCCGGGAAGGCGCGGCACATGGGCGAGGGCTGGGAGAACGCGCGGCGCCGCGACGGCGGCAACGACTGGGTCGAGTTCGCGCTCGCCGCGGGCGGGGTCCCGCGGCACGTGGAGGTCGACACGACCTGGTTCGTCGGGAACGCGCCGGGCTGGGTCTCGGTCAGCACCCGCGACGAACGCACCGGCGGGTCGTGGACGGTGCTGCGCGACCGCGAGCGGGTGCAGCCCGACACCCGGCACCGGTTCCTGCTGCCCGGCGCCGCACCGGCCACCCACCTGCGTCTGGACGTGTTCCCCGACGGCGGGCTGTCCCGGCTGCGGTGCTGGGGCGAGCTCGACGAGGACGGCGCGGCCGCGGTGCGCCGCGCCCTCGACGCGGCGGGCTGACGGCCCCGGGCCGGCCGGGGTCAGGTACCGGAGGCGACCGGCCGGCCACCGGCGCGGTCGTCGCCGGCCCGGCGCGGTCCGGGCACGGTCCCGGCAGCACCGGCGCGGGCCGCGGTCAGCGTCCGGACGGCGACCTCGGCGGAAGGGAAGGCGCTGCAGCGCTGCAGGACCTGGCGGGCGCGCAGCGGCAGCAGCTCCGCCCGGCCGCCGCACCCGGCCAGGTGCAGACGCACGCCGTCGGCACGCGAGCGGGCGACGACCGCGCCGAGCCGCTCGGTGGCGGGCCCGTCGAAGGCGTTGACCCCGGAGAGGTCGACGACGACGTGCCCCGGGGTCCGGCCGCACCGCGCCTGGGCGTCGAGCATCCGCGCCAGCGCCTCCACTCCCGGACGATCCAGCCGCCCGGACACCCGGACCAGCCGCACCCCCGGTCCCGCCGTCTCGACCGCCAGCCCGATCGCCGTCTGCCCCGCCACGTCCGCCTCCTCGCCGCGCCGGGCCCGCCCGGGACCGGACACACCCGGCCTTCCCGGTGCTCGGCGGTCTACACGCGCACGGACGGCTTGATCGATACCGTCGCCCGGTTCGGGGAAACCGGACCAATCCGGCCGCATCGCGTGATATACATCACCTCGCGTGAGCAGCCGGTCTCCCCCGGCACGCACCCGCCTCGTCGCGGGCCACGCACCCCGAGGACCCACCACCCGTCGCTGGGGAGCGGACGGGTGGTCGCCCCGGCCGGGGCCGGCGGATTCGGGACCGCCGACCCCGGCCGACTCGGCCCCACCCACCACCGTCCGGGGCGGTCGCACGACCCCGTCGGAGGTCAGGCCGGGCGGTGTCCCGGCGCGGGTGCGGGCCTGCCGTGGGCACGCGGCAGGCGCGGCGGCACACCGGCCCGCTCGGCGGGGTGCAGCCGGTCGGCGCCGATCGCGGGCCGGACCGGGGCCGGGCGCAGCCGGCCCCGCGCCGCGGCCGTGAGCACCTCGACGACGGCCTCGAACGACGGGTACCGCCCATCGGGCAGCGGGAGGAGCTGCTGGCGGACCACGCCGCTCACCCCCCACGCCTCGGCCTCGGCGAGGACCTGCCAGCGGTGGGCGGGCCAGCGCAGACCGGCCAGCACGCGTCCGAGGTTCTCGCGCAGCCGGTCCAGGTCGCCCGGCGACACCGGCAGCGGGTCGACCGGCGACAGCACGGTCCGGGCGGCCGGCACCGGCGCGGCGACCGGGCGCAGCGCGCGTCCCGGTACGGGGGGTGCGCTCACGCGGCCCACCCCCTCTCCAGCTCGGGCTGCTGCGCCCCGCTGCACGCCGGGTCACCGTCGAGGTGCCGGTAGGAGAAGGTGGGCCTCTCCAGCGGGGTCGCGGGGTCGGAGTGCCGGAAGATCCGACAGACCGAGCCGTCCGCGACCGACGACCAGCATCGTTCGCAGATGCGGAGCCGGGGAGTGTTCTGCTGCACGATCCACCGCCTGGGGCGATTCCGGGACCCTGCCTGCCTGACCCGTTCCGGTCGACGTCCGCAGGTCAGCAAGGTCATCTCTGCTGAGTGTGGTGGACGACATATCGACCCGCCACTCCTGGCCGTGTATTACCAACCCTTCCGTAGAGGGACGTTCGCGGCGCGAGGCGGCCGGGAACTGTTCACTCCCCCTCCGCGCGGTAGCGCTGCTCCAGCTCGCGGACCTCCCCGATCCCGGCGAGCTCGGCGAACGCGTCGAGGCCGCCGAGCCGGTCGATCAGCGACGCCGGGGTGCCCTCGGCCCGCAGCCGCTCCAGGAGCTCCCGCATCCCGGCCGTCGCCGCGAGCAGGGTGCCCACCGGGAACAGGACCAGGGCGAACCCGAGCTCGGCGAGCCGGTCGCGCGACAGCGGCGGGGTGCGGCCGCCCTCGGCCCAGTTGAACACCAGCCGGTGCCCGGCCAGCGCGGTCGCGACGGTCTCGATGTCGCGCTCGGACGTCGGCGCCTCCACGAACAGCAGGTCGGCGCCGGCGTCGGCGAACCGGCGGGCCCGGTCGATCGCCGCGTCCAGCCCGTCGACGGCGGCGGCGTCGGTCCGCGCGATCACCAGCAGGTCCGGGTCGGTGCGGGCGTCGACGGCGGCCCGCACCTTCGCGGCCATCTCCGCGGCGGGCACCACCTGCTTGCCCGCGAGGTGCCCGCACCGCTTGGGCATGACCTGGTCCTCCAGGTGCAGCGCGGCGACCCCGGCCCGTTCGTAGTCGCGGACGGTGCGGATGACGTTGAGCGGGTTGCCGTAGCCGGTGTCCGCGTCGGCGATCAGCGGGAGGTCGACGGCGTCGGCCAGCCTGCCCGCGTGCGCGGCCATCTCCGCTCCCCCGAGCAGGCCGACGTCGGGCCGGCCGAGCAGCCCGGCCGTCGTCCCGAACCCGGTCATGTAGACGACGTCGAACCCGGCCTGCTCGACCAGCCGCGCGGACAGCGCGTCGTAGGCGCCGGGGGCGAGCACCGGGGTGCCGGCGTCGAGCAGGGCACGCAGGCGCGCCCGGCGGTTCCCGGGTCGGCTGAGGAGGTCGGCCACGGCGGAGTCCCTTCGTCGAGCTGGATTGTGTACACGCATCGCCCACTCTGCCCGTCATCCGGACGTAACAACAGGTGGAGCCTTGTGCGTGACCGGCGGCACTCGTAGGTTGCATACATTCCGACGCCGGAGGTGACGATGGTCGACACGACTCCCCGGCGCGCCTCCGAGCGCGCCCAGGCCGCGCTGCGCGAGGAGATCCTCACCGGCGCGCTGGCCGCGGGCGCCCACCTGGGCGAGGTCGAGCTCGCCGACCGGCTCGGGGTGTCGCGCACCCCGGTCCGCGAGGCGCTGTCCCGGCTCGCCGCGGAGGGGCTGGTCGAGCTGCACCCGCACCGCGGTGCGCGGGTCGCCACGTTCTCCGAGGCCGACCTCGACGACATCTTCGGCGTCCGCACCGCGCTGGAGCCGCGGGCCACCGCGCTGGCCGCCGCCCGCGCCACCGCCGCCGACCTCGACCAGCTCGACGACCTCGCCGGCCGCATGCTCGCCGTCGGCGGCCCCGGCCCTGGGCAGGACCTCGACGCCCTGGTCGCCCTGAACCGGCGGTTCCACGCCCGGCTGCTCGAGATCGCCGACACCCCCGCGCTCGCCTCCGCGCTGGCCGGCGTGGTGCACGCACCGGTCGTGCTGCGCACCTTCCACACCTACGACGCGGCGTCGCTGGCCCGCAGCCTCGCCCACCACGCCGAGATCGTCGCCGCACTGCGCGCCGGGGACGGCGCCTGGGCCGCCGCGGTGATGGTCAGCCACATCGCCAACGCCCGCGCCGTGATGACCGGGGACCGCCGGTGACCGGCGCCGGGGCGGGACCGCACGGTGCGCCGTTCTCGGGCCGGGTCGGCTGGGGCGCGGCACCGGCCGTCGTCGTGGTGGACCTCGTGGCCGCCTACACCGAGCCGGACGGGCCCTTCTTCCTCGGGGACGCCGCCACCGCGGAGCGGGTCACCGGCGGCTGCGACGCCGTGGTCGCCGCGGCCCGCGCGGGCGGGCACCCGGTCGTCTGGACCGTCGTGCGCTACGCCGCCGATCTCGCCGACGCCGGGTTCTTCGCCGCGAAGGTGCCCACACTGTCCTGCTTCGCCGAGGGCGCCCCCGGGGACTGGGGCCGGCTCGTCCTCGACCCGGCGCCGGGCGAGACGCTGCTGGCCAAGCAGCACGCGTCCGCCTTCGCCGGGACCTCGCTCGCCGCGACGCTGCGGGCCCGCGGGGTCGACACCGTCGTCGTCACGGGGGTGTCGACGTCGGGCTGCGTCCGCGCCACCGCCACCGATGCGCTCGCCGCCGGGTTCCGCCCGGTCGTCGTCGCCGACGCCTGCGCCGACCGCGACGCCGGCGTCCACACCCGCAACCTCGCCGACCTCGACGCCAAGTACGCCGACGTCGCCGACCTGCCCAGCACCGTCACACAGCTGTCCACCCCGGAGGTCTGAGTGCACTACGGCGTCTTCATCCCGAACGCGACCAACGGCTACATCCTGTCCACCGGCAGCCCGCAGTACCGGCCGAGCTTCGCCCACAACGTGGCGATCACCCAGGAGGCCGAGCGCCAGGGCCTCGACTTCGTGCTCTCGATGATGAAGCACCGCGGGTCGGGCGGGCCGAGCGACTTCTGGGGCGAGTGCCTGGAGTCGTTCACCCTGTTCGGCGGGCTCGCCGCGGTGACCGAGCGGATCGGGCTCTACCCGTCGGTGACCACCCTGGCCACCCACCCGATCATGGCCGCCCGGATGGTCGCGACGATCGACGAGATCTCCGGCGGGCGCTGCGGGCTCAACATCGTCACCGGCTGGAACAAGCCCGAGTACACGCAGATGGGGCTGTGGCCCGGCGACGAGTACTTCGAGCGCCGCTACGCCTACGCCGCCGAGTACGTCCGGGCGCTGCGGGCGCTGTGGAGCGAGGGGACCGCGACCTTCTCCGGCGAGTTCTTCTCCTTCGACGACGCCGACATGCGTCCCAAGCCGCTGCACACCCCGACGATCGTCTGCGCGGGCCAGTCGCCGGCGGGCCAGGCGTTCACCGCCGAGCACGGCGACCGGAACTTCATCATGGCCGAGCGCTCGAAGGTCGGGGACATCGCCGCCGGGGTGCGCCGGCTCGGCGACGAGGCGGGCCGCGACGTCGGCACCTACGCGCTGTACTGCATCATCGCCGAGGAGACCGACGACGAGGCCGACCGGCTGTGCGCGCACATCGTCGAGAACGCCGACCTCGAGGCCATCAGCTACATGACCACCGGGGCGTCGCTGGACACCAACCCGGACGGCACCTCGGCCCAGCTGCTGGCCTCGCTGGAGCGTCCCGCGTCGGAGGGGAACATGGCGTTCCTGTCCCTGCCGGTGGTGAAGGGTTCCTACGAGCGGGTCGCGGCCCAGCTCGACGAGATCGCCGCGACCACCGGCATCGACGGGGCGCTGCTCACCTGGCCCGACTTCGTCGACGGCGTCACCAAGTTCGGCGAGCGCGTGAAGCCGCTGCTGCGGGAGGCGGCCCAGCCCGCCACGGCCTGAGGAGTCCCCACTCACGGTGCGTGAGGGGGGTTGTCCCCACTGTCCGTTCTGGTGCGAGCCGGAACCATCGGAGGGTGTGACCGACACCCGGCCCGCGCCGCGCTCCGACTTCTCCGACCGGCTCCGGCATCCCGTTCCGCACCTGTTCGTCTACGCGTTCGCGATCGTCCCGGCGATCGCGCTCGTCGCCGCGGTCCCCCTCGCGTGGGGCTGGGGCCTGACCTGGCTCGACGCCGGCCTCGCACTCGGCCTGTACGTCGTGTCCATGCTGGGGGTGACCGTCGGTTTCCACCGCTACTTCACCCACGGCTCGTTCACCGCGAACCGGCCCCTGAGGATCGCGCTCGCCGTCGCGGGCAGCCTCGCCGTGCAGGGGCCGGTCCGGCACTGGGTGGCCGACCACCGCCGTCACCACGCCTACGCCGACGCCGAGGGCGACCCGCACTCGCCGTGGCGCTACGGCACCTCCCCCGCCGCGCTGGTCCGCGGCTTCTGGCACGCCCACATGGGCTGGATCTTCGACCGGTCGCTGACCGACCAGCGCCGCTTCGCCCCGGACCTGCTCGCCGACCCCGACATCGACCGGGTCCACCGCGGCTTCACCGTCCTGACGATCCTGTCCGTGTTCGGCCCCGGCGTCGTCGGCGGCCTGGTGACCTGGTCCTGGTGGGGCGCGTTCACCGCGTTCTTCTGGGCCGGGCTGGTCCGGGTCGCGGTGTCGCACCACGTCGCGTGGTCGACCAACTCGATCTGCCACCTCGTCGGTGAGCGGCCGTACAAGGCCCGGGACCGCTCCACCAACGTCTGGCTGCTCGCCATCCCCAGCATGGGCGAGTCCTGGCACAACCTGCACCACGCCGACCCCACCTCGGCCCGGCACGGCGTCGGCCGCGGCGAGATCGACATCTCGGCCGGCACGATCCGGCTGTTCGAGCGGCTCGGCTGGGCGTGGAACGTCCGCTGGCCCACCGAGAAGCGCCTGGCCAGGCTGGCCGTCCACCCGGAGGGCACCGCCGCGGCCTGAGCGCCGGGCCGTCCGGGCCCGCACGCGGCGCAGGCGACGCCCCGCCACCGGCCCCCGCCGGTCGCGGGGCGTCGTCGCGCGGACGGGCCGGCGCAACCGTGCAGACTGTGCGCGGACGCACGTCCGGCAAAGTTGCACAGCCTGCATCTTTGGGCCAGACTCGTTGCGTGACGTCAACTACCCGCCCCGTGCGCACCCCCGAGGAGGCCGCGGCCCACCGCCGCGACGTACTGCTCCCCCTGACCGGCCTCCTGATGGCGCTGTTCGTCGGCGTGCTGTCCAGCACGATCGTGTCGAACGCGCTGCCCCGGATCCTGGGCGACCTCGGCGGGACCCAGGCCGAGTACACGTGGGTGGTCTCGGCGTCACTGCTGGCGATGACGGCCTCGACCCCGATCTGGGGCAAGCTCGCCGACCTCTACTCCAAGAAGCTGCTGGTCCAGGCCGCGATCGGGATCTTCCTGGTCGGCTCGCTGCTCTGCGGGCTGGCGGTCTCCACCGGGCAGCTCATCGGCTTCCGGGTGCTGCAGGGCCTCGGCATGGGTGGGCTGCAGGCGCTGACCCAGGTCGTGATCGCGGCGATCATCACCCCGCGCGAGCGCGGCCGCTACATGGGCTACCTCTCGGGGATCATGTCGATCGCCGTCGTCGGCGGTCCGCTGCTCGGCGGCATCATCGTCGACTCGCCGCTGGGCTGGCGCTGGTGCTTCTTCGTCGGCGTCCCGCTGGCCGCGCTCTCGCTGCTCGTGCTGCAGCGCACCCTGAACGTCCCCACCCCCGTGCGCGCCGACGGTGAGCGCCCCAGCATCGACTACCTGGGCGCCACCCTCATCGCCGCCGCGGTGTCGGCCCTGCTGCTGTGGACCTCGCTGGCCGGCAAGCAGTTCGGCTGGGCCTCGCCGACCTCGTTCGGCCTGATCGGTGCCGGCCTGGTGCTGCTGGTGGGCGCGATCGTCGTCGAGCGACGGGCCAAGGACCCGGTCGTGCCGCCGTTCCTGTTCCGCGACCGCACCGTCGTGCTCGCCACCGTCGCGAGCCTGTTCGTCGGCGTCGCGATGTTCGGCTCCACCATCTTCCTGTCCCAGTACTTCCAGCTCGCCCGGGGCGCCAGCGCCACCGAGGCCGGGCTGCTCACGCTGCCGATGATCGTCGGCATGTTCGGCGCGTCGAACGTGGCCGGCCAGCTGATCACCCGCACCGGCGTCTGGAAGCGCTATCTCGTCGGCGGCGCGGTCTCGCTGACCGCGGGCCTGTCGCTCGGGGCGGCGGTCATCTCCTCGACCGCGCCGTACTGGCTGGTCGCGGTCGCGATGGCACTGGTCGGCATCGGCGTCGGCACCACCCAGCAGAACCTAGTGCTCGCCGTGCAGAACACCGTCGCGCTGCGGCACATGGGCGCCGCGAGCTCCACGGTGACGTTCTTCCGCTCGCTCGGCGGCTCGGCCGGCGTCGCGGGGCTGGGCGCGCTGCTCGCCTCCGTGGTCGGGTCCCGGACCGCGGCCGGGCTGGCCGACGCCGGTGTCGACGGCGGGGCGGCCGTCGGCGGCGGGCAGGTGCCGCACCTGGCCGACCTGCCCGAGCCGGTGCGCTCGATCGTCATGGAGTCCTACGGCCACGCCACCTCGATGATCTTCCTGGTGGCCGCGCCGCTGGCCTTCCTGGCCCTGCTGGCGATCCTGGCCCTGCGCGAGGTCCCGCTGCGCGACACCCTCGACATCGAGAAGCCCGCCGACCCCGCGGCCGGTGCCTCGGCCACCACCCCGGCCCCGCCGACCGGTCCGACCGGTCCGGTGCTGCACGGGTTCGTGCGGGCCGACGGCGCCCCGGCGGGCGGTGCCGTGCTGACCGTCCTCGACGGCACCGGCGACGAGGTCGGCCGCACCCGCGCCGACGCCGACGGGCACTACCGCATCTGCGTCGCCACCGGCATCGTGTCCACCGTGTACCGCTGGGAGGGACGTCCCGCCGCGCACCGGGTGAGGGTCGGCGCGGACGGGCTGCGGCTCGACGTCGACCTGCCGGCCGGCGCACCCGCCGACGGCACGACACGCACCGCCGGCGGGCATCCGGGCCGGCACGAGCTCGTCTCGGTCATCGAGGCGCCCGAGCGCGAGCGGACGGGGGCCGACCGTGGCTGAGCAGGCCGCCCCCGGGCGTCGCGAGCGCAAGAAGGCCGCCACCCGGGCCGCGCTCGCCGGCGCCGCGCTGCGGCTGTGCAGCGCCCACGGCCCGGACGCGGTGACCGTCGAGCAGATCGCCGACGCCGCCGACGTCGCGCCCCGCACCTTCTTCAACTACTTCACCTCGAAGGAGGAGGCGGTCGTCGCGGGCAACGCGTCGTCGGCGGACACCCTGCTGACCGCGTTCGCCGCCCGCCCCGACGACGAGCCGGTCGCCGAGTCGCTGCGGCACGCGCTGCGTGCCGTGGTCACCGACCCCTGCTACCTCGACCGGGTGCAGGCGCTCCGGGCGCTGCGGGAGCACCCGACGATCGTCGCGCACCAGATGGCCGCGTTCGCCGCGCAGGAGCGGGCGCTGGCCGACGCCGTCGTCGCCCGGACCGGGTCCGACCCGGCCCGCGACCTCTACCCGACCCTGGCCGCGGCCGCCGCGGTGACCGGGCTGCGCGTCGCGGTGCAGCACTGGCTGGGTGACCACGGCACGGACCCGCGCTCGCCGTCGCTGACCCAGCTGGTGGACGAGGCCATGGCCGTGTTCGACGCCGGCCTGCGCGCCCTGGCGGGGGCCCCGGCCTGACCCGGCGGGCGGCCGGGAGAGGATCACCGGCGTGCCCGTCACCACCGTCCTGGACCGCCCGGCCCCGGCACCGCTGGAGCTGACCCTGCACCCGGTGCCCGACCCCGGTGCACCCGTGCTGCTGGTCGTGCCCGCGATGGGGATGCGGGCGTCGTTCTACACCCCGCTGCTGAGGGCGCTGGCCGACGCCGGCGTCGCCGCCGCGGTCACCGAGCTGCGCGGGCACCAGGCCCGCCCCGCTCCCCCGCCCGGGCGCCGCAACGACTTCGGCTACGACGACCTCGTCGGCGACCTCGCCGCCGCCGTCGAGGCGGTGCACACCGAGCGGCCCTGCGCGCCGGTGTTCGTCGTCGGGCACAGCCTCGGCGGGCACCTCGCCGCGGCCCACGCCGCGCGGCACCCCGACCGCGTCGACGGTGTCGCCCTGGTCGGGTCGGGCAGCGTCGACTGGCGGGTCTGGGGGCCCGCGCACCTGCTGCGGACCCAGGCCGTCGTGGCCGCGGCGATGCTGATCGGGCACTTCCCGGGCGACCGGGTCGGCTTCGCCGGGCGGGAGGCCCGCGGGCAGATGCGCGACTGGGGCCGGTGGGCCCGCACCGGGCGGCTCGCGTTCGGCACGCCGCGGATCGACCACACCCCGTCGATCGCCGCGGTGCACCTGCCGGTCCTCGGGATCGGGTTCGAGCGCGACGGGCTCGCCCCGCCCGCCTCGGTCGACGCGCTGCTGGACATGTTCGGCGCGGCGACCCTGCGCCGCCACCACCTCGACGTGCCCGCGGCGCGCCCGCACTTCGGGTGGGCGCGCGAGCCGGGGGCGCTCGACGTCGTCGTGCCGGTGCTGACCGGCTGGGCCCGCGACGCCGCCGGGGCGTGACCCCGGCGGAGTGCGGGCGCTGCGGCTCAGACCCCGGTGTTCACCGACTCGTGCCACGGGATGACCAGGCGTTTCGCGGTGGTCACCATCAGGTAGAGCAGTGACCCCAGCACCGCGAGCAGCACGATCACCGCGAACAGGCGTGGCGCGTCGAGGGCGTTGAGGCTCGACACCACCAGGTAGCCGAGCCCGGCGCTGCCGCCGAGGTACTCACCGACGATCGCGCCGATCACCGAGAACACGATCGCGACCTCGGCGCCGGCGAACACGTAGGGCAGGGTCGCGGGCAGCTCCAGGTTCCGGAACGTCGCCCAGCGCGAGGCGCCCAGCCCGGTCATGACGTCGCGGTGCCCGCGCTCGACCGAGCGCACCCCCAGCATCACGTTGAGCATGATCGGGAAGAACGCGAGCAGCCCGGCCATGATGATCTTCGAGGTGGGGCCGAAGCCGAACCAGATGACGAAGATCGGCACGAACGCCACCTTGGGCACGACCTGCAGCGCGACCAGGGCGGGCTGCACCGCGCGGCGCAGCCATTCGATCCGCCCGAGCAGCGCGCCGACGCAGACACCGGCGACGAGCGCGGCGCCGAACCCGACGAGGACCTCCAGCAGCGTCACGCCGATGTGGCCCCAGATCGCCGGGTCGGCCAGCAGCTCCCCCAGCGCGCCGACGACGGCGGCCGGTGCGGGCAGGATGAACTCCGAGACCCCGACCACCGAGACGGTGAACTGCCAGGCCCCCACGAGCAGCAGCAGGAGCACCGGCCCGGAGATCCACGGCAGGCGCCGCAGCCAGGGCGACTCCTTCTCGGGGCCGCCGGGGTCGGTGACGGGGGTGGCGGGGTCGGTCGCCGGAGCGGGCCGTTCGGTCGTGGTCATCGGTTCAGTCCTCCCGGTCCAGCTCGGTGCGCAGCCCGGCGACCAGCGCGCCGAACTCCGGTGTCGTCTCGGTCGCGGCGGACCGCGGCCGGGGCAGGTCGATCGTGGTGATCGACCGGATGCGTCCCGGGCGCGGGGTCAGCAGCACGACCCGGTCGGCCAGGAACACCGCCTCGGGGATCGAGTGGGTGACGAACACGACGGTGGCGCCGGAGACCGCGTGGATCTGCTGCAGCTCCAGGTTCATCCGGTCGCGGGTCAGGGCGTCCAGCGCGCCGAACGGCTCGTCCATCAGCAGCACCGACGGGTCGCAGGCCAGGGCGCGGGCGATCGCGGCCCGCTGGCGCATGCCGCCGGAGAGCTCCCGCGGGTAGGAGTCCTCGAACCCGCCGAGCCCGACGGTGGCGCACAGCTCGGCGGCCCGGGCGCGGCGCTCGGCACGCGGCACCCCCCGCAGCTTGAGCGGCAGCGCGACGTTGTCGGTGATCGTGAACCACGGGAACAGGTTCGCCTCCTGGAACACCAGGCCGAACTCGGCGAAGACCGCGTCGTCACGACGGCCGGCGGCCCACGCGGGCCGTCCGCCCGCCTCGACCAGTCCCGCGGACGGGGCGAGCAGGCCGGACAGGATCCGCAGCAGCGTCGTCTTGCCGCAGCCCGAGCGCCCGACCAGCGAGACGAACTCGCCGCGGGCGACGTCCAGGTCGATCCCGGACAGTGCGCGCACCTCCCCCCGCCGGGTCGGGTACACCTTGTCCACACCGGACACCCGCAGGCCGACCGCGCCTCCGGTCGGGGCCGCGTGCGCCCCGGGACGGGTCGCCGTCGCCTGGGTCGCTGTCTCCTGGGTCATGCTCGTCTCCTGCTCCGGTGCCGAGGACCGTCGTGTCGTCGGGGTGCTCATCGGGCGCCCTCCGTGCCGTTGAGGCCGGCGTCGAGCCACTGCGCCGGGTCCAGACCGGCGGGGACCTGACCGACCGAGGACACCTCGTCGTAGGTGGCCTGCCAGCGCTGCGGGGAGATGCCGGTCGGGCCCTGGCCCGCGGCGTAGCCGTCGACGTAGGCGGCGAGCGCGGCGCGGGCGACCTCGGGCCGGTCCAGCGCCGAGACCTGGTACTTCGAGCCGATGAGCTGCATCGTCTCGGCGAAGCCGTTCGCCTCGTCGGCGGTGATGAACGCGGTGGCGTCGGCGATCGCCGCGAGGTAGCGGCGCAGCTTGTCCTGCTCCTGCGGGTCGGTGGCGGTGGCCTTCGAGGTGGCGTAGATCTGCGACCCGGCCGAGATGGCGTCGTTGGGGTCGTAGACGACGGCCTCGGGCCGGGTCGCCTGCAGCAGCATCGCGGTGTCGAGCGAGACGATGAACGCGTCGACGCGGCCGGTGTTCACCAGGTCGAACACGCCGGGGCTGAGCCCGACGACCTGGCGGCGCAGCTCGGCGGGGGCGATCCCGGCCGACCCGGCGACGAGGTCGAGGGTGATCGAGCTGGTGCCGCCCTCCGACGGCGTCCCGACCAGCTTGCCGCGCAGCTGCGCGGCGTCGGTGACCGGCGCCCGCTGCGAGGAGACCAGGCGCAGCGGCCCGTTGTGCACCACACCGCCGATCGCGACCAGCGGTGCGCCGCGCTCGCCCGCGGCGACCATCGTCTCGATGTCGCCGATCCGGGAGATCTCCGCGGACCCGGCGAGCAGGGTCTGGATGGCCGGCGCCGAGCCCTGGGTGGCCTCGAAGGTCACGTCGAGACCGTGGGCGGCGAAGAAGCCCTTGGTGTCGGCGATCATCTCGGCGGCGTAGCCGAGCGACTCCATCGGGAGGATGTTGAGGAAGGTGATCCGGTCGCGGCCGTCCTGGCCGCCGCCCGCGCCGCATCCGGCGAGGACGAGGCAGGCGGCGAGCAGGACCGCGGCGAGCCGGGTCGTCGTGCGGGTCATCGGGGGACCTCCGGTGCGTGCTGGGCCGACGCGGGCGACGGTGCCGATGCGCCGACGGTGTGGCTGCCGCGGTACCACGCGGCGGCGTTGTGGTGGGTGACCGCGGCGCGGGCGGCGGGGTCGAGGGTGGCGAGGAGTCGGGCCGCGCCGTCGCCGTGGCGGTGCGGGTGGTCGCCGGAGTACAGCAGCAGCTCCGGGGCTCCCAGGACGTCCAGGGCGTCGCGCAGCTCCCCGGGGTCGCGCGGCAGGTGGACCGGCGCGGTGGTGAACCGGACCTGCTCGCGGACGTACTGCGACGGCATCCGGTCCACCCACGGCACCTCGCGGCGGATGCCGCGCCACTCCTTGTCCAGCCGCCACAGCAGCGGCGGCAGCCAGGACGAGCCGCACTCGGCGACGGTCACCCGCAGCCCCGGCAGCGCGCCGAGGGCACCCTCGGCGACCAGCGACACCAGCTGGGACTGGGCGACCTGCCCGTGGGACAGGTAGTCCTGCAGGTAGGTGTGGGTGAACCCGGTCGTGGTCGGGGCGCTGCCGACCCGGCCCCAGGCGTGCAGGGTGACGACCAGCCCGGCCGCGGCGGCCGTGGCGAGGACCGGCCGGAACACCGGGTGGCCCCAGCGCAGGTCGTGCCCGCGCACCGGGAGCAGCACCTGCACGAAGCGCGGGTCGTCCGCCCAGTGCTCGATCTCGGCGACGGCCGCGGCCGGGTCGCCGAGCGGCACCGCGACCGAGCCGCGGGCGCGGGGCTCGTGGTCGAGGAACCGCTGCGCGGTCCAGGTGTTCACCGCCCGGCACAGGGCGGCCTCGAAGGCGTGGTTGCGGCTGACGTCGAACGCGGTGGTGCAGGTCAGGACCGCCGTACCGATCCGGTCGCCCCCGGGTGCGGGCGCGTCGAGGACCGCGGCACGCAGGGCCGCGACGTCGTGCGGGGCGAGCCCGTCGACCATCGCGGGCGGGTAGGCACCCCCCTGGACGGGGTCGGCGCGCAGGGCGGCGCCCGCCGCGTAGTCGCGCCAGTACGGGCTCAGCAGCCCCGCGAGGTCGGCGAACGAGGCCGGCGCGACGTGGGTGTCGGCGTCGAAGAACTCCTCGGGCTGATCGGCGCTCATGCGTCGCTCCCGGGCAGGGTCAGGCCGTAGAGGCGGGCGGCGTTGGCGGCCGCCATCGGCCGGCGCAGCGCCGCGGGCAGCACCCGCAGCGCGGTGATCGGGTCGTCGAAGTCCCAGTGCGGGTAGTCGGAGGAGAACATGATCCGGTCGGTCATCCCGGTCTGCTCCCAGGTCGTCGCCAGGTGTGCGGGCACCGGCGGCTCGTCGATCGGCTGGGTGGTGAACCACACCCGCTCGCGCACGATCTCCGACGGCGGGCGGGTCAGCCACGGGACGTCGTCGCGGCACAGCTCCCAGGCGTCGTCGAGCCCCCAGAGCAGCGACGGCAGCCAGGACACCCCGCCCTCGACGAGCACGAACTGCAGGTCCGGCACCGCCTCGAGGACGCCGCCGGCGACCAGCCCGGTCAGCGCGACGGCCACGGCGTTGCCGTACCACGCGTGCTGCTCCAGGTAGAACGACGGCCAGCCGTCGCCGCGGTGGCCCTCGGTGCCGCCGAGGTGGATCGCCACCGGCAGCCCGTGCGCGGCGGCCGCGGCGTAGATCGGCCGGTACTTGGCGTCCGACCAGGGCAGGAACGTACCGCTGGGGAACAGGACCTGCACGAACCGCGGGTCCGCGGCCCGGCGCTCGATCTCGGCGACGGCCTCGGCCGGCGACTCGTGCGGGATGCAGATGCTGGCCCGCAGCCGCGGCTCGGGGTCGAGCCAGTCGGTGACCAGCACGTCGTTGTACGCACGGCACAGCGCGGCCGCGAACGCGGGCTCCTCGGCGCCCGCGGTGTGGCCCTGCATCGGGATGAGCACCCCGGCGACGACGTCGTAGGGGTCGAGCAGCTGGCTGCGCATCAGGTCCAGGTCACTGCCCGGGGGCCGGACGGCGCTGCCGGGCGGGCCGGCCTCGGGGTGGGAGTCGCGGCGCATGCCGCCGTGCCGGACCCGGGGGTAGACCGCGGGCGGCGGCGCGCCGCGCAGCCCGAAGCGCAGGAACCGTCGCCGCCAGGGCTCGGGCAGCGCGGCCGCGAGCCGGTCGGCGGTGACTACCGGGTGGATGTCGGCGTCGACGATCGGGGTCCGGGCGCGACGCCGGGCCGGGGCCCGGGTGGTGGCCGCGGTGGAGTCGATGGTGGTCATGACGTCTCCTCGGTCGCGGGGCGACGGCCGGTGTCGACGACCACCCAGCGGTCCTCGACGGTCACCTCGAAGGTCTCGGCGGTGTACGGGCCGGGTGTCATGCCCGGCGGGCCCGGCTCGACCGACGCCGGGAGGCTGCGGGCGGGCGCGTCGCCGGGCTGGTAGGAGCGGCCGGTGCGCACGTCGTACTCCCAGCCGTGCCAGGGGCAGGCGACGAGCACGTGGCCCTCGTCGAGCCGCACGTCCGAGGGACCGGTCGCCACCGGGGCCCCGGCGACGGAGCCGCGGCACAGCGGGCCGCCCTGGTGCGGGCAGTGGTCGGCGAGGGCGTAGTAGTCGTCGCCGACCCGGAAGACGCCGATCGAGCGGGTGCCGACCCGCACCACGCGGTGCTCGCCGGGGGCGAGCTCGTCGGCGGGCAGCACGGCGAGCCTCACGTCCCCTCCCCCGCCCGGTGCTCGCCCGCCCGCGCGAGGAGCTCGACGGTGCCCGCGGTGGCGTCGAGCCGGATGCGGTCACCGGTGCGCAGCACCTGCACCGGGTCGGCGTCGAGGTCGGCCAGTGCGGGGACGCGGGTGACGACGGCGCCGAGCGCGGCCTTCGTCGTGGTGACCGTGAAGACCATCCCGAGCGGGGCGGTGCCGAGCAGCCGGGTGCTCTGGAAGAACGCCGACCAGCCCGAGGACCCCTTGGCGCCGGGGAACACGAGGATCTTCCCGGTGAAGCAGACGCCCTGCAGGGCGTGCCGGGCCTCGACGATCGTGCCGGTCGCCGGGTCGATGCCGCCCCAGCCGGAGATCGTCTCGGGCGACACCAGCGCCTCGCCGGTGACCACGCCGGGCACCACGGTCCGTCCGCGCAGGACGGTCCCGACCGTCGCGGTCATCGCAGCTCACCCGACCAGCGGCCGGTGACCGCGGCCCGCACGCAGTCCTCGGTGGTGCCGAACCACGCCTCGATCCCGAGGATCGCGGGCAGGTAGTGGGCCTGCTTGGCGGAGTCGGTGGCGAAGACCCGGGTCCCGGGCGGGGCCAGGCGGGACATCGCCGGGCAGGAGTCGGTGAGGACCTTCGCGCCGGCGGCCTCGATGGTGGCGGTGTAGCCGCTGCGCTCGGCGACCGCGGCCAGCGCCCGCGGCGCCATGATCCACAGCGAGGTGCCGTCGTGCAGCCTGCGGCCGTCGAGGAGCCGGGCGACGTCGCGGATCTGGTCGAGCGAGGCGTGCGGGCAGCCGAGCAGGACGAAGTCGACGTCCGTACTGGTGCCCTGGTCGTTGAGCCGGGCGTAGGTGGCGGCCCGCTCGGCGGCGCCGTAGACGACCGCGTCGGCCGGGACGCCGCCGCCGAACGCGGCCTCGACGGTCGGCGCCTCCGGGGTGACCCCGGGGACGTGGTACATCTCGACCCCGCCGGAGGAGGCGGCCGCGGCGCCGAAGTGCTTGAGGTCGGTGAGGTCGGGCAGGGCGAGGTCGCCGGTGACGACCGGGCGTGCCTCCTGCACGACGTCGCCGGTGAAGTAGCCGAGCAGGCCCCAGTCGAGGAACCCGCCGACCGGGGTGTCGACCCGGACCAGGTGGGTGCCGCGCCGGTGTTCGTCGTGGTGGTTGCCCCAGCACGGGACGCGCCCGGTGAGGCCGGCCGCGCCGGTCGACGCGGTGCCCTCGCAGTTCGTGCGGGCCCCGAGCACCGAGTTGGCGTAGACGACCGCGGAGGACTCCATCCAGGCGCAGTGCTCGCCGCGGACCGGGAGGTTCCCGACCTGGTACGGCGTGCAGGTGGCGAGGATGGAGACGCCGCGTCGGCCGTAGAAGGTCTCGGCGTCGGCCTGCAGCTCGACGAACTCGGCCGGGTAGGGCGCGACGGCGGCCGCGTCGGCGCCGAAGCCCTGCTGGAGCTGGCAGGTGGGCACCGCCATCGGCGGGATCTCGTGGGTCTCGTCGCTGTCGAGGTTGATCACCGAGAAGGCGCGGTCCCAGCCGCCCTCGGCGACCAGGCGGGCCTTGAGCGGGGAGGGCTGGGTGGCGGTTCCGGCCACGTTGCGGACCGAGCAGAGCCGCTCGGCGTCCAGTGCCTCGGCGTAGCGGGTGAGCAGGTCCATCGCGGCGGCGACGGCGGGCCCCTCGGCCCCGTCGAGCATCCTGCGGTCGTCGTCGGTGAGTATCACGGGGCGCCTCCGGGCATCGTTGCCTGTCTCCTCGTGGTGGGGGTGGGGTCAGTCCTCGACGTTCTCCCGGATGCGGTCGGTGAGGGCGTCGGCGGGCACGTCGTGCAGGCTGCCCTGCGGTCCGGCGAGGTCGAGGGCGTGCGCGGCGGCGTGGCCCATCGCCGCGCACGGGCCCATGACGCGCACGCTGGACAGCGCGGCGGCGTCGCCGTCGATGCAGCGGCCGGCGGCGACCAGGTTCGACGCGGCGGGCGGCAGCATCGAGCGCAGCGGCACGTAGTGCAGGTGGTCGGCGTCGAAGGTCTCCCAGACGTAGCCGTCGGGGCTGTCGTGCAGCTCGATCGGCCAGGCGGTGCGGGCGACGGCGTCGTCGAAGCGGACCCCGGCGCGCACCTCCTCGACGGTGAGCTGGTGGGCGGCGGCGATCCAGCGGGTCTGGCGGCGGCCGGGCAGCCCGTAGGAGCGCACCGTGGCCTTGCCGAACACCTCGGGGAACTCCGCGCGCAGGAACTCGACGACCCGGTCGGCCTGGGCCTTGCCCTCCAGCTGGGCCTCGGCGGCGGCGATCGGGTCCAGCGGCGCCTCGATGTGGGTCATGTTGAGCACCGCGGTGTCGCGGCCGGGGAAGTAGAAGGCGAGGCCGTCGCGGCGGAGCAGGCCGTAGTCGCCCGCCTTGGCCGCGACCCGGTCGGCGAGCTCGGCGGGCGGCGGGGCGGCGCTGGCGTCGAGGTGCTCGACGACGAGCTGCTGGCTGCCGTAGATCTCCCGGTCGGGCAGCCGGCACTCCAGGCCCGCGGCCCAGGCGAGCGCGGCGTCGCCGCTGGCGTCGACGAACCCGGCCGCGGTGACGTCGACGGCGCCGTAGCGGGTGGCGAAGCGGGCGCCGAGGACGCGGTCGCCGTCGCGCTCGACGCCGGTGAGGGTGGCGTTGGTGAGCACCCGGATGCCGTGGGCGCGGACGGTGTCCTCGACCCAGCGGCCGAGGCGCACCTCGTCGTAGCCGACGGTGAGGGTGTGGCCGGTGCGGCGGAACAGGTCGCCGCCGGCCTCGAGGTCGGCGAACATCGAGTCGAACAGGCCGTGGGTCAGCTGCCGGAACTCGGGGCCGTTGCCGTAGACCCCGCAGAACAGCCCGATCAGCGAGTTGACCATCTGGCCGCCGAGGACGGGGGCGGCGTCGACGACGACGACGTCGCGGCCGAGGCGGGCGGACTCGACGGCGGCGGAGAGCCCGGCGATGCCGGAGCCGACGACGCAGACGTCGGCGGTCACCGCGTGCTCGGCCGGGTCGCCGGCGCGCAGGGGGGCGTCCCGGATCACGGTGTGGACCGGCAGGGGCGTCAGCGGGTGAGGCATGGCTCACACACTAGGAACGGCGCGCGCCGTCCCGGAAATAGAACGTTCGCCTGCCGGACCATCGACCGGACGAATAGTCGCAGCTCTACAGGGTGCCCGACAGCTCGACGATGAGCTCGCGGAGCCACCGGTGGGCCGGGTCCGGGTCGAGGTCGGTGTGCCACCAGAGGCGCTCGTGGATCGGTCCGGGATCGCCGGGGCAGGGCAGCACGACCAGCCCGAGACGGTCGGCGACCTGGCGGGCGAGCCGCTCCTGCAGCAGCGCGACGCGGTCGGTCCCGGCGACCAGGTAGGGCACCGACAGGTAGCTCTCGACCCGCACCTTGATGTCGGGCTCGACGCCGAGGCGGGCGAGCTGGCGGGTCATCGGCGCGGCCGCCGACATGCCGCGGTCCGGGGCGAACGGCACCACCCAGGGCATCGCGGCGAGCTCGTCGAGGTCCAGGGTCGGGTCCGGCCCGGCGGCGACCGGGTTGGCGGCGTCGACGACGCAGACCCAGCGGTCGTCGAACAGGGCGGTGGAGCGCAGCTCGGGGCGTTCGAAGCGGGCGGCGGGCGGGGCGATGAGGCCGTCGATGAGCCGGATCGTCTCGCCGATGTCGGCGGAGAACGACTCGCGGACCAGCCGCAGCCGCAGCTCGATGCCGGGGGCGCGCCGGGCCGCCGCCGCGGACAGCGCGGGCCCGAGCACGGCGACGGTGTAGTCGGCGACGAGCAGGGTGAACCCGCGCCGGGCGCTCGACGGGTCGAAGCCGTGGCCGGTGCCGAACAGCCGCTCGGCGGCCGAGCAGACGCCCTCGACCTGCTCGACGAGCTGGGCGGCGAGCGGGGTGAGGACGTAGCCGCCGGGGTGGCGGGACAGCAGGTCGTCGTCGAAGTGGCGGCGCAGCCGGGACAGGGCCGCGCTGGCGGCGGGCTGGGAGATGCCGATGCGGGCGGCGGCGCGGGTGACGTTGCGTTCGCGCAGCAGCTCGCGCAGCGAGACGAGCAGGTTGAGGTCGAGGTTGGCCAGCCGGACCGTGGGCGGGGTCGTCACGACCGGCCGCTCACGGCGGCGACGAAGGCGCGCACCCGTCGCTCCAGCAGCGCCGCGGCGGCCGGGACGTGGTCGGGGGTGCCCGGCTCGGCGAACAGGTGCCCGGCGCCCGGGTACAGGTGCAGCATCGCGCCGGGGACGGCGGCGACGAGCTCGCGCGCGGCGGCGTCGTCGCCGTCGCCGGTGAAGAACGGGTCGGCCGCACAGGCGTGCACCCGCACCGGGACCGTGGCGGGCCAGGCGCCGAACCAGGCCGCCGGGATGCAGGAGTGGCAGAGCACCGCGCCGGCGACACCGGGGCGGGTCTGCGCGATCCGCTGCGCGCCGAGCACCCCGAGTGAGAACCCGACGACGACCAGCGGGTCCGTCCCGGCGGGGACCGCGGCGTCGAAGCCGGCGGCCACGGCCTCGGGCCCGAGCGCGTCCGCGTACGCGACCCCGTCGGCGACCTCGGTGAAGGTGCGGCCGTCGAACAGGTCCGGCACGACGACGGTGTGCCCGTCGGCGGCCAGGGTCCCGGCGAAGGCGGTCACACCCGTGGTGCGGCCGAGGGCGTGGTGCAGGACGGCGACGGTGGTCACGGCGCCGCAGGCTAGCCGCTCACCCCGTCCGGAGCACCCACCCGGTCACCGTGCCGTCCGCGCTGTCCCCCGCCCTGTCCCCCACCCTGCCGCTCGCCCCGGCGGAACGCGCTCGGGGTGACGCCGCGGACCCGGGTGAAGGCCGCGCTGAAGCCGAACGGGTCGGCGTACCCGACCCGGCGCGCGATCCCGGCCAGCGTCGCGCCGGGCTCGGCGAGCAGCAGGTCCGCGGCCAGGGTCATCCGCCAGCCGGTGAGGTAGGTCAGCGGCGGCTCGCCCACCCGGTCGGTGAACCGCTTGGCCAGCGTCGCCCGGGACACCCCGGTGGCGGCGGCGAGCCCGGCGACGGTCCAGGCCGCGGCGGGGTCGGCGTGCAGCAGCCGCAGCGCCCGCCCGACCACGGGGTCGTGCTGGGCCGTCCACCAGCGCGGACGGCGTCCGTCCGGCCGGTCGAACCACTCGCGCAGGGTGCAGACCAGCAGCCAGTCCAGGAGCCGGTCGAGCACCACCTGCTGGCCGGGGGCGTCGACGGCGACCTCGGCGGCGACGTGGTCGAGCACCGTGTCCCCGCTGCCCCCGGCACCGACCCGCAGCACCGGCGGGAGCGCGTCGAGCAGCCGGGCACCGACCTCGCCCCCGGCCGGGGAGGCCCCGGTGATCAGGGTGCTCGCGTCGCTGCCCGGCGCCGGCGCCGGGTCGTGCCAGCCGAGCCGGTGGCGGGTGCCGCCCTGCTCGGGCGTCGCGCAGTCCACGCCGCAGACGATCGGCTCGGCCGGGGTGCCGACCTCGTCGACCACGTGGAAACCGGCCGGGCCACGCACGACGGCGGTCTCCCCCGCGGCCAGCCGCACCGGGTCGGCTCCGGGGACGAGGATCCACCCCGCGCCGGTGAGCATCGCGCACAGGGTCAGCGGTGCGCCGTCGACGAAGTACAGCGACCAGGGCGGGGTCAGGGTGGTGCTGCCGAACAGCGAGCCGTGCGACCGCAGCCCGCGGACGAGGTCACCGAAGGGGTCCACCGCACCGAGGTTAGACGACCGGACAGGAGTTCCGGCGTCTCACCCATGTCGTCGTCCGCGCCGCGGTGGTGTCGTGGACCCATGCCCACCACCGACGTCCACACCGACGACCACACCGACGCCCGCACCGCACTCACCGACGACGACCGCGTCTTCCTCGCCCGCCCGCTGCACGGCTTCCTGAGCGTCGCGGGCGGCCCGGTGCCGCCGCAGCCCCGCCCGGTCTGGTTCGAGGCGACCGACGACGGCACCGTGCAGCTGTTCACCGGACCGGAGTCGCTGCACATCCGCCGCAGGCGCAAGGACCCGCGGGCCTCGATCGTCGTCGCCGCGCCGGTCGAGGAACGCGAGCGCTGGGTCGCGGTCGAGGGCTTGACGACGGTCGAGACCGACGGGGCGCACGCGCTGGCGCAGCGGCTGGCGCAGCGCTACTGGGACCTGGACGACCCCACGCGCGCCGCGGACCTCGCGGCGATCCTCGCCGAGGACCAGGTGCGGCTGGTGATCCACCCCGAGCGGGTGCGGCGGCTGATGTTCTGACCCCGGTCCGACCCCGCCGCTCCGGGCCCGCCGCTCCGGGCGCCCGGCTCAGGGGGTGCGGCGGCCCGACCACTCGGGCTCGACGGCCGCCCAGTCCTCCTCCCAGGCCCGGGCGAACGCACGCCCGTTCCAGGCGAAGACCAGCCGCCCGGCGACCAGCACCCCGGCGGCCCACACGACCGCGGTGATGAACCCGGCCGCGACGGCGACCGTGACGGCGTCGGCGGGGGTCGACGGCGGCGGCGCCAGCCGTCCGTCGGTGCCGACCCAGGCCGGCACCCGGTCGCCGACGTCGTAGACGCCGGGCAGCGTGCTGCCGCCGGAGTGCGGCTGCCCGTCGGGGCCGGTCCAGCTCAGCGTGAGCGACTGCTGGCCGGTCTGCAGGTCGCCCACCGCGCTCGCCCGCGCGATGACCGTCGCCGCGACCGGCACCCGCTGGTGGGCCTCGACCGCGCCCCGCTCCAGGACCGACCCGTGGGCCGCGGCACCGGCGAGCCACGCCACGACCAGCCCGCAGGCGGCGAGCAGCCCGAGCAGCACCGCCAGCAGGTCCTCGTGACGGGACGCCCGACGACGGAGCCGGTCAGCGGGTCCCGGCTCGGAGCCCGGCCGGTCGGCTGCGCGCATCGTTCCTCCAGGGGTCGGTCACGACGGGTCGTCCCCACCACCGCGGGTGAGGGGGCGATCACCGAGAACTACCCCCGTTATCGCCCCGTGACATCCCCTCGGGACGGAGATCACGCCCTCCGGACGCCGTGCGGTCCCCTCCCGTACCCGGACGGTCGGCCACGCAACGATCCGCCGCCGGGCCCGCCGCCCACCCGTTCGCCGTGCACCGCTGCCCACTCGCCGCCACGGGGCCCGCCCGGGCAACCGCGACACCCGGACGGGCGTCTGCCCCGATGTCACCCGGGTGGGTGATCTGTGACGTGGAGGTGGGCATGTCCCGGACCGAGCGGCTCCATCGCCGTCGTGGCGTTCTGGTGACCGGGCTCGTGCTCGTGGCCGGGGTGGGGCTGGGTGGCACCGCGATCGCCACCGCCGACCCGGAGCAGAGCCGGGTCGCGAAGCAGGCGCACGCCGAGCCGGCCGCCCCCGGAACACCGTGCGCGGCGTCGGTGCGGGCGTGCGTGGACCTCGAGACGCGGCAGGCGTGGCTGGTCCGCGACGGGAAGGTCACCGGCGGACCGTTCCGGGTCACCACCGGGGGCGAGGGGAAGGCCACCCCGGTCGGGCACTCGTTCCGGGTGTACCGCAAGGAGGCCGACCACCGCAGCGGCGAGTTCCCCGGCCCGGACGGCCGCCCGGCGCGGATGCCGTGGTCGGTGTTCTTCGCCGACGGCGGGATCGCCTTCCACGGCGGCGACCTCAGCCGCGAGTCGGCGGGCTGCGTCAAGCTCGGCGCCCGCGACGCGAAGCGGTTCTTCGAGACCCTACAGGTCGGGGACAAGGTGCAGGTCGTGAACGGGTCGGTGGAGCGCAGGCACCGCGCGGAGGCCCGCGGCCGCGTCTGAGCGACGCCGGCCGGCGCCCGCCCCCCACACGGGACCGGCCCGCGACCTGGGGTCGCGGGCCGGTCCGGGTGCGGTGGGAGCGGTGGGTGCTCAGCTGGTGCTGGCCGCCCGCCGCGGCAGCACCCAGTTCGGGCGCGGGAAGTGGCAGGTGTAGCCGTAGGGGAACTTCTGCAGGTAGTCCTGGTGCTCCGGCTCGGCCTCCCAGAAGTCACCGGCCGGCTCGACGTCGGTGCTCGCGCGGCCCGGCCAGAGCCCGGACGCGTCGACGTCGGCGATGGTGTCCAGGGCGACCGCCTTCTGCTCCTCGCTCGTGTAGAAGATCGCGGAGCGGTAGCTGCGGCCTATGTCGTTGCCCTGCCGGTCCTTCGTCGACGGGTCGTGGATCTGGAAGAAGAACTCCAGGATCTCGCGGTAGGAGATCCGCTCCGGGTCGAAGACGATCTCGACGGCCTCGGCGTGGTCGCCGTGGCGCCGGTAGGTCGCGTTCGGGGTGTTCGGGTCGCCGGAGTAGCCGACCCGGGTGGACTCGACGCCCGGGCGCTCGCGGAGCAGCTCCTGGACACCCCAGAAGCACCCACCGGCGAGGATCGCGGTCTCGGTCATCAGGCTTGAACCTCCCTGTATCGGGTCTCGACGGCTACAACGGTGCGGGCACCGCCGATGTTCCGTCGCGCACGACGGGTCTCCCCGGTCTCGCGCCGGCCCCGCCGATGACCGATGCTCACACACATGGGAGCGGGCACGGGTGAACTGACCACCGAGGAACAGGCCGTCGTGGAGACGGTGCGCGACTTCGTCGACCGGGACGTCCGCCCGGTGGTGCGGGAGCTGGAGCACGCGAACACCTATCCCGAGGAGCTCATCGAGCAGATGAAGCAGCTCGGGATCTTCGGGCTCGCCGTCCCCGAGCCGTGGGGCGAGGCGCCGGTGTCGATGCCCTGCTACGCCCTGGTCACCGCCGAGCTGGCCCGTGGCTGGATGAACCTGGCCGGCGCGATGGGCGGGCACACCGTCGTCGCGAAGCTGCTGGTCGCCTTCGGCACCCGCGAGCAGCAGGACCGGTACCTGCCGCGGATGGCGACCGGTGAGCTGCGCGCGACGATGGCGCTGACCGAGCCCGGCGGCGGCTCGGACCTGCAGGCGATGACGACCCACGCCCGTCGCACGGACGACGGCTGGGTGGTCAACGGGGCCAAGACCTGGATCACCAACTCGCGGCGCTCGGGGCTGATCGCGCTGCTGTGCAAGACCGACCCGGCCGCCGAACCTCGCCACCGCGGCATCTCGGTGCTGCTCGTCGAGCACGGCCCGGGCCTGACCGTGTCCAAGGACCTGCCCAAGCTCGGCTACAAGGGCGTCGAGTCCTGCGAGCTGGTGTTCACCGACATGGCCGTCCCCGCCGACGCGGTGCTCGGCGGGGAGCCCGGACGCGGCTTCGCCCAGATGATGAAGGGCCTGGAGACCGGCCGGATCCAGGTCGCGGCGCGCGCACTCGGCGTCGCCGACGCCGCGCTCGCCGACTCCCTGGCCTACGCCCAGGAACGCGAGTCGTTCGGCAAGCCGATCTGGCAGCACCAGTCGGTCGGCAACCACCTCGCCGACATGGCCACGAAGATCACCGCCGCACGGACCCTGATCCTGCACGCCGCCCGGAGGTACGAGTCCGGACAGCGGTGCGACATGGAGGCGGGCATGGCGAAGCTGTTCGCCTCCGAGACCGCGATGGAGGTCGCCCTGGACGCGGTGCGCATCCACGGCGGCTACGGCTACTCCACCGAGTTCGACGTCGAGCGGTACTTCCGCGACGCCCCGCTGATGATCGTCGGGGAGGGCACCAACGAGATCCAGCGCAACGTGATCGCCGCCCAGCTCGTCAAGCGCGGGGGCCTGGAACGCTGGTGAGCCTTCAGCTCACGCACAGTCGGCACACATCGGGGCCTGCCATGATCGCCACTCGAGGGACCGACGGCGGGGAGGGGACGGCGTGGCGGCCGGGATCGTGGAGGCGGCACCCGACGACGGGCTGAGTGCGGCACAGGTCGCCGCGGCGCGCCGGGCGGGCCGGACGAACGCGCCGGTGACCGCCGGGACGCGCGGCTACGGGCGGATCCTGCGCACCAACGTCTTCTCCTCCTACAACACGATCCTGTTCGCGATCGGCCTGGTCCTGCTGGTGCTGGGCCGCTACGGCGACGCCCTGACCAGCGTCGGTCTCGGCCTGGTCAACGCCGTCGTCGGGGCGGTGCAGGAGATGCGGGCCAAGCGGAAGCTGGACCGGCTGCAGCTGCTCGACGCCGCGGAGGTCACCGTCGTGCGGGACGGGGCCGAGCAGCGGGTGCCCGCCGCCGACGTCGTCGCCGGGGACGTGCTGGTGGTGCGGGCGGGCGAGCAGGTCGTCGTCGACGGGCCGGTACTGACCGGGCGCGCCGAGGCCGACGAGTCGCTGCTCACCGGCGAGTCCGACCCGGTCGTCAAGACCCCCGGCGACCTGCTGCGCTCGGGCAGCCACTGCGTCGCCGGGACCGCCCGCCAGCGCGCGGCCGCCGTCGGTGCCGACAGCTACGCCGGCCGGCTGACGCTGCAGGCCCGTGCGGACACCACCGAGGCGACACCGCTGCAGCGGCGCATCGACTTCGTCGTCCGGCTGACCATGGTGCTGGTCGTGCTGATGAGCGGTGCGATCCTGGCCCAGGCGTTCCTGGAGGGGTTCTCGCTGCTGCGGGTCGTGCAGATCACCGCGGTGCTGTCCGGGCTGGTCCCCTACGGCCTGTTCTTCCTGATCGCCGTCGCCTACACCCGCGGCGCGGCCCGGCTGGCCGGGCGCGGCGCGCTGGTGCAGCAGGTCAACGCGGTGGAGGCGGTCACCCATGTCGACGTCGTCTGCACCGACAAGACCGGCACCCTGACCACCGGCGCGCTGCGCCTCGACGGGCTCGACCCGCTCGACGGCACCGACCCGGGGCCGGTGCTCGCGCGGTTCGCGGCGACGGTGGCCGACCCGAACCTCACCTCCGCCGCGCTCGCCGCGGCGCTGCCCGGCACGCCGTGGGAGCTGCGCGACGAGGTCGCGTTCACCTCGTCGCTGCGCTGGTCCGGGCAGGTCACCACCGGCGGGGAGGCGTTCGTGCTCGGCGCCCCGGACGCGCTCGCGCCGCACCTGGGCGACCCCGACGCCGTCGCCGACCGGGTGGAGGCCCGTGCCACCGCCGGGCTGCGGGTGCTGCTGCTGGCCCGGGCCGCGCGGGCGGGCGCCGGGCTGCGCGACGACGACGGCCGTCCCACCCTGCCCGCCCTGGAGCCGGTGGCGCTGGTGGTGCTGTCCGACGAGCTGCGTCCCGGCGTCGCCGACGCCCTGGAGCGGTTCGCCGCGGACGGGGTCGCGGTGAAGGTGCTCTCGGGCGACGACCCGCGCACCGTCGCCGCGCTCGCCGCGAAGGCCGGACTCGACGTGGGTGAGGCGGTCGCCGGGTCCGAGATCGAGGAGCTCGACGACTCCGCCGGGGACCGGGCCGCGCTCGACGCGCTCGTCGCCCGGACCACGGTGTTCGGGCGGGTCACCCCGGAGCAGAAGGAGCGGGTCGTCGCGAGCCTGCGCCGGGGCGGTGCGCACGTCGCGATGCTCGGCGACGGTGTGAACGACGCCCGTGCCCTCAAGCGGGCCCACGTCGGCGTCGCGATGCGCAGCGGCTCGGCGGTGACCCGCGACGTCGCCGACATCGTGCTCGTCGACGACTCGTTCGCCGCGCTGCTGCCGGCGCGCACCGAAGGCCGCCGGATCATCGACGGCATCGCGGTGTCGATGTACGTGTTCCTCACCCGGGTCGCCACCCAGGGCCTGGTGATCATGGCCGTGACCATGCTCGGGCTCGGGTTCCCCTACTCCCCCACCCAGGTCGGGCTGACGCTGCTGACCGTCGGCGTGCCCACGCTGTTCCTGACGCTGTGGGCGACGCCGTCCGAACCGGACCCGGACCTGCTGGGCAACCTCGCCCGCTTCGTGGTGCCGGCGTCGGTGGTGACCGCGGGCGCGGGGACGGTCGTCTACACGGTGCTCTACCAGGGCATCCTGCAGGGCTTCACCAGCGGGCGGACCCCGGCGCAGGTGATCGACCAGTTCCAGAGCTACACCGGGCTGACCTACGGCACCGACGCCGACTTCGCCGGTGCGGCCGCGACGCTCGGCGCGCAGACCGGGCTGTCGACGTTCGTGGGGCTGGCGTCGTTCGTGCTGATCCTCTTCCTGCTGCCGCCGCACCGCTTCCTCGCGGCGTGGACGGCGCCGGTGTCCGACCGTCGCCCGGCCTGGCTGGTGCTGGGCCTGATCGTGGTGTTCGCGGGCGTGGTCGGGACCCCGACGCTGTCGTCGTACTTCGGGCTCACCGGCGCGGCGCGGCCGGTGTTCCTGGTGGTGCTGCCGGTCCTGGTCTGCTGGTTCGCCCTGATGTGGGTGGTGCTGCGGTTCCGGTTGATGGACCGGATGCTGGGGACCGACCGGCTGCCCGGGCGGGTCGGTCAGCCGCCGTCCTGACGGGCGGAGTCCGGCGGGGCGGGCACGGCGGTCTTGTTCTCGTTCCCGGTGGTGGCTGTGTCGGTCTCGGTCTCGGTCTCGGTCTTCGTGCCGGTGCCGGTCTCGGTGCCGGTGCCGGTCTCGGTGCCGGTGCCGGTCTCGGTGCCGGTGCCGGTCTCGGTGCCGGTGCCGGTCTCGGTGCCGGTGCCGGTCTCGGTGCCGGTGCCGGTTGCGGCGGAGGCCGGGGCCGCGCCGTCGACGGCGGTGACCGGGGTGCCCGCGGCGACGTCGTCGACACCGGAGAACCGGCGGTCCCGCAGGTCGATCTGCTCGCCCAGGTAGCGCAGCAGCACCGCGACGACGGCCGCGATCGGCACCGCCAGGAACGCACCGGCGATCCCGGCCAGCGACCCGCCCGCCGTCACCGCCAGCAGCACGACGGCACCGTGCAGCTTGAGGCTCTGACCCTGCAGGAAGGGCTGCAGCACGTTGCCCTCGATCTGCTGCACCGCCACGACCAGCACCGCCACCGCGACCGCGGTGCCGAAGCCCTGCGTGACCAGCGCGATGAGCACCGCCAGCGAGCCCGCGACGACCGCGCCGACGATCGGGATGAACCCGCCGACGAAGGTCAGCACGGCGAGCGGCAGTGCCAGCGGGATGCCCAGCAGCACCAGGCCGATGCCGATGAACACGGCGTCGATGAGGCTCACCAGGGCCTGGACGCGGATGAAGCCGCCGAGGACGTCCCACATCCGGCGCAGCACCTCGGCGATGTGCCCGCCCGCGCTGCGCCCGGTGATCGAGGTCAGCCACGGCAGGAACCGGGGCCCGTCCTTGACGAAGAAGAACGTCAGCACCAGCGCCAGCACCAGCGAGATCAGCCCGGACGCCAGGGTCGACACCCCGGTCAGGACGCCGCCGGCGATCGCGGTCGCGCTCTGCTGCAGCTGCTGGGTGACCTGATTGACGATGTCACCGATCTGGCCGTCGCCGAGGTTCAGCGGCGGCCCGGACACCCACTGCTGGATCTGCCCGAGCGCCGCGATCACCCCGGAGGTGATCTGCTGGGTCTGCCCGGCGATCGACGGCGCGATGCTCACGAACAGCCCGGTCACCGCGGCGATGCCGACGAGCAGCACGATCGCCGAGGCCGCCGCGGCCGGCACCCGCCACCTGATGAGCAGCGCCGCGGGCGGACGCAGGACGGTGGCCAGCAGGATCGCGAGCACGACGGGCCAGGCGACGACCCACAGCATGCCGATGACGTAGCCGAGGATCACCAGCCCGACGGCGATCAGCGCGACCCGCAGGCTCCACGCCGCCAGCCAGGTGAGCCCGTTGCCGATGACGGTGCCGCGGCTCGCGGCCGGGGCCGTCGGCGACGGGCTCAGCAGCCCGCCCCCCGCCGGGTCCCGCCGCGCCCCACGGTTCTCGGCACGCGCGGCCGGTTGCGACCCCGAATCCATGACCCACTCCGTTCGTACCGGTTGATCTGCGGCGGGAACCCTAGCGGCGCAGGAGCCCCGGTGCCCGCCGCAACGACTACGCCACACCCCCGGGAGGGCTCTCAGAGGTCGTCGGCGAGATGCCGGAACCCGGCGGGCCGGTCGCGGTGCAGGGTCCACAGGGTCCCGGCGAGCACGGCGGGGTCCTTGCGGGGGTGCCCGGGCTCGATCGCGCCGGGGACGATCAGCTGGGCGACGTGCACGCCGTCGCCGGCCAGCTCGTCGTGCAGCATCGCCGCGAACGCGCCGAGCCCGGCGAAGGCGATGGAGGTGCCCGCCACCCGCGACGACGGCCGGGCCCCGCTGCCGCCGTTGACGAACAGCACCGTGCCGCGGCCCAGCGCGCGCATCCCGGGCAGCACCTGGTGCACGGCCGCGACCGGGCCGTACACCGACATCTCGACCGGCCCGACGAGGTCGGCCGGGGTGGTCTCGAGCAGCGGCCGCAGGAAGTCCTTCTGCGGCGCGGGGCTGTACTGCAGCACCTCGACCGGGCCGACGGTCTCCGCGACCCGCTCCAGCGTCGCGGCCAGGGCGGCGGGGTCGCGGGCGTCGGCGGTGAAGGGGTGCGCGGCGACGCCGTCGGCGGCCAGCTCGGCGGCCAGCGCCTCGGCGCGGTCGCGGCGCCGTCCGATCAGGGCGACGTCGAACCCCTCGCGCCCGAAGCGCCGGGCCGTCGCCGCGCCGAGCCCCGGTCCGGCACCGACGATCGCGATGGTGGTCATGGCGTGATCATGCGGGTCGTGGCGCGGACGCGCACGGTCCGCGGTGCCCGCTGGGTCAGCCGCCCGAGAGCAGGGTGAGCCGGTCCGCGACGGCACCCAGCTGGGTGCTCATCCCGTTGAGCTCCTGGGCGGCGTCGCCGAGCAGCCCGGGGTCGCCGAGGGAGGCGCCCGCGATGCAGTGCCGGGCGGCGTCGGCGCCCGCGGCGAGCCCGTCACGCCAGTACACCTGGGCGACGGCGTCCGGGATCGCCGGGTACGCCTGCGCGGAGGCGACCTCGTCGCGCAGGTCGCGGCAGGCCTCGACCAGCGCGACGGTCCCGCCGCCGGACCCGGCGCGCGCGATGTCACGCAGGGCCTCGGTGATCGCGGTGACGTGCACCTGGCCGCCCGCGGCCCGCCAGTCGCCGACCGCGGCCGTCGCGGTGGCGGCGTCGTCGATCCCGCGGCCCGCCGCACCCGCGGCGCCGACGACCACCGCGAACACGACGAGCATCCCGGCGATCCCGGCGGCCAGGCCCGCACCGACCGCGAGCGGACGACGGCGGCGCGGCAGCAGCGTGGTCGGGAAGCCGGGCAGCCTCCCGTCGGCGCCGGGCCCGGCGGCGGGCTCGACGACGACCGGGGCCGGGGTGAACCAGGGCCGCTCCGGTGCCGGGGCGGGCGGCGCGGGGTGCGCCCCGTCACGGGGTGCGGGGACGGCCGCCCACCAGGGCGCGGTGCCGTGCTGCGGCGCGGCGCCGTGCTGCTGCGCGGTGGTCCGCGGCGCCGGGCGGGGCTGCGGGACGGCGATCCGGTGGGCGGACACCTCCCGCTGCGGTGCGGCGGCGCGGTGGTCGTCGACGTCCGGCCGGGTCACGGCCTCGGCCCGCGGGGCGCCCCGCTGCGCCGGGACGGCGATCGTGGGCGGGGTCTCACGCAGGGCGTGCCGCGGGCGGTACGACGTGCCGTCCATGACGTCCCCCTCTCCGGCGTGCGGGCGCTTCACGCAGTTCATCGCGCCGGCGCCGAGATCGTCACCGACTCCCGACAGTTTCACCAGAAATGGCGACCCGCGCATTCGCTGGGCGCCATCCGCCGTTCACGCGACGCTCCTAGCATCGCGCCCGTCATGGCCGATCCCGTCCGTCCGCTGCGCACCGGCGCGGCCGCCCCGTCCGCGCACGTCGCACCGGGCCGGACCACGGTGCCGCGCTACGCCGGCCCGGTCGGCCGCGGCGACGCGCCGCACCTGGTCGTCGTCGCCGGGTCCGCGCCGGATCCCGGCCTCGGGCCCGACGACCGCCTGGTCCGGCTGCCCACCGGCGGGGACGCGGCGAGCCTGCTGGACCGGGAGCTCGCGACGCTGGTCACCGGCACCAGGATCCTGGTCACCGGCCCCGAGACCGTCGTGCAGGCCGTGCGCGCCGCGGCGCTGCACCGGGGCGCCCTCGACGAGGAACTCGTCCTGATCCCGACCGACGTCGCCGACCCCACCCGGGACCGGACGGTGCACTGCGGACACTGCCACCACCGCGTCGTCGTGCACGCCGACGTCGGGGACGCCGTGGCCTGCCCCGGCTGCCGGCTCGTGCTGCACGTCGCCGGGCACCACTCGCGCCGGCTCGCGGCGTTCCTCGGCGCGCCCACCCCGCAGCGGGCGCCGTGACCCGGCCCGCCGTGCACCTGCGGGTCGCCGCGGTCACCGACGCCGCGCCCGGAGTCCGTTCCCTGGAGCTCGCCGCCGCACCGGGGACCGGGCCGCTGCCCGCGGCCCCGCCCGGCGGCCACATCGGCGTCGAGTGGGCGCCCGGCCGCTGGAACTCCTACTCGCTGACCGCGCCGTCCCCCGCACCCGACCGCTGGCACGTCTCGGTCGCGCGACGCCCGGACTCCCGCGGCGGCTCGGTGTGGGCGCACGGTCTCACCCCCGGCGACGCGGTCGTGGCGACGACGCCGCGCAGCTCGTTCCCGCCGGTCGACACCGCGCGCCACCACCTGCTCGTCGCGGGCGGGATCGGGGTGACCGCGGTCCTGTCCCACGCCCGCTGGCACGCGTTCTGGGGGAACCCGTTCACGGTGCTCACAGTCCACCGCCCCGGTCCCGCCCCGCACCGCGACGAGCTGCGCGCGCTCTGCGGGGACCGGCTCGTCGAGGCCACCGGCCGCGTCGAGGCCCACGCCGCGCTGGAGCGGCTGCTGACCACGGCGCCGTTCGGCAGCCACGTCCACACCTGCGGCCCGCCCGGTCTGATCGCCGCGGCCGCGCGGACCGCCCGCGCCGCGCACTGGGTCGACGCCCGCATTCACGCCGAGGCGTTCGTCCCCGAACCCGAGGCCGGTACCCCGTTCCGTGCGGTGCTGCGCCGCAGCGGTCGCACGGTCGAGGTCGGTGCCCGCGAGACCCTGCTCGACGCCGTGCACCGCGCCGGGGTCGCCGCGCCCGCGATGTGCCGGCGCGGGGTCTGCGGGGAGTGCGTGACACCCGTCGTCGACGGCCGGGTGGAGCACCGCGACACGGTCCTGACCGCCGACGAGCGCGCCGACCGGATGGCGCTCTGCGTGTCCCGCGCCGCCGGGACGGCACTGGAGCTGGACCTGTGACCGGCGTCGAGGACTACCCGTTCCCGCTGCCGCACCCGACCTACCGGATCAGCGCGAACGTCGAACCGGCCGGGGTCGAGCGCCGTACCGAGGCCGGCCGCTGGGGCGCGCGGATCGTGCACGACGGCCCGGACCGTCCCGCCGTCGCCGCCGAACGTGCGTCGACCCTGAACCGCGAACCCGCCCGGTTCGTCGCCGCACCGCACGCCCGCGCGTCCTGCTGGGACGCCTGCCTCTACCTGCTCGGGCGCCTCGCCGCCGAGCAGCCCGGCACCTGCACCCTGACCCGCACCCCCGGCCGGCCCGGCGGCACGGGTGGGTGGCGGTTCCGCGACACGGCCACCGGCACCGACCAGGAGTTCGTGTTCGGCGACGACGCCACCCTGCCCGAGCACCCGTTGCGCTGGGTGTCCCGGCTCGTCGCGGAGGACGTGGTGGTGCTCGGCGCCCGCGACGACGCGCTGTGGCTCGACGCCGGTGCCGTCGCGTTCGCCTCGGTCTGGTCGCTCGGGTTCGACGCCGGCATGAGCTTCCGGGAGCTGCACGGCCCGGTCCCCGGCAACGGTCCCGACGGGGTGTTCGAGCGCGCCGAACGCTTCCTGCTGCGGCTGCATCCCGGCGAGGCCTACCGCCGTCTGAACTGGGGACTGCAGCCCGACGACCGCCGCGACCTGTCCCTCGACGCCGCCCCGCTGTGGCAGCCCGCCCGGACCCGGCTCGACCTCACCGACCCCGGCCGGCAGATCCACCTGCGCACCGAGGTGCAGCACCTGGTGCGGCTGCCGCTGACCGGCGCGGTGCTGTTCCTGATCGGGATCCGCCTGCTGCCGCTGGACGAGGTCGCGCGGGTCCCGGCCTGGCGCGAGCGCCTCGTGTCGGTCCTGGAGACGCTGCCGCCGGAGGTCGCGGAGTACAAGGAGCTGGATCCGCTGGCCTCGATCGCCGCGGGGTGGCTGCGCGCCGGGTCCTGACCGGCACCGTCGGTGGCGGTGGCGTCCCTACCGGTGCGCGGGGCGTCCGTGCGCGTTCCGCGGAACGCGCCCCAGAGCCCCGTCTCCCCCACGGCTCGCCCCGAACTGTCGGACCCCTCGGCCACACTGATGCGAACACACGTTCGATACAGGAGGCCGCAGTGGACCCGTCCGTCGACCCGACCACCCCCGCAGCGGAGCCCGGCCCACCGCTCAGCCTGCACGCCCTCGAGTCGGAGCTGCTCGGTCTCGCCGGCCACATCGCCGCCGCCGAGTGCCGGTTCCTGCGCCTGCTCGCCGAGTTCGACGACCGCGGCGGCTGGTGCGGCGTCGGCGTCCGGTCCTGCGCCCACTGGCTGACCTGGCGCGCGGGGATGAGCCTGCGCACCGCCACCGAGCACCTGCGCGTCGCGCACGCGCTGACCCGGCTGCCCCGGATCACCGAGGCGTTCGCGGCCGGCCGGATCTCCTACTCCAAGGTCCGCGCGATCACCCGCCTCGCCGGCGCCGAGGACTCCGTCCTGGCCCGCATCACCGCCACCCACACGTCACCGGCCGCCGCCCCGTCCCGGACCGCCGCATCCACCCGTTCCGACGCGGACCCCGGCACCGACCCTCCGGCCGACGACCGCACTGCCGACATCACCCCCTACACCAGCACCGCCCCGGGGACCGAGGCCGGAGCGGGCGCCCCCGCGGGAACCGGATCGCACAGGGCCCCCGAACCCGCGACGCGTGCTGCACCCACCGGCGGCCCCGACCCGGCCGGGCTCGGCACCGACGGCACCCCACCCGCGCCCGCGCGACCGACCGACGGCCCGACCGACGCGACCGACCCCGCTGCGGACACCGCGTCGCCGGCATCCGCGCCCCCGTCCGCGGAGCAGGTCCTGCTCGACCTGGCCCTGACCGGCACCGCGAGCCACGTCGAGACCGTGGTCCGCGCGGCCCGCCGCCGCGTCGCACCGCCCGCGCACACCGCGGCCCTGCGTGGTGTGAGCTGGTACCACGACACGGACGGCTCGTTCGTCCTGCGCGCCCGCCTCACTCCCGACGACGGCGCGGCCCTGGTCGCCGCGATCGAGGCACATGTCGTCGCCGTGGCTCCCTCGACCGCGGCGCCGTCCCCCGAACCCGACCCGCGGGTCGGTCCCCACGAGCGGGCCCGCGAGGCCGCCGAGCACGCCCCGGGCGCCGTCGTCGACACCCTGGCCGCCCGCCGCGCCGATGCACTGCTGCACCTCGCCACGCGCGACGGCGACGACACCGGCGGACCGGTCGTGTCCCGTCCCGACACCCGGGTCACGGTCGTCGTCGACGCCGCCACCGGCACCGCCCGCCTCGACGGCGGCCCCGAGATCCCCGCGCCGACGGCCGAGCGGCTCGCCTGCGACGCGCGGGCCCGTGTCCTGCTCACCGACCGCCACGCGAACCACCTCTACCTGGGCCGCTCCCGTCGGCTCGCCGGACCCGGACAGATCGCCGCGCTCAGCGCCGCAGGCGTCGCCGAGGGCCGGCCCGGGTGCCGCTTCCCCGGCTGCGCACACACCCGGCACCTGCATGCACACCACGTCCGCCACTGGTTGCACGGAGGCCCCACCGACGTCGACAACCTCGTGCTGTTGTGCAGCTTCCACCACCGGCTCGTGCACGACCACGGCTACGCGATCCTCCGGCCGCCCGGGGAGACCTGGACCTTCCACCGCCCCGACGGCACCGTCGTCCGTCCCACCGGAGCTCCGCTCGACGGCTGCGCCGACACCCTCCTGGAGATCAACACCCGGGCCCGGCTCCGCATCGACCGCGACACCCTGACCCCCGACTGGTACGGCGACCGCCTCGATCCCGGCCCCATCCTGGACGCGCTCCTGCCTCCCGTCACCGCTCCGGCGGCCGCGGCCTGACACCACGAGCAGGTGCCGCCGCCCGCGTTCCGCGGAACGCGACGGCATCGCGCTGCACCGCCCGACCACCCACCGCCCGATCGCGACCGACAGGTACTAGCCTCGCGCGCCGTGACCGACGCGACCCGCACCACCGTGCTCGACCTCGTCGCCGACCCCGGGCTGCCGACCGAGCTCGCCCACCGGCTCGTCCGCGACCTGCCCGCCGCGCTCGGGGAGCACGACGACGCCCGCTGGGAGGTCCGCCTCGCCGACGAGCCGATCGTCCTGGACGAGCGCGGCGCGCTGCCCGCTCTCGACATCGGCGACCGGGTGCGCGAGCGGGACGGCGCCGACGCCGTCGTGCTGCTCACCGACCTGCCGCGCCGCTCCGGGGCGGATCCGGTCGTCGCCGACGGCGGGACCGGGCACCGGGTGGGCCTGGTGTCGCTGCCCGCGCTGGGCGCGATCAACCAGTACCGGCGGTGCCGCGACACGGTGGTCCGTCTCGTGACCGAGCACCTGGTGCCCCCCGACCGCGCGGGCGCCGGGGAGAGCGGAGCGCCGGACGGCGGTCATGCGGGACCGCTGACCCGGATCGACTCGGGGCCCCGGGCCGGGACCGACGGCGACCACCGCGACCAGGACCGCGATCGGGACCGCGATCGGGAGCGCGCGGACGGCGACCCCGCCCGGCGCGGGCCCGCGGACGACTCCGATGCCGGCAGCGGCGGGGTGGAGGACGACGTCGACGTCCGCCTCGCGCTGACCGGGCTCCGTGGGCGGGTCCGGCTGCTGGCCGGGATGGTCCGCGCGAACCGTCCGTGGCGGCTGGTGCCGAGCCTGTCCCCCGCCATCGCCGCGGCAGCCGCCGGTGCCGCGTTCGGGATCTTCTACTCCAACATCTGGGAGCTGGCGACCGCTCTGGGGACCGCCCGGCAGGTGACGGTCATGCTGATCGCCCTGGTCGGGATGACCGCGTGGCTGATCCTCGACAACCGGCTGTGGGAGTCGCGGCGGCACCGCTCGCTGCGCGAGGAGATGCTGCTGTCGAACCTGTCGACGGTGATCACGGTGGCGTGCGGGGTGCTGGCGATGTTCGCGCTGCTGTTCGTCCTGGCGCTGGTGGCGGCGGTCCTCGTCATCCCGCCGGACTATCTCTCCTCGACGCTGATGCGCGAGTCCGGGCCGGACGACTGGATCATGATCGCCTGGCTGTCGACGTCCATGGGGACGGTCGCCGGGGCACTCGGTTCCGGGTTCGCCGACGACGGCGCGGTCCGCCAGGCCGCATACAGCCGCCGGGAGCAGGAACGGCGGGCACGGCTGGACCGGGCCGACGACGGTGACCACGGCGGGGGCACCCCGGCCTGACCGACACCGGCCACGCGCCCGCTCCGGCCACGGCCGCGGCTGCGGCTTGCGGTCGCTCCCTGACGACGGCGGACCGGCTGTCGCACCGACTGCACTCCCGGGCAGTGGCGGCGACAGTGCCGATGACGACGGTGTCCGCGCGGCTCCGGCAGCGGTCGTGACGGCCGGACCGGCGGTGCGGCGCGGTGTGTCGCGGTGCGGTGCGGACGGCGACGCCGCCGGCCAGCTTGGCGAGGCCGGCGCGGCGACCGAGGTCGAGCTCAAGGAGCGCAAGCACCGCATCGAGGACGCCGTCCGTCACGCGCGGTGCGGTGCGGTGAACCCGGAACCGGGGTGGATCCGGCGGGTCAGCCCTGGGCGAGAGCGTTCCGCAGAACGCGCAGCGCCGCGGCGTCCCGTGCCTGCCCGTCCGCGGCGGCGTCGAGCCGGGCGACCAGGTCCGCAGGCAGGTCGAGCACGATCCGGACCGGCGCCACGTCCGACTCCGCGCTCGGGGTACCGGCGTCGTCGCCCCCGGCGCCGTCGGAACCCACTACAGCGGCAGTGGGTGCCGTCGTCGCCTCACCGTCGGCCCGCGCACCGGCCGACGCGGTGCCGGCGGTCGCGGCCCGCGTGGCCGTGTTCCCGGCGGACGCGGGCCCGGGAGACGTGGACCCGGCGGAGGCGGTCCCGGACGACACCGCCTCGGTGGCGGCCCCGGCGGAGGCGGGCTGAGTCCCGGCGGAGGCGGGCTCGGTGGCGGCGGGCTCGGTGGGCGCGGGCTCGGTGGGCGCGGGCTCGGTGGCGGCGGGCTCGCTGGGCGCGGGCTCGGTGGGCGCGAGCTCGGTGGCGGCGGGCTCGGTGGCAGCGGGCTCGTGCCGCCGGCCGCGCAGGACGAGCGCCAGCACGGGCAGGGCGATGGTGCCGAGCGCGTCGACGATCCCCGCGACACCGAACCAGCGCCAGTACCACTCGCGGTCGCCGACCGCGCCGTCGGTGATCACCGGCAGCGCCAGCATCGTCGCCACGACGGCGATCGCGGCCAGGGTCAGCCCGAGGCCCGCGCGGATCACGGTGCGGCGCCGCTCGGCGAGCAGCAGGAGCAGGTTCGCGTGCGCCAGGCTGATCGCGACGATCGTCGCCACCAGCAGGGTCTTCAGCACCGAGCCGTCGCCGTCGCCCTCGAAGAGCCCGTCGCCGCCCCAGACCAGCCACAGCGCGGCCCCCGCGGCGACGACGCTCGCCGCCAGGCCGGCGAACCCGAGGGCCCGCACGGCGCGGGTGACGACGGCGAGGTGGCAGAGCGCCGAGGTGCCGAACGCGGCGACGATCAGGGTGGTCGCGACGATCCGGGCCTGCAGGTCACCGAAGCCGCCGCCGAGCAGGGCGACGATCCCGCAGAGCGAGGCGACGAGCAGCGAGGCGACCACCGCGACGATCATCGCGCGGCGGGCCCCGCGGACCGGGGAGGCAGCTGGTGCGGTCATGCCGGCGAGGCTAGGGCCATCCGGGGCGGTCGGGCCTCCGTAGGGCTACGGCATCCCGGCGAGCAGGGTCGCGACGCCCTGCCGGTGCTGGGTGACGGCGTCGTCGACCCGCCCGCGCCGGGCCCGGCCCGCCGCCCGGCTGGAGACGAGTGCGGCGAGGGTCCGCCCGTCCGGACCGGCGATCTCGACGCGACCGAGGTCGTGGCCGGTGAGCAGGTCCATGGCGCGGGCCAGCGCGTCTGGCGGGAGCGGCGCGTGGACGTGCAGCCGGGCCCGGGCGCGACGCAGCCGGTCGGGGCTCCACGGGCCGGTGTCGGCGACGCCGCGGTAGAGCTCGTCGAGCCGCGGGTCGCCGCCGGGCAGCCGGACCCGCACGTCGCGATGGGTCTGGTTCAGCACCGCGTCGACGATCTCCACCAGCTCCCAGCCGTGCGCATCCGCGTCGACGGTCGCGAGCACGTCCGGGACCGCGCCGGGCAGCGGTGCGCCGCGCACTCCCGGGTCGGGGACGAGCGCGGCGATCCGGATGCGTTCGCCGTCCTTGCCCCCGCCGACGGCGTCGTGGTCCTCCGGACGTGCACCCCAGTCGGGGCCGTCGTGCCAGGCCACCGCGGCCGGTTCGTGGACGAGCAGCGCACCGTTGTTCCAGGCCCGGTAGGCCAGATCCCAGTCCTCGCCGCCGTAGCCGACGTAGCGCTCGTCGAAGCCGCCGAGGTCGTCGAACAGGCTGCGGTGCAGGGCGAGCACGGCGCTGATGACCAGCTGCCAGTCCGTGCCCGACGCGTCGAGCAGGTCGCGGGTGCGGCGGTAGCCGTCGGCGAGCCAGGCCGGGTCGGGCAGCTGCGGCGCGGCGGCCGGGTCGTCGCCGGGGGCGGTGCCGGACAGGTCCGCGTGCCGGCGACGCCCGACGGCGAGCACGTCCGGGCAGGCCGCGATCCGCGCGGTGAGCGCCGCGACGAAGCCGGGCCCGGGGACGGTGTCGGCGTCGAGGAACACCAGGACGTCACCCTCGACCTGCGCGGCGCCGCGGTTGCGCGCAGCGGCGGCGCGGAAGCCGCGGTCCTCCTGGGTCACCACCCGCACCGGGACCGGCCCGGCCGGCGCGCCCGGGTCGGGCGGCTCCGGGGACCCGTCGTCGGCGACGACCACCGACACCGGCGACCGGGTCTGCGTCTGCAGCGCGGCGACGGTGCGGGCCAGCTGCGCGGGCTGGCGGTAGTGGCACACCACCACCCCCACCGACGGCGGCGGCCCGGTGTGCGGCGCGAGCAGGTCCCAGCGGTTCCCCGGCACGCTCACCGGGCGACCATCCTCCGGTAGAGGGCGGCGTGCCCGGCCCCGGCGTCCGGCCAGTCCGGGACCGGGCCGCGGGTCGCGCCGGGCCGGGTCAGGGCGTCGGCGACGAGGGCGTCGCGGCGGGTGTCGTCGTCGTAGAGCGCCACCGCGCCCGGGGCGGCGGCGTCGACCTCGTGGGCGTAGGCACCGGCCGCGGCCAGCGGGTAGCGGCCGTGGGCCAGCCACGCCAGCAGCGAGCCGCTGGCACTGACGGTGCGGCTCGGCGCGACCGGGACGGTGACCGCGGCGGTGGCCGCGGCGAGCGCCGCCGGCTCCAGGTGTCCGGTGAGGATCCAGTCCACCCCGCGGGATCGGGCGTGCCCGGCGAGGGACCGGGCGAGCTCGTCGTGCCCGTCGGACACCGCCCCCGCGGCGACGACCGCGGGCCGGTCCGGGTGCGCCGCCGCCGCGTCGATGACGGCCTCGTGCCCCTTGCCGGGGTAGACGAACCCGAGCACGCCGAGCGTGGGGCGCCCCGCCCAGCCCGGGGCCTGCTCGGCGGGCACGACGATCGGCAGCGGCAGCGGCAGGGTCACCGGGTCGGTCGCGCCGAGCGCGCGGGCCTTGTCGGCCTCGTGCCCCGCGGACACGACGACCACGTCGGCGACCGCGACCACGCGCCGGTACCCGGCGCAGCGGCGGACGTCGCGGGCCGGGTCGGGGTCGGCGCCGGGCAGGTCGTGCAGGGTCACGACCAGCGGCCGCGGCAGGACCTGCGCCTGCTCGACGAAGGCGTCGGCGGCCGCGGCGACCCCGGCGCCCCACAGCGCGTCGGTGAACTGGGCGTGGGTGAGGTCGGCCTGGCCGGAGCCGACCGGGACGACGCCGTCGGCGACCACCGCGGCGGCGACGGCGGCGGCGTGCCGGACCACGCCGTGCCCGGACGCCCCGGGCGCGACGACCCGCACGGTGACGGTCACCGGGCCACCCCGGCCAGGACGCGGCGGTACTCGCGGGCGTGGGCGTCGGCGACCTCGGCGCGGCGCCGTTCCCGGTCGCCGGGGTCGGCCCGCCAGGCCGGGCGGGTCCGGTGCGCGAGCGCGACGGCGGCGCGCAGCGAGGCGCGGTCGGGACCGTCGTCGGTGAGGGTGTAGGTCAGGCAGGGCGCCTGCTCGCGGAAGTGCCCGACGTCGGGCACCAGCGCGGTCGTGCCGAGGTCGTGGCAGGCCTCCAGCCAGCCGGAATGGGTCCCCCACCGGTACGGGAGCACCGACACGTCGAGCTCCTGGAGGTAGGTGTGGAGGGCGTCGTCGTCGAACGGGGGGTGCACCCGCAGCTCCAGGCGGGGCTCGTCGCGCAGGGCGTGGGCCACGGCGCGGCCGCGCGCGTCGTCGTGCGCGTCGACCCGCAGCCGGACGTCGGGCGGGGCGGTCGCGGCGAGCGCGCGGGCCACCCCGACCGGGTCGGCGTTGGTGCGGTGGCTCTTGGCGTGCAGGCCGACGACGAACCCGTCGGCGCGGCGGGGCCGGGGGCGGCGCAGCCACTCCGGCCCGACGACGGCCGGGTGCCCCAGCACCAGTGCCTCGCGGCCCCAGCGTTCCCGGATCCGCGCGGCGGCCCCCGGGGTCAGCGTGACGAGCCCGGCGGCGGCCGGTACCAGCACGTCGAGGGCCGCGGCGTGCGGCGCGGGGTCGGCGTGGTGCGGGTTGCGCAGGTCGTGCACGGTCAGCACCAGCGGGACACCCGTCTCCCCCAGTGCCGCGACGAGTGCGCGGAGCTGGTCGGGGGTGCGGTCGTCGAAGCCGAAGTGCACGTGCAGCAGGTCGACGTCCGCGGCGTGCGCGCGCAGATGGTCGGCGTCGAGCCACGGCGAGGGCCACCACACCCCCGGACGGGCACCCGGGACCGGCGGGTCCGGGAGCCGGACCACCTCGGGGTGGTGCAGCGACGCCACGTAGGGATGGGCGGTGGGCACGGACGCCACGCGCACGCGACGGCTCCTCTCCTCGGGTCCCCCGGGATGCCCGTCCGGGCGCGGATCAACCGCACGGGTCACGATGACCGGGTGACCGATCCGCGCCGCCGCCACTACGGCGTCCTCTACGGCCTCGAGACCCCGCCGCCGGGACCGCTCGCCCTGGTGTGGGGCAACTGCCAGGCAGAGTCGGTCCGGGTGCTGCTCGCCGGCGTCGACGGCCTGCCGGTCACCCCCGTGCGCATCCCGCCGGTGCACGAGCTCACCGCCGACGACCTGCCCCACCTGCGCCGGCTGCTGTCCCGGACCCGGCTGCTGGCGTCCCAGCCGGTCCGCGACGACTACCGCGACCTGCCCCTGGGCACCGCCCAGGTCGCCGCCGGGCTGGCGCCGGGGGCGGTCGTCGTGCGCTGGCCGGTGATCCGCCATCCCGCGCTGCACCCGTGGTCGGCGATCGTGCGCCACGCGGCCGACCCGGCCGCCGTCCCGCCGGGGGTGCCCTACCACGACCTGCGGGCCCTGGCGGCCGCCGTGGGACGCGAGCCGGGGCCGCCGCCGACGCCGGAGGCGTTGCGCGAGGTGGGCCGCCGCGGGGTCGCCGAGCTCGCCCGGCGGGAGGCCCGGGACACCGACGCGGGGGTGTCCGACGCGATCGCCGGGTTCGGGGCGGCGGCCGCGCACACCCTCAACCACCCCGGCAACGGGGTGCTGATGCTGCTCGCCGGGCGGATCCTCGACGCCGCCGGGATGCCGGGCGTCGTGTGTGACCCCGGACGCACCCTGCTCGGCGGGATCCGGTCCCCGTTGCGCGCCGACGTCGTCGACGCCCTCGGGCCGGACACGCCGCCGCGCCCGCACTGGTGCGTCGCCGACCGGGCGATCGGCGAGGACGAGGTCGCCGCCGCGCAACGGGCCTGGTACGCCACGCACCCCGGATGGGTGGACGCCGGGCTGGCCCGGCACGCCGACACGCTGGAGCTGCTGGGGCTGTAGCCGGGCCGGGGCCCAAGGTCGAGTTGTGGGGGGCCCGGGGCACCGCATGATCGGTGGAACGTCCGGGTTCAGCCGCCAGCTCGCACGGTTCCGCCCTACGAGCCTCGGAGCGTGTCGACCCATGACCCCGCCCGCCTTCCACCGGTGACCGCCCGGATCGCGCTCATCGCCTCCGCCCGCTACCCGATCCGTGAACCGTTCCCGGGAGGGCTCGAGGCGCACACCGCCGGGCTCGCGTCCCGGCTGCGACGCCGCGGTCACGACGTGACCGTCTTCGGCGCGCCCGGTTCCGACCCCGGACTGCGGGTGCGGGAGATGGCGGTGCTGCCCCCGATCTCGGGTGCCGCCCGCAGCGACGTCGGCATGCCGCCGGAGTGGTTCCTCGCCGAGCACCACTCCTACCTGGAGCTGCTGCTGGCGCTCTCGCGCGAACGCGGCCGCTACGACGTGGTGCACAACAACTCTCTGCACTACCTGCCGCTGGCGCTGGCCGACACCCTCGACGCGCCCGTCCTGACCACGCTGCACACCCCGCCGACGCCGTGGATGGAGTCCGCGGTGCGGCTCGGCGACCCGCAGCGGCTGCGGTTCGCCGCGGTCAGCGCGCACACCGCGCGCGCCTGGGCGCCGACCGGTGCCCGCGCGACGGTGGTCCGCAACGGGGTCGACACCGCGGCCTGGGAGTACGGGCCGGGCGGTGGGGTCCCGGTGTGGTCAGGCCGCGTCGTCCCGGAGAAGGGCCCGGTGGAGGCGATCCGGGCGGCGCGGCTGGCCGGGACCGGGCTGCGCCTGGCCGGGCCGTGCCCGGACCGGGCGTTCTTCGACTCCTGCGTCGCCCCGCTGCTCGGTGACGGCGTCGACTACCTCGGCCACCTCGACCACCGGGCGCTGGCCCGCCTGGTCGGGGACGCGACCGTCGCCGTGGTGTCGCCGTGCTGGGACGAGCCCTACGGCCTGGTCGTCGCCGAGGCGCTGGCGTGCGGCACCCCGATCGCCGGGTTCGCCCGGGGTGCGCTGCCCGAGATCGTCGACCCGCTCAGCGGGGTGCTGGCCGAGCCCGGCGACGTCGAGGGGCTGGCCGAGGCGATCCGCGCGGCGTCGCTGCTCCACCGCACCGACGCCCGCCGGCACGCCGAGGCGACCTGCTCGGCCGAGGTGATGATCGACGGCTACGAGCGGCTCTACCAGGCCCTGGCCGCGGCATGACCGGCACGATCGTCTACTACGTGCACCACCACGGCAGCGGGCACGCCCACCGCGCCGCCGCGATCGCCGCGCACTGCCGCACCCCGGTCGTCGGGGTCGGGTCCCGGCCCGCCCCGCACGGCTGGCCCGGCACCTGGCACGAGCTGCCCCTCGACACCGGCGGCAGCGACAGCGACACCGCCGGTAGCGAGACCGCCGACGTGACCGCGGGCGGGACGCTGCACTGGGTGCCCCGCCACCACGACGGTCTGCGCGCCCGGACCGCCGCGGTCTCGGCGCTGCTCGCCGCGGGCCCGGCCCGGCTGCTCGTCGCCGACGTGTCGGTGGAGATCGCGCTGCTGGCCCGGCTGCACGGGGTGCCGGTCGCCGTCGTCGCGCAGCCCGGGGAGCGGCTCGACCGGGCGCACCGCACCGTCTACGACCTGGCGGAGGTCCTGCTCGCGCCGTGGCCCGCCGATCCGCCGCGGCCGTGGCGCCCGGAGCTGACCCGCCGCACGGTGCACCTGGGCGGCCTGTCCCGCTACGACGACCGCACCGCCCGCCCGGGTCCGGGCCGTCGCCGGGTGCTGGTCCTGACCGGCAGCGGCGACGGCGGCGCCGACCCGGCCGCACTCGCCGCCGCCGCGGCCGCCACCCCGGACTGGACCTGGCGGGTCGCCGGCGGCCTCACCGGCGCGTTGCGCGACGCCCCGCCGAACCTCGCCTGCGCCGGGTGGACGGGCGGGGTGTGGGCCGAGCTGCAGGACGCCGACGTCGTCGTCGGGCACGCCGGGCAGAACGTCGTCGCCGAGATCGCCGCCGCGCGCCGCGCCGCCGTCATCGTCCCGGCCGAGCGTCCCTACGGCGAGCAGGTCGCGACCGGCGCGGTGCTGCGGGCGGCCGGGCTCGCCACGGTCCGCGACCACTGGCCCGCAGCGGCCGACTGGCCCGGGGTGCTCGACGAGGCGGTCTCCCGCGGCGGGGCGGGCTGGTCGCGCTGGTCCGACGGGCGGGCCGCGGAACGCGCGGCCGCGGTGCTCGACCGGATCGCCACGTGAGCGCGACCGGAGCGCGGGTCGCCGTGGTCACCGTGGTCCGCGGCCGCGCCGACCACCTCGCCCGCCAGCGCCGGGTGCTCGCCGCAGGACCGCCGGTGACCCACGTCGTCGTCGGGATGGGCGAAGAGCCCGCCACCGACGGTGCGGGCCCGCCGACCCACATGCTCACCGTGCCCGCGCCGGGGCCGTTGCCGCTGGCGGCGGCGCGCAACGCCGGGGCGGGCGCCGCGCTCGCCGGCGGGGCGACGCTGCTGATGTTCCTCGACGTCGACTGCCTGCCCGGGGACGGCCTGGTCGACGGCTACCTCCGCGCCGCGGCACGACGCCCGGACGCGCTGCTGTGCGGGCCGGTCACCTACCTGCCGGCGGGGGTGCTGCCGGAGCGGGACCTGCACCACCACACCGACCCGCACCCGGCGCGCCCGGCACCGGCCGACGGGGCGCTGGTCCCGGAGCCGCGCCGGGAGCTGTTCTGGTCCCTGTCGTTCGCCGTCTCCGCCGACGCGTGGCGGGCCGGCGGCGGGTTCTGCGAGGACTACGCCGGCTACGGCGGCGAGGACACCGACTTCGCGCTGTCCTGCGGGCTGGACCTGGTGTGGGTGGGCGGGGCGCACGCGTACCACCAGCACCATCCGCCGGCCCGCACCGACCCGGCCCGGATCGCCGAGATCGTCGGCAACGCCCGGCTGTTCCACGACCGCTGGGGGTGGTGGCCCATGGCGGGCTGGCTGCGCGAGCTGCACGCGACGGGCGCAGTGGAGTTCGACCCGCGGCGTGACGTGCTGCGGGTCGGGTGAGACCGGCCGGGGCTCAGCGGGCGGTGCGGGGCGGGCAGGCGCAGAACTGCACCGGCCGCATGCACGAGTAGCACAGGTCCGACGCCCGGCCCGGCCGCGCACGGCGGGTCAGGGCCCGGTGTGCGAACGCGAGGATCGACATGACCGGAACCTTTCCCGGGGACACCGCCGTCACACGCGACCGGACCGGTCGAGGGGACGGGCGGCCCCGCAGCTGCGGCGGACGGCCGCAGCCGCCGCGACGTCCGGGCGAGCGGCTGCGGCCGACCGTCTCAGCGCGGGGTCACTCCGGGCCCTGTGAGCGCAGCTCCTCCACCCGTCCCATCGCCTCGCGCAGCTCGGTCAGCCACTCGTCGGCGTGCCGGCCGACCAGGCGCACCGACCAGGCCAGCGCGTCCGACCGGGACCGGGCCACACCGGCGTCGACGAGGGTGTCGAGCACCGCCCGCTCGGGCTGGCGCAGCCGGGTCATCACCGGCACCGAGATCGTCGTGAACAGCTCCGTGGTCCCGCCGATCCGCGCGCCCCAGGCGACCTTGCGCCGGTAGCGGCTCTCGGCCTGGCGGGCGATCTCGATCCGCCCGTCCCGGGTCTCCTCGCGGAACCGCGAGATCCGCCCGCTCTCGGCGGCCGCGGCGTCGGCCCGTCCCGCATCGGTGTCGGGGTGGTCGCCGCCCGGCGGGGGCAGCTCCCCCACCACGACGATCTCGTCCCGGTCGACCGTCACCTCCGGCGCACCGGTGAACCACCCGTCGGGCAGCCGTCCGGTGAACCACGCCGCGGCGTCGTCGGCCGGGGGGAGGTCGGCCTGCTGCCAGCCACCCCGTCCGCGTCCTCGTCCTGTCATCGCGCACCTCCTGCATCGATGATCACAGGATTACACCGTAACGAGCTGGGACGCCAGCAGGACGGCGCCGAGGGTCACCATCGCCGCGCCCGCGACCCGGGACACCACGCGCGCCGCGGCGGGCCGCGCGGCCAGGACGGTGCGGGCGCCGACGCCCACGCCGGTGTAGACGAGGGCGCAGCCCAGCACGTGCACGAGACCGAGCAGGAGGATCTGCCCGCCGACGGGGACCGCGGCGGCCGGGTCGGTGAACTGCGGCAGCAGCGCCAGGAACAGCAGCAGCGCCTTCGGGTTGAGCCCGCTGACCCCGGCGCCGCGGACCAGGTCGCCGAGCCCGGACCCGCCGGTGTCCACGGCCGCGGCGGCGGGGCCGGCCGGACGGAGCAGCGTCGTCGCGCCGAGGACCAGCAGGTAGGCGGCACCGACGGCGGTGAGCACGGTGAGGACCTCCGGCCGGCGCGCGACGACCGCCGCGATCCCGGCCGCGACGAGCACGGCGAGTGCCAGGTGCCCGCTGAGCAGACCCGCCAGCGACGGCAGCACCGTCCGCCCGCGCAGCCCCGCGCGGATCATGTACGCCCAGTCCGCGCCGGGCGTCAGGACCAGCAGCAACGACAGGCCGGAGAACCCCAGCACGCTTCCGATCGGCATGCCTCGACGCTAGGCAGGATGTGCCGACAGGTGTTTCCGATGTTCCCACCGCGTGCCCCGGATGGTGCAAGATTCCTCTCTGTGGACGCGATCGACCGGAAGATTCTTGCCGAGCTGCAGGCCGACGGCCGCCTGACCGTCACCGAGCTGGCCGAGCGGGTGCGGCTGTCGGTGTCGCCGTGCCACCGCAGGCTGCGTGCCCTGGAGTCCTCCGGGGCGATCGCGGGCTACCGCGCCCACCTCGACGCGCACCGGCTCGGCCTGGGCTTCGACGCGCTGGTGTTCGTGACCATGCACGAGGCGGTGCAGGACACGGTGCAGGCGTTCGAGTCGGCCGTCGACGCCATCGAGCAGGTCGTCGCCGCCCAGCGGCTGTTCGGCGACCCGGACTACCTGCTGCGGATCATCACCCGGGACCTGCCCGCGTTCCAGCGCCTCTACGACGAGCGCCTCACCACGCTGCCCGGGGTGCAGCGGCTGTCCTCGACGCTGGTGATGAAGGACGTCGTCGCCGACCGGGGGCTGCCGCTGGAGCACGGGCTCGCCCCCGGCCGGGCGGGGTGAGACGGGCTAGCGGCCGGCCGGGAGGTGCCCCTCGCCGAAGTGCTTCGCGACCAGCGCGACGATCGTCTCCCGCTGCCGCACGCTGATCTCGGCGGCGTGCTCCTCCCAGCCGAACACGCAGCTGGACAGCACGCCGTCGAACCCGGTCGCGGCGAGCGCGGCGAACACCGCGTCGAAGTCGACCTCGCCGCGTCCCATCTCGGCGTGCTGGTGCACCCGGACCGTCGACCCGGGCGGGTTGACGATGTAGCGCAGCCCGTGCGACGCCGTGTGGTCCAGGCTGTCGGCGAGGTGGACGTGGGCGAGCTTCCCGCCCGCCGCGGCGATGATCCCGGCGGCGTCGTCGCCCTGGTGGAAGGTGTGCGGGGTGCAGTAGAGGAAGTCGATCCAGTCGGCGTTCAGCCCGCGCACCAGGTTCACCGCGGCGTGCCCGTCCTCGACGAAGTCGTCGGGGTGCGGCTCCAGCACCAGCCGCACTCCCTCGCGCTCGAACACCGGCGCGAGCTCGTCGAGCGAGCGCAGGAACTGGCTCTCGGCGTGCTCCGGGGACTCCGGGCGCCCGTTGAACTCCGAGTTCATGACCTCGACGCCCAGGTCGACGGTCATCCGGATCGCCCGCTTCCAGGCCCGGACCGCGGCCTGCCGCTCGTCCTCACCGGGCCCGGACCAGCGCAGCACCGGGAGCACCGAGGCGATCCCGACCCCGGCGTCGGCGGCCCGCCTGCGCAGCCGCGCGACCGCGGCGTCGTCGGCGCGGGGGTAGCGGAAGAACGGGAGGAAGTCGTCCTTGGGCGAGAGCTCCATCCAGGAGTAGCCCATCCGTGCGACGACGTCGGGCAGCTCGTGCACCGCGTGCGTCGCGTGGAACATCTGCGGGTCGAGCGCCAGCTTCACGGCCGCTCCCCCAGCCGGACCTCGACGCGGCGGCCGGTGGTGACGGCCTGCACCCCGGCCGCGCAGACGGCGACGGCGGCGTAGCCGTCCCAGGCGCCGGGGCCGGCGACCGTGCCGCGGGCGGCGGCGTCGACGAACGCCTGCATCTGGGTGTCGTAGGCCTGCCCGAAGCGGACCACGAAGTCCGGCGCGAGGGACCCTCCCCAGCGTCCCGCGGAACGCAGGACGAGGTTCTGGTCGAGCCCGATGGTGGCTTGGCCGCGCTCGGCGACGAGCTCGGTGCGGACCTCGTAGCCGACGCCGGTACGGACGAAGGACTCGACGTCGACCAGCCGGCCGGACGCGGTCTCGAACAGCACCAGCATCGGATCGGCGTTGCCCGCGGGCGAGGCCGAGCTCGCGCGGGGGGTCAGCACGGTGACCGCGGTGATCTCCTCGCCCAGCAGGAAACGGGTGCAGTCGACCTCGTGCACCACCGAGTCGGCCATCGCGAACACCGAGGTGAAGTGCTCGGGCACCGCCGGGTTGCGGTGCACGCAGTGCAGCATCAGCGGATCCCCGATCCCGCCGGACTCGACCAGCGCCCGCAGTGCGGCGTACTCGCGGTCGAAGCGGCGCATGAACCCGACTTGGACCAGGCGCCGCCCGGTCGCGGCCTCGGCGCGGACGACGGCGAGCGCGCTCGGCTCGTCCATCGTCAGCGGCTTCTCGCAGAGCACCGGCCTGCCGGCCTCCAGGCAGGCCAGCACCTGCTTCTCGTGGGCGGCCCCGGGGCTGGCGAGGACGACGGCGTCGACGTCGTCGGCGGTGATCGCGGCGATCGGGTCGGTCTCGACCCGGGCCCCGACCCCGGCGGCGACCCCGGCGGCCCGGTCGGCGTCGGCGACGACGGCGACGCGGGCGCCCCGGACCCGGTGGGCGAGCGAGTCCACGTGGAACGCGCCCATCGCTCCGACGCCGATCACGGCGACGCGCAGCTCGGACATGGTGAGCCTCCTTGCTCGGTCTTCGGTGCCCGTGGTCAGGGGCGGGGGGTGCCGATCTCGACGGCGCGGTTGCCGCAGCCGGCGAGGTGGGTGTGGGTGCGCCGGGCGATCGGCAGCGGCGCGTCGGGCGGGCAGGGGTACATGTCCTGCTCGACGATCGCGTAGAGGTCGCGGCCGAGCGCGGCGACGGCGTCGAGCAGCGGCTCCATCGCGGGCACGCCGTGCGGGGGCTCGCACATGACGCCGCGGCGCACGGCCTCGGGGAAGGTGAGGTCCTCGGCCTCGACCTGGTCCAGCACGGCCGGGTCGACCTGCTTGAGGTGCAGGTAGCCGATCCGGTCGGGGTGGCGGCGGATCAGGTCGACGTTGTCCCCGCGGTAGTAGGACACGTGCCCGGTGTCGAGGCAGAGGTTCACGTACCGGGGGTCGGTGTCGGCGAGGAAGCGCTCGATGTCGCGCTGGTACCCGACGTGGGAGTCGGCGTGGCTGTGGAACTGCACGTGGAGGCCGTACTCGTCGAGGATGCGCCGGCCCAGCTCGTCCATGCCGGTGGTGAGCGCGCGCCACTGCTCCGCGGGCAGCTCCGGGCTCTCGATGGCCGCCCCGGTCCGGTGGTCGCGCCACGGCTCGGGGATGACGATGATGTGCCCGCCACCGACCGCCTTCGTCAGCGCGGCGACGTCGGTGACCTGCTTCCAGACGTCCTCCCAGGAGTCCGGGCGGTGCAGGTGCTCGAACACGGTGCCCGCCGAGACCCGCAGCCCGTGGGTGCTGAGCGCATCGGCCAGCTCCGATGGGTCGGTGGGCAGGTAGCCGTAGGGCCCGAGCTCGATCCAGTCGTAGCCGGCGCCGGACACCTCGCGCAGGAAGCGGTCCGCGGTCGTCTGCTCGGGGTCGGACGGGAACCAGACTCCCCACGAGTCCGGTGCCGAACCGACGGTGATCCTGGAGGGGGTGGCCACGGTGTCTCTCCCGGTCCTCGGTGCGCCGGTGGGGCACCACCGGCAAATAACTAGAGCGCGCTAGTACGCTCGGTCGGCAACTATCCGGCGCCGTACCGACTATGTCAAGACAAAGATCGGCCGCGTCGGCACGAACGGGAGGCCCCGTGCCCGAGCTGGATCCCCCCGCCGCCGCGACGCCCCGGCGGCGGCGCCCGACGATGTCCGACGTCGCCGAGCGCGCGGGCGTATCGCGCGCCCTGGTGTCGATCGTGTTCCGCGACCGGCCCGGGGCCTCGGACGCGACCCGGGCCCGCGTGCTCACCGCCGCCGACGAGCTCGGCTACACCCCCGACAGCGCCGCACGGCTGCTCGCCCGCGGGCGCAGCCGCACCATCGGCGTGCTCACCACGGTCGGCGAGCCGTTCGAGGCGGCGCTGATCGAGTGCCTCTACGCCGAGGCCGGCCGCTACGGCTACGGCGTGCTGCTCAGCGCCCGCACCCCCGGGCACGACGAGCGGACCGCGGTCGACGAGCTGCTCGCCCACCGCTGCGAGGCGCTGGTCCTGCTCGGCCCCGAGGCCCCGGACGCGGAGCTGATCGCGCTGGCCCGGCGGACCGCGCTCGTCGTCGTCGGGCGCGGGGTGCGCGGGGTGGACAGCGCCCACACCGACGACGAGGCGGGCCTGCGCGCCGTCACCGAGCACCTGATCGCCGCCGGTCACCGCCGGATCACCCACGTCGACGGCGGCCCGGGCCCGAACGCCGCGGCCCGCCGCGACGGCTACACCGCCGCGATGACCGCCGCCGGGCTGTCCGGGGAGGTGCGCGTGCTGCCCGGCGCCTACGACGAGGAGGCCGGCATCGCCGCCGCGCACCGGCTGCTGGCCGGCGGGCCCGGCGACCCCGCGCCGCCGACGGCCGTCGTGGCCGGGAACGACCGGTGCGCGATCGGCCTGCTGGACACGCTGCGCCGGTCCGGGGTGGACGTCCCCGGGCGGATGTCGGTCGCCGGCTACAACGACGACCGGGTGTCCCGGCTCGCGCACGTCGACCTCACGACGGTCCGCCAGGACACGGCCGCGCTGGCCCGGGGCGCGGTCGACGCCGTCCGCGCCCGGCTCGACGACCCGGCGGCCGGGCCGGTGGAGCTGGTGCTGGACCCGCACCTGGTGGTGCGGGGCACGACCGGCCCCGTCCGCTGAGCGGCCGTCAGACCGGGGCCGGCGCGGCGGCCCCGGCGGGCAGCGTGACCTCGATGGCGTAGCGGCTCGGCCGGTACAGGTGCGTGCCGTACTCGACGGCGTGCCCGGACTCGTCCCAGGCGGTGCGCACCGTCGTCAGCAGCGGCGCGCCGGGCGGCTCGCCGAGCGCGGACGCCTCGTCCGCGGTCGCCGCCCGGGCCCCGACGACCTGCCGGGCCAGTCGCGGAGCGTGACCGGCGGAGCGCAGCAGCGCGTAGAGCCCGTGCGCCACGAGGTCCTCCACGCGCGGCGCGAGGACCGACACCGGCACGACGTTGGTCATCAGGGCGAGCGGCTCGCCGTCGGCCAGGCGCAGCCGCTCGATCCGGGTGGCGACGGTGCCGGGCGGCACCCCGAGGGCACGCGCGACGCCGTCGTCGACCGGCCCGGTGGTGCACCGCCGCAGCACCGTCGCGGGCGTCCGGCCGGCGCGCAGCAGGTCGTCGTGCAGGCTCGTCAGGTCGGCGGGTCGCGCCAGCGGGGGCGGCAGCACCCGCGTCCCGGCGCCGCGCTTGCGCGCCAGTACCCCCTGCTCCACCAGGTAGGACACCGCCCGGCGCAGCGTCGGGCGGGTCGCCCCGAGGCGCCCGACGAGCTCGGCCTCGCCGGGCAGTCGGGACCCGGCGGGCAGCTCGCCGGACTCCACCATCGCCCGCAGCCGGCTCGCGACCTGGAAGTACAGCGGCACCGGGCTGCCGCGGTCCACGCGGACGCCGACCGGGTCGGGCACGGCACTCCCCATTTCTGATGAGGGCGTCAGTTTGTCCTGACAAACCATTGACGAGACAGTGCGGTGAGCGTACATCTATGCGTGGTCCGCATCACCCTCCGACATCGGGGCCCTCGGAGGAGACCGCCACACTCGCCGCGACCGGTCGACCCGCGTCGCGATCACAGAGAGAGATGCTCGATGAGGAGTATTCGGAAGATCGGCGCCGGACTGGCCGCAGCGTCGCTGGTCCTCGGACTGACGGCCTGCAGCAGCCAGGGAGGCGCGCAGAACGACGCCGCGGCGACCCAGGGGCAGCGCTACACGATCGCGATGATCACCCACGAGCAGGCGGGCGACACCTTCTGGGACAAGATCCGCGCCGGGGCCGAGGACGCCGCCGCCACCCACGGCATCGACCTGAAGTACTCGAACAACGAGCAGGGCCCGGAGCAGGCCACACTCGTCCAGAACGCCATCGACTCCAAGGTGAACGGCATCGCCGTCACCCTCTCCTCCGCCGACGCCGTCGTCCCGGTCGCCAAGAAGGCCGCCGACGCGGGCATCCCCGTCGTCGCCTTCAACCAGGGCATCGACCAGTACAAGGCCGCCGGCGCGAAGATGTACTTCGGGTCCGACGAGAGCCTGGCCGGCCAGACCGTCGGGCAGAAGCTCTCCCAGACCAGCCCCGGCGGCAAGGTCCTCTGTGTGATCCAGGCCCAGGGCTCGGTCGCGCTGGAGACCCGCTGCGAGGGTGTCAAGAAGGCCTACCCGAACACCGAGAACATCCAGGTCAACGGCGCTGACCTGCCGTCGGTGCAGCAGACGCTGAACGCCAAGCTCTCCGAGGACAAGTCGATCACCGACATCGTCACGCTCGGCGCCCCGATCGCGCTGGCCGCGATGCAGGCCCAGGAGGGCACCGGCTCGACCGCAAAGATCGCGACCTTCGACCTCAACCAGGACGCGGCCAAGGCCATCCAGGACGGGAAGATCCTCTTCTCGGTCGACCAGCAGCCCTACGTCCAGGGCTACATGGCCGTCGAGTCGCTGTGGCTGAACCTCTCCAACGGCAACGACCTCGGCGGTGGCAAGCCCGTGCTCACCGGCCCGTCGCTGGTGGACAGCTCGAACATCGGACAGATCCTGCCCTACACCCAGGCCAACAAGCGCTGACCCGGCGCGTCCGGGGGCGGCCCGCGCACCGGCCGCCCCCGGACGTCCGCCTCGACCAGGAGCCTCCCATGAGCACACCCACCGCCGCCGGCGAGGCCGGCGCGTCCACCCCGACCCCGCCCGCGCCCGAACCGGCGCCCGCGGCCCCCCAGTCCCGCTCGCTCTCGGCCCGGCTGTTCACCCGCCCCGAGTTCGGGACGATCATCGCCGCCGTCGTGATCTTCGTGTTCTTCTTCGCGATCGCCGAGCCGTTCCGCACGCTGGACTCGTTCGCGACCGTGCTCTACGCCGCCTCGACGATCGGGATCGTGGCCGTCGGTGTGGCGCTGCTGATGATCGGCGGCGAGTTCGACCTGTCGTCCGGGGTCGGGGTCACCACCTCGGCGCTGACCGCGGCACTGTTCGCCTACCAGCTCTCGCTGAACATGTGGGTCGGCGTGGTGCTCAGCCTGGTGGCGGCGCTGCTGGTGGGCTTCATCAACGGCTGGCTGGTGGTCACCACCGGCATCCCGAGCTTCCTGATCACGCTGTCGATGTTCTTCGTCCTGCGCGGCGCGAACATCGGCGTCACCAAGGCCGTGACCGGCACGGTGGCCACCAACAACGCCTCCGAGCTGGACGGCTTCGCCTCCGCACACGCGATCTTCGCCTCGGACATCCCGCTGGGCTTCATGACGGTCAAGGTCACCGTGCTGTGGTGGCTGGGGCTGGCCGCGGTCGCCTCCTGGATCCTGTTCCGCACCCGTCTCGGGAACTGGATCTTCGCGGTCGGTGGCAACGCCCCGTCCGCCCGCGCCGTCGGCGTCCCGGTGAAGAAGGTCAAGATCGGCCTGTTCATGGGGGTCGGCTTCGTCGGCTGGATCCTGGGCATGCACATCCTGTTCAACTTCAGCTCCGTGCAGTCCGGCCTCGGTGTCGGCAACGAGCTCATCTACATCGTCGCGGCGGTCGTCGGCGGCTGTCTGCTGACCGGTGGCTTCGGCTCGGCGATCGGTGCCGCGATCGGCGCGTTCATCCTCGGCATGACCACCCAGGGCATCGTGTTCGCGGGCTTCGACCCGAACTGGTTCTACGCCTTCCTCGGCGCGATGCTGCTGCTCGCGGTCGTGCTGAACCTCTACATCAAGAACTACGCGACGACGCGGAAGTGAGCCCGAGATGACCGACACGATCGCCGAGAACGCCGCCTCCGACCTGCGCGCGGGCGAGCCCCTGGTGCGGATGCGCGGGGTGGGCAAGGCCTACGGCGCCATCCGGGCCCTGGAGGGCATCGACCTGACCGTCAACGCCGGCGAGGTCACCTGCGTGCTGGGGGACAACGGCGCCGGCAAGTCCACCCTCATCAAGATCATGTCCGGGCTGCACCCGCACTCCGAGGGCACCCTGACCGTGCACGGGCGCGACACCACGTTCTCCTCGCCGCGCCAGTCGCTGGACCTCGGCATCGCGACGGTCTACCAGGACCTCGCCGTCGTCCCGCTGATGGAGGTCTGGCGCAACTTCTTCCTCGGCTCCGAGCTGCGCAAGGGCAACTACCCCCTGGCTCCGCTCGACATCGCCGGCATGCGCGAGATCGCCGACGCCGAGCTGCGCAAGATGGGCATCCACGTCAAGGACATCAACCAGCCCATCGGGACGCTGTCCGGCGGCCAGCGCCAGTGCGTCGCGATCTCCCGTGCCGTGTACTTCGGCGCCCGGGTGCTGATCCTCGACGAGCCGACCGCGGCGCTGGGCGTCAAGCAGTCCGGTGTGGTGCTCAAGTACACCGCAGCCGCCCGCGCCGCCGGCCTGGGCGTCGTGTTCATCACCCACAACCCGCACCACGCCTACATGGTCGGCGACCACTTCATCATCCTGAAGCTCGGCCGCCGGGTGCTCGACCGCAAGCGCTCCGAGGTCACCCTCGAGGAGCTGACCGCCGAGATGGCGGGCGGCCAGGAGCTCGCCGAGCTCGCCCACGAGCTGAAGCGCTGATGGAGCCGCTGCGCATCGGGATCCTGGGAGCCGCCCGGATCGCCCGCGAGGCGCTGGTCGACCCCGCGGCCGTCACCGGTGACCGGCTCGTCGCCGTCGCCGCACGGGACCGCGGGCGCGCCGAGGCCTTCGCCGCCGAGCACGGCGTCGAGCGGGTGCACGACGACTACGCCGCCGTGCTCGCCGACCCGTCGGTCGAGGTCGTCTACAACCCGCTGGCCAACGCGCTGCACGGGCCGTGGAACCTGGCCGCGATCGCGGCCGGCAAGCACGTGCTGAGCGAGAAGCCGTTCGCCGCCAACGCCGAGGAGGCCCGCGAGGTCGCCGCCGCGGCGCGGGCGGCCGGGGTGGTCGTGGTCGAGGGGTTCCACCACGTGCACCACCCGGTGCTGCGCCGGGTCGTGGAGATCGCCGCGTCCGGGGAGATCGGCACCGTGCGCCGGGTCGAGACGACCTTCGAGATGCCCGCCCCCGCCGACGACGACCCACGCTGGTCCGCCGATCTCGCGGGCGGCGCGGTGATGGACATCGGCTGCTACGCCCTCCACGTGCAGCGCACGCTCGGACGCGTCGTGCTGGGCGGGGAGCCCCGGGTGACCGCCGCGGAGGCGACGCAGCGCTCGCCCGGCGTCGACGCGCGCCTCGCCGCGGACCTGGAGTTCCCGTCCGGGGCGACCGGCCGGGCGCGCTGCGACATGGAGGCCGCCGGGTTCGCGTTGCCGGCCCGGGTGGTCGGGGACCGCGGCGAGGTCCTGGCCCGCAACTTCGGCCTGCCCACCCGCGACGACCGGGTGGAGGTCACCGTCGACGGCACCACCCGCACCGAGCACCTCGGCACCCGGCCGACCTACCTCTACCAGCTGGAGGCGCTGCGGGCGCACCTGCGCGAGGGGGCGCCGTTCCCGCTGGACCTCGACGACGCCGTCGCTAACGCGGAGCTGATCGACGCCGCCTACGCGGCCGCCGGGATGGCACCGCACCCGCGCCTGCCGGCGCCCGTGCACTGAGCCTGGATCCACCGTCGATCTTGAGCCGCCAGGTTGTTGATCTTTTGGGACTGGTAGTGGTGCCGGGGCGCGGGTGAGCCGCCGGACTGTCCGGCTGTTCCACTGGTGTTCTCCGGTCGGCCCTGGTGGGGGGTGGTCAGGACGCTGCGGGGAGGGGGTCGTGCAGAGCGCGGCGGAACAGTTCGTCCAAGCCGGGTTCCCAGGGCCAGTCCCGGGGGAGGTGGACTACCTGTTGGTGCGCGGAGTGCGCGACCCGGGCGGGGGTGACGATGAGTCGTCGGCGCAGGCTCGCGGCGCGTTCACGGGCATGCCGGCCGCCGGCCAGGGCACCGGCGGCGCGGGTGAGGTTATGGGAGATCGCGGCGCAGACCAGCCAGGCGGCGTTCGCGGTGAACACCCCGGAGGGCAGGTGGGCGAGCGGGCCGTTCTTCAGTTCGGCGATGACCTGCTCGATGATGGCGTGGTCACGGTGGGTGGCCTCCGCCGCCAGCATCGGCTCGGGGGTGTCGGTGAACACCGCGTGGTAGCGGTAGACCGCGAACATCTCCGACTGCCCGGCCGTGACGGTGCGGGGGTTGAGACGCCGCACGCGGCGCACGATCAGCCGGGCGGTGACGTGGTCTGCCTTGCGGCGGCCGGTGAACGCGGTGAACGACACTTCGGCGACCTCGGCGTCGGAGATCCAGCGTTGCTCGTCCTGGTCGTAGATCGCGTTCGGGTAGCGGATCGCGGTCCACGCATCGTCGTCGATGCTGCTGATCGCCCTGGTCACGGTCTTGGTGAGTCGGGCGGTGACCGAGAACCGGGCTCCGGCGCGGCGGCAGGTGTTGATGATGTCGTGGCCGTAGTAGGCCGAGTCCGCGCGGACCAGCAGCATCGCGTGGCGGGCGCTGCCGGCACCGATCCGGCGTGCAGTGCCCAGCGCTTCGGCCAGCAGCCGGGGCGCGCCGCGGGCGGAGTTCGTCGCGCCGCGCCGCAGCCGGGTCGCCGCGATCACCGGCGCCGCGGCCGGGGCGGACAGCACCGCGAGCAGCGCGTTCAACCCTTTCACCCCGGTGTAGCCGCGTCCGGCGCCCTGCTTGGCGTACCCGTAGGTGCGGCGCACCGTGTCATCCAGATCGAGGTAGGCGACCTGATCGGCGCTCCTCAGCAGCGGGGTCGCCGCGGCGAGCCGAGCCAGCAGGCGCGCGGCGACGGCGTCGAGTTGGCGGACGTGACCGAAGGTGAACCGGCGCAGGAACGTCCCCAGCGTCGATGGAGCCCGCACCTGGTCGAACACCCGGCCCATGCCGCCGTGGCGCAGCATGTCCATGTCGGTGATCGAGTCCGCCCCGGCGACCATCCCGCCGATCAGCGCGGTGATCTTCGCGGCCGCGTTCGCGGCGCCCGTCCCGGTCAGGGTCAACGTCTCGGCCAGCAGGGACCGCAGCCCGCACCTGGCGGCCAGCGCCATGACCGGGACCAGCCCGACACACGACACGAGATTCGGATCATCGAAGCGCACGCTGATCGCGCGGCAGGCGTGGGATAGTCGCATCCAGCGGATGCCCTTCTCTGCAGGGATCGATGTTGCCGTGGTAAGCACATCTTCCCAGCTCAGAAGGGCATTCGTGTGTCACGACCCGCCCCTACCGGCGCATACCTGCGGTGGATCCAGGCTGAGGGCGCGGCACCGCCGCTCCGGGCCGGTCACCGCACCCCCGGACCGCGTTCCGCGGAACGCGCCTGCGCCCCGTCCGCCGGGCTCAGCTCCGGGGTGGGGCGGTGCTGGCGCGGGGCAGCAGCCGCGGCGCGAGGACGACCTCGCGCGCGGTGTCCCGGCCGCCGTCGAGCCGCTCGGCCAGCAGGTCGAGCACGTGCTCGGCGGTGCCCGGGACGTCCTGGCTGACCGTGGTCAGGTCCACGTGCGCGAGCCGGGACAGCGGGCTGTCGTCGTAGCCGGCCACCGACACCGTGGCGGGCACGTCGACCCCGGCCCGGGCCAGGGTGTCGAGCAGGCCGACCGCGCAGCGGTCGTTGAACACCGCGACCGCGGTCGGCAGGGACTCCCCCGCCAGCAGGGTGCGGGCGGCACGGGCGCCGTCGGCCTCACCGTGCCCGCCGGCCACCACCCGCCCGGGCAGCCCGGCGGCGCGCATCGCCGCCCGGTAGCCGTCGCGGCGCTCCGCGGCGATCGAGCCCGCGCCGCCGTCGACGTGCACGACCTCGCGGTGCCCCAGGTCGAGCAGGTGCCGGGTCTGCTCGGCGGCGCCGTCGTCGTCGGGCACCCGGACGACGTCGACCCCGGCACCGGGCAGCCGCCGCCCGACCGCCACCACCGGCAGCGTCGCGCCCAGCTCGGCGAGCCGGTCCGCCGGGGCGTCGCTGCCGAGCAGCACCAGCGCCTCGCAGCGGGAGTCGACGAGGGACTCGACCGCGCGGCGCTCGTCGCGGGCCGGGGAACGGGCGCCCAGCAGCAGGTCGCGGCCGCGCCGCTCGGCGAGGGCGAGCAGCTCCTCCACCAGCTCGGCGTGGTAGGTCGAGCGGATGTCGAGCACGACGCCGACGGTGCCGCTGCGCCGGCTCGCGAGCATGCTCGCCGCGCGGTCGGGCCGGTAGCCGAGCGCGTCGGCCGCGGCCAGCACCCGCGCCCGGGTCGCCGGGCTGGGCCCCGGGGCGCCACGGAGCACCAGCGACACCGACGCCGGGGACAACCCGACCCGCGCGGCGACGTCGGCCAGCCGCGGACGCCCCGCTCCCGGACTTTGTCTTGACATGATCTCCCCTCGCACCGCAGACTCGTCCCGGTATTAAAGCGCTTTAAAGCGCTGACCGGTAGCTCACCGCCGAGCCCGAGGAGAGCGGTATGACCCGCACCGTCACCCCCACCCCCGCCGCCTGGCTCGACCCGGCCGACGCCCGCGTCGTGGACCTCCGGGCCCACGTCGAGCGTCCCGCCGACCCGGCGGCGCTCCCCCGCGCCCGGCACATCGACCAGGGCGTCCCCGTCTACGACGCCGCCGCGCTCGTCGCCGAGGCCGCCACCGGCCCGGCCGGGCGTCGCGCCGTGCAGGCCGAGCTCGCCGGGGCGCTGGCCGACGGGCCGGGCATCGTCGTGCTGGCCGGGGCGTTCGCCGCCGCCGAGCTCGACCCCGTCACCGCCGAGTTCGAGGCGATCGTCGCCGAGCAGCGCGCGTCCGGCGCGACGGTCGGCGACCACTTCGCGACCGCGGGCGCCAACGACCGGATCTGGAACGCCCTGGAGAAGCTCGCGGTGCGCGCGCCCGCCGCGTTCACCGCCTACTACGCCAACCCCGCGACCGCGCTGGTCTGCGAGGCCTGGCTCGGACCCGGCTACCAGGTCACCTCCCAGGTCAACGTGGTCAACCCGGGCGGGGCCGCGCAGAGCCCGCACCGCGACTACCACCTCGGCTTCATGGACGCCGTCGGCGCCGCCCGCTACCCCGCGCACGTCCACCGCCTGTCCCCCGCGCTGACCCTGCAGGGCGCCGTCGCGCACACCGACATGCCGGTCGAGACCGGGCCGACGATGTACCTGCCCGGCTCGCAGACCTACCCGCACGGCTACCTCGTCGCCGACCGCGAGGACTTCCGCGCCTACTTCGCCGAGCACCACGTGCAGCTGCCGCTGTCCCGCGGCGACGCCGTGTTCTTCAACCCCGCGCTGCTGCACGGCGCCGGACACAACCGCTCCGCCGACGTCCGGCGGACGGCGAACCTGCTGCAGGTCTCCTCGGCGTTCGGCCGGGCGATGGAGAGCGTCGACCGCGGCGTCGTCGCCCGCGCCGTGTTCGGCGCGCTCACCGCGATGCGGGCCGCCGGGGTCGCCGACGACCTGGTCGCCAACGCCGTCGCCGCGGCCGCCGAGGGCTACGCCTTCCCCACCGACCTCGACGCCGACCCGCCGGTCGACGGGCTCGCCCCGCCCTCGCCCGCGGACGTGCTGCTGCGGGCGGTCCGCGAGGGCTGGGCCCCCGAGCGGCTCGACGACGTGCTGGCCGGGCAGGTTGCACGCCGCCGAGGGGTGGCGTCGTGAGCGGGCTGCTCGACGGCCGGGTCGTGCTCGTCGCCGGTGGCACCACCGGGGTCGGTGCCGCCTGCGCCCGGACCGCGGCGCGCGAGGGCGCCGTGGGTGTCGTGGTCACCGGCCGCCGCCCGGAGCCGGGCGAGAAGCTCGTTGCCGAGCTCGGCGAGCAGGGCGTGCGCGCACTGGCCGTGCCCGGTGACATCGCCGACCCGCACGCCTGCCGTGCCGCCGTCGACGCCACCGTCGCGGAGTTCGGGCGGGTCGACTGCCTGGTCACCGCGGCCGGGCTGACCGACCGCGGCACCCTGCTCGACACCACGCCCGAGCTGTTCGACGCCCACATCGCGGTCAACCTGCGCGGCCCGTTCTTCCTGATGCAGGCCGCCGTCGCCGACATGGTGCGCCGCGGCGCCCCGGGCACCGTCGTCGCGATCGTGTCCGAGGCCGCGCACGGCGGGGCCCCGGTGCTCGCGCCCTACGTCGCGGCGAAGGCCGGGCTGGCCGGGCTGATCCGCAACGCCGCGCACGCGCACCGCTTCGACCGGGTCCGGATCAACGGCCTGGCCATCGGCTGGACCGACACCGAGGGCGAGGACGCCACCCAGCGCCGCTTCCACGGCGCGGGCGACGACTGGCGCGAGCGCGCCGGGGCCCGGCTCCCGATGGGCCGCCTCGCCGCACCCCAGGACGCGGCCGAGGCCGTCGTCTTCCTGCTCTCGGACCGCTCCGGCGTGGTCACCGGCTCCGTCCTGGACTGGGACCAGCAGGTCGTCGGCGCCCACGACTGAGCTCCACGACCGACCCGACCACGAACCACCCGGAGGACACCTCATGAGGATCGGACTCATCGGCCTCGGCCGGATCGGCGCGTTCCACGCGCGGACCCTGTCCGGGCTGGACACCGTCGACACCCTGGTCGTCACCGACGCCCGCCCGGACGTCACCGACGCCGTCGCCGCGCAGGTCGGCGCCCGCACCGCGGGCTCGCCGGAGGAGCTGCTCGCCTCCGGCGTCGACGGCGTCGTCATCGCCGCCGCCACCCCGGCGCACCCGGAGCTGCTGCTCGCCGCGGTCGAGGCCGGGCTGCCGGTGTTCTGCGAGAAGCCACTGGCCGGCCGGATCGACGACGCCGTCGCGCTCGCCGCCAAGCTGGCCGGGCGCGACGAGCGGGTGCAGATCGGCTACCCGCGCCGCTTCGACGCCGGCTACGCCGCCGCGCGGGCCGCCGTCGCGGGCGGCGAGCTGGGCCGGGTGCACACCGTGCGGGCCACCACCCTGGACCCCTCCCCGCCGCCCGCCGAGTACCTGCGCGTCTCGGGCGGGATCTTCCGCGACTGCTCGGTGCACGACTTCGACGCGATCCGCTGGGTCACCGGCCGCGAGGTCGTCGAGGTCCACGCCGTCGGCGACACGCACGGCGACCCGGTGTTCGCCGAGATCGGCGACGTCTCGACCTCCCAGGCGATCCTGACCCTCGACGACGGCAGCCACGCCGTCGTCTCGAACTCCCGCTACAACCCGCGCGGCTACGACGTGCGCCTGGAGCTGCACGGCGACGCCGACTCGGTCGCCGTCGGCCTCGACGCCGGGCTGCCGCTGCGCTCGGTCGAGCCGGGGGTCACCTTCCCCGGCGGCACCCCGTACGCGTTCTTCATGGACCGGCTCGCCCCCGCCTTCCGCGCGGAGCTGACCGCGTTCACCGGGCTGGTCGCCGGGACCACGCACTCGCCGTGCACCGTCGCCGACGCCATGGCCGCGGGCTGGATCGCCGAGGCCGCCACCGCATCGCTGCAGTCCGGGCGCACCGTGCGCCTCGAGGAGGTCGTCCGATGAACGCTCCCACCGGTCCCCGGATCGCCGGCGCCCCCATCTCCTGGGGCGTCTGCGAGGTCCCGGGCTGGGGCTTCCAGCTCGACCCGGAGCGTGTGCTCACCGAGATGCGCGAGGTCGGGCTGTCGGCCACCGAGTTCGGCCCGGACGGCTTCCTGCCCGACGCGCCCGCCGCCAAGGCCGCGACGCTGGAGGCCCACGGCCTGTCCGCCGTCGGCGGGTTCACCCCGACCCTGCTGCACGTGCCCGGGCACGACCCGCTGCCCGGCGTCGAGGCGCTGCTCGCCGGCTACGACGCCGCGCACGCCGGCACCCTGGTGCTGTCCGCCGACTCCGGCGGCACCGGCTACGACTCGCGCCCCGAGCTCGACGGCGCGGGCTGGGCGCTGCTGCTGTCGCACCTGGACCGGATCGCGGAGTACGCCGCGACCCGCGGCGTCGTCGCCGTGCTGCACCCGCACGTCGGGACGATGGTCGAGACCGGCGACGACGTCGCGCGCGTCCTGGAGGGCTCGTCGATCGCGCTGTGCCTGGACACCGGGCACCTGCTCATCGGCGGCACCGACCCCGCCGCGCTGACCCGCCAGGCTCCCGAGCGGGTCGCGCACACCCACCTCAAGGACGTCGACCTCGGCCTCGCCCGCCAGGTGCAGGACGGCCGCCTGACCTACACCGAGGCCGTGGGTGCGGGCATGTACCGCCCGCTCGGCGAGGGCGACGTCGACCTCGAGGGCGTGCTCACCACCCTCGACGCCCACGGCTACGACGGCTGGCACGTCCTGGAGCAGGACACGATCCTGCACGGCCCGCCCACCGGCGTCGGCCCGGCGGGCGACGTGCACACCAGCGTGCAGAACCTGCGCAAGGCCCTCGGCCGCTGAGACCGGCCGGGGCACCGCACGGTCCGTGCTCAGACCACCAGGGAGGTCTGCACGGTGTAGCGGTCGGAGCGGTACAGGTGCCGCCCGACCTCGACCAGGGCGCCGGCGTCGTCGTAGACGATCAGCTCGGCGGTGACGCACGCCAGCGGGCGGGGCTGCTCCAGCAGTCCCGCCTCCTCGGCGTCGGCGAGGCGCGCCCCGATCGTCTGGTGCGCGATCGCGATCTGGGCCCCCTGCTCGCGGAGCAGGTCGTAGAGGCTGCGCCCCGCCAGGGCGACGTCGTCGAGCTCGAAGCGGGCCGGCACGTAGTTGGTCATGATCGCCAGCGGCTCGCCGTCGGCCCAGCGCAGCCGGCGGACGACGTGCAGCGGCGCGTCCGGCGCCATCACGTCGCCCAGGTCGATGCCGGCCGCCGTCGGTGTGGTCGTGTCGTGCGAGAGCAGCCGGGTGTCGGGCTCGCGCCCGCCCGAGGCGAGGTCGCTGTAGAGGCTGGTCAGCCGGGCGTCGCGGTGGATGGCCGGGCGCACCACCTGGGTGCCGAGACCGCGGCGGCGCACCAGCAGCCCCTTGCGGACGAGTTCCTGGATCGCCTGGCGCGCGGTGGGCCGGGCCAGCCCGAGGCGCTCGGTGAGCGACAGCTCGTTCTCCAGCCGGTCCCCGGGGCGCAGGTCGCCGTTGTCGATCGCTGCCTCGATGGCCTGGGAGAGCTGGTGGTAGAGCGGCACCGGACTCGTCCGGTCGAGACGGACGTCGACCTGGACGGCGTCGGAGCGGGTGGCCATGTCCACCACTCTACCGGCCCAGGTCCGGTTGTCCTTATGTCTGTACAAACTCTTGACCGGGGCGGTCGGGCGGCCTACCGTTCTCCTCGTCGCCCGTTCCGTTGCACACCGCCCACGAGAGGTCACCGAGGACCATGAACGCCCCCGCTGAGATCCTCACCTTCGGCCGCGCCGGGGTGGACATCTATCCGCTGCAGGTCGGTGTCGGCCTGGAGGACGTCACCTCGTTCGGGAAGTTCCTCGGCGGCACCACCGCGAACGTCGCGGTGGCCGCGGCCCGGCTCGGTCGGCGTGCCGCGATCGTCACCGGTGTCGGCGACGACCCGTTCGGCCGCTACGTGCGCCGCGAGCTGAACCGGCTGGGCGTGGACGACCGGCACGTCGTGACGAACTCCGAGTTCCCGACGCCGGTGACGTTCTGCGAGATCTTCCCGCCGGACGACTTCCCGCTGTACTTCTACCGCAGGCCTTCCGCCCCGGACCTGCAGGTCTCCCCCGCCGACCTCGACCGGGACGCGATCGCCGCCGCCGGGCTGTTCTGGCTCAGCGTGTCCGGGCTGTCCGAGGAGCCCTCGCGCTCGGCGCACCACGAGGCGCTCGCCGCCCGGGCCGCGGGCAGCGGGCCGACGGTGCTCGACCTGGACTACCGGCCGATGTTCTGGGACTCCCCCGCCGCCGCGACCGAGCAGGTGCAGAAGATCCTCGGCCAGGTCACCGTGGCCGTCGGCAACCGCGAGGAGTGCGAGGTCGCGGTCGGCGAGACCGACCCGGAGCGGGCGGCCGACGCGCTGCTCGACGCGGGCGTCGGGCTGGCGGTCGTCAAGCAGGGCCCGAAGGGGGTGCTCGCGAAGTCGCGCACCGAGCGCGTCGTGAGCCCCCCGATCCCGATCACCCCCTACAACGGCCTCGGTGCCGGCGACAGCTTCGGCGGCTCGCTCGCGCACGGCCTGCTCGCCGGCTGGCCGCTGGAGACGGTGCTGGCCCGGGCGAACGCGGCGGGCGCGATCGTCGCGTCCCGCCTGGAGTGCTCCACCGCCATGCCCACCGCCGCGGAGATCGACGTCCTGCTCGCCGGCGGCGACCCGAACCAGAAGGAGGCGTCGTGAGCTTCGCGCGCGACTACGACGAGGTCCGCGAGATCCGGGCCTCGGCGCCCGAGCGCATCCCCGCCCTGCTGGCGGCACGACGGCGCCGTCCGTTCGTCCCCGCCGACGGCCGGCTGATGATCGTCGCCGCCGACCACCCCGCCCGCGGCGCGCTGGCCGCCCGCGGCCGCGCGGACGCGATGGCGAGCCGCCCGGAGCTGCTCGACCGGCTGCGGACCGCGCTGGCCCGCCCGGGCGTCGACGGCGTGCTGGCCACCGCCGACATCCTCGAGGACCTCCTGCTGCTGGGTGCGCTGGAGGGCAAGGTCGTGGTGTCGTCGATGAACCGCGGCGGCCTGCAGGGCGCGAGCTTCGAGCTCGACGACCGGCTCACCGGCTACGACGTGCGCGGCACCGTCGACGCCGGCTTCGAGGCCATCAAGATGCTGACCCGGATCGACCTGGCCGACCCGGCCAGCGTCCGGACCCTGGAGACCTGCGCCGAGGTCGTCAGCGAGGCCAACCGGGCCGGGCTGGTCGCGATGGTGGAGCCGTTCCTGTCGCGCCGCATCGACGGCCGCGTGGTCAACGACCTGTCCCCCGAGGCCGTCATCCGCTCGGTGCACATCGCCCAGGGCCTCGGCGCGTCCAGCGCGTACACCTGGATGAAGCTGCCCGTGGTCGACGAGATGGAGCGGGTGATGGAGTCGACGACGCTGCCCACCCTGCTCCTGGGCGGGGACCCGACCACCCGTCCCGAGGAGACCTACGCGTCCTGGAAGGCGGCCCTGGAGCTGCCGTCGGTGCGCGGGCTGATCGTCGGCCGCGCACTGCTGTACCCCGAGGACGGCGACGTGGCCGCGGCCGTCGACACCGCCGTGTCGCTGGTGCGCCCGCAGGAGGTGAGGGCGGCGTGACCGGCTACGTCCTCCCCGCAGGCAGCTCCCCCGGCGACGGCTGGGAGCTGGAGATCACCCAGGGGTCCGCGGGCTGGGAGCACTCCTCGCTGCGCATCCTCGCGCTCGACCCGGGCGGGTCGCGGGTCGTGGGGACCGGCGGGGAGGAGATGTTCCTCGTGCCGCTGTCCGGCTCGGCCACGGTGACCTGCGACGGCACGACCCACGAGCTCGCCGGCCGGTCCGGGGTGTTCGAGGGCCCGACCGACTTCGCCTACCTCCCGGTGCGCTCGTCGGTCACCGTCGCCTCCGCGGCCGGTGGCCGGTTCGCCCTCTGCGGCGCCCGCACCGAGGTCGCGCTGCCGTTCCGGTACGGCCCCCGGGAGGACGTGCCGGTCGAGCTGCGCGGCGCCGGGCAGTCGTCGCGGCAGGTCCGCAACTTCGGCGCGGCCGGGGTGTTCGAGGCCGCGTCGGCCATCTGCGTCGAGGTCGTCACCCCGGGCGGCAACTGGTCGAGCTACCCCGCGCACAAGCACGACGAGACGACCGCTCACGAGTGCGAGCTCGAGGAGATCTACTACTTCGAGGTCGCCCCCGGTCCGGCCGGGCAGCCCGGCCTCGGGTTCCACCGCACGTCCAGCTCCCCCGGGCACGACATCGACATCACCGTCGAGGTCCACGACCGCGACACCGTGCTCATCCCCTGGGGCTGGCACGGGCCGTGCGCCGCGGCACCCGGGCACGACATGTACTACCTCAACGTGATGGCCGGCCCCGGCGAGGAACGCGCCTGGAGGATCACCGACCACCCCGACCAGGCCTGGGTCCGCGACACGTGGGCGGACCAGGCCGTCGATCCCCGTCTCACCGGACACGGAGGCCACTGACATGAGCGCTGCGACCGGCGGCACCGTCCGGCTGACCGTCGCCCAGGCGACCGTGCGGTTCCTGGGCGCGCAGTACAGCGAGCGCGACGGCGTGCGGCAGAAGCTGTTCAAGGGCTGCTTCGGCATCTTCGGCCACGGCAACGTCGCGGGGCTGGGCCAGGCGCTGCTGCAGGCCGAGCTGACCGAGCCGGACCTGCTGCCCTACGTGCTGGGCCGCAACGAGCAGGCGATGGTGCACACCGCCGTCGCCTACGCCCGGGCGAGCGACCGGCTGAGGACGTGGGCGGTGTCCTCGTCCGTCGGGCCGGGCGCGACCAACATGGTCACCGGCGCCGCGCTCGCCACGATCAACCGGCTGCCGGTGCTGCTGCTGCCCGCCGACACCTTCGCCGACCGCGCGGCGTCGCCGCTGCTGCAGGAGCTGGAACGCCCCGACGCCGGCGACGTCACCGTCAACGACGCGTTCCGGCCCGTCTCGGCCTACTTCGACCGGGTCTGGCGCCCGGAGCAGCTGCCCGCCGCGCTGCTGTCGGCGATGCGGGTGCTCACCGACCCGGCCGCGACCGGCGCGGTCACCGTCTGCCTCCCGCAGGACGTGCAGGCCCAGGCGCACGACTGGCCGGTGGAGCTGTTCGCCGAGCGCACCTGGAACGTGGCCCGCCCGCGCCCGGAGACCTGGGCCGTGGAGCGCGCCGCGGAGCTGATCCGCTCGGCGCAGCGGCCGGTCGTCGTCGCCGGGGGCGGGGTGCACTACAGCGGCGCCACCGCGGCGCTGGCCGCGTTCTGCGCGGCCACCGGGATCCCGGTCGGGCAGAGCCAGGCCGGCAAGGGCACGCTGGTCTGGGACCACCCGCAGTGCCTCGGCGCGATCGGGTCGACCGGCACCACCGCGGCCAACGCGATCGCCCGCGACGCCGACCTGGTCATCGGCGTCGGGACCCGGTACTCGGACTTCACCACCGCGAGCCGCACCGCCTTCGCGCACCCCGACGTCCGGTTCGTCAACGTCAACGTGGCACCGATCGACGCCGTCAAGCACTCCGGGGTGTCGGTCGTCGCCGACGCCCGGGAGACCCTCACCGAGCTGACCGCCCTGCTGGCCGGCCACCGCGTCGACGAGGACTACGTCGCGGAGTACACCCGGCTCGACGCCGCGTGGACCGCGACCGTCGACGCCGCCTACCACCCGGCGGTCCCGGCGGCCGGCGCCGGCGGCCTGCTGACCCAGGGCGAGGTCATCGGGATGGTCAACGACCTGTCCGACCCGCGCGACGTCGTGGTGTGCGCGGCCGGGTCGATGCCCGGTGACCTGCACAAGCTGTGGCAGACCCGGGACGCCAAGGGCTACCACGTCGAGTACGGCTACTCCTGCATGGGCTACGAGGTCGCCGGCGGGCTCGGCGTGCGGCTGGCCTGCCCGGACCGGGACGTGTTCGTCCTGGTCGGCGACGGCTCCTACCTGATGATGGCGACCGAGCTGGCCACCGCCGTCCAGGAGGGCATCAAGATCATCACCGTGTTGGTGCAGAACCACGGGTTCGCCTCGATCGGCGCGCTGTCGGAGTCGCTGGGCTCCCAGCGGTTCGGCACCCGCTACCGCTACCGCTCGGCGCGGTCGGGCCGGCTCGACGGCGACGTCCTGCCGCTGGACCTCGCGGCGAACGCGGAGAGCTTCGGCCTGCGCGTGCTGCGGGTCGCCACCCCCGGCGAGTTCGCCGACGCGGTCAAGACCGCCAAGGCCGCCGAGGACTCCACCGTGATCCACGTCGAGACCGACCCGCTCGTCGGAGCGCCGGACTCGCGGTCCTGGTGGGATGTCCCGGTGTCGGAGGTGAGCGGGCTCGACTCCACCCGGGCCGCCCGCACCGTCTACGACGAGCACAAGGCGACGCAGCGCCCGTTCCTGCGCCCGAGCAGCTGAGGAAGAAGAGGACCATGACGAGCACGCTGCAGAAGACGCTCCACCACTGGGTCGCGGGAGCGCGGGTCGAGGGCACCTCCGGGCGGACGTCCGAGGTCACCGACCCGGCCACCGGCGAGGTCACCGCGCACCTGCCCCTCGCGAGCGCCGACGAGGCCGCCGCGGTGATCGCCGCCGCGAAGGCCGCGTTCCCGGCCTGGCGCGACACCTCGCTCACCAAGCGCACCCAGATCCTGTTCCGCTTCCGCGAGCTGCTCGACGCCCGCGCCCCGGAGCTGGCCGCGCTGATCACCGCCGAGCACGGCAAGGTGCTTTCCGACGCCGCGGGCGAGGTCGCGCGCGGCCAGGAGGTCGTCGAGTTCGCCTGCGGGATGCCGCACCTGCTCAAGGGCTCGGCGACCGAGAACGCCTCCACCGGCGTCGACGTGCACTCGATCCGCCAGCCGCTGGGCGTCGTCGGGATCATCAGCCCGTTCAACTTCCCCGCGATGGTCCCGATGTGGTTCTTCCCGGTCGCGATCGCCACCGGCAACACCGTGGTGCTCAAGCCCTCGGAGAAGGTCCCCTCCGCCGCGCTCTGGATCGCCGAGCTGTGGTCCGAGGCCGGCCTGCCCGACGGCGTGTTCAACGTGCTCAACGGCGACAAGACCGCCGTCGACGCGCTGCTGACCAGCCCGGACGTCAAGTCCGTCAGCTTCGTCGGCTCCACGCCGATCGCCCGCTACGTCTACGAGACCGGCACCGCGCACGGCAAGCGCGTCCAGGCGCTCGGCGGGGCGAAGAACCACATGGTCGTGCTGCCCGACGCCGACCTCGACCTCGCCGCGGACCAGGCGGTCAACGCCGGGTTCGGCTCCGCGGGCGAGCGCTGCATGGCCGTCTCCGCGCTCGTGGCCGTCGGCGACGTCGCCGACACCCTGGTCTCCAAGATCGCCGATCGGGCCCGCGCCCTGCGCACCGGCGACGGCCGCCGCTCCTGCGACATGGGCCCGCTGGTCACCCGGGCGGCCCAGGAGCGGGTGTCGGGCTACATCGACGCCGGCGAGTCCGAGGGCGCCACCGTCGTCGTCGACGGCAGGCAGGGCGAGTTCGACGCCGACGGGTCCGGCTTCTTCGTCGGCCCCACCCTGCTCGACCACGTCGGCACCGACATGACCGTCTACACCGACGAGATCTTCGGCCCGGTGCTGTCGGTGGTGCGCGTCGAGACCTACGCGCGCGCCGTCGAGCTGATCAACGCCAACCCCTACGGCAACGGCACCGCGATCTTCACCAACGACGGCGGCGCCGCCCGCCGCTTCCAGAACGAGGTCGAGGTCGGCATGATCGGCATCAACGTGCCGGTGCCCGTGCCGATGGCCTACTACAGCTTCGGCGGCTGGAAGAACTCGCTGTTCGGCGACACCCACGCGCACGGCACCGAGGGCGTGCACTTCTTCACCCGGGGCAAGGTCGTCACCACCCGCTGGCTCGACCCGAGCCACGCCGGGCTGAACCTCGGCTTCCCGACCAACACCTGACCTCACCCGCCGGGTGGCCGCCGCGCGGCCGCCCGGCGCCGGTGCACCCGGACACCGTCCGCCGCCGTCCGTCCGGCGTCCCGACCCACCCGGATCCGGCCACGCACCCTCGATGCGGAGGACCCATGACCACGCACGGAGCGACCGGCGCCCCCGCCGGACTGCCGCCCGACACCCGGGGACCGCACTCGTCGCGGCTCGGCCTGATCACGGTCGTCGCCACCTTCGGCGGGCTGCTCTTCGGCTACGACACCGGCGTCATCAACGGCGCCCTGGAGCCGATGAGCCGCGACCTCGGGCTCACCCCGCTCACCGAGGGCTTCGTCGTCAGCATCCTGATCTTCGGGGCGGCGGTCGGCGCGATCGTCGGCGGGTCGCTGTCCGACCGGCACGGCCGGCGGCACAACATCCTGCTGCTCGCGCTGGTGTTCATGGTCGGCACCGTCGGCTGCGTCCTGGCCCCGAGCTGGCAGGTCCTCGCCGTCTTCCGGTTCGTGCTCGGCCTCGCCGTCGGCGGCGCGTCGGCCACCGTCCCGGTCTACCTCGCCGAGATCGCCCCGGTGGAGCGCCGCGGCGGGCTCGTCACCCGCAACGAGGTCATGATCGTCTCCGGCCAGTTCGCGGCGTTCGTGGTGAACGCGGCCATCTACAGCGTCTGGGGCGAGGTCGACGCGATCTGGCGGGTCATGCTGCTGGTCGCGCTGCTGCCCGCGATCGTGCTGTTCGTCGGGATGCTGCGGATGCCGGAGAGCCCGCGCTGGCTGGTCTCGCGCGGCCGCGAGGAGGAGGCGCTGGCCGTGCTGCGCCAGGTCCGTTCCGACGAGCGGGCCCGCGCCGAGATGGCCGAGGTGCATCGGCTCGCCGACGAGGAGCGCGCCTCGCGCACCGGCGGGGCCACCGACCTGGGGGTGCGCTGGATCCGTCGGCTCATCCTCATCGGCGCCGGGCTGGGGATCTTCCAGCAGGCCACCGGCATCAACTCGATCATGTACTACGGCACCCAGCTGCTGGGTGACGCCGGCTTCTCGGCGAACGCCGCCGTCGTCGCGAACACCCTCAACGGGCTGTTCTCCGTGCTGGGCGTCACCGTCGGCCTGCTGCTGATCAACCGGATCGACCGCCGCACGATGCTGCTCGGCGGGTTCGTCCTCACCACGACCTTCCACCTGCTCGTCGGGCTGTCGGCGCTGCTGCTGCCGGACGGCACCGCCAAGGCCTGGTTCATCCTGGTGTTCGTCGTGCTGTTCGTGTTCTCCATGCAGGGCACCATCGGCCCGCTGGTGTGGCTGATCCTGTCCGAGATCTTCCCGCTGAAGGTCCGCAGCCTGGCCATCGGCATCAGCGTGTTCGTGCTGTGGATCGCCAACGCACTGGTCGCGCTGCTGTTCCCGCCGATGGTCGCCGCGATCGGCATCGCCAGCTCGTTCTTCGTCTTCGTCGCCCTCGGGCTCGCCGCGCTCGTCTTCGTCTACCGGGTGGTCCCGGAGACCCGCGGACGGTCGCTGGAGCAGCTCGAGGCCGAGTTCCGTACCCGCTACGCGTGAGCCCGACAGGGAGGGAGTGCACATGAGCGTGCTCGTCGCCGTCGCCGCCGGCCCGGAGGGCGCCGCGGCCCTGGCCGCCGGGGCCGCCGAGGCCGACCGGCTGGGCACCGACCTGGTCGTGGTCAACCTGACGCTCGACCCGCTGGGACCGCTCCCGGCCGCGGCCGCCGTGCTGGAACGCCACGGCCCCGGCGACCGGGACCCGGTCGACGCCGTCCTCGACGAGATCGCCGAGCGCGGCGACGTGGCGCGGCTCGTGATCGGGCTGCGCCGGCGCAGCCGGGTGAGCAAGGCGCTGCTCGGCAGCGTGTCGCAGCGACTGCTGCTGGACAGCCCGGTCCCGGTGCTGGCCGTCAAACCGGAGGGAACCGCATGACCACCGAGATCGGGGTGGGCGTCGTCGGCGCGGGGTGGATGGGCCACCTGCACGCACGCGCGTACGCCCGGCTGCCGCACCACGTCACCGACCTGCCGCTGCGGCCGCGCCTGGTCGCCGTCGCCGATCCGGTGGCCGCCGCCGGGGCGGACCACGTCGCCCGCTACGGCTTCGCCCGCGCCGTCACCGACTGGCGTGAGCTGGTCGCCGACCCCTCGATCGCGGCGGTGAGCGTCGCGTCGCCGAACAGCACCCACCGCGAGGTCGGTGTCGCCGTCGCCGAGGCGGGCAAACACCTCTGGATCGAGAAGCCGGTCGGGCTGTCCTCCAGCGACACCGCCGCCGTGGCCCGGGCGGTGCACGCCGCGGGTGTGCAGGCGACCGTCGGGTTCAACTACCGGATGGTGCCGGCCGTCGCGCGGGCGAAGCGGCTGATCGACGACGGTCGCCTCGGCACCCTCACGCACGCCCGGTTCCGGCTGCTCACCGACTTCGCGGCCGACCCGTCGGGGGTGCTGAGCTGGCGCTTCACCCGGGAGCACGGTGGCTCCGGGGTCCTCAACGACCTCGCGGTGCACGGCGTCGACCTCGTCCGTCACCTGGTCGGCGACCTCGGTGCGGTCGTGGCCGACGGCGACCGGTTCGTCCCCCGCCGCCCGGTCGCCCCCGCCGGGGCGAGCCAGTACGTCCGTGCCGCCGCCGACGCCCCCACCGGAGAGGTCGAGAACCTCGACTTCGTCTCGGTGCTGGGCCGCGCCGTCGGCGGGGCGATCGTGACGCTGGAGGCCAGCCGGGTCGCCGTCGGCGACCAGAACGACTACGGCTTCGAGATCCACGGCACCCGCGGGTACCTGTCGTTCGACTTCCGGCGACCCGGCGAGCTCGTGGTCGCCGCGGGCGGGTCGTACGTCGACCAGCCCGCCACGACCTGGGCGGCCGCCCCCGGCGACGGCGACTTCGCACTGTTCCAGCCCGGGGCGGGCAACCCCACCGGCTTCGACGACCTCAAGGTCTCCGAGTGCGCCGCGTTCGTGCGCGGGATCGCCGAGGGCCGGTCGGGCGGCGCGACGATCGACGACGCGCTGGCCGCCGCCCGGGTGCTGGACGCCGTCGCCGAGTCGGTGGACAAGCGCGCCTGGGTCGACCTGGGCTGAGGACACCGGGGGGCTACAGGTCCAGCACGAGCCGCGCCGAGCGGGCCCGGGAGACGCAGATCATCATGCAGTCCCCCGCGGCCCGCTCGGCGTCGTCGAGCACGGAGTCGCGGTGGTCGACGTCGCCGTCGAGGACCCGGGTCTCGCAGGTCCCGCAGGTCCCCTCGGCACACGACGACAGCACCGTCGCCCCCGCCCGTTCGACGACGTCGAGCACCGTCCGCTCCGGCGGGACCTCCAGCCTCACCCCGGTGCGGGCCAGCTCGACGGTGAACGCCTCCGCCCGGGCCGGCTCGCCGACCGGCTTCGGGCTGAACCGCTCCACGTGCAGCGCGCCGTCCGGCCAGGCCGCGCAGCGCTGCTCGACCGCGGCCAGCAGCGGTTCGGGGCCGCAGCAGTAGACCAGCGTGTCCTCGCGCGGGGTGCCGAGCAGGGTGTCGAGGTCGAGCAGGCCGACCTCGTCCTGCGGGGCGACGACGACCCGGTCGCCGAAGCGGGCGAGCTCGTCGAGGAAGGCCATCGACGCGCGGCGACGCCCGCCGTAGACGAGCTGCCAGTCGGCGCCCAACGCGTCGACGGCGGCGACCATCGGCAGGATCGCGGTGATCCCGATGCCGCCCGCGACGAACAGGTAGCGCGGGGAGCAGGCCAGCGGGAAGTTGTTGCGCGGGCCGCGCAGCCGCACGGTGTCGCCCACCGCGAGCGCGTCGTGGACGTGCCGCGACGTGCCGCGCCCGGCGTCCTCGCGCAGCACGCCCAGCCGCCAGGTGGTGGTGTCGGCCGGGTCGCCGCACAGCGAGTACTGGCGGGCGGTGGCCCCGCCGCAGAGCAGGTCGGTGTGCGCGCCGGGCTGCCACGCCGGCAGCGGCGACCCGTCGGCGGCGCGCAGGGTCAGGGTGACCACGCCGTCGGACGCGGCGTCCTTCGCGACGACGGTCGCCTCGGTCTCGGTCTCCGCCCCGGGCGCCGGTCGGCGGCGCGGCGGCGACGCGGGCCCCGCCGTGGGGACCGGTGCGGCGAGCGCGAGCGGCATCGTCCGCCAGACGTACATGTTGGGTGAGCTGGCGTAGAACCGCGGCGTCGCGTCGAGGGTGAAGTCCCCGAGCAGCGGCAGCGCCTCCTCCAGGGCGATCCGCGCCTCCAGCCGGGCCAGCGGCGCGCCGAGGCAGCCGTGGACGCCCTCGCCGAAGCCGACGTGGCGCCCGGGCGGGCGGGTGACGTCGAACCGGTCGGGATCGGCGAAGCGGCGCTCGTCGCGGTTCGCGGCGCCGGGGACCAGCACGACCCGCGAGCCCGCGGCGAGGGTGACGCCGTGCAGGTCCACCTCGCGGCTGGTGGTGCGGGCGGTCAGCTGCAGCGGGGTCGCCCAGCGCATCGCCTCCTCGACCGCGGCCGGGACCAGCGACGGGTCCGCCCGCAGCAGCGCCAGCTGGTCGGGGTTCTCGGCGAGCAGCTTGAACAGCGTGGTCACCAGCCCGGCGGTGGACTCGACCCCGCCCAGGAACAGGATCATCATCAGGCCGCTGATCTCGGAGGTCGGGGTGATCTCCCCCGGGACGAACGGCTCGCCGTCGACGTCGGCGGTGACCATCGAGGTCATGAGGTCGTCGCGGCCGGCGCGACGACGGGACTCCAGCACGTCGACGAAGTACTGCTGCACCTTCGGGGTGGCGGCCTTCGCCTTCGGCCCCAGGTGCGGGGTGCCGGGGATCCGGTCCTTCAGCTCGTGGGTCCAGTGCTCGAGCTGCTCGCGGCGGGCACGCTCGGCGTCGCCCGCCTCGGCCCGGCTCGGGAAGCCCATGAGGTGGAAGAACACGTCGAACGGCATCGGCCAGGCCAGCTCACGGCCGACGTCGACCCGGTCGCGCCCGGCCCAGGAGCCGACGAGCTCGCGGACGACGCCGCGGATCCCCTCCTCGAGGCGGGCGATCCGCCGCGGCACGAAGAACGGCTGCACGACCCGGCGGACCTGGTCGTGGCGCGGGTTGTCCATCGACCCGATCGACCCCGGCGGGACGTGCTCGAGGCGCGAGTCGTCGATGTCCATGCCCTCGCAGCTGAGGAAGGTGTCGGCGTCGGTGATGGCGGCGCGGACGTCGTCGAAGCGGGTCAGGGCGTACCAGCCGTACCGCTCGCTGTGGTGGACCGGCTCCTCGTCGCGCATCCGCCGGTAGGTCCCGAACGGGTCGTCGGTGTAGAAGCTCGGGTCGAACGGGTCGTACTCGACCGCCGTCATGGGGCCTCCTCGCAGTCGGGTGGTTGAAGCGCTCCAACATCTAAGATTAGAGCGCTCTAACAACCCCGCGTCAATGCTTCCGGCCGGGCGTGCGTCGGGCGTCAGGCCGCGGGCGGGGGCGCCGTCGAGCCGCGGACCACGAGCTCGGGGGCCAGGACGATCTCGCGACGCTCCGGCTCCTCGCCGCGCAGCCGGGCCACGCTGCGCTCCACGGCGAGCCGGGCCAGCTCGACCGGGTCCTGACGCAACGTCGTCAGCCCCTGCTCCGGCAGCCGGGCCAGTGAGCTGTCGTCCCAGCCGGTGACCGAGACGTCGACGGGGACACGGACACCGTGCGCCCCGAGCGCCTCGGCGAGCCCGGCGGCGACGTCGTCGTTGAATCCGACGACGGCGCTCGGCAGTGCCGGCAGGCGCAGCAACTCCCGGGCGGCGCGCACCCCGGCCTCCAGGCTGTCCCCGCCCGGGACGACCAGCCCGTCCGCGGCCAGGCCGTGCCGGCGCAGCGCGGTGCGGAACGCCGTCCGGCGCGCGGCGCCGATCGGGCCGGGGCCGCCGTCGACGTGGGCGATCCGGCGGTGGCCCAGCCCGGTCAGGTGGTCGGTGAGCAGCCGCAGCCCGGCCGTGTCGGAGGTCCGGACGACATCGATGCCCGGGTCGGGCACCCGCCAGCCGACGACGGTGACCGGCAGCCGACCGGCCAGGACAGGGACGCCGTCGAGCCCCGAGCCGAGCAGGATGACCGCCTCGCAGCGCAGGTCGAGCAGCGTCTCCACGGCGGTGCGCTCGTCGCGGCGGGGGGTGAGCGCGGACAGGAACAGCTCGTAGCCGCACGCCGCGGCGGCGTCGTAGAGGCCGTCGAGGAGCTCGGCGTGGAAGCGCCCGGACATCCCCAGCACGACGCCGAGCTGGCGCGAGCTACCGCTGGCCAGCAGCCGGGCCCGGGTGTCGGGCCGGTAGCCGACGCGCTCGGCCGCGGCGAGCACGCGCTCCCGGGTCTCCGGGCGCGACCCCGGGGCGCCGCGCAGCACGATCGACACCATGGCGCGGGAGACCCCGGCGGCGGCCGCGACGTCGTCGAGGGTGGGGCGGCGACCCGCCCGTCGGGCCGGGCGGCGGGCGGCGTCGGCCACGGCGTGCTCCTTGTCCGGTCCGGGGAGGCGGTCACCGTAGCAGTGGAGCGCTCCACACCCGGCCGTTCGCCGCCCGCCCGGCCGGGGCGGGTGTGGACGCGGCCCGCGGAGGTACCCCCCGGTATGACCTCCTTCCTGGGACGACTGGTGGACCGGCTGCGCGGACGCGGCCCGGCCGAGGACGTCGAGCCCGACCCGAACCTGGCCAACTCCCGCGAGACCGGCGGCCTGCCCCGGGAGGACGGCGACTCGGCGTCCACCACCGGCACCGGCGCGTCGGGCGAGTTCGTGGGCCGCGTCGCCGGCCGCGACGAGGGTTACGCGGGCCGGACCGGAGCCGAGGCCCGCGCGGAGGCGCTCGCCGAGGACCACCGCGAGGACGAGACCCGCTGACCGGGTCCCCCCGGGGCGCGGAGCGTACCCCGGGGGGACCGGACGTCGGGGGCGGTGCCGGGCTCAGGGGGTGAAGAGCACCTTCACCGCACCGTCGGTCTTGTCCTGGAACATCGAGTACGCCTGCGCGGCCTCCTCCAGCGGGACCCGGTGGGTCGCGAAGTGGTCGACGCCGAGCGGGTCGTCGTCGCCGAGCAGCGGCAACAGGTCCGGGACCCAGCGCCACACGTTGGCCTGCCCCATCCGCATCTGCACCTGCTTGTCGAACAGGGTGAGCATCGGCAGCGGGGTGGCGCTGCCGCCGTAGACGCCCGACAGGGAGATCGTGCCGCCCCGGCGCACCGCGCCGATCGCCAGCTCCAGCGCCGCGGTGCGGTCGCTGCCCGCCGTCTCCATGACCGTGCGGCCCGGCCCGGAGGGCATCGCGGCCACCACCTTCTGGGCGGCGGCCGCGACCGGGGACCCGTGCGCCTCCATGCCGACCGCGTCGATGACGGCGTCGGCGCCGCGGCCCCCGGTCATCGACCGGATCGCGCCGAGTACCTCGTCGTCGCCGTGGCTCAGGTCCAGCGCCGGGATCCCACGCGCCTCGACCCGGGCCAGCCGCTCGGGCACGAGGTCGACGCCGACCACCTGCCGCACGCCCAGGTGGGCGGCGATCCGGGTGCACATGTCCCCGATCGGTCCGAGCCCCAGCACCACCAGCGTCCCGTCGGCGGGGGTCGCGGCGTACTGCACGGCCTGGTACGCCGTCGGCAGCACGTCGGACAGGAACAGGAACCGGTCGTCCGGCGGCCCCTGGGGCACCCGGATCGGCAACGAGTTGCCGAACGGCACCCGCAGGTACTCGGCCTGCCCGCCGGGCACCTGACCGTAGAGCGCGGTGTAGCCGAACAGGGACGCGCCGGTCCCCTGCTCGCGGTTCTGCGTGGTCTCGCACTGGGACTGCAGGCCGCGCCCGCACATCCAGCAGTGCCCGCAGCTGACGTTGAACGGGATCACGACGCGGTCGCCGACCGACAGCTCGGTGACGGCGGGCCCCACCTCGGCCACGACACCCATCGGCTCGTGGCCGAGGACGTCGCCGGGCGACAGGAACGGGGTGAGCACCTCGTAGAGGTGCAGGTCGGAGCCGCACAGGCCGGAGCTGGTGATCTGCACGACCACGTCGTCGGGCTGCTCGACGACCGGGTCGGGGACGGTGTCCACCCGGACGTCGCGGCGGCCGTGCCAGGTCAGGGCACGCATGGGGTCCTCCTCGGTGTCGCCGGTGGTGCGGCGCCCGGCTACCCGGCCGCCTCCCGGCGAAACCGGCATGGGCGCCCGGCCGGCGGGTAGGCGTCGACGGTCACACCCCCACCACCGGAGGACCGCCATGGAGCCCCAGCCCGTCACCGAGGACCCGGCCGGTCCGGCCGACGGCGTCACGAACCGCCTCGCGCCGTACGTCGCCTGGCTCGCGACACAGGTCGGCGACGAGGCGACGCGGCGCCGCTACCGCGAGGTCGCCGAGGCGTTCCTGCGTTTCTCCGCCGCGGACCGGGGTGCGCCGGGAACCCGTGGTCAGCGGTTCGTCGTCGCCCACCGCGACCGGGCCGCTCCGGAGACCACGCGGGCCGCGATGGACCGCCTGGTCGAGTACGACGCCGTCGTGCGGTGCACGCTTCCCTTCGACGCCTGAGGCCGCGGCAGCGCGCGCCCGCCCCGCCCGCCTCACCGCGGCCCGCGGGCGGCGCCGCGCCCGCCGGGCCGGTCGCCGTCACCGGCCGGCTCGTCGGTCCACGCCGCGGGGTCCCCGTCCTCGGTTCCCACGTCGTCGGTGCCCGCGTGCACGCTGCGGTCGCGCAGCCCCGTCACCCGGCGGCCCGCCGCCTCCACCGCGCGCTGGAGACCCGCGTACGGGGCGTCGCTGAACGCGCGTCCGAACACGGCGACCGCGCCCAGCACCAGCAGCAGGACCCCCACCAGCACCGAACCGGTGTTGGTGGCGAACGGCCCGGCCGGGACCAGCCGCAGCACGCCGGTCAGGAGCCCGAGCAGGACCTCGGCGGTGCCCAGGACCATGAGCACCACCCCGAAGCCCCGCGCCCAGGGCAGCCGCGTGGCGCACGGCAGCCCGGCCACGCCGAGGACGAGGTGCACCAGGTCGCGCAGCGGGTCCACCCCGATGCCCAGCAGCTCCCCGCTCGCCGCGGGCAACCCGGGAAGGCCGCTGTAGCGGAACCCGAGGAGCCCGTAGAGCAGGAGCAGGAACGCCGCGACGACCACCAGCAGCTGCGGCCAGGGGAACACCGCGTGGCCGTGGGAGTGGTGCTGGGACTGGGTGGGCATACTCGTCCTCCGGGTGGTGCGGCACCGGTCGGTCCCGCGTGACGGCCCGGCTACCCGCCCACCGGCAGCGGATGCCGATCGTGACGGGCATGACCCCCGCGGGCCCGGGTAGCGCGGTGCACGGCGCCCCGCGCGGGCCGCCGGCACGGGAGGGGGAACGGGGTGACCGAACGGGTTGACGCCGTCGTGGTCGGGGCCGGGCACAACGGCCTCGTCGCGGCGAACCTGCTCGCCGACGCCGGCTGGGAGGTCCTGGTCTGCGAGGCCGCCGAGGCGCCGGGCGGCGCCGTGCGCTCGGCGGAGATCACCGCGCCGGGCTTCGTCAGCGACCTGGCCAGCGCGTTCCACCCGCTCGGCGCCGCCTCACCGGTGCTGCGCGAGCTCGACCTCGGCGCGCACGGCCTGCAGTGGCGCCACGCCCCCACCGTCCTCGCCCACCCCACCCCCGACGGCCGGTGCGCGGTGCTGCACCGCCGCCTCGACGACACCGCCGCCGCCCTCGACGACGACCACCCCGGCGACGGCGACGCCTGGCGCGCGCTGGTCGCGCAGTGGGACCGGATCGGCGACGACGTCGTCGCCGCCGCGCTGCGCCCGTTCCCCCCGGTCCGGCCGGCCTCCCGGCTCCTGCGCACGCTCGGCACCGGCGATGCCCTGCGGCTGGCCCGGATGCTGGTGCAGCCGGTGACGCGGATGGCCCAGGAGCACTTCGGGGGCCGGGCCGCCCCGCTGCTGCTGGCGGGCAACACCCTGCACACCGACCTCGGGCCGGACTCCGCGGCGGGCGCCGCCTACGGCTGGCTGCTGGCGATGCTCGGCCAGCGTGTCGGCTTCCCGGTCCCGGCGGGCGGGGCCGGGGCCCTGACCGGTGCGCTCGTCGCCCGGCTGACGGCCCGCGGCGGGCGGATCGACTGCGGACGGCCGATCCGGACCGTCCTGGTCGGACCGTCCGGCCGGGCCTGCGGCGTCGTGGACACGGACGGCCGGCGGGTCCTCGCCCGCCGGGCGGTGCTCGCCGACGTCGACGCGCCCCGCCTCTACCGCGACCTCGTCGGGGAGGAGCACCTGCCGGCCCGCTTCGTCGCCGACCTCGCCCGGTTCGACTGGGACTTCTCCACGGTCAAGCTGGACTGGGCGCTCGACGGGCCGGTGCCCTGGACCGCGCCGGGTGCCCGGTCGGCGGGCACCGTGCACCTCGGCGCCGACGTCGACGGCCTGCGCCGCTACGCCGCCGACCTGACCGCCGGCCGGCTGCCCCGCGACCCGTTCCTGCTGTTCGGGCAGATGACCACGGCCGACCCGACCCGCTCCCCGCCCGGCACCGAGTCCGCCTGGGCCTACACCCACGTGCCGCGCGGCCTGGGCTGGGGCCGCGACGAGGTGCTGCGCTGGGCCGACCGGATGCAGCAGGTCGTCGAGGACCACGCGCCGGGGTTCGGGTCGCGGGTGCGGGCCCGCGCCGTCGCCGGGCCCGCGGACCTGCAGGGCCGCGACGGCAACCTCGTCGACGGGGCGATCACCGCGGGCACCTCCGCGGTGCACCAGCAGCTGGTGTTCCGCCCGGTGCCGGGCCTGGGCCGGGCCGACACCCCGGTGCCGGGGCTGTTCCTGGCCGGGGCGTCGGCGCATCCGGGCGGCGCGGTGCACGGCGGGCCCGGCGCCAACGCGGCGCGGGCCGCGCTGGCCGCGTCCGGGGCGACCGGGGTGCTCTACCGCGGCGCGGTGCGGTTCGCCCACCGGCGGCTGTACGGCTGAGCCCCCGCCCCGCGGTCGGGTTTGGACCCGCCGGGACCGGACATACGGCAGCCCGTGAGCCTCGACCACCGACCCGACGTCCCCGGCGCCGACCACCGGGGTGGCCGATCCGGGCCCGCCACCGGCGTCCTGGACCCGGTGCCCGCACCCGCAGGCCCTGCCGAGCCGTTCCCGGGCGGGGCCGGGGCCACGCTCGCCGCCGCCGTCGCCGCCGGTGGGCTCGACCTCCCGCTGCCCGGTTCGGGGGGCGACCGCGACCCGGTGGGCGCGGCTGGCCCGGATCGCACGACGCGACCTGCCGGTCGCGCGGCTGGCCGAGGGGCACGCCGACGCCGTCGCGATCCTCGCCGACCACCACCGCTCCCCCGTCCCGGGCGCCGGCTACGGGGTCTGGGCGTCGCGGTCCGGCGGCGGGGCCCGGCTCGACGGCGGCCACGACGGGCTCCGTCTGTCGGGCACCGTGCGGTTCTGCTCGGGCACCCACCTGCTCGACCGGGCACTCGTCGTCGCCGGGTCCGGGGCCGGCACCCGGCTCGTGGACCTGGACCTGCGTGCCCCGCAGGTGGAACGGGTGACGGCCTGGCGGGCCGCCGGGATGGCCGCCAGCGACACCCACGACGTCGTCCTGCACGACGTGCCCCTGCCGGCCGAGGCCGTGGTCGGCGGACCGGACGCCTACACCGACCGCCCCGGGTTCGCCCACGGCGGCGCCGGGGTCGCCGCGCTGTGGCTGGGCGCGGCGGCCGCGATCGTCGACCACGTCGCGGCGCCGCTGCGCACGGCCGACCCGGACCCGCACCGGCTGGCCGCGCTCGGGGCGGTGCACGCCGCCGTCGCCGCCGCGGACGCCCTGCTCGCCGTCACCGCGGCCCGGATCGACGCCGACCCCGCCACCGCCCACCACGACGCGGTGGCCACCGTGCGGGCCGCGGTGGAGCGGGCGTGCCGGAGCGTGCTCGACGCCGCCCCGGAGATCGCCGGGGTCGCCGTGCTGGCCGGGTCGCCGCTGCTCACCGCACGCCTCGCGGACCTGCAGATCTACCTGCGCCAGCACCACGGCGGACGCGACCTCGCCGCCCTCGGGCGCGCCCTGGTCACCCCGGCGACCTGATGGAGCCCGTGCAGTCCCCGGACGTCTGGGAGGACGCGGCCGCGACCCTCGCCCGGCGCGGTCTCGACCCGTCGTCGTTCGGCCGCCTGGTCGTGGTGTGCGCCCACCCCGACGACGAGACCCTCGGCGCGGCCGGGCTCATGCGCGGGGTCGTCGCCGCGGGCGGCACCGTCGAGATCGTCCTGGCCAGCGACGGTGAGGCCGCCCTGCCCGAGGTCGGGACTATCGACCGGGCCGGGCTGGCCCGCACCCGCCGCGCCGAGCTCGACGCGGCGCTGGCCGAGCTGGGCGTGCCCGCGACGGTGCACCGGCTCGGGCTGCCCGACTCGGCGCTGCGCGAGGACCAGCTGGTCGGTCCGCTGACCGGGCTGCTCGCCGGCGCCGACGCGTGGGCGAGCCCGTGGCGGGACGACCCGCACCCCGACCACGCCGCGGTCGGCCGGGCCTGCCCGGCGGCGGCCCCGGTGACCGCGCACGGTTTCGGGTTCCCGATCTGGGCCCGCACCCGGATCGCGCCGACCGATCCGGGCGTGCCGTGGGACCGCGCCCACCGGCTGACGCTGTCCGCCGACGACCGGGACGCCAAGCGCCGCGCGATCGCCGCGCACGCCTCGCAGTCCGCCGTGCCGCCCGGCGGGACCCGCGCGGTCCTGTCCGCGGCGACGCTCGCCCACTTCCACGGCGGTCACGAGGTCTACTTCCGGGAGCCGCCGCCCTCGGGGGCGCCGCCGGAGCTGTTCGCCGGGCTCTACCGCGACGGCGCCGACCCCTGGGCCGTGCGCACGTCGTTCTACGAGCGGCGCAAGCGCGACGTGCTGCTGGCCTGCCTGCCGCGGGAGCGCTACGCGCTGGCCGCCGAACCTGCCTGCGGGCTCGGCGAGCTGACCCGTGACCTGGCGGCGCGCTGCGACCGGGTGGTGGCCTCCGACGTGGTCGACGAAGCCGTCGCCGCTACCACCGACGCCCTCGGCGGGACCCCGGGCGTCGAGGTCGTGGCGGCCGACGTCGACGACGACCGGGCGGTCCCCGGCGGCGTCGACCTCGTCGTCCTCGCCGAGTTCCTCTACTACCTGCCCGCCGCGCGGGTGGGCGCCGTGCTCGACCGCATCGCGGGCGCGCTGGTGCCGGGCGGCGACCTGGTGCTGGTGCACTGGCGGCAGTGGCCCGCCGAGGCGCCCGCCGACGCCGCCACCGTGCACGCGCGGGTGCTGGCCGACGACCGCTTCGACACCCTCGTCGAGCACACCGACGAGCAGTTCCTCCTGCACGTGGTCCGGCGCCGGTGAGCCGGACCGCGCGGTCGGGGACCGCACCCTCCGCCGCGGGCGTGCTCGTCCCCGCCCACGACGAGGCGGGCACCATCACCGCCTGCGTCCGGTCCGTGCTGACCGCCCTCGACCACACGCCCGGGCTCACCGCGCGGGCGCTGTGCGTGGTCGCCGACCGCTGCTCCGACGCCACCGCCGCGCTCGCCCGGGCCGCCGCCGCGACGCACCCGGCCGCGGACCGGGTGCGGGTGACGGTACTCGAACCCACCGCCGGGGTGGCCCCGCTGCCCGGCTGCCGGTCCGCGCCGCGGCCGCACGAGGTCGCCGGGCCGGTCACGATCGGCGCGGTCCGCGAGCTCGCCGCCGTCACCCTGGCCGCGCTGCTCGCCGCCGACGGCGCCGCCCCGGCGACGACCTGGCTGCTCGGCACCGACGCCGACGGCACCGTGGCCCCCGGCTGGGTCGCCGCACACCTGGCGCTGGCCGCGGCCGGCGCCGACGCCGTCGCCGGTGGGGTGGTGCTCGACGTGCCCGGGCTGCCGCGCCCGCCCGGGGAGCCCGCGCCGCCCGAGCACCCGGTGTACGGCGCGAACCTGGGCGTGCGCGCCGACGCGTGGGCCGCGGTGGGCGGGTTCCCGCCGCTGGCCTGCGGCGAGGACCACGGGCTCGTCGCCCGGCTGCGGGCCGGCGGCTACCGGGTCGTCGCGGGTGCGCCCGCGACGGTGCGGACCAGCGCCCGCACCCGCGGCCGGGCCCGTGGCGGGCTCGCCGACCTGCTGCGCGACGCCGGTGCGGCGGCCCACCCGCAGGCCGGGCCGGGTGTCGGCGCGGGCGGGACGGGGCGGCCGGTCGCCTGAACGCGGCCGCCGGGGGTCAGCGCGGAGGCTCGTCGAAGTCGTCGGGCGTGGCGGTGTCGAGGAACCGGCGGAACGCCTCCAGCTCGCCCGAGCCCGTGCCCAGCCCCTCCACCACGACCGTCGACGGGTCGACCCCGGCCACGGTCAGCACCGCGTCGGCGACCACGATGTCGGCGCCGAGCAGCAGCGCCAGGACCACCGCGTCGCTGGTGCGCGAGTCGACGCGGGTGCCGTCGTCGAGGTCGAGCTCGGCGTGGAACACCGCGTCGCGCAGGGTGTGCACGCGGACCCGGACCAGGCGGCGGCCCGCGGCGCGCAGCACGGCGCCGATCAGGCGGTGCGTACCGGGGCGGGCGCTCTGCACCCCCTCCAGCGCGGCGGCCGCGGCCAGCGCCTCGGCCTCCCCCACCGCGACGACGACGATCCGCCCCGCCCCGGACGTCTCCTCCAGCAGGACGACCCGGCTGGTCGTGGCCGCGTCGGTGCCGACGGCCTTCACCCGTACCTGCGGCATCTGCGCACATCCCGTCCTCGGCGTCGCACGGGGTACCCGCCGGGCGACGGTCCACACCCGCGCGGCGCGCGGGTCCGAACTCACCGGCCGGTACCGCGTGGACGCCGGGCGCGTGGGTACCCCGCGCGGATGACGACCCCCGACACCGCGGTGATCGACGTCGACGGCACGCTCGTCGACACGAACTACCACCACACCATCGCCTGGTCCCGCGCCCTGCGCCGGTTTGACGTCACGGTGCCGCTGTGGCGGCTGCACCGTGCGGTCGGGATGGGCGGGGACCAGCTGGTCCCCGCCGTCGCCGGTCAGGGGTTCGAGGACACCCACGGCGACGACGCCCGCGCCGCGTGGAAGGAGGAGTTCGACCCGCTGCTCGGCGAGGTCGTCGCCCTGCCCGAGGCGGCGGAGCTGCTCGTCGACCTGCGCGACGGGTTCGGGATGAAGGTGGTGCTGGCCAGCTCGGGCGATCCCGAGCACGTCGAGGCCTACCTGGACCTGTTCGGCGGAGGCGACCTCGCCGACGCCTGCCTCACCCGGTCCGACGCGCGCCGCACCAAGCCCGACCCGGACCTGGTCAAGGCGGCGGTGCGCCGGGTCGCCGGGTCGACCGCGTTCGTCCTGGGCGACTCCGAGTGGGACGTGCGCGCCGCCGCGGCCGCCGGGCACCCCGCCTACGCGGTGCGCACCGGCGGAGCGGGTGTCGACGAGCTGACCGCGGCCGGTGCCGTCGAGGTCCTCACCGACCTGGCCGCGGTGCGGCAGGCGATCCCGCGGATCCTGCGCGGCTGACCCGGCGCCGATTTCGCTGCACACCGTGCAGCGAGTTGGTAGCGTCGGCGGCGCCCCACCACGGACCGACCGACCCACCGCAGGGAGCCCCATGTCGAGTGACGCCGCCGCGCCCGGGACGACCGAGACGACCGGCTCGCCGGTCGGGCTGCGCAGCATCGTGCCCGAGGACCTGCTCGAACGGCCTCCCGGCTGCCCGTTCGACCCCGCCCCGGGGCTGGCCGCCCGCCGCGGTGGCGGCGCCGTGCAGACCGTCGAGCTGCGCAACGGGGCGCGCGCGTTCCTCGTCCTCGGTTTCGAGGAGGCCCGCGAGGTGCTGGCCGACACCCGGTTCAGCTCGGACCGCGTCCGCTACAAGGACGCCACCGCCCTGCAGCCGCACGAGGTCGCCGAGCTCGCCGCCGCGGCCGAGCGGGGCGAGCCGGTCCGGCCGGCCGACGTCGAGCGCACAGACGGCATGTTCGTCTTCATGGACCCGCCCGAGCACACCCGGATCCGCCGCCTCCTGCAGGGCCAGTTCACGGTGCGCCGGATGCGGGCGCTGACCGAGCGGATGCGGGCCATCGCCGACGAGCACATCGACGCGATGCTCGCCGCGGGCCCCGGCGCGGACCTGGTGACCGCCTACGCACTCCCGCTGCCGTCGCAGATGATCTGCGAGCTCCTGGGCGTCGACTACGCCGACCGGGCCCGGTTCCAGGAGAACACCGCGGTCGGGCTCAGCTCCGCCTCGTCCGACGCCGACCGGGCCCGCGCCCTGGGCGAGCTGTACACCTTCCTGGCCGGGCTGGTGGCGCACAAGAAGGAGAACCCGGCCGACGACCTGCTGTCCGGGCTCGTGCACGACACCGACCCGCCGCTGCCGGACAACCAGCTCGTCGACATCGCGCTCGTGCTGCTCGGGGCGGGCCACGAGACGACGGCGAACATGCTCGGGCTGGGCGCGTTCGCCCTGCTGCGCAACCCCGCGCAGCTGGCCTTCCTGCGCGAGCACCCCGACCGCGTCGACGACGCCGTCGAGGAGCTGCTGCGCCACCTCAGCATCATCCAGCTCGGCGTGAGCCGGGTCGCCACCGAGAACCTGGAGGTCGGCGGGGTCACCGTCCCGGCCGGGTCGACCGTGGTCGTCGCCGTGCCGGAGGTCAACCGCGACCCGCGCACCGTCGAGGCCGGTGACGAGCTGGACCTGTCCCGCCGGCGCGTCCCGCACCTCGCGTTCGGGCACGGGGTGCACCAGTGCATCGGCTCGCAGCTGGCCCGGGTGGAGATGCAGGTCGGCTTCGAGCGTCTGTTCACCCGGATCCCCGGGCTGCGCCTGGCCGTCGAGGCCGAGCAGGTGCCGCTGCGCAACGAGATGCTGATCTTCGGTGTGCACGCGCTGCCGGTGACCTGGGGCTGAGGACCCGCCGTCCGGAGTGCAGGATGCCCGGGGTGGACACCTCCGACCGGACCCGGCCGCCGTCGCCCGGTGTGCGTGCGCGGCGCAAGCTCGCCACCCGCGAGGGGGTGCGCTCCGCGGCGGTCCGGCTGTCGGAACGGCACGGCCTCGACGGCGTCACCGTGGAGATGATCGCGCACGAGGCCGGGGTGTCGGTGCGGACGTTCTTCAACCACTTCCCCAGCAAGGAGGACGCGGTCCTCGCCGTCGTGCGTGCCCGGGCCGCGGACCTGGTCGAGGCGTTCCGCGCCCGGCCCGCGGACGAGCCGGTGCTCGACGCGGTGCGCGAGGCCGCGCTGGGCGTGCTCGCCGGCGACGACGGGGACCCGGACACCCGGACCGCGCTCCACCTGGCCCACCACGACCCGGCGTTGCAGGCCCGGCAGATGGCGGTCCTCCTGGAGCAGGAGTCCGCGCTGGCCGCGGCGATCGCCGACCGGGCACCCGCCGGGGACGCGCAGGTCCTCGCCGCGGTCGCGCTCGCCGCGCTGCGGGTGGCCCAGGCCCGTGGCCTGGCCTCCGGCGGCCCCGACCACGCGGCCCGGCTCGCCGCGGAGATCGACTCCGCGCTGCGGCTGCTGCGCGTCGACCCGCCGGGCGGGGGCACCGAACGCTGAGGCCCCGCCGTCTCCGCGCTGGCAGCATCGTCGTCGGCGCCGCGGTCGCGCGGCCGGTCCTCCGACAGCCGCGGGAGCACCCATGTCGATCATCGCCGTCGAGGAGCACTGGACCTCCCCCGCGCTGGACGCGGCACTGGCCGCCCTGCCACCGCACCGCCGGGACCCGAGCACGGCCCTCAACGACATCGGCGACCACCTCGCGCAGCTGCACGACCTCGGCGCGGGCCGGCTCGCCGCGATGGACGCCCAGGGCGTCGACCTGCAGGTGCTCTCGGTCGCCCCGCCGTCGACCGGGCCGCTGGACCCGGCGGACGCGGTCGCGCTGTGCCGCGAGCTCAACGACACCGCCGCCGCGGCCGTCGCCGAGCACCCGCGGCGCCTGCGTGCGATGGCGACCCTGCCCACCGCGCAGCCGTCGGCGGTCGCAGCCGAGCTGGAACGCGCCGCCGACCGGGGCCTGGTCGGGGCGATGGTCTACGGCCGCAGCGGCGACATCCTGCTCGACGACCCCCGCCTCGACGACCTGTTCGCCGTCGCCGCGGCACGCGCGCTGCCAGTGTTCGTGCACCCGCAGGTCCCGCCGCCCGCCGTGCGCGACGCGTCCTACTCCGGGTTCGGCGACACCACCGACCTGGCGCTCGCGACGTTCGGGTGGGGCTGGCACGTGGAGGCCGCCGTCGCGGTGCTGCGCCTGATCGCCCGCGGCACCTTCGACCGGCACCCCGGCCTGACCGTCGTGCTCGGGCACTGGGGCGAGCTGCTGCCCTACTGGGCCGACCGCGCGAACGGCGTCGCCCGGGTCGCCGGGCTGGAGCGCTCGGTGCCCGAGTACGTGCGCGAGAACATCGTGCTCACCTGCTCGGGGATGCTCGACCCCGCGCACCTGCGGCACACGCTGGCGGTGACGACGCCCGACCGGCTGCTGTTCTCCACCGATCACCCCTTCCAGCACCCGTCGCGGGCGGAGGTCGCGGGGTTCCTCGACGAGTTCACCGCCGCCGACCGCGACCTGTTCACCGAGGGCAACGCGCGACGGCTGTTCCGCATCGAGGGACCGGTCGGCCCGGACCGGTAGCGGCGGTGGTGTCGTCCGCCACCGGTGTGTCACGCGCCGTACGGGCCCGCGCGGGGTAGGGTGGGACACGGATCAGATCTGCCGACCGTCCCGGGTGTTCCACGGCCGGGTCGTACGGCGGGTCCCGGACACCGTCGACGGCCTGTGGCGCTTCCCGCAGCCGGACCGCCGACCTCCGTGACTGCGATCCCCCACCGGCCGGTTCGTGGTGCGGAGGGGCCATCCGGCCCTTCGTCACGTCGAGCACGTCCGGCCGCGGCCCCCAACGGGACGCGGCCACGGACCGGCGCCGCAGGACGTCGACAGGAGCAGTACGTGGCGCGAGGAGGCAGGCCCCGGACCGGGGCTCGCCAGGGCACCCCCCAGCGACGTCGCCGCCCGCGCGGCAACGACGTGATGTCGGTGCTGACGGGGGCCGCACGCGAGGTGCGGACGGCCCTGCGGACCGGCCGGGTCACCCCGGCCACCCGCACCAAGTTCCAGACGGTGGCGCTGCTGCTGCGCGACGAACGGGCCCGGGTCCGCGACCGGCACGACGACGCGAAGCGGGCCGAGACCCTGCAGCGTCTCGACGAGATCGCGAAGGCACTGGCGATGGACGCGGTCCGCGACGCGGGACTGCTGGCGCTGCTCGCCGACGACGCCGTCGTCTCCGACTCGGCGCGCGCGCTCAAGCGGGAGATGCTGCGCTCGGCCGGGATCGAGGTCGACGAGCCCGAGCCGGAGCCGGAGCCCGTCGAGGTCCCGCTGGTCCCGGCGAAGCCGCAGGTCGTGCCGCAGTCCGTGGTGGCCCGGCAGATGGCGAACCCGTTCCTCGCGCCCGACTTCTCCGCCGCGCCGCCGAGCGGCCCGCGCCCGACGCCGCTGACCGGCTGGGAGCTGCTCGGCCCGCTGCTGCGCTCCTTCGAGCGCGCCGGGGCGGGTGCCCCGGCCTGCATGGAGCTGCCCGAACCCTCGACCCGTCCGGTCCCCGGCGGGCGGGAGCTGATGCCGCACCAGGCGAAGCTCGTCGCCGCCGCGGAGGACGGGCACCGCACCTTCCTGCTCGCCGACGAGCCCGGCCTGGGCAAGACCGCGCAGGCGCTGCGCGCGGCGGAGGCGGCGAACGCCTACCCGCTGCTGGTCGTCGTGCCGAACGTGGTGAAGACCAACTGGGTGCGCGAGGCCGCGCTGTGGGCGCCGCGCCGGGCCGCGACCGCGATCCAGGGCAACGGCGACTCCGTCGACGGCTTCGCCGACATCGTCGTCGTCAACTACGAGGTGCTCGACCGGCACATCGGCTGGCTGGGCGACTTCGGGTTCCGCGGGATGGTCGTCGATGAGGCGCACTTCATCAAGAACCGCACCTCGCAGCGGTCCAAGCACGTCCTGGAGATCGCCGAGAAGATCCGGGCGTTCATCCCGCGGCCGCTGCTGATGGCGCTGACCGGCACCCCGCTGATCAACGACGTCGAGGACTTCCTGGCCATCTGGCAGTTCCTCGGCTGGATCGACGCGACCAAGCCGCGCGCCCAGCTGCTCGACGCGCTGACCGCGACCGGCATGACCCCGGCCGACGGGCTGTTCGAGCGCGCCGCCCGCCAGTGCGTCGTCGACATGGGCATCGTGCGCCGTCGCAAGATCGACGTCGCCGCGGACATCCCGGCCCGGCGCATCGCCGACCTGCCCGTCGAGATCGACGGCCCGACCGGCCGGTCCATCCGGGCCGCGGAGAAGGCACTGGCCCGGCGGATGGTCGCCCGCTACACCGCCGCGCTCGCCGCCCGCCGGTCCGGCCCGACGGTCGAGGGCATCGACCACGGCCTGGTCCGCGACGTCGCGGGCTGGGAGCAGAAGGACGCCGCGGAGGCGGGCTCCGGGGACAACGTGTTCACGATGATGCGCCGCCTCGGCCGGGCCAAGGCCGGGCTGGCGGCGGACTACGCGGTGCAGATCGCGCGCAGCGCGGGCAAGGTCGTGTTCTTCGCCAAGCACGTCGACGTCATGGACGCCGCCGAGCAGACCTTCGCCAAGCAGGGCGTGCGGTACTCCTCGATCCGCGGCGACCAGACGCCGTCGGTGCGCCAGCGCAACATCGACGCGTTCGTGAACGACCCGGGCGTCGCGGTGGCGGTGTGCTCGCTGACCGCGGCGGGGGTCGGGCTGAACCTGCAGGTCGCCTCGAACATCGTGCTCGCGGAGCTGTCCTGGACCGCGGCCGAGCAGACCCAGGCGATCGACCGCAGCCACCGGATCGGACAGTCCGAACCGGTGACCGCGTGGCGGATCCTCGCCGCCCAGACGATCGACGCCCGGATCGCCGACCTGATCGACTCCAAGGCCGGCCTCGCGGCGGCGGCGCTCGACGGCGCCGACGACGTGTCCGGGTCGTCGGCCGACGTGCAGCGCGAGGCCCTGGTCGCGCTGCTCACCGAGGCGCTGGAGGCCGACCTGGCGGCGTGAGCGGCCGGGTCAGCTCGCCGGCGGCGTGTAGAACTGCAGGTCGTTGCCCTCGGTGTCGCGGAACGGGAAGATCCGTCCCCAGGAGTGCTCGCTGATGTCGCCCTGGACGTGGCCGCCGCGCTGCTTGAGGTCGTCCAGGGCCTCCTCGATGGACGTCTCCGGGTGGAAGCTGATCACGGCGCCGCCGTGGTCGGCGGTCTCCGCGGTCTCCCGGCCGTTGAGCCCGATGGTGAGGCCGCCGGCGTCGAGCTCGGTCCAGTCGTCGCTCTCCATCGTCACGGTCAGGCCGAGGACGTCCCGGTAGAACGCGGTCGCCCGCTTCATGTCGGTCACCGGTACCCAGACCGCTGCCACGTGCTTCGCCATGTCCACTCCGTTCCGCCGGCGTGCGCCGACGTGTCGCTCGACACCCTGTCCCCGGACGGCTACCCCGGGGCGGTGCGGCGAAACGACGGGCTCAGGCGGAGCCGCCGAGGTGCTCGGCGAAGTGGCGCTCCATCGCCCGGAACAGCCGGATCCGGTTCTCCGGGTTGGCGAAGCCGTGCCCCTCGTCGGTGGCGAGCAGGTACTCCACCGGCACCCCGCGCTCGCGCAGCGAGGCGACGATGTTGTCCGACTCGGCCTGCACGACGCGGGCGTCGTTGGCGCCCTGGGCGACCAGCAGCGGCGTGCGGATCCGGTCGACCATCGTGATCGGCGAGCGGGCCGCGAGGTCGGCCGCCTGCTCCGGCACGTCCGGGTCGCCCGCGTAGCGGTACCAGGCGTTGACCTGGTAGGGCCGGACGAACTCGGGCAGGGTGCGCATGAAGTTGGCCAGGTCGGAGATGCCGACGTAGTCGACGGCGGCGGCGAAGCGGTCCGGGGTGACGGTCACGCCGACCAGCGCGGCGTACCCGCCGTAGGAGCCGCCGTAGATGCCGATCCGGTCCGGGTCGGCCCAGCCCTGCCCGACGGCCCAGTCGCAGGCGTCGATCAGGTCGTCGTGCATCGCGCCCGCGAGCTCACCGATCGCGGCGGTGAGGTGGCGGCGGCCGTAGCCGGTGGAGCCCCGGAAGTTGACCTGCAGCACGGCGTACCCGCGGTTCGCGAGGAACTGGACCTCGGGGTCATGGCCCCAGGTGTCGTGCGCCCACGGCCCGCCGTGCACGACCAGGACCAGGGGCAGGCGCTCGCTGTCCTGCCGGGTCGTGCCGACGGGCAGGGTCAGGAAGCCGTGCAGCGGGAGGCCGTCGCGGGCGGTGAACGACACCGCGTCCATCGGCGCGAGGTCGGCCGGGTCGAGCTGCGGGTGACCGCGGAACAGCTCCCGGCTCTCCCCCGTAGCGTGGTCGTAGAGCCGGTACACGCCCGGCTCGCGGTCGTGGGTCCAGCCGGCGATCCAGAGCCGCCCGGACTCGTCGGAGGAGACCGACTCCAGCACGCCGTCGGACAGCGCGGACAGGGCCTCGTAGACCGGCGCGAACTCCGGGTCGAGGATCTCCAGGTGCGGCCGGTCCCCCACGTACCGGGCGGCGACGACCTCGCCGGTGGCGCGGTCGGTGAGCAGCGTCTGGGGCAGGCCGGGGCCGAGCATCCCCAGCGTGTCCAGGCTCCTCCCGTCCACCGCGGACACCACGGTCTGCTCGCCGGTCTCCCGGTCGATCCGGACCAACCGCAGGTCGTCGGAGTCCTGGTGGAGCCCCAGGAGCAGGCCGGTGCCGTCGGGGGTGACCATCTGCGGGTACACGCCGACCGGGTGCTCCGGGCCGCCGACGGTGAGCAGCAGCCGTCGCCCGCCGTCGGGGTCGACCGCGGAGAACTCGTAGTCGCCGGCCTCGGTCATGACCGAGTGGAACGCCGGGCGCCCCTCGCGGTCGGTCAGCCAGGTCTCGCGCAGCCCGGGCTGGGCCAGCTCCAGGGTGGTCTCCCCGGTCGCGAGGTCGACCCGGAACATGTCGATCGACATCGGGTCGGGGTTCATCCAGACCAGCACGGTGCCGGGGCGCTCGTGCGCCGGCTCGACCCCGAACACCCGCGAGCCCGGCGCCATCGGCGTGAGGTCGACGGCGGGCTCCCCGGGGGCGTCGAGGTCGACCCGGTACAGGTGCCAGTCCTCGTTGCCGTCGGTGTCCTGCTCGTAGAGCATCCAGCGCGGGTCGCCGGTCCAGTGGTAGCGGGAGATCCCGCGGCGGGTGTCGTGGGTGACCGCGACGGCGTCGGCGTGGGTCTCGTCGACGCCCCGGACCCAGAGGTTGCGCCGTCCGCGGTGCGACGCGAGGTAGGCGATGCGCGTCCCGTCCGGCGACAGCGACGGCCCGGCGAACTCCGGGTCGGCGAAGAAGTCCTCGAGGCTGATGCGGGTGCGGGTGGGTGTCCGGGTCATCGGTGCGTGGGTCATCGGTGCCTCCTCACGGAGCCGGGGACCGTCCCCGGTGCCTGGGGGCCATGGCACCGTCGGCCGTCGCGGCACACTCCAGCGATCGTGACCCGGGTCACCCGCCGGCGCGGGGTGCGGCGGTCTCCCGGGTCCGCTCGGGCGCGAGCCGGGCGATCGCCGCGGAGGAGCCGAGTCCGTGCAGCAGGACGCTCCCGGCCACGCACAGCACCGTCGCGATGAGGATGGTGTCGGCCGGGTCGCCGTCGGGCAGCCCGTTGAACGCCAGCAGGCCGAACACGATCGTCGTCGTGCCGCGGGGGCCGAGCAGGCCCGCGAGCAGCCGTTCGCGGGCACCCAGACCGCTGCCGACCAGGGCGAGCGCGACCGGGACGATCCGCAGCACGGTCAGCGCGAGCACGCAGAACACCAGGATCGGCAGGTCCACGGCCGAGGCGAGGTACACCCCGGCGATGCCGACGACGAACCACATCGCCGCGGTCAGGATCGCCGTCACGTCCTCCAGCAGCACGAAGTCGCGGCCCATCGCGACCGCCGCACCGCCCGCGGCGCGGACGCCGCCGTCGGTGCCGCGCAGCCGCCGGGCCAGCAGCACACGGTGCACGTACCGGAACGCGATGCCGCACACGAACGCGGCGACGAAGCCGTTCCCCCCAGGCCGAGCGCCGCGGTGTAGGTGGCGACCGGGGCGATCAGCACGACGGTCCGCCGGGACCGGTCGGTCGTCGCGCCGCGCACCGTGGCCAGCTCCAGCGCCCCGCCGAGCACGGTGCCCAGCAACAGTCCGACGACGATCGCGGTGACCGCGTGCGGCACCGCCGTGGACAGCGCGTGCCACGGACCGGAGCCCTGCGTGGCCGCACCGCCGGCCAGGGCGAGCGCGACCAGGAAGACCGGCGAGACGATGCCGTCGTTGTAGCCGCCCTCGACGTTCAGCGCGCTGCGCAGCCGGGCGGGCAGCCGCCGGTCGCGCACGACCCGCTCGCTGGAGGCGAAGTCGATCGGGACCACCACGCAGGCGAGCACCAGCAGCACCGGCCAGGGCAGCGCGGGGAACAACAGCCCACCGACGACGACGGTGGCGAGGATGCTCAGCGGCATCGCGACCAGCAGCATCCGGGCGGCGGTCCCCGGCGCGCGCCCCCACAGCCGCCCGCCGCGGACCTCGGTGGCGTCGACGAACAGCAGGACGGCCAGGATGATCTCGGCGACGCGCTGCGCGGCGGTGGTGTTCAGGACGGCCCCGACGGACCCCTCCACCGTCAGCCCGACGACCGCCCCGGCCGCCACCATCACCGCCGGGACGGCGATGTTCCAGCGCTCCAGCCGTCGCGCGGCGAGGGCACAGAGGACGGCCGCGACGGCGGCGGCCAGCAGGGTCGGGATCATCGTGTCGTCCGGGGTGTCGGCGCGGTGCGGGCCGTCCCGACGCTAGCGAGCACGGCCCCACCGTCCCGGCGGGTGTGACGCGGCGGACCCCGCCCGCCGTCGATACCCGCCACCCGGCGGGTCGGCACCCGCCCGGCGGCGGCCCCGGTCCCGCCCACGGCGGGTGCCGGTCCCCCGGGCCGCGCGGCCAGGCTCGGGGCTCCGACACCGACGGGGGCCCGCACATGACCACGACCACGACCCGACCGGCACCGGCCGGTCCCCCGGTGGCGGCGTCCGGCCCGCCGGTCCGGCGCACCCCGGTGCGGGCGGTGTCCGCGCTCGTCGTCACCGTGGCGGGGGTGGCCTGCCTGGCCGAGGTCGTCCTCGGGGCGCCGCCGGTCACCGCCGTCGACGACGCGTTCGGGCTGCTGGGCGTCCCGACCGGGCCGAGCCTGCTCGTCGGGCTCGCGTTGCTGCTGCTGGGCGCGGCGCTGCGGGCCGGCAGGCGTGCCGGGGCGGGGGTGCTGCTCGTGCTGCTGGTGGTCTCGGCGCTCGCCGGGCTCGTCCCGCCCACCGGGACGGCGGCGGTGGCCGTCCCCGCGCTGTGGGCGGCGACGCTGGTGGCGCGGCGCGCGGAGTTCGGGGCCCGGGTCGCGCCGGGCGCCCGGCGCCGCGCCGCGGTCGTGGCCGTGGCCGGGCTCGGCGCCGCGGTCGCGGCGGGCTGGCTGCTGGCCCCGGGCGCACCCGGCACCCCGGCCGGGGCGTGGCCGCGGCTGGTGTGGGTGGCCGACCGGCTCACCGGCGGCGCGTTCGAGCTGACCGCCGCGGGCGTCGACGACGGGTGGCTGCCCGCCGCGCTCGACCTGGTGGGCGGCGCGGTGCTGGTCGCGGCGCTCGCGACGTTCCTGCGCGGGGCACGGGCGCACGGCACCGCGACCGCCGGGGACGAGGAACGGGTGCGTGCGCTCGTCGCCGACCACGGGGGTGCGGACCCGCTGGCCTTCTTCGCGACGCGCCGCGACAAGCGGGTCGTGTTCTCCCCCGACGGCCGCGCGGCCGTCGCGTACCGGGTGGTCGGCGGGTCCTCGGTCGCCGCGGGCGACCCGGTCGGCGCGCCGGGACGGTGGCCCGGCGCCGTCGACGCCTGGCTCGCCGAGGCCCGCCGCTACGGGTGGCAGCCCGTGGTGCTCGCGGCCGGGGAGCAGGGTGCGGCGCTCTACCGGCGGCACGGGCTGCGGGTCCGCCGGATCGGGGACGAGGCCGTGGTCGACCTGCCGCGGCTGCTGCACACCGGGGGCCGGGAGGGCCGGATCCGCCGCGCGGTGCGCCGGCTGTCCGCCGAGGGCTGCCGGGCGACGGTCCGGCGGGTCCGCGACGTGCCGGAGGCCGAGCTGGCCGCCGTCGCCGGCCGGGCGGAGCGCTGGCGGCACGGGCCGACCGAGCGCGGGTTCTCGATGGCCTCGGGCCGGGTCGGCGACCCCGCCGACGCCGACGTCGTGCTGGTCGAGGCGACCGGGCCGGACGGCGCCCCGTGCGCGGTGCTGACGTTCGCGCCCTGGGGCACCGACGGGGTGTCGCTGGACGTGATGCGGCGGGCTCCGGGAGCGCCACCCGGCATCATGGAGTTCATGATCGGTCAGCTGGCCGCGGCCGGTCCCGCGCACGGGATCCGGCGGGCCTCGCTCAACTTCGTGCTGTTCCGCGAGTCGCTGGAGACCGGCGGGCGCCTGGGTGCCGGTCCCGTGCAGCGCGCCCGGCGGGCCGTGCTGCGGGCCGCGTCGTCGTTCGTGCAGCTGGAGTCGCTGCACCGCTTCAGCCTGACCTTCGAGCCGGAGTGGACACCGCGGCTGCTGTGCTGGTCGGGCGGCACGGCCCGGGCCGCCGTGGCCGCCGCCGCGGCGGAGGGCTTCCTGCCGCTGCCCCGGCCCGCGGTCCGCGGCCCGGGACGTCCTCCGGCCCCGGCCTGCGGTCCCGGGCCGTCGGCGCCGCGGCGTGCCTCCCACCCCGCCGTCGCGACCCGGGTCGACGACCTCGCCGCGCTGCGCCGGGAGCACGCCGGGCTGGACCGCGACGTCCGCACCGGCCGCCCGGCGACGGTCGTGGGCCGGGTGCGGGCCCGCCGCACCTTCGGCGCGCTGGCGTTCGCCACGCTGCACGCCGGTACCGGGCGGATCCAGGTGATCGTCGACGAGACCACCACCGGCGCCGACGCGCTCGCCGGGTGGAAGGCCACGGTCGGGCCCGACGACCTCGTCCTGGTCCACGGCGAGGTCGTCACCTCGCGCTCGGGTGAGCTGTCCGTGCTGGCCGGAGCCTTCACCCGGCTCGCGGGTGCGACGCACCCCGCACCCGCCGACGCACTGGCCGATGCCGCCGAGCGGGCCCTGCTCACCGCGGGCTTCGCCGCGTCGGCGGTCCCGCCGGTGCACCCGGCGCTGCCCGGTGGCGCCGGGCCCGCCCCGGACGGGATGGTCGAGCGGCTGTTCCACCTCGACCGGTCCGCCCGGCCGGTGCTGCACCTGCGGGCGTCGCTGGCCGACGCGCACGCGCTGTGGTCGGTGCTGGACCGGGTCGCCGCCGCCCTCCCCGCGGCCGGGGACCGGACCGGGGGGCCGGTACCCGTGGTGGAGACGGCGCCGCCGGTGGCGACGGAGCCGCTGGCCCGCCCCCGCGACGACGCCCCGGACACCGCCGACGCGTGGCGGGTCACCCTCGACGGCCACGAGGTCGCCGCGGCCGCCACCGGGCTGACCGACCCGGCGCTGCTCGGCGGGGCGCTCGGGACCGGCCCGGCGGCCGCGGTGTTCGACCGCGGGGTGCTGCCGTTCGCGACGGCCCGCGCCGACCTCGCGGCGCTCGCCGCCCTGCCCGCGCTCCCCGCGCTCCCCGCGCTCCCGGCGCTCCCGGCAGGGGACGACGCCCGGTGACCGTGACCCCGCTCCCGCCGCCCCCGGTGCCCGCGACGACACCGCTCGACCTGTCGCTCGTCGCCGGGACGCTGCCGCTGGTGATCTCGGTCGCCGGGGTCCTCGCGGCGGCGTTCCTGCTGTGGCCGCGCGGGCCGCGCTGGTGGCGACCGGCGCTGCTCGCGGTCGTCGTCGCGGCGGCGCTGCCCGCACTGGCCGCGTTCGTCCTGAACGACCTGTGGCGGCCGATCCCCGACCAGCTGCCCGCCCGCCTGTTCGTCTGGTCCGGGGTGGCGCTCGCGGCGCTGCTCGGCGGGGTGCTCGTGCTGCGGCGCGGCGGACGCGCCGCCCGCCTGCTGGTCGTGCCCGCGGTGCTGCTCGTTCTCGCCACCAGCGGCGTCAAGGTCAACGCGATCTACGGCTACTACCCCACTCCCCGGCAGCTGCTCGGGCTGCCCGAGGCGAACGCGCTGGACCCGGCCCGCATCCCGCCCCGCGCGGGCGGCGCGGTCACCGCGGCCCGGTGGGTGCCGCCCGCGGACCTGCCGGCCCACGGCGGCGTCGCCCGGATGGCCATCCCCGGCACCGTCTCGCGCTTCCCGGCCCGGCCCGGGGTGGTCTACCTGCCACCGGCCGCGCTGGTCCGCGGCGGGCCGAGGCTGCCGGTGCTGGTCCTGGTCGCGGGCGCACCGGGCGGCCCCGCGGACTGGCTGACCGCGGGGCGGCTCGCCGCGGTGCTCGACGAGTTCGCCGCGGCGCACCGCGGGCTCGCCCCGGTCGTCGTGGTGCCGGACGCGACCGGCGGCACCTTCGACAACCCGCTGTGCATGGACTCCCGGCGCGGCGCCGCCGAGACCTACCTGCGCCGCGACGTCCCGGACTGGATCCGGCGGACGTTCGACGTGGACCCCGACCCGCGGAGCTGGACGATCGGCGGCTTCTCCTACGGCGGGACCTGCGCGCTGCAGCTCGCCGTGCGCGCCCCCGAGGTGTACCCGGCGTTCCTCGACGTCGGCGGTCAGGACCAGCCGTCGCTGGGCACCCGGGAGGAGACGGTGGGTGCGCTGTTCGGCGGCGACGACGCCGCGTTCCGGGCCGCCGACCCGCAGGAGCTGCTGCGCACCCGTCGCTACGACGGGGTGAGCGGCACCGTCGTCGTCGGCGCGGACGAGGGCGGCGACGTGGAGCGGGCCCGGCGGCTCGCCGAGCTCGCCCGCACCTCCGGGATGGACGTGCGCTACCTGGTCCTGCCGGGCGGGCACTCCTGGGCGGTCGCGACGGCCGCGCTGCAGCTCGCGCTGCCCGGCGTCGCCGCCCGCGGTGGTCTGGTCCCCGGCCCGCCCCGATGAGCGACCGAACAGGATGGGGCGGCGCCGGCGGGACACACGGCGGGATCGGCACGGACGGGCGGGGGACGGCGATGATCCGGGTGGTCGTGGTGGACGACGAGGCCCTGGTGCGGTCCGGGTTCACGATGATCCTGCAGGCCGCGGGCGACATCCGGGTGGTGGCGACCGCGACCGGCGCCGACGCCGAGCGGGAGATCGCGCTCGCCCGGCCCGACGTCGTCCTGCTCGACATCCGGATGCCCGGGGTGGACGGGCTGACCGTGCTCGACCGGGTCCTCGCGGCGGGCGACGCCCCCGCGGTGGCCATGCTGACGACCTTCGACACCGACGAGTACATCGAGCAGGCGCTCGCCGCGGGCGCGTCGGGGTTCCTGCTCAAGGACACCGACCCCGACCAGCTCGTGCAGTCGGTGCGGGCGCTCGCCGCCGGTGCGGTCGTGCTGTCCCCCGGCGCGGCCCGGCCCGTCGTCGGCGGGCGGCTCTCGGCGGACCGCCGCGCCGCCGAGCGCGACGTCGCGGCGCTGACCGACCGCGAACGCGACGTCCTGGCGCTGGTCTCGGAGGGACTGTCCAACGCCGAGATCGGCCGGGAGCTCTACCTGTCCCCCAGCACGGTGAAGGACCACGTCAGCACGCTGCTGGGCAAGCTCGGGGTCACCAGCCGGGTGCGCGCGGCGCTGCTCGCCCAGCTGGCCGGGCTCCGCCGCCCCGGCGACGACGCGTGAGCGTCCCGGCGCGGTGGCGCGGCCCGGCGCTCACGGTCGCGACCGAGGTGGCGCTGTTCGCCGTCGCCGCCCTGGACTCGCTGCTCGAGATCACCGCGTCGGACCAGGCGTGGCCGTGGGTCGCGGCGGGACTGGCGCTGCTCGGTGTGCCGCTGCGCCGGCGGTACCCGGTGCTGGGGTTCCTCGCGACGCTGCCGGGCCTGGTCACCTCCTACGCCCTGATCGCGACCCTGGTGACGCTGTACACGCTGGCCCGGGGCACCTCGAACCGGACGCTGGTGGTGCTCGCCGCGACGGCCACCGCGGTCGGCGCGGGCATCACCTTCCCGGTCCGGCTGGACCTGCTCGACCGCCAGTCGCTGCTCGACCTGGTCTACGGGATCATGTCCGGGGCCGCCCCGGCCGCGCTCGGGCAGCTCGTGCGCGCGCAGGACTCGCTGCGCAGGCGGCTGCGCGAGCTCGCCGACTCCCACCGCGTCGAGCAGGACCTGCGCGAGGAGCAGGTGCTCGAACGCGAACGCAACCGGCTCGCCCGGGAGATGCACGACGTCGTCTCCCACCAGGTGTCACTGATCGCGGTGCAGGCGGGGGCGCTGCAGGTCGGGGCGGTCGACGACACCACCCGGGAGGCGGCCCGCACCATCCGCAGGCTCGGGGTGTCCACACTCGACGAGCTGCGGCACATGGTGGCGGTGCTGCGGGCGCCCAGCGGGGACGGGACGCCGCTGGAGCCCCAGCCCGGCCTCGCCGAGCTGGCCGCGCTGGTGGCGGGCGCCGGCGTCGACGCGGAGCTGGCGCAGGAGCCGGGCATCGACCTGGACCCGCACGCGCAGCGGGCGGTGTACCGGACCGTCCAGGAGGGACTGACCAACGCCCGCAAGCACGCCCCCGGCTCCCGGGTCACCGTCCGGGTCGCCCGGGCCGGCGGGCGGGTGACGACGACGGTGCACAACACCCGCCCGGACCGCGGGCCGCTGGGACTGCCCGGGTCCCGCCAGGGCCTGGTCGGGCTGCGCGAGCGCGCCGAGCTCGCGGGCGGCGAGCTCTCCGCGGGCCCCGACGACGACGGCGGCTTCCGCCTGGCGCTGCACCTGCCGCTCCCCCGCCGGAGCTGAGGCGGACCCGCCACCCGGAGGGGGCCGGTCCCCGCCGGACGGCGGACCGCTCCGGCACCCCGGCCGGTCCCCCGCACGCCCGGCACCCGGTGGACTGGGGGTCCGGCCGGGGCCGCCCCCGGGATCGCGGCCGGGAGCACAGGGAGACGACCGCACGATGCACTACCTCCTCCGGCACGCCGCCGCCCACCGCGGGCTGCTCGCCGCGGGCCTGGTCCTGGCGCTGCTCGGCAGCGCCGCCGGCCTCGCCCAGCCACTCGCCGCGCAGTCGGTGATCGACTCGCTCGGCGGGGGCGGCTCGCTGCTCGTCCCGGTCGTCCTGCTCAGCCTGCTGGTGCTCGGCAGCGCGGTCGCGAACGGCGTCAACAGCTACCTGCTCGACCGCACCGGCGAGCACGTGGTGCTGAGCATCCGGCGGCGGCTCGCCGCGCGGCTGGTCCGCATCCGGGTGCCCGAGCTCGACACCCGCGCCCCCGGTGACCTGGTCACCCGCGCGACCTCGGACACCGGCCTGGTCCGCCACGCGACGACCTCGGCGCCGGTCACCCTGGTCAACGGTGCGGTCGGCATGGTCGGGGCGCTGGTGCTGATGGCGGTGCTCGACCTGCGCCTGTTCGGCGTGACCGTCGCGGTGCTGGTCGTGGTGGGTGCCCCCGCGGCGCTCGTGCTGCCGCGCATCCGCCGGGCCACCGAGCAGGCCCAGTCCGCCGTCGGCACCGTCGGGTCCGTCCTGGACCGGGTGCTGGGCGCGGCCCGCACCGTGAAGGCGTACGGGGCCGAGCGCCGCGAGCAGGCCGCCGTCGACGACGCCGCGACCGCCGCGTTCCGGGCCGGTGTGGTGCAGGCGCGCTGGGAGGCGCTGCTCGTCGCCGGGGCGGAGTTCGCGCTGCAGGCGTCGTTCCTCGTGGTGCTCGCCGTCGGCGGCGGGCTGGTCGCGACCGGCGCGCTCACGGTGTCCACGCTGGTCGCGTTCCTGCTGTACCTGTTCTACCTGGCCACGCCGCTGACCGAGCTGGTGTCGGCGGTGGGGACGCTGCAGCAGGGACTCGGCGCCGCCCGCAGGCTCGCCGAGGTGGAGGACATCCCGGTCGAGGACGACGTCGACCCCGGCGCGTTCCCGGTCCCGCCGCGGACCGGCCCGCCGTCGCTGGTGTTCGACGACGTCCGCTTCGCCCACCCGGGCCGCGCCGAGGTGCTGCGCGGGGTCCGGTTCGCCGTCCCCGCCGGGTCCCGGGTCGCGCTGGTCGGGCCGTCCGGGGCGGGGAAGTCGACGCTGCTGTCGCTGCTGCTGCGCTTCCACCCGCCGACCGGCGGGACCGTGACCGTCGACGGGGTCGACCTGGCCGCGGTCCCGCGCGCGACCTGGCGGAGCCGGGTCGGTGTGGTCGAGCAGGACTCGCCCGTGCTGGACGGGACGCTGCGGGAGAACCTGCTGCTGGGCGCCCCGGACGCCACCGCCCCCGCACTGGCCGAGGTGGTGTGGGCGACCCGGCTCACCGAGCTGGTCGAACGCCTGCCCCGGGGGCTCGACACCCCGCTCGGGGCCCGCGGGGTCACCCTGTCCGGCGGGGAGCGGCAGCGGGTCGCGATCGCCCGCGCGCTGCTGCGCCGGCCGGGTCTGCTGCTGCTCGACGAGGCGACCGCGCACCTGGACAGCGGCACCGAGGAGGCGCTGCACGAGCTGCTGTCCGGGCGCCGTACGGGGGCGACGGTGCTGGTCGTCGCGCACCGGCTGCGCACCGTGCGCGACGCCGAGGCCGTCGTGGTGCTCGACGGCGGCCGGGTCCGCGCGGTCGGCACGCACGAGGAGCTGCTGGCCTCCGACGAGCTGTACCGCTCGCTGGCCGCCGCCCAGGCCGTCGGCGCCGGGGCCTGACCCGGCGGTGCCAGGGCCGTGCGTGCCGCGTGCGTGCCCCGCGCCAGCGGCCGGGCGCAGTCTCGGGTCACGACCTCGACGACGGAAGAAGGCGATCGGTGTGGACGACGTGGTGATCGTGGGAGCGGGCCCGGTCGGTCTGCTGCTCGCCTGCGAGCTGGGTCTCGCGGGCTGCTCGGTGACGGTGCTCGAACGCGAGCCCGGCGGGGAGAACCCCTGGCGGACCGCGCCGCTCGGGATGCGCGGGCTGACCGCGGCCTCGGTGGAGGCCTTCCACCGGCGAGGGCTGCTGCCCGCGCTGCGGGAGGCGGTCGGCCCGACCCCGGCCGGCTTCGGCCCGGACCCCGCGGCCGACGACCGCACCGACCCCGGTGCCGAGGCCGGGGACGGGGTGCTGCCGCCGCCGCGGGCCGGGCACTTCGCCGGGATCATGCTGGGCGGGGTCGAGCTCGACGAGACCGCGCTCCCGCCCCGGCTCCCCACCCCGGCCACGGACCGGCTGATGATCCACCTCGCCGACGTCGAGGGGATGCTGGCACGGCGCGCGGGCGAGCTCGGGGTCCGGATCCTGCGCGACACCCCGGTCACCGGCCTCGACCAGGACGACGACGGGGTGGTCGTGCACAGCGGCACCGGCACGTTCCCCGCCCGGTGGGTGGTCGGCTGCGACGGCGGCCGCAGCGCCGTCCGGCGGCTCGCCGGGTTCGACTTCGTCGGCACGGAGCCGCAGTTCACCGGCTACGTGCTGCACGCCAGGGTCGACGACCTCGACAAGCTCGACCGCGGCTTCACCCTGACCCCGCAGGGCATGTACCTACGGATGCCCACCGACGGGCACCTCGGGATCATGGACTTCGACGGCGGTGCCTTCGACCGCTCGCGGCCGCCGACGCCCGAGCACCTCCAGGAGGTCCTGCGCCGGGTGTCGGGCACCGACGTGACCCTGCTCGAGGTGTGGAACGCCTCCAGCTTCACCGACCGCTCCATGCAGGCGACGACCTACCGGCGGGGACGGGTGCTGCTCGCCGGCGACGCCGCGCACATCCACTCCCCGCTGGGCGGGCAGGGCCTCAACTCCGGCCTGGCCGACGCGCTGAACCTGGGCTGGAAGCTGGCCGCCACGGCGCGGGGCACCGCCCCGGACGGCCTGCTCGACACCTACGACGACGAACGGCACCCGGTCGCGGCCGCCGTGCTCGACTGGTCCCGCGCCCAGGTGGCGCTCATGCGGCCCGGCCCGCAGGCCGCCGCCCTCCAGGCGGTGGTGCGCGACCTGCTCACCACCCGCGACGGCGCGGGCTACGTCTACCTGCGGACCTCCGGCGCGGGCCTGCGTCTCGACCTCGGCGACGCACACCCGATGGTCGGGCGGGTCGCGCCGGAGTTCCGCCTCGCCGACGGCACCTGGCTCGGTGAGCTGACGACCACCGGCTCGGGTGTGCTGCTCGACCCGGGGGCCGACCCCGCACTGGGCACCGCGGCGCGCGGCTGGGCGGACCGGATCCGCCGCGTCACCGGCCCGCTGCGCGACGACCTCGGCACCGGCACCGTCCTCCTGCGCCCCGACGGCGTCGTGGCCTGGGTCGGCGGGGACCGGCCCGATCCCGCGGCGTTCGGGCGGGCGGCCCGCCGCTGGTTCGGGGAGCCGGCCGCCTGACCGGGGGCGTGCCCCGGCGGGCGGACCGCCGGGGCACGCCCGGCTCAGTTGCCGACGCCGTCGAGCAGCCAGTGGTAGCGCAGCCGCAGCGCCCGTTCGGTGCTGGCCAGGGCGGCCGCGAGACCGAGCGCGATGTTGAGCCAGATCGGCAGGTGGACCGGCGACTCGAACACCCCGACCGCCGCCGCGACCGGCGGGATCCGGCTGAGCGGCTCCAGCAGCTGCAGCAGGTTCAGCCCGACGCCGACGACCAGCGCCACCACCGACACGACACCGAGCACGCGGCTGAGCGACGGGTGCTCGCGCTCCAGGCGGGCCCGGCGGCCCTCCGCCGAGCGCGGGTCCGGGACGAGCTGCCGGACCGCACCGGCCGCGGTGACGTACCGGCAGCGCTTCACCCCGAACCCGCTCGTCGCGACCTCGATCGCGCCGCCCTCGACCGGGACGACGGCCGGCACCCGCGACGACGCGTGGTGCCGCCCGTCGCGGTACACCTGCGCGACGACCTGCCCGTTCTCCCCGCTGCCCTGGTGGCGCACGTCGACGGAGTACCGCACCGGCCGCCCGTCGGCGCCGACCAGGTCCAGGTGCAGCAGGGCGCGCCCCAGGAACATCTGCCACCAGCGGAAACGCTTCAGCGGACTGCCGTCGCCCGGCCTCACCCGTCGGACGGCGCGGTGTCGTCGCCACTCGGTCAGCATCTGGTCCCCCCCGAACCCGTGTCCTTGACCAACACACTGTGTTGGTCCGTGCGCCGGCACGCTAACACGGTGTACTAGTAGGCTGCCGGGGGTGGACGAGACGCAGCGGCGGAGGCTCGGCAGCCGGGACCGGGTGCTCCTGGCCGCGATGGAGCTGTTCGGCCAGGACCCGGGGACCCGGCTGAGCGTGCGCGCGGTCGCCGCGCGGGCCGGGGTCAGCACCGGCTCGCTGCGCCACCACTTCCCGACCCAGCGGGCGCTGCAGGACGAGGTCCTGACCCGCGTCTACGACCTCGTCGCCCCCGACGACGCCATCCACGACACCGCGGTGCCGGCCCGGGACCGCCTCGCCGCCTGCCTGCGGGAGGTGCTGACCCGGACCGGGGTCGGAGAGCAGGCGCGCCGGGCGCTGCGGACCGCGGTCGACACCTTCGTCGTGCCCGAGCCGACCGAGGAGAACCGGCGGGCCTACCTCGCCATCGAGCGCGAGGTGCGGCGCCGGGTCGAGTACTGGCTGACGACCCTGGTCGACGAGGGCGCACTCGCCCCGGGCGACAACGCCCGGCGGGCACGGTTCCTCATGACCGTGGTCGACGGGCTCGGCATGGAACGGGCACTGCCCGCCGCCGACTCGATCCTGCGGACCGAGACCGAGACCCTCTACCTGGCCGTGGACGCCGTCCTGGGCGACCCGGGCGGCGAGACCCAGGACGACGGCCGGTCCTGATCGCGCATCCGGCCCCCGGGTGCACGCGTCACGCCGGGACCCGCTCCAGGAAGCGTCGCAGGTGGCCGGCGACGACGTCGAGGTGGCTCTCGAGCAGGAAGTGGCCGCCGTCCACCAGGTGCACCTCGACGTCCCGGGCGTCGCGGGCGAACGCCCGCGCCCCGTCCGGTCCGAAGATCTCGTCGTTGCGCCCCCACACCGCCAGCACCGGGACCCCGGTGGTGCGCAGGAACCCGTGCAGGCGCGGGTAGAGCGGGCGGTTGTTGCGGTAGTCGCGGAACAGCGCGAGCTGGACCGCGTCGTTGCCCTCGCGGGAGACGAGCGTGTGGTCGTGGTGCCAGGTGTCCGGGTCCACCGTGCCCGGGTCGGACACCCCGTGCAGGTACTGCCACCGGATCGCGTCGAGGCCGAGGGCGGCACGGACGGCGGGCTCGGTCTCCGGGCCGGGCGCGTCCCCGTAGGCCCAGACGTCGGTCCAGAACGACTCGACGAACCCGTCCTCGTAGCCGTTGCCGTTCTGGGTGACGATCGCGGTGATCCGCTCCGGGTGGGCGAGTGCGAGCCGCCAGCCGATCGGTGCGCCGTAGTCCTGGACGTAGAGGGCGTAGCGGTCGACGCCCAGCAGCTCGAGCAGCCCGTCGGTGATGTCCGCGAGCGCGTCGAAGGTGTAGTCGAACTCCGACGCCGACGGGGCGGCGGAGTACCCGAAGCCGAGGTGGTCCGGCGCGATCACGTGGTGGTCGTCGGCCAGCAGCGGGATCAGCTGCCGGAACATCGACGAGCTGGTCGGGTAGCCGTGCAGCAGGACGATCGTGGGCGCGTCGGCGGGACCGGCCTCCCGGTAGAAGATCTCGTGTCCGTCGACGGTCGCGGTCCGGTGGTGGACGAGCGGCATGACTAACTCCTTCACATGCTTGATGTGGTTAGACTTCCCCACGGAAGCACGCCCGCATGTAACCTGTCAAAGGACTCGATGCGGTTAGGAGACGACGTGGACCTGCTGCTGGACCTGCTCAACAGCAGACCCCTGGTCGACGGCACGGAGCGCGACGCCCTCCGCGACCCCGTCGCCGGGAGCCGCTGGGCCCGGGCACACGGCGGCGACGGCGGCCCGGAGGAGCTGGCGGCGCTGCGCGAGACCCGGGACGCCCTCACCCGGGTCGCACGGGGGGACACCGACCCGGGCGTCGCACTGGCCCCGCTCCTCGACGGCGTGCACCGGACGCCGGAGCTCACCGACGGGCGGCTGACCTGGCGGACCGTCGCCCCCCCGCACGCCCGGCTCGCCGTCGAGGCCGTCCTCGCCTGGGCCGCCGTCGAGGAGGAGCTGCCCGGCCGGCTGCGCCCCTGCGCGAACGACGCGTGCCGGCTGTTCCTGCTCGACCGCAGCCGCGCAAACCGCGCCCGGTGGTGCTCGATGGCGGTCTGCGGGAACCGCGCCAAGGCGCGCCGGCACTACGAGCGGACCCACTGAGGCACCCTCAGCCGGTCCCCTCCACCAGGGCGGTCACCCGGATCTCGACCCGCATGGTGGCGACCCCGAGCACGGTGACGCCGGTCTGGGTCCAGACCGGGGCCCGCCCGCCGAGCCGGCTGCGGAACTCCCGGACCATGATCCGGTTGTGCTCGTCGCCGATGGCGTCGGACCCGGGCGCGACCTTGTGGTACGAGTTCACGTGCACGACGTCGGCCCAGGTCGCGCCCGCCTCGGCGAGCGTGCGCCCGACGTTGTCGAACGCCTGGACGATCTCCTGCTCCAGGTCCTCGGCGACGACCAGGTCGTCGTCCCAGCCGCCCTGGCCCGAGGTCTCCACCCGGTTGCCGATCCGGACCGCCTGGCTGTAGCCGAGCAGGTCGCGGGCGGTCACGCCGTAGCCCGGCGTGACGTGGAAGGTGGCGGTCTCGCGGTCGATGACTTCATCCATGAATTCAAGCTACAAGTCATGAGTTCACCTGTAAAGTGCGCTCCGGTACCCACGGACAGGAGCGACGGGTGACGACGGACCGGGCGACACCGGAGGCAGGCGGTGACGGGCCGACGTGGCTCGACGGCGGGGAGAAGGCCGCGTGGACGGGCCTGGTCTCGCTGATCATGCTGCTGCCCGGCAGGCTGGAGGCACCGCTGCAGCAGGCGCACGGCCTGACGCTGTTCGAGTACCTGACGCTCAGCCACCTGTCCGAGGCGCCTGGGCGCAGCCTGCGGATGAGCGAGCTCGCCTTCCTGACCAACGGCTCGCTGTCCCGGCTGTCCAACGTGGTCAAACGGCTGGAGGGCCGCGGCTGGATGCACCGCTCCCCCGACCCCGACGACGGCCGCTACACCCTCGCGGCCCTCACCGACGCCGGGTTCGACGTCGTGCACGCCGCGGCGCCGACCCATCTGCGTGCGGTCCGCGCCCTCGTCCTCGACCGGCTCGACGCGGCGGACCGGGCGGCGCTGGGCCGGATCGCCGTCGCGCTGGGGGTGCAGGACCTCCCGCCGTCCTGAGCCGGCGCGACCGGGAGGGCGCCGGTCAGCCGTCGCCGAGGATCCGGCCCAGCACGTGACGGGCGTTGGCGGCGATGACCGGGTGGCTGTCGCGGTAGTACGGCAGCTGCACCAGTGCCATGGCCAGCGCCCAGCCGCGCCCGCGGGCCCAGGTCGCGTCGTCGGCGTCGACGGCGCCCCGGAAGGCCGCGACGGCCGGCGGCGGGAGCAGGTTCCACGCGGGGACGAGGTCCACCGCCGGGTCGCCGAGCCCCGCGGTCGCCAGGTCGAGGACCGCGGCGAGCCGGCCACCGCGCGCCAGCAGGTTGCCGGGCATGAGGTCGGCGTGCACCCATACCGGCGGGCCGGTCGGCCCCGGGACGGCGAGCGCCGCCTCCCAGGCCGCGGTCGCGGCGCCGATGTCGAGGGGTTCGCCCCCGTGCCGGAGCCGGCCTCACCACATTTCCGTTCCGGATCCCGCGGAGCGGAAGAGGATGCGCCTCCGGTTCGTTGACGGAGAGGTCACCGTGTCGATCGTGAGGTGCTGTCATGCCGCTACCGCTGCCGTTGTCGATTCTGGACCTGGCCACCGTCGCCCGGGGTGAGACCGTCGCCCAGGGCCTGGAGGCCAGCACCCAGCTGGCGCAACGCGCCGAGGAGTGGGGGTTCCGCCGGATCTGGTACGCCGAGCACCACAACATGGGCTCGATCGCGTCGGCGGCGACGAGCGTGCTCATCGCCCACGTCGCCGCGCACACCGAGCGCATCACGCTCGGCTCCGGCGGTGTGATGCTGCCGAACCACTCGCCGCTGCAGATCGCCGAGCAGTTCGGCACCCTCGCCGAGCTCCACCCCGGCCGCATCGAGCTGGGGCTCGGCCGCGCGCCCGGCACCGACCAGGCGACCGTCGCGGCGCTGCGGCGGGACCCGCGCGCGTCGGAGACCTTCCCGCAGGACGTGCAGGAGCTGCAGGCGTTCCTCGGGACCACCAGCCTGGTCCGGGGCGTCGAGGCCCACCCGGGCCGCGGCACCGGCGTCCCGCTGACGATCCTGGGGTCCTCGCTCTACGGCGCCCAGGTCGCGGCCGCACTGGGGCTGCCCTACGGCTTCGCCTCGCACTTCGCGCCGGACGCCCTGGAGCAGGCCGTGGCGCTCTACCGCCGGGAGTTCCGGCCGTCGGAGCAGCTGTCCGCCCCGCACGTCCTGGCCGGGGTGAACGTCATCGCCGCCGACTCCGACGACGAGGCACAGCAGATCCAGCGTGAGGTGCAGCGGTCCCGGGTCCGGCTGTTCACCGGCCGTCGCGGGGCCTCGCTCACCGACGCCGAGGCCGACGCCGTCCTCGACAGCGCCTCGGGCGGGCAGATCCGGTCGATGACCCGCTACACCGCGGTCGGGACACCGGAGACCGTCACCACCTACCTGGAGGAGTTCGCCGCCCGCGCCGACGCCGACGAGCTGATCGTCACCGGTCCGGCGCCGCGCCGGGAGAGCTGGTGGCGCAGCTGGGAGCTGCTGGCGACGAAGGTCCAGAACACGAGCTGACGGCGACGCCGTCAGTGGGGCGGCGGGCCGACGCTGTCGCGGGACACCAGCACCGGGGCGATCTTCCGGTGCACCGCCTGCGACACGTCCGGCCCGGCCTCGTGGTTCAGCAGCAGGTCGAGCGCCTCGCGGGCGACGGCCTCGAAGTCCGCGCGCAGGCTGGTCAGCGGCGGGATGAGGTGCGCCGAGACGGGCACGTCGTCGAACCCGACGACGCTGACGTCCCCGGGGATGCTCCGGCCGCGGTCGTGGAAGGCGTGGAGCAGGCCGGTGGCCAGCGCGTCGTTCGCGGCGAACACCGCGGTCACCTCGGGCATCCGGGCCATCAGCTCACCCGCCCGGTACCCGGCGTCCGCGCTCCAGTCCGCAGCCATCACCGGCGGCACCTCGGCCCCGGCCGCGTGCAGCGCCGCGGCCCAGCCGGCCGCACGGCCCGCCGCGTCGAACCAGTCGGTGGGGCCCGCGACGTGCCAGACCGTCGCGTGGCCGGCGGCCAGCAGGTGCTCGGTCGCGATCCGGCCGCCCTCCACCTGGTCGACCGTGGCCATCGGCAGCTGCTGGTCGGGATCGCCGTCGACGGTGACGAGCGGGACGTCACGCGGCACGGTGTCGAGCGCCTCGGCCACCGACGCCACCGGCGCGATCACGACGATGCCCGCGACCTGTCCGTCGAGGTGGCGCTGGACGGCCTGGCGCACCGACTCGCCGTCGATCTCGCGCACCCGCACGACGCTCACGCCGAACCCGGCGCCGACCGCCTGTTCCTCGAACGCGGCGAGCAGCGACACCGGGCCGAACAGCGTGGACCGCGGCGCGACGACGCCGAGCACCCGGTCGCGGCCGGTCACCAGGGTGCGGGCGGCACGGTTCGGCCGGTAACCGAGCTCCTCGATCGCGGTCCGGACCCGCACCCGGGTGCTCTCCCGGACGTTCGGGTGCGCGTTCAGCACCCGCGACACCGTCTGGTGGGAGACCCCGGCACGACGGGCCACGTCGAACATGGACGGTGCCCGTCCCGGCCCCGGCCTCGGCCCCGACCCCGGCTCCATCGCGATCCCCACGCCGTCCCCCTCCGATCGGTGCAGCGTAGCCGTCCGTGACCGTCTCCCCTACGGAGGGCGTTCGCCGGACCCCTGCACGACCGGGACGTTCCCGGCCACCCCGCCGACGCGTCCCCCGGGCGGCCGGGAGACCGTCCGGCGCCCGCGGACCGCGGGAACCGGACAGCGTGATTGTTAACCTTCACATCAACGATGTCCAGGACCGGCAGCGGACGCGATCACCTATCGACGGACGATCGGTCCGGCGGCCACACCGACCCTTGACCCACCGCCGTGTTCGCGCTAACAGTTGCTCACCACCGAGACCGCCGGCACACCGGACCGCACAGGATCCGGCTCCGGCCCTCACCCCGCAGGCCGCGCACCGCCGCGCACCACACGGAGGATCCCGATGTCGACGACGACACCCACCCCGACGGCACCCACCGGGCGCCGCGTCTTCCGCCGGCTGGCCGGCGTCGCCGCGGCCATCGCCCTCACCGCCGGGATCGCGGCCTGCGGCTCCGGCGGGTCCGGCGGAGCCGCCCCGGACACGCTGACCCTCGGCTTCGCCCAGGTCGGCGCGGAGTCCGGCTGGCGCACCGCGAACACCGCCTCGATCCAGGAGTCGGCGAAGCAGGCCGGGATCGAGCTCCAGTTCTCCGACGGCCAGCAGAAGCAGGAGAACCAGATCAAGGCGATCCGGTCGTTCATCCAGCAGCAGGTCGACGTGATCGCGTTCAGCCCGGTCGTCGAGACCGGCTGGGACACCGTGCTCCAGGAGGCGAAGCGGGCCCGGATCCCGGTCGTGCTCACCGACCGCTCGATCGACTCCGCCGACCCGTCGCTGGTGAAGTCCTTCATCGGATCCGACTTCGTCAAGGAGGGCGAGAAGGCCGGCGAGTGGCTGGTGAAGGACTCGGCGGGCAAGCCCGAGGTGAACGTCGTCGAGCTCCAGGGCACGACCGGCGCCGCCCCGGCCATCGACCGCACCGAGGGGTTCAAGCAGGCCACGGCGGGCACGCCCGCGATCAAGGTCGTCGCCTCGCAGACCGGTGACTTCACCCGCTCCGGCGGCAAGCAGGTCATGGAGGCGTTCCTGAAGTCCCAGCCGAAGATCGACGTGGTCTACGCCCAGAACGACGACATGGCTCTCGGCGCCATCGAGGCCATCACCGCGGCGGGCAAGGTGCCCGGCAAGGACATCACGATCATTTCTGTCGACGCCACCAAGGACGGGATGCAGGCGACCGCCGACGGGAAGATCAACTACATGGTCGAGTGCAACCCGCTGCTCGGCGGACAGCTGATGGACATGGTGAAGAAGGTCGCCGCCGGGGAGCAGGTCCCGGCCCGCGTCGAGGTCACCGAGACCACCTTCGACCAGGCCCAGGCCGCGGCCGTCCTGGCCGAGCGCAAGTACTGATCCCGCACCGTCCGCCCGGTGCCGGTGGAGCACGATCCACCGGCACCGGGCGGTTCCCACTCCCGGGTGCCGCGCGCGGCCGCGCCCGGGACGACTCCCGGAGACGCGATGACCGAGACCGGACCACCCCCGGCCGCCACGACCGATCCCGTGGTGGCACTGCACGGCATCGAGATCGGGTTCCCGGGGGTGAAGGCCCTCGACGGGGCCGACCTGCGGCTGTTCCCCGGCGAGGTGCACGCCCTGATGGGCGAGAACGGCGCCGGCAAGTCCACCCTGATCAAGGCCCTGACCGGGGTCCACGGCATCGACGCGGGCACCCTCACCGTCCGCGGCGAACGCCGGGAGTTCACCGGGCCCGGGCACGCCCAGGAGGCCGGGATCACCACGGTCTACCAGGAGGTCAACCTCTGCCCGAACCTCTCCGTCGCCGAGAACATCATGCTGGGCCGCGAGCCGCGGGCCCCGTGGTGGGGCGGGCGGCGGATCGACCGGGCCGCGGTGCGGCGCACCGCCGTCGCGGTCCTCGGGCGGCTCGGGCTGGACCTCGACCCGGCCTCGCTCGTCGGTGACCACCCGCTCGCCGTGCAGCAGCTCGTCGCGATCGCCCGGGCCGTCGCCACCGACCTGTCGGTGCTGATCCTCGACGAGCCCACCTCCAGCCTCGACGCCGGTGAGGTCCGGGAGCTGTTCCGCGTCATCCGCGAGCTGCGCGACGCCGGGGTGGCGATCCTGTTCGTCTCGCACTTCCTCGACCAGGTCTACGAGCTCGCCGACCGCACCACGATCCTGCGCAACGGCCGTCTCGTCGGCGAGTACGCGATCGCCGACCTGCCGCGCCTGGAGATGGTGTCGAAGATGGTCGGCCACGCCCTGGAGGAGCTGGAGGACCTCGACCGCCAGCCCGCGGGCGAGGGCGCCACGCGCACCGGGACCCCGTTCCTCGACGCCCGGGGCATCGGCCGGGCCGGCGGTGTCGCCCCCGCCGACCTCGCGGTGCACCCGGGGGAGGTCGTCGGCGTCGCCGGGCTGCTGGGGTCGGGCCGCACCGAGCTGGTGCGGCTGCTGTTCGGCGCCGACCGCACCGAGACCGGGTCGATCCGGGTCGACGGCCGCGAGGTCACCCTCGGCGGCCCGACCGCGGCCGTCGCCGAGCACATCGCGTTCTGCTCCGAGGACCGCAAGGGCGAGGGCATCATCGCCGACCTGTCGGTGCGCGAGAACATCGTGCTCGCCCTGCAGGCCCGGCGCGGCTGGGCCCGCCGGATCCCGCGCCGCACCGCCGACACGCTCGTCGCGAAGTGGATCTCGGCGCTGGACGTCCGCCCGGCGGACCCGGACGCACTCGTCGGCAACCTCTCCGGCGGCAACCAGCAGAAGGTGCTGCTCGCCCGCTGGCTGATCACCGACCCGAAGCTGCTGATCCTCGACGAACCGACCCGCGGGATCGACATCGGCGCCAAGACCCAGATCCAGAAGCTGGTCGCGGAGCTCGCCGGCGACGGCATGGCCGTCGTCTTCGTCTCCGCCGAGCTGGAGGAGGTCGTGCGGCTCTCCGACCGGATCGCGGTGCTGCGCGACCGGCACAAGGTCGCGGAGCTGAGCCGCGCCGAGGCCTCCACCGCCGCCGTCATGGAGATCGTCGCCGAGGGAGGCACCCACCGTGGCACCCCTGCTGCCTGACCCCGCCCCCACCCGGACCGCCACCGGCGACCCGGACGGACCTACGGCGGCCGCCCCCGCGACGGCGGCGCCGGACGCCCCGGCCGCTCCCCCGTCACCGGGTCGGGGCACCGGGCCGCGCCCCTGGTCGCGCGTCGTCGGGTCGTCGCTGTTCTGGCCGGTCCTGACCCTGGCGGCGCTGCTGTTGGCCAACCTGGTGTGGTCGCCCGGGTTCTTCACGATCACCGTCCAGGACGGCGCCCTCTACGGCAGCCTGGTCGACATCGCCAAGAACGGCGCCCCGACCGCGCTGATCGCGCTCGGGATGACCCTCGTCGTCGCGACCCGCGGGATCGACCTGTCGGTCGGCGCCACGGTCGCGATCTCCGGGGCGGTGGCCTGCACCTGGATCGCGTCCTCGCCGGACCCCACCTCCCCCGGCGCGGCCCTGTCCGGGATCGGCGTCGCCCTGGTGCTGGCGCTGGTGCTCGGCGTCTGGAACGGAGCGATCGTCTCGGTGCTCGGGATCCAGCCGATCATCGCGACGCTGGTCCTCATGACCGCCGGGCGCGGCATCGCCATGCTGATCACCGACGGGCAGATCGTCACCGTGTCCAACCCGACCTACGCCGTGCTCGGCAGCGGGTTCTGGTTCGGCCTGCCGGTCGCGGTCGTGCTCACCGCACTGGTCTACCTCGCCGTCGCCCTGCTCACCCGGCGCACCGCGCTGGGGATGCTGCTGGAGTCGGTCGGCATCAACCCCACCGCGAGCCGGCTGGCCGGGGTGCGGGCCCGCGGCATCGTCTGGTCGGTCTACCTGTTCGTCGCGCTCTGCGCCGGCGTCGCCGGGCTGCTGATCAGCTCGAACGTCACCGCGGCCGACGCCAACAACGCCGGGCTCTGGATCGAGCTCGACGCGATCCTCGCCGTCGTGATCGGCGGGACGCTGCTGTCCGGCGGCCGGTACTCCATCGGCGGCACGCTGGTCGGCGCGCTGATCCTGCAGACGCTCACCACCACCGTCTACACCGTCGGCATCGCGCCCGAGGTGACGCTGGTGTTCAAGGCCGTCGTGATCATCGCGGTCTGCCTGCTCCAGTCCCCGAAGGTCCGGTCCGCCCTCGCCCGCAGGCGACGGAAGCCCGCCGGCACCCCGACCACCTTCCAGGCGGTGTCCCGATGACGACCACGACGCCCCGGCCCACCCGGCCGGACCCCACCGGATCGCTGCTGTCCCGCCTGCCCCGGCCCTCGACGCAGGTGCTGCCGGTCCTCGCGACGTTCGTGCTGTTCGTGCTCCTGTTCGGCGCGGGGTCGGTCCGCTACGACAACTTCCTGTCCCCGCAGGTCTTCCTCAACCTGTTCGTCGACAACGCCTACCTGATCGTCCTCGCGGTCGGCATGACCTTCGTGATCCTCACCGGCGGCATCGACCTGTCGGTCGGGTCGGTGGTCGCGCTGTCCGGGGTGCTGGCCGCGACGCTGCTCGCGGACGGCTGGCCCGCGCCGGCGGTGATGCTCGCGGTGCTGGTCGTCGGCGTCGCGCTGGGGACGGCGATGGGGCTGGTCATCCACCACCTGGAGATCCAGCCGTTCGTCGTGACGCTCGCCGGGATGTTCCTCGCCCGCGGGCTCTGCTACGTGATCAGCGTCGAGTCGGTCCCGGTGACCGACCCGACGTTCACCGCGATCGCGCAGGCCGCGATCCCGCTGGGCGGCAGGTCCTTCGTCAGCCCGTCGGTGGTCGTGGCGCTGGTCGTCGTCGCCGTCGCCGCGTGGGTGCTGCACCGGACCCGGTTCGGCCGGACCGTCTACGCCGTCGGCGGCAACCGGCACTCGGCGATGCTGATGGGACTGGCGGTCGGGCGCACCCGAGTCGCGGTCTACGCGATCAGCGGGTTCTGCTCGGCGCTGGCCGGGCTGCTGTTCACCTTCTACTCGCTGTCCGGGTACAGCCTGGCCGCCGTCGGCACCGAGCTCGACGCCATCGCCGCGACCGTCATCGGCGGGACGCTGCTGTCCGGCGGTGTCGGCCTGGTCGTCGGGTCGCTGCTCGGGGTGCTGGTGCTCGGCCTGATCCAGACCTTCATCTCCTTCGAGGGCACCCTCAGCTCGTGGTGGACCAGGATCGTGATCGGGGCCCTGCTGCTGGTGTTCGTGCTGCTGCAGCGGGCGTTCGCCCGGCGCGGGCCGGGCGCGTCGTGATCGACCTGGGCGGGCCCGGCGGGCCGGTCGCGGTGACGGTCGACCCGCACGGCGCCCGGCTCGCCGGGCTGCGCGCGCCCGACCGGGACGGCGTCGTCGACGAGGTGCTGCTCGGCTGCGCGGACCCGCGCACCGACCCGGCGTTCCGCGGCGCGACGGTCGGGCGCTTCGCCAACCGCATCGCCGGCGGGCGGTTCGTCCTCGACGGCACCGAGCACGTCCTGACGCGCAACGAGCCCGGGGCGTCGCTGCACGGCGGGTCGGCCGGGTTCGACCACGCCGACTTCGCCTCCGGGCCCGTCGAGCAGGTGCCCGGCGGACGGCGCGTCACGCTGACCCACCGCAGCCCCGACGGCGACGGCGGCTACCCCGGCACCCTGGACGTCGCCGTCGTCTACACCGTCACCGGGTCCGACGTGGCCATCGAGCTCACCGCCCGGACCGACGCCCCGACCGTGGTGAACCTGACCAACCACGCCTACTTCACCCTCGGCGGGGCCGGGGTGGCCGGCTGCGAGATCACCGTCTGGGCCGACCGCTACCTGCCCGTCGACGACCGTCTCGTCCCGCTCCCCGGTCCCCCGGCCCCGGTCGCGGGCACCCCGTTCGACCTGCGCGTCCCGGTCCGGGTCGGCGAGCGGCTCGGCCGGGACCACCCGCAGCTGGCGGTGGCCGGCGGCTTCGACCACACCTTCGTCCTCGACGACGGCGGCCCGGTCGTCGACGGCCTGCGCGGCGCGGCCCGGGTGGCCGAGCCGTTCACCGGCCGCACCCTGACCGTGTTCACCGACCGGCCGGGCGTGCAGTTCTACTCGGGGACGATGCTCGACGGCTCGATCACCTTCCCCGACGGGCGGCCCGCCCGCCGCGGCGACGCCTTCTGCCTGGAGCCGCAGGACTTCCCGGACGCACCCAACCGTCCCGACTACCCGTCGACGGTGCTGCGGCCCGGCGACACCTACCGCAGCCGGATCCTGCTGCGCTGCGGCGTCGACACGGCCTGAGCCCACCCCGTCCCCACCGACCCCGGCGGGCCGGTCCGCACCTCGCGGACCGGCCCGTCCGTCGTCGCACCCGGACGCGGTCAGCCGTCGCCGCGGGCGCGGCGCTTGTTCCACACGTCGAACGCGACGGCGAACAGCAGCACGAGTCCCTTCACGACCGACTGCACGGACTGGTCGACGCCCATGAGCTGCATGCCGTTGCTCATCACGGCCATGATCAGGCCACCGACCAGCGCGCCGACCACGGTCCCGACCCCGCCGGTCACCGCGGCACCGCCGATGAACGCGGCGGCGATCGCGTCGAGCTCGAACATGGTGCCCGCCGCGGGCTGGGCGCCGTTGGACCGCGCCGAGTAGATGACCCCGGCGACGCCGGCCAGGAAGCCCATGTTCACGAAGATCCAGAACGTGACGGCCCTGACCCGCACCCCGGACAGCCGGGCCGCGGCCGCGTTGCCGCCGAGGGCGTAGACGTGCCGGCCGAACACCGTGTGCCGGGTGAGCAGCCCGTAGGCGAGCACCAGCACCGAGAGCACGACCAGCACCACGGGCAGCCCGCGGGAGGAGGCCAGCTGCCAGGCGAACGCCATGACGACCAGCCCGACGAGTGCGATCCGGCAGGCGAACAGCGGGAAGGACTCGACCTGCTGCAGGTCGAGCACCTTCGCGACCCGGCTCCGGTAGGCGAGCACCGCGTACCCGGCGACGCCGAGCGCGGCGATCAGGACGGTGAAGGCGTCGTAGCCCCGGCCGCCGATGAGCCCGTTGACGAAGCCGCCCGCGATCTGCTGGTAGCCCGCGGGGAACGGCGAGAGCGAGATGTTGCCCAGCACCTGCAGGGTCAGCCCGCGGAACAGCAGCATCCCGGCGAGGGTGACGATGAAGGCGGGGATGCCGACGTAGGCGACCCAGAAGCCGTGCCAGACACCGACCAGCACGCCGACGCCGACGGCCGCGACGACGCCGACCCACCAGGGCAGCCCGCCGCCGATCACCAGGACCGCGGCGACCGCGCCGGTCAGCGCGACCACCGACCCCACCGAGAGGTCGATGTGCCCGCCGACGACGACGATCACCATCCCGATCGCGAGGACCAGGATGTAGGAGTACTGCAGGACGATGTTGGTGATGTTGCCGGGGCTGAGCGAGACGCCGCCGGTGAGGACCGCGAACAGCGCGACGATCGCCACGAACGCGATCACGATGCCGCTCTGGCGGACGTTGCCGGCCAACAGTCGTCGCAGGTCGCTCGTGCCGGAGTGCAGGGCCGCCGCCCCGGCGCCGGGACGCTCGTCGGAGGAGGGGTCCTTCTTCGGGAGGGTGCTGGTCATGCGGAGCTCTCCGCCTCCTGGGTCATGAGGGCCATCAGGCCCTCCTGGGTGGCCTCGGCGACCGGCACCTCACCGGTGATCCGTCCGGCCGACAGGGTGTAGACGCGGTCGCAGATCCCCAGGAGCTCGGGCAGCTCGGAGGAGATCACCAGGACCGCCTTGCCGGCCTCCACGAGCCGGTTGATGATCACGTAGATCTCGTAGCGGGCGCCGACGTCGATCCCGCGGGTCGGCTCGTCCAGGATCAGCACGTCCGGCTCGGTGAACAGCCACTTGGCCAGCACGACCTTCTGCTGGTTGCCGCCGGACAGGGTCCCGACCCCGACGCTGGTGCTCGCCGCCCGGATGCCGAGGTCGCGCCGGTAGGACTCGGCGACGCGCAGCTCGGCGTCGCCGTCGACCCAGCCGCGGCGGGCGAGCCGGCGCAGGCCCGCGCCGGAGACGTTGCGCCGGATGTCGTCGACCAGGTTCAGGCCGAGGTGCTTGCGGTCCTCGGTGACGTAGGCCAGCCCGGCCTCGATCGCGTCGGACACCGAGCGGGCGCGGACCTCGCGGCCCCCGACCCGCAGGGTGCCGCTGACGTCGCGGCCCCAGGACCGCCCGAACACGCTCATCGCGAGCTCGGTGCGGCCCGCCCCCATCAGCCCGGCGATGCCGACGACCTCCCCGGCCCGCACCGACAGCGACGCGGCGTCGACGACCTTGCGGTCCTGGGTCGGGTGCCAGACCGTCCAGTCGCTGATCCGCAGCAGCTCCTCCCCCGGACTGCTCACGCGGTCCGGGTAGAAGGAGGCGAGGTCGCGGCCGACCATCCCGCGGATGATGCGGTTCCGCGGGGCGGGCTCGTCGGCGACGGTGAAGGTCTCGACGGTCCGGCCGTCGCGGACGACGGTGGTGCGGTCGGCGATCGCAACGATCTCGTCGAGCTTGTGCGAGATGATGATCGAGGTGATGCCGTTGTCACGGAAGCGCCGGATCAGCTCGAGCAGGTGGGCGGAGTCGGTGTCGTTGAGCGCGGCGGTGGGTTCGTCGAGGACGAGCAGGCGCACGTCCTTGGTCATCGCCTTGACGATCTCGACGAGCTGCTGCTTACCGACGCCGAGCCGCCCGACCGGCGTCGCCGGGTTCTCGGTGAGGCCCACCTCGGCGAGCAGGCGGGCGGCCTCGGCGTGCGTGCGCCGCCAGTCGACCAGTCCCAGCCGGCCGCGCCGCTCGTTGCCGAGGAACACGTTCTCGGCGATCGACAGGTGCGGCACCAGCGCGAGCTCCTGGTGGATGATCACGACGCCGTCGGCCTCGGAGTCGCGGATCCCGGCGAACCGGGCCGGCCGGCCGTCGAGGACGATCTCGCCGTCGTAGGTGCCTGCGGGGTGCACCCCGGAGAGCACCTTCATCAGCGTCGACTTCCCGGCGCCGTTCTCACCGCAGATCGCGTGGATCTCGCCGCGGCGCACCGCGAGCGAGACCTCCGACAGCGCGGTCACCCCCGGGAAGGTCTTGGTGATGTCGCGCATCTCGAGGATGTTCTCCGGCGGGTCGCCGCCGGGGTCGTGGTCGGTCACGTCGTCCTCCGTCGCGGAAGGGATGGGCCGGCTCGACTGATTCAGCCCTGGCGGCCGCGGGCGACGTCCTCGGCGGTGTAGTAGCCCGAGTCGACGAGGACCTGCCGGATGTCGGCCTTGAACACGGTCCGGACCGGCAGCAGGAAGGACGGCACGACCTTCACCCCGTTGTCGTAGGTGGTGGTGTCGTTGGCCTGCGGGGTGCCGCCGTCGAGGAACGCCTTCGACGCGGTGACGGCCTGCTCGGCGAGCTTGCGGGTGTCCTTGAAGACCGTGGAGCTCTGCACCCCGTCGTCGATCAGCTTCACCGAGGCGATCTCGGCGTCCTGGCCGGTGACGGTCGGCATCGGCTTGGCCGCGGTGCCGAAGCCCGCGTTCTGCAGGGCGGTGATGACACCGCGAGAGATGCCGTCGTAGGGCGAGAGGACGCCGTCGGGGCGGCTGCCGTCGTTGTAGGAGGAGGTGAGCAGGTCCTCCATGCGCTTCTGTGCGGTCTCCTGCGCCCAGCGCAGCGTGGCCGCCTGCTCGATGGTGGTCTGGCCGCTCTTCACCCGGACCGTGCCGTTGTCGATCAGCGGCTTGAGCACCGACATGGCGCCGTCGAAGAAGTAGAAGGCGTTGTTGTCGTCGAGCGAGCCCGCGAACAGCTCGACGACGACCGGGCCCTTCTTCGGGCCGGGCGCCCCGTCGGCGTCCTGCAGGCCCATGCCGCGCAGCAGGGCCTTCGCCTGGGCGACGCCGACCTGGAAGTTGTCGAAGGTGACGTAGAAGTCGACGTTCGGGCTCTCCCGGATCAGCCGGTCGTAGGCGATGACCGGGATGCCGGCGTCCTTGGCCGCCTGCAGCTGCCCGGACAGGGCGGTCCCGTCGATGGCCGCGACGAGCAGCAGGTCGGCACCGCTGGTGACCATCTGGTCGATCTGCTGGGACTGGGTCGGGATGTCGTCGCCCGCGTACTGCAGGTCGACCTGGTAGCCGGCCGCGGTGAGCTGGTCGCGGACGGCGTTGCCGTCGGCGATCCAGCGCTCGGAGGTCTGGGTCGGCATCGACACGCCGACCGTCAGGTCACCGGGTGCCGCACCCGCCCCCGCGCCGCCACCTCCCCCGGCTCCCTGGCCGCCGCAGGCGGCCAGTCCCAGCACCAGCAGGGCACCGACGGCGACGGTGCGCATCCTCGTGAACACAGGCGATCTCCTCGTCGAGACGGCAGCGGGTCTCACCGGTCAGGTCGGGAGAGACCCTGAATGTGAACGCTAACCAGCGACGAAGAGCGACGGAAGTGTCGTTATCCGTCCGTTATGTACCGCCTTGAACAGAGTCGATCAGTCCCGTACCGGTCACCGCCCGGTGCGGGCGGCGCCCACGACGACGCGAACGTTCCGCCTCACGTGAGGGTTAACACGAGCCGAGGAACCGCCGGGACGCGACCGGCCCCCGGCTCGAGCCGAAGCGGCAGGTGCCGGAACGGGCCGCCGCGACCGCCGACACCCCCGACGCCGGCGCCGCCGGCCACCGGCGCCGGCCCCGCCCGACCCGGCGCCCCGGCCCGGCGACCGGCCCCGACGACCCGGCCGGCGGCGACGCACAGCAGGTGAACGTGCCGCACGATCGACCCCGCTGCGAGCAGGGACCGGGATCGGACCGTTGAGTTCGTATGCTGTTAGCGATAACATCTGCTCGCCGCCCGATCGTTCGGCCGGCCGTTTCGTGACCCGAGGAAGTGCTCATGATCCGACCACCGGTCGACCCCGCCGACGCCCTCGTGGTGGGCGTCGACTTCGGGACGCTGTCCGGACGGGCGGTCGTCGTCCGTGCCGCCGACGGGGCCGAGCTCGGCACCGCCGTCCACGCCTACACCCACGCCGTCGTCACCGACGCCCTGCCGGGCCGGCCGGACCTGCGCCTGCCGCCGGACTGGGCGCTGCAGGTGCCGTCGGACTACGTCGACGTCCTGCGCCACGCCGTCCCCGAGGCGGTCGCCGCCGCCGGGGTGGACCCGGCACGGGTGGTCGGCATCGCCACCGACTTCACCGCCTGCACCATGGTCCCGACCCTCGACGACGGCACCCCACTGAACGAGGTGCCCGATCTCGCCGACGAGCCGCACGCCTACACCAAGCTCTGGCGCCACCACGCCGCCCAGCCGCAGGCCCACCGCATCAACGCCCTCGCCGCCGAGCGCGGCGAGAGCTGGCTCCCCCGCTACGGCGGGTTCATCTCCTCGGAGTGGGAGTTCGCGAAGGGCCTGCAGGTCCTGGAGGAGGCCCCCGCGGTCTACGCCCGGACCGAACGCTGGGTCGAGGCCGCGGACTGGATCGTCTGGCAGCTGTGCGGCCGCTACGTCCGCAACGCCTGCTCGGCCGGGTACAAGGGGATCCTGCAGGACGGCGCCTATCCCGGCCGCGACTTCCTCGGTGCGCTGAACCCGGCCTTCGCCGGGTTCGCCGAGACCAAGGTCGCCCACGAGATCGGCGAGCTGGGCGCCGTCGCCGGGACGCTGACCGCCGAGGCGGCAGGCTGGACCGGGCTGCCCGAGGGCATCGCGGTCGCCGTCGGCAACGTCGACGCCCACGTCACCGCCGCCGCGGCGAACGCCGTCCGGCCCGGGCAGATGGTTGCGATCATGGGGACCAGCACCTGCCACGTCATGAGCTCCGACGTGCTGCGCGAGGTGCCCGGGATGTGCGGCGTCGTCGACGGCGGCATCGTCTCCGGGCTCTGGGGCTACGAGGCCGGGCAGAGCGGCGTCGGCGACATCTTCGGCTGGTTCGTCGAGCACGGCGTGCCGCCCGCGTACCACGAGGCCGCCCGGGCGCGGGGCCTCGGCGTGCACGAGTACCTGACCGAGCTGGCCGCCGGGCAGGCGGTCGGCGAGCACGGGCTCGTCGCGCTGGACTGGCACTCGGGCAACCGGTCGGTGCTGGTGGACCACGAGCTGTCCGGCGTCGTCGTCGGGCAGACCCTCGCGACCCGGCCCGAGGACACCTACCGGGCGCTGCTGGAGGCCACCGCGTTCGGCACCCGGATGATCGTGGAGACCTTCGCGGCCTCCGGCGTCCCGGTGACCGAGCTGATCGTCTCCGGCGGGCTCACCCGGAACGCCCTGCTCATGCAGATCTACGCCGACGTGACCCGGCTGCCGCTCACCGTCGTCGAGACCGGGCAGGGCCCGGCCCTGGGCTCGGCGATCCACGCGGCCGTCGCCGCGGGGGTCCACCCCGACATGCCCACCGCGGCCGCCGCGATGGGCCGCGTCCGGGAGGGCGCACACCTGCCCGACGAGGAGTCGGCGAAGTCCTACGACGCCCTGTTCGCCGAGTACACGCGCCTGCACGACCACTTCGGCCGGGGCGGCGACGACGTGATGCACCGCCTGCGCGCGATCCGCCGCGAGGCGCGCGCCCAGCGAGAAGGAGACCTCGACGCATGACCGACACCCTGGCCTCCCCCGGCGTCGCCGCCACCGTGGCGCGGCTGCGCGAGCAGGTGTGTGCGCTGCACGCCGAGCTGGTCCGCTACGGGCTGGTCGTCTGGACGGCGGGCAACGTCTCGGCCCGCGTCCCCGGCCACGACCTGATGGTCATCAAGCCCAGCGGGATCTCCTACGACGACCTGACCCCGCAGACCATGGTGCTGTGCGACCTGCACGGCACCCCGGTCGAGGGTGACCTGACGCCGTCGTCGGACACCGCGGCGCACGCCCACGTCTACCGGGCCATGCCCGGGGTCGGCGGCGTGGTGCACACCCACTCCACCTACGCCAGCGCGTGGGCGGCGCGCGCCGAGCCGATCCCGTGCGTGCTCACCGCGATGAGCGACGAGTTCGGCGGGGACATCCCGGTCGGCCCGTTCTCGCTGATCGGCGACGAGTCGATCGGCCGCGGCGTCGTCGAGACCCTGACCGGCAGCCGCTCCCCCGCCGTGATCATGCAGAACCACGGCGTGTTCACCATCGGCGCCGACGCCCGCGCCGCGGTGAAGGCCGCGGTGATGTGCGAGGACGTCGCCCGCACCGTGCACCTCGCCCGCCAGCTCGGCGACACCGTGCCCATCCCCCAGGACGAGATCGACAGTCTCTGGGACCGCTACCAGAACGTCTACGGGCAGCGCTGAGCGCCGCAGGCCCCCGAAGGAGGAATGTCCGATGAGTGGCTCGCTGCTCGACAGCTACGAGGTCTGGTTCCTGACCGGGAGCCAGGGCCTCTACGGCGAGGAGACCCTCGCCCAGGTCGCCGACCAGTCGAAGGTCGTCGCCGACCGGCTCGACACCGCCGACGAGATCCCGGTGCGGGTGGTGTGGAAGCCCGTCCTCACCGACGCCGACGCCATCCGGCGGATCTGCCTGGAGGCCAACGCCGACGACCGCTGCCTCGGCGTCATCACCTGGATGCACACCTTCTCCCCGGCGAAGATGTGGATCCCCGGGCTCGAGGCGCTGACCCGCCCGCTGCTGCACCTGCACACCCAGGCCGGTGTCGACCTCCCCTGGTCGGAGATCGACATGGACTTCATGAACCTCAACCAGGCCGCGCACGGCGACCGCGAGTTCGGCTACGTCCAGACCCGGCTCGGCCTGGCCCGCAAGACCGTCGCCGGGCACGTCTCCGACCCGGTGCTGCGGGACCGCATCGGGACCTGGACCCGCGCGGCCGCCGGTGCCGCCGAGCTGCGCGCGCTCCGGCTGGTCCGGTTCGGCGACTCCATGCGCGACGTCGCCGTGACCGACGGCGACCGGGTCGAGGCCACCCGGGTGTTCGGGATGTCGGTGCAGACCTACGGCGTGAACGACCTCGTCGCCGTCGTCGACCAAGTCCCCGACACCGACGTCGACAAGCTCGTCGCCGAGTACGCCGAGGTCTACGCCGTCGCCCCCGAGCTGCTCCCCGACGGCGACCGGCACGAGGCGCTCCGCTACGGCGCGCGGGTCGAGATCGGGCTGCGCTCGTTCCTGGAGGCGGCGGGCGCGCAGGCGTTCACCACGAACTTCGAGGACCTCGGCGGACTGCGCCAGCTCCCCGGTCTCGCGGTGCAGCGCATGATGGCCGACGGCTACGGCTTCGGCGCCGAGGGCGACTGGAAGACCGCGGCGATGCTGCGCGCGGTGAAGGTCGTCGCCACCGGGCTGCCCGGCGGCACGTCGTTCATGGAGGACTACACCTACCACCTGCGGCCCGGCCGTGAACGCATCCTCGGGGCGCACATGCTGGAGGTCTGCCCGAGCATCACCGGGTCCCGGCCGTCGCTGGAGATCCACCCGCTGGGCATCGGCGGGCGCGAGGACCCCGTCCGGCTGCGGTTCACCGCCGACCCGGGCCCGGGCGTGGTGCTCGGCATCTGCGACCTCGGCGAGCGGTTCCGCCTGGTCAGCAACGACGTCGAGGTCGTCGACCCGGACGAGCCCATGCCGAGGCTGCCGGTGGCGACGGCGACCTGGGTCCCGGAGCCGTCGCTGGCCACCTCGGCCGAGTGCTGGCTGATGGCGGGCGGCCCGCACCACACGGTGCTCTCGACCGCCGTCGGCGTCGAGGCCCTCGACGACCTGGCCGAGATCGTCGGGACCGAGCTGGTGCACATAGGCGACAGCACGAGCCCGCGGACCTTCCTGCACGAGCTGCGCTGGAACAACGCCTACCACCGGCTCGCGCGGGGCTTCTGAGCTCCGCTCCCCGGCCCCGGTGCCGGCCGCCCCCGACGGGTGGCCGGCACCGTGGTCCACGGGGCCGAGGACCCTCCCCCGGGCTCAGACCGATCGACCGAGCACCTCGGCCGCCACGTCCGCCATGCGGTCGAGGCCCGCGTCGCCCGGGTGCAGGTGGTCCCCGCTGTCGAAGCGCGGGTCGAGCGCGATCGCGCCCGGCCCGGATCGCAGGGCGGCGTCGAAGTCGACGACGCCGCTGCCCAGGCCGCGGATCCACTCGTTGACCTCGGCGCGGCGCAGCTCGCGCTCGCGGTCGAAGCCCTCGGCCCCGTCGAACGGGGTCACGGTGGCGGTCAGCACCGACAGGCCCGCGTCCCGGGCCCGGGCGCCGATCCCGTCCAGCGCCCGGATCAGCTGCTCCGAGCTCGGCAGCTGGTCCTCGGGCGCCATCGTCCCCGGATGACCGAGGTCGTTGACCCCGAGCGCGACGACGACGTGGGTCCGCCCGGCGGTCGCGAGCACGTCGCGGTCGAACCGCGACCGGCCCGAGGCCCCGAAGACCGGTCCGAAGGGCCCGGCCCCGTCGAGCCGGAGCCGGTTGCCCGCGATGCCCCGGTTGACCACCGCGACCGGCCGGTCCCGCAGCCGCCGGGCCGTGCGTTCCGGCCAGCCCGCCGCGGTGATGGAGTCCCCGAGGCAGACCACCACCGGGGTGGGGACGTCGCGGAGCACCTCGACGTCGCGCAGCACCGGTGCGGGCAGCTCCATCTCGGCACCGTCGGGCAGCGTCAGCACGGGCGTGGCCCGGCCCGGGAAGTGGTCGGACCCGGCGTGGTCGCCGGGTGCGGACGGGTGCCACGTCGCGGTGGACACGTTCGCGGTGGCGTACCGCCAGGGCCCCGGCAGGTACAGGTCCACCTCGACCGCGGCGCCGGCGACGACCGCGAGGTCCACCGGATCGCAGACGAGGTCCTCCCCGGCCGGGACGTCCACGGCGGACCGTCCGCCGAACCGCATCGGGGCGGCGCGTCCGTCCACCCGCACCGCGGCCCGGCCGACGTGCAGGGGCGTGGTCCCGAAGCGGTTGCTGAGGCCCGCCCGCAGCCGCTCACCGCCGACGCCGGCCTCCACGGTGATCCGCACCGTCACGTCGCGCAGCTCGAGGTCGGCCACGGCCACATCGGTGACGGCCTGGGTCCAGCTCGCGGTCCAGGCCGGGCTCACGACCGCGCGTCCCCGGACGGCCCGGCCGGCGGGCCCGCGGCCCGCGGGTTCCACGCTCCCCGGGCGACGGCGGGGACGAAGTCCTCGAACCCCTCCTCCAGGGAGACGGTGCGGCCCTGTTCGGCCGAGGCGTAGGCGGCCATCAGCAGGCGCACCACCTCCAGGCCGTTGGCGAGGGACTCCGCGGGCTGCTCGCCGCGCAGGAACGCCGTCGCGAACGCCGCGTTCTCCGCGGTGTAGCCGTAGCTCGCGGACTCGTCGGGGACGATCGGCATCAGGCCCTGCTCGGCGTTCTGCTTCTCCACCAGGTCCTCGCCCTCGTCCTGCATCAGCCTGCGGGACAGGAAGACCTTCGACTCGGTGTCGAGGGTGTCCGCGGACATCGAGTACTCGGGTCCGAGCATCTCGAACGACAGCCGCAGCCCCGCGCCGACGTAGCTCCAGGACGTGGTGGCCTCGACGACCACGGGCTCGCCGTCGCCGTTGCGGAACTCGTAGACGGCGTGCGCGTAGTCCTCCGACGGCGTGCGCCGGTAGTCGTTGACGCCCGGGTACCGCTCCAGCAGCTCGGTGGCGTAGCGGGACCGGCCCCACTTCAGCGACGCGACCGACGCCGACACCGAGACCGGGGTGAGCCAGGTGGCCGGGTCGGTCCCGGGCGGGGTGAGCAGGTAGCGGCCGGCCTCGACCGAGTGGCACAGCATGTCGCTGAGCACCCCGCCGCCCTCCTGCTCGCCGTTCCAGAACCAGGTGTTGTGCGGCCCGGAGTGCTCCTCGGCCGCCCGGGCGAGGTACGGCGTCCCCGCCCCCGGTACCGCCCGGCTCCAGATGAGGGCGTGCGAGCGGGTGATCGCCGGCGCGAACACCTGGTTCTCCAGGTAGCCGTGCAGCAGGCTGGCACCGGTGACCAGCCCCAGCACCTCGGCGGCCTCGGCGACCGTGCGTCCGACCGGCTTCTCGATCGCGATGCCGCGCAGCTGCGCCCGGCCGGAGGTCACCTCCGCGCAGATCGCGCGGACGACCTCCAGGCGGGCGTGGTTGGGGACCAGCACCCAGACCGCGTCGACCCGCGGGTCCCGGACGAGCGCGGCGACGTCGTCGTAGGCGGTGACACCGGTCCCGACGCCGAGCCCCTCGGCCTCGCGCGCGAGCGCCTCGGCCGAGGCCCGGGTGCGGGAGGCGGTGGCGACGACGTCACCGTCGCGGACGCCCTGCCACGACCGGACGTGGAACCGGCCGATGAATCCGGCGCCGACGATGCCGACGCCCAGTGTCGTACGGGTGGCCATGACGTGCTCCTCGTTCGTGGTTCGCGGGCCCGGTCTACGCCGTGGCCGCGGAGGTGTCGATGCGGGCCGCGGTCAGGGTCTCCGCGATCGCGGTGGCGGCCCGCCACGCCAGCGCGACCGTCGTCAGGGTCGGGTTGGACGCGGTCGCGGTGGGGATGACACCGTTCCCGCCGACGTGGAGGTTGCCGACCCCCCAGACCCGCAGCCACGGGTCGCACACCGAGGTGCCGTCGTCGACCTCGCCCATCCGGACGGTGCCCTGGTAGTGGAGCGAGGACCCGCCCGCGGCCAGTGCCGGGGGTTCCACCAGCGTGCCCAGCCGGTTCGCGGCGCGGACCGAGTTGGCCGTCATCTCCTCGATCGTCGCCCGGTCCCGTGCGGTGTGGGAGTAGCGGATCCGCATCCGCGGCATGCCGTAGAAGTCGGTCTCGGTGTCGCTGAACTCGACGGCGTCGTCGGGGCGGATGTCCTTCGCCCCGTACCAGGCCAGTACCGCGAGCCGGTCCGACCCGGCACCGTCGAGCGGGTCTCCGTCGCCCAGGCTGATCCGGTACGCGGAGTTCGCGAGCAGCATCGCCCCGCCCTGCATCGGGCGGGCGTCGGAGAACGGGGTGAGCACCGAGCGGACGTTGCGCGGCTCGGGTGGGAACAGCGACGGGTCGAACCCGTCGTCCAGGATCACGAACGAGCTCACCTGGAAGTGCTCGTTGAGGTGGCGTCCGAGGGCCGCCGGACGGATGCCGGAGGCGTGCAGGACCTGCGGCGTGCGCAGGCCGTCGGCGCACACGACGACGTGGTCGGCCCGGACCTCGTACGTCCGCCCGGAACGCCGGTCCTCGAGCACCGCGCCGACGGCGGTGCCGTTCTCCACGATCACCCGGCGGGCGAGGGTCTCGGTCCGAAGCTCGAAGCCGGGCACCGTCGCCTCGAGGTCGCCCAGGACGCTCCCGGTCCCGGTGAACCGGAGCGTGTCGCCCTCCCGGTGGGTGGAGGTCGGCATGAACCCGGTCGGGGTGAGCCCCGGCCCGTCGAACTCGTCGGCCAACACCGCCCGGACCGCCTCGGGCAGCCCGTGCCCGGGGACGGGCGGGGTCGTGGTGCCCAGGAGCTGCTCGGCGTGGTCGAGCGCGGCGTCCATCTCGGCCGCGGGGACGAACGGGATGCGCTCGGACTGCTGCGGCCGCGGGCTCGAGGTCCCCCAGTGGATCCCCATCCCGCCGACGCCGCTGGCCATGCTGGCCGCGGGCAGCCCGACCTCCCCGGCGGCCGGTGCCGGCCGCGGGTCGGCGAAGAACAGGCCCGGCAGGATGGTGTGCCGGAACTCCAGGCTCGGGTCGATGCCGGCGGCGACGTCGGACAGCGCCGCCGCCCGCTCGACGCCGGCGTCCGGCCCCTGGGTGAGCAGCTGGGCCGCGGCACGGTCGGACTCCGACATGTTCTGGGTGTGGTCGCCGCGGACACCGGGCACGGCCGGGCCGACCTCGACCATCAGGATCCGGGCCGCCGGGACGGCGTCCCCGATCGTCCGGGCGTAGGTGGAGCCCGCGGGGCCGCTCCCGATCACGAGCACGTCGACCCGGGTGTCCGCGTCGATGGAGGTCATCTCGGTCCTTTCCGGAGTCGGTGGAGTCAGCTCGTGGTGGTGAACGCCGCGGCGGTCAGGTCCAGCACCCGCCGCGTCCGGGCCCACGGGTCGCCGCCGGTGCCCTCGTACTCGACCGTCAGCGGGCCCGTGTAGCCGTGCCGGGCGAGGATCCCGAACGCCCGCGGGAGGTCGACGAGCCCGACGGTCCCGTCGTCGTCGACGTCGTGCGCCTTGACGTGGACGAGCTCGGCGCGTCCGGCGAGCGCCTCGATCCCCCGGTAGACGGGCTCGAGCTCGGGGCTGCCGCGCAGCGGCACCGGCGGGCCGTCCGGATCTCCGGTGAGCGCGGCCATCATCGGCGCCATGATCACGTCGAAGTTCCCCAGGTCGAGCAGCAGGCCGAGGTTCTCCCGGCCGACGGCGTCGAGCAGGCGGTTCATCCACCCGGCGTCACTGGAGGGCCCGCCGTGGTTCTCCACGAGCAGCCGCACGCCCCGGGCGCGGGCGTGGGCACCGAGGCCGGTCAGTGCCTCGATGAGGTGCTCCGGCGGTGTGGTCCCGTGGTGCGGGCTGAGCGGTGAGCCCGGGTTCACCCGGACGAAGGCCGACCCCAGCTCGGCGCACCGGTCGATCCAGGTCGTCAGGGCCGCGACGTCGGCGGCGCGCCGGACGGGGTCCTCGGTGAGCAGGTCGCCGACGTCGACGGCCACGTTGAGCAGCCGCGCACCGGCGGCCGCCGACTCGGTCGCGAACCGGTCGAGCCGGGGGTCGTCCGGGCCGGTGAACTGGAACGCCACCGTCTCGACCCCCGCGACACCGAACCGGTCGGCCGCCAGGTGGGGGAACTCGGCGATGTCGACCAGCGCCGGGAAGTCGGTGGTGAACCGGATCTCGCGCCCGTCGGGGGCGACGACGGCGAGATCGGTCGGTCCGAGCTGCTCGCGCAGGCTGTAGGACGACACGGACAGGATGTTCATCGGTCTCCTCTCGTGGGGTGCCCCGCCGTGCGGGGCCTCGTGGCCGGAGGGCGTCATGCCGGAGCCCGCTCGTCGCGGGTGATGGGGGCCCAGCGGGGATCGCCCTCCCGGCCGATCTCGGGGATCCGCAGCACGGCCACGCCGCCGAGCACCGCGACGACCGCCAGCACCAGGTAGACGGCGGTGAACCCGCCCAGCGCGAGCAGGGCCGGGGCGACGAACGGCACGATCGACTGCGGGAGCGTGTTCGCCATGTTGACCACGCCCAGGTCCTTCCCGGCGTTCTCCCGGCTCGGCAGGACCCGCACGCACATCGCCGTGTCCACGGAGACCATCAGGCCGGTCGCGATCCCGAGCAGGGTGACCGCGACGTAGACCACCCACAGGGTGGTGGCGAGGGCCATCAGGACCAGCGCCACGGCGGCCAGGACGCCCGCGGCGACGGCGAACGGCTTCTGCCGGCCGAGACGGTCCGACACCGGTCCGGCGACCGCGCTCGACACGGCCAGCATCGCGACGTTGATCACGGCCAGGACCAGCACCGTCCCCCCGACCTCGTCCGTGCCGAGGCCGAACCGGTCCATCAGGAAGAAGGCGTTGTAGGTCGCGCTCGCCACCCCGCAGGCGAGCAGGAACCGGACGAGCCACGCCCACCCGAACGCGGGGTGCCGACGCGGGTTCAGCCACAGCGAGGTCACCAGCTCGACCGCACCCAGCGGCGCCGCGCCGGTGCGCCCGGGCAGCGGCCGTTCCCGGATGAGCGCCAGCGCCAGCAGACCGAGCAGCACGACGGCGACGGCCGCGACGGCCCACTGCAGCAGCGGGTCCCGCACGGCGCTCACCGCACCGATACCGGCGAGCGGGCCCAGTGCCGCCGCGAGTCCGAGCATTCCCGAGGCCGTGCCCCGCCGGGCCTGCGGGACCTGGTCGGCCATCAGGGCGCTGGTCGCGGCGAGCTGGAAGTTGAACAGGGTCTGCGCGGCGCACCACAGCACCGCGACCTGCCACACCTCGGTGGTGAACCCGATGGCCCCGACGACGAGTGCACCGGCCAGCGATCCGGTCAGGATCCAGGTGCGGCGCCGGCCGAACCGCGCCGCCGTCCGGTCGCTGATCCGACCGCCGAGCGGGTTGGCGACCAGCGCGAACACCGCGCCGAAGCCGGTGACGACACCGAACGCCGCTGCGGCGCCCGGGCCCTCGATGCGCGTCAGGTGCAGCGTCAGCAGTAGCTGCAGCGGGGTCAGCAGCCCGACGAAGGCACTCGCGTTCGAGAGGAACATCGCGGAGATGAGCCGGCCGGTGGGGGTCTCGGCCGCAGGAGGGCCGCTCACCACCGGGGCGCCGGAACGGGAACCGACATCGACACTCCCTTGTGTGGTACCGACTCCTGATCGGTAGTGACTACCACATTGAAGTCATCCCCCATACGTTGTCAAGCCCGCATGGGAGTCGGCGCCGGGTAGGGTCGCGCCATGGGCCTGCGGGAGATCAAGTCGGCACGTACACGGCAGCGGATGATCGACGTCGCCGTGGAGCTGTTCCTCGAGCAGGGCTACGACGACACGACGATGGAACAGGTCGCCGAGCGGGCCGAGGTCGGCACGACGACGCTCTACCGGTACTTCCCGACCAAGGACCTCCTCCTGCTCGACCGGGTCGTGCGCGGCATGGACCTCGGGGAGCGTCTGCGGGGCCGGCCGGCCTACGAGCCGGTCGGCGAGGCGTTGACCGCGGTGCTGCGCGAGGCCGCGGCGGACTTCGACACGCCGGACCTGCGCATACCGGAGATCCGGCAGCTGGTGGACGTCGCGCCGGTCCCGCGGGCGCGGCTCTGGGACTTCCACCTGAGCGCGCGGACACAGCTGGAGGCCGCACTGGCGGAGCGGATGGGGCGGCCCGCGAGCGATCTCTCGGTGCGGCTCACGGCGTCGTTCGCCCTGGATGTCCTCGTCATCAGCGATGAGCTGCGCCGGGCGCGGGACTACACCCCGTCCGCCTCGGCGTCGCTCGAGGAGGTGCTCGCCGGGCTTCCCGGGTCCGAGATCATCCTCCCGGCGACCGGACGCGCGACCGCGGTGAGCACGTCCCCGGGCGCACCGGCGGTCCGGTCGACGTCCCGCTCACCGGCGATCTGAGCGCTCCGGCGTCGCGTCTCAGCCGGCGACGAGCTCGAATTCCGCGAGCCGACCGGCGACGCCGTCGACCTGCAGGGCGGCCGCAGCGCGCGTCCGGTCACCGGCCGGCGGGCCGGGTCACTCCCCGCGCCCGGGGGTGCGGAACCGCAGGTCTCCCGCCATGTCGATCCGCGCGAGCTCGGCACGGGAGGTGACGCCGAGCTTGGGGTAGACGCTGCCCAGGTGGTGCCCGACCGTGCGGTGGCTGATCAGCAGCCGGGCCGCGATCTCCCGGTTGGTGAGCCCCTCGGCGGCCAGCTGGGCGACCCGCAGCTCCTGGGCGGTGAGCCCGGCCCCGGCCGGCTCGTGCCGCGCCCCGGTCTGCGCGGCCAGGCCCAGCTCCCGCACCGCCCGTGCCCGCAGCGGCGCCGCGCCGAGGCGGGCGAAGGTCTCGGCCGCCGCGGTGAGCTCGTGCCGGGCGTCGGCGCGCCGGCGGACCCGCCGCAGCCACTCGCCGTACAGCAGGCGGGTGCGGGCCTGCTCGAACGGGTCCGGGGCGGTGCCCGCGCCGTCGAGCGCGGCCCGGTACGCGGCCTCCGTGTCCGGCCCGCCGGCGGCGAGGGCGCGGAGCCGGTGGGCGGCGGTACGGGCCCAGTGGGCGCCGGTCCGCCGGGCCCACGTCTCGACGGCCGCCAGCCGGGCCGCGGCCGTCTCCGTGCGCCCCTCCTGCGTCGCGGCCTCGGCGGTGTCCGGGGCGGCGAGCAGCGCGAACGTGGGGTGGGCGGCCTCGTGGCCGGGCTCGTCGAGCGGCATCAGGTGGTGCAGGGCGTCGCGGGGCCTGCCGTCGAACAGCGCCGCCCGGCCGCGCACCCAGTACGCCGACGCGGTGAGCGCGCGCACCTCCTGCCGGACCGAGACGGCCAGCGCCCGGGTGGTGTGTCCGTCCAGTCCGGGGGCGTCGCCGCGGGCCGCGGCCAGGTTGGCCAGACAGAGCCGGCACTGGCTCGCCACGTGGTCCGCTCCGACCTCCTCGGCCAGCCGCAGGCCCTCGGTGGCCCCGGCCTCGGCCGCCTCCCACCGGCCCGCCGCGGCGTCGAGGACCGCGCTCTGTGCGAGCACCATCGCGAGCGCGGCGAGCTCGTGCCGCCGCCGCAGCTGCGCGGCCTGCACCCGCAGCACGTCGTGCAGGGGCCCCTCGACCCCGCAGGCCTGGGCCAGCGGCACGGGCGGCAGCAGCTCCCACGGCACGGTCCCGAGCAGGCCGACGGCGGCGGCGTCCGGGGCCGGGAGCGGCCCGGCCGCCCGGCCGGTCCCGTCGTAGCAGGCCCACCAGGCCCGCAGCGTCGGCATGACCGGTGCCAGCTCGCCGCCGGGGTCGAGGGCGAGCAGCCGCGCCAGCGCCGCCTGCTGCAGGTCCGGGCGGCCCGCCGACCACGCCGCGCGGGCCGCCACCGTGCCCAGCTCCATCGCCGTGCGCGTCCCGTCGACGACGGCCATGTCCCCCACCAGGTAGTGGTGGGCGCGCTCGGAGAGGCCGACGGTGAACTCGAGGATCCCGCGCAGCCCGCCGCTGCACCGCACGACGGGCTCCACCCCGCCCAGGCGCTCGGCGTCGTCGAGCAGCCGCCGGGCCCCCTCGGCGTCGCCGGCGTCCCAGGCGGCGCGGGCGGCGACCGCCAGCCGGCGCGCGGCGTCCGCGGGGTCCGGTGACAGGTCGGCGGCCCGCCGCAGCGTGCGTGCCGCCAGTGGGCCGGCGCTGCGCTCCAGGCACCGGGCGGCCGCCTGCTCCAGCAGCGCCGCGACGTCCTCGTCGGCGCCGTCCGCGGCGGCCGCCAGGTGCCAGGCGCGGTGCTCGGTGTCCTCGGCCGGCAGCGCCGCGGCCAGCGCGCGGTGCGCGGCCCGGCGGTCCGGGAAGGGGGCGCCGTCGTAGAGGGCGGCCGGGACCAGCGGGTGGCGGAACCGGAGGCGGGCGCCCGAGGCCTGCAGCAGGCCGGAGCGCAGCGCCTCGTCCCAGGTGGAGGCGTCGACACCCCACCCGGCACCGGCCCGGTCGAGGACGTGCCGGTCGCCCCGCCCCTCGGCGGCCGCCAGCAGCAGCAACGCCCGGGTGGCCGGTTTCAGCGCCTCGGCACGGGCGCAGAACGCCTGCCGCAACCGGGGCCCCACCGGCATCGGCTCCCCGGACGCCCCGTCGGCGGGGTCGCGCCCGACGGTGGGCAGCTCCTGCAGCGCGAGCGGGTTGCCCCCCGCCATCGCGACCGTGCCCTCGACGAGGGCCTCGTCGGCGTCGGGGACGGCGGCGGCGACCAGCCGGCGGGCGTCGTCGTCGGTGAGGCCCACGACCTCCAGCGCCGGCACCCCCTCCCAGGGGCCCGGGGACGGGTCCGCGTGGTCGGTCAGGATCACCACGACCGGCTCGGTCCGCACCCGGCGCGCGAGAAAACCCAGACAGTGCGCGGTCGCCTCGTCGACCCACTGCGCGTCGTCGACGACGACGAGCACCGGCCGCTCCCGGGCCAGGCCGGAGAGCAGCGACACCACGGCCGCGCCGATGAGGAAGCGGTTGGCCGGGTCCCGGCTGATCCCGAACGCGCCGCGCAGCGCGGCGGCCTGCGGGTCGGGGAGCTCGTCGAGCCGGTCCAGCACCGGCCACAGCAGCGCGTGCAGCGCGCCGAAGGCGAGTCCCGTCTCCATCCGGGTGCCCCGGGTCCGCAGCACGGTGACCCCGGACGCGGCGTCGACGACGTGGTCGACCAGTGCGGTCTTGCCGATCCCCGGCTCGCCCCACAGCACGAGCGCGGCACCCACGCCGTCGGCCGCGCGTGCCAGCAGCCGCTCCAGTGCCGCGGTCTCGGCACGCCGCCCGAACAGCTCCATGACCCCCCGCAGCCCCGTCCCGCCGGCCACCGTGGCACGGCCGATCCGTCGCACCACCGTAACCACGTCGTCCGGATCGTCCCGGCGACCGATCCGGTGACCGATCCGCCGGGACGGGCCGGGCCCGACACTCGCCGGGTGACCCGCCCCGCACCCACCGATGCGTCCGCGACGTCCGGGAGCCCCGACTTCACCGGGCTCCGCGCGACCTACGTCAACTGCACCCTCAACCGCTCCCCCGGCCGCAGCCACACCCAGGGCGTCATCGACCGCAGCATCGCGATCATGGAGGCGAACGGGGTCGACGTCGACCGGTTCCGCGCCGTCGACCACGACATCGCCACCGGCGTCCGCCCCGACATGACCGAGCACGGCTGGGACACCGACGCGTGGCCCGCACTGCTCGACCGCGTCCTCGCCGCCGACATCCTCGTCATCGGCGGGCCGATCTGGCTGGGCGACAACAGCTCCGTGACGAAGCGGGTGATCGAGCGCCTGTACGGCCACTCCGGCGTGCTGAACCCCAGCGGCCAGTACGCCTACTACGGCCGCGTCGCCGGGTGCCTGCTCACCGGCAACGAGGACGGCCTCAAGCACTGCGCGATGAACATCCTCTACAGCCTCCAGCACATCGGGTTCACCGTCCCGCCCCAGGCCGACGCCGGCTGGCTCGGCGAGGTCGGCCCCGGCCCGTCCTACCTGGACGAGGGCTCCGGCGGCCCGGAGAACGACTTCACCAACCGCAACATCGCGTTCATGACCTACAACCTGATGCACCTCGCCGCGATGATGCGCGGCGCGGGCGGGTTCCCGGCCCACGGCAACCAGCGCACGGCCTGGGACGCCGGCACCCACCCCGGGCACACCAACCCCGAGTACCGCTGACGCGGGCGACGGCCGACCCACGAGGAGACCCGATGAGCAGCACGACGACGAGCTGGCCGAGCCTGCGCGTGGCGGACTGGACCGCCACCCGCGAGACCCTGCACATGTGGACCCAGATCGTGGGCAAGATCCGCATGGCCCACGCCCCGCTGCTCAACCACTGGTGGCAGGTGACGCTGTACGTGGCCCCGCGCGGGCTGACGACGTCGGCGGTCCCGTACGGCGCCGGGGCCTTCGAGATCGAGCTGGACCTGCTGGGCCACCGGCTCGAGGTCCGCAGCAGCGACGGCGGCGCGCTCGGCTTCGGGCTGGCGCCGATGCCGGTCGCCGAGTTCTACGGCAGGGTCCTGGACGTGCTCGGCAGGCTCGGCGTCGCCGCGCCGATCCGGCCGCACCCCAACGAGGTCGACCCGGCGATCCCGTTCGCCGAGGACCACACCCACGCCTCCTACGACGCCGAGGCGGCCACCCTGTTCTGGCGGCAGCTGCTGCAGGCGAACCGGGTGATCGGTGAGTTCCGGTCGCACTTCGTCGGCAAGGTCAGCCCGGTGCACTTCTTCTGGGGCGGCATGGACCTGGCCTGCACCCGTTTCTCCGGGCGGACGGCGCCGCCGCACCCGGGCGGGGTGCCCAACTGCGGCGACTGGGTCATGGTCGAGGGCTACTCGCGGGAGCTGTCCAGCTGCGGGTTCTGGCCCGGTGGCGGTGAGGAGGGCGCCTTCTACTCCTACGCCTACCCCGCGCCCGACGGCTTCGCCGAGGCCCCGGTCGGCCCCGACGGTGCCTTCTACAGCGCGGACTTCCAGCAGTTCCTGCTGCCCTACGAGGTCGCCCGCGCCGCACCGGACCCGGACCGCGCGGTCGCCGAGTTCCTCCGCACGACCTACGAGGCCGCCGCGGACCTCGGGCGCTGGGACCGCTCCGCGCTGGAGGACCACCCGCTCCGCTGGGCGTGACCGGCGCGGTGCCGGCCGTCCCGCGGCCCGCCCGGCGCGGCCGCGGGTCGGCCGCGCCGGTGGGCGCCCCGCCCGCGCTCAGACCTGCTCGAACAGGGCTCCGTGCTGCGCGCGGAGCCGGTACTTCAGGACCTTCCCGCCCACGGTCTCGGGCAGGCCGTCCACGAACACGACCGCCTTCGGCGTCTCGTACCCGCCCAGCTTCGCCCGGCAGTGCGCGATGATCGACTCCGCGTCGGCCGCCGCGCCCTCCCGCAGCACGACGACCGCCGTGACGGCCTCGCCCCAGTGGGCGTGCGGGAGCCCGATCACCGCCGCCTTCTCCACGGCCGGGTGCCCGTGCAGGACCGACTCCACCCGCAGGCTGGAGACGTTCTCCCCGCCGGACTTCACGATGTCCTTGAAGCGGTCCACCATGATCCGCAGACCGTCCTCGTCGACGGATGCGCTGTCCCCGGAGTGGAACCAGCCGCCGCGGAACGCCTCCCGCGTGGCCTCCTCGTTCAGGTAGTAGCCCGCCGTGACGATGGGGCTGCGGTACACCGCCTCGCCCGGGACGTGCGGGGTGTCCCGGACCGACACCCCGGTCTCGTCGACGACGTCGGAGGCGAGGAGCGGGCTCGGGACGCCGACGTAGTTCACCGACGGAGCCGTCCGCGCGTAGACCTCGTTCCACGTGGCGGGCCAGAACCGGTGGCAGGCGATCGCCTCGGTCTGCCCGAAGATGCCCAGCACCACCAGGCCGGGGGCCCGGTCCTGCAGTCGCGCGTACACGGCCGGTTCGAGGGCGCCCCAGCCGTACACCAGCACGGTCAGGCTGGACAGGTCCGCGCCGGTCCGCTCCGCCACGGCGTCGATCGCGGCGACGAACTGCGGGGAGCCCGCCCACAGCGCGGTCGGGCGCTCCTCGGCGATCGTGGCCACGAGCTGGTCGGGCAGCGGGCGCCGGCTCAGCACCAGGGAGCCACCGGCCAGGAACGCCGAGAAGGTGAAGATCTGGTCGCCGACGTGGTAGATCATCGGCAGCGCGGTGGCGACCCTGAGGTCGGTCTCCACCCGCAGGCCGCGGGTCAGCGAGACCGTGAAGTTCAGCGCGGCGAGGTGGGTCGACCCGTGCGAGATCATCACGCCCTTGGGCATCGCCGTGGTGCCCGAGGTGTAGAGGATCTCCCAGATGTCGTCGGAGTGGATCTCGACGTCGGGCTCGGTCGTCGGCAGACCCTCGAGGAGGCCCCCGAAGCTCGGGCTCCCCGCGACGGGCCCGCCGCCGATGGTGATCGTGGCGCCGACGCGCAGCCCGGTGGCGGTGAACGCCTGCTCGGCCCGCGGCCACAGCTCCGCGTCGACGAACGCCAGGCCCGGCTCGGCCTGGCCGATCAGGTGCTCGAGCACGTCCGGGGCGAGGGCCGGGTTCACCGGTACGGCCACCATCCCCGCCTTTGCGACACCGACCTTGGCCAGGTAGGCCTCGACGGAGTTCTCGCAGAACAGCAGCACCCGCGCGCCCGGCTCCAACCCCCGGGCCGCGAGGGCGTGGGCGACCTGGCTGGTGATCCCGTCGGCCTCGCGGTAGGTGACGGAGGCGAACCGCTCCTCACCGTAGGCACCGGGCCGGCCGGTGATCGCGGTCTTGTCGGGGTAGCTCCAGGTCAGACGCTCGAACACGTCCCCGACCGAGGTCCGCTCCCACCGGTTCACCGCACGTCGTCCGCGCAGGCGCGTGACATCGATCTTCCCGAGCTGTCCCTGCAGGTCCACACCAGCCTCCTTGCCGAGCTCACCTGAGGCGGACAGCATCGCGGCATCACCTGCCGACCACAAGCCCTTAGTCACTCGTCGTTCACAACTTGGAGGGCGCCGGCGCGACGCCGCGACCGGGCCGCCCACGCGGGTCCGGACGCGTACGCGCCGAGCCCGGCCGGTGGCGGCGACAGGACTTGCCACGGGCATGGTTAGTGAACGACGATGCACTCGTGCGGGCGACGACGCCCGGCCGGCCGGATGCGCAGAGGAGTCGATGTGGACGTTCGGGAGAGCTCCGGGCACAGGGACCTCCGGGAACACGGCCCGGGCCCGGCCCGCTCGGACCAGGGGGGACACCCGTGACGACCGTCCTGCGCTCCGCGCTCAACACCTCCGACGAGGTCTACCTCGCCAACCGCGCGCACGCGGAGCAGGTCCTGGCCGAGCTCGACGAGCAGGTCCGGACCGCCATCGCCGGGGGCGGCGAGCGCTACCAGCAGCGCCACCGCGACCGCGGGCGACTGCTCGTGCGGGAGCGCATCGAGCTGCTCCTCGACCGCGACGCCGCGTTCCTCGAGCTGTCCTCGCTCGCGGCCTGGGGCACCCAGTTCACCGTGGGCGCCTCCATCGTGACCGGGATCGGCGTCGTCTCCGGCGTCGAATGCATGATCATCGCCCACGACCCCACCGTCCGCGGTGGCGCGATGAACCCGTACTCGCTGCGGAAGACGCTGCGCGCCCTGGAGATCGCGCGCATCAACCGGCTCCCCACGATCAACCTCGTCGAGTCCGGCGGGGCGGACCTGCCCACCCAGTCCGAGCTGTTCGTGCACGCGGGCAAGATCTTCCACGACCTGACCGAGCTGTCGTCGATGGCGATCCCGACGATCGCGCTCGTCTTCGGCAACTCCACCGCGGGCGGCGCCTACGTGCCCGGCATGTGCGACCACGCCGTGATGGTCGACCAGCAGGCCAAGGTGTTCCTCGGCGGACCGCCGCTGGTGAAGATGGCCACCGGCGAGGAGTCCGACGACGAGGAGCTCGGCGGCGCCGCGATGCACGCCAAGGTCTCCGGCCTCTGCGACCACTTCGCCGTCGACGAGCGCGACGCCATCCGGATCGGGCGCCGGATCGTCTCCGAGCTCAACTGGCACAAGCTCGGCCCCGGCCCCACACTGCCCGCCGACGACCCGGTCCACGACCCCGACGAGCTGCTGGGCATCGCGCCGTCGGACATCAAGGTGCCCTTCGACCCGCGCGAGGTCATCGCCCGCGTCGTCGACGGCTCCCGGTTCGGCGAGTACAAGCCGCTGTGGGGCACCAGCCTCGTCACCGGCTGGGCGTCGATCCACGGCTACCCCGTGGGCATCCTCGCCAACGCTCGTGGCGTGCTGTTCAGCGAGGAGGCCAAGAAGGCCTCGGAGTTCATCCAGCTGGCCAACCAGACGGACACGCCGCTGATCTTCCTGCAGAACACCACCGGCTACATGGTGGGGAAGAGCTACGAGCAGGGCGGGATCATCAAGGACGGCTCCAAGATGATCAACTCGGTGGCGAACAGCAAGGTCCCGCACATCACGCTGAACCTGGCTGCCTCCTTCGGCGCCGGGAACTACGGCATGTCCGGACGCGCCTACGACCCGCGGCTGATGTTCGCCTGGCCGGGCTCCCGGCTCGCCGTCATGGGCGCCGCCCAGCTCGCTGGCGTGATGTCGATCGTCGCCAGGCAGTCCGCCGCGTCGTCGGGCCGGGAGTTCGACGCCGAGGCCGACGAGCGCAACCGCGCCGCCATCGAGGCCCAGATCGAGCAGGAGTCGCACGCCTTCTTCGTCACGGCCCGGCTCTACGACGACGGCCTGATCGACCCCCGTGACACCCGCACCGTGCTCGGCATCGCCCTGTCGACCGCGCACTCGAACATCGTCGCCGGCCAGCGTGGCTACGGCGTCTTCCGGATGTGAGGTGAGGAGATGACCGTCCACAAGCTGCTCGTGGCCAACCGCGGGGAGATCGCCGAGCGGGTCGTCCGCTCGGCCCGCGCGCTGGACATCGCCACCGTCGCCGTCCACTCCGACCCGGACGCCGACGCCCTGTTCGTCGAGGCCGCCGACGAGGCGGTGCGGCTCCCCGGCGCCGCCCCGTCGGAGACCTACCTGCGCGCCGACCTGATCATCGAGGCCGCGCTGCTCACCGGCGCCGACGCGATCCACCCCGGCTACGGCTTCCTGTCCGAGAACGCGGACTTCGCCCGCGCCTGCGCGGCCGCCGGGATCACCTTCGTGGGCCCGCCGGTCGAGGCCATCGAGGCGATGGGCTCGAAGATCGCGGCGAAGGAGCTGATGGAGAAGGCGGGCGTGCCCGTCCTGCCCGGCGCCACGATCGACGACGCCGAACAGGTCGACGCCGCCGCCGTCTCCGCCCTCGCCGACGGCATCGGCTACCCGCTGCTGGTGAAGGCCGCCTTCGGCGGTGGCGGGCGCGGCATGCGCATCGTCCGCTCCGCGTCCGAGGTGGTCGACGCCGTGACCGGGGCCCGGCGCGAGGCCGCGTCGGCCTTCGGCAACGGCACCGTGTTCCTCGAACGGTTCGTCGAGGACCCGCGCCACGTCGAGGTGCAGATCTTCGGCGACACCCACGGCACGGTGGTGCACCTGTTCGAGCGGGAGTGCTCGATCCAGCGCCGCTACCAGAAGATCGTGGAGGAGGCGCCCTCCCCCGCCGTCGACGACGCGCTGCGCACCCGTCTCGGGGACGCGGCCGTCGCCGCGGGCGCGGCGATCGGCTACACCGGCGCCGGGACCGTCGAGTTCGTCATGGCGCAGGACGGCGAGTTCTTCTTCCTCGAGGTCAACACCCGCCTGCAGGTCGAGCACCCGGTCACCGAGGAGATCACCGGCCTCGACCTGGTGGCGCTGCAGATCGCGGTCGCCGAGGGCGAGCCGCTGCCCGCGGAGGTCACCGGGGCCACGATCACCGGCCACGCGATCGAGGCCCGGCTCTACGCCGAGGACCCGAGCCGGGACTACCTGCCCGGCTCGGGGACCCTCCACCGGTTCTCCGTGCCCGCCCTGCCCGGCGTGCGCGTCGACACCGGTGTGCGGGACGGCTCGGTGGTCGGGACGCACTACGACCCGATGCTGGCGAAGGTGATCGCCCACGGCCGCACCCGCACCGAGGCCGCCCGGAAGCTCGCGCGGGCCCTCGCCGAGGCCGAGATCCACGGCCCGGTCACCAACCGGGACCTGCTCGTCGCCGTCCTGCGCGAGCCGGAGTTCCTGGCCGGGCGGACCGACACCGGCTACCTCACCCGCCACGAGCCCACCGCACTCGTCGGCACCCCGGCGGAGTCCACCCTCGCCGTGCACGCCCTCGCCGCCGCCCTGGCCGACCAGGCCGGCCGCCGCGCGGGGGCCGCGGTCCAGCAGCCGGTGCCGTCGGGCTGGCGGAACGTCCGCAGCGCCGCCCAGCACGCGGAGTACCGGGCCGGCGACACCGACCTCGACGTGACCTACCGGCTCGGCCGCGGCACGCTCGAGGCCGGCGTGAACGGGACCGCTCTCCCGGGTGTGGCCGTGCTCGCCGCCACCGCGGACCGGGTCGACCTGCGGGTCGGCGGTGTGCGGCGCGCCGTGCGGGTGCACCGCGTCGGCGACACCGTCCACGTCGACAGCGCGCTCGGCGCCACCACGCTGACCGAGCGCGCCCGGCTGCCCGAGCCCGGCACCGACGCCGCCCCCGGCTCGCTGCTCGCCCCCATGCCCGGCACCGTCGTCCGGGTCGCGGCCGGGGTCGGGCAGCAGGTCGAGCAGGGTGCGGTCGTCGTGGTGTTCGAGGCCATGAAGATGGAGCACCTCGTGCGCGCGCCCGTCGCCGGCACCGTCGCCGAGCTGGGCGTGCAGGTCGGCGACACCGTGGAGTCCGGCGAGGTCCTCGCCGTCATCGAGGAGGCGCAGGCCTGACATGAGCGACGTGACCTACGAGGTGACCGACGGCGTCGCCTGGCTGACGATCGACCGCCCGGAGGCCCGCAACGCCCTCAGCAGGGCCGTCCGCGAGGGCCTGTTCGACGGCGTCCACCGGTTCAACGCCGACGACACGGCGAAGGTCCTGGTGCTGACCGGCTCCGGGGATAAGGCGTTCTGCGCGGGCGGCGACCTCAAGGAGATGAACGACGTCGCGCTCCGGGTCCCGCCCCCGGACTTCCTGCCCCAGCTCGGCCGCAACATCGACGTCCCCAAGCCGACGATCGCCGCGGTCAACGGCATCGCCTACGGCGGCGGGTTCCTCCTGGCCCAGCAGTGCGACCTGGTGGTGGCCGCCGAGCACGCCCGCTTCGCGGTGTCCGAGGTCCGGATCGGCCGCGGTTCCCCGTGGGCCGCGCCGCTGTCCTGGCTGGTCCCGCCGCGGGTCGCGATGAAGATCCTGCTCACCGGCGACCCGATCGGCGCGGCCGAGGCGCAGGGCCACGGGCTGGTCAACGACGTGGTGCCCGCCGCCGAGCTGCGCGGGCACACCCAGCGGCTCGCCGAGCGGATCGCCGCCAACGCCCCGCTGTCGGTGCTCGCGGCCAAGCGGACCGCGTACCTGTCGGCGAGCCACACCCGCGCCGAGGCCTACGAGCGCGCCGAGGAGATCTGGGAGCCGGTCTACCTCTCGCAGGACGCCCAGGAGGGCCCGCTCTCCTTCCGGGAGAAGCGTGCCCCCGTCTGGCAGGGGGTCTGACCATGGTGTCCATGGACGCGGTCCTCGACGACCTGGAGGCCGAGAGCGCGGTCGTCCGCGCGATGGTCGCCGACCTCGACGACGCCGCCATCGGCGGCCCCACCCCGGCCGAGGGCTGGACCGTCCGCGACCAGCTCACCCACCTCGCCTACTTCGACGAGGCGGCCACCCTCGCCGCGACGGACCCGGAGACCTTCCGCACGCGGGCCGACGGGCTGCAGGAGCTCGGGCCCGGCTTCCCCGACCGGATCGCCGCGGACCACGCGGGGCTCGGCGCCGAGGAGGTCCGGGCCTGGTTCGCCGGGGCCCGCGACGCCCTCGTCGGCACCTTCCGCGGCATCGGGCCGAAGACCCGGCTGCCCTGGTACGGGCCGGACATGAGCGCCCTGTCCTCGGTCACCGCCCGGCTGATGGAGACCTGGGCGCACGGCCAGGACGTCGCCGACGCGCTCGGAGTCCTCCGGGAGCCGACGGACCGGCTGCGCCACGTCGCCCACCTGGGGGTGCAGACCTTCGGCTTCACCTTCCGCAACAACGGCCGCGAGGTCCCGGAGGTGCCCGTGCGGGTGGAACTGGTCGCCCCCTCCGGCGCGCTGTGGACCTGGGGCCCGGAGGACGCCGCGGACCGGGTCACCGGGTCCGCGCTCGGCTTCTGCCTGGTCGCGACCCAGCGCAGGCACCCCGACGACACCGACGTGGCCACGACCGGGCCGATCGCCGCCGACTGGGTCTCGATCGCCCAGACCTTCGCCAACCCGCCCGGCCCCGGCCGCGCCCCGGGCGCCGTCGCCGCGGCGTTCCCCGCCCCGACCCGTACCCCCGCAGGAGGGCCCGCATGACCCGCGCACCGGTGCGCATCGGCAACTGCTCCGGCTTCTACGGCGACCGCATCACCGCCGCGCGGGAGATGGTCGAGGGCGGGCCGATCGACGTCCTGACCGGGGACTACCTCGCCGAGCTGACCATGCTGATCCTCTACAAGGCGCGGCAGAAGGACCCGACCGGAGGCTACGCGAAGACGTTCCTCACCCAGGTCGAGCACGTGCTCGGCACCTGCCTGGACCGCGGCATCGCGATCGTGTCCAACGCGGGCGGGCTCAACCCCGCGGGCCTGGCCACCGACCTCGCCGCGCTGGCCGGGCGTCTCGGCCTGGCCCCGAGGATCGCCCACGTCCACGGGGACGACCTCGTCCACCGGCTCGACGAGCTCCAGGGCGCCGGGCACGCCCTGGCCCACCTCGACACCGGCGCCACCCTGGCCGACGCCGGGGTGACCCCGGTGTCGGCCAACGCCTACCTCGGCGCGTGGGGCATCACCGAGGCGCTGCGCGCCGGGGCGGACGTCGTGGTGACCGGGCGGGTCACCGACGCGTCCGTGGTCGTCGGCCCCGCCGCGTGGTGGCACGGCTGGGAGCGCACCGACTTCGACGCGATCGCCGGCGCCATGGCCGCCGGGCACGTCATCGAGTGCGGCCCGCAGGCCACCGGCGGGAACTACTCCTTCTTCGAGGAGATCACCGACCGCCGCTACCCCGGCTTCCCGATCGCCGAGGTCGCCGCCGACGGCTCCAGCGTGATCACCAAGCACGCGGACACCGGCGGGCTCGTCTCGCCGGGGACGGTGACTGCACAGCTGCTCTACGAGATCGCCGAGCCCGCCTACCCCGGACCGGACGCGGTGGCGCACTTCGACTCGCTGCGGCTGACCCAGGACGGGGAGCACCGGGTGCGCATCTCCGGCACCCGCGGCAGCGCGCCGACCGACCGGCTCAAGGTCGCGCTGAACTACGAGGGCGGCTACCGCAACACCATGACGCTGGTGCTCACCGGCACGAGGATCGAGGAGAAGGCGGCCTGGGCGTCGGAGCAGCTCACCGAGCTGCTCGGCGGCGCGGACCGGTTCGAGGAGCTCGACATCCAGCTGCTGCGCTTCGACCACCCCGACGCGCCCACGAACCCGCAGGCGACCGCCCACCTGCGGGTCACCGTCAAGGACCCGGACCGGCGCAAGGTCGGCCGTGCCTTCTCCAACACGACCATGGAGCTCGCCCTCGGCGGCTACCCCGGCTTCCACACCACCACCCCGCCGTCGGCCGAGAGCGCCTTCGGCGTCTACTGGCCCACCCTGGTGCCCGCCTCCGAGGTGGAGCACCTGGTCACGCTGCCCGACGGCACCACGACGCCGGTGCCGCACAGCCCGGTCACCGCCGGGATCCCCGCCCCGGCCGAGCCGGTCGTGCCGGCACCCGTGCCGGGGCCCACCCGGCGGCTGCCGCTGGGCGAGATCGCGGCGGCCCGCTCCGGCGACAAGGGCGGGAACGCGAACATCGGGCTCTGGACCCGTACCGACGACGAGTACGCGTGGCTGCGCGGCCACCTCACCGTCGAGCGCGTCCGCGCGCTCCTGCCGGAGGCCGCCGGGCTGGAGATCCGCCGCTTCGACCTGCCGAACCTGCGTGCGCTGAACTTCGTCGTGGTCGGGATCCTGGGGGCGGGCGTGGCGTCCGCCACCCGCCCCGACCCGCAGGCCAAGGGGCTGGGCGAGTACCTGCGCAGCCGCCTCGTCGACATCCCCGAAGCCCTGCTGCCCGGCTGAGCGGGGCGGCGGCCCCGCGCCGGGTCAGGGGAACATCGCGCGCAGCTCGGGCCGGTTCAGCTTGCCGCTGCCCGTGCGGGGCAGCGCGTCGACGATCTCGATCCGCTTGGGTCCGTGCATCCCCCGCAGGTTCGGGTCGGCGGCGCACCAGGCGGCGATCTGCTCCACGGTGACACCGGGCCTGTTGGGGACGACCACCGCGGTCACCTGCTCGACCCAGCGCTCGTGGGCCGTGCCGATCACCGCGACCTCGGCCAGGTCGGGATGGTCGGCGAGGTGCTCCTCCACCATCTGCGGGAACACGTTCTCCCCACCCGAGACGATCATGTCGTCGATCCGGTCGACGTAGTAGAGGTAGCCGTCCGCGTCCTGCGACATCAGGTCACCGGTGCGGAACCAGCCGTCCGCCGACCACTTCTCGGGGACGTCGATGTTCCAGTACCCCGGGGTGACCGCGTCCCCCCGGACCCAGAGCTCGCCGACGCCCTCGTCCCCCGGGCGCAGGTCCGGGCCGCCGTCGACGGGCACGAGCCGCGTGCGCACGATCTGCTCCAGCGGGGTGCCCATCGAGTCCGGACGCCGCACGTCGTCCGGGCCGTAGGTGACCACCAGGCCGTTCTGCTCGGTCTGGCCGTAGATCTCCACGCCCGCGATCCCGGTCCCCGCCTCGAGCCGCTCGATCGCGGCGGTGGGGGTGCGGGAACCGCCGAACATGCAGATCCGGAAGGAGTCGAGCACCACCGGCGACCCCACCGTCCGGTTGCCGACGTCGATCATCATCGTGGAGATCAGGCCGCCGAAGGTCGGACGCAGCTCCTGGGCCAGCTCCAGCCACCGCACGACGTCCCAGCGCGGCATGAACGTGATCTGCCCGCCGAGCAGCAGCAGCGGCAGGCTCGCCAGCTGCAGGCCGCCGACGTGGAACAGCGGCATGCAGTTCAGCACGTGGTCGGCGGCGGTGAGCCGGTAGCGGCCGATGGCGCCCTCCGCCTCGGCGACGAGGTTGCGGTGGGTCTGCCGCACGCCCTTCGGCACCCCGGTCGAGCCCGAGGTGTACATGATGCAGGCGTCCTCGCCGTCGAGCCGGGGCAGCACGTCGGCCGCGGGCTCGTGGGCCGCCAGGGCCGCGGTGAACCCGTCGGTCGTCAGCAGCTCCGGGCACTCGTCGCCGAGCAGCGCGGCGACCCGGTCCCGGTCCTCGGGGGGCAGCACGAGCACCCGCAGCCCGGAGTCGCGCACGACGTGGCGGAGCGCCGCGTCGGGGAACATCCGGTTGAGCGGCACGCCGACCGCGCCGGCCTGCCACGTACCGAGCAGCCCGACCAGGTACTCGGGACAGTTCGGCAGGAAGAACCCGACCCGCTCCCCCGGCTCGACCCCGGTGTGCCTCAGGTGCGCGGCGAAGCGGGCGCCACGCTCGGCGTACCCGGCGTAGTCGATCTCGTCGTCGTCCAGCCGGAGCGCGACGTCCGCCGGGTGGTCGGCCGCACTGCGGCGCAGGAGCGTGGCGATGTTCATCGGCGGGTCCTCCTCGGCCACGACCGCGCTCCGCGCACCCACGCCGTCGTGAGGTGATCAGCTGTTCACTAGCGGAACCTACCGGGAACGACGCGGCACGTCACGCGCCCTGATGGACTCCCCGGTGGTCGTCACGGGAGCCACCCGCCCACGGCGCGTCCCCGCGCAGGGCTGCCGGACCGCCTCGGGTGTGGGGAACACCGCTCCCCGGAACCCGGAGCCGCCCGCGGACGACTGCCGGGGTGTGCGTCCCCCACCGGTCTCCTCGGCCCGTTCGTCGACCGTCGCGCTCGTCGTCGCGGCCCTGCTGCTCGTCGCCGGGTGCACCGGCACACCACCCGGCCCCGGTCCGGCGGAACCGGGAGCCGGGTTCCCGCTGACGCTGGAGCACGCCTTCGGGACGACGACGCTCCCGGCCCGCCCGCGGCGCGTCGTCGCGCTGGGGGCGGCCGACGTCGCGGTCGCGCGGGAGCTCGGCGCGGATGTCGTCGGCGGGCTGCGCAACGCCGGGGAGTCGCAGCCGCAGGCGCCCTATCTCGCGCCGTTCCCGGACGGGGTGCTGACGATCGACGAGCTGGAGCCGCTGCCGCTGGAGCGGATCGCGGCGTACCGCCCGGACGTCGTCCTGGCCGTGTCGTCCTACCTCGTGACCGACCGCGACGCCTACGAGCGCCTGAGCGCGATCGCCCCGACCGTCGTCCACCGCGACACGCTGTTCGGCGCCACGATGCAGGACGACGCCCGGCGGATCGGGGCGGCCCTCGGCGTCCCGGACCGGGCCGAGGAGCTCGTCGCACGGGCCGACCGCGCCGTCGCCGCGCTGCGGGCGGAGCTGCCCGGTCTCGCCGGCCGGTCGGTGCTGGTCGGGCAGGCGCGGGGCGACGTCATCCCGGTGATCGTCGACCCGGCGAACCAGTCGACGGCGCTGACCCGCGCGCTCGGGCTGGGCCTGCCGCCGACCTTCGCCGCCGACCCGCCCGCCGGTGACGGGGTCGCCCCCGGCACGGTCGCGCTGTCCTACGAGGAGGCGGGTCGCCTGGCCGAGGCCGATCTGGTCGTCATGAGCTTCCCGACCGCGGCCGACCGGCGGCGCTTCGAGGGCGACCCGGTGGTCGCGCGGGCGCTGGCGCGCACGACGTACGTCCCGATCGGCCTCGACGAGGCGATCGCCCTGCAGGCACCGAACGTGGTGTCCACCGGCTGGCTGCTCGACCGGCTCCGCCCCGCGCTGCCCCGGGTGGCGGCCGCGCCCGCTACCGGTCGCTGAGGAACTCGACCGTCGCCCGGTTCACCTCGTCCGGCCGTTCGAGGTAGCCGTAGTGCCCGGCGTCGGCGATCTCGACGTAGCGGGCGCCGGGCACGGCGTCGGCGACCTCGCGGCTCAGGTGCGGCGGGATGGCGGCGTCGTCGGCGAAGGCGAGCACCAGCAGCGGCACGGCGAGCGCGCGGTAGGCCTCGGTGCGGTCGCGCAGCGCCATCGACACCTGCAGCTGGGCCCGGTGCCCCTTGGACACACCGGCCCCGGCGAACGCCAGGATGTCGAGCCAGTCCTGGGCCTCCCGGTCGGCGCGCAGGGTCGCGGGTGACAGGTACTGCAGCGCGGACACCGCGGCGTGGTAGTCCTCGGGCAGCTCGACCCCGGCGTCGGCCAGCGCGATCTCGCCGGCGGTGACCGCCCGCTGCACGGGGCCGAGCCGGGCGTGCGCGGCCATCGCGACGACCCGGGAGACCAGGTCCGGCCTGGCCAGTCCCGCCTCGATCACGACGCGTGAGCCGAGCGAGGTGCCGACGAGCGCGGCCGGGCCCGCGTCGAGGTGCGCGACGAGGGCGAGCACGTCGGCGGCCATGTCGTCGACGGTGAACCCGTGCGCGCACTCGTCGCTCGGCGGGATGCCCCGGTTGTCGAGGGTGAGGACCCGGTGGCCCGCGTCGCGCAGCGCGGGCACCTGGTGGGTCTGCCAGACCCGGCCCGGGCTGCCGGTGCCCATCACGAGGACGACGGGCGGGCCGTCGCCGCCGTGGTCGGTCCAGGACAGCCGGATGCCGTTGAGGTGCGTGACGGTCATCGGGGAACCTTCCCCTCGGTGGCGAGCAGCACACCCAGCGCCCGCTTGTCGATCTTGCCGACGGCGGTGAGCGGCAGGTCGTCGCGGACGACGACCCGGTCCGGTGACATGAACCGGGCCAGCCCGCGCTCGGTGAGGAAGCTACGCAGGTGACGTCGCTTCGGCGGCGTCGCGCCGGGCGCCGGGACGATCACGGCGCACACCGCCTCGCCCAGGTCGTCGTCCGGGATCCCGACGACGGCCGCGCCGGCGATGTCCGGGTGGGCGAGCAGGTGCTCCTCCAGCTCGGTGGCGGCCACGTTCTCGCCGCCGCGGTTCACGACGTCCTTGATCCGGCCCTCGACGACGAGGTGCCCGGTCGGGAGGCGGCGCACCAGGTCACCGGTGCGGTAGTAGCCGTCCGGGGTGAACGACGTGGCGTCGTGCTCCCGGGCCCGGTAGTAGCCGCACAGCGTGTACGGCCCGCGGGTCCACAGCTCCCCCGCCGTCCCCTCCGCGACGTCGGCGCCGTCGCGGTCGACGACCCGGACCTCGTCGGCCGGGCTGAGCGGTCGCCCCTGGCTGACCGCGACGAGGTCGTCGGGGTCGTCGAGCCGGGTGTAGTTCAGCAGTCCCTCGGCCATCCCGAAGACCTGCTGGACCGTGGCGCCGAGCTCGGGGCGGACGCGGCGGGCGAGCGTCGCGTCGCACTTGGCCCCGCCGACCTGGACCAGGCGCAGCGTCGACAGGTCCCAGGACCCGCGGCCGTCGCCGGCGAGGTCGGCCCAGAGCCGCAGCAGCGGCGGCACCATCGCGGTGACCGTGACGCCCTCTGCCGCGACCAGCCCGAGGGTGACCTCGGGGCTCGGGACCGGCGCGAGCACGACCGTGGCCCCCACCCCGAGCGCGCCCAGCAGGCCCGGGCAGGCCAGCGGGAAGTTGTGCGCCAGCGGCAGGCAGGCGAGGTAGACGTCGTCCGCGGTCAGCGCGCAGACCTCGGCGCTGGCCCGGGCGTTGTAGGCGTAGTCGCGGTGGGTGCGCGGGATGAGCTTCGGTTTGCCGGTGGTGCCGCCGGAGACGAGCAGGACCGCGACCTGGCCGGGGTCGGGCCGCGGCAGCGGGTCGGCGGTGCCGGCCGGCAGGTCCGCGAGCGCGGTCGTCCCCGCGACGGCGTCGCCGTCGACGAGCAGGTGCCGCAGCGAGGGCACCGCCTTCGCCACCGCGAGCGCGAGCCCGCGGTGGTCGAAGCCCTCGACCACGTCGGGACCGACGTAGGCGACGGCCCCGGACAGCGCCGCGAGGTGCTCGATCTCGGCCTGCCGGTGCGCGGGCAGGGTCAGCACCGGCACCGCACCGGCCCGCAGCAGCCCGAACAGCGTCACCGTGAACTCGGCGACGTTGGGCAGGTGCACCACGACGCGGTCGCCCTCGGCGATGCCGAGCGCCCGCAGCGAGCGGGCGCGGGCGTCGGCGGCCCGGTCCAGCTCGGCGTAGGTCTGCCGGCTCGGCCCCGCGACGACGGCGACGGTGTCGCCGTACCGGCCGGCCCACTCCCCCAGCAGGTCACCGAGGGTGTCCTCGCCCCAGTAGCCCTCGCGCCGGTAGCGTTCCACGGCCTCGGCGGGCCAGCCGAGCGCCCCGTCGATCAGCACGGTCACGTCGTCTCCTCCCCGACCAGGAACCGGCTGACGCTGCGCAGCTTCTCCCGGGTCTCCTCCAGCTCCCGTTCCGGTGTGGACGCACCGACGATGCCGGCCCCGGCCCGCAGCCAGGTCCGGCCCTGCGCGCGGTAGATGGCGCGCAGCACCAGCGCTGCGTCGAGCGCCCCGGTGTGGTCGACAGTCAGCACCGCGCCGCTGTAGAGCCCGCGCGCGCCCTCGTGGCGGCTGATCGCCGCGCACGCCGGGGCCTTCGGCAGCCCGGAGGCGGTGACCGCGGGGAACAGCCGTCCCAGCGCGTCCCAGGCGGTGGCGCCCAGCCGCAGCCTGCCGCGGACCCGGGACGCGAGGTGCTGGACGCTGCCGCGCTCGACCACCCGCATGAACTCCTCCACGACGACGGCGTCCGGGTCGCTCACCTCGGACACCTCGTCCTGGGCGACCTGCACCGAGACGGCGTGCTCGTAGATCTCCTTGGGGTCGCGCCGCAGCTCGTCGGACAGCTCGGCGTCGCGGCCCGGCTCGCCGGAGCGGGCCCGGGTCCCGGCCAGCGGCTGGGTCGAGAAGGTGCCGTCGGCGGCGACCTCGACGACGGTCTCCGGGCTGAACCCGGCCGCCTCCAGCCCGCCGAGCCGCAGCAGGAACGAGCGGGCCGGGGTGTTGTGCGCCCGGCCGTGCCGGTAGGTGGCGGGCAGGTCGACCGGCTCGGTGACCGGGACGGTGCGGGACAGGATGACCTTGCGGAAGCGGTCCGCGGCGATCTCGGCGACGGCCGCGGCGACCGAGCCGCGGTAGGCCTCGGCGCGGGCGGACTCGTCGACGGTCACCGGCGGACCGGTGCGCGGCCCGGCGGACCCGGCGGGCCCGGCACCGAGGATCGCGTCGCGCCAGGACCGTGCGACGGCGTCGTCGGCGGTGTCGACGTCCGCGCCGCCGGGGTGCAGGTGCGCGCGGTGGCGGGGAAGCAGCAGGTGCAGCAGGGTGCCCGTGCCCGCGGGCAGCTCCCCGCCGTGCAGGAGGTGGGCCAGCTCGAACGACGCCCAGCCGAAGGCCTGCCACCCGGTGCCGCCGACCGCGGCGAGGGCGGCGGCGACCTGTCCGAGCGGGTCCGTGCCGAGGGGTTCGTGCCGGGTGCCCGCGGGCGAGGTGACCGTCAGGCCGTCCGGGCCCAGCACGAGCTCGGCGGCGGTGCCCGCGGCCAGGAAGACGTCGTCGCCGCGCTCGTAGAGCACGTAGGGGTCCCCGTCGGGTACCGCGCGGGCGATCGCGGTGGCACCGGCGATCCGGTCGGCGGCGGTCCGGGTCCGCTCGGTGGGGGCCGGGTGGGTGCGCGGCGGGCCGGCCGCCTCGGTGGTCGTGGACATGGTCGGATCTCCTTCGGACCGGCGCTCGCGCCACCGGGGGTGGGGTCGTGGGGGTGCCGGCACGTGGTGGGTGGCGTCGTCGCCGGGTCAGCCCCAGGCCGCCGCGGCGTCGGGGTAGTAGTCGGCGAACATCCCCAGGTCGGTGGCCTGGTCGTAGCGGGGGTGGTCGCGCATCCCGGCGAGCTCGAGTCCCTCGGCGAGCCCGTAGTAGCCGGGGTCCCCCTCGGGTGTGCGGGCCGGTCCGGCGGTGCCGTCGGCGACCGCGGCGAGGTTCTCGGTGAACGCCCGGTGCGCGGCCTCGACGAGATCGGACAGCACGTCCTCCAGGACGGCGTCGGGGTCGACCGGGAACCGTGCCTCGGCCAGCACCGGACCGGTGTCGATGCCGGCGTCGATCTCGTGCAGGGTCGCGGCGAAGGTGGTCTCGCCGTGCAGGACGGCGTAGGCCGCCGTCACCGGCGGCAGCCCCCGGTAGGACGGCAGCGGCCCCCCGTGCACGTTGAGCAGCCGCAGCCCCGAGGCCAGCACCTTCTCCCGGAACAGGAACGGGTTGTCGATCGACCACAGCAGACCGTCGGTGCAGCGTGCGGCCAGCTCGCCGGCGAGCTCCTCCAGGTCGTGCCCGCTGTGGACCGTGCGGGCCGACTCGGGGGCGCACCCGGGCGGTGGGGTGGTGCGGGGACCGTGGCAGACGAGGTCGACGGGGTGGCCGTCGGCCCGGGCGTGCCGGACGGCGCGCCACAGCAGGGCGCCGTCGCCGACGAAGATCATCGTTCCTCCTCGATGGATGCGCGGGTGACCCGGCGCAGCGGTCCGAGCAGCAGCCCGGTCGCCGCGGCGACCAGGCCGGTGACGGTGTTGTAGACCCAGAGGGCGTCGCCGTCGCCGACGACGCCGCCGACGGACCCGGCGACGACGGCGCCGATCGCGGCGCCGGTCATGGCCTGGGCGGCGAACAGGCTGTTCACCCGGCCCAGCAGGGCGTCGGGGGTGCGGAGCTGCAGCAGCGTGTACCGCAGCACCTCCTCGATCGCGTTCGTGGCGCCGGCGGCGACCAGCGCGGCGAGCACCAGCGCGACGGTCGGGGCCGCTCCCGCCAGCGCGTAGCAGGCGTAGCAGGCGACCATCAGCACCAGCAGGAGACGACCGGGCCGCGGGCTGCGCCGGACCCAGCCGCTGCCCAGCGAGCCGAGCACGACCCCGGCGGCGAGCGCCGAGTACATGAGGCCGACGACGGTGGACGAGCCCCCGAAGCGGGCCTCGACGAAGGCCGGGACCAGCACGAACGAGCCGCCCCCGATCATCCCGACCAGTCCGGCCACCATCACGCCGGACACCACCGGCTCCCGGACGGCGAACCGGGCGCCCGACCGCAGCGCGGCCAGCGGGCTCTCGGCCGGCTCCGGCGGCCCGTCGGCGACGGCCCGGTCGCCGCCGGCGTCGGCGTTGTCGGTGCCCGTGCCGGTGGGGGTGCCGGGCGGCACCTCCGTCCCGGGCCCGGTGGGCGGCGGGCCGGCCGCGACGGTCCGTCCCCGGCCGGGCGGTGGCGCGACCATCAGCAGCACCCAGGTCGCCGCGGCGGCGAGGGCGCCCGCGGTGTAGTTCCACGCGGCCGAGGCGACCGCGAACACGATGCCCCCGACGGCCGGGGCGACCACCGCGCCGAGGCGCAGCGACACGGTGTTCAGCGCGCCGACCGCGTGCAGCTTCGCCCGGTCCACGATGGACGGGGTCACGGCGAGCATGGCGGTGATGCAGGTGGCGCCGGACAGCCCGTTCGCGGCGACCAGCGCGGCGGTCAGCGGGGTCGAGCCGATCCAGGCGGCGTTCACCGCGAGCCCGGCGAACGTCGTCCCGCTGACCAGCCAGGTGACCCGCACCAGCAGCCAGCGGTCGACCCGGTCGGCGAGGACCCCGCCGCCGAGGTAGCCGACGACGAACGCCGCCGACTCGATCGCGGTCACCATCCCGACGACCGGGGTGGACCCGGTGCGGGCGTACACCTCCAGCGGCACGGTGACCGCGACGATCCCCACCCCGAACAGCAGGATGGTCCGGGCGACGAACAGGTTGCGGAACGTCCGGTCCTCGCGCAGCGGGCTGACGTCGACCAGCAGGGACGCCATCAGCGACGCCCCGCCCAGGTCGTGAGGACCTCGGCCCAGCGGGCCGCGACCCGGTCGACCGTGGCGGCGTCGAGGACACCGGTGGGGTGGCCGAACGTCGCCTCCAGCACGGGGCCCCCGGCGCTCTCGCGCACCAGCACGTCGACGACGAGCGAGTGCCCGGTGCGCACCCCGGGCGCGGGTCCGACCCGCACCGCGTCCTGCTCGGGGGCGAGCTCCCAGCCGCCGCCCGCGGTCCCGGCGGGCCGGGTCGTGCGACCGAGCCAGTTCAGTGCGACCTCCGCTCCCGGCCCGGTGACCCGTGGCGGGCCGTCGGCCGGGTACCGCAGCAGGCCCCAGCCCAGGCCCCGCCCGGGGGGCGCGGCGACGGCGTCGCGGGCCCGGGTGAGCGCCGCGGCCGCGTCGGGCACCTCCGGGCCGGGGGTGCCGTGCACGGGGACCGGGGCGAGAACGGTGAGGCAGCCGACCGTGCGGGCGAGGTCGACGTCGGGTCCGAGCTCCTCGGCGCGGCCGTGGTGCTCCAGGTCGACCAGCACGGGCCCGTCGGGTCCGGTGACGGTGAGGGCCTCGCCGAGTGCGGCGAGCAGCACCGCCTCGGTCCCGGTGCCGTGGCGCCGCGCGAGCGCCGTGACGACGTCGCCGGGGCAGGACGCGGTGGTCTCGCGGACCGTCGCACGGGTGTCCCCGTCGCGCGGGCGCCGCACGGGCAGCGGGGCGGCCGCGTCGAGGACCTCCTGCCAGAACCCGGCCTCCTCGCGGACCTCGGGGCCCGCGCCGTGCGCGTGCAGCCGTGCGGCGAACGCGGCGACGCCGGTGGCCTCGGGTGCCGGTTCGGCCCCGGTGCCGTGGGTGGCGATGTCCTCGGCGAGCACCCGCCACGACGGCCCGTCCACCGCGAGGTGGTGCGCGACGACCGCGAGCCTGCCCGGTGCGGTGCCGCGGTCGAACCAGAGCAGGCGCAGCATCCCGCCGGGTCCGGCGTCGAGCTCGGCGCGGGCGGTGCGGGTCGCCGCGGTGACGGCGCGGGTGAGCGCGTCGTCCCCGGCGGCCGGGTCGACGGGGACCCGCCGGACCAGCGCGGCTGGGTCGGCGTCGCGGCGCGGGAGGATCCGCAGGCCCGTCCAGCGCCCGCCGGCGTCGGTCTCCAGGGCCGAGCGCAGGACCGGGTGCCGGGTGAGCAGGGCGTCGGCCAGCGCGGTGAGGTCGTCGGCGCCGAACCCGGCGGGGGTGGTGACGAGCACCGCCTGCGCCCGGCCGGCGACCGGGCCGCCCAGGGACCCGAGCCAGGACTGGACCGGGGTGAGCGGCGCGGTGCCGGGCTCCCCGGCGGCCGGGGTGGCCGACGGCCCGGCACCGGCCGTGCCTGCCGTGCCGGCCGTGCCGACGGTGCCATCGCCGCCGTCGCCGTCACCGCTGTCGTCGAGCGCCGCCGCGACCGCGGCGACCGTCCCGGCGACGAGCAGGTCCCGCACGCGCAGCTCGATGCCCTCGCGCCGGGCGGTGGTGGCGATGTCGATGGCGCCGAGGCTGTCCCCGCCGAGGCCGAAGAAGTCGTCGTCGATGCCGACCGTGTCGAGCCCGAGGACGTCGGCGACGATCGCGCACAGCCGTTCCTCGAGCGGGGTGCGCGGGGCGCGGGAGGCACGCCGGGCGACCGGGGCGGGCTCGGGCAGTGCGCCGGTGTCGAGCTTGCCGTTGACGGTCAGCGGCAGCGCGTCGACGACCGCCCACAGGGTGGGCACCATGTAGTCGGGCAGCACGCGGGCCACCGCGTCGCGGACCGTCTCCACGTCGGGCTCGCCCACCAGGTAGGCCGCGAGCCGCTTCGTCGTCCCGGTCGTGCGGGTGACGACGGCGGCCTGGGAGACCCCGTCCACCGCGCCCAGCACGGTCTCGACCTCCGCCGGTTCCACCCGGTAGCCGCGGATCTTGAGCTGGTCGTCGCTGCGCCCCAGGAAGTCCAGGTTCCCGTCGCGACGGCGACGCACCAGGTCACCCGTGCGGTACATCCGCTCCCCCGGTGTCCACGGGTCGGCGACGAACCGCTCCGCGGTCGCGCCCGGCCGGTCCAGGTAGCCCCGGGCCAGGCCGGTCCCGGCGATGTACAGCTCCCCGACGACGCCGTCGGGCACCGGCCGCAGCCGCCCGTCGAGGACGTGCGCGACGGTGTTCGTGATCGCCGTGCCCACGGTCGACGTGGCGCTGTCGGTGGTGCCCGCCCCGAGGGTGTTGATCGTGTACTCGGTGGGGCCGTACAGGTTGTAGCCCCACGTCCCGTCGGTGTCGCGCAGCCGCGACCACACCGACTCCGGGACCGCCTCCCCACCGAGCAGGACCAGCGGCGGGACGTGTGCCCCGTCGAGGAACCCGGCCGCGAACAGGTGGTGGGCGTAGGTCGGGGTCACGTTCACGACGTCGACGGCGTGCTCGGCGCAGTAGGCCACCAGACGCTCCGCGTCACGGCGCAGCTGCTCGTCGCACACGTGCACCTCGTGCCCCTCCACCAGCCAGAGCAGCTCCTCCCAGGACATGTCGAACGCGAACGACACCGTGTGCGCGATCCGCAGCACCCGCCCACCCGCCGCGTCGATCGTCGGCGCGAAGATCTCCCGACGGTGGTTGACCTGCATGTTCGTGAGCCCGCGGAACGGGGTCACCACACCCTTCGGCTTCCCCGTCGACCCCGACGTGAAGATCACGTACGCGGGGTGGTCCAGCCGGCCCGGGGTGCCGGGCGCGAACGACCCCAGCTCCTCGTCGGTCAGCGAGGTGTCCGCGACACCGTCGAACAGGCCCGGCTCGTCCAGACGCACCTGCGGAACGGCCCGGTCGAAGCGCGGCGCGACGGTCGAGTCGGTGACCAGCAGCGACGCACCCGAGGCGGCGAGGACCTCGGCCAGCCGCTCGTCGGGGTGGTCCAGCTCCAGCGGCACGTACGCCGCCCCGGCCCGCAGCACCGCGAACAGCGCGACGACGTTGGCCACCGACCGCGGCAGCCCCAGCGCCACGACCGTCTCCGGGCCGGCCCCGCGGGAGCGCAGGACGCGGGCCAGCCGGGTGACGCGGGCGTCGAACCCGGCGAAGGTGACGCGCTCGTCGCCGGAGACCAGTGCGGTGCGGTCCGGGCAGGTCACCGCCCGTTCGGCGAGCAGCTCCGCGATCGTGACGTCCGGGACGTCGACGACCGCGGACGCCGCACGCGCGACCGCGTCGGCCCGGTCGGCCGGGGCGACGACGTCGATCGACCCGACCGGACGGGCCGGGTCCTCGGCGAAGGCCCGCAGCACCGCGACCATCCGGTCGGCGACGCGCTCCATCGTGGACCGGTCGAACAGGTCCGTGGAGTACTCGACGACGCCGGACAACAGGTCGGGGGTGTCGGTGAAGTTGAACGACGCGTCGAACTTCGCCGTGCCCGTGCGGACCACGTCGGCGCTCGCGTCCACGCCGTCGAGGCGGGGGGTCAGGGCGTTCGCGTCGCCGCCCAGGCACACCACCATGACCTGGAACAGGGGGCTGCGCCCGGGCGCCCGGTCCGGGGCCAGGGCCGCCACGACGTCGGAGAAGGGCACGTCGGCGCGGTCGTAGGCGTCGAGGTCGGCGCCGCGGACCGCGCGCAGCAGGTCGGCCACGGTGTGGTCCGGCGCCACGTCGGTGCGCAGCGCGAGGGTGTTGAGGAAGTAGCCCACCGCGTCGTCGAGCGCCGGGTCGAAGCGGGTCGAGATCGGGGTGCCGACGACGACGTCGGGTGACCCGGTGTGCCGGGACAGCAGCACCGCGAGCGCGGCGTGCAGCAGCATGAACACGGTGACGTCGTGCGAGCGGGCGAGCCGGTGGAGCTCGGCGGTCAGCTCCGGGCCGACCTCGACCGGCACGGCGTCGCCGGCTCCGGTGGGGGCGGCGGGCCGCGGCCGGTCGCCCGGCAGCGTGGTCTCGACCGGGGCGCCGGCCAGCGTGGTCCGCCAGAAGTCCAGCTGCGCCGCGGCGGAGGTGTCCGACCCGTCGGCGAGGCAGGCGCGCTGCCAGGCGGCGAAGTCGGCGTAGCGGACGGCCGGCTCGGGCAGCGACGACGGCGCGTCCGGGCCGGACCGCAGCCGCGCCCGGTAGGCGGTCTGGAGGTCGTCGATGAGGGGGCGCCAGGACCACTCGTCGACGGCGATGTGGTGCAGCACCGCGACCAGGACGTGCTCGTCGGGGCCCAGCTCGAACAGGGTGACACGGGCCGGGATCTCGCGGGCGAGGTCGAACGGGGTGCGCACCGCGGCCTCGATCCGTGCGTCGAGGTCGCCGGCGTCGATCGGCTCGGTGGTGACCGCCGGGCCGACGGCGTCGAGCTCGAGCACCCGGGCCGTGGTCGCGCCGTCGGGGTAGGTCGTGCGCAGCACCTCGTGGCGTCCGAGGACGTCGAGCCAGGCGGCGCTCAGCGCGCCGGTGTCGAGCGGGCCGTGCAGGCGCAGGACCCCCGGCACGTTGTAGACCGCGCCGGGGCCGCCGACCCGCGACAGCGCGAGCATCTGCCGCTGCCCGGCCGAGATCTCCCGCTCGGGTCCGTCGTGGTGCACGGGCTGCAGGGCCGGGCGCGCGGCGGCGGTGCGGCTGCCGTAGGGGGCGAGCCGGGTGACGGTGCGGGCCTCGAACACGTGCCGGGGCCGGATCCGGATCCCCGCCTTGCGGGCCCGGTTCGCCAGGGCGAGCGCGGAGATGCTGTCCCCGCCGAGGTCGAAGAAGTCGTCGTCGGGGCCGACCCCGTCGACGCCCACCACCTCGGCGACGATCGAGCAGAGGGTCTCCTCCAGGGGTGTGCGCGGTGCGCGGCCGCCGGTGGGGGCGATCGCCGCCGGCTCGGGCAGCGCGGCGATGTCGAGCTTCCCGTTGACGGTCAGCGGGAGCTTCTCGACCACGGCCCAGAGGGTCGGGACCATGTAGTCGGGCAGGGTCCGCGCGACGGCCTCGCGGGCCGCCTCAGGTGTCGTGGTGCCGACGAGGTAGGCCGCGAGGCGCCGCTGGCCGGGGACCTCGGGGTGCGGGCGGGCGACGACGGCGGCCTGGGAGACCCCGTCGGCGGCGCTCAGGGCGGTCTCGATCTCGGCCGGTTCCACCCGGTAGCCGCGGATCTTGAGCTGGTCGTCGCTGCGGCCCAGGAAGTCCAGGTTCCCGTCGGGACGGCGGCGCACCAGGTCGCCGGTGCGGTACATGCGGCGGCCCGGGGTCCACGGGTCGGCGACGAACCGCTCCGCGGTGAGGCCGGGCCGGTCGAGGTAGCCGCGGGCCAGGCCGGTCCCGGCGATGTAGAGCTCGCCGATCACGCCGTCGGGCACCGGGCGCAGCCAGCCGTCGAGGACGTGGGCCGTGGTGTTGGTGATCGCGGTGCCGACGGTGGAGGTCGGGCTGTCGCTGGTGCCCGCGCCGAGGGTGTTGATCGTGTACTCGGTGGGGCCGTAGAGGTTGTAGCCCCAGGTGCCGTCGGTGTCGCGCAGCCGGGTCCACACCGACTCCGGGACGGCCTCGCCGCCGAGCAGCACGAGCGGGGGGACGTGCGGGCCGTCGAGCAGGCCGGCGGCGAACAGGTGGTGGGCGTAGGTCGGGGTCACGTTGACGACGTCGACGGCGTGCTCGGCGCAGTAGGCGACCAGGCGCTCGGCGTCGCGGCGCAGCTGCTCGTCGCACACGTGGACCTCGTGGCCCTCGACGAGCCAGAGCAGCTCCTCCCAGGACATGTCGAACGCGAACGACACCGTGTGCGCGATCCGCAGCACCCGGCCGCCCGCCGCGTCGATGGTGGGCGCGAAGATCTCCCGACGGTGGTTGACCTGCATGTTGGTGAGCCCGCGGAACGGGGTCACCACGCCCTTGGGCTTCCCGGTCGACCCCGACGTGAAGATCACGTACGCGGGGTGGTCGAGGCGGCCCGGGGTGCCGGGCGCGAACGACCCCAGCTCGTCGTCGGTCAGCGGGGTGTCCGGGACACCGTCGAACAGGCCCGGCTCGTCCAGGCGCACCTGCGGGACGGCCCGGTCGAAGCGCGGCGCGACGGTCGAGTCGGTGACCAGCAGCGACGCACCCGAGGCGGCGAGGATCTCGGCGAGCCGCTTGTCGGGGTGGTCCAGCTCCAGCGGCACGTAGGCCGCGCCGGCACGCAGCACCGCGAACAGCGCGACGACGTTGGCCGTCGAGCGCGGCAGCCCCAGTGCCACGACGGTCTCGGGTCCGGCGCCGCGGGACCGCAGGACCCGCGCGGTGCGGGTGACCTGCGCGTCGAGCTCGGCGAAGCTCAGCCGGGACTCCCCCGCGACCAGCGCGGTGCGCTGCGGGCACCGCGCCGCGCGCTCGGCGAGCAGCTCGGCGATCGTGGCGTCCGGGACCGGGGCGGCGGTGTCGTCGGCGTGCGGCGCGACGCCCGGGTCGATCGTGGCCAGCGGCGCGCCGGGAGCGGCGGTGAGGGCGTCGAGCACGGCGACGAAGCGGTCCATCAGCTGCCGGGCCGTGCCGGTGTCGACCGCCTCCGGCCGGTGGTCGACGGTCAGCTCCATGTCGTCGAACGGGTTCACCGCGAACGACAGCGGGAAGTGCGAGTCGTCGAGGGTCTCGACGTCGGCCATCCCGTGCCGCTGCGCGGCCTCGGCGAAGGAGTCCCAGGCGTTGCGCAGCGTGAACAGGGTGTCGAACAGCCGCGGCCGGCCGGTGGCCTGCTGGATCTGTCCCAGCCCGAGGTACTCGTGCGCGACGAGCCCGGCGCGCTCGTCGCCGAGCCGGCGCAGCACGTCGGCGCCGGTGTCGGTGGGGGCGAGCCGGACCCGGACCGGGACCGTGTTGAGGAACAGCCCGACGGCGTGCTCCATCCCGGCGATCTCGTCCGGTGCGACGGCCATCGGGGTGCCGAGCACGACGTCGTCGCCGCCGGTGGCGTGCCCGAGCACGACGCCGAGCGCGGCGATCAGGACGGTGTTGACGGTGACCCCGTGCCCGGCGGCGACGGCCCGGACCCGGTCGGACAGCGGGACCCCGAGCCGGGTCCCGATCCGCGACGACGGCTCGGTGAAGGACCGCTGCTCCTCGCCCGCGACCAGGGTGGGGGCGGTGAGGTCGGCGTAGGCGCGCGCCCACACCTCGCGCGAGGTCTTCTCGTCCTGGTCGGCGGTCCAGCGCAGGTAGGCGTCGTAGCCGGGCGCCGCCGGGGGCTCGCCGCCGTCGTGCAGGGTGAGCAGGCGGTCCGCCACGCGCATGGCCGAGGCGCCGTCGAACAGCTGGAAGTGGTTGGTCAGCACCAGCCGGTCCCGGCCGTCGGGCAGGTGCACGAGGAGCAGGCGGAACAGCGGCGGCGCGTCGAGCGGGATCGGGCGCGCCCGCTCGGCCGCGGCGAGCGCACGGGCCTCGTCCACGGATCCGGCGGACCGCTCCCCGACCGGCAGCGCCGGCAGGTGGTCGCGGACGACCTGGACCGGGCGGCCCCGGTCGTCGGTGGTGAACCCGACCCGGAGCAGCGGTGTGGCCGCGACGAGGCGGGCCAGCGCACCCTCCAGCCGCTCCCGGTCCAGGACCCGGTCCAGGGTGAACACGGTCTGCAGGATGTAGACGTCGCTGCCCGCCGTGGACCCGGCGGTGTCGGCGGTGTCGTAGACGGACTGGAAGTACAGCCCTTCCTGCAGCGGCGACAGCGGCCAGGCGTCGGTCGCGGTGCCGCCGACCCGCTCGCCGAGCGCCGTGACGTCGGCCGGGCCGAGCCCGAGCAGGTCGCGCAGCGGGCGGGTGTCGGCGTGGGCCGCCCGCGGCGCCGTGCCCGCGGCGCGGGCCATCCCGGCCGGGGTCCGGTGGGCGAACACGTGCGCGGTGCGGACGTCGAGTCCGGCCTCGCGCGCGGTCCGCACGACGCGGGTGGCGAGGATGCTGTCGCCGCCGAGGGCGAAGAAGTCGTCGTCCGGGCCGACCCGGCCGGCTCCGAGCACGTGCGCGAAGGCGGCGCACAGGGTCCGCTCGGCGTCGTCGGCGGGCTCGCGGTCCGCGGCGGCGGGGCCGCCGCCGAAGTCGGGCGCGGGCAGTGCGCGGCGGTCGAGCTTGCCGTTGACGGTCAGCGGCAGCCGGTCCAGGACGACGATCGCGGCGGGGACCATGTAGCCGGGCAGGAGCTCGCCCAGGGCGGTGCGCAGCGCGGCGGGGTCGGCCGCGGCGCCGGGGGCGGGCACGACGTAGCCGACGAGCCGCCGGTCGGCGGCGTCGGTGCCGGTGTGCACCCGGGTGACCGCCTGCGCGATCCCGGGCAGGGCGAGCAGGCCGGTGTCGACCTCGCCGAGCTCGACCCGGTAGCCGCGGATCTTCACCTGCTCGTCGGCGCGGCCGGCGAACTCCAGCTCACCGGCCCGGTCGAACCGGGCGAGGTCACCGGAGCGGTAGAGCCGGGTGCCGGGCGGGCCGTCGGGGTCGGCGACGAACCGGACGGCGGTGAGGTCGGGGCGGTCGGCGTAGCCCTGGGCCAGCTGGGCACCGGCGACGTGGATCTCGCCGACGACGCCCGGCGGGACCGGTCGCAGCCGCCGGTCGAGCAGCCGCACCTGCAGCCCTGCGAGGGGGCCACCGACCGGGCTGACCGGCCGGTCGAGGTCCGCGGTGCCGATCTCGCGGTACGTGGTGTGCACGGTGGTCTCGGTGATGCCGTAGAGGTTGGCCAGCACCGGGGCGCCGGGGGTGTGCCGGGCGCACCAGTCCCGCAGCAGCCGCGGTTCGAGGGCCTCCCCGGCGAACACGACGTAGCGCAGGCTGTCGGCGACGGCGGAGCCGGCGGGCTCGGCGAGGGCCAGGGGCCCGAACGCCGAGGGCGTCTGGCTGAGCACGCTGACCCGCTCGGCCGCGATCAGCGCCCAGAGGCGTTCCGGGTCGCGGGCGGTGTCGCCGTCGACGACGACGACCGTCGCGCCGGTGGCGACCGCGCCCCACAGCTCGAACACCGAGACGTCGAAGGCGATCGAGTGGACCAGGGAGAACACGTCGTCGGCGGTGACGTCCATGGTGCCGCCGGGTGCCACGGTCGCCGCCAGCAGCGACAGCACCGCGCGGTGCGGGACCTCGACGCCCTTGGGGCGCCCGGTGGACCCGGAGGTGTAGACGACGTACGCCGGCTGTGCGGCGGGCACGGTGACGGGCCCGGGCAGCGGGGCGAGGTCCGGGGTGACCGCGTCGACGGCGACGACGCGCGGGCCGAGTCCGGTCACGGCCCGCGGGGTCGTGGCGACGGCCAGCAGGCAGTGCGGCCGGGCGTCGCCGACGATCAGCGCGAGGCGGCTCGCCGGGGACTCGACGTCCAGCGGCACCGCGGTGGCCCCGGCCAGGGCGACGGCGAGCATCGCGACGACCATGTCGGCGCCGCGCGGGACGCCGACGGCGACCCGGTCCCCCGGGCGGACCCCGTCGGCGACGAGCACGGCGGCGAGCCGCCCGGCGCGGTCGGCGAGGCCGGCCCAGGTCAGCCGATCCGCCCCCGCGACGAGTGCGGGGGCGTCGGGCCGGGCCGCGACGGTCGCGGTGAACAGCGCGGCGAGGGTGGGCGGGAGACCGTCGGCACCGGTCGGTGCCGGGGCGGGTGCCGGGGCGGGCGGGTCGAGCCGCAGCTGCGAGAGCCGGGTCCCGGGGGCCGAGGCGACCAGCTCCAGCAGCCGCTCCAGCCGTGCGAGGACCGCCTCGATCGTCGTGGCGTCGTACAGCTCGGTGGCGTACTCGACGATCACGCCGAGCCGCGGGTCGCCCGCGTCGGTGACGGACTCGTGGAAGGCGAAGGTCGCGTCGAACTTCGCCGAGCCGGTGCCGGTGCGCCGGGCCGTGGTGACGGCGTCGTCGAGGTCGAGCTCGCTGCGGTCGGGGTCGGTGCGCAGGTAGAGCAGCTCCACCTGGAACAGCGGCGAGGCCGCGCCCCGCTCGGGGGCGACCCGGTCGACGACTCTGTCGAAACCGACGTCGGCGTGCTCCATCGCGGCCAGGTCCGCGGTGCGGGCCCGGTCCAGGACCTCGGCCAGGGTCGGGTCGCCGTGCAGGTCCAGCCGCAGCGCGAGGGTGGTCAGCGCGAACCCGACGACGTCCTCGGCGCCCGCGTGCCGCCGTGCCGAGACCGGGGTGCCGACGACGACGGCGTCACCGGCGTCGTCGCCGGGGTCGCGGTCGGCGTCGGCGTGCGCCTCGAGGAGCACGGCCAGCGCGCCGTGCAGCAGCATGAACATGCTGGTCCCGTGCCGCTGGGCGGCGGCGCCGAGCGCCGCGGCCAGCTCGGGGCCGAACTCGGTGCGGACCTCGGCGCCGCGTCCGCCGGGCGTCTCGGGCCGGGGCCGGTCGGTGGGGAGCGTGGTGACCGGCGGCGCGCCGGTCAGCCGGTCGGCCCAGAACTCCAGCTGGCGCCGGGCGCGGTCGGTCGGCTCCTGCGGGGTCCCGACGAGCCCGGCCTGCCAGGCGGCGACGTCGCCGTAGCGCAGCGGCGGTGCGGGCAGGGCGGGGGTGTTCCCGGCGCGGCGGGCGGCGTAGGCGGTGCCGAGGTCGGCGAGCAGGACCCGCAGGGACCACTCGTCGACGGCGATGTGGTGGCACACGAGCCCGATGCGGTGGCGGTCGGCGGCGGTGCGGACGACCTCGGCGCGGACCGGGGCCTCGCGCTCCAGGTCGAAGCGGTGCCCGACGAGCGCGGCGAGCGTCGCGTCGGCGCCCGCCTCGTCGCGGGCACCCGTCCCGACGTGCACCGGCAGCTCGCCGGCCGGGTGGACGTGCACGGTCACCGTGCCGTCGGTGGTCTCGCCGTAGGTGGTGCGCAGCGCCTCGTGCCGGGCGACGACGTCGTGCAGCGCCGCGCGGAACGCCCCGGCGTCGAACGGGCCGTCGACGGTCCACTCGCGGGGGACGTTGTAGGCCGCGCCGGGGCCCTGCATCCGGTACAGCGTCCACATCGGATGCTGGGCGGGCGCGAGGACCGCGGGTGCGGTGTCCGGGCGGCGGACCGGGCCGTCGGCCGTCGCCGGGTCCCGGTCCTCGGTCCCGGCGGGGTCGAGGTCGGCGACCAGCGCGGCGAGACCGGCGACGGTCGGGTGGGCGAAGACGTCGGGCACCGTGACCGGGGCGCCGAGCCGTGCCTGCACCCGGTTGGCCAGCCGCAGCGCGGACAGCGAGTGCCCGCCGAGGGCGAAGAAGTCGTCGTCGACGCCGATGCCGGTGCGGTCGAGGAGCTCGGAGAACAGCGCGCACAGCGCGCGTTCGCGGTCGTCGCGGGGCGGCCGCGAGCCGGCGTGGACGCGGCCGGGCACCGGCAGCGCCCGCTTGTCGATCTTGCCGCCGGGGGTGCGCGGCAGCTCCGGGAGCACGACGACCGCGGCCGGCACGAACTGCGACGGCAGCCGCTGCGCCACGGCAGCGCGCAGGTCCTCGCCCACGGGCCCGTCGGCGTCGTCGGCGGGGACGACGTAGGCGACCAGGGACGGTCCGTCGCCGACCGTGCGGGCGACGACCACGGCCGAGCGCACGCCCGGCTGCGCGACGAGGACGGCCTCCACCTCGCCGGGTTCGACGCGCACGCCGCGCACGGTGACCTGGTCGTCGGCGCGGCCGAGCAGCTCGAACCGGCCGTCGGGCAGGCGGCGGGCGAGGTCACCGGTGCGGTAGAGCCGGGCACCGGGCACCGCGGGGTCGGCGACGAACCGGGCGGCGGTCTCGGCGGGCCGTCCGGCGTAGCCGCGGGCCACCTGCTCACCGCCGACGTAGAGCTCGCCGACGACGCCGTCGGGCACCGGGGCCAGGAACCGGTCGAGCAGCACGACGGTGCTGCCGGGCACCACGCGTCCGGCGGTGACGCGCTCGTCGCCGTCGACCTCGCCGGCGAGCACGTCACCGGCCACCTCGGAGGAGCCGTAGGAGTTCACGACGGCCGAGCCGGGCGCCCACGCCCGCGCGGCCGCAACGGCCGTGGCGGTCAGGGGCTCGCCGGAGCAGACCCAGCGGCGCACCGCGACCGGGCCGGGGGTCTCGGCGAGCACCGACACCAGCGACGGGACGGCGGTGACCTGCGCGACCGGCTCGGTGCGCAGCAGCCGGGCCAGCGCCTCCGGCTCGGTCGCGGTGGCGTCGTCGGCGACGAGCACCCGGGCCCCACCGGACAGTGCGGCGAGCAGCTCGGTGACCCCATCGATGAAGGCGATCGAGCTCTTGGCGACCCGGACGTCGCCGGGCTCCACCGGCCAGGCGCGGTCCGCCCAGTCCAGCCGCCGGGCCAGGCCGCGGTGCGTGCCGAGCACGCCCTTCGGCACACCGGTCGAGCCGGAGGTGTAGACGAGGTAGGCGGCCTGCTCGGGACGCGGCCGGTCGAACGGCCGGTCCGGGGCCGGGCCCGCCGACAGGTCCGCGACGGTCGCCGTGGCCGCACCGGTCGCGGCGACGGCTGCGGTGGCGGCTGCGGTGACGGCACTGTCGGTGATCACCAGGGCGGGCGCGGAGTCGGTGAGCACGTGCCGGATCCGTGCGGCCGGGTAGCCGGGGTCCACCGGCACGAGGACGGCGCCGGCGCGCAGCACACCGAGCACCGCGGCGGCCAGGCCGGTGGTGCGGGGCAGCAGCACGGCGACCCGGTCCTCCGGGCCGATGCCGCGCGCCCGCAGCGTGGCGGCGACAGGGTCGGCGGCGTCGTCGAGCTCGGCGACGGTGACCTCCACCGGCGCACGGCCGGGGGCGGGCGCGCCGACCAGGGCCACCTCGCCGGCGCGGGCGGCGGCGCCCGGGCCGAGCGCGTCCGCCGGGGTCCAGCGGGGTCCGCCGTCGGTGCCGGTGACCGACCGGTGGACCGGGCGGGTGGTGAAGATGTCGGCGAGCCGGCGGTCCGGGTCGTCCCCGGCGTCCTCGAGCAGTGCCTCCAGGTCGGCCAGCAGGGTCGACACCGCGTCCGCGGTGAGGTGGGCCGCGGCGTAGGTGGCCTCGACGTCGAAGCCGTCGTCGGTGAGGAACACCTCCAGGGCCAGCGGGTGCTGGGCGGTGCCGTTGTCGGTGCGCAGCCAGCTCGTGGTGGCGCCGGGCAGCTGCGGGCCGTGCAGCTTCTGGGTGAGGAACAGCAGCTGGGCCTCGAACAGCGAGCGGGCCTGTCCGGACGCCGACGGGTTCAGCAGCTCGACGAGCCGGTCGTAGGGGAAACCCTGGTGCCCGAACCCGTCGGCCGCCACGGCCGCGACCCGGCCGGTGAGCGAGCGGACGGTGTCGTCGGGCCGCACGGCCGAGCGCAGCACCACCAGGTTGCCGAAGTTGCCGACGAGCTCGGTGACCCCGCTGTCCTCGCGGTTGACCACGGCGGTGCCGACGGCGACGTCGCCGGTGCCGGCGAACCGGCTCAGCACGGCGCTGTAGCAGGCGAGCACCACCGTGTACGGCGTCGTGCCCAGCTGCGCGGACAGCTCCCGCACGGCCAGGGCGGCGGCCGGGGAGAAGCGCCGGTCCACCCGTCCCCCGGCCTCGACGCCCGCCGCCGGGTCCTCGGCGGGCAGCCGGTCGAACAGCGCGGGCACCGGCTCGGCGAGCTGCTCCCGCCAGAACGCCGCGTCGGCCCCGGCGCCCCCGTCGCCGCCGGCCCACGCCCGCTGCTCGGCGTCGGCGAAGTCCGCGACCTGACGCGGCGGCGGGGTCGTGGTCACGTCCCCGGCCTGCGCCTGCCGGTAGGCGCGCTCCAGGTCGCGGGAGATCACGGCGAAGGTGAGGCCGTCCCAGGCGATGTGGTGGACCTGCAGCAGCACCGTCGTGCGCGCCGGGCCCTCCCGGACCACCGCCACCCGCAGCGCGGAGTCCGCGGCGAGGTCGTAGGGCCGCGACGCCCGCTCGCGGGCCAGCTCGCGGACCCACGCGCGACGCGCGGCGGCGTCGGTCCCGGGCGCGTCGAGGACCTCCCAGCCGTGGTCGAGAGTGTCGTGCACCCGCTGGAACGGGTCGCCGTCGTCGCCGGCGTGGTAGGTCGTGCGCAGCACCTCGTGCCGGGCCACCAGCGCGTCGAAGGCCGCCCGCAGGGCCCGCTCGTCGAGGTCGCCGTCGACGGTCAGCTCGATGCACAGGTTGAACGCGGTGCTGCCCGGCACGATCTGGTGGTGCAGCCACATCCGCCGCTGCGCGAACGACAGCGGGAACTCGGTCCGACCGGCCCGGCGCGGCGCGGCGGCGGGGTCGCTGCGGCGCAGGCCGGCCTCGGCCAGGCGCCGGGCGATCAGGGCGCGCTTGCGCTCGTCGAGACTGGTCATGGTGGTGGCCTCCGGTGTCCCGGGCGGGACGGATGGGTGCGGTCGTGCGGGTACGGGGCGGCGGGGCTCAGCCGCGCGGGCGGTGGCTCACCGGTCGGCCAGCGCCCGGTCGACGTCGTCCTCGGCGAGCGACTCGATCTCGTCGACGACCTCGGCGACGGCGTCGACACGCTCGGGCTCCTGCGCGCGCAGGGCCCGGCACAGCTCCCGCACCGTCGGGTGGGCGAACACCGTGCGCGCGGAGACGGCGTCGGTGTCGAGCAGCTCCCGCAGCTGCGAGACGATCACCGTGACCAGCACCGAGTCCCCGCCGAGGGCGAACAGCGGCGTCTCGACGCCGACCGGGCCGTCGTGGTCGAGCACCTCGGCCCACACCCGGGCCACCACCCGCTCCAGCGCGGAGCCGGGCTCGACCCGGTCCGCGCCGGCCGCCACCCGCTCGGCGACGGCGGCCCGCACGGCCCGGCGGTCGATCTTCCCGTTCGTGGTCAGCGGCACCCGGTCCAGCGCGACGACGGCCCGCGGGACCATGTGCGGCGGCAGCGCGTCCGGGAGCGCGGCCGCGACGGCGTCGGGGTCGGCGGTGCCGTGCACGGCGACCGCGAGCACCGCGTCGCCGACGACGACGGCGACCGCGCGGGCGACCCCGTCGACCGCGGCGGTGGCGGCCTCCACCTCCCCCAGCTCGACCCGGAAGCCGTTGAGCTTGACCTGGTCGTCGCGGCGGCCGAGGAACTCCACGGTGCCGTCGGCCCGGTAGCGGGCGAGGTCCCCGGTGCGGTACCAGCGCCGCCCGTCGAGGGTCAGGAAGCGGTCCGCGGAGCGGTCCGGGTCACCGCGGTAGCCGTGCGCCACCCCGGCGCCGCCGATCCACAGCTCGCCGGGCACGTGGTCGGGGGCGTCGCGGCCGAGGTGGTCGACGACGCGCAGCGCGACCCCGTCGAGCGGGGTGCCGTAGGGGACGCACCGCCAGTCCGGGTCGACGGCGCCGGGGCCGTCGCCGACCTCGGTGACGGTGGAGTGGATCGCGGTCTCGGTCGTCCCGCCGAGCCCGGCGAAGCCGCAGCCGGGCACCCGCTCACGCAGCCGCCCGGGGAGGTCGGTGCCCACCCGGTCACCGCCGAGCAGGACCTGGCGCAGGGTGGGGCCGAGGTCGTGCCCGGTGGACAGCAGCGCGTCGAGCAGCGCGGGCACACAGTTGAGGATCGTGACGCCGTGCTCGCGGACCGCGCCCGCCCAGTGGTCGGGGTCGCGCTGGGCGCCCTCGGGCAGGACGACGACGGCGCCGCCGGTCCCGAGCACCGCGAACAGGTCGAACACCGACAGGTCGAAGTCGAGCGCGGAGACGGCGAGGGTGCGGTCGCCGCTGCCGATCCGGTAGCGGCGGACCAGGTCGTCGAGGGTGGCGACGGCGGCCCGGTGCGGGACCTCGACGCCCTTCGGCTCGCCGGTGGAGCCGGAGGTGAACAGCAGGTAGGCGACCTGTTCCGGGTCGGGGGCGGCCGCCTCGGGCAGCGGCGCGTGCGCCAGGAGCTCGGCGAGGGTGACGCGGTCCTCCCCCGGCTCGGCGGTGATCGCCCACCGGTGCCCGGAGACCGCCCGGATCCGCTCGACCCGGGCGGGCGGCTGCTCGACGCCCAGCGGCACGTAGGTGCCGCCGGCGGCGAGCACCCCGAGCACCGCGACGACCTGCTCCGGTCCGCGGGGCAGCGTCACCGCGACCGGCTCGCCCGGTGCGACGCCGCGCTCGCGGAGCCCGGCCGCCACCCGCAGCGCCCGGTCGGCCAGCTCGGCGTGGCCCAGCACCCCGGAGCCGGCGACGACGGCGGGGGCGTCCCCGCGGGCGGCGGCGCCGGTGAAGAAGTCGTGGTGCAGCGGCCGCGCCGGCGGCAGGCCGGCGGTGGTGTTGACGCGTTCGCGCACGGCGAGCTGGCCGCCGGGCAGCAGCGCCGGGACGGGCACGGACCAGGTCCGCTCCTCCCCCAGGCCGCGCACGAGCCGGCTGAACGCGGCGAACATGGCCTCGCCGACGCCGTCGGGCAGCAGGTCCGCGCGGACGTCCCAGTTGACCAGGATCTGCCCGCCGACCTCGGTGATCTGCGCGTCCAGCAGGACCTGCGGCCCCTGCGAGATCATCCACACCGGGTCGCCGAACAGCGCCCGCGCCCGCTCGTCGAACAGCTCGCCGAGGTTCAGCCCGCTGGTGAACACCACCGGCGCCAGGACCTGCTCGCCCGCGCGGCGGCCGAGGTCGCGCAGCACCTCCACGCCGGAGAACGCGGCGTGCTCGGCGTCGGCGTGCAGCCGGTGCTGGACGGCGCGCGCCCGCTCCAGGAAGGTCGCGGGCGTCGTGAGGTCGACCTCGAGCAGCACCGACCCCGTGAAGTCGCCGACGACCCGGTCGATCTCGGGGTGCACCGGGTCGCGGTCGAACAGCGGGACGTTCACCACGAACCGCGGCTGCGCGCTCCACGCGCCGACGACCTCGGCGTAGGCGGTGGCGATGACGGCGGCGGCGGTCAGACCGTGGCGGCGGCACGCCGCGAACACCGCGTCCCGCTCGTCGCCGGCCAGGGTGAACGCGAGCCGCTGCGCGCGCGGGCGGCCGGTGCCGTGCTCGAGCGCCGGCGGCTCGGGAGCGCCGGGCAGCTCCGCGGCGCGCCCCTCCCAGTAGGCGCGGGCGGCCTCGGAGGCGGCCCGCCGGGCACCCGGCCTGGCCTGCAGGTACTCCCGGTAGGTGACGCCGATCGGCTCGGTCTCGGGCGCGTCGAGGCCCTTCTCGTAGCAGCGGGCCAGGTCGGCGAGCAGCACCCGGAAGCTGACGGCGTCGGCGGCGACCATGTCGACGTCGACGTGCAGCCGGGCACCGTCGGGCAGCAGGCTCACCGCGACCCGGAACACCTCGCCGCGCTCGATCGCGAGCATCTCGTGCGACATCGCGTCCCGGGTCGCGGCCAGGCGCTCGGCGCGCTCGGCGTCGGGCACCGTGCGCAGGTCGTGCACGGTGGGCGCGCCCTGGCCGGTGGCGGGCAGGATCTCCTGGCGGCCGTTGTCGGTGATGCGGGCGCGCAGCATCGGGTGCCGGTCGACGAGCCGGCGCAGGGCGGCGGCCAGCCGGTCGGGGTCGAGACCGGGGCCGTCGAACTCCAGGTACAGGTGCGGAGCCACCCCGCCCAGGGGCTGGGCCGGGTCGCGGCCCGCCCAGTACGCGTGCTGGAGCAGGGCCAGCCCGAACTCGGCGGCCCCGTCGGTCGCGGCGGGCTGCCCGGCCCCGGTGGGCTGCTCGTCGGGGCCGTCCGTCGCCGGGGCGGCGTCGGGACGACGGGCCAGCAGCGCGGCCCACGCCGCGACGGTCGGGCGGGCGGCGAGGTCGCCGAACCCCACGTCGAACCCGTCGTCGCGCCAGCGCGAGACCAGGCGCATGAGCGCGATGGACTGCAGGCCGAGCTCGAACAGGTCGTCGTCGTCGCCGACGTCCTCGGGCTCCTCGTCGACGAGGTCGGCGATCAGCTCACGGAGCTCGTCGGTGGACACGGGGCTCATCAGGGGTGCTCCTCCTGCGCGGTTCGGGGCGGACGCTCAGCGACCGGCGAGCTGGTCGAGGGCCCCGGGCACCGGCGCGGCGGGGTCGGTGTCGAGCTCGACGATCCGGTTGTGGGCGTCGACGTGGACGACGCGCGGCACGTGGTCGGCCACGGCGGACTGCGGGACCTGCTGGTAGGCGACGATGATCGTGAGGTCGCCGGGGTGCACGAGGTGTGCCGCGGCCCCGTTGACCCCGATCACGCCGGTGCCGCGCTCACCGGTGATGACGTAGGTCTCGAGACGGTTGCCGTTGTCGATGTCGAGGACCTGGACCTTCTCGCCCTCGACCAGCCCGGCTGCGTCCATGAGGTCCTCGTCGACGGTCAGCGAACCGACGTAGTGCAGGTCGGCCTGGGTGACCGTGGCGCGGTGGATCTTGCCGCTGAGCAGCGTGCGGTACACCTGTGGGACGACATCGGCGACGCCGGACATGGGGGTTCCTTCCGTTTCGGGGGTGCGGGGTGGGCCGGTCAGCCGGTGCGGTCGACCAGGCTGCGCGGACGCAGGTCGGTCCAGTGCTGCTCGACGTGCGCGAGGCAGGACGCGCGGTCGGCCGGACCGTGCGCGACCTGCCAGCCCGCGGGGACGGCGGCGAACGCGGGCCACAGGGAGTACTGGCCCTCGTCGTTGACCAGGGCGTGGAACGTCCCGGTCTCGTCGTCGAACGGGTTCTCGGACATGGCTGTCTCCTCGGTCGTCCGGTCGGGTCGGGTCAGCGCGCGGCGCGGCCGGCGGGACGCGGGCGGCCACTTCCGATATCACGCACAGTGATCAGATCCGTGGGGCGCGATACCTGCCCCGTGGCGTCCCCGAGGGGCGTGCCGCGGTGCCACCCGACCGGGTCCCGGCGCCCGACGACGCCACCGGTCACCCGACCGGCACCGGTCACCGACCGGTCGTGCACGGGCGGTGCGATCGCGACGCCCGGGTCGGCCGATCCGGACCCGACGCCCAGGACGTGGAGGATCTCCTGGTCGGTACGGGTTCGCACGCCCACGGGGTCGGCCATCACGGTCCTGGTCCTTCGCACAAGGTCGGCTGCACTTCTCTAAGGCGAGGCTAACTTCAGCACGAGGATCACCGTCCCGCCTAGAGAGTGACATCACCCAAAAACCCCACACCGCCCGAAACCCCAGGTCGGAGCCCCGATCCGGAGACGCTGTCACTCTTTCGAGTGACGCTACCCAGCGTTAGCGTTAGGTCATTGCGGTGCGCCGGACCCCGGGCCCTCCCACCCCGTTCGGCGGGACCCCGGGCCCGCGGACGCACCCTCCGCACACGACAGCGGCCGGCACCGGGACACCGGTGCCGGCCACTGGGGACGGACGAGGACCACTCCGGACTACTTCGACACGGCCTCCGACAGGCGGGGGGCGATCCGGTCGACGATCCACGGGATCGACAGCGGCGAGGGGTTGCGCAGCCCGATGAACTCGTCGTAGTCGTAGTTCACGACGGCCCCGCGCTGCACCACCGGCAGCCGCTCGAACAGCGGGTTCTGCTCGAGCGTCCTGCGTGCCTCCGCGTCGCCGCCGTCGAACAGGACGAGGGCGCCCGCGTCGAGCGAGGCGATCTGCTCGGAGGAGATCTGCACGCCGAACGACTCCCCCTTCGGCAGCGCGAGGATCTGCGGCGAGAGCGACAGCCCCAGCGCCGTGGGCACCGAGTTCATCGCGTCGTCCGGGTCACGCAGTGCGGTCACCGCGCCGGGCTGCACGAAGCCGAAGGTGTAGGTGGCGCCCTGCAGGGCCGGGTGCGCCGCCCGCGTCTCGTCGAGCGTGGTCTGCACCCGGCCGATGACCTGCTCGGCGTCGGCCGGCCGGCCGAGCGCCGTCGCGAGCTGCGTCGTCATCTCCTGCCAGGTGTCCTGGGCCGGACCCTTCTGGTAGCCGATCGTCGGCGCGATGGCACTGAGCTGCGGGTAGGACTTCTCCAGGGCGAAGTAGCCCGGAGCGAAGATCAGGTCCGGCTTCAGGGCCGCGACCTGCTCGATGTCCACCTCGGTGGCCTCGCCGGTCACGGGGAGCACCTCGACGTCCGAGACCCCCTGGGCCTGCGACGTCCACGGGGAGAGACCGGACTCGCTACCGCTGGAGGACGCTCCGACGACGGGTGCGTCGAGGGCCAGCGCGACGTCGAACCCGGTGGGTCCGAGGGCCACGATCCGCGCGACGCCCGGCGGCACCGTCGTGGTGCCGAGTGCGTGGGTGACCGCGACCGAGCCCTGGGCGGTGTCGGGGGCACCGGAGGGCTCGCTGCCGCAGGCGACGGTCCCGAACAGCAGTGCGCCGCACACGGCGGCACCGAGGAAGACCCGGCGACTTAAGTTAGGCATACCTCCTAAACTACGCAGGAAGGATTCCCCGGGGGAAGATCCGCGGCGGCATCGGTACGGTGCCGCGCCCGTCACACAGGTCCGAAGAGGACTCGACGGCCCCGCCCTCGGGGCCGTCTGCACCGACGCCCGCCCCGCCACGCGGCCGCCCTCACCGAGGACCGGCCGAGGTCGGGGTCGCCGTCGACCAGCACACAGGGCCGATCAACCGGCCCGAGCCGCGGGAGCAGGAGGGCCGGGACGGACGCCGCTGCTCACCCGCTGCCCTCTCCGTCACCGGCGGTGCCGGTGGAGTCGATGCCGGCGGTCGCCGTCCTCCCGAACCGCTCGGCGAAGCGGGCGGTGAACAGGTCCGTCCCCTTGCGCGCGACCACGACGTCGACCGGCGCGGCGATCGCTCCGCCGTCGGGGGAGGTGAGCTGGCCGACGCCGTACCGGGTGCCCAGCGGCACCAGGATCCGATGCGTCGTCGCCGGCTCGTGGACGGCGACGGGCTGCTCGCCCCGCAGCCGGGCCGCGATGTTCTCGATCACCGTCGGCGCCTGGGTCATGGCCTGGGTGGCCATCTTCGGGTCGGCCAGATCGGCGATGTCGCCCAGCGCGTAGACGGTCGGGTGTCCGATGACGTTGAGGTGCTCGTCGACCGGGACCGTCTGCCGCTCGGTGAGTCGCACGAGCGCGCCGTCGGCGAGATAGGCCGTGTGCGGGCGCGACCCGAAGGTCCGGAACCAGATGTCGGCGGTGATCTCCTCGCCGTCGGTCGTCGTGACCGTGAACGTCGACGCCGTCGCGGCCGCGGCGTGTGGGAGGTCGGCGAGCGACGTGGCGAGCCGGAGGTCGATGTCCAGCTCCTCCAGCTGGCGGCGGAGCTCGTCGCGCACCTCGGGAAGACAGGCGGGGAGGATCTCGGGCGACGGGTCGAGAATCGTGATGCGCTTGCCGGGCCACGCGTCGCGGATCTCGCCGGCCAGCTCGAGACCGACGGGCCCGGCACCGAGGACGAGCACGCGGTCGGCCCGCGACAGCTGCTCGTTCGTGGCACGCAGGTCGTCGGCGGCCGCGGCCGCGCTGGTCGCCGTCGTCCGCGGGCGCGCGGGGTAGGAATGGCTGGATCCGGTCGCGAGCACGATGTGGTCGGCGTCGACCCGGCCCCCGTCGGCGAGCGTGACGCCACCGGGCTGCACGGCGACGACCGAGTCGCGGATCACCCGCCCGCGCGTGAGCAGCGGCCCGTAGTCGAAGAACGGCTGGTCGGCCCAGTCGAGCCGGGCCGTCGCGCGCAGCGAACCGGAGACGTTGACGAAGGCGTCGCGGGGGTCGACGAGGATGACGTCGGCCCTGTCGTCGAGCGCCTTCGCGACCATCGTGCCGGCGTAGCCGCCGCCGACGATCACCACAGTGGAACTCATGTCGTGTCCACACCCTTCGAAGAGTTGATGCATCAACTCTAGACGAAACAGTTGATGCGTCAACTCATACCCGGGTAGTCTCGCCCCGTGCTCGAGTCGTCGTCATCGGAGCTGTCCCCGGAGCAGTGGGCCTACTGGGACACATGGATGACGGCGCAGCGCCTTCTCCTGCGTGAGGTCGACCGTTCCCTGCAGCGCGACTTCGGGATCTCGAAGACCGAGTTCAGCATCCTGGTGACCCTGTACAGGGCCCGGGACACAGCCGTGCGCGTCACCGATCTCGCTGCGTCGCTCGACTGGGAGAAGGGCCGGGTCGCGCATCAGCTGACCCGCATGGAGCGCCGTGGCCTGCTGGAGCGCCGCGAGGCGGGCGCCGCGGGGCGCCGGACCGGCGTCGCACTCACCGACACGGGTCGCGACGTGGCGGTGCGGGCGATCACCGGCCACGGCGCCACGATCCGCCGGCTCGCCCTCGACCGGCTGTCGCCGGACGCCGCCGCGGCCATCGGGGCCTGGAGCCGACAGCTCGTTCTGGAGTTCGGCGACTGAGGCAGCGCCGACCGCCCGGCGATCCGTGTCGGCTCCCGCCACCCGCGACGCAGGGCCCGCACCGTCGGACACTCCCCCGGCGGTCGCGGAGCCGGACCCGCACGCCGGCCCCGGTGACGCAGGGCGGCAGGGTCGACACGTCGTACCGATGGTGGTGGTACGACGTACCGGCAGAGCCGACTCCGGCAGCACGCCGCCCACGAGAGGCAACGTCATGGGACATCCGGTCACGATCATCGGCGCGGGCCTCGGCGGCCTGACGCTGGCCCGCGTCCTGCACGTGCACGGCATCGCGTCGACGATCCACGAGGCCGAGGCCTCTCCCGACGCCCGCACCCAGGGCGGCCGGCTCGACCTGCACGAGTACAACGGACAGCTCGCGATCGAGGCGGCCGGCCTGACCGAGGAGTTCCGCAGCATCATCCACGTCGGCGGTGAGGCGTCCCGCGTCGTCGACCGTCACGCCTCCGCGCTGCTCGACGAGCCCGACGACGGGACCGGGACCCGGCCCGAGGTGCTCCGTGGCGACCTGCGGCGGATCCTGCTCGACTCCCTGCCCGCGGACACGATCCGGTGGGGCCACAAGGTCACGGCCGTCACCCCACTCGGGGACGGCCGCCACGAGGTCCGCTTCGCCGGTGGCGACACGGTCACCACCGACCTGCTCGTCGGGGCCGACGGCGCCTGGTCCACGGTCCGTTCCCTGGTGAGCGACGCCCGACCGCGCTACACCGGGATCTCCTTCGTGGAGACCTTCCTGCACGACGTGGACCGTCGTCACGCCACCAGCGCCGCCGTGGTCGGCACCGGCTCCATGACGGCTCTCGAGCCCGGCCGGGGCCTGATGGTCCATCGCGAGGCCGGCGACGTCATCCACACCTACGTCGGTCTCGCCAAACCGCTGAACTGGATCGACGGTGTCGACGCCACCGACCGGGCAGCCGTCGTCGCGCGTACCGTCGCCGAGTTCGACGGCTGGGCCCCCGAGCTGACCGCGCTGATCTCCGAGACCGACGCCGTCCCGGTGCTGCGTGCGATCAACACCCTGCCCATCGGCCACCGGTGGGACCGGGTCCCCGGGGTCACACTGCTGGGCGACGCCGCACACCTGATGTCCCCCTTCGCCGGGGAGGGCGCGAACCTGGCCATGTTCGACGGCGCAGAGCTCGGCAGGGCCATCGCCGCCCGTCCCCGCGACACCGACGCGGCGCTCGACGACTACGAGCGTGCGCTGTTCCCCCGCAGCGCGGAGTTCGCCGCCGAGTCCGACCGCAACCAGGGACTCCTCTTCGGCGAGGACAGCCCGCACGGCTTCCTCGCACTGATCACCGGCCGGGAGCCCACCGGACCACGCGGGCCTGAGCCGGGACGGAGCCCATCGGCCTCCCTACGACGCGCACGGTCCGGCGGAGGAACCTGATAGGGCGTCTGCGTCCGGCTACAGCCGGCGCTCGCGGAGCGAGCACAGCAGACCGTGGAAGGCGTCCCAGACCGCGTCCCCGTCCCCCGCGCGCCCGGACTCGGCCAGCCACAGAGCGGACTCGTTCATCGCGCCGGACAGCAGCCGGGTCAGCGGCTCGACGGGCTGGGACACGATCACCCCGTCGTCGACGAGCTGCTGCAGCGACTCCGCCAGGTGACGCGCGGAGGTCTGTTCGTCCAGCCGGCGCCACTCCGACCAGCCGAGGACGGCAGGCCCGTCGATGAGCATGATCCGCGACAGCTCCGGGTCGTTCGACACCGAGAGGAACGCCCGGCAGCCGGCGACGAACGAGGTCCAGGGGTCCGCATCGGAGGAGACCGATGTGGACACCCGCTCGGCCACCTCCGCCTGGACCTGGGCCAGGACCTCGCGGAACAGGCCGATCTTGCCGTCGAAGCTGTGGTAGAGGGCGCCCTTGGTGACGCCCGCGGCGGCCACGATCTCGGCCAGCCCGACCGCGCCGTAGCCACGCTGGGCGAACAACGTCCGCGCCTCGTGGATCAAAGCCTTCCGCGTCTGCTCCCGTTGCCGGATCCGCACTCCGGTCATCAACCCTCCCGAACTCATGTACCGACGGTATGTGAATCTGCTACGGTCTCCTCGTACGTACCGATGGTACGCCAAATCTCCCCAAGGAGTCCCGTCATGACCACCGTCGCGCCTCGCGAGCAGCGCGCCGGTACCCGCGAATGGCTCGGCCTCGCGGTACTGGCACTGCCCACCCTCCTCGTCTCGATGGACGTCAGCGTCCTGCACCTGGCCGGTCCGGCCATCACCCTGGACCTCGGCGCCACGGCACAGCAGATGCTGTGGATCATCGACATCTACGGCTTCATGATCGCCGGCCTGCTCGTCACGATGGGCAGCCTGGGCGACCGCATCGGGCGCCGGAAGCTGCTGCTCATCGGTGCGGCCGCCTTCGGCGTCGCGTCGATCGTCGCCGCCCTGGCCACCACGCCGGAGGCACTGCTGATCAGCCGGGCCGCCCTGGGCATCGCCGGCGCGACCCTGATGCCCTCCACGCTGTCGCTGATCAGCGCGATGTTCGTCGACCCGCGCCAGCGGGGCATGGCCATCGGGCTGTGGGTCACCATGTTCTCGGTCGGCATCGCACTCGGCCCGGTGATCGGTGGCGCACTGCTGCAGGTCTTCTGGTGGGGATCGGTCTTCCTCATCGCGGTCCCGGTCATGGTGCTGCTGCTCGTCGCCGGGCCGCTGCTGCTGCCCGAGTACCGCGCCCCGGAGGCGGACCCGATCGACCTGGTGAGCGTCGCCCTGTCCCTCGGGGCGATCATGCCCGTCGTCTACGGCCTCAAGGAGCTGGCGGTCGGCGGCAACACCGTCGTCGCCGCGGTCGCGATCGTCGTCGGCGCGGCACTCGGCTACGTCTTCGCCCGCCGGCAGCGTCGCCTGACCACGCCGCTGATCGACCTCACCCTGTTCCGCAGCCCGGCGTTCAGCACCGCGGCGGTGGCGATGCTGATGGCGATGTTCGTCGCCGGTGGCACCTACCTCTACGTCACCCAGTACCTGCAGCTGGCCCAGGGCCAGTCCCCCATGACGGCCGGCCTCTGGCTGCTCCCCGCGGCGCTCGGCCTGATCGTGACCTCGATGGCCGCACCGGCCCTGGCCGGCCGCTTCGCCCCGGCGCACATCGTCGCCGGCGGTCTGCTGATCTCCATCGTCGGGCACCTGATGCTCGCCACGGTCGGCCCCGAGAGCGCCCTGTGGGTGGCCGTGGTCGGCTTCAGCCTGACCTACGCCGGTGGCGGTCCGCTGATCGCACTGGGCACCGACCTGATCGTCGGGTCCTCCCCGCCGGAGAAGGCGGGCTCCGCGGCCGCCGTCTCCGAGACCAGCACCGAGCTCGGCATGGCGCTCGGTGTCGCGGTGCTGGGCGCGCTCGGCACGTTCATCTACCGGACCCAGCTCGCGGACGCACCGGTCGCGGGTGGCACCGACACCTTCGCCGGCACCGTCGAGGCCGCCGGGGGGCTGCCCGGTGCCGAGGGCGCGGAGCTGGTCGCGGCCGGAACCCAGGCGTTCACCTCGGCGCTCTCGACGATCGGGCTCGTCAGCGCCGTGCTCTCCGCGGTGATGGCCGTGGCCATCGTGCTCGGGCTGCGCAGCAGGAGCTGACCGGCCCGGCCCGGGTGCGACGACCGGACACACCCGATCGTCACCATCAGGCCCGTACCGGACATACAACTCGATAGGGCCCCGATAGCCCACACACCTACCGTCGGACGTACCGAACTCACCGCCCAGACCGGGCAGGAGTCCGAGACGCCATGGAGGCGCTGTGGGGGACCTCGCGCAGGTGATGGTGGGGCAGCTGGAACCGTTGCCGAGCCGTCGTCCCGGGAACACCGGGACGACGGCCCGGACGGAGTTCCCGGAACTGCTCGGCGACCTCGTCCGGAGAGGACAGCTCTCCTACACACGGACGTCGTTCGCCGGGGGGAGCACCGTCTACCGCGGACAGCATCCCGACGAGTCGATCTACCTCGTCCTCGCGGGACGGGTGAAGACCATCGTGCACTCCCGGTCGGGCAAGATGTGCCTGCTCCGCATCTACGGTGCCGGGGAGGTCGTCGGCGAGCTCGCCCTCCTCGACGGGGCACGCACCGAGACGGCCGTGGCGATGGACCCGGTGGACATGCTGCGCTTCTCCGCCGAGTCGCTCTTCCGCGCCCTGGACGGACGGGTGCTCCACCGGCACCTCATCCAGCACCTCGCGGGCCGGCTGGCCGAACAGCAGACCTCGATCAGCCACCTCGTGACCGATGACAGCGAGCAACGGCTGGGCGTGACCCTGCTCGACCTCGCCGACCGGCTGGGACGCCCGGGGCCCGTCGGGGTCACCATCCACGACCGCATCACGCAGGAGGAGCTGGCGCACATCGTCGGCACCACCCGGTCACGGATCGGGTACTTCCTGCGCCGCTTCGAGGAGGCGGGAGCGGTCGAGTTCCGCACCGGGCGCGTCCTGCGGGTGCGACCGGCGGCCCTCCGCTTCTACCTCGACGCCCGAGCCGACGCCGGCTGACCGCTCCGGACCGCCGGACGCGGTCGCCACCACCACGAAGGAGCCAGCCGGTCATGACGCACACTCCCACCGGAACCGTCACCGCCCCGCGACGACCGCGCAACACGGTCTGGGACTGACGGTGCCGCCCCCGGGGTCAGGTCGGCGGCCGCGCACCGCCGGCCGCCCCTCCGGGGGTGGTGTCCGCACGCGCCGCCGCCAACGCGGAGCGGCACCGCTGCTCCAGCAGCGGCAGGCCGCTCCCCTCGACCACCCGCAGCGCCTCGACCGCCGCCGCGGCGGCCGCGACACGGTCGCCCAGGCGCAGGTCCAGCCGACCGATCGCGAGCAGCGCGTGGGCCCGCATCCGCTTCTCGCCCAGGGTCGCCGCGAGCGCGGCGGCCTGCTCGAACGAGCGCCGCGCCGCGACCGGGTCACCTCGCAGCTCCAGTGCCTCGCCCAACCCGACCATCCCGTGCAGCGCCGCCGACCGGTCGTCGACGGCGCGGGCGAAGGTGAGCACCTCGCCGAACAGCGCCTCCGCGGTCTCGCCCTCGCCACGCCGCAGGTGGACGAGCCCGCGCCGGTGGGTGATCTGCGCGGCGAGCCTGCGGTTCGGCAGGTCCTCCGCCGCGCGTGCGGCGCCCTCGATGACGGCCAGGGCCTCGTCGACCCGGCCGGTGTCCATGGCGAGCTGGGCCAGGTTGGCCAGGACGTGGGCCTCACCGGAGTGGTCGCCGTGCGAACGCAGGACCGCGAGCGCGGCCCGGGATCGCGCACCCGAACGGTCGTAGTCCCCGGTGAGCCGGTCGAGGATGGCGAGATTGCGACCCACGAGCGCCCCGCCGTAGTCGTCGGCGAGCTCGGCGAACAGCGCCGAGGACCGGTCGAGGTCGGCCCGCGCACTGCCGTAGTGCTGCTCGAACAGCTCGAGCGACCCGAGCGAGTAGCGGACCGCCGCCTCGCCGCGACGGTCCCCCGCCCGGACCACCGCGCTCAGCGCGGTGAGGTGGGTGGACCGCCACTCGTCGTAGAACCCGTAGGCCTCGAACAGCACGACCGCGGTGACCGCGAGGGACCAGCACTCCGTGTGCAGCCCCAGGGCCGACGCCTGGGAGACGGTGGCGACCAGAGCGGCCCGTTCCCGGCGCAGCCACACGAGCGGTTCGGCGAGCAGCCGGTCGGTGATCCGGCTGTCCAGCACCGTCCGCGGACCGTCGCCGCGCAGCAGCAGGTCCCCGCCGTACTCGTGCAGGTGGGTCTGCTCGACCAGCCGGAGGAAGGCCCGCACGACGCGGGTGATGGCCTCGACGCGCCCGGAGGCCGTCTCCTCGGCCATCGCCCGTTCCCGGGCGAAGAGCCGGACCAGCTCGTGCAGCCGGAACTGCCCGGACAGCGGCTCGTCCGCGTCGACCGCGACGATCTCGAGCAGGTGCAGTTCGACGAGCTCGTCGAGACGGCCCTCCGCCGTGCGGGCGTCGCAGCCCAGCAGCACCGCGCACGTCCACCCGCCGATCCGGGGGCTGTCGAGCAGCGACAGCAACCGCAGCAGCCGGCGGGTCTCCGGGGCCAGCGACTCGTAGGTCAGCAGCAGGCTCCCCCGCACGGCCATGTCCCCGTGCTGGAGCTCGTCCAGCTGCGCCGAGTCGTCTGCCAACCGCGCGCACATGGCACGCAGGGTCCAGTGCGGCCGAGCCGCGAGGCGGGCCGCCGCGATCCGCACCGCGAGCGGGAGGTGCCCGCAGTACCGCGCCAGGGTGCTCGCGGCGTCGGGGTCGGCGCGGATGCGTTCGCTCCCGAGGATGCGCTCCAGCAGCGCCAGCGACTCGGCGGGGTCGAAGGCCCCGATCTCGAATCGGGTCGCCCCCGGCAGCGCGGTCAGGCGGCGTCTGCTCGTGACGATCAGCGCACCGCACGAGTCCGGGGGGATCAGCGGAAGCAGCTGGGACTCGATGGTGGCGTCGTCGACGACGATCAGGACCGAACGGCCGGCGATGCGTTCGTGGAAGGCCGCCTGCCGCTCCTCGGCCGACTCCGGGATGGAGTTGGGCGGTGTCCCCAGCGCGCGCAGGAAGCGCTCGAGCGCCCGGTCCGTGCCCGCCGGGTCGCTGCCGATCGAGGCGTAGAACCGGCCGTCGGGGAACCTGTCGGCGATGCGGTGGGCGAGGTGCAGTGCCAGCGCGGACTTGCCGACCCCGCCGTGGCCGGACAGGACGAGCACCGCGGCGCCGGTCCCGTTGCGGGCTCCCCCGTGGACCGCGGCGAGCATGTCCCGGACCGCGTCGGCCCGTCCCGTGAAGTCACCGACGCCCGCCGGGAGCATCGCGGGAGCCGGTGCGGGGGTCGTCGCCGGGGACTGCCCCTGCAGCAGCGAGGTGTCGCCGCGCAGGATCGCGGCCTCCAGGGAGCGCAGCGGTTCCGCGGGCTCGATGCCGAGCTCGGCGATCGACACGTCACGGGCGCGCCGGTACTCCCGCAGCGCGTCGGCCTGCCTGCCCGCCCCGAACAGGGCCAGCATGAGCTGGCTGCGCATCTGCTCGCGCAGCGGGTAGTCCAGGATCTCGCGGCTGAGGAGCGGCACCAGCTCCGAGTGCCTGCCCCCCGACAGCATCAGCGCGGCCAGCTCCTCGACGACGATCGCGCGGCTCTCCTCGAGCACCACCGCCCGGTCACGCACCACGGGGCTGCTGATCTCCGGGAGGACGACGGGTCCCCGCCACAGGTCGAGCGACCCGCGCAGGACGGTGACCGCCTCCGCGATCCGGCCGGACCGCACGAGCTCGCGGGCGCGGTCGACGGCGCGCTCGAACTCCAGCCGGTCCAGCTCGGCCCCGCCCGGTTCGAGCGCGTACCCGGACCGCCGGGTGACGATCCGGGCGCTGCTCGTCCCCAGGCGCTGCCGCAGGTGCGAGACGCAGATCTGGATCTGGCTGCGGGCCGTCGCCGGCGGGGCGTCCGGCCACACCGCGTCGACGAGACGTTCGGTGGAGACCGCCGCCGGACACTCGAGGAGCAGGCATGCGAGGACCACCTGGAGTCGTGGACCTCCCGGATCGACGACGTCACCCGTCACGCGCTGGACGTCGAGAGCACCGAGAACCCTCAGCCGCACCGACGCCCCCCATGGCCACTGCCGCGATCCGTCGTGAAACCGTCACCGACAGTAGAGAGATCGTCTACAGAAGTCCACGAACGAGTGGTGCACATCGGACGAAACGTCGCCCTGTTCCCCAGGTCCGCCCGCCCCGCCTCGTCCCCCCTGGGCCGAACGGTCGCACCGACTCACCCATGTGGAGAGGTGATCCGGTGTCGGTGACGGTCCAGGTGTACGACCTGCTCCACGGCCGTCCGGCCGTGGAGCTGCACGCCCGGGTGGAGCACGAGGTGGGCGGCCGGTGGGAGGTCGTCCACACCACCCTGACCGACGGCTCGGGCGTGCTGACCGGCGCGGCGCCCCACCGGCACCGCCGAGCGGTACGCGTCGTCCTCGACACCCGCCGCTACTTCGCCGCGCAGGGGGTCCGCTGCACGACCGACGACGTGACGGTGAACGCCGGGACCGTCGGTCCCGGCGTCACCCGGACCGTCGTCCTCCAGATCGCCCCGCACGGGTACGCGGTCTGGGCCGGCCAGACCGGGTGAGCGGCGGTCGCCTGCCGGACGGCGCCCGGCCCGCGCGCGCGGGCCGTCCGGGTCCGCGACGGCGCGAGCGCGCGGCCGATCGCGGCGCGAACCGGCGCGGCACGCACGGTGCCACCGGGGTGAGCGCCGCCAGCACGGCGACGAGTGCGGCCAGCTCGTCGTCGGTGGGGGTACCGCGCAGGACTCGCAGATCGACCACCGGCCGGCCGCTCACTGCGGCGGGTTCCCGTGCCGGGCGGCCTCGCCGACGTGCTTGTCGTGCAGCATCTCCAGCGTCCGGTGGAGCAGCCGACGGGTGTCCCGCGGGTCGATCACGTCGTCCACCAGGCCGCGTTCGGCCGCGTAATACGGGTGGACCAGCTCCTCCCGGTACTCGGCCGTCCGCCGGCCGCGGACGCCCTCCGGATCGTCCGCGGCGTCGATCTCCCGACGGAAGATGACGTTGGCGGCCCCGTCGGGCCCCATGACCGCCACCTCGTTGCCCGGCCAGGCGAAGGACACGTCGCACCCGATGGAGCGGGAGTCCATCACGATGTAGGCCCCGCCGTAGGCCTTGCGCAGGATGACCTGGATCCGGGGCACCGTGGCGGCGCAGTAGGCGTAGAGCAGCTTGGCGCCGTGCCGGATGATCCCGCCGTGCTCCTGGCGGGTACCGGGCATGAACCCGGGCACGTCGACGAGCGTGACCAGCGGGATGTTGAAGACGTCGCAGGTGCGGACGAAGCGGGCCGCCTTCTCCGAGGCCGGGATGTCGAGTGCGCCCGCCTGCACGAGCGGCTGGTTCGCGACGATCCCCACGACCCGCCCGCCGATCCGCGCGAGGGTGCACAGGACGTTGGGTGCCCAGAACTCGTGGAGCTCCATGTGCTCGCCGTCGTCGACGATCTCCTCGACGACCTCCCGCATGTCGTAGAGCTTCGACGGGTCGGCCGGCACCAGGTCCAGGAGCCGTTCGCAGAGCCGCCCGGGCGGGTCCTCGACCCGTGTCGCGGGCGGGGCCTCGTCCCCGTGGGCGGGCAGCAGCGCCACCAGGTGGCGGACGTCGAGCAGGCAGGACCGCTCGTCGTCGTGCACGAAGGTGGCCACGCCGGTCGTCGCGTGCACGTCGGCGCCGCCCAGGGCGTCGTGCCCGATCTGTTCGCCGGTCACCGCGGCGACCACGTCGGGCCCGGTGACGAACATCTGGGCCACGTCACGGACCATGAACACGAAGTCGGTGAGGGCCGGCGAGTACGCGGCCCCGCCCGCGCACGGACCCAGCATGACGCTGATCTGCGGGATCACCCCGGAGGCGGCCACGTTGCGCCGGAAGATGCCGCCGTAGCCCGCCAGGGCCGTCACCCCCTCCTGGATGCGCGCGCCGGCCCCGTCGTTGAGTGACACGAGCGGGGCGCCGGCGGACAGCGCCAGGTCCATCACCTTGTGGATCTTCTCGGCGTGCGCCTCGCCCAGCGAGCCCCCGAAGATCCGGAAGTCGTGGGCGTAGGCGAAGACCGTGCGCCCGTGCACCGTGCCCCACCCGGCGACGACGCCGTCGGTCTCGGGGCGCCTGCGGTCCATCCCGAACGCGCTCGCCCGGTGCCGGCGCATCGCCTCCACCTCGACAAACGACCCCTCGTCGAACAGCAGGTCCAGCCGCTCGCGCACGGTCAGCTTGCGGCGTGCGTGCTGCCGGGCGGTGGCCTCGGCGTCGCCCGCGACGACGGCCTCCCGCCGCCGGTGCAGCTCCTCGACCAGTCCGCGCAGGGTGGGTGGCGCCGCACGGTCGGGCGGACGGTTCTTCAGGACGGTCACGGGGCCGCTCCTCTCGGTTGCACGGTTCGCGCAGACCGACGCTAGGACGCGGCGGTCCGGTGCCCTGCCCAGTTCTGAGCAGCCTCGCGGCGGTCCGCGTCGACGCGCAGTTCTGAGCGGCCGCCCGTGCCGGGCATGCGTACCAACTGCACCGGAACCCGTTCGGGCAGCTCGCCCGGCGTTCGACCGACAAGGAGCACCAGCATGTACGACGCGATCATCGTGGGAGCCCGGTGCGGGGGGTCCCCGCTGGCCATGTTGCTGGCCCGGCGCGGCCACCGCGTGCTGGTCCTCGACCGCGCCGCGCTGCCCTCGGACACCGTGTCGACCCATTACCTCCACCAGGCGGGTCTGGCGCGGCTGCAGGCGTGGGGCCTGCTGGACGAGGTCGTCGCCGCGGGCACGCCCGCGTCCCGGTCGATGCACTACGCCCACCGCGACGTCACGATGATCGGCTTCGCCGACCCCGTCGACGGGATCGACGCGGTCTACTGCCCGCGCCGGGTCGTCCTGGACGAGATCCTGGTCAACGCCGCGCGCCGGGCGGGAGCGGAGGTCGTCGACGGCTTCACCGTGACCGACGTGATCTGGGACGAGGGGCGCGTGGTCGGGGTGCGGGGGCGCTCGGCCTCCGGTGTCGACAGCGAGTTCCGGGGCGCCCTGGTCGTCGGCGCCGACGGTGCCCACTCGACGGTCGCGAAGCGCGTCGACGCGGAGACCTACAACGTCCGTCCGGCCGCGGGCTTCACCTACTACTCCTACTTCGAGGGCCTCGACGACTGGGGCCTGCACCACCGGACCGGGCACCACGGCACCTGGGCCGGCACCTGGCCCACCAACGGTGGCCAGCTCGTCGCCGTGATCGGCCGCAAGGAACTGCTGCGCGAGTTCCGCCAGGACGTGCCGCGCCACTTCCAGGCCGTGCTGGACGATGTCGCACCCGAGCTCGGCGAGCAGATGCGCGACCGCGGGCGGGCGCTCGAGCCCCTCGTCCCGATGCGGTACCCGGACAACTTCTACCGGCAGGCCTCGGGCCCGGGCTGGGCGCTGGTCGGCGACGCGGGCTACCACAAGGACCCGCTGACCGGCTGGGGCATCACCGACGCGTTCCTGCAGGCGGAGATGCTCGCGGACGCGGTGACCCGGTCGGCGTCCGGGGAGACCGACCCCTCCGCGGCGCTCGCGGAGTACGGCAAGCGCCGCGACGAGGACACCGCGGTGCTCTACGACTACACGACCACCGTGGCCGAGCTCGCGGAGCTACCGCCCTTCTTCCAGGCGGTCCTGGAGGCCGCCGGGTCCAGTGACAAGTGGACCCGGGCGATGCTCGGCTGGATCGCGGGCGGGGTCCCCGACCACGAGATCTTCTCCCCCGAGGGCCTCCAGTCCCTCTACGACGACGCCGGGCTCCCCGAGGAGCGGCGCGTCTACGACCCCACGGCCTGACCTCCACCAGCCCGCCGCGAGGAGCCCACGATGACCAGCGTCCCCAGCATGTTCGACCGGATCGGCGAGCAGGACCCCGACCGCGACTACTTCGCCACCGGCGGTACCGGTCGCTCCCACGACTTCTACACCGGCGAGGAGCAGTTCCGCCGGGAGATGAAGGAGATCTACGGGCGCCGCTGGCTGCCCGTCGACCACGTCTCCCGGCTGTGCGACAAGGGCAGCTACACCACGCTCGACATCGGCACCGGGTCGATCCTGCTCCTCCACGGCGACGAGGGCGTCCGCGCCTACCACAACTACTGCCGGCACCGGGGCTACAAGCTCGTCGAGGAGCCGAGCGGGCGGCGTCAGAGCATCGTCTGCCTCTACCACTGCTGGGTCTACGACCGGAACGGCGCGCTGAAGAGCCTCAACGGCACCTACCTGGACCACTTCTTCGACAAGGGCGAGAACGGCCTGATCCCGATCCGGACCGAGGTCCGCTTCGGCATGGTGTTCGTCAGCTTCTCCGACGACGCGCCGGACCTGGACGACGCGCTCGCCGAGTTCGGCGAGTTCGCCCGCGCCTACGAGCTGGCCGACCTGCAGGTCGTACAGGCCAAGGACTACCCGGTCGCCTCGAACTGGAAGCTGGTGGCGCACAACGTCAACGAGAGCCTGCACTTCCCGACCGCGCACAAGGACCTGCACCGCGTCACCGACTTCGACGACGCGGGCACCTACATGCTCGGTGGCGACCTCGTCGGCGCCTGGCAGGTCATCCGCGACGGCTACAACTCGGTGTCCTCGACCGGCCGCAGCGACCGTCGTCCCATCCCGTCGGTCCCCGAGGGCGACCTGCAGAAGATCAACTGGATCACGATCCTGCCGAACCTGCTCTTCGGGTTCACCGCGGACTACGTGATGGCGCAGTGGGTGTGGCCGGAGAGCCCCGGAACCTGCACCGTCCGCCACTTCTGGCTGTTCCACCCCTCCGAGACCGCGCGCCCGGACTTCTCCCACGAGGCGGTCTTCGCCCTGTGGGACAAGGCCAACCACGAGGACTGGGAACTGTGCGAGCGCACCCACCGGGGGCTGTCGAACCCGTTGTGGAGCCCGGGTCAGCTCTCGCTCGACGAGGAGGTCGTCTCCCAGATCGACGCCTGGGTCGCACGGGCCACCGACCCCGCCGCCGGGGGAACGGGGACCGCGACGTGAGCGCCACCTGCCACCTCCTGGGCGGCACCCGGGTGCTGACCCGCTGCGGCGACGCGCTGCTCGCCGCCGGTGCGACCGTCCGCGGGGTGTTCAGCGACGACCCGCTGGTCCGTGCCTGGGCCGCTGAGCACGGCGTCCCCTGCCGTCCCGCGTCGGACGACCTCGTCGCGGCGCTGACCGCCGAGCCGGCCGACTTCCTGTTCAGCATCGTGAACCAGCGGGTCCTCCCGGCCGAGGTCCTCGCGCTGCCGTCGATCGCGGCGGTCAACTTCCACGATGGCCCGCTGCCCCGCTACGCCGGCAGCAACGTCGCGGCCTGGGCGGTGTTCGACGGCGCGCCCCGGCACGCGGTGACCTGGCACGTGATGGCCGACCGGGTCGACGCCGGGCCGGTGCTGGCCGAGCGGTGGTTCCCGGTGCGCCCGCACTCGACCGGGCTCTCGCTCACCTGGGAGGCCACCGAGGCGGGGATCGCGCTGTTCGACGGGATCGTCGGGGACCTCGTCCGGCGGACACTGCCGACGCCGGTCGACGTCGGCGGCCGCGAGCGGCGGTTCCACCGACGGGCGGCGCGGATGGACGACGGGCTCGTCCACCCCGGTACCCCGGCCGACCGGGCGGAGCGGCTGGGCCGGGCGATGGACTTCGGGTCGTTCCCGAACCCACTGGGCATCCCGGCCGTGCTCACCGGCGCCGGTGCCGTGCTGTGCCGGCAGCTGCGCGCCGTCCCGCGGGAGGTGCACCGGGCCGGACCGACCGTCACCTCGGTGCTCCCCTCCTCCATCACCGTGGCCTGCACCGACGCCGACCTCGTGCTCTCGGACCTCACCGCGGCCGACGGCAGCAGACTGTCCGGGACCGCGGCCGCGCAGCGGCTGGGAGCCGTCGTGGGCTCGCCGCTGCCCCCCGTGGACCCCGCGCGGCTCGCCGCCGTCACCGCGGCGCTGCGCGCGGTGCGCCCCCACGAGACCTGGTGGCGGGACCGGCTCGACGACATCCGCCCGGTCCCGCTCGCGGCCGACGACTTCTCCGCCGCGACGGCCCACTACGCGCGGCTCCCCCTGGCCGTCGTCCCCGCCGCTCCCGAGGAGACCGCGCTCGTCGAGCAGTCACTGCTGCAAGTGTTGTCCCGGCGCACCGGCGCACCGGTCTTCGACGTGGCGTGGTCCACCATCGCCGCGCGAACGGCCGGCGAGGTCACCGCGCAGCTGGTCGCCGAACGCGTCCCGGTCCGCTGGGACGCCACGACCCCGTCGTCGTTCGAACGGGCCTGTGCCGAGGCGGACCAGCGGGTGGGCTACGCCGCCGACCTGGAGATCCGGGCCGGACTCGCGCCGCGCCCGCTCGGCTCGGACACGCCCTCCTTCACCCGCGCCGCGCTGCTGCGGCGCGAGCACGACCAGGACGCGTCCATCGACCCGGACACCGAGGTCGCGCTGGTGTCGGTGCCGGGGACGGCACCGCTGCTGTGCGTGCGGGCGACATGGCTCGACGGGGCCGCGGCCCTGGACCTGGCCGAGGAGGTCGAGGAACAGGCCCGTCGGGCTCTCGCGGGTACCGCGCCGTCGACCGCCGGCCCCGCCCCGGCCGCGCAGGCGGACCCCGCCCCGGACGCGGCTCCGGCAACCGTGCTGGAGCTGTTCGACGCCGCCGTCGCGGCCCACCCCGACGCGGACGCGGTGCGCTGCGGGGGACGCACCCTCAGCTACACCGAGCTGGACCGGTGGGCCGACGCGGTGGCGGCCTCGCTGTACGAGGAGGGCGTCGGCCCCGGCGACATCGTCGCGGTCCTGTCCGGACGGGGTCCCGACCTGCTGCCCGCCGTCCTCGGCGTGCTGCGCTGCGGGGCGGCGTTCCTCCCGCTCGACCCGGGGTTCCCCCGGGAGCGGCTACGGCGCTACCTCGAGGTGGCCGGCGCCGGTCCGGTGCTGGCCGACGCGGCCTGCGAGCAGCTCGGCCACGAGCTCGGCACCGTCCGACGCATCGGCGCCGACGACGGCCGGGTGCTGGCCGTGCCGCCCGCGGTGGACCCCACCGACCTCGCCTACGTGCTGTTCACCAGCGGCTCGACCGGTGAGCCGAAGGGCGTCGAGATCGGGCACGCCGCGCTGGGCAACTTCCTGACCGGCATCGCCGGGGTGCTGGGCAGCGCACCGGGTGACCGGGTCCTCGCCCACACGACGACGGCGTTCGACATCTCGTTGCTCGAGCTGTTCCTGCCGCTGACCACCGGTGGCTGCGTGGTGCTCGCGTCGCGCTCCGAGGCGGCGGACCCGGGCGCACTGGCCGGGCTGCTGGCCGGTGTCGACGTCGCCCAGGCGACCCCCAGCCTGTGGCGGATCGTGCTGGACGACGGGTGGACCCCGCACCCCGGTCTGACGGTGCTGTCCGGTGGGGAGGCCCTCCCCCGGTCGGTCGCCGAACGCCTGCTGGGCGGCCGGGCGCTGTGGAACCTCTACGGCCCGACGGAGGCCACGATCTGGGTGACCTGTGCCCGGATCGACGACGCCGCCGTGATCGGTCTCGGGGCACCGCTGCCGGGGATCGGGCTGCACGTGCTCGACGACGACCTCGAACCCGTCGCCCCCGGCGGCACCGGTCAGCTCCACCTGTCGGGCACCGGCCTGGCCCGCGGGTACGTCAACCGCCCGGAGCGCACCGCCGAGGTGTTCGTCCACGACCCGCGCTCCGGAACCCGGTACTACCGGACCGGTGACCTGGTCGCGCTGCACACCGACGGCCGTCTGGAGTGGCTCGGCCGGGCCGACGCGCAGGTCAAGATCCGCGGCTTCCGCATCGAGCCGGGCGAGATCGAGGCGGTGCTGGAGCGCCGCCCGACGGTCGGCGCGGCCGTGGTCGTGGCGGCGGCGTTCGAGGGTCGTGGCGAACCGCAGCTGACCGCCTACATCACGACGACCGGGCCCTGCGACCGCGAGGAGCTGACCGCGGCGCTGCGCCGCGAGCTGCCCGGCTACATGGTCCCCGCCGCGTTCGTCCCGGTCGCGGACCTCCCGCTCACCGGCAACGGCAAGGTCGACCGGGCACGGCTGCCGGTCCCCACCCGGGACACCATCCTGCGGGCGGGCTCCGGGCAGCCGCCCGCCGGGGCCACGACGGACGACCCGGTCGCCGCGATCGGGGAGGTCCTCGGCGAGGTGCTGGGCATCGCCGCCCTGGGGCCCACCGACAACTTCTTCGACCTCGGCGGCAACTCGATCACGGTGGTCACCGCGGCCACCGCGCTCACCCGCAGGCTGGGGTCCGAGGTGGGACCGACCGGCATCCTCGCGACCGGCACCCCGGCGCGGCTGGCCGCGCTCCTGGGTCGGGCGGGCGCACCCCGGGAGCAGCAGGTCGCCGCCGCACCCACCCCGGCACCCGTCCCCGCTCCCACCGGCCCGGCGGCGGCCGTGACGGAGCGTGCCCCGCACGAGGTGCCCCCGGCGCAGGGGCCGGCCGCCGACGAGCCGGTCGCCGTCGTCGGCATGGCCTGCCGGTTCCCCGGCGCGGCCACCCCGGACGAGTTCTGGGCGGCCCTCACCGGGGGCCACGTCGCGGTCGGCCCGGCCCCGGCCGGGCACCGGGGCTGGGACTCCCTGTGGTCCGACGACGACGAGACGCGGGCCGGCTGGCTGGCCGACGTGGAGCTGTTCGACCCCGACCGCTTCGGCATGTCCGACCGCGAGGCCCGCCGCACCGACCCGTTGCAGCGGCTGCTGCTCACCGTCACCGCGGAGGCCGTGGAGTCCGCCGGGCACGACCCGGCGTCCCTCGGGCGCCGCACCGGGGTGTTCGTCGGGACCATCGCCGGCGACTTCGGCGAGCTCGTGGCCGCCGCCGACGGCCACGCCGACCCGCACGCGGCCACCGGCTCGGCGATGGCGCTGCTGGCGAACCGGGTGTCGCACGTGTTCGACTGGACCGGGCCCAGCTTCTGCCTGGACACCGCCTGCTCCTCGTCGCTCGTCGCCCTGCACCAGGCCGTGCTGCAGCTGCGTGCCCGGCAGAGCGACGCCGCGGTGGTCGCGGCGGCCAACCTGATCCTCACGCCGTCCAAGTCGCAGTCGTTCGCGCGCAACGGCATGCTCTCGCCGCGCGGCCGCTGCCGGGCCTTCGACGAGGACGCCGACGGCTACGTGCGCGGCGAGGGTGCGGCCGCGATCGTCCTGAAGCGGTACTCCGACGCCGTCCGTGACGGCGACGCCGTCCTCGCGGTCGTCCGCGGCGTCGCGGTGAACCACACCGGCGCCGGGGCCGGGTTCCTCACCGCGCCCAGCGGCCCCGCGCAGACCGAGGTCGTCCGCGAGGCCCTGTCGGCCGCAGGGGTCGGCCCGCACGGCATCGGCTACGTCGAGGCCCACGGCACCGGGACCCGGCTCGGCGACCTGGTCGAGCTTGAGGCGCTCGGCGAGGCCCTCGGCCCCGCCGCCGCGGGGTCGGTCCCGATCGGTTCGGTCAAGAGCAACGTCGGCCATCTGGAGCCCGCGGCCGGGCTCGCCGGTCTGATCAAGACCGTCCTGGCGCTGCAGGCCGGCACCGTTCCGGGGACCCCCGGGATCGAGACCCCCAACGCCCGGTTCCGGTTCGAGGCCTCCCCGCTGTTCGTGCCGGACCGGCCGGTGCCCTGGACCGGACCCCGGGTGGCGGGGGTGAGCAGCTTCGGGTTCGGCGGGGTGAACGCCCACGCGGTGCTCGCCGCCGTCCCGGCCCCCACCCACGACGACCGCGGCCCGGGCCTGCTCGTGCTGTCCGCGGGCTCGGAGCGCGCGCTGCACCGCCTCGCGGAGCGGTTCCTGCTGTTCCTGCGGTCCGAGCACCGACCGGGCCTGGCGGCGTTGTGCGCCACCGCCCTGCGCCGGCACCACCGCGCCCACCGGTTCGCCTGCGTCGTCGACTCGGCGGAGCAGCTGGAGGACAAGCTCATGCTGTTCCTCGCCGGGAACCGGGACAGCCGCTCCAGCCACACCGGGGTGGCACCGGCCGACCCGTCGTCGCCGCCGGAGCGGTTCGGGGTGCACGGCGACGACCGGGCGACCCTGGACGAGGCCGCACGACGGTTCGTCGCCGGCGGCGCACCCGTGGTCACCGGCACCGCCCGGGCGGTGCGGATCCCGACCGTCCCGCTGGAGGAGCGCAGGCTCTGGCTGGAACGCCCCGCCGCACGGGCGGCACGGCGCGGGGGCCAGGTCCATCCCGGCGCCGCCCTCGGAGCCGCCGCGTCGGTCTTCGGCGGGACACGGGACCGGGAGTGGGGCGAGCTGCCCGAGGCCGAGGGGCACGTCGTGCTGGGCGCACCGGTACTGCCCGGCGCCGCCTACCCGCAGAAGGTCGCGGAGCTGCGGGGCGGACTGCCGTTCGCCCTGCAGGACATGACGTTCCGGGCGGTGGTCCGTCCGCCCACGCTCCTGTCCGCACGGCTCGCGGACGGGACCGTCCGGTTCCGCGACGGCGACGGGGTGCTGGTGTGCGACGCCCGGCTTCTCGACACCGTCCCGGCACGCCCCGCCGCCGTGGAACCGGCCACCGGCGACGCGGCCGACATCGCCGCGTTCTACCGCGACCTGGAACGGCACGGCCTGGCCTACGGCGAGCGCTTCCGCTGCCTGCGCACGCTCGTCGTGGGCGACGGGGTCGCCACCGGCGAGCTCGCGCTCGACGGCGACGTCACCGGTGTGCTCGAGCCGGCGCTGCTCGACGGCGCGTTCCAGGTCGCGCTCGCCGCCTGCGGGGCGCGGGGCCTCTACGTGCCGTTCTCGGTGCACCGGCTGACCGTCCACGGCCCGCTGCCGCCGCGCCTCACCGTGCTTGCGCAGCGGACCGACCGCGGGTCCGGGGACGACCGGACCGTCGTCGCCGACATCACCGTCCACGCCGGCGGCGAGGTCCTGCTGCGGGCCGAACGGGTCACCTGGACCCGGCTCGCCGCGACGGGGCCGGTCCCGTCCGACGACGACGCGGCCGGGTCCACCGGGGACGGGCCCGTGCGGAACGGGGTCCCCGCGGTGACCGCGTCACCGGCGACGAACGGGCACCCGGCGCCGGCCGGCGGTGGGGCGCACCGCCCCGACGCCGGTGGGCGGGACCTCGGGGCCGTCGTGGCGGAGTGGATCGCCCGGGTGCTGGAGATCGACACGGCCGAGGTCGAGCCCGACCGGCCGCTGCAGGAGCTCGGCCTGGACTCCATGCTGGCCGTCTCGGTCGCCCAGGACCTGCGTGACCGTCTCGGTGTGGACCTGCCGATGACGCTGGTGCTCGAGGTCGGCACGCTCGACGGCCTGGTGCGGGAGCTGCGCGAGGTCTACGGCGTGACCTCGACGCCCGCCGAGGGGACCGACGACGGTTCCGCGACCGGCCCCGGCGGCTCCGACGTCGTCCGGCCGGGGACGGTCCCGGTACCGGACGTGCCGCCCGCGCCGTCGACGACCGAGCCGGCGGCACCGGAGCCGGCCCCGGCGGACCGTGGCCGGGACGACCGGCCCACCGACGACCGCGGCCTGCACGACATCGCGATCATCGGCGTCGACGGGGTGTTCCCCGGCGCCGGCGACGTCGACGGGCTCTGGGACGTGCTCGTCGAGGGCCGGGACTGCCTGACCGAGGTCCCCACCGACCGCTGGAACCTCGACGAGTACTACGCGACCGACTCCACCCCCGGCACCGTCTACCTGCGCCGTGCGGGGTTCGTCGACGACCTGGAGGGCTTCGACGCGGCCTTCTTCCGGATCGCGCCGAACGACGCCGGCTGGATGGACCCGCAGCAGCGCCACCTGATCCAGTCGGCGTGGCGGGCGCTGGAGGACGCCGGCCTGTCCGGACGGACCGCGGACACGACCGTCGGCGTCTACGTCGGGGCCAGCTACCAGCACTACCGCGACCAGGTCGTCGGTGACGTCGTCCAGACCGCTGCCGGGCTGGGCAACCACAACGCGATGCTCGCCAACCGCGTGAGCTGGTTCATGGACCTGCGCGGCCCGAGCATGACGATCGACACGCTCTGCTCGTCGTCGCTGGTCGCGCTGCACACCGCCGTCCGCAGCCTGCGCGAGGGCGAGTGCCGGGTGGCGCTCGTCGCCGGCGTGCACATGGCCCTGTCGCCGCAGTACTTCCAGCTCGGATCCCGTCTGCGGTCGTTCTCCCCGACCGGTGGTTCGCGGGCGTTCGACGACGACGCCGACGGCTTCGTCCCCGGCGAGGGCGTCGTCACCGTCGTCCTCAAACCGCTGCGCGACGCGCTCGCCGACGGCGACCCCGTCCACGGGGTGATCACCGGCACCGCGGTCAACCACGGCGGCCGGGCCGCCGGGGTGACGGTGCCGACCACCAACGCCCAGCGCGACGTCGTCACCGCCGCCCTGCGCGACGCCGGCGTCTCGCCCGACACCATCACCCTCGTCGAGGCCCACGGCACCGGTACGAGCCTGGGCGACCCCATCGAGATCGACGGGCTCACCCGGGCCTGGCGCCCCCACACCGGCCGTCACCAGTACTGCGCCATCGGCTCGGTCAAGTCCAACATCGGTCACCTCGAACCCGCCGCGGGCCTCGCCGGACTCGCCAAGATCATCCTGGCTCTCCGCCACGACACCCTCCCCCCGACCCGGAACCTCCATCGGCCCAACGACCACATCCGGTTCGAGAACACGCCCTTCTTCCCCGTCGTCGAGCCGATGCCGTGGCACCGGAGCGACGGCGCCCCCCGCCGGGCGGCGCTGTCCGCCTTCGGCATGGGCGGGGTGAACGCCCACGTCATCGTCGAGGAACCACCGCTGCGCAGCGGACCCGCACGTCCGGCCGAGGAGCCGGCCGGGTCGCACGTGCTGCGGGTGACCGCGCCGACCGAGGAGGGGCTGCGTGCCGTCGCGGCCGGCTACGCCCACCACCTGCGCACCCGCCCCGGCGACCGGCTCGACGACGTCGCCCGCACCGCGAACACCGGGCGGGCCGGGCAGCGGTGGCGGCGGCTGCTGCACGCCCGCGACCGGGACGGCATGGTCGCGGCGCTGGACGCCGTCGCCGACGGGACCGGGCCGGCGCCCGCCCCGGCCCGGCGCGCACCCACCCCGGTGACCTTCGCCTTCACCGGCCAGGGCGCCCAGTGGGCAGGCATGGCCCGCGCGCTGTGGCGGTCCGAACCCGTCTGCGCGGCCGTGTTCGACGAGTGCGCCGCCGCACTGCGCGGCCACCTCGACGTGCCGTTGGAGACGCTGCTGGAACGCGACCCGCTCCTGGGCACCGACCACGCCCAGCCGGCGATCGTGGCGACCCAGATCGCCCTGGTCACCCTGCTCGCAAGCTGGGGGGTGCGCCCCGACGCCGTCGTCGGGCACAGCGTCGGCGAGCTCACCGCCGCCTGGGCCGCCGGGGTGCTCGACCTGCCGGAGCTGCTGCGCGCCACCGCCCTGCGGGGGCGGCTGATGGCGTCCGCGCCCGGACCGGGGGCGATGGCCGTCGTCCGCGGCGACCTCGACCTCACCCGGGCCGCGATCGCGGCCCACCCGGGCCTGGAGATCGCCGCCGACAACGGCCCGGGCGCGACGACGGTCACCGGTCCCGCCGACGCGGTGGCCGCCCTCCTCGCCTCCGGTGCCGTGCGGGCCACCGCGCTCCCGGTGGCGCACGCCTTCCACTCCGCGGCGATGGCCGGTGTCGTCGACCCGTTCGCCGAGCACCTCGCCGGTCTCGGGCTGCGGGCGCCGTCGATCCCGTTCGCCTCGACCCTGACAGGCGGGCTGCACACGTCGCAGACCGCCACCGACCCGGCGTCCTACGCCCGGGCGGTCCGTGCCCCGGTGCTGTTCGGGCCGGCGGCCGCGGAGCTCGACGCCCGGGTGCCGGAGGAGCAGGCCCACGTCTGGTGGGAGATCGGTCCGCAGCCCGCGCTGCTGCCGTTGCTGCGCCGGATCGTCGCCCCGCGCGAGGGCCGGACCCGGTTCCGCGCCACGCTGCGGCGCGACGAGGGCACGGCGCCGCTGCACCGCGCGCTGGCCGACCACCACGACGAGACCGACGCGGGCCTGGACCCGGCCGCCCACCACCGGGGCAAGCCGCACGTCACCGTCCGCATCCCGACCTACCCGTTCGCCCGCGTCCGGCACTCCGCCCTGCCCGGCGTGCCCCCGGTGGCCGCCCCGACCGACGGCGCCGCGGCAGCGGCCCGTCACCCCTTCCTCGACGGACGTTCCGGAGGCCTGGCGTCATGACCGACTCGGAGCTGCTCCAGCTCACCTTCACCGACGCCGACCCGCTCGTCGGCGACCACCGCAAGGACGGCCGGGCGCTGCTGCCGGCCGCCGTCCAGATCGAGCTGGCGCTCGTCGCGACGGGGGGCACAGCGCTGCGGGACGTGTCGTTCCGCAGGCCGGTCGTCCTCCCCCACGGCGGTTCCGCGACGGTGCGGCTGGTCGGCTCCGGGGCCGCTCCGGGCACCGTGCGGCTGCACGCCGACGGGATCGGCGGGCCGGTCGGCACGGCGACCCCCGCCGGCACCGTGGCGGCGCCGGCCGCGGCGGCGCCGCCACCCGCGGTCGACGGCACGTCCTGGGACCCGGAGCGGGTCTACGCGGCCTGGTCGGGAGCCGGGCTGGAGTACGGGCCGTCCTTCCGGACGCTGTCCTCGCTGGTCGTCGGCGACGGGGCGGCCGAGGCCGTGCTGCGCAGCGAGGACACGCGCCCGTGGATCGGGCACCCCCTGCTTCTCGACGGTGTCCTGCAGCTGTCCGCCCTGGTCCTCCAGGGGGCGACGGCACCCGAGGACGTGCGCCCGCTGTACCCGGTCGGCGTCGACCGGGTCGTGGTGCACGCGCCGCTGCGGGGTCCGGAGGTGACCGTGCGCGCTCGGTGTCCGGAGCCGGCCGGGAACGGGACGGGGCGGTGCGACGCGGTGGTCGTCGACGGGACCGGCCGGGTCGTGGCCGAGCTGCTCGGGCTGCGGATGCGCGCGGCGGTCGTGGCGACCGCGCTCTCGGGGCCGGCAGCGGTACCGGAACCGGCGCCCGCGCCGATGCGGGCGCTGCGCTGGGTGCCGTCCGGGCCCGCCCCGGCACCCGCCCCCGGCGGCCGCTGGGTGGTGCTGCACCCCGGCGCCCCCGGATGCGCCGGCGCGTCGGCCGCCGACGCGTTGCGATCGGCCGGGTCGCGGGTCGAGGAGGTCACGACGGGGGTCCCCGACGACGACGGCCTCGCCCGGCTCTGGGGCGATCCGGCCGCGGACGACCGCCCGGACGGGGTCGTGCTGGCCACCGCGACCGGGGATCCCTCCGGGGACCGGGACCTGCTCGACACACTGCGGGTCGTCCGGTCGCTGACCGCCCGGCGCAGGCCGGGGCTGCGCCTCGTCGTGCTGACCGAGGGGGCCGCCGCGGCCGCGCCCGGGGACCGGCCCGACCCCGGCCGCGCGTCGGTCTGGGGGCTGCTGCGGACCGCGGCGATCGAGTACCCGGGCCTGTCGCTGCGGATGGTCGACACCGCGCCCGGCGGGGCCGTCACCGGCCCGGACCTGGGCGCGGGCCCGCCGGAGAGCGCGATCCGCGGTGACGCGCGGCTGAGCCCGGTCTGGGAGCCGCTGCCCGCCGGACCCGGCACGCGCCTGCCGGTGCGGCCCGACGGCGCCTACCTCGTGCTCGGCGGGCACGGCGGGCTGGGGCTCGCGGTCGCGGAGCGGTTCGCCCGCGACGGTGCGGGCGAGATCCACCTGGTGAGCCGCTCGGGCGGGTCCCGGCTGGACCCGTCGGCGACGGCCCCGATCACCGCGCACGGTGCGCTCGTGCGGTCCCACGCGATCGACGTCGCGGTCCCCGGCGCGCTCGCCGCGCTCGTCGCGGACCTGGGCGGACGGCCCCTGCGCGGCGTCGTCCACGCGGCCGGGGTGCTGCGCGACGGCCTCCTGCGGAGCGTCTCCGCCGAGGACCTGCGGGCGGTGGTCGCACCGAAGGCCGACGGCCTGCGCGAGCTCGTCGCCGCCGTCGCCGGGACCGAGCTGGAGCTCGCCGTGCTGTTCGGCTCCGTGTCGGGCGCCTTCGGCAACCTCGGCCAGGCCGGGTACGCCGCCGCCAACGCCCACCTCGACGCCGCGGCACACCGGCTCGGCGCGCCCTGGACCAGCATCGACTGGGGTCTGTGGGGCGAGATCGGGATGGGGGTGGAGGTGGCCGACCGGCTGCGCCGCCGGGGCGTGCACCCGCTCGGCACCACCGAGGGCCTGGACGCGCTCACCGCCGCGGTCCTGTCCGGCGAACGACAGGTGGTGGTGGCCCACCCGGACCGCGAACCCGGGTCCCCGGAGCCCGTTCCCGCCGCCGCACCCCCGCCGGCCCGGACCACGTCCGCCCGCACCGCACCGCCGTCGGGCTCCGGCCCGGCCGATCCGCTCGCCGCCGAGGTCACCGCCGCGCTGGTCGCCCGGCTCGGCGCCGAGGACCTGGCCGCGGACACCGCATTCGCCGAGTTCGGCATGGACTCGATCACGAGCGTGGAGCTGAGCGAGTCCCTCGGCAGGCGCTGGGACGTCACGCTGCCCCCCACCCTGTTCCTCGAACATCCCGACGTCCGTGCGGTCGTCGCCGCGCTCCGCGACCGGCACGGCGTCGCCCCGGCCGGCGGGGAGCCCGGGCCGGTCCCCGCTCCGGCGCCGGTCCCCGCCACCGCACCCGCCGCGCCCGCCGCCGGCGGGCCCGGGCCGCGCGAGGTGCCCGACGGGGCGATCGCGGTCGTGGCGGTGTCGGGCGACCTGCCCGGCGCCGACGACCTCGACGGTCTCTGGGCGATGCTGCGCCGCGGCGACACCGCCTTCGGTCCGGTGCCGCCCGAGCGTTTCGACGTCGGCGAGGTGCTCCAGGACAGGGACACCGCCACCACCGGCACCTACTGCGGCACCGGCGCCTTCCTCCACGACATCGACCGGCTCGACCCCCGGTTCTTCGAGCTCGCCGTCCGCGAGGTCGCCGAGATGGATCCCCAGCAGAAGCTGCTGCTGGAGCACGCCTGGTCGGTCGTGCAGGAGGGCGGTGCCGCGGACCGGCGCGACGTCGGGGTGTTCGTCGGGGCCACCTACACCCACCACCGCGACGCGGCCGGCCTCGACCGGGTCGGTCCGCACACCGCGCTCGGCTCGATGAACGCACTGCTCGCCAACCGCATCTCCTACGCGCTGGACCTGACCGGGCCCTCGCTGACCGTCGACACACTGTGCTCGTCGTCGCTGGTCGCCCTGGAGCAGGCGGTGTCGGCGCTGCGGGACGGCCGGTGCGGGACGGCGGTCGTCGCCGCCTGCCACGTCGGCCTGACCTCCTGGTACTACCGCAGCCTCAGCCGGCTCGGCGCGCTGTCGGCCGACCTGCCCCGCCCGTTCGACGCGGCGGCGGACGGCTTCGTCCCCGGCGAGGGCGCGGTGGCCGTCCTGCTCCGCCCCCTGGCCGACGCGCTCCGCGACGGCGACCACGTGCACGGCGTGATCCGTGGGGTCGCGACGAACCACGGCGGCCGTGCGGGCGCACTGTCGGTGCCGCGCAGCGCCGCGCAGGCCGACGTCCTGCGGGCCGCGCTCGCCGACGCGGGCGTCGACGCGTCGTCGGTGGACCTCGTGGAGACCCACGGCACGGCGACCCCGCTCGGCGACCCGATCGAGATCGCGGCGCTCGCCGAGGTGTTCGGCCCGGAGCGGGCCGCCCCGGTGCTCCTCGGGGCGCTGAAGGGCAACATCGGCCACCTCGAACCGGCCAGCGGCCTCGCCTCCCTGGTCAAGGTCCTGCTGTGCCTGCGCCACGGCGAGATCCCGCCGGTCGCCGGGCACCGTGGGACCGGTGACCGGCTGCGGATGCCCGAGGGGGTCCTGGCGATCCCCGCCGCACCGACCGGCTGGGCCCCGGGCGACCGGCCGCGACGGGCCGGGATCAGTGCCTTCGGCATGGGCGGCACCAACGCCCACGTCGTCGTCGAGGACTGGCCGGAGGCCACCGGGGCCGGACACGACCCCGGCGCCGCCGGTGTCCTGCACCTGTCGGCGCACACGCCGGAGGCCCTGACCCGGCGGATCGCCGACCTGCTCGCGGTGGTACGCGCCGGGACCGACCCCGGCGTGCTGTACACCGCGGCCGGGCAGGGCCGCAGGCACCTGGCCCTGCGGGTCGCGGTCGTCGCCCGCGGCGCCGGCGAGCTGGCCGACGGGCTGCACCGTGCCGCCGGTCGCGGCGCCGGGGCCGTCGTCCACCCCGACGACACCGACGACACCGTCGCCCGCCTCGCCGGGGCGGCCCGGGCCTGGGCCGCCGGCGGACCTCGCGGGCCCCTCGGGCCGGGCGCCGCCGACCGGCGTGCGCCGTTGCCGCCCTACCCCTTCCGGACCCCGCGCCCGCAGCCGTCGCCCACCGCGCCGGACGCGGCCGCGTCGGCCGCCCTGATCGCCGGGCACGAGGTCTTCGGACGGCCGACGGTGCCCGCGGCGCTGCTGCTGTGCCTGGGGCTCGACCGGGCGCCGGTACTGCGGGAGGTCACCTTCCCCACCCGCGGCACGGGCACCACCCGTCCCGAGCACGATCTCGACGACCTCCCCGACGGCGCGGTGGCGACCCTGCACCAGGACGGCCGCGTGATCGCCCGGCTGCGCCCGGAGCCCGGACCGGTGCGGCCGCCCGCACCCGACGACACCCCGTGCCCGCGCGAGCTCGACCCCGCGGGGCTCTACGCCTGGTTCGACACCCACGGCACCCGCTACGCGCCGGCGCTGCGCCGCATCGACGGCATCCGGCACGGGACGGGTGCGGTGACCGCGGAACTGCTGCCGGGAGACGGGTCGGCGGCCGACCGGGTCACCGCGGTCGACGCGGCACTGCAGGCGATGGCGGTGCTGACCCTCGGGGACCCGGCGCTGTCCGACACCGCCCTGCTCCCGGTGGGCATCGCCCGGGTCGTCGCGACCGGCGACCCCGCCGACGCGGTCGCGGTCCGGCTGCGGTCACGGGGCTGGCACGACGGGACCCACGTCGCGGACGCCTGGCTGATCGGCGCCGACGGGCCGGTCCTCGTCCTGGAGGGGATCCGGTTCCGGCCCGTGGCGGGGACCGGCGGACCCTCCCGGACGGCGGACGCCCACGACACGGCTCCCGGGTCGTCGCTCACCGCGACCGGGCTGCTGGAGATCCTGCGCGGGGTCCTGGCCGACCCCTCGGTCGCGGCGACGACACCGCTGTCCGCCGTGGGCATGGACTCGATGCTCGCCGGTGAGGTCGCCGCGGAGCTCGGCGCCGCCGGAGGGGCCCCGGTGTCGCCGGTCGAGGTCCTGGCCGCCCGCGACGGCCGCGCCCTCGCCGTCGCCCTCGGGCTCCCGGACGGGCCACCGGCCTCCGCGGACACGGCCTCCGGGGACACGGCCTCCGGGGACACGGCCTCCGGGGACACGGCCGGAGCCGGGCACGAGGCGCCGCCGGTCGCGGACGCCGCACTCGTCGAGGCCGTGGAGGAGGCGGTGGCTCCCGCGGTCGCGGCCCGCCGCACGTTCCCCGACCGGCCCACCGGCGACCGGCACGACGTCGCCGTCATCGGCCTGGCCGGGGTCCTGCCCGGCGCCGACGACATCGACGGGCTGTGGCCGTTGCTGCGCGACGGGCGCGACGCCCTGCGCCCGGCGCCGCCGGAGCGGTGGGACGGGCAGGACCGGCCGCTCGGCGGGTTCGTCGACGGGATCGCAGGCTTCGACGCAGGCCTGTTCGAGCTCCACCCGCGTCAGGCCCGCCTGCTCGACCCGCAGGCACGGTGGCTGCTGCGCACGGTGTGGCAGGCGTGGGAGTCCGCCGGCGTCGACCCGACCGCCGCTCCCCGTCGCACCGGGGTGTTCGTCGGCGCCAGCTACCAGCACTACCGCGAGTACAACGTGGACCGCGAGCTGGACGCCGCCGCGGGCCTCGGTAACCACAACGCGTTCCTGGCGAACCGGGTCAGCTGGTTCTTCGACCTGCACGGCCCCAGCCTCACCGTCGACACGCTCTGCTCGTCGTCCCTGGTGGCCCTGCACACCGCCGTCCGCAGCCTGCGTGACGGGGAGTGCGACCACGCCGTCGTCGCCGGGGTCCGGCTCGCGCTCTCACCGCTGCACTACACGGCGATGGGCAACCTGGGGGCGCTGTCCCCCAGCGGTTCCGCGCGCGCCTTCGACGACGACGCCGACGGCTTCGTCCCCGGCGAGGGCGTCGTCACCGTCGTCCTGAAGCCGCTGCGCGACGCGCTCGCCGACGGCGACCCCGTCCACGCCGTCGTCACCGGCACCGCGGTCAACCACGGCGGCCGGACCTCCGGGCTCACCGTGCCGTCGGTGGCGGGTCAGCAGGAGGTGGTGTCCGCGGCGCTGCACGACGCCGGGGTCTCCCCCGACACCATCGGCTACCTCGAGGCCCACGGCACCGGGACCGCGCTGGGCGACCCCGTCGAGATCGACGCGCTGACCCGCGCGTGGACCCCGTACACCACCCGGCGCCAGTACTGCGCCATCGGCTCGGTGAAGACCAACATCGGCCACCTCGAGCCCGCCGCGGGCCTCGCCGGGCTCGCCAAGATCATCCTGGCTCTCCGCCACGACACCCTTCCCCCGACCCGCAACCTCCATCGGCCCAACGACCGCATCCGCTTCGAGCACACCCCGTTCCACCCCGTCCTCACCCCCACCCCGTGGCACCGCAACGGTGCCCCCCGCCGCGCCGCGCTCTCCGCCTTCGGCATGGGCGGCGTCAACGCCCACGTGATCGTCGAGGAACCGCTCGCGGGCGGGCCCCGCACACCGATCCCGGCCCGGGAGCACGCGCTGCGGATCTCCGCGGCGACCGAGGAGGGGGTGCGGCGGCTGGCCCGCGCCTATGCGGACCGGATCGGCGCCGCCGGGGACGACACCGAGCTCGCCGACGTCGTGCACACCGCGAACACCGGCCGCGCCCAGCTCACCCGGCGCGCCGCCGTCGCCGGCCGGTCCGCGGCCGAGCTGCGGACCGGGCTGCTCGCGGTGGCCTCCGGCGCCGCCCCGGTGGTGCGCGGCGGCGCGGCGGCGCCGGCGTCGGCACCCGCGGGCCCGGACGACCTCGTGGCCGCGGCCCTGGCCGGCGCCGACGGGCTCGACTGGGCGGCGTTCTCCGCGCCGACCGCGCGGCGGACCACCGTGCCCGGCTATCCCTTCGCCGACGAGGCCCACTGGAACACCACCGGTGACCGGCCGCGGGACCCGGCGCCTCCGCCCACGGTGGCGCGACCGGTGTGGCGCACGGGGTCCACCCCGGCGGGGCGGCCCCCGGTGGGCCTGGCCGTGCTCGTCGACGGCGGCGGGCCCGACCGGCGGGCCGCGCTGCTCGACCGGCTCGTCGCCGACGGGTGCCTCCCGGCCGACGGGCTGTCCGCCGCGGACGCCGTCGTCGTGCTCGACGACCCCGGCTCCACCACGGCCGGGTTCTGGGAGCGGCTGCGCGGCGTCGCCGCCGGGCTGCGGACCGGCGCGGTCTGTCTCTGGGTGCTGCACGACGCCGCGGCCGTCGATCCGCGCGAGGGAGCCGACCTGCGACCGTGGGCGGTCGCCCGTGGCGCGGCGGTGCGCGCGGCCGCGGCGGAACGCCGCTGGTCGGCGGCCACCGTGGACATCCGGCGCGACGACACGGCCGCCGTGGAGCAGCTGCCCGCCGAACTGTACGCGCTCGCGGCGGCCGAGCCGGGCGAGCCGGCCGAGCGGGCGCTGCGGGCCGGGAGCCGGCTCCACCGTGACCACGAGCGGCTGGCGCAGCAGACGCCCCGCGACGCCGACGCCTCCGGTTTCCACCTGGTCGTCGGTGGTCACGGCGCGGTGGGCCGCGAGCTCGTCGCCGCGCTGGCCGCACGCGGGGCCCGGGCGATCGTCGTGGTCGGCCGGTCGGTCGTCGAGCCGCCCGCCGTCGCCGGGGCGGAGGTGGCCTGCGCCCGCGCGGACGTGACCGACCCCTCCGGACTCGACGCCGTCGTCGCTCGGTCCGCCGAACGGTGGGGACCGCTGCGCGGGGTCGTGCACTGCTCCGGGGTCGTGAACCCGGTGGGTGCACTCATCCGCCGGAGCTCCGCCGACGCCGAACGCGTGCTCGCCCCCAAGACCACCGGATCCGACGCCGTCGTCGCGCTGGCCCGCCGGCACGGGGCACGCTGGGTCGCCCTGGCCTCCTCGGTGGCCGGGTGGCTGCCGGAGGCGGGCCGCGGTGTCGTCGACTACGCCGCCGCCAACGCCTACCAGCTCGCGCTGGCCGAGCGGGAGGACACCCCCGCGCTGCGGGTGACCGCGCACGCCTGGCCCGACTGGACCGGCACCGGCATGACCGCCGACCCCGCCTTCGCCGTCCGCCACTCGCTCACCCCGCAGCAGGGCCGGGCCACGTTCGCCGCCTCGTTCGACCACGGCGGCGCGGTCGTGGTCCTCGGCACCGCCGCGCAGCCCACCGGGGACACACCCGCCCCGGCTCCGGCGTCCGCGGCACCCCGCGACCCCGGCGCGGCCCCGGACCCGGCCGGCCCGGCCGCACCGGGCCGCGCGGCGGCGGCCGCGGCCGTGTCCGGTGCGTTCGACGCCGTCCTGGGCGAGGACCCCGGGGACGTCACGATCGGCTCACTCGGCCTCGACTCCATCACCGTCGCCGAGCTGACCGCGGCGATCGAGGCCCGCAGCGGCCGGTCACTGGACCCCTCGGTCCTGCTGCGGGCCCACACGGTCGCCGACCTCGTCACCGCCGTCAGCGGTACGGCACCCGGACCGGCCCCGGCGCCGCCGATGCCGGCGCCACATCCGGCGCCGGATGCGCCGGGCGACCTGCGCAGCCTGCTGAGCGATCTCGACGACCCTCGCACGGACGGGAAGGCCTGACATGACCGACCACCCGACCCACGACCTGGCCGTCATCGGACTGGCCGTCCGGCTCCCCGGGGCGGAGGACGTCACCGACCTGCGCGCCTTCCTGGCCGGGGACACCGTCACGGTGTCGCCGGTCCCGGCCGCGCGCTGGGCCCCGGAGCTGCTCCCGCGCCCGGATCTGCGGGGCGCGTTCCTGCAGGACCCGCACGCGTTCGACCACGAGGCGTTCGGTCTGTCCGCCGAGGACGCGGTCCGCATCGACCCGCAGCACCGGGTGATGCTGGAGGTCGGTGCCCGTGCGCTCGAGGAGTCCGGGTACCGGGGTCGCCGACGCCTGCGGGCGGGGGTCTTCGTCGGCGGCCGGATGAACGCCTACGGCTACGACGCGGGCACGCCCGGCCCGCAGGTCCCCGCCGGACCCCCCGCCGCGACGCTGTGGGGCCGGTCCCAGAACTTCGCCGCGGCCTGGCTGGCCGACCGGCTCGACCTCGCGGGTCCGGCGCTGGTGGTCGACACGGCGTGCTCGTCGTCGCTGACCGCCCTGTGGCTGGCAGGGCTGAGCCTGCGCAGCGGTGACTGCGACCTGGCCGTGGTCGGCGGGGTGGACCTGCTCGTCGACCCCCTCACCTACCGGCTGCTCGACGGAGCCGGGGCGCTGTCCGCCGACGGGCTGTGCCGCACCTTCGACCGCCGCGCCGACGGCTACGTGCCCGGGGAGGGCGCGGTGGCGCTGGTGCTGAAACCGCTGGCCGCGGCGCGGCGGGACGGTGACCGCGTGCTGGGGACCGTCGCGCACGTCGCCGCCAACAACGACGGCGCGACGATGGGGGTCACCACCCCGAACCTGGAGGCCCAGGTCGAGCTCCTCGACGAGGTCTACCGCCGGGTCGACCCCGCCACCGTGCAGATGGTCGAGACGCACGGCACCGGCACCGCGATCGGCGACCCGATCGAGGTCCGCGCCCTCACCGAGGTGTTCACCCGGCACGGGGTCGCGCCGGGCTCGGTCGCGCTGGGTTCGCTCAAGCGCCGCATCGGGCACCTGCACTCCGCCGCCGGTCTCGCCGGCCTGGCGGGGCTGCTCTGCGCGCTCGGCGACGGGGTCCTCCCCGGCGTGGGCGTCGAGCAGCCGAACCCGCGTCTGCAGATCGACGGCGGCCCGCTGCGGCTGACCGGTGCCGCCGAGACGTGGCCGGCCGTCCCGGTCCGCGGCGCCGGGCTGAGCGCGTTCGGGTTCGGCGGCACGAACGTGCACGCCGTGGTCACCGCGGCGGCCCCCGCGCCGCCGTCGGTCGGCACCGGACCGTTCGTGCTGACGCTGTCCGCACGGACCGACGACGGACTGCGCGAGCTGGCGGCCCAGTGGCTCGAGGCACTCCCCCGGCTCGGCGACGGGCTCGACGACGCCTGCGCCACCAGCAGGCTGTCCCGGCCGCACCGCGCCGTGCGTGTCGCCGTGTGCGGCGACGACGCCGACGCACTCGGCGCGGCCCTGCGACGCACCCTGCTGCGTACCGGGCCGGGGCCCGCACCGCGGCGGGCCACCGCGCCGTCGGTGCCGGGCGGCGACGCCGCGCGGTGGTTGCCCTGGCTGTCGGCGCACGTGCCGGCCGTGGCACGTCTGGTGGACCGGTTCGTCGCGGCGACCGGGGACCCGGTCGACGGCTGGGGGGGCCGCCGGGCCGCTCTCTGCGGGGCGATCGCCTGGCCGGTCGCGCTGGCCGCACTGGGGGCACCCGGCGCGGCGCTGCCCGCCGAGGGCCCGGGCGCCGCGGCCGCCGCCTTCGCGCTGGGCGACGACCCGGACCCCACCGCGACGGTCGCGGCGCTGCTGGCCACCGGGAGCCCGATCGGCGGTCCCGGCCCCCTCGACGGCACGACCGGCCCCGACGACCTCGTCCGACGGCTCGACGCGGTCCTGGCCGCGCTGTACGCCGACGGACACGACCTCGACTGGGACGGCCATCGCGGTGGCCGCTGGTTCCGGCGGGCCGACGTGCCCGTCGCCCAGGCCGACGGACGGGTGCTGGACCTGCGGGAACCGCAGCGCTCGGCCACGCCCGGCGGGCCGCTGCGGGTGCTGGAGCCGCAGGGTCCGGACGGATTCGCGTTCGAGCGTCTCCACGGCCCCGGTGAGACCCCGATCGCCCAGCACTCCGTCTTCGGGACGGCGATGCTGCCCGGGATGGCCTGGCTCGACCTGCTGCGGGCCGGGGCGGTCGCCGCGACCGGCGGCTTCGGCGGGCTGGCCGACCTGGTCTTCCACCGCCCGCTGCGCGCGCCCCACCCGGAGCTCGTGACGTGCCGGGCGACCGGCGACGGCGCGTTCGAGCTTCGCGGCCCGGACGGGCCGTACGCGCACGGGCGCTACCTCCCCGGCGCCGGGGGGCCACCGGACCGGCTGGACCTCGCTCCCCTGCTGGGGACCTGCGGGCCGTTGCGGTCCGGCACGACGCTGTACCGCAGGCTGCGGGCGCTCGGCTACCGGCACGGCCGCTACTACCGCAACATCTCCTGGGTCGCGGCCGTCCTCGACGGCACGCTCGCCCGCATCGAGGGCGCACGGCAGCGCCGCTGGAACGACGCCGACGTCGAGCTGTTCCCGGGGCTCCTCGACAGCGTCACGATCGCCGCGCTCGACCTCGACCACCCGATCGCCGGCCGGGCCGACGCACCGGTGTTCATCCCGCTGTCGATCGGCGCGGTGCAGGTGCACGGGTCGCTGGAGCGGGCCGCGTTCGTCCACACCCGGGTCGGCTTCTGGAACGAGGAGGCGTGCCGGGTCACCCAGACCGTCACCGACGACGAGGGCGAGGTCCTGCTCGTCCTGCGCGACATCTCCTCCAAGCGGGTTCCGCCCACGGCCTTCGCCCCGCAGGCCGACACGGAGGCGTCCGTGCGGACGGCCGACGGGCCCGCCCGGGCTCCGGCGGCCGCGCCGGCCCCGGCTCCGGTCACCGCGAAGGCCGCGGAGGCCGGCGACCCGTCCGGCCCGGACGGGCGGCCGGCACCCGCCGTGGTGCTGGACTGGTTCCTGGCCGAGACCGGACTCGGCCGCGACGCCGCGGACGAGGAGTTCCTCTCCGCGGGCTTCGACTCGGTGGGGCTGGTGGAGCTGAGCGAGCGTCTGTCCCGCGAACGGGACCTGTCGCTCTACCCGACGGTGTTCTTCGAGTTCCCGACCCCGCAGCGGTTCGCCGCGTTCCTGGCCGAGGATGCACCGGCGCTGGTGCGCGCGCTGCGCAGCGAGCGGCCCGTCACCCCCGGTGCCGGGAGCGGCGGGACCGGGCGGCCTCCCGTCGCCGGGACACCCCCACCCGCGGCCCCCACCCGGACACCGTCTCCGGCGGCCACCCCGCCGGCGGCGACAGCACCCGCGGCGGCACCGGTGGCGGCACCGGCGGCGGTGGCCCCGGCCGAGCCGGATCCGGCCGGGCGGACGGACCGGGACCCGTCGCGTGACGTCGCTGTGGTCGGGATGGCGATCCGGGTGCCCGGCGCCTCGACACCCGAGCAGATGTGGCAGCTGCTGCGCGACGGGGTCGACACCGTCGACGGGCTCCCACCCGGACGGTGGACCGGCCACGAGGGGGACGGGCCCCGCGCGTCGTTCCTGCCGTCGATCGACCGGTTCGACCCGGCACCGTTCCGCATCTCGCCGCGCGAGGCCCCGATGATCGACCCACAGGCGCGGATCGTCTACGAGACGATCTGGGAGGCGCTGGAGGACGGTGGCCGGATCGGTCCGCGCGCCGAGGGCAGCAGGACCGGACTCTGGATCGCCTACAGCCACGACCACTACCACGAGGAACGCGCCCGGCTGGGCGTCGGCGACGGCCGGGGGCTGGGCCTCGAGGCGATGATCCCGAACCGGTTCTCGCACCTGATGGACTGGACCGGGCCGAGCATGGTCGTCAACACCCTGTGCTCGTCGGCCCTGGTCGCGCTGCACACCGCCCTGGCGCACCTGCGGTCCGGCGACATCGACACCGCCGTGGTCGCGGGGGTCCACGCCGCGATCAGCCCCGAGTACTTCACCTCGATGGGGGCGATGCGGGCCCTCTCCCCGAGGGCCCGGTGCGCCGCCTTCGACGCCGAGGCCGACGGGTTCGTCCCCGGCGAGGGCGCGTCCGCGGTCGTGCTGCGCCGCGCGGGTGACGCCGCCGCCGAGGGCGACCGGGTCCGCGGACTCGTCATCGGCGCCGCCGTCAACCACGGCGGCCGCACGAGCCGCTACTCCGCCCCGAGCCCGACCGCCCAGCGCGACGTCATCACCGCGGCCCTGCGCGACGCCGCCGTGTCCCCCGACTCCATCTCGCTGGTCGAGGCGCACGGCACGGGCACCAGCCTGGGCGACCCGATCGAGATCGACGGGCTGACCCGGGCCTGGCGTCCGCACACCGACCGTCGTCAGTTCTGCGCGATCGGCTCGGTGAAGTCGAACATCGGCCACCTCGAACCCGCCGCCGGGCTGGCCGGGCTGGTCAAGGTCCTGCTCGCCCTCGAGCACGCGACGATCCCACCCACCCTGCACCTGACCAGGCCGAACGACCACATCCGGTTCGAGGACACGCCCTTCTTCCCCGCCGTCGACCCGCTGCCCTGGCACCGGGTCGACGGCCGGCCCCGCCGGGCGGCGCTGTCCGCCTTCGGCATGGGCGGGGTGAACGCCCACGTCGTGCTGGAGGAACCCGCCGTCGCCGACCGTGCTGCCGCCCCTGCCGGACGGAACCACGTGGTGACCGTGTCCGCGCCGACCGAGGACGCGGTGCGCGACCTCGCCGGCCGCTACGCCCGCACGGTCGCCGCCCTGCCCGGCGACGACGACCTCGCGGCCGTCGCGTGGACGGCCTGCGCGGGCCGGGCCCGCCAGCGGCACCGGGTGGCCGTGCACGGCACGACACGCGCCGAGCTCGCCGCGCGTCTCGACGCCGTCGCCGCGACCGCTCCGGACGCGGCACCGGTCGCCCGGGCCGGTACGGGAGCGGGCGGACCGCCGGTGTTCCTGTTCACCGGGCAGGGTTCGCAGTACCCGGGCATGGGGTCCGTGCTCTACCGCGACGAGCCGGTGTTCCGCGCGGCCGTCGACGACTGCGCGTCCCTGCTGGCGCCCTGGCTCACGGTCGGGCTGCACGACCTGCTGTTCCACTCCGAGGCCCGGGTGCTGACCCGCACCGACCATGCGCAGGTCGCGATCGTCGCGGTCCAGGTGGGCCTGGTCCGGCTGCTGGACTCCTGGGGGGTCCGCCCCGGGCACGTGATCGGGCACAGCGTCGGTGAGCTCACCGCTGCCTGGGCCGCGGGCTGCCTGGCCCTGCCCGAGCTCATGCGGGTCACCGCCTGCCGGGGACGGGCCATGCTCGACCGGCCGGCGACCGGCTCGATGGCCGTGGTGCACGCCGACCGGGCGACCGTCGCCGGGCTGCTGCGGGACCACCCGGAGCTGGAGATCGCCGCGCACAACGGCCCGTCCAACACCGCCGTCGCCGGACCGCGCGAGCGTGTCGCGGCCCTGCGGACGAGCCTCGCCGCCGCCGCACGACCGGTGGCGGTGACGCCGCTGAGCGTCAGCCACGCCTTCCACTCGCGGGACATGGCGGGGGCGGTCCCGGCGCTGCGGGCCGAGCTCGCGACGTCGGGGCTGCGGCCGCCGGAGATCGCTTTCACCTCGACGGTGACCGGGACCCGGCACACCGCGGCGACCGCGACCGACCCGCAGACCTGGGCCGACGGCCTCGTGACACCGGTGCTGTTCCACGAGGCGCTGTCGGAGGTGCACCGCACGGCCCCGGCCGGCTACTGGGAGATCGGGCCCCAGCCCGTGCTCGCCCGGCTGGCCGCGGACCTGGCCCCGGAGGCCGGGTTCGTCCGCTCGACCCTCGCGCGGGGACGCGACGACACCCTGCACCGCCACCTGTGCGACCACCACAACACCGCCGATCCCGACATCGACCCGGCGGGGGCGCCGCGGCGGCCCGGCCCCGGGATCGCGGACCTCCCCCGGTTCCCGTTCGCCCGTAGCCGCTACTGGGTCGGCGACGGGGACACCGGACGACAGGAGCGAAAGCCGACCGATAGGACGAGCCTCTAGCGTCGACGCACGGTTCCCCAGCGACCCCGGAGAGTGAGTACGTCCATGACGGAGTACGGCCTGAAGCGACACTTCGACAGCGGGGCGGCCCGCCTGCTCGGCGACCTGGTGGCACAGGTGCACCCGCCGTTCGACCTCGACGGCTACGTGGCCGAGGTCGGGGCGCTGGTGCCCCCGCTCGAGCTGAAGGACCGCGTCCGGGTCCTGTCCGACGGCCTGCGCACCAGGCTGCCCGGGGACTACCCGCAGGCACTCGCGATCCTGCTGTCGGTGCTCGGCGACGAGCTCGGCGAGGGCGAGGGCATGTTCAACACCAGCTGGTACCTGATGCCGGTGGCCCGGTTCGTGGAGGACCACGGCCTCGGTCATCCGGAGGAGTCGCTCGACGCGATCGAGCAGATCACCCGCAGGCACACCGGCGAGTACGCGATCCGTCCCTACCTGGACCGCCACCACGACGCCACGATGGACCGGGTGCGGTCCTGGGCCGGGTCACCCAGCCTCAACGTGCGACGTCTGGCGAGCGAGGGCATCCGGCCGCGGCTGCCGTGGGCCCGGACCCTGCACCGGTTCGTCGAGGACCCCGCTCCGGTGCTGGAGGTCCTGGAGGTGCTGCGCTCGGACCCGTCGCCCTACGTCCGCAAGTCGGTCGCGAACAACCTCAACGACATCGCCCGCGACCACCCGGACTCCGTGCTGGACGTGCTGGAGCGCTGGGCGGTGGAGAGCCCGACCCCGGAGACCGGGTGGATCAGCAGGCACGCGCTGCGGGTGCTGGTGAAGAACGGGGACCAGCGGGCGCTCGCCCTGTCCGGCGTGACCGGCGGGGAGCACGTCCGGGCCGACCGGCTGGTGCTCAGCCCGGCCACCATCCGGCTCGGCGAGTCGGTCACCCTGCGCGCCGAGATCCGCAACACCGACCGGCGGGCGCACACCGTCGCCGTCGACTACGTGGTGCACCACGTGCGGGGCAACGGGCGGACCCTGCCCAAGGTGTTCAAGCTCGCCGCGGTCGAGCTCGGGCCCGGCGAGAGCCGGGTGCTGGAGAAGCGTCACCCCGTCCGCGAGGTCACGACCCGCCGGTACTACCCCGGCACCCACGTCGTCGATCTCCAGGTCAACGGGCGGGTCGTCGCCGGCGACGGATTCGAGCTCGTCACATGACCGGCCGCCGCACGGTCACCGCCGAGGACCCGGTCGTCGCCGACCACCGCATCGGCGGGGTGGGGGTGCTGCCGGCGGCGGCCCAGATCGACCTGATGCTGCAGGCCGTCGGCGCCGGGCGGTCGTCGCGGCGGTGGTGGCTCGAGCACGTGGTGCTGGCCGAGCCGCTCACCGTCGGCGACGGCGGGGTCGAGCTCGGCGTCGACGTCGCCGACGACGGTGCGCTCGCCCTGCGCTCGCGCCCCGCGGCCGACCCGGTCGCACCGGCCCGGCTGCACGCCCGCGCCGTCGCCGCCGGCGCCCCGCTGCCCCCTCCGACCTATCTCGACACCGCCGCCATGGAGGCCTCCGCCGGACCGGAGACCCCGCTGGCGGTCCTGGACGGGTGGCGCGCGGGGAGCGGGATCGCCTACGGGGAGCGGTACCGGGTGATCCGCTCCCTGCGCCGCGACGGCGACCGGCTGTTCGGGGTGCTGCGCCCCGCGGCCGCCGAGCCGGGCGCCGTCGTCGACCCGGCCGTGCTCGACGCCGTCCTCCAGGGGCTCGGGCTGCTCGACGACGGGGCGGCCGGTCCGTGCCTGCCGTGGTACATCGGGCGGGTCACGGTCCGGCGCCCGGTCCGCGGCACGCTGCTCGCCCTCGTCGAACGGACCCCGGGCGGCCCGGACGCGGCAGGGTGCCGGGGCAGGGCGACGGTCTGCACCGAACAGGGTGAGGTCGTCCTCGAGCTGGACCGGATCGTGCTGCGGGCCGTCCCCGGCGGTCCGGACCGGCCCGCCGTCCCCCGGCCCCGGCCGGCCACCGGGACCGCGCCCGGTCGCCCGCCCGGTGCGACGACGGTCCCCGGCTGGCGTGCCGCGACGGCTCCCCCGGCGCCGTCGACGCCCCCGCGGACGCTGGTCCTGGGTCAGGTCCCCGGGCCCGCGGGGCCGGTCGGACGTCTCGGTCTCGACGCCGTCGCCGACGGGACGTTGCGGGCCCGGCTGGCCGACGACCCGCCGGGGCTCGTCGTGTACGCCCCGGCCGGTGGCGAGGACCCCTCGGCCGTGGTGCAGCAGGCGGCCGCACTGGTACGGGTGCTGGCCACCGCGCGGCCGTTCCCGGCACTGACCGTGCTCACCCGGGACGCCCACGGCGTGCGTCCCGACCCGTCCCACACCGCGCTGTGGGGACTGTTCCGCTCGGTGCGCACCGAGCACCCCCGGACACCGGTCACGCTGGTCGACCTCGACACGTCCGCGCCGACGGCACCGCCCACCGTCCCGTACGACGGCGGCGAGCACCGCTTTCGCGACGGGGCGCACCTGGTCCCGCACGCGAGCCCGGCCGGCCCCGCGGAGGGGCCGCCGTTCGAGTCGCGGGGACAGCGGGTCCTGGTCACCGGGGGTCTGACCGGGCTGGGGCTGCTCACCGCGGAGCGGCTCGCCGCACTCGGGTGCGCACACCTCACGCTCGTGGGGCGCACCCCGCCCGCGGGCGGGCGGGCGGCCCGGGTCGACCGGCTGCGTGGGCGGTGCGAGGTACGGGTGCTCACCACCGACGTCACCGACCCGGACCCCGCTCTGGGCCGCGACCGCTTCGACCTGGTGGTCCACGCGGCCGGGGTGCTGCGGGACGGTCTGGCCCGGACGCTCACTCCTGAGCGGATCGCGCAGGTCCTGGCCCCCAAGATCTCCGGTGTGCAGGCACTCGACGCGCTGTTCGACAGCGACCACCGCCCAGGTGCGGTGGTCCTGTTCGGCTCGATCAGCGCGGTCCGGGGGAACCTGGGGCAGAGCGCGTACGCCGCCGCGAACGCCTTCCTCGACGGCTACGCCGCCCGCCGCCGTTCCGACGGGGAGCGCTGGTGGAGCCTCGACTGGGGCCTGTGGAACGCCGGGATGGGCGAGGACGTGGTCGCCGCGGCCGCGGCCCGCGGCATCCCGGCGCTCGAATCGGACGCGGGTCTGGCCCTGCTGTCCGAGGTGCTGGGCCGCCCGCCCGGCCAGTACGTCCTGTCCGCACCCGCCCGACCGAAGGACGAACCGATGACCAGCACGCTGGGCACCACGGAGGCGTGGACGTCCGTGAGCTCCATCCTGACCTCCACGATGCACCTGCCCGCGGTCGCGCCGGGCGACGACCTGCTCGAGCTCGGGCTGGACTCGATGATGGCCGTCGAGATCACCGCGGGCCTGGCGAAGGCGGGCTACGAGGTGGACCCCGCACTCCTGTTCGAGCTCACCCGGGTGCAGGACCTCCTCGACCACCTCGGACCGCCCCCCGCCGCGACCACCACGCCCCTCGCCCCACCCGCACCGGTCGCCACGCCCACGCCGGTCGCCACGCCCGCGGCCGGCGGCGGGCCCTCGCCCGTCTCCGCCACCGGCGGGCCGGACCCCGCGCCGCAGACCGGCGGGACCGCCCCGCGGGACGAGCGGTCGACGACGCCGGACCCCGCGGCCTTCCGGCCGGACTGGGACCGGTTCCGGACCGGGCCGGACGGGTCCGCCGCCCCGTCGCCCGCCGTCGCGGTCTCCGGAGCCTCCGGTCCCGCGCAGGCCCCCGTACCCCCGCCGGCCGCCGTTCCCGCGTCTCCCGCGGGCGGGCCGCCCACGGGCTCCGCGCCGGGCCCGCGGACCGCCGGGACGGACACACTCCCCGGGCCCGCGGCGCCGGCGCGCCGCCCGGAGCCCCCCACGCTCCCGGCCGCGCCCGCGGGCGTCCCGGGACGCACCCTCCCGGGCAGGCTGACCGACCGACCGTCCGGCGGGTTCCTCGACCGCCGCATCGACGACCTGTCCCGGGAGGACAGGGCCGTCGTCGCCGAGGGCCGCTACTTCTACGAGCCGGTCGTCGAGGAGGAGACGGGCTCCTGGATCCGCTTCGACGGTCGGTGGTACCTGAACTTCGCCTCCTACAGCTATCTGGGCCTGATCGGGCACGACTACATCGGGGCCCGGGTACAGGAGGCGGTGCGCCGGCACGGCACCGGAGCACACGGCGTCCGGCTGCTGGCGGGGACCCTCGACCTCCACCGCGAGCTGGAGCTGGCGATCGCCCGGTTCCTGGGCACCGAGGACGCGATCGTCTACTCCAGCGGCTACATGGCGAACGTCGCCACGGTCGGCGCGCTGGTGGGGCCCGGTGACACGGTGATCGGCGACGTCTACAACCACGCCAGCATCCTCGACGGCTACCGGCTGTCGGGGGCCCGGGTCCTGACCTACGCCCACAACGACCTCGACGACCTCGAGCGCGCGTTGCGCCAGGCCGGCGACGGCGGAAGGCTCGTCGTCACCGACGCCGTGTTCAGCATGGACGGCGACCTCGCCCCGCTGCCGGGCATCGTCGAGCTCTGCGAGCGTCACGACGCCCCGCTGATGGTCGACGAGGCCCACAGCATGGGGGTGCTCGGGCGGACCGGCCGCGGCATCACCGAGCACTTCGGCATCGCCCCGGAGCGGGTGGCGATCAAGATGGGCACGCTGTCGAAGACCGTTCCCAGCGCGGGCGGCTACGTCGCCGGATCCGCGGACCTGGTGTTCGCGCTGAAGAACAACGCGCGCGGCTGGATGTTCTCCGCCGCCGTCACCCCGGCGAACGCGGCCGCCGCGCTGGCCGCCGTCGAAGTCATGACGGCCGCGCCGGGGATGGCCGAGCAGCTGCGCCGCCGCACCGGGCGCTACCGCGACGCGCTGCACCGGCTCGGCTTCGACACGTTGAACAGCGAGTCGCCGGTGGTGCCGGTGCTCTGCCGCGACGACGCCCAGGCCCAGGACCTCGCCCGGCTGTGCCAGGCCGACGGCGTGTTCGTCCAGCCCATCGTCTACCCGGCGGTGCCGCGCAGCCTCCCCCGGCTGCGGACCATCGTGAACCTGTCCCACACCGACGACGACATCGATCTCGCCGTCGAGGTCCTCGCCCGCGCCGGCCGCCGGCTCGGGCTCGTCTGAACCGTCCACTCCGTCCCGAAGGGAATCATCATGGGTGAGATCAACGGCAAGGCGTTCTTCGGTGCCGTGCTGCGGGCGGTGGCCTGCACGCGCAACCACAACGACGACACGGCCGAGTACGAGGCGGGGGTCATCGCCCCGGCCGGACGGATCCGCGAGATCGAGGCCGAGATCGGCGACCGGGCACCGACGACGTCCGAGGCCGAGCAGGTGCTGGCGCTGCTCGACACGGTCCTGACCACCAAGCGGACCCCCGCTGCGGACCGGGAGTTCCACACCGGGCACATCTCCCGGGTCTCCGGCGTCTCGGTCGTCCGCGCCGGCGCGGCGGTCTGAGATGACCGCGGGTGGGCCGGCCGGGCCGCCACCGGCATGGTTCTCGCACGAGTTGTGCTTCTGGCACGACCCGGGCGCGGGCAGTGGCCACCTCCCGGTCGGCCCGGGGGTGGAGCCGCTGCGACAGTTCGCGGTCGACCCGGACCTCCGGCGTGCGGAGGGGCTCGTCCGGCTGTCCGGTGTCCTCGACCGGTTCACCCGCCACACCCCCGCACCCGCCCCCGACGCGGACCTCCTCCTCGTCCACACCCGCGCCCACGTCGACCGGGTGGAGGCCACCTCCGCCCGGGGCGGCGACGCCGGGGTGTACGCCCCCGCGGGGCACCACAGCGCGGCCGCCGCCCGTCTGGCCGTCGGTGCCTGCACCGCGGCCGTCCGGGAGGTCCTGGCCGGTGGGCACCGGCGCGCCTACTGCCTCGTCCGTCCACCCGGCCACCACGCCGAGCCCGACCGGGCGATGGGGTTGTGCCTGTTCAACAACCTCGCCGTCGCCACCCGGGTCGCCCAGCGGAACGGGGCGCGCCGCGTGCTCGTGGTCGACCTCGACGTCCACCACGGCAACGGCCTGCAGCACGTGTTCTGGGAGGACCCGGACGTCTGCTACGTGTCGCTGCACCAGGACGGACTGTTCCCGCCCGCCTCGGGGACGGCCGCCGAGACCGGGTCCGGTGCGGGGGCGGGCACCACGGTGAACGTGCCGCTCCCGGCGGGCACCGGGCACGGCGGGTACCTGGCGGCGATGGAGACGGTCGTCGCCCCGGTCGCCCGCGCGTTCGCCCCGGACCTCGTTCTGGTCGCGGCGGGGCTCGACGCCGGCGCCCACGACCCGATGGGCCGGATGATGGCCACCAGCCGCACCTTCCACAGCGTCGTCACCTCGCTCTGCGAGCTGGCGGACGAGCTCTGCGCCGGGCGCATCGTCCTGGCCCACGAGGGTGGCTACTCGGCCTGGTACCAGCCCACCCTGCTGCTCGCGGTCGCCGCCGCGGTCGCCGGTCTGCCCGCTCCGGACGATCCGTTCCTGCACTCCCTGGAGAACCTGCCGGGACAGCGGCTCGCCGCGCACCAGCGGCGCGTCCTCGACCACCTCCGGACGCACCACCCGCTGCTCTCGGCCGCGGCGGTGGCGTCGTGACCGGGTGGCTCACCGCGCTCGGACGACGGTCCGGCCGTACGCACCGGCCGGAGCCCGTCGGCCGGATCGTGGTCCTGCCCCACGCCGGTGGATGGCCGTCGGCCTTCCGGTCCTGGATGGAGCTCGTCCCGGACGACGTGGAGCTGCTCGCCGCCCAGCTGCCGGGCCGCGGGACACGGTCGGCGGAGGAGCCGCTCCGGCGGACCGGGCCGATCGTGGCGGCCCTGGCCGACGCGCTCGCAGCGCGCGACCCGCTGCCGACCGTCGTCGTGGGGCACAGCTTCGGCAGTGTGCTGGCCTACGAGCTCACCCGCTCGCTCGAACGACGCGGAGCCGGGCCGCGGCTCGTCGCGGTGTCGGCACGGCAGCCGCCGTGCTTCCCGAGCAGGCCGCCCTACTCCCACCGCCTACCCGACGACGAGCTGGTCCGGCACGTGCACCGCATCGGCGGGGCACCGGACGGCGTCGCCGACGTGGGAGGGCTGCTCCGCCCCTCGCTGCCCGCCATCCGGGCGGACCTGGAGGCGCTGGAGACCTACCGCCGCCCACCGACCGGTACCTCGGTCCCGATCGTCGCGCTCTGCGCGACCGACGACCCGATCGTGATCGCCGAGCGCATGTTCCTCTGGTCGGTGGAGACGACGTCCGGCTTCCGTCGCCTGTCGTTCGACGGAGGACACTTCTACCTGTACCGGCGCCCCGTGGCGGAGGTGGTCGTCCCGGTCCTGGTCGACGCGCTGCGCGGAGACCCGGGCGTGGAGCCGACCGTCACTCAGGCGGTGGCGTCCTCGGCGTAGAGGGCCGCGAACTCCGCCGTGGGTTCGATGGGGGTGATGACGTCGACCAGGACACCGTTCGGGTCCGCGACGATGAAGTGTCGCTGCCCGAACGGTTCGTCCCGCAGCTCGAGCTCGGCGGGCACACCGCCGTCGAGGACGACCCGCTTCCACTCGGCGTCGACGTCGTCGACCTCGATGTTCACCAGCAGGCCCTGTACCGGCCGCCGGTAGGCGCTCGGCAGCGTGGGGTGGTCGTGGGCGATCAACGCGAGCTCGAACGGACGCGAGCCGGGTGACCGGAGGCTGACGTACCAGTCGGCCTCGAACGTCGTCTCGAAGCCGAGGCGACCCACGTAGAAGTCCTTCGACTGTTCGATCTTCTCCGTACACAGGACCGGATACACACTGGCAGGCCGCATGACACTCCCCGTCGTCCAGAAGACCCGACGATCATAGCGAGGGACGCGGCGTCCGCTCCGTCCCGGATGGGCGATCTCGACCGGGCGCACCGCGGCCGTGGCGGTCGCGCGGCTACGCCGCACCCTGTCCGTCCGGCCCGACGGAGACGGGACCTGCGGTGGTCGGCGCCGCCCTCCGCCGGCCCGGCCCGCGCCGGAGGCCCCGGTTCAGGGGCGGCTGCGGGCGACGAGTTCCTCGATGGCGCCGACCACCTGGCCGGGGGCCTCCTCGGGCACGAAGTGACCGGCACCGGCCGCCCGGACGTCGAGGACGTCGGCCGCGTCGCCGACGAGCGGCCGCACGGCTGCCGCCATGTCGGGGATCGAGCCGTGCTCGGCGGAGACCGCCGCGACGGGCACGTCGATCCTCCGGCGGGCCGCGAGCTCGCGGTTCTGCCTCGCCGACTCCGGCGCGGCCCGGTAGTAGGCGAGTATCGCCCGGACCCCGCCGGCCGCGGCGAACAGACGCGCGTACCGGTCGATGTCGGCATCGGAGAACACGTCGGCCGAGGCGGCCTTGTGGGTCAGGAACCAGGCCACGTAGTCCCGCTCGTGCCCGCTGATGAGCGTCTCGGGAAGGTCCGGCACGAGGTTGAAGGCGAAGTGGGCGAGCTTCTGCGCGCTCGCGGGATCGAGGGACACGCTGGTGGGGAGGCTGACGCCGGGGATCCCGGCGTCGAGCAGGGCGAGGCCGAGCAGATCGGGCCCGTCGCCGGCCGCTGGCGCGTCGAGGGCGTAGGTCACGGCGACCCACGCCCCGATGTCGTGGGCGACGAGCCAGTGCTCGCCGACCCCGAGGATCTCGACGGCCCGCCGCACGACCCGCGCCACGCTGCGGGTGTCGTAGCCGTCGGCGGGCCGGTCGGAGTGTCCCTGCCCGGGCAGGTCGAGGGCCACGACCCGGTGGGCCCCGGCGAGGACGGGCATCACCAGGCGCCAGGCCCACCAGGTCTGCGGCGCGCCGGCGAGGAGGACCACGGTGCGAGCCCCCGGGACACCACCGTCGACGGCGTGCAGCGACACCCCGTCGACGTCGACCATGCGGTGGGTGAAGCCCTGGAGAACGTCGAACGGGACGTCGACGTCACTGTGAGCGGGTGCGGTCATCGTGCTCTCCTCCCTGGGAGGACGAGCCTATGGCATCTTGAACTGATCAGTCCAAGATTGTGCCCGGGACGACGCGACAGGAGGCGCACGGCGGATGGCAGGACGCAAGCAGTTCGACGTCGACGCGGCACTCGATCAGGCGATGACGGTCTTCTGGGAGCGCGGGTACACCGCCACCACCGTCGATGACCTGACGGCGGCGACGGGACTGGGCCGCAGCTCGCTCTACGCCACGTTCGGGGACAAGGAGGCGCTGTTCCTGGCGTGCCTCGAGCGGTACGCGCGACGCTACGGCGAGCTCTACGACGCGGCACTCGCGAACGCTGCGGAGGATCCGTCCGAGGCGGTGGCCGCCTTCTTCGACGTCACCCTGGACCGCATCGCCGATCCGTCACGTCCCGACGGCTGCCTGGTGGCACAGACCGTGATGACCGCACCGTCGCTGCCCGTCGCGGTCGCCGCGCGCGCGTCCGCGCTCGTCGGCCACCAGCGCGGGCGGCTCCGGAGGGCCCTCGACAGCGCCCCGGTCGCGTCCGCCCGGCGCGACGACCTCGCCCTGCACCTCGCGGCGGTCAACCAGTCGCTCGCCGTCCTGAGCCGGGGCGGTGCGGCCGCCACCGACCTGCGTGCCGTCGTCGCCGTCGCCCTCGTTCCCGTGCAGCAGGCGCTGGCAGCGGTTCCTGGCCGGTGTGGCGGAACCGAGCAGTAGCCGCATGCCGACCCCACCCGAGGAGGCATCGTGTCGACCGGAGACCGAGGTCCAGCAACCTGCCGAGTGAGCCCGACGCATCCGCCAGGTCGGCGACCGTCAGCTCACGCTTCTGACGGAGGACGCGACAGGATCGACCGGCCGAGACCTGCCTCGGTCGAGGATCGGCCGACCGCGGCGCCTCGTCCACACCCCGCGCCACTGTTGAAGCAGTCGAAGGGCGTCCCACGGCCGTCCACGTGACGGTCGTCGTACGTCGCCACCACGGGCGCGTCCACACGGATCCGGTCGGTCGACCGGGCGTCCGCCGCCTCGTCCGCAGTGAACCCGTACCACCTGCCGCGTCGACCGTGGGCGATCATGCGACGCCCACGGTCACGACGCCGGCGCCGCCCCGGCGGCACCGACGGCCGTGGTGGGGCGGCGGGGCGTGGTCGCCGGCACCTGCGTGGACCGTGGGCCGAGCAGCGCCCGCGACCGTGGAGCCCGGCCTCGTCGGTCGACCCGTGTCGACGGCGCACTCCCCCGGCCCGCCGGGGGCCTCACGGGACGAGTGCATGCCGTCCGACCGCTCCCCGACCCCGCCGACGCCGGGGCCCGACGCACCGCCGGTGACGACGGCGGCCGATCCGTCGACGTCCATCTGTGGCTGCCCTCCGGGTCGTGCGGGTGTCAGAGGAGCTCGAGGATGGTGGCGTTGGCCTGGCCGCCGCCCTCGCACATGGTCTGCAGGCCGTAACGGATGCCGTTGTCGCGCATGTGGTGGATCAGGGTCGTCATGATCCGCGCACCGGAACCACCCAGCGGGTGACCGAGTGCGATCGCGCCGCCGTTGGGGTTGAGCCGCTCGGCGACCGAGGCGTCCTCACCCGCGATGTCGGCCAGCCAGGCCAGGGGCACCGGGGCGAAGGCCTCGTTGACCTCGAACGCACCGATCTCCTCCAGCGACAGACCCGACCGCGTGAGTGCCTTCTGCGTCGCGGGGATCGGCGCGGTCAGCATGATGACCGGGTCGGCACCGGCCAGCACCGCGCTGTGCACCCGCGCGATCGGGGTCAAACCCAGCTCCGTGGCCTTCTCACTGGTGGTCATCAGCAACGCGGCCGAGCCGTCGGAGATCTGCGAGGAGTTCCCCGCGTGGATCACCCCACCCTGGTCGGCGTCCTTGAACACCGTCTTGAGCTGGGCCAGGCCCTCCAGGGTGCCGCCCCGGCGGATGCCCTCATCGGCCGAAACGCCCGCGATGGGTGCGATCTGGCCCTCGAAGCGGCCGTCGTCCTGCGCCTGCGCGGCACGCTCGTGCGACAGCAGCGCGAACTCGTCGAGCCGGGTACGGGAGAAGCCCCACTTCTCGGCGATCATCTCCGCGCCCACGCCCTGGTTGGGGGCCACCCCGTAACGCGCGGCGAAGTCCGAGCCCAGCGGGTCCTGCCCCTGGCTGGAGGAGAACATCGGGACACGGGTCATCGACTCGACACCACCGGCGACGGCGACGTCGTACTGGCCCGCGATCAACCCGGCCGCGGCGAAGTGCACCGACTGCTGACTCGACCCGCACTGCCGGTCCACGGTCACACCGGTGACCGACTCCGGGAAGCCCGCGGCCAGTGCCGCGGTGCGGGCGATGTCGAGGGTCTGTTCCCCGGCCTGGGACACGCAGCCCCAGATGACGTCGTCGATGTGGGCCGGGTCCACACCGGACCGCTCCACCAGGCTGCGCAGCACGTGGGCCGACAGGTCGGTCGGGTGCACCCCGGCCAGTCCCCCCTTGCGCCTCCCGACCGGCGACCGCACCGCCTCGACGATGACCGCATCCCGCACGACTACCTCCAGAGCTCGATGTCAGGCGGTTCCGGGCGCACCACGAGCGATGCCGCCGGAACCACCGGATGATCAATGACGTCGTCCGTCATGTGTTGCGTGGTGCAGCCCGGCCCGGGCTCGTCACGCCGCGACCTGCTCCGCGGTCCCCGTCGACGCCGGGGGGACGCCGGCGGTCGGTGAGACCGCTGCGCGGCACCACCGCCACGAGCAACGCGGCGGCGAGGCCGACGACCGTGAAGGCCCAGAACACCCCGCCCGCCCCCGCCGGGGTGACGATCACGATCCCGACCATGATCGGGCCCACCACACCACCCAGCCGGCCGAGGCCGGCGCACAGGCCGAGCGCGGTGCCCCGGGCGGCCGGGGGGGTAGTAGACGCCGGCGAAGCCGTACACCGCCGACTGCGACGACGAGCAGAACCCGATGACCAGCACGATGGCGAACACGACCGCCTGGACCGGTGCGAGGGTGAGCGACGCGACGGCGGCCGCCCCGGCCAGGAAACCGGAGGCGATGACCCGGCGGGACCCGAAACGGTCCGCGAGACCGGTCAGCACGACCATCCCCGCCGCGCTGCCGAGGTTGAACGCGAGCATGAACGACAACGCGGATCCGAGGTCGTAGCCGGTGCTGCGCAGGATCTGGGGGATCCAGGTGTTCATCCCGTAGGCGACCAGCAGACCGAAGAAGCTGATCAGCGGGAACAGCAGCGAGGCGACGCGGAACCTGGGCGCGGCGAGCAGCTGCAGCGCCGAACGACGAGCGGCCGGGGCGTCGCCACCGGCCACGGCCAGGCCGGACTCCGCGCCGGTGCCGATGTCGAACCGGCGGGCCAGCTCGGCCGCCTCGTCGTGCCGGCCGCGGGCGACGAGGAAGGCGAGCGACTCCGGCAGGTTGCGGTAGGCGACCGCGAACAGCACGAGCCCGATCAGGCCCGCGGCGCCGAAGAGGGACTGCCAGCCGAACAACGGGATGACCACGATCGCCACCACCGACACCAGCGCGCCGCCGATCGGGAATCCGGTCTGGACCACGCCGTTGTAGAACTGGCGGCGGTCGATCCGCACGTACTCCATGGTGAGGGCGATGACCGTCGGGAGCGCACCACCGAAGCCGAGACCGGCCAGGAAGCGCAACAGGCCGAAGATCTCCAGGCTGGGGGCGATGGCGCACAGACCGGTGAAGACACTGAAGCTGGCGACGCAGGCGAGCACGATCGGCCGCCGCCCGACGATGTCGGTCAGGTAGCCGGCCAGCATCGCGCCGATCATCATCCCGAACAGGGACAGGCTGCCCACGAAGCCGGCCTCGACCGTCGTCATGCCCCACACCTGCTCGCCGAGCAGGACCGGCAGGACGGCGCCGAACATGAGCAGGTCGACGCCGTCGAGGACCGTCACCGCGAGACAGGTGAACACGACCGTCCGGAAACCGGCGCTCCGTGTGGTGGATCTGGACATCGTTGTCCTCCGTGTACGTCGGTACGACCGACCGGGAAGGGGCGCGGAATCGCCGAGGGACCGCCGGGCACACGCGCTGAGCCGTCGCGGCGCCCGGCCGGGAGCAGCCGCCGGAGGCACGAACTCGCCGTGTACCGGACCGCCCGACTCACCTTATGGTCGTAGATAAAACGCCGTCAAGGGCGATCCGGACCAACCTCGCACGCCCGACGAACCGTCGGCCGGGCAGCGTCATGAGACTGTAGACGTCTTTCGTCTCACGTGTCACTCTGGACAGGCGAGCGCCGGCCGGGTCGCACCGTTGCGGCCGCCGGAGCGCTCGTCGGAGCGGAGGATGCAATGCCGCAGCAGCCCGGACAGTCGATGCGTGAGGTCATCGACCGGAGTCCCGTTTCCTGGTTCCAGAAACGGACCGTCCTGTTGTGTTTCCTGCTCGGCCTGGCCGACGGGTTCGACGCACTCGCGATCGGCTACCTGCTGCCGGCCATGGCAGCGGAGTGGGCGGTGCCGGCGTCGACGTTCGGACCGGCGATCACGATCGGCCTCATCGGCATGGTCGTGGGCACCACCGTGATCGCACCGCTCGCCGACCGGATCGGCCGGCGCACCGTGCTCCTGGGCTCGACCCTTCTCTACGGCTCCGCGACCGCCGTCATCCCCCTGGTCTCCACGGTCGGCGAACTGGCCGCGGTACGGATCGTCGCGGGCATCGGGCTCGGCGCGGTGGTGCCGAACCTCGTGGCGCTGTCGGCCGAGTACATGCCGGCCAGGGCACGCGGGAAGGCGGTGCTCGTCGTCCTGTGCGGCATCACGATCGGCGGCTTCCTCTGCGGCATCGTGGCCGGTGCGGCGGTCCCGACACTGGGCTGGCGGTCGGTCTTCCTGATCGGTGCCGTCCTCCCCGTCGTACTCGTGCTGGTGTGCTGGCGACTGCTGCCCGACTCCCTGGGCATGCTCGTGCGGCGGGGCAGGCACGACCGCGCCCGTGCACTGCTCGACCGCATCTCCCCCGAGGCCGCCACGGTGCGGCTCGACGACCCCGCGGCCGGTCCGGCCCCCGCCCGCACCACCCGGATCCCGGTCCGCGCCCTGTTCACCGGGGGTCGCGCGCCGGCGACGACGCTGCTGTGGATCACCTGGTTCGCGACCTACGTGATCGTCTACTTCCTCTACAGCTGGCTGCCCACCCTGCTCGGCCAGGTGGGCGTCGACCCCGGCGTGGCCATCCTGGCCATGTCGCTGTGCCTGCTGGCCAACACCGTCGGCGGCCTGACCCAGGGCGTGATCATCGACCGCCGCCGCGACTACGCCTCGCTCACCGTCGGCCTGCCGGTCGCGGTCGTGGTCATCCTCGCCGTACCGGCGGTGTTCGACCAGCCGGTGCTGCTGACCGTCCTGATCTGCCTCATCGGCTTCTTCGCCGTGGGCGTCAACCAGGCCCTGTCGACCATCACCGCCGAGATCTACCCGCTCGACATCCGGGCGACCGGTGTCGGCTGGTCCTTCGGCGCCGGGCGGATCGGGTCGCTGATCGCCCCGCTCGCCGGCGGGGCGCTGATGGCCGCGGGCGTCGCCGGCGGCGTGATCTTCCAGCTGATCGCCGTCCCGGCGGCGATCGGGGCCGTCTCGCTCGCCCTGCTCGTCGTCCGCGTGCACCGCGCCCGCCGGGCGACGGCCCCCGCCGCGGCCGGGTCCACCGCCGCGACGTCCTCCTGACCCGTTCCCGACCGACCCACCACCGGAGCAGCCGATGAACGTTCCCGAACTCGTCCGATTCTGGGCGCGCACCCGTCCCGACCACGACGCGATCGCCTTCGAGGGCACCGCCGAGTCCTGGAGCGCGTTCGACGCCGCGACCGACGACCTCGCCCGCGGTCTCGCGGCCCGCGGGGTCGGGCACGGCGACCGCGTCGCCGTGCTGATGCACAACCGCCCGGAGCTGGCCCGCACCATGATCGCGGTCCTCAAGCTCGGCGCGGTCTGCGTGCCGCTGAACTTCCGGCTGCTGGCCGGGGAGATCGACGAGCTGCTGGCCGACGCCGACTGCGTGCTGGTCGTGACCGAGGACAGGCTGTTGCACCTGGTCGCCGGGAGCGCGGAGGCCGGGCGCCACCAGGTCGTGTCGCTCGGCTCGACCGACGTCCCGGGCTTCGACACCCTCCAGGGCACGCCCGGCCCGGCCCCCACCGCCGACATCGCCGACGACGACGGCGCCTTCATCTGCTACACCTCCGGCACCACGGGCGTGCAGAAGGGTGCGCTGCTGACCCACCGCAGTGTGCTCGCACCGGCGCAGTCGCAGATGATCGCGCACTCGTTGTCGTGGCGGGACCGCGTCCTGGTCCCCGCTCCCCTGGTCTACACCGGGTCGGTCGTCTCGGTGTTCGTCCAGCTCGTGATCTACCCGGGCGCGACCATGGTCCTGCTCGCCGACTTCGATCCGGAGCGCAGCATCGACATCATGGTGCGCGAACGGGTCACCGCGGCGACGTTCGTCCCGGTCATCTGGCAGCGGATGGCCGCACACCCCGGCTTCGCCGACGCCGACCTCGCCGCGTTCACCTACGCCGCCGCGGGTGGCGCCCCGGTCGCGACCGAGACCCTGCGCGTCTACCGGGAGCGGGGTGTGCCGCTCAACCAGGTGTACGGCCTGACCGAGGCCTCCGGGCTCGTCACCAGCCTGGCCTGGCACGACGCCCTGCAGCGCCCGGAGTCCTGCGGACGGGCCCTGGTCGGCACCTCGATCCGGGTCGACGCCGCCGTCGGCGACGTCGGCGAGGTGCTCGTGCGCGGTCCGCACGTGATGCGCGAGTACTGGCGCAGGCCGGAGGCCACGGCACAGACCGTCGTCGACGGATGGCTGCGCACCGGCGACCTGGGCCGGATGGACGACGAGGGCTTCCTGTACATCGTCGACCGCAGCAAGGACCTGGTGATCTCGGGCGGGATCAACGTCTACCCGGCCGAGATCGAGAAGGTGCTGGCGGCGGTACCGGGAGTGAGCGACCTCGCCGTGATCGGCGTGCCGGACGAGACCTGGGGCGAGGTGGCGATGGTCGTGTTCCACTCCGAGCGCGACCCGGACGCCGTGGTCGCCGAGCTCGCCGCCACGGCCCGCACGCGACTCGCCCGGTTCAAGCAGCCCCGGCATGCTCTCGCCTCGCCCGAGCCGCTGCCGCGGACCTTCTCCGGCAAGCTGACCAAGGCCGCGCTGCGGGAGCGGTTCACCGAGGTGCCGCCCGAGGCGGTGGCGCTGAAGGACGAGGCCAGAGCCTGACGGCAGGTGCGGTCCCGGACCGGACCCCGGTCCGGGACCGCACCGTCACCGGCCGCGCTCGCGGTCGCGTTGCCGCGCCCGCTCCGCCATCCGCACCGCGTCCGCGGGCCACTGCCGGCCGACCGAGGCGCCCCCGTCCACGACCAGCTCCTGCCCCGTGACGAAGCCCGAGGCGTCCGAGGCCAGGAACACCGCGGCGGCGGCGAGGTCGTCCGGCTCACCGGCCCGGGGCATCGGCTGCAACGAGCGCAGGTCGGCCCGGACCAGGTCCACCGAACGGTCCAGCGCGTCACCCGTCAGGCCGGCGCCGTGCCCCACGATCCGGGTGGCCACGCCGCCCGGCACGAGCGTGTTCACCCGGATCCGGTCCGCGGCGAGCTCCACCGCCGCACTCCGGACCAGCTGGACCACGGCCGCCTTCGCCGCACCGTAGGCGTGCGGCCCGTAGCCGGTGCGCAGTCCCGCGACGCTTCCGGTGGCGATGATGCTGCCACCTCCGGCCGCCCGCATCGGCGCGACCGCGTGCTTGATCCCGAACAGGACCGAGCGGCAGAGCAGCGCGAACGCGGCGTCCCACTCCGCGGCCGGCACGTCGTCGACGAAGCGCCACCGCCCGACCGCGCCGGCGTTGTTCACCATGCAGTCGAGCCGGCCGTGGCGCTCCACGGCCTCGGCGACGGCGCCCGCCACGTCGTCCTCGTCGGTCACGTCGACCCTCCGGAACCGCGCGGCGGTCCCCAGCTCCGCGGCCAGCGCCGTGCCCCGCTCCTCGTCGACGTCGCAGAGCAGTACCGAGGCCCCCTCGGCGACGAAACGCGTGGCGACGGCGGCGCCGATACCGCTGGCCGCGCCGGTCACCAGGGCGCCCCGGCCGGCCAGTGCGGGGCCGGTCATCGGTTCCGGAACACGGCCGGGCGCTTCTCCAGGAAGGCCGTCACCGCTTCGCGGTGGTCCCTGGTGAGCGCGGTCAGGATCTGCGAGCGGTTCTCGAGCTCGACCGCGGCCTGGAAGCTCCCGATCTCCTGGTTCGCCCACAGCACCTCCTTGCTCATCCACACACCGAACGGGCTGTGCCCGGCGATGAGGCGGGCCCGCTCCAGCGCGGCCTCCTGCAGGACCTCGTCGTCGACGACCGCGGAGACCAGGCCGATCCGTTCCGCCTCCTCGGCATCGACCCTGCGGCCGGTGAGGATGATGTCGGTCGCCCGCGCGAACCCGATCATGCGGGGCAGCAGCCAGCTCAGGCCGATGTCGGTCCCGCCGAGCCCGCGCCGGATGAACGAGGCCTCCAGGATCGCCGAACGGGCCATCAGCCGTATGTCGCAGAACACCGCGAGGGCCATGCCCCCGCCGACCGCCGCACCGTTGACCGCCCCGATGATCGGTGCCCGGACACGGCGGAACGCCTCGCCGAGGCTGGAGATGTGCTGCTGGACGCGCATCCCGGCCTGCGAGCGCCCCTCCTCCTCGGCCGGGCTCTGCAGCGGGACGCCGTACCCGCCCAGGTCGATGCCCGCACAGAACGCCCGCCCGACCCCGGTGAGCACGACCGCACGCACCTCGGAGTCCTCCTGGACCGCACGCAGCTGTTCGTGCAGGGCCTCGATCAGGTCGGTGTTCATGGCGTTGAGGGATCCGGGACGGTTCAGGGTGATCCGCAGGATGCCCGGTTCGGGGCGGTCGGTGAGGACGGCGGGGGCGGCCTCCCCCGGTGCGGTCCGGTCGGTGGTCATCGTGTCGGCTCCTCGGGTGTCATGCTCCGGCATGGGTGGAGGGCGCGCCGGCAGGTGCTCGCCGGGCGCGGGCGGTGGGACGGGGCGGCTCACCGGAGCTGCCCGGAGGGTCCGCCCAGCCAGACGCCGAGCTGCTCCCCCGAGACGTGTGCCGCGCGGTCGGACACGAGGTAGGACACCGCGTCGGCGATCGCGTCGGCCGGGACCTCCGGCCACTGCGCCCGCATGACCGCCATCGCCTCGTCGCCCTCACCGCGGGTCATGTCGGTGTCGACGAAACCGGGGATCACGGAGTTCACGGTGATCCCCCGGCGGGCCGTCTCCTTCGCCAGCACCTCGACCAGCGCGCCGACCCCGGCCTTGGCGGCGGCGTAGGCGCCGGTGCCGGGCAGCACCGTGCGGCCCGCGGCCGCACTGCCCACGAACACCACCCGCCCCCGCCCCGCGGCGTACATCGCGGGGAGCACGGCGTGCGTGCAGTAGAACGCCCCGCTGAGGTTCGCTCCGATCACCCGGTCCCAGTCCGCGGGGTCGAGTCTGCGGGCGGACGCGGTGATGTTGAGCCCGGCGTTGTTGACCAGCACCGACGGTGCGCCCCATGCCGCGGTCACCGCCTCGACCAGCCCGGTCACGGCATCGGGGTCGGAGATGTCGGCGCGCCAGCAGCAGGCCGTCCCCCCGGATCTCCCGATCTCCGCCACCAGCTCCTCCGCGGCGGCGGCGCTCGTGGCGTAGTTGACGGCGACGGCATGGCCGTCCGCGGCGAGCCGACGCGCGATGGCGGCGCCGATCCCGCGGGCTCCTCCGGTCAGCAACGCGACCCGCGTGGGCGTGTCAGGGGGCGACGGCACGTGGAGATCCTCTCGTCGGTTTCCTCCGCATCGTGACACGTGATACGAATGTCGTCTATTGTTTCAACAGCATCCGGAGGTCCCGTTGCGTCTCGGTCTGCACCTCGGCTACTGGGGAGCCGGTCCGCCCCGCGACGCGCAGGAGTCCCTGCGCCGGGCCGAGGACCTCGGCTTCGACTCGGCCTGGACCGCGGAGACCTACGGATCCGACTGCCTGACGCCGCTGGCGTGGTGGGGCGCGTCGACCGGGCGGATCACCCTGGGGACCAACGTGCTGCAGATGTCGGCACGCACGCCGACCGCCACCGCGATGGCGGCGATGACCCTCGACCATCTCTCCGGCGGCAGGTTCGTCCTCGGCCTGGGCGTGTCCGGCCCGCAGGTCGTCGAGGGCTGGTACGGGCAGCCGTACCCGCGTCCGCTCGCGCGGACGCGGGAGTACGTCGGGATCGTCCGCCGCGTGCTCGCCCGCGAGGAGCGCGTGACGAACCACGGCGAGCACTACCCCCTGCCCCACCCGGGCGGGACCGGGCTCGGGACGCCGCTGCGCTCCACCGTGCACCCGCTGCGCCCCGACCTGCCCATCCACCTCGCGGCCGAGGGACCGCGCAACGTCGCGCTGGCCGCCGAGATCGCCGACGGCTGGCTCCCGCTGTTCTTCTCCCCCCGGCTCGACGACTTCTACCGCGACGCGCTCGCCGAGGGATTCGCCCGGCCGGGGGCCCGGCGGACGCCCGCGGACTTCCGCGTGGCGGCGACCGTGCCGGTGGTCGTCGACGACGACGTGGAGCGGGCCGCCGACCGGATCCGGCCCATGCTCGCGCTGTACGTGGGCGGCATGGGCGCGCGCGACACGAACTTCCACCGCGACGTGTTCGCCCGGCTGGGCCACGAGGCCGCCTGCGAACGGATCCAGGACCTCTTCCTCCAGGGGCGGCGTGAGGAGGCGGCCGCCGCCGTCCCGACCGCGATGGTCGAGGACACCGCTCTGATCGGGCCGCCGGCCAAGGTGCGCGAGGAGCTGTGCCGGTGGGAGGAGACCGTCATCGACACCCTGATCGTCCGGGCCGGACCCCGCGGACTGGCCCGGATCGCCGAGGTGGTCGGCGGGTGAGCGTCGGGACCGCGGGCCGGTGCTCCGTATGCTGAGCCGGTGCCCGACCGCCCACCTCCGGTGACCGCCCGGCCCTCCGCGGCGGTCGAACGGATCCTCGACGCCGCCGACGCCTGCTTCGCCCACTACGGCATCGGCAAGACGACGATGGAGGACGTCGCGTCGGCGGCGGAGATCTCGCGCGCGACCCTCTACCGGACGTTCTCCGACCGGGAGAGCCTGCTGACCGCGCTCGTCCGGCGCCGCGCGGAGATGAACATCGCGCGCAGCCGGTCGCGGATCATGGCGATGGACACGCTCACCGAGCGCGTGGTCGAGGGGATCACCCTCAACGTCCGGGTGGGCCATCGGGACCCGCTCATGCACGCGCTGGTCTCACCCGAGCAGATGGCCCTGGCGAACACGCTGCTCAGCTCGACCGGACTGGCGACCGAGCTGACCCGCATGTTCTGGGAGCCGATCCTGACCGCCGCCCGGGAGGCCGGGGAGATCCGCGAGGACGTCGACCTCGTCGGGCTCTGCGAGTGGATCTCCCGGCTCGAGATCATGTTCATCATCCAGCTGAGGGACACACCGGACGACTTCGACCGGATCCGCAGGCTGGTGGCCGACTTCGTCGTGCCGGCGCTGGTGCCGGCCGGGTGATCCCGGCCGGCACCGGTGCGGTCACTCCCCCAGGTCGGCGGCGAGCTGACGGTGCAGGTGCTGGCAGGACTGCTCGTTGCGGCCGTAGAGGTAGGTGCCGTGCGGCCACGCCCCGGCGTTGCGCTGGATCGACAGCTCCATGGGCCAGTCCTCCTCGACCGCTGCCTGCTCCAGGATCTCCCAGCTGCGCAGCACCCGCTTCTCGATCTTCTCGGTCCGCTTCTCCGGGCGCACCAGGAACCGGATCTGCGTCGTCGACCGGTTCGGGTCGGCGTCCGGCCAGACCGTCCAGAACTCGACGTGGTCGGGCGTGGAGATCACCATCGAGTTCGGGTAGAGGAACAGGTTGGAGCCCATCAGCCGGAAGTCGGCGTCGACGTCCTCGCCGGCACGCGCGAGGTCGCCCATCCGGGTCCGGGGGCTGAAGGACTGCCCGTGCCGGCCGTACTGGCGCCAGACGCTGGTGTTGGTCTCGATCAGCTTGCCCACGCCGTTCGGGTGCAGGAACTTGGGGTGGAGCACGTCGATCGCGCCGTCGAGCACGAGCTTCCAGTTGATGTCCAGGGTGAACGACCTGTCGAGGAAGATCTCCGCGCCGCCCAGGCCGAACGGCTCGAGCTGGGCGTCGACCTCGGGTCCCACCCACTCGTCGAGGTTCCAGTCCTGGTCGCCGGACAGCACGGCGAACAGGAACCCGTGCCGCTCCTCGGTGCGGACCCGGTGCAGGGAGTGCCGGTCCTTGTCGACGTGGGTGTAGAAGTCGTCGTAGGGGACGCCGCGCAACCCGCCGTCCTCGCGGGAGTAGCTCCAGCCGTGGTAGTGGCAGGTGAAGATGCGCTTCGACCCGCACGGCTGGTCCTCCACCCGGCCGCCGCGGTGCCGGCAGATGTTCAGGTAGGACGCGACCGAGCCGTCGGACCGGCGGACGGTGATGAGCGGGATGCCGAGCACCTCACGGGTCATGAAGCTGCCCGGGGCCGCGATCTCCGAGCCGTGTCCGATGATCACCGGGAGCCGCTGGAGCAGCGCCCGCTCCCGAGCCGCCCGGTCCTCGCTGACGAAGTGCGAGATCGGGACCCGCAGGTCGGTCGGGGACATCTCCGTGGTCCCGGAACGGAGGTGCTCGGCCAGGGTGTGGGCGACGTCGTTGTTCAACAGGGTCATGGTTCGGTCCCCCGGAGTGGTGGTGGCCGGCGTCACCCGGGTCGGGCGGCGCCTGGTACGGGGCGCGCGGGGCATGCGCGCAGGATCGTGCGGAGCGGAGCGGTCGCTCACCGCAGCTCCGACAGCACCTCCTCGGTGTGGGCACCCAGGTCCGGTGCCCGTCCCGGCGCGAACTCCTGGCCGACGACCCGGACGGGGCTGGCGGCGAAGCGGTGCCCGTCCTGCTCGTAGGTGGTGGCGCGGGCGGTGAAGTGCGGGTCCTCGAGGAGCTCGGCCACGGTGTTGACCGGGCCCCCCGCGATGTCGTGCGCGAGGAACAGCTCGGTCCACTCGGCCCGGGTACGGGTCCGGAACAGCGCATCGAGCTCACGCCACACGTGCCGGGCACGGTCCTCCGAGCCCTCGTCCACCGACGTGAGGTCGACCTCCAGCAGGTCGGGCCGCCCGACCGCGCCGCAGAACGCCTGCCAGAACTTCGGCGTGTGCGAGCCGAAGACGATCGCGCCGCCGTCCGCGGTGGCGTACGCGTCGAGCAGCGGCCAGTCCGGCAGCCGCCCGTCGGGGGTCCAGCCGGGCCGTGCATGGGTGCGGTCGGCGTTCAGCGCGGCGTCGATCCTGTCGGGCATCCAGGCGATCGCGACGTCGGCGCTGCTGACCTGCACGCGGGTGCCGTCCCCGGTCGACCGGGCGCGCAGGACCGCGGCCAGCACCGCCATCGCGCCGTAGGCACCGACGGCGTACATCGCCTGCGGGGTCTCGCCCGACCCGCCCATCACCCCGGGCGGCGAGGGCCGCCGGGTGTCGACCGTGCGCAGCCCGGCGTAGGCGTCGAACCACATCCCTCCGGTCGCGAGGTCACGGTACGGACCGTCGGCCCCGGTGCCCGAGACCTCGCACAGCACCGTCGACGGACGCTGCGCACGCAGTCGCTCCCAGCCGAGCCCGAGACGGTCGAGGTATCCGTGCCGGGTGCCCTCGACCACCGCGTCGGCGGTGGCGGCGAGCCGCAGGAAGGTGGCGGCACCCTCCTCGGTGCGCAGGTCGAGCTCGACGCTGCGCTTCCCCCGGTTCCACCGCAGATGCATGAATCCGGTGCCGTCCGGGCCGCCGACGGCACGCGCCCCGGCGTGGCGGACCCCCTCACCGCGGCCCGGCGTCTCGATCTTGATGACGTCCGCACCGAGGTCGGCGAGGTGGCCGCCGACCGAGGACGGGGCCAGCTGCGCGACCTCGACGATCCGCACGCCCTCCAGCAACGAGTACCCGCTCATCGTTCTCCCCTCACCGTTCGACGGTGACACATGAGACAAGATTCGTCAAACATCTCAGGCCGCGGGAAACCTTATGGCCGTAGGATGAGAGCGTGTCGATCTTCCGCTTCGGCGTCCTCAGCACCGGTGCCACCAGCAGCCCCGGGGGCTGGACGACGCTGGCCCGACGGGTCGAGGACGCGGGCTTCTCCGTGCTGCAGGTGCCGCAGCACTTCAGCGTCCCCTCCGTCCCGCCGCTGCCCTCCCTCGCGATGGCGGCGGCCGCCACGACGCACCTCACCGTGGGCACCCTGGTGCTGGACAACGAGACCGGTCACCCGGCCGTCGTCGCGCGGGACGCGGCGTGGCTCGCCGCCGAGACCGGCGGCCGCTTCGAGCTGGGCATCGGCGCGGGCTGGATGGCCGCCGACCACACGATGCTCGGCCACCCCTTCCGGGAGCCGGCCGAGCGGGTGGACCGCCTCGGCGAGGCCCTGGAGCTGATCCGCGGGTGCTGGGCGGGCCGGACGTCGTTCACCGGGACGCACTACTCACTGGACGCGATGCCCGAGGGCTGCGCCACCGCGCACCCACCGGCGCTGCTCGTGGGCGGCGGCGGGCGACGGGTGCTGGATCTCGCGGCCCGGCACGCCGACATCGTGGGCATCGCGCCGGACATGCGCTCCGGGCGGATCGGCCGGGCCGCGGCACGGACGACGGGTCGCGGTCCGGTGGCGGCGAAGGCGGCCCGGATCCGCGAGGCCGCAGCCCGCCGCGGGGCCACGGTCGAGCTGCACATGTCGATCACCGCTGTCGTCGACCGGGCGGACACGGCCCGCATCGACAAGCTGGCCGACACCTTCGACGTGCCGCCCGCCGAGGTGCCCCGGCTCCCCGGTGTGCTCGTGGGCGACACCGCCGCGATCTGCGACGAGCTGCGCCGACGCCGCGCGGAGACCGGGGTGGGCTACCTGACGGTCAACGAGGTGCTGCTCGACCGGATGGCACCGGTCGTCGCGGAGCTGGCCGGGACCTGACCGCACGCACCGGCCCGGCCCCGCCGGAGCGCGGCCGGGGCCGGTGCGACGTGCGCCGGGCTCAGCGGCTCGACGCGGCCTCGACCACGTCGAGCATGTCCCGCAGGTCGACGAGCTTCACCCGTGGCCTGCCCGCGCTGCGGCCGGCCCGTCGTTCGTGCGCGTCGATCGCCTTCCAGGCCGCGAGACCGAGTGCCTCGGGGCGCCGCCGCGCGACGAGCTCGGCGAACTCCGGCCCACCGGCGGCGGGCGGGTCGAGACGCCCGGCGGAGTAGTCCTCCAGCAGAGCGCGCACGGTGTCCTCGGAGCACCAGCGGTTGGTGCCGATCACCCCGCTCGGTCCCCGCTTGATCCACCCCGCGGTGTAGGTGCCCGGCACCGGCTCGCCGGTCCCGGGATCGACCACCCGGCCACCGTCGTTCGGCAGCACGCCGCGTCGCTCGTCGAAGGGCAGACCGGGCACCGGGGCGCCGCGGTACCCGACCGAGGTCAGGACCAGGCCGCACCCGATGTCGGAGGTCTCCCCGGTCGGCCGGGCCACGATCCGGCCCCCGTCGACCTCGGTCGCGGTGCGCGCGACGCGCAGGCCCTCGACCCGGTCCCGGCCGACCACCTCCTCCGGCGAGGCGAGGAACCGCAGGACGATGCGCCGGTCGTGGCCCGCGGGCTCGCGCTCGGCCAGCTCCCGCAGTGCCTCGAGCTTGAGCATGACCACGGGGTCCGGTTCGCGTGCGAGCTGCGCCGCGGACGCCTCGTCCAGCCGGACCTCGTCCGGGTCGACGATCACGTCGACGCCCTCGACATCGCCGAGCGCCATCAGCTCCGGCGTGGTGAACGACGCCTGCGCGGGCCCTCTGCGGCCGAGCACCACGACCTCGCGCACCGCACTCCGGGAGAGCGCGTCGAGCGCGGCCGAGGAGATGTCGGTGGCCGCCAGGTGGTCCGTCCCGGCGACCAGGATGCGGGCGACGTCGAGGGCGACGTTGCCGTTGCCGACCACCACCGCGCGGTGCCCGGACAGGTCGAACGCGTGCCGCGCGGCATCGGGGTGGCCGTTGTACCAGGCCACGAAGTCCGTCGCCGACGCGCAGCCGCCGAGGTCCTCGCCGGGGATGCCGAGCGAGCGGCCCCCCGGGGCCCCCACGGCGTAGAGCACCGCGTGGTGGTGGTCGAGCAGGTCCGCGTGCGCGACGTGGGTGCCCACCTCCACGTTGAGGTGCAGGGTCACCGTGCGCCGCCCCCAGGTGCGTGCCAGTGCCGTGCCCGCCCCCTTCGTGTCCTGGTGGTCGGGCGCCACACCGTGCCGGATCAGCCCGCCGGGGACCGGCAGTCTGTCGATCATCGTGACCTCGACGTCGAGACCACGACGGCGCACCAGGCTCTCGGCGGCGTAGGAGGCCGCGGGGCCGGTCCCGACCACGGCCACGCGCAGTGGTCCGGACCCCTCCGGCGGGGTGATCTCGGGGTCGACCCGCTCGAACCGCTCCCCCGGCTCGTGGCCGTCGAACCACGCCGCGTTGATCCGCAGGTAGCGCAGGTCGACCGGTTCCAGATCGTCGTCGGGGACGATCGCCGACACCGGGCACACGTCGATGCAGGCCGCGCAGTCGATACACGTGTCCGGGTCGATGTAGAGCATCTCCGCGGTCGTGTAGCCCGGCTCGTCGGGGGTCGGATGGATGCAGTCGACCGGGCAGACCTCGACGCACGACGCGTCGTTGCAGCACGACCGGGTGATCACATGGGTCATCGGGGGTCCTCGTGGCCGGGCCGGGCACGGAGCCCCGGTGGCGGCCGGTGACGGCCCGCCACCGGCGGCCCGGTGCGTCGCGCTGGGGTCAGCGCACCTTCTCGTGGGTGGAATGGATGTCCGCGTACTCGGTGCGGACGGTCGGCTTGGCGATCTTGCCGCTCGGCAGCCGCGGCAGGGGCTCGTCCCGGACCACGACGTAGCGCGGCACCTTGTAGTCGGCCATCTTCCGGTTGCACTCCGCGATGATCGTGGCCTCGTCGAGTCCCTCGCCCCAGACGATCGCGGCCGGTGTCTCGCCGAACCGCTCGTCCTTCGCCGCGATCACCGAGACCTCCTTCACCCCGGGGATCGCGGCGATCACCGCCTCCAGCTCGAACGGCGAGACGTTGATGCCGCCGGTGATGATCAGGTCCTTGAGCCGGTCGACGAAGGTCAGCCGGCCCTGCTCGTCGCGCTGTCCCAGGTCGCCGCCGTGCAGCCACCCGTCCCGGAGCGCCCGGGCGGTGTTGTCCGGGTCGTTCCAGTACCCGGGGGTGACGCCCGGGCCCCGCATCAGGATCTCGCCGTTCTCACCCGGCTCGCACTCGGTGCCGTCCGGCCGCACGACCTTGATGTCGGTGAAGATGCTGCCGCTGCCGCACTTGTCGGGGTGGTCACCCGCCTCCTCCGGCCAGGTGGCGGTCGCCACGCCACCGACCTCGGTCATGCCGTAGATCTGGCGCAGCACCACGTCCTTGGCCGAGTAGGCCTCCAGGAGCGGGACGGGGACGGCCGCACCACCCACGATGGCGCAGTCGAGGCTGCTCAGGTCGGCCCCGGCGAACTCCGGTGCCGACGCGAGCGCCTGGAAGATCAGCGGCACACCGAACATCACGGTGATGCGGTGCTTCTCGATCAGCTGCACCGCCCGCGACGGGTTCATCTCGCGCTCGGCGACGAGCGTCCCGCCGAGCACACCCGTCATCACCAGGCCGTAGACCAGGCCCGGGGTGAAGGCCAGCGGCAGCAGGAGCAGCGTGCGGGCTCCGGGCCGCATCCCGGGATCGGTCAGCGTGTTCTCGAAGACGATGTCGAGCAGCGTCCGGTTCGTGCAGATGACGCCCTTGGACAGCCCGGTCGATCCGCTGGTGAACAGGATCGCCACGGTGTCCGAGGGCCCGCGGTCGATGCGGAAGTCCTCCCGCTCCCCCGCGCGCAGGCCCCTGATCTCCTCGAAGCCGAACCGGGTGTGCCGGTGCCCGAGCTCGCCGACCTGCCGGAGGGTCTCCTCGTGCGGCTCGGCCGCCAGGACCACCTCGGCCCCGGAGTCGCCCAGCACCTTCTGCAGCTCGCCCGCGACCAGGCGCGAGTTCAGGGGCACGAGCACGGCGCCCGCCTTGATGACGCCCCACGCCGCGGCGACCCACTCGACGCTGTTGACACCCATCAGGCCGACCCTGTCGCCCGGTTCCACGCCCCGGTCGACGAGCGTGCGGGCGATCCGGCCGGACCAGTCCTGCAGCTCGCGGTAGGTCGCGGCGTCGTCCGCCACGACGACGGCGTGCTGGTCCGGCTTGCGACGGGCCCACCAGTGCAGGGCAGATGCGATCGACGTCGCCATGACTCTCCTTCTCGCGCCACGATGCGCGGCCGGTTCCCACCGGGCCGGCTGTCCGTTCCCACTGCTCCACCCGGCCGCCACCGCGGCCGGGTCCTCCTGTGTCAGGCGGACGCGACGACGCGCCCGGCGAGACGGCCGAGCACGTCCTCCGCCTCGGCCACGATGCGGTGCAACAGCTCCGCCACCGTCGGGATGTCGTCGATCAGTCCCTGGCACTGGCCGACGGTCCAGATGCCGGCGTCCAGGTCCCCGGTCTCGAACACCGACCGGCCGCGGACACCGGCCACCAGCTCCCGGACGTCGGCGAACCCGCCACCGTCGTCGAGGATCCGCACGACGTCGGCGCTGACCGTGTTGCTCGCGACCCGCGCGGTGTTGCGCAGCGGCCGGAAGATCAGCTCGGTGGCGCGCTCGTCGGCGTCGACGATGGCCTGCTTGACGCGGTCGTGGATCGGCGCCTCGACCGTGCACATGAACCGGGTGCCCATGTTGATGCCGTCGGCGCCCAGGGCCAGGGCGGCGGCGAGGCCGCGGCCGTCGGCGAAGCCGCCGGAGGCCACCACCGGGATCGACAGGCGGGCCGTCGCCGCCGGGATCAGCACGAGCCCGGCGACGTCGTCCTCGCCGGGATGACCGGCGCACTCGAAGCCGTCGATGCTGACGCCGTCCACCCCGACCCGCTCCGCCTTCAGCGCGTGCCGGACGCTGGTGCACTTGTGCAGCACCTTCACGCCGTGCTCGTGGAACAGCGGCAGGTGCGGCTCCGGATTCGAGCCCGCCGTCTCCACGACCGGGATGCCCGCCTCGACGATGATCCGCCGGTACTCGTCGTAGGGCGGCGGCTCGATCGAGGGGAGGATCGTCAGGTTCACACCGAACGGCTTGTCGGTCAGCTCACGGCACCGGGCGATCTCCCGGGCCAGATCCTCCGGCGTCGGCTGGGTGAGCGCGGTGAGGAAGCCCAGCCCGCCCGCCTCGGCCACTGCCGCGACGAGCTCGGCCCGCCCCACCCACTGCATCCCGCCCTGCACCACCGGGTGCTCGACCCCGAACACCTCGGTGAACCTCGTGCGCAGCGGCATGTCTCTCCTCTCGTGTCTGTGGCCGAACGGGTCAGAGCCGCTCGGTGAACCGGGCGTCGCGCTTCTCGCGGAACGCTCCGAACGCCTCCTCGACGTCCTCGCCGCGCAGCGTGATCGCCTGGGCGGCGGCCTCCGCGTCGAGTGCCTCGGGGAGGCTGCGCCCGGCTCCGTCGGCGAGCAGGCGTTTCGTCAGTGCCATCGCCACCGCCGGGCCGGCGGCGAGCCTCGCGGTGAGCTCGTCGACGGTCGCGTCGAGCTCGTCCACCGGGACCGACCGGTTGACCAGCCCGATCTCGACGGCCCGGCTCGCGGGCAGGACCTCACCGAGCAGGCAGAGCTCCTTGGCCCGGTGCATGCCGATCAGCCGGGGAAGCACCCACGACCCACCGAAGTCCACGGCCAGGCCGCGCCGGACGAACACCTCGGAGAAGCGGGCACGGTCGGAGGCGACGACCAGGTCGCAGCCCAGCGCGAGGTTCAGCCCCGCCCCGACGGCGACGCCGTCGACGCGGGCGACGGTGGGCGTCGCCATCCGGTGCAGGGCGAGCGCGGCCCGGTTGGTCCGGTTCATCGAGCCCAGCGGGTGCCTGTCCCCGTCCACGGCCGACAGGTCGGCCCCGGAGCAGAAGTCCTCCCCGCGCCCGGTCACGACGACGACCCGGACCTCCGGGTCGTCGTCGAGCTCGGGGAACACGCGGGACAGCTCGGCCAGCATTGCGCCGGTCAGTGCGTTGCGCCGGCCGGGGTTCGACAGCTCCACCGTCGCGACCGGGCCGTCGCGCCGGACGGTCACCTCCGGCTCCGCCACGGCGGTCACGCGAAGTCGACCACTCCGCGGAGGTTCACGCCGGCGTGCATGTCCGCATACCCCTGGTTGATCTCCTCCAGCTTGTACCTGCGGGTCACCAGCTCGTCGAGCCGCAGGTAGCCCTGCCGGTACATCTCCAGGAAGTAGGGCACGTCCCGGGTCGGCGAGGACATCCCGAACAGCGCGCCCTGGATCCGCTTCTGGTACATGGCGAGCTCCATGAGGTTCACCGGAATACCGGTCGCGGCGAAGTTCGCCACCGCCGTCAGGACGACGATGCCGTCCTTCCGGATCGAGGCGAACGCCTCGGCCACGTGGTCACCGGTGGCGACACCGACGCAGACGATCGCCGAGTCGGCCCCCTGGCCGTTGGTCAGCTCGCGAGCGAGCTCGGTCGCCTCCGCCATGGTGGCCACGGCGTCGGTGGCGCCGAGCTTCAGTGCGCTCTGCTGCTTGAAGGCCACCGGGTCCACCGCGATGACGCGGAGCGCGCCGGCGTGCTTCGCACCCTGCACGGCGTTGATCCCGATACCGCCGACGCCCATGACGATCACGACGTGACCCGGCCGCACCTGACCGGCGTTGACCGCCGACCCCCACCCGGTGGGGACACCGCAGCCGACGAGCGCCGCGGACTCGAGGGGGATGCTCTTGTCGATCTTGATGGCGCCCCACTCGGGCAGGACGCTGTACTCGGAGAAGGTCGAGACCAACGAGCACTGGGCGACATCGGTGTCGCCGTGGTGGAGCCGGAACGTCCCGTCGAGCTGGGTGCCGGTCATCATGAAGGCGCCGTTGTCGCAGAGGTTCTGCTTGCCCTCGGCGCACCAGCGGCACCGGCCGCATCCCGGGATGAAGCTGGCCACGATGTGGTCGCCGACCTCGAGACCGCGGACCCCGGGCCCGACCTTCTCCACGACACCGGCGCCCTCGTGCCCACCGCAGTACGGGTAGTGCGCGGACGGTACGTCGCCCTTGGTCAGGTGATCGTCGGAGTGGCAGAGACCGGACGACACGTATCGGACCAGGATCTCGTGGTCCTTGGGCTCGTCGACGTCGATCTCGACGACGTCCCACTCGCCCGGGGCCTCCCACAGGACAGCTGCCCTCGACTTCATCGTCTTGTTCCTCTCGGGGAAGGGGAGTGATGGCTCGGTCGTACGACCGTCGGGTCGTGCCCGTCGACGGGGAACGACGGTCGACCCGAAGCGCTCGTCAGCCTAATGTTCGTAGATATACGCGTCAATACGTTCCGGCCCAGATGTCTCACGAGCGATCACCTGTGCTGCTGAGCTGCAGCTCAGGGGCCACCTCGACCGTTTCTTCGCAACATATGTAAAGATTCGTCTCATGAACGATCCACGACCTCCGGGCCCGGACGCCCCCGCTCCCGGCACCCCGCTCCTCGACCTGTTCCGGCTGCGGGGCAAGGTCGCCGTCGTGACCGGCGCCAGCTCGGGCCTCGGCGCCGGCTTCGCCGCCGCACTCGCCGAGGCCGGCGCGGACGTGGTCCTGGCCGCCCGCCGCGCCGACCGGCTCGCCGGGACCGGACGGGCCGTGGCGGAACGGGGGCGGAGCTGGCACGCGGTGGAGGCCGACGTCGCCGTCCCGGAGGACTGCGACCGCGTCGCGGCCGCGGCGATGGACCGGTACGGCCGCATCGACGTCCTCGTGAACAACGCCGGGATCAGCACCGTCGTCCCCGCACTGCGCGAGGCCCCCGCGGACTTCCGGCGCGTTCTCGACGTCAACCTCTCCGGGGCGTACTGGATGGCCCAGTCGTGCGCGCGGCGGATGGAGCCCGGCTCGTCGGTGGTCAACGTGTCCAGCGTGCTGGGACTGATCGCCTCGGCCCTGCCGCAGGCGGCCTACTCGGCGAGCAAGGCCGGGCTGATCGGACTCACGAGGGACCTCTCCCGGCAGTGGTCCGGTCGTCGCGGGATCCGCGTCAACGCCCTGGCTCCGGGCTTCGTGCGGACGGAGATGACCCAGGAGATGCCGGACGAGACGCTGGCCGGGTTCCTGGCCACCACCTCGCTCGGCAGGCTCGGCACCCAGCGCGAGCTGGACGCGGCGCTGCTGTTCCTCGCTACGCCCGCCTCGGGCTACGTCACCGGCGCCACGATCGCGGTCGACGGCGGGATGAGCGGCCACTGACCACGTGCCGGGTGGGGACGCCCGGTCGCGCCCGGCGTCCCCACCCCGGCATCAGACCGGGTCGAGCGCCGTCACCAGCCAGCGGTCGCCGTCGCGCTCCATGGTCACCAGGACCCGGGATCCGGACAGGGTGGGCTGCTGCTGCCCCGCACGGGTCGAGGTCTGGTTCAGGAACATCGTCAGCCGGACCCGGTCCGACGACGCCGGCTCACCGACCCCGGCCGCGGCGACCGACGTCTGGGTGACGAGCTGGTCCCGGTCCGACGCCGGGATGACGATGTCACGGACGAGACCCTGGTAGTCGTCCTTGAACCGGCCGCCGACCTGACCGAGCCGTGCGTCCAGGTCGTTCTTGATGCTGCGGTGGTCGTAGGACAGGAGGTTCGGGACGGCCTCCTTCGCGACGGCGAGCGCCTCGTCCCGTGCCGCCGCGGCCTGGGTCGCCCGCACCTGCAGCACCGAGAAGGTGACGGCCACCGCCACCAGCGCGACGGCCGCGACGGCCAGGACCCTCGTCGCCGTGCGGGGGCGGGTCCGATACCAGGTCGTGACCGCCCGCGTACCGCGGACCGGCAGCGCGGCCAGAGCCCTCGCCCCGCGGCCGACGGATCGCACCGCGCGCCTCACGGGACGAACTCCACCCGCGCGACCAGCCATTCACCGTTCTTCTTCTGCAACTCGGTCACCATCCGGTAGAAGCGCGACTCCCCCGCGGGGACGCTCTGGTTGTGCACGGTCGCCTTCACCGCGACGATCGCGCGGGCGGTGTCACCGTCGATGTTCTCCAGACCGGCTCCCGTCACCTCGCCCTGCGTGGCGACCTTCGACTCCTTCACCAGGCTGATGTAGGAGTCCAGGTTCTGGGCGAACAGGCCCCCGAAGTCCCCGGTCGCTCCGTCGAGGACCCGGCGGACGTCCTGCTCCGCGGTCTCGTAGTTGATCGAGGTCAGCTCGACGGCAGCCGCCTGTGCCTTCTCCAGCGCGGCCGCGCGGTCGGCCTCCGCCGCCCGTCCGCCGTTCCACCAGACCCCGCAGACCACGGCCGCGACGAGGGCCAGGGCGAACCCCACGAGCACCGCCCGCCGGACGGCGGGACGCGGCCCGTCCTCCCCCGGCCGGACGTCGGCCGGGTGGTCGCCCTCGGTCCCGGCGTCGACGGGTGCGGCCGCAGGGAGCCCGGCCTCTCCCGCCCCGGACGCCGGGCCGGAGGCCTCGTCCGCGGCGCCTGCAGGCTCCGCGGCGCGCGTCGTCGACCCCGTGCCGGGCGCCGGGGCGTCCGGGGTCGTGTCGTTCTCGTCCGGAGGCGTCGTCGCCCCTCGGCCGAGGGAAAAGGTTCTCACCACGTCAGCTCCTCGCATCGGCGGCGTCGGATCGTCCCGCCCCGGGGGTGGGCGGAACGCGGGGGTCGCCGGCGCCGGTCGGAGGTGCCCGCCCGGGCGGGCACCGGCAGCGGGACGGTCGGGTAACGGCCGTCACAGCTGGTCGATCGTGACACATCACTGAACTTGTATCGCTCGCGGGGCACTCTCCCGCTGTCTCCGCAGTTCAGGACGGTGCCCCTGCGGGTGACGGAGTCATGAGCCCTTCCAGCGTCATGCGCTCCGACGGGGTGGCAGGCGAGCTCACGGCTCCGATCCCGCCCAGCGGCTCGAACGCCGGCTGGTTGTTCAGCGGGGTCTCGGGCCGGAGGGTCAGGCGGCCTGCCGCGGTCGGGCTGAAGCCGGACCCACGGCACTCGAAGATGGTCGCGGCACGCCGGCCGGGAGGTGATCCCGGCTCGAAGCAGGGCAGGTTGCGCGCGCTGCGGGCGAGGGTCGGGTCGTCCTGGGGCAGCTTGCAATAGCTGTTCGCCGGCAACGGCACGTCCCCGGTCTCCATCGCGTTGCGCGGTCCGCCCGGCTGCCCGGCGGGGATCCACCCCTCGACGCAGTTGGGCTGGTTGACGTTGGTCTCCAGGTTGAACCGGAAGATCCCCGGCTCGCTCTCCGGAGCGACGACCAGCGAGGCCGCCGTGAACATCGGGTAGACGACCAGGATCTGCTCGATGGGCGCGTGGTAGGCCTCGGCGAGGCGGGTCAGCACCTCGGTGGTGCTGAGCAACGGCGGCGTGCTGCGACCGAGGTCGGTCAGGAGCGAGTCGGCCTGCTGGGCCGCACGGTTGCCGTCGGTCAGGACCGACCGCAGCGCGGGGTCGCTCTCCCGCAGCTGTCCGGTGAACGACGCCAGGTTGCGGCCCCAGTTCCGGATCGAGTCGCTGGTGGCCAGCTGCGGGTCGGCGAACCCCTCGAAGTCGTTGATCAGACCTTCGGTGGCGGCGAAGTTCCGCTCCTCGCCCGCCTCGCCGACCAGGCTGCCGGTGTTGTCGATGAGCCGGCCGAGGTCCGGGCCCAGGTCCCGGAACGCGTCGGCGAACTCGGTCAGCACCGTGGTGAAGTTCTGCTGGTCGACCGAGGTCAGCAGGTTGTCGGTGCCCTGCAGGACCTGTGCGGTGGGGGTCGGGATCGAGGTGAGCGCCAGGGGGACGTGGTCGCCGTCGGCCATCGGGGCGGCCGCCGGGTCCTGGGGCACGAAGTCGACGAACTGCTCGCCGATCGCGGAGACGCTGTGGACCTCGGCCCGGCTGCCGGTCGGCGGCAGGTGGTCCTTGTCGAGGGTCATCCGGATCAGCACGCCCTCGGGGTCGAGGTCGACGTCGGTCACCGTCCCGACGGTCACGCCGCGATAGGTCACGTTCGCGTTCGGGTACAGGCCGCCGGCGGCCGGCAGGGTCGCGGTGACCGCGATCCGGCCGATGCCGAGCACCTGCGGTACCCGCACGTAGTAGAAGACGATCAGCAGTGTGGCGATGAGCGTCAGCACCGCGAAGATCGCGATCTGCACCTTGACGTACCGGGTGATCACGTCAGTTGCCTCCCGTCAGGCCGTCGAGCAGGCCACCGCGCGGCGCCTCCGTGGGTCGTTCCTGTTCCTGCCGCTCGCGCTCGGTCTGCTCCGGCGGCGCCGGGCGTTCGAGCGTTCCGGACGGCGGACCGGGCGGGGGCTGGTTCGGGACGGCTCCGTCGAGCAGGTCCAGGCCGGGCTCGCCGACCGGCGCACCCGGTTCCTGCGGGAGCACCGGGGCGGTCAGCGGGTTCGCCGCCTCCAGCGCGTTCCCGCCCGCCTTCATGATCTCCTGGAGCCGGATCAGCTGGCCCTGCGCCGGTGTGCCGGTCAGGAAGTTCTGGTCGAGCGTCCCCAGCGTCAGGTCCAGGGTGAGCCAGAAGTTGATGTAGTCGCCCTGGAAGGTCTCCCCGAAGTTGCGCAGCGGGAAGATGATCGTGCCCAGCAGGCCCAGCGAGTCGGTCAGCGACCTGTCCGCGTCGGCGAGGCCCTTCAGGGCCGGGGTCAGGTTGTCGAGGTTCTTCGCGAGGTTGTCCGAGCTCTCGGCGACGACGGCGTCGGTCGCCTTCCCGAACTCGCCCAGTGACACGAGGCTGTCGGTGAGGTTCTCCCGCTCCCGGTTCAGGACGGTCAGCGCGGGCGGGATCGACTGCAGTGCTCCGTCGATCTTCGAGTCCTGCTCGGCGAACCGGGCCGCGAGCCGGTCGATGCCGTCGATGGCGCGGGTGATGTCCTGCTTCTGGTCGTCGAGGCCGCGGCTGAAGGTCTCGAGCTCGGTCAGCAGGCTGCGGAAGTCGTCGGTCCGGCCACCGAGGGCCTTGTTGAGCTCCCGGGTGATCGTCTTGATGTTCTGCAGGTTGCCGCCGTTGAGCAGGGTGGCGACCGAGGCGAGGATCTCCTCGGTCTCCGGGTACTTGCCGGCCCGGTCCAGACCGATCCGGGCGCCGTCGGAGAGCCGACCGGCCGGCGGTTCGTCGGTCGGCCGGGTCAGCTCGACGAACTTCGCGCCGAGCAGCGAGGTCTGACCGATCTTCGCCCGGACGTTGGCGGGGAGCTCCACGTCGGGGTCGAGGGTCACGGTGACCACGGCGTTCCAGCCGTCGAGCCGTACGTCGGAGATGTTGCCGACGGGCTGGTCCCCCACCCGTACCGGGTTGTTCGGCACGAGGTCGGCGACGTTCGTCATCTCGATCTGCACGGTGTAGGCGCCGTCGCCGACGCCCGGGACGCCGGGCAGGGTGAAGTCGTTGAGCCCGCGGTAGTCGCACGCGGTCAGCGACAGCGTGCAGGACAGCAGCGCGGCGATCGCCGCAACGCGTCTGGTCCGTCGCATCAGTTGCCTCCCTGGGGCACGAGCAGGCCACCGAGGCCGGGGGCGTCGACGTCCGGCGGGGCCTCGGGCCCCGGGGTCGGCTGGCGGTACGGCGCGTCACGGGACGGCCGGTTGTCGGTCGGCCCGCCGGCACCGGGGACCGCGATCGGGCTGATGCCGATCGGCGGCTGCTGGATCCGCAGCAGGTTGAACAGCGGACCGAGGTTGCTCTTGCAGTAGTCGATGCCCTGGATCGGGTCCTGGCTCGCCGCGGTGAAGGCCGAGCAGACGAAGTCCGCCGGGGTGTTGAGGTTGTCCACGACGAGCTTCCCGGACAGCGCGTGGGTCCGCGGGGACACGATGTTGAACAGGTTCATCAGCGTGCTCGGGCCGACGTGCAGGATCGTCGCGAGGTCGTCACGGGAGTTGGCCAGGGTCCGGGTCAGGTCCCCGATCTGCGTGACGGAGTCGTTCAGCACGGGGCCGTTGTCGGCCACGAACTCGTCGACGGACTTCGCCGCGCGCGAGATGCCGTCCAGCGCCGCCGACAGCTCGTCCTCGTTGTCGGTGAGGACCCCGGACACGGTGTCCAGACGCTGGTTGAACTCGACGATCTGACCGTCGACCTGCTTGAGCGCGGTGACGAAGGCCTGCAGGTTGCGCACGGTCCCGAACAGGTCGCCCCGGCCCTCCGAGAGGGTCTCCACCGCGGCCGAGGCCTGGCGGATCATCTCGTTGAACTTCGCGCCCTGGTGCCCCGCGGCGTTCGCCGCAGCGGTGTCGAGGAACCGGGACAGTGCCCCGTTCTGGTTCATGCGGTCGGGACCGAGCGCGGTGCTGAGCTCGTCGAGCTCCTTCTTGAGGTCGTCGAACTCCAGCGGCGACGCGGTGCGCTCCAGCGGGATCTCCCCGCCGTCGGCCATCGTGGGGCCACCGGTGTAGGCGGGGGCGAGCTGCAGGAACCGCGTCGCGACCAGGGTCGGCGAGACGATCGCCGCCTTCACCTCGGCGGGCAGCTCGTACTTGGAGTCGTAGGAGAACTCCATCCGCACCTTGTCACCGGACGGCTCGATGGAGGTCACCTTGCCGACGTCGACGCCCTGGATCTTGACGCGGTCGTTCGGGTAGATGTTCTTGACCGAGGTGAAGTAGGCGACGCCGGTCTTGGACTGGTTGAACAGGACGACCGCCGCGGCCACCGCGACCACGGCCACCAGGCCGGCGGCGAGTGCCCGGTAGAGGATCGATCCGGTCTTCGGTCGGGCCATCAGTTGCCTCCGGCGCCGATGAGGCCGCCGACGGACGGCAGCGTGGGGGCGGCGCCCTCGAGGGGCGTCGTGGGAACGGCGAGGCTGGGCACGAAGTCGGCCGCCGGGAACAGCGTCGGCGCGGCGTTGCCGAGGTCGCCGTGTCCGGCGAAGTACGGCCCGCCGGCCAGCCCCTCACCGAGGCCGGTGATGAAGCTGGACACCCGCTGGATCGCGGACACGATGTTGCCCTCGTTGCGCTTGAGGATCGTGAGGACCCCGTTGAGCTCGTTCAGCGCCGGCGCGAGGCGGCCGCGCTGGTCGTCGACGAGGCCGACGATCTGGTCGGTGGCCCGGCGGGTGGTGACCAGCAGCTCGCCGATCACCTCCCGCCGCGCCTCCAGCTCCCCGAGCAGCTTGTTGCCGTCGATCAGCAGGGTGCTGAGCTTGGCCGTCTGGCGGTTCAGCACGCCGGTGACGCTCTCGGCGCGCTTCAGCAGGTCCCCGATCGCGGCGTCGCGGCTCGCGATGGTGCGCGAGATCCGGGTGATGCCCTCGAACGCGGGCCCGATGTCGTCGGGGGTGTTCGCGAACGCCTCGCTGAAGGTGTCGAGCGCCTGACCGACCTGCCGCATGTCGATCTCGCCGGTCCGGCGGGTGAGGTCCTCGATCCCCTGGGTGATGCTGTAGGGGGCGACGGTCCGCTCCAGCGGGATGACGTCGTCGGGCAGCGGCGCCCGCCCGTCCGGGCGGATCTCCAGGTTGCGCTCCCCGAGCAGGGTCTGGGTGCCGATCGTCGCGGAGGTCAGGTCGTTCAGCACGACGTTCTTGGCCGTGAAGTCGACGACGACGTCGGCACCGTCCAGGTCGACGCCGGTGACCGTGCCGATCTCGGTGCCGGCGACCCGCACGGTGTTGCCCGCCTTCAGCCCGCCTGCCTCGGTGAACCGGGCCTGGTAGTGCTTGCCCGAGAACACCTCGAGGTCGGCGAGCTGGAACGAGGCGACCAGCAGCACGACGAGGATCGCCAGGCCCGCGATCGCGATGGTGACCGGGTTCTTCTCCCGGAATCGCAGCTTCATCGGCCACCCCCGGAGGTGTCGTCGGTGCGGAGGATCTGGTCGGGGACCTGTCCCTGGTCCGCGGCGTCCTGCTGCGGGATCGGGTTCGCCTCGCGCTGCTCGGGGGTCTCCAGCGGGGAGTTGCCGAACTTGCAGCGGTCGACGTTGTCGGCCGGGCCGAGCCACGGCGAGTAGACGGGGTCACCGGTCGGGCCGGTCGTCTTCACCCGCAGCGAGCAGATGAACAGGTTGTAGGTCGCGCCGCGGGAGCCCAGCCGGCTGACCCGCAGGTACGCGCCCGGCAGCAGCGCCAGGTTCTCGTCGATGGCGGCCTCGCCGGCCTTCGCCTGCTTCGACACCCGGTCGAGCTGGTCGACGGTGCCCTTCAGCGGCCCGCGGACCTTGCCCAGCAGCTGGTCGACGCTGGTGGTCAGCCGGTTGACCCCCTCCAGCGAGTTGCCGATCCGCTCCCGGTCACCGGCGAGCCCGGTGGTGAGCCTCTGGAGCTCCGAGATCGTCGACTCCAGCTCGGGGGCGCGCCGGTCGAGCGTGCCCAGCACGGTGTTCAGGTTGGTGATCACCGTGCCGATCACCGCGTCCTTGTCGGCGAGGGTGTTGGTCAGCGAGCCGATCCGTGCCAGCAGGGACTCGATCGTCCCGCCCTGCCCCTGGAACACCGAGATCACGTCCGAGCTCAGCTGGTTGATCTGGTCGGGGGCCAGGCCCTCGAACAGCGGCGAGAACCCGGCGAGCAGCACGTCGAGGTCGAGGGCGGGCCTGGTCTGTGCGACGGGGATGACCGCGCCCTCGGGCAGCACCCCGGTGGCCGCGGGGCCGCGGGCGACCTCGAGGTACCGGTCTCCGGTGATGTTGAGGTAGCGGACCGCGAGGTGGGTGTCGGTCGGCAGGTCGCGGCCGGCATCGACGGTGAAGCTCACCTGCCCGAGCGTGTTGTCGACGACCTCGACGTCGGAGACCGTCCCGACCTCGACACCCGCGATGCGGACCGAGTCACCGGACTTGATCCCCGAGGTGTCGGTGAAGACGCCGGAGTAGCTGCGCTGGTCGCCGAACCCCGCCCCGCCGGCACCCATCTGGATGCTGACGATGACCAGGACGAACATCGTGACGACCACGAACACCGTCGTCTTGACCAGCGGCCCGGTGATGTTCTGGGCCTTCGAGACCTCGCTCATTGGCCGCCCTCCCCACCGAACAGGCCACCGAACAGACCGCCGCCGTCGTCCGCGGGTGCGGTCGGCGGAGCCGTCTCGGCACCGGGGGCGAGCGGTGCGGGTGCCGTCGGGTCGGCCGGGGCCGGGGCACCCGGCTGACCGGGCTGACCGGGAACCGGGGCGACCTGGGCGCCCGGGAGCCCGAGCTCCTGACCGGCACCGGCGAACGGACCGAACAGCTGGGTGACCAGCGGCGGGTTCCCGATGCGCAGGGTGTTGTCGCCGTCGGGGTTGGGCTCGCCGCCCTTGTCCACGTTCTTCATGAGGGACTCCGGGAACACCGACCCGTCGAGGTCCGGCATGCCGTGGCAGTCCGGGCCGTTGTCGGCACCGACGACGGGTGGGCTCGTGTAGGGGCTGTCTCCCGGCTGCAGGGTCACGAGGCCGACGAAGCCCGGGACCGTGTTGCCCTGCTGCTGCTCGAGCTGCCGGCGGGACTTGTCCAGCCCCTTCAGCCAGCAGGCGAACATCGGGGAGTAGTCGTGGAGCAGCTGTGTGGTGGGCAGCGCGGTCTGCGTGACGTTCCGGATCCCGTCGCGGTTCTGCAGGAAGAACGTCTCGCCGGTGCGGGAGACCTTCGAGATCTGGAACAGGAAGCTCTCGAGGTCGGCCTGCTGCTCGACGATCGTCCGGCTCGTCACCGCGCCGTTGTCGAGGATCGTCGCCAGGTCACCGGCGACGTCGCCGTAGAGGTTGGTGAGGTCGGCTCCCTTGCGGAAGTCGGTCTGCAGCTGCGGCAGGTTCGCGTTGAACCGCTTCAGGTAGGCGGCGAGCTGCTGGGCGGTCGCACCGACCTCGTCGCCGCGCCCGTCGAGCGCGGTCGCCAGATTGCCGATGACCTCGCTGACCTCGCGCGGCTCGAGCGTGTCGAGGATCCTGTCCAGCGAGTCGAACAGGGTGTTGACCTCGACGGTCACCGAGCCGGTGTCGATCCGGTCGCCCGCGGCCAGCATGCGTCCGTTCGGCGCGGCCGGCATCGCGAGCTGGACGGTCTTGGCACCGAACGCCGTCAGCTGGTCGAGGGAGACACGGACGTCGGCGGGCACCTGACCGATCCGGTCGGAGTCCATGTCCAGGACGATGTCCACGGCGCCGCGGTCGCCGTCGGCCAGCGAGACCGACCCGACCTTGCCGACGTCGACGCCCTTGAGCTGGACGCGGTTGCCGGGGTACATCTGCAGCCCGGACCGGTCGGCACGCAGGGTGACGGGCACGGTGGAGGCGAAGGCGTTCATGTACATCGCCGAGCAGAGGCCCAGGAACCCGAGGACGATCCCGATCAGGATCAGCGCGTAGACGCGGTACTTGAACCGCGTGAAGAAGGAGTCGTTCACCTGGTCATCCCGTGATGCGGAAGGCGTCGGAGTCGGCGTAGAGCGCCATCGAGATCGCCAGCTCGGCGGCCAGCACGGCGATCAGCGACGTGCGGACGGCCTTGCCGACGGCGAGGCCGACACCGGCCGGCCCGCCCGTCGCGGTGTAGCCGTAGTAGGTGTGGATCGAGATCACGACCACCGCGATCCCGATCGCCTGGGCGAAGGAGTAGAGGACGTCCTCCCACTGCATGAACGTCTGCATGTAGTGGTCGAACGTGCCCTCGGAGAGCCCGAAGAAGCCGACCTGGGTCGTCTTCCACCCGACCCACGCACCCACCATCGCCATCGCGAAGATCGGGATGATCGTGATCATCCCCGCGACGAGCCGGGTGGTGACCAGGTACGGGAGGGAGCGGACGCCCATCACCTCGAGCGCGTCGATCTCCTCCGAGACCCGCATGGCCCCGAGCTGGGCGGTGAAGCCGCTCCCCACGGTGGCCGCGAGCGCCGCCCCCGCGATGATCGGCACGAGCAGGCGCGGGTTGATGATCGCCGAGGCGAAGCCGCCGAGGGCCTCGAGCTGCAGGTTGGACAGGGCGTCGTAGCTCTGGAGGCCACCGGTCACACCGGCGAACAGCGTGATGAAGAACGTGATCACCGAGGACCCGCCGATGACGGCGAGCGCGCCGGTGCTCATGCCGACCTCGGCGATGAGCCGGACCTGCTCGGTCTTGTAGCTCTTGACGGCCTTGGGGATCCAGATGACGCCCTTGCCGTAGAACTCGGCCTGCCGGCCGAGGTCGTCGAGCAGCCGGAGCGGCGCTCCGAGGGCGTTGCGGACAGCGGAGAGCACGGACAACGTCGTCACACCAGCCCGAGCGAGTAGGGGATCTGCGTCAGCAGGATGTTGATCGGGAACAGCGCGAGGAACGTGTAGACGACCGTCTCGTTCACCGCGTTGCCGACGCCGCGGGGACCCGCCTTGCAGGTCATGCCGCGGTAGCAGCCGATGAGGGCGCCGACGACACCGAAGACGACCGCCCGGAGCTCACCGTGGACGAGGTCGTCGAACCCGACGAGCAGCGTCAGGGAGTCGATGTACTGCCCCGGGCTGGCGTCCTGCAGGTACACGGCGAAGAAGTAGCCGCCGGCGAGACCGATCAGGATCATCACGCCGTTCAGCAGGAAGGCGTTGACGGCGGTCGCGAGGACGCGCGGGACGACCAGCCGCTGGACGACGTCGATGCCCAGCACCTCCATCGCGTCGAGCTCCTCCCGGATCCGGCGGGCGCCGATGTCGGCGCAGATCGCGGTGGAGCTCGCGCCCGCGATGATGAACGTCGTCGCGACCGGGCCGATCTGCGTGACCGTGGCGAACGCCGAGCCCGACCCGCTGAGGTCGATCGCGCCGATCTCGACGAGGACCAGGTTGAACTGGAAGGTCACCAGCGCGACGAACGGGATGCCCAACAGGATCGCGGGCCCCAGGGAGACGCTGGCGACGAACCAGGTCTGCTGGACGAACTCCCGCCATTGGAACGGCCGCTTGAACATGGCGACGAAGGTGTCGGCGGTGAACGCGAAGAACGTGCCGAGCGGCGCGACCGTCCGCGCCACGACCGGAGGCGTACCCATCACGCCTCCCGGTCCGGCACGGCGGCGGTGCAGGTCACAACATCGGGCTGCATCGGGGCCTCTGCTCTGAGACGACGGGGGAACACCGGCCCTCCGGTCGACGGCGGGCTCCGGTGCCAGGCCAACGAGCTACGCGTTGACAAGTTTCGTCTTTCGTCTCATGGTTAACCCGAACGGACTACCGAAGCCCGTCGCGATCACCCGATCGTGACCCGTTCGGAGAGACACTCGACGCTAGATGTCTCGTTGTCTCAGTATCGAGCCCTCCGGGACGGCCGGGGCAGCGACACGAGGAGGTGCGCCGTGAAGGGCGTTGAGGTCAAGGTCGAGAACCTGTCGAAGTCCTTCGGCAGGGCCAACATCTGGTCGGACGTGACACTGACGCTCCCTCCCGGTGAGGTCTCCGTTCTGCTCGGCCCCTCGGGAACGGGCAAGTCGGTGTTCCTCAAGACCCTGATCGGGCTCCTGAAGCCCGAGCAGGGGTCCATCGTGATCCACGACACCGACCTCGTCCGGTGCAACGAGTCGAAGCTTTACGAGATCCGCAAGTTGTTCGGCGTGCTGTTCCAGGACGGCGCCCTGTTCGGGTCCATGAACCTCTACGACAACATCGCCTTCCCGCTGCGGGAGCACACCTCGAAGACCGAGTCGCAGATCAACGACATCGTCTTCGAGAAGATGGATCTCGTCGGGCTGCGCGGTGACGAGGGCAAGCTGCCCGGGGAGATCTCCGGCGGGATGCGCAAGCGCGCGGGCCTGGCCCGGGCGCTGGTGCTCGATCCGGAGATCATCCTGTTCGACGAACCGGACTCGGGGCTCGACCCGGTGCGCACCGCCTACCTGAACCAGCTGATCATCGACCTCAACGCCCAGACCGACTCGACCTTCCTGATCGTCACCCACGACATCAACACCGCCCAGACGATCCCGGACAACATCGGCCTGCTGTACCGCAAGCACCTGGCGATGTTCGGGCCCCGGGAGCAGCTGCTCACCTCCGAGGAGCCGGTGGTGGCCCAGTTCCTCAACGGGCGTCGCCAGGGACCGATCGGGATGTCCGAGGAGAAGGACGCCGCCCAGGCCGAGCGCGAGATGGCCGAGTCCGGCGGGCTCGCGGGGCTCCCCCCGCTCAAGCCCCAGCTGCAGGCCTCCCCCGGGATGCCCGAGCGGCGCGCGGTGGCGCGACGCCAGGAGCGGGTCCGCACGATGATGCACACCCTCCCGCCGGCCGCCCAGGAGGCGATCCGCGCGAACATGGACGGGGACAGGGTTCCGGCGGGAGCCGGAGCGGGCCGACACGGCCTGGTCGACGGCCCGGCCACGGCCGAGATCCCGCGCGTCCGGTGAGACCCGGTGGCGGCGGCCGCCCGGGAGGCGCCCGCCGCCGCCACCGCGCAAGGATGGACTCGGAAATCTAAAGGCCATAGGCTCGGGGCATGTCTGCCGACCGGAGGACGAGACCGCTGCCGATCCCGGGGCCCGGGCGGGACGTGCTCCGGGGCTGTCCCCTCTGCGAGGCCATGTGTGGTCTCACCGTCACCCTCGACGCCGCGGACCAGGTCGTCGCGGTCAGGGGCGACCCCGAGGACGTCTACAGCAAGGGCTACCTGTGCCCCAAGGGCGCCTCACTCGGTGCCGTCGACGACGACCCGGACCGCCTGACGCGGCCCCTGGTCCGGCGCGACGGGGAGCTCCGTCCGGCGACCTGGGACGAGGCGTTCGCCGAGGTCGACCGGCTGCTGGGCCCCCTGCTGGCCGAGGACCGGAACACCGTCGCCGTGTACACCGGGAACCCCACCGGGCACAACGTCGCCTTCACCCTGCTGGCCGGGCGCCTCGCCCGTTCCCTCGGGACGGTGCAGAGCTACTCCCCGGCGACGATGGACCAGCTCCCGCAGACCGTCACCGCTGCGGTCCTGTTCGGCGAGCCGACCAGCACTCCCGTGCCCGACCTCGACGCCACGGACCTGCTGGTGATCGTCGGCGGGAACCCCCTGGTGTCCAACGGGAGCGTCGGGGCCGCTCCGGACTACCGCGGCCGCATCCGCGCGCTGCGGGCCCGGGGTGGGCGGGTCGTCGTGGTCGACCCGGCCCGGACGGCGACCGCGGCCGCGGCCGACCTGCACCTGCGGATCCGTCCCGGCACCGACCTGTTCCTGCTGCTCGGGCTGCTGCACGTGGTCCTCACGGAGGGTCGCGTCCGGCCGGGGGCCGCGCAGGGCAGGGTGTCGGGTCTCGACGAGCTCGCCGGACTGGTCGCCCGCTGGACCCCGGACGAGACCGCGCGGGCCACCGGGATCGCCCCGGACACCGTCGTCGAGCTGGCACGCGACATCGCCGGCACCGACCGCGCCGCGCTGTACGGCCGGCTCGGCACCACGCTGAACCGGAACGGCACGCTCACCTGCTGGGCGCTGCAGGTCCTCAACGTGGTGTGCGGGAACCTCGACCGCCCGGGCGGCATGCTGTTCAGCCGGCCGGTCACCGGCTCCCCGACCACCCGCCGGCCCTCCGGCCCGCCGCGTCCGTTCACCACCGGACGCCACCACACCCGGGTCGGCGGCCATCCCGAGGTGCTCGGTGAGTTCCCGGTGGCGGCGCTGGCCGAGGAGATCCGCGCACCCGGTCCGGGGCGGGTACGCGGGCTCGTCGTCTACGGCGGCAACCTGGCCCGGTCGCTGCCGGACTCGTCGTCGGTGCAGCAGGCGCTCACCGAGCTCGACGCGATGATCTGCGTCGACCCCTACCTGAACGAGACCACCCGCCACGCCGACGTCGTCCTCCCCCCGCCCGGTTCGCTCAGCCGCGACCACTTCGACCTGGTCCTCTACCAGTTCGCCCAGCGCAACTTCGTCCGCTTCTCACCGCCGGCCCGGCCCGTGCCGGACGGGATGCTCTCCGAGTGGGAGATCCTGCTGCGGCTGTGTGCGGTGTACGAGGGCCGCGGCCCGGACGCCGATCCCGGCGAGATCGACGACGAGATCGCGGCGAGCCTGCGCAGCTCGGTCGCCCGCGGTCTCGACATCCCCGTGGACGAGGTCGTCACCGGATTCCCGGGCCGGGGGCCGCGCAGGCTGATCGACCTGCGCATCCGCTCCGGCCCCTACGGCGACCACTTCGGCCGGTCCCCCGGCGGTCTGACCCTCGCCCGGGTGCTCGACTCCCCGCACGGGATCGACCTCGGCGGGCACGTCCCCCGCCTCGACGAGGTGATCCGCACCCCGTCGGGGACGATCGAGCTCGTCGCACCACGGATCCGGGACGCGCTGGCCGAGGCGGAACCGCCGGTCGCCGAGCCGGGCACGCTCTCGCTCATCGGCCGGCGCGACCTGCGCTCCAAGAACTCCTGGCTGCACAACGTCGACCGGCTCGCCGCGGGACCCGAACGGGGACTGCTCTACCTCTCCCCCGCCGACGCCCGCGACCACGACGTCGACGACGGCGGGACCGTCGCGGTGTCCTCGTCGGTGGGGCGGATCGAGGTCATGGTCCGGGTGACCGACGAGGTGGCGCCGGGAGTCTGCTCGCTGGCCCACGGCTGGGGTCACGACGACGCCCACGCCCGCCTGCGGGTCGCCGCCCGCCGGCCCGGGGTCAACAGCAACACCCTGACCGACGGCACGGTGCTGGACCCCCTGTCCGGCACCGTCCAGATGAACGCGATCCCGGTGCGGATCGCACCGGTCGCACGGTCGGTCTGACCGGTCGTGGTCGTTGTGGGCCGTGCCACCGGTGCGGGCGGGACCATGGGCGCGATAATGGCCCGATGCCCCGTCCGGCCAGCCCGCTGATCAGGTGCGACGTCGTGATCACGACGTCGCTGCGGCTCATCGACGCGGAGGGCCTGGACGCGTTCAGCCTGCCGCGACTCGCCCGAGAGCTGAACGTCCGCGCCCCCTCGCTCTACCACCACTTCGCCGACAAGGCGGAGATCCTGCGGGGCGTCGCGCGGGCGATCGTCGTGGAGACCCGGATGCCGGACTCACGGCAGACGCCGAACTGGATCGAGTGGTTCGTCGCGCTCAGCATGAACTTCCGCGACGCCGTGCTCCGGCACCGCAACGCCGCGCCGCTGCTGCTCAGCTTCATGCCCCGCGACGTGCTGATCCGCACCTACGAGCAGAGCGCACGGACGCTGGTGGAGCTCGGCGTGCCCGTCGACCGGTGTGTGCTCGTCCTCGACGGCCTGGACAAGCTGACCCTCGGCGCCGCCATCACCGAGGCCGCGAAGGAGCCCGGTGAGGCACGCGAGCTGTTCGGGACGGCCGACCCCGGGACCGAACCGACGCTCGCGGACGCGGTGGCGCACAACGGGCTCTCCGCCGAGGAGACCTTCGCCGAGACCATCCGCAGCTTCCTGCGCGGGGCGGTGCCCGAGCTGCCGGTCGACGCCCCCGCACCGGCGCGCGCCCCGGGAGGGAAGGTCTCAGACCTCCCGTCGACCGCGGCATCGTGAGAGCCCCGCTCCTCGCCCATGTGCGACGAGGAGCGAGGCTCCGTCCACTCAGAGGGTGGACTCGGACCCGAACACCGTCGCGCTGACCAACGGTGCCATCGGCCCACCGAGCAGGAGGGAGACCTCCGCTCCCGGGACCGGGTTCGGTGAGGTCCCCCGGATCTGGCGGACCGCCTCGACGATCAGGCCGAACCCGTGCACGAATCCCTCGGCGAGGTTGCCGCCTGCGGTGTTCACCGGCAGCCGGCCCGTCGGGGCGACCAGGTTCTCCACCTGCATCACCCGGCCCGCCTCCGCACCGGGAGGGACCAGACCGACGTCGATCAGGGAGGCGACGGCGGGCCCGGAGAAGTTCTCGTAGACCTGGGTCACGTCGACCTCGCCCGGCTTCAGGCCCGCTCCCTCCCAGAGCCTCGACACCAGTGCGGGATGGAACCCGGCGCTGGTGTAGGGGTTCTCGTTCTCGACCGACTCGGTCCAGGACGGTCCGGCGCCCTGCACACCGGACAGGACGAACGCCGGCTTCTGCCGCAGACCGCGGGCCCGGGCCGCGCTGGTCACGATCACCGCTCCGGCGGCGTCGTTCTCCCGGGAGCAGTCGTAGAGCCGCAGGGGCTCGGAGATCATGCGGGAGTCGTCGTACACCTCGGGGGTGAGCGGCTTGCCGTAGGCCACGGCGGCGGGGTTGTTCTGGGCGTGGTGGTACGACGCCGCGACGAGTGCCTTGAGCGCGTCACGCGGGACGCCGTCGACCTCGATCATCCGCTGGGTCCGCAGCGCACAGATCTGCGCGGGCGCGAACACCCCGTGCGCCCCGTAGAGCGGACCGATGTGCCCCTTGCTGTAGCTCTGCCGCCCGGCGTCGGCCTCCGAGATGCCCCGGTAGACGCAGACGGTCTCGGCCTGGCCGGACGCGACGGCGGCGGCCGCGGCGTTCACCGCTGCGGCGACCCCGCCGCCCCCGCCGCCCCAGACCATGCTCGACCAGCGGATCTCCTTGACGCCCAGGGCCGCACCGACGGCGAGTCCCTCGTTGTCGTCGTTCGCGTAGGAGACGAAGCCGTCGATGTCGTGCGCGTCGATACCCGCGTCCGTCGCTGCGTCGATGATCGCCCGCAGTGTCAGCTCGAGTGAGGTCGACGTCGCCGTGCCCCGCTTGTGGAACGCCGTGTTCGCCGCTCCCACCACGGCGGTGGCGCCGCGGAACCGATCGGGTGTCGTCATGTTTCTCCGTTCCTAGGACAGGCGCCAGCGCAGCAACGGCGGTGTCGCCGGATCCGGGGCGCTGTCGAACTCGGCCTTCACGTGCAGGCCGACGTGCACGTCGGCGCCGTCACCGTCGAGCAGCACTCCGACGACCCGGCGGTTGCCCGCGGCGGGCAGCTCCACGGCCACGACCACATAGGGCAGGTGTCCGGTGACGGAGGGGTGGAACGCCTGCCACGTCCGGGTCCAGCCGTAGATCGTTCCCACGGGTTCGACCGACGGCCACTCCAGCTCGCCGTGGTGGCAGGCGGGGCAGATCGGGCGCGGGGACCAGATCCACTCGTCGCAGGCGGGGCAGTGCTGGATCCGGAGCTCGCCGGCGGCGAGCCCTTCCCAGTGCGGGGTGTCGAGGCCGTCCTCGGACGGCTCGGCGAAGGGCGTGACCGGCGGTGTGTCCGGCACGTTCCGCACCTGGGTGACCAGCCACGTGCCGTCGATCTCGATCCAGCGGGACCGGAAGACCGCCTGGTCACCGCCGGCGCCGGTGTAGCGGATGTGTGCGGTGTAGAGCTCGTCCGGGCCCGGCTCGATCGACAGCAGCTCGGATGCGTTCATGCGGTCCGGCGGTCGCGCCGAGGCGAGCAGCTGGCCGATCCGGTCACGCCGGAAGTCGGCCAGGACCACGTCGTTCTCGCCGGCGGCGACGGCCCGGCCGTGGCGTTCCACCCCCTCGGCCAGGTCCGTGGGGACGTCGGGGAATCGTGTGTCGGTCATCGGTGTGCCGCCTCCGGCGGGTTCATCGGGCCGCCGGCCGGGGCTCGGCGGTCCGGTTCTCGACGGTGTACTGGACGTCGGTCTGGTCGTGCATGAACCCGAGGGTCCGTGCCTCGTGCACGAGCGAGCGGTCCTCCGAGTCGATCGTGGCGGCGCCGACCCGCAGACCGGCGTCGCGCAGGTGTTCCAGCCCGGCCACCAGCAGCGCACGCACCAACGGGTCCGACTCACGGTCCGCACGACCGTCCCGGGTCACCACGGCCACCAGGCGGCCCGCGGTGCCGTACTCGGTGGGCTCGGCGGAGTCCGGGTCGATCCAGACCGCGCCGTCGGGCCGCTCGTCCGGGCCGCCGACCAGCAGCACCCAGCGGTCCGGCGGGGCGTGCCTGCGCCCGGACGCCGTCCACAGCTCGGCGGCGGCCGCGCGCCCGGCGCCCGCGGTGACCTCGTGCACGTCCGGTCCGCGGGACTCGGCACCGGGATCGACCTCCCTGCCGATCCGCACCGGTGCGAGCATCTGCCACTCGCGCAGCGCGGTGCGGATCCCGTAGCGGCGGAACCGCAGCGCCATCCGCAGCGCGGCCGGGTGGTTGGCCCGGGCCCAGACCCGCAGGCGGGACACACCGGTGCCCTGCCAGCCGTCGGGGGTCCCGAGCTCCAGCCCGATCTTCTCGATCAGCAGGGTGGTGATGCCCCGCGAGCGGTACGCGGGCCGCACGACGTAGGAGACCTCGCCGGTCCCGGCGTCCTCGTCGCGCAGGGGCTCGACGCGCAGGAATCCCGCCAGGCTCGGCACCAGTGGCACGGTGCGCCCGGACCGCTCGTCGGGCAGCAGCCAGATCAGCAGGTACGACGTGCCCGGTTCCACCGGGTCGTCGACCGACAGGCGGGGGAAGCCCGCCTCCACGTCGGCCTCCGCCGCCTCGACGAGCATCTCCCGCAGCTCCGCCTCGACGTCGGGGGCGAGGCCCGGGCCGTCGGGCCGGTACCACTCGACATCGATCACGAGACCAGCTTCCGCAGCTCACGGTGGAAGATCTGGTTGATGATCTCGTTGCGCCCCAGCAGCATCCCGCCGGCGTCGGCGCTGGTCATGCCCCGCTGGGAGCTGCGCAGCAGCGGGAAGTCCTCCTGGTGCAGCACGGCCAGCAGGATCTTCCAGTTCTTGTCCCAGATCTTGTGCCAGCGCTCCTCGGTCATGCCCGAGTCCTCGATCGTGGGCACGACGAGCCGCATCTCCATCCGGCACCGGCCCGGGTCGGTGGGGTGCGGCCGGAAGGTGAGCAGCTCGAAGTGGTCGGGCTGGCGCAGCAGGGTGCTGTTCGGCAGGAGGAAGTGGGTCTCGGTGATGTAGGGCGAGAGATCCTCGTCGGGCGCCGGGGGCTCCTCGAGGTACTTGTCGATCGTCTTGCGCGGCGCGATGAAGCGCGCGTGCCGACCGAAGTCCTCGGCGGCCATGACGTTGGTGTGGATGTGCTTGGCCGCGGTGTTCGGGTGTGCGTACTGGATGTGGTACCCGTCCAGGAACGCGTCCTGCATGATCTTCCAGTTGACCGGCTCGTCGAAGCCCTCGGCCTGTGCCGAGACCAGCTTGTCCATGCCGTAGCCGGCGAGGATGCCGTCCATCTCCGCACCCAGCCACGCGGCGACGTCGATCCGGGCGTCCGCGTCGTCGATCATCCAGACGAACCCGTGGCGCTCCTCGGTCGGCAGCTCGATCAGGCCGTACCGGGAACGGTCGATCGTGCCGAAGGTGTTGTCGCGGGTGATCGCGCGCAGCGAGCCGTCGGTGTCGTAGGACCACCGGTGGTAGCCGCAGGAGAACAGCCGGCAGCGGCCCTTCTCCTGCTCCTCCAGCAACGCTCCGCGGTGCCGGCAGAGGTTCACGAAGGCCTTCACCGAGCGGTCCTTCTGCCGCACCACGATCACGTTGTTGCGCGGCATCTGCAGGGTGATGAAGTCGTTCGGCTCGGGGATCTCGCTGCCGTGGCACACGATCGAGGGCACGGTGCCGAAGACCGCGTCGCGCTCCCGCCGGGCGATCTCCGGGTCGGTGAACTCCTCCGCCGTGAACGAGGAGACGCCGTCGAACTCGTCGGTGCTGTCGTTGCGGATGTGGTCGAGCGCCCGCCGGATCCGATCGTTGCGGGCGACGAGCTCATCCGCCTGCCGGGCACTGGCCCCGTTCTGGTCGGTCGCCACTGTCGCCTCCTGCTCCCGCGACAGCAGACGTCGCGGATCGAGAACTGGTCCGGTCATTATCCTACAGCCTTAAGGTTTTGAGCGGGAGTCCACGCTCCGGCCCGGCGTCGCCGCCGGGAGTCGCTCAGCGGTCGAGCACCAGACGCCCGGACAGGCACCGCGACACGCACGGGAACATCACGTCGTTGGCCGCCTGCTCGTCCGGGGTGAGTACCGAGTCCCGGTGGTCCGGGACCCCCTCCAGCACGGCGGACTCGCACGTGCCGCAGACCCCCTCGCGGCACGAGGTCTCGATCTCGACCCCGGCCTCCGCCGCGGCGTCGACGATGCTCACCCCCGGCGGCACCTCGACCGTCACGCCGGACCCGGCGAACTCGACCTCGAACGTCGTCGCCCCGGTGCCCGGCTCGGCGACCTCCTTCGGCGAGAACCGCTCCAGGTGCAGCGCACCCGGCGGCCAGGCGGAGCACCGCTGTTCCACGGCCGCCAGCAACGGCTCGGGCCCGCAGCAGTAGACCAGCACGCCGTCGCGCGGCACACCGAGCAGACCGTCCAGGTCGAGCAGGCCGCGTTCGTCCTGCGGGACCACGTCCACGCGGTCCCCGTAGCGGTCCACCAGTCCGTCGACGAACGCCATGGAGCCGCGGGCCCGGCCGCCGTACACCAGCCGCCACCGCGCGCCGGCGCGTTCCGCCGCGGCGACCATCGGCAGGATCGGGGTGATGCCGATCCCGCCGGCGACGAACAGGTACTCGTCCGACCCGGCCAGGGCGAAGTTGTTGCGCGGGCCCTGGACGGTCAGGACCGTCCCCTTCTCCAGCACGTCGTGCACGTGCGCGGAGCCACCGCGGCCGTCCTGCTCGCGCAGGACCGCGACCTGGAAGGCGGTGCGGTCGGCCGGGTCACCGCACAGCGAGTACTGCCGGACCAGGTCCGCACCGAGGTGCAGGTCCAGGTGCGCGCCCGGCTCCCACACCGGCAACGGCGCGGAGTCCGGGCGCCGCAGCGTGAGCCGTACGACGCCGTCGGCGACCGGCTCGCGCTCGGCGACCTCCATCTCCAGGGTCTCCGCGGATGCCGCGTCCGACCGTCCCACCTCGATGCCACCTTCCTCGTCACGGAGCCGCGGACGGCCCGCCGGTCACGCCGGCTGGGATACCGCCTGCAGCGCCAGTGCCCGCTCGGGGCACATGTCGATCACACGCCGCGCGTCGCGCAGCTGCTCCTCGGGCACCGGACCGGCCGGCACGACCGGGTCACCCTGGTCGTCGCAGTCGACGAGCGCGGGCGCCGTGCTGTAGCAGAGACCGTGTCCGGCGCACGCCGTGCGGTCCACCGTCAGATGCTGGTCCATCTCGTCCTCCTCCTCGTACACCGTGCGGCCGTCCGCCGCCGCGTCCCGGGCACCGGCGCCCCGGCCTCCCGCGACGGGAGGACCGGGCGCGCCGCCACGGTCGCGGGCGGGCGCGGCCCGTACGGCCCGGTCCCGCCCGCGGCACCCGGCCGTGCGGGCGCTCAGCCCGTGGTGACCGGCGTGAACCGCAGTGACAACCGGGCGAATCCCCGGACCTGGCTCGGCAGGACCACCGGGGGGTCCTCCGGGTCGAGGCGGTAGTCCGGGATCCGCTGGTGGATCTCCTCGGCGGCGATCGTCAGCATCAGCCGGGCCAGGTGCGAGCCGATGCACCGGTGGGGGCCGGACCCGAACGTCAGGTGCCGGTTCGGCGTCCGCTCGACGTCCAGCGTCGCGGGCTCCTCGAACTCCTGCTCGTCCCGGTTCGCGGCACAGAGGAGCAGCAGCAGCTGGTCGCCCGCCCGGACGGTGACCCCACCGACGGTGGTGTCCTCCAGAGCCCTGCGGCCCATCGCGACCGCCGCCTCGAAACGCAGGATCTCCTCGACCGCGGCCGGCACGGCGGCCGGATCGTCGATGATCTTGTCGCGCTCCTCGGTGTTCTGCGACAGGTGCAGCATCATCCACGCCAACGACCCCTGCGTGGTGTGCAGACCCGCGATGAGCAGCAGGAAGAACATCCGGGCCAGCTCGTCGTCGGTGAGGGGGCGCTCGACGCCGTCGACGTCGGTGATGGAGGTGGCGATGATGGCGTTCGTGACGTCGTCGGCCGAGGCCTCACCGGCCTCCATCGCCGCCCGCCGGCCCGCGATGACCTTCATGAAGTAGCCGAACATCTCGTACGCCGCCGCGGTCCGCGACTCGTTGGCCTGCTCGGGGGTGTCGCCCGGGCGTCCGTTCAGGGCGATCTCGGTCGCCTCGGTGAACAGGCCCGCGTCCTCGAGCGGCCAGCCCATCAGGGCCAGGAACACCTGCGTCGGCAGCTCGTGGGCGAACTTCTCGACGAACTCGACCTTCCCGTCGGCCTGGAACGAGGCGAGGAGCTCGACGACGATCTCGCGGATGCGCGGCTCCAGCTGCCGCATCCGGTTCGGGCTGAACAGCGGCTGCAGCGCCTGCCGGTACGAGGTGTGCTCCGGCGGGTCCAGCTCGATCGGCAGGAACTTGCCCTGCCCGGCGTCGACGAGGTTGTTCGGGTGGCTGGAGAACGTCTGCGGGTCGCGCAGGATCGCGTGGACGTGCTCGTAGGAGGTGACGAGCCAGTGCCCGCCGTGGGTGGTGGACCAGACGATGGGTCCGATGGCGGCCAGCTCGGCCGCCTTCTCCTGCATCCGGTCGACGGGCATCGTGAGGGAGGGGTCGTAGATGTCGAAATCGACGACGAGGCTGGGCTCGAGCTCGGCCTTCGTGGTGGTCATGGGTCGCTCCTGTTCGGTCGACGGTGACACGCAACATGACAAACGACGGAAGTTGTCTCAAGGTAACGTAGAGACACGGGGAGATGTCGTCGACCCCCGAAGCGGGTGACCGGGCTCCTACCGGTCCGCCGGCGCCTCGACGGGCGCCTGGAGCACGCCCGCGGCGACCAGCCCGTCGATCTCGTCCGCACCCGATCCGAGCACCTCGGCACAGATCTCGCGGGTGTGCTCACCCGGCATCGGCGCGGGCCGCAGCTCCGGGTCGGGCACCGAGGAGAACCGCGCGATGCGTGCGCCCGTGGGCACCGGGGCGGACAGCTGCGCGTGCTCCAGGACCCCGAACGCCTCGCGGGCCACGAGCTGGGGATCGGTCAGCTCGTCGGGCAGGCGCAGCATCCCCGCGGCCGGGACACCCGCGTCCTGCAGGACGCGGGTGACCTCGTCCGGGCTGCGCTCGGCCGTCCAGCGGCCCAGCGCCTGTTCGATCTCGGACCGGCGCGCGAGCCGGCCCGCCGCCGTCCGCAGGTCCGGGTCGTCGGGCAGACCCGTGGCGGCGACCAGGCGCCGCCACCGGACGTCGTCGGCGACCGACACCACGCACCACTCGTCGTCGCCGGCGCAGGGGAAGACCCCGGCGGGCGCCCTGCCGCGACGCGCGTTGCCCTCGGCCGTCTCCGTGCCGGGACGCAACGAGGCCCGGGCCAGGGTCGGGCCGAGCGCCATGAGCGCGGCGTCGGCCTGGGCGGTGTCGACCGCGGCACCCCGGCCGGTGCGGGACCGCCCGATCACGGCGGCCAGCACCGCCACCGCGGTGACGTGGGCGGCGACGTGGTCGGGGTAGACCGTGGAGCCGTCGCAGAACGCCTCGGGCGCCGACGAGTCGGCAGCGGGGTCACGCCACAGCTCGGAGAGGCCGCAGGCCGCCCGCACGAGCGGGCCGTAGCCCATCCGTCCGCGCCACGGGCCGCGCGAGCCGAACGCACTGCTGTCGGACACGACGATGCGCGGGTTGACCGCGGCGAGCTCCGCGTGGGAGAAGCCCAGCGACTCCAGGGTGCCGGGCTTGAAGTTCGCCAGCACCACGTCGGCGCGGGCCACCAGGTCCCGGAACAGCCCGCTGCCCTCGGCGCTGCGCAGGTCGAGCCCGAGCCCGCGCTTGTTGCGCTGCGCCCAGGCGAACGACGGGTTCATCCCGCCCCCCTTGCGGGTCTGCCGCAGCCCGTCCGGGAAGGCGCTGTTCTCGATCTTGATCACGTCGGCGCCCTGGTCGGCGAACAGCCGTCCCAGCTCGGCGCCGAACACGATGATCCCCAGGTCCAGCACCCGCAGCCCGGCCAGCGGCCGCTCGCCCTCGGCCTGCCCGGGCAGGCCGAGATCACGCACGGGCGCCGGAGCGAAACCGAGGGTGTCGGTGCCGGGCGCGGGCACGGGGGCGCGCAGACCCGCACGCACGCCGTCGACGGTGACGTAGCCGGACGGCACCCGGGCCCGCAGCCCGTCGCCCAGCTCGGCGTCGACCAGGGAACCGCTCTCGCGGAAGTGATCGGCGGCGAGCACCTCGTCGGCGTCGAGCATCCCGGCGATCGGGATGCCGCGTGCGGTGCCCTCCGCGACCAGCTCGTCACGGCTGCGGCCGGCGAACAGGGCGGCGATCAGCGGGTGCAGCCGCCCGGCCGCGGCGAAGCGGGCCGGGATGGCGTCGAACCGGGGATCGGCGAACTCGGCGGGCTCGCCGAGCCAGCCGAACATCGCGCGCCACTGCCGGGTCGCGAGCAGGCAGATCCGGACGTGCCCGTCGGCGCAGGGGAAGACAGGGTAGAAGTCCGCGGCGTCCGGACGGTCACGCGGGAAGCTCTCGGCCCGGCCGGCCGCGGCGGTCCCCTGGGCACCGAACGCCGGGTCGACGCCGTGCACCACGGCCTCGTGCGCGGACACGTCGACGTGCTCGCCCCGGCCGGTACGGAGCCGCTTGACGTAGGCGACGAGCGCCGCCCACGCAGCGTGCACACCGACGACCTGGCCCACGACCCCCTCGGGCGGGAGCAGCGGAACGTGGCCGGGCCTGCCCGAGCGGCACAGCACGCCGCCCGCCGCGGCGAGGACGTCCTCGTCGGCGAGACGGTCACGGTAGGGCCCGGTCCGCCCGAAGTCGGTGATCGAGACGACGACGAGCTCCGGGTTGGCCTCGAGGAGCCGTTCCGGGGTCAGTCCGCGGGCCTGCGCCTCCGCCGTCCGGAACGACTCGATCAGCAGGTCGGCACCCGCCACCGCGGCGAGCAACCGCCCGGCCCCGTCGGCCCCGTCGAGGTCCAGCACCGCACTCCGCTTGTTGGCGTTGCCCAGACCGAAGCCGATGGGGTCGGCGCGGCCGGGCGACCCGCCCGGCCGCTCGATCCGCAGGACGTCGGCGCCCAGGTCGGCCAGGAACCGGCCGCAGCCCTCCCCCGCCCCCTCCGCCAGGTCGATGACGCGCATCCCGGCCAGCGGGAGGATGTCGTGCTGGGTGGTCGTACCGCTCACGCCCTGCATCCCTTCGGTCGTCGCCGCCTCGTCGCGACCCGATCACTCCTTACCTACACATCGTAGGTTAGCTGTCGCGCGCTGTCGGTGGTCGCTGTCACTACGGGCGACAATTCCCGTTCTTCGTCTCGCGTGTCACGATCGATCCGGAGGACGGCGGACCCGGCACGGGACCGGACGGACCACCGGACGCCGCGCGCGGCCCGACGTTCCCCGGCCGGTCCCGGTCGCCGGTGTATCCTGACGACCGATCGCAGGAGAATGAGGTGACATGTCGAGAACCCCGAGCGGTGGCCGACGTCAGGCGCCCCGCAACCGGGTCTCCGACCCCGCGACGGCGATCCTGCTCGCGGCGGAGGCGTGCTACCTGCGGCTCGGCATCACCAAGGCGACGATGGACGACATCGCCCGGGAGGCAGGGGTCTCCCGTCCGACCGTCTACCGGCACTACGCCAACCGCGACGACCTCGTCCTCGGGGTGCTGCTGTCACGGGCGCGCGATCTGCTCGACCGGGCCCGGCGGTTCATCGACACCCGCGGCCGGATCGACGACAAGCTCGTCGACGGCATGCTCTTCCTGGTCGACGCGGGTAGCCGCGACCCCCTGGTGCAGCAGCTGGTGAGCCTGGAGTTCATGGACGGGATGCAGGACCACCCGGACGCCGCCCGGCTCCCGGTCACCCTCACCACCGAGCTGTGGGCCCCGATCCTGCGACAGGCGCAGGAGGACGGCGAGGTCCGCGCCGAGCTCGACGTCGCCGACTTCTGCACCTGGCTCACCTTCATCGAGCTCGTGCTGCTCAGCCGGCTGAGCCGGCCGTCGGTCACCGACGACGATCGGCGTGCGCTGCTGCGCACCTACGTCGCGCCCGCCCTCCACCGGGCCGGGATCCGCGCCGAGGTGCCCGTAGCCGGCTGACCGCGGGCGCCTCAGGCCACGAGCGAGGGCAGCAGGAAGTCGCCCACGAGCTCCCGTACCCCCGGCCCGCCCGGCGCGAAGAGGTCCTCGCGGCCGATCATCATGAACTCCAGGTCGGCCATGACCCCGCAGAGCTCGCGCGGGTCGATGTCCGCCCGCATCTCGCCCGCCTCCTGGGCGGCCACCAGGATGGGCTCCCAGACCTCGAGGGTCAGCTGCTCGGCGACCTTCCCCGCGGTCAGGATGCCGCTGGTCGCGCTGAGGTTGTCCGGCTGGAGCAGGGCGCGCAGGATCGGGTCCCGCCGGCCGCCGCGGACCAGGTAGCCCAGCCCGTCGACGATCTTCGCCGGGAAGTCGGGACGGCCGGAGATGTACTCGCGGGCGCGGACACCGAAGCTCCGGGCCCGGCGGGTGACCACCTCGACGATCAGCGCGTCCCGGTCGGAGAAGTAGCGGTAGACCGTCGGGCGCGACACCCCGGCCCGGCGGGCGACGTCGTCCATCGTGGTCCGGCGGACGCCGTAGTCGAGGAAGCACTCCTCGGCCGCGGCCACCAGGCGGGTCCTGGCCTGCTCCGGCCCACCCGCGAACGGACCTCGTCCCCGTGCCACCCGTGACCTCCCGGATCGTTCCACCTCGCGACGAGCCTAGCGGCCCGGACCGACCTTCTCGAACACCGGCAACGTCTCCCCCGGGTCGTCGGGTCCGCCCGACACCACGAAGCGTGCCCGCAGCGCGTCCCCGACCCGCAGCGCGCCGGTGTCCCCGACCAGCCGGACGACCAGCCACGGGCCCTCCGTGAGCTCGACGACCGCGCTCACGTACGGGACCGCTTCCGCGAGCACGGGGAGCGGGGCCCGGTGGACGACGGCCCAGCTCACCAGCGTGGCGTCCCCGGAGACCCCGGTCCCGGTGAGATCGGCCGAACCGTCCGAGGGGTCGGTGCGCGCCTCCGGGGGCAGGACGGTGCCGGACGGCCCCCGCTGCACGAGCAGCTCCCCCCGCGCGGCGGCGTCGTAGAAGGCTGCGGTCGCCGGGTCGCGCTCGACCTTCGGGAACCTCGTCATCGCGGGCTCCTCCCACCGTGGGTCCGTGCCGGACCGCTGTCCCGGCGGTGCGGGCTGAGCACCAGCGTGGAGTGGTGCTCGAGGATGCCGCCGTTCCCGCTGACGAGGACGACGTCGTTGCGTGGTGCCTGTCGCGCGCCGCCGGCTCCGCGGGCCTGGACGACCGCCTCCGACAACGGGGTGAAACCCCACATGTAGTACGACGACAGCTGGCCGCCTCCGGTGTTGCAGGCCAGCGACCCGCCCGGTGCCAGCCGGCCGCCCGAGACGAAACCGCCGCCCTCGCCCTTGGCGCAGAACCCGTAGTCCTCCAGGGTCACCAGCACGGTGAAGGTGTAGCAGTCGTAGATCTCGGCGACGTCGACGTCGTCGACGCCGATCCCCGCCATGGCCATCGCCTGCGGCCCCGACCGGGCGGCCGGGGTGACCAGGCCCCACTCCGATCCCGCCTGCATCCGGCGGGGTGCGTGCGCCTGGCCGTGACCCCACAGGTGCACCGGGGGCCGGGCCAGGTCGGCCGCACGGTCGGCCGAAGTGACCACGACCGCGACGGCGCCGTTGCTGACCAGGCAGCAGTCGAGCAGGTGCAGCGGCTCGGCGATCCACCGCGAGTCCCGGTGGTCGTCGAGAGTGATCGGGTCACGCATCTGCGCCAGCGGGTTGTGCCGTGCCCACGCCCGCTGCGCGACCGCGATCTCGCCGAGCTGCTCGGAGGTGGTGCCGTAGCGCGACATGTGCCGCTGGGCGCACATCGCGTAGAGGATGGTGGGGTTGGTCGCACCCGAGGCCACCGACCACCCCGCGAGTCCGCGCACGGCCGCGCCGCCGCCGGACCGCCGGCCCGGGTTGCCGTAGCTCGACCCGGCCGACTCCTTCGGCCGGAGCGGGCTGTCCGCGAACACGCACGCCACCGTCGTGGCCGCACCGGCCGCGATCGCCTGGGCCGCCTGCGCCACCATGACGCCCGCCGTGGCACCGAACGCGTTCACCTGGTTCAGCACCGACAGCTCGTGCAGGCCGAGCACGGCGGCGAGCCCCACACCCACGTCCTGCTTGATCCCGGAGCTGACCAGCAGTCCGTCGAGGTCGGCGAGTCCGAGGCCGGCGTCCGCGACCGCGGTGCGCACCGCCTCGGCGGCGAGCGAGGTGGAGGAGCGGCCGTAGACCCTGCCCATCTCGGTCAGACCGAGACCGGCGATCGCGGCGCCCGTCATCAGCGCCCCTCCCAGCGGGGGGCGCGCTTCTCGGCGAACGCGGTCGGCCCCTCACGGGCGTCCCGGCTGCCGAAGACCGTCGTCATCGCCTCGTCGCTGAGCGCCCAGGCCGCGTCGTCCCAGTCCGAGCCGGCGTCGCGCGACCGGTGCACGACGCGCTTGCTGTGCCGCACCGACAGCGGCGCGTTGCCGGCGACGACCCCGGCCGTCGCCAGCGCCACCTCCAGCGCGGTGCCCGCGGGCGCGACCCGGTTCACCAGACCGAGCTCGTGGGCGCGTGCGGCGCTGATCGGCTCCCCGGTGAGCACGGCCTCGAGCGCGACTTTCTGCGGGATCTGCCGGGCGAGCCGGATGACCCCGCCGGCGGCCGCGACGAGACCGCGGGTGACCTCCGGGAGCCCCAGCGACGCGGTCTCGTCGATGACCGCGAGGTCGCAGGCCAGGACGATCTCGGTGCCCCCGCCCAGCGCGAAGCCGTTCACCGCGGCGATGGTGGGCTTGTCGACCCACTGCCGGACGAGGCCGGCGAAACCGCGTTCCGGGTGGTCGCGGTCGTCGATCCTCCGTCCGCGCGCGACCTCCTTGAGGTCGGCACCGGCGCAGAAGCCGCGGCCGGCCCCGGTGATCACGATCGCCCGCACCTCGTCGTCGACGGCGGCGGCCGCGAGCGCGTCGCCCGCGGCGGCCGACAGGTCGGCGTTGACCGCGTTCATCGCACGCGGACGGTTGAGGGTGATCAGGCCGATGTGCCCGCGACGCTCGTAGAGTGCCGCGGCCTGCTCGACGTTCTCGGTGGCGGTCATCGGCTCTCCGGGGTGAGGTAGACGGACTTGAGGGCGACGTAGGGCGACAGTCCCTCGGGGCCCAGCTCCCGGCCGAGACCGCTCGCCTTGATCCCGCCGAAGGGCCCGAGCACGTCGAGCGCGTAGTGGTTGACGCCGACCGTGCCGGACCGGATCCGGTCCGCGAGCGCCTGTCCCCGTCCCGGGTCGGTGGTCCAGACGGTGCCGCCGAGGCCGTACTCGGAGTCGTTGGCGATCCGGACCGCGTCGTCCTCGCCGTCGTAGGGCAGGACGCACAGCACGGGGCCGAAGATCTCCTCCCGGGCGATCGCGGCGTCGTTGTCGAGGTCCGCGAACACCGTCGGCTCGACGAACCAGCCCCGCTCGCGGCCCTCCGGGACACCACCACCGGTGGTGGCGCGGGCACCGGCGGCGCGGCCGGCCGCCACGAGCCCGAGCACCCGGTCGCGCTGCGCGCCGCTGACCAGCGGCCCGATCCGGGTGTCGCGGTCCAGCGGGTCGCCCACCGGCAGGGAGCGCACGGTGTCGGTGATCGCGTCGACGATCTCCCGGTAGCGGTGGCGGGGGGCGAGGATGCGGGTGCACGCGTGACAGGTCTGGCCGTTGTTGGCCAGCGACACCTCGGGCAACGCGGCCAGGAACGCGTCCAGGTCGGCGTCCTCGGCCAGCAGCGCCGCGGACTTGCCGCCGAGCTCCAGCGTGACCGGCCGCAGTAGCCGTCCGCAGACCTCGCCGATCGCCCGGCCCGCGGCCGTGGACCCGGTGAAGGCGACCTTGTCGACGCCGGGGTGCGCGACCAGGTGCGCCCCCGCCTCGCGGCCACCCGGCACGATGTTCAGCACGCCGTCGGGCAGGCCGGCCTCGAGGGCCGCCTCGGCCCACACGTAGGCGTCGAGCGCGGTCTCGGGTGCCGGCTTGAGCACGACGGTGCAGCCCGCGGCCAGCGCCGGGGCGATCTTCATGGCCGCGAGCGCCTGCGGGTAGTTCCAGGGGGTGACCGCGGCGACGACACCGACCGGCCCGCGCCGCACACGGACCCGGGCCAGCGTCCCCGAGCGGAGGTCGTCGACGTCGAGCTGCTCGGCCAGGCCCGCGTAGTAGTCGAGCATCATCGGCGGGGCGAACCCGTTCGCGCCGATCGACAGCGACCGGGGCATCCCGTTCTCCCGGCTGACGAGCGCGGCGGTGCCCTTGGCGCGGGCCGTCAGCGCGACTCCGAGCCGACGCATCGTCGCGGCCCGCTCGGCGCCGGTCGCACGGCCCCAGGGGCCGTGCAGCGCGTCGGACACGGCGGCGTCGACGTCGGCGGTGCCGGCCAGGGCGGCGACGCCGAACGGGGAGCCGGTGGCGGCCTCGAACATGTCCACGCGCTCGGTCCCCGCCGGCGGGCGCCACCGACCGCCGACGAAGAACGAGCTCCGCTCGACGGTCCCGGCGAGATCGTTCGTCACGAACCGCGTCTCCTTCCGCGCCCCGGGGGCGCCGCATCGCGTCCGGAGTGCCGGACGCTATCCGCCGGTCTCTGCGACACTCAACGTCATATGTCTCACCATGTTGAGCGGCACCGCCCCTACCGGACCGCCGTGCCGCGCGGTAGAAAACCTACAGCCTTATGGTTTGGCTCGGGCCACCGACACCGTCGTAACCGTTCGACTCGCCCGGCACGGGCCACGACAGCCGGAGGAAGGCCATGACGACGACCGACACCGCGCACACCACGCAGATCCGGTACGACCGGAGTGACGCCACGGCGGTGATCACGCTCGACCGGCCGGACCGGATGAACGCGTTCACCTCCACGATGGCCGCCGAGCTGGTCGGTGCCCTCGACCGGGCCGACGCCGACGACGCCGTCCGCGCCGTGGTGCTCACCGGGGCCGGGCGCGGGTTCTGCGCCGGGGCCGACCTGGGACGGGGCACCGACACCTTCGCCTTCGGCCCGCCGGACGCGGCCACCGGACACGGCACGATCGACGGTGTGGCCCGGGATCTGGGGGGCGTCGTCGCGCTGCGGATCGCCGCCTCGCGCAAACCGGTCATCAGCGCCGTCAACGGGGCCGCCGTCGGGGTCGGGGCCACCATGACCCTCCCGTCCGACGTGCGGATCGCGTCCGACAGCGCGCGCTTCGGCTTCGTGTTCGCCCGTCGCGGCCTCGTCCCGGAAGCCGCGTCGACCTGGTTCCTGCCGCGCATCGTCGGCATCTCCCGTGCGATGGAGTGGGTGAGCACCGGGCGTGTGTTCGGCGCCGACGAGGCACTCGCGGGTGGCCTGGTCTCCTGCGTCGTGCCCGGGGCGGAGCTCCTCGACGTGGCGCTCGCGCTGGCGGCCGAGATCGCCGACAACACCTCGGCCGCCTCGGTCGGGCTGTCCCGCAGGCTGCTCTGGGGCATGCTCGGGGCCGCGGACCCGTGGGAGGCCCACCGGCTGGAGACCCTGGTGATCGACGAGCTGGGCCGCGGTGGTGACGTCGCGGAGGGCGTCTCGTCGTTCCTCGAGAAGCGGCCCGCCCGCTTCCCCGACCGGGTCGACGACCGGATGCACCTGGTGCCCGAATGGCCCTCGGCGACCTCGGGAGGCGCCCGGTGAGCGCCTCGACCGACGTCCGCAACGAGCCGGACGACACCGTGGTCCGCATCGAGAGCGACGGCATCGTGCTGGTCGGCGACCTCCGGGCACCGAGCGGCCGGGACCGGCGCGGCGCCGCGGTGCTGCTGCACGGCGGTGGCCAGACCCGGCACTCCTGGCGGCGGACGGCGCGTCGGCTGGCCGGAGCGGGCTGGGCGGTGCTGTCGCTGGACCTGCGTGGACACGGCGAGAGCGGGTGGGCCCCGGACGGGGACTACCTGCTCGACGCCCACGTCCGCGACCTACGTGCCGCCGTCGAACGGCTCGGCGAGCCACCGGTCCTGGTCGGTGCCTCACTGGGCGGGATGACGTCCCTGCTCGCCCTCGGCGAGGACCCCGGTCTGGCGCGGGGGCTCGTCCTGGTGGACGTGACGCCGCGGACCGAGCGGACCGGCACCTCCGCGGTGACCCGGTTCATGCGGGCCGGACACGACGGGTTCGCCTCCCTCGATGCCGTGGCCGACGCCGTCGCCGCCTACAACCCACACCGTCCCCGGCCGCGCGACCCCGCCGGTCTGCGCAAGAACCTGCGCCACCGTGACGGCCGCTGGTACTGGCACTGGGATCCCCGGATGGTGGCCGAGCGGCAGACCACCCCGGAGACCCTGGACCTGAACGAGCGCAGGGCCGTGGCCGCCGCACGCAGCCTGCGGGTGCCGACGATGCTGGTGCGCGGGACGGGGTCCGACGTGGTCAGCCGGGACGGCGCCCGCGAGTTCCTGGACCTGGTGCCGTCGGCCTGGTATCTCGAGGTCGAGGGCACCGGGCACATGGTCGCGGGCGACGACAACGACGTCTTCACCGGGAACCTGCTCGCGTTCCTGCGCCACGTCGCGGAGGACGCCGACGGCCGCGCGGCCGGGCCGGAGCGGCCCTAGCGACGGCCCCCGGCGCCACCCGCCGCGGGACCACCGGGGCACGACCCGGACCGTCCACACCGGACGGACCGGGTCACCGGTGACCGGGCTCCGCACGGGCCGCGGCGAGCAGGCCCTCCACCGTGACGATCCTGCGGCGCGGGGCGCCGGCCCCGCGCCCGCCGAGCCGCTCGGCGCGGTCGATCGCCCGCCACCCGGCGAGGCCGATCCGCTCCGGCCTGCGGGCCGCGAGCAGCCGGTCGAGGTCCTCGGCCGCGGTCGGCGCGGGATCGACGAGCCCGCCCGCCGCGTGGTCGGCGAGCAGCGAGCCGACGGTCTCGGCGGCGCACGTCCGGTTGGTGCCGATCACCCCGGACGGGCCGCGCTTGATCCAGCCCGTCACGTAGTGGCCCGCCACCACCGGGCCCACGGGGCCGGCCAGGACCCGGCCCGCCTCGTGGGGGACGGCGGACCGCTCGTCGTCGAAGGGCAGACCCGCCACCGGGACGCCGCGGAACCCGGTGGCCCGCAGCACCAGGCCGCACTCCACGTCCTCCGTCCCGCCGTCCGCGGTGCCGAACCGGACCGCGCGCACCCCGTCCCCGCCCAGGATCTCGCGCGGGGTGCGCCCGAACCGCAGCACGATGCGGCGGCGTGCGGGGTCCGCGACCCGCCCGGCGAACCGGGCGACGACCTCGGCCTTCGTCCGTGCGGCGAACTCCGGCGCGGGCCCGGACACCGCCTCGGAGTCCGCGACGAGGACCTGCACACCACCGATGCGGTCCAGGCCCAGCAGCTCCGGGGTGCTGAACGCACCCCGCGCCGGGTCCCGTCGTCCCACCACCTGCACCTCCCGGATCCGGCTGCGGCGCAGGGCGTGCAGAGCGGGGGGCGCGATGTCGGTGGTCGCGAGCTCCTCGGGGTCGGTCACGAGCATGCGGGCGAGGTCGAGCGCGACGTTGCCGTTGCCGATCACGACCGCACGCGTCGTGTCCAGCGACGGGGCCCACCCGGCGTGATCGGGATGGCCGTTGTACCAGTGGACGAGGTCGCGGGCCGAGTGGCTCCCGGGCAGGTCCTCGCCGGGGATGCCGAGGCGCCGCTCCCCCGCCGCACCGACCGCGTGCACCACCGCGTGGTGCCGGTCGAGCAGCTCCGCCGCGGAGACGTGCGGCCCCACCTCGACGTTCAGGTGGAGCCGGACCTGTGGACGGCGCAGCAGGCGCTCCATCCCGTCGCCGAAGGTCCTGGTGGCGCCGTGGTCCGGCGCGACCCCGTAGCGGACGAGCCCGCCGGGGACCGGCAGCCGGTCGAACATCGACACCTGCACCTCGCCCGCCGTGCGCTCCAGCAGTTCCTGGGCCGCGTAGTAGCCGGACGGGCCGGTGCCGACGACGGCGACGCGCAGTCCGCCCGCCGGCCGGGGCGTCGTCCGGGCCGGCACACGACCGGGCAGGCGGGGCGGGTGCACCTGAGCGAACCACGACTCGGCCAGGGCCATGCCGGCCCGGCCCGCGTCGTCGAGCACCCGGTCGGTGACGATCGCGCCGACCGGGCAGACCTCCGCGCACGCGCCGCAGTCGATGCACGAGGACGGGTCGATGTAGAGGTTCTCGGCCGTGCTGAACCCCGGGTCGCCGGGACGGGGCCGGATGCAGTCGACCGGGCACACCTCCACGCACGCCGCGTCGTTGCAGCAGGTCCGGGTGATCACGTGGGTCATCGGTCGCCCTCCGGGGCGGCGATCCCGGCGGACCGCACGGTGACGGGCACGCCGTTGAAGACGGGCGTCCCGGTGAGCGGTTCGAGCTGCCGGTCGTCGACGAGCCGGTTGACGTTCGCGCCGGGGGCCGCGGCCGCCCGGGTCATCCGCAGCCCCTCGCCGGTGTGGCCCCACCCGTGCGGCAGGCTCACCACGCCCGGCCGGATGTCCCCGCTCACGCGCAGCTCGGCCACGACGGTGCCGGACCCGGTCCCGACCTGCACCGGTTCGCCGTGCACGAGGCCGAGGCGGGACGCGTCGGCCGGGTGCATCATCAGGCCACCGGGCCCGTCGTCGCGATGGGGCAGGGCGTTGTGCAGCCACGAGTTCATGCCGCGGTGCTGCCGTCGGTTGATCAGGCGGAGCTCGGTGGCGGGGACGGTGCGGAGGCTCTGCCACAGCCGGGGCACGTCGCCGGTGAGCACCGCGGGGGCGACGTCGACCCGCGAGCCCGGGGTCCGCAGCACGTCCGGCAACCGTGGCTCGAGCGGCCCGAGGTCGACGCCGTCCGGTGTGGTCTCCAGGCGCGCGAGGGTGAGCCCGTCGGCCTCGGCTCCGAACCGGTCCCCGAAGGGCCCGCTGCGCACCCGCATGTCGACCAGCCGCTCCGGTCCGCGGCGCGGGGCCACCGCCGCGAGCACGTCCTCGGCCCCGATGCCGCACAACCGTCCGGCCCGCCGGGCGGCCTGGGCCGCGATCTCGTCGTCCATGGTCTCGATCGCGAGGTCCGGCGTGCCGCGCACGATCGCGGCGATCCTCAGCACCTGGTGCCACTCGGGCATCTCCCCGGGGGCCGGGTCCAGCGCCGGCGGGCTGTAGCGCGCCACGGTGCGGATCTGGAAGTGGTTGAGGGTCAGGTCCATGTGACCGTGCGCGAACATGTGCGGCGCCGGCAGGACGACGTCGGCGTGCCGGGTCGTCTCGTTCAGGTAGGTGTCGAGGCAGAGCAGGAACCCGACCTCGCGCAGCGCCCGCTCCACCTCCGCACTCCGGGGGACGCTGCGTGCGGGGTTCCCGGCGATCGTGATGAGCGCCCGGACCTGCCCGGGGCCGGGAGTGAGGATCTCCTCGGCCAGGCAGGCGACGGACAGCTCGCCGAGCATCTCGGGGAGCCCGCGGACCCGTGACCGCCAGCGGCCGGACTGCGGCCGGGCGGGACCACGCGGCCAGGTCGTCGGGCCACCGGCCGGCGGTGTCGCGAACATGGCCCCGCCGGGCACGTCGAGCCGGCCGGTGGCGATGTTCAGGACCTCCACCAGCCAGTTGGCCAGGGACCCGTACTCCTGTGTGCAGGTGCCGATCCGGGAGTGCGCCACCGCCGCGGGTGCCGTCGCGAACCCGATCGCGAGGTCCTCGATCTCCCGCGCCCCGACGCCGCACACCGGCGCCACCCGCTCGGGGGTGAACGGGCGGGCGAGGGCCAGGACCTCGTCGAGGCCGTCGACGTGGGCCCCGGCCGGGCCGGGGTCGGCCAGTCCCCGCGCGTCGATGACCGACAGCAACGCCATGAGCAGGTGCGCATCGGTGCCCGGCCGGATCGCCAGGTGCCGGTCGGCCATCTCGGCGGTACGGGTCCGTGCGGGGTCGACCACGGTCAGGGTGCCGCCGCGCCCGCGCAGGTCGTCCAGCCGCCGGGCGAACCCGGGGGCGCAGACGGTGCTGCCGTTGGAGACGACCGGGTTGCTGCCCAGCAGCAGCAGATGGTCGGTGCGGTCGATGTCGGGGAGCGACATCCCGATCCCGGTGCCGTACAGCAGCGCCGTCACCAGGTTCTTCGGCCACGTGTCCATGCTGGCCGGCGAGAACAGGTTGCGGGAGCCGATGGCGCCGAGCAACGCGGGCAGGTACAGGGTGTGGTCCAGGTGGTGGGCCGCGGGGTTGCCGGTGTAGACGGCCACCGACTGCGGGTCCTCCGCGACCAGTGGCGGCAGCCGCCGCCCGATCTCGGCGAAGGCCTCCTCCCAGCTCGTCTCCCGCAGCCGGCCGTCGCGCCGGACCAGGGGGACGGTCAGCCGGTCCGGATCACCGTCGAGGCGGGCGAGCCCCAGCCCCTTGGCACAGGCGTACCCGTGGCTGAACCGGTCGTGCGGGTTCGGCCGGACCGAGCGCGCGAGCCGGCCGTCGAACTCGACGAGCAGGCCACAGGTCGCCTCGCAGAGCGGACAGATCCGAGGACGGTGGCCGGTCGGGTCGACCGGCGTCGCCGCCGTTCCAGCATGAGACATGAAGGGTCCCCCCTGTCGTCGGGCCGGTCCCGTGCACGGTCCGCGGCCTCCGTGCTGCCGGGTGGTCGCCGCGCGACCACCCGGCAGCACGGGTTCACCGCCCCAGGCGGCGCTTCCAGTCGTGGGCCCCGAGGAACCGCACGATCCTGCCCATCAGCTCCGAACGGGCCGGCACGACCGGGAACCAGTTGAGCTCGGCCGTGAGCTCGATGCGTTCCGAGACGACCGACTGGCGCCGGCAGTACTTCAGGACGCCCTCGGCGCCGCCGAAGCGGGTGCCGAGCCCGGACTGCTTCCAGCCGCCCATCGGGACCGGCATCTGGAACACGGCGACGAGTGCGTTGTTGATCGAGACCGACCCGGCCTCGATGAGCCGGGAGAGCCGGTCCGCCCGGCGCCGGTCCCGGGTCCACAGGCTGGACGACAGCCCGAAGTCGGAGTCGTTGGCCATCCGCAGCGCCTCGTGCTCGTCGGCGACCTTCATGATCGGCAGGGTCGGGCCGAAGGTCTCCTCGCGCATGCAGTCCATCGAGTGGTCCACGTCGACCAGCACGGTCGGTTCGAAGTAGCTGCCCTCCCCCGCTCCGCGCCGCCCACCGACGAGCACCCGCGCGCCCTTGGCGACGGCGTCGGCGACGTGCCGCTCGACGACCTCCAGCTGGGCGGGGGTCACCATCGAGCCGATCTCGGTGGCGAAGGCCCCGGGGGCGTCCATGCCCTGGCGGATCGCGCGGACCTTCTCGACGACCTTCGCGACGAACTCGTCGTGGACAGGAGCCTCGACGTAGACCCGCTCGACCGAGATGCAGGCCTGGCCACCGTTCATCATCGCGCCCCACACCGCACCGCCCGCGGCACGTTCGAGGTCGGCGTCGGCGAGCACGATCATCGGGTCCTTCCCGCCCAGCTCCAGGCTGCACGGGATGAGCCGCTCGCCCGCCCGGGCCGCGATCCGCCGCCCGGTGGCCACGGACCCGGTGAACATGACCATGTCCACCTGCTCGACGACCGCGGCTCCCACGGTGCCGTCGCCGATGACGCACGCCAGGACCGGGGGCCCGCCGATCTCGTTCCACCCCTCGACCGCGGCGGCCCAGGTGAGCGGGGTGACCTCGGAGGGCTTGCTCAGCACCGCGGCGCCGGCGACCAGGGCGCCCACCACGTCCATCATGGGCCCGGCGAGCGGGCCGTTCCACGGCGTGATGAGCCCGACGAGCTGGTAGGGGCGGTGGCGGACCCGCAGCCGGCGGACCTTGTTGGGGAGACCCGCCGGGGCGACCCTGCGGTCGGCCAGGAACCTCTCCGCGTTGCCGGTGAAGTAGTTGATGACGTCGACGGCCACCTGCATCTCGACCGCGCTGTCGGACCACGACTTGCCGGTCTCGGCCTGGACGAGGCCGATCACCCGCCGCTCGTTGTCGAGCAGCCAGTCCAGCCAGCGCCACAGGTGCCGGCTGCGCTCCCGCGGCCCGAGTGCCTCCCACGCGGGCTGCGCCGCACGCAGGTCCCGGGCCACGGCGACGACGTCGTCGGCGCCCTGCCACGAGACGGTGCCGACGACCCGGCCGTCGGCCGGGCACCGCACCTCGCGCTCGGCACCCGCGTGGGCGGTGGACCGGGGGTCCCGCTCGGTCGTCGCGCTCATGGCTCTCCTTCGAGTCCGTGTCCTCGGCCGGCTGCCCGCGGCACCCAGCTTGGTATCGATGAGACAGATTACGTCATCTGTAACGACTCGACACCTGTCGCGACACGGGTCGTTCAGCGCACCCGGGGAAACCGCGCGGGCGCGTCGGCGTAGGCCGCCCGCAGGTCCCGCTTGGCGATCTTGCCGCTGGCCATGCGCGGCAACGGGCCGTCGTGCGCGATCACGTACCGGGGCACCTTGTAGTCGGCCAGCCGCTCGTTGCAGAACGCCACCAGACCGGCCGGGTCGAGCTCGCCGTCGGCGCACACGACCGCCGCCGGCGTCTCGCCGAACTTCGCGTCGGGCACGGGCACGACCGCGACCTCCCCGACCCCCGGCACCTGGGCGATGACCGTCTCGAGCTCCGCCGGGGAGATCTTCAGGCCGCCGGAGTTGATCATCTCGCCGATCCGGTCCACGTAGGCGAGCAGCCCCTGCTCGTCGAGCGTGCCGAGGTCTCCGGTGTGCAGCCAGCCGCCCCGCAGGGCCTGCTCGGTCGCCTCCTCGTTGCGCCAGTAGCCGGGGAACATCCCGGGACCGCGCAGGAGGATCTCGCCGACCTCACCGGGTGCGCAGTCCCGCCCCTCCAGGTCCACGACCCGTACCCGGGTGAGGGGGCCGCCCCAGCCGCACCGGTCCGGGTGCCGTGCGGCCCCCTCGGCGGACATGGCCGTGGCCGTTCCGCCGATCTCGGTCTGACCGTAGATCTGGCGCAGCGCCACACCCCGGGGACGCCACCGCTCCAGCAGCGGGACCGGGACCCGCGCACCACCGACCCAGGCCGTCGTGAGGTGGTCCAGGCGGGTGTCGGCGAAACCGGCGACCCCGGCCACCTGTTCGAACAGGATCGGCGGGCCGGTGAAGGTGGTGATCCGGGCGTCGCGCAGGACCTCCAGCGCCCGGGGCGGGTCGAACCGCGGCTGCAGGTGCATCGTGCCGCCCTGCACGACGCTGCGCGCGAGCCCCCAGATCACCCCCGCCGCGGTGAACATCGGCAGGACGAGCAGCACGCGCAGGTCGTTCGGTGCCACCGGCTCGCCGAGCGACCACTCGTGCACGACCCCGGCGATCGTGCGGTGGGTGAACACCACCCCCTTGGGGGTGCCGGTCGTCCCGCTGGTGAACACGATGGCCGTGGGGTCGTCCGGGTCGGCGTCGAAGGCCCCCACCGGCGGATGGGCGACGCCACGCGCCGCACCGACGACCTCCCCGAGGTCGAGCACGGTGAACTCCGCGCCCGAGTCGCGCACCTCGTGCAGCACGTCGAGCTGCTCGGTGGCACCGAACACCGCGGCCGGCTCGCACAGGGAGACGAGTGCAGCCAGCTCACCGGCCCGGAACCGCTGGTTGAAGCCGCAGGCCACCGCACCGGTCTTCCAGGCGGCGACGGCGGCCACGCACCACTCGAGGCTGTTCGCCCCCACGATCCCGACGCGGTCACCGCGCCCGATCCCGCGCTCGCGCAGCCCGGTCGCGACCCCGTCCGACCACGAGTCCAGCTCGGCGTAGGTGACGACGTCGCCGTCGAAGTCGATGACGGGATGGTGCGGGACGGTGCGGGCCCACCAGGTCAGGGCATCGACGACGGTACCGCTCACGATCGTTCTCCAGGAGTCGTGGTGGACGGGTGGGTCAGGAGAAGAGCGGCGCCGTCTCCTCGGTGAGGTTCACGGCCTTCAGCTCGTAGTAGGAGTCGATGGCCTCCGGACCGGTGTCGCGACCGACCCCCGAGCACTTCATCCCGCCGAACGGCGCCTCGGTGTTGTAGGTGAAGGAGTTGACGCTGAACGTGCCCGTCCGGACCCGGCGCGCGACGTGCGCGGCCCGCTCCGGGTCCGCGGTGAAGACGGCGCCGTGCAGGCCGTACTCCGAGTCGTTCGCGATCGCGATCGCCTCGTCGAGCGTGTCGTACCGGATGACCGACGCGACCGGCCCGAAGATCTCCTCCTGGGCGATCCGCATCCCGTTCTCGACCCCGGTGAAGACGGTGGGCTGGATGTAGGCCCCCGTGTCCATGCCGGCCGGCACGCCACCGCCGGTGGCCACGGTGGCCCCCTCGGCCCGGCCGGTCTCGATGTAGCCCAGCACCCGTTCCTGCTGCCGCTTCGACACCAGTGGGCCCATCGTGGTGGCGGGGTCGAACGGGTCACCGACCACGAACGACTCGGCGGTCGCGACCAGGGCGCCGACGACCTCGTCGTAGCGGTTGCCCGGGACCAGGACCCGGCTGTAGGCGGCACAGACCTGGCCGGTGTTGAAGAACGACCCCGTGGCGAGCCCGGTCATCGTGGTGGTGAGGTCGGCGTCGTCGAGCACGATCGCGGCGGACTTGCCGCCGAGCTCGAGCTGCAGCCGCTTGAAGCTGCCACCGCACTCCCTGCCGATCTGGCGCCCGGCCGCCGTCGACCCGGTGAAGCTGACCTTGTCCACACCCGGGTGTGCGACGAGGGCGCGGCCCGCGTCGCGGTCCCCGGTGATGTAGTTGAAGACCCCGGCCGGGACCCCGGCCTCGGTCAGCGCCTCGGCGATGAAGAACCCGTCGAGCGGGGTCTCCGGAGCGGGCTTGTAGACGACGCTGCAGCCGCTGACCAGGGCGGGCCAGAGCTTGGAGACGGCCATGTTGAACGGGCCGTTCCACGGCGCGATCGAGGCGACGACGCCGACCGGCTCCTTGATGACGGCGGCCGGTCCGTGCATCGTCGTGCGGAGCTCGGTCAGGCTGCTGCCGCGCGCGACGTCCAGGAAGAACCTGCCGACGCCGAGGGCGCCGGGGATCTGCATGGCGGCGAAGGTGCTCGGCAGCCCCATTTCCGCGGTGACCAGTCGCCCGATCTCGTCCAGCCTCGGCTCGATGAGGTCGATCGCGCGTGCGAGCACGTCGACCCGGTCGGCCATCGGGAGGTGCCGCCACACGCCCTCGTCGAACGAGCGGCGGGCGGCCCGCACGGCCGCGTCGACGTCGTCGGCGTTCGCATCGGGCGCCTCACCGATGACCTCGTCGGTGGAGGGCGAGATGACGGGGATCCGCACCGGCGACGCCGGCTTCCGCCATTCCCCGTCGATCAGCAGTTCGTTCCGCACGTCCATGAGCATGTGTCCCTTCAGCGGTTCAGGTAGCCGGCGTCGACCGGGAAGGTCACCCCGGTCACGTACCGGCCCTCGTCCGAGGCCAGGTAGACCAGCGCATTGCTGATGTCGACCGGCTCGACGAGGGGGACCGGCATGGGGTTCTGGTAGTTCGGGCTGCCCGCGATCTCGGGGAACGCCTCCGTGAACGCGCCGTAGGGCTCGTTGACGACCATCGGGGTGTTCACGCCGGTGGGGTGCACCGTGTTCACCCGGATCGAGTGCTTCGCCAGCTGGGACGCGTAGAGCCGCATCAGCCCGACGACGCCGTGCTTCGCGGCCGAGTAGGCGGCCTGCCCGGGGACCGTGCTCAGCCCGATCGCGGAGAGCCCGGCCGCGGAGCTGGTGATCTGGACCGAACCGCCGCGGCCCCGCTCGACCATCCCCGGCAGGCAGACCTCCATGGTGTGCCAGACCCCGGTGAGCAGGGTGTCGATCCCGTCGAACCAGGCCTGACGCTGCTCGCCCTCGTTGATCACCGGCATGATCCCGGCGTTCGGCAGGACGGTGTCGATGTGGCCGAACTCCTGCACACCCGCGTCGTGGGCGTCCTGGAGTGCCGCGCGGTCACGGACGTCGGCGACGCGGGCGACGATCCGGCCACCCACGGCCTCGACGAGCGAGACGGTCTCGTCGAGGTCGTCCTTGGTGGCCATCGGGTAGAAGACGGTCGGGATCTGCTCGCAGATGTCGACCGCGACGACCGCGGCCCCCTCCTCCGCGAACCGGACGGCGTGGGACCGTCCCTGCCCCCGTGCCGCTCCGGTGATGAACACGACCTTGCCGTCGAGCCTGCCCATGGAAGTGCTCCCTCATGCCGGGGGGGACGGCCGGGGTCCGGTTCGACCACGGCCCCGTCACCGCGAACGAGCCGCAGCCTATTGGCATTAGGTGAGCGTTGTCCACACGTGTTAGCTTCCGGCCGACGGCACGGCGGCGGGAGTGGCACAGACATGGATCTTCGGTGGTCGGAGGAGGATCTGGCGTTCCGGGACGAGGTCCGGGCGTTCCTCGACGAGCGGCTCACACCGGACCTGCGGCGCGCCGGCAGCCTGATGACCAGCGTGTACGCCGATCACGATGCGAGCATGAGGTGGCAGGCGATCCTGCACGAACGCGGCTGGGCCGCCCCGGCGTGGCCGGTCGAGCACGGCGGCTGCGACTGGTCGGTCGCCCAGCACTACCTGTTCACCCGCGAGTCCGTGCTCGCCGGGGCGCCGCCCCTGTCACCGATGGGGATCTCCCAGGTGGCCCACGTGCTCGTCGAGTTCGGGACCCCGGAGCAGAAGGCATACTTCCTGCCGCGGATCCTCAGCGGCGAGATCTTCTTCTGCCAGGGCTACTCCGAGCCCGAGTCGGGCTCCGACCTGGCCTCGTTGTCGATGACGGCCGAGGACGACGGCGACCACCTCGTGTGCAGCGGGAGCAAGATCTGGACCACGCACGCGCACGAGGCCAACTGGATGTTCTGCCTGGTGCGGACCAGCCGTACTGGCAGAAAGCAGCAGGGCATCACCTTCCTCCTGATCGACATGACCTCGCCGGGCATCGAGGTCCGCCCGCTCGTCATGACCTCGGGGGAGGTCGTGCAGAACCAGGAGTTCTTCGACCGGGTCCGGGTGCCCAAGACCAACGTGATCGGCCGCATCGACGACGGCTGGACGGTGGCGAAGTACCTGCTCGAGTTCGAGCGCGGCGGGGTGGCCGCCGCGCCCGGCCTGCAGGTCATGGCCGAGCAGATGGTCCGCGCGGCGAGCACCCAGCCCGGTGCCGACGGGCGACCGCTGATCGACTCGCCGGTGTTCGCCGACAGGCTGGCGGACGCCCGCATCCGGATCGACGTGCTCGAGGTCCTGGAGTTCAGAGTGCTGTCGACCGTGGCCGCGGGCGGCAACCCGGGCACGGCGTCGTCGATGCTGAAGATCCTGGCGACGGAGCTGAGCCAGACCCTCACCGAGCTGCTGCTCGAGGCGGCCGGGCCACGGGGCCGGGCCTACCAGCCGCACGCGACCAGCCCGGGCGGCGCGGTCTCCGAGTTCGCACCACCGGCCGACGGCTACGTCGGGGGCGAGGCCTGGCAGGCGGTCGCGCCGCTGCGCTACCTGAACGACCGGGCCGGCTCCATCTACGCCGGCAGCAACGAGATCCAGCGGAACATCATCGCGAAGGCAGCTCTGGGACTCTGATGGACTTCACCCTCACCGCGGAGCAGACACTGCTGCGCGACGCGCTCGCCGGCTTCCTCGCCGACCGGCACGACATCGCGACCAGCCGCACGGCCCTCGGCTCCGACGCCGGTCACCGGCCCGAGCTGTGGCGGGCCTTCGCCGACGAGCTGGGCATCCTCGGCGCGGCGCTGCCCGAGAGCGTGGGCGGCTCCGGCGGCGGCCCGGTCGAGACGATGGTCATCGCCGAGGAGCTGGGCCGGGCCCGGGTCCTGGAGCCCTACGTGGAGAGCGTGGTGCTCGGCGGCGGCGTGCTCCGGCGGGTGGACGCCGCTCCGCTCCTCACGGCCCTCGCCTCGGGCGGGGCCCGGATCGCGCCCGCCCTGCTCGAACCGGGATCGGGCCACACCGCGCACGACGTCACGACGACCGCCCGCCGCGACGGCGGGGACTGGGTGCTGGACGGGGCCAAGGCCGTCGTCGTCGGCGCACCGCACGCCACGCACCTGCTGCTGAGCGCCCGCACCGCCGGGGACCGTCGCGACGAGGACGGCATCTCCCTGTTCGCCGTACCGTTCGACGCGGCCGCGCCGCCGGCCGGGATGCGCGTGCACCCCTACCGCACGATCGACGACCGGCACGCGGCCGACCTCGAGCTCGACGGCGTCCGGCTCCCGCCCGATGCGCTGCTCGGCGACGAGGGACAGGGCTGGACCGTGCTGTCCCCCGCGCTGGACGAGGCGGTCGCGGCCGTCTGCGCGGAGGCCGTCGGCTCCCTGCGGACGGTGCTGGCCGACACCGTCGCCTACACCAAGGAACGCCGCCAGTTCGGTCAGCCGATCGGCTCGTTCCAGGCCCTGCAGCACCGCATGGTCGACATGTACCTCGAGCTCGAACAGGCGGTGTCGGCGACCTACCTCGCCACGCTGCGCCTGGAAGCACCGCCCGCCGAGCGCGCCCGCGCGGTGTCCGCGGCGAAGGTCACCGTCGCCCGGGCGGCACGCTTCGTCGGTCAGAACGCGGTCCAGCTCCACGGTGGGATGGGGATGACCCAGGAGCTCGCCATCGGCCATCACTTCACCCGGCTGACCGTCGTCGAACGCGAGTTCGGCACCGCCGACGACCACCGGTCGCGCTACGCGCGGCTCTCCCCGGCGCCCGGTGGCGCCGACAGCTGAGCAGGGTGCACCGTGGACACCCGGCGGAACCGGCGTCCGCTCCCCCGGGCGAGGCGCCCGGACCGGGATCGGGCGTCCGCCGGCATCCGCGGTGGACCGATGTCACGTCACGATGGGACGACCATGAAGCGAAACCTGACCTGCCCCTGCGGGGCCCGGATCACCGGTACCGACGAGGACGACCTGGTCCGCCTGACCCAGGAACATCTCGCCGAGTTCCACCCCGGCCACGAGTACAGCCGCGACGAGATCCTCTTCATCGCGTACTGACGGTCCCGATCGGTCCGCGGGCCGCCGAACGCGGAGCGGGGGCGACCGCCGCTGCCGGCTACTCCTCGGGGTACGTGACCTCCCACGGCGGCACCGCATCCCGACCGCGACCGGGCGAGCCCGTCATCTCGTCGCGGGCACGCTCGACGGCGTCGACGATGCCCTGGTAGCCCGTGCACCGGCAGATGTTGCCCGACATCTCGGCCCGGATGGCCTCCCGATCGGCATCCGGACTCGTGTCGATCAGGTGGCAGGCCGACATGAGCATTCCCGGGGTGCAGAACCCGCACTGCAGGCCGTGGCAGGCCACGAAGGCCTCCTGCACCGGGTGCAACCGGCCGTCCGGGCCCTGCAGACCCTCGACGGTGCTGACCGAGCCTCCGTCGACCTGGACGGCGAACACCAGGCACGCCCGCACCGGCTCCCCGTCGACCAGGACCGTGCACGCACCGCAGACGCCGTGCTCGCAGCCGAGGTGGGTCCCGGTCAGGCCGCAGTCCTCGCGGAGGGCGTCGGCGAGGGTGCGGCGGGGTTCCACGTCGAGCTCGGCCCGCTCGCCGTTGACACTGAAGCTGATCTTCATCGGTTCTGCTCCCGGACGGAATCGAACTGCGCGAGCGCGCGGCGGGTCATCTCGGCCGCGATCGCGCGGCGGAACTCGACCGAGCCGTGCAGGTCCGCGGTCGGCTCGATCTCCTCGGCCGCGATGTGCGCGACCTCGGCCGCGGGCCGCCCGTCGGCGAGTGCCTGCTCGGCGGCGGCGGCGCGGTGCGGGACCGGCCCGACGCCACCGAACGTGATCCGGGGCCGGCCACGCACCTCGGTGACGACGGCGGTCACCAGGGCGAAGTCGCCGTGCCTGCGGGCGAACTCGGCGAAGCCCCACCGGTCCGGCCGTGGGAACCGGATCGCGGTGATCATCTCGTCCTCCTCGACGGACGTGGTGAGGGCACTCACGAACAGCGCCTCGGCGTCGATCTCGCGCGAGCCCCGCGGCCCGGTCACGGTCACCGCCGCGCCGGTCGCGACCGCGACGACGGGCAGCTCGGCCGCCGGGTCGGCGTGGGCGATGCTGCCGCCGGTCGTTCCGCGGGACCGGATCGCGGTGTGCCCGATCCAGCGGGCGGCCTCGGCGAGGAGCGGGTGCTCGGTCTGCTCGACGAGCCTGCTGTGCCGCACGGTGGCGCCGACCTCGACGGTGTCGTCGATCCGGCGGATCGACGACAGACCCGGGATCCGGTTGACGTCGACCAGCACCGCGGGACGGGCCATCCGGAGCGCGAGCACCGGGACCAGGCTCTGCCCCCCGGCGAGGATCTTGCCGTCGCCGTCGGCCTCACCGAGGACCTTCACGGTCTCCTCGACGCTGCTCGCGCGGACGTAGTCGAACGGGGCGCACTTCATGTGCCCACCTCCCTCGGAACACCGGCAAGCGCCTTCCAGACCCGCGCCGGGCTGACCGGCAGCTCGTCGACCTCGATCCCCAGCGCATCGCGCAGCGCCCCGGCGAGGACCGCGTTCGGGCCGAGCGTTCCGCCCTCGCCCACCCCCCGGACCCCGAGCGGGTTCGCGGCGGGCCGCGAGACGTGGCCGATGACCATGTCGGGGATCTCGGCGCTGGTGGGCATGAGGTAGTCCAGCAGCGTCCCGGTCGAGAGGTTTCCGTCGTCGTCGTAGACGAGGTGCTCGTAGAGCGCGCCCCCGAGGCCCTGGGCGATCGAGCCGGCGATCTGCCCGTCGACGATCTGCGGGTGCAGGGCGCGCCCGGCGTCCTCGACGCAGACGTAGGACAGGATCCGCAGCTCACCGGTGGTCCGGTCGACCTCGATCGCGGCGACCTGCGCTCCGGCCGCGAACGCGCCGCGGATCGGGTCGTAGAAGGTCGTGGCGTCGAGGCCGGGGGCGATCCCGTCCGGGAGGCGGTTCGACTCCAGGTAGGCGACCCGGGCGACCTCGGCGACGGTGATCTGCGGCTTCGGCTCCCCGACGACGTAGATCTCGCCGTCGGCGACCCGCAGGTCCCCCTCGGCGGCCTCGATCAGTGCGGCGGCGAGCGTGATGATCTTCTGCCGCACCGCCGTGCCGGTGTTGTGCGCGGCTCCCCCACCGATCACCGCCTGGCGGGAGGAGAACGCACCGAAGCCCCACAGCGACTCGTCGGTATCGCCGATGCGGACCTCGACGTCCTCGTACCGGACGCCGACGGCGTCGGCGACGATCTGGGCGACCGTGGTCTCGAGCCCCTGGCCCTGTGAGGTCACCCCGGACAGGACGGTGACCCGGCCGTCCGGGTCGACCCGCACGGTGCAGGCGTCGTGGCCGGTCCGGAACGGCATCCGGGGACCGGCGCTGGCGGCCCGGCCCAGCCCGGTGAGCTCGTTGTAGACGGCGACCCCGATCCCGATCGGGGACCCGCCGTTCTCCCGGCGACGGCGCTGCTCGGCGCGGACGGCGTCGTAGTCCAGGGCTTCGAGGGCCGTGTCGAGGCACTCGCCGTAGTGGCCGGAGTCGTCGACGAGCCGGGACGGCATCCGGTAGGGGACGTCGTCCGGGGTGATCAGGTTGCGGCGGCGGATCTCGATCGCGTCGATGTCCAGCTGCGCCGCCGCCGCGTCGAACATGGTCTCCATCGCGAACACGCTCGCCGGGCGCGCGACGCCCCGGTAGGGCCCCGAGGGCGCCGTGTTCGTCGCGACACCACGGACGGTGCACCGGTAGTGGTCCAGCTTGTACGGCCCGCTGAGCAGCCCGCCGGCCATCAGGGGCTCGATGCCGGCCGTCCACGGGTACACGGAGTAGGCGCCGACGTTGCAGGTCACGTCCGCGTCGACGGCCAGCAGCGTGCCGCGGGCGTCGAATCCGGCCCTCATCACATACCGGTGGTCGCGGGCGTGGGTCGCGGCGAGCAGGTGCTCGGCCCGGTCCTCGACCCACTTGAGCGGGATTCCCGGCATCTCCCGCGCCATCAGGCACAGCGCGAGGTCCTCCGGGTAGATCACCGCCTTCACGCCGAACCCGCCGCCGACGTCGGGGGCGATCACCCGGACCTTGCTCTCGGGCAGGCCCATCAGCTCCGCGATCAGGTTGCGGGCGATGTGCGGGACCTGGGTGCCGTTCCAGAAGGTCAGCTTGCCGTCCCCCGGGTCCCAGACGGCGACGCCGGCACGGCACTCCATCGGGTTGCCGGCATGGCGGTTGGTGATCAGCTCCCGCTCGACGACGAGCGCGGCGGAGGCCAGGACGCCGTCGACGTCGCCGGCGTCGAACCGCCGCTCGAGCAGGACGTTGTCCGGTGCCTCGGCGTGCACGGGTGCCGACGGTGCCGCCCAGGCACAGACCGTCGGGGCCAGCGGCTCGTAGTCCACCGTGACCAGCTCCAGGCCGTCCTCGGCCCGGTACCGGTCCCGGGCGACGACGGCCGCCACCGCCTCGCCGGCGAACCGGACCGTCTCGTGGGCCAGTACCGGCTGGGCGGTCTCGACGTAGGAGGGCAGCGCGGACTGCGCGCGCAGCTCGACGTCGGCGAAGTCGGCGCCGGTGAAGACCCCGAACCCGGCCTCGCGGGCGGCCGCGGTGTCGGTGCCGGTGATCCGGGCGTGGCCGTAGGGGCTGCGCAGGAACGCCACGTGCCGCATCCGCGGCAGCTCGACGTCGGTCACGAACCGGCCCCGCCCGGTGATCAGCCGGTGGTCCTCCTTGCGCCGCACGTTGCGGCCCAGGGAGCCCGTCCCGGCCGGGGCGGGGGCGTCGACGCCCGCGCGGTCCTCGTCGACCACGGTGTCCTCACTCATCGGTCCTCCTCGCTGCAGCGTGCCGGATCCGGCCGGTCAGGGCATCGCATAGCCGCCGTTGACCGACACGACCTGCCCGGTCGTCCAGGACGACAGCGGTGAGGCGAGCAGCAGCACCATGGGGGTGATGTCGTCCGGGTGGCCGAACCGGCGCAGCGGGTAGGCGGAGAGGATCTTCTTCATCGTGTCCGCCTCCGGGGTGCCGGCGTGGGCGTCGAAGTTGTCGGTGCGCACCAGGGCCAGCGACACCGCGTTCGCGCGGATCCCGTACCGGGCCAGCTCCTTGGCCAGCGAGCGGGTCAGGCCGACGGTCGTGGAGCGTGCGGTGGCGGTCACCAGCAGCCCCGACTCGCCCACCCGCCCGGAGTCGCCCATCAGGTTCACGATCGACCCGGCCTCGCGCTCGGCCATCCGGGTGGCCACCGCGTGCGTGAGCTGCAGGGTGCCGGTGACGGTCACGTCGACCTGCGGCGCCCAGTCCTGCGGCGTCGACTCCAGGAAGCGCTGCTTCTTCGTCACGGCGGAGTTGTTGACCAGCACGCCGATCGGGCCGAGCTCGTCCTCGGTGCGCGCCACGATGGCGGCGACCGCGCCGGCGTCGCGCAGGTCCCCGCCCACGGCGATGGAGCGGACGCCGAGCTCGGCGGCCTCGGCCGCGGACTTCTCGGCCCCCTCGGCGGAGGAGTGGTAGTGGAAGGCGACGTTGGCGCCCTCCGCGGCGAACCCGAGGCCGAGGGCGCGACCCAGCCCCTGGCCGGCGCCGCTGATCAGGACGTTCGTCCCGGTGAGCTGAAGATCCATGAGGTGCTCCTAGACGATCTGCTGGAAGGTGCGGTTGCCGAAGGCGGTGACGACCCGGCCGAACCGCAGACCCGGGAAGTGGGCGCCGACGACGACGTCGGTGGAGTCCGCGACCTCGTCGGCGACGGCGTTGCGGACCGCCCGGGCGGCGACCGGGTCGACGTCGAAGACCGCCTCCCAGTCGCGCTCGTGCAGTTCGACCACCGAGTGCACGACGTCGCCGAGCAGCAACGCGCGCTCGTCGCCGTCGGCCACCACGAACACGGTGGAGCCGGGGGTGTGGCCGGGGGTGTGCCGCGTGCTGAGGCCGGGGGCGAGCACGGTGTCGGCGTCGAAGGTCTCGAGCCGCTCGGTCAGCGGCGTGAGCTTGCGGACGGCACCCGGATCGGCGTCCGGGGAGTCGACGAAGTGTGCCCAGTCCGCCTCGTGGACCCGGTAGGTCGCGTTCGGGAAGACGACCGCGCCCTTGCGCGTCGCCCAGCCCACGTGGTCGAAGTGCAGGTGGGTGAACACGACGTCGGTGACGTCCTCGGGGGCGACGCCGTGGCCGTGCAGCGAGTCGAGGAACCGGCCGCCGGCATACCGGCCGTTGTCGATGGTGCCGACGCCGGCGTCGACCAGGACCGTCCGGTCGCCGGTGCGGACCAGGAACCCGCCGAGGTCGAGGTGCAGGATGCCGTGCTCGTCGAGCTGGTCGCCGTGACAGGCCCACGCGTCCGGGACGCCGGGCCGGGTCAGTACCTCGGCGGCCGGTTCCCGCCCGGTGCCGTCGAGGACCGGGAGGACCTGGATCGTGCCGATCCTCATGTGCCGTCACCGCCCGGGGAGAGCAGGGTGCGGACCCCGCGGCCGGCCGCGAGCTCGTCGAGGGCGTCGCCGACCGACTCGAGCGGGCCGTGACCGGTGACCAGACCGCGCAGGTCGATCCGCCCGGTGCGGACCCACTCGAAGAACGTGGGCATCTGGGTCGCCGCGTCGACCGAACCGGCGACGCAGCCGCGCAGGGTGCGGGCGAAGTGGAACAGCTCCAGGGCGGAGAACGAGACCAGGTCGTCCTTCGCGCCGATCCCGACGACCGTGGCGGTCCCGCCCCGGCGGGTGAGCGACCACATGTCCCGGATCGTGCGCGACGAGCCCACGCAGTCGAAGGCGTGGTCGGCGCCGCGGCCCCCGGTCAGCGACCGGACCGCCTTCTTTGTCCCCTCGTCCGCGGCCACGAAGTGGGTCGCCCCGGCGGCGGAGGCGAGCTCGGCCTTGTCCGGGTTGCGGTCCACCGCGACCACCGTCCCGGCGCCGGCGAGCCGCGCGCCCTGCAGCACCGACAGCCCGACCCCGCCGAGCCCGATGACCAGGACCGACGCCCCCTGCTCGACGCGAGCGGTGTGGGTGACCGCGCCGACGCCGGTGGTCACCGCGCACCCGAGGAGCGCGGCGTCGACGGTGTCGATGTCGTCCGGCACCGGTACGACGGCGGCGCGGGGCAGGACGGTCTGCTCGGCGAACGAGCCGACGGTCAGGCCCGGATGGACCGGCAGGCCGTCCTCGGTGAGCGCGTAGGGCTCCCCCGCCCGCGACGAGCCGCTCTCGCACAGGTGGGGCTGCCCGTGGGTGCAGGCGAAGCACTCCCGGCAGGGGGTGATCCACAGCAGGATGACCCGCTGCCCCGGCGCCAGGTCGGTCACCGCGGAGCCGGTCTCCACCACGGTGCCGCAGGCCTCGTGCCCGAGGACGGCGGGCAACGGCTGGCCGAGCGTGCCATTGGCCAGGGACAGGTCGGAGTGGCAGACGCCGGTCCGGTCGATGCGGACCCGGACGTCGCCGCTGCCGACCGCACGGAGCCGGATGGTCTCGACGGCCATCGGCGTACCGACCTCGCGCAGCACCGCGGCCCGCGTCCGGTGCGGGAACCCGGCCTCGGACCGGTCCGGCGCGGTGGTCCGGGCGCTCATCGCTGCACCGCCTTGGTCTCGCACACGTCGGCGATGCCGTGCTCACCGATCTCCCGTCCGACGCCGGACTGCTTGTAGCCGCCGAACGGCGCTGCGGGGTTGAACCCACCGCCGTTGACGTCGACCTGGCCGGTGCGCAGCCGCCCGGCGACGGCGAGTGCGGTGTCGTCGCCGCCCCACACCGCGCCGCCGAGGCCGTAGATGCTGTGGTTGGCGATCCGGACGGCGTCGTCGTCGGACTCCGCGGCGAGGATCGACAGGACCGGGCCGAAGACCTCCTCCTGCGCGAGGCGCGAGTCCGGATCGACCCGGGAGACGACGGTCGGGACGACCCAGTGCCCGCGGTCCGGCAGGTCGACGTCCCCGGTCACCGTGACCGCCCGGTCGCCGCCCGCACCGGGGACGAGGAACGACTCGACCTCCTTGCGCTGCCCGGCGGAGATCAGTGGGCCGAGGCGTCCGCCCGGGGTGTACTTCGCGGCGGCCGCGGCGGCGAGCTCCTCCACCTCGGCGAGCCGCTCCCGGGGCACGACGAGACGCGACAGCGCCGTGCAGGTCTGGCCCCCGTTGAGGAAGCAGTTGGCGACGGTCACCTTCACCGCCGTCGCGAGCTGGTCGTCGGTCGCATCGGCCAGGACGACCGAGGCGGACTTCCCACCGAGCTCCAGGGTGACGCGCTTGACGGTCTCCGCGGCGGCCGCGGCGATCGTCCGGCCGACCGGGGTCGATCCGGTGAACGACACCTGGTCGACGTGCGGGTGGCGGGCCAGGAGGTCGCCGACGACCCGGCCGCTGCCCGGGACCAGGTTGAACACGCCTGGTGGGAGGCCGGCGTCGTCGAAGGCCCTGGCGAGGGCGAAGGCGGCCAGCGGGGTGAGCCCGGCCGGCTTGAGCACCACGGTCGCACCGGCGGCCAGCGCGGGGACGACCTTCACCACGACCTGGTGCAGGGGCAGGTTCCACGGCGTGATCGCGCCGACGACGCCGACCGGTTCGCGCAGCACGATCGAGTTCCCGAGCTCGCTGCGGAACGGGAACCTCTCCAGCGCGTCGAGGGTGGCGTCGACGACGGCGATCGGGACGTCGACGTGCAGGGCGCGGGCCACCTTCGGCGGCGAGCCCTGTTCCCGGTTGATGATCGTCGCGAGCTCGTCGGCCCGGTCGGCGAGGATGTCCCGGGCCCGGCGCAGCACCGCGGCCCGCTCCCCCACCGGCGTCGTGGCCCATCCGTCGAACGCCTCGCGCGCGGCGGCGACCGCCGACCCGACGTCCTCGGCGCCGGCCTGGGTGACCACGCCGGTGGTCTGCTCGGTGGCGGGGTTCTCGACCTCGAGATCGGCTCCGCGGCCGGCGGTCCACTGCCCGCCGATGTAGAGGTGGGGCTCGCGCAGGACGTCCTGCTGGGCGATGTCGGTCATCGGCTCTCCTCCGGGAAACGGATGTGGGTGCCGGGCAGGACGAGCTGGAGGACCGGCGCTCCCGCCTGCCCGGCGTGGTGTGGCGGGCCCGGGCGCCGCCGGGCGCGCCCGACGAGCACGCCGAGCACGAGCCCGAGCAGGGCGGTGCCGAGGGGAAGCGCGTGCCGCCGGGCCAGCGACCCGACGACCGCCCCGACGACGCCGCCACCGGTGGCGAGGAGGTCGAGCAGTTCGGACTCCTGCGGATGCGGTGCCGGCGCGCCCGGCCGGGTGCCAGCCGGCGGCGCGCCGCCGGGGGCGACGCCGGCGGGGCCGCCGGCCATCTCCGCCTCGAGCCGGCGGGCGAACTGCCCGACCAGCTTGCTGCTGACGTCGGAGATCACGCCCCGGCCGAACTGGGCGACCCGCCCGGCGAGGTCGAGGTCGGTCACGACGGCGACCTCGGTGCCGGAGCCCTGCTCGCGCAGCCGGATGTCGATGGTCGCGGCGGCGTTGCCCTGACCGCCGACGTCGCGCCCCTCGGCCCGGATGACGGCGTGGCGCGCCGCGTCGTCGCGCTCGGTGAACCGGGCGACCCCCTCGTAGCGGGCGGTCACCGGGCCGACCTTCACCGCGACCGCGCCGCGGTAGGCCTCGCCGTCGCGACCCAGCATGGTCGCGCCGGGCAGGCACGGGGCGACCCGTTCGAGATCCGTGATCACCGCCCAGGCCCGGTCCACGGGCTCGGAGACGGTGAACGTGTGCGTCAGGTCCATCCTGCTCGCTCCTTACTAACTAACGCTCTTTAGTCACTGTAGGACATGATCGGCCCCGGGCCAACCCGGCCCGGGTCACCGCGACGGACTCAGCCGCCGAGCTGCTGCCGGAGCTGGAAGCGCAGGATCTTGCCCGATCCGGTGCGCGGGATGGTGCTGCACTCGATCAGCCGGTCGGGCACCTTGAACGCCGAGAGCCGTGCACGCGCGGAGGCCAGCACCGACGCGTGGTCGAGCGGCCCCGGGCCGGCGGGGACCACGAACGCGACCGGCACCTCGCCGAGATGCCGGTGCTCCATCCCGACGACCGCGACGTCGCGCACCCCCGCGGCGGCCGCCAGCGCCTCCTCCACCTCGGCCGGGTAGATGTTCTCCCCGCCCCGGATGATCAGCTCCTTGGTCCGGCCGCTGATCCTCAGGTAGCCGTGGGCGTCGCGCCGGCCCAGGTCACCGGTGCGGTACCAGCCGTCGACGAGCACGGCGGCGGTCGCCTCCGGAAGACCGTGGTAGCCGGGGGTGACGTTCGGCCCCCGGACCCACAGCTCGCCCTCCTCCTCCGGCCCGACGTCCGCGGCCGTGGCCGGGTCGACGAGCCGGACGGTCAGCCCCGGCAGCGGCAGGCCGCACGACCCCATGACGCGACTGCCGGTCGGCCAGTTCATCGTGACCATGGTCGAGGTCTCGGTGATCCCGTAGCCGTCGAGCAGCGGGACCCCGAACGCGGCCTCGAACCGCTCGGTGACCGAGGCCTGAAGGATCGCGCCGGCGGACACGCAGAGCCGCAGCGCCGGGGCGTCGATCCCCCGGTCGCCGACCCGGTCGAGCAGGTAGTGGAACATCGTCGGGACGCCCGGGAACACGGTCACGTCACCCTCCGGTCCCCCGGAGAACCGGGCGGCGACGTCGGACACCGAGAAACGCGGCAGGATCCGCTCGCTCGCACCGACGGCGAACACCCCGAGCACGCACAGCACGAGTGCGTAGGAGTGGAACAGCGGCAGCGCGCTCAGCACCACGTCGTCGGGGCCGAGGCCGGCGATCGGCGCCCAGCAGGCGGCGACCACCCAGAAGCATCCGCGCTGGGTGAGGTACACGCCCTTGGGCCGGCCGGTGGTGCCCGAGGTGTAGAGCATCCAGGCGACGTCGTCGAGTCCCAGGCAGTCCCGGGGCGGCTGCGCGGCGTCGGCACCCACGAGGTCCGCGTAGGCGAGCTCGCCGGCAGCGGGCACCCCGCCGACCACGATCACCGCGAGGAGGTCCGCCCCGGCGGCCAGCTGGCGGACGACCGGCAGGTGTTCCGGGTCGGTGACGACGATCCGTGCACCGCTGTCGGACAGGATGTGCGCGACCTCCGCGGGGGCGGCCTGCGGGTTCGCGCAGACGGCGACGGCGCCGGTGCGCGGGACCGCGAGGTAGGACTCCGCGACCTCGACCCGGTTGTCGAGGTGGAGCAGGACGCGGTCGCCGGGTTCGATCCCGAGCTGCTGGAGATGACCGGCCAGCCGGGCGGTCGTGCGGGCCAGTGCGCCGTAGGTGACCGTGCGGTCGTCGTCGGCGAAGGCGACCCGCTCGGGCCGGGCCGCCTCGTGGACCGCCATCAGCTCCGCCACGGTGGCGATGTACTCGGTTCGCAGCATCGACGCACTCCTTCCTTCCCGGTCGTGTCCCGGGCAGCGGGCGCGCAGGGGCCGCGCCGCAGGGCGCGGGTCCCTCCGGCACCGGGGCCGGTCCGGGAGCCCGCCCCTGCCGACGGACACGAGGCCCGTCGAGATGACGACCGACAGCTCGACTAGCTAACGCTCATAAGTCTGTGGACGTCACCGTAGACTCCCTGCTGCGGGCGGGCAATCCCCTGCACCGCCGGGCACGATCCCGCCGGAGTGGCCACACGTCCCGACGACGTGGATGGAGCGCGCGGGCCCGCGAAACTAGCCGGCGTTAGCATGAACGGCGGGACCCCGGCCGACCGGCGGCATCCGACAGATCCGAGGTGGTGGACATGGCGCCGGCCGATGTGCGTCGCAACGGGCCGCGGACCGAGCGGACGGCGGTCACCACCGAGTCCGTCCTCGACGCGGCGCTGACCCTGTTCGCCGAGCGCGGCTACCACGGCACCGCCGTCAGCCAGGTCGCCGCCGCGCTCGGGGTACGCACGCCGAGCCTGTACAACCACATGTCGTCCAAACAGGAACTGCTGGAGACCCTCGTGGGACGCACCCTCGACGACGTGCACTCCGAGTTCGACGAGGCCGTGCGCGGTCTCGACACCCCCGCCGACCAGCTGCGCGCCGCGGTCCGCGTCTACGCCCGCCGCCACGCCACCCACCGTCGCGAGGCCCTCGTGGTCAACCGGGACACCACGAGCCTGCCCGAACCGGCGCTGAGCCGGATGCGCCGGCGGCGCCGCGACCACGAGACCGCGGTCCGCGCCGTCATCTCCCGCGGCGTCGAGGACGGGTCGTTCTCGGTCGGCAACGCCGGACTGGCGTCCTTCGCGATCCTGGAGATGAGCGTCAGCATCGCCCGCTGGTTCCGGGAGGACGGCCCCCGGACCGCCGAGCAGGTCGCCGACGAGTACGCGGAGTTCGCACTGCGGGTCGTGAGGTACCGCCCGTGACGGCCGCGCGGGAGAGCGCGAGCAACGCGGCCGTCGTCGACGCGGCGCTGACCCTGTTCGCCGAGCGCGGCTACCACGGCACCGCACTGAGCCAGATCGCCGAGGTCCTCGAGGTCCGCACCCCGAGCCTCTACAACCACATGCGGTCCAAGCACGAGCTCCTGGAGACGATCGTCGGGGACACCGTCCGCGGCGTGCTCGACGACTTCCGGCGCGCCACCGAGGGACGGGACGATCCGCTGGACCGGCTGCACCACGCCGTCCTGGCGTACTCCCGCCGGCACGCGACGCACCGCCGGGAGGCGATCGTGGTCAACCGGGACACCTCGAGCCTCGACGAGCCCGCGCGCTCGGCCATGCAGGACCTGCGCCGCGAGCACGAGCACGCGCTCCGTTCGATCATCGCCGACGGGATGGCGACCGGGCAGTTCTCGGTCGACTCCCCCGCGCTCGCCTCGTTCGCCATCCGCGAGATGTGCGTCAGCATCGCCCGCTGGTACACCGACGACGGCCCGATCACGCCCGACCAGGTCGCGCGGGAGTACACCGAGTTCGCCCTGAGCATCGTCGGGGCACGGTCGGGCTGAGACCGCCCGGGGCGATCCGCATCGGCCCCGGGCGCCCGTCGGTGGTGTGGGCGGATGCCCGCACCGGCGGCGCGCGCTCAGCCGAGCGGGGAGTGCCCCGGGGACCGCTTGACCACCTTCATGATGATCTGCGACGTGGTCGTCGCGACGCCGGGCAGCGCGGTCAGGCGTTCCATGTAGAGCTGCTCGTAGGCCTCGAACCCGCTGATCGCGACGTCGAGCAGGTAGTCCGGGTTCCCGAACATGCGCCGGCAGCCCACGATCTCGTCCACCTCCCCCACGGCCGCCTCGAAGGCCTCGACGGTGTCGCGTCGCTGATCGGCCATGTCGACGTGGATCAGCAGGCGGAGGCCGCGACCGAGCGCCGCCTGGTTCACCGCCGCGTGGTACCCGGTGACGACACCGGCGTCCTCCAGGGCCCGGACCCGCCGCAGGCACGGCGACGGGGACAGCCCGACCCGCTGGGCGAGTTCCGCGTTGGAGATCCGGCCGTCCGCGACGAGCTGATCGAGAATTGCGCGATCGATCCGATCCATGGCAGATGATGCTATCCGCGCGGAGCGTCAGGGCAGAAGTTGGCACCCGTCACCACGATGGCGGGCATAACATCGACTCCCGGAAACACCGAGCCGCACCGGGGAGTGACGATGAGCCTGATTCTCGACGACACCGAGCGCCGCCGGGCGAACGAGCTGCTCGCCCGGTTCCTGGACGGGTACGAGCAGAACCTGGACGACACGCCGATCGTCCCCGAGATCGACCGGGACACCCTGCGGGAGCTGATGCACGAGGGATTCCCGGCGACCGGTACCGGCGTGGAGGGCTTCTTCCGCGACCTCGACGAGCGCATCGTCCCCAACTCGACCGCCGTCTCGCACCCGCGGTTCCTCGCCTACGTCCTCGGGCCGCCCACCGGGATCGCCGCCTACGCCGAGGCGGTCGCGGCCACCCTGAACCAGAACTGCAACTTCTGGCAGCTCTCCCCCGCGGCCAGCGTGATCGAGCGGACCGTGATCGGCTGGCTGGCGAGCCGGTTCGGACTCGACCCGGAGCACGCGGGCGGGATCCTCACCGGCGGGGGCTCGATCGCCACGCTCAACGCCCTGACCGTCGCACTCCACGACCGCCGGCCGGACTTCCGGGCGACGGGACTGCAGTCCGGACGCGCACCCCTGGTGCTCTACACCTCCGCCGAGGCGCACCGGTGCGTCGACAAGGCCGCGGGGATCCTCGGCATCGGGCTGGACCACGTGCGGCACATCCCGACCGACGACCGCCTGCGGATGCGCGTCGACCTGCTGGCCGAGGCCGTGCAGGCGGACCGCGCGGCCGGCCTCGAACCGTTCTGCGTCGTCGCCACCGCCGGGACGGTGACCACCGGCTCGGTCGACCCGCTCGGTGAGATCGCCGATCTCGCCGAGGCGGAGGACCTGTGGCTGCACGTCGACGGGGCGTACGGCGCGCTGTTCGTCCTCGCCGAGCCGGTCGCGGAGATGTTCCGCGATATCCGGCGCGCCGACTCCGTCGCCCTGGACCCCCACAAGCTGCTCTTCGCCCCGCTGGAGGCGGGCTGCCTGCTCGTGCGGGACGCGGCGACGCTGCGCGCGGCCTACGCCTACTCCTCGTCGTACCTCACCGTCGCCGAGGACCCGTTGATGCACGACTACATGGACCACGGCCCGCAGCTGTCCCGTAGCTTCAAGGCGCTCAAGATCTGGGCGGCGCTGCGGACGTTCGGCACCGACGCGTTCGGGTCGGCGCTGACCGGGATGCTGGAGCTCGCCGCGCACCTGGGCGAGCGGGTCACCGCCGAGCCGGGGCTGGAGCTGATGGCGCCGGTGACCCTGACCGCCGTCTGCATCCGCCTCCCGGGGCTGTCGGGGCCGGAGCACACCGCACTGCTGGCCCGGCTCGCCGACGAGGGCACGGCCCTGCTGGGCCCCGCCGTCGTCGACGGTGCGGACGGGATCCGGGTCTGCATCACCAACCACCGCACGACCCGGGCCGACATCGACGCGATCGTCGACCGCCTCGCCGAGCTCTCGCGCGCCTGAGCCCGGCCCGCCGCCGGGGGCGCGCGAGGGTCGCCCTGACTAATGAGCGCTAGTACGATGGCCGCGTCCGTCGACGACGCCGGGGGCCCCATGTCACAGCACCGTGATCCGCACGTCCTCGTCGGAGCGGCGCGGCCCGCGGCCGTGTCGACCACCTCGCCGTTCCTGCTGACCGAGGAGCCCTCGATCGCCCAGCAGATCGCCTCGCTGGGCGAGGCACGTCGCTTCCGGGCCGGCGAGTTCGTCTATCGGCAGGGCACCCTGTCCGACTACTTCTACCAGGTGATCGAGGGCCGGCTGCGGATCTACCTCACCCGCGCCGACGGATCCGAACGCGTGCTGTCCTACGCCGAACCGGGCGCCGGGATCGGGGAGTCGACGTGCTTCGACGGACTCCCCCGGTACGCCTCCTGCGTGGCCACCGTCGACAGCCGTCTGGTGGCCGTGAGCCGCAGCGCGGTGCTCGAGGCGGGCCGGCGCGAGCCGGAGGTCCTGATGGAGATCACGCGGCGGATCTCGCGGAAGGCCCGGCTCTTCGCGATGCACATCGCCGCCGACGGCCTCCCGGCCCGCGGCCGGGTCGCCCTCATCCTCGATCACCTGGTCGAGGCCTACGGGGTGCGCTGCACCGAGGGCGTCCGGCTGCGCACCCGGTACTCCCTCGACGAGCTCGCGCTGATCCTCGGCGTCACCCGGGTGACCCTGAGCCGGGAGCTCGCCCGCCTGATCGGCGAGGGGCTCGTCCTGCGCCGGGGCCGGGAGATCGTCGTCCCCGACCTGTCCGCACTGCGCGCGGTCGCCGGCGGCTACCGCCCCTGACACCGGTCCGGCCGGAAATCCCGTCGATCGGTATCACGCGTTACCGATCGGACCGGCCGGAGTCGTCAGTCTTCGCTCGTCCCCACCGACGACGACGTGGAGCACTCATGACGACAGTCGATGCCGGCCGCATCGGGACGCCGCTCCCGGCGGGCACCGTCTCGCTGAGCGACCGGTTCCGGCTCGAGAGCGGCAGGACCTTCCTCACCGGGGTCCAGGCGCTCGTCCGCGCACCGCTGGACCAGGCACGCCGCGACCGGCGTGCGGGCCTGCGCACCGGTGGGTTCATCACCGGGTTCCCCGGCTCACCGCTCGGCGGCTACGACCTCGCGCTGCAGCAGAACCGCGAGCTGCTCGACGAGCACCACATCGTGCACCGGATGGGCCAGAACGAGGAGCTCGCCGCCGCGGCCCTGATGGGCACCCAGCTGCTGGAGCGCTACCCGCACAGCCGCTACGACGGCGTCACCGGATTCTGGTACGGCAAGGGCCCGGGGCTCGACCGCGCCGGCGACTCGCTGCGGCACGGCAACTTCGCCGGGACCACGCGGCACGGGGCGGTGGTCGTGCTCTCCGGCGAGGACCACGAGGCGAAGAGCTCGTCGCTGCCCTACGAGCAGGAGTACGCCTTCGCCCACGCCGGGATCCCGGTGCTCTACCCCTCCTCGGTCGAGGAGTTCCTGAGCTACTCGGCGCACGCCGTGGGCATGTCCCGCTACTCGGGCTGCTGGGTCGCGATGAAGCTGATCGGCCAGCTCTGCGACGGCGGTCAGACGGTCGACCTCACCCCGGACGGGCCCGCGATCGTCACCCCCGAGTTCGAGATCGACGGGCGGCCCTTCCGCAAGTGGCAGGACCACGCGTTCTTCCCCGGCTCGGTCGTGGAGACCGAACGGCACGTCTTCACCGAGCGCCATCCGGCGGCCACGGCCTACGCCCGGGCCAACGGGCTCGACCGGATCCCGGTGCGCGGCGAGCACGACACCCTCGGGCTGCTGACCGCGGGCAAGAGCTACGCCGACACCCTGCAGGCGTTGCGCGATCTCGGCATCGGCACCGACGACCTGCGGGCGGCGGGTGTCCGGCTGATCAAGATCGGTGCGATCTATCCGCTGGACTCCGCCTTCGTCCGCGAGGCCACCCGGGGGCTCGACGAGGTCGTCGTCGTGGAGGAGAAGCGCCCGATCCTGGAGGACGCGGTCAAGGTCGCCCTCTGCAACACGGCCGCGGCGCCGCGGGTGCACGGCAAGCGCGATCTGGACGGCCGGGTGCGCTTCGCCGAGTACGGCAGCCTCGACGCCGATGCCGTCGCCGTGGGGCTCGCCCCGCTGCTGCGCCCCCGCCTGCGCGAGCAGATCGTGCTCGACCGGCGCACCGAGGAGCTCACCGCGGTGCGGGAGCGCGACTACTCCTCGACCTCGAAGCGCTCGCCGAACTACTGCTCGGGCTGCCCGCACAACGTCTCCACGGTCGTGGGCGAGGGCCGGGTGGCCTGGGGCGCACCGGGCTGCCACATCTTCGCGGCGGTCATGGAACAGCCCGAACGCCGGATCGACGCCACCTTCCCGCTCGGTGGCGAGGGCGTCGGATGGATCGGGCTCAGCCCGTTCACCGACCTCAAGCACGTGATCCAGAACCAGGGCGACGGCAGCCTGTTCCACTCCAGCTACCTGAGCATCCGCTGGTCGATCGCCGCGGGCGTGTCGATGACCTACCGGATCCTCTACAACGGCGCGGTCGCCAACACCGGCGCCCAGGAGCCGATCGGCCGGTCCGAGGTCCCCAAGCTGGCCCACCTGCTCGCCCTGGAAGGCGTCACGAAGATCGGCATCGTGGCCGAGGACCCGGCCGTCTACCGCCGGGCGGACCTGCCCGCCATCGCCTCGGTGCACACCGCCGGTGAGGTGCAGGACGTGCTCGCCGAGCTCGAGCGGACCGACGGCGTCACGATCTTCCTCTACGACGGTGAGTGCGCGAACGAGCGCCGCCGTCGCCGGAAGCGGGGCACCGCGCCCAAGGCGACCACCTTCGTGATGATCAACGAGGACGTCTGCGAGAACTGCGGCGACTGCGGCGAGGTCACCAACTGCATGTCGCTGCACAAGAGCGAACCGAGTTCGGGCCGAAGACCACCGTGCACCAGTCGTCCTGCAACCAGGACCACTCGTGCCTGAAGGGCGACTGCCCGTCGTTCCTCACCGTGCACAGCGAGGAGGGCTTCGCGACCCCGGCCTACGCCCCCCTCGGGGCCGACGCGGTGCCCGAGCCGGACCGTCCGCCGCTGGACCGGCCCTATCACGTCTTCGTGCCGGGCGTCGGTGGCACCGGCGTGCTCACCCTGAACTCGATGCTGGCCTGGGCCGCGCTCGTGGACGGGGCCGAGGCGGTCAGCTACGACCAGACCGGGGCCGCGCAGAAGTGGGGCGCCGTGCTGAGCAGCCTGGTGCTGAGCCCGCGCGGGGAGCGGAGCGACTCGAACAAGGTCGGCGTCGGCCGTGCGGACCTCTACCTGGCCGTCGACGCGATGGCCGCGGCGGATCCGGTCAACCTGGACCGCTGCTCACCGGAGCACACCGCGGCACTGGTCAACTCGGGGCTGCTGCCCAGCGGCGAGATGATCCGCAACAGCCGGCTCGACGTGCCGGTCGACCCGATGGTCGACACGATCTCCCGGTTCGCCGCCCGGACCGTCGCCGTGGACGCCCGTGCCGTCGCCGAGACCGTGTTCGGCGACTACATGGCCACGAACATGGTGGCCGTCGGCGCCGCCTACCAGGCGGGGCTGCTCCCGATCTCGTCGGAGGCGATCGAGGAGGCGATCCGGCTCAACGGCACGGCCCGGGAACAGAACCGGCAGGCGTTCCGCTACGGGCGGCTCGCCGTGGCCGACCCGGCCCGGGTCGCCGCGCTGGTCTCCCCGCCGCCCCGCGACGCCGAGCAGGAACGTGCGCACGCCCGCGACCGGCTGCCCGCGCGTGACCGCGGTGCTTACGACGCGCTCGTCGCCAGGGTCGCGGACCTGGCCGAGGAGGACCGGCGGCTGCTGGCGGTGCGGATCGGCGAGCTCATCGCCTACCAGGACACCGCGTACGCCGGCCGCTACGTCGACGTGGTGTGCGACGTCGCGCGACGCGAACGGGAGCGCACGGGCGGACCCGCCGGCCTGCCGATCACCCGCGAGGTGATCCGCAACCTGCACACGCTGATGGCCTACAAGGACGAGTACGAGGTCGCCCGCCTGTACCTGCGGGCGAGCCGGGAGCAGCGGGCGTCGGGCCGCTTCGCCGGACCGGTGCGGATCTCCTACCACCTGCATCCGCCGGTGCTGCGCGCGATGGGCATGACGAACAAGATCGCGCTGCCGGCCCGGGTGGCCGATCCGGTGTTCGCCGTGCTGAGCCGGCTCAAGCGGGTGCGCGGCACCGCGTGGGACCCCTTCGGCCGCGACCGGGTCCGCGTCGAGGAGCGCAGCCTCGTCGGCTGGTACACCGACCTCGTCCGGACCGCGATGGACGCGCTGAAGCTGCAGAACAAGGCCGCCGTCCTGGACATCGCCCGGCTGCCGGAGGGCATCCGCGGCTACGAGGACATCAAGCTGCGCTCGGCCGCCGAGGCCCGCGAACGTGCTGAGGTCCTGCGCGGCCGGCTGCACAACACCCTGTCCCTTCCCCTGCTGACACAGACGGAGCGCTGACATGGCCGACACCCCAGCCAGCCCGATCCAGCTGACCCGAGACCTCGACAAGGACACCGCCCTGGTCTCCGAGCTGTTCGCCGACCTCGACGGCGAGCTGGCCGGCCTCCCCGCCCGGCCGGAGCGCACCGCGGCGCAGCAGGCGGCCGCGTCGGCGATCCTCGACCGGGGCCGCGCCGCCCGCGAGGACTACCTCGCGGTGCACGTCGCCGCCCTGTACGACACCCTCACCGACGGACGCACCCGGACACTGCGCGTCGCCGAGCTGGCCTACGCCGCGGCCGATCTCGTCCCCGGCCTGGTGCCCACCCGGGAACGGATCGCCGAGGAGCGGACGCACCCGCAGAAGGACAAGGAGGGCTGGGAGCACGACCAGGGCATCCTGATCTCCCACGTCCTCGACGACCCGGTCACCGGCCACCACCTCATGCACGCGATGGCGCAGCCGCTGCCGGAGGCACTCGAGCTGCTCGACGAGCTGCGCCGCACCGACCGCGTGGACCTGGGCACCAGCCTGGTGGAACGCCGCGGCAACGTCGGGCACCTGACGATCCAGCACCACAAGTACCTCAACGCCGAGGACGACGAGTCCACCCGCGCCATGGAGATCGCGACCGACCTGATCCTGCTCGACGACCGGATCGACATCGGCGTGCTCCGCGGGGCCGAGTCCCGGCACCCGAAGTACCTGGGACGGCGGGTGTTCGACGCCGGGGTCAACCTCACCCGGCTCTACCACGGCGAGGTCTCGCTGATCGAGTTCTTCATCGAGCGCGAGCTGGGCCTGATCACCAAGTGGTTCCGGGGGCACTCGCTGGGCGACGGCCGGGTGTCGGTCGTCGAACGCCAGCACGAGAAGCCGTGGATCGCCGCCGTCGACACCTTCGCGATCGGAGGCGGCTGCCAGTTCCTGCTGGTCATGGACCGGGTCGTCGCCCGCTCCGGCGCGTACGTGAACCTGCCGGCGCGCCGCGAGGGGTTCCTGCCCGGCTGCGGCAACATGCGCCTGCCGCGCTTCGTCGGCGAGAAGGTCGCCCGCCAGGGCATCTTCTTCAACCGCGACATCTACGTCGACTCCCCCGAGGGCCGCCAGATCGTCGACGACCTGGTGGTCGACGAGGAGGGCATGCAGGCGGCCATCGCGAACGCCGTGGACGCGTTGACGGCCACCGGACACGTGGGCGTCAACGCCAACCGCACCCAGATCCGGGTCGCCGCCGAGCCGCTGGAGACCTTCCGGCACTACATGGCGAACCTGGCCATCGGCCAGGCGCGGTGCATGTACTCCCCCGCCATCATCCGCAACCTGGAGGCGGCGTGGGACCCGAAGCGCCGGGGCGGGGTGAAGTGATGCCGCCGGACGGCCCCGCGCCCGCCGATCTCCCGCCTGGCTCCGTCGAGCACCGGGTGACGGTGGCGGACTGCGTCGCGCGCGCCGGTCACCACGTCCTCGGGACCCCGTCGGTGGTGCGGCTGCTCGAGGAGGCGGCGTCGGCCGCCGTCGCCCCGTTGCTGGGGCCCGGCCAGGACTCGGTCGGGTCCACCGTGGACATCGTGCACCTGCGCCCGACCGTGCTCGGGCAGCTGGTGACGGCGACGGCCGTCGTCGTCGAGATCGACCGCAGGCGGATCACGACGACCGTCGAGGCGTTCGACGACGTCGAGCGGATCGCGCACGGCCGGCACGACCGCTTCGTCGTCGACGACGCGTCGTTCGGCACCCGCCTCGACCAGAAGGCGGCCCGGGCCGGCGACGCACCCGGGAGGGTGCCGCGATGACCTCCCCGTCCTACGCGCGCGGATCCACCCGGCGGCCGCTGCTCGACGAGACCATCGGGCAGAACCTGCGCCGCACGGTCGAGCGTTGCGGCGACCGCACCGCCCTGGTGGACGTCGAGCTCGGGACCCGCGCGTCCTACGCCGAGCTGTGGGCGAGCTCCGGCCGTGTCGCGGGCGGGCTGCTGGCCCGCGGCATCGGCCACGGCGACCGGGTCGGGGTGTGGGCGGCGAACCGCCACGAGTGGGTCGTCCTGCAGTACGCGGCGGCGCGCATCGGCGCGGTACTCGTCGCGCTGAACCCGACCTACGAGCGGGCCGAGCTCGGCCAGGCGCTGCGGCACTCGGGCACCCGGTTGCTCTTCCACGCCGCGCGGTACCGCGGGACCGACTGCGCCGAGCTGGTCGCCGACGTCGCGACGACCTGCCCCGAGCTGCAGGGTGCGGTGACCTTCGAGCGGGACTGGGCCGAGTTCGACGCCGCGGAGCCCACCGGGGTCGCGGAGGCCGAGCGGCGGGTCGATCCCGGCGACCCGGTGGCGATCCAGTTCACCTCGGGCACGACCGGCCGGCCCAAGGGCGCCACCCTGACCCACCACAACCTGCTCAACAACGGCCACCTCGTCGGTGCGCAGGCCGGGTTCTCCGAGCAGGACCGGATCTGTGTGCCGGTACCGCTGTTCCACTGTTTCGGGATGGTGCTCGGCACGCTGGGTGCTGGCTCGCACGGTGCGACGCTGGTCCTGCCCGGGGGGCCCTTCGACGCCCGGCGGACCCTGCGGAGCATCGTCGCCGAGCGGTGCACGGCCGTCTACGGCGTGCCGACCATGTTCCGCGCGCTGCTCGAACACCCGGACCTGGCCGGCTCGGACGTCGGCTCGCTGCGTGGCGGGCTGATCGGGGGCGCACCGTGCCCGCCGGAGCTGCTGGCCTCGATCCGCGACCGGCTGCACGTCCCGCGGCTGTCCACCGTGTGCGGCATGACCGAGACCTCGCCGATCTCCACCCAGACGCTGCCCGAGGACCCGCCAGACGTGCGGGACCACACCGTCGGACGGCCGACCCCGCACGTCGAGGTCACGATCGTCGACCCCGCCACCGGCCGGGTCGTGCCCGTCGGGACACCCGGCGAGCAGTACACCCGCGGCTACGGCGTCATGCGCGGCTACTGGGCGGACGACGCGGCGACCGCCGAGGCGATCGATCCGGCGGGCTGGATGCGCACCGGCGACCTGGCCGTCATGGACGAGCGGGGGGTCGTGACCGTGGTGGGACGGATCAAGGACGTCATCATCCGCGGCGGGGAGAACATCCACCCCGGCGAGATCGAGGAGGTACTGCGCGGCCATCCGGGGGTCAGCGACGCCCAGGTGATCGGCGTCCCGCACGACTACTACGGGGAGCAGGCCATGGCCTGGGTCCGGCCGAACCCCGGCTCCGAACCCGCCGTATCCGAGCTCGTCGAGTTCTGCACGGGCCGCATCAGCCGGTCCAAGATCCCGGCGCTGTGGCGCCTGACCGACTCCTTCCCCACCACCGCGAGCGGAAAGATCCAGAAGTTCCGCATGCGCCGGATCGCGATCGACGAGCTCGGCTCCGGAGAGCAGCTCGCGACCGTCCCGGCCCACGCCGACCACGGTGACCTCCACGCGGTGACGATCCCTACGGAGCCCAGACCATGACCTCCACCGGCGCGACGCAGCGCAACCCGATGAGCCGTGTCGCCTTCGCGAGCATGACCGGCACCGTGATCGAGTTCTACGACTTCTTCATCTACGGCACCGCCGCGGCGCTGGTGTTCAACAAGGTCTTCTTCCCCGAGCTGGGGGCGGCCGAGGGAACCCTGCTGGCACTGGCCACCTTCGGCGTCGCGTTCGTCGCCCGACCGTTCGGGTCGGTCCTGTTCGGACACTTCGGCGACCGGATCGGTCGCAAGCGCACCCTGGTCACGACGTTGCTGCTCATGGGGGCGTCGACCGTCGCGATCGGGCTGCTGCCCTCGACCGGCGCGATCGGCGCCCTCGCACCGATCCTGCTGGTGGTCCTGCGGATCCTGCAGGGCCTCGCGGTCGGCGGCGAGTGGGCGGGGGCGACGCTGCTCACCGCGGAGAACGCCCCCAAGGCCCAGCGCGGGAAGTACGCGCTGTACCCCCAGCTGGGGCCGTCGGTCGCGTTCTCCCTCGCCAGCGCCACCTTCCTGGTCACCGCACTGACCATGTCGGACGAGGCGTTCCTCGCCTGGGGCTGGCGTCTGCCCTTCATCGGGAGCGCCCTGCTGATCGGGGTGGGACTGTTCGTCCGGCTCCGGATCGAGGAGTCGGACGCGTTCGAGGCGACGAAGGCGTCCGGCTCGGTGGCGAAGCTGCCGGTCCTCGAGGCGGTCACCCGCCAGCCGCGTGAGGTGTTCCTCGGCGCGTTCGTCACGACGACCGTCTTCGCGTTCTTCTACATCGGCGTGACCTACCTGACCACGTACGGGACCGCGGTGCTGGAGCACCCGCGGACGACGGTGCTCGCACTGGGCATCATCGGCGGTGCCGTCTTCGCCGTCACCACGATCATCGGTGCGGTGGCCTCGGACCGGCGAGGGCGCAGGCGACTCGTGCTCACCGGGAACCTCGCCTCCGTGGTCGTCGGGCTGATCGCCTTCCCCGTTCTCGACATCGGCACCGTCTGGTCGTTCGGGCTCGGGATGTGCCTGGTGCTCGGGGTGGTCGGATTCGCCTACGGGCCGGTCGGGGCGATGCTCCCCGAGCTGTTCAGCGCGCAGTACCGCTACACCGGAGCAGGACTGGCCTACAACCTCGCCGGGGTGCTGGGCGGCGCGGTGACACCGCTGGTCGCCACCGCGCTCGTCGCGTCCTACGGGAGCATGGCCATCGGCTTCTACCTGGCGTTCCTGGCCCTGGTCAGTGCGCTGTGCACGCTCGGCCTGCCCGACACCCGGCACGTCGAGATGGTCACCGCCACCTCCGGGGCCTCCGCCGGGGGTCGTCAGGGCACGGTGCCCGCGCCCTGACGAGGGGTCACGGGCGCCGGGCGCGTTCTCCGGCACGTCGACGACGACCGTCGACGTGCCGGGGTTCGATGGAGGGTTGCCATCGGTCCGGGGTGCAGGTTCGATGCCAAGCGCGAGTACGACATGGACTCGTTCGGCTCGTTTATCGACAAGCTCAACGGGCAAGACGGGTAGGACGGACCGCCAGCTCTCGCCGGATAACCTCGATAAGGGCAGTTTGGTGGTCTACTGCCGAATCGAGAGCAGCCTCCCAGGCAGGCGGCAGCTTTCCATGATCGACAGAACGACGAGCTTCATCCAGCTCGTTGGTCTTCGAGAAGAAGACCCCTGCCATCGAAGCAACAGACGGTTCACCGAGCGCTTGGGCCTGAATCTGGAGGGCAACGAAGTCAATGTAGGTCCGATCGAAGCTGCCAGTGCCCTCAGAAGCGGATTCGAGAAGCTCCATGGCTTTCTCAGCAGGTCCGCGTACAGAACGTGGACTCGCTCTACAAGGGCACGCTCGCGCTCATGCTCGATACGACGCTCGGCGTCGCGATCGGCCCGACGGTCCGCCGCACGCTGGGTCCACAGGACACCGACGAGCGTCAGGGTCGGAGTCAGGACCGTGACCCACAGGGGTGTGGTGGCGGAGGTGGCGGAGGTGGCGGCCTCGGCGGCGAGGATCATCCGGCGACCGTACTGATCTGGCGATCCGGTCTGGCACTGGTTGACTACGCCGTGTGTGGATGGCGACGGACGGGCCCTCAACCGCGCGGGCCAGGTCGTCGCCGTCCGAGGCGAACGCCGCGGCCAGCCGGGCCGTCGTCCGATCCGACGGACGCGCCCGCCTGTTCTCCAGGTCAGCGATCAGCCCGACCCCCACACCCGACAGCTCGGAGAGCCGGGCCTGGGTCCACCCGCGGCGGGCCCGCTCGGCGAACACGTGCGCGCCCAGGGTCCGGGCCAGCCGGGCCCGCTCCTCGCCGACGACAAGGCCTCGACGATCCACGCCCGCGCGGGAGGAACCCTCGGGGCGGCCCGGCGCAACGCGCGCGGGCTGTAGAGGCACTGCGGCGTCAGCGTGAACGGCACGACCGCGACCGGGCGCGATGGGGCGAGGCCTCTGCCGGTCACGACCTGGTGTTCGCCCGGGAGAACGGCGCGCCGCTGCGCCCGGAGTACGTACTGCGGAAGTTCCGGGCGCTCACCGACGCGGCGGGACTCCCCCGGGTGCGGGTGCATGAACTGCGGCACCTCGCGACGTCAATGATGATCGCGGGGGGGGAGTCCTCCTGCCGATCGTGAGCCAGACCCTGCGCTACAGCGCCGTCTCGATCACCTCGGACGTGTGCTCCTACCTGACCGCCGACGTAACCGGGGAGGCCGTGGACGCGATGCAGGACGCGCTCGACGCGGCCGAGGCCGAGGCGCGTGCTGCGGCGCGGGCCCGCGAGGCGTTCGGCGCACATACCGAATACCCCTCGCACACACAGGGCGCACACAACGGGGGTTCGATCATGGAATGACCCCGTAGGCGATCGCACCCGAAGATCACCGTTGTGAGTATCGAAGTACTGAGTATCCCCAGGCAGACAGCGAAAAGGGCGGCCCCTCCGACAGGAGAAACCGCCCCAGTTCGACCGTCGGGACGACAGGATTTGAACCTGCGACCCCTTGACCCCCAGGGTCATTCCCTGTTGGGCCCGACCTGCGAAACGCACATTCACGCAGGTCGATCGACGCAGTACTACGCAGTACTACGCATCAGATTCCACATTACAGCGGGGCGCTTGCTCCACGATTGCTCCAAACGATCAGTTAATGATCTTGTGTAACCAGGGTGTACCGACCGGAGACGTAATCGGACTTATGTGACCACACGATCTGGCCGGCCCCGACGGCGAGGACCTCCCATGGAGGGTAAGGAGCTGTCCGGTCCTGGCGACGACCAGGCTCCCGACGTTCCCGGACTCCTCGGTGACCACGGGAACGTTTCCGACGAGTCGTCCATCTCAGCCACCTTCTCGCGAACTCGAGGGAGTCTGCAGGCCCGATCAGGCGGGCAGGTCCGACACGGAAGCGCTGAGCGTGGAGAACACGACGAGATGCGCCTCCGTCGGAAGGATGCGTAGGACCCGCGCACAGGGCGCGGCCTCGTCCACGACGAGTGCAAGTTCTCCGTTGCCGCGGCGGGCCTGCTGGTGGGCGTCGAGCATGAGCCCCAGCCCCCTCACCGACAGGAAGCTCACGCGGTTCAACTCAAGCACGATGCGGGCGCCGGGAGATGCCGACAGCGCGTTGGACAAGATCTCTTCCAGGACGTCGCCGGTGGATATGTCGATCTCTCCGTGAAAGCTGATCACGGTGTATCCGCTACGAGTGCGAGCGACGGTGGCACCGAGCCGGACTGCTTCGACATCTCGTTGCGCGCTCGTCGGCATCCCAGCGGTGGGCCGTTCGAACCGCTTGCGGACGAACAGATCAACGGACTGATCGGAAGACGCAGGCACGGGAGTCATGGAACCTCCGAGGGGGACGGTGCGTGCTTCAGCAGATGTGAGTCGTGAGGCTCGGAGGTGAACAGGCACCCGCGGGCCGGACATGCCGACGCGGTCCTCGACCGGTGTCGCGCCGAGCACCCCACCGCCGAACTCACCGCCATGACGCTGCCGTAGGCGCGCCGAGAACGTGGAAGCCGGGGGCCGCCTACTCCCGGCTCAGCCGGCCGGGTACTGCTGGGCGGACAGGACCCGGGCCAGGTGGGCCGCGTTGCGTCCCACAGCCGCGATGGTGGCGGCCACGGCGTCGGGCGTTCCGTCGAGGTCCTTGTAGTCGCGCGGGTTCATCGCCTCGGAGTTCCAGTAGGTGGATCCGTTCGCGGGGATGGTCAGGCCCATGTCGTTCAGCGCCTGGAACACGTCAGCGACGATCTTGTGGGCGCCGTCCTCGTTGCCGACGACCACGACGACGGCGACCTTGCCGTACAGGGCCGGACGGCCCTCGTCATCGGTCTCGGACAGCTCGGCGTCGAGACGTTCGAGGATCCTCTGGGCGATGCTGGACGGGTGGCCCACCCAGGTCGGCGTCGCGAAGACCAGCACGTCGGCGTCGTGGATCCGTCGGCGGATCTGTGGCCACTCGTCGCCGGGCCCCATGTCGGCGGCGGTTCCGGGCAGCACCTGGTGGTCGGCGACCCGCACGGTCTCCCCTGCCACGCCCTCGTCGCGCAACGCGTCGAGCACCTGCTGCGCCATCACCTCGCTGCTCGACGGTTCGGATCCGGACTTGAGGCTGCACACCAGGGCGAGTGCGCTGAGGTCGTGTGTCATGCGGGTTCGGCTACCCGGGTGTGCCGGCGACATGCCCGCGTTGCCGGCTCGGTCGTCGTCACCACCGACACGCGGCATCGCTCACGAGTACTGCGTTCTCGACGTCACTCCCCTGCCCCGGGAACGACGACGACCGGCACCGACGCTGTCCGCAGGCACTCCACGACCGTCGACGCGGCAGCGGTGAGAGCGCCCGGGCGGGAGTTGCCGAGCACCAGCATCGCAGCCCCGGCCGAGTGCTCGGTGAGGACGGCGGCGGCTCGGCCGTGGCCGGTCAGCACCGGGACGTCGGCTCCGGCCTGCGCGGCGCGCACCGCGGCCCGGGCGTCGGCCAGGGCCCGTTCGGCGGTCTCGGACCGGCCTGCGGCCTGACGCGGGGAGGTCTGGACGGGGCTGTGCCACGCCGTCACACCGACCACCGGGACGCGGGCCGTGCCGCCGTGGGCGAGCGCCCAGCGCAGCGCGGCGCGCGAGGCCGCCGACCCGTCCACACCGACGACAACGGTGTCCGGCCCGATCTCGGTCCCGGCCGAGACGTCCGGGCCGCCCAGTACGACGGGTCCGGGATCTCGTCCCGCGCGCGCGGCCTGCTCGGCGGGATCCGGCCCGGGAGCGCGCGCGTCCGGATCCGAGGCGATCCGGTCGACGGGATCGTGCGGGTGCGGGTCCGGGCCTCCGCGACCCACAGGGCCGTCCGCGGCTTCCATGACGGACTCGTCCTTCGGGAAGTGATGCACCGAGCCTCCTGACCTGAGTTCCTCCGGACGGGCCGCTTACCCGGGCCGGGGCACGGCATGCCTTCCCCGTCGAGTTCCGGCCGGGCCGTAGCGGGCACGATCGGACCCCCTGCAGGGCCTACATGCAGGACCGGCCGCACGTCCGGTGATTGTCCGCGGCGGGCCCGGGTAGCCGCCGCGGGTACGCCACCCCTCGTGAGGAGGACCCCGTGAAGGTCGTCGCCGTCCTCTATCCGGACGACCACCCCGAGCACCACCCCGATGTCGTCGCGAGCGCAGCCCGCGGACTCGACCTCGCCGACCGCCTCTCCGCGGCCGGGCACGAGCTGGTGACCACCAGCGACACCGGTGAGCAGCTGGACCACGAGCTCGCCGACGCCGAGGTGCTGATCACCACCCCGTTCTGGCCGGTCTATCTCGACGACGACCGCATGGCGAAGGCGCACCATCTCTCGCTCGTCATCACCGCGGGCGTCGGCTCCGACCACATCGACGCCGACGCGGCCACCGCCCGCGGCATCAGCGTCACCGAGGTGACCGGCTCCAACGTCGTCAGCGTGGCCGAGCACAACGTGCTGCAGATCCTCGCGCTCGTACGCAACTTCGTGCCCGCCCACCGTCAGGTCGCCGAGGGCCGTTGGGACGTCGCCGACGCCACACAGGAGGCACACGACCTGGAGGGCAAGACCGTCGGCATTCTCGGGCTCGGCGCGATCGGCGCCCGGACGGCGCTGCGGCTCAAGGCCTTCGACGTGACGATCCTCTACTACGCGCGGCACCGGCGGAGCCCGGCCGAGGAGGCGACCCTCGGGGCCCGCTACGCCCGGCTCGACGAGCTGGTGCGCACTTCCGACGTGATCTGCGCCGCGACACCGCTGACGTCCGACACCGGTGCGCTCTTCGACGCCGACCGGCTCGCGACGATGAAACCCGGCTCGTGGCTGGTCAACACCGCCCGCGGGGCCATCGCCGACGCCGACGCCGTCCGCGAGGCCTGCGAGTCCGGACAGCTGGGGGGTTACGCCGGCGACACCTGGTACCCCCAGCCCGCGCCGGCCGACCACCCCTGGCGGGACATGCCGCGCCACGCCCTGACCGTCCACTACTCCGGCATGACGGTGGAGGCGCAGGCCCGCATCGCGGACGGGGTGCGCGAGGTCCTCGACGCACACCTGGCCGGGGAGCCCCTGCCCGACGACTACGTCGTCGCCGCACCGCAGGAGTGAACCCGCCCGGTGCCCTTCCACACCGCGGGAAGGGCACCGGGTGCGTCGAGGAACGAGTCAGGGCCGCGAGCCGTGCGTGGTCTCACGCCGGGTCGACGGTCCCGGCTGCTCGTTCAGCGGCGTAGCCGGTCTCGGCATCGGTGATCACCCAGTTCGCGACATCGGCGAGCTTGAGGTTCGTGCTCTGCGAGGACTCGATCAGCATCGTGAACGCCTCGCCGTCGGAGATGCGGAAACGTTCCATCAACACGCCCTTGGCCCTGCCGATGGCTTCACGGTTGATCAGAGCACGTGTCAGCTCGGTCGCCCGCCGCGCCCCGGCGAGCGCGACCGCGGCCTGGTCGGCGAACAGCGCCCCGAGCAACCGCTCGTGCTCGGTGAAGCCGCCCGGCTCACGGCCCCACAGGTTGAGCGCGCCCGCTGAGCGACCGGCGGACAGTTGGAAGGACAGAACCGCGGCGAAGCCCGCCCTGCGGACGTGCGGGACCAGCCGCGGCCACGGGACGACGCCCTCGCCCAGGTCGGGTACGTCGGTGACACCGTCGCCGACGCTGCGCAGGGCGTCGATGCAGGGACCTTCACCCAGTGACGCCTGCAACTCGTCGACACCGGCCACCCGATCGTCGGAGGGGGCGTGTGTGGTGATGGCTCCGTGGCGGTCGATCATCGTCACGCTCGCGCCCGCAGCCGACGGAATCATGTCCAGGGCGCTCGCGACGACGGTATGCAGCATCGCCGTGCTGTGCGGCGAGTCGACCCGGGTGTCGACGAGCCGACGAGCGGACGTGGCCAACGCCGCCCGCAGTGACTCACCCAGCTCCGCCACGACACCTGCGTCGGTCGAGCGCGCAGCGGATCCGCTGACGGAGCGGCCGACATCGAGGTCGCGAACCGTCTCGGCCGCGGAGGCGGATGGGTCGTCGGAGTTCATCCGGTCGGACCTCACTCCTGTCAGCTGGTCGGCGCTCAGCGCGACGCGAGGTGTGGACCGGTGCTGAGCAGTCAGACGGGTCATCGGGCAGCACGACGGTAGCGGCCCTACGGCGATGTGCCCAGCGGCACCGAACCGCTCGGAGCTGACGACCGGTTCGCGGTCGCCTGTCATGAACTTCCTCGCCGGGAGCGGGACCGATCGTCGAGTTGCGGTCGGCCCGGCGGCAGTCTGTCGCCGACACCGGGTGCACACGGTGAGGCGGCCGAAGCGATCGTCAGAGATCGGACGGGGGTGTCCGGTGTCTCGGAGCGGGCACAGGAGGACCGTCCACCTGCCGTTCGGAGTCTTCCCCGTTCACCGTGAGCAGCGCCCGCAACATCGACACTTGAACGTACGAGATCGGCGGTGTCGGCTCGCGGCGGTGTGCGCGGAGATGGCGCTCGAGCCGGGTGCGCACCACCGTCGACTACGACGGCATCTCCACCGACGGCTTCCGCCACCTCGACACCCCACCACGACCTGCAGCGCGCCGATCCGACCCGCGCGGACACCGTCGAGGCCATCGCGATCCGGTGGGGCTTGCGAACGCGGGCGCTTCGCCGCCGCCTACCGTGCGACCTTCGGTACGTCGCCGGGCCATACGTTGCGGCGTTGACCCCGGCCCCCGGCCCCCGGCACCGCCGAGTCCGATCGACGCTCCGGAGCAGCCCACCCGCCGCGAGCGCCCGGCACGTGCGTCGGAGCCGGACTCCGCGCGAGTACTCCCCCGGCGTCGTGAGTCCGGACCCGACCCAGCGTCCGGGCGGCAGTTCCTGGCGCCCGGACGTCCAGCTATGTCGAGTCCGCAGCGCGGCCGCGCTGCCGCTCCAGCTCCCGTCTGCCGTAGGTCGCGTTCCGGACGGCCTCCTCGCTCTCGAGACTGGACCCGAGCGCCCCGGCGACGATGCCGACCGAGCTCGCCAACCAGACCAGTTTCAGATAGGTACCGATCGAGATGGGCCGCTGCAGCTGTGCCGAGAAGTAGCCGGGGTCGATGAGCGCGAGGGCGGCGAGTAGCCCGGCCAGGTAGAGCAGTACGTACATGCACGTGACCCCGATGATCATCGTGATCGCCGTGGCCGCGTTGTACAGCACCGCCTCGGCCCGTGCGTCCTGGTCAGGCGGCCGATCCCACAGATGGTTGTAGGTGATCAGCCAGGTCGCCATGGCGATGATCGCCACCACCGAGATGAGCAGCAGCCGCAGCGGCGACAGCGAGGTGGCCATCGTCCAGAACGTCGTGGTCACGATGGCGTAGGCGCCGGTGGCGGCGCCGCCGCGGTGGCCGTGGACAGGTACGGGACCAGGCGCCACGGGCGATTGTCGCGCACCATGCCGGCGAGCAGCCGCAACCTGCCGCGTAGACCGACCAGTGCGAGGTGCGCGCCGGTGTCGTCCTCGCCCTCGACGTGGCGCAACGGGCTCCACCGCGGGATGTCCACAGGTCGTCGTCCACGGGCGTGGCGCGCGTGTCCGCTCAGCGCGTGTACGAGATGGACGACGGCCCGCTGCGCCCGCCGACGGACACCGACTGCCCCGAGCCCGGGCAGGGAGACCAGCCCGCTGGGCGCGCGGTCGCTCACAACGGTGGCGACGGGCCGCGTTCCCAGACGCCGGGGAAGGTCGGTCACCACGATCACGACGTCCCACTCCTGGCGCGCGCGCTGCTCCCGCGCGAGCGACTCCAGCGGCACCCGGCCCTGCTCGTCGAGCGGGACCTCGCAGGTGTCGGCGCTCACCACCCATTCGATCGTCTCGTCGACCTGCTCGGCGAGCACCGCGGACAGATCGGGCACCAACGACCGGGCGAGGTCTGTCGGTGCGCCGGGATCGGCCAGCAGCCCGACCCGGACCCGCCGCCCGCGCTGCGGCTCGTCGCGGGCGGATCCGCCGTTCTCCCGGCCGGGAGACCGTTCACCCACTCGACCGTCCATGGCGCCCCTCCTCGACCGATCGTGTCGCCGTACCCGTGCCGGACGCGCCCGTACCGCTCCCGGGGCCCTCGCCCGGCGGCGACCCGCCCACGTCCCCCCACACGGCCGCAGTGCCGGCACGGCGTCGGCGCCCCTCTCGGCGTCCCCCGTCCGTTCCCGGCGATGCCCATGGCGACGAGCCTCCTCCCATCGTCGTCGGGGCCGTCCTGCTCGGGGTGTCGCAGCGGTACCGGCCGCCCAGGCCCGTCACCCACCCGGGCGGAACACCGCGCGGACGCATCCGTCCTCCTTCTCCTTGAACATCCGGTAGCCGGCGGGGCCGTCGTCGAGCGGCATCACGTGGGTGGCGAGGTGTTCGGTCCGCACCTCGCCGCGGCTCATCAGGTCGAGGATCTCCGGCAGGTAGCGGTGCCCGTGCTGCTGGGCGCCACGCAGGGTCAGCGCCTTGTTCATCACCGCACCGAGGGGGAACTTGTCCACCACGCCGGCGAAGACGCCGAGGGTGAACACCGTCCCGCCCTTACGGCACGCGTAGATCGCCTCCCGCACCGCGGTGGGCCGGTCGGTCTGCAGCCGCATCTGCTGTTTGACCTGGTCGTAGAGGTACTGCGGGCCGGAGTGATGCGCCTCCATGCCCACCGCCTCGATACAGACGTCCGGTCCCCGCCCGCCGGTCAGCTCGCGCAGCTCGGCGGGCACGTCCACCTCCTCGTAGTCGAGGGTCTCCGCGCCGATGTGGGTACGCACCTGCTGCAGGCGGTTGTCGAAGCGGTCGATGACGACGACGCGCTCGGCACCCATCACCATGGCGGCCCGGGCAGCCATCTGGCCCACCCCGCCGGCACCCCACACCGCGACGACGTCACCCGGCCGCACCCCGGCCTGGTGAGCCCCCGTCCAGCCCGTCGGCGCCGCGTCGGAGGCGAACAGCGCCCGTTCGTCGGAGACACCGTCCGGGACGGTGAACGCCCCGTGGTCGGCGTAGGGGACCCGGATGTAACGCGCGTGACTACCCGCCCACCCACCCAGCGCGTGCGAGTAGCAGAAGCAACCGCCGATGGACTGGCCCCACATCGCCTCGGTCAGCCCGGGGTTCGGGTTGCCGTTGTCGCACAGCGACCACAGGCCCTCCCGGCAGTACCGGCACTGCCCGCAGCCGATGAACGACACCACGACCACCCGGTCACCCACCCGGTGCTTCGTCACGCCGGGCCCGACCTCGGCGACCGTGCCCATGAACTCGTGCCCGAGCACGTCACCCGCCCGCATGGCCGGGATGTAACCCCCCACCAGGTGCAGATCCGAGCCGCAGGTCGCGCTCAGCCCCACCTCGACGATGATGTCGTGAACGTTGAGCATTGTGGGCTCGGCGACGTCCTCGACGCCGATCTCGTTGACTCCGCGCCACGTCACGGCCTTCATCGCACACCCGCCTTCGGCGCCGCTCTGGTCCACATCTCGAGCAGCGTCCCGCCGGGGGTCGCCGTGCGGTCGCCGTGCGGTGCGGGGTCGACCACCAGCACCTCGCCCACCTCGACGACCTGTTTCGCGCGTCGCAGCGCGGAGCGCAGGTCCGCCTGCGGGTCGGTGCCGCTCAGCCGGGCCGCCGTGCTGCCGAAGGGTCGGCCGCGCAGGCGGGCCGCGAACTCGGTCCTCCTGCCGCCGGGCGCGGCGCGGACCCGCACCTCCAGCTGGTCGCCGAACCGGGCCAGGAATGCGGGCAGCTGATCGACATCGATCTCGGACGGCTCGCCAGCAAGGGTCACGACGAGCCACCCGGACGCCGGCCGGTCGGCGCCCGCCGGGCGAGCGGACGACGGATCCACGATGGATCTGACCTGCCGGATGACGCTGCCGCCCGCGCGAGCGGCCACGGAGGCCACGTTCCCGAGTGTGGTGGTCACGAGCGGCCTCCCGTCCTGGCGGCCTGCCCGGCGAACTCGGCCACGATGCGCTCGCAGAACGCGGGCAGATCGTCGGGCGAGCGGCTCGTCGTGAGGTTGCCGTCGGTGACGACCTGCTCGTCGACCACCTCCGCCCCGGCGTTGCGCAGGTCCGTGCGGATGCTCGGGAACGACGTCAGCCGCCTGCCCCGGGCGACGTCCGCCTCGACGAAGTTCCACGGACCGTGGCAGATCGAGGCCACCGGCTTGCCGGACTGCACGAAGTCCCGCACGAACGCGACCGCGGCCGGTTCCATCCGCAGCTTGTCCGGGTTGACGGTGCCGCCGGGCAGCAGCAGCGCGTCGTAGTCCTCCACCGAGGCCTCCCCCACCAGGCGATCGACGCCGAAGGTCCCGGCGTCCTCCAGATCGTTGTTGCGGGCGGCGATGTCTCCGTTCTCGATCGAGACGACCTCGGTGCGGGCCCCGGCATCGTCCAGCGCCCGACGCGGACGCTCGAGCTCCACCCGTTCGACGCCGTCGGCGGCCAGGATGGCGACCCGGCGTCCGTCCAGCTCCCCTGCCATGTCAGCTCCCCACCGGGTGCAGGACGACCTTCGTCCAGCCGTCCTCCCGCTTGTCGAAGTGTTCGTAGGCCTCCGGCGCCCGGTCGAGGGGCAGCTCGTGGCTCACGACGAAGGACGGCTCGGTCTTGCCCGCCGCGATCAGATCGCGCAGCCGGCGGTTGTACCGTTTGACCGGCGCCTGGCCGCTGCCGACGTGCTGGCCCTTGAACCAGAACGTGCCGAAGTCGAAGGCGATCCTGCCCTGCCTGGCCAGGTCGTCGGAGGCACCCGGGTCCTGCGGGACGAAGACGCCGACAGTGCCGATCCTCCCGGTGAAGCGCACCGAGGCGACCAGGCGGTTCATGGTGAGGTTCGGCTGTTCGTCCCCGGAGGGGTCGTGCGCCTGGTAGCCCACGCACTCGCAGCCGTTGTCCGCACCGAGCCCCATCGTCTCGTCGAGGACGGCCTGTACCGGATCCACCGTGGAGTCGTCGATGGGGATCGCGCCGATCGACTCCGCGAGGCGCAGCCGGTCGGGGTGCCGGTCGACGACCATCACCTTGCTCGCCCCCCGGATGGTCGCCGAGAGCGCGGCCATCAGGCCGACGGGCCCTGCGCCGTAGATGACGGTCTGATCACCGGGCTCGACAACCGCCATCTCGGTGGCGTGGTAGCCCGTCGGGAAGATGTCGGAGAGCATCACGTAGTCGGCCTGACGCTCCTGGGCGTCCTCCCCCAGCCGCAGGCAATTGAAGTCGCCCCACGGCACGCGGAGCAGCTCGGCCTGGCCGCCCGCCCAAGGGCCCATGTCGGCGAAGCCGTAGGCGGCGCCGGCCATGCTCGGCTCGGGCTGCGCGGTCAGGCAGTAGTTCGTGAGCCCCCGTTCGCAGTTCTTACAGTGCCCGCAGGCGATGTTGAACGGCAGGACGACGTACTCCCCCACCCGAACCTTGTCGACCCCGTCACCGACCTCGATCACCTGGCCCAGGTTCTCGTGCCCGAACCAACGACCGGGCTCGAAGTCGGTCCGGCCCTCGTACATGTGCAGATCGGAGCCGCAGATGTTCGTCGACGTGATCTGCACCAGGACATCGGTCGGACGCTCGATCCGCGCGTCCGGGACGTCCTTGACACTGATCTGCCGCGGGCCCTCGTAGACCACTGCTCGCACGCCGGCCTCCTTCGTCGTCGATGTACCCGACCGCCACCGGCCCGGCGAATCCCCATTGCAGCGGCGGCAGCGCGAGGCCCGGTAGTGGCAGACCTGCCGATACCGGCGCGGCAGACCGGCCGGTATGAGAGGCGGTCGCGGGCCCTCACCACGTCCTACCGTGGGCCGCGTGGCGGGGGGACGTTCCGGCCCGCGGGTTTCCCTCGCCCCGCCCCGGGTAGTGGCTCCGCCCGCATCCAAGCGACCGACGAGAAGACCGGTGCCCCGCCCCACCCGTCCCCATCGACCGGGCAGCCATCCGGTGCGCGGGCGAAGCCACAGGCACCATCCTGGGAGGACACATGGGCTCGCACCGGGCCGGAGAGCTGCTCCTGGCCGAGGCTGCCTCCTCGCCCGGCACCACCCCGGAACGTGCGCAGAACCTTCTCGAGGCACTGCGACTGCTCGTCCCGTTCGACGGTGCCTGGTTGGCGCTCGCCGACCCGGCGGGTAGTGGGTACCACTCCGTGGCCAGCCTCGACCTCGACCGCCCGATCGTGGAGTTCCTCTCCGGGCCACTCACGGCACGCGACATCGAGGTCACCGCAACGGATCGGGCACGCCCCCCGCTGAGCCCGTCGTACCTGTCCTGCCCTGCACAGGAGCTAGCGACATGGGGCGAGTTCCTGACCCCGTCCGGGATCAACGAAGCGCTGGCCCTGGGCCTCTTCACATCAACGGGCCGGCACGTCGGCTTTCTGGCGCTGCTGTCGGACGACCGGCATCCACCGTCCCCGGTCACGCGACGCAGACTCGGTCGGCTCGGGCCTGTTCTCGCACACGGCATCGACCCGATGCGGTCGCTCCTGAGTGCCGTAGGTCTGGTGCGCGGAGCCACGGCCGGTGTCCTGCTCTGCCGCGACGGGGGCTACCGACCCTTGCCGGGTCTTGCGGACGACCCGCTGCTGAGCCCGTCCTCGCCCGTTCTGACCGTCGCCCGCGAGCGCATCGACGACGGGTACGTGCACTCCTCGTTCCTCTGGCCGGCGAACGGGCCGGCCACGACCGGCGGGCACGTGCGCGTGACCGCCCTCAGGGCGCCCGAGGACACCCCGCCGGCGTTGACCGGCCTCGCCCTGCTGACCCCCGGATCCGGGCTCCGGGGGTTGACTCCGCGTGAGCTCCAGGTCTTGGGCCTGCTGGTGGAGGGGTGCTCCAATCACGAGATCGCACACGCGTTGGCGGTGGCTCCCCGCACCGTGGCGGCCCACCTCGAGCACATCCTCGACAAACTCGAGGCACCGACGCGCACACTCGCCGCAGTCCGTGCCGAACGGGAGGGCCTTTACGTCCCGCCTCATCCGCGCGTCTGAGTCGACGCCCCGGACGCCGGGGCGGGGCACCGTCTGCCGGGCCGCGGGCGTGGACGAGGACCTCGTCCTGAACCGCCCCGGGTTCAGTGGAGGCTGGGTTCTGCCCGTTCAGCATGCTGCTGCGGGGCGTGATTGCGGTAGTAGGTGGCTTCGGCTTCGGTCGGTGTGATCATCCCGAGTTGGCCGTGCAGGCGCCGATGGTTGAACCAGTCGATGTACTCAAGGGTGGCGATCTCGAGGTCGTCCACGCCGCGCCACGGGCCCCGCGGACGGATCAACTCGGTCTTGAACAGGCCGTTGAAACTCTCCGCCAGAGCATTGTCGTAGGAGTCCCCGCGACTACCGACCGACCCGACCGCGCCTGCCTCGGCGAGGCGTTCGGTGTAGCGGATCGCCAGATATTGCACCCCGCGATCGGAGTGGTGCACCAGCCCCGAGATGTCGGCCTGTTGCAGCTCACGACGCCACAACGCCATCTCCAGAGCGTCGAGGGCCAGGTCGGTGCGCAGATGCCGGGCCAGTTGCCAGCCGACCACCATCCGGGAATACACATCGACGACGAACGCGGCATAGACCCAGCCCGAGAACGTGCGCAGGTAGGTCAGATCCGCCACCCACAACCGGTTGGGCCCTGGCGCCCGGAACCGGCGTTCAACCAGATCCGCCGGCCGCTGCGCGCCGTGCTCGACAACCGTGGTGCGCACCGTGCGGCCCCGGACCGCACCGCGAATCCCGAGCTCACGCATCAGGCGCTCGACGGTGCAGCGCGCCACCCGGGTGCCTTCCCGGTTGAGCGCGGCCCAGATCTTGTCCGCCCCATAGACCCGGTAGTTCTCGGCGAACACCCGCCCGATCTCAACCTTGAGGACCTCATCGCGGCGCGCCCGCAACGAGAGCGGACGGGTCTTGGCCGCGTAGTAGCTGCGGGGCGATCGGCACGCCGGCCGCGGCCAGCACTGTGCAGATCGGCTCGACCCCGAACCGGTCGCGATGGGTGTCGATGTAGTCGATCACTTGCTGCCGCTGGGGCGGTCGAGCTCCGCCGCGAAGAAAGCCGACGCCGTGCGGAGAATCGCGTTCGCCCGCCGCAGCTCAGCGTTCTCCTTCTCCAGAGCCCGGATCCGGTCCCGCTCCGAGGTCGACGTCCCCGCCCGCACGCCCTGATCGATCTGGACTTGTTTGACCCAGCCCCGCAACGTGTCCCGATTGATCCCCAGCTGCTCCCCGACCCGGGTGCACGCCGCGGTCACGTTCACCTGCTCCTCGCCCTCGACCAGGTCCAGGACCAACCGGACCGACCGCTCCCGAATCTCATCGGGGTACTTCTTCGGCGCTGGCATGACTCCAACCCTTCCGTGGGTTCAGAGCCTCCATCAAGACCGGGGCGGTTCAAGGTCACGTGGCGCAGTACGGCGCCGTTCGATACCAACGAACTCGGCCCCGTTCACCATCCTTGCTCCACGATTGCGCCAATCGATCAGTAAATGATCTTCACGCAAGCACGGTCGATCGGACAGCCCTGGCTCATGACGTCCGGGACCGCTGCGACACCAGGCCGCGGAGTCCTCACCGTGGGCCCCTGCGAGTCCACGGCACCATCGACACTGGTCGCCATCAATGAGACTGGCATGACCGCCGCCATCGACCAGACCTTCCATGCCCCGGCCTCCGGCTCCACGCCGCTGCGAGTACTGGGCACTCGACTGCGTTCCGGGGCCGAGCAGGGCGAGCAGGGTAGACACTAAGACCGGGCCGGGCGGCCTTCGCGGTTGCGGTACCGCCGGTTCCCGTACCCGGAAGGGTCAGGCTGCGGGCTCCGTGGTCGTCCGGGCAGCGGACACCGGACGCGCCAGGAGCGTGTGGAGCGCCGTCAGCGCGCCCGCGACCACGAGCAGGAAGAGCGCGGACGTGCCTGCCGGGATCAGGTCACCGCGCAGCAGGTGGAAGCCGACCGCGCCCAGGAGCAGGAGCAGGAGGCCGGTGGACGCGGCGAGTCCGATGGCACGCACGCGGAGCCCCACCAGCAGGCCGAGCGCGCCCGCGACCTCGAGCAGTCCGATGACCACCACCAGCGCCGCCGGCAGACCCAGCTGGTCCACGAACGTCGCCGTCGAGACGATCTTGCCGCCGCCGATGGCGAGGAAGGCGATCGCGCCGAGTACCGACAGGACACCGAGTGCGACGCGCATGGAGGACTCCCTTCGTCCGGGACGTGTCGTCCCGAGGTCGGACCGCAGGTGACGCAGACGGTCGAGCCCATGCTCCGATCCGCGGCCCATCCACCGCCCATCGCCGGGTCATCGCTCGTCCACTCGGCCCATCGACACGGCCGACACGGCCATCGGAGCCACCACCCGGCGCCGGGATCGGCTCGGGAGCAGGTCAGTCGAGCAGTCTCCTGACCATCTCGAACAGGAACGGTGTGTCGCTGTCGAGGTAGAAGTGCCCGCCGGGGCGGGTGAACAGCCGGAAGGGCCCCGTCGTGACAGCGCCCCACCCGTGCGCGTCGGCGGCCGTCGCGCGGGGGTCGGCGTCCCCGACGACCGCTGTGACCGGGATGTCCAGCGGCGGGCCCGGCCGGAACCGGTGGCGGTCCAGGAGCCGGTAGTCACCGCGGATGACCGGGAGGAAGGCCGCGCGCACGTCCGGATCGTCGAGCAACGCCGTTCCGCGGCCGCCGAGCCGCCGGACGTCCGCGAGCACGGCCTCGTCGTCGGCCGGCAACCGCTCGGTGCAGGCCGGCCGCGGTGACCGTCGTCCGGACACCACCAGGGCGGCGCACGGTGCACCGCGGGCCTGCAGCACCCGGCTCACCTCGTGGGCGACCACGGCGCCCATGCTGTGCCCGAACAGGACGGTGCGCCGCGACGTGGCGAGCGGCGCGACGACATCGGCCACCGCGGTGGCGAGGGTCATGAGGTCGTCGGGGGCGGCCTCGGACCGGCGGTCGAAACGCCCCGGATAGTGGACGGGGAGGGCCGCCACGTCCGGCGCCAGCTCGACCGACCAGCGGTGGAAGTAGGCGGCGGTACCGCCCGCGTGCGGGAAGCACAGGAGCAACGGCGCCGCGGGGTCGACGTCACGCACGGGGACCAGCCAGGGGCGAGCCGCCGCCAACGCGGGCCCGGGAGCCGGGCTCACGGCACGGCCTCGGCCCGGAGGGACCTGGCCAGCGACAGCGCCCCGTGGAGGGACGACGTCCCCCCGAGCGCGGCCGCACGTACCTCCGGGACGGGATGCCCCACCCGCGCGTGTCCCGCCACCTCGTCCGCGACGACGGCTGCCAGGTCCGTGACACCGGCGGCGAACCCTCCGCCGATCACGGCGAGATCGACCCGCAGCAGCTCCCCCACCCCGATGACCGCGGCGGCCAACGCCCGACCCGCCGCCCGGACCGCCCCGTCCGCCCACGGGGCACCGGCGCGCCATCCGTCGAGCAGCTGCTCAGGGCCGGTCTCCTGTCCGAACGCGGCGCCCGCGGCCCGCAGCACCGCGGGCCCGGATGCGATCCCCTGCAGGCATCCGCGTCTGCCGCAGTCGCACCGTGGGCCGTCGAGCGCGACGATCATGTGCCCCACCTCGCAGGATCCGCGTCCCGACCGAGGGAGCAGCCGGCCGTCGGAGACGATCCCGCCACCCACACCGGTCCCCACCCCGAGGTAGACCACATCCGACCGGCCGGCGTGCTCGGCCTCGGCCAGCGCCGCGAGATCTCCGTCGTCCGCGGTCGCGGTGGGGGTCGCGGGGAACAGATCCGCGACGAACCCGGCCCAGTCCAGGCCCACCCAGCTCGGGCGGTTCGGCCAGCTCGTCACGGTCCCCGACACGGCGACGGTCGCGGGGAGGGACACGCCGACGGCGCGGGATCCGCTCCCCATCGTGGCCACCGCTGCGCGTAGGAGGGCGAGATCGTCGGACCTGCTCGCCCCCTCTGACCACCGCACGACCGTCTCGTGCGGTGGGGTTCCGGCTCCCTCGCGACGCAGGGCCACCTTCGTCCCGCCGATGTCGATCGCCAGGATGCTCACCGGTCGCACCGCACGGGTGTGTCGGGCATCGTCCGTCCTCACCTGCTCGGGGTCGCCGTCGCAGGTCAGCATCGGCGGCGACGCCCATCGCGGGCTCATCCCATGGTCACCGGCCGGGCACGTTCGGTGATCCGGGCCACAGCGACGTCGTCGGGCCCGCGCCGACCAGGACGGTCACATCGCTGTTCCCCAAGCGACCCGAATGTTCCCTCTACTGCCGGTCGCGCTGCCCACCGATGCTGCGAGACGCACACCCGTCTCGACGAAGGGACCCCCGTGTCCACCGCTCCGTCCCGCACCGTCCCCCGGCCGGGGCTCACCCTGGCCCTGCTCGCGTTCGCCCAGTTCATGACCGCGATCGACTTCGACATCGTCTTCGTCGCGCTGCCGGAGATCGGCCGCGACCTCGGCTTCACCGAACAGTCACTGCAGACCGTCGTCAGCGCCTACACCGTCGTCCTCGGCGGCTTCCTCCTGCTCGGCGGGCGGGCCGCGGACCGGCTGGGAGCGCGGCGCATGTTCGTCGCCGGGCTCGTGGTCTTCGGACTGTCCTCGCTGGTCGCGGGCCTCGCGAGCGGCCCGACCGTGCTCGTGCTCGCCCGCGCGGTACAGGGGCTCGGTGCGGCGCTGCTGACCCCGTCCACCCTCAAGCTCGTCACCGCGCACTTCGCGGAGGGCCCCGCACGCAACAAGGCCCTCGCGGTCTGGGGAGCCGCGGGCGCGACCGGCGCCGCGGTCGGCGCCCTCGGCGGCGGGGTGCTCACCAGCCTGCTCGGCTGGGAATGGGTCTTCTTCGTCAACGTGCCCCTGATGGCCATCGCGCTCGCCGCGACGCCGACCCTGCTCAGCCGCGACCACACGACGAGTGCCGGCGGGTTCGACCTGCCCGGCGCCGTCCTCGCCACCGCGGGGTTCACCCTCGTCGTGCTCGGCCTGGTCTCGGGTCCGGAGATCGGCTGGCTCACCCCGCGCGGCGTCGGCGCGCTCGTACTCGGTCTCGTGCTGGTGGGCCTGTTCGTGCTCGTGGAGTCCCGCACCCGCGACCCGCTCGTGCCCCTGCGCCTGTTCCGCAACCGCAACGTCGTCGCCGCCACCGCGGTGATCTTCGTGTTCATGGGAACCGTCGGCACCCAGTACTACCTGTTCACCACCTACCTCCAGACGGTCCTGGGCTACTCCCCGCTGACCGCGGGCTTCGCCTTCCTGCCACTCAGCATCTGCAGCCTGCTCGCATCGATGACACTGGTCCCCCTGCTGCTGGGCAGGCTCGGCATCCGCAGCACCCTCGTCATCGGCATGACCGGCGTGACCGCCTCACTGGTGGTGCTCGCCCTCGGCATGTCGGTCGGCGGCTCCTACTGGGCCGTCCTGCCCGGCGTGCTGCTCTGGGGCACCTCCGCCGGGCTCGCGTTCCCACCGCTGTTCGTCTCCGTCTCCACCGGCGTCGCACCCGACCAGCAGGGCGTCGCCTCCGCCCTGGCCTCGACCTCGCAGTACCTCGGCTCCGCGGTCGGCCTCGCCGCCCTGGTCGCCGTGGCGAGCGTCGGACTGGAACCCGACGCGACCCCGGACGCCGTCGTCGCGGGACTACGGCTCGCCGGATGGGTGGCCGCAGCGGTCACCCTCGTGGGAGTGGGCCTGGCCGCGGCCATCCTGCGCCCCTCGCGCACCGCCCCCCAGCAGCAGGCGACGAGCGCGTGAGCGGGGCCGTTCAGCCGAACTCGTGCGCGGCGACCGCGGCGACCTCGACCGCCTGCGGGCGGTTGAGCCGCGGGTCGCAGGCGGTGCGATAGCGGTCGGCGAGGTCACCGGGTGCGACGGCACCGCCGACGCACTCGGTGACGTCGTCACCGGTGAGCTCGAGGTGCAGCCCGCCGGGGTGGGTGCGCGCTGCCCGGTGCGCCGCGGCGTAGGCGCGCACCTCGGCCAGCACGCGGTCCAGCCGGCGGGTCTTCAGCCCCGAGGCGGAGGTCTCGGTGTTGGCGTGCAGCGGATCGCACAACCACGCGACCGGGTGTCCGGTGGCCGCGACGGCCGCCAGGATCGGCGGGAGCGCCTCCGCCACCCGCTCGGCGCCCATCCGGACGATCAGCGAGAGCCGCCCCGGGAGGCGGCCCGGGTCGAGCAGCCCCAGGTAGGTCAGGACCTCGGAGGGTGTCGCTCCCGGCCCGATCTTGATCCCGATCGGGTTGTCCAGCAGGCGGAGCAGGGCGACGTGCGCGCCGTCGACGTGCCGGGTGCGTTCGCCGATCCAGAGGAAGTGACCCGATCCCCCGTAGAGGCCGGCCGTGGAGCGTCGGACCAGGGCGGACTCGTAGTCCAGCAGCAGCGCCTCGTGACCGGCGAACACCTCCTGCGGGTGCGTCCGGATGCGGTCCAGGACGCTCGCCGCGTCCGCGTACGCGCGCAGCATCCGCTGGGGGTCGGCCGCGCGGGCGGCGCGCGTCCCGGTCGCCGAGTTGACGATGTCCCCCCGGTAGACCGGCAGGCCGTCGGCGTCCGAGGAGTTCGAGCGCGGCTTGGCGTACTGCCCCGCCATCCGGGCGATCCGCACGACCGGGGTGGTCGCGCCGCCGCGCAGCACGTCGGCGACGGCGCCCAGCGTCGCGAGGTTGCCCAGCAGGTGCTCGCGGGTGTTGCCGTCGAAGGTCTCCGCGCAGTCACCGCCGTGTACGACGAGGGCCTCGCCGCGCGCGACCTCGGCGAGGTGGGTGCGCAGACCGTCGACCTCGTCGGCGGCGACGAGCGGCGGCATGAGCGCCAGGGCACGACGGACCGCCGAGACCCGGCCCGGGTCGGGCCAGTCGGGCTGTTGGAGCGCGGGTCGCGCGGTGGCGGCGGCGATGCGCGCGGCGGCAGCACCGAGCGGGTCGGTCGGCAGCACGGGGGCCAGGGGGGTCATACCGGGGAGAGCCTTTCCGAACCGAGGTGGATGAGGAGGTCGTCGACGAGGGCTCGCGCCCCGGTCGTGTCGCTCGCCCCGCCGAAGAGGTAGAAGTCCGGACGGACCAGCGCGGCGACCGCGCCGGCGTCGGCCAACAGCGGCAGGTACACGTCGTCGTGGTCCTGGAGCACGCCCGCGGCGTCGCTCCCGGCCGGGGCGACCTGCACCAGGTGGGCACCGAGCCCGGCGAGCCGGGTGCGCCGTGCCGGATCGAGGAGCTCCTCGACCGGCAGCGTCGACAGCAGGACGAACCCGGTGCCGACAACGTCGTCGAACAGCCCGGTCACGCCGTCGCGCGTGACCGTTCCCTGGGGGCCGAGCACGCCGCCCAGCCCGGTGGGGTCCCTGCGGAGCACGCCTCGGGTCAGCGCGGTGACCGCGGGTTCGGCCGGTGTCCCGCGCCGGCGCGCGGCCGCGGCTGCCATCGCCGTGTCGCGGTCCGCGGCGGCCTTCGGGTCGGTCTGGCAGATGACCCGGCCGAGGTTCATCGACATGCCGATGGCGTGCTGCACGTGCGCCCGGCGTTCGACGGTGTAGCTGTCCAGCAGCGAGTCGGCGGCCGCGCCCCGCAGGACGAGGTCGAGCTTCCACGCGAGGTTCGCTGCGTCCCGCAGCCCCGAGCACATGCCCTGCCCGGCGAACGGCGGCATCAGGTGCGCGGCGTCCCCGGCGAGCAGGACCCGCCCGGAGCGCCAGTCGTTCGCGAACCGCGCCTGGAACGTGTAGACGGCGTGCCGGTCGAGGGTGGCGTTGCCCGGGTCGAGCCCGAACAGCCCCAGCAGCCGCCACGCCGAGTCGGCCGTGCCGAAGTCCGCCGGGTCCTCGTCGGGCAGCCGCATGAACTCCCACCGCCGGTGACCGGGTCCTGCCGACACCGCGGTGCGCGGGCGGGCGGGGTCGCAGACCTGCAGGTTGTTCGGCTCGAGGACCCGTCCGTCGTGCACGGTGACGTCGCAGGTCAGCCAGTCGTCGAAGTAGCCGAAGTCGGTCACGGGGAGGTCGAGGGCCGCGCGCACGGTGCTGTTGGCCCCGTCGCACCCGACGAGCCACGAGGCCTCGACCTCGAGCGGGTCCGGCCCCGCGGTCACCACCCGTACCCGGTCGGCGTCCTGGTCGAGGGCGATCACCTCGTGGCCCCGCAGCACGGTGACCCCTGGCGACGACTCGGCGCGCTCGGCCAGGGCCGACTCGAGGCCCGGCTGGTACACCGCGCTGGAGTCCGGGTGGCCCGACCGGCCGCGATCGGAGACGTCGACCTCGAACAGGACGGTGCCCGCGCCGTTCTGCCAGACGTAGTCCCGGGAGGGCTCCGTGACCTCGGCGAGCCGGTCACCGATGCCGGTGGCGGCGAGGATCCGGCCCGACTCGCCGTCGAAGGAGACCGCGCGCGGCATCGGGTAGGGCCGGGGCCAACGCTCGAGCACCACGATCCGGCGTCCGGGGCGCGCCAGCAGCAGGGTCGCCACCTGCCCCACCGGGCCGAAGCCGACCACGACGACGTCGGCCTGCAGCGGCCCGCTCACCTCGGGCGGCGCAGGATGTCCGCCACGGCCTCGTCCAGGTCCGTCTGCGTCACCAGTCCGCGCAGTGTGTCCTTCCCGTCGTCGACGACGAGCAGCCTGCGCCCGATGAGGATCTTCTGGCCGTTGTCGGTGGCCCGGCCCCGCACGACCGTGCCCGCACCGGCGAGGAGGCGGGCGAACTCCTCCAGCCCGGTGTCCGGCCGCTGCCACTCGGCCAGGTCGCGAGGGTCGGTGTGCAGCCGGTAGACGGGCTGCCAGTCACCGACGCGGCCACGCCGCTGCACCACCTGGTAGCCGCCGTCGGGGACGACCCGGAAGTCGGCGCCCGACTGGTGCTGGACCTGCTCGCTCACCCGCAGTGGCTCGAGGTAGGAGGGCCCGACGAACCCGACGTCGACCAGCAGCAGCTCGCCCTCGACCCGTGCGAAGGACAGGACGTGCTCGAGGTCCGGGCCGAACGAGCCGTCGGCCTGCCGGATCCCGGCCGCGAGCACTCCCACCTCGTAGCCGAGCCGGGCCAGCAGCTCCCGGAACAGGCCGTTGAGCTCGTAGCAGACGCCGCCGCGATCTCCGGTGACGATCTCGTCGAAGACCGCGTCGACGTCGATGTCGATCCCGGCCCACAGGTCGAGCCCCCGGCCCGCGTTGAGCGAGCTGTCGTACGGCAGGGTCGCCAGGTGGCGGCGGTGCAGCAGGGCGAGCGCCTCGCGGGTCGGTTCGGGGCGACTCGGCTGCCCGAGAACGGCGAGATAGCGGTCAACGTCGAACATCGGCGAGCTCCTGTGCGAGGTGGTCGGCGAGCAGCTGCGGCGTGGGGTGGTCGAAGATCAGCAGCGAGGGCAGCTCCAGGCCCGTCCGCGCCGCCAGCCGGTCCCGCACCTCCACCGCGGTCAGGGACGTGAACCCCGTCTCGAAGAACACCGCGTCCGGTGCGACGGCCTCGGGCCCGGGGTGCCCGAGGACCGCGGCGGCGGCGGCGCGCACGATCTCGGTCAGCGCGGCCACGAGCTCGTCCTCGGGGAGCACGGCCAGATCCGGCCCGGCGGTCAGGGTGTCGGTGTCGGTGTCGGTGTCGGTCACGGTGTCGGTCTCCGGTCGGGGTGTGGTCGTCACCTGGGGACTCTCCGAATCGAGCCAGTACCGTCGGCGCTGGAAGGCGTAGGTGGGCAGGGTGGTCGGGCGGGTGGACGTGCCCGCGTACAACGGGGACCAGTCCACGGGCACCCCGTGGACGTGCAGGGTGGCCAGCGAGGTCAGGAAGCGAGCGGGTCCGCCGCCGTCGCGGCGCAGGGAGCCGGTCACGGCCGCGACCGCGCCGGTCCCGTCGAGGCTCTCCTGGACCGCACTGGTCAGGACGGGGTGGGCGCCGGCCTCGACGAACACCCGGTAGCCCTGTGCGACCAGCGCCGACGTGGCGTCGGCGAAGCCGACGGGTCGTCGGAGGTTGCGGTACCAGTAGTCCGCGTCGAGGGCCGTGCCGTCGACCCAGGCCCCCTCGACGGTCGAGTAGAAGGGGATGGTCGACGCCTGCGGGCGCACACTCGCCAGCGCCTCGCGCAGCTCGGTCTCGATCTTCTCGACGTGGGCGGTGTGCGAGGCGTAGTCGACGGGGACCGGCCGGGCCCGGCCGCCCTCGGCGTCGACCTCGGCGACCAGCTCGCGCACCGCGTCGGGATCACCGGCGACGACGACGGACCGCGGGCTGTTCACCGCAGCGATCTCGAGCTCGCCCGCCCGGTGCCGGAGCCGGTCCGCGACCTCGTCGGGGGTGAGTGCCAGCGAGGCCATGCCCCCGTGCCCGGACAGCGTCTGCCCGATCAGCCTGCTGCGCGCCGCGACGACGAGCGCGCCCTCGGCGAGCGACAGGGCACCGGCCACGGTGGCGGCGGCGATCTCGCCCTGTGAGTGGCCCACGACCGCGTCCGAGCGGAGCCCGAAGGACTCCCAGAGCCGGGCCAGCGCCACCCCGACCGCGAACGACGCCGGCTGGACCACCTCCACCCGGTCCAGACCGGGAGCGCCCGGTGCCCGGGTCAGCACCGCGCGCAGGTCCCAGTCGACGTGCGGGCGCAGCGCCGTGGCCACCTCGTCGACCACCTCGGCGAAGCGCGGCCAGGTCAGGAGCTCGGCGCCCATGCCCTCCCACTGCGCGCCCTGGCCGGGCAGGACCAGGGCGATCCGGCCGTCGACCCGGGCGGACCCGGTGACCAACCGGGGGGCCGGGTCGCCCACGGCCAACGCACGCAGCCCCGAGACCGCCTCCGCGCGGGACCCGGCGACGACGACGGCGCGGTGGGCCAGAGCCGCCCGGTCGGTGGCGAGGGACAGGGCGACGTCGGCGAGCCCGGCCTCTCCGACGTCCAGGGCGTCCGCGAGCCGGGCGGCCTGGGCCCGGAGTCCCTCGCCGTCGACGCCGGACACCGCGAGCGGGACCGTCTCGGGTGGCGGGCCCGTCGGGCCGTCGTCCACGGGCCCGGGCGGGGCCTCCTCCACGATCACGTGCGCGTTCGTGCCGCTGACCCCGAAGGACGACACACCGGCCCGACGCGGGCTCCCACCCGGTCGCCACCGCCGTGCCTCGGTGAGCAGCTCGACCGCGCCGCCGGACCAGTCCACCTGTGACGACGGCCGGTCCACGTGCAGGGTGGCCGGCAGGACACCGTGCCGCAGCGCCTCGAGGATCTTGATGATCCCCGCGACCCCGGCGGCCGCCTGGGTGTGGCCGATGTTGGACTTGAGCGAGCCGAGCAGCAGGGGCCGGTCGGCGGGCCGGTCGCGCCCGTAGGTGGCCAGCAGGGCCTGGGCCTCGATCGGGTCGCCCAGCGTGGTCCCCGTCCCGTGCCCCTCGACGGCGTCGACGTCGGCCGGGCCGAGTCCGGCATCGGCGAGCGCCCGCGTGATCACCCGCTGCTGGGCGGGCCCGTTCGGGGCGGTGAGCCCGTTCGACGCGCCGTCCTGGTTGACCGCGGAGCCCCGGACGAGCCCCAGCACGGGGTGGCCGTTGCGGTGGGCGTCGGACAGGCGTTCGAGCAGGAGCACCGCGGCCCCCTCGGCCCAGCCGGTGCCGTCCGCGGCGTCGGCGAAGGCCTTGCAGCGTCCGTCCGGGGCCAGCCCGCGCTGGCGGGAGAACTCGACGAACGGCGCGGGTCCGAAGAGGAGGGCGACACCGCCGGCCAGTGCGAGCGAGCACTCGCCGGCCCGCAGCGCCTGCGCCGCGAGATGCACGCCGACCAGCGAGGAGGAGCAGGCCGTGTCCACCGTGATCGCGGGCCCCTGCAGGCCGAGGGTGTAGGCGACCCGCCCGGACACCACGCTCCCGGAGTTGCCCGTACCGAGGAAGCCCTCCAACCCTTCGGGCACCTCGCGCAGTCCGGAGGCGTAGTCGTGGTACATCACACCGGTGTAGACCCCGGTGTCGCTGCCCTGCAGCGACGTGGGGTCGATGCCGGCCCGTTCCACGAGCTCCCAGGACAGCTCGAGCAGCAACCGCTGCTGCGGGTCCATCGCCAGCGCCTCGCGCGGGGAGATGCCGAAGAAGCCGGCGTCGAAGTCCCCCGCGCCGTCGACGAAGCCGCCCTCCCGGACGTACGAGCGGCCCGCCGCGCCGGGGTCGGGGTCGTAGAGGGCCTCGACGTCCCAGCCGCGGTCGGTCGGGAACTCCGCGACCGCGTCCCGGCCCGCGGCGACGAGCTCCCACAGGTCCTCCGGTGAACGGACACCGCCGGGCAGCCGGCAGGCCGCCGCCACGACGGCGATGGGCTCCGCGCGCGTCACCGCGCCGCTGCGCAGCCGCTCGTTCTCCACCAACGCGGCCCGCAGAGCCGCCACCAACCGGTCGTCGGTCATCGGCCGGCACCTCCCAACGCTCGTGCGATCAGGTCGTCGACCTGCATGGACTCGATGAGGTCGATCTCGCCCGGCGCCGCGGCCGCCGGCACGTCCGGTGCGGGCTCGCCCCACAGCTCGTCGCGTAGCCGCCGGGCGAGCGCCGTGGGCGTCGGATGGTCGAAGACCACCGTCGCGGGCAGTGCCACCCCGGCCGCGGCGGCCAGCCGGTTGCGCAGTTCGACGGCGGCGAGCGAGTCGAACCCGGCCTCACGGAAGGCCTGGGTGGCGGCCACGGCGTCGATGTCGGCGTGGCCGAGCACCGCCGCGGTCTGCCTGCGGACCAGCTCGACGAGCTCGCGCACCCGGTCGGCGTCGGTCCGCTCCGAGAGTCGGTCCCGCAGCGACACCGGGGGTGCGGACGGCGTCCCGGCGGCGCCCGTGGGGGCGGTGGGGCGCGGGGCCCGGACGAGGTCTCTCAGAAGGACGGGCAACGTCCCGTCCGCTGCCTGTCCGCGCAGGGCCGCGACGTCGAAACGGGTCGGCAGCACCACCGGGTCCGCACCGCCCAGGCCCGCGTCGAAGAGCGCGAGCGCCTCCTCCGTCGAGAGCCCGCGCAGCCCCGCGCGGTCGAGCCGGCGGCGGTCCGCCCCGGCCGTGAGGCCGCTGGTCTCCGACCACAACCCCCAGGCCAGCGAGACGGCGGGGAGGTCCGCGGCGCGGCGCAGGGCGGCGAGCCCGTCGAGGAACCCGTTGGCCGCCGCGTAGTTCCCCTGCCCCGGGGTGCCGAACGTGCCGGCGCCCGAGGAGAACAGCACCAGGTCCGCCAGGTCGGCGTCCCGGGTCAGCTCGTGCAGGTTCCAGGCGCCGTCGACCTTGGGCCGGAACACCGCGTCCACCCGCTCGGGAGTCAGTGCGGTCAGCACGCCGTCGTCGAGCACACCCGCCGCGTGGACCACCGCCGTCAGCGGATGGCCTGCGGGGACCGCGGCGAGCACGGCCGCCAGTGCCGCCCGGTCGGCGACGTCGGCCGCGGCGAACCGCACCTGCGTGCCGATCTCGGCCAGCTCGGCCCGCAGCGCGGGGTCCTCCGTCGCCGTGCGGCCGACGAGCACGAGGTGCCGGACGCCACGGGTGCGGGCGACGTGCCGGGCCACGGCGGTTCCGAGGGTGCCCGTGCCGCCGGTGATCAGCACCGTCCCGTCGGGGTCCCACGGGCGACCGGCGCCCCCGGCGGACGCGCGGGCGAGCCGGGGCACGAAGGCCTCGCCTGCGCGGAGCAGCACCTGCGGCTCCCCCGACGCGACGACGGCGGGCAGCAGGGGGTCCGCGGCGTCCGCGGCGGCGACCAGCGTGATCCGGCCGGGCTCCTCCGACTGCGCGGTGCGCACCAGGCCCCACACGCCCCCGGTGACCGGGTCGTCGAGGTCCGCGCCGGTCACGACGACCACCGGACCCTCGACGGCGCGCAGCGCGTCGAGCACGGTCGTCGCGGCGGCCCGGGCGGCGGCGGGCGGTGCTCCCGGGTCCGCGGCGGTGAGGTCGACGACGGGCGGCAGGTCCGTGGCCGACGCGCCTGCCAGGACGAGCGGGCGCCACACGACCCGGTACAGGTCGTCGACCGGGGCCGGTCCCGCCTCCGCGGCGGGCCGCAGGGTCGCCTCCGCGGCGGGCCGCAGGGTCGCCTCCGCGGCGGGCCGCAGTGTCAGCGCCTCGACCGTCGCCACGAGCCCGCCCGCCGGGTCCGTGGCCACGAGTGCGAAGACGTCCTGGCCGAGCCGCCGCACGCGCACCCGCAGGGCGGTGGCCCCGGTCGCGTGTACCCGCACGCCCTCCCAGGCGAAGGGGAGCAACCGACGGCGGGCCTCGGCGGGCCGCACGAGGCTGGTGGCCTGCAGGGCCGCGTCGAGCAGCGCAGGGTGCACGACGAACGGGGGACCGTCGGTCACCGCCTCCGCGGGCAGGGCGACGTCGACGACGATCTCGTCCGCGTCGGTCGTCCGCCACGCCGCCCGCAGACCGCGGAAGGCGGGGCCGTACCCGTACCCCCGGTCACCGAGGTCGGTGTAGAAGGCGTCGAGCGCGATCCGCTCCCCGGGGTCCGCGAGGACCTGTCCGGGCGGGTGCTCGCCGACACCGAGGTAGCCGCGGGCGTGGCGGGTCCAGTCGTCCGGGCCGTCCTGTCGTCGGGCATGGACGCCGACCGGACGCCTGCCCGTGCCGTCGACCTCGCCCACGGTCACCCGGACCTCGACCGCGCCGCGGTCCGGCAGCGTCAGCGGCTCCTCGACCAGCAGCTCCTCCACGACCGGGGACCCGGACTCCTCGGCTGCGGGCAGCACGAGCTCCAGCAGCCCGGTGGCGGGGAGCAGGACCCGGCCCTCGACCGCATGATCGGCCAGCCAGGGGTGCCGGGACAGGGAGAGGACCCCCGATCCGACCGCGCCACCGGTCTCGGGCAGCGAGACCACGGCGTCGAGCAGGGGGTGGTGGAGGTTCCGGCCGTCGCCGGGGCGCAGCCAGTACCGCTCGTGACGGAACGGGTAGGTGGGGAGGTCGACCGGCCCGGGGGGTTCGGCACCGAACGCGGGCCGCAGGTCCACCGGGACCCCACGGATCCAGAGCTGTGCGGCCGAGGCGAGGAACCGGTCGAGGCCGCCGTCGTCGCGGCGCAGCGTCCCGGTCACCACCGACGGCTCGCCCGCCGCGTCGAGCGCCTCCTCGATCGCGCCGGTCAGCACGGCGTGCGGACTGACCTCGACGAACGCCCGGTGCCCGTCCGCGACCAGTGCCTCGACCGCCTCGGCGAACCGGACGGTCCGGCGCAGGTTCCGGTACCAGTAGTCGCCGTCGAGCTCGCCCGGCCGCACCCAACGCCCGTCGACCGTGGAGTAGAAGGGCACGAGCGGCCGCCCCGGTCGCAGCCCGTCGAGAGCCCGCAGGATCTCCGTCTCGGTGTGGTCCACCGCGGCGGTGTGCGAGGCGTAGTCGACCGGGATGCGACGGACCCGCACCCCCGCCGCGTCGAGTTCGGTGGCCAGGTCGTCGAGGGCCGCCCGCTCGCCCGCGAGCACCACCGACGAGGGTCCGTTCACCGCGGCGACCTCGGCCCGCCCCGCGGCCCGGTTCCGCGCCAGCGCCTCGGGCAGTCCGACCGCCAGCATCCCGCCGCCCCCGGCCGGGCCCGCGGCGATGGCACGACTGCGCGCGACGACGACCCGGGCCGCGTCCGACAGGGACAGGACGCCCGCCACGTACGCCGCGGCGATCTCGCCCTGGGAGTGGCCGACGACCGCGTCCGGCACCACGCCGTGGGCCCGCCACAGCGCGGCCAGCCCCACGGCCACGGCGAAGGACAGCGGTTGGACGACGTCGACCCGGGTCGGTCCGGGCACCGCCCGCACCTGGGCCACCGGGTCCCAGTCGACCAGCTCGGCCAGGGCCGCGGCCGCCTCGTCGAAGGCGTGGGCGAACACGGGAGACTCGTCGAGCAACGCGGCGCCCATCCCGGACCACTGGGCACCCTGACCGGGAAAGACCAGGACGGTGCGACCGTCGACGTCCGCGCGGCCGGTCACCAGGTTCGCCGCGGGCCGGGAGCCGGCGAGCGCGCGCAGGCCCGAGGCGGTCCGCTCGGCGCTCGCCGCGACCACGACCGCGCGCTCGTCGAGGGCGGCCCGAGTGGTCGCGAGGCCGAACCCGAGGGCGCGCGGGTCCCGGTCGGCGACGGCGAGCAGGCGTTCCGCCTGGGCCCGCAGTGCCGCAGCGGATCGCCCGGAGATCGCGAGCGGCACCGGCGCGCCCGTCGGTGCCGTGCGGGGCGCCTCCTCGGGCGTCACCTCCTCGAGCACGACGTGGGCGTTCGTCCCGCTCACCCCGAACGAGGACACGGCCGCCCGCCGGGGCCCGTCCGGCGAGGCCCAGTCCCTGTTCTCGGTGAGCAGCGCCACGTCGCCGTCGGACCAGTCGACCTTCGACGTCGGCATCTCGGCGTGCAGGGTCCTGGGCAGCGTCCGGTGGCGCAGCGCGCCGATCACCTTCAGGATCCCGGCGACCCCCGCCGCGGCCTGGGTGTGGCCGAGGTTGGACTTGACCGAGCCCAGGTGGACGGGCCGCCGCGGGCTGCGGCCCTGCCCGTAGGTGGCGAGGACGGCCTGGGCCTCGATCGGGTCCCCGAGCGGTGTGCCCGTGCCGTGCGCCTCGACCAGGTCGACGTCGGCGGTGGTCAGGCCCGCGTCGGTCAGCGCGGCGCGGATGACCCGCTCCTGCGACGGGCCGTTCGGTGCCGTGAGCCCGGCCGAGGCCCCGTCCTGGTTGACCGCGGTCCCGCGGATCACCGCGAGCACCGGGTGGCCGTGGCGGCGGGCGTCGGAGAGGCGCTCCAGCAGCAGGAGCCCGGCGCCCTCGGCCAGGCCGGTGCCGTCCGCGCCGTCGGCGAACGCCTTGCAGCGCCCGTCGCGGGCCAGGCCGCGCTGGCGGGCGAAGTCCACGAACACCTCGGGGGTGCCCATGATCGCGGCGCCACCGGCGAGCGCGAGGTCGGTCTCCCCCGAGCGCAGGGACCGAACCGCGAGGTGGACCGCCACCAGCGACGACGAGCACGCCGTGTCCACGGTGAGCGCCGGACCCTGCAGGCCCAGGGTGTAGGAGATCCGGCCCGAGGCGACGCTGCCCGAGTTGCCGATCCCGAAGTAGCCCTCCAGTCCCTCCGGCAGCGTGATCCGGTTCGCCGCGTAGTCGTGGTACATCAGGCCCGCGTAGACGCCGACCGGGGCGCCGCGGAGCGAGGTCGGGTCGATCCGCCCCCGTTCGAAGGCCTCCCAGGCCAGTTCCAGCAGCTGCCGCTGCTGGGGGTCGATCGCCAGTGCCTCGCGTGGGGAGATGCCGAACAGCGCCGCGTCGAAGCCGCCCGCCTCGTCGAGGAATCCGCCCTCAGTGGCGTAGGTGGTGCCGACCCGGTCGGCGTCGTCGTCGAACAGCGCGTCCAGCGGCCAGCCGCGGTCGACCGGGAAGGGCGCGATCGCGTCGCGGCCCTCGGCCACCAGCCGCCACAGGTCTTCCGGGGTCCGCACCCCGCCGGGCAGCCGGCAGGCGCCCGACACGACCGCGATCGGCTCGGAGCGCGCGTCCTCCAGCTCCTGCAGCCGGGCCCGCGTCCGGCGCAGCTCGCCGAGCGTGGCCTTGAGGTACTCGCGCAGCTTGTCGTCGTCCGCCATCGCTACCGTCCCAGTTCCTGATCGAGGAGCGCGAAGAGTTCGTCGTCGGTGTCGGTCTCGACGTCCGGACCGGTGCGCCCGGCCCAGGAGCGGGCCAGCTCGGCGAGCCGGAGCCCGACCTGCTCCCGGACGCCGCCGTCGGCCGCTGCCAGCGCCCGTTCCAGCCGGTCGAGCTCGGCGAGGGCCGGGTCCGGCGGCGGGGCGGACCCCGCATCGGACCCCGCGTCGGCCCCTGCCTCGGACCCTGTGTCGACCCCGAGGCGCTCCCGGAGCACGGCGGCGAGGGCGGCCGGGTTCGGGTGGTCGAACGCCGCCGTGGCCGGAAGGCGTTCGCCGGTGGCCGCGGCGATCCGGTTGCGCAGCTCCACGGCCGTGAGCGAGTCGATGCCGATCTCGGTGAAGGCCCGGCCGGGCCGCACCGCCGCCGGCCCGTCGTGGCCCAGCACGTCCGCGGCCAGGCCACGGACGAGGTCCAGCACGGCACGCTCCCTGGCCGCGGGCTCCAGGCCCGCGAGCCGGGTCCGCAGGTCCACCGGGGTGTCACCGCCGTCCGGTGCCGCGTGGCGGGTCGGTCGTGGGGCTCGGACGAGCCCCCGCAGCAGGGGCGGGACGTCCGGGAGCCGCCGGACCGCGCCGAGGTCCAGCGCCGTCGCGACCAGTGCGGCCTCCCCCGCGACCAGGCCGGCGTCCAGGAGGGCGAGGCCTTCCCCGTTCGACAGCCCGGCCTCGCCGCCGCGCGCCAACCTGGCCCGCCCGGCGTCGCCGAGCTCACCGGTGAGCGCGCTGGCCTGCTCCCAGAACCCCCACGCCAGCGAGAGGGCGGGGAGCCCGGCGGCCGCCCGCCGTCGGGCGAGCCCGTCGAGGAAGCCGTTGGCGGCCGCGTAGTTCGCCTGGCCCGCGCTGCCGAAGGTGCCCGCCCCGGAGGAGAAGAGCACGAAGGCGGCGAGGTCCCGACCCTCGGTCAGCTCGTGCAGGTGCCATGCGGCGTCCGCCTTGGCACGGAGCACGGTGTCGAGCCGAGCCGGGGTGAGGCTCTCGACCACACCGTCGTCGAGCACTCCCGCGGTGTGCACCACACCCGTCAGATCCGGCGCGGCATCGAGCAGCGCGGCGACCTGTGCCCGGTCCCCGACATCGGCGGCGACGAGGGACACCTCCGCACCCAGCGCCACGAGCTCCGACCGGAGCTCCCGGGCGCCGGGCGCACCGGGCCCGCTGCGGCTCGTGAGCAGCAGCCGTCGCACCCCGTGGTCGGTGACCAGGTGCCGGGCGACCAGGCCGCCCAGGGTTCCGGTGCCTCCGGTGACGAGCACGGTGCCCGCGCCGAACCCCCGGGTGGCGGGCGCGGACGGCACCGGGACGAGCCTGGGCGCCGCGAGCTGCCCGTCGCGGAGGCGCAGCTGGGGCTCACCCGCCCCGACCAGGGTGGTCAGGGGCGGTTCCGGCTGGTCGGTGTCGACGAGGACCAACCGTCCGGGGTGCTCGGTCTGCGCGGACCGGACGAGTCCCCAGACGGCCGCGGCCGCGGGGTCGTCGCTGCCACCGGTCAGGACGACCAGGGGCTCCGCCGCGGAGGAGGCGAGGTGGGTCTGGACACCGGCGAGGGCGGACTCGGTGAGTGCCCGCACCCGGTCCAGGACGGTCCCGACCGCGCCCGGCCTCAGGTCCAGCACGGGCGGCGTGTCACCACCGCCGGACGCCGTGACGGGCACCCACTCGGTGCGGTACAGCGCCCCGGCCCGCGGTGTCAGGCCGGCCCGCGGCGCGGGCCGCAGGACCAGCGACCGCAACGACGCCACGGGTGCGCCCGTCGGGTCCGCGACACTCACCTGCACGCCGTCGGCGCTCGGTGCGGCGTACACCCGCAGCGTGGTCGCGCCGGTCCGCCGCAGCGCGAACCCGTGCCATGCGAAGGGCAGCAGCACCTCGTCGGATCCGGCCTGGGGAGCGGCCCCCAGGTTCGCCGACTGGAGGGCGGCGTCGAACAGCGCCGGGTGCAACCCGAAGGAGCTGCCCCGCAGCTCCGGCGGGAGCGCGACCTCGGCGAACACCTCGGTGCCGCGCCGCCACGCCGCCCGCAGGCCCCGGAACGCCGGCCCGTACTCCAGCCCTGCCTGCGCCTGCCGCGGGTAGAACTCGTCCAGCTCGACGGGCTCGGCGTCGCCGGGCGGCCACTGCATGGGCACCGTGCCCTGGTCCGCCGGCGCCGGGGACGGCTCCGTGACCGCCCGGCCGCGGGCGTGGCGCGTCCATACGCCGTCGGGCCCGGTGTCCTCGGTCCGGGCGTGCAGCTCGATCCCGCCGTCGGCCGTCACGGTCACCCGCAGCTGCAGGGCACCGCGTTCCGGCAGCAGCAGTGGGGCCTCCACCACCAGCTCGTCGACGGCGGCCAGGCCGGCCTCGTCGGCGACCCGCGCGACGAGCTCCAGGATCGCGGCACCGGGCACGAGGACCGTGCCGGTGACCGCGTGGTCGGCCAGCCACGGGTGGGTCGCGAGCGAGACCCGACCGGTCGCCACCGCACCGCCCGCCCCTGGCAGACCGACGACCGCGCCGAGCAGGGGGTGCTCCACGGGGTCGAGGCCGGCGGTGCGCACGTCACCGACACCGCCGGGCACCGCGTCCAGCCAGAACCTCTGGTGCTGGAACGCATAGGTGGGGAGTGCGACGGGCCGGGCGCCCTCGATCAGGGGGGACCAGTCGACGCCGATCCCGCGGACCGCGAGCGCCGCGGTGGCGGCGAGGAACCGCGCCGGACCGCCGTCGTCGCGCCGGAGGGTGCCGGTCACCACCGTCGGCTGGTCGTGGAGGTCGAGCTCCTGGGCGACGTCGAAGGTGAGCACCGGGTGGGCGCTGACCTCGACGAACGCCCGGTGCCCTGCCTCGACCAGCCCGGCGACGGCCTCCCCGAAGCGGACCGGGCTGCGCAGGTTGCGGTACCAGTAGGCCGCGTCGAGGGCCTCGCCGGAGACCCAGCCACCGTCCACGCCGGACCAGATCGGCACCGAGCCCGCCCGGGGGGCGAGCCCGGCCAGTGCCGCGGCGAGGTCGGCCTCGACCGCCTCGACCGCCGAGGTGTGCGAGGCGTAGTCGACCGGGATCCGGCGCACCCGGACACCGTCGGCGTCGAGCACCGCGACCACCTCGTCCAGGGCCTGCGGAGGACCTGCCACCACGACGGAGCCCGGGCCGTTGACCGCGGCGGTCTCGAGCTCGGGCCAGGCCCGCAGCCGCTCGGCCGCGTCGGCGGCGGGGAGACCGACGGAGACCATGCCGCCGCGGCCGGCGAGCCGCTGCGCGATGACCCGGCTGCGCAGCGCCACGACCCGCACGGCGTCGTCCAGGGTGAGCGCCCCGGCCACGTACGCGGCGGCGACCTCGCCCTGCGAGTGCCCGACGACGGCGTCGGGCTCCACCCCGAGCGAACGCCAGAGCCCCGCGAGAGCGATCCCGACGGCGAACGACGCCGGCTGCACCACGTCGACCCGGTCCAGTGACGGCGCTCCCGGCTCGGAGCGCAGCACCGCCCACAGGTCCCAGTCCACGTACCGGGCGAGCGCCTCGGCCACCTCGTCCAGTGCCGCGGCGAACACCGGCGACGCCGCGGCGAGCTCCACGCCCATGCCCACCCACTGCGTGCCCTGGCCGGGGAAGACGAACACCCGCTTGCCCGTCACGTCGGCCTCCCCGGTGAGGACCTCGGCGCCCGACCGCAGCCCGGCGACCCCGTCCTCGCGGGTGGCCGCCAGGACCACCGCGCGGTGGTGGAACGCCGACCGCAGGCCCAGCGACAGCGCGACGTCCGCGGGGGCGAGGTCGGGACGCTCGTCGAGGAGGTCCGCGAGCCGCGCCTGCTGCGCGGCCAACGCCTGCTCGGTCCGCCCCGACACCAGCCAGGGCACCGGCGTCGCGGCGGGCCGCTCCTCGACCGGCTCGGGAGCCTCGGGTGTCTCGGGGGCCGGCGGCTCCTCCAGGATCACGTGCGCGTTGGTGCCGCTGACCCCGAAGGCCGACACCCCCGCCCGCCGCGTCCGCTCCCCCGCGGGCCACTCCCGTGGCGCGGTCAGCAGCTCCGCGGCTCCGCTCGTCCAGTCCACGTGCGACGACGGCCGGTCGACGTGCGCGGTCGCGGGCAACCGGCCGTGCCGCAGCGACTCGACGATCTTGATGACGCCCGCGACACCGGCGGCGGCCTGGGTGTGGCCGATGTTCGACTTGACCGACCCGATCAGCAGCGGTGCCGCGTCCGCACGGTCCCGGCCGTAGGTGGCGAGCAGCGCCTGGGCCTCGATCGGATCGCCGAGCGCGGTGCCGGTCCCGTGCGCCTCGACGACGTCGACGTCCGCCGCGGCCAGGCCGGCGTCCGCCCAGGCGGCCCGGATGACCCGCTCCTGGGACGGTCCGTTCGGGGCCGTCAGCCCATTCGACGCGCCGTCCTGGTTCACCGCGCTGCCGCGCACCACCGCCAGCACGGGATGGCCGAGCCTGCGCGCGTCGGAGAGCCGCTCGAGCAGCAGCACCCCCACTCCCTCGGCCATCCCGAAGCCGTCGGCACCCTCGGCGAACGCCTTGCAGCGCCCGTCCTCGGCCAGCCCGCGCTGCCGGGAGAACCCGACGATGCCGTCGGGCGTCGACATGATCGACACCCCGCCCGCCAGCGCCAGCGAGACCTCGCCCGCGGCCAGCGCGCGGGTGGCCAGGTGCAGCGCCACCAGCGACGACGAGCAGGCCGTGTCGACGGTGAGAGCAGGCCCCTCCAGGCCGAGCGCGTAGGCGATCCGGCCGGACAGCACGCTGCCCGCGTTGCCGGTCACCAGGTAGCCCTCGTCGGCCCCCGCGCCGCGCTGGTCACCCGTGCCGTAGTCCTGACCGTGGGTGCCGACGAACACGCCGGTGGGGCTGCCGCGCAGCCCGGCCGGGTCGATGCCCGCCCGCTCCAGGGTCTCCCAGGACACCTCCAGCAGCAGCCGCTGCTGCGGGTCCATCGCCAGTGCCTCGCGCGGGTTGATGCCGAAGAACTCGGCGTCGAACCCGGCGACGTCGTCGAGGAAGCCGCCCGCTCGGACGTACGTCGTGCCCGCGCGGTCGGGATCGGCCGCGAACACCGCGTCCAGGTCCCAGCCGCGGTCGGTGGGGAAGGGACCGATGGCGTCGCCCCCGGCCTCGACGAACCGCCAGAGCGCGTCGGGGGAGGTGATGCCGCCGGGGAACCGGCAGCCCGCGGCGACGATCGCGACCGCGTCGTCGTCCGGGGTCGCGACGCGACGCGTCGGCGCGGTGGGCACGCCACGTCGCAGGCCGACGAGCTCGGTCAGCAGGTGCGCGGCCAGCGCCTCCGGGGTCGGATGGTCGAACACCACGGTGGCCGGGAGCCGCACGCCCGTGCTCGCGGTGAGCCGGTTGCGCAGCTCCACCCCGGTGAGCGAGTCGAACCCGAGGTCCTTGAACGCGCGCGCGGCGTCGACCGCCGTCGCCGCACCGTGGCCGAGGACGTCCGCGACGTGGGTCCGGACCTCGTCGAGGACGGCGGCGGCCCGCTCCTTCTCGGGGAGACCGGCGATGCGTCCGGCCAGGCCTTCCGTCCTCGGCACGGTCGCCCGGCGGGGGGCCAGCTCGCGCAGGAGCGCGGGCACCTCGCCGGAGGCGCGCACCGCGGCCAGGTCGAGCCGGATCGGCACCAGTGTGGGCGCGTCACCTGCCAGGGCCCGGTCGAACAGCGCGAGACCCTCCTCGTCGGACAGCGCCACGGTGCCGACCCGGGCCATCCGGGCGAGATCGGCCTCGGCGAGCCGGCCGCCCATCCCCGCCTGCTGCTCCCACAGACCCCAGGCGAGCGCGGTCGCGGGCTGCCCGGCGGCGTGGCGCCTGGCCGCGAGGCTCTCCAGGAACGCGTTGCCCGCCGCGTAGTTGGCCTGTCCCGCCCCGCCGAAGGTCGACGCCGCCGACGAGAACAGGACGAACGCCGCCAGGTCCCGACCGGCGGTCAGCTCGTGCAGGTGCCAGGCCGCGTCCGCCTTCGTGCGCACGACCCGGTCCCACCGCTGCGCGTCGAGGGCGGCGAGGACACCGTCGGAGACGATCCCCGCGGCGTGCACCACGCCGACGAGCCGGTCCCCGACGAGCTCCAGGGCCTCCGCGAGGACCGCGCGGTCCGCCGCGTCGCCGGTCACCACGTGCACCGAGGCACCGGCGCGGACCAGCTCCTCGCGCTGTGCGTCCGGCACTCCGGAGCGGGTCACGAGGACCAGCTCGGACACCCCGTGTGCGGTCACCAGGTGCCGGGCGACCAGCCGACCCAGCCCGCCGGTCGCCCCGGTCACCAGCACCGCGCCGCCCGCGAGGCCGGCCGGACGGGCGTCCGGCACCTGCACCCGGCGCATGCGCGGCACGAGGGCGATCCCGTCCCGGACGGCGACCCGCGGTTCGTCGCCGTCGACGGCGAGGCCGGTCCGGACGGCCGCCTCGTCGACCCGGTCCAGCTCCAGCAGGCGGATCCGGCCGGGGTGCTCGGACTGCGCGGAGCGCACGAGCCCGGCGACGACGTCCCCCGCCGGGTCACCGGCCTGCACGGCGACGACGACGTCGGTCACGGACTCGTCGCCCAGCCACCTCGCCAGCGCCGTCAGCGCACCGAGCCCCGCGGCACGCGCCCGTTCCGGCACGCTCGGCCCGACCGGGCCGGTCCCCGGCACCAGGACCGGGGTCCCCAGGCCCGCCGGGTCCTCGTCCGGGGCCATGAGCCGCAGCTCGCCGGGATTGTCACCGCCGGGTGCCACCACCCAGGCGATCTCGAACAGCGAGTCGTCGCGTGCCGCCGGGACCGGCCGCAGGACGAGCCGGTCGACCTCCAGCACCGGGGCGCCGGACGGGTCGGTCGCACGGAGCGAGATCGCATCCGGCCCGGCGGGCACGAGGGTGACGTGCAGTGTCCGGTCTCCCGTGGCGTACCGGCGGACGCCTGCCCACGAGAAGGCCAGCCGCGCGCCCCGGCCGGCGTCGAGCAGGTCGGTCACCGGCACCGGGTGCAGGGCGGCGTCGAGGAGCGCCGGGTGGAGGCCGTAGCCCGCGGCGTCGACCGCGTCGGGCAGGGTGATCTCGGCGTGCACCCGCTCGTCGTCGCGCCACACGGCGCGCACCGCGTGGAAGCCCGGCCCGTAGTCGACGGTCAGCCGCTCGTAGAGCCCGGCGACCTCGACCGGCTCCCCCGCCGGCGGCCAGGCGGTCGTCTCCGCGCGCGGCGCGGGTGTGTCGGCCAGGAGGGTGCCGGTGGCGTGCTCGGCCCACGGCTCCTCCGGCCGCGACCGCACGTGCACGGCCACCGCGCGCCGTCCACCCTCCTCCGGGCCGACCTCGACCTGCAGGTCGATCGCCCCCGCGGCGGGGACGACGATCGGTGCGGAGACCGTGAGCTCCTCGACCACGGGTGCGCCCAGCCGGTCGGCGAGCGCGGCCACCGCGTCGAGCAGCGCCGTGCCGGGCAGCAGGACCGCGCCGTCGACCACGTGGTCGGCGAGCCAGGGATGGTCCCGGACGGAGAGCCGCGAGACGGCGAGGCTCGCGTCGCGGCCCGCGAGGGGGACCACGGCGTCGAGCAGCGGGTGGTCCGCCGCCTCGATCCCGGCCGCCGCCACCCCGGCGGGCGCCGTCGACCCGAGCCAGAACCGCTCCCGCTGGAACGGGTAGGTGGGCAGGTCGACGCGCACCGCACCCGTCCCCGCGAAGACCGGCGCCCAGTCGACCGGCAGCCCCCGCACGAACAGCGCCGCCGCCGATCGCAGGAACCGGCCGAGGCCGCCGTCGTCGCGGCGCAGGGTGCCGGTGACGACGGCACGGGCGACGTCGAGGCGCTCCAGGCCCGCCTCGATCGGGTAGGTCAGCACGGGGTGCGGGCTCACCTCGACGAACGCGGCGAACCCGGCGCCCACCAGCCCGTCCACGGCCGCACCGAAGCGGACCGGCCTGCGGAGGTTGCGGAACCAGTAGCTGGCGTCGAGCTCCTCGCCGGAGACCCACCCGTCCTCCACGGTGGACCAGAACGGGATCCGGGCCCGGCCGGGCCGGATGCCGGCCAGCGCGGTGAGGATCTCCGGCCGGGTCGGGTCGACCGCCGCGGTGTGCGACGCGTAGTCCACCGGGATCACCCGGGCCCGGACACCGTCGGCCTCCAGCTCGGCGGCCAGGTCCGCGACGGCGGTCCGCTCTCCCGCGAGCACGACCGCGGAGGGTCCGTTGACCGCGGCGAGCTCGACGCGGCCCCTCGCCCGGGCCACCGCCTCGTCCTCGGCGAGCGAGACGGCGAGCATCCCCCCGTGACCCGCCGGCCCCGAGGCGATCGCACGGCTGCGCGCGACCACGACCTCCACGGCGTCGGCCAGGCCGAGCACCCCGGCCACGTGCGCGGCGACGACCTCACCCTGGGAGTGCCCGACGACGGCGTCCGGCACGATCCCGAACTCTCCCCAGAGCCGGGCCAGGCCGACCCCCACCGCGAAGGACGCCGGCTGCAGCACGTCCACCCTCTCCAGCGACGGTGCGCCCGGCTCGGACCGCAGGACCGCCCACAGGTCCCAGTCGACGAGCGGCGCCAGCGCGGCCGCGACCTCGTCGACGGCCTCGGCGAACACCGGGGAGGACTCGGCCAGCTCCGTGCCCATCCCCACCCACTGCGCACCCTGCCCGGGGAACACGAACACGGTCCGGCCCGCGACGTCCGCGACCCCGGTGACCACCGCGGCGGGCGCGCCCGAGGCGAGCTCGTCGAGCCCGGCCAGCGCCTCCCCCGTGGTGGAGGCGACCACGACCCCGCGATGGTCCAGCGTCGCGCGCGCGGTGGCCAGCGACCACCCGACATCGGCGAGCGTGTGCTCCTTCCCGGCCGCGTCCTCGGTGTCCAGCGCGGCCCGCAGCCGGGACGCGAACGCCTCCCGAGCCGCGTCGCCCCGCCCGGTGACGATCCAGGGGACGGCGGCAGGTGCCACCCGCGGCGCGGACACCACCGCAGGGTCGAGCACCTCCTCGACGATCACGTGCGCGTTCGTCCCGCTGACCCCGAACGACGACACCGCGGCGCGCCGGGGCCCGGTCGCCGCGGTCCACCGCCGAGCCTCGGTGAGCAGCTCGACGGCTCCACTCGTCCAGTCCACCTGTGCGGACGGCCGGTCGACGTGGAGGGTGCGGGGCAGCGTCCCCGCGTGCAGCGCACCGATCACCTTGATGATCCCGGCGACGCCCGCGGCCGCCTGGGTGTGCCCGATGTTCGACTTCAGCGAGCCGAGGTGCAGCGGCCGGTCCGCCGTCCGCTCCCGGCCGTAGGTGGCCAGCAGCGCCTGGGCCTCGATCGGGTCGCCCAGCGTCGTCCCCGTCCCGTGGGCCTCCACGAGGTCGACGTCGGCCCCGGAGAGACCGGCGTCGGCCCAGGCCGCACGGATCACCCGCTCCTGCGACGGGCCGCTCGGCGCGGTCAGCCCGTTCGACGCGCCGTCCTGGTTGACCGCGGTGCCGCGCACCACGGCCAGCACCGGATGGCCCAGCCTGCGCGCGTCGGACAGCCGCTCGAGCAGCAGCAGCCCGGCCCCCTCGGACCAGCCCGTCCCGTCCGCGGTGTCGGCGAAGGCCTTGCACCGTCCGTCCGGGGCGAGCGCGCGCTGCCGGGAGAACTCCAGGAAGACACCCGGGGTCGCCATCACGGCCGCCCCGCCCGCCAGGGCCAGCGTGCTCTCGCCGCTGCGCAGCGACTGCACCGCCAGGTGCAACGCGACCAGCGACGACGAGCACGCGGTGTCCACCGTGATCGCGGGCCCCTCCAGCCCCAGCGTGTAGGCGATCCGCCCCGAGGCGACGCTGCCCGCCGTCCCGATCCCGAGGTAGCCCGCCACCTCGTCGGGGACCTGGTCGTGGCGGCTCGCGTAGTCGTGGTGCATGACGCCGGTGAAGGTGCCGACGTCGGCACCACGCAGCGACCGCGGGTCCACCCCCGCGCGTTCGAAGGCCTCCCAGGCCAGCTCCAGGAGCAACCGCTGCTGGGGGTCGGCCGCGGCGGCCTCGCGCGGGGAGATGCCGAAGAGGTCCGCGTCGAAGTCGGCGACGTCGTAGAGGAACCCGCCGCGTCGGACCGAGGTGCGCCCGGGACGGCCGGGCTCGGGGTCGTAGAGGCCCTCGACGTCCCAGCCCCGGTCGACCGGGAAGTCGCCGATCGCGTCGCGTTCCTCCGCGACGAGCCGCCAGAGGTCCTCGGGCGAGGTCACACCACCGGGCAGACGGCAGCTCGCGGCCACGATCGCGATGGGCTCGCCGGGCGCGGCCGTCCGCTCCCGGACCGCCACGGAGGAGGTGCGACCGCCGCGCAGCACCTCGTCGAGGTGGTCGGCGAGTGCGTCCGGGGTCGGGTGGTCGAAGGCCGCCGTCGCGGACAGGGTGACACCGAAGTGCGCGGCCAGGACGGTCCGCAGCCGGACCGCGGCGAGCGAGCTCAGGCCGAGTTCCCGGAACGGCCGGTCGGGGCGCAGGTCGGCGGGGTCGCGCACGCCGAGGAGCTCGGCCGCGGCCGAGCGCACGGCCCCGACCAGCGTCCGGCGCCGTTCGGCCGCGGTGAGCCCGTCGAGCCGGGCCCGGCCCTCACCCGAACCCGGGCCCGTCTGCTCGACGACGAGGTGGCGCAGTGTGGGCACCTCCGCCGCCGCGCGCTCGTCGAGCCGCAGGATCACCGAGTCGCCGGGGGGCTGGTCGAGGGCGGCATCGAAGGCCGACAGCAGCTCCGCCGGCTCCAGCGGCACGGTCGCCCCGAGGCCGGGTGCCGTGTCGGGAAGGGTGTCGAGGACGGTGGGGTCGAGAGCCGTCGGCCCCACCGCGAGCACCGTGGTGGGGAGTCCGCCACCACGCCGGGCCGCCGCCCACTCGGACAGGGCGCGAGCGGCCCCTGCGGTGCCGTAGCCGTCACCCGGGGCCAGCGCGGTCAGGACCACGAGGGTCGTCTCCGGTGCCGAGGCCGCGACGTCCACCAGGACCGCCGCGACCCGCCCCGGGTCGGCGGTCGGGTGTGTCTGGACGACGGTGCCGAACCGACCGCCCGCGGCGCCGACGGCGACGCGCACCAGCTCGGGGTCATTCGGCGAGCCGGCCACGACGACGACCCGGGCGCCCTGGCGGCGCAGCTCCTCGGCGAGCGGCCCGGCGCCGTCGGCCTGGCCCCAGTCGCTGAGCAGCACGACCTCGCGCACCCCGTGCGCACCGACGAGGTGGGTGGCGACCGCCGCGGCCACGGCCGAGTCCGCGCCCGTGACCAGCACGGGATCGGCGATCCGGGCCGCCGGGCCGGTGTCGCCGGCGGGCACGCGGACCAGGCGCCCGTCCTCGACGCGCAGGAGGTGCTCGTGGTGGCTCGCACCGGTCGCGACCAGCCGGGAGGGCCGCTCGAGGAGCAGGTGGCGGGTCACCTTTCCCGACGCGGTGCGCGGGATCTCGGCGATCAGTCGGATCTCCTCGGGCACCTTGAACGGCGACAGCTCGGTGCGGCAGGCCGCGAGGAGGGCGCCCGGGTCGAGGCCGTCGCGACCGTCCGGCCCTGGCACCACGTAGGCGACGGGGACCTCGCCCAGCACGGGGTGCGGGCGGCCGCCGACGGCCACGTCCCGGACACCGGCACCGCGCCGCAGCACGGTCTCGACCTCGACGGGGTGGATGTTCTCCCCACCCCGGATGATCAGCTCCTTGATCCGGCCGGTGACCGTCAGGAACCCGGCTCCGTCCTGTGTGGCCAGGTCGCCGGTGCGGTACCACCCGCCGCCGAACGCCGCTGCGGTCTCCTCGGGCCGGCGGTGGTAGCCCACCGCGACGCTGGGCCCGCGCACCCACACCTCGCCCTCCGCGCCGGTCGCGGTGTCCGCACCCGTCGTCGTGTCGACCAGCCGGACCTCCAGCCCGGGCACCGGCTGCCCGCACGAGCCGTCGACCCGTGGTCCGTCCGGCCGGACCATGGCGATGGAGCCGCAGGTCTCGGTGCTGCCGTAGGCGTCGAGCAGCGGCACGCCGAAGATCTCCTCGACGTCGGCCCGCAGCGCGGCGGTGGTCACGGCGCCACCGACGAGCCCGATGCGCAGGTCCGGAGCGGTGAAGCCGGTGTCGCGAGCCGCCGCGACCAGGTGGTGGTAGACGGTCGGGACGCCGGCCAGGAAGGTGGTTCGGTCCTCCCGCAGAGCGGCGAGGACCTCGTCGGCGGCGAACCCGTCCAGGATGCGGGAGGTGGCCCCCACCGAGACCACGGCGAGGAAGCCCGCGATGTGGGACAGGCTGTGGAACAGCGGCAGTGGCCAGAGCACCCGGTCCTCGGCCGAGAGTCCGGGGATCGGCACGTAGCAGGACGCGACGGACCAGAGGGCGTTGCGCTGGGTCGAGAGCACGCCCTTCGGCAGCCCGGTCGTCCCGGAGGTGTAGAGCATCCACGCCGGCTCGTCGAGGTCGAGGTCGTCGCGGGCGGACACCGCGGGCGCGGTCCGGGCGAGCGCCTCGAAGGACTCCGTGCCGTCGGGGAGCCGCCCCTCCCCCGTCACCAGGACCCGGACGTCGCGCGCTGCGATGCGGCGCACGAGGGCTGCCCGCGCCCGGTCGGTCACGACGACCCGCGCTCCGCTGTCCCCGAGCAGGTGGTCGAGCTCGCTCGCGCTGACCTGCGGGTTCAGCGGGACACCCACTGCAGCCGCCCGGGTCGCGGCGAGGTAGCCCTCGATCACCTCGACCGCGTTGCCCAGCAGGATCGCCACCCGGTCACCGCGGCCCACCCCGCCCGACGCCAGGTGCCCGGCGAGCCGCGCCGTGCGGGCCTCGAGCTCGGCGTAGGTGACCGCGCGGCGCGCGTCCCGGAAAGCGACGGTGGTGCCGGACTCCGCCGCGTGCGCCAGCAGGGTCTCCGGCAGCGGGCGGATCAGATCGCTTCGCATGGTCCTCGTTCTCTCCGGCCGCCGCGGCGGCTCGTCTCTGCGGTGTCGGGCTCAGGCGGCTCGGACGAGCGCCAACACGTCGGTCGGGACCGTGGCGACCACGTCCGGCCCCTCGGCCCGCAGCGCCGCTTCCTCGGTCGTGCCCCAGAGCGCGGCGACCGAGCGGACCCGCGCCCCGCGTGCGCTGCGCAGGTCGGTGACGGCGTCACCGACCATCACGGCCCGCTCCGGCGCGACGTCGAGCAGGTCGAGCGCGCGGAGCACGATGTCCGGGGCGGGCTTCGGCCGGCTGATCTCGTCCGACCCGATCACGTGGCGGAACCTGCCGAGCACCCCCAGCCCGTCGAGCAGGGACCGGGCACGGACCCCCGCCTTGCCGGTCGCGACCGCGAGCGGCACGTCCCGGGCGTCCAGCTCGGCCAGCAGATCGGCGACCCCGGGGAACAGCGACACGCGGTCCGCGAGGCGGTAGCTCTCCCGGACGAAGGGCTCCTCCATCTCCAGGGGGAGCCCCATGATCCGCATGATGTCGGGGAAGAACCGGCCGAGATGCCGGTTGTACTCGGCGAACGGAGCCTCTCCCGGTCCGACGACCTCGGCGTAGGCGATGCCGAACGCTTCGCGCATCACGTCGAAGCTGTCCACCAGGACTCCGTCGAGGTCGAAGACGACGGCGTCGGCGGGGGTGGTCGGTCCGACGACCGTGAGGACGTGCGACGACTCGGTGTGCACCGTCATGGTCGGCTCCCCGTTCCCAGCGTGGTCGGCTCGGTGGCCCGGGCCGAGGTGTAGATCCGGTCGATCAGGGCGACGGCCCGTTCGGCCTCCGCGATGGCCACCCCGCGGCTGCTCGGGTCGCGCAGCAGCGCCGGCAGCTCGACGAGCTGGCGGTCGTACTCGCTCCCGATCGGCTCGTCGACCGGGTCGAGCTCGGTGGTCACCCCGGCCCGTGTGGTGGTGAGGGTCGATCCGCCCTCGCGATGGGGGCTGAAGCCGAAGGTCGCCCGCAGCCGCACGACGGCCCGGCTCCCCTCGACGGTCAGCACCGTCGTGTCCCGCACCTCGTGCGAGGCCCAGCTCGCGCGCAGGGACACGGACACGCCGGACCCGGTGACGAGGAAGGCGCGCACGGTGTCCTCGACGTCACCGTGGGCCCGCTCGCGGGTGTCGGCGTCGGGGCGCCATCCCGCCCGCCGGGTGGGATCGTTGACGAAGTCGCCGGACACCGCGGCCGCGACGTGCTCGGCCTCCAGCCGTCCCAGTACGGGGGTCGCGGCGTCGAGGAGGTGCCATCCCAGGTCGAGGAGCGCGCCGCCGCCTGCCGTCCGACGGTCGGTGAACCAGCCGCCCGCGTCCGGGACACCCCGCGCACGGACCCACGAGAGGTCGACGTGGCGCAGTTCGCCCACCGTGGCCGCGGCATCCACCAGGGCACGGACGTCGGCCCGGTAGCGGGCGGCGCTGCCGGCGAGCAGCACCGCCCCGCCCACCCGCTCGGCCTCGGCCAGCTCGGCGGCCTGTGCAGCGTCCAGGCAGACCGGCTTCTCCACGAAGACGGCGATCCCGCGCCGCAGCAGACCGCTCGCGACGGCGGCGTGGGCGTGGTTGGGCACCGCCACGACAGCGAGGTCGATCGCGGCGGGATCGAGCTGGTCGGCGCCGGTGTACCGGGCCGCCGCGGGGGCCAGGTCCGCAGCGGCCGCCGACGCCCGGGGATCCGCGTCGACCAGGGCGGTGACGACGTAGCCGGGGAGCGAGGCGAGCCTGGGCAACCAGATGGACCGCGCCGCCCACCCGGCACCGACGACGGCGACCCGGACGGCTGCGCTCACAGTGCCGCCACCGTCTCGGCGACGATCGCGGCGACCCGTTCGATGTCGGCCTCCGGGGCGAGCAGGGTCCGGTGGTGCAGCCAGACGGTGTCGGCGGTGATCTCCTCCGAGTTCGGGCAGCGGCGTGCGAGGTCGTCCACGCTCTCGTCCGGGGCGCCGGTCTCCCAGAACGCGGCGGTGCGGTAGACGGCGCGGAACGCGACGAAGGCCGGTAGGCCGCGCGCCACCAGCTGGTCGACGAGCAGGTTGCGGCGCTCCTCGCCGATGCCCGGCAGCCGGAACAGCGCCATGTAGTGCGGGTTCCGGTCGGCGCGCTCGTCGTCGGCCTGAGGTACGACCCCCGGGATCTCGGCGAGCAGTGAGCGCAGGAGCGGCCACCGCTGCTCCCTGGTCTCGATCTGGCCGTCGAGCCGCTCCAGCTGGGCCCGCAGCACGCTCGCCGAGAACTCGTTGAGCCGGAAGTTGGACCCGGAGGTGCGGTGGAAGTAGCCGCGATCGGTCCGCGGTCGCCCGCAGCTGTGCCGGACGAAGCCCTCCTCGTACAGCCCGGCGTCGGGGAACAGGACGGCTCCGCCCTCGCCCGCGGTCATCAGCTTGCCGTTCTGGAAGCTGAACGCCGCCACCGAGCCGAGCTCACCGATCCGCTTCCCCCGCCAGCGGGCGCCGTGGGCGTGCGCCGCGTCCTGCACGATCGACACCCCGCTGTCCGCGGCGATCTTGTTCAGGGCGTCGATGTCGGCGACCAGGCCTGCCATGTGCACGGGCATGATCGCCCGGGTCCGCGGCGTGATGGCGGCGGCGGCCGCGTCCGGGTCGATGTTGAGGGTCTGCGGGTCCACGTCGACCGGGACCGCCGTGGCGCCGAGCCGCTGGGCCGCCTGGGACGACGAGATGAACGTGAACGCGGGGACCACCACCTCGGTGCCCGGCCCGACGCCGAGGACCTCGAGGGCGAGCTCGAGGGCGTGGGTGCCGTTGGTCACGGCGAGCGCGTGCTCGGATCCGTGGTACTGCGCGAACTCCTGCTCGAAGGAGTCGACCTCGCTGCCCCCGATCCGCCACCACTGCCCCTGTTCCAGTGCCCGGATCAGACCGGTCCGTTCGGAATCGGAGTACTGAGGCCACGCCGGGAGCTCCGGCGCGGGCTGCAGGTGGTCGGCCATGACGCATCACTTCTCTCTGACGGTGGAATGCGCGACATCGCGGGAAACTGCCCGACACCTGCCGGGACCATTCGAGAGTAACCCTGGTAAATCGGGGCGTCACCGCCCCTAACGCCCCCTAGGAACCCCTATTTCATCGCCTCGGCCGCCAACCCCGGAAGATTCTCCTAGAATTGTTCGTGCATTACGACACCATCCGCGAGGAGAACCGTGCCATCGCTATTTCTGTTGAACGGGCCCAATCTGGGAACGCTGGGGACGAGACAGCCGGAGATCTACGGGACGACGACGCTGGACCAGATCGCCGAGCACGTGGCGGCCGAGGTCGCCGGCCGAGGCTGGACCGTGGAGTCGGTACAGCTCGACGGTGAGGGTGAGCTGGTCCGCGCGGTGCAGGACAGGTACGACACGGTGGGTGCGATCGTGAACCCCGGGGCCCTGATGATCCACGGCTGGAGCCTGCGCGACGCCCTCGCCGCCTACCCGCGGCCATGGGTCGAGGTCCACCTGTCCAACGTCTGGGCCCGGGAGACCTTCCGCCACGAGTCGATCCTGTCCGCGCTGGCGGCCGGGGTGATCGTCGGGCTCGGCGCGACCGGCTACCGGCTCGCCGCCCGGGCACTGCTCGACCTGGTCCCTGCTCCGGAGCCGGGGGCGGGCACACGGTGAGCCGCGACGACGCGCACCGGGTGCGGGTGGACCTCGGTGCCCGCTCCTACGACGTCCACATCGGATCCGGGGTCCGGCATCTTCTGCCCCGCATCGTGTCCGGGCTCGGCGCCGACCGGGTCGTGGTCGTCTCGGCCCGGCCTGCCGGGGCCGTGCCGCCGCCCGGAGTGCCGGCGGTCGAGGTCACGCTGACCGACGGGGAGCACGACAAGACCCTCGGCCAGGTGGAGTCCCTGTGCCGGGAGTTCGCCGCGGCCGGGCTCACGCGGGCCGGCGCGGTGGTGTCCTGCGGCGGTGGCACCACGACCGACGTCGTCGGGCTCGCCGCCGCGCTGTACCACCGGGGCGTCCCCGTGATCCACCTGCCCACGTCGCTGCTGGCGCAGGTCGACGCGAGCGTGGGTGGCAAGACCGCGGTGAACCTGCCCGAGGGCAAGAACCTCGTCGGCGCCTACTGGCAGCCCGCCGCGGTGCTGTGCGACACCGACTACCTGCGCACGCTTCCCGCCCGCGAGCACACCAACGGGCTCGGCGAGATCGCCCGGGCCCACTTCATCGGCACCGGCGACCTGCGCGGGCGACCGTTGGCAGAGCAGATCGCGACGAGCGTGGCGATGAAGGCCGCCGTCGTCGCGAGCGACGAGCGGGACGCGGGGCGCCGTCACGTCCTCAACTACGGGCACACCCTCGGCCATGCGTTGGAGGTGGCGACCGGGTTCCGGCTCCGCCACGGCGAGGCGGTCGCGGTCGGTACGGTGTTCGCCGGGGTGCTGGCACACGAGCTCGGCCGCATCGACGCGGCGCGGGCCGCCGAGCACCGGGAGGTCGTGGCGCACTACGGGCTGCCGACCACGCTGCCGGACGGGGTCGGCGTCGACAGACTCGTCACCCTCATGCGCTCGGACAAGAAGGCGGTCGCGCACGGCCTGACGTTCGTGCTCGACGGGCCCGCCGGACCCGAGCTGGTGCCGGACGTCCCGGTCGACGTGGTGACCCGGGCCCTGCGGGCCATGCCGTCCTCCCCGCTCCCCGCCGGGACCGGGCCGGTCAGCTCGCCCGGTTGACCTCGGCCCACAGGTCCGGCGGGAGGTCGCGACGCCGGCGCACGCCGAGCTTGCGGTAGACCCGGGTCAGATGCTGCTCGACCGTGCTGGGCGTGATGAACAGGCGCGCCCCGATCTCGCGGTTCGAGTAGCCCCGCACGGCCAGACCCGCCACCCGCCGCTCGGAGTCCGAGAGGGCGGAGGCCACGGTCCCGGGACCGTCGGTGTCGCTCTGGTCGGCCCCGCTGACGTGCTCCAGCTCCCGCACGAGCGGGGCGACGCTGGCGACCCGGGCCAGATGCAGGGCACGCCGCGACGTCAGCCGTGCGGTGCGGATCTCCTCCGCCGCGCGGTAGGCCTCGCTCAGGTCCGACAGGACGAAGGCCTGCCCGACGATGTCGCCCACCGACTCGAACAGCTCCAGGGCCTCGGTGAGCATGCCGATCCGACGCTCCGCCGCGCTCGCCGCGGCGAGTACCCGCAACGCGGACGCGCGGGTCCGTGGGTCCCGGGTCGAGACCAGCTCGTGGGCGATCCGGCGCGCCTCGGCGGACTCTCCCAGCTGCAGCCGGGCCGTCGCGGTCCCGAGGCGCCATGCGACCGACTCGCCCGCGACGTCACGTCCCCAGCGGGTGAGCATCGCCCCGCACTCGGTGAAGTCCGCCAAGGCCGCCGCGGGGTGCCCCGTCGCCATCCGGAACCGGGCCCGGCCGAGGCGGTAGCGCAACCCCGCGAGCCCCACGTCCATCGCCGCCGGAACCGTGCTCACCAACCACCGGGCGGCCTCGTCGAGCCGCCCGGTCCCGACGAGTGCATCCACCAGCACGCCGAGCGGCGCCCCGACCTCGATCCCCCACGCGGCCACGGGCAGGACGCGCAGGGCGTCGGCGGCCCACCGCGTGGCCGCGGCGAGGTCGCCCTGCTCGAGGGCGATCGCGGCCAGCACCGCCGCGGTCCTCGCCTGCCCCGTCACCGGCTGCCCCTCGGCCAGCAGCTGCTCCCCGCGGGCCAGCGCGTCGGCCGCCCGGCCGGCCCGGGCCAGCACCTCGAGAGCGAGCACCATCGCCTCCTCGGACCAGGTGCTCCCCCGGCCGTGCCGCACGTCGCGCAGCACGATCTCGGCGTGTGTCACGACGTGACCGGGGGTCCCGTGCTCGAGGGCGTCGGCGAGCAGGGCCGCGGACTGCAGCCACGGGTCGGTCTCCGGCCGCACCCGGGTCTCCCGGGCCCGGCCCGCCCACGGCTGCCTCGGCACCGCGATCGCCCCGGGGGCGCGGTGGCGCGCCCACGTCTCCAACGCCGACAGCGTCGGCGTGTCCAGTTCGGCGCGCCGCGCCAGGTCCGCCAGGAGCGCGGTGGCCTCCGCCATGCGGCCGTGCCACGCCAGCTGCCGCACGGCTTCCGCGGCGTCGTGGTCGCCGACGCCCCGGCGCAGCGCCTCGTCGAGCGGGGGCAGCGCCGCGAGCGGACGGACCCGCCACAGCACCGCGGCGAGCCGGGCCGCGAGCGACGCCGTCCGCTCCGCCGCGCCGTGGCGCCGGGCCACCTGCAGGCACCGGGCCGCGTGTTCGGGCTCGTCGTCGAGCACCGCCCGGTCGGCCGCCTCGACGAGCGCGTCGACCGCCCACGGAGCGCCCGGTCGGCACCGGTCCGCCGCCGCCAGGAGGTGGTCGACGACCACCGTGGCGGGCCGCCCGGACTCGTGCGCCACACCCGCGGCCGCGAGGTGCATGTCGGCCCGGCGCGCCGGGTCGACGCGATCGAGCACGGCGTCGCGCACCGCGGCGTCCGGGAACCGCGGCTCGGCGGGCAGCCCCGCCTGCGCGAGGGTCTGCAGGGACACCTCCGCGGCCTCCCGGCCGACCTGGGCGACCCGCGCGATCTCCGTGACCGAGTCGGCCGGGGCCGAGCAGAAGTGTCCGAGGACGGCCAGCGCGGCTGCCACCTCGGTCACCACGGGTCCACCGCGATGGATCCCGCCGGCGACCGCCCGGGCGTACCCCTCCAACGCCGGGGCGGCCCCCCGCACGTGGTCCTCGACCAGCGCGTCGAGCAGCAGCGGACTGCCGCCCGACAGCGCGACCGCGCGCCCGGCCAGCTCCGCCGCCCGCTCCGCGCCCAGGCGCGCGGCCAGGTGCTCCCGTACCTCGTCCGGGGAGAAGCGGTCGATGCGCAGGCGCTCGACCCGCAACGTCCGGGACAGCTCCGCGACGAAGGCCACGGAGTCCGCCGCGGCGGGGACCGGGGTCTGCAACGCGGCGACCAGCACGACCTGGCGTGCGGGTATCCGCCGGAGGAGGAACAGCACGAACTCCAGGGACTCGGGGTCGGCGAGCTGGAGGTCGTCGAGCACGAGCATCAGCCGCGAGTCGGCTCCCCCCGCCTGCTCGACGATGTCCCCGGCCAGCGACGCGAACCGGAGCACCCGGTCCTCGGGCGTCACCGGGTCCGGTGACCGGCGGGGGGCCAGCTGCCGGGCGAACCCGAGCGGCACGGTCCGCTCGGCGCGCGAGCCGGTCGCCGACAGCACGGCATGGCCGCGCTGCGCGGCACGGTCGGCGATCGCCCGCAGCACCGCGGTCCGTCCGACGCCGACCGGCCCCTCGACCAGGAGCGCGCATCCACCACACGGCTCGCCGCCCAGCAGCTCCCCGATCCGGCGGTCCACCACATCCCGTCCGACCACGACCACGACTCCTTCACGTCACTCCGGGTTGCGGGTCGTGACACGCCGGACGTCGCAGGACGCCGCTGCCCTCGCCACCATCGGCTGACCCGCGCCCCGATCGTCACCGAGGGCACCCACTGGGCGGGAACTGTCCCGTCATCGCCCGCCGTGGTCCGGGTTCACCCCGAGAGCCGACCCCGCGTCGGGACGGGAGTCTCGGCCCCTGCGTACGCGCGGCCACGAGCCGTCGCCCACCGGGTCCGCCGCTCGAGGCGGTCCCGGCGACGCAGCTGGGACACGACCACGTGCCGCAGCAGGGGGTGCCGGAAGGCGTACACCAGCTCTCCGGTGTCGGGGCGCCGTCCGCTGCGCATCAGCAGGCCGTGCCGCTCCAACCGGTCGAGGACGGCGGCGACCTCCTGCTCGTCGGCGCCGCTCATCTCGCGGAGCGGCCCGACCCACACCTCGGTACCGATGACCGCGGCGTCCTGCAGCACGGACTTCTCCCGCTGCGGGAGCGTGTCCAGGCGCGCCGCCAGGATGGTGTGGACGGCATGCGGGATCCGGATCCGCCCGGTCCCCGGCTCACCGGGCTCCCCGCCGTCCGCGGACGGGATCGTGAGCGTGGGGATCACCGGAGCCCGGCCCTCGATGTCGGACCGCAGCATCAGGACGTACTCGCTGGCGAACAAGGGGTTGCCGCCGACCCGGTCGACGAGCTGGGCTCCGCAGACCAGCGGCGACCCGCCCGTCCCTCCGGGCGCGGCCTCCTCGCGCAGGCGGCGGTCCAGCAGCCCGACCAGCTCTCGGATCTCGTCGTCGGACAGCGGTCCCACGGTCCGGACCGTGGTGGCCGTGGTGCCGCCACCCCAGCCCGGGCGCCGGCGGACCAGCTCCGGTCGCGCGGTGGCCAGCACGAGCAACGGCACCGGGCCGAGCCTGCGGTCGAGCCCCTCGACGAGGTCGAGCAGCGCCGCGTCCGCGGTCTGCAGGTCCTCGAGGACGACGACCAGCGGCCTGCGCCGCGCGAACTCCTCGATGAAGCGGATCCACGCCGCCGCCACCTGCTCGACCTCGACGGGGGCGCGGGTGCTCTCGCACAGCTCGACGAGCGGGCGCAGGCCCGACACCATCCACTCGGCCGTGCGGGCGTCGTCGGCGAGGCCGTGCACGGCGCGGGTGAGCTTGCGGAGCCCGGTCGGGCCGTCGTCGGCGGCCGAGATGCCGCAGCATTCCTTCACGACGCCGGCGAGTGGCGTGACCGGCGCGTTCCACCCGAACCGCGGTGTCCGGCCCGTGACGACCTGTGCCCGTCCCTCCACCAGGGTGCGGAACTCGCGGACCACGCGGCTCTTCCCGACGCCCGGCTCGCCGAACAGCATCACCGACTGCGGCAGCCGGGCCCGGACGACCTCCTCGACCAGCTGTGTCAGCATCGCCGTCTCGGCGGTGCGCCCGACGAACGGTCCGCTGAACGTGGCGTTCTCGTGCTCCGGTCGTACCCCGAGGACCTGACCGTCCGGGGCGTAGGCGACCGCGCCCCGGCTGGCCAGCCGGCTTGCAGCACAGACCCGCACCTCACCCGGGCCCAGGTCGGCGAGCTGCTGCAGGCAGCCGTCGACCACCTCGCCGGTCACCTCCGCGTCGCCCGCTGCCCGGGCGGTCACGAGCGCCTCGCCGGTCGCGACGGCGAACCCGGCGCGCGCGCGAGGTCCCACGGGTCCGGCGCTGCCGTCGAGCCGGCGCCTGATCGAGCAGGCCGCCCGGATCGCCCGCTCGGCGTCGTCCTCGTGGGTGCGGCGCAGACCGAAGACCGCCTGCCAGGTCGTGCCCAGCCGACTGTGCAGGGTCCCGCCGAAGATGCCCACCTCCGCCTCCAGCACCGCCCGCAGTTCGCGTGCGCGCTCGGCCACCGCCTCGGGGTCGTCGTCCCGGTCCACGGGCTCCGCCCGCACCAGCAACACGCTGACCCACTTGCGCTCGTACACCGTCCCGGGACCGGCACCCGTCTCGGGCACACCAGCAGGCGTGGCCGGTTCGGCCGGGGCCGGAGTGTCCCCGGGCGCCGCAACCGGGGTGAGCACCTCGTCGTGGTGCAGGATCGCCCGCTCCAGCTCCTGCAGCTCGGGACCGGGGTCCAGCCCGTACTCGGTCCGCAGCGCGCTGCGGGCCCGACGGAACACGTCGAGGGCGTCGGTCTGGCGACCCGAGCGGTAGAGCGCCAGCATCAGCTGGCCGCACAGCCGCTCACGAGCGGGCTCGGCATCACGGGCGGCTTCGAGCTCGTGCAGGATCTCCTGGTGCCGACCGAGGGCGAGTTCGGCCTCCACACGGTCCTCGAAGGCCGCCAGCCGGGCCTTCTCCAGGGCGGCGAGCTCCGGCCAGTCCATGCCCGTCTCGGCGAGGTCGGCGAACGCAGGACCGCGCCACAGGCCCAGCCCGTCCCGCAGTGCCTGCGCGGCCCCCGCCCAGTCGCCCACGGCCAGCCGGGTCCGCCCCCACTCGGTCAGCGCCTGGAACCGCAGCATGTCGACCCGGGTCTCCGGCACCCGCAGCAGGTACCCCGGCGCCCGGGTGACCAGCTCCACCTCCACCGCGCCACTCGCGGCCTCGGCGATCCGCTGCCGCAGCCCGGACACCGCGTTCTGCAGCATCTTGCGGGCCGTCGGCGGCGGGTCCTCGCCCCACAGCGCATCGACCAGGCGGCTCGTCGCCACCGTACGGTTCGCGTTCAGCAGCAGGTAGCCCAGCGTCGCCCGCTGGTGGACCCCACCGAGCGCGAGCGCTCTACCGGCGGAGCGGAGCTCGATCGACCCCAGCACGTTGAACTGCATCCGACACTCCCGACGCGAACTCCGATGTACCCGATGACGGTCCGGGACGGACGGCACTCGGGCCGGTGGTCCCGGTGCCGGCACATCGCGCGTGGGTCGACATCGCGTCGGTCCTCTCGTCGGCCGTCGTCGCGGCCGTGCTCCCGGGCGCGCGAGGACACGATAACGGCCCGTCCCCCATCCGTGGCCGCCCGACGACGACAATCCCGGATCGCGGAACACCAGGGAATGTGACCGGACAATGTCGATAGGGGTCGGTAGGGGCCCGGACAGGGGTTTCGTCGCCGTCCGCTCACGTAGCGTCGGCGCAAATCCAGCCCCTCGTCCCGCCGAGCCGAGTTCTCGACTGGGCCGCCGGCACCCTTTCCCGCACGAGGAGACCACCGACCGTGTCCATTCGACGCGCCACACTCGGCGCGGGCGCCGCCCTGGCAGCCATCGCCGTTCTGCTCAGCGCCTGCTCGACCGGCCCGGCGGCGAGCGGGACGCCCCCGACCGGCGAACCGGTCAGTGGCGGCAGGCTCACCTACGCCCTGAGCACCGATCCGCTGTCGTTCAACCCGTCCGGCAACAATGCCGGCAACGACTCGTGGACGGTCACCCGACAGTTGTTCGACTCGTTGTTGTACCTCGACCCGAACAGCAAGAAGCTCGAACCGTGGCTGGCGAAGAGCTGGTCGAGCAACGCCGACGCGACGGCGTTCACCTTCGAGCTGCGTGACGACGCCACGTTCTCCGACGGGAGCAAGGTCACCGCGAACGACGTCAAGGCGACCTTCGACGACCTGGTCGCGAACAAGGCGAAGAGTCCCGGCACGGCAAGCTTCTTCAGCGGCTACCGGACCACCGACGCGGTCGACGCCGACACCGTGACGGTCCGGTTCTCCACACCGAACGCCGCGTTCCCCGCCAACACGGCGGGCGTGATGCTCGGCATCGTGTCGCAGGCGACGACGAGGATCCCCTACGACGAGCGCGCGACCGGCAAGGGCGTGGTCGGCTCGGGTCCGTTCGTCCTGCAGAACTACACCAAGGACGTCTCCACCACCCTGGTGCGGCGGCCCGACTACGCGTGGGCACCCGCCGGGTTCGCCACCACCGGGGCAGCGCACCTGGACGCGATCGACTTCACGGTCGTGCCCGAGTCGACGGTCCGGTCGGGCAGCCTGACCTCCGGCTCGGTCGATGTGATCAACGGTGTCGACCCGACGGCGGTGGGCGAGCTGGAAGGGGCGGGCACCGTGGTGAGCCGCTCCACGCCGGGCTACGTCAACGGCCTCTACTTCAACGTGTCCCGGCCCGCGACGGGTGACCTCGCCGTGCGGCGGGGCATCGCCCACGCCGTGGACGCCGGGCAGATCCGCGACACCGCGGTGACCGACGAGTTCGCGGTGGGCACCAGCATCCTGTCCGCGGCGACCCCCGGGTGGTCCGACCAGAGCTCGTGGTTCGGGTTCGACGCGGCCGCGGCCGGGCGCGACCTGGACTCCGCCGGGTGGGTTGCCGGCCCGGACGGCATCCGGGCGAAGGACGGGAACCGGCTGTCCCTGAAGCTGATCTACATGAACACGTCGGGCCAGACCCAGAGCGCGGTCGAGGTGCTGCAGCAGCAGCTCCGCGCCGCGGGCGTCGAGCTCGTGCTCTCGGGTGGGGCGGCGCCGGACTTCCTGGCCGCCTGGCAGAGCGGCGCGTTCGACGCGGCGTGGATCGCCGGCGGCGCGTCGGACCCGGACATCCTGCGCACCGTGTACTCCGCGAGCGGCACCAACTTCTACAAGGTGAAGGACCCGACCCTCGACGGCCTGCTGACCCGCCAGCTCGCCTCCGTCGACCAGGCCGTCCGCTTCGGGGTGCTCGCGGACGTGCAGAAGCGGATCGCCGAGCAGTACTACCAGGTCCCGGTCTACGAGAACACCGGGATCGTCGCCACCACCAGGGGTGTGCACGGCGTGGTGCTCGGCGCGGACTCGCGGCCCGACCTGCTGGTCGGCGCCTGGAAGGACCCCACCTGAGCGATCACCGGCTCCCGCCCGCACGGGAGCCGGTGATCCCCTGACGGTCACGAACTGGGAGCGCTCCGTTTGACTCGCTACGTCCTGGGCCGCCTCGGGCAGGCCCTGCTGGTGGTCTGGGCCGCCTACACCATCACCTTCGCGGTGCTCTACGTGCTGCCCGGGGACCCGGTGACCCTGATGGCGGGCACGGGCGTCGGGTTCCTCACCCCAGCCCAGCTCGACGGTCTGCGCCACGAGTACGGGTTCGACCGTCCACTCGTCGTCCAGTACGCGACCCGCCTGGGCGCCGCGGCCGTCGGGGACTGGGGGCACTCGGTCGTCAGCAACCGTCCGGTGCTCGACGTGGTCGGCGAGGCCCTGCTCTCGACACTGCAGCTGACGGCCGCCGGGCTGACGGTCGCCGTCGTCGGCGGGACCGTGCTGGCGCTGGTGACCGTCGGGACGGGTCGGCGGTGGCTCGCCCAGCTGCTCGGCGTGCTCCCGCCTCTCGGGGTCGCGGTTCCGGCCTTCTGGTTCGGGCTGCTGCTCATCCAGTGGTTCGCCTTCGGCATACCGCTGTTCCCCGCGTTCGGTGCGCAGGGCCCCGCCTCGCTGGTGCTGCCGGCGGTGGCGCTGGCCGTCCCGACCGGCGCCACGATCGCCCAGCTGCTGACCCGCAGCCTCGACGCCACGCTGGCCGAGCCCTACATCCACACCATCCGCGCCCGCGGCGCCGGAACCGGCCGGGTCCTGCTGCGGCACGCCCTGCGCAACGCCGCTCTGCCGACCGTGACCATGACCGGGCTGATCGTCGGCGGGCTGCTGTCGGGGGCGGTGGTCGTGGAGACCGTGTTCTCCCGGCCCGGTCTGGGCCGGGTCGTGGCACAGGCCGTCGAGCAGCAGGACGTGGCGGTGGTGCAGGGCGTCGTCGTCCTCGCCGCGATCGTGTTCGTGCTGACCGGGTTGGTGGTCGACCTGCTCTACCCGGTCCTCGACCCCCGGATCCGGGTCGCCGGCCGACGGCCGGCCCGTTCGGTGCCGGGAGGTGCGGCATGACGCTCGCCCTCGAGGATCCCCCCGTCACGGCACCGCAGCGACCGGCCGGGGGACGCCGTCGTCGCCGGCCGCCGATGGGCCTGGTCCTCGCCTGCGGATGGCTGCTCGCGGTCGCGGTCGCGGTGTTCGTCCCGCACCTGCTCGCTGCGGGGGACCCACTCGCCGGAGTGCCGGCGCTGAAGCTGGAACCTCCCTCGGCCGAGCACTGGCTGGGCACCGACGCGGTGGGGCGGGACCTCTACACCCGCGTGGTGCACGGCACCGGGCTCACGATGCGCACGGCGGTGCTCGCGGTGGCGATGGGCGTGCTGTTCGGCTCCGCGCTGGGGCTGCTGGCCGGGCTGGCGGGCGGGGCCGTCGACATCGTCGTCATGCGGGTGGTGGACGTCCTGTTCGCCGTGCCGGGGATCCTGCTGTCGCTCGCGCTGATCACCGTGCTCGGCGTGGGTACCGCCGCGGTCGCGTTCGCCGTCTCGCTCGGCAGCATCGCGGGCATCGCCCGGGTCCTGCGGTCGGAGGTCCTCAAGGTACGGACCTCCCCCTACATCGAGGCCGCGCAGGTCAGCGGGAACCGGCCGCTGCGGCTCACCCTGCGCCACGTCCTCCCCAACGCCGTCACCCCACTGCTCGCCCTCGCCGCCCTCGAGCTCGCCGCCGCCATCCTGTCCGTGTCCGCGCTCGGCTTCCTCGGTTACGGCGCCCAGCCCCCCGCCCCGGAGTGGGGGGCCATGGTCGCCGCCGGTCGCGACTCCCTCCGCACGGCGTGGTGGCTCACCACCTTTCCCGGCCTGGCGATCGTGGCCACCGTGCTGGCCGCGAACCGGCTGTCGCTGCTCGTCGGACGGAGACCGCGATGAACCCGGTGCTGACGGTCGAGGGTCTCGCGGTCCGCTACGGGTCCGTCGAGGCCGTGCGCGGCGTGTCCTTCCACGTCGACCCGGGTGAGACGGTCGCGCTCGTGGGCGAGTCCGGCTCGGGCAAGTCCACCCTGGCCCACGCCGCGCTCGGACTGCTGCCCCCGGGGCGGCGGTCACCGCCGGACGGGTCGTGGTTCGCGGCACCGACCTCGCCGCGTCGGACGACCGTGAGCTGCGCCGGCTGCGGGGCCGCACCGTGGCCCTCGTCCCCCAGGACCCCGGCGCGTCGCTCGATCCCGTCATGCGGGTCGGACGGCAGGTCGCCGAGGTCCTGGAGATCCACGGTCTCGCCACGGGGCGCGCAGCCGCGGCCCTCGCCCGGGAGGCGCTCGCCCGTGCCGGACTCGATCCGGACCGGGTCGCGCACCGGTACCCGCACGAGCTGTCCGGGGGGATGCGCCAGCGGGTCCTCATCGCGGCCGCGCTGGCCGGGGGCCCGGCGCTGATCGTGGCCGACGAGCCCACCAGCGCGCTGGACGTGACGGTCCAGAAGCAGATCCTCGACCATCTCGCGGCCCTGACTGCGCAGAGCGGCACCAGCCTGCTGCTCGTCACCCACGACCTCGCGGTCGCCGCCGAGCGCGCGGACCGGGTGCTGGTGATGCGGGCCGGAGAGCTCGTCGAGTCCGGCCATCCCGCCCAGGTGTTCGACGCTCCGCGCCACCCCTACACCCGCGAGCTGGCCGCCGCCGCACCGCGGCGCGACGGCGTGAGCGAGCGTGTCGGTCGCGACGCCGACGAGCCGCCGCTCCTGGTGCTCGACGGGGTCGGCAAGACCTACCCGTCCCGCACCGGCCGGGCGGCCGAGCGACCCGCGGTCGAGGCGCTGGACCTCACCGTCTCCCGCGGGCGCACCCTTGCGCTGGTCGGCGAGTCCGGTTCCGGGAAGACGACCGTCGGACGGCTGGTGCTGCGGCTGGTCGACGCCGACACCGGCCGGATCACCCTCGACGGTCTCGACGTCACCACCACCCGTGGGCCCGAGCTGCGCGCGCTGCGCCGCCGGGTCCAGCTCGTGCAGCAGAACCCGTTCACGGCGCTGAACCCGCGCCTGACCGTCGAGGCGATCATCGCGGACCCGTTGCACGCGCACCGCATCGGCAGCTCCGCCGATCGTCGACGACGTGCGGCCGAGCTCGCCGACGTCGTGCACCTCCCCGCCGACGCCCTCCACCGGCGGGCTGCGGAGCTCTCCGGCGGTCAGCGCCAGCGGGTGGCCGTCGCGCGGGCCCTCGCCCTCGACCCCGAGCTCGTCGTCCTCGACGAACCGGTCTCGGCACTCGACGTGTCCGTCCAGGCACGCATCCTCGATCTGCTCTCCGGGCTGCAGCGTGACCGGGGCATCGGCTACCTGTTCATCACCCACGATCTCGCCGTCGCGCGCGAGATCGCCCACGACGTCGCCGTCATGCGCACCGGCCGTCTCGTCGAGCACGGGCCTGCCGCCACGGTCCTGTCCGACCCGCAGGACGCCTACACCAGGGCGTTGCTCGATGCGGTCCCCGATCCCCGTCGCCACCGGCCGGTGACGACGCCGTCCCACCCCTGAGGAGTGCACCCGTGCCCGACACAGCCGATGATGCCGCCTGGTGGGAGAAGGTCGCTCGCTCCTTCGCCGAGGACCTGCCCGACACCGACGGAGCCGCTCGTCGCCGGCACGCCGTGGCCGCACTCGCCGACAACGGCCTGACCACCCTGCTCGGTCCCGCCCGCCACGGCGGCGCGGAGCAACCGTGGCGCGTCGCGCACCGGGTCGTCCGTGAGATCGCCCGCGTCGACCCCACCATCGCCGAGCTGCTCGGACGCCACTACGTCTGGTACTGGATCGCCGAGTTCATCGGCACCGACGAGAAGATCGACCACATCGGTGAGGTCTCCACCCGGAGCAGGTGGTTCTACTGCGGCGCGTCCGACCCCTGCGCCGCGGAGCTCACCGTCGTCGACGACGGCGAGGCCATGCTCTTCGACGGCCGCATCGCACCCGCCGTGGGCGCCGACGTCTCGACGATCACCATTCTGCAGGGCGCCCGCTCCGACGTGGCGACACCGATCAGCGCTCTCGCCTACACCTCCCACCCGGGGATCAGCGTCCCGGGTCACGATGGCGCCCGCATCGAGGTCAGCGACGCGGACATCCCCTGGACCGGTGCCCTGGGACACGTGGACAAGCGGTTCGAGCCCCGCCCCTACAACGGGCTGCTGGCCCCCACCCTCGACCTCGTCCTGCTCGACATCGCCCTCGCCGCCCGCACGACCTACGGCACGACCGCCGCCACCGCCGCCGCGATACGACGGGCCGACCAGGCCGTCGAACAGGCCCAGCGCCTGCACGACCGCCGTCGCGGTGTCACCGACGCCGAGGTCCGCGCCCAGGCCGTCCAGGTCTCCGAACTCACGGTCGCCGTCGGCGCCCTCCCCGGCCCGGCGGGCGTCCGCTCCGGAGGCCCCCGATGATTCCTCTGTCCCTGCTCGACCTCGCCCCGGTCGGTGAGGGGCAGTCCCCGGAACGGGCACTCGCCACCACCGTCGACCTCGCCCGCCGCGCCGACCGGCTCGGCTTCACCCGGTTCTGGGTCGCCGAGCACCACGGCATGCCCGGCATCGCGAGCTCCACCCCCGAGGTACTCATCGCCGCCATCGCCGCACGGACCCGCACCCTGCGCATCGGTTCCGGAGCCGTCCTGCTCTCCGGGCGGCAGCCACGGGCCGTCGCCGAGGCGTTCGGGGTCCTCGCAGCCCTGTACCCCGGCAGGATCGATCTCGGTGTCGGGCGGGGCGGCGGCACCACGGTCTCCCTCGACGCGCAGCTCGACCAGCTCGGCGGCCATCTGACCGACCCGCTCGGATCGGCCCTGCCGCACGCGAGCGCCCCCGCCGAGGTCTGGCTCGTGGGCTCGAGCGTCGCCAGCGCACTCGTCGCCGCCGAGCGGGGTCTCCCGTACGCCTTCGCACACCACTTCTTCGGCCCCACCGACGCCGTCCGGGCGCTGGAGACCTACCGGAGCAACTTCCGTCCGGGGCCCACCCGCTCCGTCCCGCACGCCATGCTCACCGTCCACACCGTCTGCCGCGAGGACGACGCCCACGCCCGGTGGCTCGTCGCCCCTGCGCTCGCACCCGCGCTCGGTGTCGCGGGGCTCGACCCTCGGAGCCCGTTCCCCGCTCCCGACGTGGCGGCCGCCCTGCCCTGGACCTCCGAGCAGCTCGACGACGCCGCCCGGCTGCTCGACGAGCAGGCCGTCGGTTCGCCGGCGACGGTGCGACGACGCCTGCACGCACTGGCCGAGACCACCGGGGCAGACGAGCTCATGCTGACCTCCAACCTGACCGACGGCGAGGACAAGCTGGGCAGTCTCGGCCGCATCGTCGCCGCGCTCGGCGAGGGCGACCGCATCCGCTCCGCCGTGGCCGGCCCGTCGCGATGACCACGACCGTGCTCGACCCCGAGCTCCTGGGGAGCCCATCGACCACCTACCGGGCCGGACTGATCGGGTCCGGCATCACGACGTCCGCCTCACCCCTGCTGCACGAGACCGAGGCCGCCGCCCACGGCATCCGGGCGGCGTTCGCCCTCCTCGATCTCGACGAACTCGGTCACGGTGTCGAGGTCCTGGGCGGTGTCCTGCGGGAGGTCCGGGCCGCGGGCTGGCAGGGGGTGACCGTCACCCACCCGGCCAAGCAGACGATCATCCCCCTCCTCGACGCGATCACCCCCGACGCGGCCGCCATCGGCGCGGTCAACACCGTCGTCTTCGACCAGGGACACGCGATCGGTCACAACACGGACTGGTCCGGGTACGCGCGGAGCCTCCGTACCTGTCTGCCAGGGGGACTGACCGACGACGACCTGCGTTCCGTCGTGCTGGTCGGTGCCGGTGGGGCGGGCTCGGCGGTCGCCCACGCGCTGCTCTCGATCGGCGTCGCACACCTCTGGGTGGTCGACATCGACCACGACCGGGCGTCGGCGCTCGCAGCGACGCTCCGACGACGACACCGGGACCGGACCGTACGCACGGGTCGGCCCGACGACCTGCCCGCTCTGCTCACCGACGTCACCGGGATCGTGAACGCCTCGCCGGTCGGCATGACCGGCCACGAGGGACATCCGGTGCCCACGTCTGCGCTCCACCCAGGTCTGTGGGTCAGTGACATCGTCTACCGGCCACGCCGCACCGCCCTGCTGATCGGGGCCGAGCGGGCAGGCTGCCGCGTGCTGGGGGGTGGGCCGATGGTCGTGCTGCAGGCGGCGGACGGGTTCGAGGTCCTCACCGGCCGACGGGCCGACGCCGACCGCATGCTGAGGCGGTTCGAGGCGACTCACCCGTGAGAGGTCAGTGGGCCCCGTCGTAGTCGAGGCGGGACACCTGGATGTGCGTCTGGTGCCGCTTGGCCCAGTCGGTGAGCAGCGACAGGGTCTGCGCGAGCTCCCGAGCCGCCTCGGTCAACCGATACTCCGTCCTGGGCGGCACCGTCGCGTACACCGTGCGGGTCAGCAACCCGTCCCGCTCGAGGTTCCGCAACGTCAAGGTCAGCATCCGTCTGCTGATGCCCGGGATGCCGCGCTCGAGCTCGGTGAAGCGCGCGACCTCCTCCGCGCCGATGAGCGTGAGGACGCCGATCGCCCACTTCCCGCTGACCCGGTCCAGGACCTCGTTCAACGGGCACACATGGCGGACGGCGTCATGCCCGCCGGCTGGCCCGGTGCGACCGCTCTGGTCGGCCGCCGCCTCGTGGTCACTACTCGACACCTCTGTAATTGTACGTAACCAAGCGGCGGATCCACAGCAGAACGAGGCAATCATGGCGATCACGACGACGTCGTCACCTACCACCTCACAGGGTCCGAATGCCCTGCTGGAGCTGACAACAGCGCCGACGCACGCATGGTCGGACGGTTCGGAATCCGGGACAGCGCAAACTGATCGTCCACGTCCCCCTCCACGAGATCGCGCCACCTGCAGAAGTGCAGGAACCCGGGTCACGTCCTGGGATCGGCGTGCATGCTGCTGCTCTCGCTCATCAGACCGGCCTGCCGAGAGTTCAAGCCGTACACCGGTAGGCGCGGCGTTCTCCCAGCGGGTGCATCCAAATGGGCGAGCGGTTGCTACACCTGGCCACCCGACTACCCTCACCGGCCACCGGGCGGTCAACGGTCATACCGCACCAGACCACTCGATAAGGTCGCGACGACGTCCAGGGGACACATGCAACTACGCCAGGAACGGCAGGCCAATCCGGTCGCGGACGACGTATCGGCCCTCATCGCCGTCACACGCCCGATCGTTGCCGGACTCCTCCACTCGGTGTCCGCGGAACAGCTCGAACCGCATGGCGGCCCCAAGGGCATCAAGCTGAAGCACCTCGGTCGCGTCCGGAAGGCCAACGATGGCGATCTCGGAGTGGCGTTCGAGTACGCCATCCACGAGGCGGTCGCCACGCATGAGCCGGTAGTCACGGAGCGCGTCACCGACGCCCTCGCGCTGTGCCGCATTCGACAGGGCGCCCCGGCATCGATCCTCTTCGCTATCGAGAAAGACGGCGCCAAGCAGATCATCGACACGAAGCGCGATCTCATCACCGCCGAGAGCCGAGTCCTGTCCGGCAAGCGCGGACAGCCGATCAAGCTCGCCCGGCATATGAACAACCTGGCAGCAGCGTTCCGACGCAAGAGCACGCACCCCGCCCTCCCCCGGAGCATCCAGGGCCTCTGGAAGGCCGATCTCTTCCTCGGGTCGCCCGAGCGCGAGCACTGGGTCGGCACCACCATCAAGATCCAGCCGCGTCGTCTCGAAACCGCGGAGGGCCTGCGCATTGCCATCGTGCCTGCGCAGGGTGAGAAGTCGGATGCGGTGCGTCTCGACGAAGGGAAGGGCCTGGTCATCTGCCCCATCCCGCACGACTACTCGTTCATGCAGACGTTCCACGAGGGCATGCGCATCGTTCAGGTGCTCATGGTGGACGACTTCAGCCCGCCCGAGGCGAAGAACCTCCCGAACCCGCAGCACCGCGAAGTCGGGCGGGCGTGGGCGGAGCGCCGAGACCTCACCGTTGAGGATGCCCTCGACTCCATGGTGGTCTTCGCACAGCCGCACCTGTTGGAGGCATCGACGGAGGAGCTCAGTGCCGACACCTTCGGCACTGTTGTCGCGGCCGCCAGCACGACGACGATGATTGGACCAGTCCCCCTGCGCAGCCCCGACGCGTAGAAGGAGGCTAGGCCGCCGGTGCTTCCCCCCGTCGGCGACTGGGCCGCCCCCAAAGTGGCGATCGAACACAAGCTCGATTCGAGCCGGTGCTTCACCCGACCGAGCGGGGTCACATGCCAGCCTCGCCGGTCCCCTCCCGCTCCGCCCACGCCAGCGCCGCTACCCGCCCCGCGGACGACAACGTCATTCCACCGTACATGTTCGGGTCACCGTCGTCGCTCGCTCATCGACAGACCCATGCTCCAATTTGTTCAACTGGAGCCATCATGCTACTCGCACCGCTTGCCCTTGTGGCTTTCCGTCGCACCGGACGATGAGATAAATCGTACTAAACGAAACTCCGCCATCCCTAGATTCAGCCAGTTCGCTAACGAAGCATCGAGTCAAGCGGCGTCGCCACGACGGTGATGCGAAGTCGTCCGTCGAATCGCGTCCGGATTGCACACCAGGTCGGTTAATCAGCACTCATCCGGTGGGGCGCCGTACGCCAGTCCGGGACTTCTCCGCATTCAGCAACCGCCTTCTCCCATCGGTCTTGGAGTCCTTGGAGGAGGCGTGCGTCGACTTCTGCGGCGATGTGGGAGTAGGTCTGGGCGATCTTGTCGCCGAGTATGTGTCCGAGGCGTCGGGCTTGGGCGATGTCGGGGACTTGGTCGGCGATCATCCAGGTTTTGTGGCTGTGGCGGAGTCCGTGGAAGGTCAGGCCCGGCCGTCCGGGAGGGTGAACCGCCCCGGTCTTGATGGAGGCTCTGAACCCACGGAAGGGTTGGAGTCATGCCAGCGCCGAAGAAGTACCCCGATGAGATTCGGGAGCGGTCGGTCCGGTTGGTCCTGGACCTGGTCGAGGGCGAGGAGCAGGTGAACGTGACCGCGGCGTGCACCCGGGTCGGGGAGCAGCTGGGGATCAATCGGGACACGTTGCGGGGCTGGGTCAAACAAGTCCAGATCGATCAGGGCGTGCGGGCGGGGACGTCGACCTCGGAGCGGGACCGGATCCGGGCTCTGGAGAAGGAGAACGCTGAGCTGCGGCGGGCGAACGCGATTCTCCGCACGGCGTCGGCTTTCTTCGCGGCGGAGCTCGACCGCCCCAGCGGCAGCAAGTGATCGACTACATCGACACCCATCGCGACCGGTTCGGGGTCGAGCCGATCTGCACAGTGCTGGCCGCGGCCGGCGTGCCGATCGCCCCGCAGCTACTACGCGGCCAAGACCCGTCCGCTCTCGTTGCGGGCGCGCCGCGATGAGGTCCTCAAGGTTGAGATCGGGCGGGTGTTCGCCGAGAACTACCGGGTCTATGGGGCGGACAAGATCTGGGCCGCGCTCAACCGGGAAGGCACCCGGGTGGCGCGCTGCACCGTCGAGCGCCTGATGCGTGAGCTCGGGATTCGCGGTGCGGTCCGGGGCCGCACGGTGCGCACCACGGTTGTCGAGCACGGCGCGCAGCGGCCGGCGGATCTGGTTGAACGCCGGTTCCGGGCGCCAGGGCCCAACCGGTTGTGGGTGGCGGATCTGACCTACCTGCGCACGTTCTCGGGCTGGGTCTATGCCGCGTTCGTCGTCGATGTGTATTCCCGGATGGTGGTCGGCTGGCAACTGGCCCGGCATCTGCGCACCGACCTGGCCCTCGACGCTCTGGAGATGGCGTTGTGGCGTCGTGAGCTGCAACAGGCCGACATCTCGGGGCTGGTGCACCACTCCGATCGCGGGGTGCAATATCTGGCGATCCGCTACACCGAACGCCTCGCCGAGGCAGGCGCGGTCGGGTCGGTCGGTAGTCGCGGGGACTCCTACGACAATGCTCTGGCGGAGAGTTTCAACGGCCTGTTCAAGACCGAGTTGATCCGTCCGCGGGGCCCGTGGCGCGGCGTGGACGACCTCGAGATCGCCACCCTTGAGTACATCGACTGGTTCAACCATCGGCGCCTGCACGGCCAACTCGGGATGATCACACCGACCGAAGCCGAAGCCACCTACTACCGCAATCACGCCCCGCAGCAGCATGCTGAACGGGCAGAACCCAGCCTCCACTGAACCCGGGGCGGTTCACACCCTGCCGGGCGGCGAAGCCACCACCGGTTCCCGGGTCCGACCCCTTTACCCGACGCCCACACCCGATCGACCACCACGAGCGCGCGCTCACGGTCCGGCACCGGTCTGCACCCAACCGCAGCACACCGCACCAGATTCACCCGAACGGCACAACAATCGTGGAGCAGAACCCTGACCCCATTTCGCACCGGGGAGCAGCGTGCTCCACGTTTGCTCCACGATGAGACCACAATGGACTCAACCATGATCAGATAGAACGATCATCCGAGGATCATCGGACCCGACGATTCAGCAGGTCAGATACAGAGAAGGCGGCACCACCCGAAGGTGATACCGCCTCATTCCGACCGTCGGGACGACAGGATTTGAACCTGCGACCCCTTGACCCCCAGTCAAGTGCGCTACCAAGCTGCGCCACGTCCCGGCCACCCCTCGCGGGGCACGTAGAACCTTACCGTACCCACGGCAGCACCCCACCGGGGGTGTCGTCCGTGGCGTCGACGCTGCGCACGAGCGCGACGGCCTCCAGCTGCGACCCGACGTCGAGCTTCGCGAGCACCGCCCTGACCTGCGTGCGGACCGTCGGGAGCGACACGACGAAGTGCTCGGCGATGGCGTGCGCCCGCACCCCACCGGCGAGCAGTTCGAGGACCTCCCGCTCGCGGCGGGTCAGGGTCGCGATGCGTCCGCGGACGGCGCGCTGACGGCGGTCCCACTCGACGTAGCGCTGCACGAGCTCGTCGCGGTGGGAGGCGTGCAGCAGCGACCGCCCGACGCGGGCCTCCCGGATCGCGACGACCAGTGCGGGCATCGAGGCCGTCTTCGACACCCAGGTGAAGCCGCCCTGGTGCAGGGCCGCGCCGATGCGGGTGGGGCTGGAGCTGCCCGAGAGCACGAGAACCCGCCACCCCTGGGCGCGCAGCCCCGGGATGAGCGGGATGGTGTCGATCCGGCGGCCCTCGGCGTCGCGGCCGAGGTCGAGGTCGAGGACCAGCAGTCCGGGCTCGACCCCGGCGATCGCGCGGTGCACGTCGACGTGCGAGTGGGCGGGGCGGAACGAGGCCGGTTCGCCCTCGGCGCGCAGGGCCAGCGCCAGCGACGACCCGACGAGCTCGTGGTCGTCGATGATCAGCACCGTCCCGAGCGGCGCGACCGCCACCGGCCGGGGGTGTGACACCCGCCCGCCCCCCACTCGGGCGGGTGTCACGTCAGGGCTCCCAGCGTGAGCAGGCCACGCCCCAGGAGCGCGGTCCGGCGGTCGAGCGCCGCGACCTCGTTCTCGTACTCCATCGGCCGCGAGCGGAGCTCCCACAGCTCGAGGGCCTGCCGCCAGGCGACGTCGCGGGCCAGCACCACCGGCACGTCGGCGACGCAGCCGAGCAGCTGCTCGGACAGCGAGATCTCGCCGGGCTCCTTCCGGTCGAAGCCGTCGAGCAGGCGGACCATGTGCAGGGAGAACACGTCGTTCACGGCCCGGTAGTCGGCCCGCTCGGCCGGGCCGGGGGTACTGCGCCCGAGGACCGTGCAGGTACGCACGACCGCGGGCGCCAGATCGAAGTTGACGTGCGCGTTCACCCCGACCACCGCGTACTCCGCCGGGGAGATCCGCTCGTGGTGGCGGCGCTCCAGCAGCACCCCCCAGGACCGCGGCGGGGTCCCCCCGGTCGCCTCGGCGTGCAGGGCCCGGAAGTAGCGGCGGGCGAACTCGACGTCGAGCCGGACCAGGAAGTCCCGGTCGGCGAACAGGTCGTCGTCGAGCTGGTCGCGGATGCCGCGGGTGATGCGCAGGTAGAGCCGGTTGAACGAGGCGACGCCGTCGCCGGGGCCGTACTCGCACTCGAGGATCTCCTGGAGGTGCTCCAGGTGCGCGACGACGCCGTCGATCGTCTCCGGTGGCGTCGCGAGCAGCGCAGCGACGCGCGCCCGGCCCGCCGGGGCCGTGCCCTCACCGGAGGGCGTCTCGATGGTGGCCGTCATCGTTGCCTCCGTGTCGCTCGATCCGGTGATCAGCCTGGTCGAGCGGGCCCGGCGAAGGTACAGGGCGAATGACCTAGATGTCGGTGCGGTGCTCGCGGAGGACCGCCGCGGCGCTGGTGCGGTTGGTGACGTCGAGCTTGGCGAAGACCGAGGCGAGGTGGGCGCCGACCGTCTTCGGAGTGATGAACAGCCGGGCCGCGATCTGCTTGTTGGTGGCGCCGTCGGCGAGGACCTCCAGCACCTCCCGCTCCCGGTCGGTGAGCCGGGCCAGCGGGCCGTCCACGGCGACTGGGGCATGACCGTCCGTCGCGACCGCGGCGAGCTCGGGCACCTCGATCCGGGCCCGGTGGGCGACCTCGGCGATCTCGGTGAGCAGCGGACCGGCCCGCAGGCCCGCGGCGAGCTCGGCGGCGCGGCGCAGGTCCGCGGTGCCGTCCTCGGTGCGCCGGCCCGCCAGCAGCGCCTCGGCGCTGCGCAGCCGGGCGTAGGAGCCCGGGTAGGGCTGGCCGAGGCCGTCGAGCAGGTCGGCGACGCCCCGCCAGGTGCCCGGGTCGGACCCGGCGGTGATCCGGGCGTCCTCGGCGGAGCACATGGCCTCGTAGCTCGCGATCACCCCGCGCAGCGCGGGGGCGGAGCGGTCCCCGCGGTCGACGAGGTCGCGCCGGTGGCGGCGCAGCCGTCGCAGCCCGCTGGCGTCGGGGGGACGTCCGGCGAGGACGGCCTGGGCGTGCGCGCGGGCACCGTGCCAGAGCAGCGGCGCGACCGCGAAGACGTCGTCGATGCCGGACTCGACGACGTCGAGCCCCTTCCCGACGTGGGCGAACGCCAGCTCCGGGTTGCCCCGCCACATCTCCAGCCCGGCCCGCAGGATCAGCAGCGGCAGCCGCTGCTTGGGCAGGCCCGTCGACCCGGCGACGAGCTCGGCCGCGGTGAGGTCGACGTCGGACCCGTCGAGGTCGCCGCGGCCCATCCGCAGCCGGGCGCGGGCCAGGCGCAGCTCCAGCATCTGCGCCCCGGACGGGGCGGCCGACCACGCCGTCGCCACCTCCCGCTCGGCCTCGTCCCAGGCACCGGCGCGGAACATCCCGTTCGCCGCCACCACCCGCAGCGACACCGACGCGGTCCGGCCCAGCCCCAGCCCGGCCATCCGCTCGGCGCCCGCCCGGGCCGCGGCGACGCCGTCGTCGAGGGCGTTGAGCGGGCCGGTCAGCAGCTCCGCGCGCCGGGCCAGGCACTCCCCCAGCGTCTCCGGGTCGCCGTCGGCCTCGGCGACGGCGACGGCCTCGGTCAGCGCGTCGAGCCCGGCGGCGCCGTCGCGGGAGTGCGCGGCACCGAACCCGAGCGTCGCCAGCACCGACGCCAGTGCCCGCGGCTCCCCCACCCGGCGCGCCGCGACCAGCGCGTCCTCGGCGACGGCGCGGGCACCGGCGTAGTCGGCCCGGTCGAGCAGCGCGGCCGCGTACCCGGCGAGGACCTCGGCGCGGGCGGCGACGGCGGTGTCGGCCGGGTCGTCGCCGGCGGGCAGGGTGGCGACGGCGCGCCGGTAGGCCTCCTCGGCCTCGGCCAGCTGGCCCGCCGCGCCGAGGTAGCGCCCGAGCCGGGAACGCAGCACCGCCTGCTCCGTGCCGGGGGGCGCGTCGGGCTCGCCGAGCCGTTCGGCGAGCAGCGCCACGGCCGAGCCGTGGTCGCCCGCCAGGGCCGCCGCGGACGCGGCCTGCTCCAGGTAGCGGCTGCGGTCGCGGACGGCGTCGGGGACCGGCAGCGTCGCCGCGCGCAGCCAGTGCCGGTGCGCCTCGGCGTAGCCGCGCAGCCGTTCGGCCTCCTGCGCGGCGTCGAGGGTCGCCTCCAGCGCCTCGTCCGGGCGCCCGGCGAGCTGCCAGTGGTGCGCGAGGCGGGCCGCCGACCCGGGGACACGGTGGCCGCCGTGCAGCGCGGTGGCGTAGCGGCCGTGCAGCTCGACCCGCTCGGCGGGGAGCAGGTCCGCGGAGACGACCTCGGTCATCAGGCCGTGCCGCAGCGTGTAGCCGTCGGCACCGGCGACGACGACGAACCCGGCGTCGGCCGCCTCCCGCACGGCCGCGGCCAGCTCCGGCCCGTCGACGTCGACGACGGCGGCCAGCAGCGTGTGCTCGACCTCCCCGACCCCGGCCGCCACGGCCCGCACGACCTCCACCGCCCCCGTCGACAGCCCGGCGGCGCCCGCGCGCACCAGCTCGCGGACGGTCTGCGGCACGCCGCGCGGGTCGCCGTCGAGCACGGCACGGACGGTCTCGCGGGCCAGGAACACGTTCCCGCCGGAGTGCCGCCACACCAGGTCCTCGACGTCGTGGCGCTCCGGTGCCCACTGCGCGACCAGCTCGGCCAGCTCGTGCCGGGGCAGCGGCTCGACCCGGGCGAAGCGCACGCCGCGGTGGCGGCGCAGCTCCCCGGTGAGCCCGAGCAGGTCGATCGGGACCCCACCGGCCGGGTCGTCGCGGTAGGTGCCGACCAGCAGCACCGGCGACGACGACAGCGCCGCCAGCAGGTAGGCGAACAGGTCGCGGGTGGAGCGGTCGGCGCGGTGCAGGTCGTCGACGACGAGCACCACCGGTGCCCGGCGGGCCGCCCGCTCGACGACGGCGGCCAGCTCGCCCAGCATCTCGACCCGCCCGGCCGGCCCGTCGGCGCGGTCCAGCCGGGACAGCGCGGCCGCGCACTCCCGGCCCAGCGCGCCGCGGGTGCGGGACTGCTCGCGCAGCGCGGACACGACCGGCCAGAACGGCGGGGCGTCGGCGATGTCCAGCGCGCGGCCGGACAGCACGACCGCGCCGGCGCTCGTCGCGGTGCGGCCGAACTCCGACACCAGCCGGGTCTTGCCGACCCCCGCGTCGCCGCCGAGGAGCACGGCCGAGGCCCCGCCGGCGACGGCGTCACGCAGCGCGTCGGCGAGCAGGTCCAGCTCCGCGACTCGGCCGTGGAACACCTCGGCCGGTGTCTCCCTCACGCCCGGCCACGATAGTGACGGTGTCGTCACCGTTCCAGGGGTCCCGCGGCGACGGTGCGCCGGGCGAGCAGGATCGACAGCCAGGCGTGGATGCGGGCGTCGGGTTCGCAGCCCCGGCCGTCCCACGGGTGCAGTAGGTCGGCGTACCAGGAGGCCTCGGTGCGGGCGTCGTCGACGAGCTCGTCGCCGCCGCACAGGGCCAGCGCCATCTCGCAGGCGGCGCGCACACGCCACACCCAGAGCCGCTCGAACACCGTCACCTCGACACCGTCACGCCCGGGCACTCGTCGGGGCGGCGCCGGTGGTTACAGGCGCGGCGTCACGATCCGGCGACCTCGATCACGACCTTGCCGACGGCCCCGCCGGAGCGCAGGTGCGCGACGGCGCCGGGGGCGTCGTCCAGGGACACGACCCGGTCGACGGTGGCGCGCACCCGGCCGTCGCCGACCAGGCCGAGGACCGGCGTCAGCGCGGCGGCGACGGCGGCCCGCTCGTCGGCGGTGCGGACGCTGAAGGTGGTGCCGATCAGGCGGAGCCTGCGGAAGGACAGGGTGTTCAGGTCCAGTGTCGCCGTCGGCCCGGCGAGCCGGCCGATCTGCACGACGGTCCCGCCGATCCGCACGGCGGGCAGGGCGGCGGCCAGGTGGTCGCCGCCGACGAGGTCCAGCACGACGTCGACGGGCCTGTCGAGGTCGCCCAGCGCGTCGACCCCGACGAGCGGGACCGCCCCGGCGTCGATGAGCGCGGCGCGCTTGGCGGGCGAGGTCGTCGTCGCGAGGACCGGCGAGGCGCCCAGCGCGGCGGCGAGCCGGATCGCGACCTGGCCGACCCCGGTGCTGCCCCCGAGCACGAGGACGGCGCCGCCGTCGGCGCCGAACCCGGCCTGGGTGACCAGCGCGTCGTGCGCGGTCTCCAGCGCGACCGGCAGCGCGGCGGCGTCGGTCCAGGTCAGCCCGGACGGGACGGGCAGTGCGCGGCGGGCGTCGACGACGGCGTACTCGGCGAACGCGGCGGGCGCGGACGCGAACACCCGGTCCCCCGGCCCGCGGCCCGGGGCGCCGGTGACGCCCGGACCGGCGGCGACGACCTCACCGGCGAGCTCCATGCCCGCGGTGAAGGAACCGTCGTCGTCGGCGTGCGGGACGGGATAGCCGCCACCCAGCGCGAGCAGGTCGGCCCGGTTCACCCCGGCCGCCCGGACCCGCACGAGCAGCTCCCCCGGGCCCGGGACCGGGGTGTCGATCTCGTCGACCTCCCAGGTCCGGGCACCGGGACGGCCGCGCAGGGCCCGCATCACTTCTTCCGGGAGCGCTTCTCGCGGACCCGGACCGAGACGCGGATCGGCGTGCCGCCGAACCCGAACTCCTCGCGCAGCCGGCGCTCGACGAAGCGCCGGTAGCCCGCCTCGAGGAAGCCGCTGGTGAACAGCACGAACGTCGGCGGGCGGGTCTGCGCCTGCGTCGCGAACATGATCTTCGGCTGCTTGCCGCCGCGGACCGGCGGCGGGGTCGCGGCGACGAGGTCGTTGAGCCACTGGTTGAGCCGCCCGGTCGGCACCCGGGTGTCCCAGGACTCCAGCGCGCGGTTCAGCGCGGGCGCGATCCGCTGGGTCGACCGCCCGGTCAGCGCGGAGACGTTGACCCGCTCCGCCCAGCGCACGCTGATCAGGTCGCGCTCCAGCTCACGGGTGAGTTGGTGGCGGCGCTCCTCGTCGACCTTGTCCCACTTGTTGAACAGGATGACCAGGGCGCGCCCGGACTCCACCACCATCGTCAGGACCCGCTGGTCCTGCTCGGCGATCGGCTCGGAGGCGTCGATCAGCACCAGTGCGACCTCGGCGGACTCGATCGCGGAGCTGGTCCGCAGCGAGGCGTAGTACTCCATGCCCGAGGCCATCTTGACCCGCTTGCGCAGGCCGGCGGTGTCGACGAAGCGGAACACCTGGCCGTCGAGCTCGACCAGGGAGTCGACCGGGTCGACGGTGGTGCCCGCGACGTCGTGGACGACCGACCGCTCCTCGCCCGCCAGCTTGTTCAGCAGGCTGGACTTGCCGACGTTCGGCTTGCCGACGAGCGCGACGCGGCGCGGGCCGCCCCCGGAGGCGCCGAAGTCGTCGCGCGGGGTCTCGGGGAGGATCTCCAGGATCGCGTCGAGCAGGTCACCGGAGCCGCGGCCGTGCAGGCCGGACACCGGGTGCGGCTCGCCGAGCCCGAGCCGCCACAGGTCGGCGGTGTCGGAGGTGAGCCGGTCGTCGTCGACCTTGGTGGCGCACAGCATCACCGGCACGTCGGCGCGGCGCAGGACCCGCGCGACGGCCTGGTCGGTCGCGGTGGCGCCGACCGAGGCGTCGACGACGAGCAGCACCGCGTCGGCGATGCGCATCGCGGTCTCGGCCTGGCGGGCGACGAAGCCCTGCAGGCCGGCGGCGTCGGGCTCCCAGCCACCGGTGTCCATCAGCTTGAACCGGCGGCCGTTCCACAGCGCGTCGTAGACGACGCGGTCGCGGGTCACCCCCGGCACGTCCTGCACGACCGCCTCGCGGCGGCCCAGCATCCGGTTGACCAGGGTGGACTTGCCGACGTTCGGGCGGCCGACGACGGCCAGGGTCGGGGTCGCCAGGATCTCGTCGGGGTCGATCCCGGCGGTGACGACACCGTCCTCGTCGACGGCGACGAACTCGGTCGGGTCCAGCCCGAGCCGGTCCATCTCGGCCCGGTCGGCCGCGTCACCGATCTCGACGCCGCTGTTGTACTCGCTCACTGCTCTCTCACGTCCCCGGCCGCGTCGGGCCGTGTCACTTGCCTGTGTTCGTTGTCCAGTTCGCGGACCAGTGTCCGCAGGGCCTCCGTGACCTCGGTGGTCGCGGCGGCCAGGCCGTCCCGTCCCGGCGCCGTCGGCGCCGGCAGCGGGTCGCCGACCAGCACGTCCACCCGGGGGCGGAGGCGGCGGGCCGCACCCGCCGGGCGGTGCGTGCCGCGCACCGCCACCGGGAGCAGCGGCGCCGATGCCGAGCGGGCCAGCCAGGCCGCGCCCTGCCGGGCCGCGGTGATCTCGCCGGTGCCGCGGGTGCCCTCCGGGAAGACGGCGACCATGCCGCCGTCGCGCAGGACCTCCAGCAGGGTCGTCAGCGGCCGCCGGTCGACGACGTCACGCCGCACCGGCACCTGCCCCAACCACCGCAGCAGCGTCCCCACGATCCCGGAGAACATCTCCGCCTTCACCAGGAACACCACGCGGCGCCCGAACATGCCGAACAGCAGAGGTCCGTCGACGAACGCGCTGTGGTTCGCGACGAGCACCACCGGACCGGTCGCCGGGATCCGCTCCCGGTGCCGGATCCGCACCCGGAAGAACGGGACCCACAGCCAGGTGCCGATCCAGCGGCCGAGGTCGTGCAGCCACCCGAGAGCGTGCTCCGGCAGCGCACGCGCCCGGCTCACCCGTCCAGCCCCCGCGCGGCGACGAGCTCGCGCAGCTTCGCCAGCACCGCGTCCGCCGACAGGTGGTCGGTGTCGAGCACCAGCGCGTCCGCCGCCGCGTAGAGCGGGGAGACCCGCCGCGACGAGTCGAGCCGGTCCCGGCGTTCGACGTCGGCGAGGGTGACGTGCAGGTCGGCCTTGCGGCCCGCCTTCTCGTCCTGCCGCCCGCGCCGCGCCGCGCGGACCTCCGGCGACGCCGTCAAGTAGACCTTGAGCGGCGCGTCCGGCACCACCACGGTACCGATGTCGCGCCCCTCGACGACCATCCCGCCGCCGCTCTCGACGGCCGCGCGGATCAGGGCGTGCTGGCGGGCGACCATCTCGGCCCGGACCTGCGGCACCGCGGAGACGGCCGAGACGAACCCGGTCACCTCGGGGCCGCGGATCGGGCCGGAGACGTCCTCGCCGTCCAGGGTGATCGTCGGGGCGGCCGGGTCGGTGCCCGACTCCAGGCGGGCCCCGACGGCGGCGCGGGCGATCTCGTCCTCCGCCGCCCCCTCGCCCAGGCCGGCGCGCAGCGCGGCCAGCGTCGCGGCGCGGTACATGGCACCGGTGTCCAGATAGGCCGCCGAGCAGGCCTGCGCCAGCCGTCGGGAGACGGTCGACTTGCCCGTCCCGGACGGACCGTCCATCGCGACGACGCCCCGCAAGGCCACCTTGTTCCCCCACCGTGTTCGAGTTGCTGCGTCCGGCATTGTCGCCGGTCGGCCCCCGCCACGACGGGGCGGGGTGTCCTACTGGGGCAGATCGGTGCGCAGCGCCCGCGCCCCGTGCAGGTAGACGTGCCGCATCGCCGAGCGCGGCTTCGGGGTGTCGACGTGGGCGAGCAGCCGCAGCACCCGCGGCAGCGCGCCGGGCACCGACATCTCGGTGGCGCACATCAGCGGTACGTCGGTCAGCCCGAGCAGCCGTGCCGCGTACGCCGGGAACTCGGCGGTGAGGTCCGGGGTGGCGGTGAACCAGATCGAGATGATGTCGTCGGACACCAGCTCGTTGCGCTCCAGCACCGCGGTGACCAGCTCGGCGGAGCGGTCGAGGATCTGCTGGCGATCGTCGGCGTCGACCTGGGTCGCGCCCCGCAGGGCCCGTACGGCCATCAGAGCCCCACCGCCTTGTAGAGGGAGCCCACCTCGACGCGGTCGAGGGGACGCAGCTTGCCGGGACGCTGGTTGCCCAGGGCCACGGTCCCGACGTGGGTCCGGACCAGGCGCTGCACCGGGTGGCCGACCTCGGCGAGCATCCGGCGCACGATGTGCTTGCGGCCCTCGTGCAGGACCAGTTCCACCGTGGCCCGGCCGGGGAGGGCGTCGACGAGCTTGAACGAGTCGACGCGGGCGAGGCCGTCCTCCAGCTCGATGCCGTCGCGCAGCCGTCGCCCGAGGTCGCGGGCGATCTTGCCCTCGATCTCGGCGAGGTAGGTCTTGGGCACCTCGTAGGACGGGTGCATCAGCCGGTGGCCGAGCTCGCCGTCGTTGGTGAGCAGCAGCAGCCCCTCGGTCTCGGCGTCGAGCCGGCCGACGTGGAACAGCCGCTGCGCGGTGTTCATGATCTCGACGCGGTCGGCGAGCAGGTCCCCGACGCAGGGCCGGCCCAGGTCGTCGGACATCGTGGAGTGCAGCCCGAACGGCTTGTTCAGCGCCAGGTAGACCTGGTCGTCGCGCAGGGTGACCCGGGCGCCGTCGACGTGGACGACCGCGGTGTCCGGGTCGATCCGGCGGCCCTGCTCGCGGACGGTCTCGCCGTCGACCTGCACGCGTCCCTGCGCGATGAGGTCCTCGGCCGCGCGCCGGGAGGCGACGCCCGCGCGGGCCAGCACCTTCTGGAGCCGGACGCCGTCGGGGTCGTGTGTGTTGCTCATGGTGCCTAGCTTTCCAGGTCGTCGATCGCGTCGATGTCGGGCAGCAGCGGTGCCAGCGGGGGCAGCTCGGCCACGGAGGAGATCCCGAGCCGTTCGAGGAACAGCTCGGTCGTCCGGAACAGTGTCCCCCCTGTGTGTTCCTCGGTGCCGGCCTCCTCCACCAGTCCCCGGGTGAGCAGGGTGCGGAGCACGCCGTCGCAGTTGACGCCGCGGACCGCGGAGACCCGTGCACGGGTGACCGGCTGGCGGTAGGCGACGACGGCGAGGGTCTCCAGCGCGGCCCGGGTCAGCCGGGCGCGCTGGCCGTCCATCAGCATCTTCTCGACGTAGGGGGCGTAGCGGTCGCGGGTGTAGAACCGCCAGCCCTCCCCCGCGCGGCGCAGGTCGATGCCGCGCCGGTCGGCGGTGTAGGCCAGCGACATCCGGTGCAGCGTCTGCCGGATCCGCGACGGCGTCTGGTGCAGCGCCGTGGCCAGGGACGGCTCGTCGACGGGGGCGTCGACGACGAGCAGCAGCGCCTCCAGGGCGTGCTCGAGCTCGGTGTCGTCGGCGAGCTCGTGGAACTCGGGCTCCTCGGGTTCCGGCTCGTCCTGGGTTCCGGGTTCCTCTGTTCCAGGTTCCTCCGCTGGGGGGTCCTCGGCTCGGGGGTCCTCGACTCGGGGGTCCTCGGCTCGGGGGTCCTCGACTCCGCGGGCCTTCAGGCCGGCCGGGCCCTCCGGCTCGGCTGCGTTCTCCGCCTCGGCCACGTTCTCCGGCCCGACCGCGGCGCCGGTCGTTCCGGTCCTCCCGGCTGCCGCCGTGTCACCGGTCCCCGGCCCCGGAGGCTCGGTCGCCGGGTCGAGGTGGCCGGAGCCGCGCCCGCCGGGGCGCTCGGACCGGTCGTCCTGGGCGGCGAGCGTTGCGAATGCGTCGTCGCGAGCACCGTTTCGCAGCGCTCGATGGTCCGCCGACGTGTCGGCGGTCGCGGCATCGCCGACGGCGGGGTCTCCGATCCCATCGAGATGCACGTTTCCGCCCTCCGCAGGGCCGGAACGTGCGTCTCGATGGCCCGGGCGGGGCGCCACCGGTGTGGCGGTGGCGGGCTCGGGCTGCTCCGAGGTGTGCGGCTCGGTCGCCCCGGTGGCCGCCGACTCCGTGCGGGCCGGGTCGGCCGCCCCAGGCTCGGCGTCGGCTGCGGGACCGGCGTCGGCGGCGGGCTCGGCACCCGCAGAGGGCTCGGCGCCGGTATCGGTGTGATGCGCCCCGGCTCGATCAACAGCGACGCCGTCGGCAGCCGCGCGATCGGCAACGACGCCATCGGCAACGACGCCATCCGCCGCGGCGCCATCGCTGTCGGCCGACGGGTCCATGTCGTCGGCGGGCTCCGCGGTCCGGGCGAGCTCGGCGTCGGCGGTGGTCGCGTCCTCGTCGGCCGCCGCGGGCGGGCCCTGCGGCTCCGGGGCGGCTCGGTCCTCCGCGCCCGGCGCGACCTGCGGCGACGCGGTGGCGTGCGGGCTGCGCGGCACCGTGCGGCCGATCAGGCGCAGCAGCTCGGACGGGTCCTCCGGGTCGTCGGAGCCCGGCCGGTCGTCCGGCTCAGTCACCGGTGGTTCCGGTCCTCTCGTCGTCGGGGTCGGGATGGAGCACGTGCAGACCGTCAAGGTCCGCGTCCGGGCCGACCGGATCCAGGTCCGGGTCGTCCGGGCGGTCGAGGTCGGAGTCCGGACCGCCGAGGTCGTCGAGGTCCGCGTCCGGGTCGTCCAGGTCCGTATCCGGATCGTCCAGGTCGGTATCCGGGTCGTCCAGGTCCGCGTCCCGAGCCTCCTGGGCCGCTCCGGAATCGGAGTCGGGATCGGAGTCGGCGGCGGGGTCAGGGGCGGAGCCGGGGCCGGACGCGACCGACTCGTCGACGCGGTTCCTCTTCCGGCGGCGCCGGTTGCGCGCCCGGACCGCCTCCTCGGCGGCGGCGGCCTCGTCCTCCAGCGCGGCGGCGTAGGCGACCGGGTCGTCCTCGCGGTCCGCGGTCCAGGTGACCGTCAGGTCGGCGAACGCCTCCGGCTGCTCCAGGGCCACCGAGCGCTCCCGGTACAGCTCCAGCAGCGCCATGAACCGGGCGATGACCTCCAGCGTCGCGACGCAGTCGGCGGTCAGGTCGGCGAAGGTGGCCGTCCCGGCGAGCGCGAGGCGCTCCCGCAGGATCGCCGCGTGCTCGGGCACCGACACGTGCACCGCGTGCAGGTGGTCGACGCCGACCTCGTCGGGCGGGCGGGGCCGGAACACCGCAGCGGCGAGCTCGGCGAAGGCCTGCGCGTCGACGCCGAGCAGCACCTCGGGCAGCAGGTCGGCGTAGCGGTCCTCGATCGCGACCGAGCGCGGGAAGCGGCGCATCGCACCGTTCTCCAGCTCGACGAACAGCGCCGCGGCCTCCTTGTAGGCGCGGTACTGCAGCAGCCGGGCGAACAGCAGGTCACGGGCCTCGAGCAGGGCGAGGTCGTCCTCGTCGTCGACCTCGGCGCCGGGCACGAGCCGCGCGGCCTTCAGGTCCAGCAGGGTCGCCGCGACGACCAGGAACTCGGTGATCTCGTCGAGGTCGGCATCGTCGCCGAGGTCGGTGAGATGGGCGATGAAGTCGTCGGTGACCTTGTGCAGGGCCATCTCGGTGAGGTCGAGCTCGTGCTTGCCGATCAGCTGCAGCAGCAGGTCGAACGGGCCCTCGAAGTTGTACAGCCGGACGGTGAAGCGCCGGGTCCGCGGCGCGGCGACGTCGTTGTCGTCGAGACCGTCGCCCAGACCTTCGGGTGCACCGTCGGCGAGCAGCGTCACCGGGCGATGACCTCGCGGGCGAGCATCCGGTAGGCCTCCGCGGCGTACGACGTGGGCGCCCACGTCGTGATCGGCTCCCCGGCGACCGTGGTCTCCGGGAACTTGATCGTCCGGTTGATGACGGCGTCGAACACCTTGTCCCCGAACGCCTCCACCACGCGGTCGTGGACCTCACGGGTGTGCAGCGTGCGGGTGTCGAACATCGTCGGGAGCACGCCGAGCAGGCGCAGGTCCGGGTTGAGCCGCTCGGTGACCTTGTCGATGGTGTCCATCAGCAGCGCCACGCCGCGCAGCGAGAAGAACTCGCAGGCCAGCGGGATGAGGACCTCGTCGGCGCAGGCGAGCGCGTTGATCGTCAGCAGGCCCAGCGACGGCTGGCAGTCGATGAGGACGATGTCGTAGTCGGGCAGGAACCGCTTGAGGGCGCGGCCGAGTGCCTGCTCCCGGCCGACCTCGGTGACGAGCTGGACCTCGGCCGCCGACAGGTCGATGTTCGACGGCAGCAGGTCGAGGTTCTCGACGCCGGTGTCCTGGAGCACCTCGTCGGCCTCGACGCCGCGTTCCATCAGCAGGTTGTAGACGGTGGACTCCAGCTGGTGGGGCTGCACGCCGAGCCCCACCGACAGCGCGCCCTGCGGGTCGAAGTCGACGAGCAGGACCCTGCGGCCGTACTCGGCGAGCGCGGCCCCGAGGTTGATCGTCGACGTCGTCTTCCCGACGCCGCCCTTCTGGTTCGCCACCGCGATCACGCGGGCCGGGCCGTGCACCGACAGCGGTGCGGGCTCGGGAGCGCGCGCGCTGGTGGTCTGGGTGCCTCGCCCGTGATCCGGCGCCGGCTCGTCGCTCGGGTCGTCGGGCCTGCCCTGGGCCTCCGGCCGCGTCGGGTTCATGCGGTCTCCGGTCTCGTCGCGGGTACCGTGCCGGGTCCCGGGTCCCGGTCAGGGCCTGAGACCGCACTGCAGGAGATGTCCCCACGTGCGGCGACGTCCCCGTCGGGCCACGTCGCGGTATGGATTTCCCGGTCACCCTACCTGCGGGCGGACGCCGTCCGGCCGACGGTGCGCCCCGGCGTGTCGCGCCTCAGCGGGCGGGCAGGACCGAGACCCCGCCCGCGCTGCTCTTCGCGGTGATCCGGTGGTCGGCACCGGGCTGGTCGGGGACGCCGACCTCGGTCGACCCGGCGGAGGTCTCGGCGGTCACCTCGTAGGCCGGACCCACCGGAACCCGGATCTCGACACCGCCGGCGCTGGACTCCGCGGTCACGTCCGCGGCCGCCGCGGCGAAGGTCAGCTCGACCGCGCCGGCGCTGGACCTCGCCCGCACGTCGCCCGGTCCGGCACCGGTGACGCTGACCTCGCCCGCCGACGACGTCAGGTCCAGTGCCCCGGTCAGTCCCTGGACCTCGATGCCGCCCGCACGCAGGTCGACCAGCGCCGACGACGCGGCGGGCGCGGTCACCACGAGACCGGCCTGGCAGCGGTCGCTGCCCTGGTCCGGGCAGCGGACGGTGACCCGCAGGACGCCGCCGTCGACCTTCTGCTCGACCTGCGGGCGGGCGTCGCCGGTCCACCGCAGGTCCTGCTCGACCGACGCCTTCTCCCCCGCGACGAGGCGCAGCGCCCCGGCGTCGGAGTCGACCTCGACCCGGGTGATCGCCCCGTCGACGGGCTCGTTCACCGCCTGCTGCTGCTCCTGCCCGGCGGCGACACCACCGCATCCGGCCAGGAGGAGTCCCGCTACGACCGCCGTCACCCACGCTCCGTACCGCATGGGCCCCGGAACGTAGTCGTTCGCCGTCCCACGCCGGTCGCCGCCCCCGTGATCACGGATCGGGCACCGATCCGGTCGCTCACCGACGCGGACGGTGCCGGATCCGTGATCACCCGGTGGCGAGCCGGAGTGCGCGGCGGATCTCGGCGACGACCCGCCCGGGTGCGGTGTCGAGGTCGTGCCAGGTCACCCGCAGGATCGTCCAGCCGTGGCCGGCCAGGACGTTGCCCTTGCGCCGGTCGTTGCGGAACCGCGCGACGTCGCTGTGCCACGCCCACCCGTCGAACTCGACGCCGACCCGTTCGGCCGGGAAGGCGAGGTCGAGCTCGTAGGGGCCGACCCGGTGGGCCCGTACCCACCCGGTCAGACCGGCCTCCCGCAGCACGCGCATCAGCCGCCGTTCGGCACCGGACCCGGCCCGGTCCCCAGCGGCGACGAGCAGCTCCCTCGCCCGAGCCGCGCCGGTGGCCCCGTTCATCCGGCACCAAGCCGCGTGCAGCGCACCGAACATCATTCCGCGCTGCAGCGCCCGGTCGAGCAGCGCGGCGCCGTCCGGCAGCGCGACGGCGGTCTCCAGCACTGTGAGTGGCCGCGCCGTCACCCCGACACCGCGGCGCACACCCCGGTCGGCCGGGTGCAGGTCCCGGCGGCGCACCCGCACCCCGGGTCGCACGGCGCGACGGGTCCGCCGCGGCACCGTCACCCCGGCGACCACCGGGGCGGCGTCGAGGATCCCGTGCCACCAGGCCGCGGCCGGCCCGTGCAGCACCGCGTCCGGACCCGCCCACAGCGACACCGCGCGCAGCCGGGCCTCGGGCCCGTACGGGTGCGTCCGGTCGTGGTGGACCCCGGGCAGCGGGGTCCACCAGTGGCCCGCCGCGACCCGGCGGTACACCGACCGGGCCGAGACCCCGCAGGCCACGGCCTGCGTCGTCGTCACCACACCGGCCTGTGCACGCAGCAGGTCCCGCAGCTCCATCCGGCCACCCTGTCCACCGGCGCCACCCCCCACACCGGAACCGGACCCCTCCGTCGCGAACGCGAACGCGTGATCACGGATCGGGCACCGGACGCGACGGTGGGCGACCGGGACGGTGCCCGATCCGTGATCACCCCCGGGCGCGGGGGTGCGCGGTGGCGTAGACCTCGCGCAGCGTGTCGACGGTGACGTGGGTGTAGATCTGCGTGGTCGCGACGCTCGCGTGCCCGAGCAGCTCCTGCACCACCCGGACGTCGGCGCCGCCGGAGAGCAGGTGGGTGGCGAAGCAGTGCCGCAGGGTGTGCGGGGAGACCGCGGCGACGACGTCGCCGGGCAGCCCGGACGCCTCGGCGGCGGCGCGCAGGACATGCCAGGCGCTCTGCCGGGACAGCCGGTTGCCGCGGGCGTTGAGCAGCAGCGCCGGGCTGCCCGTGCCGCGTCCGGCGAGGTCGGGCCGGGCCCGGACCCGGTAGGCGTCGACGGCCGCCAGCGCGGGGCGCCCGACCGGCACGATCCGCTGCTTGTTCCCCTTGCCGTGCAGCAGGATCGTCCGCGCGTCCGGGTCCAGGTCGTCGAGGTCGGCGCCGACGACCTCGGAGATCCGGGCGCCGGTGGAGTACAGCAGCTCCAGCAGGGCCCGGTCGCGCAGCCCGACCGGGCCGTCGGACACGCAGCCGGCGAGGAGCTGGTCGACCTGGTCGACCGTCAGCGCGGACGGCAGCCGCGAGCCCAGCGCGGGCGGCGCCACCCCGGCCGCGACGTCGGTCGGGGTCAGCCCCTCGTGCAGCGCGAACCGGTGCAGCCCGCGCACCGCGGCCAGCGCCCGCGCCGCCGAGGACGCGGCCAGCGGGCGCTCCCCCGTGCGCAGCGCCGTGACGAACGCGGCGACGTCGGCCTCGGTCACCTGGGTCAGCTCCGCGCGTCCCAGGTGGTCGAGGTGGTCGAGGTAGCGCCCGAGGTCGAGCCGGTAGGAGCGCAGGGTGTCCTGCGCCCGCCCCCGCTCGACGGCCAGGTGGTCGAGGTAGTCCTCGGCCACCCGGCGCACGGTCGGCACCGGTCAGTCCCGCAGGGCCGGGACGACCTCGCGCTCGAACAGCTCGATGCCCGACCGGTCGTAGGCGGCCTCGGGGAAGTAGAAGATGCCGTAGCTCATGCCGACGGCCTGCAGCGCGGACAGCTTCTCCACGATCTGCTCCGGGGTCCCGACGCCGGGCATCCCGCGGAACGCACCCAGCGCGCCCTGGGCCTTCTCCGCGCCGACGATCGGCTCCAGCCGGGCGACGAGCGAGGCCAGGCGCTCCTCCACCTCGGCCTCGGTGTGCCCGATCGCGACGTTGTAGTTGGCCGAGCGGACGATGGCGTCGTAGTCGGTGCCGACGTCGCGGCAGTGGTCGGCGAGCAGCGCCGACTTGTGCCGGAAGCCGTCGAAGGTGCCGTCGAAGTTGGTGTACTGCGCGTACTTCGCGGCGATCTTCAGGGTGACCTTCTCGCCGCCGCCCGCGATCCACAGCGGGATGCCGCCGTCCTGGAGCGGGCGGGGCGCGACGATGGCGTCGTCGACGGTGTAGTGCTTCCCGTGCAGGGTGGCACGGCCCTCCCGCCATGCCTGGGCGAAGATCTGCACGCCCTCGTCGAGCATGCCGAGCCGCTCGCCGGGCCGGGGGAAGCCGTAGCCGTAGGCACGCCACTCGTGCTCGTACCAGCCGCCGCCGATGCCCATCTCGACGCGGCCCTTGGAGATGACGTCGGTGGTGGCGGCGACCTTCGCCAGGTACACGGGGTTGCGGTAGGCCATGCAGGTGCACATCTGGCCGAGCCGCACCCGCTCGGTCGTCGCGGCGAAGGCGGCCATCAGGCTCCACGCCTCGTGGCAGGCCTCGTCGGTGGGCGCGGGGACGGTGTGGAAGTGGTCGTAGACCCAGACCGACTCCCAGACGTCGCCGCGGTCGGCGTGCTCGGCGAGGCCGCGCATCACGTCCCACTGGGCGGCGGGGTCGATGCCGACGAGGTCGAGACGCCAGCCCTGGGGCACGAAGAGTCCGAAACGCATGCGCCGAGCCTAGGACGGCCGTCGCGGGCCGGCCCGTAAGGGCGGTCTGCACAGTGGCCGGCCCCGGACCGGGCACATCGCCCCGTGACCGGGCTCTGACCTGCACCTACCGTTCTCGCAACCAGCCGAGAGGAGACCGAGATGAGCGGTGGGGTCGGTACGGACGACTACGCCCTGACCAGGGTTCCGGAGCACGCCCGGTACTCGTGGTGGAGCGTGGCGGTACAGCGGTTCGGGCAGGTGTCGGCCCTGAGCCAGTTCCTGCTCGGCTCGACACTCGGGTTCGGGATGGGGTTCTGGGACGCCTTCCTCGCCTTCACCCTCGGCGCGGTGATCCTGGAGCTGGTCTCGATCGGCGTCGGCATCATCGGCTGCAAGGAGGGGCTGAACACCTCGCTGCTGGCCCGCTGGACCGGCTTCGGCCACGGCGGCAGCGCGCTGATCGGCGTCGCGATCGGGGTGAGCCTCGTCGGCTGGTTCGGCGTGCAGTCCGGGGTCTCGGCCGAGGGCCTGGTCACGCTGATCGGCGGGCTGCCGGTCTGGGCGTGGTCGCTGGTGTTCGGCCTGGTCGTCACCATGATCGTGCTGTGGGGCTTCGGCTCGATGCAGTGGGTCGCCTACATCACCGTGCCGGCGTTCCTGGTGCTGGTCGGCTGGTCGATCGGCAGCGCCCTGCTCGGCCACGACGTCGGCGCGCTCATGGCGAGCCCGCCGCCGGGGCCGTCGATCTCGCTGGTCGAGGGCACGACGCTGGTCGCGGGCGGCTTCATCGTCGGGGCGATCATCACCCCGGACATGACCCGGTTCAACCGGACCTCCGCCGACGTGGTCAAGCAGACCGTCGTCGGGTTCACCCTCGGCGAGTACGTGATCGGCATGTCCGGTGTGCTGCTGGCGCACGCCGTCCGCTCCGACGACATCATCACCATCGTCACGTCGTCGGTCGGCTGGGTCGGGACGCTGATCATCATCCTCGGCACCCTCAAGATCAACGACTGGAACCTCTACTCGTCCGGGCTGGGCGTGGTGAACTTCGCGGGCACCGTGCTCGGGCGCACCGTGAGCCGCCCGATGGTCACCCTCGCGCTCGGCGTGGTCGGCTCGCTGCTGGCCGCGGGCGGCATCCTCGACCTGTTCACCGGGTTCCTGTCGGTGCTGGGCGTGGTGTTCCCGCCGATCGCCGGGATCATGGTCGCCGAGTACTTCGTGGTGAAGCGCTGGCGCGGTGACCTGGAGGCGGCGCGGGCCACCGGGGCGCTGCCCGCCACCTCACCGACCTGGGTCCCGGCGACGCTGGTCATCTGGGCCGCGTCGGCCCTGCTCGGCGGTCTCGTCGACGCCGGCCTGCCCAGCGTGAACTCGATCGTGGCGGCCTTCGTGCTCTACGTCGTCGCCGGGCGGCTCGGGCTGCTCCGCGGGATCGGCGTCAGCCGCACCGAGCAGCCGGACCGGGCCGCGGCCCCCGCCGTCACGTCCTGACCCGCACTCCGCGCCGCCCGCCCGTCACGTCACGGGCGGGCGGCGCGGCACCACCGAAGGAGCACTCCATGCGCATCGGCATCGACGTCGGCGGCACCAACACCGACGCCGTCCTGCTCGACGACGCCCCGTCCGGCGGTGTCCGGGTGCTGGCCGCCGTCAAGTCCGCGACCACCGACGACGTCACCTCCGGCATCGTCGGCGCGCTCACCGGGCTGCAGGCCGACCACCCGTTCACCCCCGCCGACGTCGACGCCGTGATGATCGGGACGACGCACTTCGTCAACGCCCTGGTCGAGGCCCGCCGGCTCGCCCCCACCGCCGCGCTGCGCCTAGGCCTGCCCGCCACCGCGGCGCTGCCGCCGATGGTCGACTGGCCGCAGCGGCTGGTCGACGCGATCGCCGGGCGCGGCTACCTCGCCCACGGCGGCCACGAGTTCGACGGCCGCCGCATCTCCCCGCTCGACCCGGACGAGCTGCGCCGCCACGCCGCGGACATGGCCGCGCACGGCGTCCGCTCGGTCGCGATCTCCTCGGTGTTCTCCCCGGTGACCAGCGAGTGCGAGCTGGCCGCCGCGGAGATCATCGCCGAGGAGCTGGGCCCGGACGTGCCGATCTCGCTGTCCCACGAGATCGGGCGGGTCGGGCTGCTGGAGCGGGAGAACGCGACGATCATCAACGCCGCGCTGCGCGAGCTCGCCGCGCACATCGTCGACGCGCTCGCCGGGGCGGTGCAGGGCCAGGGCATCACCGCGCCGCTGTACCTGTCGCAGAACGACGGCACCCTGATGGACGTCGGCTACACCCGTCGCTACCCGGTGGCGACGTTCGCCTCCGGCCCGACGAACTCGATGCGCGGCGCCGCCGTGCTGTCCGGGCTGGGCACCTGCGCGGTCGTCGACGTCGGCGGCACCACCTCCGACGTGGGCGTGCTGACCGCGGGCTTCCCGCGCGAGGCCGCCGTCGAGGTCAGCGTGGCCGGGGTGCGCACCAACTTCCGGATGCCCGACGTGCTCAGCGTCGGCATCGGCGGCGGCTCCCTGGTCCGCACCGGCTCCCCCGAGCGGTCCGGCGGGCCCACCGTCGGCCCGGACTCGGTCGGCTACCGGCTCACCGAGCGGGCGCTGGTGTTCGGCGGCGACACCCTGACCGCGACCGACATCGCCGTCGCGGCGGGCCGGGCCGACATCGGCGACGGCTCCCTGGTCGCCGGGCTGTCCCGGGAGCTGGTGACCGCGGCGCTGGACCGGATCGCCTCCGACGTCGCCGACGTCGTGGACCGGATGCGGATCTCCGCCGACCCGCTGCCGGTGGTCGCCGTCGGCGGTGGGTCGGTGCTGCTGCCCGAGGCGTTCCCCGGGCTGGGCGCGGTGCACCGCCCGGAGAACTTCGCCGTCGCCAACGCCATCGGCGCGGCGATCGCGCAGGTCGGCGGCGAGGTCGACCGGGTGTACGCGATCGAGCCCGGCCGCCGCGACGCCGTCGTCGACGCCGCCAAGCAGGAGGCCGTGGACCGTGCGGTCGCCTCCGGCGCCGACCCCGGCTCGGTCGCGCTCGTCGACTTCGACGAGGTCCCCATCCCCTACCTGCCCGGCAACGCGACCCGCATCCGCGCGAAGGCGGTCGGCGACCTGCGCCTGGAGCGGACGGTGGCCCGGTGACGGCGATGCTGACCGCCGACGACCTGCCCGCACTCGCCCGCGGTGCGGCGCTGCTGGGGACCGGCGGTGGCGGCGACCCCTACCTGGGACGGCTGCTGGCCGAGCGGGCCCTGCGCGAGCACGGACCGGTGCCGCTCGTCGACCCCGCCGACCTGCCCGACGACGCCGCCGTGTTCGTCGTCGCACAGATGGGGGCGCCGACGGTGAGCGTGGAGAAGCTGCCCGCCTACGACGAGATCGGCCGCGCGGTCACCGCGCTCGCCGCGCACCTGGGGGTCACGCCCACCCACCTGGCGTGCGTCGAGGCCGGTGGCATCAACTCCACGATCCCGGTGGCCGGTGCGGCGATGCTCGGGCTGCCCCTGGTCGACGGCGACGGCATGGGCCGCGCGTTCCCCGAGCTGCAGATGGTGCTGCCCGGCATCGCCGGCGTCCCCGCCACCCCGATGTCGATCACCGACGAGCAGGGCAACACCGGCATCCTGCACTGCCCCACCGCGAAGTGGGCCGAGGACCTCGCCCGCTGCATGACCATCACCATGGGCTGCACCGCGATCATCTCGAACTACCCGATGACCGGCGCCCGGGCGCGGGAGACGATGATCCGCGGCACCCTCGGGCTCTGCGTGCGGATCGGGCGCGCCATCGCCGGTGCCCGGGCCGGGTTCACCGACCCGGTCGCGGCGGCCGCCGCCGAGGTCGGCGGGCGCGTCGTGCACACCGGGAAGGTCGTCGACGTCGAGCGGCGCACCACCACCGGGTTCGCCCGCGGGACGGCGACGCTGTCCGGCGGCTGCGTCCTGCGGTTCCAGAACGAACACCTGATCGCCGAGGTCGACGGCACGACCGTCGTCACCACCCCGGACCTGATCATGGTGCTCGACACCGCGACCGGGGAGCCGGTGACCACCGAGGCGCTGCGCTTCGGGCACCGGGTCAGCGTGCTCGCCGCCCCCGCGGACCCGCGCTGGCACACCCCGGAGGCGATCGCCGTCGTCGGACCGCGGTACTTCGGCTACGACACCGACCCCGTGCGGGTCCACGACACCGTGACGGACGGAGCGCCGGTATGAGCTGGACCCTGACCCCGGACGACCTGCCCGACCTCGCCCGCGGCGCCGCGCTGCTCGGCACCGGCGGCGGCGGGGACCCCTACATCGGGCGGCTCATGGTGGAGCAGGCGATGCGCGAGCACGGACCGGTCACCGTGCTCGACCCGGCCGACCCCGCCGACCTGACCGACGACCTGTTCGTCATCGCGACGGCGATGATGGGCGCGCCCACGGTGATGATCGAGAAGATCCCCCGCGGCGACGAGCCGGTGCTCGCCCTGCGCCGCCTGGAGCAGCACCTCGGGCGCACCGCCGACGCGACCATCCCGATGGAGTGCGGCGGCATCAACTCGATGATCCCGCTGCTCGTCGCGGCCCGGACCGGGCTTCCGGTGATCGACGGCGACGGCATGGGCCGGGCGTTCCCGGAGCTGCAGATGGAGACCTTCGGGGTGTACGGCGTGTCCGGGTCCCCGATGGTCGTCGCCGGGGACCACGGCGAGTCGGTGCTCATCGACACCGGCACCGACAACCACCGCATGGAGCACCTGGCGCGCGGCGCCGCCATCCGGATGGGCGGGTCGGCGCTGATCGCGGAGTACCCGATGTCCGGCGCGGACGTGCGCCGCACCGCGATCCCGCACACCCTCACCCTGGCGCTGCGGCTGGGCCGGGCGATCCGGGAGGCCCGCGAGCAGCTCGGCGACCCGGTCGGGGCGATCGCCGACACCCTCGCCCCGACCCTGTACCGGCACCTGCGGGTGCTGTTCGCCGGCAAGGTCTCCGACGTCGAGCGGCGCACCGTCGACGGGTTCGCCCGCGGCACCGCGCGGTTCACCGCGTTCGACGGCGGCTCCGAGCTCCGCACCGTCTTCCAGAACGAGACCCTGGTCGCGACCGTCGACGACACCACCGTCGCGGTCGTCCCGGACCTCATCTGCGTGCTGGAGGCCGAGTCCGGGGAGCCGATCACCACCGAGGCGCTGCGCTACGGCCAGCGCGTCGTCGTGGTCGGGATCTCGACGCCGGACATGATGCGCACGCCGGAGGCCCTCGCGGTGTTCGGGCCGGCCTGCTTCGGGCTGGACGTACCGTTCGTGCCGCTGGAGACCGCCGTCCCGCGGGGAGCGGGCGCCGCGGACCGGGTCTGACCTGGCAGCATCCCCGCCGTGGAGGTGACCGCAGGCGACGTCGACGCCCTCGTCACCGGGGTGCTGCTGCTGGGCTCCGGCGGGGGTGGCGACGCCCGGGTGTACGCCCACGTGCTGCGCTCGGTGCTGGCGGCGGGCCCGGTCCGGCTGCACTCCCCCGCCGAGCTCGGCGACGCCCCGGTGCTGCCGGTCGGGATGCTCGGCGGCACCCGGGTGCTGGGCAAGAAGCTGCCCTCGGGCGACGAGCTGCCCGCGGCCGTGCGCGCGCTGGTCCGCTGGACCGGGGTCGAGCCGGCCGCGGTCATGCCGTTCGAGGCGGCCGGCCTGAACGGGGTGCTGCCGCTGCCGCTGGCCCACCAGCTGGGGCTGCCGCTGGTCGACGCCGACCTCATGGGGCGTGCGCTGCCCCGGGTCGACCAGCTGACCCGGGTCGTCGCCGGGGGTGCAGTGACGCCGATGGCGCTGGCCGAGCCCGCCGGGCAGACCGTCGTCGTCGACGGCGGGGACCCGGTGTCGACCGAGCTGACCGTGCGCGCGTTCGTCGCCCAGGCGGGCGGCTGGGCCGGGGCCGTGATGGCGCCCGCACCGGCCTCGGCCGCGCTCGGCGACGCCTGCCTGGGCACGCTGGGCCGCGCGCTGGGGCTGGGCCGCGCGCACGCCGGGCTCGGTGACACCCCGGCACCGGCCCGGGTCGCCGACGCGCTCGGCGGGCACCCGGTCGGCGGCGGCCGGGTGGTGGACGTGCGCCGCTCCCCCGTCGGCCGGTTCGGGCGGGCCGCGGTCACCGTCGACGCGCCCGGCACCGGGGTCCTGCGGATCGAGGCGGAGAACGAGTACCTGCTGGTGCTCGCCGACGGGGAGCCGGTGGCCGCGTCGCCGGAGGTGATCGTGCTGCTGGACCGTCGCTCGGCCGCGCCGATCGCCGCCGACGCCGTCCGCTCCGGCGACGACGTGCTGGTCCTGGTGCTGCCCGCCCCGCCGTGGTGGGCGGCCCGGCCCGACGCCGCCGTCCACGTCGGCCCGCAGGCGTTCGGCCTGGGACCGGCTGCGACGGCTCCACACGCGGCGCCGTCCGTCCCCGCGCCGTCCAGCCCCGCGGCGGCCCACCCCGGACCGGAGGCACGACGGTGACCGGCGGGCTGCGGCTGTCCGGGCTGCTCGCCCACCCCGACTGGGCCGCGGTGACCACCCTGGGCGGGCCCGCACCGGACGGGGCGGGCATCGAGCGGGTCGTGACCGTCGCCGACCTGCACGCCGACCCGGGCGACGCACGGGCGGCGCTGCTGACGGTCGCGGTGTCCGCGCCGTCGCGGCCGGGGCCGCCGCGGTGCTGCTCGCCGGGGACGATCCGCTGCACCCGGCGAGCCGGCTGCTCGCCGGGCGGATCGGGCTGCCGGTGCTCGGCGCCCCGGACGCGCTGGCCGCCGCGCTGACCGCGACCCGGCTGCTGCAGGAACCCGACCAGGTGGTCGCGGCACTCGTCGGGCGGACGGCGACCGTGTGCGGGGTCCCGCACGGCGGCGTCGACGACCTCGTCGCGGACCTCGCCCGGACCTGGCGACGCCCGGTGTGGCTGCTCGACCCGGGCGGCTCGGTCGTCGCGGGTGCGGACGCGACGGGCTCGGCGACCCCGCCGCCCGTTCCCGGGGCGGCACTGCTGGAGGTGGCGTTCGGGCCGGGCCCGCCGGACGGCCGCCTGGCCGTCGCGGAGCCGGAGGGTGTGCCCGCCGAGACCGCCGCGCTGCGGGCGGCGCTGGCGGTCGCCGCGAACTCGGTGCGGCAGCGCCTCGCCGAGCAGCGGCTCACCGTGGAGCGCGACGCGCGGCTGCGCACGGCGCTGCTCGCCGAGATCCTGCAGGCCGGGGACCCGCTCCCCGCCGGGCTGCGGCGGCGCGCGCTCGACGCGGGCTGGTCGCTGGACGGCTGGCACGCTGGCCTGCGGATCGACGTGCCGTCCTCGGTGGACGTCGTCGCCGCCCGGGAGCAGGTGCTGCGGGCGGTGGAGACGGCGCGGCTGCGGGCGGTCGTCGTCGAGCAGGGGCCGGGGTGGAGCGCCTGGACGACGTTCGACCACGAGCCCACCGCCGGTGAGCTGCAGCAGCACGCGACGGCCGCGCGGCGCACCCAGTGGCTGCTGCGCGAGTCCCTGCCGACCTCGACCGGGGTGGGCCGGGTGCACCGCGGTGCGGGCGGGCTGGCCCGCACCCTCGGCGAGGCCGGGGACGCGGCCCGGCTGGCGGCCGAACGCACCACCAGCGGCCGGTTCGTCCACGTCGACCGGCTCGGCCTGGGGGCGCTGCTGCTGGCCTGGACCCGTACCGACACGTTCCTGCCCGCCGCCCGGTCGATGCTGGAACCGTTGCAGGGCAGGCCCGGGGACCTGCTGACGACGCTGACCGCCTACCTGGACGCCGAGTCGTCGCTGACCGAGACCGCGGCGGTGCTCGGGGTGCACCGCAACACCGTCGCGACCCGGATCGAACGGGTACGCCACGTGCTCGGCGTCGACCTCGCCGACCCGGACGAGCGCCTCGCCCTGCATCTCGCGTGTCGCAGCGTGCTGTTCCACAGCTGAACGCGGCTACGGTCGGGGTATGAGCGCGGACCCGATCGGCTACGCCGAGCAGGAGGAGACGGTGCGGGCGCTGTCCCGCCACTACACGGGCGGGGCGCTGGACGTCGACGCGTTCGACGCGCGGGTGCGCCGGGCCCGGGCGGCGACGACGCGGTCGGAGCTGGCGGCCCTGTTCACCGACCTGCCCGAGCCGCACCCGGCGTCGCTCACCGGGGTGCCGACGGACCCGTCCGCCGCCGGCGACGACCCGAGCGGTGGTCCCGCCGGTGCGGATCCCGCGACCACCGGTCCCACCGCCACCGGTCCGACCGCGGCGGATGCCGCCGCCCCAGGTCCGGCCACCACCGGCGCGACCGCGCGCACCGGGACGTCCACCGGCACCGGCTCCCCGGGCGCCCACGACGACGGGCACGACGGTGACGCCGAGCGCACCGCGCGCTTCGCGGTCCCCGGCCCGACCCGGGCCACCCCGTACCCGGATCCGTCGGGTCACCCCGCGGCGGGCCCCTACCCGGACCCGTCGCCGACGACCGCGGGGCCCCGCCCGCCGTGGCCGGCCCCCGGGACGCCCGGCTACCCGGGCGCGGGGTACCCCGGCGGGACGTACCCGTCCGGGCCGTACCCGGACGTCGGCCCCGCGGGCATGGCCCCCGGCGGCGGGTTCCCCGGCGGGCCGGCGTGGGCCGCCGGGGCGCCGAGCTGGGCGTCCGGGCAGCAGCACCCGGGCGCGGCCTACCCGCCGCACCCCGGGCCCCCGTCCTACGGGCCCTACGGCTACGACCCGTCCGCGCCGTACGGCCGCGAGCCCTACTCGGGGCTGCCGTACTCGGACAAGCAGAAGATCGTCGCGGGGCTGCTGCAGCTGTTCCTGCCGTTCGGCATCGGCCGGTTCTACTCGGGACACACCGGTCTGGCCGTCGCGCAGCTGCTGGTCACGTTCCTGACATTCGGGATCGGTGCGATCTGGTCGTTCGTCGACGGGATCGTGGTGCTCGCCGGGTCGCCCCGGGACCCGGAGGGACGCCCGCTGCGGCCCTGACCACCGCCCGGCGCGGTCGCCCGTCGGCGCGGCCGGGCGGACACCCGTCGGCCCGGCGGACCGTCTCCCGGCGACCCGGCGCGGTCACCCGTCGCCGCCGCCCGCGGTCACCCGTCGCCGCGGCGGAGGATCACTCGTCGGCGCGGCGGGCGAAGCGGAACGGGCGGTCGGCCCACTCGGCGTCGACCGGGCGCGGGTCGAACTCCCCGGCCAGCACCGCGCGGGCCGCGAGCAGCCCGGCGCAGGACACCGCGTTGACGATCTCGCCGGAGAACACCATCCCGACGGCCTCGGCGATCGGGATCCAGCGCAGCTCCAGGTCGGCCTCCTCGTCGTCGCCCAGGTCGGGGCGGGGCTTCTCGACGAGCTCGCGCGCCAGGAAGATGCGGACCGACTCGTCGGAGAACCCGGGTGAGGGCACGACGTCGAGCAGCACCGACCAGTCCGACGCGGACAGCCCGGCCTCCTCGGTCAGCTCCCGGTCGGCGGTGACCGCGGGGTCCTCCCCCGCCACGTCGAGCAGGCCGGCGGGGAGCTCCCACAGCCGTCGCCGGACGGCGTGGCGGTACTGGTGCAGCATCCGGACCCGCCCGGCCTCGTCCACCGCGACGACGGCGACCGCCCCCGGGTGCTCCAGGATCTCGCGGGTCGCGACCCGGCCGCCGGGCATGACGACGCGGTCCGACCGCAGCGCCATGACGCGGCCGGAGTAGATGTCGGTGGCCGAGCGGACCGGGAAGTCGTGCTCACCGGGGCGGGTCACCGGGTCACCGCCCGGCGGGTGCGCAGTTCGATCACCCGTCGGACAGTAGTCGCCGGGCCAGGCCCGTGCGGGGCGCGCGGGCCGTGCGGGCCGCGTGCCGCGCCCGGCGGCAGGGCCCCGGGCCGCCGTGCCGGACCGGGCCACCGTCGGCGGCCCGGTCCGGTCGGGGTCAGCGGGCGGAGGTGCTCTCGGCCCGGGCCACGCCGTTGCCGCCCGCAGCGACGGCGACGTCGTCGCCCTCGACCGTCTCGGCGTCGTCGGCGTCGGTGTTGTCCCGGCCGGGCAGGTGCACCGGCAGCCGGTCCTCGGCCCGGTAGCGCAGCGCCGCCTTCACGAACGCCGCGAACAGCGGGTGCGGCCGGGTCGGGCGGCTCTTGAGCTCGGGGTGCGCCTGGGTCCCGACGAAGAACGGGTGCTGCGACGACGGCAGCTCCACGAACTCGACCAGCGTCCCGTCCGGGGAGGTCCCGAACACCAGGCCCGCCTCGGTGAGCTGCTGGCGGTAGGCGTTGTTGACCTCGAAGCGGTGCCGGTGCCGCTCGGAGATCTCGCGCGACCCGTAGGCCTTCGCCGCGACCGAGCCGGGCTGCAGCACCGCCGGGTAGGCACCCAGGCGCATGGTGCCGCCCATGTCCCGCTCGCCCGCGACGACGTCGCGCTGGGTCGCCATCGTCGAGATCACCGGGTGCGCGGTCTCCGGGTCGAACTCGGTCGAGCTGGCGTCCTCCAGGCCGGCGACGGTGCGCGCGGTCTCGATGACCATGCACTGCAGGCCCAGGCACAGCCCCAGGGTGGGGATGCGCCGGGTGCGGGCGTGGGTGATCGCGCCGAGCTTGCCCTCGATGCCGCGGATGCCGAAGCCGCCGGGGATGAGCACTCCGTCGACGCCGTCGAGCGCCTCGGCCGCACCGGCCGGGGTCTCGCAGGAGTCCGAGGGCACCCAGCGGATCGCGACCTTGGCGTGGTGGGCGAAGCCGCCGGCCCGCAGCGCCTCGGTGACCGAGAGGTAGGCGTCGGGCAGGTCGACGTACTTGCCGACCAGCGCGATCGTCGCGGTCTCCCGCGGGTGGTGGACGCGGTCGAGCAGGTCACCCCACACGGTCCAGTCGACGTCGCGGAACGGCAGCCCGAGCCGGCGCACGACGTAGGCGTCGAGGCCCTCGCCGTGCAGCACCTTCGGGATGTCGTAGATCGACGGGGCGTCCGGGCACGCGGCGACGCCGTCGAGCTCGATGTCGCACATCAGCGAGATCTTGCGCTTCATGCCCTCGGGGATCTCCCGGTCGGCACGCAGGACCACCGCGTCGGGCTGGATGCCGATGTTGCGCAGCGCCGCGACGGAGTGCTGGGTCGGCTTGGTCTTCAGCTCGCCCGACGGCGCCAGGTACGGCACCAGCGACACGTGCAGGAAGAAGCAGTTGTCCCGGCCGACCTCGTGGCGGACCTGGCGGGCGGCCTCGACGAACGGCAGCGACTCGATGTCGCCGATGGTGCCGCCGACCTCGGTGATGACGACGTCGGGGGCCAGGCCCTCGGCGTCGGGTTCGGCCATCGCGAGGACGCGGTCCTTGATCTCGTTGGTGATGTGCGGGATGACCTGGACGGTGTCACCGAGGTACTCGCCGCGGCGCTCCTTGGCGATGACCTCGGAGTAGACCTGGCCGGTGGTGACGTTGGCCCGCCCGGCGAGGTCGCGGTCCAGGAACCGCTCGTAGTGGCCGACGTCGAGGTCGGTCTCGGCACCGTCCTCGGTGACGAAGACCTCGCCGTGCTGGAACGGGTTCATCGTCCCGGGGTCGACGTTCAAGTAGGGGTCGAGCTTCTGCATGGTGACGCGAAGCCCGCGCGCGGTGAGCAACTGACCGAGACTGGAGGCGGTCAGGCCCTTACCCAGCGAGGACGCGACCCCACCGGTGACGAAGAGATGACGGGTGGCGCGAGTCTGCACGGAGTTTCAGCCTACCGATCGGTCAAGGGGCGGCGGGAACCGGCCCCACCGTTCCGGCCCCGGAACCGTAGCGGCCGGTGCCTCCTGCCTGTCGTTCGGCGAGCGCGAGCACGGTCGCGACCCGCCCGGCACCGGTGCCGACGCCGTCGACGGTGGCGAGCCGGCCCACCGGACCGGCCCCGGCCGCGCGGGCGGCGGCGACGGCCGAACCGTCCGCGGCGTCCCGCCCGGCCAGCACGGCCCCCGCACCACGACGGTCCAGCTCGGCGGCCAGTGCCGCGGCGGTGGACGCCGAGGCGCCGGCGTCCACACCGGAGTACGCGGCCCCGGTGACGACGACGGCCACCCGTCCGGCCGCGGGCCTGCCCTGCGGGGCCTCGGCGAAGCCGCCACCGGCGAGCCCGGCGAGCACCGCGCCGGCCCCGTCCGGGTCGGGTGCGGGGCCGTCGGGCGGGGCCAGCAGCGCGGAGCCGAGCAGCCCCCCGGCGAGCGCACCGGCGTCGGTGGCCGTGGGGAGCTGCGCCCCCGACGGCAGCAGCCGCGCGGACAGGTCGCGCAGCTGGTCGGCGCGGGCCGGGTCGGTGACGGCCGGGGTGAGCACGACCTCCCCCGCGACGCTGCCCCCCGCGGCGACGACGAGCTCGGCGACCGCGCGCGTGTCGGCCGGGTCGGCACCGAGCGCGACGACGGTCACGGGCACCCCGGTGAGCTTCCCGCGCACCAGGTCCGGCCCGACGCGGCCCGCGAACTCGTCACTGGCGTGCAGCTGCGCGGCCAGGGTGTCGCGTTCGACGCTCAGCCGGGCGGTCTCGCCCGTGTCCGTCCCCGAGGCCGCGACGTCGGCGATGCGCTGCGGCAGACCGACGACGGCGAGGACGAACCCGGCCGCGAGGGCCAGCACGAACACCGCGACCAGGGCGATGCGGTGGTGGCGCCGCGAGATCACGCCGGGAACCATCCGGCGACCAGGGCCCGCACGCTCTCCAGCACGCCACGCATCCACTCCAGCACCGCGGGGCCGCCGCCGGACACGAGCACGGCGACGACGACCGCGACCACCGCGGCCGCGATGAGCAGCAGCAGCGGCGCGAACGAGGTCCGGCTCCGGTACATCTGGGCGATCATCGCGCCGTCGACGACGCTGCCCCCGGCCTGCAGCCGGGTCAGGAACGTCGAGGCGTTGCTGCCGGACCGCCCGCGGTCGAGGAACTCCCCCATCGACGCCGACAGCCCGACCGTGACGATCATCGAGGCGCCGCAGTGGTGGGCGAGCAGCAGGGCGAGGTCCTCGGGGTTGGCCATCGACGGGAACGTGACGGCGCTGGCACCCAGGTCCTGCACCCGGTGCAGCCCCGGGGCGTGCCCGTCGGGGAAGGCCGGGACGACGACGTCGGCGCCGCTGGTCAGCGCCTGGTTCGACACCTCGGACGGGTCGGCGACGATGAGGTCCGGGCGGTGGCGCGCGTTGAGCAGCGCGTCCGCTCCCGCCCCGACGCCGACGAGCACCGGCCGGTACTCCTTGATGTAGGCCTTGAGCCGCTTCAGCACGGCGAGGTGCTCGAACCCGGCGGCGACGACGAGCACCGGCCGCCCGTCGAGGGCGACGTCGACCTCGGGGACGCCGTGCCCGTCGAGGAGCAGCGAGCGCTCGCGGCGCATGAACTCGATGGTGTTCGCGGCGAACGCCTCGAGCTGGTGGGTCAGGCCCTGCTTGGCCTCGTCCAGGGCGTCGGCGACGGTGTCCTCGGTCTGCTCGCGGCCCTCGCACAGCGGCTGCTCGCCGGTGTAGAGGACGCCGTCGTGCAGCCGCACCCGGATGCCGTCCTTGACCGCGCGCAGGGTGTCGGGACCGCAGTCGTCGACGAGCGGGATGCCCGCCTCGACGAGCACCTGCGGGCCGAGGTTCGGGAACCGGCCGGAGATCGACGGGGCGGCGTTGACGACGGCGGCGACCCGGGCGGCGACGAGCGCGTCCGCGGTCGCCCGGTCCAGGTCGACCTGGTCGATCACGGCGATGTCGCCGGGGCGCAGGCGCCGGAGCACCGACTCGATACGGCGGTCGGCGCGGGCCGGGCCGGTCAGGCCCGGCAGCTCCGGTCGGGAACGGTGCAGCAGGCCGGACAGCTTCATGTGGCGCACTGTGACAGGTGGGGCGTCCGTGACCACGCAGGCACGCCGCGCGAGACCGGGACGTCACCGGCCCGGACGATCCCCCGTCGCGCCCCGGGTGGCGGTGCCCGGAGCACCGCGCCGCTCACCCACAGCGACGGCACGCCGCCCGGGCGGCCGTCGGCCGGGCCCGCTCAGCCGGCCCGGGCGACCCGGCGGCGCCGCGACGCGGCGGCGGGACGGTCCGCGGCGCCGTCCGGGTCGGCGCTGTGGGACTCGGTGCCGCGGGAGTCGGTGCCGCGCGGCCCGGGGACCGCCCCCTCCGCCGCCGCGGTCGCGACGCCGGTCTCCGTGTCCTGCGCGGTCCGGCCGCGCCGGGACTGCGCGCGACGCGACCGGGCCTCGGCCAGGTCCGCGGGCCGGGTCGCCGCGCGGTCGGCCTCCCGGTGCGCGGTCGCGGCGCTGAGCAGCTCCTCGGCGTGCGCGCGGCCGGTGTCGGTGTCGTCCATCCCGGCCAGCATCCGTGCCAGCTCCCCGGTGCGCTCCTCCTCGGTGAGCCGCCGCACGCTGGAGCGGGTGACTCCCGACCCGGACGCCTTCTGCACAACGAGGTGCCGGTCGGCGTACGCCGCGACCTGCGGGAGGTGCGTGACGACGATGACCTGGTGGCGGGCCGCCAGCTGCGCGAGCCGGCGGCCGATCTCCACCGCGGCCCGGCCGCCGACGCCGGCGTCGACCTCGTCGAACACCATGGTCGGCACCGGGTCGGCACCGGCGAGCGCGACCTCCAGGGCCAGCATGACCCGGGACAGCTCGCCGCCGGAGGCGCCCTTGTGCAGCGGCTGGGCCACCGCCCCGGCGTGCGGGACGAGCCGGATCTCGACCTCGTCGACGCCGCTCGACCCGGCCTGGCAGCGCCGCCCGCCGACCTCGAGCACCGGCCCGGTGTCGGCGGCGGGCCGCGGCTGCACGCCGACCTGCAACGTCGCGTCCTTCATGGCGAGCCCGGCGAGCTCCGCCGTGGTCGCCTCGGCCAGCCGGGACGCGGCGGCGGTGCGCGCCGCGGTGATCGCGGCGGCGTGACCGGCCAGCTCACCGGCGAGCGCGTCACGGCGGGCCGACAGCTCGGCGAGCGCCTCGTCGGAGGTGTCGAGCCCGGACAGCCGGTCGCGGGCGGTGGCGGCCCAGGCCAGCACGCCGTCGGTGTCCGCGGCGTACTTGCGGGTGAGTGCCTTGAGCTCGGCCTGGCGGGTCAGGACGCGCGACAGCAGCTCGGGGTCGGCGTCGAGCCGGTCGAGGTAGCCGGACAGCTCGGCCGCGGCGTCGGCGAGCACCGCGATGGCCTCGGTCAGGCGCGGGCCGAGCTCCTCCAGCGCGGGGTCACCACTGCCCTCGGCGAGCCCCTTGGCCTGCCCGGCGAGCCCGACGGCGCCGGGGGCCTCGCCGTCGTCCGAGCCGGACAGTGCGAGGTGTGCGCTCTCGGCGGCGGCCCGCAGGTCGTCGGCCTCGGCCATCCGGCGGGCCTGTTCGACGAGCTCGCGGTCCTCACCGGGCTGCGGGTCGGCGGCCTCGATCTCGGCCAGACCGTGGCGCAGCAGGTCCGCCTCCTGGGCGAGCCGGCGGGCGTTGTCCCGCCGCTCGGCGAGCTCGGTGACCACCTGCAGCCACTCGGTGCGCACCGCCCGGTAGGCGGCCAGCGGGACCGCGACGGGGTCCCCGGCGAAACGGTCGAGCAGGGCCCGCTGGTCGGAGCCGCGCAGCAGCCGCAGCTGGTCGTTCTGGCCGTGCACGGCGAGCTGGGTCTCGGCGAGCCTGCCCAGCACCCCGTTGGGCACCGACCGCCCGCCCAGGTGGGCCCGGGAGCGCCCGTCGGCCGACACGGTGCGGGCCGCGATCAGCGACCCGTCGTCGTCGGCCTCGGCGCCCACCTCCTCGGCCAGCTCCAGCGCCCCCGGCGAGGCCGCGAACCGGCCCTCGACGACGGCGCGCTTCGCCCCGGCCGACACCCGCGAGGACTCCGCGCGGCCACCGCCGAGGAGGTTCAGCCCGGTCACGACCATGGTCTTCCCGGCGCCGGTCTCGCCGGTCAGCACGGTCAGGCCCGGGTCGAGCTCCAGGGTCGCGTCGTCGATCACGCCGAGGCCCTGGATCCGCATCTCGGACAACATGCGTGGGACCATACGTTCGAACACCGACAGCGTTCGAGCCCCGACACGCGAACGGCACCGAACGGATGTTCCCGTGCGCCGAACGGTCGATCAGGTGTTCGAACCCGGGGGCTGGGTCCGGGCCCCGCGCCAGCCCCGGACGGGCAGGTCGAACTTGCGGACGAGCCGGTCGGCGAAGGGCTGCGCGGCCAGGCGCACCATCCGCACGGGCTCCGACGCGCGCCGCAGCTCCACCCGGGCCCCGGGCGGCACCGCGACGGTGCGACGGCCGTCGCAGTCCAGCACGGCGGACGGGCCGTCGGCGGACACCTCGATCGCGACGGTGCTCTCCGGCGCGATCACCATCGGCCGGGCGAACAGGGCGTGTGCGTTGCTGGGGACCACCAGCAACGCCTGCACCTGCGGCCAGATGAGCGGCCCGCCCGCGGAGAAGGCGTAGGCGGTGGAGCCGGTCGGGGTGGAGCAGAGCACCCCGTCGCAGCCGAAGGAGGACACCGGGCGGCCGTCGACCTCGAGGACGACCTCGAGGATGCGGCCGCGGGTGGTCTTCTCGACGACGGCCTCGTTCAGCGCCCAGGCCCGGCCGAGCACCTGTCCGGCGGCGGTGACGACGGCCTCGAGGGTGGTGCGTTCCTCGACCTCGTAGTCGCCGTCGGCGAGCTTCTGCAGCGCCTCGGGCAGGGTGTCCTCCTCGGCCTCGGCGAGGAAGCCGACGTGGCCGAGGTTGACGCCCAGCAGCGGTACGCCGGCGTGGCGGGCGAGGTCGGCGGCGCGCAGCAGGGTGCCGTCACCGCCGAGGACCAGGACCGCCTCGGCGCCGCGGGCGCACTCGGGGCTACCGGGGACCGGGACGGGCTCGTAGCCGACAGGGACGTCGGGGTCCGCGGCGAGCTCGGCCCACTCGTCGGCGAGCACCCGGGTGCGCAGGCCGAGGCGCCCGAGCTCGCCCATCACGTGCAGCGCGGTCTTGCGGTTGGTGGGCCGCCCGGTGTGCAGGACCAGCAGGATGTCCCTCATGCGGGGCCGTCCGCGACCGCGGTGGCCAGCATCGGCGCGAGCTCGGGCTGCTCGGGGGCGACGCCGGCCGGGCCGTCGGCGGGCCGGCGCAGGTGCAGGAAGTACTCGACGTTGCCCGACGGGCCGGGCAGCGGGCTCGCGGTCGCGCCGAGGACGTGCAGCCCGGCCGCGGCGGCGGCGGTCGCGACCCCGTGCAGCGCCTCGGTGCGCAGGCCCGGGTCCCGCACGACCCCGCCGGAGCCGAGCCGGTCCTTCCCGACCTCGAACTGTGGTTTCACCATGGGCAGCAGGTCGCCTCCGGGCGCGGTGCAGGCGGCGAGGGCCGGCAGCACGGTGCGCAGCGAGATGAACGACAGGTCGGCGACGGTCAGGTCGACCGTCCCGCCGATCTGCTCCGGTTCGAGGGCCCGGACGTTGGTGCGGTCGTGCACGTGGACGCGCTCGTCGGACTGCAGCCGCCACACCAGCTGGCCGTACCCGACGTCGACGGCGACGACCTCGGCCGCCCCGCGGGTGAGCAGCACGTCGGTGAAGCCGCCGGTGGAGGCGCCCGCGTCGAGGCAGCGCAGCCCGGCGGGGTCGACGCCGGTGAACGCGTCGAGGGCGCCGAGCAGCTTCTTGGCGCCGCGGGAGGCCCAGTCGGGTTCGCCGTCGTCGTCCGGGCGGACGAGGACGGGTGCGTCCCGGTCCACCACGGTGGCGGGCTTCGCCGCCGGCATGCCGTTGACGACGACCCGGCCCGCGGCGATCAGCTCGGCGGCCTGGCCGCGGGAGCGGGCGAGCTTGCGGCGGACGAGCTCGGCGTCCAGCCGGGCACGGGTGGGACCCATCGTCACTCCCGTTCCGAGCCGGCGCTCAGCGCGCGGCCGAGCGCGGCGTGCACTCGCTCGAACGCGGCCGGGTGCTCGGAGACCGGACGGTCGTCCAGCGCGTCGAGCGCCGCGACGGCCGCGTCGACCTCGGCACGCAGGGCCGCGACCGGGCGGTCCTGCTCGGGCCGCGGGTCGCCCGGACGGGGTCCGGGTGCGGGAACGCTCATGGATGATCTCCGGGGACGGGGTTCTGACGCCACGGTAGCCGACGGTCCCGACTGCGGCCGCGACGCGGCGTCACCGCCCTGGCCGCTCCGCCAGGCCGAGGTCCGCCAGCGCCGCGGCCGCGGCCGCACCGTCGGCACGGACGTCCTGGACGCCCTGCTCCCAGGCCACCGCACACAGGGCACGCAGCGCGTCCACCGTGGGTTCGGGGCCGTCGCCGTCGCCGGACAGCACGAGCGTGCCGCCGTCGGCGCGGACGTCCCAGCCGGGCCGCGGCCCGGGGGCCAGCTCGTCCGGTGGGCGGGTGAGCGCGGCGAGGTCGGCGCCGATGTGGGTGGGCCGCAGCTCCGGGGCGGCGGCGAGCAGCTCCGCCGCGCCGCTGACCCCGGTCAGGACCATCAGCGACGGGGCACCCATGGCGTTGGCACCCTCGATGTCGGTGTCGAGCCGGTCCCCGATGACGAGCGGGGCCTGCGCGTCGCCGCACCCCTCGCGGAGCAGCCGGTCGGCGGGCTTGCCCGCCACCTGCGGCCGTGCGCCGGTCGCCGTGCGCACGACCTGGACCATCGAGCCGTTGCCGGGCAGCGGCCCGCGTTCGGTCGGCAGGGTGGGGTCGACGTTGGAGGCGACCCACAGCGCTCCGGCCCGGACGGCGACGACCGCCTCGGCCAGGATCCGCCACCCGGTGTCGGGCGAGTGCCCCTGGACGACGGCGTCCGCGCCCTCGGCGTCACCGACGACGGCGAGCCCGCGGGCCCGGACCTCGTCGGCCAGCGCCGACGTGCCGACGACCAGCACCCGCGCGCCCGGCGGGAGCTGCTCGGCGAGCATCGCGGCCGCGGCCTGCGAGCTGGTGCGGACGTCCTCGACGCGCGCCGGGAAGCCGAGCTCGGCGAGGTGCGCCGCGACGTCGGCGGGGCTGCGCGAGGCGTTGTTGGTGACGTACACCGTGGGCACGCCGCGGTCCGCCGCCCCACGCACCGCCTCGACGGCCCCCGGGACGACCTCGGGGCCCCGGTACAGGGTGCCGTCGAGGTCGGCCAGGAGGACGTCGTGGCGGGAGAGCAGGTCGTCGGTCACCGGTCGCCGGCCCCGGTGTCCGGGCCCTGCCGGTGGTCCGCGGAGGGAGCCGCCCCGGAGGCGTCCGGCTCCTCGGCCACGGCGTCCCCGTCGGTGTCGCCGCGGACGTCGCCCGTCCCGCCCTCGTCGGTCCCGTCGACGCCCGGGGCCTCGGTCCCGGACGCGTCGTCGGCGCCGGGGTCGCCGGCGGCGTCGACAGCAGCGTCGGTTGCGGCGTCGGTTGCGTGGTCGACGTCGGCTGCGTCGTCGGCGTCGGCGTCGGCGTCGGCGTCGGCGTCGGCGTCGGCGTCGGCGTCGGCGTCGATCCGAGCGGACGGTGCCGGGGCGTCGGTGTACGACGCCTCGGCGTGGTCGTCGGCGGCCGGGGGCTCGTCCTCCCAGCCGACGGAGAGCTCGTCGTCGGCGCCCTCGAGCTCGTCACCGGTCAGCTCGGCGATCCGCGCGGCGGCGTCGGTCTCCCGGTGCTGGTCGGCGTCGTGGGCGTGCACGAACCACTGCACGGCCTCCGACTCCCGGCCGGCGGCGAGCAGGTTGTCGGCGTAGGCGTAGAACAGCCGCGCGCTCCACGGGTCGCGGCGGACCGCGTCGAGCTCGGGGACCTGGAGCCCGACGACGGCGGCGTCGGCCTCACCCAGGTCGCGCCGGGCTCCCGCGGCGACGATGAGCAGCTCGATCCGCTCCTCGTGGCCGAGGTCGCGGGCCTCCGGGCTGCGGGCCAGGTCGAGTGCACGCTCGGGACGGCCGAGGGCGCGCTCGATGTCGGCCATGACGTGCACGTGCCCCGGTCCGCCGCCCATCCGGCGGGCGGCGCGGAACTCGCCGAGGGCCTCGTTCCACTCCCCCGCGTGGTAGGCGACGATGCCGGCGGCCTCCCGGACGACGGCGATCCGGGACGCCCGGCGCCGCGCGTAGCGCACGTGCTCGAGCGCCTGCACGGCGTCCTCGTCGACGAGGAGCCCCGCGGCGACGAGGTGCCGCGCCACGACCTCGGCGGTCTCCTTCTGGAGGCCGCGCAGGTCCCGGCGCACGCTCGGGTCGAGCTCGGCGGCCGTCACCGAGTCCGGCAGGTCCGGCTCGGCGACGAAGGTCCGCTCGGCCGACTCCGGGATCGCCCGTCGCGGACGGGCGTCGGGGTCACGGCGGTCGTCGCGCCCACGGTCGTCGCGCCCACGGTCGTTCCGGCCCCGGTCGTCGCGCCTGCGGTCGTCACGGCCGGAGCGCGGGCCCCGGTCGTCCCGGCCGCCGCCGCGCGGGCCACGGTCGTCGCGCTCCCGGCGCGGGCCACGGTCGTCACGGTCACGGAGCGGGCGACGCTCGTCGCGCCCGACGGGACGCTCGGCACGGTCCGTGCGCGGACCGTCGGCGGTGTCGCCGTCGGACCCGGTCGTGCCCGGGGCGGTCCCGGCGTGGTCGACGGCGTCGGCCTCGGTACCGGCCCCACGGGAGTCGGTCACGGGGGTGCCGGTCCGGTCCCCGCTGTCGGTCCGGGGGGCGTCGGGCGCGGTGCTGTCCGTGCTGCCCGCGTCGTCGGTGCGCTCGTCGCGGGTGACCGGCGCGCCGGCCGCCTCCGCGGGCGAGGTCTCCGGAACCCGGGTGTCGGAGGCGGTGCCGCCGGTCGCGGCGGCCGACTCCGGCGTGTCGGTCGTCGACGGCGTCACGGCAGGCGCGTCACCGGCCGGCTCGGCCCGCACAGCGTCCGACTGCGCGACGTCCTCGGGCTCGACGGCCGCGGACCGCTCGGACGGGCGGTCGTGCGACGGGCGCTCCTCCCGGGCACGGTACGGGCGGTCGTCACGGTCCCGGGACGGGCTGCGCCGGTCGTCGCCGCGGTCGTCGCGACCGCGGGGCGCGCGGTCGTCACGGTCCCGGTGGGGACGGGCACCACGATCGTCGTCGCGCTGGGGACGGGGCCCACGGTCGTCACGGTCCCGGAACGAGCCGCGCCGGTCGTCACCGCGGTCGTCCCGACCGCGCGGCGCACGGTCGTCGCGATCGCGGTAGGGACGGGCACCACGGTCGTCGCGGCTGCCCGAGGAACGGCCGCCGCGGTCGTCACGGTCCCGGGACGGGCGGCCGGCCCGGTCGTCGCGATCACGGAACGAACGGCCGCCGCGGTCGTCGTCGCGCGGCGGACGGGCGCCACGGTCGTCACGGTCCCGGAAGGAGCGGGCACCGCGGTCACCGGACGGGCGGCCACCGCGGTCGTCACGGTCGCGGAACGAACGGCCACCGCGGTCGTCGTCGCGCTGCGGACGAGGGGCACGGTCGTCACGGCCGCCGAAGGAACGGCCGCCACGGTCGTCGCGGTCGCGGAAGGAGCGGGCACCGCGGTCGTCACGGTCGTCACGGTCGCCGGAGGGGCGACCGCCGCGGTCGTCACCGCCGCGGAACGGACGGCCGCCACGGTCGTCACGGTCACGGGCGGGCCGTCGGTCGTCACGGCCGCCGAAGGAACGGCCGCCACGGTCGTCGCGGTCCCCGGACGGACGTCCCCCGCGGTCGTCGCGACCGGGGAAGGAACGACCGCCACGGTCGTCGCGACCGGAGAACGATCGGCCACCTCGGTCGTCACGGCCGGAGGAGGGACGACCGGCGCGGTCGTCGCGGTCCCGGAACGAGCGTCCGCCGCGGTCGTCGTCGCGCTGCGGACGGGGGCCACGGTCGTCGCGGTCACGGTAGGGACGGCGGTCGTCACGGCCCGTGGAGGGCCGGCCACCGCGGTCGTCGCGTCCACCCCGGAACGAGTCACGCCGGCCGGTGCCGCCGGAACGGCGGTCGTCGTCACGGGCGGAGCGACGGTCGTCGTCGCGACGCGGCCCGCGGTCGGAGCGGTCGTCGCCGCGGAAGCCGCTGTCGCGCCGGCCGGTGTCGCGTCCGCCCCGGTCGGACCAGGTGCGGCCCTCGGTGCGGCGCTCGCCCGGACGTCCCCGGTCGTCGCGCGCACGGTCGCCGCCGCTGCGGTTGCCCCGGTCGTCACGACGCGTGCGGTCGTCGCCGTCGCGGCGCCGTCCCCGCTGGTCATCGCCGCGCGACCATCCCGACCCGCTGCGCGAGCCGCGCTCCTCGCCTGCCCGGCCGTTGCCGGGACGTTCCCCGTCCGTCACGTGGTCAGGGTACAAACGAACACCGTCACTTCCGCGGTCGGCGACCGCACTGGGCGAACCGGTCCGCGCAGCGAGGCGGACACGGCTGCAGACATACGAAAAAGGGGAGTCCACAGCGGCTTCTACACCGTTGCGGACTCCCCTTTCAGAGGTTGAATGTCGGCGGCGACCTACTCTCCCACACCCTGGCGAGTGCAGTACCATCGGCGCTGGAAGGCTTAGCTACCGGGTTCGGAATGGGACCGGGCGTTTCCCTACCACAATGACCACCGACAACACTATCCAACTATCACCCCACCCCCAAAAACCTAGGGGCAGGGGTCGAGCACACACACCACCCCACACTCCCCCGGATCACCGGGGAAACGTGGATGGTTGTGGACTCAGGGTCACACAGTGGATGCGAACAACTCGTTGTGGCAAGCCCTCGGCCTATTAGTACCGGTCAACTCCACCCCTCACAGGGCTTCCATCTCCGGCCTATCAACCCAGTCATCTACTGGGAGCCTTACCCACTCGAAGGTGGTGGGAGACCTCATCTTGGAACAGGCTTCCCGCTTAGATGCCTTCAGCGGTTATCCCTCCCGAACATAGCCAACCAGCCGTGCCCCTGGCGGGACAACTGGCACACCAGAGGTTCGTCCGTCCCGGTCCTCTCGTACTAGGGACAGCCTTCCTCAAGTCTCCAACGCGCGCGGCGGATAGGGACCGAACTGTCTCACGACGTTCTAAACCCAGCTCGCGTACCGCTTTAATGGGCGAACAGCCCAACCCTTGGGACCTACTCCAGCCCCAGGATGCGACGAGCCGACATCGAGGTGCCAAACCATGCCGTCGATATGGACTCTTGGGCAAGATCAGCCTGTTATCCCCGGGGTACCTTTTATCCGTTGAGCGACACCCCTTCCACAAGGTGGTGCCGGATCACTAGTCCCGACTTTCGTCCCTGCTCGACCCGTCAGTCTCACAGTCAAGCTCCCTTGTGCACTTACACTCAACACCTGATTGCCAACCAGGCTGAGGGAACCTTTGGGCGCCTCCGTTACTCTTTGGGAGGCAACCGCCCCAGTTAAACTACCCACCAGGCACTGTCCCTGAACCAGATCATGGCCCGAGGTTGAGACACCCAATTCGACCAGAGTGGTATTTCAACAACGACTCCACCACCACTGGCGTGGCGATTTCACAGTCTCCCACCTATCCTACACAAGCCGAACCGAGCACCAATACCAAGCTATAGTAAAGGTCCCGGGGTCTTTCCGTCCTGCCGCGCGTAACGAGCATCTTTACTCGTAGTGCAATTTCGCCGAGTCTGTGGTCGAGACAGCGCCCAAGTCGTTACGCCATTCGTGCAGGTCGGAACTTACCCGACAAGGAATTTCGCTACCTTAGGATGGTTATAGTTACCACCGCCGTTTACTGGCGCTTAAATTCTCCGCTTCGCCCCGAAGGAGCTAACAGGTCCTCTTAACGTTCCAGCACCGGGCAGGCGTCAGTCCGTATACATCGTCTTGCGACTTCGCACGGACCTGTGTTTTTAGTAAACAGTCGCTTGGGCCTGGTCTCTGCGACCGGCCGTCCCTAGCCCGCAAGGAGCCTCAAGACAACCGGCCCTCCTTCTCCCGAAGTTACGGAGGTATTTTGCCGAATTCCTTAACCACAGTTCGCTCGATCGCCTCGGTATTCTCTACCTGACCACCTGTGTCGGTTTGGGGTACGGGCCGCAACAGCACTCGCTAGAGGCTTTTCTCGACAGCATGGGATCACCCTCTTCGCCTCAATCGGCTACGCATCACCTCTCACCCTTATATGAGCCCCGGATTTACCTAGGACTCGGGCTACAGGCTTACACCACGACAACCACCGCGTGGCGGAGCTACCCTCCTGCGTCACCCCATCACTTGCCTACTACCAGATCGGATCCCACGCTCCCCCACAAACACAACTCCCGAAGGAGCCGAGGTGGGTTCGGATGGTTAGCATCACCAGATTCAGCATGGACGCACTATCACGAGCACGGGAATATCAACCCGTTGTCCATCGACTACGCCTGACGGCCTCGCCTTAGGTCCCGGCTCACCCTGGGCGGAACAACCTGGCCCAGGAACCCTTGGTCATCCGGCGGCAGAGATTCTCACTCTGCATTCGCTACTCATGCCTGCATTCTCACTCCCACACCCTCCACCCGTAAATCACTCCCGGGCTTCACCAGATGCAGGACGCTCCCCTACCCAACAACACCTAAAGATGTCATTGCCACGGCTTCGGCGGTGCGCTTGAGCCCCGCTACATTGTCGGCGCAGGACCACTTGACCAGTGAGCTATTACGCACTCTTTCAAGGGTGGCTGCTTCTAAGCCAACCTCCTGGTTGTCCGGGCGATCCCACATCCTTTCCCACTTAGCGCACGCTTAGGGGCCTTAGCCGGTGATCTGGGCTGTTTCCCTCTCGACCACGAAGCTTATCCCCCGCAGTCTCACTGCCGCGCTCTCACTCACCGGCATTCGGAGTTTGGCTGACTTCGGTAAGCTTGTCGGCCCCCTAGGCCATCCAGTGCTCTACCTCCGGTGAGAAACACACGACGCTGCACCTAAATGCATTTCGGGGAGAACCAGCTATCACGAAGTTTGATTGGCCTTTCACCCCTACCCACAGCTCATCCCCCAGGTTTTCAACCCTGGTGGGTTCGGGCCTCCACGACGTCTTACCGACGCTTCACCCTGGCCATGGGTAGATCACTCCGCTTCGGGTCTACACCCCGCGACTACAGCGCCCTATTCGGACTCGCTTTCGCTACGGCTACCCCACACAGGTTAACCTCGCCACGAAGCATAACTCGCAGGCTCATTCTTCAAAAGGCACGCCATCACCCTGTACCACGAAAGCACTGCAGGCTCTGACGGCTTGTAAGCACACGGTTTCAGGTACTATTTCACTCCCCTCCCGGGGTACTTTTCACCTTTCCCTCACGGTACTTGTCCGCTATCGGTCATCAGGTAGTATTTAGGCTTGACGGGTGGTCCCGCCAGATTCACAGCGAATTTCACGGGCTCGCTGCTACTCGAGAACACGCCCACAACAGAACCCAGTGTTTTCGCGTACGGGGCTATCACCCACTACGGCCGACCATCCCAGAGTCGTTCCGCTAACACAGATCCAAGTTGTCCCATCCTCGGCAGAAGATGAACGACACGTCTCACAACCCCGCACCCGCAACGCCTGCCGGCTTGACACGGACACGGTTTAGCCTCTTCCGCTTTCGCTCGCCACTACTCACGGAATCACTATTGTTTTCTCTTCCTGTGGGTACTGAGATGTTTCACTTCCCCACGTTCCCTCCACGCACCCTATGAATTCAGGTACGGGTAACGCCCCATGACGGGCGCTGGGTTTCCCCATTCGGACACCCTCGGATCACAGCTCGGTTGACAGCTCCCCGAGGCCTATCGCGGCCTCCCACGTCCTTCATCGGCTCCTGATGCCCAGGCATCCACCATGTGCTCTTAACAACTTGACCACAACAAGATGCTCGCATCCACTATGCAACACTCAACCCACAACCACACCCGACCAAGAAACAACCACCACCCACACACAAGCAGGCGTTAGGAAGCCCCCGACCAGAGCGGCCAAAGAAGAACCACCGTTCCGAAGAACCGCAGATGTCTTCTCAGGACCCAACAGTGTGCCAAGCCAACACGGTCCGACGTGCTGCGTTCCACCCAACGCACCCAACCCACGAACGGGGCCGCTGATGCGATTCAATGAAGGAACCACAGACACCCAAAATGAGCACAACTCACTTACGAGCGTGTGGTGCCCCATCACATGATGGGACTCCTTAGAAAGGAGGTGATCCAGCCGCACCTTCCGGTACGGCTACCTTGTTACGACTTCGTCCCAATCGCCAGTCCCACCTTCGACAGCTCCCTCCACAAGGGTTGGGCCGCCGGCTTCGGGTGTTACCAACTTTCGTGACGTGACGGGCGGTGTGTACAAGGCCCGGGAACGTATTCACCGCAGCGTTGCTGATCTGCGATTACTAGCGACTCCAACTTCACGGGGTCGAGTTGCAGACCCCGATCCGAACTGAGACTCACTTTAAGGGATTCGCTCCACCTCACGGTCTCGCAGCCCTCTGTATGAGCCATTGTAGCATGTGTGAAGCCCTGGACATAAGGGGCATGATGACTTGACGTCATCCCCACCTTCCTCCGAGTTGACCCCGGCAGTCTCCCATGAGTCCCCACCATTACGTGCTGGCAACATGGAACAAGGGTTGCGCTCGTTGCGGGACTTAACCCAACATCTCACGACACGAGCTGACGACAGCCATGCACCACCTGCACACCAACCACAAGGGAAGCCCTATCTCTAGGGATGTCTGGTGCATGTCAAACCCAGGTAAGGTTCTTCGCGTTGCATCGAATTAATCCACATGCTCCGCCGCTTGTGCGGGCCCCCGTCAATTCCTTTGAGTTTTAGCCTTGCGGCCGTACTCCCCAGGCGGGGCGCTTAATGCGTTAGCTGCGGCACAGAAACCGTGGAATGGTCCCCACACCTAGCGCCCAACGTTTACGGCGTGGACTACCAGGGTATCTAATCCTGTTCGCTCCCCACGCTTTCGCTCCTCAGCGTCAGTATCGGCCCAGAGACCCGCCTTCGCCACCGGTGTTCCTCCTGATATCTGCGCATTTCACCGCTACACCAGGAATTCCAGTCTCCCCTGCCGAACTCAAGTGATGCCCGTATCGACCGCACGCTCAGAGTTAAGCCCCAAGTTTTCACGGCCGACGCGACACACCGCCTACGAGCTCTTTACGCCCAATAATTCCGGACAACGCTCGCACCCTACGTGTTACCGCGGCTGCTGGCACGTAGTTGGCCGGTGCTTCTTCTCCAGGTACCGTCAATTGCTCTTCGTCCCTGGCGAAAGAGGTTTACAACCCGAAGGCCGTCATCCCCCACGCGGCGTCGCTGCGTCAGGCTTCCGCCCATTGCGCAATATTCCCCACTGCTGCCTCCCGTAGGAGTCTGGGCCGTGTCTCAGTCCCAGTGTGGCCGGTCGCCCTCTCAGGCCGGCTACCCGTCACCGCCTTGGTAGGCCATCACCCCACCAACAAGCTGATAGGCCGCGGGCCCATCCCCCACCGAAAAAACTTTCCACCACCAACCATGCGATCAGTGGTCCTATCCGGTATTAGACCCAGTTTCCCAGGCTTATCCCAGAGTGGAGGGCAGGTCACCCACGTGTTACTCACCCGTTCGCCGCTCGTGTACCCCCGAAAGGGCCTTACCGCTCGACTTGCATGTGTTAAGCACGCCGCCAGCGTTCGTCCTGAGCCAGGATCAAACTCTCCAACAAAACCCTGACTTACAACAAACAACTGGCCACAACACCCGACGGGATCGAATGCTGCAACCAAACAAACAATTTGGCACAAAACGCCAAACCGAATAAATAGCTCGACACACTGTTGAGTTCTCAAAAGACACCCGCACTCGAGGACCGGGCCTGATGGCCGTCGCCCCGGGGCGTCAGAGTCGGCCCCGCTAGGAGGCAACTCTCTTATGCTACGTGTACCGGAGAGCAGCGTCAAGCCTTACTCCGGGCGGCCGGATCTCCACCGAGGTGGAGTTCGTGGGCCGTCGCCTCCGGGCCGGATCAGCGTCCCTGGCCTCTCGGCCGGTCTCGCTCTCGTCCGTCCCGTCCTGGCGACAACGAGAAAGTTACAGGACGGCCCGGAGGCGATTCACAGGGGGGTACCTTTTCGGCGTTCCCGCAGGTCAGCGGCCGATCACGCCGATCCGACCCGCACACCGGCCAGGTTGCGCTTCCCCCGCCGCACCACCAGCCAGCCGCCGTCGAGGACGTCCCCGGCACCCGGGACCCACTCCTCGTCGACGACCTTCACGTTGTTGACGTACGCGCCGCCCTCCTTCACGGCGCGGCGCGCGGCCCCCTTGCTGTCGGTCAGGCCGGTGGCGACGAGCAGGTCGACGATCGTGTCGGCCGGGCCGGCGTCGGCCGTCGGCACCTCGGCGAGCGCGGCGCCGAGGGTGGCCGCGTCCAGGTCGGTGAGCTCCGCGCGGCCGAACAGGGCCTGGCTCGCCGTCGTCACCTGCCTCGTCTGCTCCTCGCCGTGCACCAGCGTCGTCAGCTCGGCGGCGAGACGTCGTTGCGCGCCACGCAGATGCGGCTTCTCGGCGAGCTCGGTCTCCAGCGCCTCGATCTCGGCGCGGTCGAGGAAGGTGAAGAGCTTGAGGTAGGTGATCGCGTCGGCGTCGGCGACGTTCACGAAGTACTGGTACCAGGCGTACGGCGAGGTGCGGTCCGGGTCGAGCCAGACGTTGCCGCCCCCGGTGGACTTGCCGAACTTCCGGCCCTCGGAGTCGGTGACCAGCTGCAGGGTCAGCGCGTGGACGTGGTCACCGGTCACCCGGCGGACGAGGTCGACACCGCCGACGATGTTGCCCCACTGGTCGGACCCGCCGATCTGGAGCCGCACCCCGAGCTCGCGGTACAGGTGCAGGTAGTCCTGGGCCTGGAGCAGCAGGTAGCTGAACTCGGTGTAGGACATCCCGTCGCCGGCGAGGCGGCGCTTCACCGTGTCCCGCGAGATCATCGTGCTGACCGGGAAGTGCTTGCCGAGGTCGCGGAGGAACTCCAGGACCGTCTGCTGCCCGGTCCAGTCCAGGTTGTTGACGGCGACGGCGCCGGTCGGCCCGTCGTCGAAGGACACGAACCGCTCCAGCTGGCCCCGGATGAGCCCCGTCCAGTCGGCGACGGTCGAGGCGTCGTTGAGCGTCCGCTCCCCCACGTCGCGCGGGTCCCCGATCATCCCGGTCGCCCCACCGGCGAGGATGACCGGACGGTGCCCGGCCTCCTGGAAGCGGCGCAGGGTCAGCATCGGGATCAGGTGCCCGGCGTGCAGGCTCGACGCGGTCGGGTCGAAGCCCGCATAGATCGACACCGGGTCGTCGGCGGCGAGCTCCTTCGCGAGCGCGTCGCGGTCGGTGCTCTGCGCGATCAGGCCGCGCCACTCCAGGTCGTCGAGGATGTCGGTACCCACGGTGCCCATCTTGGTCGGGCCGCCGCGGCCCGTGCACGCGGGTGCCTCAGGCGCTGCGACGACGGCGAGTCCCGGCCCGGTACGGGCTGACCGCCGGTGAGCCGTCGACCCAGTGGCGCCACGGCAGCTCGGCCGCCGCGGCGACGCCCACCCGGGGCCCGGTCCGGACGAGCTCGGGGGCGACCGGGTCACCGGCGCGCAGCCGTACCCGGGAGGCCGGGTCGGTGACGTCGGTCCCGTCGTCCTCACGGCGCAGCCCGAGGAGCGCGGCGAGGCGCGCGGGTCCGCGGGCCAGGTCCGCGTCGCGGCGGGCGGTGGGCCGGCGTTCCCGGGCCACCCCCGGGTCGGTGAGCAGCTCCCCGGCGCGCAGCAGCACCGCCCCCGGCTCGCCGTCGGACAGGCACGAGACGTTCGCGCAGAAGTGCATGCCGTAGACGAAGTAGACGTACAGGTGCCCGGGCGGGCCGAACATCACCGCGTTGCGCGGGGTCCGGCCGCGGTAGCAGTGCGACGCGGGGTCGTCACGGCCCCGGTAGGCCTCCACCTCGACCAGGCGCACCGCGACCGTGCCGTCGGGGGTGTCGGCCTCGAGGACGCAGCCGAGCAGGCGTCGTGCGGCGGGCAGGACGTCGACGGCCAGGGCGGACCGGTCCAGCAGACCGGCGGGGCCCGGCCGGTCGTCCCGGCCGGGCCCCGCCGTGTGGTCGTCCACCGTCAGCGGCGCGCGAGCGCCAGCTGCACGCAGGTCACGACACCGGCCATGGCCCGCTCGATCTCGTCGAGCGGGGGCAGGGTCGGGGCGAGACGGATGGTCGCGTCCTGCGGGTCCTTGCCGTAGGGGTGCGTCGCACCGGCCGGGGTCAGCACGATGCCGGCCTCCTTGGCGAGCCGCACGATCTCCGAGGCGAGACCGTCCGGGACGGTCAGGCTGACGAAGTAGCCGCCCTTGGGCTCGGTCCAGGACACGCCGTCGACGTCGGCGAAGGCGTCGGTCAGCAGCCGGTCGACCGCGGCGAACTTCGGCGCGATGAGCTCGCGGTGCGCGGCCATGTGCGCGCGCAGCCCGGCGGCGTCCTTCAGGAACAGGGCGTGGCGCAGGTGGTTGACCTTGTCCGGGCCGATCGTCTTCTTCGACGCCAGCTTCAGCCACCAGTCGACGTTGGCCTGCGAGGCGCCGAAGAACGCGACGCCCGAACCGGCGAGGGTGATCTTCGAGGTCGACCCGAAGACGAACGGCCGGTCCGGGTTGCCCGCCTCGGCCGCGAGCGCCAGCACGTCGGCGATCTCGATCTCGTCGGTCGTGAGGTGGTGCACCGCGTAGGCGTTGTCCCACATGATCCGGAAGTCCGGGGCGGCGGTCGGCATCGCGGCCAGCCGCCGCACGGTCTCGTCGGAGTAGACGACGCCGTCGGGGTTGGAGTACTTCGGCACGCACCAGATGCCCTTGATCGACGGGTCGTCCGCGACGAGCCGCTCGACCTCGTCCATGTCGGGGCCGTCCGCCGTCATCGGGACGGTGACCAGGTCGATCCCGAGCCGCTCGCACACGCCGTAGTGGCGGTCGTAGCCGGGGACCGGCGCGATGAACGCGACCCGACCGGCGTCGACCCAGCGGGTCGGGGCGCCGGGCAGCGCGGTCAGCAGCGCGTGCACGAGCGTGTCGTGCATCAGCTCCAGGCTGGAGTTGTTCGACGCCACCAGCTGCCCGACCGGGACCTGCAGCGACGGCGCGAAGATCTCCCGCAGCTCGGGCAGCCCCTGGCCGCCGCCGTAGTTGCGGGTGTCGGTGCCGTCGGCCGCGCGGAACTGTCCCGCGCCCGGCAGGCCGAGCAGCTCGTGGGACAGGTCCAGCTGCTGCGCGGACGGCTTGCCCCGCGTCAGGTCGAGCTTCAGGCCGGCGGCCTTGAGCTCCTCGTAGGCTGCGGCAGGGTCGGTCATGCGGTTCCTCCGGTGAACTCTCGCGCTGCTGCGACCGCGGTACGCAGGTCGGTGAGCTGCTCGGCGACCCGGTCGCCGGCCGTCCCACCGCGCGCGTTCCGCGACGCGATGGAGCCTTCCACGGTCAGTACGTCGCGGACACTCGGGTCGAGTGCCGGGTGCACGGCGGCCAGCTCGGCGTCGGTCAGGTCCTCCAGCCCGACGCCGCGGGCCTCGGCGGCACGGACGCAGCCGCCCGCGGCCTCGTGCGCCACCCGGAACGAGACGCCCTGCCGGACGAGCCACTCGGCGACGTCGGTGGCGAGGGTGAACCCGGCCGGGGCCAGCTCGGCGAGCCGCCCGGTGTGGAAGGTCAGGGTGGCCACCATCCCGGCGACCGCGGGGAGCAGGAGCTCCAGCTGCGCGACCGAGTCGAACAGCGGCTCCTTGTCCTCCTGCAGGTCCCGGTTGTAGGCCAGCGGGAGCCCCTTGAGGGTGGTCATGAGCCCGGCGAGGTTGCCGACGAGCCGGCCGGACTTGCCGCGGGCCAGCTCGGCGACGTCGGGGTTCTTCTTCTGCGGCATGATCGAGCTGCCGGTGGAGAACGCGTCGTCGAGGGTGACGTAGCCGAACTCGGCCGTCGCCCAGAGGATGATCTCCTCCGACAGCCGCGACAGGTCGACCCCGATCATCGCGAGGACGAACGCGGCCTCGGCGGCGAAGTCCCGCGAGGCGGTCCCGTCGATCGAGTTGGCCGAGGACCCGGTGAAGCCGAGCTCGGCGGCGACGGCCTCCGGGTCGAGCCCGAGCGAGGACCCGGCGAGCGCGCCGGAGCCGTAGGGCGACCAGGCGCTGCGCCGGTCCCAGTCGGCGAGCCGGTCGACGTCGCGCAGCAGGGCCTGGGCGTGCGCGGCCAGCTGGTGGCCGAGCAGCACCGGCTGGGCGTGCTGCAGGTGGGTGCGGCCGGGCATCGGCGCGCCGGGGTGGGCCTGCGCCTGGGCGACGAGGGCGTCGACGACGTCGAGCACGCCGGAGCCGACCCGTCGCGTGGCGTCGCGCAGCCACATCCGGAACTGGGTGGCGACCTGGTCGTTGCGCGAGCGACCGGCCCGCAGCTTGCCGCCCAGGTCGGCGCCGGCCCGCTCGATGAGGCCGCGCTCCAGTGCGGTGTGCACGTCCTCGTCGCCCGGGTCGGGGCCGAACGCCCCGGAGGCGACGTCGGCGGCGAGCTCGTCGAGTGCCTTGTGCATCCCCGACAGCTCCTCGTCGGTCAGCAGACCGGCGCGGTGCAGGACCCGGGCGTGCGCCTTCGAGCCGCGGATGTCGTAGGGGGCCAGTGCCCAGTCGAAGTGGGTGGACTTCGACAGCGCCGCGAGCGCGTCGGCCGGACCGGACGCGAACCGGCCACCCCACAGCGCTCCGCCACCGGCGGCCGCGCCCTCTCGGGGGTCCGCGTCGGTCATGTCGGGTCTCCTTCTCGTTCGTCGTGCGTCCCGGCGGCCGCGTGGGCCCTCCGGGGCAGGTCCTGCAGCCGTTCGGCCAGCTCCGCCCCGGTGAGGGGCTCGCGGGCGACGACGATGACCGTGTCGTCGCCGGCGATGGTGCCGACGACGTCGTGCAGTGCGGCCCGGTCGAGTGCGCTCGCGAGGTAGTGCGCCGCGCCCGGCGGGGTCCGCAGGACCGCCAGGTTCCCACCCGCGTCGGCGGACACGAGCAGCTCCCCCAGCAACCGGGCGAGCCGCCCGGTGCCGCCCTCGACCCCGCGCACGGGGCTGCCGTCCTCGGGGATGCGGTAGACGGGCTGCCCGCCGTCCGCGCCGCGGAGCTTCACCGCGCCCAGCTCGTCCAGGTCACGCGAGAGCGTGGCCTGGGTCGTCTCGATGCCGTGCCGCTCGTGGAGCAGCCCGATGATCTCCACCTGGCTGCTCAGCTCGTAGTTCCAGACCACGTCGATGACGGCCGCCTGCCGGCTGGCCCGGCTCACCGGGTTCCTGCGGTCGCGGTCCCCCTCACCCATGCCGCAGGAGCCACGTGAGCAGCGCCTTCTGCGCGTGCAACCGGTTCTCGGCCTCGTCCCAGACGGCGCTGGCGGCGCCGTCGAGGACCTCGTCGGTGATCTCGTCGCCCCGGTGGGCCGGCAGGCAGTGCAGCACGATCGCGTCGGGTGCGGCGCGCTCCAGCAGGGCGGCGTTGACCTGGTACGGCCGGAACGGCGCGACCCGGTCCAGCCCGTCCTCCTCCTGGCCCATCGAGGTCCAGGTGTCGGTGACGACGACCTGGGCGCCCTCGACGGCGGCGAGCGGGTCCGCGACGAGCGCGACCGAGCCCCCGGTCTGCTCGGCGCGGACCTTCGCGTCGCGCAGCACGTCGTCGTCGGGGGTGAACCCGGCGGGCGCGGCGATCCGCACGTGCAGCCCGGCGGTGGCCCCGCCGAGCAGCAGCGAGTGCGCGATGTTGTTCGCGCCGTCGCCCAGGTAGGTCAGGGTGAGCCCGGCGAGGCGGCCGAACCGCTCCCGCACGGTCTGCAGGTCCGCCAGGATCTGGCACGGGTGGAACATGTCGGTCAGCGCGTTGACCACCGGAACGGTCGCCGCGGCCGCCATCTCCTCGATCCGCTCCTGGCCGCTGGTGCGCCACACGACCGCGTCGACGTAGCGCGACAGCACCCGGGCGGTGTCGGAGATGGTCTCGCCGCGCCCGAGCTGGCTGGTGGTGCCGTCGAGGATGATCGCGGTGCCGCCGAGCTGGGTGATCCCGGCCTCGAAGGACACCCGGGTGCGGGTGGAGGACTTGTCGAACACGACCCCCACCGCGCGCGGCCCGGCCAGCGGGCGCTCGGCGAACGGGTCGGTCTTGAGCCGGTCGGCGAGGTCGAGGACCTCGGCCTGCTCGGCCGGGGACAGGTCGTCGTCGCGGAGCAGGTGGCGGACCATCAGTTCCCCTGCCCCTCGTGCTGGGCCGCGGCGGCGTCGAGGACCGCCGGGAAGGCCGTCAGGAACTCCTCCGCCTCGCCGTCGGTCAGGGTCAGGGCCGGGGCCAGCCGGAGCCGGTCCGGGGTGGCGTTGTTGACCAGGATCCCGGCGTCGCGGGCGGCCGCGGCGGCCTGCGCGGCGACCGGCGCGGTCAGACCGATGCCGATGTGCAGGCCGGCGCCGGAGACGTCGCCGACCAGGGGGTGGCCGAGACCCTCGATCCGGCTGCGGATCTCCTTGCCGAGCCGGTCGACGTGGCCGAGCAGCCCCTCGGCCGCGACCGTGTCGAGGACGGCGAGCGCCGCGGCGCACGACACCGGGTTGCCGCCGAAGGTGGTGCCGTGCTGGCCGGGCTCGAGCAGGGCTGCGGCGTCGCCGAACCCGATGCAGGCCCCGATCGGGAGTCCGCCGCCGAGGCCCTTGGCCAGGGTGACGACGTCGGGGACGATGTCGTGCGCCTGGTGGGCGAACCAGTACCCGGTGCGGCCGATCCCGGTCTGCACCTCGTCGAGGACGAGCAGTGCGCCGCGCTCGGCGGTGATCCGCCGGGCCTCGGCCAGGTACCCCTCGGGCGGCACGATCACGCCGGCCTCGCCGAGGATCGGCTCCAGGAACACCGCGGCGGTCCGCTCGGTGACGGCGGCGTCGAGTGCGGCGACGTCACCGAACGGGATGTGGGTGACCCCGGCGGGCATCGGCTCGAACGGGGCCCGCTTGGCGGGCTGCCCGGTCAGCGCGAGCGCGCCCATCGTGCGGCCGTGGAACGCGCCCTCGCAGGCGATGATCTCCGGCCGCCCGGTCCGGCGGGCGATCTTGAAGGCGGCCTCGTTGGCCTCGGTGCCGGAGTTGCAGAGCAGGGTGCGGGCGTCCTCGCGGCCGAGCAGGGCCTGCAGCCGCTCGGCGAGCTGCAGCGCGGGCTCGGTGATGAAGAAGTTCGAGGTGTGGCCCAGGGTGCGGACCTGCTCGGACACCGCCTCGACGACGGCCGGGTGCGCGTGGCCGAGCGCGTTGACCGCGATCCCGGAGTAGAGGTCGAGAAAGCGGCGCCCCTGCGCGTCCCACACCTGGGCGCCCTCGCCGCGGACCAGGGTCAGCGGCGGGGTGCCGTAGTTGTTCATCAGTGCGGCCTGCCACCGCTGCGCGTGCGTGGTCATGTCGTTCCCCCAGCTGTGGCGTCCGGCAGCACCATGGTGCCGACGCCCTCGTGCGTGAACACCTCGAGCAGGACCGAGTGCGGCACCCGCCCGTCGATCACGTGGGCCTGTCCGACGCCCGACCGCACGGCGCGCAGACAGGCCTCCATCTTCGGGGCCATGCCGCTCTCCAGGCGGGGCAGCATCGGCTCGAGCTGGTCCGCGGTCAGCGAGGTGATGATCGACTCCGGGTCGGGGTAGTTCGCGTAGAGCCCCTCGACGTCGGTGAGCACCACGAGCTTCGCGGCGTCCAGCGCGCCGGCGAGCGCCGCGGCGGCGCTGTCGGCGTTGATGTTGTGGACCTGGCCGTCGGCGTCCGGCGCGATCCCGGCGACGACCGGGATGCGGCCCGCGGCGATGATGTCCAGCACCGCGTCCGGGTTGACCTTCGTGACGTCACCGACCAGGCCGATGTCGACGGGCTCGCCGCCGACCAGCGCGGTGCGCTTCTCGGCCGTGAACAGGCCCGCGTCCTCCCCGGACAGACCGACGGCGAGCGGCCCGTGGGCGTTGATCAGCCCGACGAGCTCGCGCCCGACCTGGCCGAACAGCACCATCCGGACGATCTCCATCGTCTCCGGGGTGGTGACGCGCAGGCCTCCGCGGAACTCGCCGGGCATGCCGAGCCGCTTCAGCATCGCCGAGATCTGCGGCCCGCCGCCGTGCACGACGACCGGGTGAATGCCCGCGAGCCGCAGGAACACCATGTCCCGGGCGAAGGCCTGCTTCAGCTCCTCGTCGATCATGGCGTTGCCGCCGTACTTGACGACGACGATCCGGCCGTGGAAGCGCTGCAGCCAGGGCAGCGCCTCGGCGAGCACGCCGGCCTTCTCCCCCGCCCGCTTCAGCCGGGCCGGGGTCTCCGGGGACGGCGCGATCTGCGGCTGCGGCAGCGCGTCCGGGGCGACCGGCTCAGGAGGAGTAGGCACTGTTCTCCTCCACGTAGGCGTGCGACAGGTCGGTGGTCCGGATCTCGGCGGTGTGCCCCTCGGCCCCGCCGGACAGGCCCAGCTCGACCTCGATCAGCACGTCCTTCCCGGACAGGTCGCAGTCGGCCCGGTCCCCGGCGACGACGGCGCCCTTGCACAGCAGCACGCCGTTGATCGTGACGTCGAGGCGCTCGGGGTCGATCTCGGCGTCGGCGTACCCGGCGGAGGCGGCGACCCGGCCCCAGTTGGGGTCGGACCCGAACATCGCGGTCTTGACCAGGGAGTCGCGGGCGATCGTGCGGGCGACGGTGACCGCATCGTCCTCGGAGGCGGCACCGGTGACCCGCACGGTGATCCGCTTGGTGACGCCCTCGGCGTCGGCCTGCATCTGCTCGGCGAGGTCGCGGCACACGCGGGTGAGCGCGGCGGTGAACACCGCCGGGTCGGCCTCGACGCCGGACGCGCCGGAGGCCAGCACCAGCACGGTGTCGTTGGTGGACATCGAGCCGTCGACGTCGAGCCGGTCGAAGCTGTAGCGGACCGCCTCGCGCAGCGCGGCGTCGAGCGTCGCCCGGTCGAGGACGGCGTCGGTGGTGAGCACGCTGAGCATGGTCGCCATCGACGGGGCGATCATCCCGGCGCCCTTGGTGGTGCCCCCGACGGTCCAGCCCGCCGGGTCGGTGACCGCGGACTCCTTCGGGACGGTGTCGGTCGTCATGATCGCGGCGGCGACGGCGGACCCGGCCTCGGGCCCGGACGCCAGCTCCGCGGCGGCCGACCGGACCCCGGCGAGCACGGTCTCCCGCGGGAGCTGCTCACCGATCAGGCCGGTGGAGCACACGGCGACGTCGATCGCGCCGCAGCCGACCACCTCGGCGACCTGCTCCGCGGTGGCGTGCGCGACCTGGAAGCCCTCGGCGCCGGTGCAGGCGTTCGCCCCGCCGGAGCTGAGGACGACCGCGCGCAGCGAGCCGGTGGTCAGCACCTGCTGGGACCACAGGACGGGGGCGGCCTTGACCTTGTTGCGGGTGAAGACCCCGGCGGCCTCGGTGCGCGGGCCGTCGTTGACGACGAGCGCCAGGTCGGCCTTGCCGGACTTCTTGATCCCGGCGGCGATCCCGGCGGCCCGGAAGCCCTGGGCTGCGGTCACGCTCACGGCGCCACTCCCGTCGTCGGCAGGCCGGTGGTCTCGGGCAGACCGATGGCCAGGTTCATGCACTGGACGGCGCCGCCCGCGGTGCCCTTGGTGAGGTTGTCGATCGCGGAGACGACGACCAGCCGGGCGGCGTCGACGTCGACGGTGACCTGCAGCGCGACCATGTTGGAGCCGAGGGTCTGCGCCGTGGTGGGCCACTGGCCCTCGGGCAGCAGCCGCACGAACGGCTCGTCGGCGTAGGCCTTCTCGTAGACCGCCCGGACCGCCTCGGCGTCGGTCGCCGGGTCGATCAGCGGGGCCGAGCAGGAGGCGAGGATGCCGCGCGGCAGCGGCGCGAGCACCGGGGTGAAGCTCACCGACACGGGCGAGCCGAGCGCGGTGGACAGGTTCTGCGCGATCTCCGGGGTGTGCCGGTGCACGCCGCCGACGCCGTACGCCGACAGCGACCCCATGACCTCCGCGCCCAGCAGGTGCGGCTTGAGCGACTTGCCCGCGCCGGAGGTGCCGGTGACCGCGGTGATCACGACCTCGGGGGCGACAAGGCCGGCGACCAGGGCCGGGACCAGCGCGAGGCTGGTGCCGGTCGGATAGCAGCCCGGCACCGCGACGCGACGGGTGCCGGTCAGCGCGGCCCGGGCGCCGGGCAGCTCGGGCAGCCCGTAGGGCCAGTGCCCGGCGTGCTCGCCGCCGTACCAGCGGTCCCAGGCGGCCGGGTCGGTGAGGCGGTGGTCCGCCCCGCAGTCCACGACGAGCGTGTCCGGCCCCAGCTGCGCCGCCAGCTCGGCGGACTTGCCGTGCGGCAGTGCGAGGAACACCGCGTCGTGTCCGGCGAGGTTCTCCGCCGTGCTCTCGCCCAGGACGCGGTCCGCGAGCGGGGTCAGGTGCGGCTGGTGCTCGCCCAGACGCGTCCCCGCGTTCCCGCCGGCCGTGAGGGCGCCGATCTCCACCTCGGGATGTGCGAGCAGCAGCCGGAGGAGCTCTCCCCCGGCGTAGCCACTGGCTCCCGCCACTGCGATGCGTACCACGTGGATGAGTATGCACGTCCCCGGAAAGCCATGCAATCGGGATTCACGATCGCGACCGGGCGGTGCGGAACCGGGCCCGGCGGCTGCGTGCGACGCCTAGTTTCCCGCGGGTGCGGCGACGGGTGACACGCGGGGTGGGGCCGGGCGCGGGCGCGCCCGCACGGGGACGGTCGGTGGCCGTCACGGCGGCGGTCGCGGCGGTGCTCGCGGGGCTGCTCGGCGGGTGCGCGTCGACCGTGTCGGGGACGCCGTGGCCGACCGGCCAGGGGCCCGCGCTGCCGTCGTCCGGGGCGGCACCGGTGGAGCCCACGCGACGGCCGCCGACGTCGTTCACGGTGCCCGGGCCGCTGTCGAGCGGGCCGCTCGCCGCCCCGACCACCGACGGCCGCCCGACCACGACGGTCCCGCCCGTCCCGGTGCCGCCCTCGTCCGGAACGCCGGTCCCGTCCGGTCCCCCCGACGGCGGGGCCGGTGCGGCGCGCACGGTGCCGCCGGTGCCGGTCGGGGACGGTGCGTCCCGCGTCCCGGACGGGCGGGCCCGGCCCGCCCCGGGAACGGCGCGCGCCACGGCCCGGCCCACCGCACCGGCCGCCCCGGCCCCGCTGACCTCGGACGTCGTGGCCGACGAGTGCCTGCTCGACCACGCCGCGCTGACCGGGCTGCTGGGCGGCCCGCCGGTCGCGCCCGCGACGAACGCCGTGGTCACCCGCACCGACGGCACCCGCACCCGGGCCTGTTTCGCGCTCGCCGACGGCGTGACGGTGTCGGTGAACGTGTACACGACGAACCGGGGCACGCCCGCCGGCTACGTCGCCGGCGCACGGCACGGCAGCACGGTGACCGGCCTCCCGGCGGGGACCTCCGCGGCGGTGCTCGACACCGTCGCCGGGCCGACCCTGCAGCTGGCCACCGCCCGGTACCTCGTGACGGTGGCGGTCGCGGGACGGACGCCGTCCCGCGACCAGTGGCGGGCCGCCGCGGTGGCCGCCGTCGCGGCGGCCCCGCGCTGAGCAGGCCGGGCCCGGCGCGGGCCCGCCACTGGCCGGGGGTCAGCGCAGCGCGGCTCCGTGCCGGGCCGTGGCCTCGGCGACCGCCGCGTCCCGCGCGGCGTTCGCCTCCTCGCTGGTCAGCGTGCGGTCCGCGGCGCGCAGCCGCAGCGAGAACGCCAGCGAGCGGCGGCCCTGTCCGACCTGGTCGCCGGTGTAGACGTCGAACAGACGCACCGACTCCAGCAGCTCCCCCGCACCCGCGGTGAGCGCGTCGGCGAGGTCCGCGGCCGGGACCGCCTCGTCGGCGACCAGCGCGACGTCCACCGCGACCGGCGGGAACGCCGACACCCGCGGCACGGGCAGGTTCTCCCGCAGCGGGACCGCGTCGAGGTCGATCTCGGCCGCGGCGGTGCGGGCCGGCAGCCCCAGCGCCTCGACGACCTTGGGGTGCAGCTCCCCGGCGTACCCGACGACGGTGTCGGTGCCCGCGACGACGAGCTCCGCGCACCGGCCCGGGTGCCACGGCGCCCGCTCGGCGCGGCGCGCCCGCAGCTCCACCCCTGCGGCGGCACCGGTCAGCCGGGCCGCCTCGACCGCGTCCTCCCAGGCCGCGGGACGACCCTTGCCCCACCAGCCGCGCGGCTCGCGGTTCCCGGCGAGGACGACCCCGACGTGCACGGGCTGGTCGGGCAGCGCGGCGCGCAGGGCGGCGTACTCGGCGTCGGACGGGCGGCCGGTGACGGCCGGGTCGGGCATCGCGGGGGTGGTCTCCCCCGGCTGCACGACCTGCGCGATCGCGTACAGCGCGAGGTCCTCGGCGCCACGGGAACGGTTGCGCACCAGCATGTCCAGCAGGCCGGGGAGCAGGGTCGTCGTGAGCCGGGACCGCTCGGCGTCGAGCGGGTTGGTGACGGCGACGGTGCGGCGGCGCTCGTCGTCGGCGGGCAGGCCCAGGTCGTCCCAGACGGTGTCGGAGACGAACGGGAACGGCAGCACCTCGACGTGGCCGGCCTCGGCCAGCGCGCGGGACACCGCACGGCGGCGCTGCTGGGCGGCGGACAGGCCGCGTCCGGCCGGGGCGGTGGGCAGCACCGAGGGGATGGCATCGTAGCCCTCCAGGCGCAGCACCTCCTCCACCAGGTCGGCCGCCATGGTGAGGTCCGGGCGCCAGGTCGGCGGGGTCGCGACGACGACCCCCTCGCCACCGGCACCGGTGTCCAGCGCGACGGCGCAGCCGACCTGGGTCAGGCGGCGCACGGTGGCCCCGCGCGGGTAGTCGACGCCGGCGACGCGGTCGGGCATCGACAGCGGCATCCGCACGCTCGCGACGGCGGGGACCCCGCCCTCGTCGGTGCGGCCGTCGGCGAGGGTCCCGCCGCCGAGCTCGACGAGCAGCTGCGCGGCGCGCTCGGCCGCGACCGGCGGCAGCGCCGGGTCCACGACCCGCTCGAACCGCTTGGACGCCTCGCTGGGCAGCTTGTGCCGGCGCGCGGCGCGCGCGATCACCGGCGGGGAGAAGTGCGCGGCCTCCAGCAGCACGTCGACCCGGGCTCCGTCCGCGAGGTCCTCCGGCGCGGGGATCTCGGTGGACGCGCCGCCCATGACACCGGCGAGCCCGATCGGGCCGGAGTCGTCGGTGATGAGCAGGTCGTCGGTGTCCAGCGCACGGGTGTGGCCGTCGAGGGTCTGCAGCTTCTCCCCCGTCGTCGCGCGGCGGACCTCGATGGCACCGGTCAGGCGGGTCGCGTCGTAGGCGTGCAGCGGCTGGCCGAGGTCGAGCATCACGAAGTTGGTGACGTCGACGATCAGCGAGATCGGCCGCATCCCGGCCGAGAGCAGCGCGCGCTGCATCCACCAGGGGCTGGGAGCGGCCGGGTCGACGCCGTCCACCCGGCGGGCGACGAACCGGGGGCAGGCGTCGGCGTCGGCGAGCCGCACCGGCCACGCGTCGCCGGTGGTGTCCGGGACGGCGACCCGGGTGACCGGGTCGGTGTAGTCGGCGTCGAGCGAGGTCGCGAGCTCGCGGGCGAGACCGCGGACGGCGAAGCAGTAACCCCGGTCCGGGGTGACGGCGAGCTCGACGACGGGCTCGGACAGGCCGAGGACGTCGAGGGCGTCGTCGCCGGGCTCGGCGGTGCCGGGCGGCAGCACGAGGATGCCGCCGCTCTCGGCGCCGAGGCCGAGCTCCTTCGCCGAGGCGATCATGCCGTCGGAGACCTTGCCGTAGGTCGTGCGCTGGGCGATCGCGAAGTCACCGGGCAGCACCGCACCCGGCTCGGTGACGACGACGAGGTCGCCGACCGCGAAGTTCCGGGCGCCGCACACCACGTAGCGGTGGCGCTGCCCCTCGAAGCCCACCCGGCAGTACCGGATCGGCTTCTTGAACTCGGTGAGCTCCTCGATCTCCTCGACCCGGGCGACCGTGACCGGCCCGGTGACCGCGGGGGCCGGGTGGATCTCCTCGACCTCCAGCCCGACGCGGACGAAGGCGTCGCCGATCGCCTCGGGACCGGCGGGCAGCGCCGCCGGGTCGATGTGCCGGGCGAGCCAGGACGCGGACACTCGCACTGCTCAGAACTCCTCGTGTGGAAGCGGGGTGGGCCGGGTCAGACGCCGAACGCGGTCGAGAAGCGCACGTCGCCCTCGACCATGTCCCGCATGTCCGGGATGCCGTTGCGGAACATCAGGGTCCGCTCGATGCCCATGCCGAACGCGAAACCGGAGTAGACGTCGGTGTCGACGCCGCAGGCGCGCAGGACGTTGGGGTTGACCATGCCGCAGCCGCCCCACTCGACCCAGCCGGGGCCGCCCTTCTTCTGCGGGAACCACAGGTCCACCTCGGCCGAGGGCTCGGTGAACGGGAAGTACGACGGCCGCATCCGGGTACCGGCCTCCGGGCCGAACACCGCGCGGGCGAACGCGTCGAGCGTCCCCTTGAGGTGGGCCATGGTCAGCCCGCGGTCGACGGCGAGGCCCTCGACCTGGTGGAACACCGGGGTGTGGGTGGCGTCGAGCTCGTCGGTGCGGAAGGTCCGGCCGGGGCAGGCCACGTAGACCGGCAGCTCGCGCTCCAGCAGCGACCGGACCTGCACCGGCGAGGTGTGCGTGCGCAGCACCGTGCCCGAGTCCTGCCCGCGCTCGGGGTCACCCAGGTAGAAGGTGTCCTGCATGGTGCGGGCCGGGTGGTCCTTGCCGAAGTTGAGCGCGTCGAAGTTCAGCCACGACGCCTCGACCTCGGGACCCTCGGCGACCTCCCAGCCCATCCCGACGAAGATGTCGGCGATCCGCTCGGACAGCTGCGTGATGGGGTGGCGCGCGCCGCGCGGGCGACGGTCCCAGGGCAGCGTGACGTCGACGGCCTCCTCGGCCAGCACCCGGGCGTCGCGCTCGACGAGCAGGACCTCGCGGCGCGCGTCGAAGGCGGCCTGGGCCTCCACGCGGGCGGCGTTGACCCGCTTGCCGGCGTCGGCGCGCTCGGGGCCGGGCAGCTGCCCCAGCGACCGGCGGGCCATCGGGATCGGGGCGCGGTCGCCGAGGTGCGCGGGCTTCGCCGCGGCCAGCGCGTCGAGGTCGCCCGCCTCGTCGAACGCCGTGCGGGCGGCCTCCACCGCGGCCTTCAGTGCATCCGGGTCGAGGGGGCTCGCCGTGTCGTTCTCACTCATGGTGCCCACGATCGTAGAGGGCGGCCGCGAGCCGGTTTCAGTCGCGCGCCGGGGACAGCTGCGGGGCGACGCCGGCGCGGGCCCCGACCGTCGCGTACAGGCAGATCGCCGCGGCGGTGGCGAGGTTCAGCGACTCGGCCCGGCCGTGGATCGGGACGCGGACCCGGTGGTCCGCGGCGGCGTGCACCGCGGCCGACGGGCCGTGCGCCTCGCTGCCGAGGATCCAGGCGACGGGCCCGGCGAGGGTCGGGGTGACGGCGGGGTCATGGAGGTCGACCTCGCCGTGCCCGTCCGCGACGAGCGTGGTCAGCCCGGCCGCCCGACACATCTCGACGACGGCGGGCGCGTCCCGGTCGCGGGCCAGCGGCAGGTGGAACACGCTGCCGGTGGAGGCCCGGACGGCCTTGCCGTTGTGCGGGTCGACGGTGTCCCCGGCCAGGAGGACCGCGTCGCAGCCCGCCGCGTCGGCGACCCGGATCACGGTGCCGACGTTGCCGGGGTCGGAGATGCCGTCGCAGACCGTGACGAAGCCGGGGACCCCGGCCAGCGCGGTGGCCACCGGGACGTCGAGCAGGTCGCAGACGGCGACGATCCCCTGCGGAGTGACCGTCTCGGACAGACCCGCGGCGGCCTTGTCCGTCACCGGGGACACCCGGGCGCCGGAACGCTCCGCGGCCTCGACCAGCTCGGGGTGGCGCTCGGCGGCGACGGCGGTGACGAACAGCTCGTGCACCGTCACGGCGGCGAGGGCCTCGCGGACGGCCTGGGCCCCCTCCACGAGGAAACGCCCGGCCCGATCGCGCCCCGCGCGTCGCAGCAGCTTGCGTGCCGCTGCGACGCGGGGAGTGCGTTCGGTACCGGGCGTGGAGTCCGCGGAGCGCTCGCCGGCGCCGCGCGACTCGATGTCGCCTCGGGTCACCTCAGGCCGCGGAGCCCTGCTCGGTGCCGACCGGCAGGTTCTCCTTCGCGACCGCGACGAGCGCGGCGAAGGCGGCCGGGTCGCTCACGGCGATCTCGGCGAGGTTCTTGCGGTCGACCTCGACACCGGCGGCCTTGAGGCCCTGGATGAACCGGTTGTAGGTCATGTCGTTGGCGCGGGCCGCGGCGTTGATGCGAGTGATCCACAGCTGCCGGAAGTCGCCCTTGCGCGCGCGACGGTCCCGGTAGGCGTAGTTCATCGAGTGGAGCATCTGCTCCTTGGCCTTGCGGTACAGCCGCGAGCGCTGCCCGCGGTAGCCGGCGGCCGACTCCAGCGTGGTGCGGCGCTTCTTCTGGGCGTTCACGGAGCGCTTCACGCGTGCCATGGGGTATCTCCTGGGGCTTCTCCGGCACTACCGCGATGGGGGTACGGCGTGCCGGGGTTCGTGAAAGGGGCGGAAGGTCAGTGACCGAGCAGCTTCTTGACGCGCTTCACATCGGCCTTGGCGAGCTCGACGGTGCCCGACAGGTCGCGCTTCTCCTTGCGCGACTTGACCTCGAGACGGTGCCGCAGCCCGGCCTGCTGGCGCATGAGCTTGCCGCCACCGGTGATGCGGACGCGCTTCGCGGTCCCCTTGTGCGTCTTGTTCTTCGGCATGACGTATCCGTTCGATGTCGGCCCCCGAGGTTCCGGGGGTCGGTGCGGGTACTGCGTGTCCCTCCCGTGCCCGGCTGCGGCCGGGCACGGGAGCGGGCTCACGCCTCGGCTTCGGCGGGGGCGTCGGCCGGGGCGTCGGAGCTGGCTGCGGCCGTCGTCTTGCGCGACGCCGGCTTCTTGGTCGGTGCCAGCACCATCGTCATGTTGCGGCCGTCCTGTTTCGGAGCGGCCTCGACGACGGCCATGTCACCGATGTCCTCGGCCAGGCGCTGGAGCAGGCGGTAGCCCAGCTCGGGACGCGACTGCTCGCGACCACGGAACATGATCGTGACCTTGACCTTGTTGCCGCCTTCGAGGAAGCGGATGACGTGACCGCGCTTCGTCTCGTAGTCGTGCTTGTCGATCTTCGGCCGGAGCTTCTGCTCCTTGATCACGGTGAGCTGCTGGTTGCGCCGGGACTCCCGGGCCTTCTGCGCGCTCTCGTACTTGAACTTTCCGTAGTCCATGAGCTTGCAGACCGGCGGGCGGGCCTGGCCGGCGACCTCGACGAGGTCGAGGTCGGCGTCCTGGGCCAGCTTGAGGGCGTCCTCGATACGCACGATCCCGACCTGCTCGCCGTTCGGGCCCACGAGGCGGACCTCGGGCACGCGGATGCGGTCGTTGATGCGGGGCTCTGTGCTGATGGGGTCTCCTGTGTGACTCGCTGTGTCGCTGCTACCTGCTGCCGGCGACGACAAGCGAAGACCCGTTGATCGGCCCGCGACAGAATGCTGCCGCGAAGCCGGACCATGGACCCGGACACCGTCACGATCACGGCGCGGGTGGGAGCGGGGCTCCACTTGACGCCCGGAACACACGTGTCAACGCGATCCCGGGTGGTCGCATTCCCGAGGGTAACAGGCCGCCGGTGTGCCGGGAACGCGGGGGCCGGGCCGGGACCTGCGCGGACCCGGCCCGGGGCGGGGCTCAGCCCGCGCTGGTGGCCGTGGCCCGGCTGCGCCGTGCGGTCGTCGGCCGCCCCGCGCCCGTGGTGCCGTTGCCGTTGCCGTTCGACGACGAGGTCCGCCGCCGGACCGGCTTGACCGGGGTGTCGTCAGGGGTGACCAGGTCGCGCAGGAACCGGCCGGTGTGGCTGTCGGGGTGTGCCGCGATCTGCTCCGGCGTCCCCTGGGCCACCACGGTCCCGCCGCCCGAGCCGCCCTCCGGGCCCATGTCGATGACCCAGTCCGAGGTCTTGATGACGTCGAGGTTGTGCTCGATCACGATCACGGTGTTGCCCTTGTCCGCCAGCCCCTGGATGACGGCGAGGAGCTTGCGGATGTCCTCGAAGTGCAGACCGGTGGTCGGCTCGTCGAGGATGTAGACGGTGCGGCCGTTGCTGCGCTTCTGCAGCTCGCTGGCGAGCTTGACCCGCTGGGCCTCACCGCCGGACAGCGTCGGCGCGGGCTGCCCGAGCCGGACGTAGCCGAGGCCGACGTCGACCAGGGTCCGCAGGTAGCGGGCGATCGAGGTGATCGGCTCGAAGAACTCGGCGGCCTCCTCGATCGGCATGTCGAGGACGTCGGCGACGGTCTTGCCCTTGTAGTGGACCTCGAGGGTCTCCCGGTTGTACCGGGCCCCCTTGCAGACCTCGCACGGCACGTAGACGTCCGGCAGGAAGTTCATCTCGATCTTGATCGTGCCGTCGCCGGTGCACGCCTCGCAACGGCCGCCCTTGACGTTGAACGAGAAGCGGCCCTCGGCGTAGCCGCGGACCTTCGCCTCGGTCGTCGCCGCGAACAGCTTGCGGACCTTGTCCCACACGCCGGTGTAGGTCGCCGGGTTGGACCGCGGGGTCCGCCCGATCGGCGACTGGTCGACGCGCACCAGCTTGTCGAGCTCGTCGATGCCGTTGATCCGGGTGTGCCGGCCCGGCACCTGGCGGGCGCCGTTGAGCCGGTTCGCCAGCACCGTGGCGAGGATGTCGTTGATCAGCGTCGACTTGCCGGACCCGGACACCCCCGTGATCGACACCAGGCCGCCGAGCGGCACGTCGACGTCGATGCCGCGCAGGTTGTGCTCGCGGGCGCCGACGATGGTCAGCCTGCGGTCGTGGTCGAGCTCGCGGCGCTCGGGCAGCGGGATCGACTTGCGCCCGGACAGGTAGGCGCCGGTCAGCGAGGTGTCGTGCGACTCCAGGTCGGCGATGGTGCCGGAGTGCACGACGCGGCCGCCGTGCTCACCGGCGCCGGGGCCGATGTCGACCGCCCAGTCCGAGGCGCGGATGGTGTCCTCGTCGTGCTCGACGACGATCAGCGTGTTGCCCAGCTCCTTGAGCCGGGTCAGCGTGTCGATCAGGCGCCGGTTGTCGCGCTGGTGCAGCCCGATCGACGGCTCGTCGAGGACGTAGAGGACCCCGACCAGGCCGGAGCCGATCTGGGTGGCCAGCCGGATGCGCTGCGCCTCGCCGCCGGACAGCGTGCCCGCGGCGCGGTCCAGCGACAGGTACTCCAGCCCGACGTCGAGCAGGAAGCCCAGCCGGGCCTGCACCTCCTTGAGCACCGCGCCGGCGATCATGGCCTGCCGGTCGTCGAGGACCATGCCGTTCAGGAACTGCGAGCACTCGGCGACCGACATGTTCGACACCTGCGCGATCGACCGCTCCCCCAGGTCGCGGTGCGGCAGGGTCACCGACAGCACCTCGGGGCGCAGCCGGGCGCCGTTGCAGGCGGGGCAGGGGATGTCGCGCATGTAGCCCTCGTAGCGCTCCCGCTGCGACTCGGACTCGGTCTGCTCCAGGCGGCGCTCGAGGAACGGCATGACGCCCTCGAAGTTCGCGTAGTACGAGCGCTCGCGGCCGTAGCGGTTGCGGTAGCGCACGTGGACCTGGTCGTCGCTGCCGTGGAGGACCGCCTTCTGGGCGGCGGCGGGCAGCTTGCGCCAGGGGGTGTCCATCCGGAACCCGACCGCGGTGGCCAGACCGGACAGCAGCCGGCCGAAGTACTCCGCGTTGTGCCCGGACGACCAGGGCGCGATCGCGCCGTCGCCGAGGGACAGGTCCGGGTCGGGGACGACCAGCTCCGGGTCGACCTCCTTCTTGATGCCGATGCCGGAGCAGGCCGGGCAGGCGCCGTAGGGCGAGTTGAAGGAGAACGTGCGGGGCTCGAGGTCGTCGACGGCGAGGGTGTGCCCGTTCGGGCAGGCCATCCTCTCGGAGAAGCGGCGCTCGCGCTGCGCGTCGTCGTCGGGCAGGTCCACGAAGTCCAGCACGACCAGGCCGTCGGCCAGCCGCAGCGCGGTCTCCACCGAGTCGGTGAGGCGCTGCTTGGCGGTCGCCTTCACCGAGAGCCGGTCGACGACGACGGAGATGTCGTGCTTCTCCTGCTTCTTCAGCTTCGGGGGGTCCGAGAGCTGGTGGACCGTGCCGTCGACGAGGACACGGGAGTAGCCCTGGGCCTGCAGGTTCCCGAACAGGTCGACGAACTCGCCCTTGCGGGTGCGCACGACCGGCGCGAGCACCTGGAAGCGGCTGCCCTGCTCCATCTCCAGGACCTGGTCGACGATCTGCTGCGGGGTCTGCTTCTCGATCCGCTCGCCGCAGGTCGGGCAGTGCGGGATGCCGGCGCGGGCGTAGAGCAGCCGCAGGTAGTCGTGGATCTCGGTGATCGTGCCGACCGTCGACCGCGGGTTGCGGTTGGTCGACTTCTGGTCGATCGAGACCGCCGGGGACAGGCCCTCGATGAAGTCGACGTCGGGCTTGTCCATCTGCCCGAGGAACTGTCGCGCGTACGCCGAGAGGGACTCGACGTAGCGCCGCTGGCCCTCGGCGAAGATCGTGTCGAACGCGAGGCTGGACTTGCCGGAGCCGGACAGCCCGGTGAAGACGATCATGCTGTCGCGGGGCAGGTCGATGTCGATGCCCTGCAGGTTGTGTTCGCGCGCGCCACGCACGACCAGCTTCGGCCCTTCCGGGACCGGCGACGCGCCCGGGGACAGGGCGGTGCCGGCGTCGCGGCGGTCGGTGCTGTGGTCGCTCACGTTTCGCGCCTCCTGGGGTGGCGGTGCCGTCCGGGTGATACCCCGTCGTAGCGCCCGCAGGGCTGGGGGACATTCCGCGACCGGGCACCTGTGGCCGGTGAGGTTCGTCCCCACGTCCGCCGTCGATGCTAGGTCGACCCACCGACAGCGAGCCCGTCGAGCGGGCCCCGCAGACGGTCCGGCGCGGTGGATGTACACCGGGACGCGCCGGTCGGTCCGCAGCGCACGGTACTCGCACGTCCGTTCGATCCGTCAGCGGCCCCGTGGGTGCGACCGGCGGGTTCTCCCCACCGCGGGATGTCGGTGCGGGCCGCTACCCTCCCGCTCGTGGACGTCCTGGAGAACTACACCGGTCACACCGACCCGGGCGGCGCGGCCATCCGCCGCGACCTCGAGCGGCTGAGCATCAGCAAGGTCTCGGTCGGCGAGATGGACAACAACGCGTACCTGCTCGTGTGCAAGCAGAGCAACGAGGCGCTGCTGATCGACGCGGCGGCCGAGCCGACCCGCATCGCCGACCTCGTCGGCGCCGCCGACGAGCGCCCGGACCTGCGCCACCTGGTCACCACCCACCGCCACGCCGACCACTGGCAGGCCCTCGGCGCGATCGCGGGCATGTTCGAGCCGCGGCTGATCGCCCACCCGCAGGACGCCCCGGAGCTGCCGGCCCCGATGGACGAGTTCGTCGAGCACGGCGACACGATCGCCTTCGGCGAGATCGAGCTGGAGGTCATCCACCTGCGCGGGCACACGCCGGGCTCGCTGGCGCTGCTCTACCGCGGGGAGGACCGGCCGCACCTGTTCACCGGGGACAGCCTGTTCCCGGGCGGGCCGGGGAAGACCTGGTCGGCGGAGGACAACGCACAGCTCATCGGCGACCTCGAGGAGCGGGTGTTCGACCGGCTCGACGACGACACCTGGTTCTACCCGGGCCACGGGGACGACTCGACGCTCGGGGCGGAGCGGCCGAGCATCCCGGAGTGGCGCTCGCGGGGCTGGTGACCCTCAGCGCACCGCCGGGCCGCTGCGGGCGTAGCGGCCCGGCGTGACCCCGACCAGCCGCACGAACCGGCGGTGCAGGTGCGCCTGGTCGTGGAACCCCACCGCCGCGGCCGTCGCGGCCGGCGGGGTCCCGTCCAGCAACAGCGACCGCGCCCGTTCGACGCGGCGGGCGTCGAGGTAGCGGTGCGGCGGCAGCCCGAAGCGCCGCGAGAAGGTGCGGACCAGGTGGCCGGGGTGGGCGTGCAGCAGCCGCCCGGCCTCGGCGAGGGTCACCCCGTCGACCAGCCGGGCGTCGAGCAGGTCCCGCAGCCGGCCGGCCAGGTCGTCCGCCGGTGCCGGGCCGGGCCCGGCGGCCGGGTCCAGGTGAAGGGCGAGGCGTTCGGCGACGAGCGCGAGCCTGCTCTCGGCGTGCAACTCCTCCCCCGGCACCACCAGCGCGCGGTGCAGCTCGTCGAGCCTGCGGCGCAGGACGGGGTCGGCCACGCCCGGCCGGTCGACCGCGGGGCCGACCAGACCGCCCGTCCCGGACGCCCCCGGGTCGAGCGCGGCGGGGTCGAGGTAGAGGACCCGCTTGCGGAAGCCGGAGCCGCCCGCCGCGCGTCCGTCGTGCGCGACCCCGGGCGGCAACAGCGTCACCGGGGCCTCCTCGGTCCCGTGCGGACGGCGGTCCAGGTCGTAGCGGACGGCGCCGTCGTCGACGATCAGGACGGTCCACGTGGAGTGCGCGTGCAGCGGGTACCGGTGCCGGACGAAGCGGGCGTGCAGCACCTCGGCGATGCCCGGCACGCGCTGCGGCCGCCAGGCGGTGACGGCCTCGCCCGGCGCCCGCGGCCCGGCCCCGTTCATGTGAGGAACGTACAAGAGTGCGGGGGCCCGGCCGTCGAGGATCGACGACGTGACCATCTCCGCCCCGCTCCCCTCCTCCCCCGCACGCCCCGCCACCAAGATCGCCGTCGTGCTGCGTGACGACCTGCTCGGCTGGCAGGTCGCGAACGTGACCGCGTTCCTCGCCGCCGGGGTCGCGGCCGGTGTCCCCGAGCTGATCGGCGAGCCCTACGCCGACGCCGACGGCACCGCCTACCTGCCGACGCTCGGCCTGCCGGTGCTCGTGCGCGCCGGGGACGCGACGACGCTCGCGGCCTGCCGGGCCCGGGCGGTCGGCCGCGGGCTGCCGGTGGCGGTGTTCACCGCGGCGATGTTCTCCACCGGCAACGACCACGACAACCGTGCGGTGGTCGCCGCGGCCCGGGCCGAGGAGCTCGACCTGGTCGGGGTGGCGCTGCACGGGCCGCGCAACGCCGTCGACAAGATCCTCAAGGGGACGACGACCCATCCGTGACGGCCGGCGGGGCCAGCCCGGCGTCGTCGAACAGCTCCCGCCAGCGCGCCGCCGGGAGCCGGTCCAGCGGGCGGTCCGCGGACGCCCACGCCTCGGCGACGGCGCCGGGCAGCAGGTCCGCGCCGACCAGCCCGGCGTCGGTGAGTTCGGCGAGCAGCTGCGGCAGGCGGTGCCCGCCGACCCGGGCGACGGCGGCGTCCCAGTCGGCCCGGGTGAGCGGGCGGTCGCGGTCGAGCAGTGCGTTGACGGTGATCTCGTAGAGGGCCTGGCTCACGCGGTCAGGATGCCCCCTCAGCCCAGCTCCTCCAGCGCGAGTCCGGTGGAGCGCGGGCCGAGCAGGCCGACGTCGAGGCACAGCAGCACGATGAGCCCCGCCGCGCCGCCGAACACCGCGACCGGTCCGGCCGTGGCCAGCAGCGGGACGGCGATGAACGGGAGGAACGCCGACGTCGCCCGGGACAGCGAGTAGGCGATCCCGCCGGCGGTGGAGCGGATCGTCGTCGGGAAGATCTCGGCCTGGTAGATGTGGAACGCGTTGGAGAACACGTTGCTCACCGCGGTCAGCAGGAACCCGGAGCCGACGATCACCAGCGGTGTCGACCCGGCCGCGAACACGATGCCGAGCACGCCGATCGCGAGCGCCGAGGCGATGATCAGCCACTTCCGCTCGAACCGTTCGACCAGCGGGACCGAGGCGAGCGAGCCCAGCGGGTACCCGGCGAAGCTGAGCGCGGCGTAGCCGAGCGACTCGGTGATGTCGAAGCCCTTGGCCACCAGGACCAGCGGCGCGAGCGTGCCGAAACCGTAGTAGGCGACGGTCTGGAGCACCTGGAAGATCAGGAGCATCACCGTGCGGGTGCGGTAGACCCCGCTGAACGCGGTCCGCAGCACCGCGAGGGTCGAGCCGGCACGCGGCTCCCCGGAGTCGGCCGTCGACACCTCCCCGTCGACCGGGGCGCCGGCCCGCCGGGCCACGTCCGCCGCGACGGCGGCGGCCTCCTCGCGCCGCCCGTGGGTGACCAGCCAGCGCGGGGACTCGGGCAGCACGCGGCGCAGCACCAGCACGAAGAACGCGCCCAGGCTCCCGGCGACGAGGAGTCAGCGCCAGCCGTCGACGCCCGCGATCGACTGCGCCGCGACGAGCCGGCCGCCGAGCAGCGCGGCCACCGGCACCCCGAGGAAGCCGACGGTGTACGCCCACGCCGTCCAGCGGCCGCGCACCCGCCGGGGCAGGAACTCCGCCAGGTAGGTGTCGACGAGCACCAGCTCGGCGCCCAGCCCGAGGCCGGCGAGGAAGCGCAGGACGAGGAACGTCTCCAGGTTCGGGGAGAACGCCGCCGCCACCGAGAACAGCGAGTAGGTCAGCAGGTTCAGCAGGAACACGGTGCGCCTGCCGAACCGGTCGGCGGCGATCGACAGCAGGACCGCGCCGACGAACATCCCGAGGAAGCCCGACGACACCACCGCCGCCTTGCCGATCGAGCCGAGCGCCCACTGGCGGGCCAGGATCGGGGCGAGCACGCCGCCGAGGAACACCTCGTACAGGTCGAAGAACGACCCGATCCCCACGAGGACGACGAGTCGCCGGTGCCATCCCGACAGCGGCAGCGACTCCAGCACCGCCGCGGGTCCGCTCGTGGCCGTCGTGGGCCGTGCCTCGGTCATCGCCGCCTCCCTCGCCGTCGTTGGCGTTGCTCACCATTGCATATCGCAACGATGTCGTGCGGTGACCGGTACGGGACGGGCGGCGTCCGGCAGGACCGCCGGGAGGGGCGCGACGGACGGTCGTCGTGCACGGACGGTCACCGTTACGAGGCGACCGGCCGCCGTTACTGCTCCGAACGGCCGCTGTTCGGGGGCCGTCGGCCCGCTTAGCGTCCCGGACCGATGAGCGCTCCCCACGCCGACGACCGCACCCCCGCGCGCCCGGAGGGCCGCCGCAACGGGCATCCGACGACGCTGCTGACGGGCGCCGCGCCCACCGACGGCGACCCGGCCCCCGGCACCGCCGCACCCGCGCCCGGCACGCCCGGCCCGGTCCCCGCCCCGCGCGCCGGGGACGGGACCGCCGACCCCGCCGGAGCCCGCACCGGAGCCCACCGAGCTGACCGGACCGGTGGACGTCCGGAACCGGCCGGGCCCGCGGACCCCGCCGATGCCCTGGCCCGCCGTGCCCGCCGAGGAGCGGCCGATGGGCGGGGTCCCCGCACAGCGGACCGGCCCCGGCGGGGCCGGGAGCGACCGGTCCGGCGGAGCCGCACCGTCCCCGGCGGACGACGACCGACCGGGCCACGACCGGGCCCCCGACCCGGCCGGCCCGGCCGCGGTGCCAGGGGCGGCACCGCAGGCAGGGGGTGCCGCCTCCCGGGTGGCACCGGGCGGGTGGCCCACCGCGCGCCCCCGGACCGCGCCGCCCGCGGGCCCGCACGCACCATGGACCGCGCACCCGGGCGCGATGCCCGGCCACGCCCCCACCGCGCCCTGGGCGGCACCGGTGCAGGGCGGCCCGGTCCAGCGCGGTCCGGTGCAGGGCGGTCCGCTGCGGGGCGGCCCGGTGCCGGGCGTTCCGGTCCAGGGCGGCCCGCGCGCCGCCGCGCCCGTGCCGGTCGTGTACCCGCCCGGCCACGCCGCGTCCGGGACCCCCGCCGGCCGCTGGGACGCCCTGCGCGACCGGCTGTCCGCGGCCCGGCTCCCCGACGGCGGGCTGCGTGGCGCCGTCCCGCACCGGGCCGCGGCGATCGCCGTGGCCGCGACGCTCGTGCTGGCCGCGGGGGTGGTCGTGGCCGCCTACGTGGGGTCCGAGAGCACCGGCGACCCCGGTACACCGCAGGGGTCCGGCACCGGGGCCGCACCGGTGGCGGCCCCGGCGGACCTGGTCGCGGGCACCACCGCGGCCGACCCGGCCGCGTTCGGGTCACCCGCGTCGTTCACCTCCCCGACCGGCAACATCTCCTGCCGCATCACCGGCGGCGCCGGGGACGGCGCCGTCCGCTGCGACGTCACCGCCCGCACCTGGTCGGCGGGTGACTGCCCGGACGCGGCGCTGGTCACCGGCGGGCCGGCGGGTGCCCGCACCGAGTGCGGCGGCGCGCCCGTCGGCTCCGGTGCGGCGGTGCTCGACTACGGCACCCACCTCACCGAGGGCGACGTCACCTGCGTGAGCTCCCGGACCGGCGTCGAGTGCCGCGACGCCCGTACCGGCGCCGGGTTCACCGCGGCCCGGGCGGCGTTCCGGCTCTACTGAGCCGCCCGCTAGCGTCACCGGCCGTGAGCACCGCCGACCCGTCCGTTGTCGTCGAGATCTTCACCGACGGTGCCTGCGTCCCGAACCCGGGACCGGGCGGGTGGGGTGCGGTGCTGCGGTACGGCAGCCACGAGCGCGAGCTGCACGGCGGCGAGCCGGAGCGCACGACGAACAACCGGATGGAGCTGACCGCCCCGATCCGCGCGCTGGACGCGCTGACCCGGCGCAGCGTCGTCCACCTGCACACCGACAGCACCTACGTGCGCAACGGCATCACCCAGTGGCTGCCGCGCTGGCAGGCCCGCGGCTGGCGGACCGCCGCCGGGGAGCCGGTCAAGAACGACGACCTGTGGCGCGAGCTCGACGCCGCCGTCCGCCGCCACGACGTCACCTGGTTCTGGGTGAAGGGGCACGCCGGGCACCCGGAGAACGAGCGCGCCGACCGGCTCGCCGCCCGCGGCTGCGAGGAGGCGGGCGGACGCGCGTCCGGGAAGCGGCCGTCCCGCACGCGGTGACGCCGGGGAGATAGCGTCGGCCGCGTGGCCGACTCGTTCCCCCGCCTGCACGCCCGCACCCGCCGCTTCACCCTCGGGGTCCCCCGCGGGTTCACCGTCGCCCCGGACGGGTCGCGGGCGGTGTTCCTGCGCAGCCGGTCCGGCACCGACCCGGTCACCTGCCTGTGGTCGGTCGACGCCGCGACCGGTGCCGAGCGGCTGCTCGTGGACCCGGCGTCGGTGCCCGGGCTGCCCGGCGAGGAGGACCTGCCCGCCGCGGAGCGGGCCCGGCGCGAGCGGGTCCGGGAGCAGGCTGGCGGCGTCGTCGGGTACACCACCGACGCCGCGGTCACCCGCGCCGTGTTCGCGCTGTCCGGGCGGCCGTTCACCGTCGCGCTGACCGGGGAGCCGGATGTGCGCCCGCTCGACGTCGGCGGGATCGAGGCCGTGGTGGACCCGCGGATCGACCCGAACGGGGCCCGGGTGGCCTTCGTCGCCGAGGGCGCGCTGCACCTGCACGACCTCACGACCGGCACGACGACGGCCGTGCTCACCCCCGACGGCGACGACGTCTCCTGGGGCCTTCCCGACTTCGCCGCGGCCGAGGAGATGGACCGCCACCGCGGGTTCTGGTGGTCCCCCGACGGCGGCGCGCTGCTCGTCGCCCGGGTCGACGAGTCGCCGGTCGCGCGCTGGCACATCGCCGACCCGGCGCACCCCGACCGCGTCCCGGCCACGGTCCGCTACCCCGCCGCCGGCACCCCGAACGCCCGGGTGGGGCTGGTCGTCGTCGCGCTCGACGGCAGCCGCACCCCCGTGACCTGGGACGACGAGACCTACGAGTACCTCGCCACCGCGGGCTGGGACGCACACGGCCCGCTGCTGTCGGTCCAGCCGCGCGACCAGCGCGAGGTTCGCACCCTGGCCGTCGACCCCGCGACCGGGGAGACCACCACGCTGCACTCCCAGACCGACCCGGTGTGGGTGGAGAACGTGCCGGGCGTCCCGGCGCGCACCGCGTCCGGGGCCCTGGTGCGCGCCGAGGACTCCGGCGGGGCGCGCCGGCTCGTCGTCGGCGACACCTACCTGACCGGCCCGGAGCTGCAGGTGCGCGGGGTCGTCGGCATCGACGGCGAGACCGTCCTGTTCCGCGCCTCGACGGAGCCGACCTCGGTGGCCGTCTGGTCGGTGACCCCGGGGTCCGAGCCGGTCGCGGTGACGCCGACGACCGGGGTGCACGCCGTCGCCGCGGCGGGGGGCACCACCGTGCGCGTGTCCCAGGACCTCGCGACGGCGCCGCACGCCGTGCTCGTCACCGCCGCCGGGGCCGAGCACCCGGTCGCCGGGCACGCCGTCGACCCCGGATTCGACCCGGCCCCGGTGCTGCACTCCTTCGGTGAGCGGGAGCTGCGCACCGCGGTGTTCCTGCCGTCCGGCCACGTGCCCGGGACCCCGCTGCCGGTGCTGCTCGACCCCTACGGCGGCCCGCACTCCCAGCGGGTGCTGCAGGCCCGCAACGCGCACCTGACCAGCCGCTGGTTCGCCGAGCAGGGTTTCGCCGTGCTGGTCACCGACGGTCGTGGCTCCCCCGGCCGCGGCCCGGAGTTCGACCGCGCGATCCACGGCGACCTGGCGGGCCCGGTGCTGGAGGACCAGGTCGCGGCCCTGCACGCGGCCGCGGAGGCCTACCCCGACCTGGACCTGGGGCGGGTCGGGATCCGCGGCTGGTCGTTCGGCGGGTACCTGTCCGCGCTGGCGGTGCTGCGCCGGCCCGACGTCTTCCGCGCGGGCATCGCCGGCGCGCCGGTCACCGACTGGACGCTCTACGACACCCACTACACCGAGCGCTACCTCGGGATGCCGGGCGGCGAGCCCTACACCCGCTCGTCGATCATCGCCGACGCCGCGACCCCGCCGACCGCGGACCGGCCGCACCGCCCGCTGATGGTCGTGCACGGTCTCGCCGACGACAACGTCGTCGCCGCGCACACCCTGCGGCTGTCCTCGGCGCTGCTCGCGGCCGGGCGTGCCCACCAGGTGCTGCCGCTGTCCGGCGTCACCCACATGACGCCGCAGGAGGTCGTCGCCGAGAACCTGCTGCTCCTGCAGGTGGGGTTCCTCCGGGACGCGCTCGGCGCCTGAGCGCGAACACGTGTTTCACCGATTCCGACGATCACCGGCGCCGGCCGGACCTGATCTCCGGGCACCGCGTCGTCGCAGGTGAGGGCGCCGCGCGTCCGTGCGTGACCGGACGCACGGAGGTCATCGGTGCCCGTGGCGGGGCTCCGGGCCCGCTTGCGACCCCGCTCACACTGTGGCTCCCTGGGCCGGAGGGACACCTCCGCCGGACCCGGTCACGGGCCGCCGGCGGGCGTGGGCGACGACGCCGTGGGGAGCAGCATGACGATGTCCGACCAGGCCACGCGGTCCCTGTGGATCTGCGAGCCGTGCGGCTTCGTCTACGACCCGGAGGAGGGCGACCCGGACGGCGGCATCGAGCCGGGCACCCCCTTCGAGGACATCCCCGACGACTGGATGTGCCCGATCTGCGGCGCCGCCAAGTCGGACTTCCGCCCGTTGGAGCCGGGAGAACAGTTCCCGGGGTGAGGACACCGAGACCATGGTCATGATCGCCGGATACGACCATTTCGTCCAGCTGGCCGAGTCGCTGCAGTGGGACGAGACCGACCTCGACCTGGGCCCGGACCGCGACGCGTGGACCCGGCTCGCGCCGGACGAGGCGGCGACCGTGCGCGGGCTGGTCGCCGGCTTCTGCATCGCCGAGGCCTCGGTCGCCGGGCAGCTCGGCTCGTACCAGGCGGCGGCGCTCGACGACACCATGCAGGCCGCGTTCCGCGCCCAGGCCCGCGACGAGGCGCGGCACGCCCGGTTCTTCGACCTGGTCGCCGCGCAGGTGCTGGGCGTCCCCGGCGACACCCCGGCCGACCGGCTGGACGTGCTGCGACGCGAGGTGAGCTCCGAGCTCGTCGACCTGTTCGAGCACCGGCTGCCGGCGACCGCCCGCGGGCTCGCCGAGGGCCACACCGGACTGACCGGGGCGGTCGGGCTCTACCACATGGTCATCGAGGGTGTGGTGCTGCTGGCCGGGCAGCACGCGATGCTCCAGACCCTGGACCGGCTGTCCGTCCCGCTGCCGGGCGTGCACCGCGGGACCGAGCTGGTCCTGCGCGACGAGCGCTGGCACATCGGCTTCGGCTCGCGGGTCGTGCAGAGCGCCGAGCTGGGCGGCGAGGAGGCCGACGCGCTGCTCGAACAGGGCGAGACCGCGTCGAAGGTCTGGGGCGGGCTCATCACCCCCGAGGCCATCGCGCTCGCGGTGAAGCAGCACCGCCGTCGGCTGAAGGCGGCGGGCATCAAGTTCTGGTGACACCCCCACGCCGGTCGTCGCCCTTTCGGGAAACATGTGTTTCATTCCTCCGGGCCGGCCGCGTGACCTGCACGGAATGGGCGCGGACGGTTCCGCGGGCGAGGACCGCGGGTGTCCACACCGGAGCCCGCGGCGCCGTCCCGGGTGCGGCGCCGCACGTCACGGCGGGGACGGCCGCCCCGGCCCCCGCGACGGTGCTTGTCGCCGCACCGACGTCACCGATCTCCGGTGGCCACGATTTCCGGGGCGCCCGCCCGCATTTTCCCAGCATTTTCCCGACGCCCCACGGGGCGGTCCGCAGAATTGTTCCCAATGTTTCCGGGCAATCGATTCCGGGCCGCGAGGCCGACACCGCGTAGCCGGTCCTGACCTGCGGGAAGATCGTCCGAGCCGAGCCCGTGACGCTCGTCGGAGATCATTCCGCATTCGAACTCGCGCGTTCATGATCGTCGGCGCAGAATCGGATGGACGCGCGGGGTTGACGCTTACCACCGTGCGATGTGAAGGTGATCACGTACCCACCGACGAATTGCGCTCGGGAGGAAAGTGTCAATGACGACCACCGACAACGAACGCGCCGAACAGCTGGAAGCCGCAGGTCTCGGCGGGCAGAACCGGCTCGCACTCGGCCGGCTGCTCGGCAGCGGGACCATCGGCTACGCCGAGGAGGGACCCGACGGCGTACTCCGCGCGACGATCCGGATCCCCGAGGACGAGATCTGCTACGAGCCCGGGGTCCTCATCCTCCCGCACGGCGGCGACATCGAGCTGACGCTCATCAACGACGACAAGAACACCCACTGCGCGGTGCTGCCCAGCAACGGCGACCCGAAGTTCATCTGGCTGGTGAACCACTCCAAGGGCACCGCCAAGATCAACCTCGACGGGCCGGGAACGTACTACTACGGCTCCGCGAGCGGCAACGACGAGGGCCGCGGTCTCACCGGGTCGATCGTCATCGGGGGCGAGGTACCCGACCACGCCAAGCTCGACCGTCCCCCGCAGCCGCGACCGTAGGAAGGATCCCGAGATGACCGACTACGTCGACGCGGGTGAAGCGATCCCGCACGTGCAGCTGACCAACGTCCGGGGCGAGGCCCCGGCCACGTCCACCGTGGACTACGACCGCATCCGCGGCGCACGCTCCGAGCCGCAGAACTGGCTGACCTACTACGGCACCTACGACGGGCAGCGCTACAGCGAGCTCGACCAGATCAACAAGGACTCGATCCGCCGGTTGTCCCCCGCCTGGGTCTTCCAGGCCGGGGCCGTCGGCATGCAGTCCGGTGCGTCCACCTACTCGTTCGAGGCGTCACCGATCGTCATCGAGGGCGTCATGTACGTCTCCGGTCCCGACGGCCGCGCCTGGGCGATCGACGCGAAGACCGGCGAGGAACTGTGGCGGTACAAGCACGCCTCGCCCTACGACGTGTCGCTGTGCTGCGGCAACGTCAACCGCGGCCTCGCCGTCGGGCACGGCAAGGTGTACATGTACACCCTCAACGCGCACATCGTCGCGCTCGACGCGACGACCGGGAAGATGGTGTGGGACACCGTCAACGGTGACGTCCGCGCCGGGGAGAGCGGCTCCGTCGCGCCGCTGATCGTCAAGGACCTGGTGATCGTCGGCAGCGCCGGCGGGGAGTTCGGCGTCCGCGGCCACCTCGACGCGTTCGACGCGGAGACCGGTGAGCGGCGCTGGCGCTGCTACACCGTCCCGAAGCCGGGCGAGCCCGGCTCGGAGACCTGGCCCGACGACGGCGAGGCCTGGCAGCGCGGCGGCGCGAACTGCTGGGTGACGCCCACCTACGACCCGGAGCTGGAGCTGCTGTTCCAGGGCACCGGCAACCCGGCGCCGGACTTCGACGGCGACATCCGCCCCGGCGACAACCTCTACACCGACTCGACGATCGCGGTGGACGTCAACACCGGCGAGATCAAGTGGCACTACCAGTTCACCCCGCACGACCTGTGGGACTACGACTCCACGATGGAGAACGTCCTGTTCGACGCGCCGGACGGGCGCAAGCTGCTCGCCCACGCGGACAAGAACGGCTACTTCTTCGTGCTCGACCGGACCAACGGCGAGCTCGTGCGGGTGTTCCCGTTCGTCGACCGGATCACCTGGGGCGAGATCACGCCCGAGGGCAAGGTGACGCCGAAGATCTACCCCGACGAGGAGGGCGTCCCGGTGCACTTCTGGCCGGGCCCGGCGGGTGGCAAGGAATGGACGCACATGTCCTACAACCCGCAGACCGGGTTGATGTACGTGCCCGTCCAGGAGGTCGGGGCGACCGCCACCCGGCGTCGCCGTGAGTTCAAGGAGTCCATCCCCTACTGGGGCGCCGGCGTCGCCGTCGACATCGAGGACTTCTACGGGTTCGTCGCCGCGATCGACCCGCTCACCGGCGAGGAGAAGTGGCGCTGGAACAACGAGTACCCGATGTGCGCCTCGACGCTGACCACCGCGGGCGGCCTGGTCTTCCAGGGCACCCCGACCGGTGAGTTCGTCGCGCTCGACGCCTCGACCGGGGAGAAGCTCTGGTCGTTCCAGTGCGGCAGCGGGCACCACTCCAGCCCGACCACCTTCGAGGTCGACGGCAGGCAGTTCATCGCCGTGCCGACCGGGTGGGGCGGCTGGGTCGAGGGGTTCCTGCCGGGCCTGCTCGGTGCGGCCGCGGGCGACGCGTTGTTCTGCTTCGCGTTGCCCGAGCAGTAGATCCGGCCGACCCCGGGGACCCGAACGCTGTGAGAAGGGAGGTGATCGCATGGAGTCGACCACCGAGTGGGAGGCGCCGGAGTTCGAGGAGATCGGCTGCGCGCCCGAGGTGACGATGTACATCGCCCGGACCGAGGCGTGAGGTGACCGACGGCCGGGGGCGCGCGAGCAGCGCGCCCCCGGCCGTCGCCGTGCAACGAGGGGGTGCCATGAGGATCCGGGTCCTCGGATCGGCGGCGGGCGGCGGCTTCCCGCAGTGGAACTGCGGCTGTCCGGGCTGCCGGGCGGTGCGCGACGGGTCGCGGCCGGCGACACCGCGCACCCAGTCCTCGATCGCCGTCTCCCCCGACGGGCGGCGGTGGTGGCTGGTCAACGCCTCCCCCGACGTCCGCACCCAGCTCGCCGACGCACCCGCGCTGCACCCGACCGGCGACCGGACGACCCCGCTGCAGGGTGTGCTGCTCACCGACGCCGAGATCGACCACACCCTGGGGCTGGTGCTGCTGCGCGAGGGCCGCGGGGTGTCGCTGCACGCGACCGCGGCGACCGAGCGGACCCTGCGCGAGGGGTCCGGGCTGCTGCCCACCCTGGAGCGGTTCTGCCCGGTGACCTGGACCGAGGTCGTCCCCGGCACCGCCCACGACCTCGGCGGGCTCACCTACCGCGCGTTCGACGCGCCCACCGGCAAGCACGACCGGTTCGGCACCGCCGAGGGCCTGCCCGGCCGCGTCGTCGGGTACCGGTTCACCGACACCGCGTCCGGCCGGTACGCGGTGTACCTGCCCGGCGTGCAGGAGCTGACCCCCGCCGTGCAGGACGAGATCGACGGCGCCGACCTGCTGCTCGTCGACGGCACGACCTGGCACGACGACGAGCTGGTGCGGCTCGGGCTGGCCCGCAAGACCGCGCACGACATGGGACACCTGCACGTCGGCGGCCGCGGTGGCAGCCTGGAGGTGCTCACCGCCCTCGGTGTGCCCCGGATCGTCTACGTGCACGTCAACAACACCAACCCCGTCCTGCTGGAGGACTCCGCCGAACGCGCCGCGGTCGAGGCCGCCGGGGTCGTCGTCGGGTTCGACGGACTGGAACTGGAGGTCTGACATGACCGCTCCGGACACCGCGCTGGTGCGACGGCTGCGGGCGCACGCCGCGCAGTACCACTCGGCGCACCCGTTCCACGTCCGCATGAACGACGGCACCCTCACCCCGGACCAGATCCGCGGCTGGGTCGCGAACCGGTTCGCCTACCAGGAGGCCATCCCGGTCAAGGACGCGGCCATCCTGTCGAACTGCCCCGACGTCGGGGTCCGCCGGCGGTGGATCCGCCGGATCCTTGATCATGACGGGGTCCACGACGGGCAGGAACCGGGCAGCGGAAACTCCGGACAGGGGGGCATCGAGGCGTGGCTGCGGCTCGGCGAGGCGTGCGGGCTGAGCCGGTCGGAGATCACCGACCACCGGCACGTCCAGCCCGGGGTGCGGTTCGCCGTCGACGCCTACGTCGGCTTCGCCCGCACGAGGCCGTGGGTCGAGGCGGTCGCGTCGTCGCTGACCGAGCTGTTCGCCCCGGACCTGATGGCCGAGCGGCTGGCGGCGTTCGAGAAGTACTACACCTGGATCGACCCGGACGGGCTCCAGTACTTCCGCAACCGGCTGTTCCAGGCCCCGCGGGACTCCGAGCACGCACTGGAGGTCGTCGTCGCGCACTGCCGCACCCCCGCCGAGCAGGACGCCGCCGAGGCCGCGCTGTCGTTCAAGTGCGACGTGCTCTGGGCGATCATGGATGCGATCGACCATGCCTACGCGTGACGGGTCGACCGCCGCCGGCGCCGCGCGGGTCCCGGCGCCGCGACGCGGTGAGCGGGCCGCCCGCACACCCGCGGTCACCGGGGACTCCCGGCCCCGGCTGGGCCGGCACGTGCGGATGCGACCGGACCGCCCGACCGGCGGCTGGGTGCTGCTCGGGCCGGAGACCGTCGTCGTGCTGAACCGGACCGGGCACGCGGTGCTGCGCCTGTGCGACGGCGAGCGCACCGTCGACGACATCGTCGCCGCGCTGGTCGCGGACTTCGACGAGGCCGACGCGCTGGTCGTCGGCGACCAGGTGCGCGACTACCTGGCCCGGCTCGTCGCCCGGAACCTGGTGGCGCTCGGATGAGCGCCCCGCGCCCGTTCGGGCTGCTCGCCGAGCTCACCTACCGCTGCCCGCTGGCATGCGCCTACTGCTCGAACCCGATCGAGCTGGCCCGCTACGACGACGAGCTGTCCACCGCCGACTGGGAGCGCGTGTTCGGCGAGGCCGCCGCCATGGGCGTGCTCCAGTGCCACCTGTCCGGCGGGGAGCCGCTGCTGCGCCGGGACCTGCCCGAGCTGGTCCGCACCGCCTGCGACCTGGGCATGTACACCAACCTCGTGACCAGCGCGATCGGGCTGTCCCGGCCGCGGGCCGAGGCGCTGCGCGCGGCCGGGCTGGACCACGTGCAGGTCAGCGTGCAGGCCGACGAGCCCGCCACCTCCGACCGGATCGCCGGGATCCGCTCGTTCGACAAGAAGCTGGAGGCGTGCCGGCTCGTCCGGGAGCTGGGCTGGCCGCTGACGGTCAACGTGGTGCTGCACCGGCAGAACATCGAGCGGATCGGCGCGATCGTCGACCTCGTGGAGCGCCTCGGCGCCGACCGGGTGGAGCTCGCCAACACCCAGTACTACGGCTGGGCCTGGCGCAACCGGTCGTCGCTGCTCCCGACCCGCGAGCAGCTCGACCGGGCCGAGGAGGTCGTCACCGCCGCCCGGGCGCGCCTCGCCGGGTCGATGGAGGTCGTGCACGTGCTGCCCGACTACTACTCCCGCTACCCCAAGCCGTGCATGGGGGGCTGGGCGCAGCGCCAGCTCACCGTCGCCCCGAACGGCGACGCGCTGCCCTGCCCCGCCGCCCAGACCCTGCCGCTGCCGCGGGCCTCGGTCCGCGACACCGGCCTGGACGAGATCTGGACCTCGGCGCCGCTGTTCACCGCCTACCGCGGCGAGGACTGGATGCAGGAGCCGTGCCGGACCTGCGACCGTCGCGAGGTCGACCTGGGCGGGTGCCGCTGCCAGGCGTTCCAGCTCACCGGCGACGCCGCGGCCACCGACCCGGTGTGCCACCTGTCGCCCGAGCACGGGCTCGTCGAGGACGTGGTGTCCGAGGCGAACCGGCCGGCGCGGGTGGACCTGGAGCTGGCGCCCCGGCCGCACCGCTGAGGCCGGAGCGGCAGCGGGCCGCGCCGGGTCAGCGCAGGTGCGTGGCGTCCCAGAAGCGGTAGGGCCGGTCCGAGGGGTCGACGACCGCGTCGTCGACCTCCGGTCCGGCGGCGATCAGCCGGCGCAGGTAGTCCCCCACGCCGGTCCCGACCACGCGGCGCTCGTCCTCGTCCGGACCGGCGACGACGATCTGCCCGACGGCGCCACCGGGCTCCGGGACGGTGTCGACGACCAGGGCGTTCCCGCCGCCGTCGACGGCCAGCGGCCACCAGCCCGCGTCCCAGTAGTGGGCCAGCACCGGGTCACCGGCGCGCACGGTCACGTGGTCGTGCCCCATGTCGGCGACGACGTCGAGCCAGCCGCGGTACTCCCGCGTCGCCTCGGCCAGGGGCACGAAGCGGTAGGTCGCGGGGAACAGGCTCGTCGCGACCTCCGGGTGCGGGCCGGGGGCGCGCGGGTGGTCGGCCAGCTGGCCGTCGGCGAGCGCGTAGAGCGCCCGCAGCGCGGCCGGGAACTCCCGGCCGAACACCGCCTCGGCGTCGGCCACCGCGCCGGGCTCCGCGGGCGCGCGGAGGTTGGACGAGGCCGGGATCCCGGCCCGTTCCAGCACGTCGAGCCAGCGGGGCCAGTCGGTCGCGACGCCGTCGTCGGGAGCGCCGCCGGAGAGGTCACGGTCACCGGTCACGGTGTGCAGCCTGCCACGACGGGCGGGCCCGGGACGCACCCGCCGGTGGGTTCTGGCAGGGTCGTCGCGCACCCCCGGCCCGCCCCCGCGGGCCGTCCCCGTCCGTGAGGAGCACGTCCGTGTCCGCACCGCAGAAGCCCGCCGTCGAGATCGTCGACGGCCCGCTGCCCACCGACCTCGTGACCGAGGACCTGACCGTCGGCGACGGCCCGGAGGCCAAGCCCGGTGACACCGTCGCCGTGCACTACGTCGGGGTCTCGCAGTCCACCGGCCGCGAGTTCGACAACTCCTACGACCGCGGCCAGCCGCTGCAGTTCGGCCTCGGCGCCGGCCAGGTCATCTCCGGCTGGGACAACGGCGTCGCCGGGATGAAGGTCGGCGGCCGCCGCCGGCTCGTGATCCCGCCGCACCTGGGCTACGGCGCCCGCGGCGCGGGCGGCGTCATCGCCCCGAACGAGACCCTGATCTTCGTCTGCGACCTGGTGGGCGTGCGCTGACCGCGCTCCTGCTGATCTCCGACACCCACCACCCGAGCCGCGGGGCCGCCCACTCCGGTGGGCTCCCCGGGCCGGTGTGGGAGGCCGTCGACGCCGCCGACGTCGTCGTGCACGCCGGTGACTGGTGCTCGGTCGAGCTGCTCGACCGGGTCGAGGGCCGCGCGGCCCGGCTGCTCGCCTGCTGGGGCAACAACGACGGCGACGAGCTGCGCGCCCGGCTGCCGGAGACGGCCCGGGCGACCCTCGACGGGGTCCGGGTCGCGGTGACCCACGAGACCGGCCCGAAGCAGGGCCGCGAACGCCGGGCGCTCGCCGCGCACCCCGGCACCGACCTGCTGGTGTTCGGGCACTCGCACATCCCGTGGGACTCCGCGGCGGACGGGCTGCGTCTGCTCAACCCGGGGTCGCCGACCGACCGGCGCCGGATGCCGACCCACACCTGGATGACGCTGACCCTGCACGACGGCCGGATCGACGACGTCGTGCTGCACCACCTCTGACGCCGGTCAGCCGTCGTCGTCATCGTCGTCGGGCTGCTGTTGCTGCTGGCCCGGCGCCTGGTCCTGCGGGGCCGGGGCGGCCGGGGCCTGCCGGTCGTCGTCGTCCACCCGGGTGGCCGACGGCGGGCCGCCCGCCGGGGCGTCGTTGTCGTCGCGGGCGCCCTCGCCCGTGCCGAACACGAGCACCAGGCCGACCAGCGCGGCCACGACGACGAGCGCCGCGGCCATCCGGTCCTTCGTGAGCATCGGGTCTCCCTGCGGGTGCTCAGTCGTCGACGGGGACGCCGCCGAAGACGGTCAGGCTGATGACGAAGTAGGCGACGTAGAGCGCGAGCAGCACCACGCCGTGCCAGCGGCGGATCCGCCCGGTGCCCAGGAACACCGCGGAGAGCACGGTGAGCCCGAGCAGCACCGGCAGGTGCCAGACCAGGGCCGTCGGGTCGACCACGATCGCCCCGCCGACCAGCAGGATCACGCCGAGCTTGCCGGTCACCGAGAACACGACGCTGCCGAGCACGTTCGCGACGGCGATCTCGGGCGCGCCGCGCCGGGCCGGCTCGACGGTGATCAGGATGTCCTCGAGGGACAACGCGAGCGTCGCGATGGTGACCCCGAAGACCGTCCCGCTGATCGCCCAGGTCTCGAGGATGCCCTCGGTGCCCTGCCCGGCGATGAGCGCGCCGACGACCAGCCCGATCAGCGCGATGACGGCGAACAGGATGGTCCGCCCGGGCGGCTGGGCGCGGGCCTTGAGGAAGCCGTCGTCGACGCGCAGGTCCTCGGGCAGCCGGAACCCGGGGCTGCCGGCCGCCGCGTCGGTCCGGGGCGGGCCGCTCGGCGCGACCGTCGCCGTCGTGCTCCCGCCCGCGGCGACCCCGGCCTTCTCCAGCTGCTCGTAGACCTCGGCGTTGCGCCAGACGGGCCGCCGGGCGGAGTACTCGCGGTAGGCGATCCAGCCGACGAAGGCGACGAACAGCAGGATCAGCACGACGCCGGTCCCGGCGGTGAGCAGCCCGCCGAGCGCGAGCATGAACATCACGACCGGGGCGGCGACGTAGAGCGCGAGGTAGTCGCGCGGGACCTCGACCCGGGTCGGCGCGATGATCGCGGCGAGCGCGAGCACGATGCCGGTCAGCGCGATCGTGGTGCCGATGACGGTGCCGAGCGCGACGTCGCTGAGGTCCTCCATGTTCAGCACGACCCCGAACGCGAGGTCGTCGAACTCGATCCCGGTGAAGACGACGGCGATCAGGAACAGCGAGATCGCCCAGCGACTCGCCACCCCGACCAGGTAGCCGATGAGCTTCTCCGCGCTGTAGACCAGCACGGCGACGCCCAGGACGAACTCGATCACCGGGATCATGCGTCAGCCCCTCGCTACGACGCCAGGATCACCCGATAGTGAACTGGACCACGTGACGAAGCAACACTTGACAATCACCGGTCCGGACGTTTCACCTGGTCACAGGCGCGGCGCGCCGGGCGGGGCGGGGCCGACACGGCCCCGCCCCGGTGTCCGATGCGGATCCGAGGAGCCGGGGCTCAGTCGCGCGGGGGCGCGCTCACCCGGTGGTCGGCCTGCTCGTCCTGGGCCTCGATCTGCGCGGCCTCCTCCTTGGTGCGGGCCAGCGGCGGCGCGGTGATCCCGCTGCCCTGCTCGGCCAGCTCCGGCTTCATCCGGACCGCGATGAGGCTGACGATCGTGGTGAGCGCGAGGACGCCGACGATGACGCCGAGCGAGAGTCCGATCCCGACCTCGGGGACCGGGACCGGCTGCCCGCCGTTGATGAAGGGCAGCTCGTTCTCGTGCAGGGCGTGCAGGGCGAGCTTGACGCCGATGAAGGCGAGCAGTACCGCGAGGCCGTAGGAGAGGAAGACCAGCTTGTTGAGCAGCCCGCCGAGCAGGAAGTAGAGCTGGCGCAGCCCCATCAGCGCGAACGCGTTCGCGGTGAAGACGAGGTAGGGCTCCTGGGTGAGGCCGAAGATCGCCGGGATCGAGTCCAGGGCGAACATGATGTCGGTGACGCCGATGGCGATCATCACGATCAGCATCGGGGTCAGCCAGCGCTTGCCGTCGATCTTCACGGTGGTCTTGGCGCCGTGGTAGTCGTCGGTGACCGGGAAGGCCTTGCGGATCCACTGCAGGACCCGGCCCTCCTTCCACTCCTCGTCGTCGCCGCCGGCGGCCTGCTTGACCAGCGAGACGGCGGTGTAGATGAGGAACGCGGCGAAGAGGAAGAACACCCAGCTGAAGCGGTCGATGACCGCCGCGCCCGCGGCGATGAAGATGCTCCGCATGATCAGCGCGATCACGATGCCGACCAGCAGCACCCGGTGCTGGTGGAGGACCGGCACCTTGAACGCGGACATGATGATGAGGAAGACGAACAGGTTGTCGACCGACAACGAGTACTCGGTCAGGTAGCCGGCGAAGAACTCGCCGGCGTAGGTGCCCCCGGAGAAGAACCAGACCCCGCAGCCGAACGCGACGGCCAGCGCCACGTAGAAGACGACCCAGCGGGTGACCTCGCCCAGGGTCACGGCGTGCGGCTTGTGGTCGTTGAGCCACAGGTCCGCGCCGATCACCAGCACGAATCCGACGATGGTGACCAACCAGACCCACAGGGGTACGTTCACGGAGTTCCTCCAGACCAGGGCAGCAAGAGACAGCCCGAGGTCTCTCCCGCCACGGCAGCCCGTTCCTGCGGCTGCCGAGCGTGGCCGGTGGTGCCGGGTCCGCTCGCGAACCACGCTCGCGACGACACCGTGCTGACGACACCACCGCGGTAGGGATACTCCCCTGCGGTAGGTGAAGTGTCCTCCCTGGTCCGTTGCATGGCGAGTCGGGGTGACCCAGGGCACCCGGTCGGGGCCGGAAGTCGTCCGTTGTGTCCGGTTCAGCGGTGCGCGCGACGGCTGAGCCGGACCATGTCGATCTCCTCGCCGAGGTCGGTGATCGCATGCACGACGAGACGGGAGTCGGTGCCGCCGGAACCGGGGACCACCGAGCAGCGCAGGTAGGCGTAGCCGAGGTAGCGGGTCCGCGACCAGGTGACGGTCTCGGCCTGCTTCTGGTCGTCGGGACCGGCCAGGAAGCTCGTGACCGGCGCCTGCCCGGTCTCGTGGCCGCGGAAGCTGTCGGTCTCGCCGGGCTGCCAGCGGTAGCGGGGCCGTCCGCCGGAGCCGACGCAGACGTAGGTGGTGCCGTCGGTCTCCGGGTGGACGGTGGAGCGGTCCGGCGCCGGGCGGGTGGGGCGGCCGTCGCGGATGGGGTCGGTGCGCTCGTACTGGTGGTTGTGGCCCTGCACGCACAGGTCGACCCGGTAGCGGTCGCACAGCGGCGCCAGCGCCCGTCGCACCCCGGCGTCGGAGGCGTGCGAGCCCGAGGTGGCGAAGGCGCAGTGGTGGAAGAACAGCACGATCCACTCGATGTCCGGGTCGGCGCGCCAGCCGGCCAGGGTCCGCTCCAGCCAGGTCAGCTGGGTCCCGCCGGAGTAGCCGGCGTTGGTCGGGATCTCGGTGGAGAGGTCGTTGGCGTCCACGCTGACGACCCCGACGGTGCCGTGGGTGAACGCGTACACCGAGGGGCAGCCGCGGGGGCCGGTCCCGGGCAGCGCGAGCCGGGCGGCGTGACCGGCGTAGCCGTGCGCGGGGCCGTCGGCCCGGTTCAGGTCGTAGAGCGCCTCCATGTCGTGGTTGCCGGTGGCGAACATCCACGGGGTCGACGCGGCCGAGCGTTCGATCGCGGCGAAGTAGGTGCTCCAGACGGTGGGGTCGAAGCTGTCGTGGGCCTCGTCGTCCTGTGGGGCGCCGTTGCGGACGGGCCTGCCGGCGCCGGAGGGGTCGGCGTAGCAGATGTCGCCGGCGAGCAGGTGGAACGCGGGCGCCTCCGCGGCGACGAGCGCGGTCAGCGCCTCCGCGGGCGCCGGGCTGCGGTGGGTGTCGTCGGGCTTGTAGTGGTTCGGCTCCCCGCCGGTGCTGACGCCCTGGTCGGCGAAGGCGGTGAAGGTGAACCGGTGCCGGGTGCCGCGGGGCGCGGCCGTGCGGAAGGTGCTGGTGGCGGTGGTCGTCGTGGTGCCGCCGGGGCCCTCGATGCGGAACCGGTAGACGTAGCGGCTGCCGGGGGCGAGGCCGTCGGCGCGGGCGTGGGCGAACCACTGGCGGGTGCCGCGGATGCCGCCGTCGGCCTGCGGGACCAGGCTCTCCAGCGGGCGGACCTGCACCGGGAGGGTGAGCCCGAACCCGGAGTCGGTGCCGACGTCGACGACCATCCGGCCGGGCGGCGGGGCCGCGGTCAGCTCCCCGGAGAACGACATCGAGCGGGCCGGGTCGGGCCCGTAGGCCAGGTGCCGTCCGACGACGGTGACCGGCGCGGGTGCGGCGGCCGCGGCCACCCCGCGCGCCCAGGGCGACCCGGACGCCGCGAGCGTCGCCAGGACGCCGGCGCCGCCGCGCAGCGCGGTGCGCCGGCTGACGGGGTGGCGTCGCAGGAACGCGGCGAGCCAGTCCTGCTGGTCGGCGATCGTCATGTCGACGGCGAGTGCCCGCGGGACACCGACGCCGGGGGTCTCTCCGGTGGGGTTCACGCTCACACCCGGTGACGGTGCCGGGCCGCGGCTTCCGGTCGGCGTTGCACAGCGGAACGTCGGGTGAACGCCCGGCGTCACCCGGGCGTCGCGCGCCGTTGGTGCGGCATTCATCCCGGGTGCCCGGTTCCCGGGGCCGGTGCCGGTTCCCGCGCCGGAACGGTGCCGGGCCGCGGGCGTGGCGGGACGCACCCGCCGCCCGGCGACGCGGTCGCGGCGATCTGCGTAGTTTCGATGACGTGCACGTGCTCCCCCGGACCCGGTGGGTCCGTACCCCGATCGTGGCGGCGACGGTCGCCGCCCTGGTGCTGGCGTTCGCCCCGGCCGCGTCGGCCGCACCCGGCGTCCCGGTCGCCGCGCCGGCGCCCGCCGCGGCGGCGGCCGACGACGGCGGCGGCCGACGACGGCGGCGCGGTCGCCGTGACCGAGGAGAAGGTCGCCGTCCCGGCCGGCCCCGGGCAGCCGGGCACGATCGACCTGGACACCTCGCTCTACGTCCCCGCCTCGGCGACCGCGGCCTCCCCCGCGCCCGCGGTGCTGGTGGCGCACGGCTTCGGCGGCAGCAAGGCCTCGGTCGACTCCGACGCCCGCGAGCTCGCCGCCCGCGGCTACGTGGTGCAGACCTGGACCGCGCGCGGTTTCGACGCCTCCGGCGGCTCGATCGGGCTGGACGACCCCGACCGCGAGGTCGCCGACGCGTCACGGCTGGTGGACCGCCTCGCCGCACGCGCCGACGTGCAGCGCGATGCCGACGGCGACCCCCGCGTCGGGGTGACCGGCGGGTCCTACGGCGGTGGCCTCGCCCTGCTGCTGGCCGGGTACGACCGGCGGATCGACGCGATCGCGCCGGTGATCACCTGGAACGACCTGGGCCAGGCGCTGTTCCCGAACAACGCCGTCCCGGCCGGTGCGACGCCGCCGGGCACGCCCGCGGCCGGTGCGGGCGCCGGCGACGGGGTGTTCAAGAGCGGCTGGGCCGGGGTGTTCTTCGGCTCCGGTGGCCGGGTGCCCGCGGGCGGGGACTCCCCGGCGGGGGCCGCCGCCGGCTCCTCCGGGGGCCTCGGCAGCTCCGGTTCCGGCGGCGGGGGCGGGTTCGGCTCGTCCTCGGGCGGCTCGTCCTCCTCCTCCTCCTCCTCCGACGGCACCGGCACCGGAACCGGAACCGGCACCGCGGGCGCGTCCGGGCCGGACGGCGCCGGCGGCACCGCGGGACCGGGCACCGCGGCCGGTCCGGGAGGCGCCACCGCGCCCGGCGCGGCCACCGGCCGGACGCAGGACGCGTCGCGGCCGGCGTCGGACCCGATCTGCGGACGCTTCGCCCGCGACGTCTGCGCCGCCTACGGCGAGGCCGCCCGCACCGGCCGCGTCTCCCCGGAGCTGGCCGAGCTGCTCCGCCGCTCCTCCCCCGCGACCGTCACCGACCGGATCACCGCACCGACGCTGCTGGTCCAGGGCGAGCAGGACACCCTGTTCGGTCTCGACCAGGCCGACGCGAACGCCCGCCAGATCGCCGCGAACGGCACCCCGGTGTCGGTGCTGTGGTTCGCGGGCGGCCACGACGGCGGCGGTCCCGACTCCGAGGTCCGCGCCCGCATCGCCGACTGGTTCGACCAGCACCTGCGGGGCCTGCCCGCGGCGCAGGGCACCACCGGTGGTCTCGCCGAGGCCCCCTTCGCCTACCAGGTCCGCAGCACCGTCCGCACCCGCGGCGACACCCCCACCGGCCGGACCGTCCTCGCCGGGGCCTACCCCGGCCTGACCGCGGGCTCCGGACCCGCCCCGACGACCGCGCTGCCCCTGGACGGCGGCGAGCAGACCGTCGTCCACCCGCCGGGCGGGAACCCGTCGGCGCTCACGTCGCTGCCCGGCCTCGGCTCGGCGCTCGGGTCGCTGGGCTCGCTCGGCGGCCTGTCCGGCCTGACGACGCCGGGCCAGTCCGCCCGGTTCCTCACCGCACCCGTCGCCGACGCGATGCAGCCCTCCGGGGCGCCGCGGGTGACGGTGCGCGTCGCGCGGGTCGCCGGACAGCCCGCCCCGGACACCGCGGTGCTGTTCGCGTCGCTCACCACGCTCACCCCCGACGGGCGCAGCACGCTGCTGGGCAACGCCGTCGCGCCGCTGCGGATCGCTGTCCCCGCCGACGGCTCCCCCGCCGAGGCGACGGTGACGCTGCCCGGCGTCGTCGCGCCGGTGCAGGCGGGCAGCCGCCTGCTGGTGCAGCTGTCGACGACCGACCAGGGCTACGACTCCGGCGCCGACCCGGCCGTGTGGCGGGTCGGGCTCGCCGGGGACACCGCGCTGTCGGTGCCCCAGGTGCCCGGCCGCACCGAGTCGGCGGGGACCGTCCCGTTGTGGCCGGTGCTCGGGATCGCCGCGGTGCTGGCCGCGGCACTCCTGGTGTGGCTGGTGGCGCGGCTGCGGTCGCGCCGGACCGAGCCCTCCGACGACGACGTGCCCGGCGACGCTCCGCCGCTGGTCGTCGGCGGGCTGGCGAAGACCTACCGCAACGGGTTCGCCGCGGTGTCGGACGTGTCGTTCACCGTGCCGCGCGGCGCGGTGCTCGGCCTGCTCGGCCCGAACGGCGCCGGCAAGACGACCGTCCTGCGCATGCTCATGGGCCTGATCGCGCCCACCGCCGGGACGATGACGGCGTTCGGCCGTCCCATCCGTCCGGGCGCGGCGGTGCTGTCCCGGATCGGCGCGTTCGTCGAGGGACCCGGGTTCCTGCCACACCTGTCGGGCGCGGAGAACCTGCGGCTCTACTGGGAGGCCACCGGGCGCCCGCCGGAGCAGGCGCGGATGGAGGAGACGCTGGAGATCGCCGGGCTCGGCGACTCGGTGCACCGCCGCGTCGGCACCTACTCCCAGGGCATGCGGCAGCGCCTAGCCATCGCGCAGGCGATGCTGGGCCTGCCCGAGCTGCTCATCCTCGACGAGCCCACCAACGGGCTCGACCCGCCCCAGATCCACGCGATGCGCGAGCTGCTGCGCCGCTACGCCGCGGGCGGCCGGACCGTGCTCGTGTCCAGCCACCTGCTGTCGGAGGTGGAGCAGACCTGCTCGGAGGTCGTGGTCATGCACCGCGGCACGGTCGTCGCCGCGGGGACGGTCGCCGAGCTGATGGCGGCCGGAGGCGGCTCGTCGTTCACCGTGGACGACACCGGCCGGGCCCGGGCCGTGCTGGCCGCCCTCGACGGCGTCACCGACGTCGTCACCGGGGACCAGCCGGGCGTCGTGCACGCCCATCTCGACGGCACCGCCCGCGCCGACGCCGTCGCCGCGCTGGTGTCCGGCGGGGTCGCGGTCAGCGCGGCCGGGCCGCGCGGGCGGCTGGAGGACGCGTTCCTGGAACTGGTGGGCCCCGAGGGGCGCGACGTCGGAGGTACCTCGTGAGTGACGACCGTCAGCTCTCGACCCGCCGCGGGCACGTCGGCGACCTCGTGACCGGCCGGGCCGCGCCGCCCGCCGTCCCGGGACGGACCATGCCGCTGCGCACCGAGCTGGTCCGCCAGCTCCAGCGCCGTCGCACCCAGGTCGCCTTCGCGCTGGTGGTGGCGATGCCGATCATCCTGTGGGCGGCGTTCTCCCTCGGCGACGACGAGCCCGGCGCCCGTGGCCCGAGCCTGGTCGACCTGGCGTCGGGCAGCGCCGCGAACTTCGCGGTGTTCACGCTGTTCGCCTCGGCGAGCTTCCTGCTGGTGGTGCTGGTCGCGCTGTTCTTCGGGGACACGGTGGCCTCGGAGGCGTCGTGGTCGTCGCTGCGCTACCTGCTGGCCGTCCCGGTGCCGCGGGCGCGGCTGCTGCGGCAGAAGGCCGTCGTCGCGGGGGTGCTGTCGGTGGCGGCGCTGCTGCTGCTCCCGGTCGCGTCGCTGGTGGTGGGGGCGATCGCCTACGGCACCGGGGACCTGGTCTCGCCGATCGGGGAGTCGCTGCCGTTCTGGAGCGCGGCCGGGCGGGTGATGCTCGGCGCGCTGTACGTGACCGTGCAGCTGAGCTGGGTGGCCGGGCTGGCGCTGCTGCTGTCGGTGAGCACCGACGCCCCGCTGGGCGCGGTCGGCGGCGCGGTGATGGCCTCGATCGTCTCCCAGATCATCGACCAGATCGAGGACCTGGGGATCATCCGGGACTTCCTCCCGACCCACTACGGCGACGCCTGGTCGGCGCTGCTGGCGACCGACGTCGACTGGTCGGACATGACCTACGGGACGTTCTCCGCGGTCTGCTACGCCACCGCGTTCCTGGGGCTCGCGGCGTGGCGGTTCCGCACCAAGGACATCACCAGCTGACCGCGGTGCCGGGCCACCCGCGCGGCCCGGCACCCCGGTGGGCCCTCAGACCATGACCACCCCGCCGTCGATCATGACGGCCTGGCCGGTCATGTAGTCGGAGTCCGGGCCGGCGAGGTAGGAGACGAAGGCGGCGACGTCGTCGGCGGTCTGCACCCGGCCCAGCGGGATCCCGGCCGCGTACTGCTTCAGCGTCTCGCCCTTCCCCGCGCCGCTGCGGGCGCCCATCTGCTCGTCGATCAGGTCCCACATGTCGGTGCCGACGATCCCCGGGCAGTACGCGTTCACGGTGATCCGGTGCGGCGCCAGCTCCTTGGCCGCGGCCTGGGTGAGGGCGCGGACGGCGAACTTGGTCGCCGAGTAGTGCCCGAGGAGGTCGAAGCCCTGGTGCCCGGCGATCGACGCGGCACTGACGATCTTGCCGCCGGTCCCCCGGTCGATCATCACGCGGGCGGCGGCCTGCAGGCAGTAGACGACGCCGAACACGTTGACGTCGAAGATGGTGCGCAGGTCGTCGGGGGTCACCTCGAGCAGCGGCTTGACCTGCGCGATACCGGCGTTCGCGACCATCACGTCCAGACCGCCGAGCTCCTCGGCGACCTGGCCGACCATCGCGGTGACCGCGTCGGGGTCGGTGACGTCGGCCGGGTAGGCCACCGCGGTCCCGCCGGCCGCGCGGATCTCCTCGGCGACGGCGGTGGCGCCGTGGGCGTCCCGGTCGTTGACGGCGACGGCGTGCCCGTCGCGTGACAGGCGCAGGGCGATGCCCCGCCCGATCCCGCGTCCGGCTCCGGTGACCACGGCGACACCCATGTCGGCCTCCCAGTTCGCTCGCGCGGGCCGCCGGGGGCGGCGTCCCTGCCGCGGCGGGACGTTCCCGCGGACCCCAGTCCAGCCGGTGACGCGGGTCACGGACAGCGTTGCAGGCGGGTTGCAGCGGCGGGGGCGCTCAGTCGCGGCGCAGGGCGGCCACGCCCGGCGCGGTCGACTCGCGCACGACCCGGCTGCCCGCCAGCCCCGTCAGGTCCAGCTCGACCTCGGGGGCGATCCGGTAGGGGCGGGCCAGCAGGATCCCGCCCAGGTTCCGGCGCAGCCGCGACATCTCGGCGCGGACGGTGACCAGGTGCGCCCGGTCGCCGTAGAGCCCCTGGGACAGCGTGGCCGCGTCCAGCCCGCTCGCCCCGGCCCGGGCGAGCAGCACCAGGACCTCGGCGTGCCGGGTCGACAACGGGTGCACCCAGCGGGTCGTGCCCTCGATGACGGCCTGCGGCGGACGGCCGTCCAGGTCCAGGCGCAGCCGCATCCGCCTGCTCCCGCCGGACGCCGGGCGCAGCAGCCAGCCGCCGGGCACCGGCTCGGGCAGGCACGGCCCCAGCCCGTGCACGGCGATCAGGCGCTCCGGCACCGGTGCGGCGACCCGTTCGACGCCGGGCAGCCCGGACGCGGCGGCGACCCAGCCGTGGTCGTCGACGACCAGGCCCGGCCCGGTGTCGCCGGCGAGCATCGGGGCGCCGATGGTGCGCAGCGCGTCGAGGCGGGCCTCGTGGCGCTGCCACAGCCCGGCCTCGGCGAGCCGCACCGCGGTGTCGACGAGCGCGACGGTCGTCGGGTGGATGGTCTCGGCGGGCCCGGACAGGTCGACGACGCCGAGCAGCTCACCGCTGCGCGGGTCGTGCACGGGGGCCGCGGTGCAGGTCCAGCCGTGGTGGCTGCGCACGAAGTGCTCGGCGGAGAAGATCTGCACCGGTCCGCCCTCGGCGAGCGCGGTCCCGATCGCGTTGGTGCCGACCGACTGCTCGGACCACTCCGCGCCCTCGGTGAACCCGAGCGCGTCGGCGCGGCGGCGGACGGCGGTCGAGCCCTCCCGCCACAGCAGGACCCCGTCGGCGTCGCAGACGACCATCACGTGCCGGGCGTCCTCGGCGACCGAGGTCAGCGCGGCCCGCAGCGCGGGCAGCACCGGGACCAGCGGTGACGTCGCGCGGCGCTGCTCGACGACGGCGGCGTCCAGCGGGCCGGGCGGCTCACCGGCGTCGGGGTCCACGCCCTGGGCCCGGACCCGGTCCCAGGAGCGGGTGACCAGCCGGCGTCCGCGCGCCGTGTCGTCGGGGCGGGCGTCGCCGGACAGCACCGCGTCGTGCAGCCGGGACAGCATCCGGGCGTGCCGACCGAGGTCGGTCCCCGGGCGGACGGCGCACACGCCTGCCCGGCTCCGGTCGTCGTCGACTGGCTCCACCGGCACCTCCGGCTCCCACAGTAGGCGGGTGTCCGTGACGCGCGCCATAGTCGCGGGCGGTCGTGCCCGGGCGGGCCCCGCCGGAGGGTCAGGAGCCGACGCGGTGCCGTTCGGGGTGCGGGGCCCGCGGACCGCCGGGACGGCCCGGGCCCCGGGTGACGTACCAGCAGCCCAGTCCGAGGGTCAGCGCGGCGGGGATGACGTAGCTGGCCCCGAGGAACTGCTCCCAGAGGCTCCACTTCATCTCGACGCCCCACACGTTGGGCATCCAGCGGAACGGCGCGATGTAGAAGATCGCGGCGATCACCGCGCCGACCGCGGCCCACCCGGCGCTGCGGTACCGCAGGGCGTGCGCACCGATCCCGATCAGCGCGGGCACGACCCACACCCAGTGGTGCGACCAGGCGGTCGGGGTCGCCATCAGCACGACGGCGGCCGTCGCCGACATCGCGATCACCGGCTCGGAGCGGCGGATGACCGGCACGGCCAGCGCCAGCAGGACGGCGACGATGCCCAGCCACAGGATGTGGAACCAGGGGTCGGGGACCTCCTGGCGGGCGAGCACGGCCTGCACGGTCTCGTTCGAGAAGAACGTCGAGCCGCTCACCCCGGCCGCCGGTCCCCCGACGAACCAGTACCGCACCGAGGAGTCGAGGTCGACCACGAACCCGAGACCGGTCGCGAGGATGCCGGTGGCGACGGCGACGCCCGCCGCCTTCCAGTCCCGCCGCACCAGGAAGTACAGGACGAACCCGCCCGGGGTCAGCTTGATCGCCGCGGCCAGGCCGAGCAGCAGCCCGCGCGGCCACCAGGTCCGCGGGGCGAGCAGGTCGACCAGCACGAGCAGCATCAGCACGAGGTTGATCTGGCCGAAGGCGAAGGTCTGCGCGACCGGCTCCATGAGCAGCACCGCGGCCAGCACCGGCACGCCCAGCACGAACGGGGCCCGCAGCCCGCCCGCGGGCCACGCGACCCGGATGGTCAGCGCGATGCAGACCGCCAGCGACAGCACCGACGCGACGAACTGGGCGGTGAACGCGACGGCGTAGGGCACCACGGTCAGCGGCACCATCGTGATGGCGGCGAAGGTCGGGTAGATGAAGGGCAGCTCGGGCCCGTGCAGGGGCAGCGGGAGCCGCCCGTACATGTCCCCGCCGTCCAGCCAGACCTGCACGCCGATCCGGTAGACGTCGAGGTCGAGCGCGTAGTCGCGCAGCCGGACCCAGGACCAGTACAGCGCCGCGGCCAGCAGCGGCACGGTGACCACGAGCGTCCAGGGGCTGAGCGCCGCCGTCCGCAGCCGTCCGACGAGGACCGCGGCGGCCCCGCCGCGAGCGGCGGGCACGTCGGGGTCGTGCGGGGTGCGGGTGACGGTCACGCGGGCTCCTCCGTGTGCGGCCGGGCCGGACGGGTACGGGCCGCGCGACGGGCGGAGCCCGGCGGCCGCTTGGGGACGACGGTGGACCACGGTAGCGGGGCGCGACCCCGCGCCCCGCCGCGGGACCCGCCTACGACACCCCGGCCGCGTCCATCCCCCGCAGCTCCTTCTTGAGGTCGGCGATCTCGTCGCGGAGCCGGGCCGCCAGCTCGAACTGGAGGTCCCGTGCGGCGGTGAGCATCTGGTCGTTCATCTGCTGGATGAGGTCGGCCAGCTCGGCACGCGGCATGCCCGCCGTGTCCTTCGCCGCCACCCCGGAGCTGCCGGCCGGGGCGGGGGCGCGCCCCTTCTCCCCCGCGGCCCGCTTGCCGCGCGAGGCGTTGCGGCCCGACCCGCCGACCGGGACGGCCTCGGTGTCCTCGGCCTCGCGGTAGACCTGGTCGAGGATGTCGGCGATCCGCTTGCGCAGCGGCTGCGGGTCGATGCCGCGCTCGGTGTTGTAGGCGACCTGCTTGGCGCGGCGGCGGTCGGTCTCGTCGATCGCGTACTGCATCGAGTCGGTGATCCGGTCGGCGTACATGTGCACCTGGCCGGAGACGTTGCGCGCCGCGCGGCCGATGGTCTGGATCAGCGAGGTGCCGGACCGGAGGAAGCCCTCCTTGTCCGCGTCGAGGATCGCCACCAGCGACACCTCGGGCAGGTCGAGGCCCTCACGGAGCAGGTTGATGCCGACCAGCACGTCGTACTTGCCGGACCGCAGCTGGCGCAGCAGCTCCACCCGGCGCAGGGTGTCGACCTCGGAGTGCAGGTACCGGACCTTGATCCCGAGCTCGAGCAGGTAGTCGGTGAGGTCCTCGGCCATCTTCTTGGTCAGCGTGGTGACCAGGACCCGCTCGTCCTTGTCGGTCCGCTCCCGGATCTCGGCGACCAGGTCGTCGATCTGGCCCTTGGTCGGCTTCACGACGACCTCGGGGTCGACCAGGCCGGTGGGGCGGATGACCTGCTCGACGAACTCGCCGCCGGTGCGGTTGAGCTCGTAGGGACCCGGGGTCGCGGACAGGTAGACGGTCTGGCCGATCCGGTCCGCGAACTCCTCCCAGGTCAGCGGCCGGTTGTCGACCGCGGAGGGGAGGCGGAAGCCGTACTCGACGAGGTTGCGCTTGCGGGACATGTCGCCCTCGTACATGCCGCCGATCTGCGGCACGGTCACGTGCGACTCGTCGATGACCAGCAGGAAGTCGTCCGGGAAGTAGTCGATCAGGGTGGCCGGTGCCGTGCCGGCGCCGCGGCCGTCGATGTGGCGCGAGTAGTTCTCGATGCCCGAGCAGAACCCGACCTGGCGGATCATCTCGATGTCGTACTGGGTCCGCATCCGCAGCCGCTGGGCCTCCAGCAGCTTGCCCTGGTTCTCCAGCTGCGCGAGGCGCTCCTCCAGCTCGGCCTCGATGGCGCGCACGGCGCGCTCCATCGCCTCCGGGCCCGCGACGTAGTGCGTCGCCGGGAAGACCTTGATCTCGTCGACCTGCTCGACCTCCTCCCCCGTCAGCGGGTTGAGGTAGTAGAGCGCCTCGATCTCGTCGCCGAAGAACTCGATCCGCAGCGCCAGCTCCTGGTAGGCGGGGATGATCTCGACGGTGTCACCGCGGACCCGGAACGTGCCGCGGGTGAAGGACATGTCGTTGCGGGTGTACTGCACGTCGACCAGCAGCCGCAGCAGCCGGTCCCGTTCGACCTCCTCGCCGACCCGCAGCGAGACGGACCGGTCGAGGTAGGACTGCGGGGTACCGAGGCCGTAGATGCACGACACCGAGGCGACCACGACGACGTCGCGCCGGGACAGCAGGTTCATCGTCGCCGAGTGCCGCAGCCGCTCGACGTCGTCGTTGATCGAGCTGTCCTTCTCGATGTAGGTGTCGGTCTGCGCGATGTAGGCCTCGGGCTGGTAGTAGTCGTAGTACGAGACGAAGTACTCGACCGCGTTGTTCGGGAGCATCTCCCGCAGCTCGTTCGCCAGCTGCGCGGCCAGGGTCTTGTTCGGTGCCATCACCAGCGTCGGACGCTGCTGCTGCTCGATCAGCCACGCGGTGGTGGCCGACTTGCCGGTACCGGTGGCGCCCAGCAGGACGACGTCCTCCTCGCCGGCACGCAGCCGCCGGTCCAGCTCGGCGATCGCGGTCGGCTGGTCACCGGCCGGGACGTGCTCGCTGACCACGCGGAACGGGGCCGTGCTGCGCTCGACCGCACCCACCGGGCGGTGCTCGGAGTGCGCGCGCGGGGTGTCCGTCGGGGTGGTGCCCGCGTCCGGGTGTGCAGCGTCCTCCCGGGCACGGGAGTCCGCCGCGCTGCCCGGGACCTCGGTCGCGAATGCCATGACACCAGGGTACGAGCGACCCCCGACACTTTCCCGCCGTGCGCCCCCGCCGGGACGGCCGGACCGGCAGGATGGGCGACCGTGCACCCGCCCAAGACGCAGACCTTCGACCCCGAGCGGGGCGTCCAGGTCGACACCAAGGGGACCCACCGCGAGATCGCCACGCTGCGCGAGGAGACCTGGGGGCTGTACCTGTCCCGGCCCGTCGTCGCCCGGCCGAACGCCTGGTGGATCGAGACCTGGGTGCTCCCGGAGCTGGGCGTGTGCCTGTCGGACTGGCGGTGGCGGCCGGGGCACGAACGCGACCAGGACGTGTACGTCGACGTCGCCGCGATCACCCGCGAGGGCAGGCGGCTGCACATGACCGACCTCTACCTGGACCTCGTGGTCCGCCGCGGCCGCGGGACCGACGTCATCGACGTCGACGAGTTCGTCGCCGCCGTGGCACAGGGGCTGGTCGGGACCGACCTGGCCGAGTACGCCCTGGAGCGGTCGCACGCCGTGCTCGACGGGCTGGTCCGCCACGACCACGACCACGTGGCCTGGCTGGCGTCCCTGGGGATCGACCTGGGGCCGCGGGACCGGCCGGAGGACGCTCCGGACTGACCGGCGCCACCGACCCGCGACGGCGGCCGGTCCGCGCGGCGCGTCCGGGGCACCGACCGGCCGTGGCGGGTGGGTCGGGGCACCGGCCGGCCGTTGCGGGGCCGGCCCGGGTGGGTCAGAGCGCGGAGGACTGCGCCGGGCCGAGGCCGACGGCGCTGGTCGAGGTCTCCGGCGTCGTGGTCCCGGTGGTGGTCGTCGGGTCGGGCGAGGTGGTGGTCGGCGCGGCCGAGTTCGTCGTCGTCGGGACCGGGGAGGTCGTCGTCGGCTCCGGGGTGCCCTCGTCGGTCGGCTTGGGCGTCGAGGTCGGCGGAGTCGTCGTGACCGGCGGAGGCGTGGTCGTCACCGGCGGCTTCGTCGTGGTCGGCGGCGGAGGCGTCGTCGGCTCGGGCGAGCCCTCGTCGGTCGGCTGCGGCTGCGTCGTGTGCGGCGGCGGGGTCGGCTGACCGCCACCGGTGGGCGGCGGCGGGAGCACGGGCGCGCCGGGGGTGCCGGGCGCGGGGGCCGGACCGGGCGCGGGCGCGGCGTGCGAGCCGCCATCACCGGGCAGCGCGCCACCGTGGGTCGCCGCGACGGTCGGGTCGAACGCCGGCGGGAGGCTGCCGTCACCGGTGGCCGCACCGCCCGCGTCACCGGCCTCGACCGGCTCGGGGGTGGGGCCGCTCTCCTGCGGCGCGGCGATGGCGAAGGGCGGCCCGACGAAGCTCCCGTCGGGCGCGGCCGCGGTCGCGACGGCGGTGATCCCGCCCAGCGACCCGACGGTGAGCACCGCCGCGGCCGCGGCCGAGGTGGCCCGGCGCGCACCGGCGGCGCGGGAGATCACGTCGTCGACGGCCGGCAGCGGCACCGCCGCGGCCAGGACGTCGTCGAGCCGGTGGAACTCCCGGTCGATGTCGGCGAACCCGTTCATTCCCGTCCCCCCTCGGTGGCGGGTGGGTACCCGCCACGCAGGTCGTACTGCGGCGCCCCGTGACCCGGCGGCGGTCCCCCGACCGCGCCACCCGCCGGTCCGATGATCTCCTCGAGCACCTCGGCCATGCCCTCGGTCACGACCTCGCGACCGCGGACGAGCCGGCGCCGCACCTCGTGCTCGGTGACCCGCTCGAGTTCGGCGACGGCGCCGGTCGACAGGCCGGCCATGTGGTGCAGCACCACGGCCCGGCGGTCGACGGGTGCGAGCCGCCCAAGTGCCTCCAGGAGCGCCCCGGTGCGCGGGTCGGTCTCCTCCGGCGACGGCCTGCGACGGCGGCGCAGGATCCGCCCCCGCATCGACGTGCGGATCGCGACCCGCCGGACCCAGCCGACGGCCGCGTCCTCGTGGTCCGGGCCCGCGGGCTCGGCGCGCAGCGCGGCCCAGCGCCGCCAGGCACGCGAGTAGGCGTCCTGCACCGCGTCGTGCGCGTCGTGCGGGTTGAGCGTGATCGCGTAGAGCTGCGCGACCAGGCGCGGGTAGTGCGTCTCGAGGTGTGCGCCGAAGTCCGCACGGAGCTCACCGTGCGGGAGCGTGCGGTGCTGCTGGACGACGGCGCCGCTGATCGGCGGGGCCTCGTACTCGGCGCCGGTCCACGCGTCGTGGTCGATCGCGCCCGGCCCGGCCGGCTCCGGCGCACCGCCGTACTCGTCCGTGTGGGGGAACGCGGGCGCGCGCTCGGGCTCGGCGAACTCGCCGTCCGCCCCGAAACGCTGGGCCACTGTGCTCAACCCCGTGTCCTCTCGTCGCCGTCACCGGACCCTCCGGTCCGGTGCCGATCACCCCGGTGACCGGCCCGATCGACGGGTACCCGCAGGTACCGCGGCCGATCCGGGCAGGAGCACCCTCTGCCCCGCCTGATCGACCAACGAGCGTGCGGCGTTACAGAAACGGGTCCGGCGCGACCCGATCGTCACGTTCCGCGTGATCTGCGTCCCGACATGCTCAGCCGTTCGGGTCGGATCGCCACTCGGCCGCGTACGCACGGTAGTGACGCGGGTCCGGGTCGTCGGCGTGCCGTTCCGCCGCTGCACGCTTGTGCGCGGCGTAGCCGGCACGGGCGGTCGCGTCGGCGCGCAGCCGGTCCCGCAGCTCGACCGCGTGCCGCCAGGCGGGCGAGCCGTGCACCCGCACGGCCACCACCGCGGCCCGCCCCGGGTCGGCCGAGCGGTGCACCCGCACCGTGCCCGTGGTCTCCTCCGGGGCGGCGGCGTCGACCGGGAACCCGGCCGCGACCAGGGCATCGGTGACCGTGCCGGCGTCGGCGGGCGACTCCACCGCGAGCTGCAGGTCGAGCACGTCGCGGGCCGGGAGCCCCGGGACGGCCGTCGACCCGACGTGGTCCACCCCGCGGCCGGGACCGCCCGCGGCGACCGCGACGCGCTCGGCGAGCCGGTGGGCCTGCGCCGCCCAGTCCGGGTCGTGTTCGACGAGCCGGGGCGGCCCGTCCGCGGCCGGGCGGCCCGTGCGCAGGTTCTCCTCGAACCCGGCGAGCCGCCCGTCCCACAGCGCGTCCACCCGGCGACGGGTGTCGTCCGGGTCCCCCGAGTTGTCCAGCCAGACGTCGGCGACGGCGCGGCGCTGCTCGTCGGTGGCCTGGGCGGCGATCCGGGCCTGGGCGTCCTGCTCGCTCATCCCGCGCGCGGACACCAGCCGCCGGACCCGCTCCTCGGCGTCCACCCCGACCACGACGACCAGCGGGAACGCCGGGGCCATGCCGCCCTCGACGAGCAGCGGGATGTCCTGCACGACGATCGCGTCCGCCGGGGCGGCGGCGATGAGCTCGTCGGACCGGGCCCGCACCAGCGGGTGCACGATGCCGTCGAGCGTGCGCCGTGCCCCGGCGTCGGAGAAGACCACGGCGGCGAGGGCGGGCCGGTCGAGCCGGCCGTCGGCGTCGAGGACGTCCCGGCCGAAGGCCTCGACGATCGCCGCCAGCCCCGCGGTGCCCGGTTCGACGACCTCGCGGGCGATCACGTCGGAGTCGACCAGCACCGCCCCGCGTTCGACCAGTCGCGTCGCGACCGTCGACTTGCCCGCACCGATCCCGCCGGTCAGCCCTGTCCGCAGCACGTGATCACCGTAGCGGGCCGTGCCGGGTCGCCCCGGCCGCGCTCAGGTGGTGCCGCGTGCGTTGCCCGCGGCCCCGGTGCCGGCCTGCGGGGCGGGCGCCGCCGGCGGTGCGGCGGGCGTCGGCCGCGCGGACGGCGGCTGCGTCGGCGTCAGCGCCGGGATGATGCGCTGGGCCAGGTCGGGCAGGGTCTCGGCCGCGGACCGGGTCTGCCCGGGGGCGGCCACCGGCAGGATGAACGTCAGCGTGTCGACGCCGTAGACCAGGGCCAGGGTGGTCTCGTCCGGCCGCTCGACGAGGACGCCGGGGACCGAGCCCACGGTGATGTCGCGCGAGGCGGTGGCCGAGCCGCGCTCGGCGTTGGTGTTGAGCTGCCACTGCCGGGTCGCGGACGCGGTGTCGCCGTAGCGGCCGATGTTGAGCTGGAACAGCACCGGGCCGGAGTTGCGCGCCCCGCCGAAGGCCTGGGCCTGGCCGCCCGCGCGGTAGGTGCAGGCGGTGCGCTCGGTGCGGTTGACCGACGCCTCGGGGACGCCGCGGACCGACTGGACCGACACCGACCCCAGGACCTGCCCGAACAGCGCTCCGGCCTGCTCGGGGTCCATCAGCTGCACGCAGTCGGTGGGCAGCGCGATCGGGATCGGTCCCCGCCCGGCCTGGGCGGCGCCGGACTGCTCGGCCGGGAACGTCGGGACCGCGATCCCGGTGTCCCCGGACGCCGTGCCGCATCCGGCGAGGACCGCGGTGAGCAGGACGCCCGCGAGTGCGGACCGCCCGCGGCGCAGGAACGTGCGGTCGTGGGACAGGGACTCGCCGGAACGCGTCCGGCGGACGGTACGGCCAGCCATGCACCCAATCTAGGCCGACCCGAAGATCGACTCCGGACCGGTGCGCGCGCCGTGACCAACCGCAGCCGAACCGTGATCTGCACCTGGCGTGTCCGCTCAGACACGCCGAGCGACGTGAACGGGCGTCGGCCGGGCCCCGTAGGGCCCCCGGAAACGGGCCGGGCCCCGGTGACCGTGACGGTCACCGGGGCCCGGTGTAGTGCTGTCGCCGGTCCGCCTGGGACCGGCCGGGGGCTGTCAGGCCCCGCCGGAGAGCTTCTCGCGCAGTGCGGCGAGCTGCTCGTCGCTGGCGAGCGAGCCACCCGACTCGGCCTGGCCACCGCCACCGCCGGTCGAACGGTCGTCGTCACCGCCGGAGGAGTAGTTCGCCGGCGCGATGTCGTCGCCGCCCTCCGCCTCGGCCTCGGCGGCCTTGCGGATCTGCGCCATGTGCTGGTCGTAGCGGGCCTGCGCCTCGGCGTACTGCTTCTCCCAGGCCGCGCGGGCCTCGTCGAAGCCTTCCTTCCAGTCGCCGGAGTCGACGTCGAAGCCCTCGGGGTAGATGTAGTTCCCCTGGTCGTCGTACTCGGCGGCCATGCCGTAGCGGGTCGGGTCGAACTCGGTGTCGACCGTCATGCCCTCGTTGGCCTGCTTCAGCGACAGCGAGATGCGACGGCGGTCGAGGTCGATGTCGATGACCTTGACCATCGCGTCGTCGCCGACCTGGACGACCTGCTCCGGGATCTCGACGTGGCGCTCGGCCAGCTCGGAGATGTGGACCAGGCCCTCGATGCCCTCCTCGACGCGGACGAACGCGCCGAACGGGACGAGCTTGGTGACCTTGCCCGGCACGATCTGGCCGATCGCGTGGGTCCGGGCGTACAGGCGCCACGGGTCCTCCTGGGTCGCCTTCAGCGACAGGGAGACGCGCTCGCGGTCCAGGTCGACGTCGAGGACCTCGACGGTGACCTCCTGGCCGACCTCGACGACCTCGCTCGGGTGGTCGATGTGCTTCCAGGACAGCTCGGAGACGTGCACCAGGCCGTCGACCCCGCCCAGGTCGACGAACGCACCGAAGTTGACCACCGAGGAGACGACGCCCTTGCGGACCTGACCGCGCTGCAGCTGGTTGAGGAACTCGCTGCGGACCTCGGACTGGGTCTGCTCGAGCCAGGCGCGGCGGGACAGGACCACGTTGTTGCGGTTCTTGTCCAGCTCGATGATCTTGGCCTCGATCTTGCGGCCGACGTACGGCTGCAGGTCGCGCACGCGGCGCATCTCGACCAGCGAGGCCGGGAGGAAGCCGCGGAGCCCGATGTCCAGGATCAGGCCGCCCTTGACGACCTCGATGACGGTGCCCTCGACCGGCTCGTCGGCCTCCTTGAGCGCCTCGATCGTGCCCCAGGCGCGCTCGTACTGCGCGCGCTTCTTGGACAGGATCAGCCGACCCTCCTTGTCCTCCTTCTGGAGGACGAGGGCCTCGACGAACTCGCCGACCTCGACGACCTCGGCGGGGTCGACGTCGTGCTTGATCGACAGCTCGCGCGAGGGGATGACGCCCTCGGTCTTGTAGCCGATGTCGAGCAGGACCTCGTCACGGTCGACCTTGACGATGGTGCCCTCGACGATGTCGCCATCGTTGAAGTACTTGATCGTCTGGTCGATGGCGGCGAGGAAGTCCTCCTCCGACCCGATATCGTTGATAGCGACCTGCGGCGTGGTCGGGGCGGCGGTGGTGTCGGTGGACATGTAGTGAGGTGCTCCGATGGATTTCTCTGGCATGGTCGGCCCGGTCGGCTCTGCTGCAGCAGCGCGCCCCGGTTCTGGTACGTGTAGCTGTGACGTTGTAACAGTCACCCTCTGGCGTCGATTCCCGTGGTCGGGAACATCGGTGCACGGACATCCGCGAGACCGGCGCTGGAGTGGCGCCGCGCGGTCGGCCGACACGTTGACCACGGTGCGGGAAGAATGCTACGCGGCCCGCAAACCCCCCGGCAATGCGGGTCCGCCATCCGCGGGAGCGCATGCGCTTGCGACGATCGGGTGGTCATGAGCAGCCGCGACCAGTACTTCTCCGCCGAGGACGCCGTGGGCACCACGGGTGTCGCCCGGCGCCGCGTCGGCAGCGCCGAGTCCGAGGCGGCCGGGCGCCGCTGGTGGGACGCCGACGCCGACGACTACCTGGCCGAGCACGGCTCCGACATCGGCGACGAGGCGTTCGTCTGGTGCCCGGAGAACCTGCACGAGGACGAGGCGGGCCTGCTCGGCCCGCCCGCGGACCTGGCCGGGAAGCGGGTGCTGGAGGTGGGTGCCGGCTCCGCCCCGTGCAGCCGGTGGCTGGCCCGCCGCGGGGCGCACCCGGTCGCGCTCGACGTCTCCGGCGGGATGCTGCGCCACGCGGCCCGGCTGAACGACGCGCTCGGGCTGCCGGTGCCGCTCGTGCAGGCCGGCGCCGAGCACCTGCCGTTCGCCGACGCCACGTTCGACCACGCCTGCTCGGCGTTCGGGGCGATCCCCTTCGTCGCCGACCCGGGTCGGGTCATGCGCGAGGTGCACCGGGTGCTGCGGCCCGGCGGGCGCTGGGTGTTCGCGGTGAACCACCCGATGCGCTGGGTCTTCCCCGACGACCCCGGCGAGCAGGGGCTCACCGTCGTCCAGTCCTACTTCGACCGGACCCCGTACCTGGAGGTCGACGGCGACGGCCGGGCCACCTACGTCGAGCACCACCGCACGCTCGGCGACCGGGTGCGCGACGTCGTCGCCGCCGGCCTGGTGCTCGACGACCTGGTCGAGCCGGAGTGGCCGGAGGGCCACGAGCGGGTGTGGGGGCAGTGGTCGCCGCTGCGCGGCGCGCTGTTCCCCGGCACCGCGATCCTCGTGACCCACCGGCCGGGCTGAGCCGTCAGACCTCGAGGACCGCGCCGGTCTCCAGGTCGTAGCGGGCACCGATGATCGTGAGGTGGTTGTTGCAGACCGCCCCCGACAGCGACGGGTCGGACGTCAGCTGCGCGACGACCCGGCGGACGTTGGCGTCGACCGCGCCGGCCACGGCGCCCTCGCCCTCCCCCTCGCACACCGGGACGATGTCGCCGACCAGCGCGCCCAGCGTCGCCGGCGCCGGCGCGGGCTGCCCGGCGGCGACCGACACGGCCGCCTTCACCGCGCCGCACTGGGAGTGGCCGAGCACCACCAGCAGCGGGATGCCCAGCGCCCCGGCGCCGAAGGCCAGCGTGCCCAGCACGGCGTCGTCGACGACCTGGCCCGCGGTCCGGACGACGAACAGGTCCCCCAGGCCCAGGTCGAACACGAGCTCGGCGGGCACCCGGGAGTCCGAGCAGGACAGGATCATCGCGGCCGGGGTCTGCCCCGCCACGGCGGCGGCGCGCTCCTCGGCGGACCGGCGCGGGTCCTCGCGCTCGTCGCGCTGCCAGCGGCCGTTGCCCTCCACCATCATCTGCCACGCCTGGGCCGCGGTCGGCCTGCTGTCGTTCGCCATAGGGTCTCCCTCGGTCGGCTTCTCACCGACCAAGATCGGCGAACGGGTCCGCGCGGGCAAGCATGCACGCCGCCGCACCCCTCCCGTGTGACGAGACCCGCACGGCCGGCGGCTCAGAGCGTCTCGAGCCACTCCACCCGGCCGGTGGCCAGGTCGTAGCGGGCACCGGCGACGGCCGGGGCGCCCGGGCCCGCCGCGGCCAGGTCGGGGTCGCGGCGCAGGGCGGCGACCGTGCGCCGCACGTGCGTGTCGACCCCGGCGGCGATCCGCTCGGCCCGGGTCCCGGTGGCGGTCAGCGACGGCCGCAGCGCCGCCACCAGCTGCGCCAGGTGCCCCGGCGCCCGCTCGCCGCTGTCCACCGCGTCGACGGCGGCCGCCACCGCACCGCACGAGGAGTGCCCCAGCACGACGACGAGCGGCACCCCCAGCTCGCCGCGGCCGAACTCGATGCTGCCGCGGACGGCGTCGTCGAGCACCTCGCCCGCCGTGCGCACGGTCAGCAGGTCGCCCAGCCCCTGGTCGAACACCAGCTCGGGCGGGACCCGGGAGTCGACGCAGCTCAGCACGGTCGCGAACGGGTGCTGCCCGCCCACCAGCGAGGTCCGGACCTCGGCGCCCTCGTGCGGGTGGGCGGGGTGGACCTCCTGCCAGCGCCGGTTGCCCTCGCGCAGCCGGACCAGTGCCCCCGCCGCGTCCGGCGGGCCCGGATCCGCCCGCGGGGCCGCCGTGGCGGCCGTGGTGGCAGCAGTGGCGGCCTCCGTCGTCCCCCGCGTACAGGCCCCGGCGCCGAACAGCGCCACCCCGGCACCGACCGCGCCCCGCAGCACCGCGCGCCGCCCCGTCGTCCCCACCCGGCCACCTCGGATCGCCCGTTCGTTGCCAACGCTCACCATTCCGGTACGAAACGTTAGATCCGGTCGAACGGGCGGGCAAGAGCGATGTGGACCACGTGGCACGACGTCGTCCCGGGCCACGGCGCGTCGTAGGGTCGTCGGGTGCCGATCACCCCCGACCAGCTGCCGGAGCTGAGCTCCGAGCACGCCGACGAGCAGCTCACCGACCGGATGGGCATCGAGATCCTCAAGGCCGACCTCGACGAGGTCGTCGGCCGGATGCCGGTCGCGGGCAACCGCCAGCCCTACGGGCTGCTGCACGGCGGCGCCAGCGGCGTCCTCGCCGAGACCCTCGGGTCGACCCTGTCCGCGATGCACGCGCTCCCCGAGCGGTTCCCGGTCGGGCTGGAGCTGGCCTGCACCCACCACCGTTCGGCCACGTCGGGCTGGGTCACCGGGACCGCGCGGCCGATCCACGTCGGGCGGTCCACCTCGACCACCGAGATCGTCCTCGTCGACGACGACGGCCGCCGCGTCTGCACCGCGAAGCTGACCTGCCTGCACCGCGACACGCGTCCGCCCGTCGACGGGGCGACACCCCGGCCGCGGTAACGATTCCGGCCGCGCGGTCGAATCAATTCCTTCTGAGCTCCGCCTTCCATTGTCACGCTTCGGTTAAGAGCGTGACGGAACCGCTTTTCCGGCACGCAACCCGAGGGCTAGCTTTCCGACCGACCTCGCCCGACGGGCGCAGGCGTACGGAGACCGGCTCTTTTCGGGGGGAGCGGTCGAGCAGGAGGGTCGACGTGTTCGGATCACGACTCAAGGGAGCCGGCAGGCGAGGGCGCACCATCGCCGTCGCAGGCGGCGTCGCACTCGCACTCACGCTGTCGGGCTGCGCCGCCGGGCAGGGTGGCGGCCAGCAGGGCGGTGGTGGCGAGCAGCAGGGCAACCGCCCGGACATTCCCGCCGTGAGCACGCTCCCGGTTCCGGCGAACGCCGCGAACCCGGCGGGCAACGGCCAGGCGCAGTGCGCCGCGACCACCACCCTCGCCTACGCCGGTGCGCTGACCGGCAGCAACGCGCAGCTGGGCGTCAACATCGTCAACGGCGTGCAGCTGGCGATCGACCAGCACAACAAGGCGAACCCGAACTGCCAGGTGCAGCTCAAGCGGTTCGACACCGAGGGCACCCCGGACAAGGCGCCGGGCATCGTCACCCAGGTCGCGAGCGAGCAGCCGATCGTCGGCGTCATCGGCCTGCCGTTCTCCGGTGAGTCCAAGGCGACCGGCGGCATCTTCGAGCAGGCCGGCCTGGTCCACCTCACGCCGTCGGCGACCAACCCGGCGCTGACCAAGAACGGCTGGACCACGTTCTTCCGGGCGCTGGCCAACGACAACGTGCAGGGACCGGCCGCGGCGAAGTTCATGGCCGGCAAGCTGGGCGCCAAGAAGGTCTGCGTCATCCAGGACGACTCCGACTACGGCGTCGGCCTGGCCGCGGCGACCAACCAGGCCCTGCAGGCCACCGGCATCGACGCCAGCTGCCAGGACAAGGTCACCACCGGCCAGAAGGACTTCGCGGCCGTCGTCTCGAAGATCGTCTCGGCGCAGCCGCAGGCGGTGTTCTACTCCGGCTACTACGCCGAGGGCGCCCCGCTGGACCAGCAGCTGTCCAACCGCGGCTTCACCGGCGTGTTCCTCGGCCCGGACGGCGTCAAGGACGACCAGTTCATCCAGCTCGCGGGCGACGCGTCCAACAACGCGTTCTTCACCTGCCCCTGCACCCCGGGTGAGCTGATCCCGGAGTTCGCCGACGCCTACAAGACCGTCAGCAACGGCGCCGCGCCCGGCACCTACTCGCTGGAGGGCTACGACTCGGCCACGATCCTGCTCAAGGCGATCGACTCCGGGGCGACCGACCGTGCCGCGGTGAAGAACTACGTCAAGAACTACGACGGCGCCGGCCTGTCCAAGCAGTTCAAGTGGGACTCCACCGGCGAGCTCGCCACCACGGCCGTCTACGGCTACAAGGTGGAGAACGGCAAGATCGTCTACGTGGGAGAGATCGGCAACTGAGCCGGCCCCGACCGGCCGCGGGCCTCGGCCGGACACGCAGTTCCGACCGTGCCCGCCCGCCCCGCCGTCGTCGCCACCGCGACGACCGGGGCGGGCGGGCACGCCCACGCACGTGAGGAACCCCCGTGCTCCTGACCTCCATCGGACCGGTGCTCGCCCAGGGCCCGGACTGGATCAGCTTCGACGTCGGCGCCCTCGCCGACCAGTTCTGGGCCAACACCGTCGACGGTCTGGCCTACGGCGCGATCTACGCGCTCATCGCCATGGGCTACACGATGGTCTACGGCGTCCTGCAACTGATCAACTTCGCGCACTCCGAGGTGTTCATCGTCGGGGCCTACGCCCTGTTCTTCACCCTCGCCGCGCTCGGCTTCGGCCCGTCCTCCCCCGACCTCTCACCGGTCGCCCTGGTCGCGGACCTGATACTCGCGATGCTGGTCGCGATGGTCGCCGCCGGGATCGTGGCGGTGCTGCTCGAACGCATCGCCTACCGGCCGCTACGACGGCGGAACGCGCCCCGGCTCGCGTTCCTCATCACCGCCATCGGCGCGTCCTTCGCGCTGCAGTACCTGATCTTCGCCTGGCGCGGGCCCAACCCGGAGCCCGCACTGATCATGTTCCGGCCCGAGGTCGTCTTCACGATCTTCGGCGCACCGGTGGACAGCCAGCAGATCACCATCTTCGTCGCCGCGATCGCGCTGATGATCATCGTGGACCAGTTCGTGAACCGGACCCGGCTCGGACGCGGCCTGCGCGCCGTCGCCCAGGACCCGGACACCGCGACGCTGATGGGGGTCAACCGCGAGCGCGTCATCGTCCTGACCTTCCTCATCGGCGGCATCCTGGCCGGCGCGGCCGCGCTGTTCTACGTCATGAAGGTGCCCGCGGGCGTCCAGTACAACGGCGGCTTCATCCTCGGCATCAAGGCCTTCGCCGCCGCGGTGCTCGGCGGGATCGGCAACATCCGCGGCGCGCTGCTCGGCGGGCTGCTGCTCGGGGTGATCGGCAACTACGGCCAGACCCTGCTCGGCAACGCGCAGTGGACCGACGTCGTCGCGTTCGTCGTCCTGGTCGGGATCCTCATGATCCGGCCGACCGGCATCCTCGGCGAGTCGCTGGGGAGGGCCCGGGTATGACGACCTCGACCACTCCCGCGGCCGCCCCGGCACGCACGTCCGGCCTGCGCGGGCTGCGCGACCGCTGGAACGACCTGCCCCGCTGGCAGCAGTGGCTGTGGCTGCTCCCGGTCGTCGCGCTGATCTACGCCCTGCCGGTGCTCAACCCGCCGCTGATCACCACCGAGCCGGGCACCAACTTCCCCATCGCGCTGTTCGACGCCGCCCGCTTCGCGCTGCTGGCGATCGGGCTGAACGTCGTCGTCGGCCAGGCGGGCCTGCTCGACCTGGGCTACGTCGGCTTCTTCGCCGTCGGCGCCTACGTCGCCGCGCTGTTCACCAGCCCCGACTCGGTTGTCTGGCACATCCCGTACCTGTGGACGCTGCCGCTGGCCATGATCGTCACGATGCTCGCGGGCCTGCTGCTCGGCGGACCGACGCTCCGGCTGCGCGGGGACTACCTCGCGATCGTCACCCTCGGGTTCGGGGAGATCATCCGGCTGCTGGCGACGATCGTCGGCCCGCTCAAGGGCCAGGTCGGCTTCCAGGGCGTCGGGCGCCCGCCGGGGACCGACTCCGCGGGCCAGCCGCTGTTCTCGAACTCCAACGGCACCAGCTGGTACTGGCTGGTCGTCACGATCACCATCGTGATCCTGGTGCTGGTCGGGAACCTGGAGCGCAGCCGGGTCGGCCGCGCGTGGATCGCGATCCGCGAGGACGAGGACGCCGCGCAGATCATGGGCGTCCCCACCGTGCAGTTCAAGCTGTGGGCCTTCGTCATCGGCGCGGCCATCGGCGGTCTGTCCGGGGCGCTGTTCGCGGGCCAGGTCGGCTTCGTGAACAACCAGAAGTTCGACGTCCCCACCTCGGTGCTGTTCCTCGCCGCGGTGGTGCTCGGCGGGTCCGGCAACAAGGTCGGCGCCGTGGTCGGCGCGTTCATCGTGTCCTACATCCCGAACCGGTTCGTCGAGCTGGCGGGCTACAAGTACCTGATCTTCGGAGTGGCGCTCATCGTGCTCATGGCGTTCCGGCCGCAGGGCCTGCTCGGTGCCCGGCAGCGGCTGCTCACCTACGGCCGCGAGGCCTACCGGCGCCTCGTCGGACGGCCCGACCAGGTCGCCGCCGACGACCCCATGACCGCGGGCACCGCGAGCTCGGGGCCCGTCCGGTGAGCGCCCCCGACCAGGAACCGGTCGAGGGCGGCATCGTCGCCGAGGTCGCCCGGATGACGCCCGAGGAGCGGGCCGAGCACGAGGCGGCGGTCGCCGAGGTCGTCGCCCCGGACCGGGACATCGCCGTCGACGTCGGGGACACGCTGCTGTCGATGGAGGACGTGGGGATGCGCTTCGGCGGCCTCGTCGCCCTCGACGGCGTCTCCTTCGACATCCGGCGCGGCGAGATCCTCGGGCTGATCGGCCCGAACGACGCGGGCAAGACCACCTGCTTCAACGCGCTCACCGGGGTCTACCGGCCCACCTCGGGCCGGGTGCTGCTGGAGGGCGCCCCGCTCGGGCGTCGCCAGCGGTTCCAGATCACCCGCCTCGGCATCGCCCGCACCTTCCAGAACATCCGTCTCTTCGGCGAGATGACGGCGCTGGAGAACGTCGTCGTCGGCACCGACGCCCGGCACCGGACCAGCGTGCTGGGCGCGCTCGTCCGCTCCCCGCGCCACCTGCGCGAGGAGCGGGAGGCGATCGAGAAGGCGATGGCCCTGCTGGAGTTCGTCGGCATCGCCGACCGCGCCGCGGAGAAGGCCCGCAACCTGCCCTACGGCTACCAGCGACGCCTGGAGATCGCCCGCGCGCTCGCCACCGAGCCGAAGCTGCTCTGTCTGGACGAGCCGGCCGCCGGCTTCAACCCGGCGGAGAAGGACGACCTGATGGGGCTCATCCGCACCATCCGCGACGACGGGTACACCGTCCTGCTCATCGAGCACGACATGCGGCTGGTCATGGGCGTGACCGACCGCATCGTGGTGCTCGAGTTCGGCCGCAAGATCGCCGAGGGGCTGCCCGCCGAGATCCGGGAGAACCCGGCCGTGATCGCCGCCTACCTGGGGGTTCCCGACGATGGCTCTGCTTGAGATGACCGGGGTGGGTGCGCACTACGGGCGCATCCAGGCCCTGCACGAGATCTCGCTGACCGTGAACGAGGGCGAGGTGGTGACCCTGATCGGCGCGAACGGCGCCGGGAAGACCACCACCATGCGCGTCGTGTCCGGGCTGCGCCCGCTCTCGTCGGGCTCGATCACCTTCGACGGCGACGACATCAGCACCCTGCGCGCCGACCTGCGGGTGGTCCGCGGGATCAGCCAGGCACCCGAGGGCCGCGGGATCTTCCCGGGCATGACGGTCCTGGAGAACCTGGACATGGGCGCCTACTACTACAGTCGCGTTTATGTTGAGGGTGATCGGTGTGTTTCCGGTTCTGGTGTTCGTGACTGTGTTAACCCTTGGCGGTGGGTGACGATATTGGTGTGGCGGATGTGCGGGAGTGGGCGGCGGGTCTGGACGAGATCGCGCGGTTGATTGGGTCGCGGTTCGCGCGTTCGGAGCCGCGGGCGAACGCGGTCGCGTATGTGCGGGGGCTGCTCTCGGAGCGGGAGCGGAAGAACTCGTGGACGATCTCCGAGCAGGCCGGTCAGCCGGTGCCGGATCCGATGCAGCGGCTGCTGTCGACGACGGACTGGGATCCCGATGCAGTGCGGGACGATCTGCGCACGTATGTCGTTGCGCACCTGGGCGACCGGGCTGGGATCCTCGTCGTCGACGAGACCGGGTTCCTGAAGAAGGGAGACCGGTCGGCGGGTGTCGCGCGGCAATACACCGGCACGGCGGGTCGGATTGAGAACGCGCAGGTCGGTGTGTTCCTGACCTATGCGACGCCGCATGGGCGGACGTTCCTGGACGGGGAGCTGTATCTGCCGAAGGCGTGGACCGAGGATCGCCCCCGATGTGACCGTGCGGGGATCCCTGCTGATCGTGAGTTCCGCACCAAGCCCGAGCTGGCGGTCGAGATGATCGCCCGCGCGATCGACGGCGGGGTTCCGGCGTCGTGGGTGACCGGCGATGCCGTCTACGGACAGCACTACCGGCTCCGCAAGAGCCTCGAAGACCGTCAGATGAGCTACGTGCTCGCGATCCCCTCCAACCAGCGCGTGATCGCCAAGACCACCTCGTCGATCATCGGGAGCGAGTACCGGGCCGACGCGCTCATCGCAGGACTGCCGGCCACCGCGTGGCGCAGCAGGTCAGCCGGCGCCGGATCGAAGGGCGACCGTCGCTACGCGTGGGCGCGGGCGCGGATCAACGGGGAACGCGATCCCGACGCCGAGTACTGGCTGCTGGCCCGCCGCAGCCTGACTGCCCCCTCAGAGCTGGCGTACTACCTCTGCCACACGCCCAAGCGAGTCGCGCTCAGCGAGCTGGCCCGGGTCGCCGGCGCGCGGTGGGCGATCGAGGAGACCTTCCAGACCGCGAAAGGCCAGACCGGCCTCGATCATTACCAAGTCCGGCAATACACCGGCTGGTACCGGCACATCACTCTCTCCATGCTCGCGCACGCCTTCCTCACCGTGACACGGTCAAAAAGGGGGCTCTCCACGCCGACAGCGGCGAGCTCATCGCGCTGAGCCTGCCCGAGATCCGCCACCTCATCGCCACCCTCGCACTGGACACGATCGCCGACCCCGGCCACGTGCTGCGCCGCTCACGCTGGCGACGAAGACACCAACACACCGCCCAACAGCACCACTACCAACACCGCAGCCACAACCCATAAACGCGACTGTAGTACTACACGCGCAGGGACCGCAAGGAGTTGCCCGCCGAGCTCGACCGGATCTTCGAGCTCTTCCCGCGGCTCGCCGAGCGCCGCTCCCAGGTCGGCGGGACCCTGTCCGGTGGCGAGCAGCAGATGCTCGCGATCGGCCGGGCGCTGATGGCCAAGCCGCGGCTGCTGCTGCTCGACGAGCCCTCGATGGGCCTGGCCCCGCAGTTCATCGCGCAGATCTTCCGGATCGTCTCCGAGATCAACCGGCAGGGCGTGACCGTGCTGCTGGTCGAGCAGAACGCCCAGCAGGCGCTGTCCCGCGCCCACCGGGCCTACGTGCTGGAGTCCGGGCGGATCGTCCGGTCGGGCACCGGGGCCGACCTGCTGGCCGACCCCGCGATCAAGGACGCCTACCTCGGCGTCGCCTGACCGCTGCCGTGACGACGAGGGGCCCCGCCGGTACCGGCGGGGCCCCTCGTCGTGGTCGCGGGTGGTCGTCGGTCAGGACGACTTCGCCGGGGCGAGCCCCTCGACGACGGCCTCGGCCACCGCCTTCATCGTGGTGCGGCGGTCCATCGCGGTCCGCTGGATCCAGCGGAACGCCTCCGGCTCGGACATCTTCTGCGCGGTCATGAGCAGGCCCTTGGCCCGGTCGACGACCTTGCGGGTCTCGAACCGCTCGTTGAGCGAGGCGACCTCGTCCTCGAGCGCCTTCTTCTCGGCGAACCGGGAGACGGCGAGCTCGATGGCCGGGACCAGCTCGTGCCGGGCGAACGGCTTGACCAGGTAGGCCATGGCGCCGGCGTCGCGGGCGCGCTCGATCAGCTCGCGCTGGCTGAACGCGGTCAGCATGACGACCGGCGCGATCTTCTCCTCGACGATGGTCGACGCCGCCTCGATGCCGTCCTTCTTGGGCATCTTGACGTCCATGATCACCAGGTCGGGCTTCAGCTCGCGGGCCTGGGTGATGGCGGCCTCGCCGTCGCCGGCCTCACCGGCGATGCGGTAGCCCTCCTCGGAGAGCATCTCGGCCAGGTCCATGCGGATCAGCGCCTCGTCCTCGACGACCAGCACCCGCCACCCGGGCTGCGGGCCGTCCTCGGCCGGCGTCTCTGCGGGAACGTTGTCGGTCACCGGAGAACTCCTTCATCGGTCAGTGGGGTGTCCGGAGCGCCCAGGCTACCGGCGGTACGGGTGCACAGCCGAACCACTTCGGCCTTTCGTGTGCGGAAACACGCTCCGTCGACCGCATTACCCGTCCGATCGGACAGGGGCGGCGGCGCTCACGCCGTCAGGCCGATCGCGGCGTCCAGCGCGGCGACGGCGTCACCTCGCGCGACCGACGGCGAGGTCGCGCGGCGCCCGCCGGTGCGCGATCCCCGTCCGGTCCGGGGCCGCCTCGGCGAGCCGCACGATGTCATCGGGGGTGGCGCCGAGGAACCGGCGCGGATCGGCGTACCCGCGCACGGAACCGTCGGACCGGCGGGACCGGACACGGTTCGTGGTGTGACGGCCGTCGGAAGGGAACAGGCCGCGCGGGAAGCGGTCGGGGTGGGCGTCGACGATGTCGCGCTGCCAGTGCCCGAGCCGGATCCGGTGCGCGTGCCCGACCACGGTCCCCGGAGGAGACCTGCAGGCCAGGAGGTGGATGCACCCCGGGACGCGGCGCCCGGAGCCGTGGGCCGACACGTCGGTCGGACCGGAGAATGGTGCCCCCGGTGGGATTCGAACCCACACTGTACGGTGTTTGAGACCGCTTTCTCTGCCAGTTGGAATACGAGGGCGAAAGCAATTCAGTGCATTCTGTTGTGAACCGATCCTAGCGGGTTCCGGGCCGCTCCCGGCAGCCGACCCGCCTCACACCGGCCAGCTCAGGAACCGGCTGCGCGGCGGCCCGTCCCCGAGCACGTGCAGCACCCCGCCCGGTGCCGGGACGGGGTCGCTCCCCCCGCTCCCGGGCACGTCCGGCCAGCGCAGGGCGGGCGCCACCGACGGCGCGACGACGAGCGGGTGCCCGGCGACCGTCGTCGCCAGCGGGGTGTGGACGTGCCCGCACACCACCAGCGTCGGGTCGCTGCGCGCGGCGAGCAGGGCCTCGAACACACCGGCCTCGAGCAGCCGTATCCCGTCGAGGACCGGGTGCCCGACCGCGACCGGCGGGTGGTGCAGGGCGACCAGCAGCGGCGCGGGGTCCCGGACGGCCTCGGCGAGCAGGGCGACCGCGGCGTCGGACAGCGCACCGTGCGGTGCCCCGGGGACCAGGGTGTCGAGCAGCGCGACGGTGGTCCCGCCGGTGCGGTGCAGCCGGTCGCCCACCGGGCCGACGGCGTCGGCCATCGCGGCGCGGTCGTCGTGGTTGCCGGGCACGTGCAGCGCGCCGAGGCCGTCGAGCAGCCGTGCGGCGGAGGCGTAGGCCTCGGGGGCGCCGTCGTCGGCGAGGTCGCCGGTGACGAGCACGACGTCCGGCGCCGGGTCCAGCGCCCGGACCCCCGCGACGGCGCGGGCGGCCCGGCCGTCGGTGTCCGGGCGGCCGAGGTGCAGGTCCGAGAGCTGGACGACGGTGGTCACCCCGGGATCCGCTCCAGCAGGGCGGCCGCCTCCATGTGGTGGGTCATCGGGAACGCGTCGAACGCCCGCAGCGCGGCGGTGCGGTACCCGGCGGCGGCGAACAGGGACAGGTCGCGGGCCAGCGCGGCCGGGTCGCAGGCGATGTGCACGATCCGCTGCGGGGCGCGGGCGGCGAGGTCACGCACCGCGGCCTTCCCGAGCCCGGCCCGCGGCGGGTCGGTGACCACGACGTCGGGGTCGGGGCCGAGCCGGCTGATCTCGCGCTCGGCGCGGCCGCGGACGAACTGGACCTGCGGCAGGTCGGCGAGCGCGGAGGCGCCGTCGGCGACCGCGGACGCGGCGGACTCGACGACCAGCACCGTCCCCGACTCCCCCACCTGGTCGGCGAGGACCGAGCCGAGCAGCCCGACGCCGCCGTAGAGGTCCCAGGCGACACCACCGGTCGGGGCGTCGGCCCAGTCGCGCACGACGGACGCGAGGGTGTCCGGCAGCGCCGGGTGGACCTGCCAGAACGTGCCGGCCGACAGCTCCCAGGTGCGGTCCGCGGCGTGCACGGTCGCGCCGGAGCCGACCCGGGCGGCGCCGTCGCCGACGACGGTGACGTCGAGCTCGGAGTCGGGCCGGAAGCGGCGCTCCAGCACCGGCGGCAGCGCGCCGGCCGGGACGAGCGGGCAGTCGCCGATCTCGCACACGTCGTGGCTGCGGTGGGCGCGCAGGCCGGGGACGCCGTCGTCGTCGACGGCCAGCCGCACCCGGGTGCGCCAGCCGAACGGACCACCGGGGAGCTCCTCGACCTCGACGGCGGCGAGGTCGGCGGTGGCGACGACCGCGGCGCCGGCGCCGAGCCGCTCCAGCTGCTCGCGCAGGACGGTCGTCTTCAGGGCGCGCTGGGTGGCGTGGTCGGTGTGTTGGAAGTCACAGCCGCCGCAGCCACCGGGCCCGGCCCACGGGCAGGCGGGCTCGACCCGGTCCGGGGACGCCTCCAGCACGGCGACGGCGTCGGCGCGGCAGAACGCCCCGCCCGGGTCGTCGGTGACCACCGCGCGGACCAGCTCACCGGGCAGTGCGTGCCGGACGAACACGACCCGGCCACCGTCCCCGTCGCGGGCCACGCAGTGGCCGCCGTGCGCGACGGGGCCGACCCGCAGCTCCAGCATGCGGTCGGTCCAGTCGGTCGCCGTGTCGGCGTTCACCGGTTCTCCTTCTTCGTCACCCGGGGTGCGGACGGGGTGCCGCCACCCGTCCCGACGCCCGCGCCGTCGCGGCGTTCGCCGGGCAGCTGCTCCATGCCCGGGTAGCCGCGGCGGGACGCCCCCGGCGCCTGCAGCGGCGACAGCGCCCGCGTGCGCGACGACGACGGCAGCTGCCACGGCACGCTGGTCACCATCACCCCCGGCTGGAACAGCAGCCTCGACTTGAGCCGCAGCGCGCTCTGGTTGTGCAGCACCTGCTCCCACCAGTGCCCGACGACGTACTCCGGGATGTAGACGGTGACGACGTTGCGCGGGGAGTCGCTGCGGATGCGCTTGACGTAGTCCAGCACGGGCCGGGTGATCTCCCGGTAGGGCGACTCGACGACCTTCAGCGGGACCGGCAGGTTCCGCTTGTGCCACTGCTCGACGAGCTTCTTGGTGTCGGAGTCGTCGACGTTGACCGTGACGGCCTCGAGGATGTCCGGCCGGGTCGCCCGGGCGTAGGCCAGCGCCCGCAGGGTCGGCTTGTGCAGCGTCGAGACCAGGACGACGGCGTGGTTGCGCGAGGGCAGCACGTCGTCCGACTCGTCGGCGACGAGTGCGGCCGCGACCCGGTCGTAGTGCAGCTGGATCAGCCGCATGAGCACGAAGAACCCGGCCATCGCGACGATCGCGATCCAGGCGCCGAGGGTGAACTTGGTGATCAGCACCGTGATCAGCACGACGCCGGTCATGCAGGCGCCGAACCCGTTGATCGACTGCGCGCGGCGCATCCGGCGGCGTTCGGACGCCGAGGGGTCCAGCGCGAGCTCCCGGTTCCAGTGCCGGACCATCCCGGCCTGGGACAGCGTGAACGACACGAACACGCCGACGGTGTAGAGCGGGATGAGCCGGGTGACCTCGGTCTGGAAGCCGACGACCAGCAGGATCGCGAACAGCGCGAGCGCGACGATGCCGTTGGAGAACGCGAGCCGGTCGCCGCGGGTGTGCAGCTGACGGGGCAGGTAGCGGTCCTGGGACAGGATCGAGCCGAGCACCGGGAAGCCGTTGAACGCGGTGTTCGCGGCGAGGACGAGGATCAGCGCCGTCATGACGATGACGAAGAAGTAGCCCGGCGGGAAGTTGTCGAACACGGCGTCGGCGAGCTGGGCGATCATGGTGTGCTGCTCGTAGCCGGGCGGGGCGTCGGGGAACTGGCGCGCCGGGTCCTCGGCGATCTGGACGTGGGTGAGCTGGGCCAGGGCGATCAGCCCCATGAACAGCGACACCGACATCGCGCCGAGCAGCAGCAGCGTCGACGCCGCGTTCTTCGACTTGGGCTTGCGGAAGGCGGGCACGCCGTTGGAGATGGCCTCGACGCCGGTCAGCGCGGCCGCGCCCTGGGTGAAGCTGCGCAGCACGAGCAGCACGAGCGCCAGGCCGGTGAACGCGTCGCCCTCGGCGACCAGGTGCAGGTCCGCGCTCTCCGCCCGGACGGAGTCGCCGAGGATCAGCACCCGGGTCAGACCCCAGATGATCATCGTCGCGACGCCGATGACGAAGGCGTACACCGGGATCGCGAAGGCGGTGCCGGACTCGCGGATGCCGCGCAGGTTGATCGCGGTGAGCACGGCGATGGCCGACACCGCGAACAGCACCTTGTGCTCGGCGACGAACGGCACCAGCGCACCGATGTTCGCCGCGGCCGCGGAGATCGAGACGGCGACCGTGAGGGTGTAGTCGACCAGCAGGGCGCTGGCGACGGTCAGCCCGGCGTTCTTGCCGAGGTTCACCGTCGCGACCTCGTAGTCACCCCCGCCGGAGGGATAGGCGTGGACGTTCTGCCGGTAGCTGGCGACGACCGTCAGCAGGACGACGACGACGGCGAGACCGATCCACGGCGACATCGCGTAGGAGGCGACCCCGGCGACCGACAGGGTCAGGAAGATCTCCTCGGGGGCGTAGGCGACCGACGACATGGCGTCGGAGGCGAACACGGGGAGGGCGATCCGCTTCGGGAGCAGGGTGCTGGTCAGGCGGTCGCTGCGCTGCGGTCGTCCGACCACGAGCCGCTTGAGAGCGACGGCGAGCTTGGACACGGGGCGCAGCCTATGCCCCCGCTCCGTTGCGCTTCGCGATAGCGTTCACTCCGCGTCGTCGGCGTCCCCGTCGCCGTCCGTACAGAAGGAACGAATCGTACATCCCGGGCTCCCCACCCGGCGGAAGGACCCCTGACGCCATGCACGTCGTGATCATGGGATGTGGCCGCGTCGGCGCGTCCCTGGCCTCGGGCCTGGAGCGGCTCGGCCACGAGGTCGCGGTGATCGACCGCGACCCGCAGGCCTTCCGCAGGCTCGGCCCGGACTTCCGCGGGCGCCAGGTCGTCGGTTTCGGCTTCCACCGCAGCGTCCTCGACGAGGCCGGGCTGGAGTCCGCCGACGCGTTCGCCGCCGTCTCCTCCGGGGACAACTCCAACATCATCGCCGCCCGGGTGGCGCGCGAGAGCTACGGCGTCGGCAAGGTCGTCGCCCGGATCTACGACGCCAAGCGCGCCGCGGTGTACGAGCGTCTGGGCATCCCGACGGTCGCGACCGTCCCGTGGACGACCGACCGGCTGCTGCGCATGCTGCTGCCCGACGGCGTCGCCACCGCCTGGCGCGAGCCCACCGGCACCGTGGCCGTCCTGCCGCTGCCGCTGCACGAGGACTGGGTGGGACGCCCGATCCGCGACCTGGAGCGGGCGACGAGCTCGCGGGTCGCGTTCATCGTGCGGTTCGGCACCGGGGTGCTGCCGACCAAGGACACCACCGTGCAGCACGAGGACACCGTCTACGTGGCGGCGGTCTCGGGCACGGTCAGCGACGTGACGGCGGCCGCCGCGGCGCCGCCCGAGGAGGACTGATGCGGGTCGCGATTGCGGGGGCGGGCGCCGTCGGGCGGTCCATCGCGCTGGAGCTGGTCGAGTCCGACCACCGGGTCATGCTGATCGAGCGCGAGCTGAACCACATCGACCCCAACTCCGTCCCCGAGGCCGAGTGGGTGCACGCCGACGCCTGCGAGCTGTCCTCGCTGGAGGACGCCGGCATCGAGGGCTGCGACGTCGTGATCGCCGCGACCGGCGACGACAAGGTCAACCTGGTGGTCTCGCTGCTGGCGAAGACCGAGTTCGGGGTCCGCCGGGTGGTGGCCCGGGTGAACGACCCGCGCAACGAGTGGCTGTTCGGGGAGAACTGGGGCGTCGACGTCGCGGTGTCGACGCCGCGGCTGCTGGCGGCGCTGGTCGAGGAGGCCGTCGCCGTGGGTGACCTGGTGCGGCTGCTGACGCTGCGCCAGGGGCAGGCGAACCTCGTCGAGGTGACGCTGCCCGAGGACACGCCGCTGGCCGGGCGGCCGGTGCGGGTGCTGGAGCTGCCGACGGACTCGGCGCTGGTGACGATCCTGCGCGGCGGCCGGGTGATCGTGCCCCAGCCCGACGACGCCCTGGAGGGCGGCGACGAGCTGCTGTTCGTGGCGACGACGGCGGTCGAGGAGGACATCCGCGCCGCCCTCATGTGACCCCGCCCGGGACCGGCGCGCGGGTGTCCCGCGCGCCGGTGCGGGTCAGGCGGTCGCGGTGCGGGCGCGCTCGGCGCGGCGCACGATGAGGATCGTGGCCAGGATCGCGACCCCGGTGAGCGGGTAGCCCATCGCGAGCCGCGCGACGCCCAGCCAGGTCTCGGAGTCGGCCAGGTACAGCCCGCCCTGCACGAGGACCTTCGCGAGGAAGGTCGTCGCCCACACCGCGGTGGCCCAGCCGTAGGCGCGGACCAGGTGGGGGTCCCGGCGCCACTCGGTGCCGTGGCCGTTGATGCCGTGCCAGATCACCCCGGCCAGCGGCCAGCGGGCGATGATCGAGACCAGCGCGACGATCCCGAGGGCGCCGCTGTAGAGCAGACCGGGCAGGTAGAAGCCGCGGGCCTCGCCGGTCCGGCTGGCCACGAGCGCGCACACCCCGACGCCGAGCAGGCCGGAGATCGCCGGCATCACCGGGTCGCGCCGGACCAGGCGCCAGACCAGCACCAGCACCCCGGCCCCGATCGCGGCGTACAGCGCGGTCCGCAGGTCGCCGAGGATGTTGGCGACGACGAACACCACGACCGGGATGGTCGAGGCGACGATCCCGGTGACCCCGCCCATCTGCTCGAGCAGGGTGGGGGTCGGAGCCTCGCCGCCCGCGTCCGTGGCCGGTGGCGCCGCGGGCCCGGACCGGTCCGGTTCGGGCCCGGCGGCGTGCGCCGGTGCCGTCACCGGCCGGCCGAGGGGCGCGGTCCGGTCCTGCGGGTCCACGTCGGGGACTCGCGGGATCCGGGTGGTCGGGGCGTCGTGGTGGTGGTCGTTCAAGCCGGTCCGATCCGTCGGCTCAGGAGCAGGCCGCGAGGGTCCCGCGGGTCACTGCGCCTGGCAGATCTCGTAGTACGGGTTGTAGAGCACCTTGCGACCGTCGCGGACCGAGATCCGGCCACGGACCCGCATGGTGCGCCCGGCCTCGATACCGGGGATGCTGCGCCGGCCCATCCAGACCAGGGTGACGCCGTCGGTGCCGTCGAACAGCTCGGCCTTCAGCGTGGCGTCGGCGCTCTGCGGACAGAGGTCGACGCTGCGGATCCGGCCGAGCATCGTGACCTCCTCGCCGCAGGCGCAGTCGCGGGCCGGGCGTGCCCCGGTCTCCTCGACGTCCTCGGCGAGATCGCGCGCGTCGAGCTCGTCGACGTCGCTGGTGAGTTTGCGGAGCATCCGGCGGAACGCTCCGCCATCCGTGCTGCCCATGTCTCTCCTCGGCCCGCATCCGGTACCGGCCCGGGGTCACCGGACCCTCCGGTGACCCGCACTCGCGTGGCGACCCGACAGGGTGTCGTGGTGGCGCCGAGAGCGTAACGCGCGGACGCTCCGGTTTGTGCCCGTGGCGGCCCTGACCTCCCGGTCGCCGCCCCGCCGACCGGTTCCCGGGCCGCGCCCGGTGGTCGGCGGGCGGGCGCGGGCCGGGCGTACCGGACACCCGCGCCCACCGCGCTCCCGCTCAGTCCCGGCGGTGCCGTCCGAGGTCGCGGGGACCGGTGCCGCCCGCGCGCCGACCGGACGACCACTGGCCGGTGAGCCCGGACCCGCCCGCGGCGCGGCCGGCGTCGAGTGCGCCGGGGACGTCGTCGGTGTCGTCGTCCGCGGTGCCGGTGCGGGCCGGGTCCGCGTCCGCGGGGTCCTCGGCGGCGCGGGCCGCGGCCCGTCCGGCGGCCGCCCGGCTGGCCCGGTAGTCGGCCAGGCCGGTGACGCCGCCGTGCCCGTTGGTGCGGTCGGCACCCGGACCGTCGGCGTCGGGTCCGCGGTCGGCCGACGCGCTGCGGAGCAGGTCCTGCAGGGCGCTGCGTGCCTCGTCGGCCGAGGTGGGGCCGCCTCCGTGCCAGGGGCGGCCCGCGTCGCCCGCGGCCCGGAACAGGTCGTCCCCGCCCGGGCCCGGCGCGGCCCGGCCGTTCGTGCCCGGCTCGGCCCGGCCCGGTTCCGACCGGCCCGGTTCCGCCGGGTCGTCCGCTCCCCGGCCGGACGGGCCCGGCGTTGCGGGGTCCGGCGCTGCGGGGTTCTGCGACGCGGGGCCGGGCGATGCAGGGCCGGGCGATGCGGGCGCCGGGTCGGCGCGGTGTCCGGCACCGGTCCCCCGGCCCTCGTCGGCGTCCGCGCCGAGCGGCGCGGAACCGGCGAGCGCGGAACCGGCGGGCGCGGGACCCGCGGTGCCGCTCCCGGAGGCGGGGGCGGCGTCGGGTTCGCGGCGGCGTCCACCGCCCGCGGGGGCGTCGAGGGCGACGGCGGCGAGCAGGTCGGCCACCGAGGTGCCCGCCCCCGCGCCGTGCCGGCCGGAGCGGCGGCTGGCGGCGATCTCGGCGGACAGCCAGCCGTCGTCGTCCGGGGTGGGGTCGGCGGGTGCCGTGTGGCCGGGCGCGTCCGCGGTGGGGCGGGCGCCCCGCCGACGACGGGTGGGCGCGGGTGCGGCGGGCTCCGGCGGGGCCGGGAGCCGGTCGAGCGTGGCCTCCATCAGCGGCACGTCCGACAGCGGGATGTCCTCGATGGCCCCGGTGGGCTGCGCCGCCGGTCCGGGCGTGGCGGCCGGGGTGTCCCGGGTGCGCCCGGCGAGCAGGTCCGCGGCATCGACGCGGGTGGCGTCGGCGGCGCGGTCGCGCCGGGAGCGGCGGCCCGCCCCACCGGTGCCCGGTGCGGTCCCGCCCGCGACACCGCCGGCGGTGGTCGCACTGCCGAGCGTCTCGCGCCCGTCCGCGGCGTCACCGTCCACGGGGCCGGTACCGGCCCCGATGCCGGTGCCGCCGCCGAGGGCCGGGCCGCCACCGGGAGCCGTGCCGGGGTCGAGAGCCGTACGGCCGTCGAGAGCGGTGCCGGACAGGGAGGCGCCGTCGTCGAGGGCGGAGGCCGGGACGGGGGTGCCGGTGTCCAGGATGTCGCCGGCCGACGCGCCCCGGCCGAAACCGGTGAGCGGGGTCGCGGACCGGTCGTCCTCGGCGCCCGCAAGCAGGTCGGCGACCGACAGCGCGGTCACCGCCGGGTCCCGGCGGGCCGGGGGCTCCACCGGCTCGGGCTCGGGGGCCCGGACCGGGGCGGCCGCGGACGGCGCCGGGTCCGGCGCGTGCAGCGGCGCCGGGGCGTGGATCGACTCGCGGCCCGGCAGCGGGCGCGCGCCGGTGTCGGTCCCGGGCCGGACCGGGCCGGCCGCGGGCGCGACGCCACCCGCGGTCGGGATCGCGCCGGTCGGGGTCGCGCTGCTGGGGATGCCCCCGGCCGGTGTGGCACCGGCCGGGGCGCCGCCGAGCCGGTTCGCGCCGGTCCGGTCGGGCCGGACCGGACGTCCGCGACGGCGGCCGGGCCGCGCCTCGGACCCGGGGGTGACCAGCGGGCCGCCGGTCAGCGCGGTGCGCTCGGCGGGCGACTCGTCGGCGCGGACGGCGGGGGTGAGCTCCGTGCGCTCCGCGGGCACCTCTGCCGGGGCCGCCGCGGCGGGGCGGCGGACCTGCGGCAGCGCGCGGGTGCGCGGGTCGGCGTCCTCGACCGACGGGCGGGGCCCCACCGGCCCCGCGGGGGGCTGCGTGGCCGGGGCCGCGGAGGCGGCGGCGGGCGCGGTGCGGCGCGGACGTGCCGGCCGGGCGGGCTCGACCGGCGTCGCCGGTTCCGCGGAGGCGGCGGCCGGCACCGGGCGGGCGCCGGTCGCCGGGCCGGACGGCACCGGGGTCGCGCCGGTGGTGCCCGACGGCACCGCGGCCACCGTCGCGCCGGTGGGGGCCGGGACGGAGACGGTGATGCTGGGCTTCTGGGGCGCGACCTCGGGCTGCTGCTCGCGCAGGTGCTCGGGCAGCTCCAGCGGCAGGACCGTCCGCGGCGGGTACGGCGACTTCCCGCGGACGACGATGATCCCCCGCAGCACGCGGCGGAGCTCCACGTCGAGGGCCTCGACGGTCTCCAGCGACGCCGTCGCCACGCCGTAGACCATCCAGCGCGGGCCGTCGCAGCCGACGAACACCGAGGCGGCGTTCTCGGTGCGGGCGTGGAGCTCGCGGCCCCAGTCGCCGCGGGCGTTGCGCACCCGGGCGCCGCCCTTGCGCAGGGACTGCTCGATCTCCGCGGACAGGTCCGCCCACAGACCGGACGACCGCGGCGCGGCGAGCGCGCTCACCGCGATCCGGCCCTCGGCGAGCAGCAGGTGCACGGCCTGGGGGCGCTCGGCACCCGCGGGCTCCAGCTTCAGCTCGGCGCCGTAGGGCACCGGGACCTGCAGGGCACCGAGGTCGACGCGGGCGAGCGCGTCGGTCATCGACGGGTCGAGCTCCTCGACGTCGGCCGGGCCCAGCGGGCGGCCGCCGCTGCCGGGCGGCGGGACCGAGAGCGGGGCGTCGCCGACGCCGTACTCGTCCTCGTCGTACTCGTCCTCGTCGTCGACGTCGTCGTCGTAGTCGTCGTCGAGGTCGTCGGAGGGCGGCGCGGACGGGCGCCGGCCCCAGGACGGGTCGTCGGGGTCACCGCCGTCGAAGCCCTGCGGGGTGCGGTCGCGGGCGTAGGCGAGCTCGTCGTCCTCGACCCGGTGCGACAGCAACGGCGGCTCCTCCTCGTCCCAGCGGCCGTCCGGGGCGACCCGGTCGTCGTGCGCGGCGGGGGCGGGGGCGGGCAGGCGCCCGGAGGCGCCGGTGGCCGGGGGACGGCCGGTGGTGTCGCGGCCGACCGCGCGCACCGCCGTCGTCGCCGCGGCGGGGCCGTCGGGGGCGGGGACGGCAGCGGTCCGCGGGCCGGCCGGGCGGCCGTTCGCCGGTACCGGGCGGGGGCCGGCGGCGGGCACGGAGCCGTTGCGCCCCGGCGCGGGCGGCCTGCCGTTCGGCGCACCGGGTCCGGAGCCGTTGCGCGGGGCCGCGCCGTTCACCGGCGGCGCCCCGCGACGGGCGTCCTGCTCGGCGTAGTGGTCGGCGTAGTCGTCGATGTCGGAGTCGCCGTAGCCGGGATAGCCCGGATAGGCACCCGTCCCGGTGTCCTCGACCCCGTCCTCGGGACGGATGTCGAACATCCGACCGCGTGCGCGTCCCGGCATCTACTGGTCCCCTCCCCCGGCGACGAGCGCGGCGTTCCCGCCGGTCGAGCCGTGACCGGCGGCGCCGCGTACCGACGCGGGCAGCGCGGTGACCTCCACGAACCGGGCCGTCTCGACCCGCTGCACCACCAGCTGCGCGATGCGGTCCCCCCGGTGAAGCTCCACCGGCGTGTCCGGGTCGGTGTTGACCAGGCACACCTTGATCTCGCCGCGGTACCCGGCGTCCACGGTGCCGGGTGCGTTGACGATCGACAGCCCGCAGCGGGCCGCGAGGCCGGACCGCGGGTGCACGAACCCGGCGTAGCCCTCGGGCAGCGCGATCGCCACCCCGGTCCCGACGAGCGCCCGGCGCCCGGGCTGGAGGACCACGTCGGTGGTCGTCACGAGGTCGGCCCCGGCGTCCCCGGGCCGCGCGTACGCGGGGTGGGGGACGTCGGGGTCGAGCCGCGTCAGCAGGACGTCGACGGACGCTGCTGCCGGCGGCTGGTCCGGGGGAGCGGGCACGGAACCGGGCACGGCGGGCGACGCTACCCTGGGCCCCGTGAGCGAACGGGTTCCGGAGACCGACTCTGCGACGGCTGGCCCTGCTGCGTTCGACGAGCGGTTGTCCGTCCCGGTGTGGTGGTACCTGCTCGCCGTCGGGCTCGGTGTCCTGATGGGCGCGCAGATCCACATGGGCTACCCCGGCCTGCGGGCGTGGCTGGGCTACCTGACGATGGTGCCGCTGTGCGTCGGCGTCCTGTGGTGGATGGGCCGCAGCCGCACCACGGTCCGCGGCGGCGTGCTGATCTCGAACGGCCGGGAGCTGCCGCTGTCCGCGGCCGGGGTCACCGACACCGTCGCGCGCGCCGACAAGCAGCAGGCGATGGGCCCCGACCTCGACCCGCAGGCCTACGTGCTGCACCGGGCGTGGGTGGGGCCGCTGGTGCGGGTCCAGGCGACCGGCCGTGACGAGCCCTACTGGGTGCTCAGCACACGCCGTCCCGACGCGCTGCGGGCGGCGATCGCCGCGCAGGCGCCGCACCCCCAGCAGAGCTGACCCGGGATGTACGACGGGCCCCGGCGGAACTCCGCCGGGGCCCGTCGTGGTCCTCCCGTCGTGCGGGCCCTGTCAGGCCGCACAGTCGCGGCAGAGGAACTGTCCGCCCGAGGTGCTGGCGAGCCGGCTCCGGTGGTGCACCAGGAAGCAGCTCGCACAGGTGAACTCGTCCGCCTGCTTCGGCAGGACGTTCACCGTCAGTTCCTCGCCCGACAGGTCCGCGCCCGGGAGCTCGTAGCTCTCCGCGGTGTCGGTCTCCTCGACATCGACGACCGCGGACTGCGCCTCGTTGCGGCGCTGCTTGAGCTCGTCGAGCGAGTCCTCGGCCATCTCGTCGGCCTCATTGCGACGTGGGGCGTCGTAGTCGGTCGCCATCAGGTCTCACCCTTGCCTTACGTCCGTGCTGCTCGATTCGGCCCTCGAGCAGCGGTACTTCGCATCGGTTGGTCGTCGCGTGCCGCTGAGGAACGTCGCGGGGACCGGGTTTGTGCCCGGCTCCGGGAGTGACGCCGGTCTCACCGGGCCCGGTGACCCGGGTGGCTCGTCCGTCGTGTGTCCTGTCGCGGCCGGTCCGTCACCGGCGGCGGGGAGGGTAGCCCAGCGTCCGCCGGGCGTCGCAGCGAGTCCCCCGATCATGCCGGGTGTCGCCCGGGCGCCACCGCCGCCGGGCGCACTAGTGTCGCCCGGTGTGACGACGAGCGCCCGCACGCCCACGCCCGGTGCCGACCCCGCCACCGTCGGCGCGTGGCTGTCCACGGCCCTCGGCGACGAACGGTGGCGCGAGGCGCAGCTCACCTCGATCGGCGCCGGGCGGTCCAACCTGACCTACCGGGTCTCCTCCCCCGCCGGCGCGGTCGTGCTGCGTCGTCCGCCGGTCGGCGAGGTCGCCGCGACCGCCCACGACATGGGCCGCGAGCAGCGCGTGATCTCCGCGCTCGGGCCGAGCGCCGTGCCCGTCCCCGCGGTGCTGGCCGCCGACGACGGCGACGTGCTCGGCGCCCCCTGCTTCGTGATGGAGCTCGTCGACGGCGTCGTGCCGCTCGACGACCTGCCGGAGGGCTGGGCGTCCACCGAGGCGGAGCGCCGCGCCGCGGGCGACGCACTCGTGGACGTCCTCGCCGCGCTGCACGCCGTCGACCCGGCCGCGGCGGGGCTGGGTGACTTCGGCCGTCCGGACGGCTTCATGGAGCGCCAGATCCGGCGCTGGGGCAAGCAGTGGGCCACCGCCCGCGACGGCGACGACCCGGTCCCCGTCGACGCCGACGAGGAGGCCGAGCTCACCCGGCTGTCCGAGCGGCTGGCCGCCGACGTCCCCGCCGCGCAGCGGCACACCGTCGTGCACGGTGACTACCGGCTCGACAACTGCGTGTTCGACGCCGAGGACCCCGGCCGCATCCGCGCGGTGCTGGACTGGGAGATGTCCACCCTCGGCGACCCGCTGGCCGACCTCGGGTTGCTGCTCGTCTACTGGAAGCAGGACGGCGACGACGCCGTCTGGTCCGCGGCCCAGCCGCTGCCGAGCCCGACCGGCCTGCCCGGCTTCCCGACGCGGCGCGAGCTCGTCGAGGGCTACACCGCGCGCACCGGCCTCGACGCCGGTCCGCTGCCCTGGTACGTCGGGTTCGGCGCGTTCAAGCTGGCCGTCGTGCTCGCCGGGATCCTGGCCCGGGTCCGGGCCGGGTCGGTGCCCGAGGAGATGGCCGAGGGCCTCGACGGGTCGGTCGGCCCGCTCGTCGCGCTGGGGCACCACGTCCTGGACGGAGGGTCGTTCTGATGCTTTCCACCCGTACCCGCGGCGACCGCCCCTACGAGCGGCGCCGGACCCGCCCCATCCTGGTCACCACCGCGCTGCTGGCCGTGCTGGCCGTGGCCACGTGGGCGGTCGTGCTGGGCACCGCCTCCGACGGCTCGGCGTCGACGAACTGCCCGGCGCCGTCGTCGGGGACCCTGGCCGGCTCGAAGGTCGACCGCACGGAGCTGGAGTCGGCCGCCCCGACCGCGCCGGACGACGTCCGGTTCCAGGTCCGCAACGCCGGCGGGCAGCGCGGCCAGGCCAACCTCGTGTCGGCCGAGCTGAAGGACCTGCAGTTCGGCGAGGCCGGTACGCCGGGCAACGACACCGTGTTCCCCGACGGGGACCTGGACTGCATCGGGCAGCTGCGGTTCGGACCGGACGGTGCGGCGTCCGCGTCGACGCTGGCGCTCGCGCTGCCGTGCGTCGAGCTGATCCGCGACGACCGGCAGGGCGCGGTGGTCGACGTCGTCGTCGGGTCGGCGTTCACCGACGTCGCACCGGGCCGCGCGGCCCGCGACGTGCTGGACCAGCTGTCCGCGCCGGGTACCGAGGGCGGTCCGCGGGCGGACCCGGGCCTGCTGGCCCAGGCCCGCGCCGCGACCTGCTGAGCCGCGGCCGTCCGGACGGCTCAGACGGTGTCGGCGCCGCTGCGGCGGGCCAGCGCGGCCAGCGCGGCGGCGACCCCGGGCGCGGCGGCGAGGGTGACGTCGGCGCCGAGGGCGTCGCCGTCGACGGGACCGCGGACGCCGGGGCTGCCCGCGACGTGCACGACGGCACCGGCCTCGGTCGCGATCAGCGCGCCGGCAGCCCAGTCCCACCAGTTGCAGCCGTGCTCGAGGTAGCCGTCGAGCCAGCCGGCCGCGACCGCGCACAGGTCCAGCGACGCCGCGCCGGCCCGGCGCACGTCGCGGACCTCGGGGAGCATCGCCGCGACCATCCGGGCCTGGCGGGCCCGCCGCTCGGCGCGGTAGGCGAACCCGGTGCCGACCAGGGACTGGCCCAGCTCGGTGGTCGCCGCGGCGCGCAGCGGGCGCCCGTCGAGGGTCGCGCCGAGACCGCGCCCGGCCGACCAGAGCCGCCCGGAGGCGGGCTCGGACACCGCACCGGCGACGCCCTCCCCGTCGAGGACGGCGGCGATCGAGATCCCGTACCAGGGCAGCCCGTAGAGGTAGTTCACGGTGCCGTCGATCGGGTCGACCACCCAGCGCGCGGCGGCGGCGTCGCCCGCACCCTCCTCCCCGTACACCGGCTCGCCGGGGCGCAGCTGCGCGAGCCGGTCCCGGACGAAGCGCTCCACCGAGGCGTCGGAGGCGGTGACGACGTCGGTCGGCGAGGACTTCGTCGTGACGCCGTCGTCGTGCGGTGCGGGCAGGCCGCGCAGGTGCTCCGCGGCCTCGGCCGCGACCTGCTCGGCGACGGCGCGCAGGGTGGCGGGATCGCTGCTCTCGTGCGGGCTCACCACCCCATCCGACCACGTGCGGAGCCACCCGGACGCGCGGGGCGGCGTGAGGTGCGTCCCCCCGGCCGGTACGCAGTTACAATGGAACGCGTACCCCGTCTCCGGGACGCGCGGCGACCACCATCGACGCCGGCGACCGAGGCGGTGGCAGGACAGGACATCCCGGCCGTCGTGGCCTCGTCTCCCCCGACGAGCGCGCCGCGACCGGGCCGCGTAACGACTCCAGCGCACGTAGCGAGAGGGCCCAGGTGGCAGCCGCAGACTCCGCAGCACGCAGCGACTCGACCGTCGAACCGACGTCGGGTACCGCATCCCGCAGCCGCCGTACTTCCGGCACCACGAGCACCGCGTCGGCGACGACCGGCACCGCCAAGAAGCCGGCCGCGCGCACCCGCAAGCCCGCCGCGGCGGGTGGCACGGCGACCAAGGCCGCGCCGAAGACCGGCCCGCGCAAGGCCGCTCCGAAAAAGGCCTCCACCAAGAAGGCCGACGGCGACGAGCCGGACGCCGACGGCGACGAGGTCGTCCTCGAGGACGGCGAGATCGACGCCTCGGACATCGAGGCCGACCTCGCCGAGGCCGCGAAGGAGGAGAACGCCGACGAGTCGTCCGACGACGACGATGACGACGACTCCGACGACGAGACCAACACCGGCAAGAACCGGGTGGCACCGACCACCCGGGCGTCGCAGCAGAAGTCGGCGGACTTCGTCTGGGACGAGGAGGAGTCCGAGGCCCTGCGCCAGGCGCGCAAGGACGCCGAGCTCACCGCCTCGGCCGACTCGGTCCGCGCGTACCTGAAGCAGATCGGCAAGGTCGCGCTCCTCAACGCCGAGGAGGAGGTCGAGCTCGCGAAGCGCATCGAGGCCGGCCTCTACGGCGCCGAGCGCATCCGCAAGGTCTTCGAGTCCAACGAGAAGCTGTCCCCGCAGCTGCGGCGCGACCTGCGCTGGATCGTGCGGGACGGCGAGCGCGCCAAGAACCACCTGCTCGAGGCGAACCTCCGGCTCGTGGTCTCGCTGGCCAAGCGCTACACCGGCCGCGGCATGGCGTTCCTGGACCTGATCCAGGAGGGCAACCTCGGCCTCATCCGTGCGGTCGAGAAGTTCGACTACACCAAGGGCTACAAGTTCTCGACCTACGCCACGTGGTGGATCCGGCAGGCCATCACCCGCGCGATGGCCGACCAGGCCCGCACCATCCGCATCCCGGTGCACATGGTGGAGGTCATCAACAAGCTCGGCCGCATACAGCGTGAGCTGCTCCAGGATCTCGGGCGCGAGCCCACTCCCGAGGAGCTCGCCAAGGAAATGGACATCACCCCGGAGAAGGTGCTGGAGATCCAGCAGTACGCCCGGGAACCCATCTCCCTGGACCAGACCATCGGTGACGAGGGCGACTCGCAGCTCGGTGACTTCATCGAGGACTCCGAGGCCGTCGTCGCGGTCGACGCGGTGAGCTTCACCCTGCTGCAGGACCAGCTGCAGTCGGTGCTGGCGACGCTGTCCGAGCGCGAGGCGGGCGTCGTCCGGCTGCGCTTCGGTCTCACCGACGGCCAGCCGCGCACCCTCGACGAGATCGGCCAGGTCTACGGCGTGACCCGCGAGCGGATCCGCCAGATCGAGTCGAAGACGATGTCGAAGCTGCGGCACCCGTCGCGGTCCCAGGTGCTGCGCGACTACCTGGACTGAGCACCACCCGTTCCACGACGAGGGCCCCGCCGGACGATCCGGCGGGGTCCTCGTCGTGTGCGGTCAGAACAGGTCCGGCGTCGCGGGTGCGACGTCGTCCAGGAATGCGGTGACGGCCGGTACGAGGGTCGCCGTCTCCCCCACCAGCCCGATGTGCGAGGTCGCGGGCAGCACCACCAGGCGCGCCCGGGGGACCTCCTGCAGCATCCCCGTCGCCGCGGCCCGTTCGTCACCGCCGCCGAGCAGGCGGAACATCTCCACCGCGTGCTCGGGCCGCACGCCGTCGGCGTCCCCGACGATGACCATGGACCGGGCCGTGATCGCACGCATCCGGTCGTCGGGGATCTCCTGGTCCTCGGCGTTGAGGACCTTCACCTTCTCCACCCAGGCCGCGAACGCGACGGGGTCCGGCGTGTGCTCCAGGAACGCCGTCTCGACGGGCGAGCCGGCCAGCGTCGTCGCGTCCATCCCCGTGATCGCGGAGTGCACGGAGGGGTACCAGCCGTCGCGGCGGAACGTCGCGGCCATCACGACGAGCTTGCCCACGAGGTCCGGATGCCGGAGCGCGAGCTGCAGCGCCACGCCGCCGCCCTGCGAGTAGCCCATCACGTCCGCCCGGTCGACGCCCAGGCCGCGGAGCAGCGCCGCGGCGTCGTCGGCGAACTGCTCGTAGGACAGCGCACGGGGCACGTCCGGTGTCCGGCCCTGGCCCTGCATGTCGGCGACGACCACGGTGCGGTCGACGGCGAGCCCGGCCGCCCACGCCGCCATCGAGCCGGCGGACATGAACGCGCCCGGCAGCAGGAGCAGCGGTGGCGACGTCCCGAGCTCGCCGTACACCTCGTGGTACAGGTCCAGCCCATCGACCGGCAGGTGCCCGCTCGAGGTCGGCGACGGCGTGGTGGTGGCTGCTCCGGTCATGGTGTCTCCCGCGGTGGGTCGAGGGTCCGTCCCCCTACCGACCGCGCCGCGGCGCCGGACTCATCGGCCCGGGTCACCGGCGCAGCAGCCGCGCGAGCCCGGGGGCGACGTCGCGGTGCGTGCGGACGCGGGCGAGGCGCCCCCGGCCGCGGCGCGCGAGGTCGCGGCCCAGCGGTTCGTCGTGCTCGCCGTCGACCTCCAGGAGCACGTGCAGCTCCCCGAAGCGCCGGGCGACGGTGCGCGGGTCCGGTCCCGCGTTGTGCACCGCGTCGCTGAGCAGCAGCGCGATCCGGCGCCGGGCCGGTGACCGGGCCAGCTCGGCGTGCGCCACCGACAGCCCGAACCCGACGTCGGTGAGCCCGCGGGCCGGGATCCGCTGCAGCCGGTCCAGCAGCCGGGCGGGGTCCACCGGCTCGCCGAGTGCGGCGAGCACCGCGGCGTCGGACCAGAACGCGACGACGGCGAGCCGGTCCCCCGCCCCGGCCAGGTCCGCCGACAGCGCCGCGACCGTCGCCGCGGCGATCCGGACCTTCTCCCCGCGCATCGACCCCGACACGTCGACGGCGAGCACCACGTCACGCGGGGTGCCGGTGCGCTCGCGCACCACGATGTCGGTGTCCTCGGGGACCGGGCGCTCGGTGAAGACCTCCAGCGTGCGGTCCAGGTCGATGTCGTCGGACCGGTACCGGTAGGGCACCGGCGCCGGGCTGCCGCGGCCCCGCTCCGCCCGCGCGTCCCGGGGTCTGCGCAGCGACAGCCGCCGGGCGATGCGCCGCGCCATGGCGCCCACCTCGGGGTCGGCCGGGCGGTCCTCCAGCAGCTCGTCCAGGGCGCGGCGGCGGGACCGGCGCGACGTGGTCGTCACCCCCTGTCCCCCGGCCGGCCCGGTCACGGTGCCGTCGCGGTCGTCGACGGCCCGCTCGACCACCACCGGAGCCCCGGTGCCGCCGAACAGGGTCGGCGCCCCGGTCAGCTGCTTGGGCCTGCGCCGCAGGGGCGTCCGCTCCCCCGGTGCGGTCAGCTCGACGGCGTTGTCGACGTCGATGCGGTGCGGTCCCGGCGCGGCACGCCGGGCCGCGAGAAAGAACGGTCCTCCCAGATGCGGATGATCACCTCCTCCGGGGTGCCGTCGAACGCGTCGTCGACGGCGATCCGCGCGGACAGCGCCAGCAGCGCGGCGTCGAGCACGATGCGCGGGTGGTCGCCGTCGTGGCTGCCGAGCGCCCGCAGCTCGACGGCGATCGCGGTGAGGTCGATGGCGCCGCGCACGCTGGCCCCGCGCCGCAGGTCGGGGTGGCCGCGGGTGGCCCGGGTGAGCGCGACGGCGTCGGCGACCAGCCCGTCGTCGTCGACGCCGGTGCGGGCGCGCACGATCTGCACCTCCTCGGTCTCGTCCTGGTAGCCGACGACCAGCCGGCACCAGCGGTCGTAGACCGAGTCGGAGATGCGGGCGGTGCCGACGTCGTCGAACGGGTTCATCGACGCCAGCACCCGGAACGTCGGCCGGGCGGTGACGGTGCCGACCCGGGGCACGGTGAGCTCCCGCTCGGCCATCGCGGCGAGCAGCACGTTGAGGGTGTCCTCGGGGGCCCGGTTGAGCTCCTCGATGTAGAGGAACCCGCCGTCCTGCATGGCGGAGACCAGCGGGCCGGCCACGAAGTTGTCGCTGCTGTAGTCCTCGCGCAGCACCCGGGCCGGGTTGTGGTGGCCGACCAGCCGGGCCGGGGTCAGCTCGGCGTTGCCCTCCACGAGCACGAACGGCACGCCCCAGTGCGCGGTGATCGCGCGGAGCATCGTCGACTTCGAGACGCCGGGCGGCCCCTCCAGCATCACGTCGCGGCCCGCGGTCACCGCCGCGAGCACGAGATCGAGCTCGCGGCGGCGGCCGACGACCGCCCGCGCGACGGCGGCGCGGCGGTCGCTCACTTCTGCAGGAACCCGGCGTCGACGGGCAGCATCGTCCCGGTCACATAGCGCCCCTCGTCGGAGGCGAGGTAGACGATCGCGTTCGAGATGTCGACCGGCTCGACCATCTCGACCGGCAGCATGTTCTGCAGGTTCGCCCCGAACGACGGGTCGGCGGCGATGATCCCGCCGATGTAGTCGTTGGTGACCATGGGGGTGTTCACGCCGGTGGGGTGGATGGTGTTGACCCGGATCGAGTGCGGCGCCAGCTCGGTCGCGAGGTTGCGCATGAGCCCGACGACGCCGTGCTTGGCCGCGACGTAGTGCCCGGTGCGGCTCATCCCCTTCACCCCGGCCGTGGAGCTGGTCAGCACGATCGCGCCGCCGTTGCCCGCGGCGATCATGGCCGGGACGGCGGCGCGGACGGTCTTCCAGACCCCGGTGAGGTTGACCCCGATCATCTCGTCCCACTCGTCGTCGGTGAGCGACCAGGTGTTGTCGGCGAACCCGGCGATGCCGGCGTTGCCGCACACGATGTCGAGGCGGCCGAACTCGGCCACGCCCTCGTCGACGACGGCCTGCACCGCCGCGGTGTCGCGGACGTCGGCCTCCCGGGCGACGACGCGGCGGTCGCACTCCTCGACCAGCCGCACGGTCTCCTCCAGGTCCTCCCGGGTGGACAGGGCGTAGTGCACCGTGTCCAGCGGGCGGCAGCGGTCGAACGCGATGACGTCGGCGCCCTCCTGGGCCAGGCGTACCGCGTGCGACCGGCCCTGGCCGCGTGCCGCCCCGGAGACCAGCGCGACCTTCCCCTGCAGTCGTCCCGTCATGGCGTCCCCCTCAGGCCGCGTTGCCGGTGTTCATCCCCGCGGCCACGGCGACGGTCTCCCCGGTGATGTACCGGGCGTCGTCGGAGGCGAGGAAGAGCATGGTGTTGGAGATGTCGGAGACCTCGACCCAGGGCACGGGCACGGTGTTCATCGACTGGAACGCCGGGGCCGCGTCGTCGCGCGTGGGGTGCGGGGTGTCGGGCAGGAACAGCTCGTAGGCCGCCGCGTTCTGGATCATGTCGGTGTCGACCGAGGTCGGACAGACGGCGTTGACGGTGATCCCGTTGCCGCCGACCTCGATGGCGGTCGACTTGACCAGGCCGATCACGCCCCACTTGGCCGCGACGTAGTGGGCGATGTTGCCCATGCCGACCTTGCCCGCCATCGACGACGTCGCGACGATCCGCCCGTACCCCTGCTCGATCATCGTCGGGAGCACCGCGCGGAACGCGTGGTAGACCCCGGTGAGGTTGACCGCGATCATCTGCTGCCACATGTCCTCGGACATCTCGGCGACCGTGCCGAAGGAGAAGATCCCGGCGTTGGCGAGCAGCACGTCGATGCGGCCCAGCTCGGCGCGGGCCCGCTCGGCGAACTGCTCCACCTGCGCGCGGTCGCGCACGTCGGCCCGGACCGCGACGCAGCGCCGGTCCAGCTCCTCGACCAGCTCGACCGTCCGGTCGAGGTCGGCCTGCGCACTCATCGCGTAGGGCACCGTGTCCAGCTGGTCGGCGATGTCGCAGATCGCGATGTCGGCGCCCTCCCGGGCGAACGCCAGCGCGTGCGACCGGCCCTGCCCGCGGGCCCCTCCGGTCACCAGGACCACCTTGCCGTCGAACCGTCCCATCGCTCCTCCTCGTCGAGAACCGTGCGTGCGTGTCGTGCGTGTGCCGTTCAGCGGGCCAGTGCTCCCCCGTCGACGGCCAAGCAGTGGCCGGTGACGTGCCGGGCGCTGTCGCCCAGCAGCCAGAGCAGTGCGCCGGTGATCTCGCCGGGCGCGATCACCTCGGCGACGAGCTGGTCGTGCAGCCAGCGCTTGTGCACCTGGTCCGGGGCCAGCCCGAGCTCGTCGGCGAGCCCGGCGAGCATCGGGGAGTCCACCGCCCCGGGCAGGATCGCGTTGACCGTGACGCCGGAGCCGGCGAGCTCGATGGCCATCGCCCGGGTCAGCCCGACGACGCCGTGCTTGGCCGCCACGTAGTGCGCGAACTCGGGGACGGCGCGCATCCCGCCGGTCGAGGCGATGTTGACGATGCGGCCGCGCCCGGACCGGCGGACGTGGGGTGCGGCGGCCCGGGCGACCTGCCAGGTCCCGGTGAGGTTGACCCCGACGACGACGTCCCACTCGGCGTCGGTGAGCTCCCAGAACGGGGCGCTGGTGACGACGCCGGCGTTGTTGACCACGATGTCGAGCCGTCCGTGGGCCCCGACGAGCGCGGCGACCGCCGCCCGGACGGCCGCCGGGTCGCGGACGTCGGCGACCAGCGGCAGCGCCCGCCCGCCGGCGTCGGTGACGGCGGTGACCACCTCGGCCAGCTGCTCCTCGGTGGCGAGCGGGTAGGCGGGGACGGCGAGGTCCCGGCACACGTCGAGCACCCCGACCACCGCCCCGGCCGCGGCGAGGGCGAGGCAGTGCTCCCGGCCCTGCCCGCGGGCACCGCCGGTGACGAGCGCGACCTGCCCGCCCAGATCCGTCACCACCGTGGCCTCCCCGAACCGTGCGGAACCGTCCGGAACCGCACGGTTCCGCCGGGCGTCGTCGTCGACAGACACGGTCTGTGAGGTGTAACACCACGGGTGGGAACCGGACGAATCGTTCCCGGACGGTTCCCGAGGGATCGGGGGGACGCATGCACACGGGTCGTTGGTTCTCGGTCGGCGAGGCCTGCCGGATCCTGGGGGTGAGCCGCACGACGCTGCTCGCCGCGGAGGGCGCGGCGCTGCTGGTCCCGTCCCGCACGCCGGGCGGTCACCGGCGCTACTCCGCCGAGCAGCTGGAGCGCTATCTGGGCGTCGCGGTCCCGGACCTCCCGCAGCCGGACCCGGCGCCGCCGGAGCCGGGTGCGGTCGACGCGACGTCGGCGGCGGTGGTGCGCGACGCGGTGCGCCCGCTCGCCCGCACCCTGGACGCCGAGTGCGCCGGGGTGTACCTGCTCGACGGCCGGCGCTGGCAGCTGGCCGGCACCGCGGGGGTGCCCCGGTGGCTGGTGGAGCGGCTCTCGGCCGGTACCCCGCCGCCGGAGGTGCGGGCGGTCCTGCACGCGGCCGGGCCGCGGCTGTTCGTGCCGGCCGAGACCGGCTTCCCCGACGGCCGCTCCGCGGGACACGGCGTCGCGGTCCGGGTGCGGGCGCCGGACCGCGAACGCGGTCTGCTGTTCCTGGTGTCGCGGCCGGGGCGGTCCCCGCTGCCCGCCGAGCTCGACGTCGTCGAGGCGGCGGCCGACGTGCTGGGTCTGCTCGTCGCCCAGCTCGACCAGAACGCGGTGCTGCGGGGCCGGCTGCGGAGCATCGCCGCACTGTGCCCGCCCGCGGCCGCGCCGGCGCCCGCGCGGGGCGCCGGCTGAGGCCGTCAGCCGCTCTTGGACAGCTGCCCGCGCACCGCGCCGGTCCGGTACTGCTCGGTGTGGGTGTCGACGAACCAGGCGGCCGGGTTGGCCTCCAGGTCCGTGACCGTGAACCCGGTGCCGGTGTCGACGCCGCCGACGATCACGCCGGTGGTGAACGGCCCCTGCAGGCAGCCCTTGCTGGTCATCGGGCCGCCGGGCGGGCCCTGCGGGTCCGGGAAGACCATCCGCGGGTTGCCGGACTCGTTCGGCTGCCCCTCCTGCAGGTGCGTGGCGGTCCGCGCGGGGCTGCTGAACGGCGGGGTGACCCCGGTCATCCGGATGTCGTAACAGACGATGTTCTGCTGGCTGTTCAGGCGCAGGGTGAACGTCCCGCTCGCACCCTGCTGGCCGGGCACCGGTGCGCCGTCGTCGGCGCGGACCGCGTCCGGGGTCAGGGTCGCGGTGAGCGTGCTGGTGAACGTGGGGGGCTCCGGTACGGGTGCGTCCTCCGCCAGCGCCGGTGATGCGGTGAGTGCCAGTGCCGCCACCGCGCAGAGCGCGCCCCCGGCCCACCTGGTCGACCACGGTCCCATCGGTTCCCCCTCGTGCTCCACGCGTCGCTGCGGGGCAAGCATGCGGACACCGGGGCCCGGCCGCGCCCCCTCGGGGCGTTGTCGACCGCTTCGGGTGGGGCACGGCCCGATCCGGTTTCGACCGGGCGATCGGGGGCAGGGCCGCCGAAAACCGGGCGATTCTGTCGGGGGTCGCGATTACCGTCGATCACCGACGGCGCCCGGAGATCCCGTAGCGCGGTCTCGTCGGGGGTGTCGAGGGTGCGCGCGCTGTCCTGGCGTCGGCTGGGTGGACCGGTGTCGGTCGTGGCGGTGGGCGCCGCGGTGGTGGCCGCGGTGGCGGAGGCGACGGCGGCGACCGTGGTGGGGGCGGTGGTGAGCGGGCCGACGGCCACCCTGGTCGCCGTGCTGGCCGCGCTGCTGCTGGGCGCCGCGCTGCTGGACACCCTGGGCCGGGTCCTGTTCTCCGGGGTGGTCGGGCGCGCGGAGGGCAGGCTGCGGTCGGACCTCGTGGGGTCCGCGCTGGCGCAGCCGCTGCCCGCGCTGGAGGACCAGGCGGTCGGTGAGCTCCTCGACCGGGTCGACGACGACTGCCGCCAGCTCGCCCAGCTCATCCGGCGGATCGGCTGGGAGACCGGCCGCTCGCTGCTGCGCTCGGTCGTCGCGTGGATCGTCGCCGGGCTGGTGTTCTGGCCGGCGTTCGTCGTGTTCCCGCTGGTCGCCGCCGTGATCGTGCTGGTGGCGCGGCCGTTGACGCCGCAGATCGCGCGGGCCAAGGTCGCCGAGGAGACGGCCTGGTCGGACCACGCGGCGCAGCTGGAGGAGGCGGTCGCCGGGCAGGACGACGTGCGCACCTCGCTGGGCCAGCCGCACGTGGTCGCCGGGTTCGCCCGCCGGGCGGCGACGGTCGTCGCGCGCACCCACGAGGTGTGCCGGATCGCGACCCGGCTCGGGCTGCGGACGGGCACCGTCGCGCACGCGCTGCTCGGGGCGCTCGCGCTCGGCGGGGTGTGGCTGGTCGCCGGCGACCCGGGCGGGATCGCCGCGCTGGTCACGCTGTGGCTGCTGGTCACCGCGTTCGTCGGGCAGATCGACGCGGTCGTCGACCGGATGCCCGACATCCAGGCCGGTCTGGGCGCGCTCACCCGGGTGTCGTCGCTGCTGGAGACCGAGCGGGAGCCCGAGGGCGGCCGTCCGCTGCCGCCGGGGCCCGCGTCGGTGGAGCTGCGCGGGCTGACCGCCGGGTACGCCGACGGGTTCCGCCTGGGCGGGATCGACCTGACCGTGCCGGCCGGGACGACGTGCGCGCTGCTCGGCCGTACCGGCTCGGGGAAGTCGACGGTCACCAAGGTGCTCTCGCGCGCCGTGGAGCCGCCGCGCGGGCAGGTGTTCCTGGCCGGGGTCGACGTGCGCGACCTGGACCTGGACGGGCTGCGCCGCGGGGTCGGCGTGGTCACCCAGCGCACCGAGATCCTGGCGGCGACGCTCGCGGAGAACGTCACGCTGTTCGACCCCGCGGTCCCGCGCAGCGCGGTCGAGGCCGCGACGGCCGCGCTGGGTCTCGACGAGTGGGTCGAGGCCCTGCCCGACGGCCTGGACACCCGCCTCGGCACCGGCGGGATCGCGCTGTCCTCCGGCGAGGAGCAGCTGGTGGCGTTCGCCCGGCTGCTGGTGCGCGACGTCGCCGTCGTCGTGCTGGACGAGGCCACCGCGCGGATGGACCCGCGCACCGAGGAGCGGGTGACCCGCGCGTCGCGGGCGCTGCTCGCGGGCCGCACCGGGATCGTCGTGGCGCACCGGCTGTCGACGATCCGCCGCGCCGACGCCGTCGCGGTGCTGTCCGACGGCCGCCTAGTCCAGCACGGTGCGCGGGAGCAGCTGGCCTCGGAACCCGGCCGCTACGCCGACCTGCTCGCCGCGGACCGGTCCCTGCCCGGGTCCACGGGAGCCGCCGGGGACGTCCGGACCGGGCCCGCGGCGGCGCGGCGCGACGGTGCGGTGGCCCTCGCCGAGCTGGAGTCACCGCTGCTGCACCGGGCGGTCCGGCGCGCGGTGCCGCCCGCGGACCCGGTGCCCGCTCCCCCGTTGTGGCGGGTCGTACTGCGGCTGGCGCTGGCCCACCCGCGCTGGGGGCTGGCCGGCGGGTCGATGTTCACCCTCGCCACCCTGGGCTCGGCCACCGGTGTGCTCACCGGCTGGCTGTGGGGGCTCGTCGTCGCGGGGCTGGAGGGCGGCGGCACGCCGTGGGGGCCCGCCGTCGCGCTGACGGTGGTGCTGATGCTGTTCCCGGTGTGGATCGCCGTCGCGTTCCGCACCTACCCGCGCTGGTGGTCGGCGACGACGCTGCGGCTGCGGCTCGGGGTGCTGCGCGGGCAGACCATGCAGCGGCGTGGTCCGCGCTCCCCCGCGGGCGAGGTCGTGGCGCGGGCGCTGGACTCGGACCGGATGATCCTCTACGTGGACCGCTGGGTCGACGTCACCAACTCGGTGATCGTCGTCGTGGTGGCCGGGCTGGTGGCGGCCGACGTACGCGCGGCCGCCGTCATCGGCGGGTTCCTGCTGGTCTGCGCGGGCGTCGCGGCGATCGGGGCGCCGTTCGCGGGGCGCTCCGGGCGGATCGCGGCGGACGCCCGGGCCCGGTTCGGCACCGCGCTGGGATCGGTCCTGGAGTCGGTGCGCACGGTGAAGCTCGCCGCCGCGACCGGAGCGCTGCGGGCCCACCTCGCCGCCGTCGACGGCGACCGGGTCCGGGCCACGGTCCGTGAGTACCGGGTGCGCACCCTGCTCGACGGTGTCCCCGGTGTGCTGCTGCAGGGCGCGGTGGTGCTCACCTGGTCGCTGTACCTGGCCGGGACCTGGCCGCTGGCGACGGCGCTGCTGGTGTCGACCACGCTGAACGGGGCCGGGTTCCTCGGGCAGGTGTGCGCGGCCGCGGTCACCGAGGCCCCGATCGCGCGGCGCTGGCTGCGTGCCGTCGCCCCGTTCGCGGGTCCGGCGGACCTGACCCGGCTGCCGCCGGGGGTCGACCTGGCCACCGGGGCCGCGCCGGCCCCGGTGGCGGTGGAGCGCGAGCCGCTGCAGCGGCTGAGCCTGGAGAAGGTCGCCGCCGTGCACGACGACGGCACCGTCGGCGTCGAGGGTGTGGACCTCGACATCGACGCGGGCTCGCTGGTGCTGGTCACCGGCCAGGTGGGGTCGGGCAAGTCCAGCCTGCTCGCGGGCCTGGCCGGGCTGGTCGGGCACGAGGGCGTCATCCGCTGGAACGGGCGCGCGGTCGAGGATCCGCAGACGTTCCTGCGTCCCGGGCAGGTCGCCTACGTCGGGCAGGTCCCCCGGGTGCTCTCGGGCACGTTCGGCGACAACATCGCCCTCGGGCACGACCGGCCGGTGCAGGACGCGGTCGGCGACGCCCGCCTCGACCGGGACGTGGCCGCGGCGGGCGGGCCGGACGCCGTCGTCGGGCACCGGGGCATCCGGCTGTCCGACGGGCAGGTGCAGCGGGTCGCGATGGCCCGGGCGCTGGCGACCGGCGCCGAGCTCATCGTCGCCGACGACGTGTCGTCCGCGCTGGACGTCCGCACCGAGATCGAGCTGTGGGCGGCGCTGCGCCGCCGCGGCAGCACCGTGGTCGGCGCGAGCACGAAGCGGGCGGCGCTGGCCCGGGCGGACCGGGTGGTCGTGCTGGACCGCGGGCGGGTCGCCGACGAGGGCACCTGGGACGAGCTGTCGGTGCGCTGGTCGCACCTGGCGGGCTGAGCCCGGCACCGCTGGTCCGGTCTGCTCAGCCGGGCGGGAGCGGGTGCCGGGCGAGGAACGTCAGCACCTCGTCGGTCGCGCGCCGCTCCAGGAAGTAGGCGTGCCGGGCCCCGGGCAGCACGACGAGCTCGGCGCCGGGGATGCGCCGGGCGAGGCGGAACCCGTTGTCGGGCGGGGTGAGCTCGTCGTCGCCGCCGTGCAGCACCAGGGTCGGGGCGGTGATCGTGGCGACCGCGTCCCACGCGTCGTGCCGGGCGCTCGCGCGGCGGTGGCCCGCCCGCGCCGCCGGACTCATGGTGTCGTCGCCGAGGACGGGCAGCGGGTCCGGGATCTGCGGGCCGGCCATGAGGCGGCGCAGCTCGCCGTCGTGGGTCGCCGGGTCGGCCAGGCGGCGCGGCACCTCCGGGTCGGGGGCGACGGTGCCGGGTCCGCCCGCGGTGGTGCAGCCGAGCACCAGCGCGCCGACCCGGTCGGGGTGGTCGGCGGCCACCCACTGCGCGACCCGGCCGCCCATCGACGTGCCGTAGACGTGGGCGCGACCGATCCCGGCCGCGTCGAGGACGGCGACGACGTCGCGGGCGAAGCGGCGGGTGCTCCAGTCGTGGTCGGCCGCGTCGTCGCTGGTCCCGGTGCCGGCGGTGTCGACGGCGACGGTGCGGTACCCGGCGAGGCCCTCGCGCACGGTGCTCCACCAGTGCCGCGCGTTGGCCTGCCCGGCCAGCAGGACCAGCGGCTCACCACTCCCCCGGACGTCGAACCCGATTCCGGTCCCGTCCGGTGCGACGGCCCGTGCGCTCACCGGACCACCCCCGGCTCGGGCCAGCCGATGCTCGGGGTGTGGCCACGCATGTTCCGCAGCCACCAGGCGTAGTCGTCGGGGACGAGTGAGAACGGGTCGTCATGGCCGAGCTCGCGGGCGGCCCACACCGGCCAGTGCGGGTTGGCCAGCGCCGGCCGCCCCAGCAGTACGACGTCCAGGGCGCCGGACCGGACGGCCTCGTCGGCGGCCTGCGGTACACCGAGGTTCCAGCTCGCCGCGACCGGGATGCCGATCTCCGCACGGATGCGCCGGGCCCGCTCGACCCACGCGCCCTGCTCGCCGCGCATGGCGTCGCGCGAGTCGGGGGTGTTCCCGCCGAAGGACAGGTCGGCCAGGTCCAGGCCGTGCTCGCGCATCCAGCCGATCGCGGTGACGGCGTCGTCGAAGGTGGTGCCGTCGGGGTGCAGGTCGTCGGCGCCGAGCCGCATGGTCAGCGGGTACTCCTCGGGCCACGCCCCGCGGACGGCGTCGAGCGCCTCCAGCAGGAACCGCGCGCGGTTCTCCAGGCTGCCGCCGTAGGCGTCGGTGCGGCGGTTGGAGATCGGCGAGAAGAAGCTCGACCCGAGGTAGCCGTGCGCGAAGTGCAGCTCCATCCACCGGTAGCCCGCCTCGGCGGCACGGCGGGCGGCGTCGGCCCACGCGCGGTGCAGACCGTGGATCTCGGCGACGGTCAGCTCGTGCACGGCGTGGTCGTGCTTCGGCCCGCCGAACGGCACCGGCGACGGTCCGGAGGTCAGCCAGCCGTCGGGATGCTCGGGCGGGAGCTGGGCCTTGCCCTCCCAGGGGAGCTGCTCGCTGCCCTTGCGGCCGGTGTGGGCCAGCTGGATCCCTGCGACCCCGCCCATCGCCTCGACCATGGCGACGGTGCGGGCGTGCCCTGGGACCTGGTCGTCGCGCCAGAGCCCGGCGCAGTGCGCCGAGGTGCGCCCCTCGGCGCTGACGGCGATCTGCTCGCCGAAGACGAGTCCGAACCCGCCCGCCGCCCGGGCGCCGAGGTGCATGAGGTGGAAGTCGCCCATGTGCCCGTCGTGCGAGCGGTACATGGTCATCGGCGACATCGCGATGCGATTGCGCAGGGTCACGCCCTGGAGCGTGTACTGGCTGAACAGGTGCGCCATTCCACGGACTACCCCGGGCGGCGGTGGATCACCGCGGCTCAGCCGCAGTGGTTCTCGTGCCCGGTGTGCGCGGCGTGTTCGACCTGCAGGGTGGAGTGGTCGAGGCCGAACCGCTCGCGCAGCACCTGCCCGGCCCGGTCGAGGACCGAGGTGTCCCCGCAATGCGCGGACACCTCCTCGTCGACGACGACGTGCGCCGACATCGCGGGGGTGCGGTCGTTGATCGCCCACACGTGCAGGTCGTGCACGTCGGCGACTCCCTCGACGGCCAGCAGCGCCGCCTTGACCTCCCGGGCGTCGACCCCCTTGGGCGCCCCCTCCAGCAGGACGTGCGCGGCCTCGCGCAGCAGCGCCACGGCGCGCGGGAGGATGAGCGCGACGATGAAGAGCGAGGCGATCGTGTCCGCGTAGGGCCAGCCGGTCGTCATCAGGACGACGGCGGCGGCGAGCACCCCCACCGAGCCGAGGGCGTCGCCGAGGACGTGCAGCATGGCACCGCGCATGTTCATGTTCCCGCGGTCGCCGCCGGCCAGGACGGCCAGCGACACCAGGTTGCCGACCAGGCCGAGCACGCCGATGACCAGCAGCGGCAGGCCCGGGATCTCCGCGGGCACGAACAGCCGCTGCACCGCCTCGACGCCCACCCACACCACGACCGCGACGAGGGTCAGCGCGTTCAGCGCGGCGACGAGCACCTCGGCCCGGCCCATCCCGTAGGTCCGCGACGTCGTCGCCGGGCGGGCGGCGAGCACGCTGGCGATCAGCGCCGCGACCAGCGCCCCGGCGTCGGTCAGCAGGTGGCCGAGGTCGGCCAGCAGCGCGAGCGAGCCGGTGTACACCGCGCCCGCCGCGCCGAGGACCGCCGTGACCAGGGTGACGCCGAGTGCCGTCGCCAGCCGGCGGCGGTCGGTGCCCGCGCCGCCGTGTCCGTGTCCATGCCCCATGCGGGCCACAATACATGCATACATTCGCATGTGAACCCTGCGAGGTCGGGTTCAGCCGGTGGGGACCGCCACCGCCTCGATGCTCAACGCCCCGTCCTCGACGTCGACCCGGGCGGTGCGGCCCGCGCCGATCCGCCCGTCGAGCAGCATCGACGACAGCGGGTTGTCGAGCTCGCGGCGGATGGTGCGGCGCAGCGGACGCGCCCCGAACTCGGGGGCGTGCCCGTGCTCGGCGAGCAGCGCGACGGCGTCGTCGCTGATCTGGAAGCCGATGTCCATCCGGCCGAGCCGGTCGCGGGTGTCGTCGAGCAGCAGCCGGGTGATCCGGGTGAGCTGCTCGGCCTCGAGCCGGCGGAAGACGATGGTCTCGTCGATCCGGTTCAGGAACTCGGGCCGGAAGACCTCCCGCAGCCGCGGCATCAGCCGGTCGCGCAGCACCGCGTCCTCCCGCTCGGCGGGGGTGGTGCCCGGGCCGGCGGCGGGGCCGAAGCCGAGCGTGGTGCCGTGCCCGGTGATCAGCTCCGACCCCACGTTGGAGGTCATGATGATCACCGTGTGCCGGAAGTCGACGGTGCGGCCCTGGCCGTCGGTGAGCCGGCCGTCGTCGAGGACCTGCAGCAGCGTGTTGAACACGTCCGGGTGCGCCTTCTCGATCTCGTCGAGCAGCAGCACCGAGTAGGGCCGCCGGCGCACCGCCTCGGTCAGCTCGCCGGACTCGCCGTAGCCGACGTAGCCGGGCGGGGCGCCGACCATCCGCGCGACGGTGTGCTTCTCGCCGTACTCGCTCATGTCCAGGCGGACCATGCGGTCCTCCTCGCCGAACAGCGCGACGGCCAGGGCGCGCGCCAGCTCGGTCTTGCCGACCCCGGTGGGGCCGAGGAACAGGAAGCTGCCCACCGGGCGGTTCTCGTCGCCGAGCCCGGAGCGCGAGCGGCGGATGGCCTCGGCCACGGCGGTGACCGCGGCGTCCTGCCCGATGACGCGCTGGTGCAGCTCGTCCTCCAGCTTGAGCAGCCGGTCCCGCTCGGCCTCGGTGAGCTGGGCGACCGGGATGCCGGTGGAGCGCGCGACGACCTCGGCGATCTCCTCGACGCCGACGACGGGTGCGCGGCCGTCGGGGTCGGTGGGGTCGGCGGCCAGCTCCTCGCGGGCGGCGGTGATCTCGTCGCGCAGCTGGGAGGCCTTCTCGTAGTCCTCGTGCGCGACGGCCTGGTCCTTGTCGCGCTGCAGCGCGTCGAGGCGCTGCTCGACGGCCCGCCGGTCCACGGTGGGGGTGCGGGTGCGCAGCCGGACCCGGGCGCCGGCCTGGTCGAGCAGGTCGATCGCCTTGTCCGGCAGGAACCGGTCGGTGACGTAGCGGTCGGACAGCTCCACCGCCGCGCGCAGCGCGTCCGGGGTGTAGCGGACCTGGTGGTGGGCCTCGTAGCGGTCGGCGAGGCCGCGCAGGATCGTGACGGCTTCCTCCACCGACGGCTCGGGCACCAGCACCGGCTGGAAGCGGCGGGCCAGCGCACTGTCGGACTCGATGTGCCGGCGGTACTCGTCGAGCGTGGTGGCGCCGATGACGTGCAGCTCGCCGCGGGCCAGTGCGGGCTTGAGCAGGTTCCCGGCGTCCATCGCGCCGCCGCCGTCCCCTCCCCCGGTGCCCGCGCCGACCATCGTGTGCAGCTCGTCGACGAACACGATCAGCGCGTCGCTGTGCGACCGGATCTCCTCGATCAGCGTGCGCATGCGTTCCTCGAAGTCGCCGCGGTACTTGGTGCCGGCGACCACCCCGGCCAGGTCCAGCTGCACGACGCGGCGTCCGCGCAGGGTGTCGGGCACCTCGCCGTCGGCGATGCGCTGGGCGATCCCCTCGACGACGGCGGTCTTCCCGACCCCGGCCTCCCCGATCAGCACCGGGTTGTTCTTGGTCCGGCGGGACAGGACCTCGACGGTCTGCTCGATCTCGTCGGCGCGGCCGATGACCGGGTCCAGCCGGCCGCCGCGGGCGGCCTCGGTGAGGTCCTGGCCGTACTGGTCCAGGGTCGGGGTGCCGGTGTCCGCGACCGCGCCCGGGTCCGGGGTGCCCGTCGCGCCCGGCCCGCCGGGGGCCTGCGGGGTCATCGCGCCGGGGCTGAACCGGGAGCGGGCGAGCAGCCGGCCCGCGGCGGAGTCCTCGTTGGCGGCGAGCGCGAGCAGCAGGTGCTCGGGTCCGATGTAGCTCGACCCGAGCGAGCGGGAGATCTGGTGCGCGTCGAGCAGCGCGCGCTTGGCCGACGGCGTCAGCGACGGCGGCCGCCCCGCGTCGTGGCCGCCGCCGGGGCGTGGCAGGCGCTCCTCCAGGATGCGGGCGATCGTGTCCGGGTCGCCGCCGGCCCGGGTGATCCAGCCGCGGGTGGAGTCGGTGCGGGCGCAGGCCAGCAGGATGTGCGTGGCGTCGAGGTCGGTGTCACCGCGTTCCGCGGCCTCCTGGGCGGCCCGGGCCATGATCTCGCGGGCACCGCCGCTCAGCAGCCGCGTCAGGTCGATCCGGTGCACCGGGCCGCGGGGGTCGCCGGGGCCGAAGAAGCCGGTCATCGTCCACCTCTCGTCGGGTCGGGGCGATCGACCGCTTTCCCGGTGCCGGGCCCGTCGAAACCGTCCGCCTCAGGAGGTGGCGAGCACGTCCGCGGCGACGTCGCGGCAGACCTGCCAGCCGTGCTCGACCCCGAGCCCGCCCGGGTAGGTGGTGAGGACGGCCAGCGCGCGGTCCTCCCAGGCCAGCACGCAGTGCACGTTCCAGCCGTCGCCGCCGTGCAGGGTCCAGCCGTTCTTCTCCGCGACGGCGCCGGGCAGCACGGGCCGGATCCCGGACCGCCCGTCCGCGGTGACGGCGTCGAGGTCGGCGAGCAGCTCGGGTCCGCCGGGCAGGGCCGGGGCGCGCTCGCGCACGCAGGCGAGGACGCGGGCGGCGTCGAGCGCGCTGACCTGCGTGTACGACCACCACCCGGGCCGCGACGTCGACACCGTCACCCCGCACTCCGGGCCGAGCCGCGCGGTGCTCGCGTCCCGGCCGAGCGCCCGGTAGAGGCGTTCGGCGGCGGCGTCGTCGGAGGCGCGGACGGCGGCGGCGATGTCGGCACGTACGGCGGGCGGGACCGGGCGGCCCCGCTGCGCGGCGGCCCGCAGGGTGTCCAGGGCCAGCCAGGCCTTGATCGTCGACTCGGCCTCGCTGCGGCGGGTCGCGGCGTCCGCGGAGCCGGTCCAGCGGCCGTCGCCGGTGTCGAGCAGTGCCCAGGACACGGCGAGCCCCTCCTCCCCCTCCCGGTCGACGGCGAGCGTGCCGGGCGCGAGGTCGAGCGGGTCGGCCGTCGCCGACCCGGTGATCGCCGCGAGGAGCTCGCGCAGGGTGCCGGGCGGCTCCGCGTCGGCCGCGGGGGCGTGCTGCAGCCGGGCGGCGGACGGGGGTGTCTCGGCCGGGCCGGCCAGGGCCGTCGACACCGGCCCGGCGGCCCCGGCGGCCCCGGCGGCCCCGGCGGCCCCGGCGGCCCCGGCGGCCGGAGCCAGCACGAGCGCGGCGACGACGGCGAGCACCGCTCCCCGGGCCGCCCGGGACCGTCGGCGTCCCGGCCTGCGCTCCGCCACGGCTCCTCCGGTCGTGGGCACCCGGTCGGTTGCCCACGACCGACATCGTGCCCCGATCGTGGCCGACCCGGACAGGGAGAACAGAACGTTCACACGGGATTATCAGGATCGTCGTCGCACCTCGTACGGCGCGTCGTCACCCGGCGTCATACCGTCACGCAACGACCGGTCGACCGACGACGAGTGGGGGTGGCGGAGTGGGCTGGACGCGCACGATGCCGGTGGAACGGATCCTGGCCCGGAGCGAGCACGTGGACGGGGGTGCCGACGGGCACGGGACGCCGCTCAAGCGCACGCTGAAGGCCCGTGACCTGGTCGGATTCGGTGTCGGCATCATCATCGGCACCGGCATCTTCACCCTCGCCGGGGTCGAGGCCCAGCAGCACGCGGGCCCCGCCGTCACGCTGTCGTTCCTGATCGGTGCGGTCGTCGCCGGGCTCGCCGCCGTCTGCTACGCCGAGCTGGCCTCCTCGGTCCCGACGGCGGGCTCGGCCTACACCTACGCCTTCGCCACCCTCGGCGAGGTCTTCGCCTGGATCATCGGCTGGGACCTGCTGCTGGAGTTCGGCCTCGGCCTCGCCGTCGTCTCGCGGAGCTGGTCCGGCTACCTGGCATCGCTGTTCGGGCTGCCGACGGCGTGGTTCGGCGAGGACGCGACGGTCAACGTCGGCGCGGTGCTGATCATCGCGCTGCTGACGGTCGTCGCGGTCGCGGGCATCCAGCAGTCGGCGCGGCTGACGAACCTGCTGGTGCTGGTCAAGCTCGCGGTCTGCGTGCTGATCCTGGCCGTGGGCGTGTTCTACATCGACCCGGCCAACCTGCAGCCGTTCATCCCGCCGGCGCAGGCACCCGAGGACGGCGGCTCGGTGTTCACCCAGCCGATCATCTCCGGGGTGTTCGGGCTCGCACCGACCGTGTTCGGCGTGGGCGGCATGCTCACCGCGGCCGCGGTGGTCTTCTTCGCCTACACCGGGTTCGAGGCGCTGGCCAACCTCGGCGAGGAGGCGAAGCGTCCCAACCGCGACCTGAAGATCGGCCTGCTCGGCGCGCTCGCCATCTGCGCGGTGCTCTACGTCGGTGTCTCGATCGTGCTCACCGGGATGGTCCCCTACACCGAGATCGACACCGGCGCCCCGCTGGCGTCGGCGTTCGCCGGCGTCGGGCTGCCGTGGGTGGGCGCGCTGATCGCGCTCGGCGCGGTCACCGGGCTGACCTCTGTGATGATGGTGGAGCTCGTGACCATCGGCCGGATCGGCTTCGCGATGGGTCGCGACGGCCTGCTGCCGAAGGCCATCGGCACCGCGCACCCGAAGTGGGGCACCCCACACCGCATGACGATCATCGGTGGTGTCGTCTGCGCGGTGATCGCGGCGTTCACCCCGATCACCGCACTGGCCGACATGGTGTCGATCGGCGCGCTCTCGGCGATGATCATCGTGGCGATCGCGGTGCCGGTGCTGCGCCGGACCCGCCCCGACCTCGACCGGCCGTTCACCGTGCCGTTCTCGCCGGTGGTTCCGGCGATCACCGCGATCGCGTGCCTCTACCTGATGCTCAACCTGAACCTGGACACGTGGATCCGGTTCGTCGGCTGGCTGCTGCTCGGCCTCGTCGTCTACGCCGTCTACGGGCGGAAGCACTCGTTCCTCGCGCGCGAGGAACGGGAGGGGTCCGGGGCCGGGCGGGACCGGGCCTGAGCCGGTCCCGCCGGGCCGCGGGTCAGCGCTGCAGGGCCTCGCGGGGGGTGATCTCCCCGCGGGCCAGCGCCCGGCGGACCCGGCGGGCCGCGGTCAACCTGCGGCGGACCTGACGGACCGGCTCGACCTGCGTCGCACGGTGCAGACGCTCGTTGAGCCGTCCCTGGTCCTGCCGGCGGTCGAGCAGCGACCAGGAGAAGGCCAGCGCGTCGTCGGCACCCTCGAGGCGCTCGGGGACGGTCTCGAACCACTCCATGCTCGCCCGGGCCATCCGCTGGATGGGCGCCATCGCGGCGCGGCGACGCGCGTCGTACCCGGCGAGGGCGGCCTCGACGTCGTCGGTGCCGCGGGTGCCGCGCGGGTAGAGCTCCTCGGCCAGCGCGATCGAGTCGGCGACGGCGAGCACGGTGCCCGAGCCGATGGCGAAGTGCGTGGTGTGGGCCGCGTCGCCGGCGAGGACGACGTTGCCGTCGCGCCAGGACATGTTCCGGACCTCGCGGAACTGCAGCCACGGCGAGGACCCCATGCCGGGCGGGGCGATCAGCGAGTGCCCGTCGAGCGAGCGGGCGAAGACGCCCTCGAGCATCCGCATGGCCTCGTCGGGCGCCATCGTGTCCAGCCCCAGGCCCGTCCAGGTCTCGGGCGTGCACTCCACGATGCAGGTGCTCACGCAGTCCGCCGCGGGGTAGGCGTGGAACCAGATCCAGCCGGCGTGGGTCTTCTCGAACGCGAAGGTGAACGGCCGGAACGGCTTGCTCGTGCCGAACCAGACGTAGCGGTTGGAGCCGTGGGCGACCCGCGTGCCGAAGACGTCGGCCCGGGCGGCGCGGATCGCGGACCCGACCCCGTCGGCGGCGACGACGACGTCCGCGTCGGCGGTCAGCGGGTCGTTCGCGGTGTCACCGTCCGCGGCGACGGCCGTGTCGAACATCAGCTTCACGCCGACCTGGCGGGCCCGCTCTGCCAGCACCTCCAGCAGCCGCGCGCGGCCGATGGAGTAGCCGTAGCGGCCGCCGAGATGCACCGGACGCCCGGAGACCTCCACGACCTGGGAGTCCCACACGTGCGCCGCGGCCCGCACCTTCTCGGCGCCGAGGGGGTCGGTGCGGAAGAGCTCGTCGAGGATGTCCTCACCGAGTGTGACCGCGAAGCCGGAGGCCGTGCCGGGCGCGTTGCGCTCCGCGAGGACGATCTCGTCCTGCCCGCCCGACCGGAGCCGGGCCAGGATCGAGCAGTACAGACCGGCCGGTCCACCACCGACGACCACGATCTTCACACCGGACCTCCATCGGATGTCATCGATCTGGGACGCAACGACCCTACGAACGTGGCGGACCTGTGTGGACACCGGGTCCGGCCACGATCGGTGACGGTGCGCATGCCGTCGGCGAGCGGTTTCGCGGCGGAACTCAGCTCTGCCGACCGCGCAGGGCCGACCGCCGGACGCGGCGGGCGGTGGTCAGACCGCGCCGCACCTGACGCAGCGCGGGCACCTGGGTGGCGCGGTGCAGGGTGCGGTGGATGCGGCCCATGTCGCCCCGGCGGTCGGTGAGCGACCAGGCGAACTCGACGGGGTCGGTGACCTGCTCGAGCTGGCGTCCGGCCTGCTCGAACCACTGCATGTTGCGCCGGGCGGCGTCCTGGATCGGGCCGATCTCCGCACGCCGGCGGGCGTCGTAGGCCGACAGCGCGGCGCCGCGGCCGTTCGGGCAGGTCAGGTCCGCCGCAGCCGTCTGGCCCGCGACGCCGTAGAGGGCGTCGACCAGACCCATCGAGTCCTGCATGGCCAGCACGGTGCCCGAGCCGATCCCGAAGTGCGTGGTGTGCGCGGCGTCGCCGGCCAGCACGAGGTCGCCGTCGCGCCAGGTCCGGTTGCGGACCTCGCGGAAGCGCAGCCAGGGCTTGTCCCCGAGCCCGCCGAGGGGCTCGATGAGCCGGCGCCCGGCCAGCGTGCGGTGGAAGACCGACTCGACGAGCCGGACGGCCTCGGCCCCGGACATGTGGTCCAGGCCCAGCGCCTCCCAGGTGTCGGGCTCGCACTCGACGATGCAGGTGCTGACCCCGTTCGACGAGGGGTAGAGGTGGATCCACATCCAGCCCGCGTCGGTCGGCTGGAAGTCCCAGACGAACGTGTCGGAGTCGCTGTCGGCGCCGAGCCAGACGTAGGGGTTCGTCCCCTCGTCGACGGTGGTGCCGAAGTGCTCGGCGCGCGCAGTGCGGATCCGGCTGCCGACGCCGTCGGAGGCGACGACCAGGTCGGCGTCGAGGTCCGCGCGGTCGACCGGGGAGCCGTACTCGATCGTCACGCCCAGCTGCTCGGCCCGGCGCGCCAGCACGTCGAGCAGGTCGACGCGGGCGATCGCGTAGCCGTACTTGCCGCCGACGTGCACCGGGCGGTGGTCGCCGACCCGGATCTCCTGGGCGTTCCACAGCCGCGACGCGCGACGCAGGGCCTCACCACCCTCGGGGTCGTTGCGGAACGCATCGTCGAGCATGTCCTCGCCGTAGGTGACGGCGAACCCGTGGGTCCGCCCCGCCTCGTTGCGTTCGTGCACGACGACCTCGTCGCGTCCACCGGACCGGAGCCTGGCGAGGACCGCCAGGTACAGACCGGCCGGCCCACCTCCTGCGCAGGCGATACGCACGCAGACCCCCTTCGGTTCATCAGGTCACCGGAAGAAATGAACCGTAGCGCAGGAGTTGCGGAGCGCGACGGGGTGTGTATGTCCGCGGTGTCCGACCCCGGCCGGTGACGGGCCGTCCGGGGCCCCTCCCCCTGGCACCCGGGTGGTCGACCCCTGGTTAGCGTGGTGGTGTGCACGCACTCAGCGGGACGTCCCGCGCCGCCGTCCGGTGGTGCGCGCGATGAGCGTCGGGGAGATGGTCGCCGGCCGGGTCCGCTCGGTCCGCCGGGAGATGGGCAACCCGCTCTACCGCAACGCGTACGCCCTGATGCTCAACACCGTCGTCAACTCCGGCTTCGGGTTGCTCTACTGGGTCTTCGCCGCGCGCGTGTTCAGCACCGAGGACGTCGGCCGTGGAAACGCCATGGTCAACCTGATGATGCTGATCTCGGTCCTGACCTCGCTGAACTTCGGTCAGGCCCTCATCCGCTTCCTCCCGACGGCCGGACGCGACTCGCGGTCGCTGGTGCGGCTCGCGTACGGGATCAGCGCCGCGATGGCCGTCGTCGGCTCGGCCGCGGTCATGACCTACTGCCACTTCGCCTATGCCCCCGGGGACCCGCTGCACGTCTCCCCCGGCTTCGCCGCGTGGTTCGTGGTCTCGACCGCCGCGTGGTCCCTCTTCAACCTGCAGGACCAGGTCCTCACCGGGCTGCGCTCGGCGATGTGGGTGGTGCTGGAGAACGGCGTCTACGGCGTCGTGAAGCTCGGGCTGCTCGTGGTCGTCGCGTTCACCTCGGTGTCCGACGGCGTGTTCACCTCCTGGAGCGCGCCGGTCATCGCGCTGCTGGTGCCGTTCACCCTCCTGATCTCCCGGCGGCTGCTCCCCCGGCACACCGCCGAGACCGCGGACCGCGACGACGCGGGCGCCCCGGGCCGCGCCACGCTCGCCCGCTACATGGGCGGCGACTACCTGGGCCAGGTGTTCAACCAGGCCATGTCGTCGTTCCTGCCGGTCCTGGTGGTCATGACGATCAGCCAGGCGGCCAGTGCCTACCTGCTGCCGGCCCAGACGGTCTTCCTCGCCATGAGCATGCTGTCGATGGCGATCACCTCGGCACTGGTCGTGGAGGGCTCCCGGAACCCGGCGCACGCGCACGTGTTCGCCCGGGCGGTGCTGCGGCGGATCTGCCTGCTGGTGTGGCCCGCGTCGCTGGTCATCGCGCTGGCCGCGCCGCTGCTGCTGTGGTTCTACGGGCCGCAGTACGTCGAGAACTCCACGACGCTGCTGCAGCTGCTGATGGCCTCGATGTTCCCGCGCGTGATCGTGACGATGTGGATGACGAAGTCCCGTCTCGCGAACCGCACCTTCCCCCTGGCCGTTCAGCAGCTCGTGCACTGCGCGATCGTCCTCGGCGGGATCCCGCTGTTCGCCCCGATGCTCGGGGTCGACGCCGTCGGCTGGATGTGGCTCGCGGGTGAGCTGGTCCTGGCGATCGTCTTCCTGCCGTCGGTGGTGCGCTGGCTGCGCCAGCCGGTCCCGCCGCACCCGCCCGGCGACGGCGGCGTCACCACCCCGGACGGCACGGATCCCCTCGACCGGGACGACGACACCCGGCCCATCGGTGGGCCGAAGGCGCGGACCCACGAGTTCCCCCGCGTCCGCGACTGACCCGCGGTACAGCGGGCTCCGGCGCTCCCTGGCTCAGGGGGCTCGGGCTCGGAGCCGCGGGGCTCCGGAGGTCCCGGCTCGGATCCACTGAGCTCCGGACTTCCGGAGGCTCCGGTCCACCGAGCTCCGGGCTCCCGGGGCTCCAAGCCACCCGAGCTTCCAGCTTCCGGGACTCCGAACCACCCGCGCTTCCAGCTTCCGGGACTCCGTTCCACTGAGCTCCGGGCTTCCTGGGCTTCGACCAGCGAACTCCGGGCTTCCGGGCGGCAGACCGGCCCACGGTCCGCCGGCCACCCGGGGCAACGGCCACCAGCTTCTTCTGCTCGCGGGCGACCACAGCCGCGAGGCCGGGCCGCGCCGCAGCACGGCACGCCGGTTCCCGGGCACGCACCTGTCCCCGGCCCGGCGGTCCTGTCGCACCCCTCGCGAGGTCGTCGCACCCGCCGCGTGGGGTGCGACGACCTCGTCAGCGGTGCGGCAGGCCGGGCGAGGGCGACCTCGCCGGCTGCAGCGATGCGGCCGGGCCCCCGCCGGACGGCCCGGGTCGTCCGCACCCCGCGGAATCGCACGCCGCCCGACGAGGGCGGTCCTCACCCACGCGCCGAGGAGCGCCCCGCCGGGCGACGTGCGCGACAGACCTGTCGATCGGTACGTGAGCGCTGTCCGACCAGGCGTCGGCAACGCTCAGGTACTGATCGATCGGCGGCGGGCGCCGTCGTCGCACGCTCTCCACGGCTCACATCCCGGCTCCGCCTCGACGACGGCCACGACAGCACCTCGGGGACCGGAGCAGGGGGCACACCCCTTCATGGGCAGCCACACCTGTTGCAGAGGGTGTGACTGCCCGCGAAGGGGTGTGGAGGTGCGGCGACCCGCGACGACGCACGGCGACCGTCGCGTGGGGTGCCGCGGCCGGCGGCGGGTCGCCACGGGGTCGTCGGGGCTCGGCGCGGCGGACAGGTGGGCGGGCGTGGGGCGGACGGGTGGGGCGGACGGGTGGGGCGGAGGGGTGGGGCGGAGGGGTGGGGCGGAGGGGTGGGGCGGAGGGGTGGGGCGGAGGGGTGGGGCGGAGGGTGTGCAGCGGCGAGGGCGGGGCAGGACGAGGGGCTGCGCGAGAACCCGGTGAGTGCGGGCGTCCGGTGTGCAGGAGCCCGGTGAGTGCGCGAGCCCGGTGAGTGGACGAGCCCGGTGACCGGACCAGCCGGGTGCATGCACGAGACCGGTCCGTGCACGCCCGGTGGGTGCGCGGACTCGGCGCATGGGTGGAGCCGGATGGGTGCGCGCCCGGTGAAACGCACAGGCCGGGGAGCACGCGAGGCCCGGCCGGTGCACGCCCGGCGGGTGCACGAGCCCGGACGCACGCGGAGCCCGGTGGGTGCACGGGCCCTCCGAGGTGCACCGCCCCGGGGAAACGCGCGAAGGCTCCGGTGGAGGCGACGTCCGGGGCCCGTACGAGAGCCCGGGTGGACCCGAGAGCCCGGTCAGGAGCGCTGGATGAACTTCTCCGGGATCGGGGTCCCGTTGCGCCACAGGTTCCCCAGCGCCCGGTCGAAGGCGCGGGGCCGCAGCCGGACGAGCCCGCCGCCCGGGTTGTGGGTGATCTCGCCGAAGTAGACGTGGCCGTCGACGTCGTAGAGGTCGACGCGGGCGAAGGTGAAGTCCTTGCCCAGCGCGCGGGCGATCTCCAGCATCCGCTCGTAGGACGCGGGCTTCTCCGGCAGCGCGTCGGCCTGGGAGAAGCGCCCGGAGATCCGGAACGGCACCCAGTCCGGGTGCAGCATCGTCGAGGTGTGGGCGACGAAGCGGTCCTGGTCGATGACGACCATCGCGGGCTCGCCGTGGAAGACGAAGAACTTGTAGTCGGCGGGCGGCTTGGTGCCGTCGCCGATCATCTCCTCGACGACGGCGCGCGGGGTGAGCCCCTCGTAGGGGCGCTCGCGCCAGCCGTGGGTGAAGAAGTCGGTGCGCAGCCAGCGGGCGACCGTCGAGCGGATCTTCGCGTGATCAGCGGCGGCCGGGTGGCGCACCAGGATCGTCATGTCGCAGCCGTGGGTGCCCTTGACGACGTAGGGACCCGCGGGGGCCTCCAGGTCGAGGTCCTCGGGCCGCTCGACCACCTGGATGAGCGGGATGAGGTGCTCGGCCCCGATCCGCTCGGCCACGTGTTCCCGGACGGCGTACTTGTCCGCGGTGACGTGCACCAGCTCGGGCTGGTCGTCGAGGTTCTTCTTCGCGAGCAGCTGGGACCAGGTCCGCGGCCGCCGGAACGTCGTCAGCTCCCCCTGGAACAGGGCGTGGTGGGCGATCGCGAAGGCGCGGTGCGGCAGGAACCGGAGCCGCCGGGAGAGCATCACCCGTGCGTCGAACGACATTCTCCGGACGATAGCGACCCTCTCCCACCACCCGGCGCACCGGCCCCGGACCGGGTGGCCCGGCCACACCGGGCAACCCCGGATGCCGCACGGACGTCACCAACAGTGCGCACGCTCGTTGCCATTCGCGAGGAATGCCCGCAGCAGGGCCTCGGTCGACGGCGTGCCGAATGCTCTGCGTCACCCCTTACGGTGAATGCGGGGCGGACGGCGCCGAAGACGGGCGCACCCCGGAAGGAGCACCGACAGTGCCGATCGTGCGGAACCCCCACGTTCTCGTCACCGTGATCACCCCGGCCTACAACGTCGGTCCCTGGATCGGCGAGGCCATCGACTCGGTGCTCGCGCAGACCGAGTCCCGGTTCGAGTACCTCGTCGTCGACGACGGGTCGACCGACGACACCGCCGACGTCGTCCGCTCGCGCGCCGAGCGCGACCCGCGGGTGCGGCTGATCCAGGTGGAGAACGGCGGCTCGGGTGCCGCGCGCAACCGCGCCCTGGCCGAGAGTGCCGCCCCCTTCGTCGCGTTCCTGGACGGCGACGACCGCTGGCACCCCGAGTTCCTGTCGCACATGCTCGAGACCATGCACACCGCCCCGCCCGGGGTCGGGATGGCGTACTGCCACACCCGCGTGATGCTGGAGTCCGGGCAGGTCGTGGCGCTGCGCTGGCAGCCGTCGGGCAAGGTCGACATCGACAAGCAGCTGGTGGAGAACAACCCGCCGCACAACGGCAGCTCGCTGATGATCCGCCGGGCCTGCTTCGACCAGGTCGGCGGCTTCGACTGCTCGCTGCCCTCCGCGGTCGACTTCGAGATGTGGCTGCGGATCGCCGCCGGCTCGAACTACCCGCTGATGTGGGGCACCCGCCGCTGGCTGCTCGACATGCGACTGATGCGCACCGGGTCGATCAGCTCCAACCGGCAGCGGCGGTTCGAGTGCCTGGACAAGGTCATCGCCGACTACGCCCCCCGGATGGGCCGCCAGCACCCGGGCATGGCCTACGTCCGGCCCGCGGTGTTCGCCTACCGCGACGGGCTGGACGACTTCGGCGACCGGTGGGCGCTGCTCGCCCGCGAGGCCGGCGCGAAGGAGCTCGCGAAGGACTCCTGGGGCCGGTCGCTGCTGGCGTGGAGCAGCGCGGGCCGCGAGCGTCGCGCTCAACTGCGCAACGTCCGCGACACCGCCCGCAACGGTGCCTACAAGGGCATGTCCGGGGCGCTGCGCACCGCGGTGAAGATCAACTCGCTGCGGGGATGATCCCGGCGCGCGGCGGGTATCCCCCGGCGTGCGACTGACCAGGGCGATCCCGTACCGCGGCGGCCTCACCCGCCGTCGTCGGGGACGGGGGTTCAGCTACCACGACGCGACCGGCGCCGCCGTCGCCGCGCCGGTGCGGGCCCGGATCGAGGAGCTGGTGATCCCGCCCGCCTGGCGGGACGTGTGGATCTCCGAGCGGGAACGCGACCACATCCAGGCCGTCGGCTACGACGACGCGGGCCGCCGCCAGTACGTCTACCACCCGCGCTGGCACGCCGACCGCGACACCGAGAAGCACGACCGCGTGCTCGAGCTCGCCCGCAGGCTGCCCCGCTTCCGTGAGCGCGTGCAGCGCGCCCTCGACGGCCGCGGGACCGGTCGCGACCGGGTGCTCGGCGGGGCGATGCGCATCCTCGACCTCGGGGTGTTCCGCACCGGCGGCGAGCAGTACGCCGAGGAGAACGGCACCTTCGGGCTGTCGACGCTGCGCCGCGAGCACGTCCGGCTGCGCGGTGGCGGCTGCGAGTTCTCCTACACCGCCAAGGGCGGCATCCACCGGCGCGTCCGGATCCGCGACGACGGCCTGGTCCGCCTGGTGCAGGCGCTGCGCCGGGCCCGTCCGGACGGCGACCGCTTCCTCGTCCACCGCGACGGGCGGCGCTGGCGCGAGATCCGCTCCGACGACGTCAACGACCACTTCCGCTCGCTCACCGACGCCGCGCACACCGCGAAGGACCTGCGGACCTGGAACGCCACCGTCGTCGCCGCGGTCGCGTTCGCCGAGCACGGCTCCGCCGGGGGCGCCGAGCTGTCCGCGACCGCGCTGAAGCGGGCCGAGGCCGCCGCGATGCGCCAGGTCGCCCGGGCGCTGGGCAACACCCCGGCCGTCGCCCGCAGCAGCTACGTCGACCCGCGCGTGGTGCGGGCCTTCGAGGAGGGCCACACGGTCGCGGCCGGGCTGCGCCGCATCCCGCGCGGCGCCGACGAGCACCGCAGCCGGGTCGCCGTCGAACGGGCGGTGCTGCGGCTGCTGGAACGCCACACCTGACCCCGCGGCCCGCCGGTGCCCGGCCGGTCCCGCATGATGGGCCCGTGGTGGCAGTCGAGGCGGGCCGGACGGAACGACGGGCCCGGGCGGCGGTGGCCCTGGTCTTCCTCACCAACGGCCTGGTCTACGCCAACCTGCTGCCCCGCTTCCCGCAGATCAAGGCCGACCTCGGCCTGTCCAACACCCAGCTCGGGCTCGCGGTGGCCGCGATGCCGTTCGCGGCGCTGCTGGCCGGGCTGACCGCGGGCCCGCTCATCGCCCGGTTCACCTCGGCGAAGGTGGCCTCGTTCGGGATGGCGGTGATCGCGCTCGGCGTCGTGCTGGTGGGGTTCGCGCCGTCCTGGGCGCTGTTCGCCACGGCGATGCTGCTGGTCGGGGCGTCCGACGCCGTCGTCGACGTCGCGCAGAACGCGCACGGGCTGCGGGTGCAGCGCCGCTACGGCCGGTCGATCCTCAACGGGTTCCACGCGCTCTGGTCGGTCGGGGCGGTCGCGGGCGGTCTGATGGGCTCGGCCGCCGCCGGGATCGGGCTGGCGCTGCCGGTGCACCTGGGGGTGTCGTCGCTGCTGTCGGTGGTGATCGCGGTCGCGGTGTACCCGCTGCTGCTGCGCGGCGCCGACGGCGACGACCGCCCGGCCCCCGACGCGGCCGACGGTGCACCGCCGCGGCGGCCCTGGACCGGGCTCGGCCCCCGCACCGTGGCGCTGCTCGCCGTGTTCGGGCTGGTCGCGATCTCCGGCACCCTGGTCGAGGACTCCGGCGCGACCTGGGCGGCGGTGTACCTGCAGGGGCTCGGGGCCGGTGCTGCCGTCGCCGGGCTCGGGTTCGTGGCGCTGCAGGGCTGCCAGTTCGTCGGCAGGCTGATCGGTGACCGGATGGTCGACCGGTTCGGCCAGCGCGCGGTGGCCCGCGCCGGCGGCGGGCTGGTGCTCGCCGGGATGGGGCTCGCGCTGGCGTTCCCGACGGTGCCCGGGACCGTCGCCGGGTTCGGTCTCGCCGGGTTCGGGGTGGCGACGCTCGTCCCGGCCGCGATGACCGCCGCCGACCACCTGCCGGGGCTGGCGCCGGGGACCGGGCTGACGATCGTCACCTGGCTGATGCGGGTGGGGTTCCTGGTGTCACCGCCGGTGGTCGGGCTGGTCGCCGACGCGACGTCGCTGCGGGTCGGGCTGCTGGTCGTCCCGGTGGCCGGGCTGGTCGTGGTGCTCGTCGCGGGGGTGCTCTCCCCCCGTCGCACCCGGGCCTGAACGCCGGCCGACCGGACCACTCGTGCGTCTCGACACGAATCGGACGACCCCTTAGCGTCAGGGCGCATGTCCTCCACCGTCCCGCCGGCGTCGCCGGGACCCGCACTCCGGTCCTCCCGGAAGGTCGCCACCGCCAGCCTGGTCGGCACCACCATCGAGTGGTACGACTTCTTCATCTTCGGCACGGCCGCGGCCCTGGTGTTCAACCAGGTGTTCTTCCCGTCGGTCGACCCCGTCACCGGCACCCTGTCCGCGTTCGGCGCGTTCGCCGTCGGGTTCATCGCCCGCCCGCTCGGCGGGGCGGTGTTCGCGCACTTCGGCGACCGGGTCGGCCGGAAACCGATGCTCGTCTACTCGCTGCTCCTGATGGGCGCGGCGACCGTCGGGATGGGCCTGCTGCCCGGCTACGACACGCTCGGCGTCTGGGCTCCGGTCCTGCTGGTGACGCTGCGGTTCCTGCAGGGGTTCGGCGTCGGCGGCGAGTGGGGCGGTGCGGCGCTGATGGCCGTCGAGCACGCCCCGTCGCACCGGCGCGGGTTCTACGGCAGCTGGCCGCAGGTCGGTGTGCCGCTCGGCCTGGTGCTGGGGACGGCGACGTTCGCGGTGCTGTCCGCGACGCTCACCGACGAGCAGTTCCTGGCGTGGGGCTGGCGGGTGCCGTTCCTCGCCAGCATCGCGCTGATCGGGGTCGGGATGTGGATCCGGCTCGGCGTCCACGAGTCGCCGGTGTTCCGGAAGGCGATGGACGAGAAGGCCGCGAACCGGATGCCGGTGCTGGAGGCGCTGCGCACCTATCCGAAGGAGATCCTGCTCGCCGCCGGGTCGTTCCTCGCGACGAACTCGACGTTCTACGTCTCCTCGGTCTGGCTGGTCACCTACGCGACGCAGTCCCTGTCCTACGACCGCACGACGATCCTCGCGGCGAACTCGGTGCTGTCGCTGTCGGACATCCCGCTGATCATGGCGTTCGGGCTGCTGTCGGACCGGATCGGGCGGCGTCCGATGTTCGTCGGCGGGATGGCGCTGCTCGCGGTGTTCGCGGTGCCGTACTTCTGGCTCGTGTCGACCGGCAGCATCTGGCTGTTCCTGCTGGGCGGGCTGGTCGTGCAGGTGGCGCGCTCGGCGGTGTACGGGCCGCAGTCGGCGTTCTTCGCCGAGCAGTTCTCCACCAGCATGCGGTACTCGGGGGCGTCGCTGGCCTACCAGATCGCGTCGATCCTGGGCGGCCTCGCGCCGCTGCTGTGCACCGCGCTCGTCGCGCTGACCGGGTCGCTCTACGCCGTCGCCGGCTACGTCGTCGGGATCGCGCTGGTGTCGATGGTCTGCTCGTGGCTGATGACCGAGACGCTCCGGTCCGGGCTGCGCGACGACGCCGGCGTCGTCGCCCGGACCTGACCCCTACCGTCCGCCGGTCGCGGTCACCGGCGTGCCCCGTCCGCGGGTGCGCCGGGCCGCGACCAGGTCGGTGATCCCGAGCACGAGGGCCAGCGCCACCAGCCCGACGGTGATCAGCAGGCCGTGCGAGATGGCGTCCGCCCAGTCCCCGCCGGACGCGGTGAGCCTGCCGAAGAACACCGCGCCGACCGCGGACAGCCCGATTGCCGTCCCGATCCGCTGCCCGGTCTGCAGCACCCCGCCCGCGGTGCCGCCGGAGGTGTGCGGGATCTCCGACAGCGCGAGGGTCTGGTTCGGTGCGATCACCAGCCCGCCGCCCGCCCCGGCGAGCAGCAGCGGCCCGGCGATCGCGAGCCCGGTCCACGGGCTGTGCGCGGTCGCGGCCAGGACGAGGTCGGTGACGCCGAGCCCGACCATCACCGTCGCCAGCCCGACGACGATCATCGGCTGCCCGAACCGGGCCACCAGGCGCCCGCTGAGCGCGGAGGTGACCGCGGACCCGAGCGCGAACGCCGTGAGCGTGAGGCCGGTCTGCAGCGGGGTGTAGCCCAGCCCGTTCTGCAGGTAGAGGGTGAGCACGAAGAAGATCGAGGTGAACCCGGCGAAGTAGATCGAGCCGAGCGTGGTGCCGACGGCGTAGCTGCGGGTCCGCAGCAGCGCGAAGTCGATCAGCGGGTGGCCGTGGACGCGCTTGGCCCGCCGCTCCCAGGCCACGAACGCCACCAGTGCCGCGACCGAGACCGCGACCAACCACCACGGCGCCGACGCCGGGTCCCGCTCGGCGAGCACCAGCGGCAGCATCAGCGCGACGACGGCGACGCCGAGCAGCACCGAGCCGCCCAGGTCCAGCGGGCGCCGCTCCCCCGTGGTCACGGTGTCGGCGGGCAGCAGCCGGAACGCCGCGACCAGCGCCGCGACGCCGATCGGGATGTTGACGAAGAAGACCCAGCGCCAGCCGTCGGCGTCGCCGGCCCAGGCCAGCAGCAGCCCGCCGAGCAGCGGGCCGACCGCGGTGGAGATCCCGACGACGGCGCCGAACATGCCGAACGCGGAGCCCCGCTCCGGGCCGCGGAACAGGTCCTGGATGAACCCGACGACCTGCGGGGACAGCAGCCCGGCCGCGACGCCCTGCACCAGCCGGACCGCGACGAGCACCTCCGGGTTCGGCGCGAACCCGGCGACCGCGCTGGTCAGGGTGAACAGGGCGAGGCCGGTGACGAACATGCGACGGCGGCCGCGGTCGTCGCCGAGACGGCCGGCGGCGACCAGGACGAGACCGAAGGTGAGCGCGTAGCCGGACACGATCCACGACAGCTGCGCGGCCGAGGCCCGCAGACCGGCCTGCATGGCCGGCAGCGCGACGTTGACGATGCTGACGTCGAGCAGGCTCATGAACCCGGCGACCAGGCAGACCGACAGCGCCCGCCAGCGTCGCGGGTCGGGGGTGTACGCCTCGGGCGCGGTGCGGTCGTCGCTCACAGTCCCTCATTCCGCGTCCTGGCGCTGCGGGCCGCAACTCGAACCCGGGTCCTGCGGGCACGCGTCACATCGTGTGGACTCACCGACCATGTGGACCGTAGAGATCGGGAACCGGTCGTGAGGGGCGCCGAGGCGCTGGTCGGGTCGCTCACCGCGGCCGGTGTCGACGTGTGCTTCATGAACCCGGGGACCTCGGAGATGCACTTCGTGCAGGCGCTCGACGCGGTGCCGGAGATGCGCGGGGTGCTGGCCCTGTTCGAGGGCGTCGCGACCGGCGCCGCCGACGCCTACGCGCGCATCGCCGGGAAGCCGGCGGCGGTGCTGCTGCACCTCGGGCCGGGGCTGGGCAACGGGCTGGCGAACCTGCACAACGCGCGCCGGGCCGGGACGCCGCTGCTGTGCGTGGTCGGCGGGCACGCGACCGACCACGTCCGCTTCGACGCGCCGCTGGAGTCCGACATCACCGCGGTGGCGCGGACCGTGTCCGGGTGGGTGCACACCAGCGGCGACGTGCGCGACGTCGCCGCCGACGCGATGCGCGCCCTCGCCGCGACCGGCGAGCGCGGCGGGCAGGTCGCGACGCTGGTGCTGCCGGCCGACGTGTCCTGGTCGGAGGGCGCGTCGCCCGCCCCGCCGCTGCCGGTCGCCGGACCGTTCCCGCCGGACCCCTCGCGGGTCGCCGCGGCCGCCGACGCCGTCCGCGCGCCCGGCGCGACGCTGCTGCTGGGCGGGCCCGCACTGAGCGCGGCGGGCGTCGACGCCGCCGGGCGGATCGCCGCGGCCACCGGGGCCCGGCTGCTGGTCGAGACCTTCCCCCGGTGCTGGGAGACCGGCGCCGGCCGGACCCGCATCGACAAGCTCGCCTACTTCGCCGAGCAGGCGATCGAGCAGCTGGACGGCACGTCGTCGCTGGTGCTGGCCGGGGCGCGGTCGCCGGTGTCGTTCTTCGGCTACCCGGGCGTGCCCGGGGACCTGGTGCCCGAGGGTGCCGCCGTGGTGGGGCTCGCCGACCCGGCGACCGACGCGACGGCCGCGCTGGAGGCCCTCGCCGACGTCGTCGCCGGCGACGCGGCTCCCGCGCTCGCCCCGCACGAGGCGCCGGAGCCCGCGCCGGGCGCGCTCGACGTGCGGGGGCTGTGCGCCGCCGTCGCCGCGACGCTGCCGCAGGACGCGATCGTGGTCGACGAGGCGCTGACGGCGGCGGCGTCGCTGGCGATGTCGTTGCAGACCGCGCCGCGGCACACCCAGATCGCGCTGACCGGCGGTGCGATCGGGATGGGGCTGCCCGCCGCGGTGGGTGCCGCGGTCGCCGCGCCGGACCGTCCGGTGGTGGCGGTGCAGGCCGACGGCAGCGCGCTCTACACCGCCCAGGCGCTGTGGACGATGGCCCGCGAACGGCTCGACGTCACCGTCGTGCTGATCAACAACGCGGCGTACTCGATCCTGCGGGTGGAGCTGGCCCGCACCGGGGCCGGGGAGGCGGCGCACTCCGGGCGGGCGGGCCGGATGCTGGACCTGTCCGACCCGACGCCGGACTTCACCGCACTGGCGACCGGGCTCGGGGTGCCCGCCGAGCGGGTCACCACCACCGAGGGACTGCTCGACGCGCTGCGGCGGGCGCAGGCCGAGCCGGGCCCGCACCTGGTCGAGGCGATCGTCCCCGCCCTGGGCTGAGCCCCGGCGGGCGTGGCCGGGCTCGCTCCTGCGACCCGGTCCGGCGGCACGACCCGCGCAGCCGGACGCCGCACAGGTTCCGGATGCGCCGCACAGGGAGGAACCCGTGCGGCGCACCGCGTACCTGTGCGGCGCTGCCGGAACCTGTGCGACGCGGTCGGCACCGTTGCGGCGCGACCGGAACGCACGCGGCACGGCGCCGAACCCGCGCGGCACGGCCGGAGCCGTGCGGCGCGGGTTCGGGGGCGCTAGAGGGACAGCAGGCGGTCGAAGAACTCGCGGTAGCGGGTGAGCGCCTGGCGCAGGTCCTCGGTCGAGGCGTCGTCGCGGGAGAACTGGGCCTCCAGGTCGTCGCGCTGACGACGGAACAGCGACTCCATCTCGTCGAGGATCTCCCCCACCAGCGCGTTCGCCCCGTGGACGGCGCGGCGGGGCTCGTCGACGAACTCGCCCTTCAGCGTCGACCAGCGGTCCTGGTACTCGCGGGCCCGGTCGGCCGGGAGCAGCGACGAGCCGCCGGTGGCGGGGTCGGTCGCCGCCGGGTCGGCCCCCGGTCCGGTCGCGCCGCCCCGCGGGTCACCGGGGTCGCGCAGGTCGTCGTGCCCGCGGTCCGGTGTCGCGTCGTGGTGACGGCCGCCGGTCGCGCCGTCCTCCCGGACGGGTGCGCCACGGGTGGTCGCCGCGGCGGCCACGCCGGCCGCGGTCCCGCCTGCGGCCGGGGTGGTCCCGGCGCCGCCCGCGGAGCCGGGCGCCGCGTCGCGGGGCGGTGCGCCGGTCCCCGGTGCGCCGGTCCCGACACCGCCGCCGGGCGGGACCCCGCCCGCGTCGGCCGGTCCCCGGCCGCCCGCCGCCGCGGGGTCACCGAGCGTGTCGCGTCGTCCGGCCGGGCCGGCGTCGCGGGGGTCGGCACCCGGTGCGCCCGGGCCGCCGTGGGGGTCGCCGCCGGGCAGGTGCCCGCCACGGGGATCGGCACCGCGCGGGTCACCACCCGGCAGATCGCCCGCACGCGGATCGCCGGTCCGTGGGGCACCACCGGCGAGGTCACCGGCGCGCGGGTCGGCACCACGCGGGTCCCCGCCCGCCATGTCGCCACCGCGCAGGTCGCCGCCCCGCGGGTCCCCACCCCGCGGGTCCCCACCTCGGAGGTCTCCACCGCGCGGGTCGCCGTCCCGGGGGTCCGCGCCGCGGGGCCCACCGGCACCCGGGTCGGCGCCGAGCGGGTCGGCGCCGCGGGGGTCGGCACTGCGGGGGTCACCGGCACGCGGGTCGCCACCGGGGTCACCGGCACGCGCGGCCCGCGGGTCCCCGCCGGCCGTACGGTCCTCGGCCAGTCGTCCGCCGGGGGCGTCCCCCGGCCCGGCCCCGGGGCCCGCCAGCGGCGGGGCGTCCGGGTCGCCGTGGCGCTGACCCGGGACGCCCGCGTCCTGCTCTGCGGTGCCCGCCGCCTCGCGGCGCTCCCAGCCGGCGTCGCGCTCGTCCTCGCTGCGGCCGGTGAACGCGTCCTTGATCGAGTCGGCCAGTCGGGCCGCCTTGCTGCTGCCCTGGTGCTCGCTCATGCCGTGGTCTCCCGTCGGGTGTCCTGGTCCGGTCCGCCCTGGCGGTGGCGGCCGTCGTTCTCGGGACGGCCGCCGGAACCGGTGCCGTCGCCGTCGTCGAGCAGGGCGTCGATCAGTGCGCGGTAGCTCGTCACCGCGTGCCGGAGGTCCTCGGTCCCAGCTCGCCCGGCGGAGTGCTCACGGGAGATCGCCCGTGCCTCGCGGTAGCGCTGCGTGACGACCGGGTAGGCGACGGACAGGTCCTCCTCGCGGCGGTCGACGTCCTCGGCGGGGTACCCGCGGGCCGCCATGACGTCGGCGACGAGCGCGTCGGCGTCGTGCACCGCCCGGGACGGGTCGTCGACGAAGCCCTCCTGCACCTGCTGCCACCGGCGGCGGTAGCCGTCACGCTCCTGCGGGTCGAGGGATCGCAAGGTCAGCGCGTCGTGGCGCTTGCGGCGCTCGGCGAGCTCCTTCTCCGCGTCGCGGGGGTCGTCCGCGTCGCGCACGGTGCGCTCGTACTCGGGTCCGAACTGGTCACGGAGCTCGGCGGAGCGACGACGGCGCAGCATCGTCGCGGCGACCACGGCGAGTATGGCGACGACGATCACCACCACGGCGACGACGATGATCGTTGTGATGTCGGTCATAGCGCGGTATACCCGATTGCGCGAGCCGGAAACACGGAGCGTGTTTGTTGATCACGAAAGGTGATCACTGAATCGACTTGACCTGCACTGGGGTTCAGGGAGCAGGGTGGCGCCGTGGTCGAGGCGCGGACGGACGGGGCGGGTGTCTGGTCCCAGGGCCGCGCGCCGACGACCGTCGGGATCCTGCTGCTGATCAGCCTGACCGCGTTCGAGGCGATGGGCGTGGGGACCGCGATGCCCGCCGTCGTCGCCGACCTGGGCGGGGTCGCCTGCTACGCCTGGCCGTTCGTGCTGTTCCTGGCCGCGGCGGTCTTCGGCACCGTCGCCGGCGGCCGCTGGTGCGACGTCCGGGGCCCCCGGGTGCCGCTCGTCGCCGCGCCGGTCCTGTTCGGGGCGGGCCTGCTGGTCGCCGGGTTCGCGACGACGATGACCGGGCTCCTCGCCGGCCGGGTCCTGCAGGGACTGGGCGCGGGGGCCCAGGGCGTCGCGGTGTACGTGCTCGTCGCCGAGGTGTACCCCTCGCGGCAGCGCCCGGTGGTGTTCGGGCTGATCTCCTCGGCGTGGGTGCTGCCCGCGCTCGTCGGTCCCCCGCTGGCCGGGCTGGTGACCGAGCGCCTGTCCTGGCACTGGGTCTTCCTGGGGCTGCTGCCGGTGGTGGGGCTGGCCCTGGTGCTGATCGCCCCGGTGGTGCGCGTCCTGCGACCGCCCGCCGGACCGGCGACGGGCGGCCACGGGGCGGGCCTGGTGCCCGCGGCGCTCGGTGCCGCGGTCGGTGTCGCCGGGCTGAGCTGGGCGCTGGAGAACCTCGACCCCGGCGGCGCGGTGGCCGGCGTCGTCGCCGTCGTGGTGCTGGTGCCCTCGCTGCGCAGGCTGCTGCCCCGCGGGACCGTCCTCGCGCGCCCGGGCATCGCCGCGGTCGTCGCGGCCCGTGGCCTGGTCGCCGCGGCGTTCTTCCCGGTCGTGTCGTTCCTGCCGCTGGTGCTCACCGCGACGCACGGCTGGTCGCTGACCGCCGCCGGGACGCCGCTGATCGTCGCGTCGCTGGGCTGGTCGGCGGCCGCCGCCTGGCAGGCCCGACGGCCCGACGCCGACCGCTCGGTGATGCTGCGCGCCGGGTTCGCGACGATCGCCGCGGGCCAGGTCGCGCTGGTCCCGGTCGCCGCGGGGCTGCTGCCGGGCTGGCTCGCCGTCGGGTTCTGGGGCGTGTCGGGGCTCGGGATGGGCGTGGCGTTCTCCGCGATCGCCTACCTGACCCTCGCCCACTCCGACGCCCACGACGTCGGCTCGCACTCCTCGGCGGCGCAGCTGCTCGACCAGCTCGCGACGGCGGCGTTCGTCGGCCTGGGCGGCGCGCTGCTGGTGGCGCTGGTGTCACCGGCCGTCGCGCTGCCGGTGCTGCTGGTCGTGGTCGCGGTGCCCGCGGTCGCCGGTGCGCTGACCGCGTCGCGGACGCGGGTGCCAGAGCCCTGAGCCCCGGCCTCAGATCCCGGACGGGCGGGCGAGCAGCTCGGCGACCGCGGCGTCGATGAAGGCCGTGTCGAACGGGTTCTTCCCGCCGCCGGCGAAGTGCCCCCACACCCCGGGGATCACCCGCAGCTCGGTGCCGTCCCGCATGTGCGACACCGCCCAGGCCTCGTCCTCGGGCGGGAAGTACAGGTCCTTCTCCGCGGGCATCACGATCGCCGTCGCCCGGATCGAGGCCAGCGCCTCCTCGGTCGAGCCGGCGCCCGGGGTCGCGCCGACGTCGCCGTGCCACCAGGTGTCGAGCATGGTCAGCAGGTTGTTCGGGTCACGACCGTCGAGGAAGAAGCCCTCCCAGAAGTCGACGACGAAGTCCTCCAGCGAGGTGTTGCCCAGCCGGCGCCACTCCTCCTCCAGGTAGAACGCCTGGGAGAAGCCCCAGCCGGCGTAGATCCGGGCGAACGCGCGCAGCCCCTGCGCCGGCGGGACCGTGTAGCGGCCGCCGTCGAACCCGACCGCGGCCATGAGCGCGGCACGCAGCGAGTCGAGGAACACCTGGTTGTGCGGCGCGGTCCGCGGCGACCCGCAGAACGGCAGGATGCGCTGCACCATCTCGGGGTGGCTGACCGCCCACTGGTAGGTCTGGCCCGCGCCCATCGACCACCCGAGCACCAGCGACAGGGTGCGGATCCCGAAGTGCTCGGTGACGAGCCGGTACTGGGCCTCGACGTTGTCGCGCACCCGGATCGGCGGGAACGACGGGCCGTCGTGCGGCACCGGGGCGTTCGACGGCGAGGTGGACAGCCCGTTGCCCAGCATGTTCGGCACGATGACGAACCAGCGGTCCGGGTCGAGCGCCATCCCTCACCGATCAGCCACTCGTTGTCCCAGTGCCGCCCGGAGTACCAGGTCGGGTAGACGATGGCGTTGTCCTTCGCCGCGTTCAGCTCGCCGTAGGTGCGGTAGGCGATCCGGGCCGGGCGCAGCGTCCGCCCGCAGTCGAGCGTCAGGTCGTCGATCTCGAAGACCTCGTAGGGCTCGTCGCGGCCGTAGCGGGGCCGGGCGGTGGGCTCGGGGTCGGGCACGGGGGTCCTCCGGGGCTGGCGACGGTCGACCGATGGTTTCCCAGGAAATATGTTCCTGGGAAACCATCGGTGTCAAGGCCGGAGGGTCCCGCGGCTCAGCCGTCGCCCTCGATGTCGCCCTCGGACTCCAGGTAGGCCTGCCGCAGCGCGTCCAGGGTCGCCTTCTCCGGGCTCTCCCAGAGACCGCGGTCGACGGCCTCCAGCAGCCGCTCGGCCATGCCGTGCAGCGCCCACGGGTTGGACTCGGCGAGGAACTTCCGGTTGTCCGGGTCCAGCACGTACTCGGCGGTCAGCGTCTCGTACTGCCAGTCCGCGATGACGCCGGTGGTGGCGTCCCAGCCGAACAGGTAGTCGACGGTCGCGGCCATCTCGAACGCGCCCTTGTAGCCGTGCCGGCGCATCGCGGCGATCCAGCGCGGGTTGACCACGCGGGCACGGAAGACCCGGGCGGTCTCCTCGTGCAGGCTGCGGGTGCGCACCGCCTCCGGACGGGTCGAGTCCCCGACGTAGGCGGCCGGCGCGGTACCGGTCAGCGCGCGCACCGTGGCGACCATGCCGCCGTGGTACTGGTAGTAGTCGTCGGAGTCGGCGATGTCGTGCTCGCGGGTGTCGATGTTCTTCGCCGCCACCGCGATCCGCCGGTAGGCGTTCTCCATGTCGTCCCGCGCGGGGACGCCGTCGAGGCCGCGGCCGTAGGCGTAGCCGCCCCAGGTGGAGTAGACCTCGGCGAGGTCGGCGTCGCCGCGCCAGTCGCGGGAGTCGACGAGCTGGAGCAGCCCGGCGCCGTAGGTGCCCGGCTTGGAGCCGAAGATCCGGGTGCGGGCGCGGCGGTCGTCGCCGGTGCGCTCGCGGTCGGCGTCGACGTGGGCGCGGACGTAGTTCTGCTCCGGGGTCTCGTCGAGCTCGGAGACCAGCTTCACCGCGTCGTCGAGCAGGGCCAGGACGTGCGGGAACGCGTCGCGGAAGAACCCGGAGATCCGGACCGTGACGTCGACGCGCGGTCGGCCGAGCTCGGCGAGGTCGATGACCTCCAGGCTGCGCACGCGACGGCTCGCGTCGTCCCACACCGGGCGGACGCCGAGCAGGGCGAACACCTCGGCGACGTCGTCGCCGGAGGTCCGCATCGCGCTGGTCCCCCACACCGACAGGCCGACGCTGCGCGGGTACTCGCCGTGGTCGGCCCGGTAGCGCTCGACCAGCGACTCGGCCATCGCCTGCCCGGTCTCCCAGGCCAGCTTCGACGGGACGGCCTTCGGGTCGACCGAGTAGAAGTTCCGCCCGGTCGGGAGCACGTTGACCAGCCCCCGCAACGGCGAACCGGACGGGCCGGCCGGGATGAACCCGCCGTCGAGGGCGTGCAGCACCCGGTCCAGCTCGTGCGCGGTGGCGTCGAGCCGGGGCACGACCTCGTCGGCGGCGAAGCGCAGCACGGCCTCGACGGCGGACAGGTCCGCGCCCGGCAGCGCCTCGGCCCCGGCGACGACCTCCGGTGCCGCCGAGGAGTCCCACCCGCGGGCCTCCATCCCGGCGACCAGCGCGCGGGCGACCCGCTCGACGGTGTCGGTGCGGGTGTTGGTCTCCGAGCCGTCCTCGACCAGGCCGAGCGCCTGGCGCAGACCCGGCACGGACTGCTCGCCGCCCCACATCTGCCGGGCGCGCAGCACCGCGAGGACCAGGTCGACGCGCTGCTCCCCGGCCGGTGCCTGGGCGAGCACGTGCAGGCCGTCGCGGATCTGGACGTCCTTGATCTCGCAGAGCCAGCCGTCGACGTGCATCAGCATGTCGTCGAAGACGTCCTCGTCGGGGCGCTGCTCCAGCCCGAGGTCCTGGTGCATCTGGGCCGCGGTCATCAGCGTCCAGATCTGCTGGCGGATCGCGGGCAGCTTCGCCGGGTCGAGTGCGGAGATGTTGGCGTGCTCGTCGAGCAGCTGCTCCAGCCGGGCGATGTCGCCGTAGGACTCGGCGCGCGCCATCGGCGGGATGAGGTGGTCGACCAGGGTGGCGTGCGCCCGGCGCTTGGCCTGGGTGCCCTCCCCCGGGTCGTTGACGAGGAACGGGTAGACCAGCGGCAGGTCGCCGAGGACGGCGTCGGTGCCGCAGGAGGCCGACATGCCCAGCGTCTTGCCGGGCAGCCACTCCAGGTTGCCGTGCTTGCCGATGTGCACGATCGCGTGCGCACCGAACCCGCCCTCAGACTCGGGCGCGGCCAGCCAGCGGTAGGCGCCCAGGTAGTGGTGCGACGGCGGCAGGTCCGGGTCGTGGTAGATCGCGACCGGGTTCTCCCCGAACCCGCGGGGCGGCTGCACGATCAGCGTGACGTTGCCGCGGCGCAGCGCTGCGACGACGATGTCGCCGTCCGGGTTCTGCGAGCGGTCGACGTAGTGCTCGCCCGGCGCCTCGCCCCAGTGCTCCTCGACCCCGGACCGGAAGTCCTCGGGCAGCGTGTCGAACCAGCTGCGGTACGTCGCGGCGGAGATCCGGACCGGGTTGCCGGCGAGCTTGTCCTCGGTCAGCCAGTCCGGGTCCTGCCCGCCGGCCTCGATCAGGGCGTGCATGAGCGCGTCGCCGTCGCCGGCCTCGACGCCCGGGAACGCCGCCTCGCCCTCGGTGGCGACCGCGTAGCCCGCCGCGGCCATCGTCCGCAGCAGCGCCACCGTCGACGCCGGCGTGTCCAGCCCGACCGCGTTGCCGATCCGCGCGTGCTTGGTCGGGTACGCCGACAGCATCAGCACGATCTTCTTGTCGGCGTTCGGGACGCGGCGCAGCGTCGCGTGCTTCACCGCGATCCCGGCGACCCGGGCGGCCCGCTCGTCGTCGGGGACGTAGACCGACAGGCCGTCGGCGTCGGTCTCCTTGAACGAGAACGGGACGGTGATCAGCCGGCCGTCGAACTCCGGCACGGCGACCTGGGTGGCGACGTCGAGCGGGGACATCCCGTCGTCGTTGGCCTCCCAGGTGGCGCGGGAGCTGGTCAGGCACAGGCCCTGCAGGATCGGGACGTCGAGCGCGGCCAGCTCGGTGACGTCCCACTCCTCGTCCTCACCGCCGGCCTGGGCGCTCGCGGGCTTGGTGCCGCCCGCGGCGAGCACGGTGACGACCATGGCATCGGCCTCGCGCAGCCGCTCCAGGAGCGCGGCCGGGGCCTGGCGCAGCGACGCGCACCAGAACGGCAGCGCGCGGGCGCCCTTCGCCGCGATCTGCTCGCAGAGCGCCTCGATGTAGCGGGTGTTCCCGGCCAGGAACTGGGCGCGGTAGAACAGCACCGCCACCGTCGGCCCGTCGACCTCCGTGTCGGGCAGCGACAGCTCGCCCCACTCGGGCAGCTCCACCGGCGGCGCGAAGCCCTCGCCGGTGAGCAGCACCGTGTCGGAGAGGAACGCGTGCAGCTGCGCCAGGTTCTCGGTGCCGCCCTGGGCCAGGTAGGTGTGGGCCTCGGCCGCGACGCCCGCGGGCACCGAGGACAGCTCCATCATCTCCGCGTCCGGGGCCATCTCCCCGCCCAGGCAGACCAGCGGCGTCGCGCGGGCCCGCAGCAGGTCCAGCCCCTCCTCGAAGTAGCGGTACCCGCCGAGGACGCGGACGACGACGACGGCGGCGGCGTCGGCCATCTCCGCGAGCTCGTCGTGGGTGACCCGGTTCGGGTTCGCGAGGCGGTAGTCCGCGCCCGAGGACCGGGCCGAGAGGAGGTCGGTGTCCGAGGTGGACAGCAGCAGGATCACCGGACGGCTCCGGGGGCGGTGTGGGCGCGCGTCATCGACGTACCTTCCTCGGGATTCCTCGTCCCGGGTGGGGCGGCGCGGCGGGCGGGCGCAGTGTCTGGCTCCCCCTTGCAGCGGCCAGGGGGTCACAGTGGCGGGACCGCGCCGGACTCGCACCGGCTTCCTGGTTCCCGCTCGCCGTCTTCGGTTGTCGTGAGCCACCATCGGTGGCGGCCACCGGTCACGTCAAGGAGCGCTCGACCAGGGTGGTGATCCGCACGTGCGACGGCGTGGCGGGCGCCGAGCCGAACCCGAACCGGACCGGCGGTGCGACCGGGGCGAGCGCGCCGCAGTCGCCGTCGTCCCAGCGGGCCGAGGCGGCGAGGACCCGGTGCAGGTCACGGGCCCCGTAGTACTCGCGACGGCCGTTGCCCGCGGTGCCGACGGTCCGCACCCCGGGCAGCACCCGCCGGGCGAACGGGTCGATCGCCCGCAGCCACCACGGGTGCACCGCGAGCGCACCGGGGACCGCGCGCAGGAGCCGGCCGAGCGGCGGGCGCCCGCCGACCCGCCAGCTGACCTGCAGCGGACCGGCGACGACCCGGCGCCGGTCGTCGTGGGCGGTGTGGGTCACCGGCACGATCCGGACCTCGTCGAAGGTGTAGGTGGCCGCGACGAACGCGGCGACCTCCTCGCTCGGGGCGAGCAGGGTGCGGTGCCCGTCGGCGGACTCGGTCATGACATCGGTGAACGACCCCAGCGGCGTGTCCGGCCAGTGGCCCACGACGATCCGGCGGCCCGAGGTCGTGCCCAGGCCGGAGATCCAGCCGTCGAAGCGGTCGATGCGCCTCACCCCTTCACCGACCCCGCGCCGAGCCCGGCGACCAGGTAGCGCTGGGCGATGAACGCGAACCCGATCACCGGCAGGGTCAGCAGGACCGCCGCCGCCCCGGCCTGCTGGAGCAGGGGCAGGTTCTGCCCGAGCTGCGTCGCGACGAACACCGGCACCGTGCGCGCGACGACGTCGGTCAGCACCGCCGCCGTCAGGTACTCCTGGAAGGCGAACAGGAACATGAAGATCCCCGCGGTCAGGATCCCCGGCCCCATCAGGGGCACGAGCACCCGCCACAGCACCTGGGTCCGGGTGCAGCCGTCGAGCATCGCGGCCTCGTCGAGCTCCCGCGGGATCTGGGCGAAGAAGTTGCGCAGCAGCCAGATCGAGAACGGCTGGTTGATCGCGACGAGCGCCGCCGCCAGCGCGATCCGGGTGTCGTAGATGCCCAGCGCCCGGGAGAGCTCGTACATCGGCAGCACCACGGCCGTCCGGGGCAGCGCGCGGAACACCAGCGCCGCGACCAGCAGCGCGATCGACACCCGCCCCCCGGACCGGGACAACGCGTACGCCGCCGGAAGGCCGATGAGCAGCGCCACCGCGGTGCTGACCACCGCCACCACCGCGGTGTTGAGCAGGTAGCGGTAGAACTCCGTGGTCTGCCACAGGTCGACGACGGCCGTCGCCGTCGGGGTCCAGGTGAACACCGGCGGGTCGAGGAACGCGACGTCGGTCGGCTTGGTCACCGACGCCGCCGTCCACAGCACCGGCGAGAGCATGACCAGGCAGACGGCGACGAGCAGCACCCCCACCACCGTGCCGCGCAGCCGGGCACCGTCCGCGGCGGCGCTCACCGGCGGGCCTCGCGCGCGGTGTCCCGCAGGAACGGCAGCAGCAGCACCACGATCAGCGCGATGAGCAGCACGTTCACCGCGCTGCCCAGCCCCAGCTGCTGCCCGCCGTCGGCGAACGCGATGTCGTAGACGTAGAGCATGATCGACTCGTTGCCGATCTGCGTGGCCTGCGGCGACAGCGGGATCAGCTGGTCGAAGGTCCGCAGCAGATCCATGATCGAGATGATCGCGACGAAGGTCAGCACCCCGCGGATGCTCGGGATCACCACGTGCCAGTGCACCCGCCAGCCGCGCGCACCGTCGATCCGGGCCGCCTCCACGACGTCGCCGGGCACCGCCTGGAGCCCGGCCAGGATCACCAGCATCGCGAACGGCAGCATGAACCACACCGTGTTCAGCGCGACCAGCACCCGGTTCGCCCACGGGTCGGTGAACCAGAGCACCTCGGCCCCGGTCAGCCGGGACACCACCAGGTCGGCGACGCCGCCGAAGTTCGGGTCGAACAGCCAGGAGAACATCGTCGCCCCGACCACGTGCGGCACCACGTAGGACACCAGCAGCACCCCGAGCACCCAGGGCCGGGCCCGGCCCAGCCCGTTCACCACGACCGCCAGCAGGTAGCCGACGACCAGCAGCACCGTCACGACGACCGCGGTCAGGCCCACGGTGAACAGCACCGCCCGGCCGAACCGGGGGTCGGTCAGCGCCTCGGTGTAGTTGCCGAGCCCGACGAACACCCCCGGCTCGCCGTAGGTCACCCGTTGCAGGCTCCACCGCACCGTCGTCACCAGCGGATAGACCAGCAGCCCCAGCATCACCAGGAGGCTGGGCGAGACCAGCCCCAGGAACTCGCGTCGCCGCACCTCAGCCCACCTCCCGGTACTCGGCGACGATCGCCGTCGCGATGTCCTGCATCCGCTGCTGCCCCTGCTCCACGGAGACCCGCCCGGCCAGCACGTCGGCCACCACCGGCCGCGTCGCGACCGAGATGCGCGAGGTCCACGGGAACGGCTCGGGCGGCGGGGCCTTCCCCAGCGCCGCCAGCTGCGCCGGCGCGAACGGGCTGCTCGCCGGCGTCACGCTGCCCAGCCGCGACGGGAACGCCGCGGGCACCGCCGCGCGCGCCGACTCGGGCCCCACCGACGCGGCCAGGAACCGGAACAGCAGGTCCGGGTCGACCTCGGTGTTGGCCGGGATCGCCCAGCCGTCGACCGACAGCGAGTTGTAGAGCACGTCGCCACCGGCGACCGACGGCGGCGGGGCGAACGCGAACTCCCGGGAGAAGCGGCTGTTGCGCTCCTGCACCAGGTCGAACATCCGGCCGCTGTACATGATCGCGATCGCGGCCGAGCCGTTGTACATCTGCTGCTGCACCGCGGGCTGGGCGAACGTCGTGACCTGCGGGTCCATGAACGGCAGCAGCGACCGCAGCTCGGTGAACGCCCGCGCCGCGGCCGGGGTGGTGAAGTTCGGCCGGCCGGTGTCGCGGTCGACGTAGTCGGTGCCGAGCGAGCCGAGCGCGGCGTCGTAGGCGGTGGCGATGTCGGCGCTCGCGAGCAGCGGCAGCGCCAGCGGGTAGCGGATCCCGCCGTCGCGCTGCACCCGCGCCGCGACCTCGCGCAGCTCGGCGAAGGTGCGGGGTGGGGCGAGGCCGAGCCGGTCGAACACGTCGCGGCGGTAGACGAGCGTGAACGGCTGGGCCATGGTCGGCAGCCCGTAGAGCTTCCCGTCGTAGGACAGCGCCGCCAGCATCTCCGGGCTCAGCCGGTCCAGGCCGTACTCCTCGCGGTACCGGGCGACGAGGTCGTCGAGCGGGCGCAGCTTCCCGGTCGCGGCGAACTGCGGCACGACCAGCCCGTAGGTCTCGACGATGTCGTAGGTGCCGTAGCGCCCGGACAGCGTCGCGATGGTCTTCTGCGTCTGCCCGGCGAAGTCGATCGGCTCGTGGCGCAGCGTCACGCCGTTCCTCGAGCAGCTGCGGACCATCGTGTTCGTGAACGGGTCGACGGCCGAGGAGTTGTAGGCCAGCACCCGCACGTCGAGGCTCTGCGCGGGCGGCGGGAACTCGCACGGCACGAGGGTCGCCGTCGCGGCCGGGGTGCGCGAGCCCGCACCGCAGCCGGCCAGGAGCAGGGCCAGCACCGTCACGACGGCCGCGGTGATCCGGTGGGGGCGCACCGCACCATCAGAACCCACCCGTGTGGGCGGGGCCACTCCACCCGTCGTGGTGACCCGGCGGTGTGGCTGCTTGCCCCGGCGCACCCGGCTGTCGAGAGTCCCCGCCGTGCCCCGTGTCCTGTCCGTCCTGTTCGCCGCGGTGCTCGGCTGCGCCGTCCTGCCCGCGGTCGCCCTGCCCGCGGCCGCCGACGGACCGGGGCACACCTTCGTCGCCGTGTCGGTCGCGACCGTGTGGACCTCCCCGGACAGCCCGCGCCCGCGGGACCGGGCCGCCGTCGCCGCCCCGGCCGACCCGGCCGCGTGGATGGGGTCGATGAGCAGCGCGGACCGCCGCGAGCTCACCACCGCCTCGCGCACCCAGACCCAGGCGCTGCTCGGCGCCCCGGTGACCGTGACCGAGCGCCGCGACGGCTGGGCGCGGGTCGTCGTGCCCGGCCAGCCGTCGGGCAAGGACGGCCGCGGCTACCCCGGCTGGGTCCCCGCGGTCCAGCTCGTCGACGACCCCGCGTTCGGCGCGCTCGCCGCGGGGGCGCCCACCGGCACCGTCGACGGCGTCGCGACGGCCTGGCTGTACCGCGACGCGGCGCGCACCGAGCGGCTGCGCGAGGTCAGCGTGGGCACCCGGCTGCCGGTCGTCGGCGAGGCGGGCGACGCGGTCCGGGTCGCGCTGCCCGGCGGCGGCCAGGCGTGGTTGGCGGCGGGTGAGCTCCGCGGAGGGGCCCCGCCCTCCCCGACCGGAGAGGGTCTGGTCACGACCGCGCGGCTGTTCCTGGACCGCCCCTACCTGTGGGGCGGGCGCTCCGGGTTCGGCCCGGACTGCTCGGGGCTGACCGGGCTGTCCTACGCCCTGCACGGGATCACCGTCGGGCGGGACGCCTCCGACCAGTCCCGCGGCGGGCGCCCGGTCGACGACCCCGCCGACCTGCGGCCCGGTGACCTGCTGTTCTGGAACTCCCCCGCGACGCACGTCGCGATGTACGCCGGCGACGGCACGATGATCGAGGCCTTCGACGCGGCCACCCCGGTCCGGGTGACCCCGGTGCGGTTCGACGCGACCTACTCCGGTGCCCGCCGGTACCTGCCGTGACCTGAACACCTGACGAGGTGTGACCGCCGCCCCGACGGGTCCCCCCGCCCGTCGCGGATGCCTACAGTGTCCGGCGTGCCGTCGCCGACCACCCGTACCCGCGCCGACGCCTGCCCCGGCGTCGTCTCACCGCACGCGGCGGCGGACGGGGCCCTGGCGCGGGTCCGGCTGCCCGGCGGGACCGTCACCGCGGCGGGCCTGCGGGCGGTCGCGGCGCTGGCCCGCGACGCCGGGGACGGCGCGGTGCACCTGACCTCGCGCGGGAACCTGCAGCTGCGCGGCCTCGACCCGGCCGACCCGCGCCCGGTGGAGCGGCTGACGGCGGCCGGGCTGCTGCCGTCGACGACCCACGAGCGGGTCCGGAACGTGCTGGCCTCCCCGCTGTCGGGGATCGACGGCGGCCTCGCCGACGTCCGTGGCCTGGCCACCGCGCTCGACCGCGGCCTGTGCGCGCGCCCCGCGCTGTCGGCGCTGCCCGGCCGGTTCCTGTTCGCCCTCGACGACGGCCGCGGCGACGTCGCCGCGGAGCGTCCCGACCTGTGCTGGCGGGCGCGGGGCTCCGACGGGGGCGAGCTGGTCGTGGCGGGCGCCGCGACCGGCCTGTCCTGTCCCCCCGCCGAGGCTCCGGAACTGCTGCTCGACGCGGCCGCGGCGTTCCTCGACCTGCGGGCCGCCCACACCGCCGACCCTTCCGCGCGGGCCTGGCGCGCCGCGGAGCTGCCCGGGGCCGCGACCGGGATCCCGGCCCGGCTGCGCGGGCACCGGCCGTCGCGTCCGGCGGGCCCCCGGGACTCCGACGCCACGCCCGCGGCGCCCGGCCCGGTGCTCGTCGGGGCCCTGGGGAGCGGGGCGCTGGGGGTGGCGCCGGTGCTCGGGGAGCTGTCGGCCGGGCAGCTGGACCTGCTGGCCGAGGAGGCCCCGGAGCTGCTGGTCACCCCGTGGCGCACCCTCGTCCTGCCCACCCCCGCCCCCGGTGCCGCGGCCCGGCTGGCGGCGGCGGGGCTCGTCGTCGACCCGGGGCACCCCGCGCTGCGGGTCAGCGCCTGCGCCGGGTCGCCGGGCTGCGCGAAGTCCCTCGCCGACGTCCGCGCCGACGCCCGGAGCCTGGTCCGGCGCGGCGGCCCGGACCGGCCGATGCACGTCGTGGGATGCGCCCGCCGCTGCGGCGCCCCGCACACACCGCACATCGATGCCGTCGCCACCGGGGCGGACACCTATCGCATCGACGGAAGAACAGGAGTGCTCCGCTGAGCGGGTACGACTACATCACCGACGGCAACGAGATCTACCGCCGCTCGTTCGCGACGATCCGCGCGGAGACCGACCTCTCCGGGCTCCCGCCCGGCGTCGACGACATCGCCGTCCGCATGATCCACGCCTGCGGCCAGGTCGACCTCGTCGACGACATCGCCGCCTCCGACGGCGTCGTCGCGGCCGCCCGCGCCGCGCTGCGCGCCGGTGCCCCGATCCTGTGCGACGCGATGATGGTCGCCTCCGGGGTGACCGCCGCCCGGCTGCCCGCGGACAACGAGGTGCTCTGCCTGCTGCGCGACGCCCGGGTGCCCGACCACGCGCGCCGGATCGGCAACACCCGGTCCGCGGCCGCGCTGGAGCTGCTCGCCGACCGCTTCGAGGGCGCGGTGCTCGCGATCGGGAACGCCCCGACCGCGCTGTTCCACGTGCTGGACCTCATCGACCGCGGCGACGCCCCCCGCCCGGCCGCGATCATCGGCATCCCGGTGGGGTTCATCGGCGCCGCCGAGTCCAAGGCCGCCCTCGCCGAGCGGACCGACCTGGAGCACCTCGTCGTCCACGGCCGTCGTGGCGGGTCGGCGATCACCGCGGCGGCGCTGAACGCGCTGGCCCACGAACAGGAGATCATCGCGTGACCGGCACCCTGTACGGCGTCGGGCTCGGCCCCGGCGACCCGGAGCTGACGACGATCAAGGCCGCCCGGCTCGTCCGCGACGCCGACGTCATCGCCTACCACTCCGCCCGGCACGGGCGCTCCATCGCGCGCCGGATCGCCGAGCCGCACCTGTCGGGCACCGCGATCGAGGAGGCGCTGGTCTACCCGGTCACCACCGAGGCCACCGACCACCCTGGCGGCTACCAGGGCGCGATCGACGCGTTCTACACCGAGGCCGCCGCCCGGCTCGCCGCGCACCTCGACGCAGGCCGCGACGTCGTGCTGCTCGCCGAGGGCGACCCGCTCTTCTACGGCTCCTACATGCACATGCACAAGCGGCTGGCCGGGCGCTACCCGACCGAGGTCGTCCCGGGCGTCACCTCGATCAGCGGCGCCGCCGCGGCGATCGGGCAGCCGCTGGTGGAGCGCGACGAGGTGCTCACCGTGCTGCCGGGCACGCTGCCCCGCGAGGAGCTGGCGCGGCGGCTCGCGGGCACCGACTCGGCGGCGGTGATGAAGCTCGGGCGCACCTTCACCACGGTCCGCGGGGCGATGGCCGACGCCGGCGTGCTCGACCGGGCCCGCTACGTCGAGCGGGCCACGATGGAGGGCCAGCGGACCGGCGCGCTGTCCGACGTGGACCCCTCGGACGTGCCCTACTTCGCGATCGCCCTGGTCCCCGGCGAGGTCGCCGCCTCGGTGCCCGAGGAGGCCGTCGCGTCCGTCGCGGAGCCCGGCGGCGCGACGGCCGAGGAGCGGTCGGTGCGCGGGCCGGGTGAGGTCGTCGTGGTCGGGACCGGTCCCGCCGGGCGGGACTGGCTGACCCCGCAGGTCGCCCGCGCCCTGTCGGAGGTGGACGACCTCGTCGGCTACGGCCCCTACCTGGACCGGGTGCCGCCGAACCCGCGTCAGACCCGGCACGCCTCGGACAACAAGGTCGAGTCCGAGCGGGCGGCGCACGCGCTGGACCTGGCCGCCTCGGGGCGGCGGGTCGCCGTCGTCTCCGCCGGGGACCCGGGGGTGTTCGCGATGGCCACCGCGGTGCTGGAGGTGGCCGCGGAGCCGAAGTACCACGACGTCCCGGTCCGGGTGCTGCCCGGCATGTCCGCGGCGCAGGCCGTGGCGGCCGCCGTCGGTGCCCCGCTGGGGCACGACCACGCCCTGATCTCGTTGTCGGACCGGCTCAAGCCGTGGGACGTGGTCGCGGACCGGCTGCGTGCCGTGGCCGCGGCGGACCTGGCGATCGCGATCTACAACCCGCGCTCGAAGGCCCGGCCGTGGCAGGTCGGCGCGGCCCGTGACGTGCTGCTGGAGCACCGTGCACCGGAGACCCCGGTGGTGCTGGGCCGCGACGTCGGCGGTGCCGGGCAGCGGATCGTCGTCACCACCCTGGGCGAGCTGGACCCGGAGCAGGTCGACATGCGCACGCTGGTGGTGGTCGGCTCGTCGACGACCCGTGCGGTCGAGCGCGGCGGCGCGACCGTCGTGTTCACCCCCCGGCACTACGGCCCCGGCGGCACGACGACCGACTGATCACATCCGCCGGTTGTCGACATCGTGACGGCTACCGGTTCCGCGCTAGCGTCACGCCGTGCAACTGCAGGTGCGGCGCTTCGGGCCCGACGACTGGGAGCCGGCCCGCGCGGCCCGGCTCGCCTCGGTACGGGACGGCTTCGGTGAGGACAGCGACTTCTACCGCGAGCAGGCGGCCATGGAACCGGCCGCCTGGCGGGCGGTCCTGGCCGAGCACGTCCGCTTCGGCGCCTTCGACGGCGACCGGCCGGTCGGCACCGCCTGCTGGCGGACCGGTGACGACGGCGACGGGCAGCTCTACGGCATGTGGGTCCATCCCGACGCGCGCGGGACCGGGCTGGCCGACGCGCTCGTCGACGCCGTCGTCGCGGCCGCGCGCGAGCTGGGCTCGGCCACGCTGTCGCTGAAGGTGGAGCCGGGCAACGCCCGGGCGATCGCCTTCTACGTCCGGACCGGGTTCGTCGCCGACGGCGATCCCGGCCCGGGTCTGGTCGTCATGACCCGGCCGGTCTGACCGCGTCGGCGAGCCCCAGCAGGGCCGTCAGCTCCGGCAGGCCGGCGGGGCGCAGGTCCCCGTCGAGGCCCCGCAGCGCCGCGGTCGCCGCGCCGGCGGCCCGGCCGGCGGCGAGCCCGGCCTCGGCGTCCTCCACGACCAGGCAGGCGGCCGGGTCCACCCCGAGCGCGGCCGCGGCGGCGCGGTAGCCCTCCGGGTCCGGCTTGCCGTGCCGCACGTCGTCGCGGGCGACGAGCACCGGCGCGTCGATCCCGGCGGCGCCGAGGCGGGCCGCGGCGAGCCGCCGGTCGGCGCTGGTCACGACGGCCCACGGGACCCGCGCCGCGTCGAGGGCGGCGAGCAGGGCGTGTGCCCCGGGCAGCGCGCCGACGTCGTCGAGGTCGTCGTACTGCAGCTCCAGCTGGCGGGTCGCGGCGGCGTCGAGTGCCGCACCGGACAGGTCCGGGCGCAGCAGCCGGATCGTGCCGTCGCTGGGCACCCCGTGCGCGACGCGGACCAGGTCCGCCCCGGCGACGCCGTACTCGCGCGCCCAGGCCGCCCAGGAGCGGGCGACCGCCTCGTCGGACTCCACCAGCGTGCCGTCCATGTCGAACAGGATCGCGGCGTACACCGCACCACCCCTTTCCCTCGGACGGCGAGCATATCGGGCCTGAGAGGATCACCCCCATGCGAGCAGTACGGATCACCGCGTTCGGCGCACCGCCCGAGGTCGTGGACCTGCCGGATCCCACCCCGCCCGTGGGTGGGGTGGTCGTGCGGGTGGAGGCGACCGGGCTGTGCGCCAGCGACCGGTTCGCCTGGGCCGGGCACGACGGTGACGTGACGCTCCCCCACGTGCCCGGCCACGAGCTGGTCGGGCACGTGGTCGCGACCGGCGCCGGGGTCACCCGGTTCCGGGCCGGTGACCGGGTCACGACGCCGTTCGTCTGCGGCTGCGGGGTCTGCCCGGACTGCCGGGCGGGCCGCGCGCAGGTCTGCCCGCACCAGCAGCAGCCCGGGTTCACCCACGACGGGTCCTTCGCCGAGCTCGTCGCGCTGCACCACGCCGACCACAACCTGGTGCCGGTCCCCGACGACGCCGACGCCGCCGGGGCCGCGCTGCTCGGCTGCCGGGTCGCCACCGCGCACCGGGCGCTGGTCGGGCGCGGCGGGCTGGAGGCCGGCGAGCGGGTCCTCGTGCTCGGGGCGGGCGGGGTCGGGCTGGCCGCGGTGCTGATCGCGTCGGCGCTGGGTGCCGAGGCGGTCGTCGCGGACCCCTCGCCCGCGGCGCGGGCCCGGGCGGTCGAGCTGGGCGCGGTCGCGGCGGTGGACACCGCGGACGGCCCGGACGCGGTGCGCGGGGCCGTCGGCGACGGCGGCGCCCGCCTCGCGGTGGAGGCCGCGGGCCGCGCGGACACCCTGGACCTCGGCGTCCGGTCGCTGCGCAGGCAGGGGACGCTGGTACAGATCGGCCTGCTCGCCCGGGAGCCGGTGGTGCCGGTGCCGCTGATGATCGCGCACGAGCTGACCGTCACCGGCAGCCACGGCATGGCCGCCGCGGACTACCCGGAGCTGATGGCACTCGTCGCCGACGGGCGGCTCGACCCGGGCCGGCTGGTCACCCGGCGGACCGGGCTGGACGCGCTCGCCGGGGCGCTGGCCGCGGCCCCCGAGCCGGGCGGGATCCTCGTCGGCCTGCCCTGAGCCCCGCCCGGACCCGGCGGACGGCCTGCGGCTCGAGATCGACGAGCTGGACCCCGGCCGCTACACCCGACCCGGGCCGGGCCCGTCGGCCGGGGACCGTCGCGGCGCGGCGAGCCGCCGGGCGGCCTCCACGACGAAGGCCCGGCGCGCGGCCCGCTCGGCCGGATCACCGGGCTCGGCACCGGTCAGCATCGAGGCGAGCTGGGGCACCGTGTGCCACCAGGCGGCCAGCGCGATCAGCGCGAACACCAGGTGGGCCGGGTCGAGGCCGTCGTCGATGGTGCCGGCCCGCTGTGCGGCCGCGAACCGCTCGACCTTCTCCCGGTAGTGCCGGCTGCGCCCCTCCCGCCCGGCGACGCGCCCGGTGCCGTCCAGGCCCTCCCACTGCAGCAGCCGGGCGAGCACCGGGTGGTCGGCGTGGTGGTCGAACGTGGCCCCGGCGAACTCGCCCACGTCGTCGAGGCCGGTCCCGGTCGCGCGGACACCGGCGGCGAGCAGCTCGAGCTGCTCGGCCAGCACGAGGTCCCAGAGTGCCTGCTTGTCGCCGAAGTAGCTGTAGAGGCGCTCCTTGTTGATCCCGGCCCGGGCGGCGATGCGGCTCATCGTCGTGCCCTCGCGGCCGCGCTCGGCGAACTCGGCCGTGGCCGCGTCCTTCAGCCGCCGGCGTGTCCCCTCGGTGTCCCAGGCCATGCCCCGCACGGTAGCGAGGCGGCGTACGCTCATCTCCAACGCCATCGTTGGAGTTGGGATTGGAGACCGTCATGACCGAGCCGACCGGACCGGGTGCGGGCGACGTCGCCGTCGTCACCGGCGCGAACAGCGGGATCGGGTTCGAGATCGCCCGCGGGCTGCTGGCCGCGGGGCTCACCGTGTACGTCGGCGCCCGCGACGCCAGCCGCGGTGCGGACGCGGTCGCCGCGCTCGGCGCGGGCGCCCGGCCGCTCGCACTGGACGTGACCGACGCGGCCTCGGTCGCGGCGGCGGCCGCCGCCGTCGAGCGGGTGGACCTGCTGGTGAACAACGCCGGGCTGGGCGACTCGTTCGCGACGGCCCCGGAGTCGACCGCCGAGGAGCTGCGCCGGATCTACGAGGTGAACGTGTTCGGCGTCGTCACGGTGACCAACGCGTTCCTGCCCGCGCTGCGGCGCTCGGCGCACCCGCGGATCCTCAACCTCTCCAGCGGGACCGGGTCGCTGACCTGGAGCACCGGCCCGAACCGGCAGTTCGACCACCGCACGGGCGGGGGTGCGGTGGCCTACCGGTCGTCGAAGACGGCGCTGAACGCGCTCACCGTGTCCTACGCCCAGGCGCTCGCCGACGCCGGGATCGCGGTGAACGCGCTGGCCCCGGGGCTGCGGGCGACCAACCTCAACGCCCGCGCGGCCGCGTCCGCCGGGGACCCGGCCGAGGCCGCCGCCGGCGCGGTGCGGCTCCTGCTGGCCCCCGACGGCGGCCCGACCGGCACCTTCGTCGACTGGACCGGCGAGCCGGTCCCCTGGTGATCAGTCCCCGAGCAGCCGGGCCAGCGCCGCGTCCACCGTGGGCTCCACCGCGACCCCGCCGGGCAGCGGCGGCCGGTCGACGACGAGGACCGGCACCCCGCGCTCCCGGGCCGCGGTGAGCTTCGGCGCGGTCGCCGCGCCGCCGGAGTCCTTGGTGACCAGCACGTGCGGGACCACGGCCTCGAACAGGGCGCGCTCGTCGTCGAGGGCGAACGGGCCCCGGTCGAGCAGCAGCTCGTGCCGGGCGGGCAGCGGGCCGTCGGGCGGGTCGACCGCGCGGATCCAGAACGCCGCGTCGACACCCGCGAAGTGCGCCAGTCCCCCGCGGCCGGTCGTCAGCAGGACCCGCCCGGCCGGGCCGGGGAGCAGGCCGGGCAGCGCGGCCGCGGCGGCGGCGACCGAGGCGACCCGGTGCCACCGGTCCCCCGGCCCGGGCGTCCAGCCCGGCCGGCGCAGCACGACCAGCGGCACCCCGGTCCCCGCGCAGGCGGCGGCCGCGTTCGCGGTCATCGTCGAGGCGAACGGATGGGTGGCGTCGAGCACCGCCGCGACCCGCTCGGCGCGCAGGTGCGCGGCCAGCCCCTCGGCACCGCCGAACCCGCCGATGCGGACCTCGCCGTCGGGCAGGGCCGGGCTGCGCACCGCCCCGGCCAGCGACGACACGACCCGGACGTCGTCCCGGCCGGCCAGCGCGGCGGCCGCGGCCCGCCCCTCGGTCGTACCGCCGAGGACCAGCACCGTGCGGGGAGCGCTCACACCCGTCAGGGTAGGGGGATGGCGATCACGACCGTGGTGTTCGACGTCAACGAGACCCTGTCGGACCTGACCCCGATGGGGGCCCGGTTCGCCGCGCTGGGCGCCCCGGAGTGGCTCGGGCCGCTGTGGTTCGCCGCGACCCTGCGCGAGGGCATGGCGCAGGCCACCGGTGGGGAGCTGACGACCTTCGCCGAGCTGGCGACGGCGACCGCGGCCGGGCTGCTGCGCCGGCACGGCGTCGCCGACCCCGACGCGGGCGCACGGCACGTCGTCGAGGGGTTCCTGGAGCTGCCGGTGCACGACGACGTGCACGGCGGGGTCGCCGCGCTGCGGGCCGCGGGGCTGCGGCTGGTGACGCTGTCGAACGGGTCCCCGTCGGTCGCGGAGCGGCTGCTCGGCGGGCACGGCCTGCGCGGGCAGTTCGATGCCGTGCTGTCGGTGGAGGACGCCGGGATCTGGAAGCCCGCGCCCGCCTCCTACTCCTACGCGCTGGCGACCTGCGGGGTCGCAGCCTCCGAGGCGGTGCTGGTGGCGGTGCACCCGTGGGACCTGCACGGCGCCGCCCGGGTCGGGATGGCGACGGCCTGGCTGGACCGCCACGGCGACACCTGGCCCGGGTACCTGACCCCGCCGACGTTCACCGTCGGCGCGCTGCCCGAGCTGGCGGGCCTGCTCGCCTGACCCTCACACCGCGGCCAGCACCGGCTCGAACGCCAGCTCGGCCGCGCCCACCAGCGCGCCGTCGCGGCCGAGCGGGGACACCGCGATCCGGGTCCCGCCCGCCGCCCGGCTGACCAGGCTGCGCCGTCGCAGCTCGGAGCCGACCCGCTCGACCACCGACGGCGGCAGCGCCCCGAACAGGTCCCCCAGCACCACGAGCTCGGGGGCCAGCATGTTCACCACCGTGACCAGCCCGGCGGCCATCCACCCGGCGTAGCCCTCCAGCAGCCGGTCGGCCCGGCCGGGCACGACGGCCAGGTCGCGCAGCTCCGCGACGAGCACCCCGCGCGGGGTGTCCTCGGGCAGGCCGAGCGCGCGGCACAGCGCGGGCTCACCGACCTCGGTCTCCCAGCAGCCGTGCGAGCCGCAGAAGCACTCCCGCCCGTCCGGGCGGACCATGAGGTGGCCGAGTTCGCCGACGTAGCCGCCGGTGCCGCGCAGCGGCTGCCCGCCGGACACGACCCCACCGCCCACGCCGACGTCGGCCGACAGGTAGACCATGTCGGCGACGTCGCGGCCGATCCCGCGCAGGTGCTCGGCGAGCGCGCCGGCCTCGGCGTCGTTGGCGACCTGCACCGGGCGGGCCAGGACGGCGGCGAGCCGGGTGCCCAGCTCGACGTCGCGCCAGCCGAGGTTGGGAGCCTCGTGCACGAAGCCGTCGGAGCGCCGCACGACGCCGGGCACCGACACCCCGACCGCCTGCTCGGTGACGCCCAGCTCGTCGCGCAGCAGGGCGGCGGACTCGGCGAGGTGGGTGATCACCTCGCCGGGCAGCCGGGTGGTGCGGTGCAGGTTCCAGCTGTGCCGGCCCAGGATCTGGCCGCCGATGCCGACCATCGCCAGCGCCACCTGCTCGACCCGGATGTCGACGGCGAGCACCACCGCCGCCTGCGGGTCGGGCAGCACCAGCAGCGACGGCCGCCCGGCCCCGGAGCGCTGGGCCGGGACGGCCTCGGTGACGACGCCCGCCTCGGCGAGCCCGTCCACCACCGCCTTGATCGTGCTGCGGTTGAGGCCGAGCTCGCCGGCCAGCGTCGCGCGGGTGCAGGGACCCTCGACGTGCAGCCGACGCAACAGGACGGCCCGGTTGTGCCGGCGCGCGTCGTCGGGTCGGGTCCCCGATCCGGGCTGGGTCATGTCACCGGCCGGTGGCCGCCGCCCGGCGCCGTGACGCCACGTCGACACCCGCCGCGAGCAGCAGCACCAGGCCGGTCACCACGAACACGACGGCGGCGGGCTGCTTGAGCAGGCCCAGACCGTTCTGCACCGTGGCCAGCACCGTGCCGCCGATGACGGCGTTGCTGATCCGGCCGCGGCCGCCGAACAGCGACGTGCCGCCGATGACCGCGGCGCCGACCGCGAACAGCAGGGTGTTGCCGCCACCGGCCGCCGGGTTCACCGACCCGATCTTCGACGAGTAGACGATCGCGCCGATCGCGGCGAAGGCGGTGGAGATGACGAACACCGACGCCCGGATGCGGGCGACGTCGATGCCGGCCCGGCGCGCGGCCTCCCGGTTGCCGCCGACGGCGTAGACGTGGCGGCCGAAGCGGGTCCGGTCGAGCACCCAGGTGCCCGCGACGAGCAGCACCAGCACGATCGGGACGACGTAGGGGATGCCGGCGATCGAGATGACGCCGGGCGAGCGGTCCTGCACCAGCGCGAAGGTCACCAGCCCGCCGAGCACCACCACCGCTCCGATCTTGAGTGCGACCAGCCCCGTCGGCGGCGCGACCAGCCCGCCCCGCAGCCGGGTCCGCAGGCGCACCACCTGGACGGCCGCGTAGCCGCCGGCGACGACCACGAACAGCACCCAGGACGCCGTGACCGAGAGATTGCCGTTCGCCACGGCGTTGATCAAGGGGTCGCGCAGCGCGATGGTGCCGCCGTCGCCGATGAGCTGCAGGATCACGCCCTGCCACGTGATGAACAACGCCAGCGTCACGACGAACGACGGCATCCCGATCCGGGCCACGAGGAACCCGGTGAGGCAGCCGATCACCACGCCGACGCCGACGGCGAGGCCCATCACGGTGAACGCGTTCGCCGGGACCCCGATCACGAGTACGACCGCGGTGAGCAGGCTGATCACCGACCCGGCCCACACCCGGACCAGCGCGGCGAGCACCGCACCGGCCAGCATCACCGCCACGAGCAGCACGAACACGGTGGTGCCGGTGGCGCCGAGCACGTTGCCGTCGCTCATCAGGTGCAGCGCCATCAGCGCCGCGGCCAGCCCGGACGCCGTACCGGCGGCCAGGTCGATCTCCCCGGTGAGCAGCACGAACACCAGGCCCATCGCGATGATGGTCGGGCCGGCGCCCTGCTGGAGCAGGTTCGCGAGGTTGAGCAGGCTCGGGAAGGTGCCGCCCGAGTCCAGCACGCTGAACAGCACGAACAGCGCGGCCAGGCCGAGCAGCGCCGGCAGCGAGCCCAGGTCACCGCCGCGCAGGCCGCGCAGGTAGGCCGTGATCGCCTCGCGGGTGGTGCGGGCGGTGGTGTCGATGCCGAAGTCGGCGGCCCGGTTACCGGGGTTCGCCCGGCGGGCCGCGCTCTGCTCCTGCTCGGGCGCGGGCGTCCGTTCGGTCACGGTGTCTCCTCCCGGGCCGGCGGGGCCGGACGGGTCGGGGTGGGGGGCCATCAGGTCACCGCCTGCTCGGGCCGCGGCAGCCCGAGCTCGCCGGAGCGGCCCGCGGTGATGAGCTGGACGACGTCGGAGTGGGTGACCTCGCGGGTCGGGACCTGCGCGACCATCCGGCCGAGGTAGAGGCAGGCGATCCGGTCGGACACCTCGAACACGTCGGCCATGTTGTGGCTGATCAGCACGACGCCGAGGCCCTGCTCGGCCAGCCGTCGCACGAGGTCGAGCACCTGGCGGGTCTGGGCGACGCCGAGCGCCGCGGTCGGCTCGTCGAGCAGCACGACACGCGAGTCCCAGAGCACCGCCTTGGCGATGGCGACGGTCTGGCGCTGCCCGCCGGACAGCGACGCGACCGGGGTCCGGACCGAGGTGACGGTGCGGACCGAGAGCGACGCGAGGGTGTCGCGGGCGGCCTGCTCCATCGAGCCCTCGTCGAGCATCCAGGAGCGGCCGCGCTCACGGCCCAGGAACATGTTCTGGACGATGTCGAGGTTGTCGGCCAGGGCGAGGTCCTGGTAGACGACCTCGATCCCGAGCCGGGCGGCGTCGGTCGGGGCGTTCACCGTGACCGGGGACCCGTCGAAGACGATCTCGCCGGAGTCGATCGGGTAGATACCCGCGACGCACTTGACCAGGGTGGACTTGCCCGCGCCGTTGTCGCCGACGAGCGCGGTGACCTCACCGGCGCGCACGGTCAGGTCGACGTCGTGCAGGACCTGCACGGCGCCGAAGCTCTTGGACACACCGCGCAGGGAGAGGATGGGGTCGGCCACTTCGGGCACCTTCCACGTGGGCGTCGGCCGGGCCGCGGCGGGATCGCCGCCGCGGCCCGGTCCGGCTGCGGGTCCTACTTGATGCCGAGCTGGGTGCAGGCGGCCTGGGTCTCGGCGTTGCAGATCTCCGAGGCCTTGACGTAGCCGGCGTCGGTGACCTTCTTGACCGAGTCCTTGGTGATCAGCTGCGGCTCGAGCAGCACCGACTTGACGTCGCGGTTGCCCTTCGGGTCCTTCACCGTCTGGGTGGCGACGCCGTCGGCGGCCGCGGTGTCGCCCTTGGCCAGGTCACCGGCGAGCTTCGCGGCGGCCTCGGCCTCCTGCTCGATCGGCTTGAAGACCGTCATGTACTGGTCACCGCGCAGGATCGCGGCGAGCCCGTCGGCGGTGGCGTCCTGGCCGGTGACCGGGACCTTGCCGTTCAGGCCGTACTTGGTCAGCACCGTGATGATGGCGCCGGCGAGGCCGTCGTTGGCGGCGACGACGCCGTCGACCTTGCCGCCGTTACCGGTGAGGATCTGCTCGAAGGTGGTGCCGCCGACCTGGTTGTCCCACTTGTCGATGGGCTGGCTCTGCACCAGCTTCAGCGCCCCGGACTCGTACTTGGGCTTCAGCACGGTCTGCTGGCCGTTGTAGAACAGGGTCGCGTTGTTGTCGGTGGGCGCGCCCTCGATCTGGATGACCTGGGCGCCCGGCTTGTTGCCGATCCCCTGGACCAGGCCCTCGCCCTGCAGGGCGCCGACCTTCTCGTTGTCGAAGGAGACGTAGTAGTCGCTGACGCCGCCGAGGTTGAGCCGGTCGTAGTCGATGACCGGGATGCCCTGGGCCTTGGCCTTCTGGGCGACGGCGGTGCCGCCGTCGCTGCTGATCGAGGCGATGATCATGACCTTGACGCCGCTGGAGATCATGCCGTCGGCCAGGGTGGAGAACTTCTGCTCGTCGCCCTGGGCGTTCTGGATGTCGGGGTCCATGCCCTGGGCGCGCAGTGCCTTGTCCAGCATGGGCTTGTCGAAGCCCTCCCAGCGTGCCGAGGAGTCGGTCTCGGGGAGGATCACCCCGACCTTCACCCCGCCGCCGGACCCGCCGGAGCCGCCGCCGGCGGCCTCCCCGCCGCCGCCCGCGCTGTTCTGTCCGCAGCCCGCGACGGCCAGCAGCAGGCCGAGGCCCGCCGCCGCGACCGCCCGACGCAGCCGGGGACCGCGCCCCGTGTTCCGTGCCCCCATCGGGGTCTCCCTCCACGACGTTGTGGACCGCTCGCATGATCACGAACGGGTGAATGTTGCGAGCGCCAACGTATTGGGCGAGACGGGTTCCGCGACAGCCTTCTGGATCGATTGAGTTCCCCTTTCGTCATCACGATCCGGTCACGAACATCGACTTTGTTGCCGTGCGGCACGATCCGGAACGGCCACATACCTTGCCGTCGCGGGCGGGCGGCGGCGACCGGTCCCCCGCCGCCGGGGGGCGAGCCCGCGTCAGCCGCGCAGGGTCTCCAGCAGGTCCGCCTCGAGGGCGGCCAGGGCCGGGTCGGTACGGCTGCGCGGCCGCCCGGCGTCGACGACGACCTCCCGCACCACGGTCGCCGGGCGCGGCGAGAACACCAGCACCCGGTCCGAGAGCAGGGCCGCCTCCCGCACGTCGTGGGTGATCAGGACCGTCGTCCAGCCGTAGCGGGCGCGCACCGACTCCAGCCAGTCCTGCATCGCGGTCCGGGTGAGCGCGTCCAGCGCGCCGAACGGCTCGTCGAGCAGCAGCACCTCGCGCCCCCCGACGACGGTGCGCAGCAGCGCCGCGCGCTGGCGCATGCCGCCCGACAGCGCGCCCGGGCGGGCGTCCTCGAAGCCGGCCAGCCCGAACGGCTCGAACAGCGCGCGGGCACGCTCGCGGGCCTCGCGGCGCCCCACGCCGGCGACCTCCAGCCCGAGGGTGGTGTTGTCGAGCACGGTGCGCCACGGGAACAGCAGGTCCTGCTGGGGCATCAGGCCGAACGGGGCGCCGCGCACCGGGCCGCCGTCGACCGCGATCCCGCCGGTCACCGTCGCCCCGTCGAGGATGCCCGCCAGGGCCCCGAACAGCGTCGACTTGCCGCACCCCGACGGCCCGACGAGCGACACGAACTCCCCCGGCGCGACGTCCAGGCTCACCCCGGACAGCACCGGCAGGTCGCCGTAGGAGACCGACAGGTCGCTCACCACGACCTTCACCGCGCACCGTGTCCGTCGTGGTCGGCCACGTACCAGGGGGTGACCAGGCGCTGCAGCAGGAAGGTCAGCGCGAACAGCGTCACCGACAGCACCGCGGTCACGCCGACGGCGGCGAGCACCAGGTCGGTGCGGAACTGGTTCTTCTGCAGCTGCATGAAGATCCCCAGGCCGGCCCGGGCGCCGACGTACTCGGCGAAGATCGCCCCGGTGACGGCGTAGGTGATCGCGATCCGCAGCGCCGTGAAGAACGACGGCAGCGCCCCGGGCAGCCGCACGTAGCGGAACCGCTGCCAGCGCGAGGCCCCCATCGAGCGCAGCAGCGCGGTCGCGGACCGGTCGGTCGCGGCGAAGCCCTCGATCAGCCCGACCGCCACCGGGAAGAACGTCACCAGCGCGATGACCAGCACCTTCGGCAGCAGGCCGAACCCGAACCAGATGATGAGCAGCGGGGCGATCGCGACCACCGGCAGCGTCTGCGAGGCCACCAGCAGCGGGGTCAGCGCCCGGCGCAGCCACGGCGAGAAGTCCACCGCGACCGCGGCCGCCCAGGCCAGCGCCATCGAGACGGTGAACCCGATCAGCGTCACCTGGACCGTCGGCAGGGTGTTCGCCCACAGCTCGGCCCGGAACGCCCAGCCCTGCTCGAGGACCCGCAGCGGCGAGGGCAGCACCTGGGGGCGGGTGCCGGCGACGGTGACCGCGACCTGCCAGGCGACCAGCAGGGCGGTGACCAGCGCCGCGGCCGGCCACAGCCGGCGGATCACGGTGCCAGGTAGTCGTTGGTGAACCAGGTCGAGAAGTCCGGCTTCTGCCGCACCGGGGCGCCGTCCGGCCCCGCGACGGTGCCCGTGTCGTAGAGGAACCCGGAGAACCCGGCCCACTGCTGCGGGGTCTGGAACCCGACGCGGCCCTGCGCGTCGCGCAGGAAGCGCTCGCTGAGCATCTGCGCGCCCCGGTCGACCAGCGCGTCGGAGGTGAACGCGCCGGGGTTGGCCTCCTTGAGCATCCGGGCCGCGGTCGCCGGGTCCTGCGCGGCCAGCGCGTAGCCCTTCTGGACGGCCTGCACGAACGCGCGTGCCCGGTCGGGGTTGTCGCGCAGCCAGGTCGAGTTGCCCAGCAGCAGCACGTTGTAGGAGTCCGGGAAGCCGTAGTCGGTGTAGCGGAAGGTGCGGATCGGCTCGCCGCGCAGCTGCGCCTCGACGCCCTCGACGTTGACGAACGGCTCGGTGAAGTCGGCCTGGCCGGAGTAGAGCGCCTCGTAGGCGGCGGTGGACAGGACCTCGGTGCGGAAGTCGCCGCGCCCGCCGTCGGCCCGGATCACGGCCTGCATCTTCTGGTTCTCCCCGGGCCCGCCGAACCCGGCGTAGACCTTGCCGTCGAGGTCGCGCGGGGACCGGATGTCGGTGCGGTCGGCGCGCACCGCGATCTCGGTGGCCCAGTGCTGCAGGATCGCCATCACCGAGGTGATGTCGGCGCCCGCGGCCTTGGAGAACGTGAACGAGTCCTGGAAGCCGATGCCGAAGTCCGCGGCGCCGGAGCCGACCAGGGTGTCCGGCGAGGTCTGGTTGTAGGGCAGGAACTCGACGTCGAGGCCGGCGTCGCGGAAGTAGCCCGCCTGCTGGGCGGCGAACAACCCGATGTGGTTGGTGTTCGGCGTCCAGTCCAGCGCGACGCGGATCGGCCCGCCCCCGGCGGAGCCGCCGGAGCCGTCGGCCGCGGCGCAGCCGGACAGGGCCAGCGCGAGCGCCAGCGCGACGGCGAGCGGACGGAGAGCACGTGACAGCACGGAGCGGCCTCCCTACGCCGGTGTGACCCGGATCAGGTTCGAACGGTCGGCGGCCGGTCCTGCCGCCCTCTCAGCCTCGGTGCGCGGGCTCCCGCGGTACGTCCGAAACCTTACGCGGCCCACCCGGTCCTGCCGGGCCGGCGTCCGTCGCACCGGACCGGCCGGACACCCGCGGTCACCGGAGCCTCCGGTTCCGTCACCTGCGGTGATCGTCGGGACGGGCCGGGCGAGCCGCCGTCCGCGGCGGCGACCACGATCGTTATCCTCGCCACCACACCCGCGACGCTGTGTCACGAACCCCCGCTCGCGGGAGCTGACGCGGAAGGGACGAGATGGCGGCCTCGCTCTGGACCTCCGGCACGACCGGGCGGCCGACGCCCGACCCGGCGCCCGCCCTGGTGCGGGTCGCGTTGCAGGCCGGCGCCACCTCCGTCGCGCACGCCGACGTCGCCGCGATGCTCTCCGGGATCTGCGTCGCGCTGGTGCCCGCCGCCCGGGTCGGGGGTGCGGCGCTGCTGCTGCGCGAGCCCGCCGACCCCCGCGACCCCGAGGCCCGGCGGGTGTTCGGCTCCGACACCGCCGCCGTGCGCCTGGGTGAGCTGCAGCGCCGGGCCGACGCCGGGCCGGGCCCCGCCGCCGAGCGCGGCGACCGCACGCTGACCACCCCGGACCTGACCCGGTCCGGGCCACCCGAGCTGGCCGCCGCCGCGGCCGACTGCGGCCTGGTCCGCTCGCTGTCGGTGCCGGTCCCGGTGGCCGGGCGCACCGCGGGCGCCCTGCAGCTGTTCGCCCGCGGCGGGCCCGACGACCCGCTCGGCGAGCGGCTGGTCGTCGCGCTGGCGCCGGTGGTCACCGCACTCGCGGCCCGGCTCACCGACGTCCGCGAGCTGGCCCGGCTGCAGCTGCGCGCCGCGCAGCCGTCGGTGCCGGAGCAGCCCGACGCGATCGACCGCACCGCGCTGATCCCGGCGGCCCGCCGCTCCCCCGTGGTGCCGGTGGCACCGCGGGTGCCCGCCCAGCGGCAGGCGCGGCACCGCCGGCACGACCAGGGCTGACCCGGGTCAGGACTCCGGCCGGTCCTCGCGGGCCGCGTACCGGTCGAGGAGCTGCTGGTGTTCCTGCAGGTAGGCCGACACGCGCTGGCGGCTGACCCCGAACAGCCTGCCGATCCCGGCGATCGTCTCGCCCTCGCCGTGCAGCGCGACGGCCTCCTCGCGGCGGAACCGGCCGCCGACGGCGCCCAGGCCGTCGAGGGTGCGGGTGAGGGTCTCGACGATCAGCGGCCGCGCCTCGCGCGGGACGATCGCCCGCCAGCTGAGCCCCTGCGACCGCAGCTCCTGCAGCTCGGCCACCCGTTCGCGGGCCGAGGAGAGCTCGGCGACCGACGCCTCCAGCTGGGCGGCGAGGGCGGCCAGCGCGGCGTCGGCGTCGTCCGCGGTACCGGCGCGGAGATCCGCTCCGTCGTCCGCACCGCGCTCGGTCGTCGTCACACCATCGAGCCTACGGGGGCGGCGGTGACGGCCGGTGGGCGCGGCGTACCGTGATCCACGCAAGGGGGGTTGCTCCCTCGAACAGGGCAATCCCGACAGTAGGTGTGGAGGGCGCGCAATGGGCCGGTACGACGTCGTCATCGTCGGCGGAGGATCCGCGGGGGCGGTGCTGGCCGCCCGGCTCACCGAGGATCCCACGCGCCGGGTGCTGATGCTCGAGGCGGGCCGGCCCGACCACCGCTGGGACCCGATCATCCGGATGCCCGCCGCGCTGTCGAAGGCGTGGGGCAACCCCCGCTACGACTGGTGCTACGTCACCGAGCCCGAGGCCGGTCTGGCCGGGCGACGGATCGCCGTCCCGCGCGGGAAGGTCCTGGGCGGCAGCAGCAGCATCAACGGGATGGTCTACCAGCGGGCCCACCCGGGCGACTACGACCGCTGGTCCCGCCTGCCCGGCTGCGAGCAGTGGAGCTCGGCCCACCTGCTGCCCTACTTCCGCCGCCTGGAGCGGCGGATGTCCGAGCACGGCACCCCGCTGCCCGACGGCGGCCACGGCCCGCAGGTCCTCGAGCGCGCCCCGGCCGCGGGCCCGCTGAACGCGGCGTTCCTGGCCGCGGCGCAGCAGGCCGGGCACGCGCTGCTCGACTCGACGAACGGCCCGGTCCAGGAGGGCTTCTCCCGCACCGAGCGCACGATCTCGCGCGGGCGCCGCTTCTCGGCGACCGACGCCTGGCTGCACCCGGTCGCCGCCTCGCGGCCCAACCTGACCGTCCGCACCGGTGCCCTGGTCCGCGCGCTGCGCACCGACGCCCGCGGCACCCGGGTCATCGGCGTCCGCTACCGCGCCTCCGACGGCACCCTCCGCGACGTCGACGCCGGCGAGACCCTGCTGGCCGCCGGCTCCATCGCCACCCCCCAGCTGCTCCAGGTGTCCGGCTTCGGCGACCCGGAGCACCTCGCCGGCATCGGCGTCGAGACCCGGGTGGCGCTGCCCGGGGTCGGCGCGAACCTGCAGGACCACCTCGCGGTGCACCTGCAGCACGCCTGCTCCCAGCCGATCTCGCTGGCCCCGCACCGGGCCCCGCACCGGCTGCCCGCCGCGGCGGCCCGCTGGCTCGTCTCGGGCACCGGGATCGGGGCCAGCAACCACTTCGAGATCGGCGGGTTCGCCTCCACCTCGATGGCCGGGGGCATCCCGGACGTGATGATGCTGTTCGCGCCGGTCGCGATGCGCTTCGCGCCGGACGTCCCGCCGGTCGGGCACGGCTACGAGATGCACGTCTCGGTGATGGCGGGCGACGTCCGCGGGTCGGTGCGGGCGGTGTCCCGCGACACCGCGGTCCCGCCGCGCCTGGTGCAGAACTACCTGGTCACCGACGGCGACCGGCGCCGCTGGGTGGAGGCCGTCGGCCTGGCCCGGGAGATCCTGACCCAGCCGGCGTTCGCCGGCCTCGACGCCGGGGAGACCTTCCCCGGCGAGGGCGTCCGCTCCGACGCCGAGATCCTCGACTGGGTGTCCCGGCGCGCCCAGAACGGTCTGCACCCGACCAGCACCGCGCGGATGGGCACCGACGCCGACGCCGTCGTGGACCCGTCGACGCTGCGCGTGCACGGCACCGAGGGCCTGCGGGTCGTCGACGCGTCGATCTTCCCGGACGTGCCCAACGCCAACACCTACGGCCCGGTGGTCATGGTGGCCGAGCGGGCCGCCGACATCGTCACCGGCGCCACCCCGCTGCCCGCCGACCCGGCGCCGTCGCGGCCGGCCGGGGGCCCGGGCACCGGTCCGGAGCCGCTCGCACCGGTGTCCTGAAGACCCCTGACATGCCGAACGGGGCGGGGATCCGATCGGATCCCCGCCCCGTTCGCGGGTCTGTGGTGGGGCGCGGTGGCGCCCCGGGCGTCACTCCCCGGTCTGCACCTGCACCCCGGACTCACGCAGCTTGGCTGCGTGCGCGTTGCCGTGGTGGTTGCAGAACAGGAGTTCCCCACCGGAGGGCAGGATCGCGCGCACCTTGGCGGCCGCTCCGCAGCGGTCGCAACGGTCGGCAAGGGTCAGTTCGGGCCGGGTCAGCGTTTCGGGCTGCATAGCGGTCTCCCTCCGTCGCGGCGGCGGGCTTCGGGCGCTCGCCGCCGTATCACTGTGACGACCGCACGAGCGGTTCGCCCACACCTGTACAGACGCTCGAGGCCCCTGTACGTGTTCCCGGGATGCGTCGCGACGTCCGTCACGTGTGGCGTGCGCCGCACGGTTCGGTGGCGCCGCGATGTACCCGCGGTGACCGATTGCGTATGAAGTTGACTGCGTGTGAATCATGCGGGCAACTCGCCCGGCGTGCAAGCGCGCCACGGTAAATACGGTGTGTCGCGGTCTACGTTGGCCGGGTGAGTCCCCGCCCGTCGCCCGATCGTGTTCCCGCTCCGTTGCTGTTCCTGGCCGGTGGGACCTCGATGTACGTGGGGGCCGCGCTGGCCGTCGGGCTGTTCGACCGGCTCGCGCCGTCGGCGGTCGCCGAGCTGCGCCTCATCGGCGCCGCGCTGGTGCTGCTGGCGTGGCGCCGTCCCGGCCGCGACGCCTGGCGCGGCGTCCGGCTCGTCCGCGCGGCGACGTTCGGGCTGGCCACGGCGCTGATGAACGTCGCCTACTACGAGGCGATCGCACGGCTGCCGCTCGGCACCGCGGTGGCGGTCGAGTTCACCGGCCCGGTCCTGGTCGCGGCGCTCGCCTCGCGCCGGTTCCGCGACGTCGGCGCGGTCGGCCTGGCCGCGGCGGGCGTGCTCCTCATCGCCGACGTCCGCTGGTCCGGCAGTCCCGCCGGGGTGCTGTGGGCGCTGGGCGCGGCGGCGATGTGGGCGGCCTACATCGTGCTGGGCAAGCGGGTCGCGCGGGCCGGTTCCGGCATCGACGACCTGGCGACCGGGTTCACCGTGGCCGCCGTCGTCCTGGTCCCGCTGCTGTTCACCGGGGGTGCGGGCGCCGCGACCGGGTTCGGCGTCGCGAACCTCGCGCCGCTCGCCGATCCGGCGGTGCTCGGCCTGTCCGTCGGGCTGGGTGTGCTCAGCTCGGTGGTCCCCTACGTGCTGGACCAGGTCGTGCTGCGCCGGGTCGGGCAGGCCCGGTTCGCGGTCCTGCTGGCGCTGCTGCCCGCCACCGCGACGCTGGTCGGGCTCGTCGTCCTCGGTCAGCTGCCGGGGCCGCTGGAGGCCGTGGGGATCGCGCTGGTCGTCGCCGCGGTGGCCCTGCGGTCCCGCGACGGCGACGAACCCGTCCCCGTCCCGGCCACGTCCGCCCGGGATCGGGCCGCCCCATCCTGACCGCGCCGGCGTCGCGACGTCCACACGGTGATCCTGAGTCCGCGCGGTGATCCGCAGCCCGCGCGTGTCCGGACGCGCGCGCCGAGCGGATCAGCGCGCGCGGAACGGATCACCACGCGCCCGGCCGTGCCGTCGCCGCGGTGACGCCATGCCCTCGGCGCGGTGGCGCCGCGGCCCCGCGACGGCGACGAGCCGGCCCCCCACCGCGCCCGCACCCGCCGAGTCGCCCTCGGGCCCGCCGGCGCGGCAGCGGCCCGCCAGAGCGGCTCTCAGCGCCAGGAACGCAGGGTCGCGATGCGCTCCTCGAGCTGCTCGATGGTCGCCATCGCCACCGGCGGGCCGCCGCAGTGCGCCCGCAGCTCGTTGTGGATCTTCCCGTGCGGCTTGCGGGTCTTGTGGTTGTGCAGCGCGACCAGGGTGTTGAGCTCCTTGCGCAGCGTCTGCAGCCGTTCCCGGACGCTCTGCCCGCGCTCGGCGGCCGGCGGCGGGGTGGGCTCGGTCGCCGGGGTGGCGCGGGCCTGGGCCCCGGTGCGCGGCGAACCCTTCGCGATCCAGTCGGCCTGCCGCTGGGACAGCAGGGTGCGCACCTGGTCGGGCTCCAGCAGCCCGGGCAGCCCGAGGTAGTCCTCCTCGTCGGCGGAGTAGGTGGCGCCCTCGTAGATCAGCTGGTCCAGCTCGGCGTCGGCGCCGAGGGAGGTGAACGCCTTCTCCTGCTCACCGGGCTCGTCCTTGACCTTGTTGGCCTCGTTGAGCTCGGCGTCGTTCCAGACCTCCTCGGGCCGCTGCGGCTTGCCGAGGACGTGGTCGCGCTGCGCCTCCAGCTCGCTGGCCAGGCCGAGCAGCACCGGGACGCTGGGGACGAACACCGACGCGGTCTCGCCCTGCCGCCGCGACCGCACGAACCGGCCGATGGCCTGGGCGAAGTACAGCGGGGTCGAGGCACTGGTCGCGTAGACGCCGACGGCGAGGCGCGGCACGTCGACGCCCTCGGACACCATCCGGACCGCGACCATCCACCGCTCGGTGGAGCGGGAGAACTCCGCGATCCGGTCCGAGCCGCCCGCCTCGTCGGACAGGACGACCGCGGGCCGCACACCGGTGATGCGCTGCAGCAGCGTGGCGTAGGCGCGGGCCGCGGTCTGGTCGGTGGCGATGACCAGGCCGCCCGCGTCGGGCATGCCGCCGTCGCGGTGGCTCTGCAGGCGGCGGTCGGCCGCGGCGAGCACCGCGGGCATCCAGTCCCCCGAGGGGTCCAGCGCGGTCCGCCAGGCCATCGCGGTCTGCTCGCGGGTCAGCGGCTCCCCCAGCCGGGCGGAGATCTCCTCGCCCGCGCTGGTGCGCCAGTTGGAGGTACCGGAGTAGGCCAGGAAGACGACCGGCCGGACCACGTTGTCGGCGAGTGCCTCGGCGTAGCCGTACTGGTGGTCGGCCCGGCTGCGCGGGGCGCCCTCGGCGTCGGGGACGTACTCGACGAACGGGATCGGGTTGTCGTCGGAGCGGAACGGCGTCCCGGTCAGGGCGAGGCGCCGGGTGGCGGGCTCGAACGCCTCGTAGACGCCCTCGCCCCAGCTCTTGGCGTCGCCCGCGTGGTGGATCTCGTCGAGGATCACCAGCATCCGGCGGTTCTCGGTGCGGTTGCGGTGCAGCATCGGGTGCGCGGCGACGCCGGCGTAGGTGATCGCGATGCCCTGGTAGTCCCGCGAGGTACCGCCCGCGGAGTTGCGGAACTCCGGGTCGAGCGCGACGCCGGCGGCCGCGGCCGACTCGGCCCACTGGTACTTCAGGTGCTCGGTCGGGGTGACGACGGTGATCGCGTCGACGATCCGGTCCCGCAGCAGCTCCGACGCGACGCGCAGGGCGAAGGTCGTCTTGCCCGCGCCCGGGGTCGCGACCGCGAGGAAGTCCCGCGGCGAGGTCGCGAGGTAGCGGGCGAGTGCGCTGCGCTGCCACGCGCGCAGCGGGCGGGTCTCGGGCGACACGAGCTGGGTCTGCGACACACGTCTCCCCTGGTCCGTGGGTCGTTCCCGGGTGGGAACCGGCGATCCCCGGCAGGTCCGCGCGTCGACGCCGACCGGGCTGCGGGGCGCGGATCAGGGTAGCCGGGGGCCGCACCGTCGCCGCCCGGTGGGCGGGCCCGGGGCCTCCCCGGCGGTGACGGGCCAGGTCAGCCCCGGGGCGGCCGCGGACGGCGGGCGGTGAGGACGAACGCGGGCGGGACGTTGGCGAGCACCGCGCGGCCGTGCACGACCTCCTCGAAGGCCGCGGCGAGCCGCCGCCGGAGCCGGCGGGCGGGCGGCAGGGCCCGGGTCACCGAGTAGCCGAACTGGGTCAGGGCGCCGTCGGGGTGCAGGCAGCCGGCGACGACGTCGGTCAGCCACGGCTCGTCGCGCGGGTAGGCCGCCCACGGCAGCCCGGAGACGACGACGTCGGCGCCGCCGAGCCCGCGGGCGGCGAGCAGCGCGGGCAGCTCGGCCGCGTCGGCGACGGCGACGTCGAGCCCGGGGTGGCGGGCCCGCAGCAGCGCGGCCAGGCGCGGGTTCAGCTCGACGGCCAGGTGGTGGCCGCGGCCGCCGAGCCGCTCGGCGATGACGTCGGTGAACGCCCCGGTGCCCGGCCCCAGCTCGACGACGACCGGGTCCCCCGTCGCGGGGACCGGCGCGGTGGCGGCGAGGGCCAGCGCCCGGGAGCTCGGCAGCGCCGACGCCGTGCGCAGCGGGTCGCGCAGGAACTCCCGCAGGAACGCCCCCGTCCCGGCCGGGGACGCCTGCGGGGCCGGGGTGGACGGGGCGACGGTGCTCATCGGGCTCCGGGGTCTCGTACGGCGCGACCGGGTCACCGTGCCGGTCCGGTCCGAACGCCGCCCGACGACGGGGTGAACGCGCCGCGACCGGTGGCGGTGGGGATGATGGAGGTGATGAGCGAGCGCGACCGCACCCCAGCCGACGCCGGCCCCCTCGCCCTGCCCGCGGCGGGACTGCGGCTGGCGGCCGCGGTGTCCGCCCGGCCGCTGCTGCTCCTGCGCCGCGGCGGCGACTGGGTCGCCGAGCTGGGCCGGGTCGGCCTGGGCCGCTCCACCCTCGCCCCGGACGTGCCGGCCGGTCCGGTCGCGCCGGTGGCGCGGTGCGCGGCCCAGGTGCTGCTCGCGACGACCGGGGCGGTCTCCGGGCTGCTCGACGACGCCGTCGCGGGCCCCGATGTGCCCCTGCCCGCCGCGGACGCCGAGCGGCTGCGCGCGGCCCTCGCGGGGCTGACCGCCCTGCTGCTGCCCGGCCCGGCCCCCCTCGTGATCACCGGATCGGAAGGGGCCGGTGCCACCGACGGCACCGATCCCTGCCGGGACGACGATCACGGACGGCCCGCCCCGGACACCTCGGCCACGGCGGAGATCGCCGACCGGGTCTTCACACCCCCCGGCGCCGACACCCCCTCGGTGCCCTTCGACACCGGCGCCCGCGACGCCCGGGGCGGCCCCGTCCCCGGCCGCGACGTCGCCGCCACGCCCGGCGCGGTCGTCCTGCGCACCCCGATGTTCGAGCTGCTGCAGTACCTGCCGCGGACCGAGAAGGTGCACGACACCCCGGTGCTGGTCGTCCCGCCACTGGTGCACCGCTACTGGCTGGCCGACCTCGCGCCCGGGTACTCGCTGGTCGAGCACCTGCTCGGGAAGGGCCTGCAGGTGTTCGCGCTGTCCTGGCGCCCGGCGGGCCCCGCCGACGCCGACCGCGACCTCGACGCGCACGCCGCCGCCGTCCTCGACGCCGTCGACGCCTGCGGGCGCATCACCCGCGCCCCGCGGGTGTCGCTGCTCGGCGTGCGCACCGGCGGGCTGCTGACCGCGGCGGTGCAGGCCCACCAGGCCGCGATCGGGCTCGACGACCGGGTCGCGGCCGTCGCCTACCTGGCGACCGTCCTCGACCAGTCCGACGCGCTGCCCGGCTTCGCCCCCGACCCGGCGACCGTCGCCGAGACCGCGGGCCTGGCCGCCCGCGACGGCGTCCTCGACGGCGCGACGGCGGTGCGGGCCTGGGCGTGGCGGCGCGGCCCGGACCGGGTGCTGCCGTGGGCGGTGCCGCGCGGTGGCGGGACCGCCGACCTGGACGGGCGCGCCGCGCGGGCGATGCGGGCCTGGGTGGCCGACCTGCTGCCGCTGCCCGCCGGGCTGCACACCGACCTCGCCGCGCTGGCCGCGGCCTCCGGCGACGGCGCGGGCCCGGACCGGCCCGACGTGCGGGTCCTCGGCACCCCCGTCCGGTTCGCCGAGCTGCGTCGCGACAGCTACCTCGTCGCCGCCGACGACGACCCGGTGCAGCCCTGGACGGGCGGGTACCGCACCGCGCAGCGCCTCGGCGGCGGCTGCCAGCTCGTCCTGGCCCCCGGTGACCAGGCGGGCGCGCTGATCGCGCCGCCGTCGGTGGCGACCGGGTTCCGCGCGGCACCCTGCTCCACCGGCGACGGCGTGGCGCAGCGCTGGCGGGCCGGGGCCGAGGCCGTCGAGGGCTCCTGGTGGGACGACCTGGCCGCCTGGCTGGTCGAGCGCTCCGGCACGCTGCGCGACGCGCCCCCGGAGCTGGGCGGACGCCGCCTGCGCCCGCTGTTCCCGGCCCCGGGGACCTACCTGGGCGAGCCCGCCCCCGTCTGAGGGTGGGGTCCGGGATCGTCACACCCGGGGCTTTCCGGCACCCCACCGCCCGGCCGCGGCACCTAGGCTCGGCGGTGATGACCACTTCCAGCTCCCGGCCCGTCGGCGGCGCCGGCCTCGAGGAGCACGACGTGCTCGTCGGCGGCCGTGCCCTGCGCGTCGTGCGTCGCCCCGCCTCCGGCCCGGGCCCCCGCCGCACCCCGCTGCTGCTGTGCAACGGCATCGGCGCCGCCACCGACGTGCTCGACCCGCTGGTCGCGGCGCTGCCCGCGGACCTCGACGTCATCCGGTTCGACCCGCCGGGCATCGGCGGGTCGGCGGTGCCGCGGATGCCGTACCACCTGACGTGGATGGCCCACCGGCTCGGGCAGGTGCTGACGAAGCTGGGCGTGCGGGAGGCCGACGTCCTGGGGTTCTCCTGGGGCGGGATGCTGGCCCAGCAGCTGGCGATCAGCCGTCGCCGCCGGGTGCGCAAGCTCGTGCTGGCCGCGACCGGGCCGGGGGCGCTGATGATCCCGGCGTCGCCGCGGGTGATGGCGGTCATGACCTCGCCGAAGCGCCACCAGGACCCGTCCTACGTCGACGCCGTCGCCGCCCGCATCTACGGCGGCTCGCTGCGCGACCACCCGGAACGGGCCGCAGAGGCGCTCGGCGCGGGGGCCCGGCGCGGCCCGATGCGCGGCTACTACTACCAGCTGATGGCGCTCTCGGGCTGGACCAGCCTGCCGCTGCTGCCGGCGATCACCGCGGACACCCTGATCATCGCCGGCGACGACGACCCGATCGTCCCGCGCGGCAACGCCACGATGCTGCACCGCGGGATCCGCCGCTCCCGGATCAGCCGCTACCCCGGCGGCCACCTGGAGCTGCTGCTCGACCCGGAGCCGTTCGCCGCAGAGATCGACGCCTTCCTGCGGTCCTGACCCCGCCGCCGCGCGGCCCCCGGCCGAGCGGGACCGCGCGGGTGGACGCACGATGGCCGGGTGGCGACCCCCGCACGGACGACCGGTGAACGCACGACGCCCGCACACCCGACCCGGGACGGCGTCCTGCGCCGGTGGCGCGGTCCGGCGGACTCCGCCGCGCTGGCCGCGCTCGACGACGGCGCCCCGGGCATCGGCGTCGCCGGCGGACCGGAGTGGCACGACGACGCCGCGGCCGACCCGGCGCGGCTGCACCTGCTCCTGGAACGCCCGGGCGAGCCCGGCCCGGCGGGCTACGTCGTGCTGGCCGCACCCCGCGGCCCGGAACCGGGCGTCGAGCTGCACCGGCTCGTGGTCCACCCCGACCGGCGCGGCACCGGGGCCGGACGGGCCCTGCTCGGTGCCGCCCTCGCCGTCGCCGGGGTGCCCGGAGCGACCGGCGACGCCCCCGACGGGCCGCCGTGGGCGGGCCCGGGGCGGCTGTGGCTCGAGGTGGCCGCGGACAACGTCGCGGCGCTGGCGCTCTACCGGTCGGCCGGGATGGTCACCGAGACCGTGCTGCGCACGGTGCCCGGCGACCCGTCCTCCACCCCGCTGCGTCTGCTGCTCGCGCGGGGCTGAGGGGTCTCACTCCCCGTCGCCGCCACCCGGGGGGAGCCCCTCGAAGATCTCCTTGCACTGCGGGCAGACCGGCGACCCCGGCTTGGGCGACTTGGTCACCGGGAAGGTCTCGCCGCACAGCGCCACGACCATGTTCCCCAGGACCGCGCTCTCGGCGATCCGGTCCTTCTTGACGTAGTGGAACATGTCCGGCCGGTCGTCACCGGTCTTGTCGGTGGTCTCCGGCCGGGTGTCGACCTCGGGCAGCGTCGTCGTGGACATGGCGCCCATGATGCCCGAGAGCGACCTCAGGGCGGGGAGGCGGTGCCGCCTCCCGTGGTCCCCGTGGGCTGTTCGTCGTCGGTGGTGGGCCGGGGGCCGGCGGGATCGTCGTCGCCCTGGCCGATCACCTGGTGCGGACGGGCCTCGATCGCCCGGTGGTCCTGCCGGTGCCGGTTGGGCTTCTCCGCCTTGCGCGGCAGCCGGTCGTTCGCGATCAGCACCGCGATCCACGGCAACGGCACCGAGATCGCGAGCAGGGTCACCGCGACCCACGGGATCTGGTAGAAGACGCCGGCGAGGATCATGCACGGGATCCGCATGCCCATCGTCCACTTGTAGCGCCGCTTGCGGATCTCCAGTTCCTCTTCGTAGGACATCTGCGCGTCCGTGATGAGAACGGGGTCCACGCGTCGCCGCTCAGCCACTGTCGAACCACCTCCCTTTCCATGGTGACACCCCTACGCGATCCCCGCGCGGGCGCCCGCCGGGCGCCTCGCGCACGCCCGCGGGCCCGCCGTCGACGGTGGGGTCGAGCGTCTCCCAGCGGCGCAGCCGCGCGGCGAGCAGCCGCGACCACCAGACGACGTCGTCCGGGGTCGCCGCGATCGACAGCCCGGCCGCGGGCAACCGCTCCCGCAGGGTCTGCGCGGTGGACTCCGGATGGCCCGGGTCCCCGGTCCAGGCCAGGATCTGCACCGGCACCGTGATCCGTTCCAGCTCCTCCGGTGCGGGGAGGTCGGTGGCGGCCGCGCCGCGCAGGATCGCCGGGAGCAGCTCGGCGCGCACGTCGGGCTCGGTCCGCGGGCGTCCCCGGGCGGCCGGGGGCAGGTCCGCGTCGTCGGCACCGGCGTCGAGCGCCGCGACACCGTCGGCCTCCACGGCCGACGCGGACCGCTCGTAGTCGCGGGACCGGGCGCGGCGGGTCCCCCAGGCGGTCGGCGGCAGCATCAGGGTGAGGCTGGCGAACCGGCCCGGGTCGGCCAGCGCGGCGTGCAGCAGCGTCCCGGCGCCCATCGACGGCCCGACCCCGTGCACCCGCTCCCCCGGTACGACGTGGTCGAGCAGCCCCAGCAGGTCCCGGGCCAGCGCGGGCCACCGGTAGTCCGCGGGGTCGGTGGTGCCACCGGAGCGGCCGTGGCCGCGCGCGTCGTAGCGCAGCAGCCGGACGCCCTCGACCCGGGAGGCGATGTCGAGCCGCATCAGGGCCTCACGGCGACGGCTGGAGGTGAGGCCGTGCAGCGCCACCACCGCCGGACCGCCGGAGGTGTCGCGGACGTCGAAGTCCAGTGTCGCCCCGGCGATCCCGAACGTGGCCATGCGCTACGCCTCCTGATCTTCGTCGGCCTAGGTTATGGCCATGCGGCTGACGAGCGTGACGCACCTGCGGCTGCCCTACGGGACGCTGCTCGGCTACGACGTCGCCGTCGGCCGGACCGGGCACCCGGTCCCGGTCTCGTTCGACCAGCGCCGCCACGTCGGCCGCGGGGACCGGCCCGGCTCGTGGATGGCGATCACCTGCCGGCTGCCGGCGGTGGACCTCGACGCGCTGGCCGGGGCCTGGCTGGCGGTGCTGCGCCGGCACGGGACGCTGCGCACGGTGTTCTCCCCCGGCCCGGCCGGTCCCCGGCTGCACGAGGTGGACCTGCGTCCCGGCCGCTGGGTCACCCACCCGGTCGCGCCCGGCCAGGCCGTCGACGACGCCGTCCGCCGGATGCTCGACGAGCGCTGCACCCCCTACGCGGCGCCGTCGCACCGGCTCTGCGTGATCCTCACCGCGGACCGGCCGACGCTCGTCGTCGCCGCCGACCACGCGCACGTGGACATGTGGTCGCTGCTGGTGGTCCTGCGCGACCTCGTGCAGGGCCTGGGCGGGACGCTGCCGCCCGGCACCGTGCGCCCCTTCGCCGAGCACACCGCCGCCCTGGCCGGCCGGGAGCCCGCGCCCGACGGGGTCCGGCGGCGCTGGGCCGAGATCCTGGCCGCGGGTGGCGACGTGATGCCCCGCTTCCCGCTGCCGCTGGGCGAGCTCGTCCCCGCTCCCCCGGAGCGCGTCGAGGTGCGTGACGTGCTCGGCGTCGACGACTGCGCGCTGTTCGAGCGCCGGGCCCGCGGGTCCGGGGTGTCGACGCTGGCGCTGGTCACCTCGGTCATGACCCGCACCACCCGGGAGCTGGCGCACGCCCCGCTGCGCGCGGTGTTCCCCGTGCACAGCCGCTACGACGACCGCTGGCACGGCTCGGTCGGCTGGTTCATCACCAACGCGGTGATCGACGCGCGCGACCCGGATCCGCGGGCCTGCGCCGACGCCGTCCGCGAGGCCGTGCGGCTCGGTTCCTGGCCGCTCGACGACGTGCTGGCCCCGTGGGGCGGGATGCCCGAGGCGCCCGGCATGTTCGCGATCTCCTGGCTGGACCTGCGACGGCTGCCGGTGCGCATCGACCACGCCGGGCTGGAGGCGCAGTACGTCAGCTCCGCGGGCGACGCCGACGGCGTGATGGTCTGGTTCATCCTCGACGAGGCGGGCCTGCACCTGCGCTGCCGCTACCCCGACACCGACGAGGCCCGGGAGAACGTCGGCGCCTGGCTGGACCGGGTCGTCGACGGCGTCCGGTCCAGCGCCCACCCGGCGGGCGCGGACGTCGTGCTGGCCGGGGACCGGCTCGTCGTCGACCGGGCCACCCGGGCCGACGTCGCGGCGGTCGTCGCGCTGCTGTCGGGTGCCGGGGACGCCGACGCCGACGACCCGGACCTCGCGCCCTACGAGGAGGCCTTCGACGCCCTGGACCGCGACCCCGGCCGGTTCCTCGCGGTCGCCCGCGCCGGCGACGGCCGGGTGGTCGCGACCGTGCAGCTCACGATCCTTCCCGGGCCCGCCCTGCGCGGTGCGACCCGGCTGCAGGTCGAGGGGCTGAGGGTCGCCGTCGGGTGGCGCCGGCGCGGGGTCGGGTCGGCGCTGGTGGAGTGGGCGCACGAGCACGGGCGGGCCCGCGGCGCCGTCGTGGCGCGGGCCGGGGACACCGCCGGGGACGGGCCGCACCGGTTCCTGGCGCGGCTGGGCTACGAGCCCGACCGGGCCGGGTACACGCGGCCGCTGTGACCCCCGCCGGGCCCGGGCCGCCGGTCAGGCCCCGTCGGGCCCGTTGCCGAGCAGCGGCTCGTCGGCGGAGCGGACCTCGGAGCCGGGCAGGCCGTCGGGGTGCTCGTCGCGGACCCGGTCCAGCGCGTCCAGCGCGATCCCGAGGTGCTTGCGCTTGCTCGCCTCGTAGAACGCCCGCGCGCCGCCGGCCAGCTTGGGCTCGGCGTGCAGCGGTTTGTCCGACACGCACAGCAGGGTCGCGTTCGGGATCCGGTAGCGGAACCCGTTGGCGGCGATCGTCGCGGACTCCATGTCCACCGCCACGGCACGGGCCAGCCGCATCCGGTGCAGCGTCGCGGCCTGGTTGAACTCCCAGTTGCGGTTGTCGGTGGTGTGCACGACCCCCGGCCGCCAGGTCGCCTCGGCCGCGCCGAGCGCGTCCATCAGGTAGCCGTTGAGCCGGATGCTCGGGATGACCGGCACGTCGGCCGGGAGCACCTCGTCGAGCACGTGGTCGGCCCGCTGGTAGGCGGTGGCCAGCACGAAGTCGCCCAGCTCCTGGCGGTTCCGCAGGCCCCCGCAGTGCCCGATCATGATCATGGTGTCCGGGCGGAGCACGGCGAGATGGTCGGTGACGGTCTTGGCGTTGGCCGGGCCGACACCGATGTTCACCAGGGTCACGCCGTCGCCGTCGGCGCCCGGGTGGTGGTAGGCGGGCATCTGGACGCCGGCGCGGTCGGGCCGCTCGGCGTCGGGGAAGCGCTCCAGGAACGACTCGACGTGCATCGCGTAGTTGGTGAACAGCACGTGCCGCTGGAAGGACTCGGCGGGGGTGCCGGTGTAGTGCGAGAGGCGGTCCAGCGAGAGCGCCATGCGCTCCGGGCCGAACAGGAACAGCTTCTTGACCCGCAGGTCGAAGCGGTCCTCGTCGAGCGCGGCGAAGAACTCCGGGTCGGTGAACGCCCGGGCCGGGCGGGCCGCGCGGGCGGTGACGGTGGCCCCGGCGGCGAGCAGGCCGCGCAGCTCCCGGTGCAGGTAGCGACGGATCGCGCACGGCCGGGCGAACTCCCCGGAGATGCGCGGGTTGTGCGTCGACCAGGGGCGCACGACCTCGAGCTCGGGGTACCAGCCGTCGTCGTAGACCGACTGGAGGGCGTCGAGCAGCCGGGCGATCTCGTGGTCGAGCTTCTCTGCCGGGACCGGCGGGCGGACCTGCTCGATCATCGCGGGCGTCACGACGCCTCCCCGTCGTCGGCGCCGTGCGCGTGCAGCGCGCCCGGTGCGACGGCGACCGCCGACACGATCTCCAGCACGCGGCGGGCGAGCCCGTCGGTCAGCCGGTAGCGGACCAGCCGTCCCTCGCGGTGGGCGGTGACCATGCCGTGCGCGCGCAGCAGGCGCAGCGCGTGCGAGACGGCCGAGTCGCTCATCCCGACGGCGACGGCGAGGTCGGAGACGCAGAGGTCCCCGGCGTGCTGCAGCGCGAGCAGCAGCGACAGGCGGTTGACCTCGCCCAGGACGTCCAGGACGGTTGCGACCTCGGCCACCTTGGTGGCGTCGGCGAGCACCGCGACGGCGTCGCAGACCTGGTCCGGGTCGATCACGCGTGCGCCGGCGAGCGCCTCCGGAACCTTGTGCACACCCGTGATGCTAGCCCTGCCGGCGGATCACTTCGCCGCAGCGGCCTTCTTCTCGCGCGCCGCGGCCTTGATCGCCTTCTTCGTGTCGCGCACCTCGAGCAGGGTCCGGGAATCGACGACGTCGGCCGCGGAGAGCCGGGTGCCGTCGGCGCCGTAGTCCCCGGCGGCCTCCCGCCAGCCGTCCGGGGTGACCCCGTACTGCTTGCCGAGGATCGCGACGAAGATCTTCGCCTTCTGCTCGCCGTAGCCGGGCAGCGCCTTGAGCCTGCGCAGCACCTCGCGCCCGTCGGGGTCGTCGCGGGTCCAGATCGCGGCCGGGTCCCCGTCCCAGTCCTCGACGATCGCGCGGCACATCTCCTGCACCCGCCGGGCCATCGAGCCGCCGTAGCGGTGGATGGCGGGCGGGGTGGTGGCCAGCGTCGCGAACTCCTCGGGGTCGTGGTCGGCGATGACGCGCACGTCGAGCCCGCCGAGGCGCTCGTGCAGCTTCAGCGGGCCGCGGAACGCGACCTCCATCTGGATCTGCTGGTCGAGCAGCATGCCGATCAGCAACGCGAGGGGCTCGCGTTCCAGCAGCGCGTCGGCCTCCGGTTCCTGGGCGATGCAGATCCCGCTCATGCCGCACAGGATGGCACGCGACAATGGCGGGGTGCTCCCCCATCTCGACGCCGGTGACACCGAACGCGTCCGCGGCTGTCTGCTCGACGCCGGCTACACCCCGGACGGCGTGCGCGCCCTGCTGGGCCGCTCCGCGCACGACGCGCTGACCCGCGGCGAGCCGGAGCCCGCCGCCCGTGCCAGCCGCGACGGCGGGGAGCTCGGCACCCTGGTGCGGCTGTTCCTGCTGGAGGACACCGAGCCCGAGCCGGCGGTGACCGCGGCGCTCGGCGACCTGGACCCGCTGCTGGAGGGCCGGATCCTGCGCCGCACCCCGGAGGGCATCCGGGCCGCGCTGGACGTGCGCCCCTACGGCGAGGGCCCCGGCGCGGAGGGCGAGCCGGGCACCGACTGGTGGGTGGTGTCCGACATCGACACCCCGGCCGCGCGGCAGGACCGCGAGCACGTCACCGGCGTCGGCGGGGCGTCGCTGACGCTGGCCGCGGCGACCGTCCGCCGTCCGGTCGGCACCCTGCTCGACCTGGGCACCGGCTGCGGGGTGCAGGCGCTGCACGGCTCCCGACACGCGCTGCGGGTCACCGCGACCGACGTGCTGCCGCGCGCGCTGGCGCTGGCCCGGCTGTCGCTGGGGCTGTCCGGGGTGGAGGTCGACCTGCGGGAGGGCCCGTGGTTCGCCCCGGTGGCCGGGGAGCGCTTCGACCAGGTGGTGTCCAACCCGCCGTTCGTGCCGGGCCCGCCGCGGGTGGACTACGTCTACCGCGACTCCGGTGCGGCCGGGGACTCCGCGCTGGCCGGGCTGCTGGGTGAGCTGCCGGGCCTGCTCAACCCGGGCGGGGTCGCGCAGCTGCTGGGGTCGTGGCTGCACGTGCGCGGCGAGGACTGGCCGGACCGGGTGCGGTCCTGGCTGCCCGACGGCGTCGACGCCTGGGTCCTGCAGCGCGAGGTCGTCGACCCGGGCCTGCACGTCGGCACCTGGCAGCGCGACGCCGGGCTGGTCCCGACCTCCCGGGCGGCCCGCGAGCAGGCCGGTGCCTGGCTGGACTGGATGGCCGCCGGCGGGTGGAGGGGGTCGGGTTCGGCTTCCTGATGCTGCGCCGCACCGACAGCGAGCCGACCGTCGTGGTCGAGGACCTGCCCGGCGAGCTGGGCGAGGGCCTGGGCCGGGAGATGACCGGCTGGCTGGACCGGGTGGACTGGCTGCGCGCCCACACCCGCGACGAGGACCTGCTCGGCGCACGGCTGCTGCTCGCCGCGGAGACGGTGCTGGAGTCGGCCTCGTCGGTCGACCCGGACGGCGGCTGGGCCGAGCTGTCGACGACCGTGCGCCGCTGGGGCGGCCCCGGCTGGGAGCACCCCGTCGACGCCCCGGCCGCGGCGCTGCTGGCCGGCTGCCGCGGTGACCTGCCGCTGTCCGAGCTGCTCGCGCTGCTGTCCTACGCCCACGACCTGCCGGTCGACGCGCTGGTCGCGGCGACGCTGCCCGCGGTGCGGGAGTTCGTCCGGCACGGCCTGCTCCAGCCGGTCGACGGCTGGCCGCACCCGGTGCCCGCGCGGACCGCGGCCGCGTCGCCGTCGGGGCCGGTCGGGTGAGGGCCGTCGTCGCCCGCGTACGACGGGCGTCGGTGACGGTCGAGGCACCCGACGGTACACCGCTGCGGGTGTCCGGGGAGATCGGGCCCGGGCTGCTGGTGCTGCTCGGCGTGCACGCCGACGACGTCGGCACCGACCCCGCCGCGACCGCGCGGAAGGTCGACACGATGGCCCGCAAGCTGCACGAGCTGCGCATCCTGCGCGACGAGCTCTCGTGCGCGGACGCCGGCGCCCCGCTGCTCGTGGTCAGCCAGTTCACCCTGTACGGCGAGACCCGCAAGGGCCGGCGGCCGTCCTGGTCGGCGGCGGCCCGCCCGCAGGACGCCGAGCCGGTCGTCGACGCGGTGGTGGCCGCGCTGCGCGGGCGCGGCGCCACCGTCGGGACCGGGGAGTTCGGCGCGCAGATGGCCGTGGAGTCGGTCAACGACGGCCCGTTCACGGTCCTGGTCGAGGTCTGAGCCCGGTACCGGGCCCAGGTCTCAGCCGTCTCTCACCGGACTCTCAGCCGGAAAGGGGACGATGGAGACATGGTCGCCTACCTGCTGTCCTGGCTGTTGGGGCTGTTCCAGCTCGTGCTGGTCGCCCGGGTCGTCGTGGACTGGATCGACGTGCTCGGCTCCGGACGCGGCGGCGCCGTGCTCGACACCGCCCGCCGCATCACCCACGGGCTGACCGAGCCGGTCGTCGCCCCGATCCGCCGTCGCGTCCAGCCGGTCCGGATGGGCGCGGTCGGGCTCGACCTGTCGGTGCTGATCGTGTTCGTGGCTGTGCTGCTGGCCCGGCTGGTCGTGGTGCCGCTGATCCCGTTCTGATCCTGTGAGCCCCGAGCCCGGGGTCAGGGGCGTGGCCCGAGCCGCAGCGCGGTGACCCGGCCGTCGTCGTCGAGGTCGGCCTCGGCCGACCCGTCGGTGACACCGCCGTCGCGGCGCACCCGCACGGCCCACTCCGCGGTGTCGCGGGCGACCTGCTTGCGGGTCGGGTCGACGGTGAACTCCCCGTCGAGCAGCTCGCCGAGGTGGGCGAGCAGCGGCACCGGGGACGGCCGCTCCCGGAACGGGGCGGTCGAGGTCAGGGTCGCGTCCGGGGTGACGGCGGCCGCGAGCGCGACCGGGTCGCCGTCGCGCACCGCCCGTTCGAAGGCCAGCGCGCCGAGGAACCGGTCGGCCGCGGCGGCGCCCCGGCGCTGCAGGTGGTCGAGGAACGCGACGTCGCGGTCGATCTTCGAGGCGGCACCGAGCAGCCGGGACCGCACCGTGCTGGCCGGCATCTCCAGCACCCGGACGGTCACCTGCCGGTAGCCCGAGTCCGGGCCGAGGCTCCCGTCGGCGAGCAGCCGGTCGATCGTCTCGATGAACCCGAGCTCCTGGTTGAGCGACAGGTTGCCGGCCAGTGCGTTACGCCGGTCGGCGATCTCGATCGGGCTGCGCGGCTCGCCGTCGATCTCCGACGGGTTGATCTGCACGACCCACAGCTCGTCGGGGTCGGTGTCGAGCAGGTCGCGGGTGGGCGGGTTCTGCGAGAACAGCCCGTCCCAGTAGACGCCGCCCGCGGTGTGCACCGCGCGGAACAGGGTGGGGATCGCGGCCGAGGCGAGCACGGTCTCGGCGGTCAGGGTGTCGGTGCGGCTGGAGAACGCCCGGAACTCCCCCGTCAGCACGTCGACGGCGCCGAGCAGCAGCAGCGGCGCGGTGCCCGCCGGGTCCGGACCGATGGCGGCGAGGTCCACGTGCCGCGAGACCAGGTCGAGGAACTGGCGGGTGCCGTCGAACGGGCGCGGCACCAGGTACGGGGTGCCCGCCGGGACGAGCCCGAGCCCCTGCAGCGCGCCCGCCGTCACCACGCCCAGGTTGGTGAGGCGCTCCAGCGGGGTGCGGGCGGCGTTGTCGGCCCAGAACTCCTCCAGCGCCGTCGCCGCGGCCTCGCGCCGGTCGGGGGTCTGGCCCTCGCGCAGCCGGTCCCAGGCGACGAGTGCGCAGATCGCGCCGCCCGAGGTGCCCGAGATCGCGACGACCTCGGCCGGGTCCGCGGCGGAGCCGAGCGCGTCCGAGCGCAGCAGCCGGGCCAGGACGCCCGCGGTGAACGCGGTGTGACTGCCCCCGCCCTGGCAGGCGATCGCGATGCGGCGGGGCCGGGTGCGGGGGCTCATGGGGCCACCCTCGCGCGGACCGGCGGGTAGGGACAGCGCGACCCGGTCACACGACGACGGCCCCCACCCGGAGCCGGGTGGGGGCCGTCGTCGGGCGGGGTCACTTGCCGGCGGCGCTCCGGGTGGCGCGCGCGGTCTTCTCCGCGGCGGCCTCGGTGCTGCGCCCGGCGTGCTCGGTCACGGCCTCGGCGGCCTTGGTCGCCTGCTCGGTGACCTGGTCGAACACCGAGGTGCCCGCGCCGACGACGGTACGGGCGAACTCGCGCTGGTGGCCGAGCACCTGCTCGTAGAAGTCGAAGACGCGCTCGACGGCGGCACCCGCGTCGGGCAGCTGCGGGCGGTCACCGGCGCCGAACTGGCGGGCCAGGCCGCTCGCGGCCTCGGTCCACCCGCGGACGGACTCGGTGACCAGGTCCTGGCCTCGCTTGGCGATGTCGACGAACTGCTCGGTGGAGGCGGTCATCGGTGCTTCCCTCCCGGGAGACGTTTCTCGGCGTGGACGGGGTGCGGATGAGCACCCCGGCATGCCAAGAAAACTACGCACGACCGTTAAGTATGTCAAGCACGCCTGCTCAGTCCCGCTGCACGAAGCTCCGGTACACCCCCAGCAGGGCCGCCTTCTGCTCGCCGGACAGCCGCGCGTCGGCCTCGATCGCGGCCTCGACACCCGGCGGCGGCGTGGCCGCGGGGGCGGCCTCCTCGGCCGGGGCGGCGTCGCCCGCGGTGTCCGGGTCGCCGACCGACCAGCCGGCCCGGCTGAGCATCTGGTCGGTGTTGAGGTGCAGCGCGTCGGCGATCGAGCGCAGCACCTTCAGCGACGGCTGGTGCAGCCCCCGCTCGACCTGGCTGAGGTAGGCGTTGGACACCTTGGTCATCGCCGCCATCTCCCGCAGCGAGAGCTTGGCCATCTGGCGCTGCGCCCGGATGAACCCGCCCAGGGCGTTCACCTGCGCACTCCAGGCGTCCTCGGCGGCCCGGCGGCCGTTCTCGCGCAGCTCGTCGGCGGCGGTCTCCCCGGCGCTCCGCGGCCGGCGCCCGCCGTGCGTGCGGGTCTCCCCCGCGCGGCTCACGGCGTCCCCGCCCGGAGGGGCCCGCGCGGCGGTCGCCGGCGCGCGGGCACAGAACGTACGCGGTCCATGGCGACGCATTCTCCCCGCCGGACGGCGGTTGCGCACGCATCCGATGCAGTGTCGACAGTGGACAGTACGGATCACCGTCCATCGTGGACACGACGCCGCCCCGGTGACCAGCGGTGATCACCGGGGCGGCGGCGGGGTCCGGCCGGCGGCTCAGCCGCGCAGCACGTAACGGCCGGGAGCGGGCTCCAGCGGCGGGTGCGCGTCCGACCCGATCTTCTTCGGCGCCGCGACCTCCTTGCCCGCGCGCTCGGCGATCCACGGCGTCCAGTCCTCCCACCAGGAGGCCTTGCGCTCTGTGGCGTCGTCGCGCCAGTCCTCGGCACGGGCCGGGAGGTCGTCGCTCTCGCCGAACCAGTGCCGCGACTTCGGCGACGGCGGGTTGACCACGCCGGCGATGTGCCCGGAGTTCGACAGCACGAACCGCACCGTGCCGCCCAGCTTCGACGCCCCGGTGTAGACCGACTTCCAGGGCGCGATGTGGTCCGACTCGGCGGTGACGATGTAGCTGTCGGGCCGGATGTCGGCCACGTCGAGCCGCTCCCCCGCCAGCTCCAGCTTGCCCTCGGCGAAGCGGTTCTCCATGTACAGCGTGCGCAGGTACTCGGTCTGCATCGCGGCCGGCATGCGGGTGGAGTCGGAGTTCCAGGTCAGCATGTCGAACGGCTTCGGGTCCTCGCCGAGCATCCAGTCGTTGACGACGTAGTTCCAGACCAGGTCGGTGGACCGCAGCAGGTCGAAGGTCGTCTTCATGCTGGTGGCGGGCAGGTACCCGTCCTTGCGCATGCTCCGCTCGAGCCGGTTCACCGTCTTCTCGTCGGTGAACACGCCCAGCTGGCCCGGGCCGGAGTAGTCGAGCAGCGTGTTCATCAGGGTCAGCGAGTTGACGCGCTGGTCACCCTTGGCCTCCAGCCACGCCGTCATCGCGGCGGACAGCGCGCCGCCCAGGCAGAGCCCGGCGACGTTCACCTTGTCCCGGCCGGTGATCTCGCGGACGACCTCCAGGGCCGTGACCGGGCCCTCCTGCAGGTAGTCGCTCATCGTCACGTCGGCCAGCGACGAGTCCGGGTTGCGGTAGCTGATCATGAAGACGGTGTGGCCGTGCTGCACCGCCCACTCCACCAGCGACTTCTGCGGCGCGAGGTCCATGATGTAGTACTTGTTGATCCACGGCGGGCTCATGAGCAGCGGGATCTCGTGGACCTTGTCGGTCTGCGGCTCGTACTGGATGAGCTCGATCAGCCGGTTGCGGAAGACCACGTGGCCCGGGGTGACCGCGAGGTCCTTGCCCACCTGGAAGGCGCCGGGGGTGACCTGGCGCGGCATCCCCTGGTTCTGCACGGCGTCGCGCAGCATGTTGCGCGCGCCCCGCACGATGTTCAGCCCGCCGGTCTCGACGATCTTCTTCGGCCAGGCCGGGTTCGTGACGACCGTGTTCGGCGGGGCCAGCGCCTCGACGATCTGGCCGACCAGCCAGTCCAGCTTGCGGCGCGCGGTCGGCGAGACGCGGGCGGCCTGCGACAGCTCGGTCAGCCGGTCGGCGAGCAGGGTGTGCTCCTGGCGGGCCAGGTAGTACCAGGCGTTGCCCTCCCAGGCCGGGTCGGCGTAGCGCTTGTCCTTCTCGGGCAGCGACGCCGGACCGGTGGTCGTCCCGCCGACGGCGCGCGCGGCCGCGGCGGACACGGCCTTGGCCGAGTCGACGCCGAAGCCCAGACCGGTGCGCAGCACCGCGCCGGGACGGGTGACCAGCGAGCGGGCGGCCTCGCCGAGCGCCCCGCCGAAGCCGACCGGGTCGACCTTCGCGGCGAGCCCCTCGGGGCTGGCGAGCTCGCGCAGGTCCCGCACGAGACCCGCCGCCTGCCGTCGCAGCACCTCCGCGGCCTGGTTCGACGCGGCGGCGCTGCCGTTCTCGGACTCGGGCTGGGGTACGGGCTGCGTGGTCACTGTTCGTCACTCCTGACGGCCGGTTCGGTCTCCGTGCCTGGGTTCCCGCGCTCCCTCAGGGAACGGGAGACGCAACGGGATGGACTCATGGTGACCGCGTACTCACCGGTAGGCAGCCCCGGATTGCTGTAAGGCCTCTCACCTGCGCTAAGCGAAGCAAGCACTACTGCGGAGTAGGCCAGCGCTTGCTTGACATACCGATCGCGTTTTACCGTTCGGTAACCCGGATAGCCCCCGGTCATCAGAGTTGATGGGAGAGGCCCATGAGCACGGCGATCACCCGACGGTCCGCACCCTCCAGGGAGCACGGACCGCGTGCCCTTCCCGACACCCCCGTGGCCGCGGCCACCGGGAGCGACGACCGGCCGGACCCCCTCCGGTACCTCGTGTCGTACAACACCCGGAACCTGACCAAGGTGGTGGCCGAGGTCGGCCGGGCCACCGGTGCCTACTGGATCGACGCGGTCCAGCGGATCGCCCGGCCCGGCGACGCCGCCCGCCGCGGGCTGCTGTGGATCTCGGCGATGGCCGACCGGCGGGAGCCGACCTGGCACCTGGCCAACGAGGTCGTGCTGTCGACGCCGTTCGCGTCGCTGCGCGACTTCACCGCCGCCGAGCACCGCGACGACGACGTGGTCCCCACCCTGGTGCTGCCGCCCCAGGCCGGGCACTCCTCGACCGTCGTGGACTACTCGCCGCAGCAGAGCCAGATCGCCATGATCCGCGCCTCGGGCCTGACGAAGGTCTACGCGCTGGACTGGCGGCCCGCCACGACGTCGACGAAGAACGTCACGATCACCGACTACCTCGAGGTGATCGACCGGTCCATCCGGCGGATGGGCGGGAAGGCGAACCTGGTGGGCGACTGCCAGGGCGGCTGGCTGGCGACGATCTACGCCGCGCTGCACCCGGACCGGGTGAACACCCTGACCCTGGCCGGGGCGCCGATCGACTTCCACGCCGGCGAGTCGGTGATCGCCGCCTCGACGCGGCTGATGGCGGGGACGATGGGGATGGCGCCGTACAAGGCGCTGGTCGCCGCGGGCGGCGGCAACATGCCGGGCTCGGCGGTCCTGTCGAACTTCATCTCGATCCAGCCGCAGTCGGAGATCTCGCGGCAGCTGCAGCTGCTGGAGAACATCGACGACCCCACCCACGTCGAGCGCTACCGGGTGTTCGAGGACTGGTTCAAGTACACCCAGGACATCCCCGGCGCGTTCTACCTGTGGCTGGTGGAGAACCTGTTCTGGAAGAACCGGCTGATCAAGGGCACGCTCACCGTCGACGGCCGGACCGTCGACATGGGGGCGATCGACTGCCCGCTGCTGCTGCTGGCGGGCTCCGCGGACCACATCACCCCGGCCCCGCAGCTGTTCGCCGCGGCGGAGAAGGTCGGGACCCCGGCCGCGGACGTCACCTACCGGACGGCGACCGCGGGCCACCTGGGGCTGTTCATGGGCCGCGACGCGCTGCGCCACGACTGGCCGGTGCTGATGGAGACCGTCTACGGCCACTCGGTGCCGTCGAAGAAGGACACCGGGGCGGGCAAGGCGTCGCGGCGGCGCAGCAGCGTCCGCGCGGTGGCCGACCCGCGGGACACCCCGCGGGTGCCCGCACCCTGACCGGCACGCCCGGCCGGGTCGCTCTCTAAGAGGACCCTGAGAGAACCGCAACTGCATGTGACCGACGACATGGCCCAGCAGGCACATTTCCCGGCCTGCGGGGCCGCGTCGTGGGAACGATCCCCGGAACGGATGCGTTGACCCCGTACAGGGCAAGCGGTGAGGCCCATCAATCGCCCGCCGCAGCCCGCGCAGGGGAGGAAATGCACATGACGGTGACCACGACCGCTCCGGCCGTACCCGGCCCGCGCCTCACGACCGAGGCCCCCGCTCGCGCCACCGTGTCGTCGTCCGGCGCGAAGCGGACCGCCCCCAAGGTCGCTCGCAGCTCCCGCCGTCGCACCGACGGCGACGGAGGCACCGCACTGGAAGCCACCGTACCCGGTGCCGCGGCCGCGGTGGCGGAGGATCTCGACGCCCAGAGCCCCGCCGCGGACCTGGTGCGCGTCTACCTCAACGGGATCGGCAAGACCGCACTGCTGACCGCGGCGCAGGAGGTCGAGCTGGCCCGGCGCATCGAGGCCGGCGTGTTCGCCCAGCACCGGCTGGACACCGCCGCCGCCGACGGCACGCTGGACGGGCTGGACCTGCAGTACCGCCGCGACCTGCGCGCGGTCGTCCGCGACGGGCTGCTGGCCAAGAACCACCTGCTGGAGGCGAACCTCCGGCTGGTGGTCTCGCTGGCCAAGCGCTACACCGGGCGCGGGATGCCGCTGCTGGACCTGATCCAGGAGGGCAACCTCGGCCTGATCCGCGCGGTGGAGAAGTTCGACTACACCAAGGGCTTCAAGTTCTCGACCTACGCGACCTGGTGGATCCGGCAGGCCATCACGCGGGGCATGGCCGACCAGGCCCGCACCATCCGGCTGCCCGTGCACCTGGTGGAGCAGGTCAACAAGCTGGCCCGGATCAAGCGGGACATGCACCAGCGTCAGGGCCGCGAGCCCAGCGACGCCGAGCTGTCGGCCGAGTCGGGCATCCCGGAGCACAAGATCCAGGACCTGCTCGACCACGCCCGCGACCCGGTGAGCCTGGACATGCCGGTCGGGTCCGAGGAGGAGGCGCCGCTCGGTGACTTCATCGAGGACGCCGAGGCGACCGACGCCGAGAACACCGTGATCTCGAGCCTGCTGCACGACGACCTCCGCCGGGTGCTGTCGACCCTGGAGGACCGCGAGCAGAAGGTCATCCGGATGCGCTTCGGCCTCGACGACGGCCAGCCGCACACGCTCGACCAGATCGGGCGCGCCTTCAAGCTCTCCCGCGAGCGGGTGCGCCAGATCGAGCGCGAGGTCATGTCGAAGCTGCGGGTCGGCGAGCGCGCCGACAAGCTGCGCGCCTACGCGAGCTGACCCGGGTCCGGCCGGGCGTCCCCCCACCCGGCCCCCGGTGAAGGACGGCCGGCGGAGCGATCGCTCCGCCGGCCGTTGCCGTCTCGGGCACCCCGGGGCTCCCCACGAGTTCGGGGTGCACGGCACGGGGAGTTCTACCGGATCGATTCCGCGACGGATACGGCGACACGGTGGAGGCGGCACCCCGGCCCGGGGTGTTCCCCACCACCCGGGACCGGATCATTGGCCGAGCGCACCTTCCCCGCCTAGGGTCGGGTCATGTCGCGTTCCCTCCCCGGCCCGGTCACCCCCACTGTGACCCCGGAGTCCATGCGCGACGCACTGGGCGCGTTCGCGTCCGGCGTCGTCGTCGTCACCGCGATCGGCCCGGACGGGCCCATCGGGTTCACCTGTCAGTCCTTCGCGTCGCTGTCGCTGGACCCGCCGCTGGTGAGCTTCGCGCCCTCCCGCGGGTCCTCGACCTGGCCGCGCATCCGCGAGGTGGGCCGGTTCTGCGTGAACGTGCTGGCCGCGGACCACGAGCACCACAGCGCCGGGTTCGCCCGCTCCGGGGTCGACAAGTTCGCCGGGGTGACCTGGGCGGCGGCGCCGTCCGGCTCGCCGGTCCTCGAGGGCGTCGGCGCCTGGGTCGACTGCACCCTGTGGAACGAGTACGACGGCGGCGACCACACGATCGTCGTCGCCCGGGTCGACGCGCTCGGCGCGGACCCGGAGCGGCTACCGCTGCTGTTCCACCGCGGCACCTACGCCCTCACCCCGCGGGCCGGCTCGTGAGCGGCACCGCGGGCCGGATCATCGGGGTCGTCGCGGGCCCGGAGCCGGGCGGGCGCACGGCCGCCGCCGTCGCCGGGATCCTCGCCGGCACCGGGGCCGACACCGCCCTGATCGAGCTGTCGCAGACCCCCGTCGCCGAGGTCACCGCGGCCTTCGCCGACGCCGACGCCGTCGTGTTCGGCAGCCCGGTCTACCGGGCCGGGCACACGGCGTCGCTGCGGGCGCTGCTGGAGGCCACCGAACGCGGGAAGTGGGGCGAGAAGACCGCCCCGCTCCAGGGCAAGGCGGCCGCGGTCGTGCTGACCGGCGCGAGCGGGCACCACTTCCTCGCCGTCGACGGGCTCCGGTCGGTGCTGGCCGGGTTCTTCGCCGTCCAGGTCCTCTCCCCCGGGCTCTACCTCGACCACTCCGGCTACGTGGACCGCAACACCCTCACCGAGCAGTCCGCGGAGCTCGCGGCGGCCCACGGGCGGGCGCTGGCCGACCTGACCACGGCGGTGCGCGGCTCCGAGGCGCTGCGGTCCATCACGCCCGTCGTCTGAGGCGGCACCGGCGCGTCACCGCCCGGCCAGGGCGGTGGCGATCCGGGCGCCCAGCGCCACGTTGTGCCGGTACACCGCGACGTTGACCTCCAGGCTGGCGTCGCCGGTCGCGGCGCGGACCCGCGCCAGCAGGAACGGGGTCGCGTCCTGCCCGCCGATCCCGGCGTCGTCGAGGGCGGCGAGGGCGTCGGCCAGTGCGGCGTCGTGGAGCGCGGGCGGGAGCTGCTCGGCGGCCGGGACCGGGTTCGCCACCAGCAGGGCCCCGGGCAGGCCGAGGTCGCGGGCGGCCCGCCAGGCCGTGGCGACCTGCTCCGGGGAGTCCAGCCGCTGCCCGACCCGGTGCCCGGAGTCGGCCACGTAGAAGCCGGGGAAGGCGTGCGTGCGGTACCCGGCGACGGTCACGCCGAGGGTCTCCAGCCGCTCCAGGGTGGCCGGGACGTCGAGCACCGACTTCACCCCGGCGCTGACCACGACCAGCGGCAGCGCGGCGAGCGCGGGCAGGTCGGCCGACTCGTCGAAGGTGCGCGCGGCACCGCGGTGCACCCCGCCGAGCCCGCCGGTGGCGAACACCCGGATGCCGGCCCGGTGTGCGAGGTGCGCGGTCGCGGCGACCGTCGTGCCCCCGCTCGCGCCGGTGGCGACGGCGACCGGGAGGTCCCGGGCGGACAGCTTCACCACGTCCGGGGCGGTCGCCAGCCGGGCCAGCTCGTCGTCGGTCAGCCCGACGACGACCTCGCCGTCGAGCACCCCGATGGTCGCCGGGACGACCCCGAGCGAGGCCACGAGCTCCTCGGCCTCCCGGGCGACGGCGAGGTTGCGCGGCGCGGGCAGGCCGTGGGTGACGATCGTCGACTCGCACGCCAGCACCGGGCGGCCGCCGGCCAGGGCGTCGGCGACCCGCTCCCCCACCCTCACGCGGCGGCCAGCGCGCGCAGGGCGGCCTCGGCGCCGTCGACGGGTGAGGTGCCGAACGCGATCACCGAGCCGGGCGCGTGCCGGTGCACCAGGTTCACCACCCGCTCGAACAGCTCCAGGCACTCCGGGGGCGTGCGGAGCCCACCGCCGACGAGCACGCAGTCGTAGCGGCGGGCGGTCAGCGCCGCGGTGATCCGCGGCAGCTCGCCGTCCGGGCCGACGAGGACCTCGGTCGCCTCGATCCCGGCCGCGCGGTAGCCGTCGCGGCCCCGTTCCAGGGCGGCGAGCACGGGCGCCGGATCGTACCCGGGGATCCGCGCCGGGTCGAAGCCGATCACCAGCAGGGTCGTCACGTCCCCGCACGCTGCTCGCCGCGGCACCGGCCGTCAACCCTGCGGCGCCGGCACCGGGGTGCGGGCGGCCGAGCGGGCACAGGCCAGCGCGACGAGGGCGCCGAGCAGGGTGAACCCGGTCGCGACCAGCACGGCGACGTGCCAGCCCGCCAGCAGCACCGGCACCGGCTCGTCGCCCGCCGGTGAGGTCAGCACCGAGGTCAGCGTGACGCCGACGGCGGCGCCCAGGTAGCGGGTGGTGTTGTTGATGCCGCTGCCGGTGCCCGCCCGGTCCGGTGGCACCGAGGCGACCGCCTCGCGGCCGAGCGTCGCGTTCACGACCCCGGTGCCGACGCCGACGACGACGAGCGCGGCCAGGACCGCCCCGGGGCCGGAGCCGGTCGCGAGCAGCCCGAGCTGGCCGGCCGTCATGACGAGCAGGCCGACGCCGAGGCGGACCCCGCCGGTGACCCGTTCGCTGATCCGGCGGGTGAGCAGCGCGGTCACGATGCTGGTGCCCGACCAGCCGAGCAGCAGCAGCGCCGCCGTCGCGGGGGCGGTGCCGTGCACCGGGGCGAGCAGCGCGGGCAGGTAGGAGCTCAGCGAGATGATGCCGAGCCCGGTGGCCAGGCTCGCGACCGTCGCCGCGACCAGCCCGGGGTGGCGGAACAGCTCCGGCCCCGCCATCGGGTGCGCGACGACGAACTGGACGACGACGAACCCCGCCAGCAGCACCGCCCCGGCGACCAGCAGCACGACGGTCGTGGTGGTGACCGGCAGCCGCCGGGCCTCGGTGAGGCCGGCGAGCAGCACCGCCAGCCCGGCGGCGAGCAGCACCATCCCGGCGACGTCGACCGGGCGCGGGCGCCCGGCGGTGGACTCGGTGAGCAGCGTGCGCCCGGCGACGGCGAGCGCCAGCCCGGCGACCGCGACGGCGAGGTAGAGCACCCGCCACGGCAGCAGGCCCGCGAGCAGCGGGCCCGCCGCGATCCCGGCGGCCAGCGCCGCGCCCCACAGCCCGGTCGCGGCCGAGCGGCGCGGGCCCGGCGGCAGCGCGTGCCCGATCAGCGCGAGGCTGCAGGCGACGACCGCGGCCGCCCCGACGCCCTGCCCGATCCGGCCGGCGACGAACCCGGCGGTGCCGGTGGCGAACGCCCCGCCCGCCGAGGCCAGGGCCAGCACGACCGCGCCGGTCGTGAACACCGCGCGCCGCCCCAGCCGGTCGGCCAGGGTCCCCGCGGTCAGCAGCACCGCGGTGAGCCCCAGGCTCATCGAGCTGAGGATCCAGGAGCGCCCCGACGGCGAGGAGCCCAGGTCGGCCGCGATCGGGGCCAGGGTGGCCAGCGGCGCGGTGTAGCTGACCAGGGCCAGCGTCGTGCCGAGCGACGCCACCGCCACCGTGCGTCGGGCCACGCCGCCCGTCGTCACCGCGGACCGGTCAAGATCGGGACGGACGCTACGCCGTGCGGGCTCAGCTGGGGAGGCCGAGCAGCGCGGGCAGGTCCGCGACCGAGTCGATGACGGCGTCGGCGCCCGCCGCGCGCAGCCGCGGCTCGCCGTGCGCCCCGCCCCGCACCCCGACGGCGAGCCCCGCCCCCGCCCGGACGGCGGCGTCGATGTCGGCGGTCGCGTCACCGGCCACCGCGACCTGGGAGGGCTCGGTCCCGGCCCGCCGGGCCGCGGCGTGGAGCAGGTCGGGCTCGGGCAGGCCGCGGCCGTCGACGTCGGCGGGCGACAGGACCATGTCCGCCCGCTCGGTGAACCCCAGCGCCGACACCAGCCGGTCCCGCAGCTCGGGATCGAACCCGCAGGTCAGGGCCACGCTCAGGCCGGCGTCGCGGAGCGCGTCGAGGGTCTGCGCGGCGCCGGGGACCGGGCGTACGCGGCCCGCGTCCAGCGCGGCGTGCAGGTGGTCGGCGAACGCGGAGTGCGCGCGGCGGGCCCGGTACATGTCGCCGTCGAGGAGCTCACCGAGCACCGTCATGACCGGGCGGTCCATCGTCGCGCGGGCCTGCCGGTCCAGCGCCGGGTAGCAGGGACCGTCGACGCGGACCCCGGCGGCGCGCAGGCCGGCCCGCAGCCCGGCGAGCACGAGCCCGTCGTCGGCCATCGTCGTACCCGCCAGGTCGAGCACCGCCAGTTGCACGGGTGAACTCCACCGGCGCCGGATGACGATCACCCGACTCCTGGCCGACATCCGGGTGAACCGGCCGCGTCACTCCGGGGCCGGCGTCCCGGGCGTCACCACAGCTCGCCGTCGCGCCAGTCGCAGACCAGCGCGCGGGCCGGGTCGAGCGGCGCGTCGACGGGCAGGACGTGCACGGCGCCGCGCTCGTCGGGGGTGTCGACGACGCCGTCCGGGGTGAGCGCGGCGAGCGGGCCGCACCACGGTTCCCAGCCGTGCCTGCGGTAGAGCCGCGCGGCGCGGGCGGCCGCGCCGAGCGCGCCGAGCCGGTACCCGCCGCGCACGATCCGGTCCACCTCGGCCATGAGCAGCCCGCCGAGCCCGCCGCCCTGGCTCCCGGGCCGCACGGCCACGGCCTCGACGTAGCCGGTGCGCAGCGCGACGCCGTCGTGCAGCAGCCGGCGGCCCACGACGGCCGCGTGCCCGACCGGGTCGTGCAGCGGACCGGCGAGCACGTGCACCCCGCCGAGCGCGTGGTCGAACGAGGCGTCGTCGAACCCGCCGGACCCGTCGGCGTCGGCGGGGAACGCGGCGTCGAGCAGGGCGCGCAGGGCCCGGAGCCCGTCGCGCCCGAGATCGGCGGTGGGCAGGACGGTCAGGCGCACCCGGGCGATCCTTCCGCAGCGCCCGGCGGTGTGCGTCAGAAGGTCGGGAGCATCCATCCGAGCACCGGGGTCGACTGCAGGAACACCAGCACGCACAACACCGCGAGCAGCCCGACGCTCCACAGGATCGTCCGCCGGAACAGCTCGGACTCCCGGCCCGCGATGCCCACGGCCGTCGCCGCGATGGTGAGGTTCTGCGGACTGATCATCTTCCCGACGACGCCGCCGGAGGTGTTCGCCGCGACCATCAGGTGCGGGTCCAGGCCCGCCTGCTCGGCCGCGGTCTGCTGCAACGTCGCGAACAGGGCGTTGGCCGAGGTGTCCGAGCCGGTGACCGCGGTGCCGAGCCAGCCGAGGATCGGCGAGAGGAACGCGAACGCCGCGCCGGTCCCGGCGATCCAGGTGCCGATGGAGATCGTCTGCCCGGACAGGTTCATCACGTAGGCCAGCGCGAGGACGGTGGCCACGGTGAGGAAGGCGAACCGCAGCTTGTACGCGGTGGCGGCGAACTCCCGGACCGCCGTCGCGGGCGCGAGCCGGTACATCACCGCGACGCCGATGCCGCAGATCAGCAGCAGCGAGCCGGGCGAGGACAGCCACTGGAAGCTGTAGGTCGTGGTCGACACCGGGTCCCCGGACGCGCCGAGGACCTGTCCGTCGAGCCCCGGCCAGCCGATCTTGAGGTCGGTGCCGGTCAGGAAGGTCGACACCGGGCCGACCAGCTTCGCCACCGAGAACACCACGATGATCAGCAGGTACGGCGCGAAGGCCATGAACAGCCTGCCGACCGACAGCGCCTGCGAGCGCTCGGCGAGGGTGCGCTGCTCGGTCGCGACGGACCCGCCGCCGTCGCCGCCCGGGTCCTCGACGGGTGCGTCGGCGGTGCGCTCGATGCGCAGCGTCTCCATCGCCTCGGCGCCCCCGCGCGGCTGCCAGAAGCGCAGCAGGACCACGCCGGCCGCCAGCCCGGCCAGCGAGGCGACGATGTCGGTGAGCTCGACCGAGAGGTAGGTCGCGGCCAGCCACTGGGCGACGGCGAACGCGAGACCGATGACGAGCGCGACCGGCCAGACCTGGCGCACCCCGCGCTTCCCGTCGACGAGCAGCACCAGCAGCGTCGGGACGATGAACGCGAGCACCGGGGTCTGGTGTCCGACGACGGCGCCGATCTCGTTGTACGGGATCCCGGTGAGGGTGCCCGCGGTGATGATCGGGGTGCCGACCGCGCCGAACGCGACGGGGGCGGTGTTGGCCAGCAGCACGACGACCGCCGCCCGGACCGGGGAGAACCCGAGCGCCATCAGCATGACGCCGGTGATCGCCACCGGGGCTCCGAACCCGGCCAGCGCCTCGAGCAGCCCGCCGAAGCAGAACGCGATGATGATCGCCTGCACCCGGGGGTCGTCGGAGATCAGCCCGAAGGCGGCGCGCAGGTCCTCGAACCGGCCCGCGGCGACGGTGAGCTGGTAGAGCCAGATCGCGGTGAAGACGATCCACATGATCGGGAAGAGGCCGAACACCGCCCCCTCGGTGGCCGAGAGCAGGGCCAGGTGCACCGGCATCCCGAAGGCCGCCACCGCGACCACGACCGCGACGACGAGCGCGGCCAGCCCGGCCCAGTGCGCCTTCCAGCGCAGGGCACCCAGCGTCACGAAGATCGCCACCAGCGGGAGGAGCGCGACGAGTGCGGACAGCCAGAGACTGCCGAGCGGTTCGGGATCTTGCTGGAACACAGGGCGCCCCCGGGCTGTCGTCGTCGTCGATGACGGTCGCAGCCTGTCACGGTTCGCCCGGTTTCACCGGTTCGGCGGTCATCCGGGGCGTACCGGACAGGCGACGCGAAACGAGAGCACACTGTCGTTTGAGCGGTTACCGTGGACTGCGACGCGCCCGCCGACCCTCCGGAGGCCAGCACCATGACCGACACCGCCACGGACTTCACGCTCCCGCTGCACATGCGCCGCGACCGGTTCCTGCCCGACGCCGAGCTGGAGCGCATCCGCGACTCCGGCGACATCCCACGGGTACGGACCGCCTTCGGCGCCGAGGCCTACCTCGTCACCCGCTACGACGACGTGCGGCACGTGCTCGGCGACGCCGCGACCTACTCCAACGCCGGGAGCGCCGAGCTGACCCGCCCGGACGCACCGCCGCTGTCCCAGCGCGAGCAGGAGCAGATGCGGGCCGGCCAGCTGCTGCTGCAGGACCCGCCGGAGCACACCCGGCTGCGCCGCTTCCTCACCCGCGAGTTCACCCAGCGCCGGATGGCCCGCCTGGAGCCGCGCATCACCGAGATCGTCGACGAGCACCTCGACGCGCTGGAGGCCGCCGGGCCGGGTGCCGACCTGGTCTCCCTGTTCGCCCTGCCGGTGCCGTCGATGGTCATCTGCGAGCTGCTCGGGGTGCCCTACACCGACCGCGACGAGTTCACCGCCCGCTCGACGCGCCTGCTCGACGTCTCCCTGCCCGCCGAGGAGCGGCTGGCCGTGGGCCGGGAGAACCGCGCCTACATGACCCGGCTCGTCGACGCGGCGCTGGCCGACCCGGGCGAGGACATCCTCGGCATGCTGATCCGCGAGCACGGCGAGGAGATCAGCCACGACGAGCTGGTCGGGATCGCGTCGCTGCTGCTGATCGCCGGGCACGAGACGACGTCGAACATGCTGTCGCTGGGCACCCTGGCGCTGCTGGAGGACCCGGAGCAGGCCGCGCTGCTGCGCAGCGACCCCGAGCTGGCCCGGCCCGCCGTGGAGGAGCTGCTCCGGTGGCTGTCGATCGTGCACACCGGGGTGGTCCGGGTGACGACGACCGACACCGTCCTGCGCGACACCCCGATCCCGGCGCGGTCGCTGGTGATGTGCTCCCTGCCCACCGCCAACCGCGACACCGGGTCCGGGTTCGACGACCCCGCCCGGCTCGACCTCACCCGCGGCGCGGCCGGGCACGTCGCGTTCGGGCACGGCGTGCACCACTGCCTGGGCGCCCCGCTGGCCCGGATGGAGATGGCGACGGCGTTCCCCGCCCTGCTCCGCCGCTTCCCCACGCTCGCCCCGGCCGGACCGGTCCCGCCCGAGGCCTTCCGGGCCTACCACTTCGTCTACGGCATGCACACGCTGCCGGTGACCTGGTGAGGCCGGGCGATACCGTGCAGTGATGACCGCTTCGTCGCTCGACGGCTCCCCGGCGGGCCGTCCGCTGCGCGCCGACGCCGCCCGCAACCACCGCCGGATCGTCGACACGGCGGCCGCGGCGTTCGAGTCCGACGGAGCGGACGTCCCGCTGGAGGAGATCGCGCGCCGGGCCGGGGTCGGCGTCGCGACGCTGTACCGCCGGTTCCGGACCCGCGACGTGCTGGTGCGGGCGGTGCTGGACCAGGTGTTCGTCGCGGAGATCGAGCCGACCGCGGCCGCCGGGGACGGCGACCCCTGGGCCGACCTGGCCGGATCGCTGGGCCGGGCGGTGGAGGCGATCGCCGGACGGCGGACGATCCTGCAGCTGGCCCGCGAGACCGGCGCGTTCGACGTCGAGTCCGCCGAGCGCTACGGCCGGACGCTGACCCGGCTGCTGGACCGGGCGCGCGAGGCGGGCGCGGTGCGCCCGGAGCTCACCCCGCGGGACCTGTCGGCGGTGCTGGTCATGGCGCTGGCCGTCGCCGAGGGGTCGGACGCGGCGGAGACGGCGTCGGGCGAGGACCGCGCCCGCTACCTGGCGCTGCTGCTCGACGGGCTGCGCCCGGGCAACCCGCCGCTGCCCCCGGGCTCGGAGGAGCCCTAGCAACGATCGGGGCACGGTCGCTGTCGCGGGCGGCGCGGACCCGCTACGGTTCCGGTCGTCCGCTCGGCAACGGCGCCGGGCGGATCCGTACTCCTCCCCCGACCCGCCTGCCGCCGGGACTCAGCCGCCGAACCGGTCGGGGTGCAGCCGCCGGGCGAGCGTCGCGACCGCGTCGGCGTTGCGGATGCCGGGGCTGATCTCGGCGAAGGTCGTGGTGAACACCTTGCCGTCGCGGACCGCGGGGACCGTCGCGAGCGCCGGGTCGTTGCGCAGCCGCTCGGCCAGCAGCTCCGCACCCTCCGGGCCGACGTCGCGCCCGCAGCAGGCCGGGATCACGATCACGTCCGGGCTCGCCGCGACGATGCCCTCCAGGGACACGGTGCGCTGCCGGCCGGCGATGGTGCCGAACGCCTGCCGCCCGCCCGCGGCCTCGATGATCGTCGTCGCGACGTCGCCGGTGCCGAAGACCCGCAGCTCACCGGTGCCGCCCGGGGAGTTCAGCATCGCCACCCGCGGACGGTCGGTGACGCCGTCGAGCCGGCCGGCGACATCGGCGAGGGTGCTGCGCATGCCGGCGACGACCTGCGCGGCCCGGTCCTCGGCGCCCAGCAGCCGCCCGAGGTCGGTGAGGTCGTGCTCGACCCCGGCGAAGGACACGTCGTTGTCGCCGATGCTCTGCTGGTTGCCGCCGTCGGCGGTCGGGCAGTAGGCGCTGAACAGGAAGGTCTCCGTGCCGGTGGCGCCGAGCTCGGCGCGGGTGCCGAGGCCCTCCCGGGTGAAGGCGCCGGTGAAGCCGGAGACGACGAGGTCCGGGGCGACCCGCAGCACCTCCTCGCGCGACGGGTACTCCTCGGGCCAGTAGTCCTGCGGCCGGAAGTCCGGGTCGAGCTGCGCCGGCAGCGGGTTGTCCAGGTAGGCCGCGCCGACCAGGCGGTCCCCCGCCCCGAGCGCGAGGACGGCCTCGATGCCGTTCTGGAACATCGCGACGACCCGCTCCGGGCGCTGCACGGGCACGTCGAGGCCGCAGTTGACGACCGCGTCCGCCGCGGGATCCGTGCCGTGGTCGCCGTGCCCGGCCGGTGCCGTGACCGGGTCACCCGCGCCGCACCCCGCGAGGAGCACCAGTCCGGCGAGCAGCGGCGCCCAGCGGCGCGGGTTCCCGATCACCGCGACAGCATAGCCACGACATCTGAGTGGTTCTTCAGATGTGCGGCTCTCGTCACGGCACGGTCCCCGCGCCGCCCCGCGTCAGAGCGCGTGCTGCAGGCGCTCCGCGAGCAGCCCCACGAACCGGGACGGGTCGGCGAGCTCGCCGCCCTCGGCCAGCAGCGCCATGCCGTGCAGCAGCTCGACGGTCCCGCTCTCGTCCTTCCCCGCGGCGCGGGCGTCGCGCAGCCCGGTGACCAGCGGGTGCGACGGGTTGAGCTCGAGGATCCGCTTGACCTTCGGCGGCTCCTGCCCCATCGCCCGGTACATCTTCTCCAGGGTCGGGGTCATGTCGAACTCGTCGCCGACGAGGACGGCCGGGGAGGTGGTGAGCCGGGTGGAGAGCCGCACCTCCTTGACGTCGGAGGTCAGGACCTCGGCCATCCAGGTGCAGAGGTCGGCGAACTCGGTCTGCTTCGCCGCAGCCTCCTCCTTCTCCTCGTCGGTCTGCAGGTCCACCTGGCCCTTGGCGATGGAGCGCAGCGGGGTGCCGTCGAACCCGTCGACGGCGTCGACCCACACCTCGTCGACCGGGTCGGTCAGCAGCAGGACCTCGTAGCCCTTGTCCCGGAACGCCTCCATGTGCGGGGAGGCCTCGATCGCGGTCCGCGAGTCCCCGGTCATGTAGTAGATCGCGTCCTGGCCCTCGCGCATCCGCTCCGTGTAGGCGGCGAGCGAGGTCGGCGCGTCCGCGTCGTGGGTGGTCGCGAACGCCGAGACCCCGAGGATGGTGTCGCGGTTGTCGGCGTCGGACAGCAGGCCCTCCTTGAGCGCCCGGCCGCACTGCTCCCAGAAGGTCGCGTACTTCTCCGGCTCGTTGTCGCGCAGCGAGCCGAGCACCGACAGCACCTTCTTCACCAGGCGCCTGCGGATCGCCGAGATCTGGCGGTCCTGCTGCAGGATCTCCCGCGACACGTTCAGCGAGAGGTCCGCGGCGTCGACGACGCCCTTGACGAACCGCAGGTACTCGGGGACGAGCGCCTCGCAGTCGTCCATGATGAACACGCGCCGGACGTAGAGCTGCACGCCGCGGCGGGCGTCGCGCATGTAGAGGTCCATCGGCGCGACCTTGGGCAGGAACAGCAGCGCCTGGTACTCGAAGGTGCCCTCGGCGGCGAGCCGGATCGTCTCCAGCGGTTCCTGCCAGTCGTGGCTGACGTGCCGGTAGAACTCGGCGTACTCCTCCTCCGTCACGTCCTTCTGCGGGCGGGCCCACAGCGCCTTCATCGAGTTCAGCGTCTCGGGGCCGGTCCCGGATTCCGGCTCCGACCCGGACTCCGGTTCCGCCGCCTCGGCCGCCATGCGGACCGGCCAGGTGATGAAGTCGGAGTAGGTCTTCACGATGCGGCGCAGCACCGCGGGGTCGGCGTAGTCGTGCAGCTGGTCCTCGGCGTCGGACGCCTTGAGGTGCAGGGTGACCGCGGTGCCCTGCGGGGCGTCGGCGACCGGCTCGATCGTGTAGGTGCCCTCGCCGTCGGAGGTCCAGCGCACGCCCTCGCCCGCGCCGGCCTTGCGGGTCACGAGCTCGACGCGGTCGGCGACCATGAACGAGGAGTAGAAGCCGACGCCGAACTGGCCGATCAGCTCCTGGCGGGCGTCGTCGCCGGCCTCCCGGAGCGTCGCGAGGAGCTCCGCGGTGCCCGACCGCGCGATGGTGCCGATCAGGTCGACGACCTCGTCGCGGGTCATGCCGATGCCGTTGTCGCGGACGGTGAGGGTGCGCGCCCCGGCGTCCGGCACGAGCTCGACGTGCAGGTCCTCGGTGTCGGCGCCCAGGTCCTTGTCCTGGTAGGCGGCGAGGCGGAGCTTGTCCAGCGCGTCGGAGGCGTTGGAGATCAGCTCGCGCAGGAAGACGTCCTTGTTCGAGTAGATCGAGTGGATCATCAACCGCAGCAGCTGCCGGGCCTCGGCCTGGAACTCGATCGTCTCCCCGCCCGTCGTCTCGGGGTCGATCTTCTCGCTGGTCGACGGATCCGTGCTCACGTCAGTCGTCCTCTCGGGGTCGTCACGCTGGTGCGGTCGCGATTGTGCCGAACGGCGAACGGCCGCGCGCCCGGTGCCCGACCCCTGCGGCGGCCCGGTGGTCGAGGTGACCGGTACCGTCGCCGCAGGAAACCCCCCGAACCGGACGGATCACCCTCGTGCGCACGACCCGCAGCCCGGCCCGCCGCCTCGTCGCGGTGCTGCTGCTGTCGCTGGTCGCGGCGCTCGCCCCGATCGCCGGGTCGCTGACCGCCGAGGCCGTCCCGACCACGGCCGCGGCCTCGGTCGGGCAGGACGTCGCGCCCGCCGAGGCACCCCGGCCCGCGCTGCTGGGGCGCTCCGCGCACGACGGTCCGGTCGCCCCGGACGCGACCGGCCACCCCGGGCCCGCCCTGGACGTGCTGGTCCTCGACGCCGCCGGGCTCGGGCACGACGCGCCCGCGCCCGTCGACGACCGGACGACGGCCGCCGCCCCGGAGCCCGGGACCGGCGCGGACATCGGGTCGCGGGGACCGCCGCGGGCCTGACCGGACGACCCCGCCGGTCGCCACCGCCCGCCACTCCCCCGCACCACCCCGCCGTGCCCCGGTCCCGACCGGGGCGCCCGCCGCCGAGGATCCCTGTGAAGCCACGCCCCGTGCTCTGGCGGGCGCTCATCGCGCTCGCCGTGCTCGCCCTGTCCTCCGTCGTCGCGCTCACCACCGCCCCCACGCTGGGGCTGGACCTGCGCGGCGGCACCCAGATCGTCCTGGAGACCCGCGACACCCCCGAGGTCGCCGCCGACGGCGAGGCCACCGACCGCGTGCTGGAGGTGCTGCGCGGGCGCATCGACGGGCTCGGTGTCGCCGAGCCCAGCCTGGCCCGGTCCGGGGAGAACCGGATCATCGTCGAGCTCCCCGGGCTGACCGACCCCGCCGAGGCCGCCGAGACCCTCGGCCGCACCGCGCAGCTCACGATGCACCCGGTGCTCGGGATCGGTGACCCCGCCGCCGGGGGCGCCCCCGGCACCGACGAGCAGGGCCAGCCGCTGCAGCTCGGCCCACCGGCGCTGACCGGCGACATGGTGGGCTCGGCGATGTCCTCGCCCAACCCGCAGGGCGTCGGGCACATCGTGAACATCAGCTTCGACGGCGACGGCCCCGCCCGCTGGCAGGCCCTCACCGGCCAGGCCGCGTGCGCGCCGCCCGGCGACCCGCAGCGCCGGGTCGCGATCGTGCTCGACCAGCAGGTCATCTCCTCCCCGCAGGTCGTCGAGAACATCCCGTGCAACGTCGGCATGCTCGGCGGGCAGACCCAGATCACCGGCAACTTCTCCCCCGAGCAGGCCTCCGAGCTGGCCGTGCTGATCGAGGGCGGCGCCCTCCCGCTGCCGGTCGAGATCATCGAGCAGCGGACCGTCGGCCCGACCCTGGGTGCGGACGCGATCTCCGCGAGCGCCTGGGCCGCGATCATCGGCTCCGCGCTGGCCGGGGCGTTCCTCATCGTGGTGTACCGGCTCGTCGGGCTCGTGGCCGTCGTCGCGCTCGGCGGGTACGCGCTCGTCGCCTACTCGGTGCAGACCGGGCTCGGGGCCACGCTGACGCTGCCCGGCCTGGCCGCGTTCGTCCTGGCGGTCGGCATGGCCGTCGACGCGAACGTGCTGATCGCCGAACGCTCGCGTGAGGAGTACGCGGCGAAGCCACGCCTGGAACGCGCCTCGGAGATGGGCTACGCGAACTCGCTGTCCGCGGTCGGCGACGTCGCCGTGACCTCGCTGCTCGCCGCCGTGCTGCTGTTCGGGCTCGCCTCGGGCCCGGTCCGCGGGTTCGGCGTCACGCTGGTCATCGGTGTGGTCGTGTCGCTGTTCTCCGCGCTGGTGCTGTCCCGGCTGCTCACCCTCGCCGTCCTGAAGATCCCCGCGGTGAAGCGCAGGCCGAGGATCACCGGTATCACCGAGATCGGCCCGGTCCGGCGCAGGCTCGAGGCGAGCGACCCCGGGTTCCTGCGGCGCCCGGCGCGCTACCTCGCCGTCGCCGGGGTCGTCGTGGTCGTGATGGTGTCCGGGCTGTTCGTGCGCGGCCTGGAGCTCGGTGTCGAGTTCACCGGCGGCCGGCTGGTCGAGTTCACGACGTCGAACCCGGTGAGCGTGGAGCAGGTCCGCGACGCTGTCGGCGCCACCGGCATCGGCGGGCTCACCGTCACCGAGACCGGCGACGGCGCGGTCGCGCTGCGCTCCGGCGAGCTCACCGACGCCCAGGTCGGACAGCTGCGCGAGGTCGTCGGCGCGGCGGGCGGCGGCGCGGAGGTGCTGCGCGACGAGCTCATCGGCCCCAGCCTCGGTGCCGAGCTGGCCCGCGGCGGCATCATCGCGCTGGGTGTCGCGCTCGCCGCGCAGTTCCTCTACCTGGCGTTCCGGTTCCGCTGGACGCTCGGCGCCGGTGCGGTCGCGGCGCTGCTGACCAACGTGCTCGTGGTGGTCGGGGTGTTCGCCTGGACCGGGCGCACCGCCGACGGCGTGTTCCTCGCGGCGCTGCTCACCGTCATCGGCTACTCGGTCAACGACACCGTGGTCGTGTTCGACCGCGTGCGCGAGCACTGGGCACGCAACGCGAAGGTGCCGTTCCACAAGGTCGTGGGGTCGGCGGTGCTCTCGACGCTGCCGCGGACGGTGAACACCGGCATCTCGACGCTGACGATCCTGGTCATGCTGCTGTTCCTCGGCGGGGCGACCCTCGGGGACTTCGCGCTGGCGCTGATCGTGGGCATCGTGGTCGGGACGGTGTCGACGATCGTCGTCGCCGGGCCGGTGGCGATCCTGCTGCAGCAGCGCTGGACCGGGCCCGCGCCGCGGACGTCCGGAGCGAAGCAGCCGGTCGGCAAGGCGGGACGACGGCACCCGTCGAAGGCCGACCGGGCACGGCGCCGCGCCGGCGACGGCGCGGTCGTCTGAGTGCGGCTCCCTCACGTGCGGTCCCCGAGGTCGAGGCGTTCGCCGCAGCGGTCGATCCCGGCGCGGATCATCGCGCCGTAGCCGTCGTCGGGCAGCGCTCCCACCCGGTCCCGGGCCCGGGTCAGGTGGTGGCGCGCCCGGTCGTCGTCGCCGAGGCGGCGGTGCACGTCGGCGAGGTTCAGGTGCAGCGACGGCAGGAACCCCCCGACGCTCAGCGACGCGTGGTGGCGCTGCGCCCGCTCGTCGGTCAGCTCGTCGGCGGCGGCCAGGGCGCGCTCGTCCCACAGCAGCTCGGCGTGCGGGTCGTCCTGGACGTCGGCGGCGTAGTGGGCCAGCGTGCACCGGTGGAAGGGGTCGCCGTCGGCGGTCACCTGCTCCCACAGGGCGTCGAACCGGGCGCGGGCCCCGGCCCGGTCACCGGCACGGCCCGCCCCGACGGCGGCGCCGACGGCGTCCATGACGGGGTCGGCGGTGACGGGCTGGTCCACGGGGGCCTCCGGGTGCTCGGGGGTGGGTCGGGACGCATGCTGCACCGGACCCCCGACAGTTCCGCTCAGCCGCGGGGCAGCTCCCGCCAGCGCGCCTCGACCGCGCGCCACTCGCGGTCCAGCCGTCCCGCCGCCCGTGCGCGGCCGGCGACGCCGGCGGCCGTGTACACCGCGACCAGGCCGGACCCGCCGACGCCCAGCACCGTCGCCGAGCGCAGGATCCCGGCCGTCCGGACCTCGGTCGGGTGCTCCGGGGCGGCCGGGACACCGTCGGGGCCGATCCACAGCCCGAGCGACCGGCCGGGCGCGACCCGCCCGCCGACGGTCACCGTGGCGGTCCGCACGACGCCGCGGCCGTCGGTCCAGCCGACGTCGACGGGCCCCGGCCCCGCGGTCGTCCCGAGCACGGTCGCGCTCACCCGGGTGGTCCCGGCCGCCTCGGCGGCGGCGGTCTCGGCGGCGTCGCCGACCGCGATCGCCAGCAGCAGGAGCAGCCCGGCCGCGACGGGCACGACGACCCGCCGCAGCCCGGTCAGGGCCCGTTCGACACCGTCGGGCTCGTCGGAGGGGTTCATGGGTCGAGGGTCGGCCCGTCCGGCTCACCGGACAATGCGGAAGTTCCGCTCTCAGCCTTCGGCTGTGACAGAGACAGCGTGGATGTGGTCCGCGAGTGCCAGCACCGCGGGCCATCCCGGCGAGCTCGGCTCCAGGGCCGCGCCCCAGCACAGCGACAGCCCGCGCCGGGCCCACTGCTCCCCCAGCGCGACCACCTGCAGACGCCCGGCACGGGCCGGGACGGCGGCCGCGCGACGGGGCACGACGGCGATCCCGGCCCCCGCCTCGGCCAGCGCGACCACCGTGCCCAGGTCCGCGGCGCGGGTGCGGTACCGCGGCGCGAGCCCGGCGTCGGCCGCCTGCGCGTCGAGCGAGAGCTGCAGCGGCGACGACGCGGCCAGCCCCACCATCGGGTGCTCGGCCGCCTCGGCGAACGCGATCACGTCGCGACCGTCGAGCACACCGTGCCCGGCGCCGACGACGACCAGCGAGTCGTCGCACAGCGGCTCTGCGGACAGCCCGTGGTCCGCCGCCACGTGGTCCAGGACGATCCCGAGGTCCGCACCGCCGTCGACCAGGGTCCGGGCGGTCTCGACGCTGCGCCGCAGCGTCACGTCGACGTCGGAGTGCGGCCGGGCCAGCAGGAACGCCGTCACCGCCCGCGGCACGAGGTCGTGCATCGCCGAGCTCCCGGCCAGCAGCGACAGCGGCGCGCTCGCCGGCCGGGAGTAGGAGGCGATCGCGCCGTCGAGGCGCGCCGCCCGGTCGAGGACCTCGCGGGCGTGCCGGGCCAGTGCCCGCCCGGCCGGGGTGGTGCGGACCCCGCGCCGCTCCCGGACCAGCAGCTCGACCCCCGCGTGGCGTTCCAGGGCCCGGACCCGTGCGCTCGCCGACGGCAGGCTCAGGTTGGCCCGCGCGGCACCGCCGGTGATGGACCCCTCGGCGACGACGTGCAGGAACAGCCGCAGGTCGGTGAAGTCGTACTGCACCCGCAGAGCCTATGGCAGCTCCGTACCCTGGGTCGACACGTCCGATGCGGACGGGCGCTGTCCGCGTCGGGGGCCAGGATCGTCGCCGTGACCCCGACCCTGCAGATCGCGTTCGACGCCGCCGACCCGCACGCCCTCGCGCGGTTCTGGGCGGCCGCCCTCGGCTACGAGGTGGAGGACCACACCGCGGTCGTCGACGGCCTGCTGGCCGCCGGCCACCTCGGCGAGGCCGACGTGCTCGTCGACGGCGACCGCCGCGGGTTCCGCGACGTCGCCACCGCCCGCGGGCCGGGTCCGCGGCTGTTCGTGCAGCGGGTGCCGGAGCCGAAGTCGGCCAAGAACCGGGTGCACCTGGACCTGCAGGTCGGCCCGCAGGAGGCTCCCGCGGAGGTGGAGCGCCTGGTCGCGCTCGGCGCCCGGGTGCTGTGGACGACGGCCGACCGCGGGCCGCTCACCACCACCCTGTGCGACCCCGAGGGCAACGAGTTCTGCGTGACCTGAGTCGCCGCGACCGGCTCAGCCGGGCTCGAAGTCGTAGGTCCGCCCGCCGACCCGGAGCAGGTCGACGGCCGAGACCAGCCCGGCGTCGCCGCCGCCCTGGTTGAACCCGGCGGCGTAGGCGGTCATGTCCGGGTAGGCGGCCATGATGTCGGACAGCGTGCGCTGCTCGCCGCCGTCGCGGCACTGCCGGTAGGCGTCGACCCGGCCGATCTGCTGTGTCGTGCAGTAGGTGCCGGACCCGACGTCGTAGCGGGTCCAGGTGCCGGCCGGGGCCCGGTCGGGCAGGTAGGTGAGGACGTACAGGTCGCCCGGCTCCAGGGTGCCGCCGTTCACGTCGACGGCGATCGCGAACGACGGCATCGCCCCGCTCGACGACGCCGGGTCGCGGTACGCCCAGTAGCTCGCGTCGGTGAACCGGGACAACGGGCCGGCGACCTCGTCGGTGACGTACTGGCGCTTGTCCCCGTCGCCCGGGGTGCGCAGCTCGAGGGCGCCGCTGCCGCCGTCGGGCGGGGCGCCGTGGCGGGCGGTGAACTCGCGGCTGCCGGAACCCTCGTCGAGGGTCCCGGCGAACTGGTTCGACGCCGCCGGGGTGACGGTCACCCGCCCCGAGGGGCCGAACGGGCCGATCGCGACGGCGGGCTGCAGCGACGCGAGCCCCACCAGCGCGACGACGGCCGCGGCCGTGGCGATCAGTCCGTTCCGTCGTCCTCGACGCATCCGTCCTCCCCCGAGCCGGTCGTGGAGATCAACGACCGGGGACGCCCGGGGATACCGCCGGGCTCAGGCCAGCAGGGTGCCCGGCGCCGCCTCGTAGGGCTGGAAGAAGTCGTTGGCGGGCGCCCCGGCGAGGGTGAGCACCAGCGCGGGCACCGCGACGCCGTCGATCTGCTCGCGGAGGATGTCGGCGTGCCCCGCGTGCCGGGCGAACTCCTCGACCAGGTGCACCAGGTAGAAGCGGGCGTGGATCGGCCGCGCGTCGTAGATCCCGTCCCAGGGGGTGGGCGGGGCGGTCGAGTCGCCTGCCGGGTCGGTCTTCGCGACGGTGGCGAGCAGCTCGGCCCGGACCCGGTCGAACTCCTCGACGGTCGCGGCGACGGTCTCGTCGTCGCCGACGGTGAAGCTGCCGGTGAACCGGGCGAACGCGGCCGCGTCCAGCGGCTGCTCGGTGACGTCGCCGGTCAGCCGCTCCAGCGCGCCGCGCATGCAGTAGGCGGCGTGCTTGACCAGGCCACCGACGGACAGCGCGCTGCGGCACGGGGTCGCGCGCGCCTGGTCCTCGGTGAGGCCGAGGAGCGCGGAGCGGATCGCCGTGAGCTGCTGGTCGATGTAGTTGAGGAGACCGGTGATCTCGTCGTGGCGGGCGGGTGCGTACATGGGGTCCTCCGGGGTGCTCGGGAGCGGTTCGAGGACGACTGTGCCGCCCCATGCGGTCAGGTCCGGTCCTCGACGGCGGAGGAGCGCCGACGGATCCGTTACCGGGACGGGCCGATCCACGCCAACCACGCCGGCATCGCGAGCCGGGCGAGGCGGTCGTAGCCGTCGGCACCGGGGTGGGCGCCGTCGCCGTCGCGGACCCCGGTCGTCCACACCTCGTCGGCCGACAGCGCGTCGACCACGTCGACGAAGGGCACCCCGGCGGTGTCGCACACCCCGTGGAACCGCGCGGTCAGGTCCCGCACCCGCCGGTTCACCGCGGCGTCGGCGACCGGCGGGGGTCCGACGACGAAGGCCGGCAGGCCCGCAACATCGGCCCCGGCGAGCAACCGGGTCAGGTTCGCGACGGTGACGTCCGGCTCCACCCGGCACCGGCCGTCCTCCTCGACGCCGTCGTTCACGCCGAAGGACAGGACCAGGCGTTCGTCGCACCCGGGGGCACGGCGTGCGCCCGTCTCGCGCTCCCAGCGGGCGAGGACGTCGCTGCTGGTGTCGCGGCGGATCCCCAGGTTGTAGGCGGTCGTCGGGACGCCCTGGCGGCCGACCGCCGCCACGAGGCGGCCGAACCACCCCCGGCAGTCGGGGTCGCCGACACCGGCGACGAAGGAGTCCCCCAGCGCGACGACGCGGAGGTCGCGGGTGCTGCTCACCGGCAGATCGTCACACGAACCCGGAGCGACGCAGCACACGTGGGAATCCACTGGTCCGCGGGCCGTCGCCGTGTTTCGCTCTCGATCACGAGCCATTCGGTGAGGAGCCGCCGTGATCGAACCGTCCGCAGCCCTGGGTGTCGTCGTGATCGCCCTCGGCATGGTCCTCACCCCGGGGCCGAACATGGTGTACCTGACCTCCCGGGCGATCTCGCAGGGCCGGCGCGCCGGACTCGTGTCGCTCGCCGGTACCGCGGTCGGCTTCCTCTGCTACCTCCTCGCCGCGACGGCCGGGCTCTCGGCGCTGTTCGTCGCCGTCCCCGCCGCCTACACCGCGGTCAAGATCGCGGGGGCGCTCTACCTCGCCTGGCTCGCCTGGGGCATGCTGCGCCCCGGCGGACGGTCGCCGTTCGAGGCCCGCGACCTCGCGCCTGAGCGCGACCGGCGCCTGTTCGGCATGGGGCTACTCACGAACCTGCTGAACCCGAAGATCGCGCTGATGTACGCCGCGCTGCTGCCCCAGTTCGTCGACCCCGCCGACGGCGCCACCGGGAGCCAGCTCCTGCAGCTCGGGTCGGTCCAGATCGTCGTCGCGGTGACCGTGAACGCGCTGATCGTCCTCACCGCCGCGTCCGTCTCCGGGTTCCTGGCCGCACGGCCGCGGGCGATGACGGTCCAGCGGTGGGTGGCCGGCACCGTGCTCGGCGGGTTCGCCGTCAGGACCGCGATGAGCCCCGGCCCGGCGACGAGCTGACCCGACCCACGCGGACCACGGGAGTCAGTCCATCCCGGTCCTCCCCGGCGCCCAGAACGGCTTGGTGACGACGTCGCGCCGGTGCCAGCCCCGGTCGCGGACCAGGTGCTCGCGCACCATCTGCACGGTCCCCGCCTCACCCGCCAGGTAGGCCGTCCCCGGTGTCTCCGGCAGGTCGAGGTTCGCCACCGCCGCGACGAGATCGGCGGACTTGACGGCCGATCGGCCGTGGCGGTGGATCCAGGTGACCTCGCCGGGGATCGGCAGCCGGTCCTCCTCGGTGTCGACCTCGATCGCCGCGTGCACCGGGGCGCCGTCGTCCAGCCCGCGGATCATCGCCCCGAACGCGACCGCGGCGGTCTCGTCCCCGGCGAAGAGGTGGTAGTCACTGGGCCAGCTGACGAACGAGCCCTCCGGCCCGAACACGCTGACCTCCTCGCCCGGACGGACCCGCCGGGCCCACTGCGCGCCCGGCCCCTCGCCGTGGTCGAGGATCCGCAGCTCCATGCGGGTCCCGTCGTACTCCCAGATCGAGTAGGTCCGCAGCGCGCCGACGAGCAGGTCGACGACCGGGTTGGCCGCCCCGACCTGCAGGCGGATCTGCTGACCGGCCTTCACCTCGAGGTCGCGGATCCCGGCGCCGGTCAGGGTGACCGCCCGGAAGCGGCCCGCGAGGGGCTCGACGTGCTCGACCGTCGCCGTCCGGAGCAGGGTGTCGAGGAGCCGTCTCATGCGGGCACCCCGACGTGCGCACGGGCCCGCCCGGCCTGGTGCGGCACCTGTTCGAGGACGGCGGCGAGCGCGCTGGAAACTTCGAGCATGGTGAGCCTTCCCTGTTCTGTATCATCGCAGGTGAAAGCCCTATTCTAAGTAAATGCTCACTTTAGGAGCTACTCGCTTTCGACGCGCGCACCCGGGAGGGACATGACCCCGCAGCAGCGCCGGATCGCCCCACGTCGGCGGCCGCGTCAGGTCCGGGCGGAACTCACCCGCGAGCGGATCCTCACCGCGGCTGCTCACGTTCTCGCCACGTACGGCTACGCCGCGGGCACCACGAACCGGATCGCCGACGAGGCCCGGTGCTCGATCGGCTCGCTCTACCAGTACTTCCCGAACAAGGACGCGATCCTGGCCGAGCTCCTGACCCGGCACCTGGACCAGGGCGCCGCGACTCTGCCGCCCGGCGAGGAGGCCGGTGACCAGCCACTGGAGGAGCTCGTGCGGGCGATGGTGCGCACCGCGATCGCGAACCACCGCGACGACCCGCGGCTGCTGCGGCTGTTCATGGAGGAGGCGCCCCGCGAGGGCGCCGTCATGACGAAGATCGAGGTGTACCAGCGCGACCGGCTGCGCAGGTTCCGGGACTTCCTGGTCCGGCATCCCGACGCGGGCGTCGAGGACACGGAGGCCGCCGCGCAGATCGTCACGATCACCCTGGAGCTCGTGGTCCACGCGCTGTCGGCGGCGCCGGACCGGGTTCCCGCGCGACGGCTGGAGAACGAGCTGACCGCGATGATCAGCACCTATCTCAAGGGGCGGTAGTCGGCTCGTCGACGGAGTGTACGGGAGCCCCGTCCGTCCGGCCGGGGCTCGACCGTCAAGGTCGGGGAAGAGGTGCGGACGAGCCGGTCTGTAAGCCGGATCCTGTTCCCGGGCACCTCACGGTGCTCCGTTCGGCGACCATCCATCTCGGCCTGCCGTCGCCGGCAGGCTCCAGCGGTCCACCCGCAGGCTCGGGCGGGCAGCCCTCGAACGCCTGCGCAGCCGTACACGTACGGCCTCTCGACCTTGCTCCGGGTGGGGTTTACCGAGCCACCCCGGTCACCCGGGGTGCTGGTGGTCTCTTACACCACCGTTTCACCCTTACCCCGCGGCTCCGGGGAGCCGCGTGGCGGTCTGTTCTCTGTGGCACTGTCCCGCGGGTCGCCCCGGGTTGCCGTTGACAACCACCCTGCCCTGTGGAGTCCGGACTTTCCTCGGCGGAACCCGGAGGTCCCGCCGCGGCCGCCCGACCGACTCGTCCGCACTCACGAGGGTAGTCAGGACGCGGCGGTGCGCTGCAGCAGGGTGGCCAACTCCTCGCGGGTCGGCCCGGCGGCGGGGGCGGGGCGCCAGCCACCGGCGTAGACGGCGTGGGCGAGCGGCTCGACCTCGTCGAGGCTCGCCGGGCCCGCCAGCATCGCGAGGTAGGGCCCGAGCGCGGCCCCGATCCGGCCGTCGACCTCGGCGGCCGCCATGATCAGGGTCGACGGCAACGGGCCGGTGAGGTCCACGTCGCCACCCGCCCAGGCCCGGCGGGCGTGGTCGTCGGACCGCACGTGGTCCTCCACCCAGGGCCGCATCTCGGCGTCGCACCAGGCCCCGAAACCGCCGACCTCGCCGGTGTCGATGCGTCCCAGCAGGTCGCGGCACTGCATCATCGTGGTGGCGAGGCCGCGGCCGAACATCGGCGTCGTGGTGCAGACGGCGTCGCCGACGAGCACCAGCCCGTCGACGTCGGGCTGGGAGCGGTAGTGGTTGTACAGCCGCCCGCCGGGCAGCACCGGGGTGATCGGGGCGGCCCGCCCGGAGTCGGTCCACTCGTGCAGCCCGGGGATCGCCCGGCAGGCCGCGTCGAACACGGCCTCGTGCCGCAGCTCCCGCAGGGTGCCGGCCGGCCGGACCAGCAGCACCGAGAACACACCGGCCTCGTGCCGGAAGACGATGACCTGGTAACCGTCGAGGTCGGCCTGCCAGGCCAGCGGGCTGGTCATCGGGCCGGGGTCGGCCGGGTCGCGCAGCCGGTACTGGCGGCTGACGTAGGCCGCACCGGTATCGCCCTCCACGGCCGGGCCGCCGGTGAGGTCGCGGGTGGACCGTCCGGACCGTCCGGAGGCGTCGACCACCAGGTCCGCCGGCTCGCCCACCCCGTCGACGACGAGTCCGCGGGCCCGGCCGCCGGAGACGACCACGCCGTCGACGTGTCCGCGGCGGATCTCCAGGCCCGGCTCGCGGGTCGCGACCTCGCGCAGTGCCCGTTCGAACGTCGCGCGGCGCGACCGCATCCCGCCCGCCATCCGCCGGCCGTCCGGGAGGACGAACACGATCGGTTCCGCGCCGGCGGCGACCCATGCCGCGTGGGCCTCGGGCAACTCGGCGAGCAGCCCCTCCCCCACCTGGGGACGGACCCCGTGCGGGTGGTGGAACTGCATCACCCCGCGGCGTGCCCACGTCCCGTCGGGGTCCGGGCCGGTGTCCCGGTCCACGGCGAGGACCGCGTGCCCGCGACGCGCGAGCGTCGCGCCGAGGAACAGCCCGGCCGGGCCCGCGCCGATGATGCCGATCCGCATGGTGGCCTCCGCACGCCGACAGCGCCGCCCAGGGTGCACCCGGAGCCGGGCGGAGTCCATCGCCCGGATGCCGGGGTCACGTCCCGCAGAACGTCGTGAACGGCGGCGAGTCCGGCCCCGCGGGCTGGGCGTAGCGCTCGTAGCCCTCGCGCTCGGTGAACGGGTCCGCGAGGACCTGCAGCAGCCACTGCACCGGCTCCAGGTCCCCCTCGACGGCGGCGCCCAGCGCCTCCTCGACCAGGTGGTTGCGCGGCACGTAGACCGGGTTGACCCGGTCCATCGCGTCGGCGTCCGGACCGGCGGCCCGCCAGGACTCCAGCCACGGGTCCAGCGCGGCCGGGTCGGAGAGCAGGGCGCGGACCGGCCCGGCGTCGCCCCGGGCGGCCTCGGACAGCCGTCGGAAGAACAGGGTGTGGTCGGGCTTCTGGTCCTCGATCACCGCGAACAGGTCGGCGAGCAGCTCCGGGGTCCCGACGCCGATCTTGGCGAGGTAGCCGCGGTCACGGGCGGCGAGGTAGGCGTCGGCGAAGCCCGCCAGCTCCTCGGTCGCGAGGCGCACCGCCTCCTCCTGGGAGTCGGCGAACAGCCCCAGCAGCGACTCGCCGAGCCTGGCGAGGTTCCACTGGGCGATGCCGGGCTGGTTGCCGTAGGCGTAGCGGCCACCGGAGTCGATCGAGGAGTACCAGGTCGCCGGGTCGTGGGCGTCGAGGAAGGCGCACGGGCCGTAGTCGATGGTCTCGCCGGAGATCGTCATGTTGTCGGTGTTCATGACGCCGTGCACGAACCCGATCTGCATCCAGCGCGCGACGAGCTCGGCCTGGACGGCGATCACCGCGCGGTAGAGCTCCAGCGGCGAGGACGCCTGCGGGTGGTGCCGGGCGATCGCGTACTCCGCGAGCCGGCGCAGCACGTCGGCCTCCCCCGTGGCGGCCGCGAACTGGAAGGTCCCCACCCGCAGGTGGCTGGCCGCGGTGCGGGCGAGCACGGCGCCCGGCTCCGGGCCGCGGTCGCGCAGCACGGGCTCACCGGTGGCGACGACGGCCAGCGACCGCGTGGTGGGCACCCCGAGCGCGTGCATCGCCTCGGAGATCACGTACTCGCGCAGCATCGGGCCGAGCGGCGCCTTCCCGTCGCCGCCGCGGGCGAACGGGGTGCGTCCGGACCCCTTGAGGTGCAGGTCGCGGCGGGCGCCGTCGGGGGTGACGAGCTCACCGACGAGCAGCGCCCGGCCGTCGCCGAGCCGCGGCGAGTAGTTGCCGAACTGGTGCCCGGCATAGGCCTGCGCGACGGTCGTCGCCGAGTCGGGCACGGTCGTGCCGGTGAGCAGCGCGACGCCCTCGGGGGTGCGCAGCTGCGCCGGGTCGAGGCCCAGCTCACCGGCCAGGGACTCGTTGAGCAGCACCAGCCGCGCGTCCGGCGCCGGGGCGGCCTGCCAGGGCAGGTAGAGCCCGTCCAGGTCGCGGACGAAGGTGTTCTCGAACGCGATCTCGGTGGCAGCGGTCATGGGTTCCAGGCTACGGACCCGCACGGTCGGCTGCCGGGGAGGACCGCGGCGTTGCACCGGGATACCGTCCGGTGGTGATCGACCTCTCCCAGCCGTGGGCGCTGGTGTTCCTGCTGGTGGCCGGGCTGCTCGCGGGTGCGGTGAACGCCGTCGCGGGCGGCGGGTCGCTGCTGGTGTTCCCGGCGCTGCTCGGGGTGGGGTTCCCGCCGCTGGCGGCGAACGTCACCAACTCGGTCGCCCAGTGGCCGGGCTACGCCGGGCTGGTGCTCGGGGCCCGCCGCGAGCTGCCCGGGCAGGGCAGGCGGATCGCGGTCACCGCGGTCGCCGCGGCGCTGGGCAGCGGGGTCGGCTGCACCCTGCTGCTGGTGCTGCCCAGCAGCGTGTTCGACGCCGTCGTGCCCGTCCTGGTGATCCTGGCCAGCCTGACGATGGCGGTCGGGCCGTGGCTCAAGCGCCGGATCGGCGACCCGGCCGCCCGGGGGCGGGACCGCACCCCGGCGCTGCTGGTCGCGGTGTTCCTCGCCGCGGTCTACGGCGGCTACTTCGGCGGCGCCCTGGGCGTGGTGCTGATCTCGACGCTGTCACTGTTCGCCCACGACGAGCTGCGCAGGCTCAACGCGCTCAAGGGCGTGCTGTCGCTGGTCGTCGCGACGGTGACGGTCGTCGTGTTCGCCCTCGGCGCCCCGGTCGACTGGCTCGCCGTCGCGCTGCTCGCCCCGACCACGCTGGTCGGCGGCTACGTCGGCGCCCTGGTCGCGCGGCGGATGCCGGAGACCCTGCTGCGCTGGGCGGTGGTCCTGCTGGGCCTGGCCGTCGGCGTCGCGCTGCTGTTCACGTGAGCCTCCTGCTGGCGGTCGCGCTGCTGGCCGCGGTCCTGGCCGCCGCGACGCTGCGCCCGTTCGGCCTGCCCGAGGCCGTGGTCGCGGTCCCGGCGGCGCTGGTCGCCGTCGTCGCCGGGCTGGTGACCCCGGCCGGGGCGTGGACCGAGATCGGCGAGCTCGCCCCGACCGTCGGGTTCCTCGCCGCGATCCTGCTGCTCGGGCACCTCGCCGACGCCGAGGGCGTGTTCCGCTGGCTGGGCGCACGGCTGGCGACGGCGTCGGCCGGGTCCCCGCGACGGCTGCTGGTCGCCGTCTTCGCCGCGGCGGCCGGGACGACCGCGGTGCTGAGCCTGGACGCGACGGTGGTCCTGCTGACCCCGGTGGTGCTGGCGACGGCGGCCCGGCTGGGGGTGGCGTCGCGGCCGCACTCGTTCGCCTGCGCGCACCTGTCGAACTCGGCGTCGGGGCTGCTGCCGGTGTCGAACCTGACGAACCTGCTGGCGTTCTCGGCGTCGGGGGTGGGGTTCCTGACCTTCGCCGGGCTGATGGTCGGGCCGTGGGTGGCGGTGATCGTCGTCGAGTACCTGGTGCTGCGGTGGGTGTTCCGGCGCGACCTCGCCGCGGCGCCGGAGCCGGCCCCGGCCGAGGACGCGGTGCCCGCCCCGGCGGCACCGGTCGTCGCGCTGGCGGTGCTCGGGCTGACCCTGGCCGGGTTCGCGGTGGCCTCGCCGCTGGGCGTCGAACCGGGCTGGGTCGCCGCGGCCGGGGCCGCGGTGCTGGCGGTGCGGGCGCTGGTGCGGCGCGAGACCGGGCCGCTGCGCCTGGTCGCCGCGGCCTCCCCCGGGTTCTGCCTGTTCGTGCTGGCCCTGGGCGTGGTCGTCGCCGGGCTCAGTGCGCAGGGGCTGTCCGGCTGGATCGGTGCACTGCTGCCCACCACCCCGGACCTGACCGGACTGCTGGTCACCGCGGCCGTCGCGGCGGTGCTGGCGAACCTGGTGAACAACCTGCCCGCGACGCTGGTGCTGCTCACCGCGCTCGGCCCGGCCGCGCACCCCGGGCTGGTGCTGGCGATGCTGCTGGGCGTCAACATCGGGCCGAACCTGACCTACGCCGGGTCGCTGGCGACGCTGCTGTGGCGGCGCATCGCCACCGGCTACGGCGACCCGCCCCGGCTCGGCACGTTCCTGCGGCTGGGGGCGCTCACCGTCCCGCTGGGCCTGCTCGCCGCGACGACCGCGCTCTGGGCCGCGCTCGCGGTGCTGCCGCAGTAGCGGCACGGCCCGGACAGCACGACGGCCCCGCCCGGAAGGGGCGGGGCCGGTCGCGGACGGTGGGCAGGGATCAGAACTCGTGGGCCATGTCGTGGCCGAGGTCGGTGTCCGGGTCCATCTCGCGGGCCGGGACACCCATCGGGCGTGAGCTGCCGCGCCGCTGCTGCGGCAGCCGCGCGATCACCTTCATCTCGTGTGCCAGGTCGTAGCCGTAGTCGTGCTCGTGGATCTGCGACATCGCTGTCCTCACCGTCTCCCTGTTCCCCGCCGACACCGAGACTGTCGTTCACGCTCCGTAGGTTGACCACCCCGTACGGTGCACGCGAAGCATCGCTCAGGTGAGGAATGGGGACAACTGTCCGGAGTCGACACCGCCCGAACGGGTCAGGACGGTATCGATCCAGCAGGCGGTGACGGCCCGGTGACTACCGGAGGTCGTCCAGGTAGGACGTCTCGTTGACCAGACGCACCGAGGCGCCCCCGTCGGGGTAGAAGTCGGCGATGTTGAGGCAGGCCAGGTCCAGGTGCATGCGGTAGAGCACCTCGTCGCCGGCGCCGAGCGCGGTGCGCAGCAGCATCTTGATCGGCGTGACGTGGCTGACCAGGACCACCGTCCGACCGGCGAACTCCTCGACGATCCGGGCCCGCTCGGCCTCGACCCGCTCCCCCACCGCGCAGAAGCTCTCCCCGCCCGGCGGCTCGACGTCGGCCGAGCCGATCCAGCGGCCGTGCAGCTCGGGGTCGCGTTCGCGGGCCTCGGTGAAGGTGAGGCCCTCCCAGCCGCCGAAGTCGGTCTCGATCAGGCCGTCGCGGACCTCCAGGTCCGCCCCGGTCGTCTCGGCGACGGCGGCCGCGGTCTGACGGGCCCGGCGCAGCGGTGAGGACAGCACCACGGCCGGCTCGACGCCCTGGCCCGACAGCCGCGTCGCCAGCGCGCGGGCCGCGGCGGCGGCCTGCTTCTGGCCCAGCTCGGTCAGCTCGGGGTCGCCGTGGCCGGAGTAGCGGCGCTCGACCGACAGCTCGGTCTGGCCGTGGCGCAGCAGGATCAGCCGCGTCGGGGAGCCCGTCTGCCCGGTCCACGCGGCCGCGGCGGCCGCGGAGTCCGTCGACGCGGTCGCGCCCGCGGGCGGCTTCGGCGCCGGTCCCGCCGCCCCGGACGGGTCCAGGGTGGGGTTCGACTCCCCGTCCATCGCGCGGTTGGCGAGCGCGTCGGCGCGGGCGTTGTCTTTGCGCGGGATCCACACGAAGGTGACCGCGTCGAAGTCCGCGGCCAGCTCGCGGGCGGTGTCGGCGAGCTCCTGCAGCGGCGGGTGCTTGATCTTCCAGCGCCCGCTCATCTGCTCGACGACGAGCTTGGAGTCCATCCGGGCCTCGACCTCGGTGGCCCCCAGGTCGCGGGCGGCGGTCAACCCGGCGATCAGGCCACGGTACTCGGCGACGTTGTTGGTGGTGGTCCCGAGGCCGTCGTAGACCTCACCGAGCACCTGGCGGGCGCCGGCGTCGAGCACGACCGCGCCGTAGCCGGCGGGCCCGGGGTTGCCGCGGGAGCCGCCGTCCGCCTCGACGACCAGCTTCACCTGCCACGCACCAGGATCGCGCCGCACTCCTCGCAGTGGACGACCTCGTCGGCGGCCGCCGTGCGGACCTGCCCGAGGAAGGTCCGGTCGAGCTCGAGCCGGCAGGCGCCGCAGCGGGACTCGCGCAGCTGCCCGGCCGCGACCCGGCCGCCGGCGCGGATGCGCTCGTAGTCGGCGAGCAGGTCCGCGGGCAGCGCGGCGACGACCTCGGTGCGGGCACGGTCGCGCCCGGCGCGGGTGGCGTCGATGTCACCCTCGGCGGACTCGCGCTTCGCGGTCACCTCGCCGACCGCGGTCTCGGCCTCGGTCAGCTCGCCGCGGGCGTGGTCGAGCTCGATGCCGACGGCCTCGCGCTCCTCCATGATCCCCAGCTGCTCGTCCTCCAGGACGCCCTGGCGGCGGGCGAGGGTGTCGAGCTCGTGCTGCAGCTCGGTGGCCTGCTTCGCGGAGATGCCCGAGCCGGCGAGCAGGGTGTGGTCGCGCTCGGTGCGGGCACGGACACCGTCGATGTCGCGTTCGAGCCGGGCGATGTCGCGGTCGAGGTCACCGGCGCGGGTCTCGGCGCGGACCAGGGCGTCGCGCGCCGCACGGACCCGCTGCTCGGCCTCGTCCAGCTGCGCCAGCTCGGGCAGCGTCGAGCGCCGGTGGGTGAGCCGGCCGATCTCGGCGTCCACCTCGGCCAGCGTCACCAGCTTCGCCTGCGCGGTGGGATCGGCCTTCATGCACTCGCCTCCGGTTGTCCTGCTGTCGTGTCGGATCCGCTGCTCGGGGCGGCGGTGGTCCAGGGGTCGGTACGGGCCCGCGAGACCGCGACCGAGACGCTACCTGCGAGGGCCTCGGCGACGACCCCGGCCGCCTGCCCGCACCACGGCCACTCCGAGGCCCAGTGGGCGACGTCGACCAGCGCGGGGGTCGGGCCGCCGGGGCCGGTCCCGGCGAGCGCGTGCTCGGAGGCGGGGTGGTGGCGCAGGTCGGCGGTGACGAACGCGTCGACGCCGGCCCGGGCGGCGGAGTCCAGGGCCGAGTCCCCGGCGCCGCCGCAGACCGCGACCCGGCGGATCGGGCGGTCCGGGTCCCCGGCACCGCGCACCCCCCACGCGGTGGCGGGCAGCGCCGCGGCGACCCGGCGGGTGAACGCCGCGAACGGCTCGGCGCCGGGGAGCTCGCCGACCCGGCCCAGCCCCAGCGACGACGGCAGCGGCGCCATCTCCAGCAGGTCGAAGGCCGGTTCCTCGTAGGGGTGCGCGGCCCGCAGCGCGGCGACGACGTCGCGGCGCCGCGACCGGGGCAGCACCATCTCCAGCCGGGTCTCCGCGACGCGCTCCAGGCGCCCGACCGACCCGATGACCGGGGCGGCGCCGTCGAGGGGAAGGAACTGGCCGGTCCCGGCGGTGGCGAACGAGCAGTGCGAGTAGTTGCCGATCGCGCCGGCACCGGCGTCGGACAGCGCGGTGTGCACGGCGGCGATCGACGGGCCGACCGGCACGAAGGTGACGATCTTGTCCAGGGCCGGGCCGGGTTCCGGTTCCAGCGGGCCGGACACGGTCAGCCCGAGGGCGGCGGCGAGCGCGTCGGAGACGCCCGGGTCGGCGACGTCGGCGTTGGTGTGCGCGGTGAACAGCGCGACCCCGGCCCGGATCAGCCGGTGCAGCAGGGCGCCCTTGGGGGTGTCGGCACCGACGCCGTGCACCCCGCGCAGCAGCAGCGGGTGGTGGGTGACCAGCAGCTGGGCGCCGGAGGAGATCGCCTCGTCGACGGTCTCCGGGGTGGGGTCGACGGCGAACAGCACCCGGGAGACGGTGTCGTCGGGGTCGCCGCAGACCAGGCCGACCGCGTCCCAGTCCATGGCGAGCCGGGGCGGGTAGGCGGCGTCGAGGGCGGCGATCACCTCGCGCAGCGTGCTCACGCCGACACCGCCAGCCGGCGCAGCGCCGCGTCGAGGGACTCGACGAGGCGGCGGACCGTCTCCGGCGGGCGGACCGCGACGCGCAGGTGGTCGGGCCCGAGACCGGGGAAGGTGTCGCCGCGGCGCACCGCGATCCCGGCCTCGCGCAGCAGGCGCCGCACCGCCTCGCCGGTGCCGTCGGGCAGGTGCAGCAGCAGGTACGGGGCGGGCCCCGCCGACACGCCGACGCCGTCGAGGCCCGACAACGCCGCGGCCATCGAGACGCGGTGTGCGGCGAGCTCGCGGGCCTTCCGGTCCGCGGCGGAGACCGCGTCGGGCTCGCAGCAGGCGATGACCGCCTCCAGGGCGGGGGTGGAGACCGGCCACAGCGGGCGGGTCGCGGCGAGCCGGGCCAGCAGCTCGGGGGCGCCGAGCGCGTAGCCGGCGCGCAGCCCGGCCAGCGCCCAGGTCTTGGTCAGCGAGCGGAACACCAGCAGGCCGGGCACGCCCGCGTCGCCGGCGAGTGTCTCCGGCTCGCCGGGGACGGCGTCGGCGAACGCCTCGTCGACGAGCAGGACCCTGTCCGGGCGGGCCAGTGCGCGCAGCGTGTCGGCCGGGTGCAGCACCCCGGTGGGGTTCGTCGGGTTCCCGACGACGACGAGGTCGGCCTCCTCGGGCACCGCGGACGGATCGAGCGCGTGCCCGGTCGCGGCGTCGGTCAGCACCCGCACCACGTCCACCCCGCCGCCGCGCAGCGCGGCCTCCGGCTCGGTGAACCCGGGGTGCACGACGGCGGCGAGCCGGGGGCGCAGCGTCGGGAGCAGCGCGAAGCCCTCCGCGCTGCCCGCGAGCACCAGCACCTCGTCCGCGTCGCGACCGTGCCGCGCCGCGACGGTGGCGCGGGCGCGGGCGTCGTGGTCGGCGCGCGGGTAGCGGCCGAGTCCGTCCAGGGTCGCGACGAGCCGGTCCCGCAGCCAGGGCGGGGGGCCGTCGCCGATCACGTTGACGGCGAAGTCGACGAGCCCGTCGGCGGCCTCGGCGTCGCCGTGGTGCCGCAGGTCGTGCCCGCCCGCGTGATCCGTCCCGGCCGCATGGTGATCGAACGGCATCGGGCCACCCTACGGCGCGCACCGGTGCGCGGTGGACAATGGCCCGGCCACCCCACCCGAGGCGTCAGGGTCGACGTCGGTACCCCCGCTCCCCGGAGGAACGTCCCAGTGAACGTCGTCTTCGTCTGTACCGGCAACATCTGCCGGTCCCCGATCGCCGAGAAGATCCTGGCCGCCGAGGTCGAGGCCGCCGGGCTGGCCGACCGGGTGCGTGTGACCAGCGCCGGGACCGGTCACTGGCACATCGGGCAGCCGATGGACTCCCGCGCCGCCCGGGTGCTGGCCGAGCACGGCTACGACACCGCCCACAGCGCCCGCCAGGTCGACTCGGAGATCCTCTCCGCGGACCTGCTGGTGGCGCTGGACATGGGGCACCTGCGGACCCTCGAGCAGTCGGTGCCCGATCCCAAGCGGGTCCGGCTGCTGCGCTCGTTCGACCCGGCGGCCCCCGCGGGCGCCGAGGTGCCCGACCCCTACTACGGCGGCCCGGACGGGTTCGCCGAGGTCCACGCCATGATCGTCGCGGCGGTGCCCGGCCTGGTCGAGAGGGACCGCGTCGCCCGGCTGACCGGCCGCGTGGTGCGGGACGGACCGGCCGGGCACCCGCCGCGCGCGACCCTGGACGACGGCACCGTCGTCGTGGTCAAGGACTCCTCGGCCGACCCCGGTGCGGCCACGGCCGAGGCCGCCGGGCTGCGCTGGATCGCGGTGCCGGGCGGGCCGCCGGTCCCGCGCGTGCTGGGCGCCGACGACGCGCTCCTGGTCACCGGGCTCGTCGCCCCCGGCCGGGCGACGCCGGCCGCCGCCGAGCGGTTCGGCCGGGAGCTGGCGACGCTGCACGCCGCCGGGGCCGACGCGTTCGGTGCCCCGCCGCCGGGCGGGCCGGCGCGGGCGTGGATCGGGCACACGCGGATGGAGAACCGTCCGCACGACGGCCCGTGGGGCGACTGGTTCGCCGCCGACCGCGTGCTGCCCTACCTGCGGGCCGCCCGGGACCGCGGCGCCCTCGACCCGGCCGGGGCCGCCGTCGTCGACGACGTGTGCGGGCGGATCGGTGCCCTGGCCGGTCCGGACGAGCCGCCGGCCCGGCTGCACGGCGACCTGTGGTCGGGCAACGTTCTCTGGTCGGGCGACGGGGACGGCGACGGGGACGGGGCTGCGTGGCTGATCGACCCGGCCGCGCACGGCGGGCACCGCGAGTCCGACCTCGCGACGCTGGACCTGTTCGGGCTGCCGCACCTCGACGTCGTCCTCGCCGCCTACGACGAGCACTCCCCGCTCGCCGACGGGTGGCGCGAGCGGGTCGACCTGCACCAGCTGTTCCCGCTGCTGGTGCACGCCGTGCTGTTCGGGGGCGGGTACGGCGCGCAGGCCGTCGCGGCTGCGCGCCGTCTCCGCTGATCCCCCGGTCTCAGTACGCCCCGTGCTCCCCGCGCAGCGGGAACCCGGCGGCGCCGCCGTCGGCGAGCTTCACGCCCAGCACCTGGTGGAGCTGGATGTTGTTCAGATCGAAGCCCAGCCGGCACGCGGCCATGTAGAGCCGCCACACCCGGGCCCGGCCGACGCCGACCTCGGCGACGGCGTCGGTCCAGTTGCGCTCCAGGTTCGCGCCCCAGTCCCGCAGCGTCATGGCGTAGTGCTCGCGCAGGTTCTCCTCGTGCCGGATCTCGAACCCGGCCTCGTTCATCGCGTCCACCAGCGCCGCGACCGGCTCCAGCTCCCCGTCGGGGAACACGTAGCGGTGGATGAACGGGTCGGTGTGGCGGTGGTCGGGCCGGTGCGGCTGGGTGATGCAGTGGTTCAGCATCCGCCCGCCCGGCCGGAGCTTGGCGTACATCGACGCGAAGTAGGAGTCCAGGTTGGCCTTGCCGATGTGCTCGGTGAGGCCGATGGAGGACACCGCGTCGTAGACGCCGTCGGGGACGTCGCGGTAGTCGAGGTGGCGGACCTCGGCCAGGTCGGACAGCCCCTCGCGGGCGATCGCCTCCTGCGCCCAGGCGGCCTGCTCCTTCGACAGGGTCACCCCGAGCGCGCGGACGCCGTGCTCGCGGGCGGCGTGGCGGACCATGCCGCCCCAGCCGCAGCCGACGTCGAGCAGGCGCATCCCCGGCTTCAGGTCCAGCTTGGCCGCGACCAGTGAGTACTTGGTGGCCTGCGCGGTCTCCAGCGACGCGTCGGCGTCGGGGTAGGCCGCACAGGTGTAGGTCATCGACGGTCCGAGCACGAACTCGTAGAACCGGTTGGACACGTCGTAGTGGTGCGAGATGGCCTGCGAGTCGCGCCGCTTGGAGTGCAGCAGCCCCTTGGGACGGGCCTCCAGGTCGGGCGGCGGCATCCGGTGCTCGCGCCAGTAGGGCAGCAGCCGTCGCGCGAGCCACAGCTGCTCGCGGCGCGGGATCGAGTGCAGCGTGACCTCCGACATCGCGCGCAGCGCGGTGTAGAGGTCCCCGTCGACGTCGATCTCCTCGGTGACGTAGGCCCGGGCCAGCCCGAGCGATCCGGGGACGCTCACCAGCCGGGCCAGTGCCCGGGGCGAGTTCACCCGCAACGTGACCGGGGCGTCGTCGGGTCCCGTCCGTGACCCGTCGAACGCCTCCACCCGCAGCTCACGCGTGGAGCCCAGGACGTGGGACAGGATCCCCGCCACCGGCTCGATCGTCGTGGTCCGCCGTTCCAGCACTCCTGTCATCGCCGATCCCTCCCCTGTCGATCCCCGCGGTGCCCCTCAGCGGCCGGTGACCTTCCGGAACAGGTCGGCTGCCCGACCGTCCGGGTCGTACCGCTGTTTCACCGCCCGGTAGGCCGCACCGTTGTAGTGCGACCAGAACTCGTCCTCGCCGTAGTGCACGGTCGAGTACAGCGACTTGTGCCCGCCCAGGTCGGCGACGCACTCCTCGATCAGCCGGTTGTGTGCCCACCGGTCACCCGGTTTCTCCGCCACCGACGACCAGAACCCGACGTTGACGTAGAGCCGGCCCGGCTCCATCGGGTACAGCGGCCAGGTCCGCTCGCCCCGCAGCTGCAGCGGGCACAGCCACACCGGCTCGATCGGGATCTCCCGGTGGAAGAACTCCAGGAACTCCGCGAGCCGCTCGACGGGGATCTCGACGTCCTGCACGACCATCTCCTCGGCCGTCCCGCCGAGGGCCTCGCGGACCCGGTTGGACGCGCCGTGGCGCTGGTCGAGGGCGACGAGGCGGCGGTAGACGTCCGAGCGGCGCCAGCGGGCCGGCCAGAACCGGCGCACCACCGGGTGCTGCACGCCGAACGCCCGCGAACACCAGAACCAGTCGGTGTCCCAGCGCCAGATGTAGTCGTGCACGGTGAGGTGGTCGACCGGGCGGCGCTGCAGCGACCGGTAGAAGACCTCCTGGCCGGTGTAGTCGGAGATCCGCGCGCCCGGCATCGGGGCGTCGACGAACTCACCGGTGGTCAGGTACTGCTCGTCGGGTCCGAACACGACGCCGTCGAGGAAGTCGACCTCCCCCGCGGCGACGAACCGCTCGATCGCCGCCGACGCGGCGGACGCGCTCGCGTACCGGTGGTGGGTGAGCTTCACGAACGGCTTCACCGGGGCCAGCTCCACGACCAGGCGGACCGCGTAGCCGAGCGTCCCGTAGGAGTTGGGGAAGGCCGCGAACAGGTCGGCGTGCTCGCCCTCGGGGGTGACGTGCAGCAGCTCCCCGGCCGGGGTGAGCACGTCCATCTCGAGCACCGACTCGTGCGGCAGCCCGGCGCGGAACGACGTCGACTCGACCCCGAGCCCGGTGACCGCTCCCCCGAGGGTGATGGTCTTGAGCTGCGGGACGACCAGCGGCATCAGCCCGTGGACGAGGGTGGCGTCCACGATGGTCTCGTAGGTCGCCATCCCCTGGACCTCGGCGGTCCGCCGGTCCGGGTCCACACCGAGCACACCGTCCAGTGCGGAGGTGTCGAGGCGGCGCGCGGCGGCGCCGGTGTCGCGGTCGCCGAACCGGAACAGGTTCGACGACGGCTTCCCCAGCTGGACGGCGCCGGCTCCGGCGCGCGCCCGGCGCAGGTTCTCCACCGCGGCGTCGTGCGCGGTTCGGGTGGCGGTCCCGGCGAGCATGGCGGTGACGATAGACCCATATCGTTTGCGACGCTCATGATTAACGGAGGGTCCTCCGTCACACGGTGCAACGATCTTCCCGGCGGGCGGCACCGGCACGGTCGTGATGTCATCGCGCGCGTGGCACACACCAACGAGAACCCCGCGCAGAACGTCACCTTCCCCTCCGGCGGCGGCACCGCGCACGGCTACCTGGCCGTCCCCGAGTCCGGGTCCGGGCCCGGCCTGATCGTCATCCAGGAGTGGTGGGGCCTGACCGACCACATCGTGGCGGTCACGAACCGGTTCGCCGCCGAGGGCTTCGTCGCGCTGGCGCCCGACCTCTACGGCGGGCGCACCACCCACGACTCCGACGAGGCCGGCAAGCTCATGGGCGAGCTGCCCGTGAACGGCGCGGCGACCGACCTGGCCGGGGCCGTGGAGTTCCTGCTCGGGCGCGACGACGTCACCTCCTCCGCCGTCGGCGCGGTCGGCTTCTGCATGGGCGGCGGCTTCGTGCTGGTCCTCGCCGCGCAGCAGGGTGACAAGGTCGCGGCCGCGGTGCCGTTCTACGGCGTGCTCAAGGAGGACTACCCGTCGTTCGCGGACCTGACCGCGGCCGTGCAGGGCCACTTCGGGTCCGAGGACACCATGGCCCCGCCGGACGCGGTGGAGGCGCTCGCCGACCGCATCCAGGCCGAGTCCGGAACCCGTCCCGAGTTCCTGCAGTACCCGGCCGGGCACGCCTTCTTCAACGACGAGAACCACATGGGGACCTACGACGCCGAGCAGGCGGAGATCGCGTGGGCCCGCGCGACGCAGTTCCTGCGCGAGCACGTCAAGTAGCGGCTCAGCGGGAGCGCAGCAGCTCCCGGGCCACGGCGGGCAGCGTGGCGGGTCCGGTGCGCAGCCGGACCCGCTGCGCGGCCGCGGTGAGACCGACGTACTCGTCGGAGGTCAGCACGATGTCCGCCGCGGCCACGTTGGACTCCAGCTGCGCCACGCTCGACGCACCGGGGATCGCCACCGTGTTCGGGTGATACACCACCCACGCCAGCGCGACCTGCGACGGCGTCGCGTCGTGTGCGGAGGCGACGTCGCGCAGGGCGTCGGTGAGCGGGGCCAGCGCGGCCAGGTTCTCCGGCAGCCACTCCGGCTTGCTGCGGCGCACCGCGTTCGTGGGCCGGTGGCCGGCGTCGTAGCGGCCGGTGAGCAGGCCCTGGGCGAGCGGGCTGTAGGCCATCACGATGCGGCCGTGCGCGGCGGCGTGCGGGACGAGGGCCGCGACGGGCCGGCGGCGCAGCAGGCTGAACTCGACCTGGTTGGACAGCACGGGTCCGCCCAGCGCCTCCTCCGCGGCCCGCCAGCGCTCCAGCGTGTACGACGAGACGCCGGCGTCGCGGACCAGCCCGGTCCGCTGCAGCTCGGCCATCCCGCGCATCGCCGACGCGTCGCCGACCAGCGGGTGCGGCTTGTGCACCTGGTAGAGGTCGATCTCGGTCACCCCGAGCCGGGCGGCGGAGGCGGCCGCGCGGTGCCGCAGCACCGGGCCCAGGGGCAGGACCGGGAAGAACTTCGTCGCGATCACGACGTCGTCGCGCCACCCGGGGCCACCGCAGGCGCGCAGCGCGTCGCCGAGGATCCGTTCGCTGCGCAGCGGGCCGTAGAGCTCCGCGGTGTCGAACACGGTGACGCCCAGCTCGCGGGCGCGGGCGACGATCCGCCCGGCCTCCAGCGCGTCGCCGTAGCCCCACTCGCTCGTGCCGAACTGCCAGGTGCCCAGGCCGATCACCGACCAGCGTCGTGGACCGGGACCGGGGCCGTCGAGGTAGCGCACCTGCGCCAGTGTCCCCGACCGCCCCGGTCCCCGCCCCGCGTCCGTCCCCTCAGCGGACCGGGGCCCCCGGGCCCAGCGGGATCCCCAGTGCCCACCAGGCGAAGAACAGCAGCGTCCAGACCGCCGTCATGGCGACGGCCAGCGGCAGCGTGTACGACGCGAGCGTCCCGATGCCCGCGTCCTTGCGGTAGCGCTGCAGGAACCCCAGCGCCATCACGAAGTACGGACTCATCGGGGTGATCGCCGTCGAGCCGGAGTCGGCGATCCGGAACAGCGCCTGGGTGGTCTCCGGCGGCACCTCGACCAGCATCAGCATCGGCACGATCACCGGCGCCGCGATCGACCACATCGCCGTCCCGCTGGTGACCATCACGTTCACCACGGTGAGCACGGCCAGCACCATCAGGAACACGACCGGGATCGGGACGCCGGTGGTGCGCAGCGCGTCCGCGGCGACGACGGCGAGCACGTCCCCGACGTGGGTCCAGTCGAAGTAGGCCAGGAACTGGGCGATCGCGAAGAACAGCGCCAGCACGGGGGCCATCTGCCGGATCCCGTCGGCCATCAGCTTCGGGACGTCGGCGGCGGTGGTGATCGTCCCGACCGCGCGGCCGAAGACGGTGCCGAGCAGACCGAACAGCAGCGCGATGACCGCGCCGATGCCCTCGACCAGCGGGGACTCGACGACCGAGCCGTTCTCGCCGCGCAGCGGGGACCACTCCGGGGCCATGACCGCGACGAGCAGGACGGCGCAGCCGAGCAGGACCCAGCCGGCACGGCGCAGGCCGGTCCGCTCGGCCGGCGACAGGCTCAGCCCGGCGACGTCGTCGTCCGGGGCGTCGGGGTCGGGGTCCAGGTCGGGCCGCTTGGCCAGGACGACCCGGGTGACCAGCGTGATCACCAGGGCGAGCACGACCGACGAGGCGATGTTGAAGAACCAGTTGCCGACCGGGGTCACCACGACCGCCGGGTCGACGATCCGGGCCGCCGCGGTGGTGATGCCGGCGAAGATCGCGTCGTTCGGGGTGGGGACCGGGCTGGCGTCGTAGCCGGAGGCGATGGCGGTGTAGGCGACGACGATCCCGAGGATCGGCGAGCGCCCGACCGCCCGGAACGCCAGCCCGCCCAGCGGCACCAGGATCACGTACGCCGCGGCCGACGCGACGTGCGCGACGGTCCCGGCGAACGCGACCGCGAACACCACCAGCGACGCGGGCACCCGGGCGACCCCGGCCCGCATGGCCGCGGCGAGCAGCCCGCTGCGCTCGGCGACCGCGACGCCCATGATCACCGTGACGATGGTGGCCATCGGCGGGAACTGCGCGAAGTTGTCGATCATCGACGAGACGGCCATCGCGAGGCCGTCGCCGGAGAGCAGGTTCCGCACCGCGACGGGCTCGCCGTCGGGTGCGACGACCGCGACGCCCGCCGCCGCCAGCCCGGCGCTGACCACGGCGAGGATCGCCGACAGCACCCAGAACAGCCAGAACGGGTGCGGCAGCGCGTTCCCGACCCGTTCGACGACGGCCATCGCCCGCACCAGCCGGGGCAGCTCCCGGTCCTGGGTGGCGGCGGGCGTGCTCACCGCGGTCCCCCGAGGCCGAAGAAGTCCCCGACCAGCGCGGTGGCGCGGACCGTCTGCGTGGTGGCGCCGCCGCCGGAGTAGGCGGTCGCGCCCGGCCAGGTGTGGCCGCCGCCGTCGACGGCGACGTGCTGCACCCGGGCCCCGTCGCGGCAGCCGCGCCAGGTCGCGATGGTCACGTCGGGCTCGATCCGGCGGGTCTGCGGGCGGGCCCGGCAGCCGTCGCGGGCGACCCACTCGGCGACCTTCGCCGGGATCGCGGGCAGGCCGCGGTCGGCGTCGCCGGTGTAGGGGATGGTCGCGTCGCCGGTGCCGTGCACGAACAGCGCCGGGACCGGACGGCCGGGCCGGCACGGCGGTTCGCCGTCGCGGTAGTAGGCGCCCGCGACCGGGGCGATCGCGGCGATCCGGTCGGACATCCGGCAGGCCAGGATCTCGGTGAAGCCGCCGCCGTTGGACTTGCCGGTGGCGAAGACCCGGCCGGGGTCGACGCAGAGGCCGGCCTCGAGGTCGTCGAGGAGGTCACCGGTGAAGGCGACGTCGTCGACGCCCGGCGCCGAGTACGGGGCGCCCTGCCAGGAGCGCTTGCCCTCGCCGCCGGGGACCCCGTCGGGGTAGGCGACGACGGCGGGCAGCCCGGACAGGCCGGAGAAGTCCTCCGTGGTGGCGCCGTCGTTGCCGCGGCCGTGGAAGACCAGGACGACCGGGGTGGGCCGGTCGGGGCGGTAGCCGTCGGGCAGGTGGACGCGCACGGTGCGGGCCAGGCCGCCGCTGTCCACGGTGCGGACGGCGGTGGTCCCCGGTGCCTGCGGCGGGGTGACGCCGCAGCCGGGGCTCCGCGCTCCGGCCGGGCCGCCCGCCGGTCCGGCGGCCGCTTCGGGGCCGGCGGGTGCGACGGAACCGGCGGGTCCGGCCGGCGCCCCGGACGCGGTCGGGACCACGGCGGCGTCGGACGGTGTCGGGGCGACGGCGGCGCCGGTGGTCAGGGCGGCCGCGGCCAGGCAGGCCGCCGCCACGGCACGCAGGCGGCGTCCCCCGGGACGTCGCGTCGGGCCCACGGTCGGGTGTCCCGGAACGGACGGTGTCGCTGCGGACGGTCTCGGTGCGGACATGGGGTTCCCTTCGGACGGCGTCGTCGACGGCCGGTGCTGTGGCCCCGCCCGGGTCGCGGGCAGGGTCGTGCGACGGGGGCACCGGGTGGCGCCACCGCGGGAGTGCTGTGGGTCCGTGCGGGTCGGAGGGGGCGTCAGGCCTTGAGCCAGGCCGTGACGAAGTCGGTGATCCGGTCGGCGATCGCGGCGACGATCGCCTCGCCGTGCTCCGGATCGGCCCGGCGGGGGTCGCCGAGGACCCCGTTGCCGGACAGGCGGTCGTAGGGCGCGGTGAGCGTCGGACCACCGCGCCGCCGGGCCAGTGCGCCGAAGGAGTCGAGCTCGGCGAGCCGGGTGGTCCCGGCCGCGAGCCGGTCGGTGTGCACCAGGTGCGGTGCGACGGCGAGCATCTGCGCCGTCTCGGCCTGCCCGCTGTGCCCGCTGACCTCGGGCGGCCCGGCCGCGGCGACGACGTCGGCGGCCAGCGGGGTGAGCGGGCTCCAGGCGAACTGCAGGTCCGGACGGGCCGCGAGCAGGTCCTGCGCGACCGTCGCGAGGGTGGCGTCGTTCCCGCCGTGCCCCGTGACCACGCAGATCCGGCGCCAACCGTGCCGGTACAGGCCGTCGACGTACTCGCGCACGAGCGTGGCGAACGTCGTGGTGGTCAGGCTGACCGTGCCGGCGAAGGCCAGGTGGTGCGGCGACACCCCGACCGGCAACGACGGTCCGACGACCGCGGTGCCGCCCAGTGCCTCGGCGACCCGGTCGCAGACCGCCTCGGCGCGGATCAGGTCCGTCGCGAGCGGCAGCCCCGGCCCGTGCTGTTCGAAGGCCCCGGCCGGCAGAAGCACGACCGGGCTGTCGACGACGGCGGCCGCGGCCTCGACCGTCGTCATCTCCCCCAGGCGCCGGGTGCTCACGCGCCCACCGCCGCGGCGATCGAGGCGAGGTGCTCGCGACACAGCCGCTCCGCCAGGTCCGGGTCGCCCCCGCGGACGGCGTCGAGCAGTGCGACGTGCTCGGCGTGGTCGCGCTCGCGGTCGTCGTAGCGGTGCCGGATCTCGACCTGGTCGCGTGCTCGGATGTGCAGCAGCGCCTCCACCGTCTCCCGGAGCAGCGCGTTGCCGCTGGTCGCGGCCAGTGCGACGTGGAAGTGCACCGCCGGACGGAGGTCACCGACCGGCGGGTGCAGGGCGTTGGTGACGCTCTCCGCGAGCATCGCCAGCCCCGCGGTGTCGCGCTCCCGGGCCGCGGCGGCCGCGATCGGCGGCTCCAGGACCAGCCGGGCGCGGATCAGCTCGTGCACGCCGTCGGGGGTCCGGGACGGCCGGTGCGGGTTGGCGAGCAGCCGCCGCCCGACCCCGGCACCGACGTAGGTGCCCGAGCCGTGCCGGAACTCCACCGCGCCGGTGGCCTCCAGGCGTCGCAGCGCCTCGCGGACGGTCGGGGTGGTGACCTCGAACCGTCGCGCCAGGTCGCGGGAGGACGCGAGCTGGTCCCCCGGGCCGAGGTTCCCGGTCCGGATGATGTCCATGATGTCGTCGGCCAGGCGCTCCGACAGCGTCTCCCCTGCGGTCATAAAGTGACTAAATCACTTAGAGACCTGACCGGTCAACCCTCCCCCGTCGCCCCAGCCCGCCGCCTCCGGACGCTGGTGATCGCGAATCCGCGCGCTGATCCGCTGGACGCGCGCGTCCGGACGCACGCGGACCGCGGATCACCGCGCGAACTCCGGATCTTCGTGCGGGCGGGCCGCGGACGGACCGGGGACGGTCAGGCCCCGGCGGCGGCGGTCGGGCCGTCGGCGTCGTCGGGGGTGTCCGCGGCGGCGTCCCAGTCGGCCAGGGCCCGGTCGAGCTCGGGCCAGGTCGTGTCCCGGGCCCGGCGCCCGGTCAGCACGCCCAGGTGCCCGCCCGGCGAGGTCGTGAACCGCACCTCCGGGCTGCCGGTCAGCAGCGGCACGCCGGCGCGCACCGCCCGCAGCGGGGCGATGACGTCGTCCCGCCCGGCGACGACGAGCACCGGCACCCCGACGTCGGACAGCTCCACGTCGCGCCCGCCCAGGCGCAGTCCGCCGTTGGCGAGGTCGTTGCTGCGCAGCAGCAGGTGGAAGATCTGCCCGAACACCCGGCCCGGGTAGCCGTGCATGTTGCTCATCAGGTGGTCGACGGCCTCGATCTGGGCCAGGCAGTCCCGGTCGTCGATCCGCGACGCGATCGCCAGCGGCTTGGTGACGAGCTTGTCCACCGCGGTCAGCTGGAACGCCCAGCTCACCATCGGCGCCGGGAAGCTGCCGACGCCCCGGTAGATCGAGGAGATCAGCCGGCCACCGGTGATCTGCGCGAGCGGCCGGATCGGCGCCACCAGCGGCACCCGGGAGATGTCGACCGGGGTGCCGATCGCGGCGACCGAGCGCACCGGCAGCGGGTCGCGGGCCTGCACCGCGGCGGCGACGGTGAGCAGGGCGAAGATCCCGCCGAGCGACCAGGCGACGAGGTGCACCTCGTCGTCGGTCTCCTCGGCGACCCGGCGGATCGTGTCGGGCAGCAGCTCGTCGACCCAGCTCTCGATGCCCAGGGTCCGGTCGGAGAACGACTTGGGGCCGTAGTCGATCAGGTAGACGGTCCGGCCCTGCTGCAGCAGGTGCTCCACCAGCGAGCAGCCGCGACGCAGGTCGTAGGCGAAGTCCGGGGCGCCCAGCGGCGGCACGAGCAGCACCGGTGCACCGCCTGCGGGGTCCACACCGGACAGCGGGCGGTACCGGAACAGGATGCCCTGCGGCGAGCCGACCACCGCGTCGCGCGGCATCCGTCGCAGGTCGGCGAGGTGACCGACCACGGCCCGGTCCCACACGTTGGCGACGGCGTCCACGAGATCCACGGCCGCACCCTACCGGCACGCACGGGTCACCGACGGCCCGTGAGGACGACCGGAGTTACCGGCGGGTATGTGAGACTGCCGGACATGCAGCGCGAGATCTTCGACGACGAACACGACGCGTTCCGCGACCTGTGCCGGACCTTCATCGCGAAGGAGGTCACCCCGCACCACGAGCAGTGGGAGGAGGACGGCCAGGTCGACCGGGCGGTATGGACCGCGGCCGGGGCGGCGGGCCTGCTCGGCACCGCGGTCCCCGAGGAGTACGGCGGCGGCGGGGTCGACGACTTCCGCTACAACGCGATCCTGGCCGAGGAGATCGTCGCCGCCGGGGCCAGCGGGATCGGCTTCCCGCTGCACAACGACGTGGTGCAGCCCTACCTGCTGCGGCTGTGCACCGAGGAGCAGAAGAAGCGCTGGCTGCCCGGGTTCTGCAGTGGCGAGCTGATCACCGCGATCGCCATGACCGAGCCCGGCACCGGGTCGGACCTGCAGGGCATCGCCACCAACGCCAAGCAGGACGCGAGCGGCGACTGGATCCTCAACGGCTCCAAGACCTTCATCACCAACGGCATCCTCGCCGACCTGGTGGTCGTCGTCGCCAAGACCGACCCCGACGCCAAGCACCTCGGCTTCACCCTGTTCGTGGTGGAGCGCGGGATGGAGGGCTTCGAGCGCGGCCGCCGCCTGAAGAAGGTCGGCATGAAGGCCCAGGACACCGCGGAGCTGAGCTTCACCGACGTCCGGGTGCCCGACGCGAACCGGCTCGGCGAGGTCGGCCAGGGCTTCATCTACCTCATGCAGAACCTCGCCCAGGAGCGGCTGTCGATCGCCGTCGCCTCGGTGGCCGGCGCCGAGGCCGCGGTGAAGATGACGCTGGAGTACACCAAGGAGCGCAAGGCGTTCGGCCGCCCGGTGGCGAACTTCCAGAACACCCGCTTCGAGCTCGCCGAGATGGACACCGAGGTCTCCATCGCGCGGGTCTTCGTGGACCGCTGCATCACCGAGCACAACGGCGAGGGCGAGCTGTCGGTGCCCGACGCGGCCAAGGCCAAGTGGTGGTGCTCGGACCTGCAGAACCGGGTCGTCGACCGCTGCGTGCAGCTGCACGGCGGCTACGGCTACATGCTCGAGTACCCGATCGCCCGCGCGTTCGTCGACTCCCGCGTGCAGGCGATCTACGGCGGCACGAACGAGATCATGAAGGAGATCGTCGGCCGGTCGCTCATCGGCTGACGGGAGCCCCCGCACCGTCCAGGGCCCGCGCGATGTCGGCGACGAGATCGCGCGGGTCCTCCAGCCCCACCGACAGGCGCAGGTGCCCGAGACGGCGGAACTCCGGCGGGAAGTGCGCCGCCCGGCCGTCGCCACCGGCCCCGACGTGCACGATCAGCGACTCGTCGTGGCCCAGCGACACCGCCGAGGTGATCACCCGCAGGCCTGCGACGAAGCGGTTCTGCCGCTCCGGCGGCCCGTCGAGGGCGAAGGCGAGCATGCCGCCGTACCCGCCGTCGAGCGTGCGGGTCGCGAGCGCGTGCTGCGGGTGCGACGCCAGCCCCGGGTAGGCGACGTACGCGACCTCCGGGCGGGACTCCAGGTACTCCGCGACCTGCTGCGCGCCGGCGCAGTGCGCGCGCATCCGCATCGGCAGGGTCACCGCGCCGCGGGCGATCAGCCAGGCGTTGAACGGGCCGATCACTCCCCCGGCGTCGACCATCGCGTCGGCGCGGATCCGCTCGACGAGCTCGCGGCGGCCCAGCACCGCGCCGCCCATGGCGTCGCCGTGGCCGTTGACGTACTTGGTCAGCGAGTGCACGACGAGGTCCGCGCCCCGCTCCAGCGGCCGTTGCAGCACCGGCGTCGCGAAGGTGGCGTCCACGCTGAGCAGGGCGCCCGCGTCGTGCGCGACGGCGGCGACGGCGTCGACGTCGGTGATCCGGGTGGTCGGGTTCGCCGGGGTCTCGACGTGCACCAGCCGGGTCTCCGGGCGGATCGCGGCGCGCACCGCGTCCGGGTCGGAGGAGTCGACCAGGGTGGCGGTGATCCCCCACCGGTCCGGCAGCAGCTCGGTGAGCAGCCGGTGGGTGGCGACGTAGGTGACGTCGGAGCTGACGACGTGGTCACCGGACCGCAGGAACGTGAAGAACACCGCGTGCAGCGCCGCGACGCCCGAGGCGAGCGCGACCGCGGCGCAGCCGCCCGGCGACACCCCGGAGGGGTCCTCCAGGGCGACGAGCTTGTCCTCCAGCCAGCCCTGGTTCGCCCCGCCGTTGCGGGTGTAGAGCCGGGTCGCGGTGCCCGACCAGTCCAGCTCCGAGGGGTCCTCGGGCAGGGCGTAGGAGTTGGCCGCGACGATCGGGCGGCGGATCGCGCCGGTCCCGGGGTCGACGTCGTTGCCCGCGTGCACCGCGCGGGTGGCGAGGAAGGGCGGTCTGTCGCCGGAGGTCACGCCGGAGATCATGCCTCGGCGATCGGCTCCGGGGCGTGCAGCGACGGGCCCGCGTCCGGCACGACCAGGGGGGTGCCGGTGACCGGGTCGGGCAGCACCCGGGCCCGCAGCCCGAACACGTCGGCCAGCAGCTCCTCGGTGACGACCTCGGACGGCGACCCCGCCGCGACGATCCGGCCGTCCTTCATCGCGACGAGCCGGTCGGCGTAGCGGGCGGCCAGGTTGAGGTCGTGCAGCACCATGACCACGGTGCGGCCGGCCTCGGACTGCAGCCGCCGCACCAGCTCCAGCACGTCGACCTGGTGGGCCAGGTCGAGGAAGGTGGTCGGCTCGTCGAGCAGCAGCAGGTCGGTCTCCTGCGCCAGGGCCATCGAGATCCAGGCGCGCTGGCGCTGGCCGCCGGACAGCTCGTCGACCGGGCGCTCGGCGAGGTCGGACAGGCCGGTCCAGGCCAGCGCCTCGGCGACGGCGCGCTCGTCGTCGGAGGACCACTGCCGGTACCAGGCCTGGTGCGGGTGTCGCCCGCGGGCGACGAGGTCGCCGACGGTCAGGCCCTCGGGCGCCAGCGGCGACTGCGGCAGGATCCCCAGCACCCGCGCGACCTCCTTGGTCGGGGTGCGGTCGATCCGCTTGCCGTCGAGCAGCACCTGACCGGTCCGGGCGGGCAGCAGCCGCCCCAGCGCGTGCAGCACGGTGGACTTGCCGCAGCCGTTCGGGCCGATCACGGTGGTGACCGCGCCGGGCAGCACCTCCAGGTCGAGCCCGTCGACGATGGTGCGGTCGCCGTAGCCGAGCGTGACCTGCTCGGCCGACAGCCGGACCACGCCGGGACGGACGGGTTCGCCCGCCGTCGTCGTCCGGGAGGCGGTGGCCTCCGCGACGCTGATGTCCTCGACGGTGCTCATCGACGGGCCTCCTGGCGGGTGCGGGCGAGCAGGTACAGCAGGAACGGGGCGCCGAGCACCGCGGTCACGATGCCGACCGGGAGCTCGACGGACCCCAGTGCGGTGCGGGCGATCAGGTCGGACAGCACGGTCAGCGCCGCGCCCAGCACGAGCGAGACCCCGATCGGCGGGGTCCCGACCCGGCAGAGCCGGCGCGCGATCTGCGGGGTGACCAGTGCGATGAAGGCGATCGGGCCCGCGGCCGCGGTCGCGACCGAGGCGAGCCCGACGGAGACGAGCAGCAGCGCGGTGCGGGCGCCGTTCACCCGCACGCCGAGGCCGCGGGCGGTGTCGTCGTCGAAGCGCAGGGCGCCGAGCAGGTGCACCAGGGCCAGCGCCGCGGGCACGAGCACGAGCATGGAGATCGACAGCGGGACGACCTCGTTCCAGCTGCGCGCGTTCAGGCTGCCGTTGAGCCAGACCTGCGCCTGCGCGGCCTGGTAGATCTGCGCGACGGTCAGCAGCCACTGCACCGCCGCGACGAGCACCGCCTGGATGCCGATGCCGATCAGGACCAGCCGGAAGCCCTGGATGCCCTTGCGCCAGGCCAGGACGTAGACCAGGACCGAGGCCACGAGCCCGCCGATCAGCGCGGCCAGCGGGATGCCGAGCGAGGCGAACGCGCCACCGACGCCGGCCGCGCCACCCCCGAGCACGATGACGAACACCGCCGCGGCGCTGGCGCCCCACTGGACGCCGATGATGTCCGGGCTCGCGAGGGGGTTGCGGGCGACCGACTGCAGGATCGCGCCGGAGACGGCCAGCGCGCCGCCGACCAGGGCGCCGACCAGGGTGCGCGGCAGCCGCAGCTCCAGCACGACGAGCTGCTGGCCCGCGTCGCCGCCGCCGAACAGGGTGGCCAGCACGTCGGTGATCGCGATCGGGTAGTCGCCGCGGCCCATGTTGACCGCGGCCGCGAGCAGCAGCGCGACGGCGCAGGCGAGCAGCACCACGGCGGTGCGGATGCGCAGCACGCCGGAAAAGCGGCCCGCGCGGACGGCGCGGCGGCCGGGGACGGCCACCGTGCCCGGCGTGGGCCCGGGGTCGGTCACGGTGCTCACACGGCCCCCAGCTTGCGACGGCGCACGAGCGCGATGAAGAAGGGCCCGCCGATCAGCGCGACCACGATGCCGACCTGCAGCTCCCCGGGGCGGGCCACCACCCGTCCGACGACGTCGGCGAGCAGCAGCAGCACCGCCCCCGCGAGCCCGGAGGCGGGCAGCAGCCAGCGGTGGTCGGGCCCGGTGAACACCCGCACGACGTGCGGCACGATCAGCCCGAGGAACACGATCGGCCCGCAGGCGGCGGTGGCCGCCCCCGCGAGCAGCGTGATCGCGACGACGCCGACGACCCGGGTCCGGCGGACCGAGTGCCCCAGCGAGGTGGCGACGTCGTCGCCGAGGGAGAGCGCGTTGAGGGCGGGCGCGCTGGCCAGCGCCAGCGCCGTGCCCGCGAGGATGAACCACATGACCTGGCCGCCGACCGCGGCGTCGCGCCCGGCGAGCGAGCCGACCACCCAGAACCGGTAGGCGTCGAGGCTGGTCTCGTCGAGCAGCACCACCGAGGACGTGCCCGCCTGCAGCAGGAAGCTGACCGCCGCGCCGGCCAGGGCCAGCGACACCGGGGTGGCACCGCCGGGTGCCCGGGTGCCGATCACGAACACCACGACGCTGGCGACCAGCGCGCCGGCGAAGGCGAACCAGACGTAGCCGAACAGCGTGCTGACACCGAAGACGTAGATGCCGATGACGACGAAGAACGCCGCGCCCGCGTTGACGCCCAGCAGGCCGGGGTCGCCGAGCGGGTTGCGGGTGAAGCCCTGCACGAGCGCGCCGGCCAGGCCGAGCGCGATCCCGACCAGCACCCCGAGCAGGGTGCGCGGGATCCGCAGGGAACGGATGACCACGTCGTTCTCGCTGCCGGTCGGGGCGACCAGCGCGGAGAACACCTCGTTCACCGGGATGACCTTGGTCCCGATCGCGATGCTGGCGAGTACCGCGAGCAGCAGCGCCGCGGTCAGGGCGGCGAGGCCGAGCAGCCGCCTGCGCCGCAGCGACCGCCGTGGGGGCGCCGGTTGTTCCACCGACGGTGGTCGGACGCGGATCGCGTTCACCTTGCTCGTGGCCCCCTGCTCGACCGGATGCCCCACCCGTCCGGTGCGGCTCCGCTCACCATAAGTGAGGCTGCCCTACGACAGAACACCCCCGTGCGTCACGTCGCCCGCACGGCGGGATGCTCGGGAGGTGCCCACCGAGCCCTCCGCGTCCGGTCCCCCGCCCGTCCGGCCGCGGGTCACCGCGGTCATGGTCAGCTCCGCCGACGGGGCCGTGACGGCGGGCGGAGCGGGGTCCGGCGGCCTGTCCACCCCGGCCGACCGGGACCTGTTCCGCGCCCTGCGACGGTCGGCCGACTGCGTCCTCGTCGGGGCGGGCACCGCGCGGGACGAGGACTACCGGGGCGTCCGGCCGCGTCGTCCCGGTCCGGACGGGCGGCCGCCCGGGCCGCCCCCGCCGGTCGTCGTCGTGAGCGGGTCGGCCGGGCTGGACCCGGGTGCGCGGCTGTTCACCGACACCGTCACGGCGCCGGTCGTGCTGACCACGGCCGCCGCCCCCGCGGACCGGCGCGCCGCGCTGGGTGCCGCGGGTGCCGAGGTCGTGGTGCTCGACGACCTCTCCCCCGCCGCGCTGCTCGCCGCGCTCGCCCGCCGCGGCCACACCTCCGTGCTGTGCGAGGGCGGGCCGACCCTGCTCGGGGCGCTGGTCGGGGCCGACGTCGTCGACGAGCTGCGCCTCACCCTGGTCCCGGTGCTGGTCGGGGGCCCGGAGGGGCGGATCGCGACCGGGCCACGGTCCCTGCCCGTGCCGCGCGCGCTGCGCCTGGCCGGCCACGAGGCGGCCGCCGACGGGACCCTGCTGCTGCACTACGTCCGCACCACCTCCGGGATCCCGGCTGGTCCGAACGAGTGAACCACCGTGAGGGAGGGCCGCGGACGGGCATCCCACGGGGGACAACACACGCACCGCGGCGGGCCCCCACCCGGGGCCGGCCCGTGAGAGGAGCACCGATGACCTCCGGCACCCCGACCACCACCCCCGCCACGACCCCGGCCGCGGCACCCGCGGGACGCCTCGCCGAGGGCACCGGCCACGGCCGCACCACCATCGCCGCGTCCGTCGTCCAGAAGATCGCCGGCATCGCCGCGCGCGAGGTCTCCGGCGTGTACTCCATGGGCTCCGGCGCGTCGCGCGCCTTCGGTGCGCTGCGCGAGCGCATCCCGGGCGGCGGCACCAGCGGCGCCTCCACCGTCGCGGGCGTGGCCGTCGAGGTCGGCGAGAAGCAGGCCGCGGTCGACCTGGACGTCGTCGTCGAGTACGGCGTCGCCATCGCCGACCTGGCCTCCGCGGTCCGCCGCAACGTCGTCGGCGCCGTCGAGCGGATGACCGGGCTGGAGGTCATCGAGGTCAACATCTCGGTGAACGACATCCACCTGGCCGGCGAGGACGACAACCGCGACGAGGTCCCGGTGGCTCCGGCCCCGACCGGCCGCGTCGTGGAGTGACGGTGCCCGAGCCGACCCCGCGGGACGCCCGGTCCCCCGCCGCCGTCGTCACCGGTCCGCCCGGTGCGGCGGAGGTCGCCGCGCAGCGGCGCCGGGAACCGGCACCGGCCGCGCTGGCCGAGCTGGTCGCCGAGGCCGTCGTCGCGCACCCGTCGGTGGTGCGGCTCGACGGCGGCGCCTTCGGGACCGTCGCGACCTGGCTGTCCGGGCGGCGGCTGGTCGGCGTGCTCGTCGGCCGTACCGACGAACCGGTCGAGATCGGGGTGGTGCTGCGTCTGGACCGGCCGATCCCGGCTACCGTCGCGGCGCTGCGGGCATCCCTCGCGCCGTTGGTCGACGGGGTCCCCGTCGACGTGACGGTCGCGGACGTGGAGGTCCCCTGAGGTGGAGGTGGGTACGGGATGGACGAGCCGGATCCCGGCGGGCACGGGGGCCTGACCCCCGCGCAGCGGTCGGCCTACCGCTCGTTCGTCCGTACCCACCACCCCGACCGCGGCGGTGACCCGGAGGTCTTCCGCGCCGGGCTGGCCCGCTTCCGCGCGCTCGCGGCTGACCCGCACGCCAGCCGGACGCCCGACGCGGACGACCGCCGCTACGACGCACCGATCGAGATCGTGCCCGACCTGCCGCTGCCGACCCGGGTCCTGGTGGCCCTGATCCGCACCATCCGACGTCGCACGCACCCCCGGGTCGACCGGCCCGGCCGGCACGCCCACCGCTCCACCCGTCCCGGAGAGGACATTCCATGAACGCCACCCAGACCGGCCTGCTCGCAGGCCTCCTGCTGGGAGTCGCCGGTGCCACCGGCGGCTTCTTCGCCTTCGTCATCACCCTGGTGCTCGGCATCATTGGCCTGGTCGTCGGCCGGCTCCTCGACGGCGAGCTGGACCTGTCCGGCCTCGGCCGGGGCCGCGACCGGTGAGCACCCTCCCCGACCCCGCCGAGCGCGGTGTCCTGGAGATCGACCCGGCGGTGCTGCGCAAGATCGTCGAGTACGCCGCGGACACCGCCTCGGCCACCCGGCACCGCGCCCGTCGGGTCGCCGGGCTCGACGTCGGCGAGTCCGGGCCGACCGCCCGGGTGACCCGGCGGCCCGGCCCGGCACGGGGCACGGTCGGGGCCGCCGTCGGCGCCGCGACCGGCGACGCCGGTGAGGTCGACGTCCGGCTGCGGCTCACCCTGGCCCACCCCGGGTCGGTGCGGGCCGCCGTCGCCGACGTCCGGGAGCGGATCGACGCCGACCTGCGTCGCACCACCGGGCACCGGCTGCGCGGCCTGTCCGTCGAGGTCGAGGCGCTTCAGCCCGACGACGGCGCGTCGCGCCCGGACACCCCGCGCGTGCAGTAGAACCGTCGGATCCTGAACGAGTCGGAAGAGGGAGGCCGGGCCCCGTGCGTGTCCTGCTCCGCGTTCTCGCGCCGCTGCTGAGCCTGGTGGTGGCCGCGATCGGCGCGCTCGTCGTCGTCGAGGTGGTGGCCGCCTGGGTCGGCCGGGTCTCCGGCGCCGGGCTGCTCGTCCCCTGGCGGGACTGGCGCACCACCGTCCAGAACACCCTGTGGACCGCCCAGCCGGTGCTCTGGATCGCCGTGGGGGTGATCGTCGTCGGGGCCGTGCTGCTGCTCGTCGGGCTGCTCGCCCGCCGCCACGACGTCGCCCTCGACGCGCCCTCGCCCGGGCTCACCGTCGCCACCGCGCCGCGGGTGCTGGCCCGGCTGGTCGGCACCCGGGTCCGGGCCGCGGACCCGGTGACCGCGGCGTCGGTGACCGCGTCGGCCCGGTCGGTCGTGGTGAACGCCCGCGGCCGCGGCGACACCGACGCGCTGCGCGAGGCCGCCCGCGGTGCCGCCTCCGGCGTCCTCGACGCGCTGCCCCTCGCGCGGCGCCCGCGCCTGACCGTGCGCGCCACCCCGGAGCAGCCGGGCTCGAAGGGAGTGCAGTGATGACCGACGCCGTGACCTCGACGGGGAGCACCTCCGGCCCGAACCCGCGCCGCGCCGCCCGGACCGCGCGACGCGCCCAGTACCGCTCCGCGGGCGGCGCCCGTGGCGGGCTCGTGCTGCTCGGCGTGGTGCTGCTCGCCGCCGGCGTGCTCACCGTGCTGCTGGTGACCGGGGTCTTCGGGCGGAACCGCCCGCAGCGCCCGCTGCTGGACCCGGAGGTCGAGCAGTTCCTGCTGGCCAACGGCACCGCCGCCCGCCTGGTCGCGATCCTGGCCGGTCTGGTGCTGGTGCTGCTCGGGCTCTGGTGGACCGCGCGGTCGCTGCGCCCGGAGACCCGGCCGGACCTGGTCCTGGACGGCGGCCCGGACACCGAGATCCGGATCGGCGCCTCCGCCGCGGCCGACGCCGTCGCCGACGGGGCCGCCACGCTGCCCGGCGTGACCCGGGCCCGCGCCCGGATGGTCGGCAGCACCTCCGCGCCCGCGGTGCGCGCCACCGTGTGGGTCGGCGAGGACGTCGCCGACGGGGAGGTCACCGAGATCTGCCGCCGCCTGGACGCCGAGATCCTGCCCGGGATCCGCGACGCGCTGGGGATGGCGGACCTGCCCGTCGCGGTGCGCCTGGAGCTGGACGCGGCCCACCGCGACGACCGCCCGCGGGTCTCCTGACCCACTGGCCGGGTCCGTGACCCGGCTCACAGGGGCCGGGCCGGTCGGCGACCGTACGGTCGTCGGCATGAGCGCAGTGCTGGACGGCAGGACGGCCCTCGTCACCGGGGCGGGCAGCGGGATCGGGGCCGCCGTGGCCCGCAGGCTCGTCGCCGACGGGGCGAAGGTGTACGCGGTGGACCTCACCGAGGACCGGGTGGCCCCGCTGGCCGCGGAGAGCGACCTGGTCACGCCGCTGGGCTGCGACCTGTCCGACCTCGACGCCGTGGAGCAGCTGCCCACCGACGTCGACATCCTGGTCAACAACGCCGGCCGCCAGCACGTCTCGCGGCTGGAGGAGTTCGACCCGGAGATGTTCTCGAACATCCTGCGCCTGATGCTGGAGTCGCCGTTCCGGCTGATCCGCCGGTCGCTGCCGCACATGTACGCCCGTGGCTGGGGGCGGGTCGTGAACATCTCCTCCGCGCACGGCCTGCGGGCCTCGCCGTTCAAGTCCGCCTACGTCTCGGCCAAGCACGGCCTCGAGGGCCTGTCGAAGGTCACCGCGCTGGAGGGCGCCGAGCACGGCGTGACCAGCAACTGCATCAACCCCGCCTACGTGCGCACGCCGCTGGTCGAGGCCCAGATCGCCGACCAGGCCCGCACGCACGGGATCTCCGAGGACGAGGTCGTCACCAAGATCATGCTCACCCCGGTGGCGGTGAAGCGGCTGATCGAGCCCGCCGAGACCGCGGAGCTGGCCGCGCTGCTGTGGGGGCCGGCGTCGGCGTCGATCACCGGCACGTCGCTGTCCCAGGACGGCGGCTGGACCGCCCGGTAGGGGGTGGGGCCGCTCACCGCGGCCACACCCCGGTACCGGCATGATCGGTGCTCGTGCGGCGGTGGAGTGTGCTCGGGGTCCTGCTGCTCGCCGTACTGCTGCTCGCCGGGTGTGCGGTCGGGCCGTCGCAGCGGCCGCCGGTGGCGGTGCGGGGCGAACAGCTGCCCGCCGCTCCCCCGACGTCGGCCACGGGCCCGCCCGCCGACCCGGACCTGCTGCCCGACTCCGACCCGGTCCGCACCACCGGGTTCACCGACTGCACCGCCGACACGGCCGCGGCGCTGACCACGGCGGGCACCCCGCTGCCCGCCGGGCGTGTGCTGTCCGTCGGCTGCGCCCGGCTCACCGTGCCCGCCGACCGGGACCGTCCCGAGCTGGGCCCGGCCCGGCTCGGCCTGACCCGGGTCACCACACCCGGCGCGCCGGACGGGCGACCGGCGCTGGTCGTGCTCGGAGACACCGGCACCGACGGGTCCGCGCGGGCCGCGGTGAGCCTCGCCGCCCGGCTGCCCGCCGCCGTCCTCGACCGCTACCAGGTGATCGGCATGGACCGCCGCGGCACCGGGGAGGACCTGCTCGACTGCGCCCCGGTCGACGCCCGCGCCGCCCTGCTCGACGCCGGACCGGACCGCCGCGACGAGGCCGCCATGACGGCACTGCTGGAGCGCGCCCGCGAGGTCGTGCAGGACTGCAACCTGCTGCTGTCGGGCACGGTGACCAGCTACCGCGCCGCGAGCGGCGCCGACGACCTGGAGTCGCTGCGGTCCGTGCTGGGCGCGGCCCGGCTGGACCTGCTCGCCGTCGGCGACGGCGCCGACGCCGCGGCCGCCTGGATCGGCGCCCACCCGGGCTCCGCCGGGCGGGTCGTGCTCGACGGGCCCGGTGACCCCACCCTCGACGAGCCGGCCCGGACCGAGACCACGACCGCGGCCGCGGAGAAGGCCTTCGACGCCTTCGCCGGGGCCTGCACCGCCTCGCCGACCTGCCCCCTGGGCCCCGACCCGCGCGGCTACGTCGACGAGCTCGTGTTCCGCCTGTCCCGCACCGCCCTGCCCGTCGGCGACGGCGACGCGGTCACCGCGGGCGCGACGCTGCGCGCGGTCCGGTCGGTCATGTCCCAGCCCGCGCGCTGGCCGGAGCTGCAGTCCGCGCTGGTCGCGGCCGGCGACGGCGACCCGGCGGGCCTGGTCCGCATCCTCGCCCCGCTCGGGGGTCCGCAGGGCCGCTTCGACGCCACGCTGGCCACCCGCTGCAACGACAGTCGGGTGCGGGTCACCCCCGGTGAGGCCGCGGACCTGGCCGGGCAGTGGGCGCAGCGCTTCCCGCTGTTCGGGGTCGCGGCGGCGCAGGAGCTCGTGGCCTGCGGGCCGTGGCCCTCAGGCGGGCCGGTCACCCCGGCGGCGCCGCGGGGCGCTCCCCCGCCCCCGGTCGTCGTGATCGGGACCGCGCAGGACCCGCGGTCGCCGCAGAGCGGTGCCGAGCGGACCGCCCAGCAGCTCGCGACGGGGCGGCTGGTGCGCTGGCAGGGCAGCGGGACCGGGGCCTATCCGCGCACCCCGTGCGTCACCGACGTCGTCGACCGGGCGCTGCTGACCGGCCGGGCACCCTCCCAGCCCGTGGTCTGCCCGCCGTAACCGCGTGCTCCGGGCGGCTCACCCTGGGTAGGGCCGGACCATGGTCGGGATGCGACGAAACCGACGCAGAAGGTCACGATTGCGTCTCCGCCGTTTTCCGGTGCGGTTGCGGGAACACCGTTGTCGCCCATCCCCACCTGCGACAACGGGCGTACGAAACGTTTCCGGAATGGCTACGCCATCGTCGCGGAACGGTACGTTCGACTTACCGGGGCCACCGTTCTGCGGCTAGGCTCCGTCCGGCGAGCGGGAGACCGCAGGTCGTGCCCACCGCACCGGTGGGCGCACGCAAACTCCCGGTCACGTCGTTCGGGTGGGTGTAACGCCGAACGGACCCGACGACGAGTGGTGCGGAAGGACCGTGCTCCTGCCCCGAGCGGCGGGCACGGACCCCGGGCGGAAGGAGCACGGTGGATTTCTTCACCTATGTCGGCACCCAGCTGAACCAGTTGGTGTTCTACGGCCAGCAGCATTTCCTGCTGGTCGCGATCTCGGTCGGAATCGCGGTCGTGATCTCGTTGGTGGCGGGCACCCTGCTGCACACCAATCGTCTGACGCCCGAGTCGTGGAGCCGCCCCGTCCGGGCGGGCTCCCGTGAGGCGCTGCTGATCGTGTTCTCCGCCGCGCTGACGATCCCGTCGCTGGCGCTGTTCGGTCTGCTGCAGCCGATCCTGGGGCTCGGCATCACGCCGTCGCTGACGGCGCTGACGATCTACGCGATCTACCCGGTGCTGCGCAACGTCGTCGCCGGGCTCTCCTCGGTGGACGACGCCGTCCTCGAGTCCGCCCGCGGGATGGGGATGGGCTCGGTCCGGCGGATGTTCACCATCCAGCTGCCGCTGGCCTGGCCGGTGATCCTCTCCGGCATCCGGGTCGCCGTCCTGATCATCATCGGTATCGCGGTCGTCGCCGGCGCCATCAACGGCCCGGGCTTCGGCTCCTCGCTCTTCCTCGGCCTGCAACGGCTGGGATCGGTCAACTCGTTCAACCAGGTTCTGGCGGCCACGCTCGGCTGCCTCGTCGTGGCTGCGGTCTACGAGGTCGTCTTCTGGATCGTGCAGCGCTTCACCACCCCGAGGGGGATCCGTGTCTGATTCCGGCAAGCCGATGATCGCTCTCGAAGGCATCAGCAAGACCTATCCGAAGACCACCACCCCGGCCGTGCAGGAGCTCGACCTGCACGTGCCCGAGGGCACCATCTCGATGTTCATCGGGCCGTCCGGCTGCGGCAAGACGACCACGCTGAAGATGATGAACCGGCTCATCGAGCCCACCACCGGCCGCATCCTGCTCGACGGCGACGACGTCACCGACGTCAACGCCGACGAGCTGCGCCGCCGCATCGGCTACGTCATCCAGCAGGTCGGCCTGTTCCCGCACTTCACGATCGGCGACAACATCGCCGTCGTCCCGCGGATCCTCGGCTGGGACCGCAACCGGATCACCGCCCGGGTCGACGAGCTGCTCCACCTGGTCGGGCTCGAGCCGAAGATGTACCGCGACCGCTACCCCCGCCAGCTCTCCGGCGGCCAGCAGCAGCGCGTCGGCGTCGCCCGCGGGCTCGCCGCGGACCCGTCGGTGATGCTGATGGACGAGCCGTTCGGCGCCATCGACCCGATCACCCGCGAGCGCATCCAGGACGAGTTCCTGGAGCTGCAGCAGCAGATCGCCAAGACCATCTGCTTCGTCACCCACGACCTCACCGAGGCGGTCAAGCTCGGCGACCGGATCGCGGTGTTCGGGCCCGGCGGCACGCTGCAGCAGTACGACACGCCCGACATGATCCTGACCCACCCGGCCAACGAGTTCGTCGCCGAGTTCGTCGGCGCCGGCGCCGCGGTACGACGGCTGTCGCTGCTGGAGCTGTCCCGCCTGGAGCTGCAGTCGGTCGACCTCGACGGCACCGCCGCCCGCAACGGCTCCCCCACCTACGAGGCCGACGCCGAGGGCCGCCCGGTGCGCTGGGCGTACCTGCCGGGCACCGCCGACCTGCCGAAGCTGGTGACAGTGCCGCGCACCGGCACCGTCTACGACGCCGTCGACGTCATGCTCGACTCCCAGACCGAGCTGGTCGGTGTGGTCGACGAGCAGGAGAAGCTGCAGGGCGCGCTCTGGTGGCGCGACCTGGTCGAGGGCCTCAAGACCAAGGCCGGCTCGTGAGCGCCCCCGCCGCCGAGGAGACCGGCGCGGGCGCGCCGTCCGGGTCGCCCTCGGCCGAGCCGGTCGTCCGCAGGACGCGGCGGCTGGACCGGTCACTCATCGTCAACCCGATCATCGCCGTCGCCGGCGTGGTGCTGGTGGTCCTCTACGCCGCCTCGCAGGGCCTCGACGACGTCGAGGCCTCGGTGATCAACGCGGGGTCGCTCGGGCAGCGGCTCGGCGAGCACCTGGTGCTGACCGGGCTGTCCACCCTCGTCGTGATCATCGTGGCGATCCCGGCAGGCATCGCGATCAGCCGCCCGTCCGCGCGTCGCATCCAGCGCCCGATCCTGGCCTTCACCGGGTTCATGCAGGCGCTGCCCGCGTTCGGTGTGATCGTGCTGCTCGCGTTCTCCCCGCTCGGGCTCGGCCTGCCGACGGCCGTCGTCGCGCTCGCCCTGGCCGCGCTGCTGCCGGTGCTCACCAACACCGTCGTCGGGCTCCAGCAGGTCGACAAGGCGCTGATCGAGGCCTCCCGCGGCATCGGGATGTCGGCACGGCAGACGCTGCTGCGCGTCGAGCTGCCGCTGGCGACGCCGGTCATGGTCGCCGGTGTCCGCGTCGCGCTCGTGCTGAACGTCGGCACCGCGGCCCTGGCCACCTACGTCGGCGCCGGCGGTCTCGGCGAGCCGATCAAGGGGATGCTCGAGCTCGGCCGCCCCACCGGCACCCTCGTCGCGGCGACCATCGTCGCCGCGCTGGCCCTGATCGTGGACTGGCTCGCCGGTCTCGCCGAGTACGCCGTCCGCCGCAACGCCGGCTGACGCGGGCCCCCGCTCGCCCCCGAATCCCCGCAGTACCGCATTCCCTGGAGGACACGTGAAGTTCGGACGATCCCGGCGTCTCGCCCTGACGGCGATGGCCGCCGCGGCGGCGCTCGCCCTGGCGGGCTGTGGCGGCCTGAGCGGCAGCGGCCCCTCGGCCTCCGGCGGCTCCCTGGCCCAGGCCGGCAACCTGAACGGACAGAACTACGTCGTCGGCGGCAAGAACTTCGACGAGCAGCTGGTGCTCTGCCAGATCACCGTCGCCGCGCTCGAGTCGGCCGGCGGCAACGTCACCGACCGCTGCAACACCGGTGGCACCGACGTCACCCGCCAGGCGCTGCTGGCCGGGGACATCAACATCTACTGGGAGTACACCGGTACCGCCTGGGCGTCCTTCTTCAAGGAGACCCGCCGGATCACCGACGACAACGAGCTCTACAACCTCGTCGCCCAGCGCGACCTGGAGCAGAACAAGATCCAGTGGCTGGACAAGGCCAACTTCAACAACACCTACGCCTTCGCCATGACCGAGGCGAAGTCGCAGGAGCTCGGCATCACGACGCTGTCGCAGATGGCGGACTACATCAAGGCGGGCAAGGCGCCGGCCGGCTCGGTGTGCGTGGAGACCGAGTACAACTCGCGCGACGACGGCCTGCGCGGCCTGGAGAAGACCTACGGCTTCACCGCCCAGAACCCGCAGGTGCTCGCCACCGGCGTGATCTACCAGGCGACCGCCGACAACAAGTGCCTGTTCGGCGAGGTCTTCACCACCGACGGCCGCATCCCCGGCCTGAAGCTCAAGGTGCTCGACGACGACAAGAAGTACCACGTCACCTACAACGCGGCGCCGACCATGCGGGCCGACGTCTACAACGCCAACCCCGCCGTCCGGCAGGTGCTGGCGCCGATCGCCCAGGCCCTGGACTACAACACCATCCTCGACCTGAACGGCAAGGTGTCCTCCTTCGGCCAGAACGAGCGCGACGTCGCCCGTGAGTGGCTGACCCAGAAGGGCTTCATCGGCTGAGGTGTCCCCGTACGCCCACCGCGGCCCCGCCCCCTGCTCCACCGGGTGCGGGGTCGCGGTGTGTTCCGGGTCGATCACCGTGTGCGCGTGGGCGTTGCGCCGACGGACGGATCGTGGTCGGCTGGCCGGACCACCCTCCATCCCAGCGAACCAGGACGATCCCGTGAGCCCCTTCCCCGGCCGCAGGCTGCGGACGCTGGTCCCGGCCCTGCTCGCCGTCGCGCTGCTGGCGGGCGGCTGCACCGGGCTGGCCGGAGGCGGGCCGCGGGCCTCCGCCGGGTCGCTGGCCCCGCGCGTCGACCTGTCCGGGCTGACCTACGTCGTCGGGTCGAAGAACTTCGACGAGCAGCAGATCCTCTGCCAGATCTCGATCGCGGCGCTGGAGTCCGCCGGGGCGTCGGTGACCGACCGGTGCAATGTCGGGGGCTCCGACGTGACCCGGCAGGCGCTGCTGTCCGGGGACATCTCCACCTACTGGGAGTACACCGGCACGGCGTGGGCGTCGTACCTGCGCGAGACCCGCACCCTCCCCGACGACCAGGTCCTCGCCGAGCTGCGCACCCGCGACCGCGCGCAGAACGGCGTGGTGTGGCTGGACCGCGCCGGGTTCGACAACACGTACTCCTTCGTCGTCGACGGGGCGACGGCGGCGCGGCTGAACCTGAACACGCTCAGCGACATGGCCGCCTACGTCCGCTCCGGACAGCCCGGCGACGTCTGCGTCGAGACCGAGTACGCCTCCCGCGCCGACGGCCTCGCCGGGCTCCAGCGCGCCTACGGCTTCGAGCTCCCCCGCGACCGCCGTGAGACCCTCGAACAGGGTCTGATCTTCCAGTCCACCGCCGACGGCGTCTGCCTGTTCGGCGAGGTCGCCGCCACCGACGGCCGCATCCCGGCACTGGGCCTGAAGGTCCTCACCGACGACCGCGGCTACCACATCACCTACAGCGCGGTCCCGGTCTTCCGGGCCGACGTGTTCGACCGCGCCCCGCAGGTCGCCGACCTGTTCGCCCCGATCACCGCGGCCCTGGACCAGCAGACCATGCAGCAGCTCAACGGCCGGGTCTCCGCGGGCGGGCAGAGCCCCCGTGACGTCGCGCGGGCCTGGCTGGCCGAGCGCGGGTTCATCGGGAGCTGAGCCGTGGCGCGCCGGCAGGTCGACGAGGTCCGCGACGGCGTGGAGCTCACCAGCCTCGACGCCGAGGCCTTCGACGGCGCCGGCGTCACCAAGCGGGCCCTGCTCGACCACCTCGACGCCGTCGCCGCGCTGCTGCTGCCCGCGCTGGCCGACCGGCCCCTGTCGGTGGTGCGGGCCCGCCCCGGCCAGGCGCCGTTCATGCAGAAGAACCTCCCGCGCGGGGCGCCCGACTGGATCCCCACCGTGGACGTGTGGGCGGACTCGTCGCAGCGCACCGTGCACTACCCGCTCTGCCACGACCGCCGCACGCTGCTGTGGTTCGGCAACCAGCGCGCCGTGGAGTTCCACCCGACGCTGGTGCCGCACGGCGCGACGACCACCGGCGAGCTCGTCGTCGACCTCGACCCGCCCGACGGCGCCGGCTTCGACCGGGTCGTCGCCGCCGCGCACCCGGTCCGGGCGGCGCTGGCCGAGCTGGGCCTCGCCGCCGCGGTGAAGACCAGCGGCGCGACCGGCCTGCACCTGGTGGTCCCGCTGTCGGACCCGCTCCCGATCGACGACGCGTTCGCCGCGACCCGCGCGGTGTGCGCCCGCGCCGCGGCGCTGGCCCCCGACGTGGCGACGACCGCGTTCATCCGGGACGACCGCGGCGGCCGGGTCTTCCTCGACCCGACGCGCGTGGGCGGGGCCACCCTCGCCGCGCCCTACAGCCCGCGGGCCCGCCCCGGCCTCCCGGTGTCGTTCCCCCTCACCTGGGACGAGCTGGACCGGGTCACGCCCGCCGACTTCACGGTGGGCACGGTGTCCGGGCTGGTCACGGGCCGTCCGACGTGGGCGGAGCTGCGGCCCGGGCCGGCCCCGCTGCCGGAGGTCCTGCTCACCGAGGGCCGGGCGATCCCGGTGCCGCGGGTCGCGGCCATGCACGAGGGAAAGCGCCGCAAGCGCGCCCGCGAACGCGGTGAGTGATCACCCGTTGTGGAGGATCCGGCCCGCCTCGCGGACGCTGCGCTCCACAACCGGTGATCACTCGTCGACGTCGCCGCGGGCGCGCCGGTAGATCCAGCGGTCGGCGTCGGCGTGCGGGCCGATCAGGACGTAGCCCCTCGGGTCCCCGCCGGGGTCGGACAGCTCGATCGTCCGCGGCGGACGGCCGGTGGCGTCGGGGTCGATGCGCACCTGCTCGCCTGCGTAGGGGCCGTCGTCGAGGACCGCGTACATGGCAGACGATTGTGCCACCCCGGGCGCCTCGCCCGGCCCCGTCGGACGAGGGGGCCGGGTGGGGCGTGGGTTCAGCAGTTGCCGTAGGAGTTGGTGGTGCCCGCGCGGGTCACCACCCCGGTGGCGGTGTCGGCGACGACGACCGGGATCCCCAGTGGACCGTTGCCGTTGCGGTAGACGTCGCGCAGCTTGGTCGACGGGACGACCCCGGCGCCGTCGGCCCGCGCGACGCCCGCCCGGATCGTGCCGTACCCGGGGACCCCGACGCTCCAGAACCACTGCTCGGCGCGGGGGGTGGCCCGCCCGCTGCCGTACATGTAGCAGGACAGCTGGTCACGGCTGTTGGTGATCGACACCCGCCCGTAGGGGACGCCGGCCGGGTCGGCGAGGTTGAGCACGCCGTTGCCGTTCTCGCTCCGCACCCGGTCCCGGGCCGCGCCGGAGAACGACACGCAGACGTGGTCGGACGGCTGGGCCTCCCGCCACACGAAGCCCGGCTTGCAGGTGTCCGGGCCGTACGGTCCGGACCCGGCGCGGTTCGCGGGGCCCGCCGCCGTCTCGGCGCGGGCGGTGGTGCGCGAGGCGACGCTCACGCAGACCGGGTCGCTCGGCCCGATCTCCCGCCACACGAAGCCGCTCTTGCAGGTGTACGGGCCGTAGGGCAGCGCGGCGGGAACCGGACCGGCCGGGGCGGGCGCCGTCGGCGGGGCGGCGAGCGCGGTACCGGCACCGCCGGCGAGCAGCGCGGCACCGAGCGCCGCGGCCACGCCGAGGCGACGGACGGCACCGAGTGCCGCCCGGGGCCGTCGGGTTCCGGCCGGCCGGCCGGTGGTCGTCGTGGGTGTCGTCGTCGGTGTCGTCATCGTGGGTGTCCCCTCACCCCGGGCGCTCCGCCGGCGGTGTCGCCGTGTCCCGGTGCCGTCCGATCCTGGGCACCGGCGGCGCCCGCGGAATCGGTGCGGCGCCGTATCCCGTCGCTGCCGCAGCGGTTCGACCGCACGTACCGCAGAGAGTTGATGACACCGGTCGGTGGGCCCGCGAGGCTGATCGACATGACCGACTCACTCGTGGCGATCCTCCTGCCGGGCGCCGACGGCCGCCCGGAGCTCGGCGGGACCGGGACGCTGGTGACCCCGACCGCCGTCCTCGTCCACCCACCGCTGTCCCGACGGCTGCGGGCGGGCGGGGGCCCCGCGCCCGTCCGGGTCGCGGTGTGCGGCTGGGACCCGGCCGGGACCGAGGTGCTCGACGTCGCCGGGGTGCAGGTCAGCGGGCGGTCCCCGGCCGGGGCGGACGAGCCGGTCGTCGGGCTGGTGCTGGCGACGCCGTCGTCGCGGGCCGGGACGGACGGCTTCGGGAGCGAGGCGGCGGTCGCGGCCCACCTGCTCGACCCGTACGACGCCGTGTCCCGCCCGGCCGCCGTCGACCCGGGCCCCGGCGACCCGTCCGCCGGTCGCGATGCCCCGGGCGGGCGGCCCGCCGAGGCCGGCGACGCGGAGGAGGACGGCACGGGCGTCGGCACCGAGCCGCCGACCGGCCCGGGTGACGGCGAGGGCGGGCGGCGGCCACCGCCGGAGTCCCCGTCGATCCTGTGCACCTTTCTCGGGATCTTCTGCCGGTAGGGACGTGATGGCCACCCGGCGCCGCTCGGTCGGCGAGATCGTCGTCGTCGGGCTGGCGATCGGGGCCGACCTCTACGTGTACGGCGGCGACGGCAGGCTGCGCGGCGGCGGGGAGCTCCCGGCGTGGGTGGTGCCGGTCGTCGAGGTGGTCGTGCTGGCGACCCTCCTGCTCCGGTGGCGGTACCCGTACCGGGTGTTCGCCCTCCAGTGGTGCTGGGCGCTGGCCGGGCTGGTGCTGCCCGGGTTCGCGCCGTTCGCGGGGCTGCTCGTGGCGCTGCACGCCGTCGCCTGCCGGGCCTCGGCCCGGTACTCGCTCGCGGTGCTCGCGGCGGGCCTGGTCCCGCTCGCGGTGAGCAACGCCAACGCCGCCGGCGGGGTGGGGACGCGCTTCTTCGCCGCGCTCTGCCTGGCCTGGGCCGTCGTCCTCGCGGCGGTCTGGGCGGTCGGCCAGCGCACCCATCTCGCCGAGCGGCGGACACGGCTGGTGGAGGAGCTGCGCGAGCGCGACGCCGCCGACGCCGTCCGGGCCGAGCGGCTGCGCCTGGCCCGGGAGCTGCACGACATCGTGGCGCACACGGTCAGCGCGATGGTCCTGCAGACCGCGGGGGCCAGGGCCCGGCTGACCGCGGGCCCCGACGACGACCCGACCCGCGCCGAGGTGGTCGCGGCGCTGGCGGCGGTGGAGGCGAGCGGGGTGACGGCGATGACCGAGATGCACCGGATGCTGGGGCTGCTGCGTGCGCACGCCCCCGACCCGGACCCGGCCGGGGACGGCGTCGTCGCACCGCGGCTGGCCGACGTGCCGCACCTGCTGGAGACCTCCCGGGCGTCCGGGCTCGACGTCGAGCACGTCGTCGACGGCACGCCGGGCCGGGCCGACCCGAGCGCCGAGCTCACCGCCTTCCGGGTCGTGCAGGAAGGGCTCGCCAACGCGATCAAGCACGGCGGGGCCGGGGCGCTGGTCCGGGTGCACGAGCTATGGGAGCCCGGACGGCTGCGGATCACCGTGCGCAGCACGCCGGGGATCGCCGGCCCGGACCACGGGCTGCCGGTCGGCGGACACGGGCTGCGCGGGCTCGCCGAACGGGCCGCGCTGGTCGGCGGGCACATCGAGTCCGGCCCGGGCGGCGACGGGTTCGTGCTGCGTGCCGAGCTCCCGCTCGACGGCTCCGGGGCGGGGGCACGGTGACCGTCACCGTGGTCGTCGCCGACGACGACCCGCTCGTGCGCACCGGCGTCGGCATGCTCCTGCGCAGCGCCCCGGACCTGGCCGTGGTCGGTGAGGCCGCCGACGGCGCCGCCGCGGTCGGGCTGGTGCGGCGCGACCGCCCGGACGTCGTCGTGATGGACCTGCGGATGCCGGGCACCGACGGGACCGCCGCGACGCGGGCGATCACCGCGGACCGGGCCGACGACCCGGACCTGCTGACCCGCGTGCTGGTGCTGACCACCTTCCACGACGACGACGCCGTGTACGGCGCCCTGCGCGCGGGTGCCAGCGGCTACCTGCTCAAGCACGCGGCCCCGGCCGACCTGGTCCCGGCGGTGCGCCGGGTCGCGGCGGGCGACGCCTGGCTGGACCCGGCGGTCGCGAGCCGCGTGATCGCCGCGCTGGTGGACACCGACCCCGACCGCGACGACCCGCCCCAGCTCCTGGCCCGGCTCACCGCGCGGGAGCGCGAGGTGCTGACCCTCATGGCGCACGGACGGTCCAACGACGAGATCGCCGCCGGGCTCGTGCTGTCCGGTGCGACCGTCCGCACCCACGTCAACCGGATCCTGATGAAGACCGGGTCGGGGAACCGGACGAACGCGGTGATCCTCGCCTTCCGCAGCGGGCTGGTGGACCCGCGGCGGTGAGGGCGCTCAGTCCTGCCTGCGCGCCCGGCTCGGCTGCACCCGCAGCGGCTCCCCCGGCATCTTCGGGTACTCCGGCGGGTACGGCAGGTCCCCCAGCCCCCGTTCGGCCTCGTCCTCGGCGTACCACTCCAGCGCGGTCGCGCAGCTCCCCCGCTCCTCGCCCGCGCCGGCGTGCGGGTCGCCGTGGCGCTCCAGCAGCCCGGGCACGGTGCGCAGGGTGAACCCGGCGGGGTCGACCTCGCCGAGGTCGTCCCAGGTGACCGGCATGGAGACGGTCGCGGCGGGCAGTCCGCGCACCGACCAGGCCGAGGCGATGGTGCGGTCGCGGGCGGCCTGGTTGTAGTCGAGGAAGACCCGCTCGCCGCGCTCCTCCTTCCACCAGTCCACGGTGGCCAGCTCCGGGATGCGCCGGCAGACGCGGCGGGCGAGCGCGATCACGGCGTGCCGGACCTCGACGAAGTCCCACTCGGGCCGGATCGGGCAGGCGACGTGCACGCCCCGCCCGCCGGAGGTCTTGGCCCACCCGGTCAGCCCGGCCTCGGTGAGGACCTCGCGCAGGGTCTGCGCGACGACGACGGCGTCGCCGAAGTCGGTGCCCGGCTGCGGGTCGAGGTCGATGCGCAGCTCGTCGGGGTGGTCGGTGTCGGCGCAGCGGACCGGCCACGGGTGGAAGTCGAGGGTGTTGAGGTTGGCCGCCCAGGCGATCGTCGCGGGCTCGGTGACCGACACCGACTCGGCGGTACGGCCGCTGGGGAAGGTCACCGTGCAGGTCCGCACCCAGTCCGGCGCGCCCTTCGGGACGCGTTTGACGAAGAACGGCTCGCCGTCCACCCCGGAGTTGAACCGCTTCAGGTTGGTGGGGCGGTCGCGCAGCGCGGCGGCCATGGGCTCCCCCACCGCGACGTAGTACTCGACGACCTCCCGCTTGGTGATGCCGAGCTCGCCGAACACGACCTTGTCCGGGCTGGTCAGGCGGACGTCGCGCGGCCCGTCGGGCCCGTCCACCTGCAGCATCACGACCTCACGGCTCGCCACCCGGCGAACCTACCCCCGGCGACTATCGTGTGCCCATGAGTTCCGACCGGTCCCCCCGGTTCGACGACGACCTGCTGGGTCTCGACCCGGAGGACCCGGAGGCGCGGGCGTTCGCCGCGCACCTGGACCGCATGCAGCGGGTGCCGTCGTGCTCGGTGGAGGGCTACATCCGCGGCGTCGGGGACTTCGCGGAGTCGGCGAACCGGCTCCGGGGCCCGCAGCGCGCCGCCGCCGTCGGGGTGACGGTGCTGCTGCTGCTCGTCGCGGCCTGGGTCATCGCGAACGCGGCCGGGTTCGTCGTCGCCACCTGGGTCTGACGACCGGCGGCACACGACCGATCAACGGGTTACCGTGGATGCATGGGTCTGTTCAGCCGCAACACCACCACCTCCGACGCCGAGCTCCCGGCCGCGCCGGTGCAGAAGACCGACGACGAGTGGCGGGCCCAGCTCAGCCCCGACGAGTACCAGGTGCTCCGCAAGGCCGGGACCGAGCGCCCGTTCACCGGTGAGTACACCGACACGACCACCACCGGCGTCTACCGCTGCCGGGCCTGCGGGGCGGAGCTGTTCCGCAGCGACTCCAAGTTCGAGTCGCACTGCGGGTGGCCGTCGTTCTTCACCCCGCTCGCGGGTGAGGCCGTCATCGAGCGCACCGACTCCAGCCTCGGCATGACGCGCACCGAGGTGCTGTGCGCGACCTGCCACGGCCACCTGGGCCACGTGTTCGCCGGGGAGGGCTACGGCACCCCCACCGACCTGCGCTACTGCATCAACTCGGTGTCGCTGACCCTCGAGCCCGCCGCGGAGTAGGGGCCGCCGGGCGGCGGCCCCCACCGCCGCTCAGGGCAGGGACGCGACGAGGTCGCCGACCTCGACCCGCGGGCCGGTGTAGAACGGGATCTCCTCGCGGACGTGGCGGCGGGCCTCGGTGCCGCGCAGGTGCCGCATGAGGTCGACGATGCGGTACAGCTCGTCGGCCTCGAAGGCGAGGATCCACTCGTAGTCGCCGAGGGCGAACGCCGGGACGGTGTTGGCGCGCACGTCGGCGTAGTCCCGGGCCTCCTTGCCGTGGTCGGCGAGCATCGTGCGCCGGTCCGCGTCGGGCAGCAGGTACCACTCGTAGGACCGGACGAACGGGTAGACGCAGACGTAGCGCTTCGGGTCCTCACCGGCCATGAACGCCGGGACGTGGCTCTTGTTGAACTCCGCCGGGCGGTGCAGCGCGGTCTGGCTCCAGACCGGCACGCTCGCCCGGCCGAGCGCGGTGGTGCGGCGCAGGTCGGAGTAGGCGGCCTGCAGCGACTCGATCTCCGAGGCGTGCCACCAGATCATGTAGTCGGCGTCGTGCCGCACACCGGCGAGGTCGTAGACGCCGCGGACGGTGACGTCCTTGTTGGCGAGCGAGTCGAGGTACTCGGTCGCCTCGCGGGCGGCGGCCGAGCGGTCGTCGCCGAGGCGGCCGGGCTCGACCCGGAAGACCGACCACATGGTGTAGCGGATGGTGTCGTTGATCGCTTTGACGTCCACGCGGGCCATGTCCGGCATGGTACGCGGCCGGTGAGGGTGCCCTCAGCGACCGGTCGGTGCGGCGAGCAGGGCCGGGGCGAGCCGCTCGGCGGCGGCCCGGGCGGTCGCGACACAGGCGGGGACGCCGACCCCGTGCAGCATCGACCCGGCGACCTCCAGGCCCCCGACGGCGGCGACGGCGGACTCCAGCGTGTCGACGACCGCGCCGTGCCCCACGCCGTACTGCGGCAGACCGCCGCCCCAGCGCTGCACGAACGACGCGACCGGGACGGCGTCGACGCCGTCGAGCACGGCCAGGTCGGCACGGACACGGGCGACGAGCTCGGCGTCGTCGACCTGCAGGCTCGCCTCCTCGCCGAACCGGCCGATCGAGGCGCGGAGCCGGACCAGGCCGTCCTCACCGAGGTGGGCCCACTTCGTCGACGCGTGGGTGACGCCCTTGACCGACAGCGGCTCGTCCGCGGCGACCAGACAGCCGGAGGTGCCGGGCATGCCGGCGACGTCGGCGGCCCGGAAGGCGAGCGCGACGACCGCGGAGGAGGCGAGCTCGATCCGCCCGGCCGCGGCGGCCGCGGCCGGGGCGACCGGCTCCAGCAGCCGGCGGGCGGCGGGTGCGGGGACGGCGAGGACGACGGCGTCGACGTCGAGCGCCTCCGGCTGCGGGACCGGTCCGAGGACGAGCCGCCAGCCGTCGGGGCGGCGGTGCAGCTCCCGCACGGTGACGCCGGTGCGCACCCGGGCCCCGGACGCGGCGACGAGTGCGGCGATCACCTCGCGGTAGCCGCCGCGCACGGCTCCGAAGACCGGTCCGACGGCCACCGGCTGCGGCACCGCGGACGGTTCGGCCCCGGTGCCGCCGACGGCCCCGTTCCCGGCGGGCGGCGGCGCGGTGCGGCCGGTCCCCGCGGCGGGCGTCCCGGCGGCGAGGGTCCCGCCGCGCTGGCCGGACCCGGCCATCCCCGTGCTGGCGGCCTCGGTCAGCGATCCGGCCCCGGCGTCGAGCGCGGCGGCGAGCGCCGGGACGGTGGCGCGCAGGCCGAGCCGGTCGACCCGCCCGGCGTAGACACCGCCCAGGAGCGGGTCGGCGATCCGGTCGACGACCTCGGGGCCGAACCGGCGGCGCAGCAGCTCCCCGAGCGCGACGTCGGTGCCGGGGTCCCAGTCCAGCGGCGTGGACGGCTCGGCGGCGACCGCGGCCCGTCCGGCGTCGGACAGCACTCCCCCGAGGTCGGCGTCACGGCCGGGCACGCCCATCAGGGTGCCGCGGGGCAGGCCCACGGTCCGCCCGCCGGCGCGGATCGTCGCCGTCGCCGCGGTGGGGTGGGTGAGCGCGTCGGCCAGCCCGATCTCGGCGAGCAGCGCGGGGACCTCGGGGCGGCGGACGAGGAAGGCCTCGGCGCCGACGTCGAAGGGCGCCCCCGCGAGGTCGACGGTGCGCAGCACGCCGCCGAGCCGGTCACGCTGCTCGAGCACGACGATCTCGGCGGCCGGGCCGAGCAGCGTGCGCAGCCGGTGCGCGCAGGCCAGACCGGAGACACCGCCGCCGACGACGGCGACGCGGGTCATCGCGACGGACGGTCGCCCGTCGGCCCGGCCACGGGCTGGGCGTGCACCGTCTCGACGGTCCGGGTGATCACGTCCGGGTCGGTGGGCGGCAGGACGCCGTGGCCGAGGTTGAACACGTGCCCGCGGGTGCGGGCCCCCTCGGCGGCGATCCGCACGACCTCGGCGTCGACGGCGTCCTGACCGGCGAACAGCACCGCCGGGTCCAGGTTGCCCTGCACGGGCACCGCGCCACCGGCCCGGCGGGCCGCGACGTCGAGCGGGGTCCGCCAGTCCACGCCGATCACGTCGGCGCCGGCGTCGGTCATCGCGCCCAGGAGCTCGGCCGTGCCTACCCCGAAGTGGATCCGCGGCACGCCGGCCCCGGCGAGCGCGCCGAGCACCGTGGCGGAGTGCGGCAGCACGAACTCGCGGTAGTCGCGCTCGGACAGCGCGCCCGCCCAGGAGTCGAACAGCTGGACCGCGTCCACCCCGGCGGCGACCTGCTGCTGCAGGAACGTGCCGGTGAGCACGGCGAGCTTGCCGAGCAGGGCGTGCCACACGTCGGGGGCGGAGCGCATGAGGGACTTGGTCCGCTCGTGGTTGCGGCTCGGGCCGCCTTCGATGAGGTAGGAGGCGAGGGTGAACGGGGCGCCCGCGAACCCGATCAGCGGGACCCGGCCCAGCTCGGGCAGCAGCAGGCCGATCGCCTCGGTGACGCGCGCCGCCTGCTCCGGCGCGAGCTCGGGCAGCGCCGCGACGTCGGCGGCGGTGCGGACCGGCGAGTCCACGACGGGGCCGGTGCCCGGCACGATGTCCACCCCGATGCCCGCCAGGTACAGCGGCACCACGATGTCGGAGAACAGGATGGCCGCGTCCATGTCGTGGCGGCGGACCGGCTGCAGGGTGATCTCGCAGGTCAGGTCCGGGGTGAGACACGCCTCGAGCATCGCGTTGTCCTGGCGCAGGGCCCGGTACTCCGGCAGCGAGCGGCCCGCCTGGCGCATGAACCAGACCGGTAGCCGCGACGGCGTCCCACCGCGCGCTGCGTCGAGGAACGGTGCTCCCGCGAGGTCGCGGCGGGCGGGGGGCGCGGAGACGATGCCTGCAGTCATGACCTACGGATGATCCCACGCGGACCGGGCCGGTGCTCGGGCGCCCCGGCGCGCCTGCCAGGTACGACGGGTATCGCACCTTAGAGTCCGACGCCGTGCCGGACCCGAACTCACCACCACCAGCAGCGTTCCGCAGCGCGGTCCGCTCGCTCGCGTCGGTCCGACCGCGCCCCGAGCTCGTGGTGCGGCCGCTCGAGGCCCCGCCCCGGCTCGCGCCGTACAGCTGGGCGACCAGCGTCGAGGCCGACATCGGGCACCGCGGCGACGGGACCGACGACCTCGACGAGCCGGACACCTCCGGCCGGTTGATCCTGCTCCACGACCCCGACGGCCAGGAACGCTGGGAGGGCACCTTCCGGCTGGTCTGCTTCGTGCAGGCCCGGCTGGAGCCCGGCCAGCTCGGCGACGACATGCTGCCGCGGATCGGCTGGTCCTGGCTGACCGACGCGCTCGAGCACGCCGGCGCCGGTTTCACCGCGCTCGGCGGGACCGTCACCCAGACCTCGTCGGTCCGCTTCGGCGGGCTCAGCGGCGGTGGTGGCGGCCCCGGGGAGGAGCCGCCGCGGGAGGACGACGTCGAGCTGCGCGCCTCCTGGTCGCCCACGGAGAGCGACGGTGATCTGTCCCGACACGCCGTCGCGTTCGCGTCCCTGGTGTCGACCGCAGCGGGTCTGCCGCCGGTCGGCGCAGTGCCGTTGAGCCGATCACCCGGCTGAACGTCGCAGGTCAACGGCATGCGTCGGAAATCTTTCACCCGGAGGGGTGGGACCGCGCCCACATGCATGTAACTTTCCAGGCCGGAAAGACGAATGCACACCAGACGTTAGGCCGCATGGAGGGATACCATCTCTTCCATGGCACCCGCCCGGGCGGCCGAGCGCCACTCTCCGTCCCTCGGGTTCCGGTGTTGGTCGGGGGCGTACGACCGACTCCAGGAAGGTTGACGACGTGGCTGTACTTGGCCAGCAAGTGCCGGCGCAGAGCTCCGGCAGCACCACCGCAGGTGGCGCTCCGATCGGTGGAGCAGTGCTCTCGCCGGGGATCGTCCCGCAGCCGCGGGAGGAGCTGTTCACGGTTCTCGTCGTGGACGACCACCCGCTGCTCCGGGAGGCGATCGCCGGACGGCTGCGCTCCATGGGAGCGGGCACCGTGCACGAGGCCGCCTCGGTCACCGAGGCGCGGGCCCGCGCCCACGCCGCGGGTCCCTGCGACCTCGCGATCCTCGACCTGACCCTGCCGGACGGCAGCGGGCTGGACCTGGTCAGCGAGCTCCGCTCGCTCGGCTGGAACCGGCTGGTCGTGCTCGCCTCCTCCGACGACCCGTACGCGGTCCGCTCGGCGTTCCAGGCCGGCGCGCAGGCGTACCTGCTCAAGTCGGCGTCGCCCTCGGTCGTGACCGACGGCGTCAAGCGGGTGCTCGACGGCGGCGTCTACGCCGACCCGACGGTCGCCCCCCTGCTCGCCACCGGGTCCCGCGTGCCGGGCACCGACAACACCCCGCGGGAGCTCTCGGCCCGCGAGGTCGAGGTGCTGCAGCTCGTCGCGGACGGCCAGTCCAACAAGGAGATCGGTGAGGCCCTGAACCTCTCCGCACTCACGGTGAAGAGCCACCTCTCCCGGATCGGCCGCAAGCTCGGCACCGGCGACCGCGCCCAGATGGTCGCGCTCGCCATGCGCGCGGGGGTCATTCGCTGACTCCCGGGACCGGCGCCGCCGGCGGTACGGACACGACCCGGCCGCCGGTCTCGGCGACTCCGGACGGTTCACCCGATCCGGTACCGCTGCTCCGTCCCGCCGACGGCCTCCCCCCGGTCACCGCGACCCCCGACGACCTCGCCCGCGTGGCGGCGGCGATCGCCGGGGGCAGCGGCCCGGTCGCCGTCGACGCGGAGCGTGCCTCCGGCTTCCGGTACTCTCAGCGCGCCTATCTGGTGCAGCTGCGGCGTACCGGGGCCGGGTCCGCGCTGGTGGACCCGATCCCGCTGCGCGGCGAGCTGGGCCCGCTCGCCGAGGCCCTCGACGGGCCGGAGTGGGTGCTCCACGCGGCCTCGCAGGACCTCCCGTGCCTGGCCGAGCTGGACCTGCGCCCGGCGTCGTTGTTCGACACCGAGCTCGCCGGCCGGCTGGCCGGGCTGCCCCGGGTCGGGCTCGGCCCGATGGTGGAGAACCTGCTCGGCCTCGGCCTGGAGAAGGGGCACGGCGCCGCCGACTGGTCGCGCCGCCCGCTCCCCGAGGACTGGCTGGTCTACGCCGCGCTCGATGTCGAGGTGCTCGTCGACCTGCGTTCGGTCCTGACCGAGATGCTCGACGAGCAGGGCAAGCTCGAGTGGGCCCGCCAGGAGTTCGAGGCGGTCCGCACCGCCCCGCCGTCCCCGCCGCGCGCGGAGCCCTGGCGGCGCACCTCCGGCATCCACAAGGTCCGCCGCCCCCGCCCGCTCGCCGCGGTCCGGGAGCTGTGGCAGGCCCGCGACTCCCTCGCCGCCGAGCGCGACATCGCCCCCGGCCGGGTCCTGCCCGACGCCGCGATCGTCGACGCCGCGGTGCGCAACCCCGACTCCCCGCAGGCACTGGCCGAGCTGCCGGTGTTCCGCGGACGCTCCCAGCGCAGGCTGGCCCGCTACTGGTTCGACGCGCTGCGCCGGGCCGCCGACCTCCCCGAGGCCGAGCTGCCACGCGGCGCCGCCACCACCGACGGCCCGCCGCCGGTGTCGCGCTGGGCCGACCGGGACCCCGATGCCGCGGCCCGGCTCGCCGCCGCCCGCGCGGCACTGACCACGGTCTCCGAGCAGCACGACGTGCCGGTGGAGAACCTGCTGCAGCCCGACCTGCTGCGCCGGGTCTGCTGGACCCCGCCCACCGACGGCGACCTCCCGGCCGCCCTGGTCGCCGGCGGCGCCCGCCCGTGGCAGGTCGAGCTGCTCGCCCCGCTGCTCGAACCGGCCCTGGCCGCCCGCGCCCGCTGAGCCACCCTCCCACGCCGAGCCACGCACGCCGCGCCGCCCGCATCCGCTGAGCCGGCCGGGCCTGCTCGGCCCGCGTCCCCTGTGGAGTGTCAGCGCGCGAGGACCGGCGCCCCACCCGAGGGCGCCGGGGCCGTGCTGTCGTCGGGCAGCGCGACGTGCACCGCCAGTCCCCCACCGGGCACCGCCTCGGCGTGCACGGACCCGCCGTGCGCGGTGGCCACCGACCGCACGATCGACAGCCCCAGCCCGGAGCCGCGGGTGTGGGCGGTGCGGGCCACCGGGCCCCGCCGGAACGGCTCGAACAGCTCGGCCACCCTGTCCGGGGCCAGCTCCGGCCCGGACGACGCGACCCGCAGCACGACTCCCGGCTCGGGCGTGCCGGTCCCGCAGCCGACCTCGATCCAGCCGCCGTCGCGGTTGTGCCGCACCGCGTTCTCCAGCAGGTTCGCCACCATCCGGCGCAGCAGCGGCTCGTTGCCCCGGGTCGTCGCGGGCCGCGGGTCGGTGCGCACGACCAGGCCGCGGGCGGCGACGTCCCCGGTCACGGCCGCGAGCTCCGCGGCGACGAGCGCAGCCAGGTCCACCGGCACCCGGTCGGAGCCCGGCATCGCTCCCCCGGCCTCGGTGCGGGCGAGCAGCAGCAGCCCGCTGACCAGCTCGTCGCAGCGGCGGCCCGCCTCCCGGACGACCCCGGCCATCCGGCGCAGCTCCTCGGCGTCGGCGTCGGGGTCCTGGAGCGTCACGTCGATCTCGGTGCGCAGCACCGCGAGCGGGGTGCGCAGCTCGTGCCCGGCGTTGGCGACGAACCGGGACTGCGCGTCGAACGCGGCCTGCAGCCGGTCGAGCATCGCGTCGACGGCCGCGGCCAGCTCGGCGACCTCGCCACGGGCACCGGCGAGCGCGACCCGCTCGTCGAGCGAGCTCGCCGAGAGCCGCGAGGTGGTCTCGACGACCCGGCGCAGCGGGTACAGCACCCGCCCGACCAGCACCCAGGACGTGACCGCCCCGGCCGCGACGACCAGCGGGAACGCGATCAGCCCGGCCCGCAGCACCTCGGCGCGGGCCGCGGCGGCGACCGCGTCGCGGGCGGTCTCGGCGGGCACGGCGACCCCGCCGACGAACACCGTCCCGGGCAGCGCCGGGGTGCCCGCGACCACCGCGCCGACCAGCATCCAGCCGAGCCAGAGCAGCAGCGCGGCGACCGCGGCGACGAGCGCCGTCGCGAGCAGCGTCAGCCGCGGCCGGAGGGCGCCCACGCCGTCACGCCGTGGGGGTCCCGTCGGCGGGCACCCGGTACCCGGCACCGACGACGGTGTCGATCGGCCCGGGCGCGCCGAGCTTCTTGCGCAGGGTCATGACGGTGACCCGCACCGTGGTGGTGAACGGGTCGGCGTTCTCGTCCCAGACGCGTTCGAGCAGCTCCTCCGACGACACCACGGCCCCGCCCGCGGCGAGCAGGACCTCCAGCACGCCGAACTCCTTGCGGGTCAGCTCGACCGGCCGCCCGGAGCGCAGCACGGTGCGCCGGGCCGGGTCCAGCACGACGTCGCCGGCCCGCAGCGTGGGCGGCACCGCCGGGGTCGCCCGACGACCGAGCGCCCGGACCCGGGCGACCAGCTCGGGGAAGTCGAACGGCTTGGCCAGGTAGTCGTCGGCGCCGCGGGACAGGCCCTCGACCTTGTCGGCCGGGGTGCCCGACGCGGTGAGCATCAGCACCCGGGTCAGGCCGCCCGCGGCGACGAGCTCGTCGCACAGGTCGTCGCCGCTGCGGCCGGGCAGGTCCCGGTCGAGGACGGCGACGTCGTAGCGGGTCACCGACAGCTTCTCCGAGCCCTCGTCGCCGTCGTAGGCCACGTCGACGGCCATCCCGTCCCGGCGCAGGCCGCGCACGACGGCGTCGGCCATCGCCGGCTCGTCCTCGACGACGATGACGCGCATCAGCGGGTGCGCTCCCGCCCGGGAACGGCGCCCTCGGGGGTCGAGGGGACCGCCGCGGCCGCCCACTCGGTGATCCGGCGGGCCATGTCCTGCTCGGTCAGCCCCCAGGTGGCGAGGACGTCGTCGCGGCTGCCGTGCTCCAGGTACTCCTGGGGCAGCGCGAGGTCGCGCTGGCGCACGTCGAGCTCGGCGGCGCGCAGCGCGTCGGACAGCGCGGAGCCGAACCCGCCGTGCGTGCCGCAGTCGGAGACGGTGACCACGAGCTGGTGGTCGGCGGCCAGCGTGAGCAGCTCCCGCGGGACCGGCAGCAGCCACCGCGGGTCGACGACGGTCACGTCGACGCCCTGGTCGGCGAGCCGCCGGGCGACGGCGACACCGGACTTCGCGAACGCCCCGACGCAGACGAGCAGCACCTGGGAGCGCCCGTCGGACGGCTCGTGCAGCACGTCGACCCCGGCCGGGCCGTCGAGGCGGCGCAGCGCGGGCACCGAGCCGATCACCGAGCCCTTGGGGTAGCGCAGCGCGGTCGGGCCGTCGGTGACCGCGGTGGCCTCCCGGAACTCCTCGCGCAGGGTCTCCTCGTCGCGCGGGGCGGCGACCCGCATGCCGGGCACGATGCCCAGCAGCGACAGGTCCCACATCCCGTTGTGCGACGGGCCGTCGCTGCCGGTGACGCCGGAGCGGTCCAGCACCAGCGTGACGCGCTCGCGGTGCAGGCCCACGTCCATCAGCAGCTGGTCGAAGCCGCGGTTGAGGAACGTCGAGTACAGCGCGACGACGGGGTGCCGCCCGGCCCGGGCCAGCCCGGCGGCGGTGGTCAGCGCGTGCTGCTCGGCGATCCCGACGTCGACGATGCGGTCCGGGTGGGCGGCCGCGAACGGCGCCAGGCCGGTCGGGCCGAGCATCGCCGCGGTGATCGCGACGACGTCGGTGCGCCGCGACCCGAGCGCCACCATCTCCTCGGCGAACACGTCGGTCCAGCCGGTGACCGGGGTGCCGGTGGGCAGACCGGTCTCCGGGTCGAACGCGGCCGGGCTGTGCATCTGCTCGGCCTCGTCGTTCTCCGCGGGCGGGTAGCCGTTGCCCTTGCGGGTGACCGTGTGCACGATGACCGGCCCGCCGAAGCGCTTCGCCCGGCGCAGCGCGGACTCGAGCTGGCCGATGTCGTGGCCGTCGACCGGGCCGAAGTACTTGAGCCCCAGGTCGGAGAACAGCTCCTGCGGGGAGAGCGCGTCCTTCACCCCGGCCTTGAACGCGTGCAGGCCGGCGTAGAGCGCGGGCCCGACGACGGGGGTGCCGCGGACGGTGCGCTTGCCGGCCTCGAGCACCCGCTCGTAGCCGGGCTGCAGCCGCAGCGACGCGAGCCGGTCGGCCAGCCCGCCGATGGTCGGCGAGTAGGAGCGGCCGTTGTCGTTCACGACGACCACGACGTTGCGGTCCTCGCCGGCCGCGATGTTGTTGAGCGCCTCCCAGGCCATGCCGCCGGTCAGCGCCCCGTCGCCGATCACGGCGACGACGTGCCGGTCGACCCCGGTCAGGGCGTGCGCGCGGGCGATCCCGTCAGCCCAGGACAGCGACGACGACGCGTGGCTGGACTCCACGTGGTCGTGCTCGGACTCGGCGCGGCTCGGGTAGCCCGACAGCCCGCCGGTCTTCTTCAGCCGGTCCCAGCCCTCCTGACGGCCGGTCAGCAGCTTGTGCACGTACGCCTGGTGCCCGGTGTCCCAGATCAGGGTGTCCTGCGGGGACTCGAAGACCCGGTGCAGGGCGATGCTCAGCTCCACCACACCCAGGTTGGGCCCCAGGTGACCACCGGTGCGGGACACCGCCTTGATCAGGAACCCACGGATCTCGGCCGCGAGCGAGGTCAGCTCGTCGGGCCCGAGCCCTCGCAGATCGGCCGGGCGCCGGATCGCCGAGAGTCCCCGGTTCGTCGTCACGTACTGCCTCCTCGCCGCCGGCCCTGCTCGGGCGTCCTCCACCACGGAGGACCGGCATCGACTCGTGGTCCCACTCTACGGACCGGTAGCCGAGGCGACCCGATGGCGCTGCCGGGCGCGGCGGGCGTCGTCCGTCACCCGGACGGTGCCCGCCGCGTCCCGTGCTGCGACGCGGTACGTCCACTGTTCTCACCAACCCCAGTTACGCATTGTTGATCTCCTTTCGCACTCGGACCCACAGTTGATCGACACAATGGCCGCGGCACTTACCGCGGACGCGTTCACCAACCCCAGTTGCGCATCGGACACCCCTTTCCTGATCGACATCCCGCACGTCGTGGCGCCGCCGTGACATCACGGGACAGCAATTACCGGCATACCGACATGGTCTCTCACGTATTCACCGGTGCCGCCGCCGAAAAGGGTGACCCGCCGTCGACCGACGAACAAACCAGGGAGCACCATTGCGATATCAACAGTCACCGGGGCGGCCGTACGGCCGACACTCAGCGTGATCACGCCACTCGTCCGAGCAGCTACGACTCGATCACGAAGCCGTATCGATCACTGACGGCGACGAGTGCGGTTAGGATCACGGAGGGGCGGCACGCCGGTCGCTGCTGCGGACGGGCAGGATCGGGTGGGACGACGCCGGCGAGGGAGGGACGTATGGCCCCGGAACCGGTCCGGCTGCACCAGGTCACCCGCTGGCCGATCTGGTCCATCCCGGGACGGCTGCTCGGCCCGGTCCTCGCCGTGGAGCTGCTGGCGGTCTGCCTGGTCCTGGCCGGACTGCTGAACCCGCCCCGGCTCGACCACTCGACGCTGGTGCTGCTCGCCACCCTGACCGTGGCCGGGATCCTGCACACCGAGGTCGTGGCCGGCGTCGAACGCATCCGGCGCTACACCGCCGAGACCCACCACGTGAACCTGACCTCGGTCTGGACCTTCGCCTCGGCCCTGCTGCTGCCACCGGTACTGGGCGCGTTCGTGGTGGTGGTCGTCTACACCCACCTCTACGTCCGGGTGCTGCGGCCGGTGCCGCCCCCGGACCGCAGGCCGGTCTACCGCGAGGTCTACAGCACCGCGACGGTCATCCTGTCCGTGCACGCGGCGGCCGGGGTGCTCGCCGCGACCCGGCCCGGTGAGCTCTACGGCAGCCTGCCCGGCACCCTCGCGCTGCTGCTCGCGCTGCTGACCTACACCGTCGTCAACACCTGCCTGGTGCTCGGCGTGGTCGCGGTGGCCAGCCCGGACACCCGGGTGGTGCGCATCCTGTTCGGCGGCGACGAGCTCACCCTGGAGCTGGCGACCCTCTGCCTGGGGGCGCTGACGGCGGGAGCGCTGGCCGCGAGCGGGCCGTTCGTCGCGCTGCTCGCGGTGCCGCCCATCCTGGCCCTGCACCGCACGATCCTGGTCCGCCAGCTGCGCGAACGGGCCGACACCGACGCCAAGACCGGGCTGCTCAACCACGCGGCCTGGCACCTGCGCGGGACCCACGAGCTGACCCTCGCCGAACGCGAACGGCGGCCCGCGGCGCTGCTGATCCTCGACCTGGACCACTTCAAGGAGATCAACGACACCCACGGCCACCTCTACGGCGACCAGGTCCTCGCCGCCACCGCCCAGGTGCTGCGCGAGGAGCTGCGCGACCACGACCTCGTCGGCCGGTTCGGCGGGGAGGAGTTCGTCGTGCTGCTCCCCCGGCTCTCCGGGAACGACGGGCGCGAGGAGGTCCGCCAGATCGCCGAGCGCCTGCGCAGGCGGATCGCGGGCGACTCCGGCCCGGTGGCACCGCCGGACGGGGTCCCGGCCCAGCGGCTGCCCGCACCGTCCCCGGGCGCCGCCGGGACCGACGGCCGTCCGTCGCCCCGGGCCGGCGCCGGGATCACCGTCTCGATCGGCGGGGCGCTGTTCCCCGACGACGGCCACGCCCTGACCGGCCTGCTCGAGGTCGCCGACTCCGCCCTCTACGCGGCCAAGCGGGCCGGGCGCGACGCCGTGCGGATCGGGCGCCACACCTTCCCCGCCGAGTCCGAGCACGCCTGACGCCCCCGGCCGACTCCCGCTGCCGCCGGGACGGCGCCGGTCGGCCGCCACGGCCCCGGCACCCGCCGCGACCCGCCGTGGCCCGGCTCCCGCCGCGACCCGCCACGGCCAGGCGCCGACCGACCGCCGCGGCCCGGCCGTGGCGGAACCGGTCGCCGCAGGTCAGCGGCCGGGGACGCTCCCGTCGCGCCCGGTCCGGACCTGGTCGCGTCCGGCCCGCTTGGCCGCGTAGAGGGCGTGGTCGGCGACCTGCAGCAGCTCGTCGAGGGACTCGCCGTCGCCGCCGGTCACCGCGACCCCGACCGACACCGACAGGTCGCAGATGGTGATGCCGCCGCCCGGGCCGTCGACGTGCACGGCCAGCGACCGGACGGTCCGCCGGATGCGCTCGGCCGCGTTGTGGGCGAGCTCGCGCCCCTCCGGCCCCACCGGCAGCCCGGCCAGGAGGACGACGAACTCCTCCCCACCGAAGCGCCCGACCGGGTCGACCTCGCGGACCTGGGCCTTCAGCGTCCCGGCGACGGCGGAGAGCACCTCGTCGCCGGCCAGGTGGCCGTAGCCGTCGTTGACGGCCTTGAAGTGGTCCAGGTCGAGGATCAGCACCGCGACGGCACCGCGCTGGCGCCGGGCCCGGGCGAGCGCCCGGTGCGCCCGGCCCCGCCACGCGACGGCGGTCAGCAGGTTGGTCTTGGCGTCGGTGTTCGCCCGCTCCTCCAGCTGCCGGATCAGCACCGCCCGGTGCAGCACCAGCAGCGGCGGGAGGACCAGCAGCACGAGCAGCACCTGGCGCTGCACGGCGAGCGCGGCCAGTACCGCCAGGCACAGCGTCGCGGCCTCCAGCACGTGGTCGTCCCCGTCCCCCACCAGACGTCGCCACTCCGGGCGGTGCGGCGAGGACAGCGCCAGCGCGGTCGCGACGAGCAGCTGGTTGACCAGTCCGTAGACCGCCATGGCCAGCAGCAGCGACAGGTAGCCGACCACCCGGCTCCCGCCGCCGACCCCCGCGGCCGCGGTGAGCGACTCGGACGGGACGAGGACCGAGGCGGCCATCGCGGCGAGCACGACGGTCGCGGTCGTGTAGGCGTGCCGGTACAGCTGCGCCCCGGCGGGGCGCCAGACCCGCCACCACAGGTGGCCGTAGACGGCGACGACCACCAGGCCCGCCACCCCCGGCGGCAGCAGCAGGGCGGCCGCGAAGGTCCAGACCGTCGACAGGTCGAAGTAGGAGACGTGTGCGACCCGACGGCGCACCCGCTCGATGCCGGTCGCCATCTCGGTGTGCACCGCGCCGAGCGCCGTGAGGCCGAGTGCGCCGAGTGCCAGCAGGCCGGTGTCGCGGTCCCACGGCAGCCGGGCCACGTCGGTCACGACGAGCACCACGGCGGTGAGCTCGACGAGCACCAGTACGGCGAGCACCCGTGCCGGCAGGCCGCGGAAGGGCCAGCGGGGACGTTCGGGGTCGCCACTCCCGATCCCGGTCACGAGTACCTACCCGAACGGACGGGACCGATCGGCACATCGCGTTCGTCCGACACCGTCGATGTCACCCGAACGGGTATGATGGTCGTCGATTCGTCACGATGAGTGACAGAAGAGGCGGCGGTGCCGCCATACCGGACGACAGGAGGTGACGTCGTGCGCAACCGAGGCTGGTGAGCACCGGGAACCACGCGTGCCGGGGTCATGCGACCGCCCCCGGACCGGCCGACCGGAGCATCCGGACCGCACCGAGGGCGAGCACGATCCCCACCGCACCGAACACACCGAGCGCCGTCGCGGGAGCGGTCCACTCGGCCAGTATCCCGCCGGCGAAGACCGCGACCCCCTGGGTCGCCACGAGACCCGACGCGGCGACGCCCACGGCGCTCCCGCGGACCGCGCTCGGCGTCGCCCGCGCGAAGCCCGACTGGGCCGCGATCAGGCAGGCCGTGGCGCATGCTCCCGACACCGCCCAGAGTGCGACCGCCTGCCACAGGCCGGCCGCCAGCGGCGTCAGTGCGAGCGGCAGCGCCGCCCCGACGGCCAGCGGCACCAGGCCGCGCTCACGCAGCCGGGCCGGCAGCACGTAGGCGACGACCAGGGCCCCGACCGCGCTGCCCGCCGGGTCGGCCGCCATCAGCAGCCCGGTCGCCGCCGGGCCCGCCCCGATCGCGACGGCGTAGGCCGCCGCCAGCGCCTCGGGCAGCACGAAGATGCCGAGCATCCAGGCCATGAGGGCCAGCGAACGCCGCCGGGGGTGGCCGAACACGACCGGCAGACCGGCCAGCGCCGACCGCCACCAGGCGCCGGACCGGGCCCCCCACCGCGTCGCCGACCCGGGCTCCGACGCGGCCGCGGCCGGCGCGGTCGCCGCCGACGGTCCGGCCGCGACCGCCGCGTGCCGGGACCGGACACCGAGGCCGACGAGAACCGCCGAGCCGACGAACGTCGCGGCGTCGACCAGCAGGGCGCCGCGCGGGGTCAGCGTCGCGACGAGCAGACCGCCCCCCGCGAAGCCCGCCACCTGCGCCACCTGCACCGAGACCTGACGCAGCGCCAGGCCACGGGCGAGCAGGTCCCCGGACAGCAGGTCGGGCAGCAGGGCCGAGCGGGCCGCGGTGTGCGGGCCGCCCAGCAGGACGACCAGCACCAGCAGCGCCCCCAGGACCGGCAGCCCGGGACCGGGCACGGCCATGGCGACGACGAGACCGGCCCGGACCAGGTCGGTCCCGATCAGCAGCCGGCGACGCGGCCACCGGTCGGCGAGGTGGCCGAGCAGCAGCCCACCGAGCAGGGCGGGCAGGAAGGTCAGCGCGTAGACCCCCGCCGACCACGCCACCGAGCCGGTCTCGCTCAGGACCAGGACGGTCAGCGCGACCCGCGCGACCTGGTCGCCGGCGACCGACAGGACCTCCGCGGTCCACAGCGCGCGGAAGTCCGGGACGGAGAAGGGGCCGCGGACGCCGGCGGCGGGATCGGGGTCGCGAGGCTCGTCGTCTCCCGTCCCGGAGCCGCCGCGCTCGACCATCGGCGTGGGGTCCCTTCGGAGTCCGGCGTGGGCGGCCCGCTGCGGACCCGGCACCCGACCTCGGCGCGGGGGCCTACCACCTCGGCGTCGGCGGCGGGCAGGAGTTCCCGTCGAGCCTAGGTACACCCCGCCCGGTCGTCGCCCCGGATGATCCGCGTGAAGCCGGGCGGCGCAACGACGGCGGCGAACGGCGTATGAGCGGCGTCACAGGCCCGTCACGTGCGTCGCCATCGACGGCAAACGGTCGACGGCAAGCGGTCGACGTGACCGTCCCGCAACGGTCCGCTCCGGCATCAGAGCAGGTCCACGACGTGGGCCGTCTCGTTCACCGTCCGGACCTTGCGCATCCCGTCACGGGCGCACACCACCCGCGAGATCCCGACGTAGTCCAGCGGGAACGGCAGGTCCCGGCCGATGCCCAGCACCTCGGCGAGGTAGGCGTTGACCACGCCCGCGTGCGCGACGACGACCACCGTCACCCGCCCCGGGTGCGCCGCGACGACCTCCTCGATCCCGGCGCACACCCGGGCCCGGAACGCGGCGCCGTCGACGTGCTCGGGCAGGTGCCCGGCCCGCATCCGCTCCCAGGCCGCCGGGTCGGCCTGCGCCATCCGGGCGACCGGGACGTAGAGCGAGCGTTCGGCGTCGTACTCGCGCAGGTCGGCGCGGGTGTGCGGGATGAGACCGCGCTCGCGTGCGAGCGGCTCGGCGGTCTGGACCGCGCGGAGCATCGTGCTGGTGTGCAGCGCGTCGACCGGGGTGCCGGCCAGCGCGTCGACCAGCCGGGCGGCCTGGTCCCGGCCCTGCGGCGCGAGGCCCGGGTCGGCGTGGGTGCCGTCGTCGTGCTCGACGGCCTCGGGCAGCGCGTGCCGGACGAGCAGCAGGTGCACCCGCTCAGCCCGGGACGTGCGCGTCGTGCCCGGCGGCCCGCAGCGCCGTGCGCAGGGCCTCGGCGTGCCCGTCCTGCTCGGCGCCGTCGACGGTGGCGGCCGCGTTCGCGAAGTCGAAGGCCCGCATGTCCCAGGCCGGGAACACGTGGACGTGCAGGTGGGGCACCTCGAACCCGGCGACCAGCAGACCGACCCGGGGCGGCGACCAGATCTCGCGCACCGCGAGCCCGACGGTCCGCGACACCTCGGTGAGGTGGGCGACGAGCCCGGCGTCGGCGTCGACCCACTGGTCGATCTCCGCGCGCGGCACGACGAGGGTGTGCCCCGGGCCGAGCGGGTTGATCGACAGGAACCCGACGCACTGCTCGTCGGCCCAGACGAACCGGCCCGGGATCTCGCCGTTGATGATCTTCGTGAAGACGGTGGCCACGGATCCGGACCCTAGTGGCCCGCGGCGCGGGGTGAGGAACGGCGGGCGCGGGGCCCCCGGCCACCCTAGGATTTCGGGCATGCCCCGCACCATCGCCCGCAGTGACCGCGTCGACCGGGACGAGCTGCTCGAGTTCGTCCGTCCCCGGCACCACATGGTGCTGATGACCACCCGTTCCGACGGCGGCGTGCAGGCCTCCCCGGTCACCGGCGGCGTCGACGACGACGGGCGCATCGTGATCGCCACCTACCCCGAGCGCGCCAAGTCGGCCAACGTCGCGAAGGCCGGCCGGGCCGCGGTCGTGGTGCTGAGCGAGGAGTTCGACGGCGCCTGGGTGCAGGTCGAGGGCGACGCCGAGCTCATCACGCTGCCGGACGCGCTCGAGCCGCTGGTCGACTACTTCCGCGCCATCTCCGGCGAGCACCCGGACTGGGACGAGTACCGCCGCGCCATGTCCGACCAGGGGAAGGCCCTGATCCGCATCACCCCGGCCCGGTGGAGCCCGGTCGCCACCGGCGGCTTCCCCGCCCGGCTCGCCGACTCCTGACCGTTCCTGGGACGATCGACCGCCCCCGTCCGCAGCTGCTGCGGACGCGGAGGTGATGTGGCGTGGACCGCCGACGGTCCCGCCCACCATGCGGCAACGGTGCCCGCCCGACACAGTGTGAGCGCGCCCGCGGCCTGCGGCCGGGGCGCGCGACGAGAGGACGCAGACCATGCAGGCCTGGCCCGGGCACGCCTATCCGCTGGGTGCCAGCTACGACGGCACCGGCACCAACTTCGCACTGTTCTCCGAGCTCGCCGAGGGCGTGGAGCTGTGCCTGTTCTCCCCCGACCCCGGCGCCCCCGGCGGTCTCGCCGAGACCCGGGTGCCGCTGACCGAGGTCGACGGCTTCGTCTGGCACGGCTACCTGCCCGGCATCGAGCCCGGCCAGCGCTACGGCTACCGGGTGCACGGACCGTACGACCCGGCCCAGGGCCTGCGCTGCAACCCGAACAAGCTGGTCATCGACCCCTACGCCAAGGCCCTCGACGGCCCGGTCGACTGGGACGAGGCCGTGTTCGGCTACAAGTTCGGGGACCCGGACTCGCGCAACGACACCGACTCCGCGCCGCACGTGCCGAAGTCGGTCGTCGTGAACCCGTACTTCGACTGGGGCTCGGACCGTCCGCCGAAGATCCCCTACAACGAGACCGTCGTCTACGAGGCGCACGTGCGGGGGCTGACCATCCAGCACCCCGACGTCGAGGAGGAGCTGCGTGGCACCTACTCCGGCGTCGCGCACCCGGCGATGATCGAGCACTACAAGCGGCTCGGGATCACCGCCGTCGAGCTGATGCCGGTGCACGAGTTCGTGCAGGACCACCACCTCACCGAGAAGGGCCTGTCGAACTACTGGGGCTACAACACCATCGGCTTCCTGGCCCCGCACCACGCCTACTCGGCCGGTTCCATCCGGTCCGGCACCCAGGTCGCGGAGTTCAAGGCGATGGTGCGCGACCTGCACGACGCGGGCATCGAGGTCATCCTCGACGTGGTCTACAACCACACCGCCGAGGGCTCGGACATGGGCCCGACGCTGTCCATGCGCGGCATCGACAACCACGCCTACTACCGGCTGGTCGACGACGACGCCCGCTACTACATGGACTACACGGGCACCGGGAACTCGCTCAACGTCCGCAACCCGCACACCCTGCAGCTGATCATGGACTCGCTGCGGTACTGGGTCACCGAGATGCACGTCGACGGCTTCCGGTTCGACCTCGCCTCCACCCTGGCGCGGGAGTTCTACGACGTCGACCGGCTCTCGACCTTCTTCGACCTCGTCCAGCAGGACCCGGTGATCTCGCAGGTCAAGCTGATCGCCGAGCCGTGGGACGTCGGCCCCGGCGGCTACCAGGTCGGCAACTTCCCGCCGCTGTGGACCGAGTGGAACGGCAAGTACCGCGACACCGTCCGCGACTTCTGGCGCGGCGAGGCGGGCACCCTCGGCGAGTTCGCGTCCCGGATCACCGGCAGCTCGGACCTCTACCAGGGCGACGGCCGGCGCCCGTACGCCTCGATCAACTTCGTGACCGCGCACGACGGCTTCACCCTGGCCGACCTCGTGTCCTACAACGAGAAGCGCAACGAGGCCAACGGCGAGGACGGCAACGACGGCGAGAGCCACAACCGGTCCTGGAACTGCGGCGTCGAGGGCCCCACCGACGACGAGACGGTGCTGGAGCTGCGGGCCCGCCAGCAGCGCAACTTCCTGGCGACGCTGCTGCTGTCCCAGGGCACCCCGATGCTGCTGCACGGCGACGAGGCCGGACGCACCCAGGGCGGCAACAACAACGTCTACTGCCAGGACAACGAGATCGCCTGGCAGGACTGGGAGCTGGCCGGCAAGCACGACGCGCTGACCACCTTCACCGCGGGCGTCGCCGCGCTGCGGCACGCGCACCCGGTGTTCCGCCGCCGCCGGTTCTTCGCCGGCCGCCCGATCGGCCGGTCCTCCACCAGCGAGGACGTCGCCGACATCGGCTGGTTCACCCCGGCCGGCCGGGAGATGACCGAGGAGGACTGGGACAACGACCTGGGCCGCTCGGTCGTCGTGTTCCTCAACGGCGGCCAGATCGCCGACGTCGACCAGCGCGGGCAGCGGATCGTCGACGACTCGTTCCTGCTCTGCTTCAACTCCTACTGGGAGGACATCGACACCACACTGCCGCCCGCCGAGTTCGGGCAGGCGTGGGAGATCGTCGTCGACACCCACGCCGGCGAGGTGCACCCGCCGAACGCCGCCGGCGTCACCGGGACCGACCTCGACCCGGTGTCCGCGGGCTCGGTGCTGACGCTGCCCGCCCGTTCCCTGCTCGTCCTGCGATCGAAGGGCTGAGGCGTGACGCGCCTTCCGGGATCGACCTACCGGCTGCAGCTGTCGGCGGAGCAGACCTTCGCCGACGCGGCCGCGCTCACCGGCTACCTGGACCGGCTGGGGATCGGGGCGCTCTACGCCTCCCCCCTGCTGGAGTCCACGGCCGGGTCCACCCACGGCTACGACGTGACCGACCCGACCCGGGTGTCGGGTGAGCGCGGTGGTGAGCAGGGGCTGCGGTCGCTGCTCGCGACGCTGCGCGAGCACGGGCTGACGATGCTGATCGACATCGTCCCCAACCACGTCGGCGTCGCGAAGCCCGCGGAGAACCCGTGGTGGTGGGACGTGCTCACGCACGGCGAGGCGTCGCGGTGGGCGGGACACTTCGACGTCGACTGGGGCGCCGGGCCGATCCTGCTGCCGGTGCTCGACGCTGACGAGGAGAAGGCGCTCACCGAGCTGTCGGTGACCGACGGCGAGCTCCGCTACTACGAGCACCGCTTCCCGCTCGCGCCCGGGACCGGCGAGGGCACCGCGCAGGAGGTGCACGACCGCCAGCACTACCGGCTCGTGTCCTGGCGGCGCGGCGCCGCAGAGCTGACCTACCGGCGGTTCTTCGACGTCAGCGACCTCGCCGCGGTCCGGGTCGAGGACCCGGCGGTGTTCGCCGACGCCCACCGCACGGTGCTCGACATCGTGCGCTCCGACGACACCGTCGTCGGGCTGCGGGTGGACCACCCGGACGGCCTGTCCGACCCGGGCGGCTACGCCCGCCGGCTGCGCGCCGAGCTCGGCCCGGGCCGGTGGCTGCTCGTCGAGAAGATCCTCGGGGTCGGCGAGGAGCTCCCGATCTCCTGGCCGGTCGACGGCACCACCGGCTACGAGGCACTGCGCGAGGTCTGCGGGGTGCTCGTCGACCCGGACGGGGCGGGGCTGCTCACCCAGTTCGCCGCCGAGCACACCGGGGAGAAGCGCTCCGCGCACGCCGTCGAGGACGACGGCCGCCACCTCGTCGTCCGGGAGATCCTGGTCGCGGAGGTGCGCCGGATCGCCGACGCCTTCCGCGCGGGACCCGGCGCCGACTCCGGCACCACCGGGCTCGACCTGGCCGACGTCGCCGCCGAGGACCTGCACGACGCGGTCGCCGAGCTGCTGTGCGGGTTCCCGGTCTACCGCTCCTACCTCACCCCGGAGATCACGGAGGGCCGGGCGGCCGCCGACACCGCGGTCGCGGTGGCGCGCACCCGCCGCCCCGACCTGGCCGCGGTCCTGGGGGCGCTGCACTCCGGGCTGGTCCGCGAGCCCGGGTCGGACTACGCGACCCGGCTGCAGCAGACCTCCGGGATGGTCACCGCGAAGGGCGTCGAGGACACCGCCTTCTACCGGTACAACCGGCTCGTCGCGCTGAACGAGGTCGGGGGCGACCCGGCCCGGTTCGGGGTGACGCCCGAGGAGTTCCACACCGGGCTCGCCCGCCGGGAGGCCGGGCGGTCGCGCACCATGACCTCGCTGTCCACGCACGACACGAAGCGCTCGGAGGACGTCCGGGCGCGGCTCGCCGTGCTCGCCGAGCGTCCCGCGTCGTGGGCGGCGAAGGTCCGCGAGTGGTCGGTGCGCCACCCGCTGCCGGACCGGTCGCTGGAGCTGCTGGCCTGGCAGTCGCTGGTCGGGGCGTGGCCGATCCCGGCCGACCGGCTCGCGGGCTACCTCGGCAAGGCCTCCAAGGAGGCCAAGCTGGCGACCTCGCACATCGACGCCGTCGCCGAGGTCGACGAGGCGATCGCGGCCTGGCCGGAGCAGGTGCTCGCCGACACCGAGCTCGTCGCCGAGATCGAGACGTTCGTCGCGGAGATCGCCGAGCCCGGCTGGTCGAACTCGCTGGCCCAGAAGCTCCTGCAGATGGCCGGGCCCGGTGTGCCGGACGTGTACCAGGGCACCGAGCTGTTCGAGTACTCGCTGGTCGACCCGGACAACCGGCGCCCGGTCGACTGGGACGCCCGGCGCGCGATCCTGGAGCGTCTCGACGCCGGCGAGCAGCCACCGGTCGACGGAGGCGGTGCGGCGAAGCTGCTGGTCACCTCGGCGACGGCGCGGCTGCGGCGGTTCCGCCCGGAGCTGTTCAGCGGCTACGGCCGGGTCGACGCCCAGGGCACCGCGGCGGAGCACGCCGTCGCGTTCTCCCGCGGCGGGGGCGCGCTCGTCGCCGTCGCGACCCGGCTGCCCGAGGGGCTGGCCCGCCGCGGCGGGTGGGGCGACACCCGGCTGCCGCTGCCCGGCGGCTTCGACGACTGGCACGACATGATCGGGAACCGCCCGGTGGACGGTCCCGCGCCCGCCCTGTCGGACCTGCTCTCGCGCTACCCGGTCGCGCTGCTGGTGCGCCCGGCCTGACCTGCGGTCACCGTGCCCCGGCCGCCGACGGCGACCGGGGCACGCGCGTGTGCGGGGCTCAGGGCTCCTCGACGACGTGCACCGCGGCCTCCTCGGCCGAGGCACCGGCGCCGTCGATGCCGGCGTCGCCCGCGACGAGATCCTTCTCGCCGCCGTCGCTGCCGTCGAAGGACGCGTCGTCGATGGTGAGCCGGCCCGCCCGGGCGTCGCCGACCTCGTCGTCGCGCAGCTCGCCGTCGGTGCCGGGGGCGTCGCCGAGGTACTCCCCCGTCGCGTCGTCGACGTCACGGTCCGGGCGCTCGGGGGCCGCGGGGTCGGTGGTGTTCCACGGGTCGGGGACCTCGTCGGCCAGCCGCTCGTCGAGGCTCTCGTCGTCGCGGGCGTTCCAGGGCCGCTCGGGCGGCGAGTAGCCCTCGTCGAGCACGTCGGCCACGCCGCCGTACTCCAGGGTGTCCTCGGGCTGGAGCTGCGCGTCCTGGTCGAGGTCGTCGCCTGCGTCGGGGTCGCTCATCGGGGCAGCCTAGCGGCGCGTGACCCGGCCCACCCCCCGCCGGGCGCGCGCGGACCCCACCGGGTGCGGAAGGATCGTCGTCCGTGACGGAGTTCGCCGTGTGGGCCCCCGACAGGAACCGCGTCAGCGTGCTGGTGGGTGAGCAGCGGATCGCGCTCGACCCCGCCCCGGGGGGCTGGTGGCACACGGACCAGCCCGACCACGGGCACGGGACCGACTACGCGTTCCTGCTCGACGACGACGCCACGCCGCTGCCCGACCCCCGCTCCCGCTGGCAGCCGAAGGGGGTGCACGAGCGCTCCCGCGTCTACGACCACGACGCGTTCTGGTGGACCGACGAGACCTGGACCGGCCGGGCGCTGGCCGGGTCGGTGCTCTACGAGTGCCACATCGGCACCTTCACCGACGGCGGCACGTTCGACACGGCGATCGGCCGGCTCGACCACCTGGTGTCCCTCGGGATCGACCTGGTCGAGGTGCTGCCGGTCAACGCCGTCGACGGCCCGGTGAACTGGGGCTACGACGGCGTCGGCTGGTACGCCGTCACCGAGAACTACGGCGGCCCGGACGCCTTCAAGCGCTTCGTCGACGCCTGCCACGCCCGCGGCCTGGGCGTGGTGCTCGACGTCGTCTACAACCACCTCGGCCCGTCCGGGGCCTACCTCGACCGGTTCGGCCCGTACTTCGCCGGCTCCAACATCTGGGGCCCGTCGCTGAACCTCGACGCCGCGGGCTCCGACGAGGTCCGCCGCTACATGATCGACAACGCGCTGATGTGGCTGCGCGACTTCCACGTCGACGGGCTGCGCATCGACGCCGTCCACGCGCTGCGCGACACCCGGGCCCAGCACGTGCTGGAGCAGCTCGCCGTCGAGGTGACCGCGCTGGAGGCACACGTCGGCCGCCCGCTGTCGCTGATCGCCGAGTCCGACCTCAACGACCCGAGGATGATCACCGCCCGGGAGGGCGGCGGGCACGGCCTCGACGCCCAGTGGGCCGACGACGTCCACCACTGCCTGCACACCGTGCTCACCGGCGAGTCCCAGGGCTACTACGGCGACTTCGCCGAGGCGGGCCTCGACGGGCTCGCGCACGTGCTCACCCGCGGGTTCCTGCACGAGGGCACCTGGTCGTCGTTCCGGCGGCGCAGCCACGGCGCCCCGATCGACACCGCCCGCATCCCCGGCTCGCGGCTGGTCACCTACCTGCAGAACCACGACCAGATCGGCAACCGCGCCACCGGCGACCGGCTGACCCACACGCTGTCCCCCGGCCTGCTGGCCTGCGGCGCGGCGCTGCTGTTCACCTCCGGGTTCACCCCGATGCTGTTCATGGGCGAGGAGTGGGGCGCGCGGACGCCGTGGCAGTTCTTCTCCCGCTTCGGCGACCCGGGCCTGCAGAAGGCCGTCCGCGACGGCCGTCGCGCCGAGTTCGCCGACCACGGCTGGGACGACGCCGCCGAGGTGCCCGACCCGAACGCCGAGTCCACCTTCACCGACTCCCGGCTCGACTGGTCCGAGCCCGAGCAGGAGCCGCACGCGACGCTGCTGCGGATGCACCGCGAGCTCATCGCGCTGCGCCGCGCCTGGCCGGAGCTGTCGGACCCGTGGCTGGACCGGATCGGCGTCGACGTCCACGAGCAGGCGCGCACGCTCGTCGTCGCCCGCGGGCGGATGCGGGTGGTGGTGAACCTCGGCCCGGAGCCGGTGACGCTGTCGCTCGGGTCGGAGATCACCCGGATCCTGCTGGCGTCCGAGCCGACGACGAGTGACGGCTCCTCGTTCACCGTTCCGGCGGAGGCATTCGCCATCTGCCGCGTGGCGGAGTAGCGAGAGCCTCTCGCGTCACCCGTCCGAGTGCCGTCGTTCACCTGTTCGCCGGACACGTGACACGGCCGGGCCACACGAGACTGCGAGGGTCTGCGAGGTCGCGACGGTGCGATCCCGCGTTCGCCCCTGCGACAGACGTGAGGTCACGTGACGTCCACCCCCACCCGGTCCGCCTCGACGCCGACGGCGCCGGGTACGACCTCGCACTCTCCGCCGCGGCGACGGCGACGCTTCACCGCCCGGGACCGGCACGACTTCTGGGTGTTCCTCGCCCTGGTGCTGCCCAACGCCGCGCTGATCGTCGCCTTCGCCTACCGCCCGGTCATCGAGAACGTCCGGTACTCGCTGCTGAACTGGACCCTCGGGTCACCGTCGGCGACGTTCGTGGGGCTCGGGAACTACGTCGCGTTCCTGACCTCGTCGTCGTCGGCGGAGATCGTCTGGACGACGCTGATGTTCACCGTCGTGACCGTCGGTGGGTCGATGGTGCTGGGCCTGCTGATCGCGCTGGCGCTCAACCGGCGGGTGCCGGGGACCGGCGTCGCGCGGGCCGCGGTGTTCTCCCCCTACGTGCTGTCCGGGGTCGGTGTCGGGCTGGTGTGGCTGTTCGTGTTCGACCCGTCGATCGGGGTGCTCGGCGCGGTCGTCCGGGCCTTCGGCGGGACCGCACCGGACTTCTTCAACGACCCGTCGATGTCGCTGGCGATGATCTGCATCGTCTACGTCTGGAAGAACATGGGCTACGCCGCGGTGATCTACCTGGCGGGCCTGCAGTCGATCCCGAAGGACCTGCTGGAGGCCGCCGCGCTGGACGGGGCGTCGTCGACGCGGACGTTCTTCCGGGTGGTGCTGCCGCTGCTCTCGCCGGTCACGTTCTTCCTGGTCGTCACCAGCGCGCTGAACTCGCTGCAGGCCTTCGACCTGATCCGGATCATGACCCCGCTCGGGCAGGGCACGACCACGCTGATCTACGAGGCCTACCTGCAGGCGTTCGGGTCGAGCAACCGGGCCGGCTACTCGGCGGCGGTGTCGACGATCCTGTTCGTGGTGCTGGTGGTCTTCACCCTGGTCCAGCTGCGGTGGATGGAGCGGCGGGTGCACTACGCATGACCACCACCGCTCCGGAGCCCCGGTCGTCCCGCGCGCTGTCGCCGCGGGCCCTGTTCGAGGTCGTGACCAGCGCCTACGTCCCGCTGCTGGTGGCCGTGCTCGTCGTGCTGTTCCCGCTGCTGTGGATGACGCTGTCGTCGTTCAAGCCGCTGACCGAGATCATCACCCAGACCCCGGCGCTGCTGCCCGCCGCGCCGACGACGGAGAACTACTCCACCGTCGCCGAGCGCCTGCCGTTCGCCCGGGTGTTCCTCAACTCGGTGCTGGTCACCGCGGTCGGTGCCGCGCTCAAGGTGGCGCTGGCCGTGTTCACCGCCTACGGGCTGGTGTTCGTCCGTTTCCCGTTCAAGAACTGGATCTTCGCCGGGCTGCTGGTGACGCTGATGGTGCCGCCGCAGGTGGCACTGCTGCCGAACTACACGCTGATCACCGCGCTCGGCGGCGCGGACACCTACTGGGGCATCATCCTGCCCGGTCTCGGGACGGCGTTCGGCACGTTCCTGCTGCGCCAGCACTTCCGCACGCTGCCGCCGAGCCTGCTCGAGGCCGCGGAGCTCGACGGCGCCGGGCACTGGCGCCGGCTCACCCGGGTCATCCTGCCGGTGTCCGCGCCGACCGTCGCCACCGTCGCGCTGATCACCATCGTCTACGAGTGGAACGACTACCTCTGGCCGCTCGTGATCATCTCGAAGCCGGAGATGATGACGCTGCCGGTCGGGCTCACCCTGCTGGCCAACGTGGACAACCGGGCCGCGGCCTACGGCCAGCTCATGGCCGGGTCGGTCGCCGTCATCGTACCGGTCCTGATCGTCTTCATCGCGCTCCAGCGCCACATCATCGCCGGGCTGACCCAAGGTGCGGTCAAGGACTGAGACCGCTCCCCGCTCCTCCTCCCCTCACCCCGAAAGGACGCCAGCTGCCATGCATCTCGACCGTCGCGGATTCCTGAAGTTCGCCGGCATCACCGGCGCCGCCGCGGCGCTGGCCGCCTGCGGTGGCCCCTCCACCAGCGGCGGCGGGCCCGCCGCCGTCCCGGAGGTCGACTACTCCGGCGTGCAGCCGGCGAAGGAGATCACCTGGTGGACGAACAACCCGGGTAGCTCGGAGAAGGTGTCGCGCCAGATCATCGACGCCTACCAGCGGGCCAACCCGGGCACGAAGGTCAACCTGGTGACCGCGGGCGCGAACTACGAGGAGATCGCGCAGCGCTTCCAGACCGCGCAGGCCGGCGGCGGCTCCCAGCTGCCCGACCTCGTCGTGCTCTCCGACGTCTGGTGGTTCCGCTACTACATGCAGCGCTCCATCGTGCCGATGGACCCGCTGATCGCCGCGACCGGCATCGACACCGCCGACTACCAGCAGCAGCTGATCGAGGACTACCGCTACGACGGCAAGCTCTGGGCGCTGCCCTGGGCCCGTTCGACGCCGATCTTCTACTACAACAAGGCGCACTGGCAGAAGGCCGGTCTGCCCGACCGCGCTCCCGCGACCTGGGCCGAGATGGCCGGGTGGGGGCCGAAGCTGCAGGCCGCGGGGACCGGCGCGCAGAAGGCGTACCAGCTCCCCGCCCTGGCCGACTACGCCGGCTGGTCGTTCCAGAACAACCTCTGGGGCGAGGGCGGTGCCTGGTCGAACGAGTGGGACGTCACCTGCGACTCCCCCGAGGCGGTCCGCGCGGTCTCGGCCCTGCAGAACGCGGTGACCTCGGGCTGGGCCGGCGTCGCCGCCACCGACGGCACCACCGACCTGGGTGCCGGGGCGGTGTCGGCGACGGTCGGCTCCACCGGCTCGCTGGTCACCGTGCTCGACGCGGCCCGGTTCGACGTCGGCGCCGGATTCCTGCCCGCGGGCCCGGTCGCCGGGCCGGTGTGCCCGACCGGCGGCGCGGGGCTCGGGATCCCGGCCGGGGTCCCGCCGGAGCGCCAGCTCGCCGCGGCGGCGTTCGCGAAGTTCCTGACCAGCCCGGAGAACACGGTGCTGTTCTCCCAGGCCACCGGCTACCTCCCGATCCGCACCTCGGCGAACACCGGGCCGCTGCTCGCCCAGACCCCGCTGCGCAAGGTCGCGATCGACCAGCTCGACCGGACCCGCACCCAGGACCGGGCGCGCGCGTTCTTCCCGGGCGCCGACCAGGAGATCGCGCGGACCTGTGCCAACATCCTCAACCAGCGGGCCGACGTGCAGGGCGAGCTCACCACCCTCAAGGGCACGCTGACCCGGATCTTCGACACCGACGTGAAGCCCAACATCTGATGGCGGGACGCTGACATGGCAACGGTCACCTACGACTCGGCGACGCGGATCTACCCCGGGTCGGACACCCCCGCCGTCGACGGGCTGGACCTGGAGATCGCCGACGGCGAGTTCCTCGTGCTCGTCGGGCCGTCCGGCTGCGGGAAGTCGACGTCGCTGCGGATGCTCGCGGGCCTGGAGGACGTCGACGCCGGCGCCATCCGGATCGGCGACCGCGACGTCACCGACGTCCGGCCCAAGGACCGCGACATCGCGATGGTGTTCCAGAACTACGCGCTCTACCCGCACATGACGGTCGCCGCGAACATGGGCTTCGCGCTGACCAACGCGGGCCGCCCGAAGGACGAGATCGCCCGCCGCGTCGCCGAGGCGGCGACGATCCTCGACCTGGAGGGGCTGCTGGACCGCAAGCCGCGTGCCCTGTCCGGCGGGCAGCGTCAGCGGGTCGCGATGGGCCGCGCGATCGTGCGCGAGCCCGCCGTGTTCTGCATGGACGAGCCGCTGTCCAACCTGGACGCGAAGCTGCGGGTGTCCACCCGCACCCAGATCGCGTCGCTGCAGCGGCGCCTGGGTGTCACCACCGTCTACGTCACCCACGACCAGGTGGAGGCGATGACGATGGGCGACCGCGTCGCGGTGCTCTCGGGCGGGGTGCTGCAGCAGTGCGCCACCCCGCGCGAGCTCTACGAGCGGCCGGTGAACGCCTTCGTCGCCGGGTTCGTGGGGTCGCCGGCGATGAACCTGGTGACGGTGCCGGTGGACGGCTCCGGGCAGGTCGCCCTGGGTGGGGCACAGATCGCGGTGCCGGCCTCGTCGTCGGGCACGGTCACGGTCGGGATCCGGCCGGAGGACCTGCGCCCGGCCGGTGCCGGGGACGGGCTGGAGGTGACCGTCGACGTCGTCGAGGAGCTGGGGGCCGACGCCTACGTCTACGGCACCCTCACCGAGGACGCGGGGCACGACGGGGCCGGGACGACGCTGGTCGCCCGGGTCGACGCGCGCACCCCGCCGGAGCGCGGGACCCGGCTGCGGCTGGTCCCCGACCCGGACCGCACCCACCTGTTCGACGGCGGCACCGGCGCCCGCCTGGGGTGACCCGGCCACGGTGCCGCAGCCCGCGCGCTGATCCGCGGCCCGCGCGCTGATCCGCTGTCCGCGCGCAGATCCGCTCGGCGCGCGTGTCCGGACGCGCGCGCGGCGCGGATCAGCGCGCGGATCGGCGATCACCGGGGAGCGGCTCCGGACGCACCGCGGCCCCGCACCCGTGACGGGTGCGGGGCCGCGGTCCGTGTGCGGTCGGCTCAGATGAGGCCGAGCTTGGCGACGGTGTCGCGCTCCTCGACCAGCTCCGCGACGCTCGCGTCGATCTTCCCGCGGGAGAACTCGTCGATCTCCAGGCCCTGGACGATCTTCCACTCGCCGTTCTCGGAGGTGACCGGGAACGAGGAGATGATGCCCTCGGGGACGCCGTAGGAGCCGTCCGACGGGATCGCGGCGGAGGTCCAGTCGCCGGCCGGGGTACCGTTGACCCAGTCGTAGACGTGATCGATGGCGGCGTTCGCGGCCGACGCGGCCGAGGACGCGCCCCGGGCCTCGATGATCGCGGCACCGCGCTTGGCGACGGTCGGGATGAAGTCGTTCTCCAGCCACTCCCGCTCGACCTGCTCGGCGGCGATCTTGCCGCCGACCTCGGCGTGGAAGAGGTCCGGGTACTGGGTGGCCGAGTGGTTGCCCCAGATCGTGAGCTTGCTGATCTCGTCGAGGCCGACGCCGAGCTTCTTCGACAGCTGCGCCAGCGCGCGGTTGTGGTCGAGGCGGGTCATCGCGGTGAACCGCTCGGCCGGGACGTCGGGCGCGGAGGCCTGGGCGATCAGGGCGTTGGTGTTGGCCGGGTTGCCGACGACCAGGACGCGCACGTCGTCCGCGGCACCGGCGTTGATCGCCTTGCCCTGCGGGCCGAAGATGCCGCCGTTGGCCTCGAGCAGGTCGCCCCGCTCCATGCCCTTGCTGCGGGGACGGGCGCCGACGAGCAGCGCGACGTTGGTGCCGGAGAACGCGGCGTTCGCGTCGTCGAAGATGTCGATGCCGCGCAGCAGCGGGAACGCGCAGTCGTCGAGCTCCATCGCGGTGCCCTCGGCGGCCTTCACGGCCTGCGGGATCTCCAGCAGGTTCAGCTTGACCGGGGTGTCGGGCCCCAGCAGCTGCCCGGAGGCGATCCGGAAGAGCAGCGCGTAACCGATCTGGCCAGCGGCTCCGGTGACGGTAACGGTAACGGGGGTAGCAGACACGCCACGGACCCTAGCCCTGATCGCGCCTGCGTACCGCGACGGGGAGCACACCCACCGCCACGCGTGGCGGGAACCACACCGCCGGTAGCGTGGGCCGTGATGCGTGACGTCCCGGTGACCGGTCGTGCACCGGCGCCGGACCTGGCCCGCGGCGCGGCGCTGCTGCTCATCGCCGTCGCGAACGCGCACACCTTCGTCACCCACCGCGGCATCGGCGTGCGCGCCTACCCGCTCGACCCGACCGGCGTCGACGCCTGGCTCGCCGCGGCGCAGCTGACCCTGGTCGACGGCCGGGCCTATCCGCTCTTCGCGCTGCTGTTCGGCTACGGCATCGCCGGGCTCGCCCGCCGCGCGATCCGCGCCGGTGCCGGGCCCGACCAGGTCCTGGCCCTGGTGCGACGCCGGGGCGGGGCACTGTTCGCCGTCGGTGCCGCGCACGCGGTGCTGCTGTGGCACGGGGACTTCGTCGCCGCCTACGGGCTGATCGCGGTGGGCCTCGCGCCGGTGCTGGTCCGCGGGTCGACCGCGGTGCTGGTGCTCACCGGGGTGGCCGCGACGACGCTGCTGGCGCTGCTCTACGCCCCCGTCGCGCTGACCCGGTCCGACGCGGCGTCGGCGTCGCCGTCGCTGGTCGCGCCGGACGTGCTGTCGGCGGCGGTGGAGCGGTTCGGCGAGTGGCTGTTCGGCAACCTGCTGATCAGCGCGGTCGGGCTCCTGGGGGCGGCGGTCGCGGGGGTCCTCGTCGCCCGCGCCGGGTGGCTCGACGCCCCGGCCCGGCACCGTCGCGCGCTGCGCCGGGTCGCCGTCGCGGGGATCGGCGCCGGGGTCGTGGGCGGCCTGCCGCTGGGGCTGGTCGCCGCCGGGGTGTGGACGCCGTCGGAGCCGGTGGCGCTCGTGGTCGGGGTGCTGCACGCGGTGACCGGCTACGCCGCGGGCGCCGGGTACGCGGCGCTGGCCGGGCTGGTCGTCGCGCGACGGACACGCTCCGCCGGCGCGGCGCCGGACGGTCCGGGGGCCGTGTACCGGTCCCCGGGCGAGGCCGGACCGGTGCCGGGCGGGTGGGCGGCCCGCGCGCTGGTCGCGCTGGGGCGGCGCTCGCTGAGCGGGTACCTGGCGCAGTCGGTCGCGTTCGTGGCCCTGTTCCCGGCCTGGACGCTCGGGCTCGGCGCGGGCCTGCCGCTGTGGGCGGCGACGCTGTGCGGGGCCGGGGTGTGGCTGGTGACCGTCGTCGTCGCCGTGGTGGCCGGGCGCCGAGGCCACCGCGGCCCGGCCGAGGTGCTGCTGCGCCGGCTGACCTACGGCCGCACCCCGGCTCCCGCACACCGCCCCGCCGGACCATGATCGCCGGGAGTGGAGCGCCGGACGCACCCCGCTGCGTTCTGCACTCCACTCCCGGCGATCATCGTGCGGCGCGGCCGGGCCCGCGGGGCGGGCGGCGGTCTAGGCTCCCGGCATGAGCGGCACCGACCCCGCCGACCGGCCCGGACCGGACGAGCCGGCGCGGCCGGACCCGCCCGGCGCGGCCGGGGCGACGCCGTCGTGGCAGGGCGCCCCGGGGTTCTCCGGGATCGACCCCGGCTCCGTCCCGCCCCACGCCCCGCTGCCGGGGGCGCCGCCGTACCCACCGGGCACGGAGCCGGAGCGGGCCGCGGTCGCCGACCGGTCCCCGCAGCTCCCGGGCGTCGCCGCCGTGCTCCCCCGCTGTGTGGCCGCGGCGGCCGGCTGGGTGGCGGTGGCGCTGCTGCTGGCCCTGTTCACCGGGGTCGGGTCGTGGCCGCTGCGTGCGCTCGCGCTGGTCGTGCCGTGGGGGCTCGCGGCTCTGGCGTTGGTGTTCCCGGCCCGGCGCGGGGTCGGCCCCGGTGGGCTGGTGGCGCTGGCGTTCGCCCCGTTCTGGCTGATCCACGCCTTCCTGGTCGGTCTGCTCGGCTGGTGAGACCGGCCCGGTTCCGGCGACGCGTGCCCCCGGCGTCGGGCGTCGCGTTCCGGTGGTCGTGACCACGCGGACGCAACGCCCGGCGCGGCGGCCGGCGTGTGGGAGTGGCCGCAGCTCGTCGCTCCCGGACCGTCGGCCGACGACCCCCTGTCACGAATGGCGCCGGAGTGCTGCGTCGCGCAATGATGCCGCTCACACACTCGCCGCCGAGGAGGTCCTGGTGGACGGTCACGACCCGCAGGTGCTGCAGATGGCCGACGTCGCCGACCGGTGGGTGGTGCGGTGCGACTGCGGGTGCGGGGTCCTCACGCAGTACGCGTCGCGGGACGAGGCCGAGGACGCGGCCGAGCAGGCCCGCGCCGAGGCCGACCCGCCGACCGAGCGGGAGCTGGCGATCGACGACGCCGTCGAGGACGACGGCGAGCGGGCCCCCGAGCGGATCTGACCGCGACGGGGGCCGGTCCCGGCCGGTCGGCACAACGGACCGGTCCGAGCGGGCCGATCCCGGCCGGCCGCGGCGGGTCAGTCCCGGCGCCGCGAGGTGATCACTCCGGTGTCGAACCCGGCCAGGTGCAGCCCGCCGGCGAAGCGCGCGTGCTCCACCTTGAGGCACCGGTCCATCACCACGGTCAGGCCGGCGGCCTCCGCGCGGCGGGCCAGCTCCTCGTCGAACAGGCCGAACTGGAGCCAGAACGTCGACGGCGCCGGGTCGAGGGCGAGCACCTCGTCGAGCACCCCGTCGAGGTCCTCGGGGCGGCGGAACACGTCGACCAGGTCCGGCACCACCGGCAGCTCCGCGAGCGAGGGGTACACCGGGCGCCCGAGGATCGTGGTCGCGTTCGGGTTGACGAAGTACACCTCGAAACCGGTCGAGGCCAGCAGGTAGGTGGCGACGAAGTTGCTGGCCCGGGCCGGGTTCGGGCTCGCCCCGACGACGGCGACGGTGCGGGTGTCGCGCAGGATCTGCTGCCGCCGCCACGCGGGCGGGTTCTCCCAGGTCACGCGGTCTCCTTCTGCGAGGCGGTGAGGGCCTGGTCGAGGTCCCAGACGATGTCGTCCGGGTCCTCCAGCCCGACCGAGATCCGGATCATGTCCTCGGGGACGCCGGCGTGCTCCAGCTGCTCGGTGGTGAGCTGCTGGTGGGTGGTGGACCCGGGGTGCAGGACGAGGGTGCGGGCGTCGCCGACGTTGGCGAGGTGGCTGCACAGCTGCACCGACTCGATGAACCGCGCCCCGGCGGCCCGGCCACCGCGCACCCCGAACGCGAACACCGCGCCCGGCCCCGCGGGCAGGTACCGGCGAGCCCGCTGGTGGTGCCGGTGCGACGGCAGCCCGGGGTAGGTCACGTACTCCACCCGCGGGTCGGCCTCGAGCCACTCGGCGATCTTCTGCGCATTGGCGACGTGGGCCTCCATCCGCTGCGGCAGCGTCTCGACGCCCTGCATCAGCAGGAACGCCGAGTGCGCGGACAGCGTGGCGCCGACGTCGCGCAGCTGCTCGGCACGCAGCTTGGTGAGGAACCCGAGCTCCTGGAAGTTGCCCCACCAGGTGAGCCCGCCGTAGGACGGGACCGGCTCGGTCATCCCGGGGAAGCGGCCGTTGCCCCAGTCGAAGCGGCCGGACTCGATCACGACGCCGCCGAGGGTGGTGCCGTGACCGCCGAGGAACTTCGTCACCGAGTGGATCACGATGTCCGCGCCGTGCTCCAGCGGCCGGCACAGGTACGGCGTCGCCAGCGTCGCGTCGATGATCAGCGGGAGCCCGGCCGCGTGCGCGACCTCGGCGAGTCCGGCGATGTCGGCGACCTCGCCGCCCGGGTTGGACACGACCTCGGCGAAGACGAACTTGGTGTTGTCGCGGATCGCGGCGGCGTAGTCGGCCGGGTCGGTGCCCGGCACGAAGGTCGTGTCGACGCCGAAGCGGCGCAGCGTCACGTCGAGCTGGGTGATGGTGCCGCCGTACAGCCCGGCCGCGGCGACGGCGTGGTCCCCCGCCCCGGCGAGCGCGGCGAAGGTGAGGAACTCGGCGGCCTGCCCGCTGGCCGTGCACACCGCGCCGATGCCCCCGTCGAGGCTGGCCAGGCGCTCCTCCAGCGCCGCCACCGTCGGATTGGCGATCCGGGAGTAGATCAGCCCGTACTTCTGCAGCGCGAACAGCGCCGCGGCGTCGTCGGTGTCGCGGAAGACGTAGCTGGTCGTCTGGTGGATCGGCACCGCCCGGGAGCCGGTCGCGGCGTCCGGCACCGTCCCCGCGTGCACGGCCCGGGTGCGGAAGCCCCAGGCCCGGTCCTGCTGATCATCGCGCTCGCTCACACCCCCCATCCTGCCCCGGCTACAGGTGGTCGCGCAGGAAGGCCCGCACCCGCTCCGTCGCGTCCGTCGCCGACGGCTCGTGGTACTCCGCGTGCAGCGGCGTCCGGCGCGCCACCGCACCCTTCACACCCGGCGTGCGCGTCATGAACGAGTGCCCGGCCTCGGGGTAGACGACGACGTCGTGCGGGATCCCCCGCTCGGTCAGGTCGGCCTCCAGGCGCTGCGGGTAGCCGTCGGCGAACTGCGCGTCCCGCCCGCCGAAGCTGGCGACGACCGGACAGACCGGTTCCACCTCGACGCCGGCGCGGCCGTAGAACGGCACCGCGACCCGGTACAGACCGCTCTGGGACAGCAGCATCGCGAACCCGCCGCCCATGCAGAACCCCATGACCCCGATCCGGTCGGCGTCGACGGTGGGCTGGTCGGCCAGCCAGCGACGCGCGGACTCGCAGTCGCCGAGCGCGGCGCCGCGGCCGGTGGCCATCGTCGCCACCGTCGAGGCGATGCACAACGGCTTCACCCGGCCGCGGGCGAACAGGTCCGGGATCAGCACGGTGTAGCCCTCGCGGGCCAGCTCGCGGGCGATCCGGCGCATCTCCGGGGTCATCCCGAAGATCTCGTAGATCATCACGATCGCCGGGCCCGGGGTGGTGGTCTCGGGGCGGGCCAGGAAGCCGGGCAGCCTGCCGCCGTTGACACTGGGCAGTGAGATCTCGGACTCGACGGTCATGGGCGTGCGTCCCTCCCGGCGCGCGGGACCCGGACGAGTCCCTCCTGCATGGTGGTGGCGACCAGGCGGCCGTCGGCGGTGAAGAAGCGGCCGCTCGCGAGGCCGCGCCCGCCGGACGCGGCCGGCGAGAAGCACGAGTAGAGCAGCCACTCGTCGGCCCGGAACGGCGCGTGGAACCACATCGCGTGGTCCAGGCTCGCCATCTGCAGCCCGGTCCGGGGCACGTCGTGGCGGGCGACGACCGACCCCAGCAGGGTCAGGTCGCTGGCGTAGGTGAGCAGGCACACGTGGAGCAGCGGGTCGTCGGGCAGCTCGCCGTCGGCGCGCAGCCACAGCCGCATCGGGTCGTCGGACGGGCCGGGGTGGTCCTGCGACCAGGACGGCTCGTCGATCAGCCGGATGTCCAGCGGGCGCGGCAGCCCGGCCATCCAGCCGCCGTCGCCGCGGGCGGCGCGGGTGCCGAGGTCGTCGACGGCGTCCGGCGCGGGGACGTCCGAGGGCATCGGCTGGGAGTGCTCCAGACCGTTCTGCGGCAGCTGGAACGACGCCGACAGCGAGAAGATCGGCTCGCCGCGCTGGATGGCGAGCACCCGGCGGGTGGTGAACGACCGGCCGTCGCGGACCCGCTCGGTCTCGTAGACGATCGGGATGCTCGGGTCCCCGGGCCGGATGAAGTAGGCGTGCAGCGAGTGCACGCCCCGGTCGGCCGGCACCGTGCGGCCCGCGGCGACCAGCGCCTGGCCCGCGACCTGCCCGCCGAACACGCGGGGCAGCGACACCGGCGGGCTCACCCCGCGGAAGAGGTTGTCCTCCAGCCGCTCCAGGTCCAGCAGCGCGACCAGGTCGTCGAGGACGGCCTGGCCGCGCGGTTCACCGTCGGCTGCGGTCTGCGCGGTTGCGGAATCGGCACTCACGGTCGGTGAGTATGCCCAACCGGCCTCAGGCGTGGTCGTCCTCGCCCAGGCGGTGCACCCGGATCAGGTTGGTCGACCCGACCGTGGAGGGCGGCGACCCGGCGACGACGACCACCAGGTCACCCGGCTTGAACCGGCCGATCGACAGGATCGCGTGGTCGACCTGGCGGATCATCGCGTCGGTCGAGTCGACCTTGTCGACCAGGAACGTCTCGACGCCCCAGGTCATCGCGAGCTGGCTGCGCACCGCGGGCTCCGGGGTGAACGCCAGCAGCGGGAGCCGGGTGTGCAGCCGGGCCAGGCGGCGCACCGTGTCACCGGACTGGGAGAACGCGACCAGCGCCCGCGCCGAGAGCCGCTCGCCGATGTCGCGGGCGGCGTAGGACAGCACGCCACGCTTGGTGCGGGGCACGTGGTTGAGCGGCGGCACGTCGGCCGGGCCCGCCTCGACGGCCTCGACGATCTCGGCCATCGTCCGCACGGTCTTGATCGGGTAGCGGCCGACGCTGGTCTCACCGGACAGCATCACGGCGTCGGTGCCGTCGAGGACGGCGTTCGCGACGTCGGAGGCCTCGGCGCGGGTCGGGCGCGAGCTGGTGATCATCGACTCCAGCATCTGGGTCGCGACGATGACCGGCTTGGCGTTCTCCCGCGCGATCTGCACCGCGCGCTTCTGCACCAGCGGCACGTTCTGCAGCGGCAGCTCCACGCCCAGGTCACCGCGGGCGACCATGATGCCGTCGAAGGCGAGCACGACGGCCTCGAGGTTGTCGACGGCCTCCGGCTTCTCCAGCTTCGCGATCACCGGGACGCGGCCGGCGCCGGTGTTGTCCATGATCTTGTGGACGAGGTCGATGTCGGCGGGGCTGCGCACGAACGACAGCGCGACGACGTCGACCCGCAGCGACATCGCGAACTCCAGGTCCGCGATGTCCTTGTCCGACAGCGCGGGCACCGAGATGTTCATCCCGGGCAGCGACAGGCCCTTGTTGTCCGAGACGGGGCCGCCCTCGGTGACCCGGCAGACCACGTCGTTGCCGTCGACGGCGACGACCCGCAGGCCGACCTTGCCGTCGTCGACGAGCATCCGGTCGTCGACCTGGGCGTCCTGGGCGAGGCCCTTGTAGGTCGTGGAGACCCGGTCGCGGGTGCCGGCCACGTCGTCGACCGTGATCCGCACCTCCTCGCCGGTCGCCCACTCGGTGGGCCCGTCGGTGAAGCGGCCGAGCCGGATCTTCGGGCCCTGCAGGTCGGCGAGGATGCCGACGGCGCGCCCGGTCGAGTCGGCGGCGTCGCGGACCATCTCGTAGACGCGCTTGTGGTCGGCGCGGTCCCCGTGGCTGAAGTTGAGCCGGGCCACGTCCATGCCCGCTTCCACGAGGTCACGGATCCGGTCCGGGGTCGCCGTGGCCGGACCGATGGTGCAGACGATCTTGGTTCGACGTGTCACGGCTATCAGGGTAGCGCTGTCTGGAACGATCAGGACGACGGGAACCCGGCCTGTCGGCGTCCGGTTCGACGGTGTTCATCCCGGCGGTCACCGGTGGAGCAGACTGGGGGCGTGCGCGTCCAGCCGTTCGTCCTGTCGGTCCTGTTGAGCCTGGTGGTCCTGTTCACCCCGGCGTCCGGGGTACCGACGGCACCTCCGGGCACCGACAAGGTCGTCCACCTGCTGCTGTTCGCGCTGCTGGCGTGGACCGGGCGGGCCGCCGGGATCCGGGTGTGGCCGCTGCTGGGCGGGCTGGTCGTCTACGCCGCGGCGTCGGAGGTCGCGCAGGCGCTGCTGCCGATCGGGCGCAGCGGGGACGTCCTCGACGCGCTCGTCGACGTCGCCGGGGCGGTACTCGGGGTGGGGCTGGCCGCACTGGTGGCGCGGCGGCGCCCGGGGCGGACGTCGTCCTCGCGGCTCTGAGGCCGACCGTCCCCACACCGCCGGGCGGGCCGGCTCAGCCGGAGGGGCGCTGGGTGGCGTCGGCGAAACGGGCCAGGGTCGCCGCGATCGCGCGGGTGTAGCGGTCCAGCTTCACGGTGTCGACGTTGCCGATCCGGTCGCAGGCCGAGTGGTAGCAGCCGTCGTAGGCCCGGCCCGCCTCGCCGCCCCAGAGCTGGGCCTGGGAGCGGGACTTGGTGTCCTCGTCGCCGGTGACCGCGCCCGCGACCGGGATGCCGACCTCGGCGAAGGGGCCGTCGTCGTCGCCGTAGAGGCCGATGGTCTCGGGCTGCGGGGCGCCCGCCGCGGCCAGCTCCTCGGCCAGCACCGAGGCGACGACGCCGGACCCGGACGGGCCCCGCTCCTCGTCGTCCTCGCCGCGGCCGCCCTGCACGAAGTAGCCGCCGTTGGGTGAGCCGAGCATGTCGGCGTTGAGGTAGAGCAGGTGGTGCTCGCGCTCCTCCTCCGACAGGGACCGCACGTAGCCGGTCGAGCCCTGCAGGTCGTCCTCCTCCGAGCCCCAGAAGCCGAAGGAGACGGTGGCGCCGACGCCCGGCTGCGGGCCGAGCGCGGTCGCCGCGGCGAGCAGCCCGGCGATGCCGCTGCCGTCGTCGTTGATGCCGGGGCCGGCCCGCACGGAGTCGAGGTGGGCGCCGGCGAGCACGATCCGGGCGGGGTCGCCGCCGCGGGTGCGGGCGACGACGTTGCGCAGCTCGCGACCGTCCCCGGCGTCGTAGGTGGGGGTGGTGACGTCGAACCCGGCGTCGCGCAGCACGCCGGCGACGTAGTCGACCGTCGCGTCGTAGCCGGGCGTCCCGGCGGCGCGGTTGCCGCCGTTGTCGTCGGCGATGCGCTCCAGGGCCCGCAGGTGCGGCACCGCTGCCTCGCCGGTCGCGGCGCCGGTGACCTGCTGGGACAGCGCCCCGGCGGGCGGCGGCGCGGTGGCGGGCCCGGCGGCGGTGCACCCGGCGACGACGAACGCCGCCGTCACCAGCGCCAGCAGCCCGTCACGGGTGCGCCGGCCCCGCGTCCGCCCCTGCACTCCCATGCCCACTCCCCCGTGCGTCGACCCGGACCGCGTCGGCCCGTCCGCGGTGTTCGTACCCCGGCCGTCGTCCGGATCACCGCGCAGGTTGTCGACCGTGTCACGGAAACCCGCCCGGCGCCGCCCGGACCGTCGGCGCGGCACGGTGACACGACCCGGCGACAGCGCGGCGGCACGGCGGCGGCACGGCGGCGGCACGACCGACCCGACGGCGCGGCGGCGGCGCGGCCGCGGCGGGTCAGCGGCGCGGGAGCTCGCTGGGGCCGACGTGGTCGTCGAGCCACTCGGTGACCGGGCGGGAGGCCCGCCACACCGTGCGGACCCGGTCCCGGGCCCGCGGGCCGTGCAGCACGTCGTCCGGCGGCCAGCTCCGCGACACGTAGAGCCCCTTGTGTCGCAGCAGGTCCAGCCGCGGGTGGCCAGGGTCGGTGCCGCGCGGGCGGGTCTTGAGCGTCTGGCCGTCGACGGTGAGCCCGGCAGCGCGGGCGGTGTCGAGCCGGGCCCGCAGGTCCTCGCCGCGGCGCTCGTCGTCGACGCTCTCGCGGTAGCGGGTCAGCTGGTCGGGCGCCATGTAGTAGTAGCCGCCCGCGGCGAGCATCCCGTCCGCGGACACCTCGACGTAGAACGGCTCGGCGAAGCCGCCGCAGTGGGTCTTGTACGGCGTCTTGTCCGCGGCGAAGCGCACGTCGCGGTAGGGCCGGAACACCTTGCCCGCCCCGAACTCCGGTTCGAGGTCGGCGAGCAGCGCCGTCATCGGGCCGCGGACGTCGGTCTCGTAGACCTCGCGCTGGTCGGTCCAGTACGCCCGTGAGTTGTCGGCGAGCAGGCCGTCGTAGAACTCGACGGCGCCGTCGCCGAAGCCCGCGAACGCGCTCACGCGTCCTCGTGCTCCTGGGGCTTGCCCTGCTCCCCGGGCGCGGTGGTGTCCTCCGGCTCGGGCGCGACGTACTCCTCGCGGCCGCGCCGGGCGAACGCGACGTAGAGCACCGCCCCGACGAACACGACGGCCGCGACGACGACGTTGATCCGGACGTCGCCGAACACGCGGGTCGCCGGGTCGGTACGCATGAGCTCGATGAAGAACCGGCCGAGGGTGTAGCCCGCGACGTAGAGCGCGAACACCTTGCCGTGGCCGAGCCGGAACCGGCGGTCGGCCAGCACGATCAGCGCGGCGACGACGAGGTTCCACAGCAGCTCGTAGAGGAACGTGGGGTGCACGACCGCGATCGGTGTCGGGTCGAGCGCGACGCCGCCGAGCGGGTCGTCCAGCCCGGTCGCGGGGTCGACGCGGCGGTAGATCTCCAGGCCCCAGGGCAGGGTGGTCGGGCCGCCGTAGAGCTCCTGGTTGAACCAGTTCCCGAGCCGCCCGATCGCCTGGGCGACGATGATGCCGGGCGCGACCGCGTCGGCGAACAGCGGCAGCGGGACGCCGTGGCGGCGGCAGCCGATCCAGGCCCCGACCCCGCCGAGCGCGATGGCGCCCCAGATCCCGAGCCCGCCGTTCCAGATCTCCAGCGCACCCCACGGGTTGCCGCCGGGGCCGAAGTAGGTCCGCCAGTCGGTGGCGACGTGGTAGAGCCGCCCGCCGAGCAGGCCGAACGGCACCGCCCACACCGCGACGTCGAGCACCGTCCCGGCCCGCCCGCCGCGCGCCTGCAGCCGACGCTCGCCCCACCACAGGGCGACCGCGATGCCGGCGATGATGCACAGCGCGTACGCCCGGATCGGGATCGGGCCGAGGTGCCAGACACCGCGGTCCGGGCTGGGGATGTACGTCGGGAGCGCCGCGGCGAGCGTGACGAGCACGGCTCAGCCGCCGTTGCGGCTGCAGGACGGGTGGAACCCGGCCGCGACCAGCCCGCGGACCGCGGCCGCCGGGTCACCGCTGGTCACCAGGCCCTCGCCGACCAGCACCGCGTCGGCACCCCAGCCCGCGTAGGTGAGCAGGTCACCGGGGCCGCGGACGCCGGACTCGGCGACCTTGAGGACGTGCGACGGCAGCCCGGGCGCGATCTCACCGAAGACCGACCGGTTCACCTCGAGGGTGTGCAGGTTGCGGGCGTTCACGCCGATCAGGGTGGCGCCGGCCTCCAGGGCGCGGTCGCACTCCTCCTCGGTGTGCACCTCGACCAGCGGGGTCATCCCGAGGGACTCGACGCGGTCCAGCAGCGAGGCGAGCACCGGCTGCTCCAGCGCGGCGACGATCAGCAGCACGACGTCCGCGCCGTGCGCACGGGCCTCGTGCACCTGGTACGGCGTGACGACGAAGTCCTTGCGCAGCAGCGGGGTGTCGACCCGGGCGCGGACGGCGTCGAAGTCGGCCAGCGAGCCGCCGAAGCGGCGCTGCTCGGTGAGCACGCTGATCACCCGCGCGCCGTTGGCGGAGTAGGCATCGGCGAGGTCGGCCGGGTCGGGGATGTCGGCGAGCGACCCCTTCGACGGGCTGGCCCGCTTCACCTCGGCGATGACGCCGACACCCGGCTCGCGCAGGGCCGCCATCGCGTCCCGCGGCGGCGGCGCGGCCGCGGCCCGCCGTTTGATCTCGGCGAAGTCGACGACGCTCTCGCGCTCGGCGAGGTCCTCCCGGACCCCGTCCACGATGGACTCGAGGACGCTGGGTACGCGACCCGGTGTCCCGTTCGGGTGTCCGGCAGTACCGGCAGTGCCCGTAGTGCTCACAGGGCCGACTCCTCCTCCGCTCGCGCGTCGCCCGGACGTCGAGGTCATGCTAGTTCTCCCCCTCACGCGGGCCGACGGTCGGGTCGCCGCCGGCGTCGAGCCGTTCCCAGGCCGCCCGGTCGGGGTCGGCCGGTGTCGTGGCCGCCTGCGTCCCCGGTGCGGCGTACCGGGCGCCGAGCCGCGGCAGCCGCGGCTCGCGGACCACCAGCAGCACCGCCGCGGCGAGCGCGACGACCCCGCCGGCGACGGCCAGCCAGGGCCACGGCGTCGCCGAGACCGCGCCGGAGCCCGCGGGGGCGTTCGGGGCGGTCAGCCCGGAACGGGCCGAGGCCAGCTCCACCGCCGACGGCGGCACGGCGACCAGCCGCAGGGTCAGCACCACCGCGGCCGCCCCGGCGAGCCCGACCAGCACGCCCAGCACGCGGCGGGCGATCCCGGACAGCGCGACCAGCGCGGCGACGGCCGCCACCAGCAGCGCCGCGACCGCGGTGACCGCGGGCTGCAGCTGCGCGCCGGTGGCGCCGAGCTCGACGGTGCCGCGGGTCGCGGTGGGCACCTCCAGCACGAACCACTCGGCCGCCCCGGCGCCCCACAGCGCCCCGGCGCCGAGCAGCAGGCCGAGCACGGTCAGGCCGAGTGCCCGCCGGTCGGTGCGGTCCGCCGCGGGCGCGGCGGCCCCGTCGTCGCCGGGCGCCGTCACGCGCTGCCCGGGGCCGGCGGGGGTGACATGGACCCGGCCGCGGCGACGGCCGAGAGCACCGCCCGGGCCTTGTTCAGGCACTCCATGTCCTCCGCGGCCGGGTCGGAGTCGGCGACGATCCCGCCGCCCGCCTGCACGTACGCGGTCCCGTTGCGGATCATCGCGGTGCGGATGGCGATCGCGGTGTCGGCGTTGCCGGCGAAGTCGAGGTAGCCGACGATGCCGCCGTACTGGCCGCGGCGGGTCGGCTCCAGCCGGTCGATGACCTGCATGGCCCGCACCTTCGGCGCCCCGGACAGGGTGCCGGCCGGGAAGCAGGCGACGACGGCGTCGAACGCGGTGCGGTCGCCGCGCAGCAGCCCGGTCACCGTCGACACCAGGTGCATGACGTGGCTGTAGCGCTCGATCTCGAAGAAGTTCCGCACGGTCACCGTGCCGGGCTCGCACACCCGGCCCAGGTCGTTGCGGCCGAGGTCGACGAGCATCAGGTGCTCGGCGCGCTCCTTCTCGTCGCCGCGCAGCTCCTTCTCCAGGAGCTGGTCCTCCTCGTCGGTCGCGCCGCGCCAGCGGGTGCCCGCGATGGGGTGCGTGGTGGCGCGCCCGTCGAGCACGCTGACCAGCGCCTCCGGGCTGGACCCGACGATGGAGAACGGCGGCCCGCCCGCCGCGTCGTCGAGACGCAGCAGGTACATGTACGGGCTCGGGTTCGTGGTGCGCAGGATCCGGTATACCTCGAGCGGGTCGGCGTCGCACTCCATCTCGAAGCGCTGCGAGAGCACGATCTGGAACGCCTCGCCGGCGCGGATCTGCTCCTTGGCGTCCTCGATCGCGGCGTGGTGCTGCTCGGGGGTGCGCCGGCGGAGGAACTCCGGGCGGGTCGGGGTGTACACCGCGACCGAGCTGGGCGCGGGCACGGCGAGCTCGCCGGTCATCCGGTCCAGCCGGGCGACGGCGTCGTCGTAGGCCTGGTCGACGCGCTCGTCGGTGGCGTCCCAGTTGATCGCGTTCGCGATCAGGGTGACGGTGCCCTCGTGGTGGTCGAGCGCGGCCAGGTCGGTGGCCAGCAGCATGACCAGCTCGGGCAGCGCCAGGTCGTCGACGGCCGGGTCGTCCGGGTCGGCGATGCGCTCGACGCGGCGGACGATGTCGTAGCCGAGGTAGCCGACCATGCCGCCGGTCAGCGGCGGGAGCCCGGGCAGCGGCTCGGAGTGCAGCTCGGTGACCACGGTGCGCAGCGCGTCGAGCGGGTCGCCGGTGGTGGGCAGGCCGTCGGGGACCTCCCCGGTCCAGACCAGCTCGCCGTCGACGGCGGTGAGCGCGGCGGCGCTGCGGGCCCCGACGAACGACCACCGCGACCAGGACCGGCCGTTCTCGGCGGACTCCAGCAGGAACGTGCCCGCGGTCCCGCCCGCGAGCTTGCGGTAGACCCCGACCGGGGTCTCGTCGTCGGCCAGCAGCCGCCGGGTCACCGGGATGACCCGGTGCGCGCGGGCCAGCTCCCGGAACTCCTCACGGGTGGGGCTCACCGCGCCCAGGGCGGCGGCCGCGGGAACCGCGGGGGCGGGGGCCCCGGTCGTCGTCGCGCCACCGGATGCGTTCTGGGTCCGCTGGGTCATGCGACTCATTGTCCCCGAGCAGTGACGGCCGCCCTCGCGCGGGTGAGGATGGGGCGCATGACCGAACCGAGCGCCACCGCACCCCCGGACCCGGGGGCGTCGCCACGGCGTCGTGGCCGCCGGTCCGGCGGCGCGGACACCCGGGCCGGGCTGCTCGCGGCCGCCCGCGCCGAGTTCGCCGACCGCGGCTTCGACGGCGCCACGGTCCGCCGGATCGCCGAGCGGGCCGGGGTGGACCCGGCCATGGTGAACCACTGGTTCGGCGGCAAGGAGAAGCTGTTCCTCGCCGCGCTGGACCTGCCGGTCGACCCCGCACAGATCCGGCGGATGGTGCTGGACGGCCCGGCCGACCGGGTCGGCGAGCGGATCGTGCGGGGGTTCCTGACGGTCTGGGACACCGGCGGCGGCGCCCCGATGGCGGCGGTGCTGCGCAGCGTCGCGGGTCACGACATCGCGGCGCGGATGCTGCGTGAGTTCGTCGGCGGCGCGATCCTGCGCCCGGTCACCCGGGCGCACTCCCCCGACCGGCCCGACGAGCGGGGCGCGCTCGTCGGCTCCCAGCTGATCGGGCTCGGCATGATGCGCTACGTGGTGCGGCTGGAGCCGCTGGCCTCGGCACCGCGCGAGGACGTCGTCGCCGCGGTCGGGCCCACCGTGCAGCGCTACCTGACCGGGAACCTGGGGTCGACGAACCCCGAGGAGTAGGCGGCGACGACGGCCTGGGTCCGGCCCCGCGACCCGGTCTTGGCCAGCACCGCGGCGACGTCGGTCGTCACCGTGCCCACGCCGAGCGCCAGCTCCCCGGCGATCTCGGCGTCGGACAGCCCGCGCGCCATCAGCCGCAGCACCCCGCCCTCCCGCGCGGTCAGCCCGGCGGCGGCGAGCCGGTCGCCGTCGTCGGTGGCGAACCCGGCCACGAGCTCGCGCACCGCCGCCGGGAACAGCAGCGACTCGCCCGCGGCGACGGTGTGCACGGCCCGGACCACGTCGCGCGGCGGGGTCCGCTTCAGCAGGAAGCCACCGGCCCCGGCGCACAGCGCGTCCAGGACGTACCGGTCGTGGCCGAAGGTGGTGAGGACCAGCACCCGGGGCGGGCCGGGGCGGCGCAGCAGCGCCCGGGCCGCGGTGCCGCCGTCGACGGCGGGCATGCGGACGTCGGCCAGCACGACCTCGGGCCGCAGCCGGGTGACCAGGCCGGGGACCGCGTCGCCGTCGGCGGCCTCGCCGAGGACGGTGATGCCGGGGTCGGCGTCGAGCACCGCGCGCAGCCCGGTGCGGACCGGCTCCTCCTGGTCGGCCAGCAGGACCCCGACGCTCGCGTCGCTCGTCATCGCTCCCCTCCGTACGCCGGTCACCGTCCTACCGCGCCCGTCGGCGTGTCCCCGCACCGCCTCGCCGAGCGGCCGGTGAGCACGCCACCACGGGAGCAAGACTGTCACCCGGCTGCCGCAGCCGTCCCGCCCTCGGGACCGCCGGAGGCCGCCGACCCGGTGGCCGCGGCCGGGGTGCGACCGCACACTGGGGCCATGGTCGATCTGTCCGCCCGGCTCCCCGACGCCGTCACCGACCGGCTCGCGGCCCTGCGCTCGCGGATCGGCTCGGCGGTGTTCAGCCGGGTCGCCGGGGACGAGGGCTCCGGCCGCCGCGCCCGCGTCCTCGGCGCCGAGGGCCCGCGCTGGTTCGCCGAGGACGCCGCGATCCGCACCGTGCACGGCGACGCGTCGATGTTCGTCGGCGGGCTGCGGGCGCTGCTGCTGCAGTCACTGCACCCGCTGGCCATGGCCGGGGTCGCCGGGCACTCCGGGTTCCGGGGCGACCCGTGGGGACGGCTGCAGCGCACCTCGTACTTCCTGGCCGCGACGACGTTCGGCCCGGCCGAGGAGGCCGAGCGGGTGATCGCCCGGATCAGGCGGGCCCACGTCCACGTCCGCGGGACCGCGCCGGACGGGCGCCCCTACTCGGCGTCGGACCCGCACCTGCTGCGCTGGGTGCACATCGCCGAGATCGACAGCTTCCTCGCCGCGCACGACCGCTACGGCAGCACCCCGCTCGACGCCGCGGGCCGCGACGCCTACGTCGCCGACGCCGCACGCGTCGCCCGTGAGCTGGGCGTGCCCGACCCGCCGGAGTCCACCGCGGAGCTGCGGGCGCAGCTCGACGGGTACCGGCCCGAGCTGGCCGGGACCCCCGCGGCCCGCGACGCCGCCCGGTTCCTGTTGTGGGAGCCGCCGCTACCGCTCGCCGCACGGGTGCCGTACTCGGTGCTGGCCGCCGCGTCGGTGGGGCTGATGCCGCGCTGGACGCGGATGCCGCTGCGGCTGCCGTGGCTGCCCGTCGCCGAGGCGACCGTCGTGCGGGCCGGTGGGCACGCCGTCACCGCCGGGATCCGGTGGGTCACCTCCGCCCCGGCCCAGCCGCCCCCGATGCCGCCGGCGCATCCCTGAGCCCGCGGACCTTGCCGCGGCCGGGCCGGTCCGGCACGGTGCCGGTACAGGCGGCGCGACGGGCGCGGCGTGCCGAGCACCGGAGGTCCGATGACCACGACCGACAGGACGCACGCCGGACGGGTGGTCGCGGCCCTCGACGCCGTCGACCCGGGCGACGGGCTGTTCGCCGCCGGCGCCGTCACCTGGCACTCCTTCGACGAGGTCGAGGCGCCGACGGTGCCGGACACGATGGACAGCGTGCGGGCGATCCGCGCGGCGGTCCCCGACTTCGGGTTCCGTGACGTCCGCGCCCAGCCGGTGACCGGCGGGATCTCGTGGGCGCGCTACGTCGTCGCGGGGACGCTGCCCGACGGCACCGCGTTCCGGGCGCCGGCCGCGCTCGCCGTGCACGTCGGCGACGACGGGCTGGTCACCCGGATCGAGGAGTACGTCGACACCGGCCAGCTCGCCGGGCTGTTCGGCGCACTCGGGAGCTGAGCCGGAGTCGGTCCCCGGCCGGCAGGACGTCGGTGTTCATTCTCCGTCCCTGACCAGCAGGACGTCGGTGTCGAAGCAGGTCCGGGTCCCGGTGTGGCAGGCCGGCCCCTCCTGGTCGACGACGACGAGCGCCGCGTCGCCGTCGCAGTCCAGCCGGACCTCGTGCACGTGCTGCACGTGCCCCGACGTGCCGCCCTTGACCCAGTACTCCTGCCGCGACCGCGACCAGTAGGTCCCCCGGCCGGTGGTCAGGGTGCGGTGCAGCGCCTCGTCGTCCATCCAGCCGACCATCAGCACCTCACCGGCGCGGGACTGGACGACGGCGCAGACCAGGCCGTCGGCGTCGCGCTTGAGCCGGGCCGCGACCGCCGGGTCCAGCGCGGACTCGGCCGCGGACAGGCGCACGCTCTGCGCGGTCATCGGATCTCGACCCCCTCGCCCCGCAGCGCGTCCTTGACCTCGCCGATGCGGAGCTGTCCGAAGTGGAACACGCTGGCGGCGAGCACCGCGTCCGCCCCGGCGCGCACGGCCGGGCCGAAGTGCTCGACCGCGCCGGCACCGCCGGAGGCGATCACCGGGACGTCGACGACCTTCCGGACCGCGGTCAGCATCTCCAGGTCGAACCCGGCGCGGGTGCCGTCGGCGTCCATCGAGTTGAGCAGGATCTCCCCCACGCCGAGCTCCTGGCCGCGCTGCGCCCACTCGACGGCGTCGATCCCGGCGGAGCGGCGCCCGCCGTGCGTGGTGACCTCCCAGCCCGACGGCTGCGGCTGCTCCCCCTCGGGGACGCGGCGGGCGTCGACCGAGAGCACGATGCACTGGCTGCCGAAGCGCCGTGACATCTCGTGCAGCAGCGTGGGCCGGGCGATGGCGGCGGTGTTCACCGACACCTTGTCCGCGCCCGCGCGGAGCATCCGGTCGACGTCGTCGGGGGTGCGGATGCCGCCGCCGACGGTCAGCGGGATGAACACCTGCTCGGCGGTGCGGCGCACCACGTCGATCATGGTGCCGCGCTCCGACGACGACGCGGTGACGTCGAGGAAGGTCAGCTCGTCGGCGCCCTCGGCGTCGTAGACCCGCGCCATCTCGACCGGGTCGCCCGCGTCGCGGAGCTCCTTGAAGTTGACGCCCTTCACCACGCGCCCGGCGTCGACGTCCAGGCAGGGGATGACGCGGACCGCGACGCCCATCAGGCGCTCACCGCGCCGACGGCCTCGATCGCCTCGGGCAGGGTGAACCGGCCCGCGTAGAGCGCCTTGCCGATGATCGACCCCTCGATGTTCACCCCGGTCGCGGCGACCTCGGCCAGCCGCACCAGGTCGGCGACCTCGGAGATCCCGCCGGACGCGATCACCGGGGCGGTGGTGGCCTTCGCGACCTCGGTGAGCAGCTCGACGTTCGGGCCCTGCAGGGTCCCGTCCTTGGAGACGTCGGTGACGATGTAGCGGGTGGCGCCGTCGGCGTCGAGGCGGGCGAGGACCTCCCAGAGGTCGCCGCCGTCGGAGGTCCAGCCGCGCCCGGCGACCCGGCGCCTGCCGTCGATCATCTTGACGTCGAGGCCGATCGCGATCTTCTCGCCGTGCTCGGCGAGGACCTTGCGGCACCACTCGGGCTGCTCGAGCGCGGCGGTGCCCAGGTTGAGCCGGGCCGCGCCGGTCGAGAGCGCACGGTCGAGGGACTCGTCGTCGCGGATCCCGCCGGACAGCTCGACCCGCAGGTCCAGGCGGCCGACGACCTCGGCCAGCAACTCGGCGTTCGAGCCGCGCCCGAACGCGGCGTCGAGGTCCACCAGGTGGACCCACTCGGCGCCGCCGGACTGCCAGTTCAGGGCCGCCTCCAGGGGCGAGCCGTAGCCGGTCTCGGTGCCGGCCTCGCCCTGCACCAGCCGGACGGCCTGCCCGTCGACGACGTCCACCGCGGGAAGCAACGTGAAGCTCACCGCGCCAGCGTATCCGCGCCGCTCGTAGCCTCCGGGGGTGGCCGAGGGGGACAGCATCTTCCGGCTCGCGGCGCGGCTGGACGCGGCCACCGCGGGCGCGGTGGTCGCACGCTCGGACGTGCGCCACCCCCGCTTCGCCGGCGCCGACCTCGCCGGGCAGGAGATCACCGGCTGGGTGCCGCGCGGCAAGCACCTGCTGGCCCGCACCGCGGGCGGCTGGACAGTGCACTCGCACCTGCGGATGTCCGGGCGGTGGTCGGTGCTGCGGCCCGGGAGGCGGCTCCCCCGTGCCGTCGCGGCCGACCTGCGGATCGCGCTGCACCTCGTCGACGGCCGCACCGTGGCCGGGATCGGGCTGCCGGTGCTGGCGGTGCTCCCGACCCGCGACGAGCACACCGTCGTCGGGCACCTGGGCCCGGATCTGCTCGGCGGCACCTTCGACGGCGACGCGGCCCTCGCCCGGCTGCGCGCCGACCCCGGCCGGGCGGTGCTGGCGGCGCTGCTGGACCAGCGCGTCGTCGCCGGGCTGGGGAACATGTGGGCCCAGGAGCTGCTGTTCCTGGAGCGGGTCTCGCCGTGGCGGGCGTGCTCCGCGGTCGACGACCCCGGCGCGCTCCTCGGGCACGGCCGCGCGCTGCTGCGCGACGCCGTCGTGCGCAACCCCGCGCAGAACACCACCGGGCGGGTCCGGCCGCGGCACTTCGTCCACGGCCGCTACCGGCGACCCTGTCTGCGCTGCGGCACCGCGGTGGCGTTCACGCCGCCGGAGCGCACCCCGCACGGCCGCGAGACCTGGTGCTCGTCGCGATCGGGGTGGCCGGGTTCGGGGAGGAGTCGGAGAACGACGTCGTCACCGAGCACCTGCTGACCGTCAACGCGCAGGCCCCGATGGCGATCGGCCGGGCCGCGCTCCCGCATCTCACCGACTCCGGCGGCACGCTCGCGATGATCTCGGCGATCCTGGCCGACGTGCCGACGCCGGGGATGGCGGCGTACTCGGCGTCGAAGGCGGCGCTGTCGGCGTGGCTGACCGCGACCCGCGGTGGCGTGCGCAAGCAGGGCGTGCGGGTGCTCGACGTGCGGCCGCCGCACATCGAGACCGGGCTCGCCGACCGTGCCGTCGCCGGGACGGTGCCGTCGGGGATCGCCGCGGGCTCCGACGTCGCGACGCTCGTCAGGCAGGTGCTCGAGGCGCTGCGCTCGGACCGGCGGACGGTGACCTTCGACCTGCGCTCCGGGGAGTACGCGCTGGGCTGAGGTGCGTTCCGCGGAACGGCCGTGGCGGCGCGCGAGCACGGCCACACTCCCCGCCATGCCCTTCCTCCGTGCCCGTACGCGCGCCGACCGGACCGCGCCTCGTGTCGGACCGCCGTTCCTGCCGTCGGCCCCGGACCGGCGCGAGATCGCCGAGTACCGGAGGCGACGGTACGGACCGGCCTCGTGGCTCGGCAGGCTGATCTCTCTTGCGGTGATCCTCGTCGTCGGACGGGTCTGGCTGCACGTCCAGGCCCAGCAGATCGACTTCGGGCCGGTCCGCGACCCGGCTCCCGCCGTTTCCGCGCCGGCCACCGACCTCCGCACGGAGGAGGGGCTGACCCGCCTCGTCGACGACGTCCGCCGCGCGACCGGGAGCACGGTCGTCGACCGGGTCGCGGTGTACGGCGCGGACCGGATAACCGTGCAGACGGCCGACCCCGGCCGGCCCACCCGCACCCGCACCTACGTCTGGGACTCCGACGACGGGTTGGGCGTGGTCACGACCGACCGACCGCTCGCCCGGGACCCGGCACAGCGCACCGTCGACCTCGACGACCTCGCGCCGGGACCGGTCGCGGAGGTGGTCGCACGGGCCCCCGGCACCGTCGGTGTGCCCGCAGCGGAGACCACCCGCCTGCTCGTCGCCGACCTCGGCAGCGGTCCCGCCGTCGTGGTCACCTGCATCGGCCGCGACGGCCGCATCGGCGAGCTGGAAGCCCGGCTCGACGGCGGCGGCGTCGTGGTCGGTGTCAGCCCTTGACCGACCGCAGCCAGTTCTCCAGGACCGCGGCGCCGGCGTCGCCGGACTTCTCCGGATGGAACTGGGTCGCCGACAGCGGCCCGTTCTCCACCGCGGCGACGACGTCCTCGCCGTGGTGGGTCCAGGTGACCTTCGGCGGGGCGATCGCGTGCGAGGGCTCCAGGGTCCAGCGCCGGACGCCGAACGAGTGCACGAAGTAGAAGCGGGTGTCGGCGTCGAGCCCGGCGAACAGGGTGCTGTCCTGCGGGGTCCGGACGGTGTTCCAACCCATGTGCGGCAGCACGTCGGCCTGGATCCGCTCGACCGTGCCGGGCCACTCGCCGCAGCCCTCGGTGTTCTCGTCGAACTCGACGCCGCGCTCGAACATGACCTGCATGCCGACGCAGATCCCGAGGACCGGGCGGCCGCCGGCGAGGCGACGCCCGATGATCTGCGGGCCACGGACGGCGTGCAGGCCCTGCATGCACGCCGCGAAGGCGCCCACCCCGGGGACGACGAGACCGTCGGCCTCGGTCGCCGCGTCGAAGTCGGACGTCACGGTGACGTCCGCGCCGACGCGTTCGAGGGCGCGCTCGGCGGAGCGCAGGTTCCCGGAGCCGTAGTCGAGGACGACGATGCGTGCCACGCGACCAGCGTAGTCGCCACCCTGCGCGGCTCCCCGCGGCCCGGGGGCGGCGCAGTGATCAACAGTACCCGGTCGCTGCTCGGGCCGGCGGTGGCAGCGCCGAGGTACTGATGATCATGCCGACGGGTGCGGGGTCAGACCATGCGGTAGCGCGTCGCCAGTTCCGTGCTCTGTCCGGCGAACGCGGCGAGCCCCGCCTCGGCCGCGGACCGGAGCAGTCCCGCGTCCTCGACACCCGGGGCGCACACCACCTCGCCGAGCTCGAGCCCCCGCAGACCGGCGGTGACGACGTCCTCGGGGCTCATCCGCGGGACGGCGCTCAGGTCCAGGCCCTGACGGGTGTGGAACTCGGTGGCCACCACACCGGGGCACAGGACCTGGACGCGGACACCGGCGTCGGCGACCTCGGTGGCCAGCAGCTGGGAGAAGGCCACGAGGTGGGCCAGCGCGCCCCCGTAGACCGCGCGCGGCGGCCCGGCCGCGGCGGGCGCGGGACCGCTGAAGGCGATCATGCCGGCGACGTTGACGACGGCGCCGCCCCCGCGGGCGACCATCGGGCCGACCGCGGCGCGGGAGATCATCGTCGGGGCGATCACCTTGACGCCGAGCAGCTCCCGGGCCCGGGCCGCGGACAGGTCGGCGAGCGGCATGTAGTGGGCGACGCCGGCGTTGTTGACCAGCAGGTCCAGGGGCCGCTCGGCGGCGAGGCCGGCGACCCGGTCGATGCCGGCGTCGGTGGACAGGTCCGCGGTGACGGTCTCGACGTCGTGGCCGGGGTGCCCGGCGGCGAACGTGGCGAGGCGCGCGGTGTCACGTCCGACGACGATCAGGTCGTACCCGTCGGCGGCGAGGCGCTCGGCGAAGGCCCGGCCGATGCCGGAGGTGGCGCCGGTGACGAGGGCGAGGGGGCTCACGGGTGTCGTTCCTCCGGGAGGGTCGGTGCTGACCCCACCAGCCTGGCCCGGCCGGGGGCGGGTGCACAGGCCCCGTCGTTCGGGGTCCTCGCAGGGCCCCCCACCCGGTGATCCGCGGTGCGCGTGCAGATCCGCGGTCCGCGTGCGTCCGGACGCGCGCGAGGGACGGATCTCCGCGCGGACCCGCGATCAGCCGGGGGTGAGGTCGGCGAGGCGGTCGGCGTCGTCGCCGCCGGGTGCGGCGAAGTACACGACCAGTACCTGGCCCCGGGTGCCCGGGACCGGGTAGTTGACCCGGCGCAGCGCCAGGGCCCCGGCCCGTGGGTGCTCCCAGCGCACGACGGCGCCGGTGAGCAGGTCGACGTCGTGGCGTCGCCAGACCTCGCGGAACGTCGCGCTCGCCGCCGACAGCTCCTCGACCAGGGCGGCGACGGCGGGGGTCGTCAGGTCGGGACCGAGCGACGCCCGGAACTCGGCCACCATCGTCGCGGCGTCGCGGTCCCAGTCCGGGTGCAGTGCGCGCTCGGCGTCGTCGAGGAACATCGAGCGGAGCCGGTTGGCGCCGGGGCGGATCGCCGGGGAGAGCGCCCCGGCCGCCGCGTTGGCGGCGAGCACGTCGAAGGCGCGGCTCTTGACGAACACGGGGAGGCCGACGGCGTCGAGCAGCAGCCGGCTGCCCTCGGGAACCTCCTCCCCGGCCGGGCCGGAGGTGTCCGGCTCCCCCGGCCGGACGAGCCCGTGCAGGTGGGCCGTGGCCGCGGCGTCGAGCTGCAGGACGCGGGCGAGCGCGGTGAGGACCTGGGCCGACGGGTTGGTGTCGCGCCCCTTCTGCAGCCGCACGTAGTAGTCGACGCTGATGCCTGCCAGCGTCGCCACCTCCTCGCGGCGGAGCCCCGGGGTGCGCCGGGGGCCGGTGCCGGGCAGCCCGACCTCGGCGGGGGCGACGAGCGCCCGCCGCGCCTGCAGGTAGGTGCTCAGCGCAGTGGGTCCGGCCACGGACCCACCCTAGGACGCCCGCGCCCCCGGCCCGCCCCGGTGCCCGGCCCGCCTCAGCTGCCGGTGACCGCCGCCGCGACCTGGTGACCGGCCGGCGCCCAGCCGATCGCCGGGGCGACCCGCTCGGCGATCGAGCGCAGCAGGTGCGCGTTGTACTCCACACCGAGCTGGTTGGGCACGGTGAACAGCACGTAGTCCGCCTCCCGCACGGCGACGTCCTCGGCGAGCTCGGCGGCGATCCGGTCCGGGTCGCCGACGTAGCTGCGGCCGAACCGGGACCGGGCGCCGTCGAGGATCCCGACCTGGTCGTCCTCGCCGCGCTCCCCGAAGTAGCGGCGGTCGAGGTCGGTCGTGACCGGGATGACGCTGCGCGACACCGACACCAGCGGGGTGCGCTCGTGCCCGGCGGCGGCCCAGGCCTCGCGGTAGCGCAGGATCTGCTCGGCCTGCAGCCGGTCGAACGACTCGCCGGTGTCCTCGGTGAGCAGCGTCGAGCTCTGCAGGTTCATGCCCTGGGTCGCGGCCCACTCGGCGGTGGCCCGGGTGCCCGCGCCCCACCAGATGCGGTCGCCGAGGCCCGGGGACTGCGGCTGCACCGGCAGCGCGACGTGCCGCCCGCGGGTGCGGGACGGGTCGGCGGGCGCCACCCCGGCACCGCGGATCGCGGCGAGGAACACCTCGGCCTTGGCGCGGGCGGCGTCGGCGTGGGTCTGCCCGTCGGCGGGCCGGTACCCGAAGGCCTCGGCGCCGTTCAGCGCGATCTCGGGCGACCCCCGGCTCACGCCGAGCTGCAGCCGCCCGCCGGAGAGCAGGTCGGTCGCGGCGGCCTCCTCGGCCATGTAGAGCGGGTTCTCGTAGCGCATGTCGATCACGCCGGTGCCCATCTCGATCCGGCTGGTGGTCGCCGCGATCGCCGCGAGCAGCGGGAACGGGGCGGCCAGCTGGCGCTCGAAGTGGTGCACGCGCACGAAGGCACCGTCGATGCCGATGTCCTCCGCGGCGCGCGCCAGCTCCACGGTCTGGCGCAGCGCGTCGGCGGCGGTGGGGGTCCGGGACCCGGGGACCTCCCCGTGGTGCCCGAACGACAGGAACCCGATCTTCGTCATGCCCTGTCCAACAGAAGTTGAGGGCTCAACATTCCCTCAGAGGGCGCCCTTGGTGGACGGCACCCCGGTCACCCGCTGGTCGGGCTCGGTCGCGGCCCGCAGCGCCCGGGCGACGGCCTTGAACTCGGCCTCGGTGATGTGGTGCGGGTCGCGGCCGTCGAGCACCCGGACGTGCAGGGCGAGGTGCCCGTGGAAGGCCAGGGACTCGAACACGTGCTTGTTCAGCACGGTCGGGTAGTGCCCGCCGACGACGAAGCCGCGCATCATCTCCGGCTCGCCGGTGCACACGGTGTAGGGCCGGCCGGAGACGTCGACGACGGCCTGGGCGAGGGCCTCGTCCATCGGGATCCAGGCGTCGCCGAAGCGGCGGATGCCCTTCTTGTCCCCCAGCGCCTGGCGGATCGCCTGACCCAGCACGATCGCGACGTCCTCCACGGTGTGGTGGGAGTCGATCTCGATGTCGCCCTCGGCGTGCACGGACAGGTCGAAGCTGCCGTGCTTGCCGAACGCGTCGAGCATGTGGTCGAAGAACGGGACCTTGGTGGCGATGTCGGTGCGCCCGGTGCCGTCGAGGTCGATCTCGACGACGATGCGCGTCTCCTTGGTGACGCGTTCGACGCGTCCGATGCGGCTCACCTTGTCGGTCGTCACAGCAGCTCCTTGGTGGCGAGGTCGGTGGCGGCGGCGAGGAAGGCGTCGTTCTCCTCCGGCGTGCCCACGGTGACCCGCAGCCGCTCGGGGATGCCGACGTCGCGGATCAGCACGCCCTGGTCGAGGAACCCCTTCCAGGCGCGGCCGGCGTCGGCGAAGCGTCCGAAGAGGATGAAGTTGGCGTCGGAGGCGACGACGTCGTAGCCGGCGGCGGCGAGCTCGCCGGAGATCCGGTCCCGCTCGGCGGCGAGCAGCGCCACCGAGCCGAGGGTGGCCTCGGCGTGGCGGAGCGCGGCCCGCGCGGCGGCCTGCGAGAGAACCGACAGGTGGTACGGCAGCCGCACGAGCTGCAGTGCGTCGATCACCGCGGGCGCGGCGGCGAGGTAGCCCAGCCGGCCGCCGGCGAAGGCGAACGCCTTGCTCATCGTCCGCGACACCACGAGCTTGTGGCCGTGCGTCGCCAGCAGGGTCGTGGCGCTCGGGCGGCCGGTGGCCTCGGCGAACTCGGCGTAGGCCTCGTCGACGACGACCATGCCGGGGGCGGCGTCGACCAGCCGGGCCAGGTCGGCCGGGGCGACCGACTGCCCCGTCGGGTTGTTCGGGCTGGTCACGAACGTGATGTCCGGGGCCTTCTCACCCAGGACGGCGACGGCCGCGTCGACGTCGAGGGTGAAGTCCTCCCGGCGCGGCACCGGGACGAACTCGGTCTGCGTGCCGGAGGCGAGGATCGGGTGCATCGAGTAGCTGGGCACGAAGCCGAGCGCGGTCCGGCCGGGCCCGCCGAAGGTCTGCAGGATCTGCTGGAGGATCTCGTTGGACCCGTTCGCGGCCCACAGGTTCGCCGTGGTCAGCTCGACCCCGGTCTGCCGGGACAGGTAGGCGGCGAGGTCGCCCCGCAGCGCGACGAGGTCGCGGTCGGGGTACCGGTGCAGCTCACGGGCCGCCTCCTCCACCGAGGCGGCGACGTCGGCGACCAGCTCGGGCGGCGGCGGGTACGGGTTCTCGTTGGTGTTGAGCCGCACCGCGACGTCGAGCTGCGGTGCGCCGTACGGGCTCTTGCCGCGCAGGTCCTCGCGCAGCGGCAGGTCCGCGAGCCGGACCGACGAACCGGCGGTCACGCCCCGGCCCCCTCGAACCGGGCGGTCACGGCCTCGCCGTGGGCGGGCAGGTCCTCGGCGTTCGCCAGGGTCACGACCCGGTCGGCGACCTCGGCCAGCGCCACGCGGCCGTAGTCGACGACGTGGATGCCGCGCAGGAACGTCGCCGTCGACAGCCCGCCGGAGTGCCGCGCGCAGCCACCGGTCGGGAGCACGTGGTTCGACCCGGCGCAGTAGTCGCCCAGCGACACCGGCGACCAGGACCCGACGAAGATCGCGCCGGCGTTGCGGACCTTCGCCGCGTCGCCCGCGGAGTCGGCGGTCTGGATCTCCAGGTGCTCGGCGGCGTAGGCGTCGACGACGGCGACCCCGTCGGCGGTCGAGGACACCAGGATGACCCCGGACTGCGGCCCGGTCAGCGCGGTGCGCACCCGCTCGGTGTGCTTGGTCGCGCCGACCCGGGTCTCCAGCTCGGCCTCGACCCGCTCCACCAGCGCGTCGGAGGTCGTGACCAGCACCGATGCGGCGTTCGGGTCGTGCTCGGCCTGCGAGATGAGGTCCGCGGCGACGTGCGCGGCGTCCGCGGTGTCGTCGGCGAGGATCGCGATCTCGGTGGTGCCGGCCTCGGCGTCGATCCCGACCAGGCCGCGCAGCATCCGCTTGGCGGCGGTGACGTAGACGTTGCCGGGGCCGGTGACCATGTCGACCGGCTCCAGCTCGGCGCCGTCGGTGTCGGTGCCGCCGTAGGCCAGCAGGGCGACGCACTGGGCGCCGCCGACGGCCCACACCTCGTCGACGCCGAGCAGCGCGGCCGCCGCCAGGATCGTCGGGTGCGGGCGTCCGCCGAACTCCGCCTGCGCCGGGGAGGCGACGACCAACGACTCCACGCCCGCCGCCTGCGCCGGGACCACGTTCATGACCACGCTCGACGGGTAGACCGCCAGCCCGCCCGGGGCGTAGAGCCCGACCCGGCGGACCGGGACGAACCGCTCGGTGACGGTGCCGCCGGGGACGACCTGGATGACCACGTCGGGCCTGCGCTGCTCGGCGTGCACGATCCGGGCGCGCTCGATCGAGGTCTCCAGGGCCGCGCGCACGTCCGGGTCGAGGTCGCGCAGGGCACCGGAGATCGCCTCGGTCGGGACGCGCACGGTCTCCGGGCGGACCCGGTCGAAGCGCTCGGTGGCGTCCAGCGCGGCGGCGGCGCCGCGGTCGCGCACGTCCTCCACCAGCGGGCGGGCACGCTCCAGAGCGGCGTCGATGTCCAGCTCGGCGCGCGGCATCATGCCGCGCAGGGTGGCCGGACGGGGCAGCGGTTCGGCTCGCAGGTCGAGGCGGCGGAGCATGGCTCCCAGGGTACGGCGGTGCCCCGACGGCCCCTCAGCCCACCGGGACCACGACCAGGTTCCCCGCACCCGCCCACGGCGTCCCGACGTCGACGCCGTCCGGGTGGTGCCCGCGCCGGTGCACCAGCCGGGTGGTCCCCCGCTCGTACGGGGCGGGCCGCAGGAACAGGTAGTTGACGTCGTAGAGCACCGAGGCGACCGGGCCCGCCCCGGCACGGCGGGCCGCGATCCGGGTGAGCATCGGGGCGCGTTCGGACAGCGGGTCGTCGATCGTGCAGCGCTCGTCGCAGAAGTACGCCAGCGCGCCCAGCTCCCCCGCGCTGACCACGGTCCCGTGCAGCCCGGCCGCGACCCGCGCGTACTCGGCGGCGGTGGCGTGGTTGGTCGAGATCGGCGCGAGCCGCCACGGCACCCCGTGCCCGACGTCGGACGCGGTGGACGACACCGCGAGGACGGCCAGCACGGCGGTGAGCAGCGTCGACGTCGCCACGGACAGGGTCGCGACCGCCCGCGGCACCGGAACCCCGCGCCGGACGGGCCGGACGAGCGCCCCGGCCGACCACGCGGCCAGCACGGTCAGCGCACCGGCCGCGGGGCCGTAGTACCAGTGGTAGGGCGCCGTCCCGATCACGACGAACGCCGCCGCGTGCACCGCCGCGCCCAGCCCCAGGACCGTCACCGCCGCCCGGCCCCGGCGTCGCACCGCCACCCAGGCGAGGCCGCCCACCACCCCGGCGACGGCCGGGAGCAGCGCGAGCACCGTCGCCACCGGGAACACCCTGGCGTAGACCGTCAGGCCGTTCGCGAACGTGACGTGGTCGCGGCCCCAGCTGTCGCCGACCTTCCACAGCAGCGTGTCCGGCACGAACGAGCCCAGCACGACCCACGAGAACAGGTACCAGGGCGCGGCGACCAGGAACGCCGCCGCGCCGACCGCCCGCCACCGCCGGCGCAGTGCCGGGACCCCGACGGCCGCGAGGACGGCGACGACGACCATGTCCGGCCGGGTGAGCACGAGCAGTGCACACAGTACGCCCGCGGTGCGCGCCCGGCCGGTGACCGCGGCGTGCGCGAGCCCGGCGAGCAGGGTGACCGCCAGGTACGTCTCGAGCCCCACGGTGGACAGCAGCAGCGGGTTCGCCAGCAGCAGCGGCGCCGGGAGCGCGGCCGTCCAGCCGGGCAGCCCGAGCGACCGGGCGGTCGTCGCGGTCCAGTGGGTGAGCAGCGCCATCAGCCCGGCGAGCACGATCCCGGCGGCGAGCACGGCGTCGCGGACGACGAGCGTCACCGCCGCCAGCAGCAGCACGTTCAGCGGGGAGGTCGCGGTGTTCGCGGGGAGGCCGGGCGAGACACCCCATTCCCCGTGCAGCGCCAGAGTGCGGACGTAGGCGAGGGTGATGTAGGCGTCGTCGATCAGGGCCCCGCGGACCAGGGCGAACGCGGCCGCCGCGAGCAGGGCGGCCGCGGCGGGCAGCACCGCGGCGGACCAGCGCGGCGCGGGTGGCGCGGGCACGCGGTGGCGGCCCCGGCGCGTCTCCCACGGGTGGGGCTCCGGAGCCGACCGTCCCGGGCGGACCGCGGCGAGCACGGACCGAGAATGGCAGGTGGGCGCGGTGCCCCGGACGCGGACACGTCACTCCGCCGGGTGAGGTGGCGGTCCGGCCGGACGTGACAGTCTGCGCGCGTGACCCGGCACGTGACCGACGACGAGCGCCGCGCCCGGCTGGTGACCCGCCACCGGCTGGCCCCGCACACCCGCACCGACGACGTCGTCGCGATCAGCGACGACCTGGTCGCGCTGCACTCCACCGACCCGGGCACGGTGTACCTGTCGGCGGCCGCGCGGATGGCGGCCCCGTCGCTCGACCCGGTCGACACCGCGCTGCACACCGACCGCACCCTGCTGCGCCACCACGCGATGCGCCGCACGCTCTGGGTGTTCGGCCACGCCCACGCCGCGCTCGCCCACCACGCCGCCACTGTCGACGTCGCCGCCGTCCAGCGCCGTGACCTGCTGCGTCAGGCCGCCGCGGCCGGCCACGCCGACCCCGAGGCCTGGTACGCAGAGGCCGCCGACCGGGTCCTGGAGGTGCTCGCCGAGCGGGGCCCGACCGCCGCCCGCGACGTCGCCCGCGCACTGCCCGACCTCGCCGCGCAGCGGCTCGTCCTGCCCGGCGGGGGCCCGCAGCCCGCCCACACCCGGGTGCTGCTGGTGCTCGGGTTCGAGGGCCGGGTGCTGCGGACCCGGCCGATCGGGACGTGGGTCAACGGTCAGTACCACTGGGCCGCCGCCGACGACTGGGTCCCCGGCGGGATCGGCCCCGCGCCCGGCCCGGACGGCGGCACCCGTCGCGCCGCCGCGGCCGGGCTGGCCCGCGCCCAGCTGCGGGCGTTCGGGCCGGTCCGCCGCGACGACCTGAAGTGGTGGGCGGGCTGGACCGTCGCCACCACCACCACGGCGCTGGCCGACGTCGGCGCGGTCGAGGTGACCCTCGACGGCGGGGGCACCGGGTTCCTGCTCCCCGACGACCTCGACCCGGTCCCCGATCCCGGGCCGTCGGTGGCGCTGCTGCCGTGCCTCGACCCGTCGACGATGGGCTGGAAGGCCCGCGACTGGTACCTGCCCGCCGAGGTGGCACCGGAGCTGTTCGACCGCAACGGCAACGGCGGCGCGGCGGTCTGGGTGGACGGTCGCATCGTCGGGATCTGGGCGCAGCGCCCGGACGGCGAGATCGCGACCCTGCTGCTCACGCCGGTCGCGGCCCGGGCGCGGGCGGAGGTGGCGGCCGCCGCGCGACGGCTGCGCGAGCTCCTGGGCGACGCCCGGGTCTCCGCCCGCTTCCCCGCCCCCGCCCAGCCCCGGCTGCTCGCCTGACGGCACCCCTCCCGGGGTGCCGTCCGGCAGGGCTCACTCCAGGTCGAGCCCCAGGTCCAGCGCGGTGACCGAGTGGGTCAGCCCGCCGACGGCGAGGAAGTCGACGCCGGTGGCCGCGTAGTCCCGGGCGCTGCCCAGGGCCAGCCCGCCGGAGGACTCCAGCAGCGTCGCCCGGTCCCCGCGCCGCCGCACCGCCTCGGCCGTCTCCGCGACGGTGAAGTTGTCCAGCAGCACCAGCTCGGCGGCGAGCTCCAGGACCTCGTCGAGCTGGTCGAGCGAGTCGACCTCCACCTCGCACGGCAGGTCCGGGGCGAGCGCGCGGGCCGCGGCCAGCGCCGCGGACACCGACCCGGCCGCCGCGACGTGGTTGTCCTTGATCAGCACCGCGTCGCCGAGCCCGAGCCGGTGGTTCACCCCGCCGCCGCACCGCACGGCGTACTTCTCCAGCAACCGCAGTCCCGGCAGCGACTTGCGGGTGTCCCGGATCCGGGCCCCGGTGCCGTCGACGGCGTCCACCCAGGCGCGGGTGGCCGTCGCGATCCCGGACAGGTGCGTGAGCAGGTTCAGCGCCGTGCGCTCGGCGGTGAGCAGCCCGCGGACCGGGGCCCGCACCGTGAGCGCCGGGGTCCCGGCGGTGAGCCGGTCACCGTCGGCGGCCCCGGCGAGCACCGTGTAGCCGCCCGCGCCCAGCACCTCGTCGAGCACGGCGCGGGCGGCCGGGAGCCCGGCGAGCACCCCGTCGGCCCGCGGGGTGAACGACGCGGTCGCCACGGCCCCGGCGGGCACGGTCGCCGCCGTCGTCGCGTCCGGGCCGTAGCGCAGGTCCTCCTCCAGCGCGGTGCGCACGACGCGCAGCAGGTCGTCGGGGTCGGGGACACCGACCTCGGTGACCCCGCCGACCCCGGCGGCGACGGCGCTCATGCGACACCCGCCAGCGCCTCGCCGGCCACGACGACCGGCCGTCCCGTGGCGTCGACCCGCACCCGCAGCGACGAGCGCTGGTACGTGTCGTCGCGGTCCGGGAAGTCGGTGCGCACGTGGCAGCCGCGGGTCTCCCGGCGGGTGCCGGCCGCGGCCAGCACGGCCTGGGCGATCAGGGTGAGCGCGGCGTCCTCGACTCCGGCGCGGCCGGCCGGGACCGCGGTGGCGGTGACGGCCTCGATCGCGTCCGACGCCCCGGCGAGCCCGGCGGCGTCGCGGCCGATCCCGGCGCTCACCGACATGGCCCGCTGCACCACGGTGCGGTCGGCCACCGGCAGCGCCGGGACCGTCGCGGCCGGGGTCGGCACCCCGGTCGGACCGGCGTCGGCGAGCACCGCGCGGACCACCCGCTCCCCCACGACCAGCCCCTCCAGCAGCGAGTTCGACGCCAGCCGGTTCGCCCCGTGCAGCCCCGTCCGGGCGACCTCGCCCGCGGCGTAGAGGCCGGGCACCCCGGTCCGGCCGGACGTGTCGGTGACGACGCCGCCGCAGGCGTAGTGCGCGGCGGGGGTCACCGGGATCGGCTCGGTCAGCGGGTCGATCCCGGCGGCCCGGCAGGACGCGTACACGGTCGGGAACCGTGCGGCGAACCCGTCGAGCGCGGTGGCGTCGAGCCAGGCGCACTCGCTGCCGGTCTCGGCCATCCGGCGGGTGATCGCCGCGGCGACGACGTCGCGCGGGGCGAGGTCGGCCCGCGGGTGGACCCCGGCCATGAACGCGGTGCCGGCCCGGTCGCGCAGGACCGCGCCCTCACCGCGGACGGCCTCGGTCACCAGCGGGCGACGCCCGGCGGTGCCGCTGCCGGGGCCGGTCCACAGCACGGTCGGGTGGAACTGCACGAACTCCAGGTCCGCGGCGACCGCACCGGCGCGCAGGGCGAGCGCGACGCCGTCGCCGGTGGAGGTGCCCGGGTTGGTGGTGGAGGCGTAGAGCTGGCCGTAGCCGCCGGTCGCGAGCAGCACCGCGGGCGCGGACAGCACCCCGGCGCGGCCGTGGGCGTCGAGCACCGTGAGGCCGGCGACCCGGCCTGCGTCGCGCAGCACGTCGGCGGCGACGTGCCCGTCGAGCACGGTGAGCTGCGCCGAGCGGGTGGCGGCGACCAGGGCGCGCTCGATCTCCGCGCCGGTCGCGTCGCCCCCGGCGTGGACCACCCGGTACGCCGAGTGGCCGCCCTCGCGCGTGCGGTCCAGCCGGCTGCCGCGGGCGTCGAACAGCGCACCGCGTTCGCGCAGCCTGCGCACCGCGTCCGGCCCGGCGCGCACGATCGTCCCGACCGCGGCGACGTCGTTCAGCCCGCCGCCCGCGGCGACGGTGTCGGCGACGTGGGAGTCGAGCGTGTCCCCGGCGATGTCGCCGAGCACGACGGCCACCCCGCCCTGCGCCCAGCGGGTGGAGCCCTCGCCGATGCCGTCCTTGGTGACGACCACGACGCGCAGCCCGGCCGCGGCCGCGTCGAGCGCGGCGGTCAACCCGGCCACCCCGGACCCGACGACGACCAGGTCGGCGCCGGCCTCCCAGCTCACCCCCCGCGCCGTCACTCCCCGCCTCCGGGCTGACCGATCTCGATCATCCGCTGCACGGCGGCGCGGCCGCGCGCGGCGAGGTCGGGGTCGACGTGGACCTCGTCGGTGCCCTCGCGGACCGACCGCAGCAGCGCCTCGGCGGTGATCATCTTCATGTAGGGGCAGGACGCGTTCTCGTTCACCGCGCGGAACTCGATCTCCGGGGCGGCCAGGCGCAGCTGGTGCAGCATCCCGACCTCGGTCGCGACGAGCACCTCCGTCGCGCCGGTGGCGCGGGCGGCGTCGATCATGCCGCCGGTGGAGAGGATCCTGACCTGCTCGGCGGGCACCGCGCCGGTGCCCGCCAGGTAGAGCGCGGAGGTCGCGCAGCCGCACTCGGGGTGCACGAACAGGTCGGCGCCGGGGTGGGCCGCGGCCCGGTCGGTGAGCTGCTTGCCGTTGATGCCGGCGTGCACGTGGCACTCCCCGGCCCAGACGTGCATGTTCTCCCGCTCCAGGGTGCGCCGGACGTGCGCGCCGAGGAACTGGTCGGGCAGGAACAGCACCTCGCGGTCGCGCGGGATCGAGTCGACGACCTCGACGGCGTTGGAGGAGGTGCAGCAGATGTCGGTCTCCGCCTTCACCGCGGCGGTGGTGTTGACGTAGGAGACGACGACGGCGCCCGGGTGCTCGGCCTTCCACTCCCGCAGCTGGTCGGCGGTGATCGAGTCGGCCAGCGAGCAGCCGGCCCGCGCGTCGGGGATCAGCACGGTCTTGTCCGGGCTGAGGATCTTGGCGGTCTCGGCCATGAAGTGCACGCCGCAGAACACGATCGTCGACGCCTGCGACTCGGCCGCGATCCGGGACAGCGCGAGCGAGTCCCCCACGTGGTCGGCGACGTCCTGGATCTCGGGCAGCTGGTAGTTGTGCGCCAGCAGGACCGCGTCCCGCTCGCGGGCCAGCGCACGCACCTCGTCGGCCCAGCCGGGGTCGGTCCCCGTGCCGCCGGGTGCCGTCAGCGTTCCGGTCATTGCGCCCTCCCGGGCCGTGTCGGGTTTTCGCCTAGCGGGCGGAAACTGGTCGGATAGTAGCACCGGTCGTGCGCCACCGGCACCTCCGTCGTGACCGGGACCTCACCTGACGGACACCCCGCCGTCACGTCCCGGTGCCGCGGCCGGTCCGCCCTAGGCTGGGCCCGTGACACCGCCACCCGCCCTGCACGAGGTCCTCGCCGTCGTGCTCAGGATCCGGGAGGGCCGGGCGGGCGCCCTGCTCTGGCAGCGCGCCCTGGACCCGGACGCCGGACGCTGGGCACTGCCCGGCGGCACCCTGGGCCCCGACGAGGACGTCGAGACCTCCGTGCGCCGCCAGCTGGCCGAGAAGGTCGACGTCCGCGAGGTCGCCCACGTCGAGCAGCTGTCGGTGTTCTCCGACCCGGCCCGTTCACCCGGCAAGCGCCGCATCGCCACCGCGTTCCTCGGCCTGGTCCCCTCCGACGCGGACCCGGAGCTGCCCGAGGACACCGCGTGGCACGAGGTCGAGGACCTGCCCGCGACCGCGTTCGACCACGCCGCGATCGTCGCGGCGGCGCGGGACCGCCTGCGCGCCAAGCTCTCCTACACCAACCTCGGGTTCGCGCTCGCCCCCGCGGAGTTCACGATCTCGGCGCTGCGCGAGCACTACGTCGCCGCGCTGGGCCACGAGGTGTCGGCGACGAACCTGCAACGCGTCCTCACCCGTCGCGGCCTGCTGGAGCCCACCGGGGAGGTCGTCCCGTCGGGCCGTTCCGGCGGCCGCCCGGCCGCGGTGTTCCGGTTCACCGACCGCGGGATGCGGGTCACCGACGCGTTCGCCGTGCTCCGGCCACCTGCGCGACCCGGCGGGCCCCGCGACGGCGTACTACCGTGAGCCGGTGTCCGCCATGCTTCCGCTGTTCCCGTTGGGGACGGTGCTGATGCCGGGTGCGGCGCTTCCCCTCCACATCTTCGAGCCCCGCTACCGCCAGCTCACCGTCGACCTGCTCACCGGTGCCGTCCCCGACCGCGAGTTCGGTGTCGTCGCGGTGCGCGAGGGCCATTCGCCGGACCGCTCCGGGGCCGCCGGGATGCACGCCGTCGGCTGCACGGCGGTACTCATCGACGCCCGCCGGCTGCCCGACGGCCGCTACGACGTCGTCACCCGCGGGGCCCGCCGCTTCCGCCTGCTCGACCTCGACGCGGGCTCGCACTCCTACCTCTGCGGCGAGGTCGAGTTCCTGCCCGACGACACCGGCGACGAGGCCGACCCGCGGCTGGTGGCGATGCTGGAGCGTTCCGCCCGCGCGGCGCACCGCGAGTACTGCGACACCGCGTGGCGGACCGGCGACTGGTCCGAGCCCGCCGACGACACCCCCACCGCCGACCTCGCGCACCTGCTGGCCGGGGACTGCCTGCTGCCCCTGGGCGACCGCCAGCTCCTGCTGGAGCAGACCAGCGCGGTGCAGCGGCTCCGGGAGATCCGCAGGCTGCTCGCCCGCGAGCGCGGCCTGCTGGAGACCCTGCGGGCGGTGCCCGCGCCGCTCGGGTCGTTCCCCGACGAGCACAGCCCGAACTGAGCTCACCCGCCGACGGCGAGGTGCGGCCCGTCCCAGCGCCGGCGCAGCCACCGGTCGTGCGAGGTGACGACGACGGTCCCCGGCGCGGTCCCGAGCGCCGCCTCCAGCTCTCCGGCCAGCCGCAGCGAGACGTGGTTGGTCGGCTCGTCGAGCAGCAGCAGGTCCGGGGCGTCGGCGACGGCGACGGCCAGGGCAAGCCGCCGTCGCTGGCCGAGGCTGAGCTCCCCGACCGCGGTGCCGTGCTCACGCGGATGCAGCAGCCCCAGCTCGCGCAGCGGGACGGTCTCGGCCCGCTCCACGCCGACGGCGTCGGCGTAGGCGGCCGCGGCGCTGCGGTCGGGCGGGCCGACGTCGGGGTCCTGGGCCAGCAGTCCGACCCGGCGCGCCCGCACGTCCACGGTGCCCGCGTCCGGTGCGAGGTCGGCGTGCAGGACCGCCAGCAGGGTCGACTTCCCGGCCCCGTTCGGGCCGGTGACCAGAAGCTTCTCCCCCACGGCCAGGTCGAGCAGGTCGAGCCGCAGCCGGCCGTCGACCCGCAGGTCCCGGATGCTCACGGCGAGCCCGCCGGCCGGGGCGTCGCCGGTGAGGTGCCCGGCGAACTCCAGCGGCCGGGGCGGCTTGCGGACCGCCTCGCGCTCGGCGGTCTCCAGGCGGCGCTGCGCGTCGTGGACGCGGCGGGCCCGGGTGCGTTCGACGCCCGCCCCCTTGAAGGCGTGGACGAACTTGTCGTTGTCGCGCGGGCCGCGCCCGGGGGCGATCGTCGACAGCCCGGCCCGCGACTTCTCCCGCAGCGCGGCGATCTCCTCCTGCTCCGCGGCGAAGCGCTCCTCCCAGCGGCGGCGGCTCGCCGCGGCGGCGTCGAGGTACTCGGTGAACGAGCCGCCGAACCGGCGTCCGCCGTACCCGTCGGTGCCGAGCTCGCCGGCGTCGAGGTCGAGCAGCTCGGTGCAGACCCGGTCGAGGAAGGTGCGGTCGTGGCTCGCCGCGACGACGACGCCCGGCAGCTCCACCAGCGAGCGTTCCAGCAGCTCCAGGGCGGCGTCGTCGAGGTGGTTGGTGGGTTCGTCGAGCAGCAGCACCGCGGGGCGGCGGACCAGGGCGGCGGCCATCGCGAGCCGGGTGCGCTCACCCCCGGACAGGGTCGCGACCGGCCGGTCCCGCTCCAGGTCGGCGACGCCGAGCGTGCCCGCGGTGACCTCCGCGCGCCGGTCGGCGTCCCACGCGTCGTGGGCGATCGCCCAGGCCAGCACCCGGTCGTAGGCGGCGGCACCGGTGCCGTCGGCCAGGTCGGCGGCCAGGCGCTCCAGCTCGGCGACGGCGTCGTGCAGCGGGCGCAGCGCGGCGTCGAGCAGGTCGCCGACGGTCCCCCCGTCGCCCAGGTCGGGTTCCTGCGGCAGGTACACCCGGTCCGCGGGCACCGTGAGCGTCCCGCCGTCCGGGGTGTCGACGCCGGCGAGCAGCCGCAGCAGCGTGGACTTGCCCGAGCCGTTCTCCCCGATCAGGCCGACCCGGGTGCCCGGCGCGGCGACGAGGTCGATGCCGTCGAGCACCGGCGGACGGCCGGCGCGGGCGGCGTGGGAACGGACCAGCCCGCGGGCGGTGACGGCGTGGACCTGCTCGGTCGATGACATGACGACGACTCCGGTGGAGACGGGGGAGGACCGCAGGGGCGTGTGCCGCGTCCGCGGTCGAGGGGGTCGTCAGTGCCTCATGATGACGGCGACCCTACCGGGTGCGCCCGCACGGGCGCACCCGGGTTTCAGCGCCAGCCGTAGCGCGACCGCAGCTCGTCCGCGACCCGGTCGAACCGCGCCCGGTCCAGCACCGCACCCTCCCGGCGGATGCCGTGCTCCTCGACCTCCAGCACCCGGTCGAGCCGGATGTAGGAGTCGCGGCCCTCGCGGTCCCAGGCGCCGGAGCCGATCCCGACCCAGTCCGGGTCGTGGGCCCGCTTGTCCTGGCTGGACAGCATCAGCCCGAGCAGCTCGTCACCCGAGCGCCCGACGACGAGCAGCGGCCGGTCCTTGCCCTGGCTCGCGTCCTCCTCGTAGGGCACCCAGGTCCAGACGATCTCGCCGGGGTCCGCGGCGCCGTCGGGCTCGGGGGCGTAGGCGACCTCCCGGGCGCGGTCGCCGGTCGGCGCGGTCCGCACCCGCCCGGCCGTCGGCGGCGGACCCGGTCGCGGCCCGCCGTGACCACCCTGCTGGCCCTGCCGCGGGCTCTGCTGCGGGGTCTGCCGCGACTCCTTCTGCGAGTCCTTCAGGAACTGCATCGCCACGTCCGCGGCCCTGCGCAGGACCGAGCCCCAGTTGATCGCCATGCCCGCCAGCCTGCCGCATGTGCGGCGCGTCACCGCGACCGGGCGCGCATGAACGGTTCCGCATGCGGGCATCCGCCAGGCATGAAGGCGACTCTGATCCACGGGAAGCACGACGTCCGGGTGTCGTCGGACGTCCCCGACCCGAGGCTCCGCGACGACACCGACGCGATCGTGCGGGTGCTGCGCTCCTGCATCTGCGGCAGCGACCTGTGGCCGTACAACGCGGCGGAGGACTCCACCGAGGGCAAACGCATCGGCCACGAGTTCCTCGGCGTCGTCGAGGAGGTCGGGTCCGGCGTCCGGAACCGCAGGAAGGGCCAGCTCGTCGTCGCACCGTTCGTGTGGGCCGACAACACCTGCGACTTCTGCGCCCAGGGCCTGCAGACCTCCTGCCGGCACGGCGGCGGCTGGGGCTCCGACGGCACCGACGGCGGGCAGGGCGAGGCCGTCCGCGTCCCGTTCGCCGACGGCACCCTGGTCCCGATGCCCGGCGAGCCGGACGACGCGCTGCTCGCCTCGATGCTGACCCTGTCCGACGTGTTCCCCACCGGCCACCACGCCGCCGTCTCGGCGCGGGTGCGGCGCGGCGACACCGTCGCCGTCATCGGTGACGGCGCGGTCGGGCTGTCCGCGGTGCTGGCCGCCAGGCGCCTCGGCGCCGAGCGCATCATCCTGCTGGGCCGCCACACCGACCGCACCGACCTGGGCCGGGAGTTCGGCGCCACCGACGTCGTCCCCGAGCGCGGCGACGAGGGCATCGAGAAGGTCCGCGAGCTCACCGGCGGCGACGGCGTCGACGCGGCGCTGGAGTGCGTCGGCTACAGCGAGGCCGTCCGCACCGCCATCGAGATCACCAAGGACGGGCGGCTCGTCGGCCGGGTCGGGGTGTCCCAGTACACCGACGTCCCGCTGGGCGTCGGCGCGTTCATGCGCAACGTCGGCGTGCACGGGGGCGTGGCGCCCGCGCGCGCCTACATCGAGGAGCTGCTGCCCGACGTGCTGGAGGGCACCATCCAGCCGGGGAAGGTCTTCGACCGCACGATCGGCCTCGACGAGGTCCCCGACGGCTACCGCGCCATGAACGACCGCGAGGCCCTCAAGGTCCTGATCAAGCCCTGACCGGACCCGCTACCGGCTGGACCGCTCGCCGTGCCTGCTGCACCGGGCGGTCCAGCCCACCGGGTCGACCTGCACGACCATCCGCCGCGCGCAGTCCGGGCAGAACCGCGGGGGCTCCAGCTCCCGCCGCGCGGAGCACCGGTCGTGGCCCGCCGACGCGTCGGGGTGCCCGCACTGGTCGCAGAACGGGCCGCCGTCCTCGCGGGTGGACGCCTGCACCGGCGCCGTCACAGCGTCTCGTTGAGGGCCTTGATCGGCATCTCCAGCTCGCCGAGCAGGTCGATGTCGGACTCGGCCGGGCGCCCCAGCGTCGTCAGGTAGTTCCCGACGATCACCGCGTTGATCCCGCCGAGCAGGCCCTTGCGGGCGCCGAGGTCGCCGAGGGTGATCTCGCGGCCACCGGCGAAGCGCAGGATCGTGCGCGGCAGCGCCAGGCGGAACGCGGCGACGGTGCGCAGCGCGTCCGGCCCGGACATCGGCTCCAGGTCCCCGAACGGGGTGCCCGGGCGCGGGTTCAGGAAGTTCAGCGGCACCTCGTCGGGCTCCAGCTCGGCGAGCTGCCCGGCGAACTCGGCGCGCTGGTCCAGGGTCTCCCCCATCCCGACGATGCCGCCGCAGCACACCTCCATGCCGGCCTCGCGGACCATGCGCAGGGTGTCCCAGCGCTCCTCCCAGGTGTGGGTGGTGACCACGTTCGGGAAGTGGCTGCGGGCGGTCTCGAGGTTGTGGTTGTAGCGGTGCACGCCCATCGCGGCGAGCTCGTCGACCTGCTCGGCCGTGAGCATCCCCAGCGAGCAGGCGATGTTGATGTCGACCTCGTCCCGGATCGCCGCGATGCCGGCGGCGACCTGGGCCATGAGCCGCGCGTCGGGCCCGCGGACGGCGGCGACGATGCAGAACTCGGTGGCCCCGGTCTTCGCGGTCTGCTTGGCGGCCTCGACGAGCATCGGGATGTCCAGCCAGGCCGAGCGCACCGGCGAGGCGAACAGGCCCGACTGGGAGCAGAAGTGACAGTCCTCCGGGCACCCGCCGGTCTTGAGCGAGATGATCCCCTCGACCTCGACGTCCGGCCCGCACCAGCGCATCCGCACCTCGTGGGCGAGCTCGAGCAGGTCGTCGAGACGGTCGTCGGGCAGGTCGAGCACCTCGCGCACCTGGGTGACGGTGAGGCCGCGGCCCTGCTCGAGGACCTGGTCGCGCGCGACGGTGAGGACGTCGGTCCGGGCGGTCGTCATGCCCGTGGATCTTGCCAGTCCCCCAGCTGGATCGGACCCAGTGTGTCCCGGGCCACCGCGGTGAAACGGTCCGGTGTCACCCGTCCGAGCCCCTCGGGCAGCAGGCCGCGGACCAGCACCCGGGTGATCATCGGCAGGTCCTCGAGGTTGCAGCGCTCGGCCAGGTCGGGCGCCGCGGGCCAGGACCCGATCACGATCCCCGCGCAGGTCAGGCCGCGCGCCCGGAGCGCCTCGACGGTGAGGGCGGTGTGGTTGAGCGTGCCGAGCCCGGCCGCCGCGACCACCACGACCGGGGCGTCGAGCAGCCGGGCGACGTCGGCGAGGGTGCCGCCCTCGTCGGTGAACCGGACGAGCAGCCCACCCGCACCCTCGACGAGGACGAGGTCGTGGTGGTCGGCCAGCGTCCGCGCGGTCACCGCGGCCTGCTCCGGGGTCACCGGGCGTGCCCCGCAGCGCCGGGCCGCGGTCGCCGGGGCCAGCGGGTCGGGGTAGCGGGCCAGCTCCCGGGTGGTGACCCCGGGGACGAGGCGGGCGACCTCGTCGACGTCGCCGGGGTCGTCCGGGCCGATCCCGGTCTGGGCGGGCTTGAGCACCGCCACCCGCTCCCCCGCCGCGACCGCGACGGCGGCCAGCGCGGCGGTGGCGACGGTCTTGCCGACACCGGTGCCGGTACCGGTGACGACCACGAACCGCCCGGTCACGCCGGGGCCCCCGTCCGGGCGTCGGCGAGCACCTCGGCGAGCACGCCGGTCGCGAACGACAGCTGCGCCCCGGTCAGCCCGGCGCGGGCGGTGAGCCGCAGCCGGGAGGTGCCCGGCGGGACCGACGGCGGCCGGAAGCAGCCCACCCGCAGCCCGCGCCGCAGGCAGGCGGCGGCCGCGGCGACCGCGGGGCCGGGCTCGCCCAGCACCACCGGGACGACCGCGGACACCGGCACCGCCGCGTCGCAGGCGGCGGCGAGCGCACCGGCGACCCGCAGCACGTCCGCGGCCCGCTCGGGCTCGGAGGCGAGCACCCGCAGCGCGGCCAGCGCCGCACCCGTCGCGGCGGGGGCGAGGCCGGTGTCGAAGATGAACGAGCGCGCGGAGTCGACCAGGTGCGCGGTGACCGCGGCCGGGCCGAGCACCGCACCGCCCTGGCTGCCCAGCGCCTTGGACAGGGTCACGGTGGCGACGACGTCGTCCGCCCCGGCCAGCCCGGTCTCGGCGAGCAGGCCGCGCCCGCCCGGGCCGCGGACCCCGAGACCGTGGGCCTCGTCGGCGAGCAGCACCGCGCCGCGGGCCCGGCAGACCCGGTGCAGCGCGGCGAGCGGGGCGAGGTCGCCGTCGGCGGACCCGACCGAGTCGGTGACGACGAGCGCGCGGGTCTCGGTGCGGGCGGCCAGCGCGGCGTCGACGGCGTCGACGTCGGCGTGCGGCACGACGACCACCCGGGCCCGGGACAGCCGGCAGGCGTCGACCAGGGAGGCGTGCGCGGCGGCGTCGGACACGATCAGCGCGCCGGGGCCGGTGAGCGCGGTGACCACCCCGAGGTTGGCGGTGTAGCCGGAGGAGAACACCAGGGCGTCGTCGTGGCCGCAGAACGCGGCGAGCTCGGCCTCCAGCTCGGCGTGCAGCGCGGTCGAGCCGGTGACCAGCCGCGACCCGGTGGCGCCCGCACCCCAGGTGCGCAGCGCCGCGGTCGCCCCGGCGACGACCCGCGGGTCGGCCGAGAGCCCGAGATAGTCGTTGCCGGCGAGGTCGAGTGCGGGCCCGCCCGCGGGGTCGGCCGGACGCGGGGACAGCCTGCGGCGCAGACCGGCCTCGGTTCGGGCGCGGGCGTGGGTGTCGAGCCAGGCCAGCGGGCGGGGTCCGGGCGGCGTCGGGTCGGGGCCGGTCACGCCCACACCCTAGGCACGACGGAGCCCCGCCCACCCTGAGGTGTACGGGGCTCCGTGGGTCGTGCGGACGCCGGGTCAGGCCTGCGGCGCCTCGCCCTGCTGCTTCTCCTGCTCGGCGACGGCGGCACGGACCTCGTCCATGTCGACCGCCTTCACCTGGCCGATGAGGTCCTCGAGGGCCTCGGCGGGCAGCGCGCCCGGCTCGGAGTAGAGCACCACGCCGTCGCGGACGGCCATCACGGTCGGGATCGAGGAGATCCCGAACGCGCCGGCCAGCGCCTGCTGGGCCTCGGTGTCGACCTTGCCGAAGGTCACGTCCTGGTGCTTCTCGGAGGCGGCGTCGTAGACGGGGGCGAACTGGGTGCACGGCCCGCACCAGGACGCCCAGAAGTCGATGAGCACGGTCGTCCCGGGCGCGCCCACGACGTCGTCGAAGTTGTCGGTGGTCAGTTCCACGGTGGCCATACGGTCCCCAACGACGTCGTGGGTGCGGATTGTTCCCGGATGCGCGGGCTCAGACCTTCAGCAGCCGGCGGGCGGCGGCGGTGGCCCCGTGACCGTGTCCGGCGGCGATCCGGTCGAGGTCCGAGCCCCCGGTGCCGACGTCGGCGCGGGGCTCGACGAACCGGCCCGCGGCCTCGTCGAGGACGAGCACACGGGCGCTGCGGATGTCGTAGAACAGGCCCAGGACTTCGGCGCCGGAGTCCTGCGCCCGCAGCATCTCCAGCTGCATCGTGACGTTCACCATCGCCAGCTGGTCGGCCTCGCCGAACCCGTCCCGTGCGGCGGCGACGGCGACCGGGTGACCGTTCTCGTAGGCGCGCAGCACCGGCCGTGCCTCGCGCAGCCACTGGCCGAGCGCGGAGTCCCCGCTCGCGCCGCCGGCGAGCAGCCCCTGCATCGCGCCGCAGCCGGAGTGGCCGCAGACGGCGACGATCGGGACGTCGAGGGTGCCGGTGGCGAACTCGACGGCGGCCGCGGTGCCGGGCCCGACGACGAGGTTGCCGACGTTCTGCACGGTGAACACGTCGCCCGGGCCGCTGTGGGTGATGACGTGCGGCAGCACCCGGGAGTCCGCGCAGGTGATCATCATCGCGGACGGGGACTGCCCGTCGGCGAGCCCGGTCATGGTCGGGAGGATCGCCTCGGAGGTGTTGTCGTGGTACGCGGCGACGCCGGCCATCAGCGTCCCCGACGCGTGCCCCTCGGTCTCCCTGCCCTGCCACTCGCCCCAGGTCAGGAAGCCGGCGCCGGGCGCGGTGGCGCGGCGGGCCTGCTCGGGCTCGATCACGGTCACGGTGGCGCCGGTGCCCTCGTGGCGGGCCTTCCAGGCGAGCAGGTGGTCGTAGGCGGCGTGGTCGAGGTAGTCGGTGACCAGCCGCACGGTGACGTCGCAGCCGCGCGGGACGGAGTTCAGCTCGCGGGACAGCCGCGGCACGGCCAGGAAGCTCAGCGAGCCCTCGACGACGAGCTCGCAGCTGCCGTCGTCGGCCTGCTCCAGGTGCGGGCGGGACCGGACGGCGCGCCAGAGCAGCATCAGCCCGGCCAGGACCAGCCCGATGACGACGCCCTCGAGCAGGTTCAGGAACACGACGCCGAGCAGGGTGGCGGCGTAGATGGCCAGCTCACCGTGCTGGCGGGCGGTGCGGATCTCGGCCGGCTTGACCAGGCCGACACCCATCATGACCAGCAGACCGGCCAGTGCGGCCATCGGGATGAGCTCGATGACGCCGATCAGGACGATCGCGAACAGCGCGATCCAGACGCCGTGCAGCACCGCCGACGCGCGGGTCTCGGCGCCGGCCTTGACGTTCGCGGCGGACCGGACGATCACCCCGGTGATGGGCAGGCCGCCGATCATGCCGGAGACGGTGTTGGCGGCACCCTGGCCGAGCAGCTCACGGTCGGTGTCGGTGCGGGTGCCGGGCTTCATGCGCTCCACCGCGACGGCGGACAGCAGCGACTCGACGCTCGCGATCAGCGCGATGGTCAGCATGCCGAACAGCACGCCGCCCCAGTTCGACTCCGGCAGCGCGGGCAGCGACAGCGCGTCCAGGAGCGAGCCCCCCAGCTGCACCCGGACGACGTCGGCGAAGGCGAGGGAGACGACGGTGGCCGTGACGATCGCGACCAGCGCGGCCGGGACGACGGTCAGCGTCGCGGGCAGCCGGTTCCAGGTCAGCATGATCGCGATGACGATGCCGCCGAGGAGCAGCGCGGGCCAGGACAGGTTCGCGATCGCGCCGGGCAGCGCGGCGATCGAGTTGACGCCGCCGGTCTGCGCCTGGCCACCGAACACGACGTTCAGCTGGCCGAGGGCGATGGTGGCGCCGATGCCCGCGAGCATGCCGTGGACGACGGCGGGCGGGATGGCCTGGGCGAACCGGGACAGCCGGGTCAGCCCGAAGACGATCTGCAGGACACCGGCGCCCGCGGTGATCAGCGTGGTGACCTGCCAGCCGAAGGTGTTGACCAGCTCGGCGACGATGACGGTCAGACCGGCGGCGGGGCCGGAGACCTGGAGCTTCGAGCCGCCGAGCAGACCGGCGACGACGGCACCGACGACGGCGGCGATGAGGCCGGCCAGGATCGGGGCGCCGGAGGCGACGGCGATGCCCAGCGAGAGGGGCACCGCCACGAGGAACACGACGATCGAGGCGGAGAGGTCCGCCCGGGCGTGCGGGAACGTGCGGCCGAACCAGGAGCCGCCCGGCGGCGAGTGCTCACCGCGGCCGGACTCGGCCGGGGCGTGCTCGTGGTCCTGCACGCGGTGTTCGGTGTTACTGGTGGTGCTGGAGTGACTGTGCGTGGCCACCGGATCCTCCGTATCGGTCCGTGGGGGGCGCCGGACCGCGACGGTGCGGTCGACTGGGGCGGGTCGCGCGGTGCGCGACCGGCGGTGCGGGTGCGGCCGACCGGACGAATGCGATCGGCCGACACCGTTTCACTCCGACCACGGAAACGGATCATGATGAGAGCGCTTCTCATCGTTTCGGACGCCCACGACGAAACGCCCGGTCAGCGCCGTACACCTCTGCGTAACGTGAGGTGGAACACACCGAAGTCCACCGGATCGGTGGCCCGGATCACGGTCTCAGTGCTGATCGCGGTGCGGTTCCCGCTGCCCCGCAAGGGCTGCGGCCCGCATCCCGGCGGTGATCAGCGCGACGTCGTCACGGGTGCTGACGAACGGCGGCATCGCGTAGACGAGGTTGCGGAAGGGCCGCAGCCAGACCCCGGCGAGCACCGCGGCGGCGGTCGCGGCGGCGACGTCGACCTCCTCGGCCATCTCGACGACACCGATCGCGCCCAGGATCCGGACCTCCCGCACCCCCGGCAGCGACCGGGCGGGGGCCAGCCCGGCGCGCAGCCCGGCGGCGACGTCCTTCACCTCGCGCCGCCAGTCGCGTTCGAGCAGCAGCGACACCGAGGCGTGGGCGACGGCGGCGGCGAGCGGGTTGCCCATGAACGTCGGCCCGTGCATGAGCACGCCGGCCTCGCCGTCGGTGATGCCGCGGGCCACCCGGCTGCTGCACAGGGTCGCGGCCATCGTCAGGTAGCCGCCGGTCAGCGCCTTGCCGACGCACATGACGTCCGGGGCGACGGCGGCGTGGTCGGCGGCGAACAGCTCGCCGGTGCGGCCGAAGCCGGTGGCGATCTCGTCGAACACGAGCAGCACGTCGTGGGCGTGGCACAGCTCGCGCAGCACGTGCAGGTAGCGGGGGTCGTGGAAGCGCATCCCCCCGGCGCCCTGCACCACCGGCTCGACGACGACCGCGGCCAGCTCGTCGGCGTGGGTCTCGACGAGCTCGGCGAGGTGGGCGACGTAGTCGTGGGTGAAGTCCTCGGGCGGGGCGTCGGCGAACACCTGCTGCGGGAGGACGTCGGACCAGAGCGAGTGCATGCCGCCGTCGGGGTCGCAGACGCTCATCGCGCCGAAGGTGCCGCCGTGGTAGCCGCGCCGCCACGTCATCAGCCGGTGCTTGCCGGGGCGGCCGCGGGACCGCCAGTACTGCAGGCACATCTTGATGGCGACCTCGACCGACACCGAGCCGGAGTCGGCCAGGAACACGTGCTCCAGCCCCTCCGGGCTGACGTCCACGAGCAGCCGGGCCAGGTCGACGGCCGGGCCGTGGGTCAGGCCGCCGAACATCACGTGGCTCATCCGGCCGAGCTGGTCGCGCACCGCCGCATCGAGCCGCGGGTGGCGGTAGCCGTGGATGGCCGACCACCACGACGACATCCCGTCGACGAGCTCACGGCCGTCGGGCAGCCTCAGCCGCACCCCCTGCGCGGACTCCACGACGATCGGCGCCCGGGTCGCCGGCATCGGCGCGTAGGGGTGCCAGACGTGGTCCCGGTCGGTGGCGAGCAGTGCCCCCGTGTCGAGCGGGGATCCGGAGAGGGTCGGGTCCGGGACACGCCCGGGGCCTGCGGTGGTCACGGACGCCCACGCTAGTGCCGACCCTCTACGCTGGCCCGACCATGGCCACGCCCGACTCCGTGTACGAGCCGGAGGGGCCCGACGGGTCGGCCCTGCGCCGTCGCGAGCTCGGGCAGACCTCCGCCCGATCGTTGCTGCTCACCGTGCTGGGCGAGTTCGTCCTCCCAGCCGGGGAACCGGTCTGGACCCGGGCCCTGCTCGACGTGCTGGGCGCGCTCGGGGTGGAGGCCAAGTCGGCCCGCCAGGCGCTGGCCCGCACCGCGGGCGAGGGCCTGCTGACCTCCGACCGCGACGGCCGCCGGGTCCGCTGGTCACTCACCCCCGCCGGGTCGCAGCTGCTGTCCGACGGCGCCGCCCGCATCTACGGCTTCGGCCGTCCGACGACCGGCTGGGACGGCCGCTGGCTGGTCCTGCTCGCCTCGGTCCCGGAGTCGCGCCGACGCCTGCGCCACCGGCTGCGCACCCGGCTGGCCTGGGCCGGGCTGGGCTCCCCCGCCCCCGGGGTGTGGGTCAGCCCCGACCCCGGCAAGGAGGCCCGGGTCGCGGCGGTGCTCGACGAGCTCGACCTCGCCGGGTCCGGGTACTCCTTCGTCGGGCACTATGGCGGCATCGGCCGCGCCGACGACATCGTCGCCCAGGCCTGGGACCTCGACGTCGTGGAACGGGCCTACTCGGAGTTCCTCGACGAGTTCGGCCCGCACCTCGACCCGGACTCCGACGCGTCCGCCGCCGACGACGGCTGCGACGTCCTCGCCCGCCAGGTCCGCCTGGTCCACGCCTGGCGACGGTTCCCGTTCCTGGACCCCGAGCTGCCCGCCGAGCTGCTGCCCGAGCAGTGGGCCGGGTCCCGCGCGGCGGAGCTGTTCACCACGCTGCACGAGCGCTGGGACGCCCCCGCCCGCGCCGCCTGGGTCGACCTGGCCCGCCGAGCCTGAGCGCCGCGCCGGACCGGTCGGTGCCACAGCCACACCCCGTCCCGGGCACCCACACCCGTGGCAACGGGTGTGGACACCCGGCGAGGGGTGTGGCTGGTCAGCCGCCGAGGCAGCCGGGGCCGAGCAGAGCCTTCAGGTCCCCCATCAGCGCCGAGGTGTGCATGACCTTGAGCGAGTCGTCCAGCCGCAGGGCCGTCATCTTGGTGCCGTAGACCAGGGTCAGGTGCACCTCGGAGGTACCGGGGTGGTGGGTCAGCACCTCCTTGAGCTTCGCGACGCGCTCGGGGGTGCACTGGTCGGTGCGCAGGCTGACCCGGATCGGCAGCCCGGCCTCGCCGGTGGCCAGCTCGGGCACCGCGAGGTCGTTCGCGATCAGCGAGACGCGGTCGTCGCGCTTGTTGACCCGCGCCTTGACCAGCACGATCGCGTCCTCGGCGACGTCGACGCCGACCACCTGGTATGCCCGCGGGAAGAACAGCACCTCGATGCCGCCGGCGAGGTCCTCGATCTGCGCCGACGCCCACGGCTCGCCGTTCTTGTTCACCCGGCGGTTGACGTTGGCGAGGATGCCGCCGACCGTGACCTGCGCACCCTCGGCGACCGAGCCCTCGACGATGTCGGCGATCGACGTGTCGGACTTCGCGGCGAGCGCCTGCTCGAGGCCCTGCAACGGGTGCCCGGACACGTAGAGACCGAGCATCTCCCGCTCGACGGCGAGCTTGTGCTTGGTGTCCCACTCCTCGTCGGGCACCTTCACGTCGAAGATGCCGCCGAGGCCGCCGTCGTCGCCCTCGCCCGGGCCGTCCAGCGACCCGAACAGGTCGAACTGGCCCATCGAGGCGGCCTTCTTGGTGCTCATCACCGCGTCGATGGCGTCGGCGTGCACGAGCAGCAGGCCCTTGCGGGAGTGGCCGAGCGAGTCGAACGCGCCCGCCTTGATCAGCGACTCGACGACCTTCTTGTTGCAGACGACCGCGTCGACCTTGCGCAGGAAGTCGGAGAAGTCGACGAAGTTCCCCTTCTCCCGCCGCGCGGCGACGATCGCGTCGACGACGTTGTGCCCGACGTTGCGGATGCCGCCGAGGCCGAAGCGGATGTCGTCGCCGACCGGGGCGAAGTTGCGCACCGAGTCGTTGACGTCGGGCGGGAGGACCGTGATGCCCATCCGGCGGCACTCCGCCAGGTAGACCGCGGCCTTGTCCTTGTCGTCGCGCACCGAGGTGAGCACGCCGGCCATGTACTCGGCCGGGTAGTTCGCCTTGAGGTAGGCCGTCCAGTAGGACACCACGCCGTAGGCGGCGGAGTGGGCGCGGTTGAAGGCGTAGTCGGAGAACGGGAGCAGGATGTCCCAGAGCGTCTTGACCGCGGCCGCGGAGTAGCCGTTGTCCTTCATGCCCTGGGCGAAGCCGGCGTACTCCTTGTCCAGGATCTCCTTCTTCTTCTTGCCCATCGCGCGGCGGAGCAGGTCCGCCTGGCCGAGCGTGTAGCCCGCCAGCACCTGCGCGATGGACATGACCTGTTCCTGGTACACGATCAGGCCGAAGGTCTCACCGAGGACGTCCTTGAGCGGCTCGGCCAGCTCCGGGTGGATCGGCGTGATCTCCTGCCGGCCGTTCTTGCGGTCGGCGTAGTCGTTGTGCGCGTTCGCGCCCATCGGGCCCGGGCGGTACAGCGCGCCGACCGCGGAGATGTGCTCGAACTCGCTGGGTGCCATGCGGCGCAGCAGGTCCCGCATCGGACCGCCGTCGAGCTGGAACACGCCGAGGGTGTCACCGCGGGAGAGCAGCTCGTAGGTCGGGCGGTCGTCGAGCTCGACCTTGTCCAGGTCGACGGCGGGCTTGCCGTTGAGCTCGATGTTCTCCAGGGCGTCGTCGAGGATGGTGAGGTTCCGCAGCCCCAGGAAGTCCATCTTCAGGAGACCGATGGTCTCGCAGACGCCCATGTCGAACTGCGTGATGATCGCGCCGTCGGACTCGCGGCGCTGGATCGGGATGACGTCGATCAGCGGTGTCGAGGACATGATCACGCCCGCGGCGTGCACACCCCACTGCCGCTTCAGTCCCTCGAGGCCCCGCGCAGTGTCGACGATCTCCTTGACCTGCGGGTCCGCCTCGTAGAGGGCACGGACCTCGGTCGCCTCGGAGTACCGCTTGTGCGACGGGTCGAAGATGCCCGACAGCGGGATGTCCTTGCCCATCACCGCGGGCGGCATGGCCTTGGAGATGCGGTCGGCGACGGAGTAGCCGGGCTGGCCGAAGAGCACCCGCGCCGAGTCCTTGATCGCGGCCTTCGCCTTGATCGTGGAGTAGGTGATGATCTGCGCGATCCGGTCCTCGCCGTACTTCTCGGTGACGTAGCGGATCATCTCGCCGCGCCGGCGCTCGTCGAAGTCCATGTCGATGTCGGGCATCGACACACGGTCCGGGTTCAGGAACCGCTCGAAGATCAGCTTGTGCCGGATCGGGTCGAGGTCGGTGATGCCCAGGACGTAGGCGACCAGCGAGCCCGCCGCCGAGCCACGGCCGGGGCCGCAGCGGATGCCGACCGACTTGGCGTGCTGGATGAGGTCCGCGGTCACCAGGAAGTAGCCGGGGTAGCCCATCTTGATGATGACGCCGACCTCGTAGTTGGCCTGCTGGCGGTACTTCTCGGTGACGCCGTCGGGGAACCGCATGTGCAGTCCCCGCTCGACCTCCTTGATCAGCCAGGACTCCTCGGTCTCCCCCTCGGGGACGGGCGCCTTGGGCTGGAGGTCCTGGCCGGTGGTGAAGTCGATGTTGCAGCGCTCGGCGACGAGGAGCGTGTTGTCGCAGGCCTCGGGGTGGATCGGGTCCCAGAGCTGGCGCATCTCGGCGGCGGACTTGAGGTAGAAGTCCTGCGCGTCGAACTTGAACCGGTTCGGGTCCGCGAGGGTCTTGCCGGTCTGGACGCACAGGAGCACCTCGTGCGCCTTCGTGTCGTCCGGGTAGGTGTAGTGCAGGTCGTTCGTCGCGAGGCCGGGCAGGTCGAGCTTGTCCTTGAGCCGGAACAGCTCCTCCTGGACCTGCTTCTCGATCCCGATGCCGTGGTCCATCAGCTCCAGGAAGAAGTTGTCCTTCCCGAAGATGTCCCGGTAGTCGCTCGCGGCCTGGCAGGCGGCGTCGAAGTCGTTCTGCTGGAGCAGGCGCGCGACCTCGCCGGACGGGCAGCCCGTCGTCGCGATCAGGCCCTTGCCGTACTTCTCCAGCAGCTCGCGGTCCATACGCGGCTTGTAGTAGTACCCCTCGAGGCTGGCCAGCGAGGAGAGCCGGAAGAGGTTGTGCATCCCCTCCGTGTTCTCCGCGAGCAGCGTCATGTGGGTGTACATGAGGTCGGGGTTGTTCTCGCTGCCGTTGCCCAGCGCGGTGCGCTTGCGCTCGTGCCGCGACCCGGGCGCGAGGTAGCCCTCCATGCCGATGATCGGCTTGACGTCGTGCGCCTTCGCCTTGCGCCAGAACTCGAAGGCGCCGTACACGTTGCCGTGGTCGGTCATCGCGATGGCCGGCATCTCGTGCTTGGCGGCCTCGGAGAACAGGTCGTCGAGCCGGGCGGCGCCGTCCAGCATCGAGAACTCGGTGTGCGTGTGCAGATGGACGAAGGAGCGGTTCCCGGATCCGGCACTGCCCATGTGTGTCCCGCGCTCCTCTCCCGCGCCGCTGGGACGGCGCGGACCTCCACTGGTGCGCACGCCCGTCGGGGCGGACGTGCCGACACCGGGCCGGTGGCCCGGACGGGCAGGGACGACGGCGCCGGTGCGCGGGCCTGGCGGGGCCCGCTCCCCGAAGCCGGTGGACCCTGCGGGTCCGGACCGAACGGATCGGTGAGGGCCCCAGCGTAACGGTGGGGTCCGACGGTTCCGGCGACGGCGGCCGGGCACGATCGGGGTCCGCGTGTCGGGCCTGCTCACCCCCTGTCCACCCCGGACGACGGCGTGTCGCGGACGGCCCGGACGGCGGGTTAGGGTCGGGCCACGATGCCCACCACCCCCGAGCCGACGACGCCGCCGAGCACGGTGGTGTTCGACCTCGGCGAGGTGCTGGTGCCGTCCGCGGGCCTGGAGCGCCGGCTGGCCGGGGTGTTCGCCGTGCCCGAGCCCGCGCTGCGCGAGGCGTACTGGCGCCACCGCGCCCGGCACGACCTGGGCGACCCGCCGGACCGCTACTGGACCGCCGTCTGCACCGACCTGGGCCTGGCACCCGGGCGCGCCCGGATCGACGCCGCGGAGAAGGTGGACGTGACGCATCGGTCGACCCTGCCGCCGTCGTCGTCGATGCTGATCGCCGACCTCGCGCGGGCCCGGGTGCGCCTCGCCGTGCTGTCCAACGCGCCGCGCGGGCTGGCCTCCGCGGTGCGTGCCGCGGCCTGGAGCAGCCCGTTCGACCGGTTGCTGTTCTCCGCCGACGTGGGCGCCGCGAAACCGTCGCAGGACATCTTCCGGCGCGCCGACGTCGAGTTCGGCACCGCGCCGGAGCAGGTGCTGTTCTTCGACGACCGCGTCGACAACGTCCGCGCCGCGTCCGCGCACGGCTGGGACGCCCACCGCTGGGAGGGCGCCGCCCGGGCCGTGCGGGTGCTGCGCGAGCGCGGGGTGCTGGGCTGACCGGTCCCCCGGGACCCTCCGCCAGCGACGGTGCGGCCCCGTGGGTCCGTCGACCGCAGGCACCGTCGGCTCATGATCGGCACACATGCAGTGATCGGTGCCGGATGTGGCACCGATCGCTTCCATCACGGCGATCATGGCCGGGCTCGGGGCCGGGCGGCCGGGGCCGGAGCCGCGACCGGGCGACCCCATGATCGACGTCTGTGCAGCGATCGGTGCCACATCCGGCACCGATCGGCTCGGTCGTGGTGATCATGGCCAGGCGGCCGGGAAAACCGGTACCACCGGAGACGCGGTACCCGAGATCGGCGCATGCGCAGCGATCGGTGCCGCATCCGGCACCGATCACATCCGTCGCGGCGATCATGACCGTCGGAACCGGCACGAGGTTCGCGCGCAGCCGGGCCGGACGGGCGCGGGTGGGCCGGCACCGGCCGACCCCCATGATCGACGTCTGTGCAGTGAACGGTGCCGCGGCCGGCACCGATCGCTTCCGTAACGGTGATCATGGCCAGGCTGCCGGGGTGGCCAGGGCCGCGCGGCCGGACGGGGCCGGGCACAGGCGGGCAGAAGCCAGGGTCGGCCAGAGACCGCGAGGCCGGATGAGGTCCGCGGCCGGACAGAGGCCAGGTCGAACGAGGGGCCAGGGCAGGGAACGCGGCTCAGGGACGCGCTCGGCCCGGGGACGAGCGCAGCTCAGGGGACGGGGCCGTCGTCGGGCGGCGGGCTCGCGGTGGTGGTCTGCTCCGGCAGCAGCGGCGACAGCGCCAGCTCCGGTGCGCCGGTCCCGGCCGGCGCGGCCTGCACACCGCGCACCCCCGGGCGCGCGGCGAGCGCCTCGAGCCCGGCCCGGTCGGCGGTCACGACCAGCGCGATGACGCAGGCGCAGCCCGGGCCGGCGAGCGCGCGTCGCTCGGCGGCGCCGACGGCGGCCCGCCGGGTCAGTGCCGCGCGGGCCACCGGGGTGGCCGCTCCCCCGCCGTCGCGGGCGGCGCGGTCGGCGTCGGCCTCGGCGGCGTAGGCGGCCCGCTCCCGGGCGACGCCGAGCGCGGCCGCCGGGTCCCCGGTGCCGGTGACCGGCTCGAACCGCAGCGCGGTCTGCACCCGGTCGAAGGGCACGCGGAACACCGCGGTCGTGGTCTGCGTCCCGGAGCCCGCGGCCGCGGCGTCGGACGGGGTCAGCGGGCGGGTGAACTGCACGAGCGCGGGCACGGACACCCCCGGTGCGGGCAGCGTCGCGGGCAGCCCGGCGAGGTAGCCGGCGACGTCCTGGCCGGGGTCGGGACCCAGCCGCACCGACCCCGTCGCCGCCGGGGGCCCGGCCGACGGCCCGGACCCGGCGGCCCAGACCGCACCGAGGAACACCACCGCCATCGCCGCGGCGATCCACGCCCAGGCCCGGGTGCTCAGACCGGTCACGTGTCAGTCCCGCAGGACGTCCAGCGCCGCGTCGAGGTCGGCCGGGTAGGGGCTGGTGAACTCGACGTGCCGCCCGTCGGCAGGGTGGGCGAACCCGAGTGTGCGGGCGTGCAGCCACTGCCGGGACAGCCCGACCCGCTTGGCCAGCGTCGGGTCGGCGCCGTAGGTGATGTCGCCGACGCAGGGGTGGCGCAGCGCGGAGAAGTGCACCCGGATCTGGTGGGTGCGCCCGGTCTCCAGGTGCACGTCGAGCAGGCTCGCCGAGCGGAACGCCTCGATGGTGTCGTAGTGGGTGACGCTGGGCTTGCCGCTCTGCATCACCGCGAACCGGTAGTCGTGGCGCGGGTGCCGGTCGATCGGGGCGTCGATCGTGCCCGACGACGGGTCCGGGTGCCCCTGCACGACGGCGTGGTAGCGCTTGTCGACGGTGCGTTCCTTGAAGGCCCGCTTGAGCTCGGTGTAGGCGTGCTCGGAGGTGGCGACGACCATCACCCCGGTGGTGCCGACGTCGAGCCGGTGCACGATGCCCTGCCGCTCGGCGGCGCCGGAGGTGGACAGCCGGAACCCGAGCGCGGCGAGCCCGCCGGTCACGGTCGGCCCGGTCCAGCCCGGGGAGGCGTGCGCGGCCACCCCGACCGGCTTGTCGACGACGACGATGTCGTCGTCGGAGTGCAGCACCGTCAGGCCCGCGACGACCTCCGCCGGGCCCTCGATGACCGCCGGCGCGGGGGCGTCGGGCAGCTCGACCTCCAGCCAGGACCCGCCGGGCAGCCGGTCGGACTTGCCGGCCTCGCGGCCGTCGACCGAGATCCGGCCGGACTCGGCCAGGGTGGCGACGACGGTCCGGGACAGGCCCAGCAGCCGGGACAGCCCGGCGTCGATCCGCATGCCGTCCAGCCCGTCGGGCACCGGCATGCTGCGTACCTCACCCACGTTCGCGACTCCCGTCGATCTCGATGCCGCGCACGGCCATCAGCACCAGCAGGATGCCGCCGCACACGATGCCGGTGTCGGCGATGTTGAACACGGGGAAGACGCTCCCGTCCGGGGAGAAGAAGGCCAGCATGTCCACGACGTGCCCGCGCATCGGTCCGGGTGCGCGGAAGAACCGGTCGACCAGGTTGCCCAGCGCACCGCCGAGGACCAGGCCGAGCCCGATCGCCCAGCCGGTCGAGGCGAGCCGCCGCGCGATCCGGATGATCACGCCGACGACGACCACGGCGACGATCGTCAGCACCCAGGTGTAGCCGGTGGCCATGGACCAGGCGGCGCCCGGGTTGCGCAGCAGCGTGAGGTAGAAGAACCCGTCGATCACGGTGACCGGCCGCTGCCCCTCGAGCGTGGCGACGGCGGCGATCTTGGTGACGAGGTCGAGCGCCAGCCACACCGTGGCGATGCCCGCCAGCAGCGCCACACCGCGCCGTCGTACGGCGGGGTCGATCGGCGCGGTGGGGGGTGGGGGGTCGGCACTCACACCCCTGATTATGCGGGTCGCCCCGACACCGCCGACCGGCCGGTCAGCCGCCCCGCCCGCTCGGCCGGCCCCTGCCCTCGTGCCAGCGGACCAGCTTGCCGCCACGGTCGACGTCGCGGATCCGCTGCTCGGTGTCCTCCCGGTTGTCCCGGGTGCTGACGACGAGGAACTGGTCACCCTCGCGCAGCCGGGTGTCCCCGCCCGGGGAGAACGCCTCGGCGTCGCGCACGACCAGGCTGACCGTGGCCCCGCGGGGCAGCCGCAGCTCGCGCAGGTAGACCCCGTGCAGCCGGGACCCGGGGGGCACCTTCACCTGCAGGAGCTCGGCGTCGACCTCGTCGAGCGGTGCGGCGTCGACCTCGACGCCGCGGGTGTCGGTGCGCGAGACCACCCCGAGCAGCCGTGCCACCCACGGCAGGCTGGTGCCCTGGACCAGGGTGAGCAGCACGACCAGCACGAACACGACGTCGACCAGCCGTTCGTTCTGCCCGCCGCCCTCGGTGACCGCGACGAGGGCGAGCACGATCGGCACGGCTCCGCGCAGCCCCGCCCAGGACAGGAACGCCTGCTCGCGCCAGGGCACCCGGAACGGCAGTGCGGCGGCGGCCACCGACAGCGGCCGCGCGGCGAGCAGGACGACCGCGGCGCAGATCAGCGCGGGCACCACGGCCGCGGGCAGCCGCTCGGGCACCGCGTACAGGCCGAGCAGCACGAACAGCCCGATCTGGGCGATCCACCCGGTGCCCTCGGCGAAGGAGACGACGCCGCTGCGGTGCGGCAGGCGGGCGTTGCCCAGCACCAGCGCGGCGCAGTAGGTGGCGAGCAGCCCCGAGGCGTGCACGCCCTGCCCGGCGGCGAAGGCCAGCAGGCAGGACGCGATCGCCGCGAGCGGGTACAGACCGGTCGACGGCAGCGCGGCGCGGCGCAGCGTCCACGCCGAGCCCAGCCCGAGCAGCACGCCGACGACGGCGCCCGCGACGAGCTCGTAGACGATCAGCAGCGGCGTCGTCCAGCTGATGGCCTCGGTCCCGGCCAGGACGACGACGGCGATCACCACCGGCGCGTCGTTCATCCCGGACTCGAGCTCCAGGGTCCCGGCGAGGCGTTGCGGAACGGCGACCCCGCGCAGCACGGAGAACACCGCGGCGGCGTCGGTGGAGGACAGCACCGCGCCCCACAGCAGCGCGGTGCGCCACTCCAGGTCGAGCAGCAGGTGCAGCAGCCCGCCCGCGACGGCGATCGACACCAGCACCGACAGCGTCGACAGCAGCAGCCCGAGCCCGAGCGCGGGCCGCACCGCCGACCAGCGGGTGGTGAGCCCGCCCTCGGTGAGGATCAGCACGAGCGCGGTGAGGCCGAGGGACTCGGTGAGGCCGGTGTCGTCGAACGGGATGCCCAGCACGGACTCGCCGAGCAGCACGCCGATGCCCAGGTAGAGCAGCAGCGACGGCAGGCCGAGCCGCACCGAGACGCGCACCGCGAGCACGCCGAGCAGCAGCACCCCCGCGGAGATGCCGAGCAGCAGTTCCAGACTCACCGGGGCCCCCTGCTCAGGGCGACCAGGTCAGGGTGACGGCGTCGGTGCGCCGCGGCGGGAGGTCCACCAGCGCGGCGGCGACCTCCCCGACGCGGTCGGCGGGCAGGCAGAGCCGGCGGGTGACCCAGGCGGCGTCGTGCGGCAGGCGGGCCGCCCGGGTCCAGGTCAGGACCTCCGGGTCGACGCCCTGCTGTTCGCGCAGCACCGCGACGGCGTCGTCGTGGGTCGCCGACGGCGGCCGGACCACGTCGTGGAAGCGCACCCACAGCGGGTCCAGCCAGGCCAGCGGGTGCTCGGTCAGCATCTCGACCACGACGCCGCCGATCCCGCCCCGGGTGCGGACGGCGCCTGTCAGCGCGGCGAGGAACGGGGGCAGGTCGACGACGTTGTGCAGCACGTGGTGGCAGACGACGACGTCGTGCCGCCCGGCGTCGGCGGCCGCATCGGGCCAGCTGCCGTGCACGGTGCCGTGGGGCAGGTCCCGGGCGCGGGCCGCCGCGGTGAACACCGCCAGCATGTCGGCCTGCCGGTCGACGCCGACCACCCGCGCCACCGGCGACGGCTCGGGCCACGCCGCGCCGAACGCGGCGTCCCCGCCCCCGCAGCCGACGTCGAGCACCGACGCCCCGGCGCAGGTCCACGCGGCGGCACGCTCGGCGATCGCCCGCGCGACCCGGTGCGACGGCGTGACGGCCGGCTCCGCCGGCGGGGTGAAGTCGGCGGGGTCGTGGGTCCACGGGTCGGCGGGGGCGTGGCGGAGGACGCGGTCGGGGATCCCGCGGCCGGTCTGGCGTTCCCACCACCGTTCCGCCGCGTCACCCATGGGGTGAGGATAGGGCCCGGTGGTTCTGCGGAGTCCCGGCCGGTCCCGGTCGGCCAGACTGCCCCCGTGCCCGATCGATCCCGTCCGCCCCGGTGGTGGCTGCCGCTCGTCGTCGCCGTCGCGGTCGTCCCCACCGCGCTGGTGCTGTGGTCGCAGCACGAGCCGCTGCCGTCACCGGCCGAGGGCGCGGCGCTGCTGGTCGAGGCGGCGACGGGCCGGGAGCACTCCGGCGTCACCGCCGACTGCCGGGTCCTGGACGGTGACGACCCGGTCCTCGGCTGCCGGATGCGCGACGACGAGGGCCGCCACGGCTGGGGCACCGTGCGCGTCGACGAGACGTGGGTGGAGGGCTCCCGCGGGCGCACCCCGCAGGACGTCGTGCGGACCCGCTGGGACGTCCCGGTGTCCGCCGACGGCGTCGCGGAGCTGGACGTGGTCGTCCCCGGCGTCGGCCCCGGCCCGACCGGGACCGACACGCTGGCCGGGGTCCTGATGTTCGCCGTGCGCGACCCGCTGCGCGCCGCGGGCCACGACGCGGTGCTCCTGACCCCGCGCTGCCCGCCGGTGCCCGAGGGCGCGACGGTCGCGTGCCGGGTCGACGGGGTCCCGGCGACCGTCGAGGTCACCCGGGTCTCCGGCGCCGACCACCGCGTCCGTCTCACGGTGACACCCCGCCCCTGAGCGGTGGTCGGCGCCGGTACCGGTCAGGCGCGGGCGACCGCGGCCGACAGCGTGACCGACGCGCCGTCGGGGCCGACGACCTGCCCGCTCGACGCGCCGTCGCCGGCGGCGCCGTAGGCGACCGAGGTCGCCAGCACCTCACCGGCGACGAACGCCTCGTGGGTCCGGACGGCGTCGAGCACCGCGTCGGGCCCGTCGAGGGTCAGCGCGATCCGGTCGGACACGTCCAGGCCCGCGTCGCGGCGGGCCTGCTGCACGACGCGCACGACGTCGCGGGCGGTGCCCTCCGCGGCCAGCTCCGGCGTCACCGTGGTGTCGAGGACGACGAGCCCCGCGTTCCCGGGCAGGGCCTGGGTCCGCTCCGGGTCGGCGGCGACGAGCTTCTCGGTGAACTCGCCCGGCTGCAGCGCGATCCCCGCGGCGACGACGGTGTCGCCCTCCTGGGTCCACTCCCCCGCCTTGACCGCGCGGATGCAGGTCTGGACGTCCTTGCCCAGGCGCGGTCCGGCGACCCGGGCGTTGACGGCGATCTCGAACCGGCCGTGCGTGGCGACGTCGTCGGTCAGCTCGACCGAGCGGACGTTGACCTCGTCGGCGAGCAGCCCGGTGAAGTCCTCCAGCGCCTTGGCGTCGGTCGCGGCGACGGTGAGCGCGGGCAGCGGCTGGCGCACCCGCACCTTCGCGGACTTGCGCAGCGACAGCGCCGCGCTCGCGACCTGCCGGATCCGGTCCATCCCGGCGACGAGGTCGGCGTCGTGGGGCAGCCCGGCTCCGGCCTCGCGGTGCGAGACCGACGGGTCGGACCCGGCGGGCCAGTCGGTGAGGTGCACCGACCGCTCCCCCGTGAGACCGCGCCAGACGGCCTCGGTGGTCAGCGGCAGCAGCGGCGCCGCGACCCGGCAGGTCACCTCCAGCACGGTGTGCAGGGTGTCGACGGCGTCGCGGCGCACCGCGTCGTCGCTCGACCAGAACCGCTCGCGGGACCGGCGCACGTACCAGTTGGTGAGGGTCTCGGCGTGGTCGCGGATCCGGTCGCAGGCCCCGGCGATGTCGTAGGCGTCCATGGCCGCGGTGACGCCGTCGACGAGGTCGGCGGTCTTGGCCAGCACGTACCGGTCGAGTACGTGCGGGCTGTCGGTGCGGAACGTGCCGCGCTCCCCGCCGGCGTAGAGCGACAGGAAGTACCAGGTGTTCCACAGCGGCAGGATCGCCTGGCGGACGCCCTCGCGGATGCCCTGCTCGGTGACGACGAGGTTGCCGCCGCGCAGGATCGGGCTCGCCATGAGGAACCACCGCATGGCGTCGCTGCCGTCGCGGTCGAAGACCTCGTTGACGTCGGGGTAGTTCTTGCGCGACTTGGACATCTTCGCGCCGTCGTCGCCCAGGACGATGCCGTGCGCGACGCAGTTGCGGAACGCGGGCCGGTCGAACAGGGCGGTGGCCAGCACGTGCAGCGTGTAGAACCAGCCGCGGGTCTGGCCGTTGTACTCGACGATGAAGTCGCCCGGGTAGTGGTGCTCGAACCAGTCGCGGTTCTCGAACGGGTAGTGGACCTGCGCGAACGGCATCGAGCCGGACTCGAACCAGCAGTCGAGCACCTCCGGCACCCGGCGCATGGTCGAGCTGCCGGTGGGGTCGTCCGGGTTGGGCCGGGTCAGCTGGTCGACGTAGGGCCGGTGCAGGTCGGTCGGGCGCACGCCGAAGTCGCGCTCGATCTCGTCGAGCGAGCCGTAGACGTCGGTGCGCGGGTAGCGCGGGTCGTCGGACTGCCACACCGGGATCGGGCTGCCCCAGTAGCGGTTGCGGGAGATGCCCCAGTCGCGGGCGCCCTCCAGCCACTTGCCGAACTGGCCGTCGCGCACGTGCGCGGGCGTCCAGTCGATCTCCTGGTTGAGCTCGACCATCCGGTCCCGGAACCGGGTGACGCGCACGAACCAGGAGTCGACGGCGCGCTGGATCAGCGCGTTGCCGCAGCGCCAGCAGTGCGGGTACGGGTGGTCGTAGGTCTCGTGGCGCAGCAGGACGCCCTGCGCGTGCGCGTTGCCGTCCTTGAGGTCGCGGATGACCTGCGGGTTCGCGTCGAACACCTGCATGCCGGCGTACGGCGGGACCTCGGTGGTGAACTCGCCGCGGGAGTCGACCGGGTTGACGACCTCGATGCCGGCCGCGTCGGTGACCTCCTTGTCCTCCTCACCGAAGGCGGGGGCGATGTGGACCAGGCCGGTGCCGTCCTCGGTGGTGACGTAGTCCGCGGCCAGCACGCGGTGGGCGTTCTCGCGGCCGGTGAAGAAGTCGAACGGCGGGGTGTAGCCCGCGCCGAGCAGGTCGGCCCCCTTCACCCGCGCCAGGACCGGCGGCTCCTCCCCCAGCTCGCGGGCGTACGCGGCGACCCGGGCCTCCGCGAGCAGCCAGCGCTCGGAGTCCGCCTCCACCACCACGTAGTCGACGTCGGGGTGCACGGCCATGGCGAGGTTCGACGGCAGGGTCCACGGGGTCGTCGTCCAGACCAGGGCGAGGACGCCGTCGGTCTCCGGGCGGTCCGGCGTCGACAGGCGCAGCCCGACGGTGACGGCCGGGTCCTGCCGGTCCAGGTAGACGTCGTCCATCTTGGTCTCGGTGGCGCTCAGCGGCGTCTCGCAGCGCCAGCAGTACCAGAGCACCCGGAAGCCGGAGTAGACGAGCCCCTTGTCCCACAACGACTTGAACGCCCAGAGGACGGACTCCATGTAGTCCAGGTCCAGGGTCTTGTAGTCGTTGTCGAAGTCGACCCAGCGGGCCTGGCGGGTCACGTAGTCGCGCCACTCGCCGGTGTAGCGCAGCACGGAGGTGCGGCACGCCTCGTTGAACGCGGCGACGCCCATCTCATCGATCTCGGACTTGTGCTTGATGCCGAGCTGGTTCTCGGTCTCGACCTCGGCGGGCAGGCCGTGGGTGTCCCAGCCGAAGCGGCGCTCGACCCGGTGGCCGCGCATGGTGCGGTACCGCGGGACGACATCCTTGACGTAGCCGGTCAGCAGGTGGCCGTAGTGCGGCAGACCGTTGGCGAAGGGCGGGCCGTCGTAGAAGACGTACTCGTCGGCCCCGTTCTCGCCGGCGGGGCGCCGGTCGACGGAGGCGCGGAAGGTGTCGTCGGTGTCCCACGACGCGAGCACGTCCTGCTCGAGCGTCGGGAACGACGGGTGCGCCGGGACGTCGGGATAGCCGCTCACGTGTGTCGCTCCTCGTGCGTGCTCTCGCTTCGCACGGGGACGACGACGGCTCTGGAGAGCCGTGCCGCGGTACCACCCCGCTTGCCCGTGCACGGGTGCACGGGCCTCTCGTTCGACGGCGATGACGGGCCGCACCCGTCCGGTTCTACTCCGGCCGGGGGCCGTTTCTTCCGGAGGCTCCCCGGTGATGGCCGGATCGGTGCCTGTGGAACCAGGGTAGCGCGCAGCCGCGCCCCGTTATTCCGTGGGGCGCGCCGCGCCGCTGGTCAGCGGGCCTGGGCGGGGTGGCGCTCGCCGAGGGTCCGGTTCGGTGCGCACCAGCCGCACGGGGTGAACCCGAGCTCGACGGCCTCGCTGACGGGCAGCGGGATCACCGGGCGTCCGGTGAGCGCGCGGCAGGTCTGCACGTGGTAGCGGGGGTGTTCGTCGATGACGAGCACCTCGTCGGGCAGGCGCGCGGCGAGTGCAGCGAGGGTCGGGTCGCGCGGCTCCTCCGGGGAGTCGCCGTCCGTCCCGGTGGGCGCGTCGGCCCCGGCGGTGTCGGCCGGGGTGCCGTTCGTGTCCGCGCCGGATCCGGCGGGCGTGCCCGCGGGTGTCCCGGCCCGGGTGTCGTCGGCCGGGGCCCCGGAGCCCGCGGCCGCGGCGCCCGCGGGCACGGCGGCGTCGGGAAGGCCCGCACCGGACGGGCTGCCCCCGCCCGGACCACCGGGTGCGCCCGCGGCGCGGGTCGCCGTGGTGGCGTCGGCCGCTCCGGGGGTGCGGGTCGCCGTGGTGGCGTCCGCCGCTCCGGGCGTGCGGGTCGCGGTGGTCGCGTCCGCCGCTCCCGGGACGTGGTCCGCCGTGGTCGCGTCCGCCGCTCCCGGAGCGCCGTTCGCGGTGGTCGCGTCCGCCGCTCCCGGGGTACGGGTCGCGGTGGTCGTGTCGGAGGGGCCGGACCGGCCCTCCGGGATGTCCGGCCGGTCGGATCCGGCGGCGGGCGGGGTGCCCGTGCCGGTGCCTCCCGTGCCGTCGGCGCCCGAGCCGGTACCCGACCCCGAGCCGAAGCCCGGGTCGTCGGCACCGTCGTGGGCACCGGAGCGTGCTGCCGGGTCGGCGCCCGACCCGCCGTCGCGTCCGGCTGCCACGGCACCGGCCGCCCCGGCGGCGACCGCGCCTGCGGCTGCCGCCGTCACGGCCGACGTCGTGCCGGCGGCGCCGGTTCCGGTCGGCCGCGAGTCGGTCGCCCGCGTCGTCGCCTCGGCGAGCGGCTCCGCGGTGCCGGGTTCGGCGGGGCCGGACCGTGCCGGGTCGCCGCCACGACCCGCACCGCCCTCCCCGTCCGGTCCCGCCGACGCGTCCGGTCCCGCCGGGGCGCCCGCGTGCGACGCGGCCACCCCGCTCGGGTCGGCCGCGTCCTCGGCCCCGGAATCGGTCACCGTGCGTGACGAAAGTCCACCCGATCGAGATGCGCCGGGCGGTCCCTCCGCAGAGCCGGACGGCCTGACAACCGGCATCTGGATGGTCTGGTCGGTCGCGTTCTGCGCCGCCTCGGGCGTACCCGAGGCCGCGCCGCTGTCCGGCCGGACGACCGGCAGGACCTGCGTCGCGGGCTCCATGTCGGCGCCGTAGCGCGCCTCCATGTCGGCCCGGTCGGCCCGGTCCGGCGCCGCGGGGGCACCGGTGCCACGACCGGAGGCGTCGGCCTCCGCCCGGTCACCGGCCTTCACCGCGGCACGGGTCTGCCACCAGTCGTAGGCGAGCACCAGGCCCGCGATCAGGCTGATGACCGCCGATGTCCACGCCAGTGCCACCACGTGCAGGAACCATCCTGCGAGCAGCAGCACCAGCGCGATGACCACGAGGATCAGGACCAGCACCAGCATCGGCGAACTCCGTCGGTCGGCAGCGGCACCTGTCCGCTACCCGGTCGTCGTCGGTCGTCCCCGGCGCCTCGGCGGCGCCGTGGGGCGGTCAGCTCCCGGTGTCGGCCCGCTGGCCGTACCCGGAGGCGGCGTACCCGCCGTTCGAGCCCGACCTGGTGGCACCGGTGCCGTCCGACGGGGCAGCGGAACCGCGACCCTCCAGGTCACGCAGCTGCGACTCCAGGTAGGTCTTCAGGCGGGTGCGGTACTCCCGCTCGAAGGTCCGGAGCTCGTCGATCTTCTTCTCCAGAACGGACTTGTCGCGCTGGATGGCGCCCATGATCTCGTTCTGCTTGCGCTCGGCCTCACTGACCAGGCCGGACGCCTTCTCGCGCGACTGGCGCTCGAGCGTCTCGGCCCGCGTGCGGGCGTCGTTGAGCATGGTCTCGGCACGCGAGCGCGCGTCGTTGACCAGGCCGTCGGCCTTCGTCCGGGCGTCCGACAGGAGCTGCTCGGACTTGTTCCGGGCGTCCGACAGCATCGTGTCGGCCTCGTTCTTGGCCTCCGCGGTCAGGCGGTCCGCCATCTCCTGGGCGAGGCCCAGGACCTTGGCGGCCTGCACGTGGTGGTCACCGCCGTCGGCATCGGCGGGGCCGGCACCGGCCAGCTGCGGAGCGGGAGCACCCGCACCACGGCCCATCGGCGACGGGGAGGCGGCCAGGGCCTGGGTCTGCGCCGGAGCCGGCTGGCTCCGTGCCTCCTCCAGGTCGGCCTCGGCATCGCCGAGACGCTGCTCCAGCTGCGCGACCTGGTCGCGCAGGTCGTCGTTCTCCCCGATCAGCCGGGCCAGTTCGGCCTCGACCAGATCGAGGAAGGCGTCGACCTCGTCCTCGTTGTAACCCCGCTTCCCGATCGGGGGTTTGCTGAACGCGACGTTATGAACGTCGGCGGGCGTCAGCGGCATCGGATCACCTCATGCGGTCCTCGGCGGCACTCCCGGGTGACTGGGGCTCATCCCAGGAGCTGTGATCTGACGGCGCTCATCGAGATGAACACCACCAGCAACAGAACCATAATCGACAGGTCCAGTCCTACGCCTCCGATACGGACCACGGGGATCACTCTCCGCAGCAACTTGACCGGAGGGTCGGTCACGGTGAAGACGACCTCGAGCGCCACGGCGGGCGCTCCGGCGGGTCGCCACTGGCGCGCGAACGACCGGACCATCTCGACGACGATGCGGGCCGCGAGCAGCAGCCAGAAGAGGAACAGGATGTAGTAGATCAGCGTCAGGATCGGGTCGGCCACGACTCAATCCTGTCGGAAAGCTCCGCGCTCGGCGAGCCTCCGCGCGTCGTCCGCGGAGACCTCGACGTCGGCCGGGGTGAGAAGGAACACCCGGTCGGTGACCTTGTCGATGCTCCCGCGCAGGGCGAACGCCAGGCCCGCGGCGAAGTCCACCAGGCGTTTCGCGGCGGCGCCGTCCAGATCCGTGAGGTTCATGATGACGGGCACACCGTCGCGGTAGCGCTCGCCGATGGTGCGGGCCTCGTTGTAGCTGCGGGGGTGCAGCGTCGTGATCGACGCCGGTCCCGCGGCGGCCCGGTCGCGCTGCTCCGGCACCGGCGCGGGGGCCACGACGGGCTCGCTCCGCTCCTCGCGTGCCGGGCCCCGGAGGGTCTCCGGGTCCATCGCCAGCGCCCCGCGGACGGCCGCTCCGGCGCCCCCTCCGAGGGGGGTGGGAAGGCTCCCGCGCTCCGGGACCAGCCCGAGCGTCTCCCGCTCGCCGCGTGGATCCTGCCGCACGGCGCGCGCCGGACGGAGGGTCTCCCGCGCCGGGCGGGCGCCCCATCCGTCCTCGTAGCGGACCGCGGTCTCGTAGCGGTCGTCGTCGTAGGACGCCTGGTCGGCGAACCGACCGGCCCCGGCGGACCAACGGTCACCGCGCGGGCCGGCGTGGTGCTCGTGGCCGCCCCGGTAGTGATCCGGTTCGTCCACATAGTCCATCTCGTCGGCCGGGACCATGCCGAAGTACGCCTTCAGCCGGTACATCGCGCTCATCCGCTGTCCCCTCGCAGTACTGCTCGACTCCGTACGCGTCCCAACCGCACGCGCACCCCGCGTTCTGGCGACGGTCTCGCCGACGGTGCGGTGTCCGCCACCTGCTCAGTACCCACACCCACCAGCGATTACTCGGAGGCTATCCGCCGATCCCCCACAAGGGCCGTACCGACACGCACCACCGTCGATCCGTGACCGATCGCCGACTCCAGGTCCCCGCTCATCCCGGCCGACAGGACCGTCGCCCCGGGGTGCCGCCCGACGGTCTCCCGGTGCGCCTCGGCGATCCGCTCGAACGCCGCATCGGGCTCCCAGCCCAGCGGCGCGACGGCCATCAGCCCGGCCAGTTCCAGCCCCGGCAGCTCCGTGACCAGGTCCGTCAGCTCGACGAGCCCCTCCGGGGCGACGCCGCCGCGGTCGGCGTCGCCGTCGACGCTGTACTGCACGAGCACCGGCAGCGGGCCGCCGCGCTCCCCCGCGTCGCGGGCCTTCGCGACCTCCTTGTCGATCGCGCGGGCCAGCCGGGGCGAGTCGACGGAGTCGATCCGTGTCACCCACGGGAGCACCGTCCGTACCTTGTTCCGCTGCAGCCCGCCGACGAAGAACCAGTCCGGCACGGCGTCCGGGCGCAGCGCCCGGACCTCGTCCACCTTGGACGCCGCCTCCTGCGCGCGGTTCTCGGCGAAGGCATCCAGCCCGAGGTCGACCAGCGCGGCCACGTCGGCGGCCGGGATCGTCTTGGTGACGGCGAGCAGCCCGACCTCGGAGGGGTCGCGGCCGGCGGCGCGGCAGGCGTCGGCCACCCGCTCGCGGACGGCGGCCAGTCGGTCGGTCAGTTCGCCGACACGGTCGGCGGTGGGGGTGCGGGGATCGGACACGGCGTCCATCGTTCCCGCCCGCGGGGGCGCCCGCGAGCCCCGCGTGGCGTGGATCGCCGGACCGGGGTGCCGATCAGCGCGGGTCGAGCCAGGTGAGGGCGGCCTGGCGGCCGCAGCGGCCGTCGCGCCGGTGGCTGAACAGGTCCGGGTCCTCGACGGTGCAGCGCGGGTCGGTCGCGACCTTCGTGACGCCGAGGTCGGCGAGGCGGCGGGTGAGCCCGGCGCGCAGGTCCAGGCCGGCGGTGCCGGTGCGGGTGGTGGACGCGCTGCCCGGCAGTGCGGCGTCGACCTCGGCGCGCATGGCCGGGGGGACCTCGTAGCAGCGGCCGCAGACCGACGGCCCGAGCAGGACCTCCAGCCGGGCGGGCTGCGCGCCCAGTGCGGTCATCTCGGTCACGACGGCGTCGACGACGCCCGCCGCCGCGCCGACGCGGCCCGCGTGGGCCGCCCCGACGACGCCGGCGACCGGGTCGCCGAGCAGCACCGGCACGCAGTCGGCCGCGAGCACCGCGACCCCGAGCAGCGGCACGTCGGTGACGACGGCGTCGACGTCGGCGATGTCCGGGGCGACGCCACCGGTGCCGGGGCGGGCCCGCGGGGGCTCGCGCAGCACGGCGACGTCGCGGCCGTGGACCTGGTTCAGGAACACCAGCCCGGACAGGCCGAGCTCACGCACGACGCGGGCCCGGTTCCCGGTCACCGCGTCCGGGTCGTCACCGACTCCCGACGACAGGTTGAACGAGGTGAACGGGCCTTCGGACCGGCCGCCGGCCCGGGTGGTGGTGACCCGGCGGATCCGCGCGCGGCGGGTGCCGCCCGCGCGGGCCGCCGTGGCCGGTGTCGGTGAGTCCGGCACGCGGGTCAGCGCCGCATGAACGGCGGGACGTCCACCTCGTCCTCGACCGGCTCGGCCGGACGCGCCGCGGGGTTCCCGCCGACGGTCCCGTGCTGGGCCGGGGCCGACGTCGGCGAGGCCGGCGCGGACATCGGACCGCTCGGGACGGACGCGCCGTCGCCGCCGTGCTGGGTGTCGCCCTGGCGCGGGGCCGGGGCGGTGGGCTGCGCGGGCGGCAGCATCCCGGTCCGCTCCGGGGCGTGCGCCGTGGCGGGCAGGTGCGGCGTCGACGGCGTGGTGGCCGTGGTCGCCGCCCAGCGGGCCTGCCCCTGCGGGGCCTGCCCACCGGCCTGCTGCTGGTGCGGCTGGGTCTGCTCGACCTGCTGCGGCGGCGCGGCCTGCGGTGCGGGCTCGGCGGCCTTCTGGGTGGGGCGGTTGAACACCGACGGCTCGAGCTTCTTGTGGGTCGGCGTGCCGCCCTCGAAACCGGCCGCTATCACGGTGACCCGCACCTCGTCACCGAGCGAGTCGTCGATCACGGTGCCGAAGATGATGTTCGCCTCGGGGTGCGCGGCCTCCTGGACCAGCGACGCCGCCTCGTGGATCTCGAACAGGCCGAGGTCCGAGCCGCCCGCGATCGACAGCAGCACGCCCTGCGCGCCGTCCATCGACGCCTCGAGCAGCGGCGAGTTGATCGCCTTCTCGGCGGCCTGCACGGCGCGGCCCTCGCCGCGTGCGGACCCTATTCCCATCAGCGCCGACCCGGCCCCGGACATGACCGACTTGACGTCGGCGAAGTCGAGGTTGATCAGGCCGGGCGTGGTGATCAGGTTGGTGATGCCCTGGACACCGGAGAGGAGTACCTCGTCGGCGGAGCGGAAGGCGTCCATCAGCGAGACGCCGACGTCGCCGAGCTGCAGCAGCCGGTCGTTCGGGATGACGATGAGGGTGTCGCACTCGTTGCGGAGCGCCTGGATGCCCTCCTCGGCCTGCCCCGCGCGACGGCGCCCCTCGAAGGTGAACGGGCGGGTGACGACACCGATGGTCAGCGCGCCGAGCTTGCGGGCGATCGACGCGACGACGGGTGCGCCGCCGGTGCCGGTGCCGCCGCCCTCGCCCGCGGTGACGAAGACCATGTCGGCCCCCTTGAGGACCTCCTCGATCTCCTCGGCGTGGTCCTCGGCGGCCTTGCCCCCGACCTCGGGGTTGGCGCCGGCACCGAGGCCGCGGGTCAGCTCACGACCGATGTCGAGCTTCACGTCGGCGTCGGACATGAGGAGGGCCTGGGCGTCGGTGTTCACCGCGATGAACTCGACGCCCTTGAGGCCGACCTCGATCATCCGGTTGACGGCGTTGACGCCGCCGCCACCGATGCCGACCACCTTGATCACTGCCAGGTAGTTGTGCGGGGGCGTCATGCGCGGCACCTTCCAGTCGCTCGGGGTCCGGGGTTCGGGTGGGTCAAGCTCCGGGTGCCCCGGGCCTTCGGGTGCGCACGCTAAGTGGATTGCGGTGCCCGGGTCCAGCAGGCGCGCCGCACGACGACAACACCCCGCCCGGGTGGTTCGACCTCGCCGCCGGTGGAAACCCGCACGGTCGTCGGACGGTCACCCCCCGCAACCATCGGGCCGGGTGCGGCGGGTCAGCGCTGCCGGACGGTGACCAGCGACGGGCTGGAGACGTCGTAGACGGCGCCCTCGCGCTGCAGCACCGGCCCGAGGACCCGGGCCCGGGCGGCGGCCTGGTCGGTGTCCGACCACGGGCCCCACAGGACGCGCCGGTCCTCGGTGAGCCCCAGCTCGAAGGTGGATCCGCCCCCGCCGAGGGACAGCGTCTGCACCTGGTCGCGGACCGGGACCGGCAGTGCCTGCAGGACGCCGACCGCGGCGAGGGTGGCGGGGTCGTCCGGGGCGACGCGCGGCAGCTGGAGCCGGGGCAGCCGGACGTCGGGCGGGGCGTCGCGGTAGACGAACCCGGTGACGTCGACGAGCTTCGGTCCGTCCGGGGTGTCGAGCAGCGCGGCCGGGGTGCGTTCGGTCACGGCCACCACCAGGGTGTCCGGCCAGGACCGGTCGACCTCCACCGCGGCGACGCCCGGGATGGCCGACACGCGGGCGGCGACGCCGTCGGTGTCGACCGCGGCGAGCGGCACACCGGTCTGGTCGCCCGCGGCGTCCTCGACGTCGCGGACGGGGATCTGGCGGGTGCCGTCGACCCGCACGGTGGCCACCGGGGGGCCGTACCGGCCCAGCGCCCACCAGCCGGCCGCGGACACCCCGAGGAGCACGACGGCGGCGGTGGCCAGCAGGGCGACGAGGCGACGGCGCCGGTAGCGCGGGTCGCGGCTGCGGGACCGTTCGGCCGCGCGGGCCGCCGTGCGCTCCCGGACCGCGGCGGCCGCGCCGCGTCCGCTCCCCCGGCCCGCCGGTTCGGCCGCCTCGCCGGTGTCGGCGGCCCGGTCGTCGGCGTCCTCGGGGTCGTCGGGCTCGTCGTGGCCGTCGGCGGCGGGGGTCCCGGCGGCGGCACGGCGTTCGGCGGCGCGGCGCTCCCGGATGCGACGGGCGCGCTCGGCGGCGCGCCGCTCCTGCTCGGGGTCACGGCGGCCCGGCGAACGGGCACCGTCCCGGGCCCGGTCGTCGCCGGTGTCCTGCTCGTCGCTGCTCATCGTGCCCCCGCTGTGCCGCCGCCGTGTCGCGCGCTCACCCCTCGCCGGCGAGCTCCCGCAGGATCTCCGGCCCGAGCGCGGTGACGTCACCGGCGCCCATGGTGATCACGACGTCGCCGTCGGTCGCGAGCGCGGCGATCGCCGCGGGTGTCCGCTCCCACGAGGGGGCTCGGTGCACCCGCCCGGCCGGCAACGTCACCGCGTCGGTGATGAGCGCCGGACCGACGCCGGGTTCGGGATCCTCCCGGGCACCGTAGACGTCGAGCACCATCACCTCGTCCGCCAGCGACAGCGACGCGCCGAACTCGGCGGCGAACAGCCGGGTGCGCGAGTACAGGTGCGGCTGGAACGCGACCAGGACGCGGCCGCGTCGCCCGTCGCGGACCGGCGCGGCCTCGCGGGCGGCGCGCAGGGTGGCGGCGACCTCGGTGGGGTGGTGGGCGTAGTCGTCGTAGACCGACACGCCGCGGGCGCGGCCCTTGAACTCGAACCGGCGCTGCACTCCGCCGAACCCGGCGAGACCCTCCAGCAGCACGGCCGGGTCGGTCCCGACGGCGACGCCGGCGAGGAACGCGCCGAGCGCGTTGAGGACCATGTGCTCGCCCGGGACACCGAGGGTGAGCACGTGCTCGGCGTCGCCGGTGCGGAACCGTGCGCGGCAGCCGGTGCCGTCCGGGGTGAACTCGAGCAGCCGGGCGTCGTGCGGGCCGGTCGCGGTGCGGCCGTAGCGCAGCACGGTGACGCCCGACTCCTCCGCCCGTACCGCGACCTCGGCGGACCCCGGGTCGTCGGCGCAGGCGACGAGGGTGGCGCCGGGGACGAGCCGTTCCAGGAACCGCTCGAACACCGCCCGGTAGGCGGCCTCGTCGCCGTGGTGGTCGAGGTGGTCGGGCTCGACGTTGGTGACGATCGCGACCGACGGGGCGAACGCGGTGAACGAGCCGTCGCTCTCGTCGGCCTCGACGACGAACACGTCGCCGCTGCCGTGGTGGGCGCCCGACCCGGACACCGACAGGTCGCCGCCGATGGCGAACGACGGGTCGGCCCCGGCGTGCTGCAGGGCGACGGTGACCATCGACGTCGTCGAGGTCTTGCCGTGCGTCCCGGCGACGGCGACCAGCCGCCGTCCGTCGGTGAGCGCGGCCAGTGCGACCGCCCGGTGGACGACGTCGTAGCCGCGCTCGCGGGCGGCGGCCAGCTCCGGGTTGGTCTCCCGGATCGCGGTCGAGACGACCACGGTCGGCGGGGTCTCGCCGTCGTGGCGCAGGTGGCCGGCGTCGTGCCCGGTCTCGACGCGGGCGCCGAGCGCACGCAGCGCGGTGACCGTGCGGGAGTCCCGCGCGTCGGACCCGGAGACGGTGGCCCCGCGGGCGAGCAGGATCCGCGCGATCCCGCTCATCCCGGCGCCGCCGATCCCGATGAGGTGGACGTGGTCGGAGAGCACGCTCACCGGCCCGCCACCTCCATGACGATGCGGGCGATCTTCTCGTCGGCCTCGCCGTGCCCGGCGGCGCGGGCGCGGCGGCCCATCGCGAGGGCCAGGTCGGGGTCGGTGAGCATCGGCATCAGTTCGTCGATCGCGCGTTCACCGTTCATGTCCTCGTCCTGCACGAGCTTGCCGCCCCCGGCCTCGACGACCGGGCGGGCGTTGAGCGCCTGCTCACCGTTGCCGTGCGGCAGCGGCACGTACACCGCGGGCAGCCCGACGGCGGTGAGCTCCGCGACGGTGGTCATGCCCGACCGGCCGAGGACGACGTCCGCGGCGGCGTAGGCGAGGTCCATCCGCTCGATGTAGGGCACCGGCACGTAGCCGGGCCGCGGATCGGCGGGGGTGCCGTTCTTCCCGTACGCGTGCAGGACCGAGATGCCCCGCTCGGTGAAGGCGGGCAGGGACTCGGCGACCGCGTCGTTCAGGGTCCGGGCGCCCTGGGAGCCGCCGAAGACCAGCAGCACCGGGCCGTGCGGCGGCAGGTTGAAGTACGTCCGGGCCTCCGGCCGCAGCGACGCCCGGTCCAGGGTGGTGATCGAGCGGCGCAGCGGCATCCCGACCACCTCCTCGTTCGCGAGCCCGGTGCCGGGCACCGCGACGCAGACGGCGGAGGCGAACCGCGCACCGACCTTGTTCGCGAGCCCGGCGCGGGCGTTGGCCTCGTGCACGACGATCGGCACCCGGCCGCGGGCGCCGAGGTAGGCGGGCAGCGAGACGAACCCGCCGAACCCGACGACGACGTCGGCCTCGGCCGCCTCGAGCACCTCCCGGACCCGCTTCACCGCGCCCCGGACGTTGCCGGGGAGCTTGAACAGGTCGGCGGTGGGCTTGCGGGGCAGCGGCACCGGCGGGATCAGCTCGAGCGGGTAGCCGCGCGCCGGGATCAGCTGGGTGTCGAGGCCCTTCTCGGTACCGAGCGCGGTGACCCGGGCGCCCGGGACGAGCCGCCGGATCGCGTCGGCGACGGCCAGCGCGGGCTCGATGTGCCCGGCCGACCCGCCCCCGGCGACGACGACCGACAGGCCGCCCCGCGCCGGCGCCGGCGCCTGCTCCCCCGCGGGTCGCGTGGTGGCGGGGCCGAAGGTGCGGGTCGCGTCGGGGCCCGTGGGTCCGGGCACGCCGGTACCGGGCACGCCGGGACCGGGCACGCCGTCGCCCTGCGGGTTCTGCTGCGGGCCGTTCGGCTGGGGGTCGGGTCCCTGGGGGCCGGGTCCCTGAGGGCCGGGTCCCTGGAGGCCGTGGGGCTGCGGGCCGCCGGGGCCCTGGGGGTCACCCGGGCCCTGCGGTCCGGGTGCGACCGGGCCACCGGGGCCCTGCCGGCCGGGTGCACCGGGGCCGCCGGGGCCGTACGGCCCGGGGGTGCCGGGGGCGGCCGGACCGAACCCGCCCGGGCCGACCGGGCGGAACGGGCCGGTTCCCGCGGGACCCGGGCGGCCGGGGCCCGCGTACCCGGGCCCCTGACGTGCGGGGCCCTGCTGACCCGGCGCCTGCGGACCGGGACCCTGCGGACCCGGGCCGGCGGTACCGGGGCCCTGCTGTCCGGGGCCCTGCGCTCCGGGGCCCTGCTGTCCGAGGCCCTGCTGCCCGGGGGCGGCGGGGTGGTGCGGGCCGGTGCCGGTCAGGGCGTTCGGGCCCGCCGGGCCGGGACGCCCGAACTGCTGCGGGCCGGGACCACCGGGGAGCGGGCCGGGGCCGTGCGGACCGGCGCCGGGACGTCCGGGCGCGTACGGACCGGGGGCGAACCTGCCGTGCGGCGGGACCGGGCCACGGGGGCCGGTCGCCGACAGCGCGCCCGGCTCGGGCCCGCTCTGCGGACCGGTGGCGGTGACGCCGGCGTGCTCACGCTCGCCGGGCTGCGCCGGGCGCTGCTGGGCCGACGGGGGCCGGGCCTGCTGCCACCCGGTGCCCGACGGCCCGTCCGCCGAGGCGGCGGCCGGGAGCCCGGCGGCGTCGCCCGCGGGGTGCGCGACGGTCGGCGGCTCGCCGGCCGCCTGCTCGCGGCGGGCCGGGGTGGATCCGGTGGACTCCGGACCCAGGGTCGCCGGGCCGGGCCGCCGGGGCTCCTGCGGGCCGGGCTGCTGCGGGGTGGCCCGACCGGGGTCGGTCGCCGTGGGGTCCTCGGCCGCTGCGGTGCCCCGGCCGTCGGCGACGGGCTGCGGGCCGGTCCCGGCGTCCGGTCCGGTCGTGTCGACCGGGTCCGGGCCGGTGGCGGCGTCGCTGCGGCCGCCGGGGGCCCGGGTGCCGTCGGTACCGGCGCCGGAGGGCGCAGCACCGTTCACGCCGGCGCCGTGCGGGGCCGCCGCGTGCGGTCCGGTGGTGTGCGGCGTGGCGACGGTGGGTCCGGTGTCCGTCGTCGGCGCGCCGGGGACGTGCGGCCCCGGACCGGCGGGTGCGGGGCCGTCCTCCCCCGGGCCGGTGCGCGGCACGCCGTTCATCGGGGCGCCGGTCGAGCCGTGGTCCGCGGGCGCCGGGCCGCTGCGTGCGGCGCTCCCGCGGGGGGTGAACAGGTCGTCGGCCGCGCCGGGACGCGACGGCATCGCTCCGGGCGGCACCGGTCCCCCGGGCCGGCGGCGCGGCAGGCCGCCCGGCTGCTGTCCGGCGTCGTCGGCGGAGCGCGGTGCGCCGTTCAGGCCGCGCGGCCCACCGTCGGGGACGACGCCGTCCGGGCCGTGGGACACGCCGTTCGGGCCCTGCGGAACGCCCTGGTCCCCGCCCTCGGCGGCGCCGCGCGGGACACCGTTGTGCGGGACACCGTTGTGCGGGGCGCCGTTCTGGGGGGCGCCGTTCTGCGGGGTCCCGTTGCGCGGGACACCGTTGTGCGGGGCGTCGTGGCGGTCGGCACCGTTGCGCGCGACGCGGTTCCGCGGGACGTCGGTGCGCGGGCCGTCGTGACGGTCGGCGCCGTCGGGCCCGAGGTCCTCGTGCGCGGCGCCGTTCGCCGGCCGGGCCGCGCCGCGGTCGCCGTGCGCGACGCCGTTCGTCCCCTGCGGCCCGTCCCCGCTGCGCGGGGCGGCGCCCGGGCGGCGGGACTGCGCGTGCGGGTCCCACCCGGTACCGGGCAGCCGCTGCGGACCACGCGGACCCGGCTCCGCGGAGGGCTGCGACGCGGGGACCTGCGCCGACGGGGACTCCGGAGCAGCGGAGGCGCCGAACAGGTCGGCACCCGACGGGGACTCAGTGGGCCAGGCCGGGCGACCGCCCGTGCCACCCGCCCCGTCCGGGCCGCCGAAGACCACACCGTCCGGCCGGACCTCGTGGGGCCCGGGAGCGCGGCCGCCCATGGTCGGACGCCGGCCGGGCTCCCGGCCCGAGCCGGTGCCGTCGTTCCCGCCGGTCTGATCCGTACCCGTCACGCTCTCGTGCCCCTTGCGTCGTCCGTCGTGTCCGCTCCCACTCCGGTGGGAGCGCCCTAACGCGCCGCCCACCGCGACACCGGTGCCGGTGCGCGGTAGGGCTGCGGCAACGGCAGGCGCAGCAGCTTCGCCAGCCGCCCCTGCCCGTCCTTCCGGAGCGCGGCGACCGCCTCCGGCTCGTGCCGGGCCGCGTTCGTGAGCAGCCCGAACAGGAACATGGTCACCACCAGCGAGGTACCGCCGGAGGAGATCAGCGGGAGCTGCAGCCCGGTCACCGGCAGCAGTCCCACGACGTACCCGATGTTGATCGACGCCTGCACGACCAGGCCCGCCGTCGACGTCGCGACGACGATCCGCAGCCACGGGTCGGTGTTGCGGGCGGCGATCCGCATGCCGGTGTAGGCCAGCGTCGCGAAGAGCGCGAGTACCGCACCCGCCCCGACCAGGCCCAGCTCCTCGCCGATGATCGCGAAGATGAAGTCGTTGTGGGCGTTGGGCAGGTAGTCCCACTTCGCCCGGCCCTGGCCGAGGCCGACGCCGAACAGGCCGCCGTCGGCGAGCGCGTAGAGCGCCTGAGTCGCCTGGTAGGCGGGGCCCAGCGGGTCCGCCGACGACGACAGGAACGCCGTGATCCGGCTGGCCCGGTACCCGGCGGTCAGCCCGAGGATCACCGCGCCGGCCAGGCCGCCGCCCGCGATCAGCGCGAGCAGCTTCACCGGGGCGCCGCCGAAGTACAGCAGCGCGAACATGATGATCCCGACCGAGATCGTCATGCCGAGGTCGGGCTCCAGCACGAGCAGCGTGAAGATCACCAGCGTCACCGGGACGACCGGGTTGAGGGCGTGCTTCCAGCGGTGCATCACCGCGCGGCGGGCGGCGAGCACGTGGGCGCCCCACAGCGTCAGCGCGATCTTCACGCCCTCCGACGGCTGCAGCGAGACCGGGCCGAACGCGAACCAGGACCGGGCGCCGCCGCGCAGCGCGCCGATCCCCGGGATCAGCACCAGGACCAGCGCGACCAGGCCGATGATCAGCAGCACCGGTGCCGCGGCGCGCAGGCGGCGCGGGGGGACCCGCAGGCCCACGTAGAACAACACCAGCCCGACCGCGCAGAACATCAGCTGCCGGGTGAACACCGAGTACGACGAGCCGTCGCCGACCGACGACGCCGACAGCACCATCACCAGCCCGAACAGCGTCAGCAGCCCGAAGACGCCGAGGATCAGGTGCAGCGAGGTCAGCGGGCGGCGCAGCCAGCGCCGCAGCCGCCGCACGGCCCCGCGGGTGCCGGTGACGGCGGCCTGGCCGAGCGTGCGGTCCGGCGCGGCCGGGCTCACCGGGACACCCCGGCGGCGGCCAGGCCGGCGACGGCGGCGGCGAACGCGTCGCCGCGGTGGGCGTAGTCGCGGAACTGGTCCATCGAGGCGGCGGCCGGGGCGAGCAGCACGACGTCGCCGGGGCGGGCCAGGCCGGACGCGCGGCGGACCGCGGCCGGCATCGGGTCCTGCAGGTCGGAGGGCGCCATCGGACCATCGTGTCCCGGCGCGACCTCCTCGACCGGGAGGCCGGGCGCGTGTCGCGTCAGCGCCTCGACGATCGGTGTCCGGTCCGTCCCGATCACGACGATCCCCGCCAGCCGGTCGGCGTGCGCGGCGGCGAGCAGGCCGAGCTCGGCCGGGTCGACGCCCTTGAGTAGCCCGCCGACCACCCAGACGGCGCGGGCACCGGGCCGCCGCGCCGCGACGGCGGCCAGCGCGGCCCCGGCGGCGTGCGGGTTGGTCGCCTTGGAGTCGTCGAGGTAGGTGACACCGGCGTGCTCGCCGGCCGGGGCGCTGCGGTGCGGGCCGGGGGTGAACGCCGCCAGGGCTGCGCCGATGTCCTCCGGGTCGACACCGTGCGCGCGGGCCAGCGCGGCGGCGGCGAGCGCGTCGGTGACCCCGGGCGGCCCCGGGGGGACGACGGCGTCGGCCGCGAGCAGTGCCCCGCCGCCGAACGCGCGGTCGGTCAGCACCCCGTCGGCGACGCCGAGCTGGTCCGGTCCGGGCGGGCCGAGGGTGACCCCCACGCGTCGCGGTGCCGGGGACTCCCCGAGCAGCCGTGCGGCCACCGGGTCGTCGATCCCGCCGACCGCGACGTCGCCCAGCAGCGCGCGCGCCTTGGCCGCGGCGTAGGCGTCCATCCCGCCGTGCCAGTCCAGGTGGTCCTCGGCGACGTTGAGCACCACGCCCGCGGCCGGGCGCACCGACGGCGACCAGTGCAGCTGGAAGCTCGACAGCTCGACCGCGAGCACCGCGTGGCCCGCCGCGACCGCGGTGACCACCGGGTGGCCGATGTTGCCGCAGGCGACGGCGTCCACCCCGGCGCGCGCGAGGATCGCGGCGAGCATCTCGGTGGTGGTGGTCTTGCCGTTGGTGCCGGTCACGACCAGCCACGACGGCGGCGTGTCGCGCAGCACGCCGAGCCGCCAGGCGAGCTCGGGCTCCCCGATGACCTCGACGCCGAGCCCGGCGGCCTCGGCGACCAGCGGGTGGTCCGGCCGGCGCCCCGGCGAGGTGACGACGGTGCGGACCCCCTCGGGGATCCCGCCGCCACGCCACGGCTCGACGCCGTCGGGCAGCGCGGACAGCGCGTCGGCGCGGTCGTCGGACAGGAGCACCCGGGCCCCCGCGTCCACCAGGGCCGTCGCGGCCGCGAGACCGGAGACGCCGGCCCCCGCGACCAGGACGGGGTCCCCGCCGAACGGGCCGCTCACCCGGAACCCGACATGGACAGCCACTCGGAGTAGAAGATGCCCAGCCCCATCGCCGCGCAGATCGCGGCGAGCAGCCAGAACCGGATGATGACGGTCGTCTCGGCCCATCCGGCGAGCTCGAAGTGGTGGTGGAACGGCGCCATCCGGAACAGCCGGCGACGCGAGGTGCGGAACACGATGATCTGCAGCGACACCGACAGCGCCTCGACGACGAACACGCCGCCGATGACGACGAGCAGCAGCTCGGTGCGGGTCACCATGGACAGCCCGGCGAGCAGGCCGCCCAGCGCGAGGGACCCGGTGTCGCCCATGAAGATGCGGGCCGGGGCGGCGTTCCACCAGAGGAACCCGATGCAGCCGCCCATCGCGGCGGCGGCGACCAGGCCGACGTCGAGCGGGTCGCGGACCTCGTAGCAGCCCGCGGTCGCGGCGATCGCGCAGTTGTTGCGGAACTGCCAGAACGCGATGATCACGTAGGTGCCGAGCACCATCGCGGCGGTACCGGCGGCCAGGCCGTCGAGGCCGTCGGTGAGGTTCACCGCGTTCGACCAGGCGGCGACGATCAGGTTGCACAGCAGCACGAACCCGACGACGCCGAAGCTCAGCACCGTGATGTCGCGGACGAACGACAGGCTCTCCGAGGCGGGCGCGAGGTTGCGCTCGTTCACGAAGCGCACCGCGAGCACACCGAAGATCGTCGCGGTCAGGACCTGGCCGACGATCTTGGAGGTCTTGTTCAGGCCGAGGTTGCGCTGGCGGCGGATCTTGAGGAAATCGTCGAGGAACCCGACGACGCCCAGCGCGGTGGTCAGGAACAGCACCAGCAGCGCCGAGGCCGTGATCGGCTCCCGGGTGAACGCGTGCGAGCCCAGGTAGCCCACCCAGATGGCGAGCAGGATCGCGACGCCGCCCATCGTCGGCGTACCGCGCTTGGACTGGTGGCTCTGCGGGCCCTCCTCGCGGATCTCCTGCCCGAAGCCCTGCCGCGCGAAGAAACGGATCAGGTACGGGGTGAGCAGGATCGACACCGCGAGCGCGAGACCCGCGGCCAGGAACAGGCCCCTCACCGGCACACCAGTCCTTCGGTCGTCAGCAGGCCGGCGGCGAGCCGCTCCAGCCCGGCGCTGCGGGAGGCCTTGACCAGCACGACGTCGCCGGTCCGGGTCCGCTCCCGCAGCAGGGTCAGGGCGGCGGGCACGTCGGCGACGTGCTCGGCGCCGGGCCCGTAGTCGGGTGCGCCGACGGCGACCACCCGGGCCCCGGCGGCGCGGGCGTTCTCCGCGGCCGCGGCGTGCTCGGCGGCCGCGCCGTCCCCGATCTCGGCCATCGGGCCGAGCACCGCCCAGGCCCGGCGTTCCGGACCGGCGATCTGCCCGAGCGCGGCGATCGCGGCGCGGACGGACTCGGGGTTGGCGTTGTAGGCGTCGTTGACGACGGTCACCCCGTCGGCGCGGTCGGTGACCTCCATCCGCCAGCGCGACGCCGGCGTCGCGGCGGACAGCGCCGCCGCGATCCCGTCCGGGGTGCCGCCCAGCTCGAGGGCGACCGCGGCGGCGGCGAGGGCGTTGGAGACCTGGTGCTCCCCCACCAGCCGCAGCGCGACGTCGGCCGACCCGGCCGGGGTGACCAGCCGGAACGACGCCCGGCCCGCGGTCAGGGCGACGTCGGTGGCCCGCACGTGCGCGTCCGCCGCGCGGCCGAAGGTGACGACCCGGGCGGGGGTGCGGGTCGCCATGGCGGCGACCAGCTCGTCGTCGGCGTTGAGGACGGCGACGCCGCCCCGGCCGCCGGGCAGGTCACCCGGCGGCAGCGCCTCGACGAGCTCGCCCTTGGCCGTGGCGATCGCGGCGCGGGACCCGAACTCGCCGAGGTGGGCGGAGCCGACGTTGAGCACGACCCCGATCCGCGGCGGCGCGACCGCGCACAGCGCGGCGATGTGGCCGATCCCGCGGGCGGAGAACTCCAGCACGAGGTTGCGGGTGCCGGCGTCGGCGCGCAGCGCGGTGTACGGCGTGCCGAGCTCGTTGTTGAACGACTCCGGCGGCGCGACGGTCGGCCCCAGCGGGGACAGCACCGCGGCCAGCAGGTCCTTGGTGGAGGTCTTGCCCGCCGACCCGGTCACGCCGACGACGGCGAGCCCCGGCAGGGCCCCCAGCACGTGCCGGGCGAGGCGGCCCAGCCCGGCCAGGACGGCGGCGCCGGTCCCGTCGGGGTCGACCGCGCCGAGGTAGGTGTGGCTGTCGCGGACCTCGACCGGCGGCACGACGACCGCGGGGGCGTCGACCTCGCGGCCCGCCAGCACCGCGGTCGCACCGCGGGTGACGGCCTGCGCGGCGAAGTCGTGGCCGTCGGCCCGCTCCCCCGGCAGCGCGAGGAACAGCCCGCCCGGCCCGATCCGCCGGGAGTCGAACTCGACGGCGGTGACCGGCGCGGCGGCGGTCTCCTCGTCGATGCGGTGCAAGCGGCCGCCGGTCACGGCCGCGATCTCCGCCGGCGTCATCTCGATCATCGCCCGCTCGCCTCCACCGGTCCGATCTGTCCTCCTGCCCGTGCGCGGTCCGTGCCGGGTGCCGGCACGCCCTGCCCCGTCGCCCCGCGGCGCGTCACGTCGCCGCCCGGATCGCCGCCACCAGCTCGTCGGTGTCGTCGAACGGGTACTTGACGCCGTTGATCTCCTGGCCGGCCTCGTGGCCCTTGCCGGCGACCACCACCGCGTCGCCCGGGCGGGCCGAGCGGACCGCGTAGACGATCGCGCTGCGCCGGTCGCCGATCTCGATGACGTCACCGCGGGCGGGCTCGCCGAACGCGCCGTCGAGCATCGCGCGGCGGATCGCGCCGGGCTCTTCGCTGCGGGGGTTGTCGTCGGTCACGACGAGCACGTCGGACCGGATCGCGGCGGCGGCGCCCATCAGCGGGCGCTTGCCGGTGTCGCGGTCCCCGCCGCAGCCGAGCACGGTGATCACCCGTGCGTGCGGGCGGACCTGGCGGCGCAGCGCGTCCAGCAGCGCGGCGACGGCGGCCGGCTTGTGCGCGTAGTCGACCACGCCCAGCCAGGGCTGACCGGCGTCGACGCGCTGCATCCGGCCCGGCACCGACGCCCGGGCGAACCCGGCCGCGGCCACCTCGGGGTCGATCCCGTCGGAGTCGAGCACGGCCAGCGCGACGAGCGCGTTCGCGACGTTGTAGCGGCCGGGCAGGCTCAGCGTGACCGGCACCGCGAGCCCGCCGGGGCCGACCGCGGTGAAGGTCTGGGTGCCGTCGGGGTGCGCGGTGAGGTCACGGACCGTCCAGGTGGCGTGCGCGCCGCGCGGGTCGGAGGAGACGGTGACCGCGTCCCGGTGGCGGGCCGCCAGCCGGCGGCCCCACTCGTCGTCGACGCAGACGACGCCGTGCCGCGCGGCCTCCACGCCCGCCCCGCCGCCGCCGAACAACCGGGCCTTGGCCTCGAAGTAGTCGGTCATCGTGGGGTGGAAGTCCAGGTGGTCCTGGGACAGGTTGGTGAAGGCCCCGGCGGTGAACCGGGACCCGCCGACCCGGCCGAGCGCGAGCGCGTGGCTGGACACCTCCATGGCCACGTCGGTCACGCCGGCCTCGACCATGACCGCGAACAGCGCCTGCAGGTCCGGCGCCTCGGGGGTGGTGAACGCGCTGGGCAGCGCCCGGGCCGGGTGGCCGGGGACCTGGACCCGGGTCCGCACGGTGCCGAGCAGTCCGGTGGCCCGCCCGGCGGCGGTCAGGCCCGCCTCCAGCAGGTGCGCGACGGTGGTCTTGCCCGAGGTGCCGGTCACCCCGAGCACCCGCAGGCGGGCGGTGGGCTCGCCGTAGACGGCGGCCGAGACCGGGCCGAGGACCTCGCGCGGGTTCGGGTGCACCAGCACCGGGAGCCGGGAGTGCCGGATCTCGGCGCGGTCCGCGCCCGCGGCGTCGGTGAGGATCGCGCCGGCGCCGGCGGCGATGGCCTGCGCGGCGAAGTCGGCGCCGTGGGCGCGGGCGCCGGGCAGCGCCGCGAACAGGTCGCCGGGGCGCACCGAGCCCGCCCGCAGGGTGGCGCCGGTGACGGTGTGCGGTCCGGCCGCGGGGTCGAGCAGCGGGCCGGGCCCGCTGCCCGCGGTGCGCGGGTTCAGCTCGGCGCCGGCGAGCCGCCCGAGCAGGGCGACGTCGACCGGGCGCACCTGCGACGGGCGGTCCGGCAGCGACTCGAGGGATCCCGCCACGTCACCCGTCCCCGTCCGGTCGCCCTGCACACCACCCGGCCCGCCGCCGAGCGCGGACCCGCCGGTGCTCCGGGAGCGGGCGGTGGCTGCGGTGTGGAGGTCGGGCACAGGGCCGGAGGTTACCGACCGGCGCGGGCCGCCCCTCGTCCCGGTCAGGCGCCCGCGACCGCTCGCGGAGGCGGTCGCGGCGGGCGGCGGAACGTCGACCGGCACACGGCCGTCCGACGAGCCGGATACGGCCATCCGGCGCAGGTTCCGGGCCGGTGGGCGGCTCGTCGGGCGGGGTGCACGGCGGCCCGGCCGGCACCCGTACGGGTGAGCAGCGGCCGGGACCGTCCGACGCAGCCGGACCGCACCCGGCCGCGCCGTCACCTGATCTGCAGGGTCTGCACCGGCTGCGGCACGGTCTGGACCGGCACGGCGTCGCGCTGGGCCAGGTAGGAGGCGATGTCGTGGAACAGCGGCGCCGCGCTCGTCCCGCCCTTCGGGGCGTCGAGCATGATCCCGATCACGAACCGCGGGTCCTGGGCCGGGAGCATCCCGGCGAAGGTGATCCAGTACTGGGAGCGCGAGTAGGCCCCGGTCGCCGGGTCCACCTGCTGGGCGGTGCCGGTCTTGCCCGCCACCTCGTAGCCGGGCACCGCGGCGGCGGGCCCGGTGCCGGACTGGCCGTGCGCCTTCTGGGTGACGGCGGTGAGCATCGTCCGCAGCGTCTGTGCGGTCTGCGGCGACATCACCTGCACCGGCTGGGGGGCCTCGGTCGGCACCCGGACGCCGTCCGGGCCGGTCGTCGCGGCGATGATCCGCGGCGGGACGCGGACGCCGTCGTTGGCGATGGCCTGGTACATCCCGGCCATCTGCAGCACGGTCATCGACAGGCCCTGCCCGATCGGCAGGTTGCCGAAGGTGGAGCCGGACCAGGTCGCGCGGGCCGGGACCCGCCCGCCGCTCTCGCCGGGCAGCCCGACACCGGTCTTCTGCCCGATGCCCATCTTCGCGAGCATGTCCGAGAAGCGGTCCTCGCCGACCTTCTGCGCGGTCATCAGGGTGCCGACGTTGGAGGACTTCGCCAGCACACCGGTCAGCGTGTACTGGTCGACGCCGTGCTCCCAGGCGTCCTTGATCGTGCGGTCGGCGACCTCGATGCTGCCGGGCACGTCCAGCACGTCGTCGGGCTTGGCGACGCCGGCCTCCAGCGCGGCGGCCATGGTGACGACCTTGTTGACCGAGCCGGGCTCGAACGGCGTGGTGACGCCCTTGTTGCCCAGCGAGTTCGGGTCCGCGGACAGCAGCTGGGCCGGGTCGAACGAGGTGTTGTCGGCGAGCGCGAGCACCTGCCCGGTGGCCCGGTCGAGGACGACGGCCGAGCCGCTGCGCGCGCCGGAGCGCCCCGCGTAGTCGGCCAGCATCCGCTGCACCTGGAACTGCAGGTCGGAGTCGATCGTCAGCTGCACGTCGGAGCCGGACACCGCGGCCTGCTCGGAGCGCACGCTGCCGGGGATGACGGTGCCGCTGCCCTCGGCGGTGTCGGCGATCTGGAAGCCGTCGCGACCGGCGAGCAGCCCGTCGTCGGAGGACTCCAGACCGATCCGGCCGATCAGCTTCTGCGCGTCGGCGCTCCAGGTCGCGGCGCCGATGATGTTCGAGGCCAGCGTCCCGTTGGGGTACTGGCGCGCCTCGCGGCTCTCCTCGGCGATCTCCGGGAACTGCGTGCGCAGGTCGCGGGCGGGCCCGGGGTCGACCGCGGTGGCCATCACGACGTAGCCGCGGTCGCTGTTCAGCGCCCGCTTCAGCTCCTCGGGGTCCCCGTGGGTCACCGCGGCGACGGCGTCGGCCATCCGGTTCTTGTAGGCGACCGCGTCCGCGCCCTTGGTGGAGTTGATCAGGCGCGGGTTGGTGACGAGCGCCTTGGACTCGGTGGAGAACGCCAGCACCGCGCCGTTGCGGTCACTGATCGCGCCGCGCTCGGCCGGGATGACGATCCGGCTGGCGCGCTGCTTCTCCGCGTCCGCGGTCAGCGTGCCCGCCTGCACCGTCTGGACGACCACGAGCTTCGCCCCGGACACCAGCAGCAGGGCGGCCAGTGCCACCCAGGCCAGGCGCAGCCGGAACCGCGGGTCGTCGGCCGGGGACCGGCGCCGACCGCCCCGCGGACCCTGCCCCCGCGGCCGGGGGCGCGGCGGCGCGTAGACCATCAGTTCCCGCCCGCCGCCCGGGTGTCGGCCGGGACCTCGTGCTCGGTGCCCTCACCGGCACCGGCGGCGCCACCCGCGGCGGCGCCCGGAGCGGCGTCACCGCCCTCGGCGGCCGGGTCGGTGGTGGCCGCGCCCGGCTGCTGCGCCTGCGGCGCGGGCGGGGCCTGCGGGGCCGGTGTGTCGGCGGCGGGCGGGGCGGGCGGCGCCGCGGCGACGGCGGCACTCGGCTCCCCGACGACGTCGACGCGTCCGTCCGGTGCGACGACCAGGCGTGCCGGGTCGGTCACCCGGACCATGCCCTGGGCCGCGGCGCGGTCGGCGAGCGAGCCGGGGCTCTGCAGCACCGTGACCTCCTTGCGGAGCGCCTCGGACTGCTCGGTGAGCGACGCGGTCCGCTCCCGGGCCGCCTGCAGCGAGTAGGAGTCGGCCGCCGCGGCGGTCGACAGCCACAGCGTCGCGATCAGGCCCGAGACCAACAGGACCATCACGACCAGCACGAACTTCGCGCGGCCGGTGTTCTCCCTGGCCGCGCTGCGGCGGCGCTGGTCGGCCACCCGTCGGGCGTCGCCGGGGCCGCGCTGGGCCGGGATCCGCGGGGGTGCCGCGGTACGACGGCTCTGGCGGGTGTCGGGCCGCGCCCGGCCACCGCCCGGGGTGCCCGGGCGCTCGATGACGGGTGTGCTCATCGGGGGTTCCTGCCTCTCCGCCGTGCCGGTACTGCCTGCGTGCTCGGGTCCGTGCCACGGGTGCTCACGGCCCGTCCTCCACGCGTTCCGCCGCGCGCAGCCGCACCGGGGCGGCCCGCGGGTTGCGGGCGATCTCGGAGTCGGACGCCTGCTCGGAGCCCCGGCTGAGCAGCCGGAACTCCGGTCCGTGTCCGGGAAGCTCCACCGGCAGGTCCACCGGGGTCCGCGAGCGGACGCGCTCGGCGAGCACGCGCTTGGTGATCCGGTCCTCCAGCGAGTGGTAGGACAGGACGACGATCCGCCCGCCCGGGGCGAGCGCGTCCAGCGCCGCGGGCAGCGCGTCGCGCAGCACCTCGAGCTCGCGGTTCACCTCGATGCGCAGGGCCTGGAAGGTCCGCTTCGCCGGGTGCCCGCCGGTGCGCCGGGACGCGGCCGGGACCACGCCGTAGAGCAGCTCGACGAGCTCGGTGCTGCGGGTGAACGGGCGCTTCTCCCGGGTCCGGACGATCGCGTTGGCGATCGGTCCGGCGAACCGCTCCTCGCCGTACTCCCGCAGGATCCGGCGCAGCTCGCCGGCGGTGTAGGAGTTCAGGACGTCGGCGGCGGTCGGCCCGGTGGTCGGGTCCATCCGCATGTCGAGGTCGGCGTCGCGGGAGTAGGAGAAGCCACGGGCGTCCTCGTCGAGCTGGAGCGAGGACACGCCCAGGTCGAACAGGATGCCGTCGGCGGCGGGCACGCCCGCCTGCTCCAGCGCGCCGGCGACGTCGTCGTAGACGGTGTGCACCCGGTGCAGCCGGTCGGCGTAGGCGGTGAGCCTGCGGCCCGCGAGCTCGAGGGCCTGCGGGTCGCGGTCCATGCCGACGACGGTCAGCCGGGGGTGCGCGGCCAGCAGCGCCGCCGCGTGGCCGCCCATGCCGAGGGTGGCGTCCACGTAGACGGCGTCGCGGTCGCGCAGGGCGGGGTCGAGCAGCTCGGAGACGCGCTCCAGCAGGACCGGGGTGTGCCGGTCACCGGGCGCGCGCTCGTCGCGCGGGGTGGCGCCGTCGCCGGAAGTACCGTCCACGTCCCACCCCCCGGTGCGCCGTCCGTCCCCGTGTGGTGCGTGCGTGTCGTGCGGGCCGCCCGTCCGGCGGCCGTCCCCGGTCCCGGCCACGGGGGCCGGGACCGGGAGGGTCGATGTCCGTGGGTGTGGCGTGCCGGCTCCCACAACCGGTCCGCTCCACGCCCGAAGACGCGCGGGCTCCACCTCGCCACCCGAACTCCCCAGTCGGGGTGGGCGCCGGCGCCGTCCCCACCCGGGGGCCGTGCCGACCGGACCTGGCACCGGGGAAGGTGTGCCAGGGCCGGGCGATCACGGCACCCGGGTCGGGGCGACGACGGTGGTGTCGTCCGCTGTCGGTCGTGCTGTCCTGCTCAGGTACTGCCGCCGTCCGTCGTCCCGCCCGCCAGCGGAACTCAGAACAGCCCGGGCAGAACCTCCTCCTGGGCCTTGGCGAACTCGTCCTCGTGCCGCTCCTGGTACTCCTGCCAGGCCTGCGCGTCCCAGATCTCGGCGCGCGTGAACGCGCCGATCACCACGCAGTCCTTGGACAGTCCGGCGTACCGGCGCAGCTCGGACTGGATCGCGATCCGGCCCTGGCCGTCGGGGTTCTGCTCGTCGGTGCCCGAGAAGAGGTTCCGCTGGAACACCCGCGCCGACTCGTTCGTCAGCGGGGCCGCGGCGATCTTGCGCGCCATCTCGGTGAAGGCGTCACGGGTGAACACGTAGAGGCAGTGGTCCTGCCCTTTCGTGATCATGCAGCCGCCTCGCAACTCGTCGCGGAATTTTGCGGGCAGCGTGAGCCGCCCCTTGTCGTCCAGCTTCGGGGTGTAGGTGCCGAGGAACACCGACCCCACCTCCACCTGGGACCCCTGTTCGCCCCAGCGATCACCACACTACCCCACACTCACCCACCGTCAACCCGAGACGGGTGGATCTTCGACCGTTCATCCGATGTTTTCGCAGGTCAGAGACGGTGGGGGACGGTGGGGGCGCGCGACGCGCCACCCGGTCGCGCGACGCCCGGAGGCCGTTTCCGGCCGCTCCGGCCGCACCTGCGCCCCACCGCTCCCCCACCGGCGTCGTCCCTGGTCAGGGACGGTTCCCGGGCCGATCGGGTCGTCCGGGGTGGGGACGGGTGGGGAGCCGGTGGGGGGACCGTGGGGAGCCCGGGTGGGGGGCGGTGGGGGGACCGGCGGACGCGCGGTGGGGCGGCGTGGGGAACCACCGTGGGGCGCCGCGGGGAGGCGGCGTGGGGGACGCCCCGCCGGGGCAGCCGGGCGGGCCCCCGGAGCGCGTCGCGTTCGGCCGTACGGAGCAGCGGCGGGAGGCGGGTGGCGGCGCCCGGTCCCGATCGGGGGACGTTTGACAGACTGGGGTCACCCGAGCCGTCTCCTGAGGAGGCCCGTTGTCGTCGAGCGCGCCGTCCGCGCCCTCCGTGCCACCCGTCCCGTCGCCGTCCGGTGGTCCCCTCCGCCGGGCCGAGGCCAGCGGTGCGCACCCCGGTTACGCGCCCGAGCCGATGGACGCCGTCGCCGTCGCCGACGCGGCGGGCCGGATCGCCGCCGCGATGGCCCGGATCATCGTCGGCAAGCCCGACACCATCCGGCTGGCCCTGGTCGCGATGCTCGCCGAGGGGCACCTGCTCGTCGAGGACGTGCCGGGCGTCGGCAAGACCACGCTGGCCAAGGCACTCGCCCGGGCCGTCGACGGGGCGGTGAGCCGGGTGCAGTTCACCCCGGACCTGCTGCCCGGCGACATCACCGGCTCGTCGGTCTACAACCGGCAGACCTCGGAGTTCGAGTTCCGGCCCGGCCCGGTGTTCGCCAACGTCGTGATCGCCGACGAGATCAACCGGGCCTCGCCCAAGACCCAGTCGGCGCTGCTGGAGTGCATGGCCGAGCACCAGGTCACCGTCGACGGCGGCACCTACCCGCTGGGTGACCCGTTCATGGTCGTCGCCACCCAGAACCCGGTGGAGATGGACGGCACCTACCCGCTGCCCGAGGCCCAGCAGGACCGGTTCACGATCCGCGTCTCGGTCGGCTACCCCGACCCGGCCGCCGAGCTGGCGATGCTCGAGGAGCACGGCTCGACCGACCCGCTGGAGCGGCTGCGGCCGGTGACCGACCTGCGCACGCTGCGGTCGATGATCACCGGGGTCCGCGGCCTGCACACCGCGGCGGAGGTGCGCCGCTACTGCGTCGAGGTCGTCGGCGCGACGCGACGGCTGCCCGAGGTCCGCCTCGGTGCGTCGCCGCGCGCGACCCTGCACCTGCTGCGGGCCGCCCGCGCCTGGGCGGCGACCGCCGGGCGCGGCTACGTCGTGCCCGACGACGTCCAGGCCGTCGCCGTCCCCGTCCTCGCGCACCGGCTGGTGCTGGGACCCGAGGGGGTCGCGGCCCGCCGGACACCGGCGGACCTGGTGCGGGCCGCCGTCGCGCGGGTCGCGGTGCCGTCCCCGCCGCGGGGCTGAGATGGCGCCGACCGCGCCGCCGTCCGGGACACCGGCTCCCACCGAGCCCGGTGCCCCGGCGGCACCCGGGTCGTCGGCGCCGCTCGCGGCGGGCGGCGCACCGCGCCGGGAACGGCGGGCCGGGCTGACCGTGCGCGGGCGCTGCCTGCTCGCCGGCGGCGCCGCGATGGTCGTCTCGGCGATCGTGCTCGACGAGCGCGACCTCGTCCGGATCGGGGCGTTCGTCCTGCTCCTGCCGCTGCTGGCACTCCTCGTCGCGCTGCGGTCGCGCCGCTCGCTGCAGGTCGGGCGCACCCTGGAGCCGGCGCGGCTGGAGGCGGGCAGCGGCGGCACGGTCCTGCTGCGGATCGCCGGCGGCGCCCTGCTGGGCGCGCTGCGGATCGCCGACCACGTGCCCGACGCCGCCGGTCCCGCCGACCGCTACCCGCCGCGGTTCACCGTGCACCGGCTCGGCCGGCGCGGCGCCCGGGTCGGCTACCCGGTGCGGCCCGCGGTCCGCGGCGCGTACCGGATCGGTCCGCTGCGCGGTCGCGGCACCGACGCGCTCGGCCTCGCCGAGTTCCGCCACGACCTGCTCCCCGCCGACCGGCTGCTGGTCCTCCCCCGGGTCACCCCGCTGACCGGGCGCCCGGCCCTGACCTCCACCGCCGCCGGGCGCGGCGCCGAGGGCGGCAGCCGTCCCGGCCCCGGCACCCCGGACGTGCTGATCCGCCCCTACCGCCAGGGCGACGAGCTGCGCCGCGTGCACTGGCGCTCCAGCGCCCGGCGCGACGAGCTGATGGTCCGCCTCGACGACCGTCCCGACCCCTCCGGCGTGACCCTGCTGATCGACCGGCGCGACAGCGCCCACCGCGGACACGGGCCCGCCTCCAGCCTGGAGTGGGCGGTGGCGTTCACCGCCAGCGTCGCGGTGCACCTGCTGCAGCGCGGGGAGGCCGTCGCGCTCGTCGACGAGTCCGGCGAGGCCGTCGGCGACGTGCCGCCCGGCGTGACCGGTGCGGACGCCGTCCCCCCGCGGCTGGAGTCGCTCGCGGTGCTGCGGCCCTCGGCGAGCACCGGGTTCACCGCGCCCGGCCCCGGGCCCGGGCACCCGGAGGGTGTCCTCGCGGTGCTCGGCGGGACCGCGCCGCAGGACGTCACCGCGCTGGTCTCGGCCTGGCCGCGCGGCGGGCACGCCGTCGTCCTCGACGTCGACACCTGGTCGGCCGCGACGCGGTCCCGCCCGGCGTCGGTCGCGGCGGCCGCGCTGCGCCGCGCCGGGTGGCACGCCACCGTCGTCACCTCCGACATGACCGTCCAGCGGGCCTGGGCCGACGCCTGCGGCTCGCCCGGCATCGCGGGGGCGACCGGATGAGCGCACCGACCCGGCCCCCCGTCCGGCCCGCGCCGCCGCCCGCCGCGCCCGTCGCCGAGGCCGCACCCGCGGGCCGGACGCCGGGTGCCCCGGCCTGGACGGTCGTGCTGGGACCGGTCGCGACGGTCGTCGCGGTGCTGCTCGCCGGGACGGCGATGAGCTCGGTCGTGCAGGGCGCGGCCTGGTTCGTCCACGCCGCCGTCGCGGTCGTGCTGGTCGCGCTGGTCGGCGGCCTGCTGCTGCCGCTGCGGGCCTGGCTGGTCGCGCCCGGGCAGCTGCTGGCCCTGGTCCTGCTGGTGACCGCGTGGTTCACCGGGAGCGGCGTGCTCGGGGTGCTCCCCGGGCCGTCGGCGTTCGGCGAGCTGTCGGGCCTGCTCGGCGGGGCCGGGCAGCAGATCGACAGCGGCCTGCCGCCGGTCGCGGCGAGCCCGGAGATCCTGCTGCTGGTCACCCTCGGGTTCGGCACGATCGCGATCGCGGTGTTCGGGCTCGCGGTGACCGTGGCCGCCCCGGCCGCGGCCGGGGTGCCGCTGCTGGTGGTGTTCGCGGTGCCGACGGCGCTGCAGCCGGACCTGCTGCCCTGGTGGACCGTGGTCGCGGCGACGCTCGGCTACGGCGTGCTGCTGCTCCTGCGCCCGGACCGGCTGCGGCAGATCCCGGCCGGGGCCGCGGTCGTCGCGGTCGCCGTCGTGGGCTCGCTGCTGGCGGGGCTGCTGGCGTCGTCGGTGGGGACCTCGGGTCGCTTCGACGCCACCGGCGGGACCGGGGGCGACGCCGACGGTTCGATCGGGCTGAACCCGTTCACCTCGCTGCGCGGGCAGCTGACCCGCAGCGAGCCGCGGCCGCTGTTCAGCGTCCGGGGTCTGCAGACCCCGACCTACCTGCGTGCGCTCACCCTGCAGACCTACGTGCCGCAGGAGGGCTGGACGGCGGGGCGCCCGCTGCCGGGTGTGCCGCTGACCGGGCCGCTGCCCCCGTCGACGTCCGGGCCGGCCGCGTCGCAGGACGTGCAGGTCGAGAACCTGGGCTTCCGCGACTACTGGCTGCCGGTGTTCGGCGACCCGACCCGGATCGCGGTGAACTCACCGAGCTGGGCCTACGACGCCGACGGCGGCATCGTCTACAGCGAGCGCGCGCAGTCCGAGGACGGCTGGACCCAGTCGATGCGGCTGCCGGAGCCGTCGGCCGACCAGCTGCGCGCGGCGTCCGGGCCGACCACGGTCGACCGGGCCTATCTCGACACCGACGGCGTCGACCCGCGGGTCACCGCGATCGCCCGGGAGGTGACCGCCGGGGCCACGACGCCGTTCGACCGGGCGATGGCGCTGGAGGACCACTTCACCGGGCCCGGCTCCCCGTTCACCTACAGCCTGGCGACCGCGCCGGGCGGCAACGGCGACGCCCTGGTCGACTTCCTGACCCGCGGCCGGACCGGCTACTGCGAGCAGTACGCCTCGGCGATGGCGGTCATGCTGCGCGCCGTCGACGTCCCGGCCCGGGTGGCGGTCGGTTTCACCGCGGGCGACGCCGACGGCTCCGGGGCCCGCACGATCACCACCGAGGACGCGCACGCCTGGGTCGAGGCGTGGTTCCCCGGCTACGGCTGGATGACCTTCGACCCGACCCCGCTCGCCGACGGCCGCACCATCGACCCGGCCTACGTCCAGCAGGCCCGGGAGCAGGACGGCGGCACGCCCGCCGCCGAGCAGACCCCGCAGCCCGAGCCGTCCGCGACGCCGCCGCCCCCCGAGGCCGGTGGCCCCACCCCGGAACCCCCGCCCACCGAGGAGCAGGCGGCCGACCAGCCGCTGGCCGCGACCGGCTCCTGGTGGCCGCTGGTCGTGGCGCTGCTGCTGGCGGCCGCGGTGCTCGCAGTCGTGCTGACCCCGGGCCTGTGGCGCCGGCACCAGTACTCCCGCCGGGCCGGGCTGGCCCGGGCCGGCGGCGACGGCGCCGCGGCGGCGGCGTGGGACGAGGTCCTGGCCGCCTCCCGCGACCACGGAGTCCCGGTGCCGCCCGGGGACACCGTCCGCGCGGCCGCCGACCGCATCACCGAGCGGCACGGCCTGTCCGGGCGCCCCGCCGAGGCGCTGCGGGAGCTGGCGGGCCGGGTCGAGGCGAGCTGGTACGGCGGGATGCTGCCCGAGCCCGGCACGCTCGACGGTCTGGTGGACGAGGTGCGGACGGCGATCGCGGCCGGTGGGACGTCGTTGCGGGCCCGGGTGCTGCCGGCCTCGGTGGTGCCGGAGGCGGTCCGGCGCGGGCGCCGCCCGTCCGACGACGACCCGACGGCCGACGACGGCGCCGCCGACACCGACACGGCCGGGGAGCCCGCCGAGCGCGGCTGACCCGCCCGGAGAGCACGGCTGACCCACCCACCGTCCGCGCGATGATCCGCTCCGCGCGTGCGTCCGGACGCGCGCGGGCCGCGGATCTCCGCGCGGGCACGGGGCTCGCAGCCCGCAGCGCCCCGGATCAACGCCCGGTGTCCGGTCGGCGGCGTCATCCGGCCGGCGGCGGTCGGACGGCGCCGGTCCGTCCCGATCGGCGGCTCCCGTCCACCGGGGCACCGCTGGTGCCGACGGCCGGCACACCGGGCGGCCGGTGCCGGACACACGACGGCGGGGCGGGTCACCGAGTCGGTGTCCCGCCCCGCCGGGCGTCGTACGGGCGGCCGCGTGGGCCGCCCGGTGTCACTCCTGCTCGAAGCGGCGCCGGAAGCGCTCCTCCATACGGCCGGTGAAGCCACCGCCGCTCTCGCCGGACTGCCTGTCCTTCGGGGCGGACCCGCCCTGACCGGTCGTCTCCTCGCCGCCGCGACGGGCGCCGATCGAGGTGACCGCCAGCAGCGCGCCGCCGAGCATGGCGAGGAAGCCGACGATGCTCAGGATCGGCAGGTCGCCGAGCCAGAGAGCCCGGAAGGGGATCCCGGCGACGAGCAGCACGAGGCCCACCACGAACAGGACGGCGCCCTGGATGCGGCGGCGCCGGGCGGGCTTGCTCCGCCGGCTACCGCTGACCGAGGACGCGAACTTGGGGTCCTCCTGGTAGAGGGCGCGTTCGATCTGTTCGAGCAGGCGCTGCTCGTGCTCGGAGAGCGGCATGCCTTCACCTCCGGCACACGTAATCGGACGGTAGGCCGCATTCGGCCCGGGCCTCCTCGCCCCGGCCGGTACGACGGGCGCCCCAACCTGGGCGTCTGATGTCCAGAGTACGAGGCGAATCGTGCCGCGACCACCCGGACCGTCCAACCCGCTCGGCTGATCGTCGAGCGGACGGCGTGGCGCGGCGTGTCGTCGCTCACCCGGACTGTCGCAGACCCACCCGGACGGGAGTGGGCAGCCGGGTGAACGCCGGACGACCGGTCACCGACGGCAGCCGGACGGCGACCGTCGGACACCGGCGGCGGGGACGGGTGTCAGTACCGCCGGGCGAGCAGATGCAACCGCGGGGCGACCTCCGCGAGGGCGCCGACCTGCGACGCGAGCGCGTCCAGCTCGTCACGCTCGTCGCGGCCCGCCGCCTCGCCCTCCTGGCCGGGACCGGGCAGCCACGCCTCGAGGGTGCCGTCACCCTGCAGGATCTCGGTCCGCAGCCGTCCGGTCTCGGCGGTGAGCTCCTGCAGCCGGTGCGCGTCGAACCGGCGCAGCAGCCGGTCGTCGGTACCGGTGCGACCCTCGGGGTCGGTGAGCAGGGCACGGGCCTCGGCGAGCCGGCCGGTGGCCAGTCGCCCGATGAACGCGCCGTAGCGCCCCACCGTCAGCACCGACACCGCCCCGCCCGGGGCGGCGGCCGCGGCGAGCGCGGCGAGCACCCGGCCCGGGCCGTCGACGACCTCGAGCAGCCCGTGGCCCAGCACGAGGTCGGCGCCGTCGGCCGGGGCGACCTCGGCGAGGGTGTCGACGTCGCCGTTCACCGGGGTGATCCGGTCGGTCACGCCGGCCTCACCGGCGCGCCGGGCCAGCGTCGCCAGCGCGTTGGGACTGGTGTCGACGACGGTCACCGCGCAGCCGGCGATCGCCAGCGGCACCGCCCAGGTGCCGCTGCCCCCGCCGACGTCGAGCACCCGGGGCGCGGCCCCGGTGTCCCGGCGGACACGGTCGATCTCCCTGTCCAGCACCCGGAACACGGCAGCCCCGCGCGCTGCTCCGGCCTGCTCGCGTGTCGGCGATCCCACGGCGCCGAGACTAGTGGCCCCCGCCGGAGCCCGGCCCGCCCGCCCGCCGGGACGCCCACGACCGGGCGCCCGACGATCACCTGCACTCCGCTCGGCGACCGTGCCGGACCGCACGGTAGGTTGGATGGGTGCAGGTCGTCGCCACGCTCAGTCTCAAGGGTGGCGTCGGCAAGACCACGGTCGCACTGGGTCTGGCCGGCGCGGCGCAGCGGCACGGCGTCTCCACCCTCGTGGTGGATCTCGACCCGCAGGCCAACGCCACCACCGCGCTCGACCCGGAGCCCACCACGGCGACCGTCGCCGACGTGCTGGACGAGCCGCGCCGCGCGGTCGTCGAGCGGGCCATCGCACCGTCGGCGTGGGGCGAGGGCCTCGACGTGCTGGTCGGCGCGGAGCAGACCGAGCGGCACAACCACCCCGACCCGGGGGCGGCGCAGCTGTACCGGCTGGACCGCGCCCTGCAGCGGCTGGCCGGCGAGCTGATCACCGACGACTCCGGCGGCTCCGAACACACCGAGGAGCGCTACCGGCTGGTGATCGTGGACTGCCCGCCGTCGCTGGGGCAGCTGACCCGCAGCGCGCTGTCCGCCGCGGACCGGGCGATCCTGGTGACCGACCCGACGATGTTCTCGGTGTCCGGCGTGCAGCGCGCGTTCGACGCGGTCCAGACCGAGCGCGAGCGGTCCAACGACCGCCTGCAGCCGCTGGGCGTGCTGGTCAACCGGGTGCGCCCGCGCAACACCGAGCACGAGTTCCGGATCTCGGAGCTGCGCGAGCTGTTCGGCCCCCTGGTGTTCAACAGCGTCCTGCCCGACCGCTCGGCGGTCCAGCAGGCCCAGGGAGCCTGCCTGCCGATCCAGGCCTGGGACACCCCGGGCGCCCGGGAGATCTCCACGGTGTTCACCGCGCTGCTGGGCCGGGTGCTGCGCAGCGCCTCGCGCCCGGCCGCCTCGGCCTGACCAGGCCCCCTCCCGGTCCGTTCCCCGCTCGCTCCCGCTCTCCTCCCGTCCGCCGATCCGCTCCCCCGGTGCGGCGCGCCGCCCGGCGGACGGACCTCACCGGGGCAGCAGCAGCTGCACCCGGGTCACGAACTGCTCGGCCTGGCGCAGCAGGTCGTCGGCGGCGCGCCGGTCGACGTGCCGCGCGATCCCGGCCTCGGCCTCGATCCGCAGCCGCGAGCACCCGGCGAAGAACGCCGCCCACTCCTCCAGCTCCGGAGCGACCTCGGCGAGGAGCCGCCAGACGTCGCGCGGGGCGCCCCGGCGGGTCCGGGGCCGGGCCCGCATCGCCAGCACCGCCGCCCCGGCACGCAAGGCGGCGAGGTAGGCGGCCGGGTAGCGACGCAGCGGCTCGGTCTCCCGGTGCGCCTCGGCGAGCTGCTCGGCGGCCTGGCGCAGCAGCCCGAGCGCGTCCCGCGACGGCGGGGCGGGCGCGGGCGACCGGAGGGGCGCCGGCCCGGCAGGCCGTGCGGTCTCCGCGGCCGGCCGGGCAGCACCCCCGTCCGACCGGACCGCGCCCCCGGACGGCCGAGCCGCGCCCCCGCCCGCCGGCACGGATGCGCCCGGCAGGGGGATCATCTGCCCCGACCGGCCGGCGGCACCGGTCTCCCCGGCCCGACCCGGCCGGCCGGTGCACCCGGTCCCGGCCGGGTCCGCACCGGTCCGGCCGCTCCCCCGCCGGGACGGCGCCGACCCGGCGGCGGACCCCGTACGGTCGGCGGCGCCCCGTCCCGCGCCCCGGGCCGCGCCGCAGTCCAGCGGCCACAACCCGTCGGCGACGGGCCGCACCCGTCCGGACGGCCGCTCCGGCCGCGCGGCGCCCACCGGGGCGTCGCCCGGCCGTCGCGCCCCGGCGGACCGCGGCGACGGCAGCGCCAGGTCCAGTTCCATCGTCCTGCTCCGCACGCGCACCTCCCGCATCTCCCGCACCTCTCAGTCGACCTTCACCAGGTCCCACACGCCCGGACCGGACCGCATCCGCAGCACCACCTCACGCGGCGGCTCCTGCGGGTCCTGCACCGACCGGGCGAGCACCCGCCAGCAGCTCAGCCGGTCCCCGCCCACCGGCATCGGCGACGGGAACGGCCACGGGGACTCCTCGATCCACTGGTCTCGAACCCCGGTGACCAGGAAATGTTCTCCGCGGCGCGACGGACGCCGCGAGAACTCGACCGGCTCACCGTTCTGCCAGCGCACGTCGATCGCCGCCGGCTGGCGGGACCGGAACAAACGCGAGAAGCCGCCCACTGGCATCACCACGCCCTCCACCCGGTGGCCGGGCCTCGGTTCCCACCACCGGAATCGGTCTCCGGGACGCCCGGCGACGGGGTGCTTCCCCCACTCCGCCCACCGGACGCCCCGGCGTCGAACGCGCGTTCGACATACGCCAGTAGAACGCGTGTTCGATCGCCGCGTCAAGTCGGGTGGCCGGGTGGCACCACTCACCCACCGGCACCGTGGCGGGGTGCCCGGTCCGGACCCGCCGGGACCGGCCGGGCGTGGTGTGATGGGGACATGTACCCGGACACCGACCCCGCCCCGGCGCGGGCGTGCGGTCCCCACCGGGGCCGGTGCTCGCGGTGACCGCCGCACCGTCGCGTGCACGCCTGGTCGGCCTCGGCCGCAGCGAGTTCGCCGACCGGCTGGGCGAGGCGATCGACGTCTACGTCACCGCGATGGGCTACCCGCGGTCGACCGCACGCCAGCGCCGCTCGCTGTGGCTCGAGCACTCCTACCGGCCGGGCTGGCGCTCGGTCGGCTGGCTCGACGAGCAGGACCGGCTCACCGGCATCGGCTACGGCTACTGGGGCGGCCCCGGGCAGTGGTGGTTCGAGGAGGTCCGCCGCGGGCTGCGCGCCCGCCGCGGGGAGCCCGGCGCCGTGAGCGCCGACTGGCTGACCGACTACTTCGAGCTGACCGAGCTGCACGTCCACCCGCAGGCCCAGGGCTCGGGCATCGGCGAGTCGCTGCTGCGGGCGCTGGCCCGCGACGCCGCCCGGGCCCGGATGCTGCTGTCCACCCCCGAGTACGGCCGCGCCACGCCCGGCCGGGCGTGGCGGCTCTACCGTCGTGCCGGGTTCGTCGACGTGCTGCGCGAGCACCTGTTCACCGGGGACCCGCGCCCGTTCGCCGTGCTCGGGCGCGAGCTGCCGCTGCTTCCCACGGATCACCCGACACACGCCCCCGAGTGACGCCGGGACCGTCGTACCCGGGTGGCACGATGACGCCATGCCGCCGCACCGCACCGCGCCACCCGCACGCCGTCGATCCCGGACGCGTGCGCTCGTGCTGCTCGCGGTGCTGGCCCTCCTCGCGCTGACCGGCTGCACCCGGGTCCAGGTGGCCCTCGCCGTGCAGCCGGACGACACCGTCGACGGCACGATCGTCGTCGCGACGCCCGAGGGCGCACCGGACGGCCGCGGCCCGCAGCTGGAGGTCCCGGCCGACCTCGCGGGCGAGGTCGAGCTGTCGCCGTACGACCAGGACGGCTTCGTCGGCACCCGTGCGGCCTTCGAGAACCTGACCTTCGCCCAGATCTCGCAGCTGAACCTGCTCGGCGGGAACGCGTCGGGACGGGCGAACCTGGAGCTGCGCCGGGTCGGGGAGCGGATCGCCGTGCAGGGCCGGGCCGACCTGACCACGATGCCGGTGGACCGGGCCGACGTGCGGCTCGCGATGAGCTTCCCCGGCGAGGTCGTCGAGTCCGACGGCGAGACCGACGGCGGCACCGTCACCTGGGAGTTCGTCCCCGGCGAGGTCTCGCAGATCAACGCCTCGGTGATCTCGACCGATCCGAACGCGCCGTCGATCCTGGGCTGGTCGCTGCTACTGGCCGGGCTCGTCGTCGTCGCGGCGGGGGCCGCCGTGCTGCTGGCCCGGCGCGACCGGAACCCGCCGATCCGGCGCTGAGGGCGCGCCGGACCGGCGGGGGTGGCCGACCGGAACCGGTCAGAGGTCGACCACGACCTTGCCCGTCGTCCCCGCCTCGACGGCCTCGTGTGCGGCGACGACGTCGTCGATCCCGAACCGGGTGACCGGCAGCGGGGTCAGCGCTCCGTGCGCGGCCGCGACGCCCAGCCCGCGGGCCGCGTCGGCCAGCACCGGGCGGGGCACGGTGTAGAGCAGCGCGAACCGCAGAACCGCGTTCGCCCCCATCAGCGCGCGGACCGGGATCGACGGGTCCTGCGGGGTGGCCGCGTAGGAGACGACCGCGCCCCCGTTGCGCAGCACCGCGAGGTCCTGGGCCAGGTTCTGGGCGAGCGAGACCTCGACGATCCGGTCGACCGGTCCGGCGGCGTCGAGGATCGCGGCGCCGGGGTCGTCGTCGCGGTAGTTCACGACGTGGTGCGCGCCGGCGGCCCGGGCCAGCTCGGCCTTCTCCGGACCGGACACGGTGGTCACCACGGTCGCCCCGGCCCAGCGGGCGAGCTGGATGCCGTAGTGCCCGACCGCGCCCGCACCGCCGGTGACCAGCACCGTCCGTCCGGCGACGGGGCCGTCGGCGAACAGGCAGTGGTAGGCGGTCATCGCCGGGACGCCCAGGCAGGCGCCGAGGTCGTCCGGGGCGCCGTCGGGCAGCACGGTGGCCTGCTCGGCCGGCAGCACCGTGTACTGCGCGCAGGTGCCCCACTCGGCGAGCGCGGCGCCGCCGTCGCCGCCCGGCGACGCGAGCCAGGTCCAGACCCGCTGCCCGACCCGCGACGGGTCGACCCCCTCCCCCACGGCGTCGATCTCCCCGACGCCGTCCTGGTGCGGGACGCGGACGCCGTCGAAGGGCCGTGACGTGGTGCCGTCGCGGGTCTTGGTGTCGGTCGGGTTGACCGCCGAGGTGCGGACACGGACCCGGACCTGGCCCGGACCGGGCTCGGGGGTGTCGATCTCACCGACGGTCAGGACGTCGCGGGCGGCGCCCTCACGGGAGTAGCTCACTGCCTTCACCCCGGCCATCCTGCCGTCGCCGGTCCGGGCCCGCACCCGGTGCGGGACGACCGGAATCAGGCGGCGTCGCGGCGCTCCTCGGGCAGGGCGGCGACGGTCTCGCGGGCGGCGGCCCGGCGGGCCTCGGCGCGACGACGCCGCACCCGCCACCCGACGACGCCGGCGACGACCACGACCGCCAGGACCACCCAGCCGGCGATCCCGAAGGCCTTCTCGAACTGCTCGGCGGCCTCGCGCAGCAGGAACCCGGCGGTCACGTGCACGGCCGACCAGACCGTCGCCCCGACGACGACGGCGGGCAGGAACCGCCGCAGCGGCAGCCCGGACGCCCCCGCCGCGGCCGGGGTCATCGTGCGCACCACCGGCAGGAACCGGGCGCCGAGCACCGCCCACGGACCCCAGCGGCGCAGGGTGCGGGCGGCGTCGTCCCAGGCGTCGCGGCCCATCCGGCCGATGATCCGCGACTCGCGCAGCCGCGGGCCGAAACGGCGGCCGATCGCGTAGCCGATCGAGTCGCCGCAGGCGGCGGCGACCGCGACCACCCCGGTGACCAGCACCGCGGCCGGTACGTCCGGGACGGCCATCGCGGCGGCGATGAGCACGGTCTCGCCGGGCAGGACCAGCCCGACGCCGATCGTGGTCTCGCCGAGGGTGACCAGCCCCGCGACGAGCACCACCACCCACAACGGGACGGAGGTCAGGAAGTCGATGATCTCGGTGATGGGAGGCTCCTCGGCCGGGGTGACGGGGCCGCGTCAGTCGACGCAGGGCACCCCGTCGGCGGTCAGCTCGGGCTGGGGGTCGGCATCCGGGGTCGGGTCACCCCGGGGCGCCGCGGCCCGTCCGGCTCCGCTGTCCGTCGTGGCCGGGGCCGGTGTCGCCGGCGCGGCGGAGCCCGCGTCGTCGCCGTCCCCGGGATCGGCCGGCGCCCCGGGCGCGGTCAGCCCGGCGAAGAACGCCGTGACCTGCGCCGGGTCGACCTTCACCGCCACGCCCTCGCTGCCGGTCCGGTAGTCGGCCCGGCCGGTGGGGATGGTGCGGAAGGTGACCCGGTCACCGCGCAGCTGCGCGGCGTGGGCGAGCAGCGAGGTGAGGTCCCAGCCCTGGTCGAGCACGACGGCACCGTTGACCGCCTGCATCAGGTCGGCGACGGCCGTCGGGTCGGTGAGGGTGCCCGCCGAGAGGAGCCGGTGGGTCAGTCCCGCGAGGAACGCCTGCTGGCGGCGGACCCGGTCGAGGTCCCCCTCGGGCAGGCCGTGCCGCTGACGGACGAACTGCAGGGCCTGGGCGCCCTGCACGGTCTGCGGGCCCGCGGCGAAGTCGGCGCCGGAGTAGCTGTCGCGCACCGGGGCCTTGAGGCACACCGGGACGCCGCCGAGCGCGCGGGTGATCTCGGCGAACCCGGCCAGGTTGACCTGGGCGTAGTGGTCGATCGAGACGCCGGTGAGCTCCTCGACGGTGCGCACGAGCAGCCTGCTGCCCGCGGCGTTGGCCTCCCGCTCCAGGTCCGGCCCGCTCAGCCCCTGCCGGATCAGGTCCGGCCGGGCGATCGCCGCACCGCGCGCCAGCGCAGAGTTGATCTTGTGTTTGCCGAGGCCGGGGACGTCGACCCAGGAGTCGCGCGGGATCGACACCGCGGACGCGCCGAGGTCGGGGTCGTCCGGGATGCGGACCAGCATCAGGGTGTCGGTGTTGTCCTGGCCGTCGGCGTCGCCCGCGTCCAGGGCGTCGAGGACCTCGCGGGGCAGCGGGTTGCCGCGGGCGTCGACCCGGGAGTCGCTGCCGACCAGCAGGATGTCGGTCGCGCCGTCGGCGACGTGCGGTCCGGTGACGTCCGCGGTGGTCAGACCACTGGTGCCGCCGACCATCGCCCAGCCGGCGCCGGTGGCGAGGAAGACCGCGACCGACAGTGCCGCGACGAGGCCGCGGACGCGGTGCCGCCGCGGGGCGGGGGCGCGCTGCTCGGCGCGCGGCCAGGGGGCGACCGGGCGCATCGGGGTGGTGGGGCGGGCGCCGGGGTCGGCGGGCCGGGACCGCGGGCCGGCCGACGCGGGGCGGTCGGCGGGCCGGCCCGACGGAGCACCGGGGACCGCGCGCGGGGGACGGGGACCGGCGGGGGCGCCGGAGCGGGGCCAGGCGCCCGGCGACCGGGTGTCCCGCGGCGCGGCACCCCGGGTCCCGGTCCGCGGCGCGCCCGGAGCCGGCGGGACGCCGGGGACGCGGGGTGCGCCGGTCCGGCCGGGACGCGGACGGTCGGGGGGCACCGGACCCGGCGGCGGCGTCACGCGATCCCCCGCCCGCGGACGGCGTCCGGCTCACGCCTGCGGTCCTGCGCGGCCACGACGGTCCGGACCACCTCGACCATGCCGGCGTCGGCGATGACGTAGATCTGGTGGCGGCCCTCGCGGCGGGCGCGGACCAGCCCGGCGAGCTTGAGCTTCGCCAGGTGCTGGCTCACCGTCGCCACCGGCTGGCCGAGGGTCGTCGCGAGGGTGCCGACGTCGCGCGGGCCGTCGGCGAGCAGCCAGACGATCTGCAGCCGCGAGGTCGCGGCGAGCATCCCGAACGCCGCGGCCGCGTCGGCCAGCAGCTCGGGGTCGAGGGGCTGCGGGCCCTCGGGGGCGGTCTCCACCGGGCCTCCAGACAGTTGCGTCACTTACGCAACTGTTACCGTACCGGGCGGCGCCGGACGCGGTGCCGGGGACCGGAGGGGCACCGTTGGACCGGACGATCGGGCGCGACGGTGCCGCGGCGCGACCGCCGCCCCCGCCCGCCGGTCCGCCCGCCACGCCCGGCGAGCCCGCACTGCGGCACTGGGCAGGCGCCGACGCGTTCGCGCTGCTCCGGGGCCTGGAGTCCTCGCGCCGCGGACTGTGCGAGGACACCGCCGCACTGCGCCTGCACGCCCACGGCGACAACGCCACCGACGCCGTCCGGCGCCCGGGCGCGGCCGTGTGGGCCCGCCGCGCGCTCGCCGGCCCGTTCTCCGGCCTGATGACCGTGCTCGGGGTGCTGCTCGCCGTCGCGGGCAGTCCCGGCAGCGCGACGCTGGTGCTCGTCGTCGCCGCGCTCGGCGTGGGGCTGCGCCTGTGGCACGCCGCCCGCAGCGACCGGCTGTCGCGGGAGCTGCGCGCGCACGCCGCGACCACCGTGACGGTCCGCCGCCGCCCGGCCCCCGGGACCGCACCGCGGGACAGCGAGGTGCCGCCGGAGGACCTGGTGCCCGGCGACGTCGTGCTGCTCGGCGCGGGCGACCCCGTCCCGGCCGACGCGCGGCTGCTGCACGCCCGGGACCTGCTGGTCGACCAGTCGTCGCTGTCCGGGGAGCTGCTGCCGGTGGCGAAGGCGCCGCCATCGTCGCGGGAGCCGCGCCCGGCGCCGCGGCGACGGCCGTCGCGGGCCGGGACCGACGACGGCCCGGTCACCGCCCACCCGGCGCTGCTGTTCGCCGGGAGCACCGTGGTGCGCGGCACCGCGACGGCGGTCGTGCTGGCCACCGGGGCGCACACCCACACCGAGGAGCTGGCCGGGCGCGGCCGCCGTCCCCGTCCGGAGTCCGAGGTGGACCGGGGACTGCGGTCGGTGCGCCGGGCGCTGGTGCGCTGCATGCTGCTCGCTGCGCCGCTGGTGCTGCTGGTGAACGTCGAGGTGTCCGGCGACGTGCCGCAGGCGCTGCTGTTCGCCGTCGTCGTGACGGTCGGGCTGGCCCCGGAGCTGCTGCCGCTGATCGTCGGGACCACGCTGCTGCGCGGCACGGCCCGGCTGCGCGAGTCCGGGGTGCTGGTGACCCGCCCGGAGGCCATCCACGACCTCGGCTCGATCGACGTCGCCTGCCTGGACAAGACCGGCACGCTCACCGAGGACCGGGTGGTGTTCACCCACTCCGTCGACGTCGACGGCCGTCCCGACCCCGCCCCGGCCGACGCGGCCGCGGTCGCGGTGCGCTTCCAGACCACCCCGCGCGACGGCCTCGACGACGCCGTGTCCGCCGCCGACCGGGACGGGTCGGCGCTGCTGGCCCACGGCCTGCTCACCCGGGTCGAGGAGCTGCCGTTCGACCACACCCGGCGGCGCTCGGCGATGGTGCTGCGCGACGCCCACGACCCCGGTGAGCTGGTGATCGTGCGGGGCGACCCGGACACCGTGCTCCCCCGCTGCACCCGGGTGGCCCGCGACGGCGGGCCCGTGGAGCTGACCGCGTCGCTGCGGGCCGCGGTCGCCGACGCCGCGGCCGGGCACCGCGCCACCGGGCTGCGGGTCGTCGCCGTCGCCACCCGCCGGACACCGCTGCTGCGCCCGCTCGGCGCCGGTGACGACGACGACCCCGAGCGCGACCTGCTGCTGCTGGGCTTCGTCGGGATGGTCGACCCGGTGCGGGAGTCCGCGGCCCGCGCGGTGGAGCGCTTCGCCGAGCAGGGCGTCGCGGTGAAGGTCCTGACCGGCGACGACACCGCCGTCGCCGAGCAGGTGTGCGCGCGGGCCGGGATCGCCGTCACCGGGGTGCTCGACGGCGCCGCGCTCGACGCGCTCAACGACGTCGCGCTGGCCCGCGCGGTGCAGCGCACCACCCTGTTCACCCGGCTCGGGCCGCTGCAGAAGGAGCGGGTCGTCGCCGCGCTGCAGGCCCGCGGGCACACCGTCGGGTTCCTCGGCGACGGCCTCAACGACGTCGGCGCGCTGCGGATCGCCGACGTCGGGATCGGCGTCGACGGGGCGGTGCCCGCCGCCCGGGCGGCCGCGGACATCGTGCTGGCCGACCGCAGCCCCGACGTCGTCGTCTCCGCGGTCGAGGAGGGCAGGCGGACCCTGGGCCGCGCCACCCGCTACCTGACCGTGACCGCGGCGCTGAACGTCGGCAACGCCCTGTCGGTGCTGGTCGCCTCGGCGGTGCTGCCGTTCCTGCCGCTGCTGCCCGCGCAGCTGCTGCTGCAGGGCGTGCTGTTCGGGGTGGCCGCGCTGTCGCTGTCGTTCGACCGGGTCGAGCCGGGCTGGACGGCGCGGCCCCGGCGCTGGGACACCCGCGGGATGCTGTGGTTCATGGCGGTCCTCGGGCCGCTGGCCTCGGCGTTCGACCTGGTCACGTTCTGGGCGGTGTGGCGCTTCCTGGGCCTGGACACCCCGCAGGAGCAGGCGGTGTTCCAGGCCGTCTGGTTCATGGAGGGGGTGCTGTCCCAGGTCCTGGTGCTGCTCCTGCTGCGGACCCGGGCCGGGCGCGCCGCGCGGCCGGTGGTGGCGACGGTGACGGCCGTGGTCCTGGCCGGGCTGGCGGTGCCGTTCACCCCGCTCGCCCCCCTGTTCGGGATGGCGGCGCCACCGCCCGCGGTGTGGCCGCTGCTGGCGGCCGTCGTGCTGCCGTTCCTGTTGTGTGTGGCCGCGACGCGGCCGCTGTACCTGCGTCACGTGCTGGGGATCCGCGCCGCGGACCCCCGGCAGGAGAAGGAGAGGATCCGATGACCCCACCCGGACCGACCCAGCTGCTCGTCGTCCTGCTGGTCGTCGTGCTGCTGTTCGGCGCGAAGAAGCTGCCCGACCTGGCCCGCTCGGTGGGCCGGTCCACCCGCATCCTGAAGTCCGAGCTGAGCGAGACCCGCGACGACGGCGCGGCCCGCTCCGAGGACCGGGCCCTCGAGGAGCGGCCCGCCGGGGAGCCGACGGCCCGGGAGCGGGTCGCGGAGGAGCGGACCACCGGCGAGCGCTGACCGTCGCGGGGCCGGGGACGCACGTCCCCGGCCCCGCAGGCCGGTTCAGAGCAGCGAGGACCAGTAGGTCCAGAAACGCTGCAGGATCAGCCCGACGACCACCAGGAACCACAGCACCACCGGCACCGCGTGGTAGCCGGCGATCCGGGCGTGCAGCGCACGCGCGCCGCCGCCGAGGGCGTCCAGGGTCGCGAGCAGCGTGTACCAGAAGATCGGGATCGTCACGGCCCACACGACCATGCAGTACGGGCAGAGCGCGCCGATCCGGTACAGGCTCTGGATGATCAGGTAGTGCACGAAGACGACGCCGAGCGCGGACCCGGCCGTCAGCCCCACCCACCACCAGCGCGGGAAACGGGCCCCGGCCAGCAGGGCCGCGCCCGTCGTCACCACGACGGCGAACGCCCCGATCCCGAGCAGCGGGTTCGGGAAACCGAAGAACGCCGCCTGCGGGGTCGTCATGACCGACCCGCAGGACAGCACCGGGTTGATGCTGCACGACGGCGTGTAGGCCGGGTCGATCAGCAGCTCGATGCGCTCGACGGTCAGCGTGAACGCCGAGACCAGTCCCAGCACGCCGCCGACGACGAGCAGCCACGGCAGGAACCGCGGCACCGGCCCCGGCACGGCCGGGGCGCCGGTGGTGACGCGGGAGAACTCCTCGGTCCGCGCCGCGGAGGGGACGCTCACCGGTTCACCGCGGCGTCGAGGGCGTCGGTGATGTCCTGCACCGAGCGGAGCTGCACCTTCTCACCGTTGACGAAGATCGTCGGGGTGCCCTCGACGCCGGCGGCGAGCCCGGCGTCCTTGTCGGCCTGGATCTTCGCGGCGGTCGCCGGGTCGGCGACCGCGGCGTCGTAGGCGTTCAGGTCGAGGCCGAGGTCCTGGGCGTAGCCGCGGAACACCGTCGCCGCGTCCGGGGACTCGGACCAGTCGCGCTGGGTCTGGAACAGGCGCTCGTACATCGGGTGGAACGCGCCCTGGGCGCGGGCGGCCTCACCGGCGAGCGCGGCGGCCTCGGCGTTCTGGTGCATCGGCAGCGGGAAGTTGCGGAACACGAACTGCACGCGGTCGCCGTACTGCTGCACCAGCTGGTCCATGATCGGCTGGACCTGGCCGCAGGCGGGGCACTGGAAGTCGGCGAACTCGACCAGGGTGGCCGAGGCGTTCGGGGCGTCGTTGAGGCGGGCGGCGTCGGCGGTGACGAGGCTGTCGGGCGCACCGGCGGCGGCGCCGGTCTCCGGGGTGCCGGGTCGCGTCGCGAACAGCAGCGCGGCCACGATCAGCGCGAACGCGCCGACGACGGCCAGGGAGATCTTGACGTTGCGGGTCATCGGGAGTCTTCCTCCACGGGGCCCGGCGCGGTGGCCGGGTCGGAACGGGTGCGGGGACGCGGTGGCGGGGTGACCGCACGCCTCAGTTGCGGTCCACGCAGAGGTGCTCCACCGGCGACGGCGCGCACAGCGTCCGTTCCGGTGCGGCGGGCGGCGCGGTGCCGGTGTGCCCGGCCGCCAGGACGGCGACCACGGCGACCGGCAGCAGCGACGGGACGGGCACGTCGTCGTCGCGGCGGGGGGCCTGCTCGCAGTCCCCCGCGTGCATCAGCGTGAGCGGGTGCTGCGAGCAGTCCGAGCCGACGACGACCGCCGGGGTGGCGCCGTGGGCGCCCGGGGCGGACGCGACGGCGGGGCCCGCGCACAGCACCAGGGCCAGGACCAGCAACGTCAGCGGGGCGAGGACGCGCACGTGCCTCACCCCACCTCTCCGCTCCGACCACGGCCGGACGCCTCCGGCAGCGCCCACGACGATACCGAGGGGCCCTCGCCGCCCCGGTGCTCCCCCACGGCCCTGCGCGGGTGGTGACCGGCCGCCGCGTCGGGACGCCCGGTCGCCGGGCCGCTACGTTCGGTGCGTGAGCTTCCCCGAGCCCGGCGCGGTGTGGCGCCCCGCCGCGACCACCGAACGCGCCGTGACCTCCCCGACCGGCTCGTGGACCCGGTTCGCCGCGCCCGGCGCGGAGGTCGGTGGCGGGTTCGGGCTGTTCGAGTCGTGGATCCCGGCGGACTCCCCCGGCGCGCTGCCGCACCTGCACACCGGGTTCACCGAGAGCTTCTACGTCCTCGACGGCGCGCTGCGGATCATGACCGGCGACACCTGGACCGAGGCCGGGCCGGGCGACCTGGTGCACGTCCCGCACCGGGGGGGTGCACGCGTTCCGCACCGGCCCGGACAGCGACGCGCGGCTCCTCATCCTGTTCGTGCCCGGCGCACCGCGGGAGCGCTACTTCCGGGGGCTGGCGGAGTTCGCGGCGCGGGCGACGCCGCCGTCGGCGGAGGAGGTCGACGCGTTCGCGCTGACCTGCGACCAGGTCAACCTGCGCGACCACCCCGGCTTCTGAGGGTGCCGACGGCGTCGAGCACCAGGTCCAGGCCGACGTCGAACTCGTCGCCGAAGTCGTAGTCCGGTCCGATCCGCTCCGCGGCGAACCGCGCGAGGTGCGGGTAGGCGCCCTCGGCGACCCTGTCGAGGATCTGCCGGGCGCCGTCGGCCAGGGCGTCGCCGGCGAACGGGATCGCGGCCTCTTGCAGGGCGAACCCGTACACGAACGCGTCGACCAGCGCGAACGCGTGCCCTGCGGCACGGGTGTCGTAGCCGTCGCGCAACAGCGTGCCGAGCACGGCGTCGTGATGTGCGAGCGTCGCCGGGCCGGGGCGGCGACGGCTGTCCAGCAGGGGCGTGACCCAGGGGTGGCGGGCCAGCGCCGTCCGCGCCGATCGGCAGCGGCGGGCCAGCTCGGGCCGCCACGGCCGACCCGGCACCGGCGGGTCGATCTCGCCGAAGACCGTGTCGACGAGCCCGTCGAGGATCTCGTCCTTGTTCGCCACGTGGTGGTAGACGGCCATCGGTGCGCTGCCCAGCCGCCCGGCTACGGCGCGGATGGTGAGCGCCGCGATGCCGTCGGCGTCGGCGACCTCGGCCGCGGCGGCGAGCACCCGTTCCCTGCTGAGCTGTCGCCGCGTCACGTCGACTCCTTGTGCGTCTGTCCCGGTCTCCGTACCGTACAACGTACGTTTCGTACTAAGTACAGGAGTGCGCGATGCGGGCTGTGGTGCAGGAGCGGTACGGCACGGGCGGGGTCTGGCGCGTCGGGGAGCTGCCCGTGCCGGAGCCGGGGCCGGGGCCGGGGGAGGTTCTGGTGCGGGTCGCCGCGGCGGCACTGGACCGCGGCACGTGGCACCTCATGGCTGGGCTGCCGCTCGCGGTGCGCCCGGCCGTCGGCCTGCGGGCACCCCGGGTCCGGGTCCCCGGCCGCGACCTGGCGGGTGACGTCGTGGCGGTCGGTCCCGGCGTCGACGGGTTCGGCCCCGGTGACCGCGTGTTCGGGACCACCCCCAGCGGCAGCCTCGCCGAGTACGCCGTCGCCCCGGCCGACCGGCTCGCGCACGCCCCGGACGGGTGCGGCCCGGAGCTCGCCGCGGCCGTGCCGGTGTCGGGGCAGACCGCCTGGCAGGCGGTGCATCGGGTCGGCCGGGTCACGCAGGCCTCGTCGGTGCTGGTGCTGGGCGCGTCCGGCGGAGTGGGGACGTTCGCCGTGCAGATCGCCCGGGCCGCCGGCGCGACGGTGACCGCGGTGTGTCGCACCGGGTCGGTCGGACTCGTCCGGTCCCTGGGTGCAACCGACGTCGTCGACCGGACCACGACCGACGTGTTCGGCCTGGGCCGCCGGTTCGACGTCGTCCTCGACATCGGCGGCACCCCGTCCGCGGCCCGGCTGTGCTCGGTGCTGGCGCCCGGCGGGACGGCGGTACTCGTCGGCGGCGAGCGCCCGGACGCACGGCTGACCGGCGGCTACGGCCGGCTGCTGCGCGCGGCCGCGCTCTCCCCGTTCCTGCGCGGGCGGCGGCTCGCCGTGCTGGTGGCCGACGAGAACGCCGCCGACCTCGCCGCCCTGCGCGGGCTCGTCGAGGCCGGGGAGCTGACGCCGGTGGTCGACCGGACCGTCGGCCTCGACGACGCGGACGCGGCGATCGAACGGCTGGCCGCGGGCCGGGTGCGGGGCAAGATCGTGGTGCGGGTGGCCGGGCCGTCCGCCCCGGACACAGCGGGCACCGGGGCGTCAGGGCGGCCCGGGGTCAGCTGACCAGGCCCGCCCGGAACGCCAGCGCGACGAGCTGCACCCGGTCACGCGACTGCGTCTTGGCGAGCAGGTGCCCGATGTGGGTCTTCACCGTCGCCTCGGAGACGACGAGGTCGGCCCGGATCTCGGCGTTGGACCGGCCGTTGCCGACGAGGAGGAGCACCTCCCGCTCGCGCGGGGTCAGGTCGGCGAGCGCGGCGACGGCGTCCACCGACGGCTCCGCGGCGGCCGGCTCGGGCGCGGTGAGCAGCGGCCGGGTGGCGCGCAGCAGCCGCCGGGTGGAGACGGGGTCGACGACCGAGTCGCCGCGGTGCACGGTGCGGACGGCCTCGATGAGGTCCTGCGGGGACACGTCCTTGAGCAGGAAGCCGCTGGCACCGGCGGCGATGGCCTCGGTGACGGACTCGTCGAGGTCGAAGGTGGTGAGCACCAGGACCCGCACCCCCGGGTGCTCGGCGACGACCCGGCGGGTGGCGGCGATGCCGTCGAGGCGGGGCATCCGCACGTCCATCAGCACGACGTCGACCTCGGTGCGGTCCAGCTCGGCGAGCGCGGCCTCGCCGTCACCGGCCTGGGCGACGACGGCGAGGTCGTCGCAGGAGTCGAGCACCATCGCGAAGCCGGTGCGGACCAGCTCCTGGTCGTCGACGAGCATCAGTCGTACGGGGTTCACCGTTCTCCTCGGGCCGGGGGTGTGAGGGGCAGCCGGAGCCGGACCGTCCAGCCGCCGTCGGCGTGCGGGCCGGCCTCGACCGAGCCGCCGTGCAGGGCGGCGCGCTCCCGCATGCCGGTCAGGCCGTGACCGCCGCGCGGTGGGGTGGGGACGGGGCCGCGGGCGCCCTCGTCGTGGACGCGCACGGTCAGCTCGTCGGTGGTCCACCGCAGGTCGACGTGGGTCGGCACGCCGGGCCCGGCGTGCTTGATGACGTTGGTCAGCGACTCCTGCACGATCCGGTAGACGGTCAGGCCGGGGCCGGTCGGGAGCTCCCGCGGGGTGCCGATGGTCCGCAGGTCGACCGGCAGCCCGCCGGTGCGGACCTGCTCGACGAGTGCGGGGACGTCGCAGGCGCCGGGCTGCGGACGCGCCGGGTCGGTGTCGCTGTCGTCGTCCGGACCGGTGCCGCGCAGCATCGACAGCAGGCCGCGGACGTCGGACAGCGCGGAGCGGCCGGTGGTCGCGATGCCGGAGAGCACCTCGACGGCCTTCGCCGGGTCGCGCTGCGCGGCGAACTGGCCGCCGTCGGCCTGGGCGATGATCCCGGACAACGAGTGGGCGACGACGTCGTGCACCTCGCGGGAGATCCGCGACCGCTCGGCCAGCAGCTCGAGGCGGACCTCCTGGCGGCGGCTCTCCTCCAGCAGCCGGTTGCGTTCGCGCAGGTCCAGGGTGCGGCGGTGCGCGGCGCGGCGCAGCGACCCCAGCAGCCACACCAGCACGGGGACCATCGCCATCACCCCGGCCAGTGCCAGCACGGTGAGCGGAGTGGCCCCGGGGAGCTGCAGTATCGACATCGGCGGACGCAGCAGGAACGGCCCGAACATCCCCAGAGTCAGCACGACCAGCGCCAGCCACCCGGCCCAGCGGGGCCCGTAGGCGACGGCCGAGTAGCCCATGACCAGCGACGGCAGCAGGTACGCGGGGTGGACGGCCGGCTCGACGACGGTGCAGACGAGGGCGACCGCGGCCGTGGCGAACGCGGCCGGCATCGGGACGACCCGGCGCAGCGGGACGGGCAGGGCCGCGAGCACGGCCACGACGAGGGCCAGGATCCGCACGTCCGACCGGACCTTGCCGTCGAGGGTCCAGCTGACCGCGACCCAGATGAGCAGGGCGGCCAGCACGGCGTCGACGACGACCGGGTTGCGGCGGCCGAGCGCCACCGCGCGTTCGACGAGGGTCGGGGCCTCCGACGGGGTGGAGCGCAGGGCGGGCAGGCTGCGCAGGGAGTCCCGCACCCGTGTCGTGATGCTCATCGCGCCTCCCCCCGCTCCGGCCCCGATGATCCCCGGTACCCGATCGTGTCGGCCGCCCGGCCCGTCGTCGTGCTGTCCATGTCCCCAGCCTCGCGCGGGGTGGCCCCGCCGGGCATCGGAGCGGGGTCCGATCCCCGGTCTCCGACCGTGGGCGGAGAACCGGCCGCGCGCACGGAGACGCTGTGCACCAGCGCTTCCAGCGGACCGCGCCCGACGAGCCCGCGCCAGGCCCACGCGCAGGCCACGGCCAGGCCCGCGACCAGCGCCGTCGCCGCCCACGGCGCGGTCTGCGGCCACTCGCCGAGCGCGGCGAGCAGCGCGATGTGCCCGGCGTAGAGGGTCAGCGCGAGCGCGCCGGTCGCGGTGAGCGGGGCGAGCAGCCGACCCCCGTACCGGGCGGCGAGCAGGCACAGGCCGAGCACGGCGACGGCGACCCCGGCCGCCCCGACGACGTCGAACGGGCTGCCGCTGCGCGGGGTCGCGGCGAGCAGCCAGGCGGGTGTGGTGGTGGCGACCGTGCCCAGAGAGCTGCCGCCGAGCAGCTGCAGCGCGAGCTCGGCGGGGACACCGAGCCGGTCGGCGACGGGCGCGACCGACGCGAGGAGCGCGTCGCGGCCGCCCAGGACGTCCAGCGCCAGCCAGGACCCGCCGTAGCCGAGCACCGCACCGGCGGCCCCGCCGGCGACCAGCCGGGTGCCCGCCGTACGCAGGTCGAGCCGGCCGACCGCCATCCCGAGCAGCAGGAACGGCATCCAGGTCAGGACCGGGTAGGCGCCGCTGAGCAGCACCGTGTCGAGCGCGTGTGCGAGCCCGGCGGGCGAGGTGAGGTCGGACAGGTGCACGGTCGCGCCGAGCACCGTCTGCCCGTCGGCGTCGGTGGTGGACCCGAACCGGGCGCGCAGCACCCAGGACAGCAGCGGCCCGGCGACCGCCCAGACCGCGGCGGCGACCGCCAGCGCCCGGGCCGGGGCGAACAGCACCGGCAGGAGCAGCCAGAACAGCACCCCGTAGACGACGAGGATGACCATCGGCCCGCTGCTGATCTCGGCCAAGAGCAGCCCGAGGACCACCAGCAGCAGCCCCCGGACCGCGATCCGGCGGCGCAGCCACACCCGGTTCCGCGCGGTCGGCGCGGCGAGGACGGGCGCGGCCATCAGGGCCAGCGACACCCCGCCGAGCACCGCGAACAGCACCGCCGCGCGCCCGTTCACCGCCTGGACCAGCCAGGACGACCCCGCGGCGACGGCGACGTGCGCGACGATCATGCCGAGCACGGCGAGGCCGCGGGCGGCGTCGATACCGGCCACCCGGGCGCGCCCGGGACGGTGCCGGCCGGGACGGTGCCGGCCGCGCGGCCACGACCCGCTGTCCGGTCCGGCGGGTGGCGCCGACGATGGGCCGGGGGCCCGGTCTGTCGTAGTCATGCCGCAACGGTGCGGGCCGGGGCGGCCCGGGCGCGTCGGAGCGGGGAACGATCTGCGCCGTCCGACCACGGTCGTAGGGCCGCCGTCGTGGGCGTCGCGTCCTCCGTGACGGTCGACGACGAGTGCGCCCGGCCGACCGCGATCGTCGAGAGGTACCGGACGTCGGTCGCCGGCGTCCTCGACGGGCCGGGTCGCCCGCCGCCGCACGTCCGCCGGTCCTCCGGGGTCAGGACCCGGATCCGGATGGGGTCGTGGTGCCGCGGCCGCCGGTGCTGCGGCTGTCGGCGCCGCCGCCGGTTCCGGTGTCGCCGTCCCTGCTGCCGCCGTCCCTGCCGCGACTGTCGGCGCTGCCCGCCTGCGGGGTGCCGGTCGACGGGCCGCCGGTGCCCGCGCCGCCGTCCGGTCCGGTGCCGGTCGCGTCCGGGGCACCGTTCCCGGTGCCCGTGCCGGATCCCGACCCCGATCCCGATCCCGGTGCGGTGCCCGGTCCCGGGGTGGGGCCGGATCCCGCCGTGGGCTCGGGACCCGGCGCGGTGCCGGGTCCGGCGCCGCCGTCGGAGGGCTGACCCGCGCCGGAACCGCCGGGGTCCGACGGGGTCGTGCCCGCACCGGGTGTGCCGGGCCCGGCCGGGCCCGTGCCGCCCGGTGGGGTGCCGGGCGTCCCCGGGGTCGTACCCCCGGCCGGGGCGGTCCCGGAACCGCCGGGCGCCGGTGCGGCCGGGCTACCCGGGCCGCCCGGTGCCGCAGGGCCGCCCGGGGCCGGTGCACCCGGTGCCGGCGGAGCGGCGGGTGCCGCCGGGGCACGGCCGGCGCCCGGCGCCGGGCGCGGTGCCGTGGGATCGGCCCGCCGCTCCCCCGGGCCCGCGGACGGGTCCGGGCGGGACGCGCGGTCGGTGTCCGGGTCGGACCGGCGCCGCTCCGGCGACACGGCCCGGTCGCGCTCCCCGGCCCCGGAGGAGCCGTCGGGCACGGGGACGAGAGGAGCCGGGGCCCCCGGGAGGCCGGCGGTCACCCCGTCCGGGCGGGTCACCGCCGTCGGGTCGGTCGCGCCGGGCCAGCCCGCGCCGTCGCTCTGCTGGGAGGCCAGCGCGACCGCGCCCGCGGCCGCACCGGCGGCCGCGAGCAGCGACCCGACCAGCACCACGGCCGTGAGCCGGGGGATCGGGCGCGGCGTGACCGCGGGGACACCGTGCAGGGTCGGGTCGGGGCCGGTCGTGGGTGGCCGGGGCGGGACCGCGTCGGGGGCTGGGACGGCCGTGGCTCCGGTCGCGCCCGTCCCGGTGCTGCCCGGCGCGGCGGCCGCGGGTGCCTCGCTCCCGGTCGACGGGATCAGGTCCGGGTCGGAGGGCACCGTCGTCCCGCTGTCCGGTCCCGCAGAACCGCTATCCGGTCCCGCAGAACCGCTGTCCGGTCCCGCGGAACCGCTGTCCGATCCGGTGGAACCGCTGTCCGGCACCGGGAGTTCCGGCCTCGCGACGCCCGGGGGCGCACCGTCCGGCACGACGGCGCCGGACGGTGGGGCACCCGGGTGCTCCGCGCCCGGATCCGGCGCCTGCGGGTCCGGGTCGGCGGACCCCGGCGCGACAGCCGGGTGGGCCGGCGCCGGCACGGCGGACATCGGGGCGGCGGGCATCTGGACGGCGGGCATCTGGACGGCGGACATCTGGACGGCGGGCGCCGGACGCGCGGTCGCCGGGTCGGCGGCGTCGGATGCGGCGACGTCCGATGCGGCGACGTCCGATGCGAGGGCGTCCGGCGATGCGGCGTCCGGCGCTGCGGGATGCGGCGCCGCGCGGTGCGGCGGGCCGGCGTGCGGCGGGACCGCGCCCAGAGCTGCGGCGCCCGACGAGGCGACCTCCGGTGCGGTGCCCCCCTGATCTGCGGCGGCCGAGGCCGCGACCCCCGGCGCAGCGGCGTCCGACGTCGCGGCGTCCGACGCCGCGGACCCCGGTCCCTCGGAGCCCAGGGTTGCCCGGACCGGAGTTGCCCGAGCCGGGCTTGCCGGGGCGAAGGTGTCCGGGGCCGGAGGTACCGGGGCCGGGGTTGCGGCGCCCGGGACAGCGGACACCGGGTCGGCAGGGGGCGGACCGCCGGACATCGGAGCCCCGGGCACCGCCCGGCGCAGCGTCCCTCCCGCCCCGAAGGCCTCGATGCCCGGAGGACCGGGCTCGTCCGCGGGCGATGCGACGGGTGGGGCCACCCCCAGGAACGGCGACGTCGGCCGCAGCGGGGGCCGCGGAGGCGGCGGCCGGGACGGTCGGCGCGCCGGCCGTCCCACTCGGTCACCGGTGGCGGGGTCGGCGCCGGTGTCTGGACGCCTCACCGCCCCTGCGTCGTCCGCGACCTCACCATCGGTGTGGTCGGCGTCCCCCTGCCTCGACACGAGGCCCCCTCTCCGCACGGCGTGCGCGCGATTGTCGAGCCCCCGGACACCGCACTCCAGGCACCGCGACGGACGTGCACCCGTCCGAGGGCGTGGACCGCACGGCCGGGTGACTCCGTCTGGACGGGCCCGCCGGCCTCGGACCGTCGGTGCACCTCCTGCGACGCACGGTGATCGGTAAGGGTGGCCTTCGCCTCGGATGCTCGTCCGGGGCGCGCGATACCGCCGGTTACAGGTACGTTCGGTCACGATTCAGTGGGCCGTCCGGGTGAGTCCGGGCTGTTCGTCGCGGTGAGGAGGGGAGGTCGGGTGTCCGTGGCCGACCGGAGAGTGACCGTCCCGCACCACGGTGCGGAGCGGTCGACGACGACCGCCGACCCCCTGCGCGAGGCCCTGCGCTCCCGTCACGACCGCGCCGCGACCGACGTGCGCGCCGCGGGACGCAGCGGCGACATGCCCGCGCTGCTGGACGCGACCCGTCGCGTCCAGCAGGTCCTCACCACCGCCCGTCGCGACCTCGGCTCGGACGACGCCGACACGCTCGTCGCCGAGGGGAGCCTCGCCGTCGCGCTGCTGCTGGGCTACGACCGCACCGGCGGGCTGGAGATCGCCGCCCGCAACCTCGCCGCCCGCGAGACGCTGCTGGGCCCGGACCACCCGGCGTCGCTCGCGGCCGCCGACGCCCTGGCCGCGGCCCACCGGGTGACCGGCGACGCCGAGGAGGCGGTCCGCCGGCACGAGGACGTGATCACCCGGCGTGCGCGGGTGCTCGGCGGGACCCATCCCTGCACGATCGCGTCCCGGGCCGCGCTGGCGCTCGCCCGTGCCGACACCGGCGACCTGCGCGGCGCGGCCGGGCTGCTCGCCGCGACGCTCGAGGTCGCCGAGCGGGTGCTCGGCACCGGGCACGCGGTGACCGACGACGTGCGGGAGCTGCTCACCGACTGCCGCGCCGCCGCCGACGCCACAGCCGACGCCACGGCGCCCACCGATGAGCCCGGCGTGCGACCGGACGCGCAGCCCATCGCCGGGCGGCCCGACGGGGAACCCGCCGACGGGCCCGAGCCGCCCACGGGCGTCCTGCCGCGGATGCGCCCGCCGTCCGGGGAGCCCGAGCCCCCGACCGGCGTCCTCCCGCAGATGCGCCGCCCGCCCCGGGACGCCGAGCCCACGACCGGGGTCCTCCCCCGGACCCCCGACCCCCGCGAGGAGACCCTCCCGCTGTTCTTCGACCGGCCCTCCGGCCCGCTGCCCGTGGTGCGCTGACCCGGCCCGGCGTCACGGACCCGCCGGCGGAGATTGACCATGGGGGCCGGTGTCGTCATCGTGGGCGGGGTCCGACACCGGTGTCGGCGACCAGGAGGTGGACCGGCCCGTGGGCAGGATGGACGACCGGACGGTGCTCGTCACCGGGGCCGGGCGCGGCATCGGCCGTGCCACCGCGCTGCGGCTCGCCGGGGAGGGCGCCCGGGTCGCGGTGACCGACCTCGACGGCGACACCGCCGCCGCGACCGCCGCGGAGCTGGGCGGGGCCGGGACCGCGTACGCCCTCGACGTCGCCGACCCCGACGCCGTGCGCGACACCGTCGAGCGGGTCCGCGGCGACCTCGGCCGGATCGACGTGCTGGTCAACAACGCCGGCTGGGACAAGGTCGGCGCGTTCGTCGACTCCGACCCGGCCGACTGGGACCGGATCGTGCGGATCAACCTGTTCGGGGTGCTGCACACCGCGCACGCCGTCGTCCCGCACCTGATCGCGCAGGGCTCCGGGACGGTGGTGAACCTCGCCTCCGAGGCGGGCCGCGTCGGGTCCAGCGGCGAGGCGGTCTACTCCGCCGCCAAGGGCGGGGTCATCGCGTTCACCAAGACCCTCGCCCGCGAGGTCGCCCGGCACGGCGTCAACGTCAACTGCGTGTGCCCCGGGCCCACCGACACCGCGCTGTTCGCCGACGTCGTCGAGGGGAACGACCGGCTGCGCGACGCCCTGGTGAAGGCGATCCCGTTCCGCCGCCTGGCTCGCCCCGAGGACGTCGCCGCCACCGTCGCCTTCCTCGCCTCCCCCGACGCCGACTACCTCACCGGGCAGACCGTCAGCGTCAGCGGCGGCCTGTCCATGCTCTGACCCCAGCCCCCGGGAGGACCCCCATGACCCTCGACCCGAGCACCTACACCCAGCTGCGGTTCGAGCGCCGCGACGACGGCGTCCTGCTCATCACCATCGACAACCCGGCGAAGTACAACGCCGCCGACGAGGTCCTGCACGGCGAGCTCGCGCGGGTCTGGCGGGACGTGTCGTCCGACGCCGCCACCCGGGTCGCGGTGATCACCGGGGCCGGGAAGGCGTTCTCCGCGGGCGGGGACCTCGGCATGGTCGAGCGGATGGCCGGCGACCACGAGCGCGTCGCACACATGCTCCGGGAGATGTCCGACCTGGTCTGGAACATCATCGACTGCGAGAAGCCGGTCGTGTCGGCGATCAACGGGGTCGCCGTCGGGGCCGGGGTGGTCGTCGCGCTGCTCGCCGACATCGCGATCGCCGCCGAGGACGCGAAGCTGGGCGACGGCCACGTGAAGCTCGGCGTCGCCGCCGGGGACCACGCCGCGATCATCTGGCCGCTGCTGGCCGGGATGGCGAAGGCCCGCTACTACCTGCTGACCGGCGAGATGGTCACCGGCGCCGAGGCCGAGCGGCTCGGGATGGTCGCCAAGGCGGTGCCGCGCGAGCAGGTCCTCGACGAGGCGCTGCGGGTCGCGCACGCCCTGGGCACCGGCTCCCAGCAGGCCATCCGGCTCACCAAGCGGGCGCTGAACTCGTGGCTGCGCAGCGCCGGACCGACCTTCGAGCAGTCCGCCGCCTACGAGATGTTGACCTTCATGGGGCCCGACGTGGTGGAGGGCGCCGCCGCGCTGCGCGAGAAGCGTCCCCCGAACTTCCCCTCGGCACGGGGCTGACCCTGGGGCAGGGTGGGTGCACGCGCGTCCCACCACACGCCAGGAGCACCACCGTGACCCTCACCGGATCGCCCGCGGAGACACCGCCCACCGACCCGGCAGGCCGCCCGGCCCTGCACGCCCTGCACGACCGGCTCGCCGCCGCGGTCCGGCCCGCCGCCGTCGCCACCCGGGCGATCGACCGGCTCCGGATGGCGCACGACGCGTCGCACTTCGCCCGCACCCCGGCCGCGGTGGTGACTGCGTCGGGTGCCGCCGAGGTCGCCGCGCTGTTCCGCGCCGCGGGCGGGGTGCCGGTGACCTTCCGCTCCGGCGGGACGAGCCTGTCCGGCCAGGCCGTCACCGACGGCATCCTCGTCGACGTCCGCCGCCACTTCCGCGGCATCGAGATCGAGGGCGACGGCGCCCGGGTGCGGGTCGGGCCGGGCGCGACGGTGCGCTCGGTCAACACCCGCCTGGCCCGGTACGGCCGGATGCTCGGCCCGGACCCGGCCAGCGAGGTCGCCTGCACCCTCGGCGGGGTCGTCGCGAACAACTCCTCGGGCATGGCCTGCGGCACCGCCGCGAACAGCTACGCGCTGCTGGACTCCGTCGAGCTCGTCCTGCCCTCGGGCACCACGCTGGACACCGGTGCCCCCGGCGCCGACGACGAGCTGCGCGCCCGCGAGCCCCGGCTGTGGGCGGGCCTGGCGCGGCTGCGCGACCGGCTCCGCGGCGACGCGGCGCTGCGCACCGAGATCGAGCGCCAGTTCTCGCTGAAGAACACCATGGGCTACGGCCTGAACTCCTTCCTCGACCACCACGACCCGGTGCAGATCCTGGCCCGGCTGCTCGTCGGCTCGGAGGGGACGCTGGCGTTCCTCGCCTCGATCACCATGCGCACCGTCCCGGTGCTGGCCCACACCCGCACCGGGCTGCTGGTGTTCGACGACCTCGCCGCCGCCAACCGCGCGCTGCCCGGCCTGGTGGACTCGGGCGCGGCGACGATCGAGCTGCTGGACGCGACGTCGCTGCGGGTCGGACAGGGCGATGCCGACGCCGACCCGCGACTGCGGGCGCTGACCGTCGACGAGCACGCCGCGTTCCTCGTGGAGTACCGCGGGCACACCGTCGACGAGGTCACCCAGCTCGCCGGGGACGCCTCCGGGCTGATCTCCGGGCTGCCGCTGCGGGGCCCGCGGGAGTTGTCCGCGGACCCGGTCGCGAAGGCCGGGCTGTGGAAGCTGCGCAAGGCGCTCTACGCCAAGGTCGCGGGCGCCCGCCCGCCGGGCACCGCGGCGCTGCTGGAGGACGTCGCCGTACCCGTCCCGGACCTGCTCGCGACCTGCGAGGGCCTGATCGCGCTGTTCGCGAAGCACGACTACGACCACGCCGTGATCTTCGGGCACGCCAAGGACGGCAACGTCCACTTCATGCTCACCGAGGACCTCGACGACTCGGGCACGGCGGGCGGCCGGGACCGCTTCGGCCGGTTCACCGACGACATGGTCGACCTCGTGCTGGCCCACGGCGGGACGCTCAAGGCCGAGCACGGCACCGGCCGGATGATGTCGCCGTTCGTCCGCCGCCAGTACGGCGACGAGCTCTACGAGGTCATGCAGGAGATCAAGCGGCTCTGCGACCCGCAGCGGATCCTCTCCCCCGGCGTCGTCCTCGACGACGACCCGACCGCGCACCTGGCCGGCCTCAAGTCCGCCCCGGCCGTCGAGTCCGAGGTGGACCGCTGCGTGGAGTGCGGGTTCTGCGAGCCGGTCTGCCCCAGCCGCGACCTGACCACCACCCCGCGCCAGCGGATCGTGCTGCGCCGCGAGATGGCCGCCGCCCGGGCCGCGGGCGACGAGGCCCTGCTCGCCGAGCTGGAGGCCGACTACGCCTACGACGGCGTCGACACCTGCGCCGTCGACGGCATGTGCGGCACCGCCTGCCCGGTCCTGATCAACACCGGTGACCTGGTGCGACGGCTGCGCGGCGAACGCGACCACGGCGCCGCGGGCGCGGGCTGGACCCTCGCGGCCAAGCACTGGGGCGCCACCACCCGGGCCGCCGGGCTGGCCCTCACCCTCGCGCGGGCCGTGCCCGGCGCCGCACCCGTCTCGGCGGCGCTGCGCCGGGTCGCCGACCCCGAGCAGGTCCCGCAGTGGAGCCCCGACCTGCCCCGCGGCGGCGGGCACCGGGTCCCCGGCGGGCTGGTGTCCACCGACGCCGACCTCGTCCTGTTCTCCTCCTGCACCAGCGCCATGTTCGGCTCGGCGGGTCCCGGCGCGGGCGAGGCCTTCTCCCGGCTCTGCGCACGGGCGGGCCTGCAGGCGAGCGCGCCCGCCGGCCTGGGGTCGCTGTGCTGCGGCACGCCGTGGAAGTCCAAGGGGCTCGCCGACGGCGCCGCCGCGATGGCCGAGCGGGTCCTGCCCGCACTGTGGACGACGACCCGCGCCGGGGCGGTCCCGGTGGTGTCCGACGCGTCGTCGTGCACCGAGGGGCTGCGGGTGATGGTCGCGTCCGGCCCCGAGCGCTACCGCGGCCTGCGGGTCCTCGACGCCGTCGAGTTCACCGCCGACCGGATCCTGCCCGCGCTCACCGTGCCCGCCCGGCTGGCCCGGCTCGTGCTGCACCCGACCTGCTCGGCCACCCAGCTGGGCCTGCTCGACCCGCTGCGACGCCTGGCCGGGGCCGTCGCCGACGACGTCGTCGTCCCCGACTCGTGGAGCTGCTGCGGGTTCGCCGGGGACCGCGGGATGCTGCACCCGGAGCTGACCGCGGCGGCCACCGCCCCGCAGGCGTGGGAGCTCGCCGGGGTCGACGCCGACGCCCACGCCTCCTGCAACCGGACCTGCGAGCTCGGCATGAGCCGGGCCACCGGCCGCGACTACGAGCACGTCCTGGAGGTGCTCGAACGCCTCACCCGGGTCCCGGGTCCCGCCTGACCGGCGGGTACGGCGTCCGGGGATCTTGCGGCTGTCTGACGATCCCCGGAACCGCTGCACCGCAGAGACATCGGCGACGTCCTCCCACCGACGCCCGCACGGCGCCCGCCGTGCCCCGCAGTGGGAGGACCCGTGTCCGAGATGCTCGCGAAGATGGCCGACTCCACGGCCCGGCAGCTGGAGGAGCGCGCCGCGACCACCCGGGACCCCGGGAAGCGGCAGAAGCTCCTCGCGAAGGCGGCCGGACAGCGGCGGGACGCCGAGTCCTACCGCCGGGCGAAGGCCCCGGCACCTGCGCCGACCGCGCCGCGGCCGGGACCCGCGCGCGGCGCCGGGCCGCCGCCGGGGCCGCCCCCGGCCGGCGTGCACCCGGCGGACGCGCCCACCCTCCGGCTCCCGCGCGTCCCGTCCGGCGGTGGACCGGCCGCACACGGACCCCCGACGCCGCAGCGGGCCGTCCCGGCCGGTCGGTCCGGCGGGGCGCCGGACCCCGGCACGACCGGCCCGGGTGACGGCCCGCCCACCGGGAGGTCCCGCCTGCGGCGGCTCGGGATCGCGGTCGTGGCGCTGTTCGCGCTGATCGGTGTCGGCAGCGTGTTCGGGGGCGGCGCGGACCCGGCCCCGGACGACCCCGGCGCGGCGACGGCCGCCCCGGCGCCGGCGGCCGCTCCGGCGGCGACGCGGGCCGGTGCCCACCCGGACGACCTGGCGGCCTGCCGGCGCGCCGGGGAGGTCATGGGTGACTGGACCCCGGTGGCGGAGGGCATCGCGACGGGGACCACGGACCTGCCGGAGCTGGCGTCGGCGACACGGAGGGCGACGGAGGGGATGTCGGAGGTGCCACCGATGGCGGACGACGCGCGGATCGCCGCGGCGGCACGGGACCTGACCGCGCAGTACGAGCGGATCGCGTCCGCAGCGTCGCGCGGTGACCTGTCGCGGCTGGCGACGCTGGCCGGGGACGGCTCGACGATGGTGGACGAGCTCGTCGCGGCGTGCCGGGCCGCCGGGTAGGGCCGACGCGACCGACAGTGACGAGGATGGCGCGACGCAACGTCCCGTACGGGTGACGAATATGAGCGATTTTCGTGATCCTGACGCGTCTTTTTCGGTCAAGTCCTTGTTTAGCCCCCCCCGGGACCGGGGATGAATGTCCGTGATGCGCGTTCCGTCGGGGGTGGCGCGCACCCGGAAGGAGTCCATGACCGTGACCGTGGTGACAGGTGGGTCCGCGGCGAACGCCGTGATGGCGATCGTCCGGGTCGAGGCACCCGCTGGCGTCGAGGCGGATGTCGTGGAGGCCGAGCTGACCCGCGCCCTGTACACGCACCGCAAGCGTCCGATGACCGTCGAGCTGTCCCTGGCCGACGGCACCGGCCCCTGGCCGCGGCGCGGACCGGCCCGGTACGCCTTCGTCGCGGTGCTGACCATGTCCGGGTGCTCCGAGCCGGAGCGGCTCGCCGCCCGCATCGAGAAGACAGTCCGCAAGGCGATCCGGCGCCGTTTCGGCCGTCCGGCCACCGCCGAGGTCCGCACCGGGATCTCCGGCGCCGAGGCGGGCGCCTACTGGTTCAGCGTGCGGGGCACGCCGCACCGGCAGGTCTGACGCCGCGGCGGGGTCGCGGCGTGAGACGCGACACCGCTGTTTCCGTTCGGGCGCGTCCGTGCCGCATCCTGTGTGCCGCCGCCGGCCCGGGCGGGAGCCGACGAGACGGGGAACGACCACCGTGCTGACCATCCTCACCGCCGAGAACGGCGGTTGACCGCCGCCGCACCGCCTCCCCTCGTGGAGGCCGGCCCGAAGGGGCTCCGCACCGGAGCGCTGGGCCTGTGGGGCAACACCGTCATCGGGCTCGGCGCCACCGCGCCCGCCTACAGCCTGGCCGCGACGCTCGGCTACGTCGTCCTCGCCGTCGGCGAGAAGGCGCCCGCGATGTTCCTCGTCGCGTTCGTGCCGATGCTGTTCGTCGCCGTCGCCTACCGCGAGCTGAACCGCGCGGTGCCCGACTGCGGGACGACGTTCACCTGGGGCACCAAGGCCTTCGGGCCGTGGGTCGGGTGGATGGGCGGCTGGGGCGTCGCGGTGTCGGCGATCATCGTGCTGGCCAACGTCGCCGAGATCGCCGCCGTGTACACCCTGCGCGCGCTCGGGTTCGTCACCGCCGCGGAGAACACGCTGGTCAAGGTCGGCGTCGGGGTGCTGTTCATCCTGGTCATGACCTGGGTCAGCCACCGCGGGATCGTGCTGTCCGAGCGGTTCCAGAACGCGCTGATCGTCTTCCAGATCGTGGTGCTCGCCGTGCTGGCCGCCGGGGCGCTGTGGCTCGTGTACTCCGGCGACGCCGGCCCGCAGGCCGTGCTGCCGAGCTGGAGCTGGTTCGACCCGACCGGGATCTCCGGCTCCGCCGCCGCGCAGGCGCTGATCCTCTGCATCTTCGTCTACTGGGGCTGGGACGCCTGCCTGGCCGTCGGCGAGGAGACCCGCGGCTCGACGAGCACCCCCGGCCGGGCCGCGCTGCTGGCCACGGTGATCCTGCTGGCGATCTACGTCGTCGTCGCCGTCGCGCTGCAGTCCTACGCCGGGTTCGGCGCGACCGGGATCGGGCTGGCGAACCCCGAGCACTCCGAGGACGTGCTCACCCTGCTCGGCGCCCCGATGGGCGGCACGGCGCTCACCGCGGTGCTGCTGCTGACCGTCGCGGTGTCGGCGGCGTCGTCGACCCAGACCACGATCCTGCCCACCGCGCGCGGCGCGCTGGCGATGGCCGTCTACGGGGCGGTCCCGCGCCGCTTCGGCAGCGTCCACCCCCGCTACGCGACGCCCGGGTTCGCCACCGTCGTCATGGGGCTGTCCGCGGTGGTGTTCTACCTGGTGCTGGGGCTGGTCAGCTCCGACGCGCTGCTCGACACCGTCGCCTCGCTCGGCCTGGCGGTGGCGTTCTACTACGGCATCACCGCCTTCGCCTGCGTCTGGTACTTCCGGCGCACCCTGCTCCGCTCGCCGCGTGACCTGCTGCTGCGCGGTCTGCTGCCGCTGCTCGGCGGGGTGGTGATGGTGTGGGCGTTCGTGCAGAGCTCGGTCGACATGCTCGACCCCGCCTACGGCGAGACCTCCTTCGGTCCGGTCGGCGGGGTGTTCGTGATCGGCGTCGGCATGATCGCGCTCGGGGTGCCGCTGATGCTGGCCTGCGCGGTGCGGCTGCGGCCGTTCTTCCGCGGCGAGACCCTCGACGAGGACACCCCGGTGCTCGTCCCGGAGACGGGTGAGCCGCCCTACGGCGGTTCCTAGGCCGCACGGGGTGCGGCGGCCCGGCCGGAGGGACGATGATCGGGCCGGTGAACGCCCGCATCCTGCTCGTCGAGGACGACCGCACGATCGGTGACGTCCTGCGCGGCAGCCTGACCGGGCACGGCTACGACGTCCGGTGGGAGCAGGCGGGCGGCCCGGCGCTCGCCGCGGCCGGGCACACCCCGTTCGACCTGGTCCTGCTCGACCTCGGGCTGCCCGACCTCGACGGCGTCGAGGTGTGCCGGCGGCTGCGCACGCTGCGCCCCGACGCGGTGCTGGTCGTGCTGACCGCCCGGACCGCGGAGATGGACGTGGTGCTGGGCCTGGAGGCCGGCGCCGACGACTACCTGACCAAGCCGGTGCGCCTGGCCGAGCTGCTCGCCCGGATCCGGGCGCACCTGCGGCGCGCCGGCGGCGACCGCACCGAGGACGTGCTGGAGGTCGGGGACCTGCGCGTCGACACCGGGGCGCGCCGCGCCACCGTCGCCGGGCGGGAGCTGGGCCTGCGCACCCGCGAGTTCGACCTGCTCGCCCGGCTCGCGACCGACCCGGGCTCCGCACTGAGCCGCGAGGTGCTGATGACCGACGTGTGGGACGCGCACTGGTTCGGCTCCACCAAGACCCTCGACGTGCACGTGGCCGCGGTGCGCCGCCACCTCGCCGCGCACGACGGCCCCCGGGTCCCGGTGATCACCACGCTGCGCGGGCACGGGTACCGCCTGGAGCTGCCCGGGGACGTCCGGTGAGACGCCGCATCGTGCGCCTCACCCTCGTCGCGGTCGGGGTGACGCTGGTGCTGTTCGGGGTCCCGCTGGCCGCCGGGCTGGAGCGCTACACCGTCACCCAGCAGCGCGAGTCGCTGCAGCGCATCGCGGACTTCGCCGCCCGCTCGGTCTACGACGACGTCGTCCACGACCGGGTCCCGGCCCGGCTGCCCGACGGCCGCGACGACGACACCGCCGTCGCGCTCTACGACGAGGACGGCGACCTCACCACCGGCGACGGCCCGCCGGAGGGCGACGAGGGCGTCGACCGGGTCCTGGACCGGGGACTGTCCTCCTCCCCGCCGGGGCAGCTCGTCGCGGTGTCCCCGGTGACCGACGGCGACGACGTCATCGGGGTGGTGCGCGCGGCCCGCCCGACCTCGGCGGTGTGGTCCTCGCTCGTGCCCCTGTACCTCGGCATGGTCGCGCTGGCCGGGCTGGTGCTGGTCGCGGTGTGGGCGCTCGCGATGCGCCTGGCCGCGCACCTGTCGGCGCCGCTGGAGTCGATGGCCCGCGACGCGGCCCGGCTCGGCGAGGGCGACTTCGGGGTCCGGCCCGCGCCCACCGGCATCGGGGAGCTCGACCGCGTCGGGTCCGCGCTCGGCCACACCGCGGGCCGGCTCGACGACCTGCTGGCCCGCGAGCGGGCGTTCTCCGCGGAGGCCTCGCACCAGCTGCGGACGCCGCTGACCGGGCTGCGGCTGCGGCTGGAGTCCGCGCTCGACGACCCGGCGCTGCTGCGGCCCGCGACCGTCGAGGACGGGCTGGCCTCGGTCGACCGGCTGGAACGCACCATCGACGAGCTGCTGCTGCTCGCTCGCGAACGCAGCCGTGACGCCGTACCGGTCGACCTCGCCCGGCTGTTCGACGAGGCGCAGGCCGAGTGGGGCGACCGGCTGTCCCGCGCCGGGCGGTCGTTCTCGGTGTCCCGCGACGGCGCCCTGCCCGACCCGCCCGCCTCCGCCGCGGCGGTCCGCCAGATCGTCGCCGCGCTGCTCGACAACGCCGTCCAGCACGGGGCCGGCGCGGTCACGCTGACCGCCCGGGAGTCCGGGCCGGACGCCGTGGCCGTCGACGTCGCCGACGAGGGGCCCGGGGTGGCCGAGGAGGACCTGTCGGGCAGCGACGGCCGGCGCGGCCTCGGGGTCGCGCTCGCCCGGCGCCTCGCCGAGGCCGAGGGAGGACGGCTCACCGCACGCCGGTCGCCGTCGGTGGTCACCCTGCTGCTGCCGCTGGAACCGGTCCGGAACGGCCGATCGATTACCTCCTCCTAACCTCCACCTCATCCCCCGTGACACACGGGCTCCCTACCGTCGGTACCGGACGTGATCGACGACGGCCGGTACCGGGAGGCCCGCATGACCACGACGCCCGACCAGCAGATCCGCGACGCGCTCACCGCCGACCCGGTCCTGCGGACCCTCGGGTTCGACCACCGAAGCGTCGGGTCCGCGCCCCCACCCGCCGGGCCGGGCATCGTGCTCGGCTGGTCGGGGCAGTGGGCGGCGTCGGGTTCGGCGGCGCTCGGCACGGTGGTCGTCGACGTCGTCGGCGTCGACGGACGCACCCGCACGGCGGTGCTGGCCCGGGTCGAGGTCGTGCTGTCCGGGCTGCGCGACGGCCCCGTGCGACGGGTCGGGGCCGGGTCCCCCGCGGACGGTGTCACCGTGCTCGCCGGCACCGGCGAGCCCGCCGGCCGGACCGCGGCCGGCGCGACCGTCGGGTAGCGACCGGTCACCGCCCCCATCCGGTGACGGGCCCGGCGGAACGGACACGACGGCGTATCCGCCCTGGTGGGGGGCCGTCACGGCGATCTTGACTTCGCGTACGGTGCGGCCCATGGCTTCCGACACGAGCAGGCCCACGGACGGCAGCACGGGCAGCACGGCGACCGGTACCCCGGAGACCGACGACGCGGCCGGCTCCGTCGCGACGGACCGGGCGACCACGACCGGCTCCACCGGAACCGACTCCGCCACCACCGACACCCCTGACACCCCCGCCGCCGACACCACCGCGACCCCGGCCGACAGCGCGACGACCGGCACCGCGACGACCGGCACCGGCACGACCACGGGCGGCGCCGCGGCCGCCCCCGTACGGACCGGGTCCGGCACCGCGGCCGACACGACCTCCACCCCGGCCTCCGCCACGACCTCCGGCGGCGGCCTCGCCGGAGCGGGCGCCGTCGTCGCCGCGGGGCTCGGTCTCGCCTCGCTGACCGGCACCTCGGTCGGCGACATGCTGCGCGAGCGCGAGTCGCTCGTCGGGCAGATCCAGGCCGCGACCGGCAGCCCGGGCGACACCATCAAGTCCTTCTACGGCGCGCCCTGGGACGTCGCCGCCGTGGTCAACGGCGTCGTCGCGCTGGTCGCGGTCCTCGTCGGGCTCGTCCTGGTCCTCGGCCCGGCCGCCCGGCCCGCCGCGGGCGCCTGGGTCCGGCCGGTCGCCCTCGGCGGCCTGGTGCTCGGCGTCCTGGGGCTGCTGGTCTCCGGCGGCATGTACCTCGACCTGTTCGCCTCGACGCCGGTGCTCCCGCAGATGCCGGGCATCCCGGGCCTGGGCGGCTGACCCACCCGGTCCCCCGGCCGTGATCGGCGGCGGTTTCCCGCGCTCCCCCGCGGGAAGTCGCCGATCATGAGGATTCTCGTCACCGGAGCACTCGGAAAGGTCGGCGCGGCGACCGTCGCCGCCGCGAGAGCGGCGGGCCACGAGGTCACCGCGTCGGACCAGGCGCCGCCGTCCTACGGCCCCACGGACCCGGACGCGGCGCCCTACGTGCGCGCCGACCTGACCGACCTCGGACGGACGGTCGACCTGGTCGGCCGGGTCCGGCCCGACGCGGTCGTACACACCGCGGGCATCCCGGAACCGTTCCAGGACACCGAGGTCGCGGTGTTCGAGACCAACGACGGGGCCCTGTTCCACGTCATCGAGGCCGTCCGCACGGTCGGTGTGCCGCGGCTGGTCGTGATGTCGAGCGAGACGGCACCGGGCTACATGACCGGTGACCCGGTGCAGCTGCCCGACCGCCTGCCCGTCGACGAGGAGCACCCCCTGCGCCCGCGGGAGGCGTACGCCCTGACCAAGGTGCTCGGCGAGCAGATGGTCGACGCGCTGGTACGGCGCACCGACAACGCGACGCCGGTGACCGCGGTGTCGATCCGGCCGTCGCTGGTCACCACCCCCGAGGTCTACGAGGGCTACGTCCGCCGCCTGCGCGAGGGCCCGGTCGAGCCCTCGTTCAACCAGTGGACCTTCGTCGACGCCGACGACCTCGGCGATCTCGTGGTGCGCGCCGCCACCGCCGACACCCCGGGCCACGAGGTCGTGTACGCCGCCCAGCCGGACAACGTCCTCGGCGAGCCCCTCGCCGACCTGGTGGCCGCGGCCTACGGCGACGACGCACCCCCGATCGGTGAGCTGGAGCGCCCCGACGCCGGAGCGCTGAGCATCGCGAAGGCCCGGCGGCTGTTCGGCTGGGAACCGCGCGCCGGTCTCGCCGCCCGCTGACCGCGGCGGTACCGACCGGGTCGCCCCGTTCACCCGCTCGATCGCTTCCGCTTCCGGTCGCCGCGGTCGGATCCCTAGGTTCGGCGCAGGTCACCGCCCGGTGGCCCCGTCGCACCCGCCGACCGCGGACGACCGGGAGGGACGCCGTGCCGCTTCGGTCCCCGTTCGTGACGACACTCGTCGCCGTGGTCCTGCTGCTCGTCACCGGCGGCGAGGCCGCGGCCGGGCCGGTGACGACGCCCGAGCAGCGGGCGGCCACCGCGGTCGAGGTCGCACTGCGCCAGATCGGGCTGCCGTTCGTGTGGGGCGGCAACGGGCCGGAGAACGGCGACCGCGGCTTCGACTGCTCCGGGCTGACCGCGTTCGCCTACGGCAAGGCCGGCGTCGTCCTGCCGCGGACCGCGCACGCCCAGTACCGCCGCGGCCCGCGGGTCCCCGCCGGGGCCCCGTTGCGTCCGGGTGACCTGGTCTTCTACGGCACCGTCGACAAGGTCCACCACGTCGGCCTGTTCGTCGGGCAGGACCGGATGGTGAACGCCCCGACGTTCGGGCTGCCGGTGCAGACCTCCTGGTACCGGTGGCGCGGCGACGACTACCTCGGCGCGACCCGACCGTCGCAGGTCACCGACGGTGTCCCGGACCCGGCGGTCCGGGAGACGCCGGACCCGTCGATCCCGGACGAGCCCTGGTTCGACGCGCCCGCCGCGCCGCCGCTGCCCCGCTGAGTGCCCGGCCGGGGGCGGGTCAGGACGCGTCGGCGACCGGCGCGTCGACCGCGACCACCGTGAGGCCGGGCCCCCGGACCAGCCGCAGCGCGCGTGCCGCCGGCGCGGTCGGGTCCAGCACCACCACCAGGGAGGCGCCGGTGGCCCGGGCGCGGTCCGCGGCCGCGCGCAGCATCGCCACGCCGCGCAGCCCCAGGAAGCCCACCGCGTTCAGGTCCAGGACGACGCGGCCACCGGCGGCGGTGTCGACCGCGGCGAGGACCCGTGCCTCGACCGAGGGGCCGGTCGCGAGGTCGAGCTCGCCGGACACGCCGATGACGACGGTCGCGGCGCTGCCGTGTCCGACGTGGACCTGCGGCTCGGCGACGGCGGTGTCGGCGGCCGGGACGGGACGGGGACGAGGGGATGGCGAGGGCGCGGTCATGGGTCCGCCAGAGGAGAGGGTGGGGCCGGTCCCGGCCGGGGACGATCGGCCCGTGGCGCCGTCGGAGCACTGAGCTGTACCGGACGGCCGAACGGTGACGGCCCTGCGGCGCGCCACCCGTGAAGACGAGTGTCGATGGACCGGGAGCGCCTGCGTCGGCAGGACCCGGGTCCGTCACCGTAGCCGCCACCGGCGCCGGGTGTCCAGGGCGCGGCCCGCTCCCCGGCGGGCCGGCGTCCCGGCGGGGATACTCGCGACGATGCCGACAGCACCGGAGTTCCCCCGGGCCTCCGGGGCCCGACCGCCCGCCGGAGCCCGGTGACCGGGCCCGTCGTCGCCCGCCTCTGGCGTCCCGTCCTGCTCGTGGCGCTGGTGGGCGTCGCGGTCGTCGTCGCGGTCGCCGTCGGGGTGCCCTCGGTGGAGCAGCTCCGCGACGGCCTGGCCGGGACCGGGTGGGCGGGACCGCTGCTGTGGGCGGCGCTGTACGCCGGGCTGTCGCTCACCCCGGTGCCGGTCAGCCTGCTCGCCGTGCTCGGCGGGGTGCTGTTCGGGTTCGGCGAGGGGCTGCCCGCCACGCTGGCCGGGAAGTTCGTCGGCGCGGCGGTCGGGTTCGCCCTGGCGCGGCGGCTGGGCCGGGACACGGTGCTGCGGCTGGTCGACCGCTCGGGCCGGGGCGCGGAGCGGATGGCGGTGGTCGACGACCTGGTGCGCCGGCGCGGCCTCCTGGCCGTGGTGGGGGTCCGGCTCGCGCCGGTCCTGCCGTACTCGGTGCTGAACCTGCTGTGGGGGCTGACCGCGGTCCGGTTCCGGCACTACCTCCTCGGCACCGTCCTGGGGGTCACCCCGGGCACGACGGCGCTGGTCGCGGTCGGCGCGTTCGGCACCGACCCCGGGTCGCTGCCGTTCCTGGTGTCGGTCGCCGGGCTCGCGGTCGTCGTGCTGACCGGGCTCGTCCTGGCCCGGCGCCGGCTGGCCCGCTCGCGCGCCGACCCACCCGCGGACGGCTGAGGGCTCAGCCGGGCTCGACCGTCGCGGCGACGGCGCGGTGGTCACCGACGTCGAGCTGCAGCACGGCCGGGTCCCGCCCGGTCAGGGCGCCGAGCGCGATCAGGTGGTCGAGCTGGGCGCGCGGCGTCGCCGCCGGGAACGTCTGCCCGTCGACGAGCCGCCGGCCGCCGGTCACCATCGCGGGGAGCGAGCCGGGCAGGTTCAGGTCCCCGGCGACGACCACCGGCCCGGGCAGCCCCGCCGCCCAGCGCCGCAGCGCCCGGAGCTGGCGGACCGCCGTCGGCGGGGCGAAGGACAGGTGGGTCGCCACCACCGTCAGCGTCCCCAGCTCCGCGGCGACGGCGGCGCGCGGCTCGTCGGGGAACCAGGCGAGCCGGGTCCCCCCGCCGGGGGCGGGCACCGGCACCGGCAGCCGGGCCCGTCCGGACCCGAGGCCCAGCACGTGCCAGCGGCGCACCGGCAGCTTGGAGAACAGCGCGACGCCGTAGCGCGGCCCGGGCGCGGGGTCGCCGGGACCACGCAGGACCGGGGGGTGGAGCGGGGTCCACGACGGCAGCGGGTCCGGGCGCGGCTCGCCGTGCATGGTCGCGGCGGTGCGCCAGTCCCCGGCACCGAGCCCGGCCGCGAGCAGCGACGGCTGGTCGTCACCGTCCGAGCGGGGCTGCCCGGTGTCGACCTCCTGCACCGCGACGACGTCGGCGCCCACCCCGGCGACGGCCGCCCGGAGCTCGGGGCCGGTCAGGTACCGCCCGCCCGCCCCACGTCCGGAGGCGAGGTTCAGCGACGCGACCCGCACGGCGGCGGTCAGCGGGCCGCGGCGTGGCGTCCGCGGGCCCCGCGCAGCGCCGGGACACCGGCGAGCAGCCCGCGCTGCGGGATCCCGTCGACCGGTTCGGCGGCCGCCCCCAGCTCGGCGAGCACGTCGTTCGCGGCGAGCACCCCCGACATCGACGAGCGCTCCATCAGCCCGGCGAGGTAGGGCGTCTCCACGAAGTCACCGGCCACCCGCAGGCCGCGCGCGTCGGTCCGCACCCCCGGCCGGGTGCCCGCCGTCCCGGGCGGGAACGCGGGCGCGGTGGCCTCCAGCCGGTCGTGCCGGTCGAGGACGGTCGCGTCCGCGGTCTCGGGCCACAGGACGGCCAGCTCGGCGCGCAGTGCGGCCGCGGCGGACGCCGCGTCGGGCTCGGCGCAGGAGTAGGAGTGCAGCTCCACCACCGATCCGCCGGTCGCGGCGGCCCACCGGGCCGAGGGCTCCTCCAGCCGGGAGTAGACGGTGACCGAGTCCAGGGTCGGCTGCCCGCTGACGGCGCTGAACACCGCCCGTCCCGGGTCGACGTCGCGGTCCAGCCACAGCCTGCTGACCGCGAACGGGGGCGCGACGTGCAGGGCCGCGCACTGCGCGTGCAGCCGCGGCGCCGTCGTCGCCAGCCCGGGTGAGCCGGTGACCACCGCGCGCAGCGCACCCGGGTCGAGGGCGAGCACGAGGTGCCGGGTGGTGGTCGCCCCGGGGCCTTCGACCCGCCAGCCGGCGCCGTCGGGGTGCACCGCGGTGACCCGCGCCCCGGTGCGGACCTGCGCGCCGAGGGAGGTCAGGTACCGCCACAGCGGCTGCCACACGGCGGTGGCGTGGTCGGTGCGCGGGGCGTCGAACGCGATGCCCTCGGGGTTGCCGAGGAAGTAGTAGTGGAACATCGCGACGAGCTCGGCGGCGGACAGGTCGCCCTGGTTGCAGAAGAACGACCGGGCGAACGCCTCGAACAGCATGCTGCGGGTGCGCTCGGTCATCCCGAGCCGGTCGAGGAAGGACGCGGCGTCGACGCCGTCGAGCTCGGCGGTGGTGGTGGCCCGGTCGTAGGCGAGCAGGGCGCGTCCGGCGTCGGGGTCGGCGGAGGTGAGCTCGCGGCGCGACAGGCTCCTGCTGCGCAGCGCCAGCGCGAGCAGGTTGAACGGCGGCGCGGCGGGCAGCCCCGACAGGTCCTCGTCGGGCCACCGCGCGGAGATCACCGGGTAGTGCCCGACCGGGCGCAGGAACGACAGCTGCGGGTCGGCGCGGCGCAGGATCGACCGCCAGGTGTAGTACTGCCGGAAGAAGGCGTGGAAGCCGTGCTCGACCTGCTGGACGGTGCCGTCGGGCAGGGTGCGCGGCCAGGCCCCGAGCCGTCCGCCGAGGTGGTCGGCCGCCTCGAGCAGGGTGACCCGCACCCCGCGTTCGGCCAGCACCACCGCCGCGGACACCCCGGCGATCCCGCCCCCGACGACGACCGCCTCCGACCCGGCGGGCACCTCGCGGGGCAGCAGCGGGTCGGGGGTCACGAGTCGCCGCCGGCGCATGCGCAGGGGCGCGGCGCGGTGGCGCAGCGGATCGGTCACGGGGTCCCTCCGGGACGGTGGGCGGCGCGGTCGCGGCGCAGGACGAGCGCGTACGGGACCGCGACCAGCCCCATCAGCACCCCGCCGACCAGGGCCGAACCGGGCAGGCCGAAGAACACCAGGTGGGCGAGCACCGAGGAGGCGTAGACCCACAGGTACAGCGCGGCCGCGGGGCCCGAGCGCCGTGGGCCGTCGGGCAGCGCGCGGTGCAGCGTCCCGACGATCAGCAGCGAGACGACCAGCCAGCCGGCGTAGTTGGTCAGCGGGATGCCGGGCACCAGCGGGAGGCCCGGGTCGGGGCGCGCCCAGACCCAGTGGCCCGCGTCGACCATCTGCGGGTCGAGGAACACGTCCCAGGCGGCCAGCGCGAACGCACCGACGGCGACGGTCCCCGCCCCGCGCCGGGCCAGCGCCCTGCCCACGACGAGCGCGGGCCACGCCATCATCGCCCAGGCCATCGGCACGACCAGCGGGACACCGGCCACCTCGGCGCCGAGGGTCCCGGTGTAGGCGTAGGCGCCGAACGGCCACCCCGTGGCCAGCCCGACGGACTCCGCGACCAGTCCCCCGCCGCCCGCGACGCCGAGCAGCACCAGCCCGCCCCGGGTGCCGTGCACCCGGACGACGTCGGCGACCGCGGCCAGGAAGAACACCGCCACGCTCAGCACCGTCACCGACGTCCGCAGCGGGGCGGGGGTGAGCGGGTAGAGGATCTGCACGGTCACCGCTCCGGCGACCAGCACCCAGGCGGGCAGGGTCGTGCGCAGTGCCCGGGGGGCAGCGGCCAACGCCACGCGGGAACCTCCACACGGTCCGGTCGGGGGATGGTCCCACGGTGCCACCACCCGGGCACGCCCGCGCGTCGTCCGCGGCCGCGGCGACGTCGCGCGGCCGGGCCGCCCCCTCCGTAGGGTCGCCTGCGTGCTCCTCCGCCGGCCGCTGCGCGCCGTCCGTCCGCTCGTGGCCGCCGGGTCCGTCCTCGCCGCGGCCGGGACGGTGCAGGCCTGGGTGAACCGGGCCGGGCTGCGCCGCCCGCCCGCCGCGCCGCCGACGGTGGCCGTGCCGGTGTCGGTGCTGGTCCCGGCCCGCGACGAGGCACACCGGATCGCGCCGACGGTGCGGGCGCTGACCGGGCAGCGCGGGCTGGCCGACGTCGAGATCCTCGTCCTCGACGACGGCTCCACCGACGGGACCGCCGACGTCGTCCGTGCCGCGGCCGGCGGCGACCCCCGGCTGCGGGTGCTCACCGGCACCCCGCCCCCGCCGGGGGTGCTGGGCAAGCCGCACGCCTGTGCCGCGCTGGCCGCGGCCGCCCGCGGCGAGATCCTCGTGTTCGTCGACGCCGACGTCGTCCTCGTCCCGCACGCCGTCGCCGCCGCGGTGGCGCTGCTGCGCGACCGGGACCGGCCGCTGGACCTGCTGTGCCCGTGGCCGCGGCAGGTCGCCTCCGGCCCGCTCGGCCGGCTGGTGCAGCCGCTGCTGGCCTGGTCCTGGCTGACGACGCTGCCGCTGGCCGTCGCGGAACGGTCCGGACGGGGGTCGATGGCCGTCGCGAACGGACAGTTCCTGCTGGTCGAGGCGTCCGTGCTGGCCCGGGCGGGCGGCTGGGACGCGGTGTCGGGCGCCGTGCTCGACGACATCGGGCTGGCCCGGGCGGTCCGCGCCGCCGGGGGCCGGACCGGCATCGCCGACGGGTCGCAGGTCGCGTCCTGCCGGATGTACGCGACCGGCGCGGAGCTGCGGGCGGGCTACCGCAAATCGCTGTGGGCGGCGTTCGGCTCGCCCGCCGGGGCGGTCGCGGTCGGCGCCGGGCTGGTGCTGGTCTACGTGCTGCCCGCGCTCGCCGCGCTAACCGGGTCACGGGCCGGGCTGCTCGGGTACGCCGCCGCCGTCGCCGGGCGGGTGCCCGCCGCGCGGTGGGTCGTCGGGCCCTCGGGCGGCGGCGGCACGGTCGACGCGCTCGCCCACCCGGTGTCGGTGCTGGCCCTGCTCGGGCTGCTCGCGTCGTCGTGGGCGGGCCGGCTGCGCGGCACGCTGAGCTGGAAGGGGCGTGCGCTGTGAGCCGGGTCGTAGTGGCCGGCGCCGGGCTGGGCGGGCTCGCGGCGGCGGCGCGGCTGGCCGCCGCCGGGCACACGGTCACCGTGTTCGAGCGGGCCGACACCCCGGGCGGGAAGCTCGGCGTCGTCACCCGGGACGGGTTCACCTTCGACACCGGCCCGTCGCTGCTCACGATGCCGGACCTGCTCGCCGACCTGTTCGCCGCGACCGGCGGCCCCGCGGACCTGCCGGTCACGCCGGTCGACCCGGCCTGCGGCTACGTCTTCGCCGACGGCACCCGGCTGGACCTCCCGCACGCCGCGGCCGCGGTCCCGGCCGCCCTCGACGCCGCCCTGGGCGACGGCGCCGGCGCCTCCTGGACGGCGCTGCACGAGCACTCGCGACGGCTGTGGGACCTAGTCGGGGAGCCCGTCCTGCGCCGCCCGATCACCACGGCCGCGCTCGCCCGGATGAGCGCGCGGCCGGCCGACCTGCGCGCGGTCGCACCGTGGCGGACCCTCGACGGGCTGGGCGGGCGGCTGCTGCCCGACCCGCGGCTGCGGACCTGGCTGAACCGCTACGCCACCTACTCCGGTTCCGACCCGCGTCGCACACCGGCGGTGCTGGCGGTGACCGCCTTCGTCGAGCAGGAGTTCGGCGCGTGGTGGGTGCCGGGCGGGCTGCGCCGCATCGTCGACGCGGTCGTGGACCGCTGCGTCGCCCTCGGCGTCACGCTGCACCCGGGCACGGCCGTCGACGAGGTCCTCGTGGAGCGCGGCCGGGCCGCCGGGGTCCGGGCCGGGGGCCGCGAGGTGCGCGCCGACGTCGTCGTCTCCGGGGTCGACGCGCACGTGCTGCACGAGCGGCTGCTCCCCCGCGACGTCGCGCGCCGGGCCCGCAGGCGGCTGCGCCGCATCCCCCGGTCGACGGCCGGGTTCGTGCTGCTGCTCGGGCTGTCCGGCCGGGAGCCCGGGCCGGCGCACCGGGTCTGGTTCCCGCGCGACCAGCACGCCGAGTTCGACGCGATCTTCGGGCGCGAGCCGCGCCCGGTGCCCGACCCGACGGTGTACGTGCACGCCCCCGACGACCCCGCGCTGCGCCCCGACGACGCCTCCGAGGGCTGGTTCGTGCTGGTCAACGCGCCCCGGCACGACCCGGGGCGCGGTGTCGACTGGGACGCTCCGGGGCTCGCGGAGCGCTACCGGGACCGGGTGCTCGGCGTGCTCGCCGCCCGCGGCGCCGACGTGCACGACCGCCTGCGGTTCGCCGAGGTCCTGACCCCGGCCGAGCTGGAGCGGCGCACCGGCTCGCCGGGCGGCGCGATCTACGGCACCGCCTCGCACGGCCCCCGGGCCGCGCTGCGCCGGCCCGCCAACCGCGGCCCGGTGCCGGGCCTCTACCTGGTCGGCGGGTCCGCGCACCCGGGCGGCGGCATCCCGCTGGTGCTGATGTCGGCCGAGATCGTCGCCGGGCTCATCGGCCCGGCGGGGACTCCGGGAACCGCGGCGGCGTCGTCCGGACCACGCCCACCGCGAGCTGCACCAGCCCGATCGCACCCAGGACCGTCCAGGTGAGGGCGAAGACGGTCCCCCACGACACCCCGACCAGCGGCGGGCCGGCCGGGAGCACCGCCGCACCGAGTGCGGGCAGGGCGACCACGACCAGCCGGGTCGGCCGCTCGGCGACGGTCACCGCCCCCACCCCCGGCATGCCGACCGACTGCGCGCGGGCCCGCAGGAACTCGTGCACGAACACCAGCGCGAGCGCCGCGAGGACCCAGCCGGGCGGGGCGCCGAGCGCGACCAGCACCGCCCCGAGCAGCAGGTCCCCGAGGCGGTCGGCGACGGCGTCGACCACCGCGCCCAGCGGCCGGGCCCGCCCGGTGCGCAGCGCGACGGCGCCGTCGAGGCCGTCGAGCACCCCCGCCGCGACGACGAGCAGGGCCGTCACCGCCGTCCACGGCGCCCCGGCGAGCGCGACCGCCCACGCCCCGGCCAGCACGACCACGCCGGACAGCGACAGCACGTCCGGCGGGACCCGGGCCACCGGGCCCGCGGAGAGGACCCGCACCATCCGGAGCCAGCCGCGCACCACCGGGGAGGGCCGGATGCCGCCGTGCAGGGCCGACCAGCCGTCGTCGTCCCCGGTCGTCATCGGACCAGCGTGCCAGCGCCGCAGCGGGGGCGCGCCGTGAACCGGGCCCGCACTCTCGCCCGCCGGCTCGGGAACACCTTCCCCGGCAGCGACATCGCGCTGTGGGCCGCCGGTGCGACCTACTTCGGGGTGATCGGGCTGGTGCCGCTGGCGATGGTCGCGCTGTGGGGCGTCGGCGCGCTGGCCGGGCCGGAGACGGTGACCACGGCGATGGAGGCGGCGATCGGCGGGCTCCCCGGCGGGCACGGCACGCCGGAGGCGCTGCGCACGCTGGCCGCGGTGTCGCTGTCGATGGCCTGGTGGCAGGCGCTGGTCGTGCTGTTCCCGGCCAGCCTCTACGGCGAGGGGCTGCGCCGCGCGTTCGTCCAGATGTCCGCGACGCGGGACCGGCTCACCGGCTGGCGCGGCCGCGCCGGGCTGCTCGGGGTCGCGGCGGTCGCGCCGTTCCTCGTGCTGGTCGTGCTGGGCGCGGCTCCCTACGTCGGTCCGCTCTACGCCGCGGGTGGCTGGTCGCTGGTGTGGGGCGTCGTCGTGGCGTTCCACGTGGTGTGGGTGACGCTGTCGACCGCGCTGCTCGCGGTGTTCGGGCTGGTCGGGCCGGGGCGGCTGGGCCGGCGCGCGCTGGTGCTCGGCGCGTTCGGCACCGGGTCGGTGCTGGCCGGGTTCCTGCAGGGCTTCCTGCTGTTCCTGGCCATCCCGATCGAGTGGTCGGCGCCGTTCGCCGGGCTGCCCGTGGTCGGGACGGTGTCGGCGCTGGCGCTGTGGCTCTACCTGCTGCACATCCTGGTGCTGTGCGGGTTCCGCGCCACCGTGGTGCTCGACGAGGTCCTCGCCGCCCGGGACCGGTGATCCCGGGCGGCGGGGACCCGGCGGGTCACATGCCCATGCCGCCGTCGACCGGCAGGCCGGCGCCGTTGACGAACCGGGCGGCGTCGGAGGCCAGGAAGGCGACCGCGTCGGCGATGTCGGCGACCTCGCCGAGCCGGCCCGACGGGGTCAGCTCGACCACCGCGCCGACCGCGGCCTCCGGGCTCTCGAACAGCCCGAGCCCGGCGGTCTCGACGGCGAGCTTCTGCCCCATCGCGGTCGGGACGAGCCCGGGGTAGACGCAGTTGACCCGCACCCCGTAGCCGAGCTTGCCCGACTCCATCGCCGCGACCCGGGTGAGCCGGTCGACGCCGGACTTGGTCGCGGAGTAGCCGCCGATGGAGGGGAACGCGATGGTCGCGGCGACCGAGGCCACGTTGATCACGGCTCCGCCGCGGCCCGCCGCGCCACCCGGGCGCATGGCGCGGAAGGCGTGCTTGATGCCGAGCATCGTGCCGAGCAGGTTGACCTCGAGCATCCGGCGGACGTCGTCGGGCTCGGTGTCGACGAGCAGCTGGGTGACCTCGACGCCCGCGTTGTTGACGACGACGTCGAGGCCGCCGAACCGCTCCACGGTCTCGGCGACCGCGGCGGTCCACGAGGCGTCGTCGGTGACGTCCAGGTGCACGAACCCGTGCTGCTCCCCCAGGGACTTCGCGAGCGTGCCGCCCGCCTCGTCCTGCAGGTCGGCGACGACGACCCGGCCGCCCGAGTCGGCCAGCGCGCGGGCCATTCCCTCGCCCAGTCCCTGCGCGCCCCCGGTCACGAGCACGGTGCGTCCGGTCAGGTCGATCTGCGTCACGGCGACTCCAGTGTCGATCGGTGATGTGGGCCACACCCTGCCGCGATCTCTGACCAGTTGTCAAGATATCGTCGGGCGGGCGTCCAGAACAACGGCGTCGGGGGCGCAACGGTCGGTTACAGTGGCTGCCGGGCGGACGACGGGAGGGGGCCGCGTGGCACGGGCGAACCCGGTCGACAAGCACGACGCGCGCCGCCGCGCGCTGGCGGACTCGGCCCTGCAGACCCTCGGCGAGCTCGGCTACGCCCGGGCGTCGCTGCGCGAGATCGCGCAGAACTCCCCGTACAGCCACGGCGTCGTGCACTACTACTTCGCCGACAAGCTGGAGCTGATCGTCTACTGCGTGCGGCAGTACAAGGCGGTGTGCGTGACCCGCTACGACGGCGCCGTCGCCGACGCGACGACGGCCGACGGCCTGGTCACCGCGTTCGCGGACAAGCTGTGCGAGACGATCGTCGACGAGGCCCCGATGCACCGCCTCTGGTACGACCTGCGCGCCCAGAGCATGTTCGAGCCGAACCTGCGCGAGGCCGTCGGGCAGATCGACCGCACCCTGGAGGACATGGTGTGGCGGGTCGTCACCCGCTACGCCGACCTCACCGGCACCGCGGTCGCGCTGAGCCCGCACGCCGCCTACGGGATGGTCGACGGCGTGTTCCAGCAGGCCCTGCTGGGGTTCCTCACCGGCGACGACCCGCACGCGCTGGACACCCTGCGCGCCGAGGTCCGCGACCTGCTGCCGCTGACCCTGCGCCCGGTGCCGGTCGGGGCGGGCACCGGGGCCTGAGGCCGGCGCTCAGCCCGGCGCGGGGTCTTCCGCGCCGTGGGCCCGGGCGATGCCGTGGGCGCGGGCGATGCCGTGGGCCGCGGCGCGCAGCGCCGGGACGAGGGTGCGGGCCCGGCCGTCGTGCGGCTGCACCGTCGACAGCGCCGCGACGACGGCCCCGTCCCGGCCGCGCACCGGGACCGCGACGCCGGTCGCGTCGGGGTGCACGTGGCCGTCGGTGACGACGTGGCCGTCGCGCCGGACGCGGGCGAGCAGGACCCGCAGCCGGGCCGGGTCGGTCACCGTGGCGGGGGTCCGTCGTTCCAGGGGCGCCGCGAGCACGCGTTCCTGCTGCTCGGGCGACGCGTGGGCGAGCAGCACCAGCCCTGAGGACGAGACGTGCAGCGGCAGCCGCCCGGCGATCCGGGTCAGGTTGACCACCGCCCCGGGTGCGGAGAGGCGTTCGAGGAAGATGACCTCGTCGCCGTCGAGGACACCCAGCTGCACGTGGTGCCCGACGACGGCGTGCAGGTCCCCGAGGAACGGCAGCGCCGCGGCCCGCAGGGTCAGCGTCGGCGACGCCCGCTGCCCCAGCTCCCACAGCCGCATCCCGATCCGCAGCCGCCCGGAGCCGGTGCGGGTGAGTAGCCCCTGCTCGACGAGCTGCCCGACCAGTCGCGACGCGGTCGCGACGTGCAGCCCCGAGGCGCGGGCGATCTCGGCGACGCCCAGCTCGGCCCGCCCGGGCTCGAACACCGACAGGATCCGCACCGCCCGGGCCAGTACCGGTTCGCCCGCGACCACGGGTGGAGTCTGCACCTAGGCGGGCGTGACCCGCAGCGGCATCGACGCCCAGGCCCGCATGGTGTTGTTCGGCCGCCGGCGCGGCGGACCGGCGGGCTCGATCGTCGCGACCCGCGCGGCGAGCGCCCGCAGCACCGACTCGGCCTCCAGCCGGGCGACGTGCTGGCCGACGCACTGGTGCAGGCCCATCCCGAACCCGACGTGCCCGGACGGGTCGCGGTCCAGGTCGAACGCGCCCGCGCCGGGCCCCCAGTGCCGCGGGTCCCGGTTCGCCGACCCCAGGAACAGCAGCACCTTGCGCCCGGCCGGGACGCGGACGCCGGCGAGCTCGGTGTCGGTCGCCGTCGTGCGGAAGAAGGTCTGCACCGGTGACTCCCAGCGCACGGCCTCGTCGAACGCGACGCGGGCGAGCCCCGGGTCGGCGCGCAGCCGCGCCCACTGCTCCGGGTGCGTGGCGACGGCGTGCAGCACCGCCGCGAGCCCGGTGACGGTGGTGTCGACCCCGGCCGACAGCAGCGACCGCACGACGAGCGGGGCCTGCTCGGGGGTGATGTCACCGCGGTCGGCGGCGGCCCAGATGTCGGCGCCGAAGCCGTCGGCGGCCAGTGCCTCGCGGGCGCACTGCGCGTTCACCCAGGCCGAGAGCTCCCCGAGGCGCGGCAGCTTCTCCTCCAGCAGCGCGTTGCGCGGACCGAACGCGTTGAACAGCAGGTCGCCGTAGGGCAGCAGGTTCTCCCGGCCCGCCTCGGGCAGCCCGACGGCGTCGGGGAACACGCGCAGCGGGAACGCCTCGGCGATCGCGGGGACGGCGTCGAACTCGTGCCCGCCCGCCAGCACCTCGTCGACGAGGGCCTCGGCGTCGGCGGCCCAGCGGTCCCGCAGCGTGCGCAGCGCACGGGGCCCGAGGACCGTCCCGAGCACCCGGCAGGGCGCGTCGTGGTGCGGCGGGTCGGCCTCCAGCAGCAGCGACGGCGGCCGCCACGGCGCCTCGGTGTGGAAGTTTGCGAGCCCCACCCCGGCCCCGGACCGGAAGGACTGCCAGTCGACGAGCGCGGCCCGGACGTCGGCGTAGCGGCCGAGGGCGAGCACGTCGTGGCGGGTGAGCCGGACCAGCGGGCCGGCCGCGCGCAGCTGCTCGTGGAACCCGAGCGGGTCGGTGAGGACCCCGGGGTCGAACGGGTCGACGTCGGTGGTGGGCACGTGGTCGAGCGCGGCCGTCATGGGCGCTGCCTTCCGGTCGGGTCGGGTCAGAGATCGAGGACCAGACGCGGTCCGCGCGAGCGCGAGACGCAGACCAGCATGCGGTCGGCGGCGGCGCGCTCGTCGTCGTCGAGGACGGAGTCGCGGTGGTCCGGGTCGCCGGCCAGCACGGTCGTCTCGCAGGTCCCGCAGGTGCCCTGCCGGCACGAGGACAGGACATCGACGCCGGCGTCGGCGACCGCGTCGAGGACGCTCCGCCCGGGTGGCACGGTCACGTCGGTCCCGCGGCGGGCGAGGTGGACCGCGAACGCGGTGTCGCGGACCGGGCCGGTCGCGCGCGGGACGAAGCGCTCGGTCCGCACCGTGTGCGCCGGCCACCCGGCCGTGGCCTCGGCCAGCGCCGCGAGCAGCGGGGCGGGTCCGCAGCCGTAGACCCGGGTGCCCGGTGCGGGCCGTCCCAGGAAGCCGGGGAGGTCGAGCAGTCCCTCCTCGTCCTGCGCGACGGTGCGGACCCGGTCCCCGTGGGCCGCGAGCTCCGCGGTGAACGCCATCGACGCCCGGGTCCGGCCGCCGTACAGCAGCGCCCAGTCCGCGCCGAGCAGGTCCGCCGTGGTGATCATCGGCAGGATCGGGGTGATCCCGATGCCGCCCGCGACGAACAGGTAGTGCGGGGCCGGGACCAGCGGGAAGTTGCTGCGCGGCCCGCCGAGCCCGATCTCGTCGCCGACCGCGAGACGGTCGTGGACCCAGGCCGAGCCGCCGCGGCCGGCGGGTTCGCGCAGCACGGCGACGCGGTAGCGGTGGGCGTCCCACCGGTCCCCGCACAGCGAGTACTGGCGGGTGTGCCCGCCGGGCAGGACGAGGTCGACGTGCGCGCCGGGGGTCCAGTCCGGCAGCCGCCCGCCGTCGGCGGCGACCAGCTCCAGCGACACCACGCCGTCGGACTCCCGGTGGCGGCCCGCCACCCGGACCGTGCGGTTCCCGGCACCGGTCACCGTCGCTCCCCTCGTCGTCGAGGAGCCGAGCATCCGCCGCGCGGCCACCGCCCGGGAAGGCGACTCTCGCTCAGTGAGAGGCCGGGTTCAGAGGGTTCCCGCGAGGCTCCGCCCGGCGGCCCGGCCGGAGAAGATGCAGCCACCGAGGAACGTGCCCTCCAGCGCGTTGTACCCGTGCACCCCGCCCCCGCCGAACCCGGCGGCCTCCCCCGCCGCGTAGAGCCCGGGGATCGGTTCGCCGTGGGCGTCGAGGGCGCGGGAGTCGAGGTCGGTCTGGATCCCGCCGAGGGTCTTGCGGGTCAGCACGTGCAGCTTCACCCCGATCAGCGGACCGGCGGCGGGGTCGAGGATCCGGTGCGGCGCCGCGACCCGCCCGATCCGGTCACCGAGCGAGCGGCGGGCGTTGTGGATGCCCTGGACCTGGGCGTCCTTGCTGTAGGGGTGGGCCAGCTGCCGGTCGCGGGCCTCGATCTGGCCGCGGATCAGGGCCGGGTCGAGCGGCGGGGCGTCGGTGAGGGCGTTCATCCCCGCGACGAGCTCGTCGAGGGTGTCGGCGACGACGAAGTCCTCCCCGTGGGTCGTGAACGCCTCGACCGGGCCGGGCGCGCCCCGGCTGAGCAGCCGTTCGCGGAGGAAAGCGCTGCGGCGCCCGGAGGTGATGTCGGGGTTCTGCTCGGAGCCCGACAGCGCGAACTCCTTCTCGACGATCTTCTGGGTGAGCACGAACCAGGAGTGGTCGTAGGGCGCGATGTCCGGGGTGGTGCGCAGGTGGCGCAGGGTGCCGAGGGTGTCGTAGCCGGGCAGGTACGGCGCGGGCAGCCGCCGCCCGAGCGCGTCGAACCACATCGAGGACGGCCCGGGCAGGATGCGGATGGCGTGGCCGGGCCAGACCGGGTCCCAGTTCACGACGCCCTCGGTGTAGTGCCACATGCGGTCGCGGTTGACCAGCCGCACACCCGCGTCGGCGGCGATGTCGAGCATCCGCCCGTCCACGTAGGCCGGCACCCCGGTGATCATCGACGACGGCGGGGTGCCCATCCGCTCGGGCCAGTACCGGCGGACCATCTCGTGGTTCGCGCCGATCCCGCCGGTGGCCAGGACGACCGCGGTCGCGGAGAGGGTGAACTCCCCGGTCACGTCGCGGTTGCTGGGGGCGCCGCGCGGTGAGTCGTCCGGGGCGAGGACGGCGCCGCGGACACCGGTGACGGCGCCGTCGGTGCGGACCAGCCCGTCGACGCGGTGCCGGTGGTGGAAGGTCACGAGCCCGGCCTCCGCGGCGCGCAGCGCGGAGTCGACGAACGGGCGCACGACGCCGGTGCCGGTCCCCCAGCTCACGTGGAAGCGGGGCACGGAGTTGCCGTGGCCGGTCGCGGTGAGGTCGCCACGCTCGGCCCAGCCGACCGTGGGGAGGAAGGAGATGCCCAGCTCCGTGAGGTAGGAGCGCTTCTCCCCGGCGGCGAACTCGACGTAGGCGCGGGCCCAGCGCGCGGCGTGGACGTCCTCGTCGTCGAGGCGGTCGAACCCGGCGCTGCCCTGCCAGTCGCTCCAGGCCAGCTCGACCGAGTCGTGCACCCGCATGCGGCGCTGCTCGGGGCTGTCGACGAGGAAGATGCCGCCGAAGGACCACCACGCCTGCCCGCCGAGGTCGACCGGCCCCTCCTGGTCGACGACGGCGACCCGGCGGCCCCGCCGGGTCAGCTCGTGGGTCGCGACCAGACCGGCCAGCCCGGCCCCGACGACGATCACGTCCGCGTCCATGCCACTCCCGTTCGTCGCCGGCCCACCGCACCCCGGCAGGGGCGGCCGGTACGCACAGACGTATCAGATCCGGGCCCGGGAACGGGTGACGGGCAGGCCGCGGCGCTCCCGCGCCGCGACCCGCCCGCCGGGGACCCCGGGGTCAGCGCACGACCGTCGTGGTCACCCGGGTCGCGTTGTTCGTGAGCTTCGGGTCACGGACCTGGGAGGGGGCGACGGCTCCCTCGAGGGTCCGCGGCCCGGTCACCGTGCGGTCGGCGGTCACGGTGATCGTGAAGGTCGACGCGGTGCCCGCGGCGATGTTCGGGACCAAGTAGGCGACCGAGCGGCCGTTGCCGCCGACGATCCCGCCCGGGGCGGCGGTGACCTTGAGGCCCTGCGGCAGGGTGACGGCACCGGTGACCCGGGTCGCCGCGGCCGGGCCGGCGTTGCGGAGGGTCACGGTGACGGGGGTGGTGGTGCCCGCCTTCAGCGTGGCGGGCACCCCGAGCGCGACCGACAGGTCGGCCTCGCGCGGGATCACCGGCGCGGGGGTCACGGTGAGGGCGAACGTGGTGCTCAGCGTGCCGGCGGTGGCGGTGACCGTCACCGGGCCCGCGGTGTCACCGGCGGACAGCGCCGGGCTGGTGGCGACGCCGTCGGCGCCGGTGGTGGCGGTGGCGGTGGCCCCGCCGGGGAAGGCGGCGCTGCCGCCGGTCACGGTGAAGGTGACGTCCTGGCCCGCCACCGGGGCGTTGCCCGCTCCGGTGAGGGTGGCCGACAGCGGCTGGGCGAAGGCGGTGCGGACCTGGGCGCTCTGCCCGTTGCCGCCGGTCGCGGCCAGCGCGGTCGGGACGACCGGGTTGTCGAAGTCGACCGTGGTGCCGTTGATCCGCAGGTTGTCGACGCCCGAGCGCAGCCCCGGGTTGCCGCTGCCCTGGTTGACCGCGATCCCGCCGACGATGACGGCGTCGGGCAGCGCAGCCTTCACCGCGGCGAAGTCGGCGGTGTAGGTGTCGAAGCCGTACCGGTTGGGCGTGCCGGTGCTGGTGATGGTGCCGCTGGCCCACCAGCCGCCGCTGCCCGCGGGGGTGCTCGACGCGGGCCACGTCTGCCACGCCCCGGTCTGCACCGGGTTGGTTCCGGTGTAGACCGGCTCGAACACCAGGGTCGTGAAGGTCGAGCCGTCCTTCATCGGGTTGACCGGGATGTTCAGGGCGGGTGCCTGCTGCGGGCCGCCCACCTGCTCGACGAGGGTCTGGTACTCGAGGTCGGTGATCTCCGAGAGCTTGCGCCCGTTGAAGGCCTGGGCGTACACGGTGACCTTGTCGTTGCCGCCGGGGGTGTCCAGGCGCAGGTAGCCGCGTCCGGTGCGGGCCCGGGCGTCGTCGACGACGGCGGCGGTGCCGGCGTTGCGGACCGCCGTGCAGTACCCGGTCGGGCTCACCGTCGCGCCACACGCCGGGATCTGGTCGTTGCCGACCCGGACCCCGTCGGCGGCGGTGGCGGTCCCGGCGACGAGCGGGACGCACCCGACCGCCGCCACCAGCGCGGCCGCCAGCAGGCGTCGTCCGCCCACCCGTGCTCCGTGCTCCCCGACCCGACGCGCCATGACTGCCTCCACCGCTCCGCCCGTCCCCGGGCCGTCGTCGCCGGGGCCTCTGTGCTCCCGACGGCCCGTGTGTCGTGGCGGCGGTCACGGTCGCTACACGACCTCATCAGAGCTGATGAGCCGCTCGGAGCATCACCAGGTGAGCCGGTCGGGGCACGGTCGGCTCCCACCGTCGACGCCACGACGACACGCCGTCGGACACGCCGGACCGGTCGTCGGGCACCGGCCACCGGTCCGCCCGCGGGCGGGGCCGACCACCGACCGGACCGGGATTCACAGCGCGTCCACAGCGGTCCGTCCGACGGATCACAGGAGTGCCCTCTACCGTTGATCCGGTCAGTGGGACGAGCGTGGGAGGTGGACGTGCGGACCGACACCCGGCCCGGCAACGGCCCCTCCCGCCCGCGGTGGCACGTCCCCGGGCTGCTGGGCGCCGCGCTCGCGGCGTCCGTCGCCGTCGCGCTCGCGGTTCCGTCGTGGACGCCCACGACACCACCGCAGGTGACGACCGCGGCGGCGGCCACGGCGGCCGGCGCCGCTCCGGCCCCGGCATCGGCCACGGCCACGACCGGCGCCGCCGACCCGGCCGACCCGGCGGCGGTCGTCCCCGTCACCACAGGACTGTCCCTCCCGGCCGTCACGGCCCCCGAGGGCACGCCGGTCGCGCGCCCCGCGACCGGCGCCCTGTTCGACGGACCGGCCGAGGCCCCCGGTGACCACTTCTGCTCCGCCTCGGTGGTCGAGTCCGCCACCGGCGACCTCGTCGTGACCGCCGCGCACTGCGTCTCCGACGGCGACGGCACCCCGGCCCGGACGGGCATGAGCTTCGCCCCCGGCTACGACGACGGCACCGCCCCCTTCGGCTACTGGACCGTCACCGCCGCCGCGGTCCCCCCGGGCTGGCTGGAGAGCGGCGACCCCGACTCCGACGTCGCGTTCCTGACCGTCTCCCGGCCCGACGCCCCGCCGATCCAGCAGGTCACCGGCGCCTACCGGCTCGCCTTCGGCACGTCCGGCGCCGGCGGCGACGACACCCCGGTGACCGCGGTCGGCTACAACGACGGCGACGCGGACGCGACGACGGTGTCCGGCACCGCCGGGACGCTCGACGAGGACCAGTGGCAGCTCGACCAGCCCGGCCTCGACCAGGGTTCCAGCGGCGGCCCGTGGCTGACCGGCCCGGACGACTCGGAGATCCTGGCCGTCACCGGTGGCTACCAGCAGGGCGGGGACTCCCCCGACGTCTCCTACGGCGCCGACCTCGGCCCGGCCGCGCAGTCGGCGTACCGCTCGGCCGGGGGCACCGACTGAGCCGGCTCGTCGCCTGGTGGGACCGCCACCAGGTCCCGCTGTACCTGGCCGCGATCCTCGCCGGGGCGCTGCTCGGTCTCCTCGCCCCGCGGGTCGCTCCCGCGCTCGCCGCGTCGGTCACCCCGCTGCTCGCGCTGCTGCTGTTCGCGACCTTCCTCGCGGTCCCGCTCGTCGACGTCGCGCGGGCCCTGACCGGCACCCGTTTCCCGGTCGTCGTGCTGGTGGCGAACGCCGTGGTGGTCCCGCCGGTCGCGATCGGACTGTCGCGATGGGTCGCCGACGACCGCGGTCTACTCGTGGGCGTCCTGCTGGTGCTGCTGACGCCGTGCATCGACTACGTCGTCGTGTTCACCGGGCTCGCCGGCGGCGCCCGCGCGCAGATGCTCGCGGCGACGCCGCTGCTGATGGTCGCGCAGATGCTCCTGCTGCCCGGCTACCTGTGGCTCGCGGCCGGACCGGAGGTCCTCGCCGTGGTCGAGGCCGGGCCGTTCCTGCACGCGTTCCTGGTGCTGGTCCTGGCCCCGCTGGCCGCGGCGGCCCTGGTCCAGGGCCTGCGACGACGGCGCCCGGCCGGCCGCGCGGCCCGTGTCGAGGGCGCCGTCGCCGGGGCGATGGTGCCGCTGATGGTGGCGACCCTGGCCGCGGTCGTGGGCTCGCAGATCGCCGCCGTCGGGGCGCAGGCGCTCACCCTGGTGCGGCTGGTGCCGCTCTACGCGGCGTTCGTCGTCGCGGCGGTGGTGATCGGTCTGCTCACCGCCCGGGTGGCCCGCCTGGACGTGCCGGCCACCCGGGCGGTGGTGTTCTCGGTGACGACCCGCAACTCGCTGGTGGTGCTGCCGCTCGCGCTGGCGCTGCCCGGCGCGCTAGCCCTCGCCCCGCTCGCCGTCGTCACCCAGACCCTGGTCGAGCTCGTCGCCCTGGTCGTGCTGGTGCGGCTGGTGCCGGTGCTCGTCCCCGCCCGATGAGCGGGCGACCCGGTCACCGGGCCGGGCCGCGCCCCGCCCAGCTCCACGCGTACGACGGGTCCTCACACGCCCGTCCGCCCTCACCGAGGGCCAGCGGCCGGAACGTGTCGACCATGACCGCGAGCTCGTCGAAGGACTCCGCGCCGAGCGCTCGCTCGACCGCGCCGGGCTGCGGGCCGTGGCTGTGCCCGCCCGGGTGCAGCGAGATCGACCCCTGCCCGATCCCGGAGCCCTTGCGGGCCTCGTAGTCGCCGCCGCAGTAGAACATGACCTCGTCGGAGTCCACATTGGCGTGGTAGTAGGGCACCGGCACGGCGAGCGGGTGGTAGTCGACCTTGCGCGGCACGAAGTTGCAGATCACGAAGCCGGAGCCCTCGAAGACCTGGTGCACCGGCGGCGGCTGGTGCACGCGGCCGGTGATCGGCTCGAAGTCGGCGACGTTGAACGTGTACGGGTACAGGCAGCCGTCCCAGCCGACGACGTCGAACGGGTGCGTGGGCACCACGTAGCGGGTGCCGGTGATCCCGTCGGGCCCGCCGCGGTGCTTCACCAGCACCTCGACGTCGGCCTGTTCGACGAGCAGCGGCGCCCCCGGTCCGTGCAGGTCGCGCTCGCAGTACGGGGCGAGTTCGAGCAGCTGGCCGTAGCGCGACAGGTACCGCTTGGGCGGGGCGATGTGCGACGACGCCTCGATCGCGTAGGCGCGCAGCGGCTCGGACCCGGTGGGGACCCAGCGGTGGGTCGTCGCCCGCGGGAGGACGACGTAGTCGCCCTGGACCACGTCCAGCGCGCCGAACACGGTCTCGACGATCGCCGACCCGGACTCCAGGTAGACGACCTCGTCGCCGACGGCGTTGCGGTAGAGCGGGCTGGTCTCCCCCGCGACGACGTAGGAGATCCGCACGTCGGCGTTGCCGAGCACCAGCCGGCGTCCGGTCACGACGTCGACCGACTTCCAGTCCGGGGTGCCGAGGTCGTGCAGCCGCAGGTGGCGCGGGAGCAGCGGCCGGTTGTCGGTGAGCGACTGGTCGCCCGGGTCCCAGGGGGTGGCGTCGACGATCGCCGACGGGACGCCCGCGTGGTAGAGCAGCGAGGAGTCCGAGGAGAAGCCCTCCTCCCCCATCAGCTCCTCGTAGTAGAGCGTCCCGTCGGGGCGTCGGTGCTGGGTGTGCCGCTTCGGCGGGACGTCACCGGCTCGCCTGTAGTACGCCATCGTGGCCCTCCTCCGGTCCGTTCTGTGCCTGTGCCTGTGTCCGTGGCGGTGGCGCCGTCGTGCCGCGGGCGGTCGCGCGGGCGAGGGCGGCCGCGACGTCGTCGCGGGACGGGGCGGCGAGCACGGCGGCGACGTGGGCGTCCGGGCGGAGCAGCCACACCTCGTCGGGCCGGGCGGCCAGGGTGGCCGTCACCGTCTCCCCGTCTCCGGCTCCGCCGAGGGCTCCGGCTCCGGTGCCCGTGCGGCCGTCCAGTTCCGCGAGGGCGAGCACCCGGACCGGGCCGGGCGCACCGGCCGCCGCTGCGGCGACCGCGTCCGCGTCGGCCAGCGGGCCGGTGAGCAGCAGGAACCCGTCGCGGGCCAGCGCGCGCAGCCGTCCCGGACCGGCCTGGGTGCGCACCGGGGCGTCCGGGACGAGCACCCCCGGTCCCGCGGGCGGGACCTCGCCGCGGGCGGGACGCCCGGCGAACGGGCGACGCGCGTCGGCGGTGGTCAGGGCGGAGTCGACGTACCAGAACGGCTCGGCCAGCCGGCCCGAGTCGACCCGCGCCCGGGCCGCGGGGTCGGTCGCCGCCGCGGCGAGGACCTCGGCGCGGGCCCGCACCCGCTCCGCGTCGCGCGGGACCAGGAAGTCCATCGTCGCGGTGGTGACGGCGACGTTCTCCCGGGCGGCCACGTGCCGCTCGGCGTGGTAGCTCTCCAGGAGCTCCTCCGGCGCCCAGCCGCGGCCGACCCAGGCGATCTTCCAGGCGGCGTTCTCCGCGTCGGCGACGCCGGAGTTCAGCCCGCGGGCACCGAACGGGGACACCAGGTGCGCCGCGTCGCCCGCCAGCAGGACCCGGCCGCACCGCATCCGGTCCACCACGCGCGAGTGGAACCGGTAGACCGAGGACCAGACCACCTCGTGGTCGACGTCGCCGATGACCGCGCGGATCCGGGCGTCCAGCGCGCCGGACGCGGTCTCGGCGTCGAGGTCGTACCCGGCCGGGACCTGCCAGTCGATCCGGAACGTCGAGTCCGGGCAGGGGTGGACCAGCACCTGGCGGCCCGGGTTCGCGGCCGGGTCGAAGTGGAAGCGGCGCTCGGTGGCCCACCCCGGGAGGTCGGCGCGGACGTCGCAGATCAGGAAGCGGTCGTCGAAGCTGGTGCCCTCGAAGGTGACCCCGAGCAACTCACGCAGCGCGTCGCCGCGGGCACCGGCACAGACGACCAGGAAGCTCCCCGCGATCCGCCCACCGCCGTCGACGGTCACCGTGACGCCGTCGGCGGTCTGCTCGACGCCGACGACGTCGTGCCCCCAGCGCAGGTCCACCAGGGCCTCGTCGGCGATCCGCTCGTCGAGGATCTGCTCGGTCCTGGCCTGCGAGAGGTTCACGAACGGCGGGAACGCGGGCCGCCCCGGCTCGGCGAAGGTGTGGGCGAACAGCTCGGTGTCGCGGTGGAAGGTGCGCGCGGTGGTCCAGGTGACGCCCTCGTCGGCGATCCGGCGCCCGGCACCGACGGACTCCCAGACGTCGAGGACGTCGCGCTGCTGGCAGATCGCCTTCGACCCGACCCGGTCCCGCTCCGGGCGGCGGTCCAGCACGACCGTCGGGACGCCGTGGCGGGCCAGCAGCAGCGCGGTGGTCTGCCCGACCGGCCCGGCGCCGAGCACCAGGACGGGCGGCGACGGCCAGGCCGGCGCGGCGGACGTCGACATGGGTTCCCCTCCCCTCGCCGGTGCCTCAGCCCTGCAGCCGGGCCCAGACCTCCTGGTCGCGTTCCGCGGTCCAGATCACCGGACGCTCCACGCCGGACAGCTCGTCCCACAGCCGTGAGACGTCGAACGGCAGGCAGTGCTCGAAGATCGGCCAGTGTCCGTAGTCGTCGACGAGTGCGGCGTGGGTCGCCTCGAACGCCTCCTTCAGCGTGCCGCCGCGCTCCTGCACCGCGCCGACCTCCCGGATCATGACCTGCAGGAACCCGCGGGTCTGGGCGATCGCCGCGTCGACCTCGGCGCGGCCGCGGCTGACCGCGCCGCGCCCGCCGACGAGCTGCTCGGCGCCGAGCGCGGCGAGCCGGTCGAGGGTGTCGCCCGCCCAGTCGCGGTGGAACGCGTCGCCGGTGTAGAGCGCGGCCCGGGCCTCGACGAGGTCACCGGCGAACAGGATCCGGTGCCGCGGCAGCCAGGCGGTGATGTCGCCCTCGGTGTGGCCGCGGCCGTGGAACTGCAGCACCAGCTCGCCGCGGTCACCGCCCAGGTCGAGGGTGAGGCGGTCGGCGAAGGTGAGCGTCGGCCAGGTGAGTCCGGGTACGGAGTCGGCGGCCTCGGCCAGCCGTGGCATCCGCGCGAACTCCGAGGCCCAGTCCTCCATGCCGCGCTCGGCGATCAGGGCCGCGGTCGTCTCGTGCGCGACGACGGTCTGCGCGTCGAACGCGCTCGCGCCCAGCACCCGGACCGCGTGGTAGTGCGACAGCACGAGGTACCGGACCGGCTTGTCGGTGTGCTCGCGCAGCATCGCGAGCCACTTGCGCGCGGCGACCGGGGTGGCGAGGGCCTCGAAGCAGACGACGAAGTCCTCCCCCTCGATCGCGCCGATGTTCGGGTCGCCCTCGGCGGTGAGGGCGTAGACGCCGTCCGCGAGCACCTCGAGGGTCTGCTCCTTGGCGGCGGTGTCGGCGGAGGAGGCGAAGGGCTTGGCCACGGCGGGTGTCCTCTCGGAGCCGGGAGACGGGCGGCGACCGCGGCGACCCGTCGTCGGGACCTCCGACCGGCCGGGCACGCCCGACGATCAAAGGTTGAATCACTTGTGCAGGACCGTAGAGGGCCGCGCCGCCCGGCGCCAGGGCCGATCCGGCGGCGCGCGCCGAGCGGTTCAGGTCCGCCGGTTGATCCAGTCCGCCCGGTGCGCCGCCCGGGCGAGGCGGACGAGCAGGGTGTTCAGGGCGGCGAGGTCGTCGGCACCGAGCAGCGCCGCCCACTCCGACTCGCGACGGTTGTGGGTGCCGAACGCGGCGACCAGCCGGTCGGTCCCCGCGTCGGTCAGCGACAGGTGCACGGTCCGCCGGTCCCCGGCGGCGGGTGTGCGCCGGACCAGCTCACCGGCGGCGAGGGTGTTGGCCAGGCTGGACACCGCGGCCCGGCTCATCCCGCACAGCTCCGCCGCCCGGCCCGCCTCCTGCCCGCCCGCGACCCACAGCGTGAACAGCAGCCGGAACGCCGACCAGCTCCATCCGGCGGGGCGGTGCACGGTCGACTCGAGGTCGTAGACCAGCGAGCTGGCGATCCGGTGCAGGTTCAGCACCAGCGCCATGGCCGCGCGGTCGGTGCCGGGGAGCCGCTCGTCGGTGCGGGCGAGCGCGACGTCGGTGAAGGCGAGGAAGCCGTCCGCCTCTCCCCGCGGGGCACCGGCCGCCGCGGCACCGGTCGCACGCCCCGACGCGGCGCCGCCCGCGCGGCACGCCGCGGAGCCGTCCTCCGTCGGACCGTCCTCCGTCGGGCCGTCACCGGCGGAGCCGTCCGCGCCTCCTGCAACGAGGCCCGCACCGCGCCCGACGGTCCGAGGCGGGGTCCAGCCCACGACTCCGGCGTCGGCCGGGCCGCCGCCGAGCCCCGCGAGGAACGCGGCGACCACCTCGCCCGGCGCCGCCCCCACCCCGGTCGACCCCGGCGCCGCCCCCGCTCCGGCCGACTCCGGTGACGTCCCCGTTCCGCCGGACCCCGGCGCCGCCCCCGCTCCGCCCGGCTCCGGCGACGTCCCCGCTCCGCCGGACCCCGGCCCGGCCAGTGCCTGCACCCCGTGGAGCAGGGCCAGCAGCTGCTCCACGAGCACCCCGTCCGGAGCCGGGGCGACGACCTCGCCCGCCCGCCGGCCCTCGTCGAACCGGGCCGCCAGCCGGGTCCGCCACCGCGCGGTCACCCCGGCGAGGACCGCGGCCGGCCCGGGCCCGGACGCCGCGACCCGGGCGAAGGGCGTCCCGGTGTGCGCGGTGACCTCCTCGCAGAACACGTGCAGCGCCGCCACCCCGGACAGCCCGGCCGCGCGCCGCGCCACCCGGGCGTCGAGGTCGTCGAGGGCCCGCCGGAACGCGCACTCCACGATCGCGGCGCGGCCGGCGAAGTAGTGCGCCGGCGCCCCGTGCGCGACCCCCAGTGCCGCGCTGACGTCCCGCAGCGTGACCGCGTCCGGACCGTGCTCGGCGATCAGCCGCCAGGCGGCGTCGGCGATCTCGCCCCGGCGCTGCTCGTGGTCCACCCGCTTCGGCACGACCGCTCCTCGTGGTTGCTCCCGGTTTTTCTACACCAGGAGAACCATGGTGGCCGCATCCAGATCCGGGCGGTCCTAGTCCATTCGGGCTAACGATAAGTCGTCGTCGCACGTCACCGGGGTCGTGGTGGATCAGTTGAGGCGGGCAACGGGGCCGCTCGCACCCCGTCGCGCAGTGAGGCGCGACCGGGCGGCGCCGGTGGAAGGCTCCCCGATGAAGAAGACGAAGCGAGCCGGTGTGGCGCTCGTCGTCGCCGGCCTGCTCGCCGGTGCGGCGGTCGGCGCCGGGTCGGCGCTCGCGGCGCCCGACGGGCGGGCGGACACGGCGGGTCCCGACCTGCTGCGTGCCCCCGCCGTCGACGCGCCCCAGCTGCAGAACACCGGCATCTGGTCCGCCGACCCGATCGGCGTCTGCATGACCAGCGCCTACCGGCACGGCGAGTACGTGCACCAGGGCTGCGTCTACGACGACGAGGGCGGCGGCAACCAGTACCGCTGGCCCAACGACACCCTGCTGCGCAACTACACCTACCCCGAGGACGCCGCCTACCGGCGCAACGCCGCGGACATCCTCGAGGTCCGCGCGAAGCCCCAGGACGACGCGACCGCGTTCCGGGTCACGATGAACACGATGACCGACCCCGGGCTGCTCGGCCTGACCCTCGCGCTCGGCGGCTCGGACACCCCGCGCGAGGCCCCGCACGGCGCGAACACCGTCATGCCGGCCCAGCTGTTCGTGACGGTGCACGGCAGCGAGGGGGACATCGTCGACGCGGCCACCGGGCGGACCCTGCCGGACGCACCGCAGGTGCACGTCGACGTCGAGCGGCGCCAGGTCGAGATCCGCGTGCCGCACTCCGCGTGGGACCCCGCCGACGGGACGCAGCGCCTCGCCGCCGCGGCCGGGCTGTGGGACCGCGACGCCGACGCCTACCTCGTCCCGCAGGTCACCGCGGACGCGACGCACCCCGGCGGCGCCGTCGTCGGCGACCCGACGCCGTCGGCGTTCTTCGACGCGGCGTTCCGCTTCCACGAGCCCTTCGAGGCGCCCTACCGGAACAACGACCAGAAGCGCGCGATCGCGGACGGCGACCTCTCCGGGTTCTTCGCCGACGTCGACTTCGGGAAGCTCCGCGCCGGCACCGACGACGAGTCCGGTGTCCCCACCTCCGGCTACGTGACCCGGGTCTTCGCCTCGCACTCGGAGAAGGCGCAGGGCCGGCGGCTCCCGTCGGACCCGGGCGGACCGGCGCCGGGCACCGGCCTGCAGCAGGGCGGCATCGCCACCGGCTCCGGCGAGGGCTCGGGCGACCAGCGGCCGAGCCTGTCGTTCGGCTACCCCTGCCGCGACGACTGCGTCCCCGACCTGCCGGGCCGGATGCAGCGCTACACGGTCTACGTCCCCGAGGCCCCCGCGCCGTCGCACGGCTACGCCTCGATGGTCTGGACCCAGGGCTACGCGCTGCGTCCCGGCGACGACGTCGCCGGCGACCGTGACCTCTACCGGCAGTTCGCCGACCGGCCGGGCGACCCCACGATGGTGATCGACGTCGACTTCCGCGGCGCCGACAACTGGGGCTACGGCGAGGGCGGCGCGATCGTCTTCGAGGCGCTGGCCGACGCCCGTCGCCACTACGACCTCGACCGCGAGCGCACCGCGATGGGCGGGTTCTCCTCCGGCGCCGACACCGCGAACAAGCTGTCGCTGACCTTCCCCGACGTGTTCAGCAGGGCGTTCATCTGCGACGGGCTGAACGTGGCGCCGTCGCTGCCGGGGGTGAACGGGGTGGCCGACGAGGTCGCCGAGACCGCCGGGGTCGACACCGTCACGAAGCACGAGCCCGGCTCGAAGATCTCCGAGCTGCTGCCCAGCCGCCGCAACCAGCCGGTGATGGAGTGGGCGGGGGTCAACGACGACTTCATCCCCTACCCGATCACCCGCGAGCGCGCCGACCTCTACCGCGCCGGGGACTACGACTACGAGTTCGTCAGCCACGTCGGCCTCGCCGCCGAGCACCTGGTGATGTGCAAGAACGGCATGTGGGACCTGGCCGCCCGCTGGATGGGCGACGAGCCGCGCGCGGTCGACCCGCCGCACGTCACCTACGTGCGCAACCCGCTGATGGACGACCCGGAGGCCGGTCTCGTCGGTGACCACGCCTACTGGCTGTCGGGCATCCAGAGCCGCGACCCGCACGAGCTGGGCGCGATCGACGTGGTCACCCGGGGGCAGGGCCGCGCCGACGCGCCGGTCCCGGCGGCCGGGCAGGAGGTCGGTCAGGTCGAGGGGACGTTCTCGCCGGTCAACCCGTACCTGCGGGAGTTCCGCCACCTCGACGCGCCGGTCGACGCCGACGCCGAGGACGTGCTGGAGATCCGCTCGGCCGGGGTCGGCACCGTGACCGTCGACCCGGAGCGCGCCGGCGTCGGCTGCGACGCCCGCCTCGACGTGCACACCGACGGCCCGCTGACCGTCATGCTCGACGGCTGCGGTCGGACCGAGTCCTTCGACGGCAGCGACTCCGGTGGCCTGGCGAAGCCGGCGACGTTCGCGCCGGCCGACCCGCTGGCGCCGCTCGGCAACCCGGCGCAGGGCACGCCGCTCCCGCCGGAGGTGGGCAACGCCCCGCAGGCGCCGCTGCAGGAGCTCCCGCCCCTGCGGTTCCCGCCGAACCAGCTCGGCCAGGACCCGGCGCCCGGTGACGGCACGCAGGAGTCCCCGACCGGCTGACCGGACCGACTGAGCACCGTCCGCACGAACACGGGAGCGGGCCGCCGGGACACCCGGGGGCCCGCTCCGGTGGGTCGGGGCGCGGCTCAGGCCTTCAGCAGGGCCTCGGCCAGAGCGTCGGGGCGGGTGAAGCAGCCCTCGTGGCTGCCCGGCACGGTGACCGGGGTGACCCCGAGCCGCTGCGGGAAGCGGTCCCAGCCGTACTCGCCGGGCGGCAGCGCGACGTCCTCGGTCGAGAGCACGTAGGCCACCGGCACCCCGAGCGTCGCCGGGTCGATCGGCTCCACGGTCTCGGTGAAGTACTGCAGCGGCTGCGGCACCAGGAGCTCGTGCACCAGGCGCTGGACCGGCTCGTCGGCGTCGTTCATGAACGCGCCCTGCCACACCTCGAACGGCAGCGCCACGGAGTTGTTGCCCGAGGCGGCGGCCTGGCCCTCGAACAGCTCCCGGTACTGCGGGGGCACCTCGTCGTTGAGCGAGCGGCCCGCGGCGGGCACGAACGCGCTCCAGTAGACGAGCTTGCGCAGCCGGGAGGAGACCCGGTGCGCGGCACCGGTGATCACGTAGCCGCCCCAGCTGTGCCCGACGAGCGTCACGTCGGTCAGGTCGTGCGACTCGATCAGGTCGACGACCGCGTCCACGGTGTCGGACAGCCGGTAGCGGGTCGGGTCGTCACCGTCGTGCAGCCCCGGCAGGGTGGGGGTCAGCACGCGGTGTCCCGCCGCACGCAGCCGCTCGGCGACCGGGCGCCAGGCCCAGCCCCCGTGCCAGGCACCGGTCACCAGCACGAACGTCTCGGACATCGCTCACTCCTCGTCGAGGTCGGAACGGGGCAACGGCCCCCGGCGGGTGAGCCTGGCGGACCGGCGGGTCCCGGAGAAGGGGCCGTGCGGGTCGTGCCGAAAGGGGTCCCGACTGAGACGATCCGTGGAGGAATACCCCCTCGGTATCCGTGTCAGGATCAGAGTCATGGACGAATCAGTGGTGATCGTCGGTGCCGGGATCGGGGGCCTCTCGCTGGCCCTCTCGCTGCACGCCCGCGGCGTCCGGGTCACCGTGCTCGAGCGGGCGGCCGAGCTGCGCGAGGTCGGCGCGGCCGTCGCGCTGTCGGCGAACGGGCTGCGCCCGCTGGACGAGCTCGGCCTGCTGGGCGAGCTGGAGAAGGTGTCCGCCCAGCCGACCGAGCTCATCCACCGCGGCTGGCGCGACGACGAGCGGGTGACCGCCTTCCCGGTCGGCTCCGACGGCAGCTACCGGCGCCGCTTCGGCGCCCCCTACCTGGGCATCCACCGCGCCGAGTTCCAGCGGGTCCTCGCCGGCGCCTGCCCCGGCGGGATGGTGCGGCTCGGCTGCGAGGTGACCGCGGTCGACCCGGACGGGACGGTCACGCTCGCCTCCGGGGAGCGCGTCCGGGGCTCGGTCGTCGTCGGTGCGGACGGGGTGCACTCCCGGGTGCGCTCGGTCGTCGACCCCGCGGCCCACCCCCGCTACACCGGGACGTCGGCCTTCCGCGGGATCGTCGACGTCGCCGACGCCCCGCTGCTGCCCGACCCCGGCGCGATCCAGTTCTGGATGGGCCCGGACGCTCACGTGCTGCACTACGCGATCGGCCCCCACGCCGAGCAGATCAACTTCTTCGCGGTGCTGGAGGGCCCCGACCCCTGGACCGGCGAGGCCGGGCCGACCGACACCGACCCCGGCACCCTGGCGCGGGCCTTCGACGGCTGGTCCCCGGGCGTCGTGCAGATGCTGACGGCGGTGCCGCAGTCCCCGCGCTGGCCGCTGTACACGCTGCCCCCGATGACGCGGTGGTCCCGCGGCCGCATCGTCCTGCTCGGCGACGCCGTGCACACGATGCTGCCGCACCACGGTCAGGGCGCGAACCAGTCCATCGAGGACGCGGCGGTGCTCGCCGACCTGCTCGCCGCCCCCGGTGCGCTCGACGGCGGCCACACCGCGGTGTTCGACCGCTACCAGCGACTGCGCCGGGCGCGGACCCGGTCGATCCAGCGCAGCTCGCTGGTCACCAGCAGGCTGCTGCACCTGCCCGACGGCCCGGCGGCCGAGGCCCGCAACGCGGGGCTGACCGGGCTGGACCCGTGGCTCACCTGGATCCACGGCGTCGACGCGCGGGCCGACACCCGGCCCGTACCGGCCTGACCCGCGATTCAGCTACTCCACCTCTGGATCGGGCCTTTTCCGGTCTTTGTGTCTACAGAGTCGCACGCCTACCGTCAGGTGACGCGCCGGGTGCGAGGGAGGTGACGGGAATGGATCTGCGGCAGCTCCGCTACTTCGTGGCGGTCGCGGAGACGCGGCACTTCGGCCGCGCCGCCGAGCGGCTGCACATGGCCCAGTCCCCGCTCTCCCAGGCCATCCGCCAGCTGGAGAGCCAGGTCGGCGCCACCCTGTTCGAGCGCACCACCCGCCGGGTCGACCTGACCCCGGCGGGGGCGTCGCTGCTGGAGGACGCGCGGCGGATCCTGGCCGGCGTCGAGGACGCCCGGCGCCGCGTCGAGCAGGTCGCCGCGGGCACCGAGGGCGTGGTGACCGTCGGTGCCACCGACCTCGCCGCCTACCGGCTGCTGCCGCGGCTGGCCCGGGTCGCCGCCCGCCGGATGCCCGGTGTGGCGCTGCGGTTCCTGCCCGGGCTACTCACCGCGGCCCAGGAGGACGCGCTCGACGAGCGCCGCATCGACCTCGCCGTACTGCGCCCGCCGGTGGTGCGCCCGGAGATGTCGGTCCGCCCGATCGCGCAGGAACGGCTGATCGCGGCGCTGCCGGCCACGCACCGGCTCGCCGGGGCCGGGACGGTCGCGCTGGCCGAGCTGCGCGGCGACGACTTCGTCGCCTACGGCGCCCCCGGGTCGGTGGTCGACTCGGTCGCCACCCAGGGCTGCCTGGACTCCGGGTTCCTCCCGCGGCGCCGCACCGAGGCCCGCGACACCCCCATCCTGCTCACCCACGTCGCCGCCGGTGCCGGGGTCGCGTTGCTGCCCGAGTCGGTGCGCGCCCTGGGCACCGAGGGCGTCGTCTACGCCGACCTGGACCGCGAGCTGCGCGTCGACCTGGCCCTGGCCTGGCGCACCGACGACGACTCCCCCGCCCTCGTCCGGCTGCTCGACGTGCTCGCCGAGCGCGCCCACGAGCTGGACCCCCGCCCCGCCACCGTCCCCGGAGGACCGCAGTGAAGATCGTGGCCGTCGAGGCGATCCCGTTCGCCGTGCCCTACCGCAAACCGCTGCGGTTCGCCTCCGGCGAGGTGCACACCGCCGACCACGTGCTGGTGCGGGTGCACGCCGAGGACGGCGTCGTCGGCGTCGCCGAGGCCCCGCCCCGCCCCTACACCTACGGCGAGACCCAGGCCTCCATCCGCGCGGTGGTCGACACCGTGTTCGCCCCGGAGATCGTGGGCCTGAGCGTGTTCGAGCGGGAGCGGATCCACGCCGTCCTGGACCGCACGATCGGCAACCCCACCGCGAAGGCCGCGATCGACATGGCCGTCTGGGACGTCATCGGGCGCCGGCTCGGCGTCGGCGTCTCCGAGCTGCTCGGCGGGTACACCGACCGGATGCGGGTCTCGCACATGGTCGGCTTCGCCCCCGACGACGTGATGGTCGCCGAGGCGCGGCGGATGCGCGACGAGCACGGCGTCACCACCTTCAAGGTCAAGGTCGGCCGCCGCCCCGTCGCGCTGGACACCGGCGCCTGCCGGGCGCTGCGCGAGGCGCTGGGCCCCGACGTGGAGCTCTACGTCGACGGCAACCGCGGCTGGACCGCGTCGGAGGCCGCGCGGGCCCTGGACGAGATGGCCGACCTCGGCCTGACCCTGTCCGAGGAGCTCATGCCCGCCGACCAGGTGCTCGGACGACGCTGGCTCACCGCCCGCACCACCGTCCCGACCGTCGCCGACGAGTCCGCCACCCGCCCCGGCGAGGTGACCCGCGAGCTGCTCGACGGCGCCGCCACCATGATCAGCATCAAGACGGCGCGGACCGGGTTCACCGGCTCGCAGCGGGTGCTGCACCTGTGCGAGGGACTCGGCACCGAGGTGGTCATGGGCAACCAGATCGACGGTCAGCTCGGCACCGCCTGCACGGTCGCCTTCGGCGCGGCGCACCGCCACACCAGCGCCCGCGCCGGGGAGCTGTCGAACTACCTCGACATGAGCGACGACCTGCTCACCGAGCCGCTGCGGATCAGCGGCGGCGAGCTGCGCGTCCCCTCCGGGCCCGGCCTCGGGATCGAGATCGACCCGGACAAGCTCGCCCACTACCGCACCGACACCTGAGCACCGACCCACCACCAGGAGTAGGACATGTCCGAGACCGCCACCGCCGCCGGCTCCGGCGCGAACGCCACCGCCACCTTCGCGAAGAAGGAGCGCAGCGGCGCCGCCGCCGACCCGGCCCGGGTGTCCGCCATCGCCACCGACACCCTGCACGCCCTGCACGAGGTCATCCGCAAGCACCAGGTGACCTACGCCGAGTACGACGCGCTCAAGGCGTGGCTGATCCAGGTCGGCGCCGACGGCGAGTGGCCGCTGTTCCTCGACGTGTTCGTCGAGCACGTCGTGGAGGAGGTCGCCAACGCCGACCGCCGCGGCGCCGTCGGCACCATCGAGGGCCCCTACTACGTGCCCGGCGCCCCCGAGTTCGAGTCCGAGGCCACCATGCCGATGCGGGCCGGGGAGAAGGGCACCCCGCTGCTGTTCCAGGGCACCGTCACCGACCTCGACGGCGCCCCGGTCGCCGGCGCGACGGTCGACCTCTGGCACGCCGACGACGAGGGCTACTACTCCCAGTTCGCCCCCGGCATCCCCGAGTGGAACCTGCGCGCGGTCATCCACACCGGCGCCGACGGGCACTTCGCGTTCCACACCATGCAGCCCGCGCCGTACCAGATCCCGACCGACGGCTCGACCGGCGCGTTCGTCGACGCGGCGGGCTGGCACCCGTGGCGGCCCGCGCACCTGCACCTCAAGGTGTCCGCGCCCGGCAAGCAGCTCGTCACCACCCAGCTGTACTTCGACGGCGGCGACTACGTCACCGACGACGTCGCCCAGGCCGTCAAGCCGGAGCTGATCCTGCGCCCCGGCCCGGCCGCCGACGGCACCGGCAACGAGGTCACCTACGACTTCGCCCTGGACCCCGCCTGATGGCCCGGTTCGCCGTCCGGATGGAGGTCGACCTCCCCGCCGACATGGACGCCGACGCCCGGGCCGACCTGCTGGCGCGGGAGAAGGCCTGGTCGCAGCAGTGGCAGCGCTCGGGTGAGTGGGTGAGCATCTGGCGCTGCGTCGGCGAGTACGCCAACCTGTCGATCTTCGAGGTGCGCGACAACGAGCAGCTCCACGAGATCCTCTGGGGCCTGCCGCTGTTCCCGTACATGACGATGCAGGTGACCCCGCTGGCCACGCACCCGTCGGACATCCACGCCTGAGCCCCCGCCGGGGCGTCCGGACCTGGTGACGGACGCCCCGGCGGTCCTACGCTGACCCCGCTCGACGCGAGGACGCGATCGGACGGGGGCGGGCCGGTGCCGCAGGACCACGAGCTGTTCTCGACCTCCCCGGCGGACCCGGACACCACCGGGGCCTGGGAGCGGATGCTGTCCGCGACGCACCTGCCCTGGTCGGTCGCGCCGCCGGCGCGGGGGTTCCGGGCGACCGCCCGCCGGGCCTGGATCGACGACCTCGCGCTGGTCGACTGCACCTGCAGCCCCTGCTCGGGCCGCCGCTCCCGGCGGCAGATCGCCGGGACCGACGGCGAGTTCGTCGTCGTGCTGATGACCCTCGCCGGGCGCGAGACGGTCGGCCAGGACGCGACGGAGCGCTGCCTGCGGCCGGGGGACGCCGTCACCTGGGACAGCACCCGTCCCGCGACGTTCACCGTGTGGGAGCGGCTCGTGAAACGCAGCCTGGTGATCCCGCGCGCCGCGCTGGAGGAGGTCGGCGGCCGCTCGCTGTCCCGGGGCGCGGCCGTGCTCGACGGGTCCCGGCCCGCGACGCGGCTGCTGGTCTCCTACCTGGGCACACTCGCCGACACCGTGGCCGAGCTGGACCGCGGCGCGGTCCGGGCCGCGCGGAACGCGACGCTGGAGCTGGTCGCGGGCGCGCTGCGGTCGGACACCGGGCTCCCCGGGACCGACGCGGTCCGTCCGGCGCTGCGGGCCCGGATGGACCGCTGGATCGACCGCCACCTGACCGCCGGGGTCTCGCCGCAGGAGATCGCGGCGGCGCACGGGGTGTCGGTCCGCACCGTCCACCGGGTCTACAGCGCCGACGGCCGCTCCGTGGGCGAGGTGGTCCGGGTGCGGCGGCTGGCCCGGGCCCGGACCGAGCTCGCCGACACCGACCGGCCGGTCTCGGCGATCGCGCACCGCTGGGGCTTCTCCGACACCAGCCACTTCAGCCGCTCGTTCAAGGCCGCCTACGGCACCTCCCCCAGCGCCTGGCGCGAGCGGGCCCGTGACACGCAGGTCCAAGGACCTGTCGCGACGGTTCAAGGCCCCGGCGACGCCGGCGACGAGACTGGGGCCACCGCGGCCCCGGGGCCGCACCGACCCCGAGGAGGGCACCATGGCCCGTCGTGATGTGGAGTTCGACGCCGAGGGCGTGACGCTGCGCGGCTGGTTCCAGGAGGCCGAGGGCGCGGGCGGTCCGGCGCCGACGGTCGTCATGGCCCACGGCTACTCCGCGGTCAAGGAGATGTACCTCGACCGCTACGCCGAGCTGTTCGCCGCGGCGGGCCTCAACGCGCTGGTCTACGACAACCGCAACTTCGGCGACAGCGACGGCACGCCCCGCCAGGAGATCGACCCGTGGGCGCAGGTCCGCGACTACCGGCACGCCATCACCTACGCCACCACCCTGCCGGAGACCGACGCCGACCGGATCGGGGTGTGGGGGTCGAGCTACTCGGGCGGGCACGTGCTCGTCGTCGCCGCGATCGACCGCAGGGTGAAGGCCGTCGTCGCCCAGGTGCCGCTGGTCAGCGGCTACGACAACCTGCGGGCGCTGGTCCGCGCGGACTTCCTCGACGGGTTCCGCGCCCAGTTCGACGCCGACCGCCTCGACCGCTTCCACGGCAAGGACCCGGCGATGGTGCCGGTCGTCGCCGAGGACCCGCTGGCCCCGTCGGCGCTGCCCACCCCGGACTCGTGGACCTGGTTCACCCGGACCCACGAGCTGCGCGCCCCGAACTGGCGCAACGAGGTGACGCTGCGCAGCGTCGAGATGCTCGCCGAGTACAACCCGGTCGACTACATCGCGCAGATCAGCCCGACCCCGCTGCTGCTGCTCCCGGCCCGCAACGACGTCCTCACCCCGACCCGCCTGGCGATCGACGCCTACGAGCGGGCCCGTGAGCCCAAGCGCCTGGAGATCCTCCCCGGCGGCCACTTCGACGCCTACGTCGACGGCTTCACCGCCTCCGGGCACCCGGCCCGGGACTGGTTCGGCGAGCACCTGCTCGGCTGAGCCCAGCCGGTTTTTACCGTCGGCTTTCCCAGGGCTGTCCGCGGGCTGAGGTGGGGCGACCTAGCGTCGGGGACACAGCGACGACCGTCCCCGGAGGCCCGATGATCCAGCCGGATCTGCAGCTCGTCGGACCCGCCGAGTTCGCCCGCGACCAGACCCTGCTGCTGCTCGCCGGCGACCCGGCCCTCACCCGGCTCGGTGTCACCTTCGCGACCGTCGTCGCGCTGCCGGGGATCGGCGGGTCGTACGCCGTGCCCACCCGCGCGACCGAGGACGTGCTGGCCCTGACCTGGTCGCCGCCGCGCGCCGCGGCCGACGGCACGGTGTGCCAGCGGGTGTGCCTGTCGGTGGTCCCGTCCCGCGACGGGCACCGGTGCCGGGGGGCGGCGGTCCTGCGGGCCGCCGGGCGGGCACTGCTCGGTGCGGGCGGCTCGGTGCCCGGGGTCGCCGCGATCGGCGTCGCGCGGCCGCACATCCAGCGCTGCGTCGGCGACGGCGTCGTCACGACCGGGTTCGACGTCCTCAGCCGGGGCTGACCCCGGCCCCGCCCGGCCCGGCGGCACCGTCGAGGAAGCCGCGGAGCAGCCACCCGGCCTGCGCGACCGCCGGCTCGGTGGACTCCCCCGGTGACGTGGCGTGGCTGACCACCAGCCGCACCACCCCGTCGACGAGCCGGGGCAGGTCCGCGGCTCCGGCCAGGGCCGGGTGGAGCGCGGAGATCTCGCGCAGCAGCGCCGTCGCCGCCCGGTCGCGCACCACGTCGGGCCGGGCCGTCACCAGCGGGAGGAGGCTCTCCCCCGCGCCCTCGTCGACGGTGAGGATCGACGTCAGGAGCGCGTTGCGCGCCCCGTACTCCAGCACGTCGCGGACCGCGGCCACCACGCCGGCGACGGCGTCCGCGGGGTGGGCACGCATCTGCTCGCACATCACCGCGACGAACCCGTCGGTCTCGCGGCCGACCAGTGCGCTGCCCAGCTCCGCCTTGGTGCCGATCTCGTTGTAGAGGTGCTGGCGGCTGATCCCCGCACGCCCGGCGACGGCGCTCATCGTCAGCGACGACCACCCCGACTCCGTCGTGATGTCCCGCGCGGCGTCGAGGAGCCGCGTGCGGAGGACCTCCCGTCTCTCCCGCCGGAACGCACCCGAGCCCGCCACGCCTGCACTGTACAGAGCGCCCACCAGTGACTGATCTGTTGACAGATTACCCATGATTGTCAACTATTCCTGCGGGCGGTCGACGACGACCGCGCTCCGTCCGATCAGGAGGCAGCCATGAGCACGGCGGCGGGAACCACACGCGAGGGAGCCGGCGGCGACCGGCCCGCGGACCCCGGGCGGCCCGTACCCACCCCGGGAATCACGCTCCCCGTCGTCGCACTGCCGACCCTGGCGTTGTTCCTGGGCTCGCTCGCGGCCTGGGTGGGGGCGACCGCCCTGGTCCTGACCGGGACCGACCCGTGGCGCTACCTGGTCACGGTGCCGGTGCACGCCCTGGTCACGTTCGCGATGTTCACGGTGCTGCACGAGACCGTCCACCTCGCGGGCGGACGCCTGCGGTGGGTCAACGAGGTGCTCGGCCGGCTGTCGATGCTGTTCGTGGTGGCCTGGGCCGCGTTCCCGATGCTGCGCTACCTGCACATCGAGCACCACCGCAACACCAACGAGGACACCTCCCGCGACCCCGACGCGTGGACCGAGTCGGGCCCGGCGTGGAGCTGGCCGCTGCGCTGGATGACCATCGACCTCTGGTACGTGCGCTTCTACCTGCCCCGGATCCCGAGCAGGCCGCGGGCCGAGGTCGTCGAGCAGGCCGTGGTGTTCCTCGTCGTGGTCTCCGCGTTCGTCGCGACGGCGGTGACCGGCCACGGCTGGGAGCTGCTGATGATCTACCTGATCCCGCAGCGGCTGGGCATCGCGCTGCTCGCCTGGTGGTTCGACTGGCTGCCCCACCACGGCCTCGGCGAGACCGCGCAGTCCGACCGGTTCGCCGCGACCCGCATGCGGGTCGGCTGGGAGCGCCTGGTCACCCCGCTGATGCTCGGCCAGAACTACCACCTGGTCCACCACATCCACCCGACCGTCCCGTTCTACCGCTACCAGGACGTGTGGCGCCGGGCGATGTCGGACTGGCTCGACCGCCCGGTCCCGATCACGACGGTCCTCGGCTCGGACCTGTCCCCCGCCGAGTACCGGGCGTGGCGACGGCTGACCTCCCACACCGACCGCGACGCCGACCTCCCGACCCGCCCGCACCCGCTGCGCGTGACCGCGGTGGACCGGCTCACCCCGGACGCGGTCGCGGTCACCCTGGAGGTGCCCGGCGAGCTGCGCGACGTGTTCGCCCACCGCCCCGGCCGCCACGTCACCGTGGGCGCGCGGATCGACGGCGAGCTCGTGCGGCGCAGCTACTCGATCTGCTCCACCGACGGGTCGGCGCTGCGCATCGCCGTGCGCCGCGTCGACGGCGGACGGTTCTCGACGTGGGTGGGCTCCGCGCTCGCCGTCGGCGACACCCTCGAGGTCACGCCGCCCTCGGGGCAGTTCGTCCTGCCCGCCGGCCCCCGCGGGGGCCGCACCGTCGCCGCGGTCGCCGCGGGCAGCGGCATCACCCCGGTCATCACGATCCTCACCGCCGCCCTCGACGAGGACCCCGACCGCCGCGCCGTGCTGCTCTACGCCAACCGCGACACCGAGCACACGATGTTCGCCGCCGAGCTCGACGAACTCGTCCGCAGCTCCGGGGGCCGGCTCACCGTCGTGCACCACCACTCGCGGTCCGGCGCCGACGGGTCCGCACCGGACGGCACGACGCGCACCGTCGTCCCGGGCCGCCTCGGCGCGGACCGGTTCACCGAGCACCTCACCACGCTGCCGGTGGACGACGCGGACTGGTTCCTCTGCGGGCCGCCGCCGATGCTCGACGAGCTCGTCGGCGTCCTCGACGCCCACGGCGTCACCCCGGACCGGGTCCACCGGGAGTTCTTCGTCGCCCCCACCGGCGACGACACCGACGACGTGCCGACCCGTCCGGCGGTGGTCACCGTGCGCCGCGGCGGACAGGAGACCGTCACCCGGAGCCGGGGCACCGCGTCGCTGCTGGAGACCGCGCTCGAGGCCGGGGTCGATGCCCCGTACCTGTGCGCCGGCGGCATCTGCGGCACCTGCCGCGCGCAGGTCGTCACCGGCACGGTGCACATGCAGCAGAACTACGCCCTCACCGACGACGAGGTGGCCTGCGGCGCGATCCTCACCTGCCAGTCCCGGCCCACCACCGACGAGGTGACCATCGACTACGACCGGTGACCACGCGCATTCCGGCCGATTCCTGACCATTCCTTTACCGGAACGGGGCGACACCGTTCCCGGTCGCGCCGAACGGTACCCACGTTCACCGTACGGGACGACGCGTTCGTCGACCGGCGAACGGAGAACCGCAGGAATGGTGCCGTGAACCGCTGCGGCACAGCGGCCGCAGCGGTCCGGAACTCCCCCAAGGACCGGCAACGAACAGGTAAAACGCCGGGCCTTCCGGTCCGGTGGACATCGGTTGAAGAATGCATGACCCTCCACACGTCGTCGAGCGGGAAAGGACACACCCGGGTCGGGGGTGTTCATTCCACCGGTTAGTCTCCGGCCGTTCGACGACGTTTCTGGAGGGCCTCGGTGTCGCAGTTCGGTCCCGGCACGATTCCCCTGCGTCCGGGCTCCCCGCCGCGGGACCCGTTCGGCGGGGTCACCGTCCGTACACCCGCGGCGCCGGGGCGGCACGCGGTCCACGGGAGCGTCCTGACCGGCGCCCCGCCGGCCCCGCCCCGCACGCTGTGGGACGTCTTCACCCGCACCGTCGCCGACCACCCGCACACCCCGGCCCTGGACACCGGCGGGGTCCGGCTCGACTACGCCGGGCTGCGGGCGGCGGTCGAGCGGACCGCTGCCCGGCTCGCCGCCTGCGGGGTCGGCCGCGGCGACCGGGTCGGGATCCGGGTGCCGTCGGGCACCCCGGACCTGTACGTGGCGATCCTCGCGGTCCTGCGCCGCGGCGCCGCCTACGTCCCGGTCGACGCCGACGACCCGCACGAGCGCGCCCGCACCGTGTTCACCGAGGCCGCGGTGTGCGCCGTGGTCGAGGCCGGCGGGCGGATCGTGCCCGGGCCGGTGCACGCGCGCCGCATCCCCTCGCGCGGCCCGGACGTCCGCGACGACGCCTGGGTCATCTTCACCTCCGGCTCCACCGGCGCGCCCAAGGGCGTCGCGGTCAGCCACCGCAGCGCCGCCGCGTTCGTCGACGCCGAGGCGCGCCTGTTCGCCCGGGGCCGTCCGCTCGGCCCGGGCGACCGGGTCCTCGCCGGGCTGTCGGTCGCCTTCGACGCCTCCTGCGAGGAGATGTGGCTGGCCTGGCGGCACGGTGCCTGCCTGGTCCCGGCGCCGCGCGCGCTCGTGCGCTCCGGCGCCGAGTTCGGGGACCGGCTGGTCGAGCTGGGGATCACCGTCGTCTCGACCGTGCCGACGCTGGCGGCGCTGTGGACCGCCGAGCAGCTCCGCGCGATCCGGCTGCTGATCCTCGGCGGGGAGGCCTGCCCCGAGCCGCTGGCGCACCGGCTGGCCCGGGCCTGCCCGGAGGTCTGGAACACCTACGGCCCCACCGAGGCCACCGTCGTGTCCTGCGCCGCCCGGCTGACCGAGGACGGACCCGTCCGCATCGGGCTGCCGCTCGCGGGGTGGCAGCTCGCGGTCGTCGACCCGGCGACGGGCGTGCCGGTCGGGTCCGGTGAGGTCGGCGAGCTGCTGATCGCCGGCGTCGGCACCGCCCGCTACCTGGACCGCGACAAGGACCGCGACAGGTTCTCCCCCGTCCCCGCGCTCGGCCCGCAGCGGGCCTACCGCAGCGGCGACCTCGTGCGGGCCGACCCCGAGGGCCTGAGCTTCGTCGGCCGAGCCGACGGCCAGGTCAAGATCCGCGGGTTCCGCGTCGAGCTCTCCGAGATCGAGTCGGTGCTCGCCGACCTGCCCGGCATCGCCGCCGCCGCGGTGACCGTGCACGAGGTGCGGCCCTCGGTGCCCGAGCTGGTCGCCTACTACTGCACCGGCCCCGGCCTGCGCATCGACGACCACGAGGTGGCCGCCGGGCTGCGGTCGCGGCTGCCCGCGCACATGGTCCCCGCCTTCTACGAACACCTGCCCGCCCTGCCCACCACGACCAGCGGCAAGGTCGACCGGAAGGCGCTGCCCGCGCCGAGCGGCCGGGGCACGGCGTCGTCGGCGCCGGTCGTCGCACCGGCGACGCCGACCGAGGCCGAGCTCGCGGCGCTGCTCGGGGAGTCCCTCGGGCTCACCGAGGTGTCCGTCGAGAGCCACCTGGTCGACGATCTGCGCGCCGACTCCCTCGCGCTCGCCCAGTTCGCGGCGCTGGTCCGCGACCGGCGCGGGCCGTCCTGCCCGGTCGGGATGCGGGTGCTCTACCAGCACCCGACGGTGCGCTCGCTCGCCACGCTGCTCGACGGGTCCGGGCCCGGCACCGTCGCCGCGACGACGGCCGTCGTCGCCCCCGCCGCGCCGCCGCCGGTGGGCCGGGCACGGCACCTGGTGTGCGGGACCGTGCAGCTGGTCCTGCTGCTGCTCGGCCTCGCCGCGGGCGCCGTGGTCGCCTGGGCCGACATCGAGTGGATGGACCTCGCGACCGGCCTGCTCGACCTGTTCGAGCGGTCCGGCACCGCGCTCGTCGCGACGTTCCTGCTGCTCGCGGTCGTGCCGGTGCTGGCGAAGTGGCTGCTGGTCGGCCGCTGGCGGGCCGGGGAGATCCCGCTGTGGAGCGCGGCGCACCTGCGGTTCTGGGTCGTCGCCACGCTGGTGCGGACCAGCCCGATGGTGCTGTTCGCCGGGTCCCCGCTCTACCTGCTGCACCTGCGCGCGCTCGGCGCCCGGGTGGGGCGCGGGGCCGTCGTGTTCTCCCGGACCGTCCCGGTCTGCACCGACCTGCTCTCCATCGGCGACGGCGCGGTCGTCCGGTCGCGCAGCTCGTTCACCGGCTACCGGGTGGAGCGCGGCCGGATCGTCACCGGGCCGGTGACGATCGGCCGCGGCGCGGTCGTGTCCGACGCGACGGTCCTCGACATCGACACCGTCGTCGGCGACGACGCCCAGCTGGGGCACGCGTCGTCGCTGCCGCGGGGTGCCCGGATCCCCGACGGGACCCGGGCGCACGGCTCACCGGCCGTCGCGACGACGTCGGACTTCCGCGGCCCGGAGCCGGCCCGCTGCTCGACCGCCCGCCGGGCGCTGTTCGCGACCGTCCAGCTGCTCAACCTGTTCCTGGTCGGACCCGCCGTGGTGACCCTGGCCGTCGCCGTGCTGGGCGACGGGCCGCGGGTCACCGCCCTGGTCGACGGGCGCGGCCCCGGCGAGCTGCTCGCCCTGGCGGTGTCCCCACTCGGACTCGGGCTGTCGCTGGGCGTGGCTGCCGCCGCGCTGGTCACCGGGCTGCTGGTGGTCACCCTGGTGCCGCGGCTGCTGTGGCCGCTGCTGCGTCCCGGCCGGGTGCACCGGCTCTACGGCGCCGCGTACTGGTGCCACCGCACGGTCGCGCGGCTGAGCAACGTGCCGCTGTTCGTGCAGCTGTTCGGGGACAGCTCGTTCATCGTCGGCTACCTGCGCCGGATCGGCTACCGGATCGCCCGTGGCGGCCAGACCGGGTCGAACGTCGGCGCCGACATCGCCCACGAGGTGCCGAACCTGGTCGCGATCGGCCCGAACACGATGCTCTCCGACGGGGTGTTCCTGCGGACCGCCGAGTTCACCAGCACCTCGTTCCGGACCGTGCCGGTCACCCTCGGCGCGGACTGCTTCCTCGGCAACGTCCTGACCGTCCCGGCGGGCGACCGGATCGGCGACGGCTGCCTGGTCGGCACCAAGACGATGATCCCCACCGACGGACCGCCGCGACGCGACGTCGGCCTGCTCGGGTCCCCCGCGTTCGAGATCCCCCGGGCCCGTCCCGAGGACCCGCGCCTCGCCGTCACCGGGGCGCGGCTGCGCCGCAGGCTCGCCGCGAAGGACCGGCACAACCTCGCCACGATGGCGCTGTTCCTGCTGGTCACCTGGGTACGGCTGCACGTGCTGCTGACCGTCGGGCTGGTGGCGGCGGGCCTCCTGGCGACCGCGGGCCCGCTCGCGATCGTCGGTGGTGTCCTGGCCGGCGGGCTCGCCGACCTGGCCCTCACCGTGCTCGTCGAACGGGCGGTGACCGGGTTCCGGCGGCTGCGGCCGCAGTACTGCTCGATCTACGACCGCTACTTCTGGTGGCACGAGCGCTTCTGGAAGCTGAGCATCCAGCCGTCGCTGCTCAACGGCACCCCGCTCAAGCCGCTGGTCTGGCGGCTGCTCGGGGTCCGGGTCGGCCGCCGCGTGTTCGACGACGGCGCCGCGATCAGCGAGAAGACCCTGGTCGCGATCGGCGACGACACCGTGCTCGGCGCCGGGGTGATCCTGCAGGCGCACTCGATGGAGGACGGCGTCTTCAAGGCCGACCACATCCGGATCGGCGACGGCTGTGTGCTCGGCGCCGGGGTGTTCGTCCACTACGACACGGTCGTCGGCGACGGTGCCGTGCTGGCCCCGGACTCGTTCCTCATGAAGGGCGAGCGCGTCGGCGCGGGCGGGGTCTGGGCCGGGAACCCGGCGGCGCCGGTGACCGCGACACCCGGCCAGGGGGTGAGCGCCGCCCGCTGACCGGCCGGTCAGATCGCGCCGGTCAGCTCCCCGGTGACCACGCGGCGCTCGTTCTCCGTGCGCCAGGCGCGGTAGTCGGCGTCGTCGGCGGCGGTCCCGATCCGGGCGATGCAGTCTGCGCAGAGGTCCGCGACCTGCAGGAGGCAGTCCTGGCCGCAGTCCCGGCACGCGATGAGCTCGGCGAGGGGGTCGTTCACGGTCGCTCCGGACATGACCGCGAGCCTACCGAGGGCGCCCGCCCGCCCCCGGCGCGGCCGGTCCGACACGCGGGAGCGGCACCGGCGTCAGCGCCGGCCCACGAGCCGGTCCAGCAGCGTCCCGGCGAGCGCGACCTCGTGCCCCACGCGGTGGTCGGCCCGCTCGTCGGGGAGCTCGGCGTCGACGTCGTGGAAGATCGAGGCGAGCAGCCGCCCGTGCGGTGCGGTGTCGGCGAGACGCAGCGCGCGGACCGCGGCGACGAGCTCGCAGGCCAGCAGCACACGGAAGCTGGCCGCCGCCGACGCCGCGCTGCGGGCGGCGTGCGGGGCGAAGCTCGCGTGGTCCTCCACGCCGCGGGAGATCACCGAGGTCCCCATGGTCACCGGGCCCGCGGAGTGCCGCAGTCTGCCCAGCGCGTCGTGCGCGACGTACTCCAGGATCATCAGACCCGAGCTGCCGTGCGGGCCCCCGGCCAGGAAGGCGGGCAGCCCGGTGAAGTCGGGTTCGACGAGGTCACCGAGGCGCGCCGCGGACAGCTCGGCGACGTGGTGCACCGCGGCCCGCAGCTGGTCCAGCGCCAGCGCCGGGTAGGCGGTGGAGAACTGGCCGTGGTGGAACACCGCGCCGGTGGCGACGTCGACCAGCGGGTTCTCCGCGGCGGCGTTGACCTCGATCTCCAGGATCCGGCGGAGCTGGTCGACGCTGTCCAGCGCCGGGCCGTGGACCTGGGGGAACGCCCGCAGACCGAACGGGTCCTGGATCCGCCGGCCGGGGCTCAGGTCGCCCTCGTGCCACAGCAGCTCCCGCATCCGCGCGGCCGCACGCACCGACCCGGGGTGCGGACGGCGGGCGTGCACCGCCTCGGCGAACGCCTCCGGCGACCCGGCGAGCGCGCAGTAGGACAGGGCCGCCACCGGGTGCGCGGCGTCGAGCAGCCGGCCCAGCTCGTCGACGGCGAGCACCGCCCGGGCCAGCGTCACCGCGCTGGAGGACATGAACGCCAGCGCGTCGCCCGGGGCGAGCCCGACCGGCTCGACGGCGCCGTCGGCCCACGGGACGTGGCCGGTCAGGGCGAGCGCGATCTCGGCGAGCGGGGACAGGTCCCCGGTGCCGATCGTGCCTCCGTCGTGGACGACGGGCAGCGCACCGGTCCGCAGCGCCGTCTCCAGCGCCGTGACGAGACGCGGGTGGATCCCGCTGCCGCCGGCGGCGAGCTGGTTGAGCCGGACCAGCATCGCCGCCCGGACGACGTCGGCGTCCAGCGGCTCCCCCACCCCGGCCGCGTGGCTGAGCAGCAGCCGCAGGTCGTGCGCACGGGCGTCGTCGCCGCCGACGACCGTGTCGCGGTTGGCACCGACGCCCGTGGTCCGCCCGTACACCGGCCGGGTCGAGCTCGCCGACAGCGCCGTGTCGTGCGACGCCCGGACGATCTCCGCCGCGGCGGGCGCGACCACGACCGCTCGGTCGCCGCGGGCCACGCGGAGGACGTCGTCGCAGGTCAGGGAGCCGCCGTCCAGGACGAGCGGGTCGGTCATCGGGCCTCCTCCGGTTCCTTCCCGCGGCGAGGGACGCGGGGGTGTCGGAGGCGATCCTGCCGAGGTGGTCGTGGGCGGGCGCCGGCGGTGGTCCGGACGGGGGCGGGGCACCGTGGTGCGACGATCCGGTCGTGTCCCTGGAACAGATCCGCGCCGACATCGACCGGCTCGACGCCGACATCGTCCGCCTGCTGGCCGAGCGCCAGGCCCTGGTCACCGCCGCGGCCGCGCACAAGTCCGACGAGCGGGCCGTGCGGGCCGTCGACCGCCAGGCCCGGGTGATCGAGCGGGCCCGGGCGAACGCCGCCCGTTCCGGCCTGGCGCCCGACATCGCCGAGGCGGTCTACCGCGCGATGATCGACGGGTTCGTGGCGCTCGAACTCCGCGCCGCGGGACTCGACCGGCCGACCTGACCCGCCCCGGTCAGCCGACGACGGTCCCGGGGCGGCGGTCCGCCCAGGGCAGCGCCCGCTCCAGGTCGGCGGCCAGCGCGAGCAGCGTCGCCTCGCCCGTGTAGGGCGCGACGAGCTGGACGCCGACCGGCCAGCCCTCCGCCGAGGTCCCCAGCGGCAGCGAGATCGCCGGGTTCCCCGTCATGTTCGACAGGGCGGTGAACCCGGCGGTGCTGAAGATCCGGTCGTACCAGCCGCGGGCACCGAGGGACGCGTCGTCGGCGTCGAGGTACCCGGCCGCGGTGTTGGGGACGTTCATGGTCGGCGTCAGGATCAGGTCGTAGGTGCGGTGGAACTCGGCGACGGTCCGGCGGGTGGCGTTGAAGACCCGGTCGGCGGCGAAGAGGTCCGCGGCGCGCAGCGTGCGGCCGTGCTCGACGCAGGCGAGCGTCGTGGCCTCCAGGTGCTCCGGGCCGGGCGTGAGGCCGAGCGCCTCGGCGAGACCGTCGACGCCGTCGGCGAGGAACGCGGTCCAGGCGATGAAGTTGGCGTCGTCGAACACCGCACCGTCGAGCTGCGGCGCCGCCCGTTCGACGTGGTGGCCCAGCTCCTCCAGCACCCGGCCGGCGGCCTCGGTCGCCTCGACGCAGCTCGCGTCCACCGGCCCGTCGCCGGAGAAGGGCGCGGTGTGCAGCGCGATCCGCAGCGGGCGGCTGCCGGCGCGGACCTCGTCGGCGTAGGGGCGGACGGGGTCGGGCAACGCGTAACGGTCGCCCGGCTCGTGGCCGTGGACGGCGTCGAGCACGGCGGCGCAGTCGCGCACGGTCCGGGTCAGGACGAACTCGACCCCCATTCCGAGGAGCGGGTCGGCGTAGTCCGGGCCGGGTGACGTGCGGCCCTGGCTGGGCTTGAGCCCGACCAGTCCGCACGCGGCGGCGGGGATCCGGATCGAGCCACCACCGTCGTTGGCGTGCGCGACCGGCAGGGCGCGGGCGGCGACGAGTGCCGCCGAACCGCCGCTCGACCCGCCGGGGCTGCGGGACAGGTCCCACGGGTTGCGGACCGAGCCGGTGGCGACGGCCTCGGTGTTGGCGTTGAAGCCGAGCTCCGGGGTCGCGGTGAGCCCGAGCGTGGCGAACCCGGCGCGGCGGAAGCGCGCCATGAGGTGGGTGTCGGTCGGCATCGGGACACCGTCGCCGAGCAACCGGGTGCCGGACCGGGTCGGGACGCCGGCCGCGTGCGCGATCAGGTCCTTCAGGCCGAAGGGGACGCCGGCAAACGGCCCGTCCGCGGCGTGGTCGAGCGGGCTGTCGAACGGCCCCTCGACGAGCCCGTTCACCGCGGGCTGGACCGCGGCGAGTGCCTCGGTCGCGGTCCGTGCGACCTCCTCGGCGGTCACCTCGCCGTCGCGGATCAGCGCTGCGAGGGCGGTGGCGTCGAGGTCGGCGTACTCGCGGGGTTCCATGGTTCCTCCTGCCGTGGGGTGGGCGAACCGTAGGCGGGCGACCGGCTGCGGGAATCGGTCGATTGACGGATCCCGCGTGCCCGTTAGCGTGCTGGGGCATGACCGCGCTGGCCACGGCACGCGAGCTGGGCGCCTTCCTCCGCCGCAACGGTGGCCGGACCCCGGGCTCGGCCGCGTTCGTGCTCGAGGGGCTGGCGACGGTGGTGTCGTCGGACTGCGCCGCGCTGTCGGTGTGGGACCCGGTGCTGGGCCGCCACCGTGCCCTGGCCTCGACCTACCCGTCCGCCCTGACCGGCTTTCTCGACCACGCCATGCACACCGACCCGCTGTTCGTGACGGTCCGTCGCGACCGGGTCCCGGTCCGGGTCCGCGACCTGCCCGTGGCCCGACGGCGTGGACGGATCTTCGACACGGTCATCAGCCCGAGCGGGTTCCGCGACGGCATCACGCAGTGCCTGTTCGCCGCGGACGGCCGCTACGTGGGAATGGTGAACGCCAGCACGCTCGGCACCCGCCACCCCGACGACGACGCCGTCGCCCTGCTCACGCTGCTCGGCTCCGACCTCGCCGCCTCCCTGGACCCGGTGCCGCGGCTGCTGCCCTCCACCGCGGGTCTCGGCGACGACGACCGGGAGGGCCTGCTGCTCCGACCCGACGGTCGCGTCGTCGCGCTGACCTCGCGGGCCCGGGTGGGTCTCCTGGAGCCGCCGGCACCGCTGCACGGGGCCGCCCGGAACCTGCACGGCGGACCGGCCCACCACCTGGTGGTGCACGGCGGCACCGTGCACGACATCGGTCTCCACCGCGCCGAGACCGGTGTGGTGGTCGTCCACCGCGAGGTCGCGGCGCCCGCCGGGCTGACGGTGCGGGAGCTGGAGGTGCTCGCCCGGGTGGCCGAGGGACTGAGCAACGGCGAGATCGGGACGGTGCTGGGCATCGGGCCGCGGACCGTCGCGACGCACGTCGAGCACGTGCTCGCGAAGACCGGATGCCGCAACCGGGCCGCCGCGGCGGCGACGGCGGCGGGGTGGGGGCTGCTCGTCTGAGGGCGGGACCGTCCACTCCTCCCGACGCTCCTCAGAACCCCCGGAACACCCCGTCCTCGGCCGCACCGGCGAACTCGTGGAAGTCCATGTTCGCCAGCGACAGGTTGTTCTCGACGCTCCACAGCTCCTCGGCCACGACCCGGAAGGTGCGACCGCGGTCCTCCCCCGACAGCCCCACGACCAGCACCGGAAGTTCCTCCGAGGCCGACGTCGTGGCGTCGACGACGAACAGGCACTGCCGGTGCCGCGACCACGCCGGCGTCGCGAGGACGAGCAGGTCCTCCACCGTTGCGGAGTCGTGGGCGGTGTCCTCGACGACACCGAGCGCCGCGGCGAACCCCGAGCTGTTGGGCGTCGTCATGCGCAGCAGCGCCGCGGCCCAGGCCGCGTCGTCGCGGAAGTCGGTACGGATCAACGGGGTCCCGGACACCCCGGGCAGCGACCGTGACACCGGGTCGTCGCGCAGGACGACGTCGGGCGCGGGCGGCGCCTCCCAGAGTCGTACGACGTACTGCTCCTCCCCTCCGCTGCCACGGCCGGAGGCGTGCACCCGGGCGCGGACCGACGTCGTCCAGGGGAAGGCGAGGTCGTGCTGGTCCGGCCAGACCGTGTGGGGCCGGCCGATGATCCGGCACAGGCCGGTGTTGTCGTAGCCGACCTCGACGATCTGCTCCCAGTGGTCGCCGTGGATCGACGGCTCGGTGTCGAGCTCGGGCCCGTGGGCGGTGCACTCCACGACCACCTGCACCGGGCCCGCACCGGCGCCGACATGCACCACGATGCCCCCGGGCACCGGCGACACCAGCCCGTTCGCGGGGACCTCCACCACGGGCCACGCGGTCTCCTCGGCCGGGAGCAGGGCGAACCGGCCGTCCTGCGGGTACACGGTGGCCGAGGACGCCCGTGGCAGCAGGAACTGCGCGCGCTGTTCCGCGGCCAGTGCCGCGGGCCACGCCGTCGGCATCGGCACCTCGGGCAGGAGCTCGGCGACCGCGTCGAGCGCCCAGCCGACGACCAGGGCCGAGTCGTCGGCGGAGGGCCAGGCCCGGGTGGACCGCGTGGCCCGGACGACGACGGCCGCGGTGACCACCCCGAGGGCGAACCATCGGCGGCCGTGCTCGGCCGCGACCGCCGAGGCGGGCTCCGTCGCGGCGACGACGAGCGAGCCCGCGACCGGCGCCCGCCCGGACAGCTCACGCAGCAGGTCCGTGGTCAGCGGCCGTGCGTTCGGCGACAGCATGCGGGCCGTCGGGAGCGGCCGCGCGAACGCGTCGTGGCCGTCCAGGAACCCGACGGTCGCGACGACACCGCCCGGCGCCCCGTCGGCGGTGGCGAGCCGCAACAGCTCGCCGGCCACCGGGTCGGCGAACGCGACGTCGGGCAGCACCGTCTCCACGGCACCGAGCAGGCGGTGTGCCAGGGTCGATGCGACGCCTCCGGGAACGGACGGGCCCGCCGCCTGCGGCGCGGGTGTCATCCGCATCGGTCCGCCGGCGGGGCCCGGGTCGGTCACCGGCGCGTCGTCGTGCCGCCGGACACGGCGGGCACCGAGCCGGCCGAGGGGCTCCGCCGCGCCGTCGGGCACCCGGTCCGCCAGCGCCACGGCGGCCCGGGCCGCCTGCTCGGCGACGGCCGTCGCGACCTCGGCCAGCGTGTCCTCGTACCCGGGCCCGTCGTCCACCACCACGTCACGGACCCTTCCACATCGGACGGTGTGTCCACGGCCTACGCCCCCACCGCCCGCAACAACCCCGTCCGGTCGTGACACCCGACGTAGACGAACTCGGTGTCGTCCCCCTCCGCCACGGTCACCTCGTGGTGGAGCCGCAGGTTGGCGGCCGGCCCCATCGTCGACAGGTACCGCATCGCCGCCCGGAAGATCGCCAGATGGGTCGGGTGCGACTCGGCCCAGGTGTCCAGCTCGGCCATGCTGCGCCACCAGCTCAGGCCGAAGGTGCGGTCGGTCGGGGCGCCGTCGTCGTCGAGGACGGTCATGTACCGGTTGACGTGGCAGCCCACGGCGAGCCCCTCGTCGCGCAGGTACTCCATGCCCGCGCGCAGGTGCGGTTCGACGTCCTCGAGGTACATCCGCCGTTCCTCGCCCGCGGTCTCGGTCCACTCCTGCCCGGAGCGGATCAGGCAGACGTTGCGGCCCGGCCGCACCGTCCGGACCGGCCCGTCCACGGTGACCCGCACCCGTCCCTCGGGGGCGATCTCGCCGTCCTGGGCGATCGGGAGGCGGTCGCGGGCGCCGCCCCAGTAGGCGTGCTCGCGGATCTCGCCGCTGAGCCCGTCGGCGAGCCGGGCGACCCCGTCGAGCCGGTCGCTCGAGAACAGGGTCTCGAACCGGTCGACCGTCGGGACGACGACCTCGCGGAACCGACCGAGCCCCGCTCCGGCGTGCTCGGGGGCGGTCCAGTCGTCGGCGGCCCGCCAGCGCCGGTACGCGTCCGGGTCGGTCCAGTAGGCGATGACGACGCGAGTGCGGAAACCGGCCTCGTCGACGTACTCGGCGAGGTCGACGTGCCCGGCGCCACCCGCGACGAGGGAGGCCCGCAGTGCGGCGACCGCCTCGGTGACCGCGGTCGGGACGCCGTCGCGGTCGGGCCACTGCACGCCCAGGTAGGCCATGACGACCTCCCGGGTGTGCTGCGGGAACCGGGCGCTGAACGACGGGTAGGGCGGCCGGAAGTCCGGCCCCGTGCGGGTCGGGACCGTGCGCGGGCGCCGCAGGTGGGGCGCGATCGAGGACTCCACGTCAGCCCCGGTCGGCCGCGGCGACGGGCTCGTCGGCGTCGGCGAAGGCGGGTGCCGGTACCGCACGCTCGACCGTCGCCGGGTGCGGCGACCGGTCGACCAGCAGGCGCAGGACGTCCGGGCGGGAGTAGTGCCCGACCGGGTCGGCCGCGGACTTGGCGATCGCGATGAGCGAGAAGTCGAGGTCGGCGACGACGAGCCCCTCGACGTCCTCGGGCAGGTCCTCACCGAGCGGGGACCCCTCCGGGCCGAAGATCCGGGCGAACCCGCCCCCCTGCAGCAGCAGCTGCTTCTTGACCTCGGTGTCGCAGAACAGGTCGTGCGCAGCCTGCCCGACCGTGGCGCACGGCGAGACGACGAACGTCTGCCCCTCGACGGCGTAGATCATGCTGGCGGCGACGTTCACCTCCGGGCCCAGCGCCCGCGCGCCGCCGCGGTAGACCGAGAAGCTCGGCCACGCCCCCACGTGGATCTGCTCGTCCTGGCTGTACATCGCGTACTTGGTGAGCGGCTGGATGTGCTCCCAGCAGTTGAGGGCGCCGACCCGGCCGATCGGGGTCGGGTGGACCTGCAGGTCGCTGCCGTCGCCCTCGCCGAAGACCGACCGCTCGACGTGGGTCGGCTTGAGCTTGCGCCGCACGCCGAGGATCTCGCCGGTGTCGGACAGGAACCCCTGCGCCATGTACAGCGAGCCGCGCGAGATCTCGCTGAAGCCGAACACCACGTGGATCCGGTTCCGCCCGGCGGCCGCGGCGAGCCGGTGGATGTGCTCGCCGTCGCGGGTCATGGAGTTCTCGGCGTAGCGCGGGACGAACGCCATCCCGGCCGCGGGGGCGTCGAGCCAGATCCACCACGGGTAGCCGGGCAGGAAGGTCTCCGGGAAGCCGACCAGCTGCGCCCCGCGGGCCGCCGCGTCCTCGATGATCCCGATCATCTGCTCGACGCCCGCGTCGAGGTCCAGCCAGCGGGGCTCGGCCTGGACGGCTGCCACCCGGACGGTCTGCGCCATGGTCATCTCCTGGTCGACGGCTCGACGGTCGCTCGTCGACCGCCGCTGCCCGACGAGACTGGCGTCACTCCCGGCGCCGCCCGTGACGGTCCGTGCCACGCACATGACGGTCCGGGCCCGGTCAGACCGTCCGGCGGAACGCCCCCGGCGTCGTGTCCAGCTCCCGGCGGAACGCCCGGTGCAGCTGGGCCTCCCCCGGGAATCCGCTGCGCGCCGCGACCACCGGCAGGCACAGGTCCGGCCGGGCCCGCAGCAGCTCCGACGCCCGTCGCACCCGTTCCGCGCGGAGCAGGGCGGTGAACGTCGTGCCGTCCTCGGCGAGCGCCCGGAACAGGGTGCGCCGGGAGACGCCGCAGGCCGCGGCGACGCCGTCGGCGTCGAGCTGCGGGTCGGCCGCACCGCCCGCGACGGCGCGCCGCACCCGCTGCAGCACCGCGGCCGACCGGCCGCCGGCGGGCACCGAGTCCGCCGCGAGACCGAGCGCGAAGTCCAGCAGCCCGAGCGCGTGCGGGACCAGGGTGCGGCCCTGCTCCGCGGTCGCCGGCTCCCGCGCGAGCCCCAGGAAGAACTCCGACACCAGCCGCCCCGGCCCGTGGGCGGGCAGCGGCACCGCCGTCGCGTACCGGGCGGTCGCCCCGGCCAGCGAGGCCTTGGGCACCTGGATCACGAGCTGCCGGAACGGCCGGTCGAAGCTCAACGTGTACGGCCGGGTGCTGTCGTAGAAGGCCATCGCACCGGGGGCGAGCCGGGCCTCGCGGCCGTCCTGGCGCACCGCACCGGCACCGGTGAGCTGGATGCTCGCCAGGACGCACTCCTCCCCCGAGCGGGCGATGAGCGAGCGGGTGCGGTCGACGTCCTGCGGGCCGGCGTCGACCAGCGACATGTCCAGCCCGGTCAGCTCCCGCCTGCGGATGCTGCCGCCGAACGGCTCCGCGGACCTCGGCCGGGCCGCGAGCTGGACGAAGGTGTCGCAGATGATGTCGCGCCAGTAGTCGAACGCGTCCTCGGTCCCGACCGTCGCCGTCGACCACTCCGCGTTCGTCCCCGGAGCGAATGTCCCCATACCCGAGGAGTGAACCCCGCCACTCCGGGGCCTGTCCAGCACCGCCCGCGTAGATGAGTGGCGCACGTCCGGACGGGGTCGGCTAGATTTTCCACGGCCGTCCGACGGGGCCGAGGAGGTGGTTCATGCGCGGCGACGACGACGCGGTCGAGAGCACGCAGTCCGACCTCGTCCACGCCGCGATGGCGGCCCACGACTGGTCCTCCCACCCGCTCGGCCCGCCCGAACGCTGGTCACCGGACCTGCGCAGCGTCGTCCGGATGCTGCTCGACTCCCGGTTCTCGATGTGGATGGCGTGGGGCCCGGACCTCACGATGTTCTACAACGACGCCTACCGGCGCGACACGCTGCGCGACAAGCACCCGTGGGCGCTGGGCCGCTCGGCGCGCGAGGTGTGGGCCGAGGTCTGGGACGACGTCAGCCCGCTGATCGGGTCGGTGCTCGCCGGCGGTGGGGCCACCTGGGACGAGGACCTGCTGCTGTTCCTCGAACGCAGTGGCTACCCCGAGGAGACCTACCACACCTTCTCCTACAGCCCGCTGCACGAGGACGGCGCCGTCGCCGGGATGCTGTGCGTGGTCACCGAGAACACCGACCGTGTGCTCAGCGAACGCCGCATGCAGACGCTGCGCGACCTCGCCGCCGACCTGGGGCCGACCCGCACCGGGGCGCAGGTGTACGCCGCGGTCGGGCGCGCGCTGGCCGGTAACCCGCAGGACGTGCCGTTCGGGCTGGTCTACGAGTTCACCGAGGACGGCGGGACCCGGCTCGCCGGCTCCGCGGGCATCGCGCCCGACGCGCCCGGTGCCGACCCGGCCGGCTGGCCGCTCGACCCGGTGCGCGAGGGCGGCACGGCGGTCGTCGACGACCTCGCCGCCCGCCTGCCGGGGCTGCCCCACGGCGCCTGGGACCGGCCGCCGTCGCACGCCGTGCTGGTCCCGCTGGCCGGGGCGCAGGGCGAGACCCGGATCCGGGGGGCGCTGGTCGTCGGGCTGAACCCGTTCCGGACCTTCGACGAGCGCTACCGGGCCTTCGTCGACCTCCTGGCGGGCCAGGTCGGGGCCGCGCTGGTCGCCGCGGGCGCCTACGAGGCCGAGCGGGAGCGGGCCGAGGCGCTCGCCGAGCTCGACCGCGCCAAGACCGACTTCTTCTCCAACGTCAGCCACGAGTTCCGCACGCCCCTGACGCTGATCATGGGACCGGTCGAGCAGCTGCGCGACGACCCGCCGGGGCCCGACCGGCTCGCCGCGGAGCTCGACGTCGTGCACCGCAACGCGCTGCGCCTCGGGCGGCTGGTCACCACGCTGCTCGACTTCTCCCGGCTGCAGGCCGGACGGCTGCGCGCGACGTTCGAGCCGACCGACCTCGCCGCCTTCACCACCGAGCTGACCAGCCTGTTCCGGTCGGCGATGGAGCGCGCTGGGCTGGACTACACGGTGGACTGCCCGCCGCTGCCCGGGCCGGTCCACGTGGATCGGGAGTCCTGGGAGAAGGTCGTCCTCAACCTGCTGTCCAACGCGCTGAAGTTCACCCTGGACGGCCGCGTCGCGGTCGCCCTGCGCGCCGACGGCGACGACGCGGTCGAGCTGACCGTCGCCGACACCGGGGCCGGGATCCCCGCCGAGGAGCTGCCCCGGCTGTTCGAGCGGTTCCATCGCATCGCCGGTGCCCGCGCCCGCTCGACCGAGGGGTCGGGCATCGGGCTCGCCATGACCCGCGAGCTGGTCACCCTGCACGGGGGGACGATCACCGCGGCGAGCACCGCGGGCGCGGGCACCACGTTCACCGTCCGGATCCCGACCGGCACCGCCCACCTCGACCCGGACCGCGTCGCCGACACGGCGTCGGGCGGCGCACCGACCGCGACCTCGGAGGCGTTCGTCGGCGAGGCGCTGCGCTGGCTGCCCGGTCCGGCACCGGCGCCCGTCGTCGGGGACGGGGCGGGGCCGGGTGCGCCGGCCTCCGCGGGCCGGATCCTCGTCGCCGACGACAACGCCGACATGCGCGAGTACCTGCAGCGGCTGCTGGCCGACCGCTACGAGGTCCAGCTCGTCGAGGACGGGAAGTCCGCGCTGACCGCGGCCCGGGAGCGCCCGCCGGACCTGGTCGTCACCGACATCATGATGCCGGTGCTCGACGGCATGGAGCTGCTCGCGGCGCTGCGCGGCGACCGTCGTACCGCCGGGGTGCCCGTCCTGCTGCTCTCCGCCCGGGCCGGTGAGGAGGCCGCGATCGAGGGCCTCGGCGCCGGCGCGGACGACTACCTGGTCAAGCCCTTCTCCGCGGCCGAGCTCGTCGCCCGGGTGAACGCCCACCTGAAGCTGGGGCGGGGCCGTCGCGACGCCGAGGCCCGGTTCACCGCCATGGCCGACCTGGCCCCGGCCCTGATCTGGGTCGCGGACCCGGACGGCGCGCGGACCTACGTCAACTCCGGCTGGCAGGAGTTCACCGGCCGGGAGGTCCCCGCGGACCTCGGCGACGGCTGGACCGACGGGCTGCACCCCCAGGACCGGCAGCGCTACCGCGACCGCGTGGCCCCGGCGCTCGCGTCCGGGACGGGCTGGCAGATCGAGTACCGGCTCCGCCGCGCCGACGGCGCCTTCCGCTGGATCCTCGAGCACGCCGTCCCGCTCCACACCGGCACCGACGGGACGGTCACCGGCTGGGTGGGCAGCGGCACCGACATCAACGTCCGCTACCGCGAGTCCGAACGCCAGACGCTGCTCGCCCGGCTCAGCCGGGAGCTGGACAGCTCCGACGGCGTCGACAACCGGCTGCGGCGGCTGACCGCGCTGCTCGTCGAGACCCGGCTGGCCGACGTGTGCACGGTCCGCCGCGTCGACGACGCCGGGCAGCTCGTCCGGGTCGCCCGGTGCGGTCCGGACGCCGCGACCGAGGAGGTGCTCGACGAGCGCCCCGCCGAGACCTCGTTCGGCCTCCAGGTCCTCGACGCCGGCGCCGCCGTCCTGTGGGACGACACCGCGCCCGGCGCGATGGTCCCCGGCTCCCCGATCCCCGCGCGCTCCGCGGTCGGGGTGCCGCTGTCCGCGCGCGGCCGGGCGCTGGCCGTCCTGGTGCTGGTCCGGGGCCCGCGGACGACGCCGTACGCCCCCGACGACATCGAGCTCGTCACCGAGCTGGCCGACCGCGCCGCGCTCGCGCTCGACAACGCGCTTCTGCTCGCCGACGAGCGGGCCAACGCCGACCGGCTGGCGCTGCTGCAGCGGGCCACCGCGCAGCTGTCCGCCGCCGCCGACCCGACCGAGGTGGCCCGGACCGTCGTCACCCACCTGAGGGCGCTGCTCGGCACCTGCCGGATCGCGGTCTACGAGCTCGACCCGGCCGGGCAGCAGCTGCGGGCGCTGGCCCTGCACGACGTCGCCGACCCGCAGGCGTGGCGCGAGGTGCCGCTGAGCTCGCCGGCCCCGGCGGCGGTGACCGCCCGCCAGGCCCGCGCGCTGTGGCTGGAACCGGGCACCGACTGGCGTGAGCGCCACCCGGAGCTGGCCACCCTGCTCGACGGCCTCGGCCACGCGACCGTCTTCACCCTCCCGCTGGTCACCGCCGCGCGCACCGTCGGCGTCATCGCGGTCGCGTTCGGGACGCCGCGCCCGCTCACCCCGAGCGAGCGCGCCACCCTGCTCGCCCTGACCGACCCGGCCGCGCAGGCGCTCGAACGCGCCCGGCTCTACCGCGCCGAGCGGGAGGTCGCCCACACCCTGCAGCGCACGCTGCTGCCCACCCGCCTGCCCGACCTCGACACCGTGGAGATCGCGGTGCGCTACCAGGCCGGCGCCGCGGGCACCGAGGCCGGCGGCGACTGGTACGACGTCGTCGACCTCGGCGGCGGGCGGGTCGGGCTGTCGGTGGGCGACGTCGTCGGGCAGGGCGTCGCGGCGGCCGCGGTGATGGCCCAGCTGCGCACTGTGCTCTCCGGGGCCGTCCGGCAGGGCCGCGACCCCGCGTCCGCGCTGGAGCTGCTCGACGAGTTCGCGACCTGGATCCCCGGCGCCCGCTACTCGACGGCGGCCTGCGTGGTCGTCGACCCCGGCCGCGGGGAGCTGCGCTGGGCGCGGGCCGGGCACCTGCCCGTGCTGGTCGTCGACGAGAACGGCAGCCGCTACCTCGCGGGCGGCCACAACCCCGTCCTGGGGATCCGCGGCCGGCCGCCCTTCGGCGAGGGCGTCGCCCCGATCGCGGCCGGGCAGACGCTGGTGCTCTACACCGACGGGCTCGTCGAGCGCCGGGGCGAGGTCGTCGACGAGGGGCTGGACCGGCTGGCCCGGATCGCCGCCGAGGTGGCGGGGCTGCCGCCCGAGCAGTTCGCCGACCAGATCGTCGACCGGGCCCTGGCCGGGGCCGCCCACACCGACGACGCCGCGCTGGTCTGCGTCCGCGTCCTCCCGCCCGACATCGACCTCACCGTCCCCGGGTCCGCCCGGGAGCTGCCGGGGATGCGCCGCCGGGTCCGGCGCTGGGCCGGCCACGTGGGTCTGGGCGAGGACCTCGGCGACGACCTGGTCCGCGCGATCGACGAGGCCGCCGCCAACAGCGTCGAGCACGGCTACGCCGAGTTCGACCCGCCCGGTGAGGTGCGCCTGCGTCTCGGGTACACCCCGCACGACGGCGTCCGGGCCCAGGTCGCCGACACCGGCCGCTGGCGGCCGCCGCCGCCCGACCCCGGCTACCGCGGGCGCGGCCTGCAGATGATCCGCGCCATCGCCACCACCGCCGAGATCGACACGGCGGGCCGGGGCACCGTGGTGCGCATGCGGATCACCCCGGACCCGCACACGCCCGCCGTGGCGCAGCAGCCCGCGCCGCCCGTACGGCCCTCCCCCGGGCGCCGGCGCACCGAGCTGCACGACGACGGCCGCAGCGGCGACGCCCGCCGCCTCACCCTGGCCGGCGACCTCGACCTCGCCGGGGCCGCCGAGATCCGCGACCGGCTCCTGGAGCTGGTCGCCGCCGGGCCGGTGCTCCTCGTGCTCGACGGGCCGACCTACGTCGCGAGCAACGGCTCCGCCCTGCTCGCCGAGGCCGCCGACCGGGCGGGCGCCCGCGGGCACCGGCTGCGGGTCGAGGTGCCGCCGGGCCCGGCGCGGCACGCGCTGGAGCTCTCCGGGCTGCTCACGCTCCTGGGGTGAGGGCCACCAGGGCGGCCGCGTCGTCCGCGGTGACGGCCCGGTGCCAGGTGGGACCGTCGACGACGAGCGGCCCGAGGTTGCACGGCCCCAGGCAGCCGCACGGGGTCACCTGGGTCGTGGTGCCCCGCGCGGCCGCGGCGAGGGCACGGTGGGTCTCCCCCGCCCCGTACACCAGGCACCGCGGGCCGCGGCAGACGAACAGGTGCCGGTCCGGGACCTCCAGCTCGGAGAACGCCGGGCTCGCGAACCCTCCCGGAGACGCGGTGACCGGCTCGCCCTCGGACGCGGCCAGCGCGCCGACGGCGTCCGCGACGACCTCGGTCAGCCCCGGCGCGATCCGCACCTGCGGCCCGTCGCCCGACGCCGCGCCGCGGTGCGCGACCGCGCGGGCGATCCAGGTCGTCAGGTAGCGGTCGGCCGGGACCGCGAGCGGCACGACGAGGACCGAGGCGACCCCGTCCGCGGCCAGCGCGTCGAGGGCGGCGGGGACCGACGGGGTCTCCTGGTCGAGGTGGGCGTGGCGGACGGGGCCGGGGACGCGTTCCGCGACCGCCCGGACCAGCCCGGCGAGCGAGCGGGCGTCCACCCCGGCCGGGGTGGGGCGCGCGACCAGCAGGAGTGCGCGGTCGGTCGTCGTCATCGGTGTGCTCCCTGCGTCCGGGGTGAGGGGTCGAGGCGACCGGACCGCATCGTCACGATGCGGTCGGCCCAGGTTGCCAGCCGGTCCCGGTCGTGGCTGACGACCAGGACCGCGGTCCCGGCCCGGGCCACCCCGGCGAGCAGCGCGGTGACCTCGGCGGCGGTCGCGACGTCGAGGCTCGCGGTCGGCTCGTCGGCGACGAGCAGCGCGGGCTCCGCGGCCAGCGCCCGCGCGATCGCCACCCGCTGGGCCTGCCCGACCGACAGCGTCGCGGGTCTGCGGTCGGGGTCGACCTCGCCCAGGCCGACCCGGTCCAGCATCGACGCCGCCCGCCGGCGCGCCGCGGCCCGGGACAGCCGGCCGTCGCGGGCCCGGACGGGTTCGACCAGGGTGCGCCACAGCGGCCAGCGCCGGTCGAGCGAGGCGACCGGGTCCTGGAACACCGGCATCACCCAGCCGGGGCGGGCGGACCCTGCGCCGTGGACGACCGTGCCGGCGTCGGGCCGTTCCAGGCCCGCGACGAGGCGGGCCAGCGTGGACTTCCCCGAGCCGGACCGCCCGACCAGACCGAGCACCTCACCGGCCCGCAGCGTCAGCGAGACCTCGTCCACCGCGGTGACGGTGCCGTAGCGGCGGCGGACCCGGTCCGCGCGGACCACGACGTCGGAGCCGCCACCGCCGGATCCGACACCGCCGGATCCGCCGTCATCGGGGCCGCCGTCGCCGGGGCCGCCGTCGTCGGGGCCGCCGGGACCCGCGGGCGGCGCGGGCCGGGTGGCGGGCACCGCGGCGGCGACCAGCGTGCGGGTCGCGGGCGCCGCGGGGGCCGCGAGCAGCCGGGCCGCCGGGCCGCGCTCGACGACCCGGCCCCCGTCGAGCACCACGACCTGCTGCGCGTGCCGGGCGACCAGGGCCAGGTCGTGGCTGACCATCAGCAGTGCGCCGCTGCGCTCCCGGACCAGCGCCAGCACCTCGTCGGCGAGCTCCGCGTCGAGCGCGCTGGTCGGTTCGTCGGCCAGGGTCAGCGGCGGCGAGTGCGCGGCGCCCGCCACGATCGTCGCCCGCTGCAGCATGCCGCCGGACCAGGTGTGCGGGTGCCGCGCGGCGCTGCCGGCCGGGTCCTCGATGCCGACCGCGGCGAGGTCGGCGTCGACCCGGCCCGCCGGCGGGGTTGCGCGGTGCGCCCGCCACGCCGAGGCGACGTGGTGCCCGACGGTGCGCAGCGGGTCGCAGGCCGCGAACGGGTCCTGCGGCACGTACCCGATCACCGGGCCGCGCAGCGCGCGCAGCGCGACCTCGGGCAGACCGAGGACCTCGCGACCGGCCACCCGGACGCTGCCGGTCACCGTCGTCCCGGCCGGGAGCAGGCCCAGCACGGTGCGGACCAGGGTGGACTTCCCGCTGCCGGAGCGGCCGACGACGGCCCAGCGCTCGCCGTCGTCGATGCGCAGGTCGACGTCGTCGAGGGCCCGGTGGCCGTCCGGGTAGGTGACGGTCAGGCCGCGGACCTCCAGCACGCTCACCGGTGCCCCCGCGGGTCGGTCACGTCGCGCAGCGCGTCGCTCACCAGGGTCGCCGCGGCGACGGCGAGGACCAGCCCGGCCCCGGGCCCGATCAGCTGCCACGGCGCGAAGGCGAAGGTCTCCCGCCCGGCCGCGAGCATGGTGCCCCACTCGGCGGTGGGCGGCTGGGCGCCCAGCCCGAGGAAGGACAGCCCGGCCAGGAGCAGCACGGCGTCGCCGAGCCCCAGGGTCGCCGCCACCGACACCTGGGCGGTGACCCCGGGGACGACGTGGGTCAGGACCGCGCGCACCGGTCCGACCCCCGCCATCCGCGCCGCGACGACGTCCGGCCGGTGCCGGGCGCCCTGCGCGACGCTGCGGGCGAGCCGGGCGAGCGAGGCCCAGCTCGTCACCACCATCGCCAGCACCAGGTTGAGGTGCCCGGGTCCGAGCACACCGACCACGGCGAGGGTCAGCACGAGCGTCGGCAGCCCGAGCATGACGTCGGTGGCGCGGGTGAGCACGGTGTCGAGGGCGCCGCCCACCGCACCGGCCAGCGTCCCGACGACGATCCCCACGACCGCGGACAGGACCATCACCGCCACCGCGGCGCCCAGCGAGCTGCGGGCCCCGGCGACGCTGCGGGCCAGCAGGTCCCGCCCGGCGTGGTCGGTGCCGAGCAGGTTGCCCGGCGACGGCGGCGCGAGCTGGCGGGTGTAGTCGGGCAGGTCGGGGTCCGGGAGCACCCACGGCCCGACGACCGCCGCGACCAGCAGGACCGCCGCCATGGCGAGCCCGGCGCGGGCCGCCGGGCTCGCGAGCAGGGCGCGAGTGGTCCGCCCGTCGAGACCGCGCGGGACGGGCGGTGCCGCGGGGGTGAGGATCCCGGCCCCGGTCACCGCGCACCGCGCAGGCGGGGGTCGATCACGGCGCAGACGAGGTCGAGGACCAGGCTCGCCACCACGTAGGCGACGACGGCCAGCAGGGTGAACCCGACAATCACCGGCATGTCCCGGGCCGTGATCGCCTCGACGGTGAACCGCCCGACGCCCGGCCAGGTGAACACGCTCTCGACGATCGAGGCGCCGCCGATCAGCGCCGCCGTGCCCAGCCCGACCATGGTCAGGAACGGGGCGAGCGCGTGCGGCAGCCGGTGCACCAGCAGGACGCGCAGCGGACCGGCGCCGCGGGCCCGCGCGACCGTCACGTGCCCGGCACCGCCTGCCTCCACCAGGCTCGTGCGCAGCACCCGCGACCACACGGGCACCGACCCGGCGGCGAGGACGAGCGCGGGCAGCAGCACCGTGCCCCAGCCGCCGTCGGCGATGACCCGGCCGAGCCCGGCCCGGACCACGACCAGGTCGAGCAGCACCACCCCGAGGACGAACCCGGGGACCACCAGCAGGACGAGCGCCACGACCCGCGACACCGTGTCCGGCCAGCGCCCGGCACCCAGTGCCGCCGTCGTCCCGAGCGCCAGCGCGGCGACGACGGCGATCCCGAGCGCGGCGACGGTCAGCCGCAGCGTCGCGGGCAGCCGCTGCGCGAACTCGGCGGCCACCGGCCGTCCGGTCCGCCAGGAGACACCGAGGTCGCCGCGCACGGCGTCGCCGGCCCACCGTCCGAACCGGACCGGCAGCGGGTCGTCGAGCCGCAGCTCGGCGCGGACCGCGGCCACCGCGGCCGGGGCGGGTTCCAGGACCCCGCGCGCCTGCAGGACCCGTTGGGCCGGGTCGCCCGGGGTGACCGCGAGCATCCCGAAGACGAGCACGGCCGCACCGGCCAGGGTGAGCAGGGCCTGACCGAGCCGCCGGAGGACGGTGCGCACCTGCTCAGCCCGTCGGCGCCGTGTCGTGGGCGACCCACAGGTTGGAACCCTCGATCGCGTAGCCGCTCCACGCGGGCGAGGTGACGACGGCGGGCCTGCGCAGCCCGACGTAGGCGAGGTGCCCGCGCTCGGCGATGCGCTGCTGGACCCGGCGGAGCAGGTCGTCGCGGGCGGCCGGGTCGAGCTCGACGCCCACCCGGTCGACGAGCGCGTCCAGCTCCGGGTCGGCGATGCCGCTGAAGTTGGCCTCCCCGTCGCTGCGGACCATGGTCTGCAGCGGCAGGACGTAGTCCCCGCCGAAGGAGATGAAGCCGCGGGAGCTGATCCCGGAGTTCCAGCCGGTGCCGGTCTTGAGGACGGAGTCGATGTCGGGCACCTGGCGGATGTCGACGCCGACGCCCAGCTCCGCGAGCTGGGCCTGCAGCGCGAGGGCGACGGCGTCGGAGTCGGGCTGCTCGGGGTAGGTCAGCATCGAGAAGCGCAGCGGGCGGCCGTCGCGGGTGCGGGGACCGTCGCCGGTCCGCACCCAGCCCGCCTCGTCGAGCAGCCGCTCCGCGGCCGCCACGTCGGTGCGCTGGGTCGTCTCCGCCCACGGCCGGCTCGGCACGTACAGGCCGGTGGCCGGCAGGAACTGGCCCTGCATGACCTCGTTCGCGATCGCGTCGTAGTCGACCGCGGCGTAGACGGCCCGGCGGACGCGGTCGTCGTCGAAGGGGGCCTCGCGCTGGTTGAGGAACAGCGGCAGCGACGGGCCGGTGGGCTCGTCGGTCACCACCGCGACGTCGTCGCGGCCCGCCAGCGTGGGCAGCGTCGCGCGCGAGGGGTAGAGCGCGATGTCGGCCTCCCCGGCCTGGACGGCCTGGATCCGTGCCGCCGCCTCGGGGACGAAGCGCACGGTCACCGCCTCCAGCGCGGGCGGACCGTCCCAGTGGTCGGCCCGCGGGGCCAGCCGGGCGGCCGAGGAGTCCAGGGACTCCACCACGTAGGGGCCGGTGTAGATGCCGGCGTCGACCAGGGCGGACGCGGGCGCGCCGGAGTCGCGGTGCGCGCGGTACGCGGCGCTGTCGTAGACGGGCAGGATCGACTCGTCGGCGAGCAGCGCGGGCACGTTCGGCGCCGGGCGCCCGGTGGTGAGCACGACCTCGTGCGGTCCGGTCGCCGCCGCCGTGGCCCCCGGGAGGGCCGCGGCGAACGAGGCGTTGTCGGCCAGCTGGAAGGTGATCAGCTCGGCGAGCGCGGCGGCGTCGAGCGGGCGGCCGTTCACGAACGAGGCGTCGGACGGCAGGGTCATCCGCCAGGTCAGCGGGCCGGTCGAGGTCAGCTCCTCGAGCACCCACGGGGTCGGGTCGCCGGCGCGGTCCGGGCGCATGAGCAGCTCCGCGTAGCCGAACTCGACGCCCCAGATCGCGTTCTCGGCCGGGTCCAGGTCGTCGATCGCGAAGCTCGTGGCGAAGGTCAGGGTGCGGTCGTCCGCGCCTCCGCCGGTGCCGCCGGTCGTCTGCACGCACCCGGCGGTGAGCAGCAGGACGGCCGTCGCCGCCGCGATGGCACTCATGATCCGTCTCGCAGGCATGGGTGTCCCTCCCCCGACGGCGGACCCCGCGGCCACGACGCCGACACGACAATTCGGATGATCGTCACGATCGGCTTACTCATACGTGAACACCTGAACCGATGTACAGACGTAGTGACGGTGGTCGCTCAGTCCCGGGTCTGCGGCGCACCCGTGGCGCGCACCGTCCACCGGTCCGGTCCGCCGCGCAGGTCGGTGCCGGTCAGCGGGCCCGCGTCGACCCGCCAGAACGCCGTGGCGGGTGCCCCCAGGACCAGCACGACGGCGGCCCGGACCACGGCCGGCCCGCACACCGCGACCGTGTGCCCGCCCCCGACGCCGGCCAGCACGCCCCGGACCCGGTCGAGCAGGTCGTGCAGCGACTCCCCGCCGTGCGGCGCCGCCGCCGGGTCGGCGAGCCAGGCCGCCACCCCGTCCGGGTCCTCGGCGGCGACGACGTCGAGCGGGCGGCCCGCCCAGGCGCCCGCGTCCCAGGACCGCAGCGCCGGATCGGCCTCCCCCGGGCCGCCCAGTGCGGCGCACGTCGCCACCGACGCGGGGTCCGGCGCGTGCCGGAACCGGTCGGCCCGGAGCCGGGGCAGGGCGCGCAGGTGGGCCTCCGCACCCGGCCCGACGGGCTCGTCGGCCGGGAAGTGTGCGCCCCGCGTCCCGTTCGTGGCGGCATGCGTCACCAGTGTGAGCCGACAGGTCCCCCTGGTCACTTGACGACCCCTGACGCCGCGCGCACCATTTCTCCGTGCATCTGTTCAGATGTACACCCCCGAACCCCGGAGCGACCGATGACCCACGCCGTCCCCGCACCGCTCACCGGAGCCGTACCGGCTCCCATCCCGCTGCGCGAGATCGCACCGTGGGCGATCTTCGCCGGCGTCGTCATGCTCGTGCTGCTGTACCTGGTCGGCATCGACCAGGGCGTCACCTCGCTGGTCCCCGGCGCGATGATCCACGAGTTCGTCCACGACGGCCGGCACCTGCTCGGCTTCCCCTGCCACTGACGCGGAGCCGGACGTGATCGTGAGAGCTCTGCTGGTCCGCGGCATGATCGCGGGCCTGGCCGCGGGTGTCGTGGCCTACCTGTTCGCCCGGTTCTTCGGCGAGCCCCCGCTGGACGGCGGGATCGCCTTCGAGGACGCCATGGCCGCGGCCTCCGACGAGCACGCCCACGAGGAGCTGGTCAGCCGCGCCGTCCAGGCGAACGTCGGGCTCGGTGTCGCCTACGTCGTATACGGCATCGCGATCGGCGGCATCCTCGCCCTCGTGTTCGCCGTCGCGCGCGGACGGCTGGCGCCGCTGGGCTCGCGGTCGACCGCGGTGGTCGTCACGCTGCTCGGGTTCGTCTCGGCGGTGCTGGTGCCGCTGGTGAAGTACCCGGCGAACCCGCCCGCCTCCACCGCCGACGACACCATCGGCTCGCGCACCGGGCTGTTCCTGCTCATGGTGGTCGTCTCGATCGCGCTGATGGTCGTCGCCGTGGTCGCGTCCGAGCGGCTGACGCCGCGGCTGGGCCGGTGGAACGCCGTCGTCGCCGCCGGGGTCGGCTACCTCGTGGTGACCCTCGTCGTCGGGTCGCTGCTGCCCGCCGTCGCCGAGACGCCCGCCGACTTCCCGGCGACGGTGCTCTACGACTTCCGTGCCGCCGCACTGGGCGCGCAGGTCGTCGTCTGGGGCGTGTTCGCGCTCGTGTTCGGCGCACTCGTGCACGAGCGCAGCCCGGCCACGGGGACGGCCCGGCGCGCCGCCGTCGGCTGAGCCGCCGCGGGCGGGTCAGCGGCAGATCACGTCGTCGGGCGGGAGCGTCCCGTCCACCAGGTACGACGTCGTGACCCCCAGCGCGCACGGGGTGTCCCCGACGCCCGCGTAGACGCCGTGGCCGCTCCCGTTCTCGACGACGAGCCGGGCCCGGTCGCCGAACTTCTCCCGGAGGAGCTCACCGCCGCGCAGCGGGGTGACCGGGTCGTGGCGGTTCTGCACGATCAGCACGTTCGCCGGGCCCTCGTCGAGCACCCGGACCGGCGGCTCGGCCGGCTCGTACGGCCAGAAGGCGCAGGGCAGCACGTTCGCGCTCGCCGCGCCGTACACCGGGAACCGCTCGCGGTCCTGCGCCACCGCCCGCTGGTAGACCGCGACGTCCCGCGGCCAGGCGACGTCGTTGCAGGTGGTGGCCAGGAACGCCGTGTACCCGTTGTCCTGCGGCGACGGGCCCGGGGGCGGCGCGGGGGCGGGCGGCGCCGGGGCGGCCGGGGCGTCGCCGGACAGCAGCGACTGCCAGGCCGCGGCGGTGCTGCCGTAGAGGGTCGGGCCGTACAGGCCGACGAAGGTGGCCGCCCGGAACACCCGCCCGTCGACCCCGCCCGACGGCCGGTCGTCGAGCCGCGCGGCGAGCCGGAGGTAGGTTTGCCGCACCTCCTCCGGTGTGGCGCCCAGCCCGTAGGTGCCGTGCCGGTCGGCGGCCCAGCGGGCGAAGTCCCCGAAGGTCTCCTCGGCGCCGAGTGCGTAGCGGCGGATGCCGTCGGGGTCGAGGTGGGTGTCACCGACGTTGCTGTCGAGCACGACGCGGTCGGAGCGGTCGGGGAACAGGGAGGCGTAGGCCGCCCCGAGCGCCGAGCCGTAGGAGAAGCCGAGGAAGCTGGCCTTCTCCTCGCCGAGCGCGGCCCGGATGCGGTCCATGTCCCGGGCGACGTTGGCGGTCGTGACGTGCCGCAGGTGCCCGTTGCGGTCGTTCGCCGCGCACCGCTGCGCCACCTCCCGCGCGACCTCGGCCGTCCGCAGGACCGCCGCGTCGTCGGCGGCGTACGGCGGGATGTTGCCGATGTAGTCCTGGTCGGTGGTGAACCCGCAGCTCACCGGGTCCGAGTGGCCGACCCCGCGGGTGTCGAACCCGATGATGTCGTAGCTCTCCTGCACGCTCGCGGGCAGACCGCGCTTCACCAGGTCGTTCGCGAACGCCAGCCCGGACCCGCCCGGACCCCCGGGGTTCAGGATCAGGATCCCGCGGCGCTTCTCCGGCTTCGTGCTCGCCAGCCGCGACACCGTGATCGTGATCTGTTCGCCGTCGGGGCTGCCGTGGTCCAGCGGCACCGGGATCTGCGTGCACTGCAGCGCCACCAGCGGCGCCACCACGTCCGCGGGGCAGGGGCCCCACTCCGGCCCTGCCGCGGGTTCCGCCGCCCCCGCGGGAGCCGCGACCGCCGCACCGGTCAGCCCGGCCAGCAGCGCCAGCACCGTCGCCCGTATCAGGTTCCGTCGTCCTCGCATCGTTCCCGTCCCCTCGTCGCGGTCGGGGCGGACGCTAGGAACGCCGCCCGGCTCCGCACATCGATCGAACGGCGACGGCCTCCGACCGAAGTCGTAGTGCGGGACCTTCGGCCCGGGCCGGGCGTGCCGCCCGGCCCTGCCCCGACCGTCGTTCCCGGAGGAGCATCGGTACCGGGACGACGGAGGAGGTCACCATGGTCGAGGTGCGCGGGGAGCTCACGGTGATGGTCGCGCTGGCCGGTGCCGACCGGCGGCGGTCGCTGGACACCGCGGCCGCGATCGGGGCCGAGCTGGCCGGGCAGGGGCTGCGCCCGCTCGTCGTCCGGGCGGGCGACGCCCGCACGCTCGCCGGGGTCGCCGGCGTCGTGCTCGTCGGGGCGTGGGGCAGGCCGTGGGCCCGCGTCGCCGCGAGCCGGTTCCTGCACCGGCACGCGGCGGTGCTGCGGGTCCGACCGCTGTGGATGGTCGACGCCGCGCCCGCCGGGGACGGCCGTCCGCACCCGGTGCCGGCGCCGGACCTGGAGCTCCCGGTGCGGCTGCACACGGCCGGGACACCCGGCGGGCGGGAGTGGACGGCCGGGCTCGCCGCCGCGGCGGTGTCGCGGTGACGGCGGCGTCGCCGTCCGGGCCGGAGGTGCTGCGCCGCGCGCTCACGGCGGCGGTGCGCGCCCCCTCGGTGCACAACACCCAGCCGTGGCGCTGGCGGGTCGCGACCGACCGGCTGGAGCTGCACGCCGACCCCGACCGGCGGCTGCCCTTCACCGACCCCGACCGGCGCGACCAGCTGGTCAGCTGCGGGTCCGCGCTGGGCTTCCTGCACGTCGCGCTCGCCGCGCTCGGGGCGGGCCACGAGGTCACCCGGCTCCCGACCGGGGACCGGAACCACCTGGCGACGGTCCGGCTCACCGGGGCTCCCCCGGACCCCGCCGACCACACCGTGGCGGCGCTGGCCCGGGCGATCCCGCGCCGGCGCACCGACCGGCGGCCCTTCCGCGAGGGTGTGGACTCGCGGCACGCACGCGCGGTCCTCGGCGAGCACGCGGCGCGGTACGGCGCCACCCTGCACACCGTGACCGACGCGGTCGCCCGCGAGCACCTCGCGGCGCTGGAGGACACGGCGGCGCGGGAGGCCCGCGCCCGGCCCGGCCAGGCCGCCGAGCTGCTGGTCTGGACCCACCGCTACCCGGGCTCGCACGACGGGGTCCCGGCCGGGTCGCTCCCCCGCGGCGCACCGTGGCGGCCGGGCCCCGACCTGGGCGTGCGCTTCCCGGGCGGCTCGCTGCCGGCCCGGGCCGCCGTCCGCGACGAGGCCACGATCATGGTGCTGACCACCCGCGCCGACGACGACCCGGCCCGGCTCGCCGCCGGGGAGGCGGCCGGGGTCGTGCTGCTCGCCGCCACCGCGCTCGGTCTCGCGACCTGCCCGCTCTCGCGGGTGCTGGAGGCGTCCCGGACCCGGGCGGACCTGGCCCGGCAGGTCCTGCGCACCGCCGACCACCCGCAGCTGCTGCTGCGCGTCGGCCGCCCCCAGGACGACGCCGAGCTCCCGGAGACACCGCGCCGCAGGCCCGCCGACGTCCTGCTGCACTGACCGCCGCACCGGCTGCCGCACCGATGTCCCCGTGACCGGGAGCACCCGGGCGCCGGGACCTTCGGCCCGCCCGGTGTGCCCGGAACGCCCGTTAGCCTCGGCCCGACGACGACCCGGCCCCGGAGGACGACGATGACGATCTCGGTGTTCCTGCTCGACGACCACGAGATCGTGCGCCGCGGGCTGGCCCAGCTGCTCGGCATGGAGGACGACATCGAGATCGTCGGCGAGGCCGGGACCGCGGCGCAGGGCCTCGCCCGGATCCCCGCCCTGCGCCCGGACGTCGCGCTGCTCGACGTCCGGCTGCCCGACGGCGACGGCGTCTCGGTGTGCCGCGACCTGCGCTCGGCGGTCGTCCCGCCGCCGGCCTGCCTGATGCTGACCTCGTACTCCGACGACGAGGCGCTGTTCGGCGCGATCATGGCCGGGGCAGCCGGGTACCTGCTCAAGCAGGTCGCGGGCGTCGACCTGGTCGGTGCCGTGCGCACGGTCGCCGCCGGCGGCTCGCTGCTCGACCCGCGGGCGACCGCCGCGGTGCTGGCGCGGCTGCGCACCGGCGGCTCCGACCCCGAGGCCGACCCCCGCTACGACACCCTCAGCCCGCAGGAGCAGCGGATCCTCGGGCTCGTCGCCGACGGGCTCACCAACCGCCAGATCGGCGCCACGCTGCACCTGGCCGAGAAGACCGTGAAGAACTACGTGTCCTCGATCCTGCACAAGCTCGGGTTCTCCCGGCGCACCGAGGCCGCCGTCTACGCCGTCGAGCGCCGCCACGGGCGCTGACCCGCTCAGCCCAGCGGGACCGTCCACCGCAGCCGGGTGCCCCCGGTCGCGACGCGCTCGACGACCGAGGTGCCGCCGAGCTCGGCCGCGCGGTCGGCGATGTTGCGCAGCCCGCTGCGCCGGCCGGTGGGGCCGATGCCGCAGCCGTCGTCGACGACCTCCGCGGTCAGCTCCTCCCCGGCGTCGACCCGCACGTGCAGGCGGGCCGCACCGGAGTGGCGGACCGCGTTCGACGTGGCCTCGCGCACCACGGCCAGCAGGTGCACGGCGACGTGCGCGGGCACGACGGTGTCGACCGGTCCCGCGGTGTCGACGGTCGCGTCGATCCCGGACGCGGCCGTCACCTGCGCGACGGTGTCGAGCAGCCGCCGTCGCAGACCGCCGCCGCCCTGGTCCGCGGTGTGCAGGTCGAAGATCGAGGTGCGGATCTCGCGGACCGTGCGGTCCAGCTCGTCGACGGCCTGCCCGACCTGCTCGCGCACGGCGGCGCCCGCGGCGTCGTCGCCGGCGCGGCGCAACGTGCCCTGCAGGGTGAGGCCGACCGCGAACAGCCGCTGGATGACGTGGTCGTGCAGGTCGCGGGCGATGCGGTCGCGGTCGGCGAGCACCGCGAGCTCGCGCTGGGTGCGCTGCTTCTCCCCCAGCTCCAGGGCCAGCGCCGCCTGGTCGGCGAAGGACACCAGCAGCGGCACCTCCGACGGCCGGAACGGCGGGTCGCCGGGGGCGCGGCGGGCGACCAGGACCCCGCTGACCCGGGTCACGGCCCGCATCGGCACCGCGACGACCGGCCCGCGGGCGCCGTCGACGCTGACCGCGGCCTCGGTGACGTCGGCCAGGACCGGCTGGCGGAGCTCGACGGCCCGGCGCAGGAGCGCGTCGTCGGGGCCGCCGGCCAGCCGCGGACGGCCCGCGGTCGCGCCCTCCCGGAAGCCGCCGTCGTCGTCGGGGCCCAGGGCGATCAGGGTCCCGTCGGCCCGGGACAGCTCCAGGCTGCGCCGGGCGACGAGCGCGAGCGTGTCGGCCTCGCCGGTGCCGGCCAGCACCTCGCCGCGGATCTCGGCGAGCGCCTCCAGCCACTGCTGGCGGAGCAGGCCCTGCTCGAACAGGTCGGCGTTCTGCACGGCGATCCCGGCCGCGGCGGCGAGCGCCATGAGGATCAGCTCGTCGTCGGCGGTGAACTCGGTGCCGGTGCGCTTCTCGGTGAGGTAGAGGTTGCCGTAGACGGCGTCGCTGACCCGTACGGGGACGCCGATGAAGCTGCGCATCGGCGGGTGGTTCGGCGGGAAGCCGACCGAGGACGGGTGCGCCGACAGGTCGTGCAGGCGCAGCGGACGCGGGTCGGCGATCAGCTGGCCGAGCAGGCCGCGGCCCTCGGGCGGGCGTCCCAGCGCGGTGCGGGTCGCCTCGTCCAGGCCGACGTCGACGAAGCGGGCGATGCTGCCGTCCGGGGCGAGCACGCCCAGCGCGCCGTAGCGGGCGTCGACCAGGTCCACCGCGGACTGCACGATCCGCTGCAATGTGGTGTCCAGCTCCAGACCGGCCGCGACCCCGAGCACCGCGTCGAGCAGCCGCTGCGTCCGCCGCCGGGTGGACGCGATCTCGGCGAGGCGGTCCTGCACCTCGCCGATCAACTGGTCCAGGCGCAGGCCCGCCAGCAGACCGGAGATCTCGCCCTGCCCGTCACCGTCCCCGCGACCGTGTCCCTCGTCCGTCGTCGTCACCGGGCCGACGATACGGCCGGCGTCCGGCACGGGCCGGGACCTTCGTACCTGTCCCACCGGCACCGGCGGCGCCCACCATCGCCACGGAGGCACCGGTGAACGCCCGGTCGCCGGGAGGGACGCACATCATGGACACCGTCGGCACGGCCGCGCCGGTCACCCCGATCCTCGGACTCGACGCCGCGGCGACCGCCCGGGTGCTGGCGACGGCGGGCCTGGCGCCGTCGCTGCACAACGCCCAGCCGTGGCGGTTCCGGGTCGGGTCCGACCACCTCGAGCTGCGGGCCGACCCCGCGCGACGGCTGCCGGTCGCCGACCCGACCGACCGCGAGCTGCGGATCGGCTGCGGGGCGGCGCTCTACGGGCTGCGTCTCGCACTGGCCGGGGCCGGGATCCGCCCGCTCGTCACCCGCCTCCCCGACCCGTCGGACCCGGAGCTGCTCGCGGTGGTCCGGCGCGGCGCGGCGATGCCGGCCACCCCCGAGCAGCGACGGCTGCTGGAGGCGGTGCCGCGCCGGCACACGAACCGGCGTCCGTTCTCCGACGTCCCGGTGCCGAACCCGACCCGCTTCGCGCTCACCCGCGCCGCGTTCGAGGAGGGCGCCTGGCTGCAGCTGGTGACCGACCCGGAGGACCTCGCGGTGCTGGGCGGCCTCGCCCGCGAGGCGCACGCCCGCCAGTCCGCCGACCCCGCGTTCGTCGCGGAGATGGCGGCCTGGACCGGCCGGCACAGCGGCCTCGACGACGGCGTCCCCGCCTCGGCGGGCGGACCGCTGCCGGCCCCGAACCAGCCGTGGGTGACCCGGGACTTCGGCGGGCCCGCCCACCCGCGGCCCGCGCCGGCCGCGTTCGAGTCGGCCCCGCTGATCGCGGTGCTGACCTCGCACCTCGACGGCCCCCGCGACGACCTGCGCGCCGGCGAGGCCCTGGCCCGGGTGCTGCTGACCGCGACCGCCGAGGGCCTGTCGGCGTCGCCGGTGTCCCAGCTGGTGGAGGTCCCCGACGTGCGCGAGCGGGTGCGCCGCTCGCTCGCCCGGGACCGGCCCCCGCAGGTCGTCCTGCGCCTGGGCCACGGGGTCCCCGTCCCGGCGACGCCGCGACGCCCGGCCGCCGACCTGGTCGACCCGGGCTGACCCGGCACCGGTCCGGGACCTTCGTCCCGGACCGGGCGGGCCGTCCGGTACGCCGCGGACCGACCTTCGCCCGGAGCCCCGCCCGCCCGGTCCGGACGACGATCGGGTGACGGGTCCACACGGGACCCGCCGGCTCCGGAGGGGCGTGATGAACCTCGATCTCGCGCGGTGGCAGTTCGCGATCACCACCGTCTACCACTTCCTGTTCGTCCCGCTGACGATCGGTCTGTCCCTGCTCGTCGCGGGCCTGCAGACCACCTGGTTCGTCACCGCCGACGACCGCTGGCTGCGCGCGACGCAGTTCTGGGGAAAGCTCTTCCTGATCAACTTCGCGATGGGCGTCGTCACCGGCATCGTGCAGGAGTTCCAGTTCGGGATGAACTGGAGCGACTACAGCCGCTTCGTCGGCGACATCTTCGGCGCCCCGCTGGCGATCGAGGGCCTGCTCGCCTTCTTCCTGGAGTCGACCTTCCTCGGTCTGTGGATCTTCGGCTGGGACCGGCTGTCGAAGGGCGTGCACCTCGCCTGCATCTGGCTGGCCGCGATCGGGACGGTGCTGAGCGCCTACTTCATCCTCGCCGCGAACTCCTGGATGCAGCACCCGGTCGGCTCCACCGTGAACGCCGCGACCGGCCGGGCGGAGCTGACCGACTTCGGTGCGCTGCTGACCAACTCCACCGCCGTCGGGGCGTTCTCCCACACCCTGACCGCCTGCCTGGTGACGGCCGGGATGTTCCTGGTCGCGATCAGCGCGTGGAACCTGGTGCGGGACCGTCACCCCGAGGTCTTCCGCCCCTCGATCCGGGTCGGGCTGTGGACGACCCTGGCCGGGAGCCTGGGCGTCGTGCTCACCGGGGACCTGCAGGCCCGGCTGATGACCGAGCAGCAGCCGATGAAGATGGCCGCGGCCGAGGCGCTCTACGACACCGTCGCGCCGGCGTCGTTCTCGGTGTTCACCATCGGCTCGCTCGACGGCACCCGCGAGCTGTGGAGCCTGCGGGTGCCGCGGCTGCTGTCGTTCCTGGCCACCGGCACCTGGGACGGCGAGGTGGAGGGCGTCCACCAGCTGCAGGACAGGGCCGTCGCCGCGTTCGGGCCGGGTCTGTACACACCGGACATCCCGCTCAGCTACTGGATGTTCCGGCTGATGATCGGCTTCGGGCTGCTGGCGGCGCTGCTCGCCGTCGTCGGGCTGTGGCTGACCCGGCGTTCCCGGGCGACGCGGCGGCTGCCGCGCTGGTTCGGCCCGGCGGCCGGCCTGGGTCTGGCCGCGCCGCTGCTCGCGAACTCCGCGGGCTGGATCTTCACCGAGGCGGGCCGCCAGCCCTGGGTCGTCTACGGCGTGCTGCGCACCGCCGACGGCGTCTCGCCGAGCGTCGGCTGGGCGTCGGTGCTCACCTCGCTGGTCGTGTTCACGCTGCTCTACGGCGCGCTGGCCGTCGTCGAGGTCGTCCTGCTCGTCCGGGCCGTGCGCGCCGGTCCGCCGCCGCCCGCGGGCGTCGCCGACCCGGAGCCGGCCGGGACCACCGCCCCCGTACCGACCTACTGAGGAGGGGACCGACATGGCACTCGTCGACGTCTGGTTCGTCCTGATCGCGGTCCTGTGGACCGGTTACCTCTGCCTGGAGGGCTTCGACTTCGGGGTGGGGATGCTGCTGCCCGTCGTCGCCCGCGACGAGCCCGACCGGCGCGTCGCGCTCGGCACGATCGGCCCGGTGTGGGACGGCAACGAGGTGTGGCTGATCGTCGCGGGCGGCGCGACCTTCGCCGCGTTCCCGGAGTGGTATGCGAGCCTGTTCTCCGGCTTCTACCTGGCGTTCCTGCTGCTGCTCGTCGCGCTGATCCTGCGCGGGATCGCGCTGGAGTACCGGGGCAAGGAGCCGCGCTGGGCCCCGGTGCTGGACCGCGTGCTGACCGGCTCGTCGCTCGCCGCGGCGCTGCTGCTCGGGGTGGCGCTGGCGAACATCGTCCACGGTGTCCCGCTCGACGCCGACCACGAGTTCACCGGCACGCTGCTCACCCTGCTCCACCCCTACGCACTCCTCGGCGGCGTCACCACGGTGCTGGTCTTCGCCCTGCACGGGGCGGCCTTCCTCGCGCTGAAGACCGACGGCCCGGTGCGCGAGCGCTCCACCACCGTCGCGGTGACGGCCGGGCTGTGCGCGATCCCGGCGGGTGCGGCGTTCCTGGTCTGGACGCTGCTCGACGGCGCCCCGGTGTGGGTCGTCGCCCCGGTCCTGGTCGCGGCCCTCGGGCTGGGCGGCGGGACCCTCGCCGCCGTCCGGGGCCGGTCAGGCTGGTCGTTCATCGCGACCACGGTCGCGATCGTCGCCGTCGCGGTGACGCTGTTCGGGTCGCTGTACCCGGACGTGCTGCCGTCGACGACCGACCCGGCCTTCTCGCTGACCGTGGTGAACGCGGCGTCGACGCCGTACACGCTGACGATCATGACCTGGGTGGCCGCGGTCGTCACGCCGGTCGTGCTCGCCTACCAGGCCTGGACTTTCTGGGTGTTCCGGCGGCGGCTGACCCGCGAGGACGTGGTGGACGCGGCGCACTGAGACCCCGGGCCGGGGACGGTGTCAGGCGCGGGACGCGGCGGCGATCCCCAGCAGCTCCAGCCGGTCCGCCGTCTCCGACCCCGGCTCGCACCCGTAGACGACGAGCTGCTGTCCCGGCGCCGACCGGACGTCGAACGACTGCAGGTGCAGGTCCAGCGCGCCGACGTCGGGGTGCACCAGCCGCTTGTGCTCGGCATCCTTGCCCCGCGCGTCGTGCCGGGCCCAGTGCTCGGCGAACTCGCGGCTGCGGTCCAGCATCGCCGTGAGGACCTGCCGGACACGGGGGTCGTCGGGGGCCTGGCCGTGCAGCACCCGGAACCCGGCGACGGTGTTCGCCGCCGCCGCCGCGGTCCGGTCGGCGTAGAAGGTGCGGGAGGCCGGGTCCTCGAAGACCTTCTCGACGAGGTTGGTCCCGGGGACGAACCCGAGCGCCGCCCCGAGCCGGTTGGCGCCCAGCACGTCGTAGGCGCGGCCGAGGACGATCGCGGGCCGGCCCGGCCAGCTGTCCAGCAGGGCCGCCAGCTGCGGGTCGAGCCGCTCGTCCGCGATCGGGGCCCGGGGCCGCGGTGCCGCCCCCGCCAGCCGGAACAGGTGCATCCGGGCGTCGTCGTCGAGCCGCAGGACGGCCGCGAGCGCCTCCAGCACCTGCGCCGACGGGTTGCGCTCGCGGCCCTGCTCCAACCGCACGTAGTAGTCGGCGCTCATCCCGGCCAGCAGCGCGACCTCCTCACGACGCAGCCCCGGGACACGACGGACCCCCGCCGAGACCAGGCCGACGGCGTCGGGGGTCACCTGTGCGCGCCGGGTCCGCAGGTACTCGCCGAGCGGTGTGGCCACCATGGACGCGACCCTAGGCGACCCCGCGCCGGCCCGGGTGGGTGTGGCACTCCCACGACCGTCGCGCCCTGCCGCGCCGTCGCCGCGGCTCGTAGGAAGGAGGGCATGAACGACACGAACCCCACCCCCGTGGCCCTGGTGACCGGCGCGAGCAGCGGTATCGGCCGCGCGATCGCCACCCGGCTCGCCCACGACGGCCACCACGTGATCGCCACCGCCCGGCGGGCCGACCGGCTCGCCGACCTCGCCGCGCAGACGCCCGGTATCGAGCCGCACCCGGTCGACGTCGTGGACCGCGACGCCCTCGTCGCGCTCGTCGACGACGTCGTCGCCCGGCACGGGCGGATCGACGTCGCCGTCGCCAACGCCGGGGTGATGCCGCTGTCGCGCCTCGACGCCGGCCTGGTGCGGGAGTGGGACCGCATGGTCGACGTGAACGTCCGGGGGCTCCTCCACACGATCCACGCCGTCCTGGGGCACTTCACCTCCGCGGACCGGGGCCACTTCGTGACGACGGCCTCGGTCGGCGCGCACGAGGTGGACGCGACGGCGGCGGTCTACGCCGGGACCAAGCACGCGGCGTGGGCGATCACCGAGGGCCTGCGGCTGGAGTCGTCGCCGGGCATCCGGGTCACCACGGTGTCCCCCGGTGTCGTGACCTCCGAGCTCGCCGACAGCATCACCGACCCGACCGCCCGCGACGCCATGGCCGTCTACCGCAGGCACGCGATCGCACCGGAGGCCGTCGCCGACGCCGTCGCCTACGCGGTCGGCACCTCCCCCGAGGTCGACGTCAACGAGATCCTCGTCCGGCCGGTCCGGCAGCGCTGAGCGCCGGGCCGGTCAGAGCCCGGTGACGTCGACGACGAAGCGGAACCGCACGTCCCCGCGGGCGAGCCGGTCCAGCGCCTCGGTGAACTGGTCCGGGCCGACCACCTCGACGTCGGCGACGATGCCGTGCTCGGCGGAGAAGTCGAGCATCTCGCGGGTGACCGGCACCCCGCCCGACCCGGTGCCGGCGATCCGCTTCTCCCCCACCACGAGGCTCAGCGGGTCGACCGTGAGCGGCTCCGGCGGGATGCCGACCAGCACGTAGGTGCCGTCGACGGTCAGCGTCCGCAGGTAGGGGTCCAGGTCGAGGGCGACGCCGGTGGTGTCCAGCAGCAGGTCGACGGTGCGGAACGCGGCCGCCATCGCATCGGGGTCGCGGGTGAGCACGACGTCGTCGGCGCCGAGGGCCAGGGCGGCGTCGCGCTTTCCGGCACTGGTCGTGAAGGCGACGACCCGCGCGCCGAGGGCGGTGGCGTACTTCACCGCCAGGTGGCCGAGCCCGCCGATGCCGACGACCCCGACCGTCGTCCCGGGGCCGGCGCCGAAGCGGCGCAGCGGCGCGAACGTGGTGACCCCCGCGCACAGCAGCGGCGCGGCGGCGGCCGGGTCGAGCCCGTCGGGCAGGGCGTGAACGAAGTGCCGGTCGACGACGATGTGCGAGGAGAACCCGCCGCGGGTGGTGCCGCCGAGGTGCGGGTCGGGACCGCCGTAGGTGAGCGTCGGGAACTCCGCGCAGTCGTTCTCCCGGCCCGCGCGGCAGGCGGGACACCGTCCGCAGGACCCGACGATGTTGCCGACGGCGACCCGGTCCCCCGGCGCGAGGTCGGTCACCGCCGTCCCGACGGCCTCGACGACTCCGGTCATCTCGTGTCCCGCCACCAGCGGGAACGCCGACGGGTCGGCGCCCCGCAGGGCGTGCAGGTCGGTGGCGCAGACGCCACAGTGGGTCACCCGCACCACGACGTCGCCGGGCAGCGGGTCGCGCCGCTCGAAGGTCCAGCGCTCCGGGGCACTCCCGGGGCGGTGCACGGCGATTCCGGTGGTCTCGATCATGACGACGCCTTTCGTGACAAACCAGTTGGTTACGAACGACGCTACGACCCCGCCGGCTGGATCGCAACTGAACGGTTGGTTATGGTGGCGACGTGCCCCGGGACGGATCCGCCACCCGCCGCCGTCTGCTCGACGCCGCGGCCGCCGAGTTCTCCACCCACGGCATCGCGGGGGCGCGGGTGGACCGGATCGCGACCGCCGCCGGGGCGAACAAGGCCCAGATCTACGCCTGGTTCTCCTCCAAGGACGGGCTGTTCGACGCGGTGTTCGCCGAGCACCTCGCGCTGATCCTGGAGATGGTCCCGTTCGAGCCCCGCGACCTGCCGGGGTACGTCGCCCGCCTCTACGACGCCTACGTCCGGCGCCCGGAGGTCGTGCGGCTGGCGATCTGGGCACGCCTGGAACGCACCCCCACCGGTGACCTGATGACGGTGGTCGCCGACGACGTCGAGGCCAAGATCGACGCGGTGCGCGCGGCCCAGGCCGACGGCCTGGTCGACCCCGATCTCGACGCGCGGGACGTCTCCCCCCTGGTCATCGGCCTGTCGCTGGCCTGGTCCCCCGCCTCCCCGACGATCACCGCCGACCCGGCCGACGCCGCCGCGGTGCACGAGCGCCGCAGGGCGGCCCTGTCGGCGGCGGCCCGCCGCGCCTTCCGACCCGGCTCCTGAGGAAGCTCCCGCCCGGGCCGCGACCGAGCGCGGGTGTGCAGCCCGGCGACCCGTGTGCCACATTACGGAGGCGTGACCGTGCCGTCCCGTGGTGCGGTTCCGACCGTTCCCGCACAGGCCCGGGTCGCGTGTCGCTGTCCCCGGCGGCTCGTTCCGACGCGTGAGCCGTGCGGTCGTGAGGACCGCTCGTCCCGTGTCCCGAGGGTCGACCGGAGAGCACGCATGACGACGCCCCCACCCACCGTCCCGTCCACCCGCGGTACCCGTCCGACGACGGCGGGCGGGTTCGGCGAGCTGGCCGCCCTGGTGTCCGGGGCGGGTCTGCTGCAGCAGGCCCGCCGGGCCTACCTGCTCCTGTTCGCGGCGAACGGGGTCCTGCTCGCCGGCGGCCTCACCGTGTTCGTGTGGCTCGGCCCGTCCTGGTGGCAGCTGCTGCTCGCAGTGTTCTTCGCGGTCGTGACCACGCAGCTGGCCTTCATCGGCCACGACGCGGGCCACCGTCAGATCTTCGCCGGCCGGCGCGTCAACGACGTCGTCGGCTACCTGCACGGCGGGCTGGTCGGGCTGAGCTACGGCACCTGGGTCACCCAGCACACCGCCCACCACGCCCACCCCAACCACGCCGACGACGACCCGGACATCGACATCCCGGTGCTCGCCTTCAGCCCCGAGCAGGCCGCCGCCGCTCGCGGACCGGTCCGGTGGATGATCGGCCACCAGGCGTACCTGTTCCTGCCGCTGCTGTTCCTGGAGGGGTGGAGCCTGCACGTCACCGCCGTCCGGAGCGTGCTGCGCCGCGAGGTCCCGCGCCCGTGGCTGGAGGGGGCGCTGCTCGTCGCCCATGCCGTCGGCTACCTCGGTGCGGTGTTCTGGGTGCTCGACCCGCTGCAGGCGGTCGTCTTCGTCGTCGTCCACCAGGGGCTGTGGGGCGTGTACATGGGGCTGGCGTTCGCGCCGAACCACAAGGGCATGCCCGTCATCCCGGCGGGGCAGCGGCTGGACCACCTGCACAAGCAGGTGCTGACCTCGCGCAACGTGCTCGGCGGCCGGGTGCTCGACCTCGCGATGGGCGGCCTGAACTACCAGGTCGAGCACCACCTGTTCCCGCGGATGCCGCGCCCGCACCTGCGTCGCGCCCAACCGGTGGTGCAGGCGTTCTGCACCGCCCACGGCCTGCCCTACACCCGGACCGGGCCCCTGCGTTCCTACGCCGAGGTCCTGCGTCACCTGCACGCGGTCGGCGCCCCGCTACGCCGCCCCACCGGGCCACCGGCCCCCTGACCCGTCCCCGGGTCCGCTCGGGGCGACCCCCGAAGGAGCACCACCACCATGGACGACCGGCAGCCCGCACCCGACACCGACGACACCGACCCGGACGACCTCTGCCCGGTCTGCCCGCACCGCTGGGCGGACCACGACGCCATCGACCGGAGGTTCTGCTCGGCGAAGATCGCGGGCGGGTCCTCGCAGGGGTGCGTCTGCGCCAAGAGCTGACGGCCCGCCGGATCCACGTCGTCGCGCTGCTCGCGCGCAGCGGGGTGGGCCGCCCCCGGCCGGACGCGCGGTGATCCGCTCGGCGCGTGTGTCCGGACGTGCGCGCCGGGCGGATCAGCGCGCGCCGGGCGGACCAGCGCGCGCCGGGTGGATCACCGCGTGTCAGGCGGACCAGCGCGCGCCGAGCGGATCACCGCGCGCCGGGGCGCCGCCCGGGGTCAGCCCGCCGCCGCGGTCAGGACCGCGTCGGCGGTGTCGAACGCCCTCCGGCAGGCCGTCGCGACGTCGAGGGCACGGTGCTCGTCGGAGAGGATCTCCACGCCCCACGGTCCCCGCCACCCGGCCCGGCGCAGCGACGCGATCGCACCGGTGAGGTCGAAGTCGCCGTCGCCGCAGTACCGCCGGCGGTGCACGGTGTCCTCGAACAGCGTGCCGACCACCGTGCGGTCGGCGTCGTTCAGCTCGACCCCGATGATCCGCTCGACCGGCACGGCGGCGAGGTCGGCGACCGGTGTCCCGCCGCGCTCGGTGTGCCAGACGTCGATGATCACCCCGGCGTTGTCGTGGCCGGCCGCCTCGACCAGCCGGAGACCGTCGGCCAGCGTCGCGATGTTCGACCAGGGGAAGAACTCGATGCCCAGCCGGACACCGCTGTCCGCGGCCCGGGCCGCGAGGTCACCGAACCGCGCCGCCCACCGCGCCGGGTCCCAGGGTGCGCCCGTCCCGTCCGGGGTGACCTTGATGTGGCGGGCTCCCAGCGCCGGCGCGGCGGCCAGCAGCAGGTCGCGGACCGCGTCCGCGGTCTCCCGCTGCGGCCCGTCGTCGGACCACCAGGCCGGGACGTCCTCCAGCTCGACGTGGGTGATGCCGTTCTCCTCGAACAGCGCGCGGACCCCGTCGAACCCGCCGTGGGCGCGCATCGCCGCCGGCAGGTCGGCCGACAGCAGGCCGAACCCGCGGAACCGCGCCGCGGCGGCCGCCTCGACCCGGGTCCGCAGGGGCACCGGGCTGCGCAGGTCCGCCCGGTCGGACGCGGCGTCGCCCGCCGAGGTCCAGCACGTCGCCATCAGGGGTTCGCCGAACACGGGCCCACCTTCCCCGGTACCCGTGCCGGCGCGCGGGCGTGCGCCGGAGGACGACCGTGCCCCAGGCAACGCGCCGTCGGACCCGATGTCCAGCCCCCGTCCCGCTCCGCGTCGTCCGCCGCCCGGCACGCCGGGCCGGGCGGCGGGCTCACGGCGTCGCCAGGAGCAGCTGCTGCCCCAGCACCCGCAGGTCGTCCGTGCCGTGGGGCAGCGCCGCGACCGGCCGCAGACCGGCGGCGGCGAGCTCGGCCCACCACTGCCGCTCGGTCAGGAAGATCCGGTCGGTGCCGGCGCGCAGGTCCCCGCTGCCGGCGGCGGCCGCGCCCGGACGCGCGGACATGAGGAACTGCATCGACACCAGCGCCGGGAGGTGCTCGCGGGTCGACTCGACCAGGGCGAGCACCCCGCCGGGGGCCAGCACCCCGCGGACGGCGGCGAGCGTCGCGCGGACGTCGACGGCGTTGTGCAGGACGTTCGCCGCGACGACGAGGTCGTGGCGGCCGTCGTGGGCGGCCAGGTCGGTGGTGACGTCGAGCAGCGCGGTCCGCACCCCGGGGAACCGGGTCGCGGCCAGGTCGAGGAAGAACCGGGAGACGTCGGTGAACAGGTAGTCGACCGGCGTCTCCCCCAGGCCGTCGAGGACGGCGCGGGTGCTGCCGCCGACGCCGCCGCCCAGCTCCAGGACGCGCAGCGGCTCCGCCCGGGTCCGTGCGGTGCTCGCGGCGAGGTGGGCCAGCGCTCCGTTGAGGTAGGTGTTGATCGTGTTGTCCTGGTAGCTCGCCAGGGCGGTGGCGATCTCGCCGTCGGGGAACAGCAGCGCCTGCAGCGGCACCTCGTCGCGCAGCAGCTCGGGCAGGTGGGCCATGGCGGCGGCGAAGAACTCGACCATCGCGGGCGGGTAGCCCAGGTCGGTGCAGGCCGCGTGCAGCGCGCCGTCCGGCTGCGGTCCGGGGTCGCCGTGCGCGGCGAGCTCGGCCCGCCACCGCCGCACCAGCCACGCGTGCCGCGGGGCGACCTCCGGGTCACCCGCGTCGAGCACCGAGGCCATGGCACGCAGCGCGACGGCGTCGAGCCGGGCGACCGCGTCGGCGGGGCCCGCGTCGCCGGCCGGTGCGCCGCCGGGCAGCGCGGCCCGGCCCGCGGCGTCGGCCGCGGCGATGTCGTCCGACCCGACGACGGGCAGCAGGGCCGTCGCGTCGGTACCGGTGAGACGCCGCGCGAGCGGCCCGACCCGGCTCCGCACGAACGCGGGGAACGGCTCGTGGGCCCGGCCCGGGCCGGCCAGCCCGGCGGCGGGTCGGGCGGCCGCGGCGGCGGGCCGGGCGACCGCCAGCAGCTCGGGGTCGTCCGGGTCGAGCAGGACGGCGGCGTCGTGACCGGCGAGGTCGGTGCGCAGCCGGGCCGCGGTGACCGCGTGCGGGCCGGGACGCAGCAGCGCGTTGGGGATGCCGCGGATCACGACCGGCTCCGTCCCGGCCAGCGGGTCGCCGGTCCAGTCCAGGACCTCCGGGACCGGATCGGGGCCCGCGTCGACGTGCAGGACGGCGTCGAACCGGTGGCGCGACAGCTCGGTGTCGTCGGTGAGGGTCTTGGCGTGCACGGCGACGGCGATCCGGCGCCCGCCCGCGAGGGCCGCGGTGGCGAGGGCGGCCGGGTCGACCAGCAGCTCGCGGTCCGCCGCGGCGCGGTCGGCGACGGTGCGCGCCAGGGTGTCGTCGTCGAGGTCGGGCTCGGTGGCGGTGACGGTCTCCCGCCAGTGCCGCAGGTGCAGGCCCGCGTGCCGCACGTCGCCGACGACGACCGTCCCCCCGGCCGCGACGACCGCGGTCGCGGTGCGGAGCACCTCGGTCAGGTAGGCGAGGTCGGGGAAGCACTGCGTCACCGAGTTGATCACCACGCAGTCCGGTGCCCGCCCGCCGAGCGCCTCCCGCACGGCGGCCGAGCGGGCCTCGTGCGCGGCGGCCCGCACGACCCTCACCCCGGGCGCGGCGGTGGCGCGGTGCCGGTCGACGACGTCGCCCGCGATGTCGGTGCCGACGTAGGCGTCGACGTGCGGGGCGATCCGCTCCAGCAGCATCCCCGTGCCGCAGCCCAGCTCCAGCACCCGGCGCGGGCGCGCGGCGAGCACGAGCTCGGCCGTGCGGTCGGCCCACTCCCCCATGTGCGCGGCGGGCAGCGGCGCGCCGGTCCCCGAGGCCCGCCAGCCGGCCAGCGGCGACGGGTCGGAGTAGGTCCAGTCGTAGACCTCGGTCCAGTGCTCGCGGTGCTCGACGACGAGGGCGCCGTCCGGCGGGACGAGCGCGTCCGGGTCGACGACGACCCGGGTCAGGTCCTCGCCCCGGGTGATGCGCGCGATCCAGGGGTGGGTCGGGTCGGCGGTGGGTTCGGTGCGCACCGGGCGGTTCCTCTCGGTCCTGTGGCGGGGTCGGGGTGGGTGGGGGTGAGGTCGACGACGTGGTCGGCGCGCTCGGCGAGCGCGCGGTCGTGGGTGGTGGCGAGCACGGCGAGGCCGTCGGCGCGGGCGGCGTCGAGCAGGTCCAGGACGGCGGCCGTGGTCGCCGCGTCCAGTGCGGAGGTGGGCTCGTCGGCGAGCAGTACCGCGGGGCGCACGGCCAGCGCCCGGGCCAGCGCGACCCGTTGCCGCTGCCCGCCCGACAGTGCCGCGGGCCGCCGTCCGGCGACCTCGGGCGGCAGGCCGAGGTCGCCCAGCAGCCGGACCGCCTCGGCGCGGGCGCCGGCGGCGGACAGGCCGTGGAGCCGGCGCAGCGGGCGGGCGACGGCGGCCCCCGCGGTGCGGGCCGGGTTGAGCTCGTGGACGGGGTGCTGCCCGACCAGCGCGACGACGCCCGGGGTGCGGCCGCGTACCGGCCACGGTGTGGCGGCACCGGCCAGTGCGAGGGTGCCCCCGGTGACCGGCCGCACCCCGGCCAGTGCCCGGAGCAGGGTGGTCTTGCCGCAGCCGGACGGCCCGGTGACCACGGTCAGCCCGCCGGGCCGCACGGGCACGTCCACGTCCGCGGCGGCGCCGGGGACGGCCGTGGTGACGTGCCGCGCGTCGAGGACCGGCGCCGCGGTGGGAGACGGCGGTGTTCCGGCCCCGGACGGCGGCGGACCGGCCGGGGACGACGGCGGCGCGGGGGCGCCCACCCGCACGACCCGGTCGGCGACCGTGGCGACGGCCGGGTCGTGGGTGACGACGAGGGTGACGCCGCCGCGGGCGCGCAGCAGCGCGACGACGACGGCGGTCGCGGCGGGGTCGAGGCCCGCGGTGGGCTCGTCGAGCACGAGCAGGGCGGGGTCGCCGGCCAGCGCCCTGGCGAGCGCGACCCGGCGGGCCTGGCCCCCGGAGAGCCGGTCGGGCCGCAGCCCCCCGACGGCCGCCGGGTCGAGGCCGACCGCACGCAGCGCCGCGTCCGGGTCGGGGACGGGCAGCTGGGCCCGGGCGTCGCGCAGCGGGTGCAGCGCCGGGTCCTGCCCCAGCAGCCCGAGTGTGCGTCGTCGCCAGGCGCGCCTCCGGGGCAGCGCAACGCCGTCCCAGCCGACACCGCCCGAGACGGCGCGCAGTCCCCCCGGCAGGGTGCCCAGGACCGCGTGCAGCAGCGTGGTCTTGCCGCTCCCCGACGAGCCGACGACGGCGACGACCTCCCCGGGGTGCGCGTCGAGGTCGGGGCCGTCGAGGACGACGCGCCCGTCGGGGTCGAGGACGCGCAGCCCGCGCACGGTGAGCCCGGGGCCGGGCGGCACCGGGCCGCCGGGGACCCGCGTCGTACCGGCGTGTGCGGGCACGAGCCGCAGCGACACCACGGCCAGCACCGTCGCGACGGCACCGAGCGCGACGGCCGGGGCGAGCACCGCGGCCGGGTTCACCGTCAGCCCGGGCAGGTTCTCCCGCAGCATCACCGCCCAGTCCGGGGCCGGCGGCGGCGGGCCGAACCCGAGCACCGAGGTGGCCGCGGCCAGCTGCAGCGCGAGCACGGCGCGGCCGGCGAGGTCGGCGGCCACCAGGGGTGCGTGCGCGGGCAGCACCTCGCGGACCAGCACCGCGACCGGGCGTTCGCCGTGGACGAGTGCGGCCTCGACGTGGCCCGCGGTGCGGGCCCGGGCGGTGGCGTCGGCGACGACCCGGACGGTGAGCGGCGCGCCGCCGACGACGGTGCCGACGACCACCGCGGCCGGCCCGGGCAGCGTCACCGCGGCGACCAGGACGAGCAGCAGCAGCGGCACCGCGACCAGCAGGTCGCTCAGCGCGGTGACGGCGCGCGCGCGGCGCCCGCCGGTCCACCCCACCCACAGCCCTCCCGCGGTGCCGATCGCCGTGGCGAGCAGGGCGGCGGCCACCGCCGTCGTGACCGGTCCGGTGCCGCCGTCGAGCACCCGGGCGAGCACGTCGCGGCCCAGGACGTCGGCGCCCCACGGCAGGCCGGGCCGCGGCGGGGACCACGGCGCGGCGACGACCCGCAGCGGGTCGCCACCGGCGAGCGGACCCGCGACGGGCAGCGCGACCAGCAGGCCGAGCAGCAACCCTCCGGGCAGGAGCACGGCGCGCCTCACGGGCGGCCCACCGCGGCGGCGACGAGGTCGGCGACCAGCATCCCCGCGACCACCACGGACGCGGCGAGCAGCGCCACCGCCGAGACCACCGGCAGGTCACGGGTGGCGACGGCGCCCACGAGCAGCTCCCCGAGCCCGGCGACCCCGAACAGCGTCTCGACGACGGTGCTGCCCGCGACCAGCGAGCCCGCGGTCACCGCGAGCACGCGCAGGGCGGGGGCCGCGACGAAGGGGCCCGCGTAGCGCAGGGCCACGACCGGCGCGGGGACCCCGCGCAGCACGGCGTCGCGCACGAACGGCCGGGCTGCGACGTCCTCGACGACCCCGCGCAGCTGGCCCGCGGCGAACGCGCCCGACGGCAGCGCGAGCGCGAGGACGGGCAGGACGAGCAGGTCGGGCCGGGCCCATGCGGGCTCACCGGGCGGCAGCAGCGACACCGGCGGGACCCAGCCCAGGACGCCGGACAGCAGCGTCGCGAGCCCGACCGCGACCACGACCGGGGGCACCGCGGAGCCGACCGCGGCGACGGCGGCGCCGCGCCGGCGGGCGAGCAGCGCGGCGAGCGGCACGGCCACGACCAGGGCCGCGACCACCAGCACGGCGGTGGTCCCGGCCCGTCCGGCGACGAGGTCGGCGACCGGACGGCCGCTGACCAGCGACCGTCCGGGGTCCCCGGTGAGCAGGCCGGCGCCCCAGGTCAGGAACCGGGCGGGCCACGGCCGGTCCAGGCCCGCCGCGGCGCGCAGCTCCGCGAGCGCGGCCGGGTCGACCCGGCCGCCCGCCCGGACCGTCACGGCGTCGGCGGGCAGGACCGCGGTGGCGGCGGAGACCACCACCGCGGACCCGGCGAGCAGCCCGGCGGCCCGAAGGACGGCGCGGGCCGCCGCACGGGTCACCGCCCGCCTGCGGTCCGGCGCCCGGCCGGGTCGGACGTCGGTCATCGGTCGCGGTGCACCCGGTCGAGGAAACCGGCGCCGAACCCGATCGCCGGGGACACCCCGGTCACCCCGGGCGCGGCGAGGTCGAGCCGGTCACCGACGCCCCACACGAGGTAGCCGCCCTCGTCGCGCAGGCGGGTCTGCAGGGCACCGAGCCCGGCGCGGCGCCGCTCGGTGTCCGGCTCGGCCAGCGCGGTGGCGAGCTGGGCGTTCCACGACGGGTCCGCCCAGGCGGTCTCGTTGGTCGGCGAGCCGGGGGTCAGCGCCACCCGCACGACGTCGAGGAAGGGGATGCCGCCGAGGAAGCTGACGTAGAACGGCTCGGCGCCGTAGACGGTGCTGAAGTAGGTGTCCGGCGGGCCGACCTCGATGCGTGCCCGCACCCCGATCTCGGCGAGCTGCTGGGACAGCAGGGTCGCCGCGGTGTCCATGCCCGGGTAGGCGGTGGTGGTGTGCAGCGTGACGTCGACGCCGCCGACCAGCCCGGCCTGCGCCATCAGCGCGCGGGCGCGGGGCACGTCGCGCTCGATCTGCGGGAGGTCGCGCGGGCTGCTCGGGTCGGTGGGGGTGATCAGGTCGTTGCCCAGCTGGCCCTTGCCGCCGAACACGGCGTCGAGCAGCTGGCGCCGGTCGACGCCGAGCCGGATCGCCTCGCGGACCCGGGGGTCGGAGAAGGGCGCGGTGTCGGTGCGCATGACCAGCGGGTACATCGTCGCGCCGGGCTTGCGGACGACCGTCAGCCCGGCGGCGGCCCCCTGGTCGGCGGCCGTGGGCGGGACGCTGCCGGCGAGGTCGGCCTCTCCGGACAGCACGGCCTGGGCGCGGGCCTGCGGGTCGGCCAGCGCCCGGACCTCGATCACCCGGCTCGGCGGGCGCGGCCCCCACCAGGCGTCGTTGCGTTCGAACACGGTGGTCTGGGCGTCGGAGCGGACCGGCCGGAACGGTCCGGAGCCCGGGACGAGGCCGGAGGTGAAGTCGGTGCTGCCCTCGGGCACCACGAAGGTGGCGCCCATCAACGCGGTCCCGACCTCGGCGTAGGGCGCGCGGGTGACCAGCGTGAGGGTGGTGTCGTCGGTGGCGCGCGACGCGGCGAGGTCGAACATCGCCGTCCGGCCGAAGTTCTCCGCCGACTTCGACGCCATCCGCCGCAGCGAGAACAGCGCGTCCGCGGCCCGGACCTTCGCGCCGGTCGTGAACACGGCGTCGTCGCGCAGGCGGACGGTCCAGCGGGTCAGGGTGGGGTCCGGGGTCCACGACGTCGCCAGCCGGGGCTGCGGGGAGCCGTCGTCGCCGGGGACGGTGAGCACGTCGTAGGTCAGTGCCATCCGCACGATGTCGCTCTCGGCGGGCAGCATCCCGTGCGGGTCGTCCACGGCCGCCCCGCCGGAGCCGGGTGCCACGTAGCGGATCGTGTCCGCCGGACCGGCGGGGGTGGGTGCCGGGGCCGCGCAGCCGGCGAGGACGGCGCAGGCCAGCAGGCCCGCGGTGAGCAGTCGTCTCATGCGATCCGTTCCAGGAGTGCGAGCAGCGCCGCGTCGATCGCGGCGCCGACGTCGGGGAGGGCGGGCCGGTGCAGCACGCCGTAGTGGTGGGCGTCGACGCCGACGGTGTGCAGCGGGCCGGCGAGGTGCGCCGACCAGCCGAGGTCGGGCCCGGCGGCGGGTGGGGTGTCGTCGACGCCCATGCCGATGCCGGAGTTGCGGGGCGCCCGCCGGTCGGCGCGGACCAGGACGGTCGCGGTGCCGGTGGCGTCGAGTCGCTGCGCCCGGTGGGCGGCCAGCGCCCGCAGGTGCCGGGCCGTCACCGCGAGCCGCCCGACGACGGCCGCGTCCGGTTCGGCCCGGCCCAGCAGGCCGTGGTCGCGCAGCCGGTCCGCGACGGCCGCGACGAGGTCGGGCGGGGCGCCGGGGCCGGTGAGGCCGTCGGCGTCGAGGTCCGCCCCGAGGAAGGCCTCCAGCGCCCGCAGGTGCCGGACGGCGACGGCGCGGTCGAGCTCGGCCCCGGTGCCGGGGACCGGCCGGATGTGCGCCGGGTCGTTGGAGTCGACCATGACCAGGAGCGGGACGGACTCCCCCGCCGCCGTCAGCTGGACGGCCATCTCCTGGGCGAGCGTGCCGCCCATCGACCAGCCGCCCAGCAGCCACGGCCCGCGCCGTCCGGCGGCGCGCAGCGCGGCCAGGTGGGCGGCCGCGAGGGCGGGCACCGTCTCCGGCGCGTCGGCGTGCGGCGCCGGGAGCGACAGGTGCGGGTCGGCGACGGCGAGCACGTCGAACCGGCGGTCGATCATCCGGGACAGCTCGACGTAGCAGAGCACGTCCCCGCCGGAGGGGTGGACGAGCACGAGCGCGGGCCGGTCCGGGTCGTCCCCGCCGCGCAGCGGGATCACCGCGTCCGCCACGTCCGCACGCACCGTCGCCGGAGCCACCGGAGCCTGGGAAGGGGCCGGGGCCGCCGGGTCGGGGTCGGCGGCCGGTCCCCAGGCCGCCGGGTCGGTGGCCAGCAGGCGTACCCGCTCGGCGTGCCGGGCGGTGACGGCGTCCAGCTCGTCGTCGGGCAGGACGCCCTCGGGGCCGTCCCACTGCAGCCGCAGCTCGCCCGCGACCTCGACGACCTGGTGGTCCAGCCACACCTGCGGGGTGGAGGACAGCGCGGCGACCTGCTCGCCGATCCACTCCAGGGACCGGTCGTCGTCGAGGCCGAGCGCGCTGGTGAACACCACGGGCACCCGGTGCACCGCGCCGGTGCGGGCGGAGCGTTCGGCCAGCACGTCGAGCGCGGAGGCCGCGCGGTGGTCGAGCTCGTCGAACAGCCGGGCCTGGGTGGCGGCGGCGCGCTCGGCGAACACCGGGTGCGGGGTCTCCGGCGTGCTGTGCAGGACCAGCGAGGTGAAGTCCCCGACGACGCCCGCGGTGCCCGGCGGGCGGTCGAAGAGCGTGAGGAGCACGCCGAACCCGCCCGCACCCGCCCACTCGGCGAGCACGTCGGTGAACGCGGTGAGCAGCACCGCGGTCGGGGTGACGCGGTGGCGGGCGGCCTGCGCGCGCAGCGCCGCATGGTCCGCCGGGGCGATCCGGTGGACCCGGCGGCGGAACCGCGGCGGCCGTCCGCCCGGTGACGCCGGTGTCCGGACCGGGAGCGCGGGCGGGCCGGGGACCGGCCGTCCACGCCACCAGTCCGCGGCGGCACGGCCCTCCGGCCCGGCGGTGCGCGCGGCCAGCGCGGCGGTGCACGCCGCCGGGTGGGTACCCGGCGGCGGGGGCAGCGACGGCGGCGCCTGCGGGTCGGCGGCGTCGGCGTAGGCGGCCCGCCACTCGTCCTCCACGATCCACCAGGACGCGGCGTCGCACACCAGCACGTCGACGCCGATCAGGACCCGTACCCGGCCCGCGGGGAGCAGGGCCGCCTGGATCGTCACCAGGGGCCAGCGGTCCGGCGGGCCGGGCCGGGTCGAGATCCGCTCGCGCAGCGACGCGAGCCGCGACTCCCGCCGCTCGGGGTCGGCGCCGGTGAGGTCGTGCACGCGGATCCGGTAGTGCGGGACGTCGTCGAGGACGCGGAAGCGGCCGTCGGCGGTGGCGACCGCGCGCAGCATGGGGTGCCGGGCGACGACGACGTTCCAGGCGGCCTCCAGCCGGGGCAGGTCGAGCCCGTCCGCGTCGTACTCCAGGTAGAAGTAGCAGGGCACGCCGCCGTCGTCGTAGCCGCCGTCGCGGCCGACCCGGTAGGCGTGCTGGACCCGGGTCATCGGGAACGTCCCGTCGGCGGCGACACCGTCCGGCTCCGCCGCGACCGGGCCGGGGGCCGCGGGGGCGGCCGCTCCCCCGGTCAGCAGGGCCGCCAGCCCGGCGACGGTGGGGGCGGCGAGCAGGTCGCGCAGGGCGAGCGCGACGCCGTGGCGGTCGTGCAGGGCCGCGAGCATCCGCGTCGCGAGCAGCGAGTGCCCGCCGAGGGCGAAGAAGTCGTCCTGTGGGTCGGTGACCGGGGTGCCGAACAGCTCGCCCCACAGGGCCGCGACCTCCCCCTCGACCCCGTCGAGGGCGGGGCCCGTGGGTGCGGACGCGGCCCGGGGCCGACCGGCCGCGGCGATCCGGGGAGCCAGGGGCGAGGCGGTCACCGCCAGCTCGTCGACGGCGGGCAGGGCGACTACCCGGTCGAGCGCGTCGCCGCCGGTGGTCGCGTCGAGCGCGGCCGACGCGGTCGCGCCCGTCCCGACGCTCCAGCCGTCCCAGTGCACGGCCTGCCATCCCGGCCCGGCGACGGCGGCCAGCGCGGCGTTGGCCGCGGCGTAGGCCCCGGTGCCGACGCCGCCGAGCAGCGTCGCGACCGAGGACATCAGCAGCACGCGGGACGGGCGCCGGTCGGCGGGCAGCGCCGTGACCGCCCGGTGCAGGGCCAGTGCCCCGCCGAGCTTGGCGTCGAGGTGGGCGCGGACCCGGCCGGCGTCGAGCTCGCGGAGCGGGTCCAGCTCGGCACCGGCGAGCACCCCGGCCGCGTGGACGACGACCGACAGCGGCCCGTCGCCGGCCAGCTCGGTGAGCAGGGCCGTCGTCGCGGCGGGGTCGGTGGCGTCGACGGCGCGGCTGCCGTCCCGCCCGGTGCGGGAGGTGACGACCACGCGGTGCCCGGCCGCGGCGAGGCGGCGGGCGACGACCTGCCCGACCGCGCCCGCGCCGCCGAGGACGACCGCCGTCCCCGGTGCGGGGGCGGCCGTGGGGTCCGGTTCGGCGTCCCAGCCGCGCAGGGCGAGCCGCCAGCGGGTGCCGCCGCGCCAGGCGGTCACCGCACCGGTGCCACCGGCGGCCAGGGCGGCGGCCTCGGCCAGGACGAGCCCGGCCTCCCGGTCGGTCCCGGACCCCGGTCCGGTGTCGGGGTCGGGCTGCGCGCCGAGGTCGGTGGTGGCCCAGACCAGGCCGGGCCGTTCCTGCCCGAGCACCCGCGGCAGCGCGCGCAGTGCGGCCGCGGCGGGGTCGGCCGGGCCGTCGGCGGCGATCCGGGCGCCGCCGCGGGTCACCAGCAGCAGCCGCGGCGCGTCGTCGTCGGACAGGTCGGCGGCGCGGGCCCCGAACCCGGCCACGGCCGTCGCGGGATCGGCGCCCGGGTCCGGGCCGACGACGATGACGTCCGGGCCGGGGATGAGCCGCTCCCGCAGGGTGTCGGCGAGCGGGCCGTCCCCGAGCACGGTCCATCCGCCGTCCGGCCGGCCGGTCACCGGGGCGACCGGCTCCCAGGTGAGGATCTGCAGCGGTTCGTCGGGGGCGGTGCCGGTGGCCGGCTCGGGCGGGTCGATCCAGTGCCGGGACCGGGTGAAGGCGTAGCCGGGCAACACGACGCGGTGGCGTCCGGACCCGGCCGGGGCGCCCGGGTCGACCGGGACGCCGTGTGCCCACAGCCGTCCCAGCGCGGCGCGGGCCGCGGCGGTGTCGTCCGGCCCGGTGTCGCCCGGCCCGGCGTCGAGCAGCGGCACGGTCGCGACGACCCCCGCCGCCCCGGCGGCGAGCCGGGACAGCGCGGTGCCCGGCCCCACCTCGACGACGACGGCGGGCCCCTCCCCGACGGCGGCCGCCAGGGCGTCGGCGAACCGCACCGGGCGGCGCAGCTGCTCGGCCCAGTGCCGTGCGGTGCCCAGCTCGGCACCCGCGAGCCGGCCGGTGACGGTGCTCGCGACCGGGATCCGCGGCGCGGTGCCGGCCAGTCCGGCGAGCGCGGCCTCCAGTCCGGCCTGCTCGGCGTCCATCGCCCGGGAGTGCATGGCGGCGGCCACGGCGAGCGGGGCGTGGGCGACGCCGTCGGCGGCGAGGTCGGCGGCGAACGCGGCCACGTCCGCGGCGGGGCCGGACACCACGCACGCCGACGGGCCGTTGACCACGGCGAGGTCCAGTGCACGGGGCAGCCGGGCCACGAGCGCGTCCTCGGACAGGCCGACCGCGAGCATCGCTCCGCCGCCCGCGGCGCGGGACGCGGCGAGGCAGCGGGCCGCGACGAGCCGGGCGGCGTCGGGCAGCGCGAGCGCGCCGCCGACGGTGGCGGCGACGCACTCGCCGAGGCTGTGCCCGACCAGCGCGTCCGGGTGGGCACCCCAGCTCTGCAGCAGCCGGGCCGCACCGACCGACACCGCGAACAGCGCGGGCAGCCCGAACGCGGGGTCGGCGACCCGGTCGGCGGGCCCGTCCGGGTCCAGCGCGTCGGTGACGTCGGCACCCAGGTGCGGGGCGAGCAGCACGGCGACCTCGTCGAACGCGGCGGCGAAGACCGGTTCGTCGCGGTGCAGCCCGGCCGCCATCCCCGGCCGGGGGCTGCCGGCGCCGGGGAGGGCGAACACCAGGCGGGGGGTGCCGGCGTGGACCGGTGCGGCCGCGGCCAGCGCGGCGGGCCCGACGGCGGTGACCCGGTGGGGCAGCGCGAGCCGCCCGCGGGCGAGGGTGTGCGCGGCGTCGGCGGCCCCCACCCCGGACGTGCCCGGGGTCAGGACGGCGGCCACCCGCGCGGCGGTCGCCCGGGCGGCCTCGGCGGTTGCGGCGGACACGCACAGCAGCTGCGGCCGGGAGTCGTCGGCGGCCGAGGCCCGCTGCGGGGCCGGACCGAGGACGACGTGGGCGTTGGTGCCGCCGATGCCGAACGAGCTGACACCGGCGTGCACGGGTCCGGTCCACGGCGCGGAGACCGCGGGGAGCCGGAACCGGGATCCGTCCAGGCGCAGCGCCGGGTTCGCCGGTTCCGCGTGCAGCGTGGCGGGGACCCTCCGGTGCGCCACCGCCAGCACGGCCTTGATCAGCGACGCGACGCCCGCCGCGGAGTTGGTGTGGCCGATGTTGCCCTTCACCGAGCCGAGCGCGCACGGCTCACCGGCGTCGCCGAGCACCCGGCGCAGCGCGGTGACCTCGACCGGGTCGCCGAGCGGTGTCGCGGTGCCGTGCGCCTCGACCAGTCCGATGTCGGCGGGGCCGAGCCCGGCGACGGCGAGCGCCTCGGCGACGACCCGGGCCTGGCCGCGTACCGACGGGGCGGTGAACCCGGCCTTGTCGGCGCCGTCGTTGTTGACCGCGGTGCCGTGCACGACGGCGTGGACCACGTCGCCGGAGGCGAGCGCGTCGGACAGCCTGCGCAGCACCACGACGCCGACGCCCTGGGTGTAGACGATCCCGCTGCCCGCGGCGCCGAAGGGCCGCACGTGCCCGTCGGCGGAGAAGATCCCGCCGGGCACGTGCACGTAGCCGCGGCCCTGCGGCACGATCAGCGACACCCCACCGGCGAGCGCGGTGTCGGACTCCCCGCTCAGCAGCGACTGCACGGCCAGGTGCACCGCGACCAGCGAGGTCGAGCAGCTCGTCGACACCGCCACGGCCGGCCCGGACAGTCCGAGCCGGAAGGCCGTCTGCAACGGCAGGTAGTCCGGCTGGGTCGCCATGGCGGTGGCGAGGCTCCCGAGCGGGTCCGGGCCCGCGCCGGTGGGGTCCCACCGGTCGGCGAGGTTGGAGGCCAGGTAGCTCGACTGCATCGACCCGGCGAACACCCCGACCGCTCCGGCGTCCCGGGCGCCGCCGTGCCCGGCGTGGTCCAGGGCGTGCCAGGCGGTCTGGAGGAACAGGCGCTGCTGGGGGTCGAGCAGGTCGGCCTCGGCACCGGTCAGCCCGAACGGGGCCGGGTCGAAGCGGTCCTGGTCGGTGAGGATCCCGGCGACGGGGACGTAGCCGGGCCGCTCGCGCAGGGCGCGCGGCACCCCGCCCGGGTCGACCCGGGTGAGGCCCTCGCGGCCGTCGACGAGCAGCTGCCAGAAGGCGTCGAGGTCGTCGGCCCCGGAGAACCGGCACGCCATGCCGACGACGGCGACGGGCTCGTGCGTGTCGCTCATCCGGCCACCGCCACGGCGCGGGCGCGGGCGGCGCGGCGTCCGGCGGCGCGGCCGCCGCCGGGCTCCGGGGCCGGTGGGTCCGGCACCGGTGGGGCTGCGCCGGCCCCGGTCGGCGCCGTCGGGGTCGGGGTCGCGGTGAGGTGCCGGGCGAGGTCGCGGACGGTGGGGTGGGCGAACAGGTCGACGACGGTGAGCTGCGGGTCCAGCTCGACCAGCCTCCGGTGGGCCAGGACCAGGGTCAGCGAGGACGCACCGAGCTGGAAGAACGGGGTGCCCACCTCGACCGGTCCGCCGAGCAGGTCGCTGAACACCCGCGCGACGGTCCGCTCGACGAGCGGGTCCGGGGCTCCCGTGGCCGCGGGCGGGGAGGCCGGTGCGGGAGGCGCGGCCGGGGTCGCCGGCGTCGGGGTCGGGGTCGCCGGGGTCGGGGCGGTGGACAGGGCCGGGGCCGTCACCACGAGCTCGACGAGCCCCTCGGCGGGTGTCCGTTCGGCGACGGTCGCGCCGTGGGTGTGGAGCTCGGCGCGCAGCCACTGGACCCACGGCGCGGCGACGGCGAGCGCGTCGACGGGACCGATGCCGTCGCACCCGACGGTCAGCCGCAGCTCGATGCCCTGCGGCGGGATCACGGGCCATCCGGGGGCCGCGTGCGCCCGACCGCCCGCCGCGGTGACCACGGCCGGTTCCGCCCCGGTCGACGCGACCGCGGGCGCGGGGGCCGGCACCCCGGTGACGGGGGTGGCGGGGGTGGCCGCCGCGGCCGGGGGCACCGGAGCGGCCGGGGGCACCGGGGCGGCCGGCCCGGACCGGGCCGCGAACGGGTTCGGCAGGGCCCCGTGGTCGACCTTGCCGTTGGCGGTGATCGGCAGCTCCGCCAGCACGACGAAGCGGTTGGGCACCATGTACGGCGGCAGCGCCGCGCGCAGCGCGGCGGCCAGCTCGCCGTCGCCGGGCGGGGTCGCCGGGTCCGCGGGCACCACGAACGCGACGAGCCGGGGCCGGTCGTCCGGGCCGCGGACCGCCTGGGCGACGGCGTGGCGGACCGCGGGCAGCCGGTCCAGGGTCGCCTCCAGCTCCCCCAGCTCGATCCGGTGACCGCGGATCTTCACCTGCCGGTCGGTGCGGCCGAGGAACTCGATGGTGCCGTCCGGGCGCCACCGTCCGAGGTCACCGGTCCGGTAGACGCGGGTGCCGGTGGTCGGGTGCACGGCGAAGCGGGCCGCGGTCTGGTCGGGGTCGCCGACGTAGCCCTCGGCGAGCCCGTCGCCGCCGATGAACAGCTCCCCGGGCCGGCCCACCGGGCAGGGCCTGCCGTCGTCGGGGTCGAGGACGTGGAAGCTCTGGCCGCCCAGTGCGCGGCCGTAGGGGATGCTCGGCCAGGCCGGGTCGACCTCGTCGACCGGGTAGGAGATCGACCAGATCGACGCCTCGGTGGCGCCGCCGAGACCGACCACCCGTGCCTGCGGGGCGAGTGCGCGCAGCCGGTCGGGCAGGGTCACCGGGATCCAGTCGGCGGACAGGAAGACCTGGCGCAGCGACGCCAGCGCGCGCCGCGTCGCGTCGGGCTCGATCTCGGCGTACTCGACGAGCATCTCCAGCAGCGCGGGCGCGGTGTTCCACACGGTCACGCGGTGGGCCGCCATGAGGTCCAGCCAGTGGCCGGGGTCCCGCTGCCGGTCGGCGTCGGGCAGCACGACCCCGCCGCCGGCGCCGAGCACCGAGAACACGTCGTAGACCGACAGGTCGAAGCTGTACGCCGACAGCGCGAGCACCCGGTCGTCCGCGCGCAGCGGGTAGCGGGCCTCGAGGTCGTCGAGGGTGGTGCGGGCCGCGCGGTGGGCGATCCCGACGCCCTTCGGGGTGCCGGTCGACCCGGAGGTGAAGATCGCGTAGGCGAGGTCGCCCGGGTCGGGACGGCGCGGGGTTGCGGCGTCGCCGTCGAGGACCCCGTCGGCGTCGAGGACGTGGGTGCGCACCCCGTCGGGCCATGCGGTGGTGTCCCCCGGCGCGACGAGTGCGTGCCGCAGGCCGGAGCGGGCGCAGACCGAGGCGATCCGTGCGGCGGGCCACGACGGCTCGACCGGGACGTAGCCCGCGCCGCTCGCGAGGACCCCGAGCAGGGCGGTGACCTGCGCGGTCCCCTTGTCCACACAGACCGCGACCAGCTCGCCCGGCCCGGCACCGAGGCCGGCGAGCGCGGCGCCGGTGCGGTCCGCGCGGGCGGCGAGCACGTCGGCGGCGACGCAGCCGCGGGCGTCGAGCAGCGCCGGGCGGCCCGGCCGGACCGCGGCGCGCCAGGGGTCGTCGAGGAGCGGGCCGTACGCGGTGAACGGGTTCGGTCCGACCGGCCCGGCCGCGGCCGTCGACGGGTCGTGCCCCAGGGTGGGGTCGGTCCAGGCGCCGGGCTCGTCGGCGAGCCGGCGCAGCAGCGTGCGGTGGGCGTCGCGCAGCCCGGGCACGAACCCGGCGGGCAGGGTGTCCGCCCGCAGGTCCCAGTGCACCCGGAGCACGCCGCCCGCGTCGTGGACGATGTGGTCGAGCAGCACCTGCGGGGTCTGGGAGATCCCGAAGACCTCCTCCCCCAGCCAGTCCGTGGCCGCCGGGCCGTCCCCGGTGAGCCCCAGTCCGCTGGTGAACACCACCGGGTGCGCGGGGGCGGGCAGCCCGGTGCGCGGGTCGCGCGGCCCGGCGGTGCCCGCGGTGACCTCGACCCCGGGCACCGAGCGGTGCTCCAGGTCGGCCCAGAACCGCCGGTTGACGCGCTCGGCGAACCCGGCGAAGCCGTCCCAGGCGCGCAGGTCCGGCGGCTCGACGGCGACCAGCACGGTGCTGGTGAAGTCGCCGACCACCCGGTCCAGGCCCGGGGTGTCGTCACCGGCGGCGACGTCGTCGCGGTCGAACAGGGTGGTGTTGAGGGCGAAGGGCTCCTCGGCGCCGAAGCGGTGGAGCACGAACGCGAACGCGGCGAGCAGCGCGCCGGTCGGGCTGAGCCCGTGCCGGGCCGCGGCGGCGCGCAGCCGGCTCCACGCGTCGGTGTCGAGGACGGCGGTGTGCCGGGTCATCCGGGGTGCCGGGTCGCCGGGCGGGTCGGTCCACGGCAGCCCCGTCCACGGCAGGGCGGGTCCGGCGGGCAGCGGTGCGCGGTCCGCCCAGTAGGCGCGGTCGCGGTCGCGGCGCGCCCGCTCGGCGGGATCGGTTGTCGTCCGCGCGGTGAGGGCCGCGAAGGTCGTCGGCAGCGGCGGAAGCGCGACGTCCGGGTCGGCGACGACCTCGCCCCACTCCCGCATCAGCACCATCCAGCTCGTGAGGTCGAGCGCGAGCACGTCGATGCCGATGTGCAGGCGGGTGCGCCCGTCCGGGAGCAGCGCGGCCCGCAGGTCGTGCAGCGGCCACGTCCCCGGCTCGCGCACCTGGTGCGAGCACTCCTCGCGCAGCGCGCCCAGCCGGGCGTCGGGGTCGGGGTCGGTGCGCAGGTCGGCCGTGGCGATCCGCGTCGCGGGGACCTCGGGGAGCACGCGCTGGCGGCCGTCGTCGCCGACGACCATCCGCAGCATCGGGTGCCGGCGCACGAGGACGTCCCAGGCGGCCGCGAGGCGGTCGAGGTCGGCGTACGGGTCGCCGTCGGGAACCCGGTCGAACTCCTGGTACCAGAACGTCGCGACCCCGCCGAGCGGGAACGCCGGGTCCCGGCCGACCAGGTAGGCGCTCTGCACGGCGGTCAGCGGGAACGGGGTGCCGTCCGGCGGCGACGCCGGTGCGGCGGTCCCGGCGGTCGGCGGGTCCGCCGCGGGAGCGGGCTCGCCGGCGGCCGTCCCGACCACCGTGCGTGCGGTCGCGCCACCGAGGAAGTCCGGCAGCGGCAGGCTGAGCCCGGTCTCCTCGCGCAGCCGCCGGCGCAGCCGTACGGCGGTGAAGGAGTCGAGGCCCAGCTCGGTCAGCGGCACGTCCGGTGGGAGCTGGTCGGGCCGGTCCAGCACCTCCGCGAGGCAGGCGAGGACGTCGTCGAGCCGGACCGTCATGCGGTTGTCCCTTCCGGGTACGGGAGTTCGGGGCGGTGGCGCACGCGTGACACGGGTGGGTGACGAGCTCGGCGCCGCAGCGACTCTCGCCTTATTGAGTCTGATTGTCAATATCGTCTACGGTCTCCGGTATGACCGCCCCACCGACCGCCGACCACACCGCCGAGATCACGACCGTCTGGTCCGAACTGCTCGACCTGCCACCCGCCGAGATCCCCGACGACGTGGGCTTCCTCGTCCTGGGCGGTGACTCGGTGCTGGCGGTGCGCATGTCGGCGCTGATCCGGCAGCGCCTCGGCGTCGCGCTCGGCCTGGCCGAGGTCCGGGTGGACACGACCGTCGGCGAGATCGCCGCACTCGTCACCGATCGGGTGAGCAATCCGTCGGCCGGGTCACTGCCCGCGATCACCCGCCGTCGCGCCGACCCGCACGCCCCGTTCGCGCTGCTGCCGCTGCAGCAGGGCTACTTCGTCGGCCAGCAGGACGGCTGGGAGCTGTCCTACGCCTCGGCGCACTACTACGTCGACTACCCCCTCGACGCCATCGACGGCGACGAGGCGGCGGAGGCCCTCACCGACGCCCTGGAGCGGCTGGCCCGGCGCCAGCCCGGCCTGCGCGCCCGGGTCGACGCCGACGGCCGCCAGTACGTGCTGCCCACCGGCGCGCCGGGGGCGCTGCCGGCCCCGACCGTGCTGGACCTGCGCGACGCCGCACCGGAGGAGATCGACGCCCGGCTCGCCGCGCTGCGGGACCTGATGAACGTCAGCGGGCCCGACCCGGTGTCCGGCCCCGGCCTGGACATCCGGCTGACGCTGCTGCCCGGCGACGCCGGTCTGCTGCACGGCGCGTTCAGCCTGCTGCTCTTCGACGGCTGGTCGGCCGGCGTGCTCACCCACGAGCTGCTGGCACTCGCCCAGGACTGGAACGCGGTGCTCGACCCCCTGGAGATCGACCCCGGCGACTACGTCGAGGCGGTCGGGGCGCTGCGCGGCACCCGCGGCCGGACCGCCGACCGCGACTGGTGGTGGGAGCGGATCGACGCGCTGCCCGCCCCGCCCGCGCTGCCGCTGGTCGTCGACCCGCAGGAGGTCACCCCGACCGTCATGCAGCACCGCGAGTTCCGGCTCGACCCGGCCCGCTGGGCGGCGCTGCGCGCGGCCTGCCGCGACCAGCGGGTCACCCCGGCGACGGCGCTGCTCACGGCGTTCTCCGTCGTGCTGGCCCGCTGGTCGGGACACCGGCGGATGCTGCTCAACTCGCTGCAGACCGGACGCCTGCCGCTGCACCCCGACGTGCACCGCATGATCGGCGGCTTCGCCACCACCATGCTGCTGCCGGTCGTCCCGGAGACCGGGGCGTCGTTCGCCGAGCTGGCCCGGTCCGTGCAGCGGACCTTCGCCGAGCACGCCGCGCACACGCTCGTCCCGGGCGTCGAGGTGGCCCGGGAGGTCGGGCGCCGGCGCGGCACCCACCGCCCGGTGGCACCGGTGGTGTTCCAGTCCACGATCGGGATGGACGCCGCGATGGGCAGCCCGCTGCCGAGCGAGGCCGGGCCGCTGGGCCGGGTGCGCGCCGGGGACTACACCCACCACCTGCGCACCCCGCAGGTGGCGCTGGAGACCCGCTGCTTCGAGATCGACGAGCAGCTCGTCCTGGTGTTCTCCCTGGTCGCGGAGCTGTTCGTCGACGACGAGGTGACGGCCGCGTTCGCCGAGCTGGTCGAGCTCGCGACGGCGCTGGCCGACGGACCCGGCTGGGACGCCGTGCCGGAGCTGCCCGAGGCCCTCGACCCCGTCCCCGGGGAGGGGCTGCGCATCGGCGCGCTGCCCGGGACCGGTCGCACGCACGCTCCCGGCCCGCCCGCGGACGGCGCGGAGCAGGCGGTGGCCGAGGTGTTCGAGGACTTCCTGGAGATCCCGGTGCTGGACCGCACCGTGCACTTCTTCACCGCGGGCGGCGACTCGCTGCTCGCGATCCGGGTGCTGGCCCGCCTCGCCGCCGAGCTGGACCACCCGGTGCCGGTACGGGCCTTCCTCGCCGACCCGACGGTCGCCGGGGTCGCGGCGGCCGGACGGGCGTCCTGATGGCCGGGGCCCCCCGTCCGCTGGTCGCCGTGCTGGGCGCCTCGGGGGCGACCGGGCGGGCCGCGGCGCGACGGCTGGCCGCGACGGGCCGGGTGCGGCTGCGGCTCGGGGCCCGCGACGCGGCCGCGCTCGCCGCACCGGCGGCCGAGCTCGGGGCCGAGGCCGTGCGCGTCGACGCGGGCGACGCCGACGCCCTGGCCGGGTTCTGCGCCGGCGCGGCCGTCGTCGTGCAGTGCGCGGGACCGTCGCTGCGGCTCACCCCGGCCGTGCTGGCGGCGGCGCTCGCCGCGGGGGCCCACCTCGTCGACCCGGCCGGCGACCTGGACCCGTTCCCGACCGGCGACCGCTCGGTCGTGCTGGGTACGGGGGTGGTGCCCGGACTGTCGGGGCTCCTGCCGCGTCTGCTCCCGCCGGGGGCCCGGCGGCTGGCCCTCTACGCCGGTGGCGCCGACCGGCTGACCCCGGCCGCGGCGGCGGACGTGCTGCTGTCGGTCCCGCCCCGTTACGGGCTGCCCCGGGCGCTGTGGCGCGACGGCGGACCCGTCGAGGCCGCGCTGGCGGTGCAGCCCGCGGTGTCGCTGCCGGGCTTCGACGGTCCGGTGCACGCCGTGCCGCTGCTCACCGCCGAGGCGCAGCGCCTGGCCGCGGACACCGGTGCGGCGCAGCTGCGGGCCTACTCGGTGTTCCCGGGGCCGGGGCTGCCGGACACCCTCGCGTCGGCCTGGGCGTCGGGCGACCCGCTGGCGCACGTCGACGCCGTCATCGCCGCCGCCGACGCCGACGTGGCCGCGCACGGCGTCGCCATCACGCTGCTCGCCTCGGCGCGCTACGCCGACGGCGCCCGCCGCGTGCTGCTGCGGTCCACCGACTCGCTCGCCCTGACCGGCGCGTTCACCGCGCTCGCCGTCACCGACGTGCTGGCGGGCCGGGTCCCGCCCGGGGTCGGCCGGGCCGCCGAGGTGCTCGACCCGGTGACGACGGCCGCCCGGCTGTCCGCCGACCCCTCGGTGGACGAGCTGCGGTACTGACCCGGGTGCCCCGGGCCGGCGCCCGGGGCACCCGGCGGGGCTCACCCCTGGCCGGGGGCGACCGGCAGACCGGTCCGGAACAGCTCCTGCTCCAGCCACACCGCCGCGGCGACGCCGTTCCCGGCGCCCACGCTCACCAGCGTCACGCCGTCGGGCAGCCCGGGCTGCCGGGCCGCGTCGCCGGCGGCGGAGACCCCCGGGACCGAGGTCCGGCCGCACTCGTCGACGGCGATCGCGCCGTCGTCGAGCACGGTCGCGCCGAGGCTCCCGGCCAGCACGGTGCCGGGACGGGTCGGGGCGCGGTGGTAGATGCCGTCGCGGGCGAGGGTGGTGCCGTCGGCGAAGCGCAGCTCGAGCGCGCCCAGGTCTCCCTCGATCGCCGTGATCGGGGACTCCACGACCCGCACCCCGCGCGCCTCCAGGTTCGCCGCGACCCAGCCGGGCAGCTCGGCGGGGCCGTGGGTGGCGAGGACGACGTCGTCGCTGAACCGGTCCCGCACGTAGGCGGCGAGCATCCCGGCCAGGCCGTTGCCGATCACCACGAGCGCCATGCCGGTGGTCTCGTAGCCGTGGCAGAACGGGCAGTGGAACACCGAGCCGCCCCACCGCTGCGCCAGCCCGGGCACGTCGAGCGGCTCGTCGACCTGGCCGCCGGCCAGCAGCAGCCGCCGCGCCCGTACGACGGTGCCGTCGTCGAGGTCGAGGGTGAAGTCGTCGAGGGCGCCGCGGACGCCGGTGACCCGGCCCGCCCGGCGGGTCACCGTCGGGTAGGCGTCGACCTCGGCGCGGCCGTCGGCGAGCAGCTGCGCCGGGTCCGCGCCGTCGCGGCCGAGGTACATGTGCATCTCGGCGGCCGGGGCGTTGCGCGGCTCGCCGGCGTCGACGAGCAGGACGCGACGCCGCTGGCGGCCGAGCACGAGGGTCGCCGACAGGCCCGCGGGCCCACCGCCGACGACCACCACGTCGTAGGTGTCGTTCACGGGTTCTCCAGTTCCTTCCGGACGGCGGGCAGCACCTCGGTCGCGAGGCGTTCCACGTTGGCGAGCACCGCGTCGCGCTCACCGGAGGACTCGACGTGCAGCAGCACCCGTCCGGCCCCGCTCCCCCGGACCAGGTCGACGAGCCGGCGGACACACAGCTCGGGCGGACCGATCGGCTGGCGGGCGAGGATGCCCGCGGCCAGCTCGTCGGGGGTGGGCCGCGGGCCGCCGTACTCCTCGACCATCACGTACTCGGCGTAGCCGGAGGCGAACACCGGCGCCAGCCGCTCGTGGACGACCCGTTCGGCCTCGGCGACCGAGTCGGTGACATGGGCCAGGGCCGCGGTGCCGTGCACCGGCCGCGCCGCGGTGAGCTGCTCGTAGTCGGCGACCAGCCGGGCCTGCTCGTCGGCGGTCTGGGAGAAGAAGAAAAGCATCGGCAGGCCGTGCCGGGCGGCGAGCTCCACCCCGGTGGCCGAGGTCGCGGCCACGTGCACCGGCGGGTGCGGACGCGTGTACGGCTCCGGGCCGGGTGCGACCTCGCGGAACCGGTAGTGCTCGGAGTCGGCGGACACCCGCCCGGTGAAGGAGTCGAGGACGAGGCCGAGCGCCTCGGGCAGCCCGGTGCGCCACCGCTCGATGCCGGTGCCGAGGACCTCGTGGTCCACCACCGGCCCGGCCCGGCCGACGCCGAGGTCGAACCGGCCGCCGGAGAGCTGGTCGAGCAGCGCCGCCTGCTCCGCGACGTGCACCGGCGGGTGCGTCGGCAGGATCGTCACGGCCGTGCCGACCCGCACCCGCCGGGTGCGGCCGAGCAGGAACGCGGCCAGCGTCGTCGCGGAGGGGTTGATCCCGTAGCCGGTCAGGAAGTGGTGCTCGGTGGTCCACACCGACGCGAACCCGTGCGCCTCGGCCGCCTGCGCGACGTCCGCGGCCAGCGCGAACACCTCGGTCGCGCTCTGCCCGGGGAAGCGGTGGGTGAACAGCATGACGCCGAACGAGGGAGGGGCCACGCCCTGACAGTACCGGATGTCATTATCGATTAGGCGGTGCACCGTCCCGCACGACGGCCACGGGCGCCCCGGCGTGGTGCAGCACCGCCTGCGCGACCGAGCCGAGGACCAGGCCCGACAGCGGCCCCCGCCCGCGCGTCCCCACGACGACCAGCCCGGCGCCGTCGGACGCACCGGTCAGCACCGCCGAGGGCGACCCGTGCACGACCCGGGTCCGGACCTCCACGGTGGGGAACTCCTCGGACAGCGGGGCGACGGCACGCTCCAGTTCCTCGGCCTCCTCCCGTTCCACCGCCTCCGGGTCCAGCAGCAGCGCCACCGCGGGGTCCGTCGCCGGGTCGCACCAGGCACGCACCGCGACCAGCGGCACCTCGCGGCGCGCCGCGACGTCGGCCGCGAAGTCCAGGGCCGCGGCCGCGTCCCCCGAGCCGTCGACGCCCACCACGACCGGACCGGTCGCCGGTGCGCTCCCCCGCACCACGACCAGCGGGCAGCCGGCGGTCGCGGCCAGCGAGACCCCGGTCGACCCCAGCAGCAGGCCCCGGAACCCGCCCCGCCCGCGGTGCCCGACGACGACGGTCGCCGCCCGCTGCGACTCCTCGGCCAGCACCTGCGCGGGGGTCCCCTCGCGCAGCGCGGTCCCGACCGCCCCCAGGGGCAGCGTGTCGGTCGCGACGGCCGCGGCGACCCGCAGGTTCTCCTCCGCGGCGGCCACGGCGGCCTTGCGCCGGTCGTCCCAGGCCCGCGCCCGGGCGCCGGTCGTCACGGGGGTGCCGGGCACCGCCGCGACCAGGCGCAGCGGCCGTCCCCGGCCCGCGACGTCGCGGACCGCCCAGCGGACCGCGTCCAGCGCGGCCTCCGAGCCGTCGACGCCCACGACGTCCGGCAGGTCCCTCGATGTGGTCATGGTGTGCCCCTCTCCTCCGGAGTCCCCACGCTGCCCGGCGCCGGTGCCGGTGGCGTGGGGCGGAGGTCCCGCCGCGCCGGGGCCGGAGGTCACCGGGATCCGGGTCCGGGCCGGTGGTCGCGGCGGGACCTCCGGCCCGTCCCCGCCGGGTCCCTCGCGGCGCAGGCTGACGGCGCCGGTCGACGGAGGGATGACCATGAGCCAGCAGGACAGCCGCGCGGGGTTCCGGCCCGACGCCCCGCCCGAGACCCTCGACGACGACCCGCCGCTGCGGACGGTCGTGTCGCCGCGCCTGGTCGCGGTCACCCCGCAGACACCGGTCCGGACCGCGCTCGACCTGATGCTCGCCCACGACGTCCACCACCTCCCGGTCTTCGCGGGCCCGCGGTGCACCGGCCTGGTGACCGAGTCCGACCTGCTCCGCGGCGTCGCCGCGTAGTGGGGGCCGCTGGGCCGGTCCGTCCTCACCGTCGCCGAGGTGCACGGCCCGGTCACGGTGCTGCCGTCGTCGGCGCCGCTGTCGGCGGCCGCCGCGGCGATGGCGGCGGACGGGCGGGACGCCGTCCTCGTCGCCGACGGGGACCGGATCGACGGCATCGTCACCGCCTCCGACGTCGTCGGGGTGATCGCGCGCCGGGCGGGCCCGACGACGCCCCGGCCGGCCGGCTGACCCACCTGGGTCCCTCCCCGGAGCGGCCGCGCGGCCGCTCCGCCGGGGACAACCCCCGCCGGTCCCGTTGTCCGGGCGGGACAGCGTGCCCCCCGCCGCACGGACCTACCGTGGGTCGGGCCGACGCAGGCGTCGGTGTCCCGCTCGAGAGGAGACGGCTCCATGTCGGACGCACGACGGGCCGGTGGCGCCCTCGGGATGGTCGAGACCAGGGGCCTGGTCGGGGCGATCGAGGCGGCGGACGCGATGGTGAAGGCCGCCAACGTGGAGGTCGAGGGGTACCGCACCCTGCGCAACGGCCAGGTCTCGGTGCTGGTCCGGGGCGACGTCGGCGCCGTGAACGCCGCGGTCGCGGCCGGGACGGCCGCGGCGGCCCGGGTCGGCGAGCTGTACAGCAGCCACGTCATCCCGCGTCCGCACGAGGAGACCGAGGGCGTCATCGGCGAGGCCGTGCAGCCCACCCGCACCACCTGAGCGGGCGGGCCCCGGCGGCCCGGGTCAGCGGCCCGGGTCGGTGTCCTCCGGGTCGTCGTGCCGGGTGACCTGCAGCAGCCGCAAGGCGAAGTCCGCGCGCATCCGGTCCTCATGGCGACCCAGGTCCAGGCCGGTCAGCTTCCGGATCCGCTCCAGCCGGTAGCGCAGGGTCTTGTGGTGGACGAACAGCCGGTCCGCGGCCAGCTTCTGGGAGCAGTCGGCGTCGAAGAACGCGCGCAGCGTGCGGATCAGCGAGCCGTCGTTGTCGCGGTCGTAGTCCAGCAGCGGGCCCGTCACCTCGTCGACGAAGGTCTGCAGGTCGGGGTCGTCGCCCGAGCCGAGCAGCAGCCGCACGATGCCCAGCTCCTCGTAGAGGAACACGTCCTGCCCGCCGAAGCGCTTGGCGGCCGACAGCGCGGTGCGGGCCTCGTTCAACGCGCTCGGCAGGTCGACGGCCTCGTGGTACTCACGGCTGATCCCCCACCGCAGGCGCAGCTCCGGGAGCTCGGAGTGCACGGCCCCGGAGAACGCGTTCACCAGGTTCTTCGCGCCGATGCGGTCCAGGTCGGCGGCGACGGCCACGAGCAGGTCGCCCCGCAGGCTGGCCAGGGACAGGCCGCGGCCGTGCAGGGTGCGGACGATCCGCAGCACCCGGCGCCGGACCCGGTCGACCTGCGAGGTGTCCCAGCCGTGCTGGGCGGTGAGGACCTCGACGTTCTCGATCCGGCCGTGCAGCACCCGCAGGCCCCCGGTCAGGGCGATGCCGAGGTGCTGGGCGCGGGTGCGCGCGGCGAGCCGGTGCTCGACCGAGCCCTGCAGCAGGTCCCAGAGCACCTGCTCGGCGGCCTCGGCCCGGGCCCGGCCCACCGCCCGTTCGCGCATCAGCGCCAGCGAGCAGGCCATCGCCACCTGCCCGGCGACGGCCGCCAGGAGGTCCTGCGACGGTCCGCACCGGGCGAACAGCACCTGGCCGACCTGGTCGCCGTCGGCGTAGACGGGGTGCGCCAGCGAGGCCCGGTCCTCCGGCGTCGGCACGATCTCCCCGCCGCGGGTCGGCACCGACGCGGGCAGCCGGGAGACCAAGTCCCGGGCCCGGTGGCCCGCCACCCGCGCACCGTCGGGACCGTAGACCGCGACCTCGCAGCCCAGCTCGGTCGCGACGGTCCGGGTGACCGCGGGCAGACCGCCACCGCCGACGACGATGCGCAGCAGCTCCTGCTGCAGCCGCGACGCCCGGTCCAGCAGCGTGTGCTGGTTCTGCAGCGCCTCGTGGGCCCGGCTCAGCTCGGCCGCGGCAGCCACCTGCTCGTCGTGCAGGCGGGCGTTGTCGATGGCGATCGTCGCGAAGTCGGCGAGGGTGACCATCCGGCGCATGTCGCGGTCGGTGAACACCGACCGGCGCCGCCGCCACACCTCCAGGACACCGAGGAACTCCCCCTGCAGCTGCAGCGGGACCGCGAGCGCCGACCGGGTCTCCTCCCGTTCTGCCAGGGAGTTGAAGTCGTCGCTGATCGTCTCGTCGTCGAGGTAGGAGTCGATCCTGGCGGGTTCCCCGGTGAGGAACACCAGCCCGGCGACGCCCTGACCGCGGCGCATCGTCAGCCGCGCGGTCTGCGTCGCCCGGTTGCCGACGCAGGCGCGCATGCGCACGACGTCGCCCTCGCGGAGCATCACCCCGCAGATGTCGGACTCGAGCAGGCGCAGTGTCTGCTCGGAGACCGTGAGCAGGACCTGGTCGAGGTCGCGGACCGACAGCAGCCGCCGCGACACCTCGCGGACGGCGTCGGCCTCGACCGTCGCCGCGTACTCCTCGTCGTCGGCGCGGGCCCCGGCCAGCTGCAACGACATCCACACCCGGGCCTGCCGGAGGAGCCCGACGGGCTCCGGGGCGAGCCGGACCTCGGGGTCCCAGCACAGCGCGGCGGCGCCGTCCGGCCCGACGATCCGGCCGGACCGGGCCTCGGCCGCCGACGGGCCGCCCGGCGGGAGACCCGCCATCCCGACCCCGGAGCCGGCGAGCACCTGCCACCGGCCGTCCCGCCAGGCCGCGACGGTCATCGAGGTGCCCGCCAGCAGGGTCGCCGCGCCGACGAGCAGCTCGGCGGCGGCGGCCGGGGACGGCGGGACGGTGCCCAGGAGCCTGCCGAGGGCGTCGACGCCCGTCGTCGCTCCGACCCGGTCGAGTGTCGTCATCCCACCCCCAGCCGTCAGAACACGATCAGCGACTTCAGCGTACGTCGCTGTGACATCCGCTGATAGGCGTCCGGTGCGTCGGTCAGGGACACCCGGTCCTCCACGAGGACCGTCGGATCGACTGCGCCGCAACGGACGAGGGCGAGGAGCCGGTCGCCGTCGCGCATCAGGTCGCCGATCGCGAACCGGAGCGTGAGCTCGTCGGCGAAGGCCCGTCCGGCGGGCAGGTCCCAGGTGCCGTCGTGCACGCCGACCGACACGACGGTGCCGCGGCGGCGCACCAGCTCGAACGCCGTGCCGAGCCCGCGCGGGCCACCGATCGCGTCGACGACGACGTCGGCGCCCCGCCCGTCGGTCAGCCCGTGTGCCGCCGCGACCGCTTCCTCCGGGGCGACGGCGACCGAGCCCTCCCGGCCCGCGACCGCGCGGCGGGACCCGACCGGCTCGACGAGCAGCACCGCTCCGGCGCCGCAGGCCTGCGCGGCCAGCGCCGTCAGCTGGCCGACCGGGCCACCGCCGACCACCGCGACGGTGTCGCCGGGCTGCAGGTCGGCGCGGCGCACCGCCGCGTAGCCGGTCGCGAGGGTGTCGCCGAGGAAGACGGCCGCGTCGAGGGACACCCCGTCGGGGACGGTCCGGAGCACGGTGTCGGCGTGCGGCACCCGGACCAGCTCCGCCTGCGTGCCGGCCAGCGGCGGGCCGAACGCGGTGCCGGTGCCGAAGAACCGCCGCTCCGCGCACTCCCAGTGGTCACCCCGCCGGCACCACCAGCAGGTGCCGCAGGCGACGAAGTCGGCGCCGACGACGAGGTCGCCGACGCGGTGCCCGCGCACCGCGGTGCCGGTCTCCACGACCTGCCCGACGAACTCGTGGCCGAGCACCGTGCCGGCGGGCAGCCCCTCGTCGTGCGCGAGGAGGTGCAGGTCCGTTCCGCAGACCGCCGATCTGCGGACCTCGACGACCGCGTCGGTCGGCTGCTCGATCCGGGGGTCGGGCACCGGGGCGACGCGCACCGCGCCGTCCCCCGCGTAGGTCACCGCGCGCACGGCGTCAGGCCGCCTCGGCCAGGTCGGCGAGCCGCTCGCGGATCCGGGCCGCGGCCTCGGCCAGCGCCTCCAGCTCGGCGGGCCGCAGGTCGATCGTCACGATCCCGGTCAGGCCGCCGCGGCCCAGCCGGGCCGGGAGCCCGACGTAGACCCCACGGATGCCGTAGCTGCCGTCGGCGAGCACCGCGGCGGGCATGACCTCGCCGGAGTCGGCGGCCATCGCCAGCACCATGCGGGCCGCCGACAGGCCGGGTGCCATGAAGGCACTGCCCTTCTTCAGCAGCCCGACCACCTCGCCGCCCGAACCCCGGGCCCGCATCACGATCGCGTCGAGGTCGGCCGCGGGGATCGCTGTGCTCAGGGGCCGCCCGTCCGCGGTGGCCCGCGACAGCGGGATGACCATCTCCTCGCCGTGGCTGCCCAGCGCCCAAGCGTCGATCCGGTCGGCGCGGGCGACGCCGGTCAGCGCGGTGAGCGCCTGGAACCGGGCGGTGTCGAGCACCCCGGCCATGCCGAGGACCCGCTCCGAGGGGAATCCCGAGGCCTTCCAGGCGTGCTGGGTCATCTCGTCGAGCGGGTTGGTGACGACGACGATCACCGCTCCCGGCGAGGTCACCGCCACCCGCGCCGCGACGTCACCGACGATGGCGGCGTTCGTGCTGATCAGGTCCGACCGGCTCATCCCGGGGTTGCGCGGCCGGCCCGCGGTGATGACCACGTAGTCGGCCGGGCCGGCCTCCTCGACCGTGCCGACCCCGCGGACCCGGGTGTCGAACCCGGACAGCGCGGCGGTGTGGGTGAGGTCCAGCGCGACGCCCGCGGCCCGGCCGGCGTCGATGTCGACGAGCACGACCTCGGCGAAGACGTCGGCGTCGGCGAGCCGCATCGCGGCGATCATGCCGACGTTGCCCGCGCCGACGACGACCACCCGGCCGGAGCGGCCCGCGCCCGGACGCGACCCGGCACCGCCCGGCCGTACGACGTCCGGCAGCGGCGCACCACGCCGGTACAGCGCACCCGAGGGAGGACGCACCGGGGGCGGCGCCGCCCCCGTGAGGTGCGCGACGGCCGCGGCGGACGGGACCGGCCCGACCGGCGACGGCGGCGGCGTGACCGGGCGGCCGGCCGGCTGCGGTACCGAGGCGACCGGGCGGGGCGGCGGGGGCGCGCCCCCCGGTGGTGCGGCCGGCCGGCCCGCCGCGGCGACCGGGGGTCGTGCCGGTTGCGTGGCGGACGTGCCCGCCGTCCCGGCGGAGGCCGGGCCGGTCACGATCTCCACGCCCAGCTCACGGGCCCGTTCGCGGGCGAGCGGGGTGACGACGTCGCGGGCGGTGACCCGCAGGACCTTCGCCGCGGCGGCGTCGTCGACCTGCGCCGCTCCGATGACGCTCATCGCGCGAGCTCCCGGCCGTGGACGCCCTCCAGCGCGGCGACCGCCGCGTCGCGGGCCGACTGCACCTCGCTCTCGGTCCCGGACAGGAACATCCGGCCGAACCGGCCCACCGCGCGCAGCTCGATGACGGTGATGTTCGCGGCCTTCTCCGCCTCGTTGGCGGCGACCGCGATGTAGGCGGCGGGCGCGACCTCCATGACGAACAGGCTCTGGCCCGGCATCAGCATGGAGCCCTTGCGCCACTTGTTGAGCAGCTGCGCCTGGTAGGGGTGCACGTTGGTGATGAACTGGGTGGAGGCGATCGTCGGCCGGATCCGGTCGGCCTCGGTCATCCCGAGCTCGTCCAGGATCGCCTGGCCGGAGGCGAGCACCTCGGCCTGCTGCTCGGAGTGGATCTCCAGCAGCCCGAACTCGCGCTCGATGATCTGCAGGGCCGGGCGCACACCGGCCGCCTTGAGCGCGATGTCGGCGGCCCGGAACACCTCGTTGCCGGGGGCCATCTCGATGTAGAGCTCGGCCATCCCCGCGAGCGGGACGTCGCCGGGGCTGGTCGCGGCGATGTGCGCCGCGCACTGGGGCTGCATCCGGTCGACGAAGGCATAGGTGCGCAGGGTCGGGGTCCCGTTGCTCATGCGGGCACCTCCGCACGGGCGATACCGATCGGGGTGATGAGCAGGGCGTGCGGATGGGTCACGACGGTTCGCTCCAGGTACGTGGCCAGTACGCGCTGCGCACCGGCGATCATCAGGGCGCCGCCCGCGATGTGCAGCGGCAGGTCCTCGGCGCCCACGGTCAGCGCGCGCACGTTCTCCGCGATGCGCTGCACCCCGGGGACCAGGAGGGGGAACGCCTCGTCCGGGTGGGCCCGCTTGTACGGCTCGGCCTCCTCGACGGCGATGCCCAGGCCCCCGGCCAGCATCAGGTCGAGGTGGTGGCCGCCGCCGGCGCGGTCGTCGAGCGCGACCAGTGCGCCGTCGCGGTAGACCCCGACCCCGGTCGAGCCGCCCCCGACGTCGACGACGACGCCGTCGCGGATCCCGAGCGTGCGCTGCGCCGCCGCGACCTCGTCGACGAGCGCGACCCGGTCGAACCCGGCGGTCTCGCAGACGTAGCTGCAGGCCTTCGCGTCGGCGGCCGGGATGCACGGCGGGTGGGCCGTCGCGACCGGTACGCCGGCGCCCAGCCCGACGCCGAGCCCGGCCTCGGCCCGTTCCCGCAGGCGGCGGACGGTCGCGGTTGCGCGGGCGAAGTCGACGACGACGCCGTCGGCCAGCGCACCCGACGGGGACGCGTCGATCCACACGGGGTGCTCGGTGCCGTCCGGGGCGACCGCGAGGACGACGAGCACGCAGCTGGCCGTCCCGAGGTCGACCCCGGCCCGCAGCGAGGCCGCGGCGGCCAGCGCGGCGGCCGCGGGCCCGTCGGGGGCGCCGTCGCGGGCCACCGACCCGGCGGTGGCGGCCGCCGCGGTGAGCAGCTGGTCCGGCGTCCGGCGCGTCTCGGCGGCGCGCGCCGGACGCCGGCGTCCCGGGCGGCGACCCGCGGTCGCGGTCGCCACGGCTACAGCTCCACCGGGTCGTAGACGGTGCGCCACGGACGCACCTCGTGCGCGATCCGCTTGATGTTGATCAGGTGCAGGGGGGTCACGTTGTCCGAGCAGATCGACCCGCTCCAGCTGCCGGTGCCGAGCTGGAAGGAGGGGTCGACGTCGGTGGAGTAGCCCATCCCGCCGAACAGCGCCGGTGTGTTGATCACGATCCGGCCCGCGGGCAGCGCACCGAACGGGGCGATCTCCTCCGGGTCCGAGGCGTGCACGGCGGCCGTGTGCCCCTCGCCGTCGAGCGCCAGGATCTCCCGGCAGCGGCGCCACCCGGCGTCGCGGTCGGCGGCGCGGTAGACCGACAGGACCGGGCCGAGGATCTCCCGCGAGAGCGGGGTGTCCACGCCGACCGTGTCGAGCTCGCAGGCGAGCACCCGGGTCGACGACGGCACGGCGAACCCCGCCGTCTCGGCGAGGCGGATCGCGGTCTGCCCGACCGAGGCCGGGCGCATCGCGCCGCGCTCGTCGAACAGCACCCGGGCCAGCGCGGCCTGCTGGGGGGCGTTCATCCAGTAGGCGCCACGCTGCTCGAACGCGGCCAGGAAGGCCGGCGCCACCGCCTCGACAACGACGACGGACTGCTCGGCGACGCACGCCGTGCCGTTGTCGAACGACTTCGAGGTGATGATCATCTCGGCGGCCTCGGCCGGGTCGGCGACGCTCGCCCCGACGTAGGCGGGGACGTTGCCCGCCCCGACGGCGATCGTCGGCTTGCCGCTGGAGTAGGCCGCGCGCACCATGCCCGGCCCGCCGGTGGCCATGACGAGCGCGATCTCCTCGCGCCGCATGAGCTCCGCGGTGGCCGCCAGGGTGGGGTGCTCCAGGCAGGAGACCAGGCCCTCCGGGGCGCCGGCCGCGACGGCGGCCTCGGCCATGATCTCGACCGCGCGCAGGGTGCAGCGGGCGGCACGGGGGTGCGGGGCGTGCACGATCGCGTTGCCCGACTTCACCGCGGCCAGGCACTTGAACAGGGCGGTCGAGGTGGGATTGGTGACCGGGATGATCCCGGCGATGACGCCCATCGGGGAGCCGACCGCGGTCACCCGGGCCTCGTCGTCGACCCAGAGCACGCCGACGGCGCGGCGCTCCAGCATCCACCGGGCGACGAAGCCGGTGTTGTAGCGGTTCTTGTAGATCTTGTGCTCGTAGACGCCGTAGCCGGTCTCGTCGACGGCGAGCCGGGCCAGCTCCTCGGCGGCCTGCGTGCCCGCCCGTGCCATCGCCCGGACGTAGCGGTCGAGGGTCTCCTGGTCGGTCCCCTCCATCGCGTCGAAGGCCGCCCTCGCCGCGCGGGCCTTGGCGCGGACGTCGGCGAGTCCGGCCAGGTCGGCGTCGAGCCCGCGCGGGTCGGCGGGCGCTGTCGCGGTCATCCCCACACCTCCGTCTCTGTCGTGGGCGGGCACGCCCGGTCACCGCTGCACGTCGGGCGTGCACCGGTGCGGGTCGGGCCCGGCCGGGGTGGGGTGGGGCCGGTCAGCCCTTGGGCCGGGTGAGGACGGCGAGGATGCTCTCGGTCTCGTCGTGCGGCCGCGGGATCACGTGCACCGAGACGACCTCGCCCGCCTTGCCCGCGGCCACGGCGCCCGCGTCGGTGGCGGCCTTCACCGCGCCGACGTCGCCCCGGACCATGATCGTCACGAGGCCGCCGCCGATCTCGCGGTGGCCGAGCACCTGCACGTTGGCGGCCTTCACCATCGCGTCGGCCGCCTCGATCGCACCGACCAGCCCCTTGGTCTCGATGAGTCCCAGCGCGCCGCGCAGGGCCGGGACGGCCGGGGTTCCAGTCGTCGGAGCCATGTCTTCCTCCTGATGCCGGTGTGGTGCCGACGGTGCCGGATCGGCGACCGTCGTCATGTCTTCTGGTAGGTCACGCTGCCGACCCGCACGACGGTGTCGGCGATGCCGACGACCGCGCGGTCGGTGGGGACGTCGGGGCCGGCCGCCACCCGGGCGGCTCCGCCCGCGCAGACCAGCACGATCTCGCCGACCCCGGCACCGACGGTGTCCACCGCGACGAACACGGCTCCGCCGTCGCGCTCCGGGTCGTCGGAGTCGGCCTCCTGCACCAGCAGGAGGGTGAACCGCTCGAGTCCGGGGCCCTTGATCGTCGAGACGACCTGGCCGAGCACCTTGGCCAGCTGCATGCCCGGACCACCTCCGTCGGTAGAAGCCGGGTGGCCTCGGCGCGAGCCGGACCACCGTTGCCGGGACAGTAGGACCGGCACGATCCCCGCAGCCTTATCCGTTCCGGACAACGTGACCGGCGGCCGTTGTCCTTCGGCGCCGTGGCCGGACCGGGAGCACCGCGGGAGCGTGCAGGACGTAGACCACGGCCCGGCCGCACCGGGCCCCCGCGCGCCAGGAGGTTCATCGGTGATCCGCCCCGAGGACGCACAGTTCCACCCGCCGACCAGCGACGACCCGCTCTGGGCCGAGACCAACTACTTCGGCCTCTACGCGGGCCAGGACACCGACCGGCCGATGAACATCGGCCTCTACGGGCTGTTCCGCGAGCCGCTGGGCGTGGTGGGCTCCACCGTCTCGGTGAACAGCCGCCGCGTGCGGGCCCCCTGGGAGGCCGACTACTGGGACGCCTGGGAGCACCTGGTCGTGCCGCAGCCGTCGAACCTGCTGGACTACGAGCTGGCCAACGGCCTGAAGGTCGTCGCGACCGACCCGCACCGGATCTGGGACGTCTCCTACTCCGACCCGGCCGCGGACCTGGAGATCCGGTTCCGCTACACCGCCCTGCACGAGCCCTACGACATCAACGACCCGGACATGGACCCGCTGGCCGCGGGCAAGGACATGGCCAAGACCTGGGGCCACGCCTACGCCGGCCACTTCGACCAGTCCGGGCACTACGAGGGCGAGATCCGGCTCCGCGGGGTCACGACCCCGATCGACTGCGTGTCCACGATGGACCACAGCTGGGGGGTGCGCGCCGAGCGGCAGACCTCGCGGCTGAGCTGGATGCACGCCCACGCCGGGACCGACCTCGTGCTGCACGGCCTGTTCGACTTCTCCACCGACAACGGCCCGGACGGCGAGTCGCCGCTGCGCCTGACCCACGGCTACGTCGTCGAGAACGGCGAGCTGCGCGGGCTCAAGGCCGGCGGCGGCGTCACGAAGCGCTCGCACCTCTACCCGGAACGGATCTCGATCAGCGTCACCGACTCCGCCGACCGGGTCTGGAACGCCGAGGGCCAGGCCCTGACCACCTTCCCGTGGCAGTCCCAGCCCGGCGTCGTCGGGCACAACGCGCTGCTGCGCTGGGACCTCGACGGCCGCACCGCCTACGGCGAGTGCATGGACTTCGTCGGCATGGGCGAGCTCGGCGCGGTCTACGACAGGGCCCACGGCCGGAGATGAGGCCACGGACGTGACCCCCACTCCCCCGCCGCCCGTCGAGGCCGTGCTGTTCGACCTCGACGGGACGCTGGTGCAGACCCGCATCGCCTCCTGGACGGTGTTCTCGACGATCAACGACCGGTTCGGGCTGGGGGTGGACGGACCCGAGCAGTACTTCGACCTCTTCCGCGGCAACGTCTACGACTCGATCGCGAAGCTCTGCCGGGACGAGGCCCACGCGGCGGAGGTGAAGAACGCCTTCCTCACCCTGCTGCGCGAGGAGTACGACCCGCCGCTGGTCCCGGGGGTCGCCGACGTCGTCCGGCGGCTCGCCGGGCACTGCACGCTCGCGGTGATGTCGTCCAACGCGATGCAGGTCATGCGACGGGTGCTCACCGGCAACGACCTGGCGTACTGCTTCGCGCACGTGTTCGGCGGCGACGTCGCCCCCGACAAGCGCACCGCCATGCGCACCTTCCTCGCCGACGCCGCGAACTCCTACGGGCGCCGCTGCTCCGCCGACTACGACGAGGGCGGCCGCCTGCAGACCCCCGACCTCACCAGCACGGTGCTGGTCACCGACACCGCGGGCGACGTCCGCGACGCCGTCGAGGTCGGCATCCGCGCGGTCGGGGTGGCGTGGGGGATGCACTCCCCCGACGAGCTGCTCGCCGCCGGGGCGGAGTTCGTCGCGCTGTGGCCGCAGGAGATCACCGCGCACCTGCTCGGCGACGCCGCCGCGCTGCCCCCGGGCGGGGCCTGCGCGGTCCCGGCCGGCGGTACGGCCCCCGCCTGCGCGACCCCTCCGCGCACCGGCTCCGCCCGGGAGCCGTCCGACGACGCCGGCGCGCCGGTGCGGGACGCCTCGGCCGGGGGCGGGGACTGCGGGTGCGGCTGCGGCGGCGACCCGCTCCGGGCGCCGCTGAGCAGCGCGGCCCGGGTGCGCCGGGACCGGCGCCGGACCGCCGCGGCCGGCCTCACTCCCGCGGCCGGTGTCGCGGGGACCGCCCCCGGCTCGGGTTCCGTTCCCCTGGCTGAGGCGCCTCCCGGGCCGCCGGGCCCGGCCGCCGGGCAGGAGCTGCTCGACGCCGTGCGGCGGGTGGTGCGCGGATGACGACCCCGCCCCGCGGGATGGACGGCGTCTACAACTTCCGCGACCTCGGTGGGCTGCGTGCCGGTCCGGACCTGCGGGTCCGGCCCGGTGCCCTGTTCCGCAGCGACACCCTGCAGGCGCTCTCCCCTGCCGACGTCGACCACCTGGTGTCCGGCCTCGGGCTGGAGCTGGTCGTCGACCTGCGGAGCGGGACCGAGGCCGTCGAGGAGGGCCGCGGGCCGCTCGCCCTGCGGCCGGTCGGCTACCTCAACGCGCCCCTGCTCGACCTCCCGGTCTCGGACCTGCCCGCCCACGAGCAGTCGCTGTCGTTCTCCCTGGAGCACCTGTCGTCACCGGCGTCGCCGCTGGCGACGGTGGTGCGGGTGGTCGCCGCGCTGGCCGGGCGCCCGACGCTGCTGCACTGCGCGGCGGGCAAGGACCGGACGGGGCTGGTCACCGCGCTCCTGCTGCGGCTGCTGGGCGTCGACGACGACGAGATCGTCGCCGACTACCTGCGCTCGGGGCCCAACATGGTCCGGATCGTCGAGCGCTTCCGCACCTGGCCGCGCTACCGCGACCACATCGACGTCGTCCCGCCCGCGGTCTACGAGGCACGCGAGTACACGATCCGCGGGTTCCTGGCCGCGCTCGACCGTGACCACGGCGGCGCCCACGGCTGGGCGCGGCGGCGCGGGATCGCCGCGTCCGTGCCGCGGCAGCTCCGCGACGGACTCCTGGTGCCCGCCGGCCGCTGACCGTGCCACGGACACCGCGGCGGCCCTCCCCGGTCCGGGGAGGGCCGCCGCGCTGCTCCGGCCCCGGGCGAGGGGCCGCCGGGCCTCAGTCGCCCAGGGCCGCCTTCCCCAGTGCCAGCACCAGCGGCCGGGCCCCGTCGACGTCGACGGCGAACCGGCGGAACCCGAGCCCGTACAGCTGGGCGGCCGCCTCCTCCGGGACCTCCCCCGACAGCCGCATGCCGACCGGCAGGTCCGCCCGCTGCGCCGCCGCGACGGTGCCGAGCAGCGACCGCACGACCGGGTCGAGCGCGGTGCGCGGGTCCACCGACAGCAGCCCCCGCCGCAGGTAGTCGTCCAACGGGTCGGAGGTCAGCAGCTGGCGCGCCGGGATCCCGAACACCGCGGACTGCAGCGCCCGGACCTCGACCCAGAGGACGTCGACGCACGCCGCGATGTCCGGCGCACCGGCGGCCGCCCGCGGGCTGGTCAGGTACGCGCCGACGGCGACCGCGCCCGGCACCTCCGTCGCCAGCGCACGCAGCGCCGCCGCCTCGGCCGGGTCGGACAGGTGCCGCACCGCGAGGTGGACCCCACCCGTGCGGCCCGCGGCGGCGGCCGCCCGGGTCAGGCCGCGCAGCTGGGCCTCGACCAGCGCGGGGCGGCCGAGGGGCAGGGCGAGCTCCGGGTGCCGGGTGGTGACCGCCGTCTGCTGGAGCAGCTCCCGCGCCTCGTCGGCGACGAGGTCCACGGCGCGGACCCCCACGGGCAGGTCCCCCGCCGCGTCCAGCAGCGGCGTGAGCTCCTGCTCCACCAGGTCCGCGACGCGGTCGAAGCGCTCCTGCACCCCGGCGTCGGACAGCAGCTCCTCGACGAGACCGTCCAGGTGGCCGGTGGCGGCCAGGACGTCGTCGACGGCGGTGACCAGCCCGCTCGCGCCGGCCTCGCGGGCGCGGGCGACGTCGGCGGGCAGCGTCACCCGCACCAGCACCTCGCAGCCCGAGGCCCCGGCCGCGGCGGCGAGCACCGAGCCCAGCGCCCCGGTCGCGGCCGCGGGCGTCGCGGTGCTGATCCGGCCGAGGAACAGCTCTCCGCCGGCGCCGTCGAGGGAGACCTCGTCGCCCTCGGCGACGGTCCGGCCGCCGACGACCAGGGTGCGGGCCGCCTCGTCGACGGTGATCGCCGACGCGCCCACCACGCAGGACGTGCCGAGCGCCCGCGCGACGACCGCCGCGTGGCTGGTGGAGCCGCCGGTGGCGGTCACGATGCCGTTCGCCGCGATCATCCCGTGCAGGTCGGCCGGGCTGGTCACGGCGCGGGCCAGGATGACGTCCTCGCCCGCGTCGGCACGCTCCTTCGCCCGGTCCGGGTCCAGCACGAGGACCCCGCTGACCTGGCCGGGGCAGGCCCCGATACCGGTGGTCAGCAGCCGGTCCCCGGCGCGGGCACGGGCGACCTCGTCGTCGTCGAAGCCGGGGCGCTGGACCTGGCGGACCTGTTCGGGGCTGAGGTTGCGCAGGGCCACGGCGGGGGCGACGCGTGCCTCGGCGAGGAAGTCCGCGGCGATCCGCACCGCCGCCTCCGGGGTGCGCTTGGCGCTGCGGACCTGCAGGAAGTAGAGCGTGGACCGCTCGACGGTGAACTCGATGTCGAGCACGTCGCCCCGGTCCCGCTCCAGGTCGGCGCAGGTGCGCCGCAGCTCGTCGAGCAGGGCGGGGGCGAGTGCCCGGTCGACCGGGTCCGGGGTCCTCGTCCCGGCGACGACGTCCTCGCCCTGGGCGTGCGCGAGGTACTCGCCGAACAGGCCGGGCTCGCCGGAGGCGGGGTTCCGGGTGAAGACGACGCCGGAGCCGGAGTCGTCGGAGAGGTTGCCGAAGACCATCGACTGCACGACGACGGCGGTGCCCAGGTCGTGCGGGATGGCGTGGAACTCCCGGTAGGTCCGGGCCCTGCGGGTGTTCCAGGACCGGAAGACCGCCTCGACGGCGCCGAACAGCTGGGCCGTGGGGTCGGCCGGGACGGACTCGCCGTCGGACTCCTCCAGCGCGGCCTCGCAGGCCGACCAGATGCGGTCGTACACCGCGCCCACCTCCTCGGCCGGGTCGACGGCGGCGACGAGCGCGTCGCACCCCTCGCCCGGGTCGAGCGCGCCGAGCACGGTCTCGGCGTACATCGCGTGGAACCGGGCGGTCAGGTCGGCGACGAAGCGGGCGTCCCCGGTGACGGCGCCCAGCGCGACGGCGGCCTCCCGCCCGATGCCGAGGTTCAGGACGGTGTCCATCATCCCGGGCATCGAGACCGGGGCCCCGGACCGCACGGACAGCAGCAGAGGGGTCGGACCGGCGCCGAAGGTCTTCCCCGAGTCCCGCTCGAGCTCGGCGAGCCGGGCCGCTACCTCGTCGGCCAGCCCGGCCGGGAGCGTCCCCTCGGCGAGGTAGCGACGGCACGCGTCGGTGCCGATGACGTACCCCGGCGGGACGCGGAGCCCCTGCTGGCTCATCCGGGCCAGACCGCTCCCCTTGCCGCCGAGCCGGTCGACATCGGCGGGATCGGCCTCGGCGAACGTGCGGGTGAAGCCCGGTGTGGCCGGTACGCCCGGGCGCCCGGCGCTCTGCGGTTCGGCCACGGTCACTCCGTCCGCTCCCGGCCGAGGGTGCGCAGCAGGTCCTCGTGGAACTCGAACCAGATGTTGTGCACCGAGTCGATCGTGGGCGAGGAGACGAACTCGTGCCGTCCCTCGTCGACGGACCCGATCGCGGCCTCGAACCGCCGGCCGTACAGCGCGAAGCGGGCGTCGAAGGCGGCCAGCGCCTCCAGGAGCGGGGTGAGGCGGGCGACCAGCTTCTCGAGCCGGGCGATGACCTTGTCGTCGTAGTCGGGGTCGGTGTGGTCGTTGGTGACCTTCCGTCCCCCGACGTCGATCTGCTGCCAGGACGACATCGTGGTGAGGAACTGGGTGTTCGTCGTCTCGAACCGGTCGACGAGCGCGAGGACGTCGTCGTCGGTGCGCACCCGCGCGTAGTGCTCCGCGGCGGCGGCCCGCAGCGCCGGTTCCGCCTCGTCGGTCGGCAGCGCCGCACCCCCGGCGACCACGACGAGGCCCCGCCCGGCCAGATCCTCCAGCACCGCGTCGACACGGTCGGCGGCGACGCCGGAGGCCGCCGCGACGACCTGGGCGGTCGCCATCTTCTTCAGGGCGACGACGTCGAGGACGTCGTAGTCCGTCTTGTCCAGCACGGCTGCGGACATGGGTGTCCCTTCACGTGGCAGGGCGGCGTGGCGGGGAGCGCCACGCCGCCCGGTCCGGTCGGCTCGTCGGCGGGCCGGCCCGCGGGGCGGGCCGGTGCGGCGGGTCTAGAGCCAGCGTCCCTTCGAGCTGCGCAGGTCGGCCTTGTCGGAGAACGGCAGGTAGCCGGCGCCGGAGAAGATCTTGCTGGGCACGGTCTCCTGGGCGAAGCCGCGCTTGGTGATCTCGTAGTAGTAGTTCGAGACCCGCTGGTCGATCTCCCACAGGTCGTAGTCGCGGCAGGCCTTCTCGTAGGTCCCCGCCTTGCGCAGGTGCGGGAGGATCATGTCGATGTAGTAGACGTACTGCCCGTTCCAGATGAGGTCGCGGCGGCACATCTTCGACGTCTTGGTGTACAGCTTCAGGGTCGCCTGCTGGACCCGGCCCAGGTGGTCGGACAGGTCGTCGACGGCGATCGGGTACACCTCGCCCATCGGGGTGTCCCACTTCTCGCGGGCGAAGACCGCGCCGCCGATGATGGCCTCGATGTAGTTCTTCGGGCGGGTGAAGGTCGTGGAGATGTCGTTGACCCGGATCTCCTCCAGGCCCATCTTCTCCGGGTCGATGATCATGGCCAGGGTGTACGCGTGCGGGAGCTTCGCGTCCTCGCTCACGTCCGACCAGTGGTAGATCTCCTCGTTCACGAACAGGTCGCGCAGGATCAGCAGGGTGCCGTCGGGGAGCTCGTAGGGCCCGGTGTCGCCCAGGCCGAGCCGGTTGTCGTAGTGGTGCAGGAAGGCCAGCAGCTCGGTGGCGGCGTTGAACTGGGTGAACGCCGCGTGCTTCGGGCTGCCGTGGTCGAGGGGCTCGATCTGCGAGGTGAGCTGCTGCAGGAAGTCCTCCTCGTGGATCCGGCAGCGGTAGCGGTCCTGCGAGTTGAGGATGTAGCCGTCCTGGCGCTTGCCCCACAGCACGCGCTGCATGAACTTGAGGATCTCGTTGGACTCGGCGACGTAGTCGTCCGGGCCGATGGCCTCCAGGGCGAGCAGGCCGCACCGGCCCATGCCGAACCCGACGGCGCCGATGCACCAGTCGTGCACGGAGTTGACCTTGGTGCCGATCTCGCGCCGCGCACTGGCCCCGATGTCCATGACACCCTGCGCACCCACCTCGTTGGTGGTCATGCGCAGGATCTCCGGCCAGCGGTAGAACTCGTGCATGAAGGCCAGGATCTCGTACTCCTGGCGGGGGATCATGCCGCTGACGCCCTCGGTGGCGCGCATGACCAGCACGTCCCAGATGTTCCAGGCCAGGTAGTTGTTGAGGTCGTTCAGCTCGTCGATGCTGAACCGGTCCTTGAGGACGTCCTCCTTGGACACCTTCTCCAGCACGCCGGACTTCGCGCGCTCCTTCAGCATCTTGTCGCCCTTGATGCCGTCGGTGACGGGCTCGAGGCCGACGAAGTTGCCGGTGTAGGTCAGGTCCTGGAACCGGAGGCCGTCGTCGCCCTCCTCGTATCGCTGCTTGTAGGTCGCCTTCTTGCCCTCGGTTGCGGTCACTGCGCTGTGCTCCTGTCCCGGTTCGTCGGCGTCGTGGAAGGGGGTCGTTGTCGGGACCGGGTCAGTCGTCGGCGACGACGCGGCCGACCTCCCCGTCGGTGCAGTCCAGGCGGACCTTGCGGCCGTCGAGGGCCGTCGCGATCTCGTCGAAGTGCGACGGGTCGGTGCTGCCGACGACGTAGCGCGAGTCGCTGCTGGTGAGGTGGGCGGTCATCACACAGGGCGTCTGGAACTCGCGGGACAGGATCCCCAGGTGGGACTCCGGAGCACCGGACATCGTGATCACACCGATGGCGCCCATGCTGAGCGCGGGAGCCAGGAAGGTGGTCGTGCCGCCCTGCACCAGGAGGATGTGTTCCTGCAGCTTCCCCGACTGGATCAGCGAGATGACGTCGGCCGGGGACGACAGGTACTTGATGGTTCCGCTGGGGGACTTGCCGGTGTCGAAGACGTTGTAGCCCTCGGCCAGTACCTCGGCCATGGAAGTTCCTCCTTGAACTCGGGTGGACCGGCGACGTCCCGCGGGGCCGGCCGGTCACGGCACCTCGGCGTCGTGTGGGTCACAGTGCCGCCAATCACCACGTGCTCCGATGGAACCGACGGACAAAACTGGACGGGGAGCTTGTCCTGCGGGGACAGATCCAGATCAGCAGCGACGGGACGTCGCGCGGTACCTCCGCCCGAGTGGCGTGCCGGTGCGGCCCGCGCACCGGTCCGCCCACGCGCCGGGCTCTGCCGGCGTCCGGCCGGACGGCCCCGCGACGGGAACCCGCGACGACGGGCCGCGGGATCCCGAGATCGTCGACGGGACGGCGGCACGCGTGGGCAGCCTCGGGGCGGGCCGAGCCGAGGCGAATCCATAGGGCGGTTGCCCGAGGGACCGCCGTCCGGGCGGTGGGCCCGGCCGGGGTGGCGGAGCGGATCCGTGCGAACTCGGACCCCTGCGAGGCATCGGCCCTGGTGCGCGAGGTCCACGAAGGCCGTCGAGGCCGGTGTGCTCGAGACGAGGATCCCGGCCGAGCCGGTACCGGACCGGTCGACCTCGCGTACCGCCCCGACCACTCCGAGTCCGTGACCGGCGATGCGGGACGAGGTCGTCGCCCGCGCCGGGCCGCGTGCTGCGCGCCGAGCTGGTCAGCCCCCGACGAGCGGTCCGGGACGCCGGACCGGACGACCGCGTACGCCGGAACCCGAGCCTCGTCCGGTCACCCACATCAGACCCGTGACGACGACCGCGAGCCAGGCCCCGCCGAGCGTCCAGCTGGTCGCGACGTCGGTGACCCAGTGCACCCCCAGGTAGAGCCGGCTGAGGCTGATCGTGAGGACCGCGGCGGCGGCGACGGCGCCGACCACGACCCGCCACCCGGTGGACCGCACCGCGCGCCCCAGGACCACCGCGATGATCCCGATGACCACGATCGCGCCGAGGGCGTGGCCGGAGGGCAGCGACAGGTCGGGCTCGACGACCAGCTGGGTCGCCACCGGCGGGCGGGTGCGGCCGTAGAGGTCCTTGAAGGTCGGCACCAGCACCGCCACACCGCCGGTCGCGACGGCGACGGCCAGTGCGTCCCACCAGCGACGCGTCACCAGCAGGACGGCGACGGCCGCCGCCGCGAGCAGCAGCGTCCCGTTCGTACCCCCGTAGCGGCTGACCGCCTCCATCAGCGCCGTCAGGTCCGGGGTGCGGTGGGCGATCATCCAGTCCAGTACCGGCCGGTCGGCACCGGCGACGATGCGGTTCGGGGCGTCCTCCACCGCGTCGACGACGACGGCCTGCCCGGTGTAGAACGCCACCGCCGCACCCGATCCCCACAGCAACGGGCCGGGGACCCGGACATCGCGACCGATCAGCGGGCCCGACGTCACCAGGCCCGCCCGGTGGGCGAACAGGACGACCGCGACGAGCAGCCATCCGAGTGTCAGGACGAGTCCCGCGGCCTGCTGTGCATCGGCGGTGTTCACCGCGCAACTGTCCCGCGCCGGTGCTGTGGCGGCGCTGAGAGCGCCGGCGCGGGGAGGTACGGGGACACCGGTGCGACCGTCCCGGGCTCACGGCTGCGTCTGGTACTCCCGCGCGACGTCGACCAGCATCTGGTGCATCGCCAGCTCCGCCGGCGCCCGCAGCCGGTCCGGCCGGTGCGCCAGCAGCACCCGCCGCGACGGCGCCTCCCGTCCGAGGCCGAGCACCCGCACGTCGGGACGGGGTGCGCTGACCGCCGTCCGCGGGGCCAGCGCCACCCCGACGCCGACGCTGACCATCGCCTGCGCCTCCTGGTAGTCGTTCGCCTCGAAGGCGATGCGCGGGGAGAACCCGGCGGCCCGGCAGCTGCGTTCCAGCACCTCGGCCACCGGGTGGTCGTGGGCGCGGACGATCCAGTCCTCGTCGGCCAGCTCGGCCATGGTGACGCTGCGGCGGCGGGCGAGGCGGTGGTCGTCGGCGACGACGAGGACGGTCGGGTCGTCGAGCAGCGGGGTGAGCGAGAACTGCGCCGGGTCGACCCGGTCCCAGGCGTAGTCCCAGAGCAGCGAGATCCCGACCCGGCCGCTCTCCAGCATCGCGATCAGCTCGTCGTGGCGGGCGCTGCGGACGTCGAGCCGGATGTCGGGGTACTGGCGGCGGAAGCGGCTGACGACCCGCGGCATCAGCGCGCTCGCGATCGTCGGGAACGTACCGATCGCGAGCGTCCCGCGGCGCAGCCCGGCCAGCTCGGCGAGGTCCGCCTCGGCGGCCTCGAGGCGGCGCAGCACGTGCCGGGCGTGCCCGGCGAGCACCGCGCCGGCCTCGGTGGGAAGCACCCCGCGGGCCTGGCGCTGCAGCAGCGGCTGGCCGGCCTCCTTCTCCAGCCGGCGCAGCTGCTGGGACACCGCCGACGGTGAGTAGCCGAGCTGATCGGCGGCCGCGGTCATGGAGCCGGAGTCGAGCACCGCGGCGAGCAGTGCGAGCCGTCGGACGTCGAGCACGGGGCCTCCGGGGGCCGGTCGGCCGCGCGAAGCGACCGATGACGAGGAGTCTGTGAATCAGCGTTCTGCTGGGGGTCGTGCAGTTCTGCTTCACGCTGATGAACTGCATAATCACGAGGTCGTGCCGGTCCTTCGCTCCGTTTCGGCATTCGTGATCCTGAAGCAGGACTTCACGAGGGTGCCACAACTCGTGATTGTGCTGCACGTCGGTCGGCGTCACCGTCGACGACGTCGCCGACCCCCGGCGGCCGCGCCGCAACCCCGGGAGCAGCCATGCGAGACATCTCCGCCACGTGGATGCGCGGTGGGACCAGCAAGTGCTGGGTCTTCGACGCCGACGACCTCCGGGTCGACGGCCGCACCGCCGACGAGGTGCTGCTCCGGCTCTACGGCAGCCCGGACCCGCGCCAGATCGACGGCGTCGGCGGCGCGACGTCCACCACCAGCAAGGCCGTCGTCCTCTCCCGCAGCCCCCGCCCCGGCGCGGACGTCGACTACACCTTCGCCCAGGTCGGCATCGCCGAGGGCCGGGTCGACCGGACCAGCAACTGCGGGAACTGCTCCGCGGTCGTCGGGCCGTGGGCGCTGCGCCGCGGGTGGGTCGTCCCCACCGGGGACGTCACCGAGGTCCGCGTGCACAACACCAACACCGGCCAGCTGATCGTGCTGGAGGTGCCGACCCCCGGCGGGCGCGTCGTCGAGGAGGGCCACGAGCACATCCCCGGGGTCCCGACCCCCGGCGTCGGCATCCGCATGTGGTTCGTCGACCCGGCCGGTCGCACGACCGGGTCGCTGCTGCCCAGCGGGAACCCGGCCGACGTCGTGCACGGCGTGCCGGTCACCCTCGTCGACGCCGGCGCCCCGGTCGTCGTCGTCCCGGCGGCGGCCGTCGGGATCACCGGGCACGAGTCGCCCGCCGAGATCGACGCCGTGCCGGGCCTGCTCGACCGGCTGGACGTGCTCCGCCGGGCCTCGGCCGTCCGCATGGGCCTGGCCGACACCCCGCGCGACGCCGCCCGCGCCGTCCCCAAGCTGGCGCTGGTCGCGGAGGGCGCGCCGGGCCGCTCCGACGTGGCCGTCCGCATGCTGTCGATGGGGCGCACCCACCCGGCACTCGCCGTGACCGGCAGCATCGCGCTCACCCTTGCGGCCCGCACCGCCGGTACCGTCCTGCACGACCTCGTCGCGACGGAGCGGGAGGACCTGCTGATCGACACCCCGGCCGGTGTGATCGCCACCGTGCACGGCAGCCGTGACGGCCTGCCCGCGGTCGCGGTCCGCCGCACCGCGCGCCGGATCGCGGACGCACTCCTGGCCCTGCCGGAGCCCACGACCGCCGCCACCGTCCCGACGGCCGCGGTGCACGCCGCCTGACACCGCCCCGGGACCGGCACCACCGGCCGGATCCCGCCCACCCCCGGACCGCTCCGAGTCACGAAGGACAACGATGTCACCCCAACTCCTCTCCGTCCTGGTTCTGGCCGGCATGTTCGTCGTCGCGACGATGCTGCCGATCAACATCGGGATCCTCGCCTTCGTCGCCTCGTTCGTGGTCGGGACGTTCGCCCTCGGCCTCGACGAGAAGGAGATCTTCGAGGGCTTCCCGGTCTCGCTGTTCATCACCGTCGTCGGCGTCACGTACCTGTTCTCCGTGGCGAAGCTGAACGGCACCATCGATCTGCTCGTCGACGCCGGGATCCGCCTGGTGCGGGGCCGCGCGATCCTGGTGCCCTGGGTGCTGTTCGCCGTCGCCGCGGTGCTCACCGCGCTCGGCACCTTCACCCCGGCCGCCGTCGCGCTGCTCGTCCCGGTCGGCATGAACTTCGCGTTCAGGTACCGCATCAGCCCGCTGATGATCGGCATGATGGTCATCTGCGGCGCGCACGCCGGGGCGTTCTCCCCGATGGCCGTCTCCGGGGCGCTGGTCTTCGGGATCGTCGCGGACTCCGGCCTCGCCGTGTCCCAGGCCGTGCTGTTCTTCGCCAGCCTCGCGTTCAACGCCCTGCTCGGCGGCATCACCTACCTGCTGCTGCGCCGTCGTGGCGAGGAGAGCTTCGTCGAGCGGCCCGAAACCGCCGACGACGACGAGCTGCCGACCGGGGGCGGCGGTGTGGCGACGATGGTCCGCACGCAGCCCCGCGTCGTGACCTGGCAGCAGCGCGCCACGCTCGTCGCGCTGGTCGGCCTCGTCGTCGGCGCCCTGGCCTTCCACCTGCAGATCGGCTTCCTGGCCCTGGCCGCCGGTGCCGTCCTGGCCCTGATGGACCGCGACAACCTCGGCAAGGCGATCGACGGCATCAGCTGGCCGACGATCCTGCTGGTTGCGGGCATGGTCACCTACGTCGGCGTCCTGGAGCACGCGGGCACCATCGAGTGGGTGTCCGAGGGCGCCGTGCACCTGGGCGCCCCGCTGCTGGTGGCCCTGGTCCTGTGCCTGGTCGTCGGCATCACCTCCGCTTTCGCGTCCTCGACGGCGATCCTGACCGCGGTGATCCCGATGGCGATCCCGCTGCTGCTGACCGGTTCGCTGCCCGCGGCGGGCGTGATCGCGGCGATGGCCATCTCGACCACGATCGTCGACGTGTCGCCGTTCTCCACCAACGGTGCCCTGGTGCTGGCCAACGCCCGGGGTGTCGACCGCACCCGCTTCTACCGCCAGGTCATCACCTACACCTGCGGGATCGTGGCCCTCGGCCCGCTCGCCGCGTGGGCGGTCCTGGTCCTGCCCGGGGCGTTCTGACCCCGCCGGTCAGGAGCCCCGACGACGTCGGGACGGGACCCCACCCACGCGACCGGGGCGTCCCCGACCGACCTCCGTGTGCCGGTGCCCGCACCCCGCGGGTGCCGGCACACGGCCGTCCCGGGTCGGGGGCCCGGGTCGGTCCGCCGAGGTCGGCGGTGAGGGGCTCGGGGAAGGCGTGGTACCGGTCGATGTCGATCTCTGCCATCACCTCGCGGACGGCGGGGGCGATCGGGTCGGCCGGTCCGGATCCGGACGGACCCTCCGATTCGGGAGAGGCACTCGTCCCGGCACCGCCATCAGCCGTGGTGGTCAGCGGACCCTCCCCCGATGGAGGCGACGGCCAGATCGACGGTCGGATACCAGGTGAGTGCACCCAGCCGCCGTCGCGCGGCGGGAGACAGGGACCACAGATCGACGGCCCCGCCCATCACGAAGTCGATCCGACGGCGGGAACAGGCGTACTGGGCGTGCGCGAGCGCCTCGGGCCCACCTCGGCCGATCGTGTCCACCGCCGAGATGTCGACGACGACGGCGTCGAGCCGTCGGTGGCCGCCGCGGGCCATCTCGATCTGCGCGTCGAGGAGGCGCAGCAACCGGGCACCACCTGCCGCGTCGAGACGACCCGAGGCACGGATCACGGTCGTGCCGTCGACCGGCCGGTCCACCGACGGACGCCCGGCGGGCGGCGGGGGTGGGTGGTGACCGTCGGCGGTCGAAGGACCACGAGTGTGCATGATCGGCCCCCAGCGCGGGTCCGGGCGCACGGTGCGCGCAGGCGGACGGCGAGCTGTCTCCTCAACCCGTGGTCGTGTGCCTACCCGGACGACGGCTCCCCACACATGCCCGGTGCACGCGTCCTCGCACTCACCGGGACGCTGCTCGGAGCCGTGTCGAGCGTGGGCGTCGGTTCGTTCACGAGGTGGATCGACCGTGCACCGCCCGGTACTCCGACGGTCGACACCCGAACTCGGATCGGAAGACCCGGTTCAGGTGGGAGAGATCGCTGAAACCCCAGTTCGCCGCGATGGCGGTCAGGGTCCCGGCGCTGCCGACCACCTCCCGGGCACAGGCCTCGAGCCGCATCCTCCATCGCGGCCCTGAGCCGGGACCCGCGGCTGTGAGCGATGCCCCGCCACCTCGACGGAGGTGGCGGGGCACCGCCGTGGCGCGGCGGCCGGGGCCCGGATGTGAAGGGTGAGGGGCCACCGGATGGCGTCCTCCGAACACGCGCACCGCCCGATCGGCGGGGTCGGACCCGCTTGTCCTCCGATGCGGGCGTCGGATGTCGACGACGACCGTGTGGATCATGACCGTCGTATGCTCCACCCGGAACGAACCCGGCACCGCCCGCCTCGTCGGTATCGACGTCGCCCGAGGGCTGGCCGTCTTCGGGATGTTCGCCGCACATGTGGGCCCGGACTCCTCGAGCGGTGTCGGCGGACTGGTGACCGAGCTCGCCTCCGGCCGGGCGTCCGCTCTCTTCGCGGTGCTGGCCGGGCTGTCGCTGGCGATCATGTCGGGACGTACCCGGCCGCTGACCGGTGGGGCGTGGAGTCGGGCCGCGGGCCGGATCGCGATCCGTGGCGCGGTGCTGTTCGTGTTCGGGACCGCGATGACGATGACGGGCACCTCGGTCACCGTGATCCTCGCCTACTACGGGGTGTTCTTCCTCCTCGCACTGCCGTTCACCCGGCTGCGGGCCCCGGCGCTCGCCGCGGCGGCCGCCGTGGCCGCCGTGGCCGGTCCGGTCCTCTCCTTCGTCGTGCGGCGTGCGGTCGGTGACCGGCTCGACGTCCTGACCACCCACGACCCGGTCGAGGTGATCGGCGGGGAGGGGCTGGTCCGGCTCTTCCTGACCGGTGGTTACCCCGTCCTGACCTGGATGCCGTTCCTTCTCGCGGGGATGGCGCTCGGACGCGTCGACCTGACCGGGACCCGCACTCGTCTCCGTACCGGTGTGATCGGTGCGGTGGCAGCCGTCGCCGGATACGGCGGCTCCTGGTTCCTGACCCGGTGGCTCGGCATCACCGAGCTGACGGCCGGGGGCCCGGCGGACGCCGCGATGGACGGACCCGAGCCCGCTGTCCCCTCGGGACCGGGTATGTCGGGGCAGTGGCGTGCCTCCGGAGTGGTCGAGACCGACACTCCGCTGCGCCTGCTCGGCTCCACCGAGCACACCGGGACCACCTTCGAGGTCCTCGGTTCGACGGGTGTCGCCATCACCCTCGTCGTGTTGCTGCTGGCCGCCACCGAGCGGTGGCCCCGGGTCTGGCGTCCGGTCGCGGCGGTCGGCACGATGGGGTTGACCGTGTACACCCTGCACGTGGTCGCGATCGGAGCGCTGGGTCTGAGCGCCGGTCCGGGCGAGCCCGCGCACGTCCTCCCGATGTTCGTCGGCGGGGCGATCGCGTTCGCGCTGGTCTGGAGCAGGTTCTTCCGGCGGGGCCCGCTGGAGCAGTTGCTGCACGTCGCGACGGCGCCCGCCGCGAGGCTCGGCCGTCGGGACGAGAAGGAACCCGGCCGACGGTCACGGTGACGGGGCCGCGGCCGCCGGTCGGGCCCGAGCCCGGCGGCGCGCGGACCCGGACGCGGTGAGCCGGTCGATCGCCGGGCCGGACCCGAACCCGTGCAGCAGCACGCTCCCGACCACGCACAGGACCGTGCTGACGATGATCGTGTCGGCCGGGTCGCCGTCGGGCAGGCCGTTGAACGCCAGCAGCCCGAACACGATGGTGGTCGTCCCGCGGGGTCCGAGCAGGCCGGCCAGGAGCCGCTCACGGCCGCTGAGTTCGGTTCCCACCAGTGCGAGCAGCACCGGACCGACCCGCAGCACCGTCAGCGCGAGCACGCAGAACACCAGGATGGGCACGTCCACCCCGGACAGGAAGTACACCCCGGCGATGCCGACGACGAACCACATCGCCGCCGTCAGCATCGAGGTCATGTCCTCGAGGAGGGTGAAGTCGCGGGACAGCGCCGCCGAGGCGCTGCCCGCGGTGTGCTCGGCCTCGACGCCGGATCGCAGCCGACGGGCGACCAGGGCGCGGTGCACGTAGCGGAACGAGATGCCGCAGACGAACGCGGCGACGAACCCGTTGCCGCTCAGGGCGACCGCCGCCGAGTAGGTGGCGACCGGGGCGAGCAGCACGACGATCCGCCGGCTCCGGCTGTCGGTCCAGCCGAGATGCGAGGCCCGGTCGAGGGCCGCCCCCAGCAGCGTGCCGAGGACGAAGCCCACCGCGATCGCGATCAGCGCGTGCGGGACGGCGGTGGACAGGGCGTGGGTCGGGCCGTGACCGCCGGCAGCCGCACCGCCCGCCAGGGCGAGCGCGAACAGGAACAGCGGGGACACGATCCCGTCGTTGTAGCCGCCCTCCACGTTGAGCATGCTGCGCATCCGCGACGGCAGCCTCCGGTCGCGCACGACCCGCTCGCTGGAGGCGAAGTCGATCGGCATGACCACACAGGCCAGCACCAGCAGGACCGGGAAGGCCAGGGCCGGGAACAGGAAGCCGCCGACCGCGAGGGCGGCCGCGATGCTCAGGGGCATCGCCACCAGCAGCATGCGGGCGGCCAGGCCCGGCGCGCTCCCCCACAGCCTGCCGCCCCGGACCTCGGTGGCGTCGACGAACAGCAGGACGGCCAGGATCAGCTCCGCGGCCCGCTGCGCACCGGTGGTGTTCAGGATCGCGCCCACCGAGCTCGTCACCGTCAGACCGACGAGCCCACCCGCCACCACCATGACGAACGGCATGCCGATGTTCCAGCGCTCCAGCCGTCGGGCGGCCAGCGCGGCGAGGACGGCGGCCGTCGCCGCAGCCAGCAGGGTGGGGATCATCGGAGAACAGCTTCCTCGGCTCGGGCGGGCGGGGCGGACGGCGTGATCGCCGGGTCCGACGGTAGCGACCGTCGCGGCCGCCGTTGCGCCGACGTGACGAGCCGGACGTCCACCCCCGCCGACCGGCGGGTCGACGGCGTCCTGACGGCCCTCCCGGCACCGCTCCCGGGTGGTCCCGCCAGGCGCCCGGCGGGAGCAGCCTGGGCAGGACGACAGGGGGCGGACATGCGGACCGAGCTCGCACTGCAGACGACCGGGACACCGGTGCACGACGGCACCGACCGGGCCGGGACGACGGTACGCACGCCCGTGACGGGCGACGACCGCCCTCGTCGCACCCCCGTGCGGACCCTGTCCGCCGCCGTGCTCGCGCTGGCCGCGGTGGCCTGTCTGGTGGAGCTGACCGCGGCCTTCGCCGCAGCCGGCCCGGTCCTGGACCGGGGGTTCTGGTTCGTGGGGATCCCCACGGGGCCGAGCGTCGTGGTCGGTCTCGCCCTCGCGCTGCTGGCCGCGGCCCTGCGCGCGGGCAAGCGGGCCGCGTGGCTGGCACTGGTCGTGCTTCTGGCCCTCTCCACGGTCGGACAGCTGATCCTGGTCCTCACCGAGTCGGCCGACGCGCTCGGCATGGTGGCCCCGACCGTCTGGGCTGCGCTGCTCGTCCTGCGACGGGGCGAGTTCGCCGCCCACGTCGCCCCGGGGGCCCACCGGCAGGCGGCCGCCGTCCTGACCACCGGGCTCGGTGGCGCGGTCGCGCTGGGGTGGCTGGTGGCGCCGGCGGTCGCCGACGCGCCTGCCGCGGCCGGGGTGCGCCTGCTCTGGGTGCTCGACCGGTTGACCGGGGGCACCTTCGAGCTGGTCACGAGCAGCCCGGCCGGTGCCTGGCTCGGCCCGACACTCGACATCGTCGGCGGTGCGGTGCTGCTGGGTGCGCTCGCGCTCTTGCTCCGCGGCGGACGGGCGCACGGCGTCACGACCGCGGAGGACGAGCTGCGCGTGCGTGAGCTCGTCGCCGCACACGGCGAGCCGGACTCGCTCGCCTGGTTCGCCACCCGCCGGGACAAGCGCGTCGTGTTCGCGCCGGGTGGACGCGCCGCCGTGGCGTACCGCGTCGTGGCGGGCGCGTCGGTCGCGGCGGGCGACCCGGTCGGGCCGGTGGACGACTGGCCCGCAGCGGTGTCCGCGTGGTTGGCCGAGGCGCACCGGTTCGGATGGCAGCCCGTGGTCCTCGCTGCAGGTGAGCGCGGGGCCGCGGTGTACGGCCGGCACGGTCTGCGGGTGCGCCGGATCGGCGACGAGGCCGTCGTGGACCTCGCCCGGCTCGTGCGCACAGGCGGGCGTGAGGGCCGTGTCCGTCGCGCGGTCCGGCGGCTGGACGGGGAGGGCTTCCGGGTGACGGTCCGGCGGGTCCATGACGTACCCGCCGCCGAGCTCGGCGCGATCGACCGACGCGCCGAGCGGTGGCGCGACAGCGCGATCGAACGCGGTTTCTCGATGGCCTCGGGGCGGGTGGCCGATCCGTCGGATCCCGACGTCCTGCTGGTCGAGGCGTTCGGCCCGGACGGCGAGGCCTGCGGGTTGCTGACCTTTGCGCCGTGGGGCTCCGACGGGCTCTCGCTCGACGTCATGCGCCGGTCCCCGCACGCCCCGGCGGGGCTGACCGAGTTCATGATCGGCACGGTGGCCGCTGTGGCCCCCACTCTGGGGGTGCGCCGGGCATCGCTGAACTTCGTGATGTTCCGGGAGACGCTCGAGTCCGGAGCGCGGCTGGGTGCCGGCCCCGGGCTGCGTGCCCGGCGCGCAGTGCTGCGCGCGGTGTCGTCGTTCGTGCAGATCGAGTCGCTGTACCGCTTCAGCCGCACCTTCGAGCCCGACTGGGTACCCCGTCTGCTCTGCTGGTCCGGTGGCTCCGTACGCGCGGTGCTCGCCGCCGGTGCCGCCGAGGGCTTCCTCCGTCCGAGCGGTGTCGGCAGGCGCGCCGCGGCCCGCCCCCGCGACGACCGGTTCCGGGTCCGGGTGCAGGCCGCGCGCGACCGCAGTGCCGCCGGCGGGGAATCCTCGGAGCGCGCCCGGTCCCTCGCCCTCGCCCCCTCCATCGCCCGGCCCATCCGGTCGACGACGTCGCGGAGCTGCGGCGCCGGTTCGCCGGGCTGGACCGCGACGTGCGCACCGGCGAGCGGACGACCGTCGTGGGCAGGGTGCGCGCACAGCGGACGTTCGGCGCGCTGGCCTTCGCCACCCTGCGGTCCGGCCCCGCCCGGATCCAGGTGATCGTCGAGGCCGCCACCAGTGGTCCCGAGGAGCTCGCGCGGTGGAAGGACGGCGTCGAGACCGACGACGTGGTCCTGGTGGAGGGCGAGATCGTCACCTCACGGTCCGGGGAGCTGTCGGTGCTGCTGCACGACTGGCAGGTACTGGCCGCACCCACCCGTCCGTCCCGGCCCGATCCGCTCGCCGACGCCGCCGAACGCACACTGCTCGCGGCCGGATTCTGCGAGGTCCCCCTGCCGCCGGCGCACCCGGCGCTGCCGGGTGCGCCCGGCCCGGGACCCGACGGCGCACCCGAGCGCGTGTTCCATCTCGACCGGTCCGCGCCGGGCACGGTCCTGCACCTGCGTGCGGCCCCGGCCGACGCGACCACCGTCCGGGAGATCCTGAGGACTGTCCTCGCCGGCCGGCCGGCCGATCCCACGCCGGGACGGACCGCCACGGTCGAGCAGGACCTCCCGGGCACTGCCGTGCCGCTCGCCCGGCCGTGCCCTGGGTCCGCGGGGACGGCCGACGCCTGGCGCGTCGTCGTCGACGGCCGGGACGTCGCGGAAGGCGCGTCCGGGCGCACCGACGCAGAGTTCGTGACCCGGGTCCTGGGCCCGGGCCCGGTGAGTGCCGCGTTCGAACGGGGTGTGCTGCCCTTCGCGACGCTGCGGGCCGAGCTGGGCGCGCTCGCCGGGGCCACGCTGCCCGGCCCACGGGTCGCCGACGCCACGCCGTCCGAGCCGGGGGTCACCGTCACCGCCACCACCCCCGACGCCGCCGACCGGACCGTCACCGACCGGGACGCCGTCGGCGGGAGCGGTCGGTGACCGTCTACCCGATGCCGCCACCGCTGCCCGTGCGGTCGGTGCTCGACCTCCCGCTGGTCGACGGCGCGCTGCCGCTGGCGATCTCGGTCGCGGGCGTCGTCGCCGCGGTGTTCCTCGCGTGGCCACGCGGCCGGCGATGGCACCGCCCGGCCGCGCTCGTCGTCGCCGGGGCGGCCCTCGTTCCGGCGGTGGCCGCCGTCGTGCTGAACGTGCTCTGGCGTCCGACGCCGGACGTGCTCCCGGCCCGTCTGTTCGTCTGGTCGGGTGTCGCACTCGCGGCGGTGCTCGCCGGCGCGGTCGCCGCCCGGCGGGGCCGCCGCATGACCCGCCTGTTCGTCGTCCCGGCGGTGCTGCTGGTCCTGGCGACCAGTGGCGTCAAGGTCAACGCGATCTACGGCTACTACCCGACCCCACGCCCACTTCTGGGCCTGGCCGACCCGAACGCCCTCGACCCTGCGCGCGTCCCGCACCGCACCGGTACCGCCGTCGCCCCGGTCAGGTGGGTCCCACCGCCCGACCTCCCTGCCCGGGGCGCGGTACTCGATCTCCGGGTGCCCGCGCCGGTGTCGGGCTTCGCCGCACGACCGGCCGTCGTCTATCTGCCCCCCGCGGCACTCGTCGCCGGTGCGCCGCGATTGCCCGTCCTCGTCCTGATCGCAGGCCAGCCCGGGGGCCCCCGGGACTGGTTGACCGCCGGGCGGCTCGCCGCGGTGCTCGACGTGTTCGCCGCGTCGCACCATGGGCTCGCCCCGGTCGTCGTCGTCCCGGATGCGACCGGGGGCACGTTCGCCAACCCGCTCTGCGTCGACTCCCCGCGCGGCGCCGTCGAGACCTACCTGCGTCGCGACGTCCCCGACTGGATCCGCGCCCGCTTCGACGTGGACCCCGATCCACGGCACTGGACCATCGGCGGGTTCTCCTACGGCGGTACCTGCGCCCTGCAGCTCGCCGTGCGCGCCCCCGAGGTCTACCCGGCGTTACTCGACGTGGGTGGGCAGGACGAACCGTCACTGGGGACCCGCGCCGAGACGGTGCGGGCGCTGTTCGGCGGCGACGACGCCCGGTTCCGCGCGGTCAACCCGGCCGACCTGCTGCGCACCCGCCGCTACGACGGCGTGTCCGGCACCGTCGTCGTCGGGTCCGCGGAGGGCGACGACGTCGGGCGGGCCGCCCGGCTCGTCGACCTCGCCCGGTCATCGGGGATGCAGGTCCGCCACCTGGTGCTCCCCGGTGGGCACTCCTGGGCCGTGGCGACCGCCGCCCTGCAGCTCACGCTGCCCGACCTCGCCGCCCGCACCGGCCTGCTGCCCACGGCCCCGCGATGAGCGACCTCCTGCACGGACCCACCGCGGGGTCCAGCACGATGGGGCCGACCGATGACGAACGGAGCGCAACGATGATCCGCGTGGTCGTGGTGGACGACGAGGCCCTGGTGCGGTCGGGATTCACGATGCTCCTCCAGGCCGCCGACGACATCCGGGTGGTCGCCACCGCGACCGGCGCCGACGCCGAGCGGGAGATCGCGCTGGCCCGGCCCGACGTCGTCCTGCTCGACATCCGCATGCCCGAGGTCGACGGCCTCACCGTCCTCGACCGTGTCCTCTCCGGTGGTTCCCCACCCGTGGTGGCCATGCTCACCACCTTCGACACCGACGAGTACATCGAGGCCACGCTGACCGCGGGCGCATCGGGGTTCCTGCTCAAGGACACCGACCCCGACCAGCTCGTCCAGTCGGTGCGGGCGCTCGCCGCGGGCGCCGTCGTCCTGTCCCCCGGCGCGGCCCGCCCGATGATCGGTGGACGCCTGTCCGCGGACCGGCGGGCCGCCGAGCGGGAGATCGCGGCACTCACCGACCGCGAACGCGACGTGCTCGCCCTGGTCTCGGAGGGGCTGTCGAACGCCGAGATCGGCCGCGAGCTCTACCTGTCCCCGAGCACGGTGAAGGACCACGTCAGCACCGTCCTGGGCAAGCTGGGCGTCGCCAGCCGGGTCCGGGCGGCGCTCGTCGCCCAGCTCGCCGGGCTGGGGCGGGACGGCTCGTGACCTCCGCCCGCTCCCGCCGGGACACCCTGTGGGCGGTGGTCGTCGAGGTCGCGCTGCTCGCCGCGGCCGCCCTGGACTCGTTGCTGGAGGTCACCGACGCCGATGGTGTGTGGCCCTGGGTCTTCGCCGGGGTCGCGATGCTCGGCCTGCTGCTGCGACGCCGCCACCCCGGCGTCGGGTTCCTGCTGACGGTACCGGCGCTCGTGACGTCCTACGCCCTGATCGCCACCCTGGTGGCGCTCTACACCCTGGCCCGCCGCTCGCCGGACCGCACGGTGGTCATCACGGCCGCGGTCGTGACGGCGGTCGGCTCGGCGATCAAGGTGCCGGTGCAACCGGAGCTGCTCGCCGACCGCCAGACCCTGCTGGACCTCGTCTACGGCATCCTGTCCGGCGCCGGCCCTGCCGCCCTCGGTCAGCTCGTCCAGGCGCAGGCGTCGTTGCGCGACCGGCTGCGCGAGCTGGCCGACTCCTACGACGTGGAGCAGGAACTGCGCGAGCAGCAGACCCTGGAACGGGAACGGAACCGGCTGGCCCGCGAGATGCACGACGTGGTGTCCCACCAGGTCAGCCTGATCGCGGTCCAGGCGGGGGCACTGCAGGTCGGGGCGGCCGACGAAGGCGCTCGCGACGCGGCACGCACCGTCCGCGGGCTCGCCGTGTCCACCCTGGAGGAGCTGCGGCACATGGTCGCGGTGCTGCGCACCCCGGGCGGGGACCGGCAGCCGCTGCAGCCACAGCCCGGACTCGACGGGCTGGAGGCGCTGGTGGCCGCGTCCGGGGTCGACGCGACCCTGGAGCGGGACCCGGAGATCGATCTCGACCAGCACGCCCAGCGTGCGGTCTACCGCACCGTGCAGGAGGGCCTGACCAACGTCCGCAAGCACGCACCGGGCTCCCGGGTCGTGGTGCGGATCCTCCGCGAGGCCGGCCGGGTCGAGGTGACCGTGCACAACGACCGGCCGACCGAGCGGCCGCTCGGCCTCCCCGGCTCCCGCCAGGGACTGATCGGGTTGCGGGAGCGTGCCGAGCTGGCCGGTGGCGAGTTCGACGCCGGCCCCGACGACGGCGGTTTCCGCCTCGTCCTGCGCCTGCCCGCGCCGCGCCGTCCCTGATCGTCCCGCCCCCGCCGACCGGCGGGTCGGGCGCACCCGACCGGGGCCCGCGCCCGCCGTACCGACCGGTGCCGGGGACGACCCGCCGACGGTGGAATGGTCCCCATGGACGCCACCGACCGCCAGTTGATCACCGATCTCGCCGACCGGGTCCGCGCCGCTTCCACGGGCGAGCGGGACCCTGAGGCCGCCGCACTCATCGACCGTTCCTTCGGCGACCCGCGCTCCGCCGTCTACGTCCTCACCCAGGCCGTCCTGGTCCAGGAACAGGCGCTGGCCGCCGCACAGGCGCGCGTCGCCGAGCTCGAGGCGCAGCAGGCCCCGACCGGCGGTGAGCGCGGCGGTTTCATGTCGGGCCTGTTCGGCCGCCGCACCGAGCAGCCGGCCCCGCCGCAGCCGTGGGGCGCCCAGCAGCCCGCCCCGCAGGCCTGGGCGAACCACCCGGGTGCCGCGGCCGCACCGCAGCCGGCGGCTCCCGCCGGTGGGGGCGGGAGCTTCATGAGGACCGCTGCCGGGGTCGCCGCCGGCGTCGCCGGCGGCGCCCTGCTGGCGACCGGCGTCAGCTCGATGCTCTCCGAGCCCCCCACGACCCACGACCAGTCCGCCGCCCCGGCCGAGTCGGGAGCGACCGAGGACGACGACTGGGGCTGGTGACCCACCGCCCCCCACGAGGAAGACACCGCACCATGCGTTACCTGCTCCGCCACGCCTCCGAGCACCGCCCGCTGCTGGCCACCTGCCTGCTGCTGGCGTTGCTCGGCAGCGCCGCCGGACTGGCCCAGCCCCTCGCCGCGCAGGCGGTCATCGACGCCCTCGGCCGGGGTGGGGCGCTGCTCACCCCGGTCCTGCTGCTGAGCCTGCTCGTCGTCGGCAGCGCGATCGCCCAGGGGGTCGATGCCTACCTGCTGGACCGGACCGGCGAGCACATGGTGCTCCGGATCCGCCGGGAGCTCGCCGCACACCTGGTGCGGCTGCGGATCCCGGTGCTGGACGCCCGGTCCCCCGGCGACCTGGTCACCCGGGCCACCTCGGACACCGGGCTGGTCCGCCACGCCGCCACGACCGCACCGGTGCACCTGGTCAACGGTGCCGTCGGCATCGTCGGAGCGCTGGTGCTGATGGCCGTGCTCGACGTGCGGCTGTTCCTGGTCACCGTGGTCGTCCTGGTCGTCGTCGGGGCTCCGGCCGCGCTCGTGCTGCCCCGCATCCGACGGGCCTCGGAGGACGCGCAGACCGCCGTCGGCGCCGTCGGGTCGAGCCTGGACCGGGCGCTGGGCGCGGCCCGCACCGTGAAGGCGCACGGCGCCGAGCAGCGTGAGCAGGCGGTCATCGACGCCGCCTCCGGGCGGGCCTTCCGCGCCGGAGTCGTGCAGGCGCGGTGGGAGGCGGTGATGCTGGCCGGCGCGGAGCTGGCACTGCAGGTGTCGTTCCTGGTCGTGCTCGCCGTCGGTGGGGGCCTGGTCGCGACCGGGTCGATGACGGTCGCGACGCTCGTCGCGTTCCTGCTGTACCTGTTCTACCTGGCGAACCCGCTGACCGAGCTGACCACGGCCGTCGGTTCGGTGCAGCAGGGGCTCGGGGCCGCACGCCGGCTCGCCGAGGTGGAGACCCTCCCGGTCGAGGACGGCGTCGATCCCCAGGCGGCCCCGGCTCGTCCCGCGCTCGCCCCCGCCGCCCCCGAGGTGGTGTTCGACGACGTCCGCTTCGCCCACCCGGGACGGCCCGAGGTCCTGCGCGGGGTGCGGTTCACCGTGCCCGCCGGGTCCCGTGTCGCGCTCGTGGGAGCGTCGGGGGCGGGCAAGTCGACGGTGCTCGCCCTGCTGCTGCGCTTCCTCGAGCCGACCGGGGGGACCGTCCGCCTGGACGGCACCGACCTGGCGACGATCCTCCGCTCCGCGCTGCGCGAGCGGATCGGGCTCGTCGAGCAGGACTCGCCCGTCCTCGACGGGACACTGCGCGAGAACCTGCTGCTCGGCGCCCCGCAGGCGACGGACGACGAGCTCGCCGAGGTCCTCCGGCTCACCCGGCTCACGAAGCTGGTCGACCGGCTGCCCCAGGGTTTCGACACCCCGGTCGGAGCGCGCGGGGTCACCCTGTCCGGCGGCGAGCGTCAGCGGGTCACGATCGCCCGGGCGCTGCTGCGTCGTCCGGGCCTGCTCCTGCTCGACGAGGCGACCGCGCACCTCGACAGCACCACGGAGGAGGCACTGCACGAGGTGCTCGCCGGACGGTCGACCGGCAGCACCGTCATCGTGGTCGCCCACCGGCTGCGGACCGTCCGCGACGCCGACGCCATCGTGGTGCTCGACGCCGACCGGGTCCGGGCCGTGGGGACACACGAGGAGCTGGTCACGACCGACGAGCTCTACCGGTCGCTCGCGGCCGCACAGTCCACCGCGCCCAGGCGCGACGTGCTCGGGACGGTTCCCCCACCGTCCTGAGTCGGTGCCCGGCCGGCTCGGACGAGGTTGCACCTGACGTAACGGCATGTGGTGTTCTCGGGGAACATCGAGAGAAGGGGTTCGCTCCGTCATGCCGCATCCAGTGATGTCTCCCGGTCAGGTCACGATCGGTGGCGCGGCCGCGTTCGCCGGTACCACCCCGCGCGCGGTCCGCCACTACCACCAGATCGGTCTGCTGCCGGAGCCCGAACGAGGCGCGGACGGCCGCCGCCGCTACGGCTACGGCTACGAGGACATGATCCGGCTGTTGTGGATCCGGAAGATGGCGGAGGCCGGAATCGGCCTGCACGCCATGCGGTCCGCCTTCGACGGGTCCCAGGACATCGACGAGACCCTGGAAAGGCTGGCGGACACGCTGGCCGCGGAGGAGGCCGACATCACACGACAGCGCGCGGCGGTCCAGCGCCTGAAGGCGGTGGGCAGTCCGCTGGGCCTGCTCTCCCCGCTCGTGACCGATCGGCTCGGCCATCTGCCCGCGGGGGCGCTGCGCCCGTCCGACCTGGACGCACTGCTGGTCACGGAACGGATGTTCGGCCCGTTGGGAGCCGCTGTTCAGGCCAGCACGTTCATCGCGTTGGCCACCCACCCCGAGCTGCGGGCCGAGGCGGACCGTCTCGACGCGGCCGACGCCGGCCTCGACGACGGCGTCGACCCCCACGACCCACGTGTCGACGAGCTCGCCGCCGAGCATCATGCGCACCACACAGCCCTGATAGAGGCCATCGAGGCGGACGGGCTGGCCGCGACCGAGGAGCGTCTGTTCGACAGCCATGCCGACGGTCCGACCGACGCCGGGGAGGCCCGGATGAGTGTCGTCGACGCGGGCAGCCGGATGCCCTACGACTTGTCTCCCGCCCGGACGCGCTGTATCGAACTGACGGCACGACTCCTCGCCCATCACCAGACCGGCCATCCACCACGAGGAGCCTCGGACGTGGCGATGCCGACCACACCGACGAACCCCGGCCCCGAGTTGCGCTCCGGTCAGCCGGAGTAGCAGCGAGTACGCCACGGCGCGGGGAGGAACAGCACCGGCTCGGTCAGGGGCGGAACGGGTCGGACACGTAGCGCGGTGGCGCGGACGTCTTGTCACGATGTCGTGCACAGCTGCACCGACGGGGTGGAAGGTCACGTCACGGTGCGCCGGCGGCGCGGTCTTCATCCTCACCGGCCGGAGAGTTCCTCCACCTCGACTTCACCGAGCGACAGGTGATCGGTGGCCCGACCGCCGCATCCACGACCGCGCGGGAGCAACGCTCTGAGCTGCACCTCTGTGCGGCGGGCCGGGCTCGAACCGGCAACCTGACGGGTTATGAGTCCGCTGCTCTGACCAATTGAGCTACCGCCGCGGCGAGCCGGAGGGTACCGGAGCCGGGACACCTCGCACCCGCATCACCCCGGTCCTCCGACGGGACCGGAGGGGATCCGGCCTAGGCTGCGACGCCATGCGGCTCGGTTACCTCACGCACGTCACCGGTGACGATCCGTCACGGGCCTACCGCGAGACGATCCGGTTGGCCGAACGTGCCGAGGAACTCGGGTACGACTCGTTCTGGGTGGCCCAGCACCACGACGGGCATCTCGGCGGCCGGCTGCCGTCGCCGTTGGTGCTGCTGGCAGCCGTCGCGGAACGGACCCGGCTGATCCGGCTGGGGACGGCGGTGGTCGCGCTGCCGCTGGAGGACCCGCGCCGCCTCGCCGAGGACGCCACGGTGCTCGACGCGCTCTCCGGCGGCCGGCTGGAGCTCGGCATCGGCGCGGGCGCCGACCCCGACGCCGCGCGACGTTTCGGGCGTCACCACGACGACCGGCACCGCGACACCGTCGCCGCGCTCGACGTGCTGCTGGAGATGCTGCCGCCCGCGCTCGCCGCGCAGCGGGTGTGGTGGGCGACCGCGACGCCGTCGTCCGTGGACGCCGCCGCGGCCCGCGGGGTGGGGGTGCTGTCGGGCAGGCCGCCGTCGTCGGACGGCGACGTCGTGTCCGAGCTGGCCCGGTACTGGACCTACGCCCGCGGGGTGCCGCGCGTCGCGTTGTCCCGGCCGCTGCCTGCGGGCCACTCGACCGGGCGGATCATCGACGACCTGCTGGCCGACCGCGCCCTGCCGTGGGCGGGCGAGATCATCGTGCAGGCCCAGCCGTCGACGGTGCGCGCCGACGTGCACGACGAGGTGATGGAGCGGACCGCGCGCTTCGTGCGGCCGTTCCTCGGGGTGGCGGGGCCGGCGCACGGGCCCACGGTCGTCGAGGAGGTCGACACCGACGAGCCCACGCCCGCGATGCGGCCGCGGCCGGTGGTGCGGCCGCACCGGTAGGTCGTGACGACTGCTCACCCCCGTCGCGCGAGCTCGGCCAGCCACTTCTTGAGCAGGACCGTCTCCGGCGCCCCGAGGACGTCGTTGTCGTCGGGCAGCGCGAGCAGGGCCGCCGCGGCGTCTCCGACCCCCGACCCGCCGGGTGCGCGCTCCGCATGCCCACCGGTGATCGCGGCGAGGGTGGCCTCGCGCACGTCGGCCGACAGCCCGGGGTCCGGGCGCGCGGTGATGATCTGCCGCAGGGTGACGCCGACGTTGGCGGCGAGGACGTGGGCCGCGGCGCGTTCCGGGCTCACGGTGAGCCGGCCCCGGCGGTCGGCCTCCCGGGTCAGGCCGAGCAGGGCGGTGGCCGGTCCGTCCTGGGCGGACGGCCGTCGTCCGGGCGTGACCTGCCCGTACATCAGGGCGTAGAAGCCCGGGTTGGCGATGCCGAACGCGACGTGGGCGTCCCACCCGTCGCGGATGTCCTGGATCGGGTCCCCGCTGGACTCCTGGGCCCGCTTCGCGGACAGGTACTGCTCGAACCCGTGCTCGACCACGGCGTCGAGCAGGCCCTCCTTGCTGCCGAAGAAGTGGTACAGCGTGGGGAGGCGGACACCGGCGGCGTCGCAGATGGCCCGCAGCGGGACGGTCTCCCCCGGCGACGCCGCGATGAGGTCGGCGGCCGCACGCAGGAGCCGGTCCCGGGTCCCGACCTCGGCCGGTTGATCTGCCACGGCCCCACTGTAGGACGCCCGTCCGGGGCCGGGGCGCGGACCGCGGGCCGGCCGCCGCCCTGCCCCGGCACCCACCGGACCACCCTCAGCGCGTGGTGTAGCCGCCGTTGGCGAAGATCGTCTGGCCGGTGATCCAGTGCCCCTCGGTCGCGAGGAAGCGCACGATCGGCGCGATGTCCTCGATCTCGGTGAGCCGCCCGCCCATGGCCATCGACTTGTGGAACTCGACCCGCTCCGGAGTCTCCTGCGGGTAGAAGAACGGCGTGTCCATCGGGCCGGGCGCGATGCCGTTCACCGAGATGCCGCGGTCGGCGAACTCCTTGGCCGCCGCACGGGTGAAGTGCTCGACCGGGGACTTCGCGCCGGCGTAGGTGGAGTAGCCGTCGGTGAAGGCCGCCAGCAGCGACGTGACGACGGTGATGATCGCGCCGTTGTCGGCGAGGCTGCGGCCCGCCTCCTTGATGAAGAAGTACGCGGCCTTGGAGTTGATGTCGAACATCGCGTCGTACTCGGCCTCCGTGGTGTCCACGATCGGCTTGCGGAGCACCTTGCCGACGGCGTTGACGGCGACGTCGATCGGTCCGAGCGACCCCGTCGCGTCGGCGAAGAGCTGCTCGACCTGTGCCGGGACGGTCAGGTCCCCCTGCAGGAGCACCCCTTCGCGACCCGCCGCCTCGACCGCCTTCAGCGTCTCCTCGGCCTCGGCGCGCGAGGACGCGGAGTTGTAGTGGATCGCGACGTTCGCCCCCGCCTCGGCGACCTGACGGCTGATCAGCCCGCCGAGGTTCTTGCCTCCCGCGGCGACGAGCACGGTCCGGCCCTGCAACGACTGCACGCTCATGCGTACCTCCTGTATCGACTGTGTAGCTAGGTGTATCAGCTATACAGCGCGATGTCGAACGCGGTCGTGTCAGAAGGCCCAGGTCCCGGTCAGCAGCGCCACGCCGGTGACGGCCAGCAGCCCGACGACGACGTGCTCCCCCGTCCCGCCCGTGCGGAACCGCAGCGCCCGCGGCCAGCGGATCCCCTCCAGCGGCCAGAACGCGAACCGGTTGCCGTTCGAGGTCAGCTCGTCGCCGATCGCCCCGACCCAGCAGCCCGCGCCGGCCGCGACGCCGGTCCAGACCGCCGTCTCCCCGGGCAGCAGGAACCCGGTCCCCCACCACGCCAGCAGCCCGACCGCGGCCGCGAAGACCGGCGAGTGCGACAGGCCGCGGTGCGAGACCCCGGTCGTCACCCGGGACAGCCACCGGATCGCCCGGCACAGGAGCCAGGTGACCGGTGGCAGCGACCGCGCGGCGACGCTCGACGGGTGGTCGAGGTCGGGCGCGAAGGCCGCCAGCGCGCACACCACCACGACCACCGGCACCAGCACCGGTGGCGGCGGGACCGCCGAGCAGACCGCGAGCCCCAGCACCGCGCCCGACAACGCGTGCGTACGCCCCATCATCGTGACCCCAACCCCTTCCGAACGGACGCGGAGGGTAACCGCGCGACACCGTGACACCGGGGCGCCGACACGCGTGCCGGTCTTGACCGTGCCCGCCGGGCCGCGCAGGCTCGCAGCGTGACGGGCCGGTGGCGCAACTGGGCGGGCAACCAGCGCACCCGTCCGATCAGGACGGTCCACGCCCGCGACGCCGACGACGTCGTCCGGGCGGTGCGCGACGCCGCCGGGAGGGACCTGCGGGTCCGCCCGCTCGGCAGCGGCCACTCCTTCACCGGCATCGGCGTGCCCGACGGCGTCGCCCTCACCGTCCCCGCCGACCCGGCCGGGATCCGGCTCGACGGAGAGCTCGTCACCGTCCCGGCCGGGGTCACCCTGCACACGCTGAACCGGTGGCTGTGGGCCCACGGCCGCGCCCTGCCCAACCTCGGCGACATCGAGGCCCAGACCGTCGCCGGCGCGATCTCCACCGGCACCCACGGCACCGGCGCCGGGTACCGCGGCATCGCCGACGGGGTGCGCGGGCTGCGCCTGGTCGACGGGCTCGGGGAGCTCCACGAGCTGGGCCCGGCCGCCGACCCCGACCTGTTCGACCTGGCGCGGGTGGGGCTCGGGGCGCTCGGTGTCCTGGTCGAGGTGACGCTGGCGACCGTGCCCGCGTTCCACCTGCACGCCCGCGAGTCCGCGCGCCCGCTCGCCGAGGTCCTCGACGGCCTCGACGACCTCGCCGCCGGTCACGACCACGTCGAGTTCTACTGGTTCCCGCACACCACGACCGCGGTGCTCAAGACGAACGACCGGACGGAACGGCGTTCGCCCGGGCGCGGCCGGGTCGCCGCGCTGGTCGGTGACGAGGTGCTCGGCAACGGCGCGTTCGGGCTCGTCCAGCGCGTCGCCGCGCTCGCCCCGCCGCTGGTCCCGCGGCTCAACCGGGTCATGGCCGGGCAGATGGCCGCCGGGGAGTACGTCGCCCCGTCGTACGCGGTGTTCTGCAGCCCGCGCCGTGTCCGGTTCCTGGAGATGGAGTACGCCGTGCCGCGGGCCGCGCTGCCCGAGGCGTTCGCCGGGCTGCGGGCCGCCGCCGCGCGGCACGCCCACGACGTCGCGTTCCCGGTCGAGGTACGGATCCTGCGCGGCGACGACATCGCGCTGTCCACCGCGTACGGACGGGACACCGCCTACCTCGCCGTGCACGTCCACTCGGGACGCCCGCACGAGGTGTACTTCGGGGCCGTCGAGTCGGTGCTGTCCGCACTGGACGGACGGCCGCACTGGGGCAAGCTGCACACCCGCACCGCGGAGCAGCTGCGCCCCCGCTACCCGCGGTTCGACGCGTTCGTCGCCGCACGTGACCGGCTCGACCCGGCGGGCCGGTTCCGCAACCCCTACCTCGACCGGGTCCTGGGAGTGCCGTGCACGTCGACGACCTGACCACGCCCGCGCTGCTCGTCGACGCCGGCGCGCTGGAGGCGAATCTCGCCGACATGGCCGCGCTACTGCCCGGCCCGCGGCTGCGCCCGCACGTCAAGGCACACAAGACGACCGAGCTGGCCCGGCGGCAGGCCGCCCACGGCCACACCGGGTTCACCTGCGCCACCGTGCGGGAGGTGGAGGGCATGGCGGCGGCCGGGCTGGGCGCGGACCTGCTGCTGGCCAACGAGGTGCTCGACGCCCGCCGGCTCGGCGCCGTCGTCGGGTCGGGCGCGCGCGTCACCGTCGCGATCGACTCGGAGCAGACGCTGCGGGCCGCCGTCGACGGCGGTGTGCGCGAGGTGCTGGTCGACGTCAACATCGGCCTGCCCCGCTGCGGGATCGCCCCCGCGAAGGCCGGGGCGCTCGCCGACGCCGCCCGCGCCGCCGGGCTCGTCGTGCGCGGCGTGATGGGCTACGAGGGCCACCTGCAGATGCTCGACGACGCGGCCGAACGTGCCCGGCTCACCACCGAGTGCACCGACCGGCTGCTGGCCGCACACGCCGACGTCGGCGGCGAGGTCGTCTCCGGCGGCGGCACCGGCACGCACGCGATGAACACCGCCTGCACCGAGATCCAGGCCGGGTCCTACGCGCTGATGGACACCGCCTACACCGCCGCCGGGCTGGGGTTCCGTCAGGCGCTGACGGTGCTGTCCACCGTGGTCTCGACGACCGCCCCGGCCGGGGACATGCCCGGCTGGGCGGTCGCCGACGCCGGCCTGAAGGCGTTCGGCATGGACCACGGCAACCCGGCGGTGCCCGGCGGGAACGTGTGGTTCTGCGCCGACGAGCACCTGGTGTTCGCCGCCGACGCCCCGCCGCGCACCGGCGACCGGGTGCGGGTCGTGCCCGCACACGTCGACCCCACCGTCGCCCTCCACGAGCGGATGCACGTCGTGGAGGGCGACCGGGTCGTCGACACCTGGGCGGTCGACCTGCGCGGCTGGTGAGGTCAGCCGGCGTCGATGCCGCCGCCGTCGTACAGCGACTCGATCGTCTCGGCGAACTTCTCGGTGATCGGGCGGCGCTTGAGCTTCATGGTCGGGGTGAGCTCGTCGCCGCCGGGGATCCACGGGTCGGGCACGATCGCGTACCGGCGGACGGTCTCGACCCGGGACAGGCGCGCGTTGCCCTCCGTCACCGCGCGGGCGATCTCCTCCCGCACCGTCGGGTCGTCGTGGGAACGGCCGGCCGCGACGTCCGGGTCCAGCACGACCAGCGCGACGTTGTACGGCCGCGCGTCACCGATCACGCAGAGCTGACCGATCAGCGGGGACCGGGACTTGATCGCCGACTCCACCGCCGACGGGGAGATGTTCTTCCCCGACGCGTTGATGATCAGCTCCTTCTTCCGGTCCACGATCCGCAGGTAGCCGTCCTCGAGGACACCGATGTCACCGGTGCGCAGGTACCCGTCCTCGGTGAACACCGCCGCGGTCTCCTCCGGCTTGCCGCGGTAGCCCCGCATCACGGCCTCGGACCGCATCAGCACCTCGCCGTCGGAGTCCAGGCGCAGCTCGGTCCCGGGCAGCGCGGGACCCGCGGTGCCGACCCGGATCGCGTCGGACGGGTTGCAGGTGCACGCCGCACAGTTCTCCGACATGCCGTAGATCTCGCCGAGCGGCACGCCGATGGCGTGGAAGAACAGTGTCAGCTCCGGTGCGCTCGGGGCGGCACCGATGTTGGCCGAGCGCGCCTCGTCCAGGCCCAGCGCGGCCCGCAGCGACGCCAGGACCGGCGCGGCGTCCGCCACCCGGGCCGCGAGGTCGGCGGGCACCGGTTCCCCGGCCTGGACGAGCCGGGCCGCCTCGGTCCCGTCGGCGATCGCCGCCTCCACGACCGCGCGCTCCCGCGGCTCCCGGGCCGCGACCGCCGCCTCCACCCCGGCCTTGAGCTTCTCCCAGATCCGGGGCACCGCGAAGAACGAGTGCGGACGCACCTCGCGCAGCGCCGCGCCGATCTCGCGCGGGTTCGCGCACGTCGTGACGTCGAGACCGAACAGGATCGCCATGTAGTACGACGCGTCCCGCTCGGCGATGTGGGCCAGTGGCAGCCAGCACACCACGCGGTCCCCGGGCCGCAGACCGAACACCGTACCGACGGTGCGGTTCGCGCTCACCAGGTTGCGGTGGGTCAACTCGACGCCCTTGGGGGACCGGTCGTGCCCGAGGTGTAGATGATCGTCAGCAGGTCGTCCGGTGTCACCTCGGCCGGCGCGGCGAGCGGCTCGGCCGCCAGCAGCACCTCCCATCCGGTGGCGCCCTCCGGTCCGGGCCCGTCGAGGACGACGACCCGGCAGCCGGTCGCCGCGGCCGGCCCCGCCGCGACGGCGACGAAGCTCTCCTGCACGACCAGCACCGTGGCGCCGGAGTCGCGCAGCACGTACTCGATCTGTTCGGCCGAGGAGGTGTTGTAGACCGACACCGTGGCCGCGCCGAGCAGCACCGCGCCGAGGTCGGCCACGTGGAACTCGGGCCGGTTCTCCAGCATCAGCGCGACGACCGAGCCGTGCCCGACGCCGAGCCCGGCCAGCCCGGACGCGGCACGGCGGGCCAGCGCGTCGTACTCCGACCAGGTCCAGCGGATCGCGTCGTCCCGGGTGCGCAGCGCGATCTCGTCGCCCCGGGCGGCGACGGTGTCGCGCAGGGCCTCCAGCAGTGTTCCGGTCATCCTCGGGCCTCCGCAGCGGTCGGGACCGGGGCGCGGTCCGGGGACGCGGGCTCCGGGGTGAGACCGCGCCGTGCGGACTCCTCGCGATTCTGCACGAACCTGCGTGCCTCCCGGACCCGGGCGACCTCCCGACCGACGTCGCGCCGCAGCACCCGCCAGAGCTCGGCACGGTCCACCGACGGATCGCGCAGGCAGTCGCGGACCCATCCCAGGAGCCGGGACGCACGGAAGACCTCGCCCGGTGGCCGACGACGGGAGAACACGTCCCACAGCTCGGTGGCGCGGTCCTCGCTCGCGGCGAACCACCGGTAGGACGCGCGCTCCAGCGGGGAGACGTCGTCGTCGCGGCCCAGACCGTTGGCCCACTGGTACATCGGCAGGCACTGCTCGTCGCGATCGGCCTCCCAGCGCGCGAGCGCGGCGTCGAGGTCGGTCGGGTCGTCGAGATACGGGGCGACAGCCTCGCCGAGCAGGCGGCCGAAGCGCAGTGCGTCGCGGATGCCCTGGGCGGTCACCGGGTCCTTGAAGTGCCCGGCGTCGCCGGCGAGCGCCCAGCCCGGGCCCTGCGAGTGCCGGAAGTACGACGGGTGACTCCGCGAGGTACGGACCTTCGACGCCATCGTGCAGCCACGCAGCCGCTCGGCCAGCGGTGCGATCCGGGCCACGGTCGCCTCGAACGTCCCGACGGCGTCGCGCCGGAATTCCTCGGCGCGCTCCGCCGGCGGCATGAGCAGGACGACGGACTTCCCGCCGTCGCAGGGGAAGACCGTGGCGAGCTCGCGCCCCTCACGCCACTGGGCGGCGACACCGCGCAGCTCCTCGCGGGGGTCGTCGTAGTAGGCGAAGGCCATCATGCGCTGGTTCTGCCAGCGGTGGTGCTCACGGGTGCCGACCAGGCGGGCGACGGTGGAGCGACGCCCGTCGGCCCCGACCACCAGCTTCGCCCGGATCTCCCCGGTGCGGTCCTCACGGTCCTGCCAGCGGACCCCGACGACACGTCCGCCGTCGTCGTGGAGCAGCCCGGTCACCCGGGTCGCCTCGCGGACCTCGGCGCCGGCCTCGCGAGCGGTCTGCACCAGCGCGAGGTCGAGCCCGGGGCGGCGCACGCAGGACCCGGTGGCGATGCCCTCGTAGGCGCCGTAACGGCCGGTGATCTCGACCTCCGGCGTGCCGAGTGCGGCCCGCGGATGCAGCGGCGGGTCCAGCGCCAGCACCCGGTCCCTGACCCCCAGCCGCTCCAGCTCCGCCCAGTGGTGCGGAAAGAACAGGTGGGTCGACAGTGTGTCCGAGGGGAAGGTCGCGCCGTCGAGGGCGACGACAGCACGGCCGCGGCGGGCCAGCGCGATGGCGGCGGCGGAGCCCGCACAGCGGGCCCCGACGACGAGCACGTCGGTGTGGGTCTCCATGAGCAGCGACGATGGCAGCTCGACGAGTGTTTTACAAGTCCACTCATTTTATGAATGTACTTCCAGAACACTCGGGCTATCCTCTTCCGGTGACGACGAGCGCAGGCACGACGGCAGCAGCCCGGGGCGAGCGCCGGCGCGCCCGGACCCGGGCCGCGATCCTCGACGCGGCCGAGGAGGTATTCCGCCGCGAGGGGCACGAGGCCGCGCGGATCGAGGAGATCGCCGACCTCGCCGACGTGTCGGTGGGCTCGATCTACACGCACTTCGACGGCAAGCTCGGCCTCTACCTGACCCTGGTCGAGCGGTCGCTGGACCTGTTCGCCTCGTACATGGCGCGGATCGACTCACCCGAGCTGACCCCGCTCGGCCGGGTCCTCGCGGGGGGCGACGCCTATCTGCGCTTCCACCTGGAGCACCCGGGTGCCTTCCAGTTCCTGGCCCATCCCCGGCCCGCCGGCGCGGCACACTCCGGCGAGGGCGACATCGAGACGCGGATCCGGGAACGCGTCGGCGGCCTGCTCGACGACTTCACCGACCGGATCGAGGCGGCCGTCGCCGCCGGAGAGGCCCGACCGGTCGACGCCGGCCGGCTCACCCGCTACCTGTGGGGAGCCTGGAACGGCGTGATCGGGCTGAGCCTGCAGCCCGACGGGCTGCGGCTCTCGCCCGACGAGGTCGCCGAGACCCTCGAGCTGGGCCGCTGGCTGCTGCGCGAGGGGCTGGCCACGGCGTCCCTGCGCGGGTCGGACGGCACCGTCGGCGACCGGGTGGCCCTCCCCCGCGTCTGACGGCGGGTCGGGCCCGCACGATCACTCCCAGCGCTGCCCCAGTGCGGCCAGCCCGGCCGCGAACACGCCGTTCGCGAACAGGCCCGCGAGGTCGCCCTCGTCGGCGCCGTCGGCGTCGAACTCGGTCCACCACTCGCCGAAGGTGTGCCCGACCGCGGTGACCGGGGCCAGCCGCACGGTGGAGACGTAGCGGCGCACCGGGAACGGCGACTCGAGGATCTCGTAGGTGAGGGCGTGGCCGCGCTCGTCGAGTGCGGTCAGCTCCTCGACGACGGTGCCGCCGCCCTCGGCGAGGGTCAGGCGCCGCTGCGCGCCGATCTCGCTGCCGGAGGCACCGCGGATCAGCTCGCAGGTCGCGATCGCCGGGTGCCAGCGGTGCAGACCACCGAAGTCGCGGACGTGCGGCCACACCTCGGCCAGCGGTGCCGTGATCACGGCGCTGGAGTAGGGACGGGGCATCGGGGACTCCTCCTCGGGAGTGTCAGGACTGCCGGCGCAGGTGGGGGGCCTGCGCCGCGAGCTGGTCGAGCTGGCTGCGGACGTCGTCGAAGCCGCTGTCGACCCGCAGGTCCAGCGCGATCGACGCGGCCAGCTCCGCGGTGTCGTGGAAGGCGGTGCGGGCGACCTCGAGGCGGGCGCCCACGGTGCGGGCCACCTCGCTGCCCTGGCCCGCGCTCTCCAGGCTCTCCCCCATCCGCGCGGTGCGCAGGGCCTCGGCGAGCTCGGCGTCGAGGTTGCGGCCGATGTCGTGCAGCCAGTCCTTGGCCGCGCCGTCGGGCACCGTGCGCACGACGCCGTGGAAGGCGGTCACCGAGCCGACGCAGCCGGAGTAGGCGCGGGCCCAGCGCGACCCCGCGACGAGGCCGTCGGGCAGGGAGGCGGGGGCGTTCTCGGTGGCCCGGCGCATGGCCTCCTGCTCGGCGGGGCTCGCGGAGCGCAGGTAGGCGCGGGCCAGGGCCTGGGACGGCAGACCAAGGAACAGGACCGCCGGGATCGAGCAGAACAGCACGCCGGCGATCGTGCCGCCGATGCTGCGCCCGATGACCTCCGCCGCCGGGTAGCTCCCGGCCTCGGCGATGCCCATGGCCACCCCGATGCCGATCCCGCAGGCCGCTCCGAGCAGCAGGGCCACCAGCCAGCCGTGCGCGGCGAGGGTGTGCGACACCCTGCCCCCGCGCACCGCCATCCGTCGCCGCCAGTCCCCGCCGGGCGGCGGGGCGGGCATCCCGCGCGCCATCACCGCTCCAGCACGTTCTTGAAGGCGCGCGTCTGCTCGGTCAGCGCGGTCTCGGTCGGCAGCCGCTCCATCGACGAGGCCCCGTAGAAGCCGTGGCAGACCTTCGCCGAGCGGAGCACGTGCGCGGCGTCCTCGGGCATCGCGACCGGCCCGCCGTGGACGAGGACGAGCACGTCGTCGCGGACCTCCAGCGCCGCCTGCGCCCACTCGTCGACGAGCGCGACGCAGTCGTCGAGGGTCTTCGCGGTGCCCGCCCCGATCGCGCCGCCGGTGGTGAGCCCCATGTGGCACACCACGATGTCGGCACCGGCCCGGGCCATGGCGCGGGCGTCGTCGGCGGAGAAGACGTAGGGCGTGGTCAGCATGTCCTTGGCCCGCGCCGCGGCGACGAGGTCGACCTCCAGCGCGTAGCCCATCCCGGTCTCCTCCAGGTTGGCCCGGAAGGTGCCGTCGATCAGCCCGACGGTCGGGAAGTTCTGGATGCCGGCGAACCCGAGCGAGGACAGCTCGTCGAGGAAGCGGTCGGTGAACAGGAACGGGTCGGTGCCGTTGACCCCGGCCAGCACGGGGGTGCGGCGGACCACCGGCAGCACCTCGGCCGCCATCTCGACGACGATGTCGTTGGCGTTGCCGTAGGCCAGCAGCCCGGCGAGCGAGCCGCGGCCCGCCATCCGGTACCGCCCGGAGTTGTAGATGACGATGAGGTCGATCCCGCCCGCCTCCTCGCACTTGGCCGACAGCCCGGTGCCCGCGCCGCCGCCGACGATCGGCTCGCCGCGGGCGGCCATCTCGCCGAACCGCTCCATCAGCTCCGCGCGGCTGAACCGCCTCATCGCCGTACCTCCTGCCAGGCCGAGAGCACCGCGTCGGCGAACTCCGGGTCGTTGACGTGGTGCGCGACCCGCCGGACGTTCCCCGGAGAGTCCACACCGGACTCGATCGCGGCGAACAGTGCCGCGTCGGCCTCGGGATCGTGGAACGCCGCGCCCGGCGCGTCCAGCGCGGACACCCCGCCCAGCGGGAGCAGGAACCGCCACGGCCCGGTCAGCGCGTTCAGCTTCGCCGCCAACCAGGCCCCGATCTCCCGGTTCTCGTCGACGGTGGTGCGCATCAGGGTGACGTTCGCGTTGTGCTCGTACAACAGGCGGTCGGCGAAGCGTTCCGGGACGGTCCCGCGGGCGCCGAAGTTGACCATGTCCAGCGCGCCGCAGGACCCGACCCACGGCACCGCGGTGCGGGCGATCGCGTCGAGCCGGTCGGGGCCGCAGGCCATCACCCCGCCGACGAGCAGGTCCGCGACCTCGGTGGTGGTCAGGTCCAGCACCGAGTCGACCAGGCCGGAGTCGACGAGCTTCTCCATCGACGGCCCGCCCGAGCCGGTGGCGTGGAAGACCAGGGCGTCGACGCCGTCGCCGAGCCGTTCGCGGACCGCGGTGACCAGCGGCGTGGTCACGCCGAACATCGTCAGGCCGACGGCGGGCAGGTCGGCTCCGGTCTGCGGCGGCGGGGCGGTGACGGCGGCGGCGAGCATGTGCGCGGCGTTGCCCAGCACCCGTCGCGAGATGCGGTTGAGGCCCGCGACGTCGGTGACGGCATACAGCATCGCGACGTCGCTCGCCCCCACGTAGGGCGCGGTGTCGCCGGAGGCCACCGTGGAGACCATCAGCTTGGGCACCCCGACCGGGAGGTCGCGCATCGCCGGGGTGACCAGCGCGGTCCCGCCCGAGCCGCCGAGCCCGAGGACGCCGCCGACGTCGTCGCGGCCGGCGAGGAAGGCCCGCAGCGCCTGCGCCATCGCCCCCACCGCGCTGCCGCGGTCGCCGGTGAACACCGCGTCGGCGCCCCCGGGGTGGCAGGCGGCGACCTCGGCCGCGGTGACGTCCGGACCGGGGCCCGCCGCACCGGAGGTGGACACGTCCACCCGGAGCACGTCGGCGCCGTCGGCGACCATCAGCTCGGCCACCCAGGCCAGCTCGGCGCCCTTGGTGTCGAACGTGCCGATCACGTATGCGGTCCCCACACAGGAGTTCTACCCGGACCCGGGCACCCGGGGCGAGAGCCGGAGCCCGGACGGCGCAGGGCACCATGGACACGCCCCCCTTCCGCCGGGCTCGTGACCTCGGGGCCCGTGACGTCGTTGGAGAGACATGCTCGGTCAACCGGACGACCCGCGAGGCATCGTGCTCCCGCTCGACGGGCGGCCCGGCGGAACGGAGACCGGCGCCCCCGAACGCAACGGTCGCCCGCGTCCCCTCCGCAACGGGACCCCTCCCCCCGGCCCGGCACTGCTGCTGAGCTGGACCCCCACCCCGGCCGTCGACGACGACCGCACCTGGGCGACGCTGTCGGCCTCGAGCGAGCTGGCGCGGCGGCTCGCGCCCGACGCCGGCCGCGCACCCGCCGCCGGGCTCACCTTCCGGCTCGCGCTGCCCGAGGCGTTCGGCGCCGAGCCGCTGCTGCGCCTGGCCGGCGGCGAGACGGCCGCGGCGGCCCCCGGGTCGTCGGCGCTGGTGCCGGTCGCACCCACCGCACCCGGTGACCGGCACGGCGCCGGGCTGGGTCTGCTCACCCTGACCACCGCGGCCGAGATCGCCGCGACCGGCACCCAGACCCGGGTGCTCGACGAGCTGACCGCCGCGGTCGACCAGCTGGCCCCGTCGTGCGTGATGCGGCTGGACTCGCGGCTCCGCGCGGCCGAGGAGTCGCTGCGCGAGGCCCAGACCGAGCTGCTCGAACGCGGCTCGCTCGTCGTCGACGGCGACGCGACCGACAGCGGCTCCCCGTCGCGCGGGCTCGAGACGGCCGTCGCGAACCTGTCGGTCCTGCGCCACCAGACGCACGCCTGGATCGCGGGCTGGGAGCGGGTCGTCGCCGGGGCGGACCCGTCGGGCACGCCCGGCCTGGCGCTGCGCGACGCGCTCGGTGAGGTCGGCAAGCTCGGCTGGACCGGGTTCCCGGCCGCGGTGCACGGCGCCTACCAGGCACTCGTCCTGGACGCCCGGCGCATCCTGCTCACCGCGGCCGACCACCTGCTGCGCGCACCGAACCGGCCGCTGACCGCGCTGCGGCCCTTGATCGAGAGCGACCTCGCGGGCCGGGCCGCCGACGTCGCGCGGCTGCACCGGCTGCTGACCACGCTGTCGACGCTCCCGCAGACCGTGCGCAAGCGTTCCGGCGGGATGATGCCGAACCTGATCGCCGACCAGGCGGCGGCCAACGCGCGCAGCCAGGCGCTGTTCACGCGGATGGCGAACGCGCTGCGGTCCCCGGTGTGGGACGGCCGGGTCGTCGTCGAGGTGCGGTCGCTCGACTCGGGCGAGCTGCAGGTGCTGCGCCCGGTCTGACCCCGGAAACGCCACGGCCCTCCCGTCCGGCGCGGAGCCGGTCGGGAGGGCGTGGACGGGTGTCGCGGTGGGTCAGCGGGCGACGGCCTTGGCGCGCTTGCGCGCGTCCTTCGCCGACGCCTTGGCCTGCTTGGCGGCCTCGGCACCGGCCACCGACGCGCGGTCGGCCAGGTCCGAGCCGAGCTTCGCGGCCTGCGACTGGGCCTGGGTGACCAGGGTGGAGAAGCGGTCGGTGTACTCGGGGGCACGCTTCTCCGCGCGGGCGGCGGCCTTGCGGGCCTGCTTCTCCCAGCGGACGCGGCGCTTCTCGGCCTCGCGCACCCACCTGTCACCGGTGCGCCCGGCGGCCTTGCGGTACTGGGCGCCCTTCTTGTCCACGACCTTCTCGAGCTGGGCGCCGCGCTTCTCGGCCGCCTTCGCCAGCTTGGCGCCGCGCTTCTCGGCGACCTTGGCCTGCTTCTGGGCGGCCTTGGAGGTGCGCTCGGCGGCGGCCGAGAGCTGCTCGGACCAGGTGGACGCCTTGTCCGAGGCGACCTCGGACAGGTGCGCGGCCTGCTCGGAGGCCTTGCCGCCCCACTCGGTGGCGCGCTCACGCACGACCGGGCCGTACTCCTCGACGGCCTCGGCCAGCTTCTCCCGGCTACCCGCGGCGGCCGCGGCGATCGAGGTGCCCGCGCCGGCCAGTCCCGCGGCGAGCTGGGCACCGGTGTCGGAACCGGAGCCGGAGAGCCGGGCCTGGGCCCGCTCGGCGGCCTGGCGCGTCCGGTAGGCGTGCGACGGCTTGCCGTGGGTGTCGGCGGCCGCGATGAGCAGCCCGCCGAGCAGGCCGACGTTCTTCAGGAAATGGATCTGCTCGTTGGCGCGCTTCTGCTGGTCGGTCTCCTCCCAGAAGCGGTGCCCGGCCAGGGTGGTCGGGACGAGCGAGGCGGCCAGCGCGGTGGCCGACAGGCGGGGGAACTTGCCCAGGGCGAGCAGCGATCCCGCCACGATCTTCACCCCGGCGTCGACCTTGACCAGGGTCTCGTTGTCCGGGCGCCGGTCCAGCGGGGCGTTCTCCACGACCTTGTCGATGGCCGGGGCGGCCTGGTCGAGAACGGGCTGTGCGGCGGAAGTCAACGCGTCGGCGTTCCGCAGCTCGTTGATTCCGCCGTAGATGAACACGGCCGCGAGGGCGGGTCGGGCTACACGTCGCAAGACTGGCATGGGGCACCTTTCCCCGGCTCGTCCGTCCGCAAACCCGGGGTGGGTGTGGCGTCACCGCCGTGGGATGGCAATCATGCCCGGGTGACGAACGGACGGCGGGCCATCGGGCTCGACATCGGAGGAACGAAGGTCGCCGGAGCGATCGTGGGCGAGGATGGCACGGTCCACGCCGAGCTGCGGCGCAACACCCCGGACACGTCCGATGCGGACACGATGACCACCCTGTTGCGGGAGATGGTCGAGGAGCTGCGCGGCGACGCCGAGGGGGCGGACGTGTCCGCGATCGGCGTCGGTGCCGCGGGGACCGTGGAGTGGCCGGTCGGCCGGATCCGCTGGGCGCCCAACAACAACTACGAGAACTGGGACGTCCGCGGCCTGCTGGAGTCCGCGTGCGGGCTGCCGGTGGTCGTCGACAACGACGGCAACGTCGCCGGTCTGGCCGAGGCCCGGCTCGGCGAGACCCGCAACGACGACATGGTGCTGCTGACCGTCGGCACCGGCGTCGGGGCGGGGATCGTGCTCGACGGGAAGATCTACCGCGGCCCGCACGGGCTCGGTGCCGAGGTCGGGCACATGAACGTCAACCCGGACGGCCCGCAGTGCGGCTGCGGCAACTACGGCTGTCTGGAGGCGGTCGCGTCGGGGACCGCGCTGACCCGGATGGGCCGCAGCGCCGCCCTGCACGACCCGCGGGGCATGATCGCGACCCTGGCCGCGGAGGCCGGGGGCGAGGTCACCGGCCAGCACGTGACGATGGCCGCGATGGCGGGCGACAGCACGGCGGCGTCGCTGTTCCAGCGGCTCGGGCGGTCGCTGGGGATCGGCATCGCCAGCATCAACGCGATCTTCGAGTTCGAGGTCGTACTGATCGGCGGCGGCCTGGTCGACGCGGGCGAGCTGCTGCTCGAGCCGGCCCGCCGGGCGGCCCGGGAGTTCCACTACGGCCCGCCCGAGGTCCGCCCGATCCCGCCGGTGCTGCCCGCCACCTACAAGGGCGACGCCGGGAAGATCGGTGCGGGACTGCTGGCGCTGGAGGAGACCTGATCTCGTCCCGCAACCGGGCCGGGGCACGACTACGCTCGGACGGGTGACACTCCTGCTCGGACCGGTGCTGCGGCACGTCGACGAGACCAGCGCGCTGGTCTGGGTGCAGACCTCCGGCCCGTGCCGCGTCTCGGTGCTCGGCTGCGACGCCGCGACCTTCGAGGTGTCGGGCCACCACTTCGCCCTGGTCCAGGTGACCGGGCTGACGCCGGGCACCCGCACCGCCTACGAGGTCCACCTCGACGGCGAGCAGGTCTGGCCGCTGCCGCACTCGCCGTTCCCGCCGAGCCTGATCGCGACGCGCGGCGCGGACACCGGGGCCCACCAGCGGATCGTCTTCGGCTCCTGCCGCTACGTGAAGCTGGCCGACCCGAAGCTGGCCCGGCAGTACGGCCTCGACGCGCTCGACGTCTACGCCGGCCGGATGGCCGGGCTGCCCCCGGAGATCTGGCCGACCACGCTGCTGCTGCTCGGCGACCAGGTCTACGCCGACGAGCTCACCCCGCAGACCCGGCGGCGGATCGCCGGGCGGCAGGAGCGGCACCCGGACTGGCCCGACGACGAGATCGTCGGCTTCGACGAGTACTCGGGCCTCTACCGCGACACCTGGTCGGACCCCGAGGTGCGGTGGATGCTCTCCACCGTCCCCACCGCGATGATCTTCGACGACCACGACGTCCGCGACGACTGGAACACCTCCGGCGCCTGGCGCGAGCAGATCGCCCGCAAGCCCTGGTGGTCCGAGCGCATCCGCTCCGGCCTGGCCTCCTACTGGGTCCACCAGCACCTGGGCAACCTCTCCCCCGCCGAGCTCGCCGCCGACCGGACCTGGCAGGAGGTGCAGGCCGCCGAGGGCGACGTCTGGCCGCTGCTGTCCGAGCGGGCCGCCCTCTGGGACGTCGAGACCGGCGACGGCGACGACCGCGGCAAGGACGAGCGCTTCTCCTTCTGCTGGGAGCTGGGCCGCACCCGGCTGATCGTCATCGACTCCCGCAACGGGCGGATCGTCGAGTCCACGCCGCGGCGGATGGTGTCCGACGCCGAGTTCGACTGGATCTCCGCGAAGGCGCTCGCCCCCGGCGACGTGGACCACCTCGTCCTGGGAACCTCGGTGCCCTGGCTGATGCCCCAGGTCATCTCCGACCTGGAGGCCGCGACCGAGAAGGGCGCGAACGGCTCCGGCCGGGTCGCAGCCGTCGCCGAGTGGGCCCGCCAGGAGGCCGACCTGGAGCACTGGCCCGCGTTCGGGCACTCCTTCGCCCGGCTCGCCGAGCTGATCCGCGAGGCGTGCCGCCCGCGCGCCGGGGACGCCCCGCCCGCCACGGTGTCGGTGCTGTCCGGCGACGTCCACCACTCCTACGCCGCCGTCGCCGACGTGCACACCCACGCCCCCGGGGACCGGCCCGGCCGCGGCCCGGAGGGCACCCGGGTCCACCAGCTGACCTGCTCACCGGTGCACAACGTGGTCCCCGCGGTGATGCGGGTGATGTTCCGGATCACCTGGTCGCGGCTGCTGGGCAGGATGACGACCCGCTGGACCCGCCGGACCGGTGCCGGCAGCGCGGGCGTGGCCTGGGAGCGGACGACCGGTCCGCTGTTCGGCAACCTCGTCGCGACCCTGGAGACCGACGGGCGACGGGCGTCGTGCCGGTTCGAGCGGCCGCGCTCGGCCGCGGCGCTCGACACCGCGGCCGAGGTCGTGCTGACCCCGCAGGCCCCGCCCATGGCGGCCCGGCAGCGGAGGGGGACCGCCCCGGCGGTCTGACCGGGGGCCGCGGTGACGGCCCGTCAGTATCCGGTACGGGCCAGCCAGCCCGTCCAGACCTCGGCGTCGCCGAGGACCTGGAGACGGTCGTCGTCGGCGGGGATGCGGCGGGTGACGCCCCGGAGCAGGTCGGCGGCGGTGCCGCGGACGGCGGCGTCGCCCTTGCCGTGCCCGTGCTCCCAGACGACCCGCCCGCCCGCGCCGCGCACCATCCACTCCCCCGCCGCGTCCGGCACGTCGTCGGTGGCGTGCAGGTGCAGCGTGGCGCCGTCGGCCAGCGGCGGCTCGTCGGCGGCGGGGCGGGCGGCGAGCAGGCCCAGCCACTCCGAGACGCCGTCGGCGGCCACCTGCGGGTCGATCGGGAACGGCGCCCCGAGCGCGACGGCGGCGTCGGCGCGGTGCACCGTCGCCTCGTGCAGCCGCCGCCGCACCCACCACGCCGAGGGCTGCGGACCGGTGAAGGTCCACACCGGCGCGGTCGGCCCGGCCGCGACGACGGCGTCGAGCAGCTCGGTCGCGCCGTCGCGCAGCCACTGCGCCGCGACCTCGGGGCCGCCCTCGGGCGGCTTCCCACCGGGCACCTCGCGCGGGTCGAGGGCCTCGGTGGCGCCGGTGGCGACCATCCGGGCCGCCCACCGGTGCCCGCGCCCGACGTGGCGGAGCAGCTGCAGCAGCGACCAGCCCGGACAGGTCGGGACCGGGGTGGCCGGATCGGCCGTCGTCAGGAGCGTGGCCAGCCGGTCGTTCTCCGAGAGGAGGACGGCGGCGTACGGGTCGACCGCGGTGCGGTCCGGTGTCGTGGTCATGAATTCGTACCCCCGGTCGCGGAACATGTGGGCGGGTTGCGGCGAGTCGTGCATGACGATCGCGGAGTTCGGGTAGGCAGGGATCATGCCGCCTCATCGCGACTGGACGCGACGGGGCGCGGGGCGGGCACTGCTGTACTGGCCGTTGACGGCCTTCCTGTTGGTGGCTGCATTCCCCGCGTACTCCGTGGTGCTGGTCATCGCCTCCGGGATCCTGCTGCCCACCCTCGGCCTCGTCGCCGGACTGGCCGGGAAGCGCTGGCGGGCGCGCAAGCTCGCCCGGGCGCGGCGCGTGCTGTCCGACGTCGTGGACCCCGGCCCACCCGCCGACGACGACCTCGTCGCGCACGAGGACGAGCCCGACGCGACAGGTCCGGGGACGTCCTGGCCGACCGGCCGGCACGCCCGCCGGGGCCGCGAGCAGGCCGCTCCGGCCACCGGGGAGCCCGCGGCACGCGACGCGGCCTGACCCCCACCGCACGACCCCTGTGACGCTCGCCGGGTTCCTTGTACGTCCGATACTAGGATGTCAAACTAAACCGGCCGGGACACCGCCGTCCGCCCGGCGGGAGGAACGTCCCCGATGAGCACGGACACGAACGCACAGGCCGAGCTGCACGTCCCCACGCACCCGGTCCGTTTCGTGACCGCGGCCAGCCTGTTCGACGGGCACGACGCCGCCATCAACATCATGCGCAGGATCCTGCAGCGCCAGGGCGCCGAGGTGATCCACCTCGGCCACAACCGCTCGGTCGACGAGGTCGTGACCGCCGCGATCCAGGAGGACGTGCAGGGCGTCGCCATCTCGTCCTACCAGGGCGGGCACGTCGAGTACTTCTCCTACCTGGTCGAGCTGCTGCGCGAGCGCGGCGCCGGCCACATCAGGGTCTACGGCGGGGGCGGCGGCGTGATCGTCCCCGAGGAGATCGAGCTGCTGCACTCCCGCGGCGTCGCGCGCATCTTCTCCCCCGAGGACGGCCAGCACCTGGGCCTCCCCGGGATGATCAACATCATGATCCGGGAGTGCGACACCGACCTCTCGGCCGAGCCGCCGTCGTCGTACGACGGGGTGTTCTCCGGCGAGACCGCGACGCTGGCCCGCGCACTGACCATGGCCGAGACCGGGACGCTGCCCGACGAGGTCCGCGAGCGCATCGCCGCCTCCGAGCGCCCGGTGCCGGTCCTCGGCATCACCGGCACCGGCGGCTCCGGCAAGTCCTCGCTGACCGACGAGCTGGTCCGCAGGTTCCGGCTCGACCAGGAGGACAAGCTCCGCATCGCGGTGCTCGCGGTGGACCCGACCCGGCGCAAGGGCGGCGGTGCGCTGCTCGGCGACCGCATCCGGATGAACGCGCTGTCCGGTGACCGGGTGTTCTTCCGCAGCCTCGCCACCCGCGGCAACGACGGCGGCTCGCTGCCCGAGCGGCTCGGCGACACCATCGCGGTGCTCCGCTCCGCCGGGTTCGACCTGGTGGTCGTCGAGACGCCCGGCATCGGCCAGGGCGACGCGGGCATCGTCCCGTTCGTCGACCACTCGCTGTACGTGATGACGCCGGAGTTCGGCGCCGCGTCCCAGCTCGAGAAGATCGACATGCTGGACTTCGCCGACGTCGTCGCGATCAACAAGTTCGAGCGCCGCGGCGCCGAGGACGCCCGCCGCGACGTCGGCCGCCAGCTCGTCCGCAACCGCGAGGAGTTCGGCGCGACCTGGGAGGACATGCCGGTCTACGGCACCTCGGCCGCCACCTTCAACGACGACGGCGTCACCGCGCTCTACCAGCACCTGCGCGACCTGCTCGCCGAGGGCGGGCTGACCGTCGGCGAGGGGCGGCTCCCCCGCGTCGACACCAAGACCTCCAGCGACTACGCGGCCGTCATCCCGCCGGAGCGGGTCCGCTACCTCGCCGACATCGCCGGCGCGGTGCGGGACTACCACGCCGACACCGAGACCCACGCCCAGGCCGCCCGCACCGCGCAGCACCTGCGCACCGCCGCCGAGCTGGTCGGCGGCGACGACCTCGACGAGGCGCTGCGCACCGCGGAGAAGAAGGTCCCCGCCGAGTCCGCCGAGCTGCTGGAGTCCTGGCCGTCGCGGGTCGAGGACTACTCCGGCGACGAGTACGTCTACACCGTGCGGGACAAGGAGTTCCGCACGAAGCTGACCCGCGAGACGCTGTCCGGGAACCCGGTGCGCCGGGTCGCGCTGCCGAAGTTCGACGACGACGCCGCGCTGCTGCGCTTCCTGCGCCGGGAGAACCTGCCCGGCTTCTACCCCTTCACCGCCGGGGTGTTCCCGTTCAAGCGGGAGGGTGAGGACCCGGCCCGCATGTTCGCCGGCGAGGGCGACCCGTTCCGCACCAACCGGCGGTTCAAGTACCTGTCGGAGAGCTCGGACGCCAAGCGCCTGTCGACCGCGTTCGACTCGGTCACCCTCTACGGCCACGACCCGGACACCCGCCCCGACATCTACGGCAAGGTCGGCACCTCGGGCGTCTCGATCGCGACCCTGGACGACCTCAAGGCGCTCTACGACGGTTTCGACCTGTGCTCGCCGACGACCTCGGTGTCGATGACGATCAACGGCCCGGCGCCGACGATCCTCGCCTACTTCCTCAACGCCGCGATCGACCAGCAGGTCGACCGGTTCCGCGACGAGCAGGGCCGCGAGCCCGACGACGGCGAGCGCGAGGAGCTCGTCGCCTACGCGCTGGCGAACGTCCGGGGCACGGTGCAGGCCGACATCCTCAAGGAGGACCAGGGCCAGAACACCTGCATCTTCTCCACCGAGTTCTCGCTGCGGATGATGGCCGACATCCAGGAGTGGTTCATCGCGCACAAGGTGCGCAACTTCTACTCCGTCTCGATCTCCGGCTACCACATCGCCGAGGCCGGGGCGAACCCCATCAGCCAGCTCGCCTTCACCCTCGCGAACGGGTTCACCTTCGTCGAGAGCTACCTGGCGCGTGGGATGGACGTCGACGACTTCGCGCCGAACCTGTCGTTCTTCTTCTCCAACGGCATGGACGCCGAGTACACGGTGATCGGCCGGGTCGCCCGCCGCATCTGGGCGGTCGCGATGAAGGAGCGCTACGGGGCCAACGAGCGCTCTCAGAAGCTGAAGTACCACGTCCAGACCTCGGGACGGTCCCTGCACGCGCAGGAGATGAACTTCAACGACATCCGCACCACGCTGCAGGCGCTCTGCGCGCTCTACGACAACGCGAACTCCCTGCACACCAACGCCTACGACGAGGCGGTCACCACGCCCACGCAGGAGTCGGTGCGCCGCGCGATGGCCATCCAGATGATCATCAACAAGGAGTGGGGCCTGTCGCTGAACGAGAACCCGCTGCAGGGCTCGTTCGTCGTCGACGAGCTCACCGACCTCGTGGAGGAGGCGGTGCTGCGCGAGTTCGAGTCGATCGCGGAGCGCGGCGGCGTGCTCGGGGCGATGGAGACCGGCTACCAGCGCGGCCGGATCCAGGACGAGTCGATGCTCTACGAGCACCGCAAGCACACCGGTGAGCTGCCGATCGTCGGCGTCAACACCTTCCTCAAGCCGGCCGACCCGGACGAGGCGCACCAGGAGATCGAGCTGGCCCGCGCCACCGAGGCCGAGAAGCAGTCCCAGCTCGACCGGCTCGCGGACTTCCAGTCCCGCCACCGCACGGAGGCCGAGCAGGCGCTGCGCCGCCTGCAGGACGTCGCGACCGGCGACGGCAACGTGTTCGACGAGCTGATGTCGGCCGCGCGGGTGTGCTCGCTGGGTCAGCTGACGACGGCGTTCTTCGAGGTCGGCGGACAGTACCGGCGCAACATGTGACGGCGGGCGGGGCCGGTCCACCCGGCCCCGCCTCCCTCACCAGCGTCCGCGCCGGTTCGGGATCCGTGCGGCCGCCAGGCCGGCCGCCGCGAGCGCCACCGCCAGCACCCCGTAGGCGATCCCGGCGGCGACGCCCGGATCGTCGGCGGCGGTGACGGCGGCGGTCAGCACCGACACCGCGGCGATCCCGCCCATCTGCCGGAACATGATGCGCAGCCCGGACACCGCGGCGACCTCGTCGGGCACCAGGTGCATGCCGGCGTTGTTGGCGGCCGGCCCGGACAGGCCCGTGCCCAGCCCGAGCAGGGTGGAGCCGGCGAGCAGCCACACCGTGGGCCCGCCGAACGGGGGCGCCACCGCGGTGACCACCAGCCCGGCGACGACGGCGACCAGCCCGCCGAGCAGCAGCGGCCGGAAGCCCAGCCGGCGCAGCAGCGCGACCGCGGCCGCCGAGGTGACGATGGTGCCGATCGCGCGGCCGGTCAGCAGCGCCCCGGCGACGAACGCGGGCAGGTCGTAGCGGACCTGGGCGTAGAGCGGCAGGGTCGCCGAGAACCCGATCACCACGGCGCCGAAGACGACGTTGGTGACGTTCATGATGCCCAGGCCGCGCCCGGCGAGCAGGTGCATCGGGACGACCGCGTCGGGCCGGCGCCGGGCGTGCCGGACGAACACCGCACCCGCCGTCAGCGCGACCACACCGGCCAGGACGGTCCAGCCGGGCCCCGACCCCGGCGAACCGAGCCGGGTGATGGTGAGCATCGTGGCCAGCAGGGTCAGGACGAGCAGCGCGATCCCGACGGCGTCGATCCGCGCGGTCCGCCGGTGCGGCGGGTCATCGACCAGGGCGAGCCCGACGGCGACGAGCAGGATCCCGATCGGCACGTTCACCAGGAAGATGCCGTGCCAGGTCCAGGTGGTGAGCACCAGCCCGCCGACCAGCGGCCCGAGGATCGCGCCGATCGGGAAGACGCTGGTGAACAGGGCGAGCGCCCGGTCCCGGTCACGGCCGAACTGGTGGGCGACGATCCCGTTGGCGGCCGGCAGCATCACGCCGCCGGCGAGGCCCTGCACCAGCCGGCAGGCGATGAGCACGCCGATCGAGGGGCTGAGCGCGCTCAGCCCGGACATCACCGTGAACACGGCGACCCCGGCCAGGAACATCCGCCGGCCGCCGAAGCGGTCGGACAGCCAGCCGCCCAGTGGCAGCGCGAGGATCTGCCCGACGGCGGCGACGCTCACGACCCAGCCGGTCCAGGCCAGGTCGGCGCCGAGGTCGCCGCTGATCGTCGTCAGCGCGGTGGCGACCGACGTCCCGTCGAGGGAGAACATCAGCAGCGCCAGACCGACGACGGCGAAGACCGGCACGCGCCGGGGCAGCGGGTCGTCGCCGGGCGGCCCGGCGGAGCCGTCCCCGGGCAGGCGGTGGGTGTCGTGGGCGGCGTCGGTCACGTGATGGGCACACCTGTCTTCCCGGAGGAACCGGACATGATGTGCTTACCACAAGCTAAACAGTCGGGCGGTGGCAGCGCCCACCCACGTCAGCGGCGGGACCGGCTCCGGCGACGCCCGCGGTTCCACCCGCCGAGGATGCCGATGGCCTCGACGAACGACTCGGCGGCCTTGGAGAGCTTGCGACCGGCCTTCTTCATCGGGGGTCCTCCCGGGGTGCTGCTGGGGTGCTGGGGGCTTCTCCACCGTGGCAGACGGCGGAGCGTGCCGGACGGCGGGGGTGTGCTCCACACGGGTGACGAAACGGACACACGTCCTACCGTTCCGGAGACGATTCCACCTGCCCGGAGCACCCTCCCCCGGCGTGTCGCCCGCCTGTCTGCGCGGACGGAGCAGCGCGTCCCGCGTTCCGGAGCGTCACTCCTCCATGCGGAGGGACCTGGCCGTGATCACCGCGCGTGATCGCCGGCGAGGCGGGATGCTGACCGGACGGGTCTCGTCCCGGAGGGGGAACACCGATGTCACCGGACGTCATGTTGTGGGTCGTCGTCGCCGTCGTGGTGCTGGTCGTGCTGGGTCTGGCCCTCGTGGTCGGGTCCCGGGTGCGCGGCCGCCGGCGGACCGCCGCCCTGCGCCGGCACTTCGGGCAGGAGTACGACCACGTCGTCGAGCAGTCCGGCGGGAAGGACCGCGGCGAGACCGAGCTGCGCCGCCGGCTGAGCTGGCGCCGCGAGCTGGACGTGCGCGACCTCGACGCCGACGAGCGCGAGCGGTTCGCCGGGGACTTCGCCGGGGCGCAGAACGCCTTCGTCCGCACCCCGCGGGCCGGGCTGCGCGACACCGACCTGCTGCTGCAGCAGGTGATGCGCACCCGCGGCTACCCGGTCGAGCACTTCTCCGAGCGCGAGGAGATGATCTCGGTCGACCACCCCGACCTGGTCGGGCACTACCGCGCGGCGCACGCCGTCGCCGTCGCCGAGGACGACGCCGACACGGAGTCGCTGCGGAAGGCGATGCTGGACCACGGCTACCTGTTCGACGAGCTGATCGGCGCCGGGCACCCGGAGAGCACGCAGCGGACACTGCCGGCGTCGTGAGCGGGACGGCCGAGCTGCCGGGCGCGGCCGGACCGGAGCGCACCGACGAGATCCCGGCCGGCCTGCCGGGCGCGGGTGACGTGGTGGGCGGCCGCTACGAGCTGCGCCACGTGCTCGGCCGGGGCGGGATGTCGGCGGTGCACCTGGCCCACGACCGGGAGCTGGACCGCCCGGTCGCGGTGAAGCTGCTCCTGCGCGCGGGCGACCCCGGCGACGTCGCCCGGCTGCGCGACGAGGCCCGCGCCGCCGCCGCGATCGACCACCCCGGCGTCGTCACCGTGCACGACACCGGCACGACCGGGCACACGGCCTGGGTCGTCATGTCCTACGTCGAGGGCGAGACCCTCGCGCGGCGGATCGGGCGGACCGGCCCGCTGGAGCCGCGGGAGGTGACCCGGATCGGGGCGGCCGTGTCCGAGGCGCTCGCCGCCGCGCACCGGGCCGGGGTGGTGCACCGCGACGTCACCCCCGGCAACATCATCCTGCGTCCGGACGGCACCGTCGTCGTGACCGACTTCGGCATCGCGCGCCTCGGCGACGGCGCCGGGCGCACCCGGACCGGGCACGTGATCGGCACCCCGCTCTACCTGGCCCCCGAGCAGGGCCGCGGCGCCGCGCACCTCGACGGCCGGGCGGACCTGTACGCGCTGGCCTGCTGCCTGTTCACCGCGCTCACCGGGCGGCCGCCGTTCACCGACGCCGACCCGCTCGCGGTGGTCGTGGCGCACCTGCGGGAGACGCCGCCGCGGCCGTCGTCGCTGCGCCCGGGCATCCCACCCGCGCTGGAGGAGGTGCTCCTGCAGACCCTGGCCAAGGACCCGGACCGGCGCCCGCGCGACGCCGCGGCACTCGCCGCCCGGCTGCGCGCGGTGCACGGCGACCCGGCTCCCCCGCCGGTCGGTACCCGGGAGCTGCCCGCCGGTGACGAGACCGTCCCGGCCGCGCCGTCCGCACCCGGGGACGGAGCGGGGACGCACGCGCTGGACAGCACGCTGGCCGAGGTCGAGAACGACGACGGTGCCGCCGCCGACCGCCGTCGCGGGGCCGGGGCGCTGCTGCTGGTGCTGGCCGCGCTGCTGCTGCTCGGCGCGGTCGTGGCCCTCCTGCTGTTCTGAGCCGGGCTCAGGCCGGGGCCGGGGTGCGCCGCAGGACCAGGGCGAGCCCCAGCGCCCCGGCCAGCAGGGCGCTGACGTAGCCGACGACGCCCGCCCAGCCGGCGTGGTCGTAGGCGACCCCGCCCAGGGCACCGCCGACGCTGGACCCGGCGTAGTAGCCGACCAGGTAGAGCGACGACGCCTGGGCCGGCACCGCGCCGGGCAGCATCGCCGAGCGCCGCCCCACCCAGGAGCTGGCGACCGAGTGGGCGCCGAAGAAGCCGACGGTCACCTGCAGCAGCCCGGCCAGGGTGGTGAGGAGCAGGTCGGGCAGGGTCACCCAGATCCCGCCGAGCGCGACCAGCGTCGCCACCCACAGCACCGGGCGGCGCCCGAACCGGTCCCCCAGCCTGCCCGCGCCGGTGGAGGCCCAGCTGCCGGCGAGGTAGCCGAGGAACACCAGCCCCACCAGGGTGCCGGGCAGCGAGAACGGCGGGGCCAGCAGCCGGAACCCGAGGTAGTTGTAGACGGTCACGAACGCGCCCATCAGCAGGAACGCCATCCCGAACAGGCAGAGCAGGCCCCGGTCGGTGAGGTGGCGGCGCAGCGGTCCGCCGAGGTCGCGCAGCCGGGTGCGGGCCGGGGCGGGCGCCGTCGCGGGCGGCAGGAGCAGCCGGAACGCGACGGTCGCGAGCACCGAGACCGCACCGACGGCGGCGAGCCCGGCCCGCCAGCCGCCGAGCTCGGCGACCCAGGACGCGACGAGCCGCCCGGACAGCCCGCCGAGGGTGTTGCCGGCGATGAGCAGCCCGACCGCCCCGCCGAGGTGCCGCGGCGCGACCTCGTGGGTGAGGTGGGCCATCGACAGGGCAGGCAGCGCTGCGAGGGCGATGCCCTGCAGCCCGCGGACGACGACAAGGGTCTCGAAGGTGGGCGCCAGCGGGGCGAGCAGTGCGAGGACCGCCGACGCCGCGAGCGCCCAGGTCATGACCCGCGCGCGGCCCCAGGACTCGGTGAGCGCGGACAGCGGCAGCACGGCGAGGGCGAGGGTGCCGGTCGTCGCCGACAGGACCAGGCTGGCCGTCGACGAGGACACGCCGAACTCCGCCGACAGCGTCGGCAGCAGCCCCTGCACGCTGTAGACCAGCACGAACGTCGCCAGACCGGAGAGCCACAGGGCGATGCCGAGCCGCCGGTAGCCGGGGGTGCCGCGCTCGTGGGGCGGGGCGGGCCGGGTGGCGGTCGGAGCCGGGGAACGCTCGGTCGTTGTCATCGCACACGACCGTAGGCGCCGGCGTCGGATGCGTCCAATGCATGCTTCGTCGACGTATCATGCATCGATGCATGAGTCGTTGGCGCCGGCGCTGCACCGCTTCGTCGCGGTCGCGCGCGACGGTCACCTCACCCGCGCCGCCGAGCGGATCGGGGTCCCGCAGCCCACGCTGTCGCGGGCGATCGCCCGGCTGGAGGGCGAGCTGGGCGTCGCGCTGTTCCGGCGGTCCGGGCGCGGGCTGGCGCTGACCGCCGCCGGGCGGACGCTGCTGCCGCGGGCCGAGGCCGCGCTGGCCGAGCTCGGTGCGGGTGTCGCCGAGCTGGCGGGCGACGCCGACCCGGTCACCGGCCGGGTCGCGCTGGGCTTCCTCGGGACGATGGGTACCACCGCGGTGCCGGGGATCCTGCGGGAGTTCCGCGTGCACCACCCTCGGGTGCGGATCGAGCTGGTGCAGGTGCCGCACGCCGCACTGCTGGAGCGGGTCCGCGACGGCCGGGTCGACCTGGCCCTCACCTCCCCGATGCCCGACGAGCCGGGCCTGGTCGCGACCCCGCTGGCCGAGGAGGAGCTGCGCCTCGCGGTGCCGTCCGGGCACCGGCTGGCGGGCGCGGCTGCCGCGGACCTCGCCGAGGTCGCCGACGACCCGTTCCTGCTGTTCGCCCGCGGCTACGGGCTGCAGGGGGTGGTGGAGTCGTGGTGCGCGCAGGCCGGGTTCCGCCCGCGCCGGGCGTTCGAGGGCGGGGAGACGGCGACGCTGCGCGGCCTGGTCGGGGCCGGGCTGGGCGTCGCGCTGCTCCCCGCCGGGCCGGACGTGCCGGGGGTGGTGCAGGTGCCGGTGCGCAGCCCGCACACCGCGCGGACGCTGGGGATGGTGCACGCGGCCGACCCGCGGCCGACGGCGCCGGTGCGGGACCTGCGGGCGTTCGTCGTCCGGCACGGGCCACGGTGGCTGGCCGACCACGGGTGACCCGGGGGCGGCGGCACGGCGGGCCGGGGCGAGGGGGGCGTCCCGGCCCGCCGGCCTGTCAGACGGCCGCGGCGGCCGCGGCGGCGGCCTCCGGGCGGCGGCCGGCGATCTTCGCCGGGTCGATCAGGATCTTCGTGTCGACCGGGTCGGAGGACAGGCGCGCGAACACCTCCGGCACCTCGTCCAGACCGACGGTCCCGCTCAGCATCGGTGCGACGTCGAGCGAGCCGTCGCACAAGTCGGAGAAGGTCTGCGCGAACTGCTCCGGCGAGTACATGAGGCTGAACCGGATGTCGATCTCCTTCAGCACCGCGGTGGTGGGCTGGAAGGAGTCCGGCCCGGCGCACAGCCCGGCGACGACGATCCGCGACGCCGCCGGTGCCGACGCCACGACCTGGTCGATCACCCCGGGCACGCCCACGCATTCGAACGCCACGGTCGGGCGCAGCGGCAGCGCACCGAGGATCGCCGTCGGCGGGGCGGCGCGCGCCGGGTCGTCGGTGGCGGCGGCCTGCGCCCACGCCGTGTAGGGCGAGGTCACGGCCGGGTCGACCACGACGTCGGCGCCGAGGCGCCCGGCCAGCTCGCGCCGGCTCGCGGAGTAGTCGGCGGCGACGATCGGCCCGGCACCCGCCCGGCGCAGCGTCGCGATCACGCCGAGCCCGATCGGCCCGCAGCCGACGACCAGGGGCACGTCGTCGGGGCCGAGCTGCGCCCGGGCGACCGCCCGGTGTGCGACGGCGAGCGGCTCGGTCAGCGCCGCGACCGCGGTGTCGACGTGGTCGGGCACCGGCATCAGCAGCGCCTCGGTGAGCAGCATCCGCTCGGCGTAGCCGCCGGGCAGCTCCGGACCGCAGAACCCGAGGAAGGCGGGCGTCTCGCGGACCAGGGCCGGGACCGACACCACGCGGGTGCCGACCGGCAGCGCACCGGTGGTGCCGGGGCCGTGCCCGGCGATCGCGCCGACGAACTCGTGCCCGAACGACACCGGGCGCGACAGGTCCATCAGCTCGACGCCGAGCGCGTCGCGGGTGGCGACGTTGAACTCCGCGGCGTGCGTGGCGCTGTGCAGGTCGGACCCGCAGATCCCGCAGGCCAGGACGTCGACGAGCACCTCGCCGGCGCCGGGGGCAGGGTCGGGCACCTCGCCGACCGACAGGGCCCGGTCCTGCATGAGGACGGCGCGCATCAGGAGCGCTTCGGGGACTCGGTGAGACCGGCCTCGCCGCCCTCGATGTAGTTCGGGGGCTCCTTGGCCAGGGTGTCGGTCAGGTGGCGCAGCAGCAGGGTGTCGAGGATGGAGTGGAACGAGCCGTCCTCGTTGAAGTTGACGTTCGAGCCGGAGACCCGGACGAACATCAGGGTGTCCTCGGTGTTGGTCTCCGGGCAGACGAGGGTGTGCACCGACCCGCCGGGCTCGTACAGGTAGGAGCCCGCGGTCTGCGGCTGGTCCGGGTACTCCAGGTAGTGCCAGCTCCCGGCCATCGTCAGCAGGTCGACGGGGCCGGTGTGGTAGTGCACGGGCAGCCGGGTGCCGGGCGCCATCTGCGCGATGACGACCCACTCGTTGCGCTCGAGGTCCAGGCGCAGCGGCTTGAAGCTGATGCCCTCGCCGAGCGCGTCGCGGACGAGCTCGATGTCGGCCTCGTTGACCGAGAGCAGCTCGTTCTGCGGCAGCGACACGATCGGGATCTCGGCGCCCGAGCTCGTGCGGACGGGGGCGGGACCGGTGGACTGAGGCATCGTCGGCTCCATCGCTGGTCGTGGTGGGAACGGCTCCGACGCTACGACTGTCGTGCGGATCACCTCTTGACATCGGACGACAGTGATTTGACAGTTGACGACATGGACGGGCTGATCCGTGCGAGCTCGCTGCAGGGGTTCGACGGGCTGGTCGGCGACCTCGGCGGCGATCCCGCACCGCTGCACCGCCGGGTCGGGCTGCGCCCGGGCCTCGTCGACGAGCCGCAGGCGCTGCTGCCCTACCGCGCGCTGGCCGAGCTGGTCGAGGAGGCCGCCGCCGCGCTGGAGCGGCCGGACTTCGGGCTACTGCTGTCGCAGCGCCAGGGCATCGAGATCCTCGGGACGGTCGCGCTGATCGCCCGGCACTCGGCGACGGCCCGCGAGGCGATGGCTGGCCTGCGCCGGTACCTGCACTCCTACAGCACGGCGTTCGAGGTGGACGTCGCGCCGCTGACCGGGGACGTGGCCCGCTACACGTTCACCGTCGTGCTGCCCCGGGTCCCCCGCCAGGTCCAGATCCTGGAGCTGAGCCTGGGGGTGTCGATGGACCTGTTCCGGATCCTGTTCGGGCGGGACTTCCGGCCGCGCCGGGCGCTGCTGCCGCACTCCCCCGCCGGGCCGCCGGAGGCCTACCGGGAGATCTTCGGCTGCCCGGTGGAGTTCGAGGCGCCGGTGTGCGGGCTCGACGTCGACGCGGCCGGGCTGGACCGGCGTCGCGCCGGGGAGGACCGTGCGGTCCGCGACCTGGCCGAGCAGTACCTGCACGACCTCGTCGGTCCCGAGGACGGCGACCCGACCGTGCGGGTCCGGGAGCTGCTGCGACGGCTGCTGCCCACCGGGCAGGCCGGGCTCGTCGTGACCGCGGGTCACCTCGGGATGCACCCGCGCACCCTGCAGCGGCGGCTGCGGGAGGACGGCACGTCGTTCGAGCGGCTGCTCGACGAGCTGCGGCGCGAGCTGGCCGGTCAGTACCTGTGTCACTCCGACCGGCCGCTGCCGCAGGTGTCGAGCCTGCTCGGCTACTCCGAGCAGAGCTGCCTGACCCGCTCGTGCCGGCGCTGGTTCGGGATGCCACCGCTGCGGGTGCGCGGCGGGGCGGCCCGGCGCGGTGCCGGGCCGCCACCCGGTCCGGCGACGACCGGGCCGCCGCCGCTCAGCCCGGTGTGAGGGCCGGGCCGCCGCTCGGCCCGGTCCGAGGGCCGGGCCGTCGCCGCTCAGCCCGCTGCGAGGGCGCTCGGGCGGGCCGCCGCGACCCCGGCCGCGGCCAGCGGTGCGGTCGCCTCGCCGACGAGCCCGAACCCCTCGCCACGGGTGTCGCCACGGACGTGCCGGGCGTGGATGCCCTCGGCGATCACGGCGGACTTGAAGTAGGCGAGGCCACGGTGGAACGCCCAGTGCCGCGGGCTCCGTCCGGAGGCGGTGACGTAGCGGTCGACCAGCTCCTCGGCGGTCGGCATGCGCGGGCTGGTGGAGGCCGCGGACCCGCCGAGCACCGGCGCGAAGGCCGGGTCGCCGTAGACGGTGTGCAGGGCCAGGTCGGCCAGCGGGTCGCCGAGGGTGGCCATCTCCCAGTCGACCAGTGCGCGCACCACGGTGGGGTCGTCGCGGTCGAGGATGGCGTTGTCGATGCGGAAGTCCCCGTGCACGACGGCGTGGTCGCTCTCGGCCGGGCAGGTCGCGTCGAGCAGGCCGTGCAGGGTGTCGACGTCGGGCAGCTCGCGGGTGGCGACGCGCTGCCACTGGCCGTACCAGCGTTCGACCTGGCGGCGCAGGTATCCGGCGGGGCGGCCGAGCTCGGCCAGGGGGCCGGTGGTGACGTCGACGGCGTGCAGCGCGGCGAGGGTGTCGACCAGGGAGAACGCGGTCGCCCGCACGGTCGGGTCGTCGAGGGCGGCGAGGTCGTCCTCGCTGCGCACCACGATCCCGTCGACGAACCCGGTGAGCGCGAACGGCACCCCGAGTACCGCGTCGTCGGCCAGCGCGACCGCCGGTGCGACCGGGACCCCGCTGCCCGCGAGGGCGGCGACGACCCGGTACTCGCGGCCCATGTCGTGCGCCGAGGGGGTCAGTGTTCCGAGCGGGGGGCGGCGCAGGATCCAGACGTGCTCGCCGTCGGTGACCCGGTAGGTCAGGTTCGACCGCCCACCCGAGACCAGCTCCGCGGTGACCCCGCCCCGGTAGCCGTCGACGTGCTGGTGCAGGAAGACGTCCAGCGCGGCCAGGTCCAGGCCGTCGGTCGTGCCGACGGCGTCGGTCGTGCCGGGCGTCTCGGTCGTATCGGTGACGCTCATCGGGCCTGCTCCGCGCGGTAGCGGCCGACGGTGCGCTTCGCGATGGACCAGCGGTGGGTCTCCGACGGCCCGTCGTAGATCCGGAACGGACGCACCTCCCGCAGGAACCGGCCCAGCAGCACGTCCCCGGACACCCCGCGCCCGCCGTTGAGCTGCAACGAGCGGTCCACCACCCGCCACACCGCCTCCGCCGTGAACGTCTTCGCGATCGAGACCTCCATCCCGGCGGGGCGGCCCTGGTCGAGCTCCCAGCAGGCGCGCAGGATCAGCCCGCGCGCGGCCGCGATGTCGATCTCGTTGTCGGCGATCATCGCCTGCGCCATCCCCAGATCCGCCAGCCGCGACCCGAACACCCGCCGCTCCGCCGCCCACGCCACCGCGATGTCCTGCGCACGGCGCGCGATGCCCAGCCACCGCATGCAGTGGGTCAACCGGGCCGGGCCGAGACGCACCTGGGCGTAGCGGTAGCCCTCGTCGACCTCACCCAGCACGGCGTCGTCGCCGATGCGGCAGTCGGAGAACTCGACCTCCAGGTGCCCGCCGTAGAGCGACTCGTCCAGCGTCGGGATGTGCCGTCCGATCGTCATGCCGGGGTTGCCGGCGTCGACCAGGAACATCGTCGCCCCGCCGCGGTCACCGGGGGCACCGGTGGTGCGGGCCATGACGATCGCGAACGCCGCGCCGTCGCCGCCGGTCACGAACCACTTCCGGCCGTCGATCCGCCAGCCGCCGTCTACCCGGACCGCGGTCGTGGACAACGCGTCCGGGTCCGACCCGGCACCCGGCGCGGGCTCGGTCATCGCGAAGCACGAGCGCACCTCCCCCGCCGCGAGCGGGACCAGGTACCGGGCCTTCTGCTCCTCGGTCGCGACCCGCTCCAGCAGGTGCACGTTGCCCTCGTCCGGGGCGGCGATGTTCAGCGCGAGCGGACCGAGCAACGAGTACCCGGCCTCCTCGAACACCGGCGCCCGGCCGCACATGTCCAGGCCGTGCCCGCCGAGCTCCGGGGCGGCGTGCGGCACGAACACCCCGGCCTCCCGGGCGGCGGCCTGCAGCGCGCGGCGCTCCGGCTCGGGGGGCGCGACGCCGTCGTGGGCGTTCTCGACCGGGATCACCGTGGTCCGGACGAACTCCGCGGTGCGTCGGGCCAGCTCGGTGATGGCCGGGTCGTGGGTGAGGTCGACCGTCACAGTCTCTCCAGGTGGGTGTGACGACGGCGGGGACCGTCGTCGGTGGACGGCGCTCAGCGGCGCCGGTAGGTCGGGGGGCGTTTGTCGAGGAAGGCCCGGGTCGCCTCGCGGGCGTCGTCGGTGAGCGCGGTGAGGACCTGCTGGCGGTTCTCGAACTCGACCGCCGCGGCGAAGCCCGGGTTCTCGACCCCGGCCCACATCCCCTGCTTGGTCAGCTCGACCGAGAACGGGGGGCTCGCGAGGATCGCCCGCGCGGTGGCCGCGGCCGTGTCCGTCAGCTCCTCCGGTGCGACGACGTCGGTGACCAGCCCGATCCGGAGCGCCTCGGCGGCGTCGGCACGGCGCCCGGTGAGCATCAGCTCGTGGGCACGACCCGTGCCGACGATCCGCGGCAGCAGCCACGAGATCCCGATGTCGCAGGCCGAGTAGCCGGCGCGCAGGAACCCGACGGCGAACACGGCCGAGGTCGACGCCACCCGGATGTCGCTCGCCAGGGCGAGGGCCAGTCCCCCGCCCGCGGCGGGCCCGTTGACCGCGGCGACCACCGGCGGGCGGAGCTCGTGGATGCGCACAGCGAGCCGGGCGATGTCGCGCTGGCGGGCCAGCCGTTCGATCGGGCCCTCGCCCGGTGCGGTGTCCCCGCCGCCGGGCGTCTCGAAGCCGTCCAGGTCGAGGCCGGCGCAGAAGCCGCGGCCCGCGCCGGTGAGGATCACGACCCGGCAGGCCGGGTCGGCGTCGGCGGCGGTCAGCGCGGTGTCGAGCTCGGTGACCAGCCGCCGGTCCAGTGCGTTGAGCCGGTCGGGCCGGGACAGGGTGATCCGGACGACGCCCGGCTCGGGGCGCTCGACCTCCACCACGGGCGGGTCGGGGTGCACGGTGCTCCTCATGCGGGGCCGTCGGGGTGCGGACGTGCCCCCGGCGGGGGTGCATAGGCGGGCGCGGCGGGCAGCACGTCGGGGGCGTCGGACACCCGGTCGGTGAACCGGGGTGGCCGGCGTTCGAGGAAGGCCCGCACCCCCTCACGGGCGTCCGCGCTGGTCCCGCGCCGGTTCAGCGCGAGCGTCTCGGTCTGGTGGGCCTGCACCGGGTGGGTCGCGCCGAGCCCGGCCAGCAGCATCCGCCGGGCCAGCGACACCGAGGTCGGCGAGCACTCCGTGAGCTCGACGGCCAGTGCCCGGACGGCGTCGGCCAGCTCGGCGGCGGGGTGGACCGACCGGAGCAGGCCGCCGCGCAGGGCCTCCCCGGCGTCGAACCGGCGGCCGGTCAGTACCCACTCGAACGCCTGCTGCACCGGTACGAGCCGCGGGAGCAGCCAGCTGGAGCAGGACTCCGGCACCACGCCGAGCCGGGTGAAGGGGAACGCGAAGCGGGCGGTGTCGGCGGCCAGGCGCAGGTCCGCCGCGAGGGTCAGGCCCGCGCCGACACCGATCGCGGGCCCGTTCACCGCGGCGATGATCGGCGTACGCGACTCCAGCATGCGCAGCACGACCTGGCCGCCGCCGTCGCGACGCAGGGGCAGGTCCTCGCCGGGCAGGTCGAACCGGGTACCGGGCGGCGCGGTGTCGCTGCTGCGCCAGTGGGCGAAGGTGGCGTCCGGGTCGGCCTCGGCGAGGTCCATGCCGGCGCAGAACGCCCGGCCGGCACCGGTGAGGACGACGACGCGGACCTCGTCGTCGGTGTCGGCGCGGTCGAACGCCGCGACCAGCTCGGCCTCCATCCGGTCGGTGAAGGCGTTGAGCCGGTCCGGCCGGTCGAGGGTGACGGTGAGGACGTGGGCGTCGAGGGACAGGGTGACGTGCGACGGCATCGGGCCGGCTCTCAGACTCGGGGGGCGGGGGCGAGGACGGTCCGGTTGACCAGCGCGGGACCGGACAGGGCGAGCCCGCCGTCGATGTGGACGACGGTGCCGGTGACGTAGGCGGCCAGCGGCGACAGCAGCACCGCGGCCATCCGGCCGACCTCCTCGGCGTCGGCGAAGCGGCCGAGCGGCACCGAGTCCGTCCACGGTGCGCTGCCGCCCTCGGCGAGGCGGCGCATGCCCTCGGTGTCGTGGACCGGGCCCGGCAGCAGCGAGTTCGACCGGATCCCGTGCGGCCCCCACTCGACGGCGAGGGTGCGCATGAGCTGGTCGACGCCGGCCTTGGCGGCGCCCACGTGGGCCTGGTGGGCGAAGGCGCCCGCGGACTGGGCACCGGTCACGAACAGGACGCTGCCGCGGGTGCGGGTCAGCTGGTCGAACGCGGCGTGGGCGCAGTGGAAGCTGCCGAGCAGGTCGATGTCGACGACCGCCCGGAACCCGTTGGAGCTGATCGACTCGGCGGGGGCGACGAAGTTCCCGGCGGCCCCGCACACGACGCCGTCGACCGGGCCGAGCCCGGCCTCGGTGCGCTCGAACGCGTGCGCGACCTGCTCCGCGGAACGCACGTCGCCCGCCGTGGTGACGACGCGGGCACCGCGGCCGCGCAGCTCCTCGGCGGCCTCGTCGAGGCGGGAGGCGGTGCGGCCGTAGAGGGACAGGTCGGCGCCGAGGTCGGCGAGGACCCGGGCGATGCCGAGGTTCACGCCGCTGCCGCCGCCGCTGAGGAACACGACCCGGCCGTCGAGGAGGTCGTCGGGGAGCTGGTGTGCCGGCACGGTGGCCTTCCTGGTGGGGGTGGTCGGGTGGGACCGGGCCGGCCGGGCGGGACGCGCCCGGCCGGCCCGGTGGTCGGGTGCCGGGTCAGCCGGCCCGGTTCATGAAGTCGTACGGGTTGAACCAGGGCTGGACGGTCTCGAGCTTGCCGCCCTTGTACTGGAGCACCTGGATCTGCGGGCGCAGGTTCGCCGGGGCGTCGGGGGTCGCGTACTTGCGGCTCAGAGGCTGCGCCATGAACATCGGGAAGTTGTCGACGGTGGTCAGGAACGCCTTGAGCGAGGCGGCGTCGAACTTCTCCGGGCCGATCTTCTTCGCGATCTCGGCGAGGGTCATGACGTTGGCGAAGCCCCACTGGGAGAACTCGGACTTGCCGTCGCGGCCCGCGTACTGCTGCATCGCGTCGCGGTAGAGCTTCACCTGCGGGTCGGACAGGTCGTCCGGGTTCTGGTAGGCGTAGCTGAAGATCGTGCCGTCGGCGATCTCGGGCGAGACCTTGGTGAAGAAGCTGTCGAAGTCGGCCGCGCCGCCCTGGTTGAGGATCCGGTCGGTCGGGAAGCCCTGCTGGTGGAAGGCGGTGTAGGCGGACACGGCCTGCGCGCCGCTCTGGTTGGTGAACACGACGTCGGGCTTGCCGGAGACGGCCTTGGCCACGAACGGCGTCGGGTCGGCGGTGCCCGAGGGCAGGTAGACCGGGGTGACGGTCATGTCGAAGCCGTAGCGCTGCACCGCCTTGGTCACCCGGGCGACCTGGTCCTGGCCGGAGGGGTTCTCGTCGGTGAACACGACCGCGCTCTTCGCGGCGAGGGTCTTGCCGGCGTAGTAGACCTGGGCCTCGTACTCCGAGGAGCCGCCGGTGACGTAGGAGTTCCCGGCCTCCTGCAGGTCCTGCGGGTTGACCGGCGGGTTGAGGCTGGGGACACCGGCCCGGGCCAGCACCGGGAACCCGTTCTCGCCCCAGGCGACCGACAGCCCGAGCTTGGCGACGGCCTTGTTCTGCACGGCCTCCTGGGCGCACGCGGTGGTGGCGGCCGGGTCGGCCTTGCTGTCGCACTTGACGATCTTGATCGGCCGTCCGCCGACCCCGCCCTGGGCGTTGATGTGGTCCTGTGCGGCGAGCTCGCCGGTGGTGAACTGGGAGATCGCGGCGCTGACCGCGCCGAGGCCGGTCGCGTCGGTGATGTCGTAGAAGACGATCGGGTCGCCCGCGGGGCCGGCCACCGATCCGGGTTCCTTGGCCGTGCTCGACGACGTGGCCGCCGAGGAGCAGGCGGCCAGGCCGACGGCGAGGGCGGACGCGGCGGCGATCACCGCGACGCGCGTGCTGAACTTCATCGTTCGCTCCAGATCAGGGGGTGGCGGCGTGGGCCGCCGGAGGAGGGCGTGCGGGGGCTGCCCACCCGGGTGGGGTGGGTCGGGGGGTCCGGGGTCGCCGGAGGGTCAGTCGGACCGGACGGCGGCGGCGACGGCCGGTTCCGGGGCGTCACCGGTGCGGTCCACCGGCTCGGGCGCCCGTGTCCCCGGCCGGCCGAGCCGGTCGCGGACGAAGCGGTACTGGTCGCGGAGTGCCACCGCGATGCCGTCCGGCTGCAGCACCGCGTTGACGATCAGCAGCGCGCCGGACAGGACGATCCACCAGGCGGAGATGCCGGGGACGGAGTTGAGCAGGACGTAGAGGATCCCGCCGTTGACGATGACGCCGGCGGCCACGGCCCCGTACACGGTGGCGACGCCGCCGATGTAGACCACGGCCAGCACACTGATCGAGGCCAGCGGGACGAAGCGGGTGAACGCGACGGCGCCGAGCTGGTAGCCGAGCACGCTGCCGCCGACCGCGGCGATGAACGCCGACAGCGCGAAGGCCTGCAGCTTGGTGCGGGCGACGTCGATGCCCACCGCGGCCGCCGCGCGCTCGTTGGCGCGCACGGCCAGCATCCGGCGGCCGATGGCGCTGCGGCGCACGTTCATCACTCCGGCCAGCAGGGCGAGCGTGACCACGGTGGCGAACAGGCCGAACCGCACCGGGTGGACGACCGGGTCGAGCGAGAGGCCGAACAGGTCCGGCGAGGGGACCGGGCTGCCGTCGGCGCCGCCGGTCCAGTCGACGTTGCCGAACACGAAGCTCGACACGGCGACGGCGGCGCCGAGGGTGACCACGGCCAGGTTGATGCCGCGGACCCGGATGGCGGGCAGACCGAGCAGCACGCCGACCGGCACCACCACGACCACCGCGAGCAGCATCGGCAGCGGGAACGGCAGCCCGAGCTCGACCGCGCCGCGGGAGACCATGAACGCCGCGATCCCGGCGAAGGCCATCTGCATCAGCGAGATCTGCCCGGTGAACCCGGTGACGACCACGACCGACAGCGCGATCATGACGGTGACCAGCGAGGTCGTGATGCCGCCGCGCAGGGTGTCGGGCAGCACGGCCAGCCCCAGCACCGCCAGCCCGCCGACGACGAGCAGCGGCCGCAGCCTGCTGTGCACCGCCGGGGCCAGCGGCAGCCGGGCGACGGCGCGGGCGCCGCGGCCGGGGATCAGCCGCCCGGACACGATCATGACCAGCACGATGATCACGAACGGCAGTGCGTCGTTGATGCCGGGCTGGGTGACGAACCGGGTGAGGATCGACTGCAGCATCCCGATGCCCACGGCGACGCCGACGGTCACCCCGAACGAGGTGAACCGGCCGACGAGCGCCGCGGCCAGCGCGGGCACCACGAGCAGGCTCAGGGTGGCGATGTTGAGCGCGGTGATCGGCGCGAACAGCACCCCGGCGAGCGCGGCGAGCATCGAGCCCAGCGCCCAGTTCGCCGCCCCGATGACGTCCGGGGAGTACCCGAGCAGCGCCGCGCCGCGCTCGTTCTCGGCGGCGGCGCGGGTGGCGGTGCCGAACCGGGTGAACCGGTAGAGCGCCCACAGCCCGGTCGCCAGCAGCACCGCGGTGGCGAGCAGCAGCAGCCGGTCGATCCCGAAGCTGATGCCCGAGATCTGCACGGTGTCGGTCAGGAAGATCGCCGGGGCGATGACCGTCGGGACGTTCCAGATCTGGGTCGCCAGCCCCTGCAGGACCAGCATCAGACCGAGCGTGGTGACGATCTTGGCCAGCAGCGGGGCGTGCCGCAGCGGTCGCATCACCAGCAGGTGGAACAGCAGCCCGCCGACCCCGCCGACCCCGGCGGCGACGACGGCGGTGACGGCCGCGACCGCGGGGGCGGTGCCCTCGCTGGTCGAGACCCCGAAGTAGATGGCCGCGACGCCGGCGATCGCCCCGTGGGCGAAGCTGACGGCGCCGGTGGCCTTCTGGATCACCACGATGCCCAGGGCGATCAGCGCGTAGACGGCGCCGGCGCCGGTCCCGAGGATCGCGAACAGCAGGATGTCGCTCATGCGATGGCCTCCGTGGCCAGGTAGCTCGCGCGCAGCCGGTCGCGGTCGGACCGGAGCTCGGCGGACGTGCCCTCGAGCACCACCCGCCCGCGGTTGAGGACGTAGACGCGGTCGGAGTGGGCGAGGACGAGGTCGACGTGCTGCTCGACGAGCAGGACGCCGACGCCGGCCTCCGCGGCGATCCGCCGGATCGTCGGGAGCATGTCGCGCACGACCAGCGGGGCCAGGCCGAGGCTGAGCTCGTCGATCATGAGCACCCGGGGGTCGGTGAGCAGCGCCCGCCCGACGGCGAGCATCTGCTGCTCGCCGCCCGAGAGCAGCCCGGCCCGCACCCCGAGCTTGGGCCGCAGCGCCGGGAACCGCTCCAGCAGCGCGTCCTCGGTCTCCCGGCGGGAGCGCCGCACGCGCGGCCGGACGAGGTGCAGGTTCTCGCGCGTGGTGAGGTCGGCGAAGACCGAGCGGTCGTCCGGGACGAGCATGACGCCGTTGCGGGCCTGGCGGTGCGGGCGCCCGGCGTGCACCGGCCCGCCCGCGGCGAGCACCTGGCCCGACTCCGGGACGAGGACCCCGCTCAGCGCGAGCAGGGTGGTGGTCTTCCCGGCGCCGTTGCCGCCCAGCAGCGCGACGACCTCGCCGGGCTGCACGTGCAGGTCGACCCCGCGCAGGACCGGGACGCCGGCGTACCCGGCGACGAGCGAGCGGCACTCGATGGCGGGGGCGGTCATGCGATCGCCTCGGCGTCGTCGGCGTGGCCCAGGTACGCGGCGACGACGGCGGGGTCCTCGCGGACCTGCGCGGTCGGTCCGGACGCGATCAGCTTTCCGAAGTCCAGCACGTTGATCCGTTCGCAGGTGCGCAGCACCAGGTCCATGTCGTGGTCGACCAGCAGCACCGAGACCCCGCTCGCGGCGACCCGCCGCAGCTGCTCCCCCAGCGCGAGGCTCGCGTCGGAGTCGAGGCCCGCGGCGGGCTCGTCGAGCAGCAGCACCGACGGGCGGCCCGCCAGGGCACGGGCGACGCTGACCAGTTTGCGGGCCGACAGCGAGAGGTCCGGCGGGTAGGCGTCGACGTGCGCGGCGAGCCCGACGAGGTCGAGCACCTCCTCGACGACCTCCGACAGCCGCGACGACACCGGCCGCACGAACTCGGCGACCGGTGACCACCAGTGCGACCGCTCGGTCGCGACGAGGACGTTCTCGCGGACGGTGAGGTCCTCGAACAGCTCCAGGTTCTGGAAGGTGCGGCTGAGCCCGGCGCCGACCCGGCGGTGCGCCGGGAGCGGCAGCATCGCGACGTCGCCGAGGGTGACCCGGCCGGTGGCCGGGGTGAAGCCGGTGACGGCGTCGATGAACGTCGTCTTGCCGGCGCCGTTGGGGCCGATCAGCCCGGCGAACTCGCCGGGCTCGACCGTGATCGAGACGCCGTGCAGTGCGGTGAGGCCGCCGTAGCGCACGGTCAGGTCCTCGGTCACGAAGGTTCTGGTCATGGGTGGGTTTCTCCGCATCGGGGCAGCCCGGGGCGGCGCGCGCACCCGGGGTGGGTGCGCGCGCTGCGGGAGGAGGGGGTCGACCGGCGCGGGCGTGCCGCGGGCGGTCGGTCAGACGGTGAGGTAGCCGCCGTCGACGGGGAGCACGGCGCCGGTCACGAACGACGCCCGGTCCGAGCAGAGGAAGGCGACGACCTCGGCGACCTCGGCGGGGTGCCCGGTACGGGCCAGCGGGGTGCGCTCGGCCAGCGCCGCGATCACCGCGGGGGCGACCTCACGGGCCTGTTCGAGCAGGGGGGTCTCGATCCAGCCGGGTGCGACGGCGTTCACCCGCACCCCGTGCGGGGCGTAGACCTGGCACAGCGACCTCGCCAGGGCGACGATCCCGCCCTTGCTGGCGGCGTAGGCGGGGCTGGCGGCGGACCCGAAGTAGCTGTACATCGACGCGATCAGCACGACGGCGCCGCCGCCCGCGAACAGCAGCGGCTCGGCGGCGCGGCAGCAGGCGTGCACGCCGCGCAGGTTGACCTCCAGCACGGTGGCGAACCCGGCGGGGTCGTGCTCCGCCTCGCCGAGCGACATCCCGGCGGCGGGGACGAGCAGGTCCAGCGCGGGCAGGCCGTCGAAGAACGCCGACACCGCCGCGTGGTCGGTGACGTCGAGCTCGGTCAGCTCCACGCCGGGCGGGGCGTCGGTGACGGCGCCGGCACCGAGGCCGACGCCGTGCACCCGGGCGCCGCGCTCGGCGAGCAGCCGGGCGATCGCCAGGCCGATGCCCGACGTCGCCCCGGTCACCACCGCGGTGCGGCCGGCGAGGTCTCCGGTGGTCACCGGCGGAACAGGGCCGGGTTGACCTCGATGCCCTTCGTCCGGCAGTACTGCTCGTAGCGGTTGATGTTGTAGAAGACGTCCTCGGTCAGCACCACGTTGTCGTTCTCGTCGAACCACTCGATGGAGGCGTTGATGACGAAGAAGGCGAGGAAGCCGTCGGGGTTGACGCTGCGCAGGGTGTGGATGACGCCCGGGCTCTCCTGGACGACGTCGCCGGGGCCGGCCTCCCAGTCGTACTCCTCGTAGCCCCAGCTGCCGCTGACGGTGTAGGCCATCACGCCGGAGCGGTGCCGGTGGCGGCCGAGCACGCCCGGGCCGTCGGAGCGGACCATCGCGGCCCACTGCCCGAGGCGGACGTCGAACCACAGGTAGCGGGCCCACATGCCCTCGGAGCCCTCGATGAACATCCAGGGCGAGTAGCTCTCGTCGGCCGGGGCGTAGATGTCGTCGACCTGGTAGCGGGTCGCGACGTCGTCGAGCTGCTGGGCGTCGTTGAGGGTGATGTCCTCGGTCTTGATGGTCAGGTCCGTCATCGTGACTCCTCGTCGAGTACGGGTGGTGGTGTCGGGTCGGTCAGGTCAGGTCAGGTCGAGCAGGATCTTGGTGGCGGTCCCGGCGCGCAGGTCCGCGAACGCGGTGAGCACCTCGTCCACCGGGCGGACCTCGGTCCAGTCGCCGGTCGGGTAGGTGCCGTCGGCCAGCCGGTCGACGACGGCGCGGAAGTCGTCGTCGGTGTAGGTCGAGGAACCGCTCATGGTCACCTCGCGGTAGAGCATCGAGGTGGGGTCGAACGACATCGGCGCCTCGTGCAGGCCGAGCAGCACCAGCCGGCCGCGCGGGCCGAGGTTCGCGACGGCCTCGGCGACGACGTCACCACGCCCGGCCGCCTCGACCGCCGCGTCGAGCACCCGGCCGGCGAGGACGTCGGCGAGGTCGCGGTCGGCCGGGTCGTAGACGTCGGTGGCGCCCATCTTCGCGGCGAGGTCGCGGCGCACCGGTGACGGCTCGGCGACCACGACGGTCCCGACCCCGCCGGCCCGCAGGGCGGCGACCGCCCCGAGCCCGATGGGCCCGGCGCCGCCGACGAAGGCGACGGCTGGTGCGGCGTCGAGGAGCATGGCCACGCCGTGGTGGGACACGGCCAGCGGCTCGACGAGCGCTCCCTCGCGCAGTCCGACCGCGCCGGGAAGCGCGAACAGCATGGAGTCGGTGACGGTGGTGTAGGTCGACAGGCCGCCGCCGTGCGCGCTGAGGCCGTGGAAGGCGAGGTCGGTGCAGGAGTTGGGGTGCCCGCGCCGGCAGGCCGGGCAGTGCCCGCAGCTGTAGGTGGGGCGCACCGCGACCCGGTCACCCACCGCGACGGCGGTGACGTCCGGCCCGGTCTCGACGACGGTGCCGGCGAACTCGTGCCCGAGCACGACCGGCAGTCGCGCGCCGGTCAGCGGGTGCGGGTCGACGGGCGTGACCGTCTGCGCCGCGTAGTACTCGTGGAGGTCCGACCCGCAGATGCCGGCGTAGGCCACCTGCACCGTGACCTCGTGGGACACCGGCGACGGGACGACGACGTCCTCGATCCGCAGATCGCCGACGCCGTGGTAGCGCACCGCCCGGGCCTGCCGGTCCATCCTCATCACCTCTGATGCATTCAACCTACGGAACACTCGCTCGGTCCGTTGGACGTCGCATACCGTAGAAGCGACCTGGGTCACCCGTCAAGAGCTGTCCACACCGAACTTCGCCGGCCGTCCACGCCGGCCCGAGACCGTCCGGCGCATCACTCTGACCTGCTGAATCGTGCAGAACGGCCAGAGCGACTACCACGAAACGCGCCCGTCCGGCCGTCGCCGCGGGTCGCTGCACGCCGGAGTCCGGGTCGTGCAAAAGGTGCCGGATCGGCGTGCATGTGGTGGGCTCGCCCCGGTCGATGACCGCGCGTCGCGGGACCGACGCTTGACGTGGCCGGTGACCGGGTCCACTCTCGTGTTGTGTTCAACCGACGGAGCGCTCGCACTGTTGCGTGCAGTGCCTGACGCCGTGGCCCTCGAGAGCCTCGGCGGCACCCTGCGCCGGGCGCGCAAGAGCGCCGGGCTCACCCTGACCGACCTCGCGACCGAGGTCGGCGTCAGTGCCGCGACGCTCAGCCGCGCCGAGACCGGCCGCGGGAAGCTGACCGCCGACCGGTTGCGGCGCTGCGTCGCCGTGCTCGGCCTGGAGCTCTCGGACCTGGAGCACTCCGCGGCGGGCGAGGAGGTGGCCAGCGTCCTCGACGGCGGCGGCCCCGCCGGCCTGTTCGACCCCACCCGTCCCGGCGGCTGGCGCGAGTTCCCGCCGCTGCGCCTCCCCCCGGCACTCGACGCCGCCCAACGCTGCTTCCTCGCGCTCGGGTACCACGGCACGACGGTCCGCGACATCGCCGACCTGGCCGGGCTCTCGGTGCCGGGGCTCTATCACCACCACCCGAGCAAGCAGTCGCTGCTGGTCGCGCTGATGTCGATGCTCATGGAGGACTTCCACGCCCGCTGCGAGGCCTCCCTGCGCGACGGCGACACCCCCGAGAAACGCTTCGACCTGCTGATCGACTGCTTCACGCTGTTCCACACCTACCGGCGGGACTGGGCGTTCATCGGCGCGAGCGAGATGCGCAGTCTCGACGACGCCGACCGCCGCCGGATCGCCGGCATCCGCAACGCCTGCCAGTCCCTCGTCGACGACGCCGTGACGCGCCTGGCGGCCTCCGGCCGGATCCGGGTGACCGACCCGTCGGACATCTCGCGGGCCGTCGTCACGATGCTCGTCGGCATCGCGAGCTGGTACCGCTCCGACGGCCCCATGACGCCCGAGCAGATCTCGGTCCGCTACCTCGCCTACAGCCGCACCCTGGTCGGTCTGCCCGACCACGGCTGACCGGCGGGCGCCGGGTTACGGTCGGCCCCATGACTGCGCGGACTGCGGCACCGGTCGACGACGAGGGCCGTGAGGTCCCGATCACGGGCACCGTGCGGCGGGTCGTGTCGATCGTGCCGTCGCTGACCGAGGCGCTGGAGGCGACCGCGCCCGGCATCGTGGTCGGCGCGACGGACTGGTGCACCCACCCCGGCGACCTCGGCGCGGACCGGATCCGGGGGACGAAGAACCCCGACGTCGAGCGGATCGTCGCGCTGGCACCGGACCTGGTCGTCGCCAACCAGGAGGAGAACCGGCTGCCCGACCTCGACGCGCTGCGCGCCGCGGGTCTGCCGGTGTACGTGACCGACATCCGCGACGTCGACGGCGGGCTCGCCTCGCTGGGCCGGATGCTCGCCGCGTGCGGGCTGGACGAGCCGGACTGGCTGCGCGAGGCCCGTGCGCTGTGGGCCGCGGTCGAGCCCGCCCGCGACCGTCGCCGGGCCGTGGTCCCGATCTGGCGCAGGCCCTGGATGGCGGTCGGCTCGGACACCTTCACCGGCGCCGTGCTGGACCGGCTCGGCGTGGTCAACGTCCTGGACGGCTCCCCGGAGCGCTACCCCCGCTTCGACCCCGCCGACCTGCCCGATCACGACCTCGTCGTGCTGCCCGACGAGCCGTACCTGTTCACCGCCGAGGACGGCCCCGAGGCGTTCGACGCGCCGTCGGTGCTGGTCAGCGGGCGGCTGCTGACCTGGTACGGCCCGAGCCTGCTGGAGGCGGCGCGCGAGCTTCCCGCGGCGCTGACCCACCCCGGCTGAGCCCCGGCCCTCGGTACGGTCGGGGTCATGGCAGCCGACGACGAGGACCTGATCGACACGCTCATCCCCCGGCTCGACCTGGACGCGAAGGTCCGGCTCCTCACCGGCGCCGACTTCTGGTCCACCCCGGCCGAACCCGCGATCGGGCTGCGCCGGATGGTGCTGTCCGACGGCCCGTCGGGGGTGCGCGGGGAGAGCTTCGACGAGCGGACCCCGTCGCTGTCGCTGCCGTCGTCGACGGCGCTGGGCGCGACCTGGGACCCGGCCGCGGCCCGCCGCTACGGCTCGGCACTGGGCGCGGAGGCCCGCCGCCAGGGCGCCGACGTCGTCCTCGGCCCGACGATCAACCTGCACCGCAGCCCCTTCGGCGGCCGGCACTTCGAGTCGCTGTCGGAGGACCCGCTGCTGACCGGCGAGCTCGCCGCGGCCTACGTGGCGGGGCTGCAGTCCCACGGCGTCGCCGCGACCCCGAAGCACTACGTCGCCAACGACGCCGAGACCGAGCGCTTCACCGTCGACAACCGGGTCGACGAGCGCACCCTGCACGAGCTGTACCTCGCGGCGTTCGAGCCGGTCGTCACCCGGGCCGGGGCCTGGGCGCTCATGTCCGCCTACAACGCCGTCAACGGGCCGACGATGAGCGAGAACCCGCTGCTCGCCGAGCCACTGACCGGTGAGTGGGGCTTCGACGGGCTGGTCGTGTCCGACTGGGGCGCGGTCCGGACCACCGAGGCCTCGGCGAACGCCGAGCAGCACCTGGTCATGCCCGGGCCGGTGGGCGTCTGGGGCGAGCGGCTCGTCGCCGCCGTCCGCGACGGCCGGGTCGCCGAGGCCACGGTGGACGAGAAGGTGCGCCGGCTGCTGCGCCTGGCCGCCCGGGTCGGCGCGCTGGACGGGGCGGGCGCCCCGCCCGTCGCCGCCCCGGCCGCCGAGGACGGGCCCACCGTCGCCCGGGAGCTCGCCGCCGCGGGCAGCGTCCTGGTCCGCAACACCGGAGAGCTGCCGTGGGACGCCGCCACCCTCGGCACGGTCGCGGTGCTCGGCCACAACGCGGCGCTCGCCCGCATCCAGGGCGGCGGCAGCGCCACCGTGCGACCGGCCGCCGTCGTCTCCCCGCTGGAGGGGCTGCGTGCCGTGCTCGGCGGGGACCGCGTCCGGTACCGGCTGGGCGCGCAGGTCGCCGAGGGTGTCCAGCCCTTCGACCCCGGCCGCATCACCAACCCGGTCACCGGCGGTCCCGGGCTGCGCGCGGTGTTCCGCGACGCCGACGGCGCCGAGCTGCGCGCCGAGGACCGCCTCGGCGCCTCGCTGATCTGGATGGGCCCCGAGATCCCCGAGGGCGCCGACCACGTCGAGATCTCCCTGCGCTGGGACGCCCCGGCCGGGGAGCACCGGGTCGGCGCGGCCGCCGTCGGGCACCTGACGCTCGACGCGGGCGGCACCACCGTGCTCGACACCGAGGGCGTCCTGACCGGCGACGAGGGGCCCGGCGCGGCGATCTTCGAGGCTCCGTCGGTGACCGCCGGGGTCACCACCGACGGGCCGGTCGACCTGGTGCTGCGGTTCCGCCCGTCCGGGCAGGAGGCCGGGATGGCGCTGGTCGCCGTCACCGTCGGGACCGAGACCGTGGTCGCCGACCCGGACGCCGAGATCGCCGCCGCGGCCGCGCTGGCCGGGGAGTCCGACGTCGCCGTCGTCGTGGTGGGCACGAACGACCGGATCGAGAGCGAGGGCTTCGACCGGTCCACCCTGGCGCTGCCCGGGCACCAGGACGCCCTGGTGCGGGCGGTCGCCGCGGCGAACCCGCGCACGGTGGTCGTCGTGAACTCCGGCTCGCCGGTGCTGCTGCCCTGGCGCGACGAGGTCGCCGCGGTCCTGCTCGGCTGGTTCGGCGGGGAGCGGTTCGGCGAGGCCCTCGCCGACGTGCTGCTGGGCGCGGCGGAGCCGGGCGGGCGGCTGCCCACAACCTGGCCGGCGACCGGCGAGGAGCGCTCGGTGCTCTCCGGCGTCCCGGCCGGCGGGGTCCTGCGCTACGACGAGGGCGTCCACATCGGGCACCGCAACTGGCTGCGGCACGGCGAGACGCCGGCGTACCCGTTCGGCCACGGTCTCGGGTACACGACCTGGACCCTCGACGACGCGACGACCGGCCCCTGGTCACCGGACGGCGTCGAGGTCACCGTGACGCTGACCAACACCGGCACCCGGACCGGGCGCCAGGTCGTGCAGGCCTACCTCTCGCGACGTGGGGGCGACGTCGAGCGCCCGGCCCGGTGGCTGGCCGGCTGGGCCGTCGTCGACGCCGCCCCGGGCACGACGACGGTCACCGTCCCGGTGTCCCGGCGCGCGTTCCGGCACCGGGCCGGGGCCACCTGGGCCACCGAGCCCGGCACCTGGACCCTGCACCTCGGGTTCTCGGTCACCGACACCCCGCTGCACGCCGACGTCGAGGTCGCCGCGCAGGGGTGAGGCGCCCGGTCAGGCGTGCGCGGCCCGCACCAGGTCCGAGCACTTCTCCCCGATCATCATCGTGGTGATGTTCGGGTTGATCGCCGGCAGGAACGGCATCGCCGACGCATCGGCGACCCGCAGGCCCTGCACCCCGCGGACCCGCAGCTGCGGGTCCAGGACCGCGCCCGGGTCGTCGTCGGTGCCCATCCGCGCCGTGCACGCCGGGTGGTAGACGGTGTTGTGGGTCTTGCCGATGTAGTCGGCGAGCTCGTCGTCGGTGACGGCGTCCGGGCCCGGCGCCAGCTCGGCGGCGATCCACTCCTTCAGCTCCGGCTGCTCGGCGATGCGGCGGGCCAGCCGGATGCCCGCGGTCATCACCCGCATGTCGTGGCCCTCGGGGTCGGTGAAGTAGCGCGGGTCGACCCGGGCCCGGTCCCGGAAGTCGCGGGTGCGCAGCCGCACGGTCCCCCGGGACCGGCCACGGGTGACGTTCGGGGTGAGGCAGAACCCGTTGTCGGTGGTCGGGTAGCCCCAGCGCAGCGTGTTCATGTCGAACGGCACCGAGCCGTAGTGCATCATCAGGTCCGGCCGGTCCAGGGCCGGGTCGGTGCGGTGGAACAGCCCGATCTCCCACCACTGGGTCGACTCGGTGACCATCGGCTTCGCCGCGTCCCAGAAGACCAGGCCCTCGACGTGGTCGTCGAGGTCCGAGCCGACGCCGGGCAGGTCCGAACGGACCTCGATGCCGAACTCGCGCAGGTGCTCCCCCGGGCCGATGCCCGAGAGCATCAGCAGCTTCGGGGTGTCGATCGCCCCCGCCGAGAGGATCACCTCGCGCTCGGCGTGCGCGGTCTCGCGGCCCGGGCCGATCCCCCGCTGGTACTCGACGCCGGTGGCGCGGGTGCCGTCGAACAGCACCTGCGAGGCCCAGCAGTCGGTGCGCACCTCCAGGTTCGGGCGCGAGCCCAGGATCGGGTGCAGGTAGGACACCGACGCCGAGGCGCGGGTGCCGTCGGGGAAGGAGTTGATCTGGAAGTACCCGGCGCCGTCGGTGACGGTGTGGCCCTCGTTGAACCGCACCGTCGGCATGCCGACCTGCGCGGCGGCGGCCAGCACGGCGTCGCCGCAGGGGTCCTTCGCGGGGATCTGCATGAGGTTGACCGGGCCGGAGCGGCCGTGGCCGTCCCAGTCGCCGTCGTTGGTCTCCAGGCGCCGGATCAGCGGCCAGCACTCGTCGGCGGACCAGCCGGTCAGGCCGGACGCGGCCCACTCGTCGAGGTCCTCGCGCGGGGTCCAGAAGGCGATGCAGGAGTTGTGCGAGCCGCAGCCGCCGAGCACCTTCGCCCGGGCGTGGCGCATGTGGGAGTTGCCGCGCTCCTGCGGCTCGACCGGGTAGTCCCAGTCGTAGCCGGAGTCGAGCAGCGCCATCCAGTCGGTGAGCCGCAGGATGTTCGGGTCGCCGACGTCGGACGGGCCGGCCTCCAGCAGCAGCACCCGCGCCGCGGGGTCCTCCGAGAGCCGCGCGGCGAGCGCGCAGCCCGCCGAGCCGCCCCCCACCACGATGTAGTCGAACCGGTCGGTCACGCCGTCTCCCCCATGCCCTGCTCGATCTCCTTCGCCCGGTGCTCGGGCAGACAGCCCAGCCCGTGGCGCCCGCGCAGCCGGAACCACGCCAGCCCGGCCAGCGCCACGACCCCGATGAACAGGAACGCGATGAACCGCAGCCACCCGGTGCCGTAGACCTCCTCGCGCGGCCAGGCCAGGTTGATCGCCATCGCCGCGCCCCACAGCACCGCCAGCACGTTCACCGGCAGGCCGAGACGCCCCAGCGAGAAGTACCCCTTCTGGCCCTCGTCCGGCCACTGCCCGCGCAGCCGCCGCACCAGCATCGGCACCGTGACCAGCAGGTACGCGATGTAGATCATGATGATCGCGACGCTGGTGACCGCGGTGAAGACCTCGGGCACGCCGACGTTCGCGACCAGGATCAGGATCGCGACCACCCCGACGACGATCGCCGGCACCACCGGCGTCTTGTGCTTCGGGTCGATCCGCGCCAGCACGGAGCCGGCGGGCAGTGCGTTGTCGCGGGCCATCGCGAACATCAGCCGGATCGCCGCGGTGTGCACCGCGAGCAGGCAGACGATCACCGCGATGCTGATGGTGATCAGGAAGACCCGGCCGATCGTGCCGCCGGCGACCTCCAGCAGCACGAGCTGCCCGCCGCCGTCCTTGCTGCCCAGGCGCGGGTCGGCCAGGTCCGGTGCGGCCAGGATGATGCCGAGCAGGATCAGCCCGCCGAGCACGAACGACGCGACGACCGCGCGCAGGATCGCCGCCGGTGCGGTGCGCCGCGGGTCGACCGTCTCCTCGCCGAGCGAGCTGGCGGTGTCGAAGCCGTACATCACGTAGGCCGAGGCGAGCGCCGCGACGAGGAACGTGCCGAAGTACCCGCCGCCGCCCGCCGCCGGGGCCGGGGTCTCGAACAGCACCGAGACGGGGTTGCGGATGCTCAGCAGCAACGCCACGACGATGACGACGGCGGCGATCAGCTCGATGAACACCCCGGTCGAGTTGATCCGCGCCATCAGCTTCACCCCGACCGCGTTGATCACCGTGGTGAGCACGATGAGGATCGCGCCGAGCAGCACGCCGTTGACGGCGGCGTCGCCCGCGTCGGAGGCGTCGCCGACGAGCTGGAAGCCCGACCAGATCTGCGGGAACGTCAGCTGCGCGGCCAGCGCGACCGCCGACAGCGACACCACCGAGGCGGTGAACATCATCCAGCCGGCCAGCCAGGACACGGTCGGCCCGGCCAGCTGCTTGGACCAGTTGTAGACCGACCCGGCGACCGGGTAGCGCCCGGCCAGCTCGGCGAACGACAGCGCCACCATGAACTGGCCGGCGAACACCATCGGCCAGGACCACCAGTACGCCGCGCCGCCGGTGCCGAAGCCGAAGTAGAACAGCTGGAACGTGCCGGTCAGGATCGAGATGTAGCTGATCCCGGCCGCGAAGCTGGCGAACTTGCCGATGCTGCGGTCGAGGGTCTGGCTGTAGCCGAACTCGGCGAGCCCTCCCCCGTCGCCGTCGGCGTCCGGGGAGCGGTCCCGCCGGGCCGGTCCGGGAACGGTCATCGTCGACCTCCTGTGCCGTTGCGTCGCGTCATCATGGAGGCCTCAGCGGCCCGAGAACCACCCCTGCGGTACCGGGGCGGTGTTGGTCCAGACGTGCTTGATCTCCTGGTACTCCGCCAGCCCGGTCGGGCCCAGCTCGCGGCCGTTGCCGGACCGGCCCATGCCGCCCCACTCCGCGCCCGGGAAGTACGGGTGGAAGTCGTTGATCCAGACGGTGCCGTGGCGCAGCGCGGAGGCGACCCGGTGGGCGCGGCCCATGTCGGCGGTGAACACCGCTCCGGCCAGGCCGTAGGCGGTGTCGTTGCCGAGCCGCACGGCCTCCTCCTCGGTGGCGAACCGCTCGACGGTCAGCAGCGGGCCGAAGGTCTCCTCGCGGATCAGCCGCGAGTCCGGGGCGAGGTCGGTGATGACCGTCGGCAGGTAGAAGTAGCCCTTCGCCAGCTCGGGGTCGTCCGGCCGGGCGCCGCCGCAGCGGATCGTGGCGCCCTCGGCGCGGGCGGCCGCGACGAAGTCCTCGATCTTGGCCAGGTGCGTGGCGGAGACCAGCGGGCCGACCTCGACGCCGTCGGTGAGGCCGTTGCCGAGCCGGATCAGCTGCGCGCGGCGCACCACCTCGTCGACGACGGCGTCGGCGACCGAGTCCTCGATGATCAGCCGGGCGCCCGCGGAGCAGACCTGACCGGAGTGCAGGAACACCGCGAGCATCACGTAGTCGACGGCGAGCTCGAAGTCGGTGTCGGCGAAGACGATGTTCGGGTTCTTCCCGCCCAGCTCGACGGCGGTGCGCTTCACCGTCTCGGCCGAGGCGCGGATGATCTTCTGCCCGGTCGCCAGGCCACCGGTGAAGCTGACCATGTCGACGTCCGCGTGCTCGGAGAGCGGGCCGCCGACCGAGGGGCCGTCGCCGAGGACGATGTTGACCACCCCGGCCGGGATCCCGACCTCCTCGCACAGCTCGACGAGCGCGATCGAGGTCAGCGGGGTGACCTCGCTGGGCTTGACCACCATCGTGTTGCCGGCGGCGATCGCCGGGGCGACCTTCCAGGACAGCTGCAGCAGCGGGTAGTTCCACGGGGTGATCAGCGCGCAGACACCGACCGGCTCGTGCACGATCCGCGAGACGACGGCCGGGTTGCCGGTGTCGACGATCCGCCCGGCGTCCTTGTCGGCCAGCCCGGCGTAGTAGCGGAAGACGGCGGTGACGTCGTCGACGTCCTGGCGGCCCTCCGCGATCGTCTTGCCGGTGTCGAGGGTCTCCAGCCGGGCGATCTTCTCCCGGTCGCGGACCAGCAGGTCGGCGATCCGCCCGAGCAGGGTGGCGCGCTCACCGGTCGTGGTCCGTCGCCACGGCCCGTCGTCGAAGGCGCGGCGGGCGGCGGCGACGGCACGGTCGACGTCGTCGGGCCCGGCCTGGTCGACCTCGGTGACCGTCGAGGCGTCGTAGGGGTTGACCACCGGGGCGGTCCCGGCGGACCCGGTGGTCCAGCTTCCGTCGATGTAGAGGCTCGGCACGGCGCGAGCTTTCACCGGGAACCGGTCGGTGTGCAAACGCGGGCCCGGCGTCCTTGCGTGGGGAGACGGTCACGCTTTCCGGCCGCCCCGCGTGGCAACGTGCCGAATGCCGGGTTAGGGTTGCGCGATGAGCAACACGGTGCGCGGACGGGAGCCCGGGGTGCAGTCGGTCGACCGGGCCATCACCCTGCTGACCCTGCTGGCCGACCGCAGCGAGGCGGGGGTCAGCGAGCTCGCGGCCTCGCTCGACGTCCACAAGTCGACCGCCTTCCGGCTGCTCGGGGCGTTGGAGGAGCGCGGGCTGGTCGAGCAGATCGCCGACCGCGGCAAGTACCGCCTCGGGTTCGGGCTGATCCCGCTCGCCGGCCGGGTCGCCGAGCGCCTGGAGGTCACCACCCAGGGCCACCCGGTCTGCGAGACGCTCGCGGAGCGGCTCGGCGAGACCGTCAACATCGCCATCCCCGACCGCGGGTGGGCGGTCAACGTCGACCAGGCCCGTGGCCCGTCGATGGTCACCACGTTCAACTGGCTCGGCCGGATCACCCCGATGCACAACACCTCCAGCGGCAAGGTGCTGCTCGCCTCGGTCGTCCTCGACGACCCGGCGACGATGCCGGACACGGTGCCGGAGCAGGGCCGCGACACGCTCGTCGAGGAGCTGCACCGGGTCCGCCGGCACGGGTACGCGTGGTCGCTGGAGGAGCTGGAGACCGGCCTGAACGCCGTCGCCGCGCCGGTGCTGGACCACGGCGGTGCGGTGGTGGCCGCCCTCTCGGTGTCCGGGCCCGCCTACCGGCTCTCGGCCGAGCGGATCGAGCGGATCACCCCGGAGGTCGTCGCCGCGGGGCGCGAGATCAGCCGTCGCATGGGGTTCTGGCGCGACCGCTGAGCCGCGGGCCTACGGCGGTGGGGCCGGCGCGGGCCCCTGCAGGCGTTCCAGCACCGGCGGCAGGGTGCGCTCCAGCTCGTCGCCGTGCCGCTCGAACTCGCGCCGCAGGAACGGCGCCGCCAGCTTCAGCAGACCCTTGAGCCGCACCCGGGCGTGGAAGCTCACGACGCTCCCCCCGTCCTCGGCCGGCTCGACGACGATCTCCTCGGTCGCGGTGACCGTCGGGTTCTCCCCGACGAACACGACCCGGCCCGCCGACAGCTCCCGCAGCGTGTGGTCGAGCTCGCTCTCCCGCCCGCCCCACACCGACACCGTGTGCCAGGCGGCGCCGACCGCGACCGGGCCACCGCCGTCGGAGCGGGTGCTGGAGCGCACGGTGGGGTCCCAGATCTCGCTGTGCCCGTGGTCGGCCAGGTAGCCGAGCACCGTCTCGGCAGGGGTGGACACCGTCATCACCCGCTGGACGCCGACCACGACGCTCCTCTCCCCGGCCGGGCGCCGCTCGGGACCCGGCCCGCTGCTCCCGACCGGCGCAGATGGTCTCACGGCGACCGGCCATGATCGAGAGCACCCGCGCCGGATTCCCCGGAACGCCCGTGCCGGGGCCGCGCGGCACGCACACTCCTCCCGACGCGGGCGGGCCGGGCGGGCCCGCCACCGACGACGGAGGTGCCGCGGTGCACGACCGAGACCGACCGGGGACGCCGTGGACGAGCGGACGGCCCCTTCCCGGGCCGCACCCGTCGTCGGGCGGGGTGGCGCGCTCCGACCCGGACGGGCTCGACGCCGCCGCCGCGGCGCTCGACCGCGTCGCCGAGGGCCTCACCGGGGACGCGGCGCTCGTCGGCCCCGCCGTGCCGGTGCCCGGCTTCGCGGCCGGGACGGCCGCCGCGGCCTGGGAGGACGCGATGGTGCGGGCCGTCCGGGAGCACGCGGGGCACACCGCGTCGACGGCGTCGGCCCTGCGCGCGGCCGCCGCGGCCTGGCGCGCCGCCGACGACGACGCCGCGGTGGCGTTCGCCGGGCGCGCCTCGTGAGCGCCGGGCCCGCGCTGGGCGACCTCGTGGCCGCCGACCCCGGCGCGTGGCTGCGCCGCGCCGGCACCTGGGACGGGATGTCCCGGGCCCTGTCCGACCGCGCGGCCGAGCTGGAACGCTCCGCACCGGAGTCGTGGAGCGGGGCCGACGCCGACGCGGCCGCGCTCGCCCGCGCCGAGCAGGTCCGCAGGCTGCGTGCCGACGCGGGCACCGCGTCCCGGGCCGCGCAGGTGCTGGGCACCCACGCCGGTGAGGTGCTCGACGCCCAGCGCCGGCTCGTCGTCGCCGCGCTGGCGGTGCACCCGCAGTTCGTCGTCGACCTCGAGCGCGGCACGCTGTCCGCCGGCGTCGGCGCGCACCCGCCGGGTGTGTGGCGGCTGCCCGCGATGGTCGCCCGCTTCGGGGCGGACCTGGTCCGCCTGTCCACCACGGTGGCCGACGCCGTCGGCGCCGCCGCCCGGTCCGACCGCGCCACGGCCGCCGCGCTCGACGCGCTCCGCCCCGCCCCCGCGGCGGCGCCCCGCCCGGTCGCGCCCGCCGCGGCGCCGCCCGCCGGTGCGGACGCCGGTGCCGTGCGGTCCTGGTGGACCGGGCTGCCGGGGGCCGACCGGGAGCAGCTGCTGCACACCCGGCCCGGGCTCGTCGGCGGGCTGGACGGCGTGCCGGTCGCCGACCGGGACCGGGCGAACCGGGTCCTGCTCGACGCCGAGCTGTCCCGGCTGCGGGCCCGGGCGGCGCTGCTGGACCGGGCCGGGGACACCGCGGGCGCGGACCGCGCCCGGCGGGCCTCGGCCGGGCTGGAGGCCACCCGTCGACGCCTGGACGCCGGTGACGCGTACCTGCTCCGCCTGGAGCGCGGGAGCACCGGCGGGCGGCTCGTGCTCGCCGTCGGCGACCCGGGACGCGCCGCGCACGTGCTCACCCACGTCCCGGGGACGACCGCGGGCTGGGACACGGTGCCCGGCGACCTGGCCCGGGTCGAGGCGACCCGCGCGGCCGCCCGGGCGGCCGCGCCGGACGGCGCCGTGGCCGCGGTGCTGTGGACCGGCTACGACGCTCCCCCGGACCTGCTCGCGGCGGCGGACCCCGCGGCCGCCCGCGCCGCCACCGGGGACCTGCGGTCCTTCCAGGACGGCCTGCGGGCCGGGCACGCCGGACCGGTCCACCTGACCGTCGTCGGGCATTCCTACGGCTCGACGGTGCTCGGGAACGCCGCCCGGGGCGGCGGCCTCGCCGCCGACGACGTCGTGTTCGTCGGCAGCCCCGGGACCGGCACGGGGCACGCCTCCGAGCTCGGCACCGCACCCGGGCACGTCTGGGCGACGACCGCGCGGCACGACCCGATCGGCCGGGTGCCCGGGGTCGAGGTCTTCGCGACCTCGCGCGGTCTCGCCCCCACCGGGCTCCTGCACGGCCCGGACCCGGCGGCACCGGGGTTCGGTGCACGGGTGTTCGACTCGGCCCCCGGGTCGGTGCTCCCGCGCACGGACGACCCGGCCACCCCGAACGACGAGTCCGCGTTCGCCGCCGCGCACGGCGGCTACTGGGACCCCGGCTCGCCGAGCCTGCGCACCCTCGGCCGGATCGTCGCCGGAGCACCCGTTCCGTCGTGACGCTCCGTCATGATCGATCCGCTTTGCGAGACCACCGCACGTCCGTCCGGCCGAACGAACGACCGCTCAACGAACCAGAGATGGGCCAGGTCACAGGTAGTCGTCAGACCAACCGCGACTAGCCTGTCCCGGACGTGGGCACGGGCAGTAGCATGCGGGCGTGACCGAGACCGAGAGCAGACCGGCACGGCGCACCGGCCGTCCGCCACTGACCGACCGCGCGACACTGCTGGCCGCTGCGCGCGAGCTCGGCTTCTCCGACCTGACGGTCGGTGCGGTGACCGCCCGGGTCGGCGTGAAGTACTCCACGTTCTACCGCCACTTCCCCAGCCTGGAGGCGCTCGTCGCCGCGCTGGTGGACGACGTGGTGACCGACGACGTCTTCCCCGCGACCGACGAGGGCCGGTGGCAGGAGCAGATGCTGGCGTTCGCGGCGGCGACGTTCGACGTGATGGCCGAGCACCCGGGGCTCGCCCCCGCGATGGTGCGGCTGCCGGAGTCCCCCGAGGCGGTGCTGTCGGCGTTCCGGCGGCTGACCGACCGGCTGCTGGAGGCGGGCTTCACCGCCGAGGACGCGGTGCTGGGCGCCTCGACCGCCATCCACATGGGAATGCAGCCGTGGCTGACGGCCAACTCCCTCGGCATCGGGGACGCGCGCCGGCGCGACCAGGTGCTGGAGTCGGCCGAGCCGTTCGACGCGCAGATCCGCTCGGTGTTCCGCGACCGGATCGACGACCCGCCGCGCAGCTGGACCCTGAGCCGCGTCGAGCTCGTCGTCGCCGGGCTGGAGACCCGCCTGGCGTCCTGACCCCCGACACGACGACGCCCGGGGTGCTTCGCGTGAGCACCCCGGGCGTCGGCGTCGGATCAGGCGGTCAGGTGGGAACGACCTGGTCCGCCTGCGGACCCTTCTGACCCTGGGTGACCTCGAAGGTCACGGTCTGCCCCTCGTCGAGGCTGCGGTATCCGGAGGACTGGATCGCGCTGAAGTGGACGAACAGGTCCTGCCCGCCTCCGTCCGGCGTGATGAACCCGTACCCCTTCTCCGCGTTGAACCACTTGACGGTTCCCTGTGGCATCCGGATGTCTCCTCGCGTCTTGCCGGTTCCTACGGGGTGGACATTAGCCGTACCGGACCCCGCCGTGCTACAGGCGACGTGCGATCGGGTACCGGCGCGTCGCGTCGAGCGTCCCTTTCGACCGCTTTTGCGGGGTCCCCGGGGCGGTCAGGCGAGGATCGCGGCCAGTACCAGCCCGCCGCTGGTCGCGACGAAGGACAGTCCGCTGACGGCCCGGAAGACCGGGTGCCGGACGACGTCCGGTCCCCAGGCCATCGGCAGGAACAGCGCCGGGTTGACCCAGGTGCCGAACACCAGCACGGCCACGAGCCAGCCCGGCAGGTCCGGCGCGGCCAGCCCGACGGCGACCAGGATCAGCCCCATCAGCACGAAGTCGAGGTGCGCCTGCAGCAGCCGGCGCGGTTCCACGATCCCGATCCGCCGCCACGCGTCGGGGCGGGTCACCGACACGACCACCGCCCAGCCCAGCATCGCACCGAGGGCGAGCTCGACGAGCCCGATCCGCACCATCGCGTCCATCCGGTGATCATGACGGTGGGCCGGCGACGGACCGGCACCGGCTCACCGGCGCGGGATCAGCCCGCCCGCGCAGAGCGCCCACGCCACCAGCAGCGGCTGCCCGGCCAGCCGCGCGGCGCGCTTCGTGTCGGTGTCGAGGCCGAACCCGTCGACGCGGTTGCGGTACTGGGAGACGTTGCCCGGGAAGATCGCGGTGAAGAACGCCGCGGCCAGGCCGCCGACCCGGCGGCGCTCCTTCGGGAGGCCGGCCAGCGCGGCGCCGAGCGCGATCTCGGCGGCCCCGGAGAGCAGCACGACGTCGTCGGTGTCCATCGGGACCCACGGCGGCACCTGGGCGCGGAACTCGCGGCGGGCGAAGGTGAGGTGCGAGGTCCCGGCGAACACCAGCATCGCGCCGAGCGCGAGGCGGGCGACGTCCTGCCGGATACGGGTGGCCGTCGTGCGCGTCATGATCCGACCGTGCCACGGCCCGGGCGGGCGGGCGCGCCGGACCGCACCGCCGGGTGACCCGTCAGGGACGCTCGCGCAGCTCGATCCCGGCCGGGGTGGTGGCCCCCGCCAGCCCGCAGAGCAGGTCGAGCTCGGCGACGACGTTCTGCAGCACCTGCGCGACGCCGCGGGCCCCGTCCAGGGCGAGCCCGTGCACGAACGGGCGCCCCAGCAGCACGGCGCGGGCGCCGAGCTGGACCGCGGTCGCGACGTCGGCGCCGGTGCGCACCCCGGAGTCGAGCAGCACCGGCAGCGCGTCGCCGACGGCGTCGACGACACCGGGCAGCGCGTCCAGCGAGGCGACCGCGTGGTCGATCTGGCGGCCCCCGTGGTTGGACACGACGACGCCGTCCACCCCGGCGTCGGCGGCGCGGCGGGCGTCGTCGGGGTGCAGGACCCCCTTGAGCAGGATCGGCAGCCGGGTCCGCGAGCGCAGGGTCGCCAGGTCCTCCCAGGACAGTCGCGGTCGCGAGTAGACCCGCAGGAAGGTCTCCACGGCCGCCCGCGGGACGGGCGAGCGCAGGTTGTCCCGGAACCGTCCGGGGGCGTTGCGGGTGATCTCGAGCAGGGTGCGCACGGCCTGCGGGGTGACCTTCGGCGGCGCCCCGGCCGACGGCGCGGCGAGGGTCTGTTCCACCAGGCCGCGGAACACCGGGTCGGAGGTGTACTGGGCGATCCCGATGCCGCGGGCGAAGGGCAGGTGGCCCAGGTCGAGGTCGCGGGGGCGCCAGCCGAGCATCGTCGTGTCGAGGGTGACGACGACGGCGTCGCAGCCGGAGGCCTCGGCGCGGCGCAGGAAGCTGTCGACGAGCTCGTCGGAGGTGGACCAGTACAGCTGGAACCAGGTGGGGCCGCCGACGGCGGCGATGTCCTCCATCGGCGTCCCGGCCTGGTTGGAGATCACCATCGGGACCCCGGCGGCCGCGGCCCCGCGGGCGACGGCGAGGTCGGCGCCGCGCCGGACCAGGTCCAGCGCGCCGATCGGGGCGAGGAGCAGCGGGGCGGGCAGCGTGCGGCCGAACAGCTCGACGCTCAGGTCGCGCTCGCCGACGTCGCGCAGCACCCGCGGCACGATCTCCCGGCGCGCGAACGCCGCTCGGTTGGCGCGCATCGTGGTCTCGGCGCCCGCGCCACCGGTGACGTAGGCGTCGGCGCGCCGGCTCATGGCCCGCCGCGCGCGACGCTCCAGCTCGTCGGGACCGGTCGGGACCCGGGGACGGGCGCCGGAGACGCCGTCGCGGTAGATCCGATCCTGCCGAGCCCGGCCCGGTGCCGTCATGGCGCCCTCCCCCGTCGTCGCGCGGTCAGCCTACGGACCGCGCCGCCGGTCCCGGGCCGGTGCGGTGCCGGGTCAGTGCGGGTCGGCCGCGTTCAGCCGGGCGACGACGTCGGCGTACTCGCCGCGGGCCTCCGCGCGGCGCAGCGGCAGCACCCGCTCGACGAGGACCTCCCCGCCCGGTGTCCCGGCCTCGAGCAGCGCGAGGACCTCGGCGACGAAGTCGTCGAGCGGCATCGCGATCGGGCTGTCCTGATGGCCGGGCAGCAGGTCGGTCGCCACCGACGGCGGCACGATCTCGACGAGCTCGACGGTCGTGTCGGCGAGCTGCAGGCGCAGCGATTCGGTGAGCATGTGCACCGCGGCCTTGGTGGCGTTGTAGCTGGGCGTCGCGGCGAGCGGGACGAACGCCAGCCCCGACGACACCGTGACGACCGACGCGACCGGCCGTCCCCGCAGGTGCTCCACGAGCGCGCCGATCAGCCGGATCGGGCCGAGCAGGTTGGTGGTGACGACCTGCTCGGCCGAGGCCAGGAAGCCCTCGGGGCCGTGCCAGTCCTCGACCCGCATGATCCCGGCCATCGCGACGAGCACGTCGAGCAGGTCGCGGCGCCGGCCGCCGAGGACCACGGTGTTGCCGCGCTCGTGCAGGGCCAAGGCCAGGGCGAGTCCGATTCCACTCGTCGAGCCGGGGATGAAGACGGTGCGTCCGGTGATCTGCATGGCCCCACCGTCGCCGCGCGGCGGACGGGACGGCAGAGACCGGTCATCGGGGGATCACCGGTCCCTGGTTGCCCGGCGGGTCCCCGCGGATACTCGGCGGCGTGGACCGTGCAGCCCTGGCCGACTTCCTGCGCCGGCACCGCGCCGGCCTCCGCCCCGGCGACGTCGGGCTCCCCGACGGCGCGCGCCGGCGCACGGCGGGGCTGCGCCGCGAGGAGGTCGCGACGCTCGCGGTCATGTCGGCCGACTACTACACGCGGCTGGAGCAGCAGCGCGGACCGCAGCCGAGCGAGCAGATGCTGGCGTCGCTGGCCCGGGCGCTGCGGCTCGGCACCGAGGAGCGCGACTACCTGTTCCGGTGCGCGGGCCGGAACGCGCCGGCGTCGGGCCCGGTGTCCGATCACGTGGCCCCGGCACTGCTGCGGGTGCTGGACCGGCTGCACGACAGCCCGGCCCTGATCCTGACCGTGCTCGGCGAGACGCTCGTGCAGAACGACATGGCCCGGGCGCTGTTCGGGGACCACACCCACCACACCGGGCTCGCCCGCAGCGAGGTCTTCCGCTGGTTCACCGACCCGGACGCCCAGCGCCTGTACCCGCCCGCCGACCGGCCCCGCCAGAGCCGCGCGCAGGTCGCGACGCTGCGGGCGGCACTGGCGATGCTCGGGCCCCGGTCGCGGGCCGGGGAGCTGGTGGGGGTGCTGTCGGAGCGCAGCCCCGAGTTCGCCGCCCTGTGGGAGCTGCACGAGGTCGGGCGCCGGTTCGCCGACCACAAGACGCTGCTCCACCCGGAGCTCGGCGAGCTGGAGGTGGACTGCCAGGCGCTGTTCACCGAGGACCGGTCCCAGGCGCTGCTCGTGCTCACCGCGGCGCCGCGCAGCGAGACCGAACGGCGCCTGGAGCTGCTCCGGGTGATCGGCAGCGAGCAGTTCAGCGCGGGCTGAACCGGGTACCGGTCATGCGTGCAGGCGCACCGGGAGTGCCGTGAGCGCGTGGATCAGCGTGCTCTCCCGGTGCTGCCCGGGGGCGCCGGCGAGCGCCATGTCCGGGAACCGCGTGAGCAGCGTCCGGAACGCGACGTCGGCCTCGAGGCGGGCCAGCGGGGCGCCGAGGCAGTGGTGGATGCCGTAGCCGAACGCGAGGTGCCCGGAGGTGTCGCGATCGGGGTCGAACCGCTGCGGGTCCGGGTAGCGCCCGGGGTCGCGGTTGGCCCCGATCAGCGAGACGAGCACGACCTCGCCGGCCGGGATCGTCACGCCGGAGTACTCGACGGGCTCGTCGGTGAAGCGGATCGTGGCGAGGTTGACCGGTCCGTCGTAGCGCAGGAACTCCTCGACCGCCTGCGGCACCCGGTCGGGGTCGGCGCGCAGCCGGGCGTGCTGGTCGGGGTCGCGCAGCAGCGCCAGCACGCCGTTGCCGATGAGGTTGACCGTGGTCTCGTGCCCGGCGACCAGCAGCAGGAACGCCATCGCGGTGACCTCGGTGGGGCTGAGCGAGTCGCCGTCCTCCGAGGCGCGGACGATCTCGGACAGCATGTCGTCGCCGGGGTGGGCGGACTTGTCGGCGACGAGCTCGGACAGGAACTGCGCCATCGACGCGGCGGCCGTGGCGCGCTCCTCGTCGGGTCCGCTGGAGAGCAGCAGGTTCGACCAGTGCCGGAAGTCCTCGCGCCGCTCCCCCGGGACACCGAGGATCTCGGAGATGACCGTCATCGGCAGTGGGAACGCGAAGTGGTCCAGCAGGTCCAGCTCGGGACCCGCCTGCTCGGCGGCGTCGGCGAGCTCGGTGGCGATCTGCTCGATCCGCGGCCGCAGCCGGGCGATCGCGCGGACGGTGAACGCCCGTCCGACCAGCTTGCGCAGCCGGGTGTGGTCCGGCGGGTCGGCGTTGAGCATGTGCCCGACGAGCGAGTCGGCGAACTGGCGGATCGAGGTCGCACCGTGCCGCTGCAGCACCTCGGGCAGCCGCCGGGAGTCCTTCTGCAGCCGCGGGTCGTTCAGCGCGGCGCGGGCGTCGTCGTAGCGGGTGATCATCCAGAACGTCAGCCCGTTCGGGCCGGTCGCACGGGTGACCGGACGCGCGTCGCGCAGCTCGCGGTAGAGCGCGTCGGGGTCGTCGAAGAAGTCCTGGTCCAGCCGTACCGGCCGGGTGTCGTGGTCGATCGTCATCGTCCGCTCCTCGTCCTGGGTGACCTCGGCTCTCGCCAGGATTGCACTCCTCGTGCAAAAATGCACTCGTGATGAAAGGGACGGAGCGGCGGCCGTCGGCCCGGGAGCGGAACCGGCGGTCCATCCTGGACGCCGCGCAGGCCGTGCTGCGCGAGGATCCGGACGCCTCGCTCGACGAGGTCGCAACCCGCGCCGGCGTCGTGCGGCGCACCGTCTACGGCCACTTCACCAGCCGTCACGACCTGGTGGTCGCGCTCGTCCGGGCGGCGTCGGCGGACTTCGTCGAGCAGGTCGGCGAGGTCGACCCCGACGCAGCCGACCCGGCCGGCGAGCTCGCAGCCACCCTCCTGCGCACCTGGAGCACGTCGCGGCGCTACGGCCCGGTCATCGCGCTGGCCCGCCGGACCGCCGACGACGAGATCCGCGCCGCGATGGCGCCGTTCCACACGATCATGATCCGGCTGCTGGAGAACGGGCAGCGGGCCGGTGTGTTCTCCCGGCACGTCGCGGCCCCGGTGCTGGCCGAGGTGCTGCAGGCGGGGTCGATGGCCTACCAGCACGCCGCGCAGGACGGACGGTGGGACGGCGACGAGGCCGACGTCGCCCTCGGGCACCTGCTGACCCTCGGGGTGCCGGAGGCCGAGGCGCGGGCCGCGGTCGCGCGGGCCACTACTTGACCTGAAGTTTCGTTCAGGTCCTAGGTTCAGCGGCATGTTCACCGACGAGGAGATCGCCTACCTGCGCAGCCGGCGGATCGGGCGGCTCGCCACCGCCCAGCCGGACGGGACGCTGCAGGCCAGCCCGGTGGGGTTCGGCGTCAACACGAGGCTGGGGACCATCGACATCGGCGGCTTCCGCATGGACCGCAGCCGCAAGTTCCGTAACGTCGCCGCGAACGGGCAGGTCGCCTTCGTCGTCGACGACGTGCTGTCGACCGACCCGTGGCGGGTGCGGTTCGTCGAGATCCGGGGACGGGGCGAGGCGCTGACGGAGCCGACGGACTCCGCGGGGCAGTCGGCGGGGTCGGGACCGATCATCCGGATCCACCCGACGCGGATCCTCACCCTCGCGCTGTCACCCGAGGATCAGCAGGTGGATCCGCACGAGGTGGGGATCCGGGCGCGCGACGTGGGGTGAGACCGCTACAGCAGCGCGTCGATCTCACCGCGGTGGAACGCGAGCGGTGTGGTGGGGAATCCGTACCGGTCCTGGTGCCGCGTCCCCGAGCCGCACCACCCGCAGCGGCCCACCGCGTCGTAGACCGCCCGGCCCTCCAGCTCGGCCCGGCGGGCCGTGACCGCACGGTCGGCGCGGGTGGGCCGCGGGGCCGACCGCCGCGCGGGGCTCGCCGACGAGCGGCCGGACAGACGCGAGTACAGCCAGATGCCCGCCACCGGCAGCGCGACCAGACCGGCGGCGACGACGACCCACTGCAGGATGCCGATCACCGTGCCGACGACGAGGACGGCGAGCACGACGATCCCGATCGCCTGGGCGAGCTTCAGCACGACGTTCGACATCGCGGGTCCTCCACGTCCGGTGTGGGTGGTTGCGGTCCCGATGTCGGATCGCCGCGATGCCGCGTTACACCGCCCCGGCGGGCCCGTGCACCGTCGCGCGCGGCGCGGTCAACCCTCCGCGTCACGGACGTCGGCACCCCGCTCGGCGAATGCCACGAAGTCCTGCATGTGCAGTCGTGACTGCCGGCGGAAGACGCCGCGCAGGAGTGGCGCCGCCAGTCGCATGGACAGGCTGCTGAACCGGTACTCGTTCTCGCTCGTCCAGAGCGTCGTCCCCGGACCGGCCTCGGTGAACCGTTCCCGAGCGGCACTCCACATACCGTCGGCGACGATCTCACGTTCGAAGTGGACGACCCTGTCCGCCGGGATCCCGTTCAGGTCCGACGGTTCCCGGCGCGTGATGGTCTCGACGGCCTCCATCTCCTGCCCTCCCGTCCGCAGCACGACGCGCGACCGGGTACCGACCTCCCCGTGCAGTCCGTCGATGGGCTCGTGCAGCACCAGGCCGCGCAGCCATCTCGGCAGGTGGACGGGGTCGGCGAGCAGCTGGACCACGCTCTCCCGCGGCAGGGCGATCTCGGTCGAGACGGTGTACCTCACGGCGGGTGCTCCAGGGGCTCCGGACGAAGGGTGCACACGCTAGTGACCGTGACCACGGGCGTCCACGACCGTCGGATCGTCCCCGGAGACGGAGCGACCCCCGGAACCATCGGTGATGGTCTAGGGGGTCGATCGTGAGTGGCTGCCCGGGTCACCTGACTGACCTCGGGACATGCTCCTCCGATTGGACTCGAACCAATAACCGCCCGATTAACAGTCGGGTGCTCTGCCATTGAGCTACGGAGGACCGTTCATGCCGTTCCGGGTGGTGTTCCCGGCGACGAGAAGAACTCTACAACACCCCGTACAGCCCTATCGCAACCCCCCGTTCGGCCGCTGTTCCCGCAGGTCGGAGCCCCATCCGGGTGGCGGTCGGACAGCGGCCGCGGTCCGGGTACGGTCGCGGTCGGAGGTGAGGGGAATGGTCAAATTCCTCGTGGGTGTCGCCGTCGGGTACGTCCTCGGCACCAGAGCCGGTCACGAGCGCTACGAACAGCTCGTCCGTGCCTATCACCGGGCGGCGGACCATCCCGCGGTGCAGGGCGCCGCGGGCGTCGCGCGGGCGGGTGTCGAGGGTGCGCTCGACAAGGTGCGCGGCGGCCAGAACACCGGGCGCTGAGGGCTCGCCCCGTCCCGTGACCCGTCCCCGGGTCACGGGACGGGCGGGTCAGCGTGTGCGGGCGACCGCGAAGACGCGGCGGAACGGGAACCAGGTGCCGCCGTCGGCGCTCGGCGGGTAGGCCGCCCGCAGCCGGGGCGCGAGCTCGCGGACGAACGCGTCGTAGGCGTCGTCGTCGAGGGCGTCGCGGACCGGGCGCAGGGCGGTGCCGGAGATCCAGCGCAGGACCGGGTCGTCGCCGTCGAGCCGCTGGAGGTAGGTCGTCTCCCAGGCGTCGACGTCGGCGCCCGCGGCGGCCAGGATGTCGGCGTAGCCGAGCGGGTCGAGCACGGTCTCGGTGCCGCGCAGCAGAATCCGGTCCCGCCACTGCGGGAGCGTCGCGACCTCGCGGGTCAGCACGTGGGAGGGGGCGTCGAAGTTGCCGGGGACCTGCACCGCGATCCACGCCCCGGGCGCGAGCGAGGCCACCCAGCGGCGCAGCACGTCGGGGTGCTCCGGCACCCACTGCAGCACCGCGTTGGTCACGAGCACCCCGGTGTCGCGGGGCGGGGTCCAGTCGCGCACGTCGACCCGCGTGGCGTCGACGCCGGCGGCGCGGGCCGCGGCGACCATGTCCGGGGAGGAGTCGAACGCCTCGACCGTCGCCGTCGGCCACCGCCGGGCGAGCAGCCCGGTCAGGTGGCCGGGGCCGCAGCCGGCGTCGACGACCCGGGTCAGCGCCGGGTCGGTCTCCCCCACCCGGGCCAGCAGGTCGAGGAACGGGCGGGAGCGGTGGTCGTCGAAGGCGCGGTAGAGGGCCGGGTCCCAGCTGGTGCTCACGGGTCCTCCGGGAGGCGGGCGGCGATGCCCTCGGCGAGGCGTCGCGCGGCGACGGGGTCGGTGCCCGGGTCGGGGCGCACCTGCAGGACCAGCCCGTCGCGGCCGGGGACGCGGCGCTGCAGCACCCAGACCCCTCCCCCGGGCAGCTCGCGCCGGTTCCGGGTGCGGATGGACTGGGTGACCCGCTCCTGCACCGCCTGCGGCACCTTCCCCGGGTCGGTGAGCCGGAACCGCAGCGGGCGCCCGTCGGCGAGCAGCTCGGTGCCGGGGGCGATCTGCTCGGCCGAGGTCGGCGTCACGACCAGGCTGACCTTGTCCCAGGTGGCCTTCGCGATCTCGTGCCAGCCCAGCCGCTCCCCACCGGGCGGCCAGATCCCCCACGAGGTGACCACGAGCATCCCGTCCGGGGCCTGCGCGGTGGCGACGACGGCCTCGGAGTCGGCGAGGGCGTCGGCGACCGCGTCGGGCACCGGCTCGCGGCCGAGCAGCCGCGACCAGAAGCCCGTCACGACGCGACCCCGGACGCCTGCTCGCGCAGCTGGATCTTGTACTGCTCCAGCGGGACGAGCACGCCGAACAGGTCCATGTACTCGTCGTGGTCGGTCTCGGCGTTGGTGCGCTGCAGCTGCGACTTGAGGTCGGCGATCTCGCGCTCGACCAGGCCGAGCCGGACCCCGGCGAGGACGCCGTTGACATAGCGGACCTCGTCGGTGTTGCGCTTGGGGAGCTCCATGTTCTCCACGGCCAGCTCGCTGACCAGGCGCTTCACGTCGTCGCCCGCACCCTCGGCGACGACGGCGTCGAGCCAGTCCGAGCCGTCCAGCCCGGCGCACACCCCGCCCGCGGCCATGATCGCCCGGTGCACCGCGGCCAGCTGCGGGTGGGTGAACCCGGCCTCGGGCAGCTCGTCGAAGCCGGGGCCGACGACGCCGGGGATCTGCAGCGCCGCCTTGAGCGCCTCGCGCTGCAGGTGCAGCTGGGTGTCGTCGCGCTTCGGGGCGGGCAGCGGGGCGCGACGCCGGGAGCGGCCCCCCTCGGGCGACACCCCGGCGCTCTCGCGCACCCGTCGCACGACGACGGCGATGTCGTCCCAGCCGACCCAGCCGGCCAGCCGTCGCGCGTACTCGTCGCGCAGGTCCTCCCGCTTGATCTGCGCGACCAGCGGGACGGTCCGCTGCAGCGCCGCGACCCGGCCCTCGGCGCTGGCGAGGTCGTGGCTGCGCAGCTCGGTGCGGATGGCGAACTCGAACAGCGGCTCGCGCCGGGCGACGAGGTCCTTCACGGCGGCGTCGCCGTGGTTGTTGCGCAGGTCGCAGGGGTCCTGACCGTCCGGGGCGACGGCGACGAAGGTCTGCGCGGCGAAGTTCTGGTCGCCCTCGAACGCCTTCATCGCGGCGCTCTGCCCGGCCGCGTCGCCGTCGAAGGTGTAGATGACCTCGCCGCGGTCGAAGGAGTCGTCGCCGATCAGCCGGCGGATGACCGAGACGTGCTCGGTGCCGAACGCCGTGCCACAGGACGCGACCGCCGTGGTCACCCCGGCCAGGTGCATCGCCATCACGTCGGTGTAGCCCTCGACGACGACCACCTGCCGGGTCTTCGCGATCTCCCGCTTGGCCTGGTCGAGGCCGAACAGCACGTGGGTCTTGCGGTAGACCGGCGTCTCGGAGGTGTTGAGGTACTTGGCCTCGATGCCGTCGTCGTCGAACAGCCGGCGCGCGCCGAAGCCGACGACGTCGCCGCCCAGGTCGCGGATCGGCCACAGCAGGCGCCGGTGGAACCGGTCGATCGCGCCGCGCCTGCCCTCCTTGGAGATGCCGGCCTTGATCAGCTCGTCGAGCGCGAAACCCTGGGACAGCAGGTGCTTGGTGACGGTGTCCCAGCCGGCCGGGGCGTACCCGCAGCCGAACTTCTCCGCGGCCGCGGTGTCGAAGCCGCGGTCGGCCAGGAACTGCACGCCCGCGCGGCCCGCGGGGGTGGCGAGCTGCTCGGCGTAGAACGCCTGGGCCTTCTTGTTGATCTCCAGCAGGCGGCTGCGGGTGCCGCGGTCGCGCTGCACCGAGGACCCGCCGCCCTCGTAGGTCAGCCGGACCCCGCACCGCTCGGCGAGCCGCTCGACGGCCTCGGGGAACCCGATGACCTCCATCTTCATGACGAAGTCGATGACGCTGCCGTGCTCGCCGCAGCCGAAGCAGTGGAACGTGCCGTGCGAGGGGCGGACGGTGAACGACGGGGACTTCTCGTCGTGGAACGGGCACAGGCCCTTCAGCGAGCCCGCCCCGGCGCGGCGGAGGGCCACGTACTCCTCGACGATCTCCTCGACCCGCGTGCGGTTGCGGACCTCGGTGATGTCGGCGTCCCGGATCCGTCCTGCCACACCGGCCAGTCTAGGCGCCTCCGGCCCGGCGCCCCGGTCCGCCCGCTGCCGGTGCGACGGCGTGTCCATCCGGCTGCTCGGACGGGGCGGCGACGGCCGCGTCGGCGACCACCCGGCGGCCGCGCAGGCCGGGCACCCGGCCCAGCCCGACGAACATGCCGACCAGGGCGATGCCCAGGCCCAGCACGGCCTGCACGGTGAGCGGCTCCCCGAGCACGGGCACGGCGACCAGCGCCGTCGTCGCCGGGACCAGGTTGAGCAGCGACGACACGAACACCGTGGACCGCAGCCGCAGCAGCACGAACATCAGCACAAAGGCGCCCGCCGAGTTCACGACCCCCAGGAAGGCCACGGCCGCCCAGCCCGACGGCGCGCGGGGCAGCCAGTCCGCGCCGAGGAACGGCCAGGCGGCCAGGGTCGCGACCAGCGAGGTCGCCATCTGGACCACGACGCTGGTCACCACGGGGGTGCTGTCGTTGAACCGCTTCTGGTAGAGCGTGCCGGCCGCCAGCGACAGCATGCCTAGCACCGGGAAGACGAGGTTGCCGCCGAGACCGGCACCGAGGTCGTCGGCCAGCACGACGTAGACGCCGGTGGCGCCGATCAGCAGGCCCAGCACCGGTCCGACGCCCAGGCGGGTGGCCAGCAGCAACGGGGTCAGCAGCCCGACCAGCAGCGGCGCCATCCCGAGGATGAGGCTCGACAGTCCGGCGGGGACGCCCGAGGCAAGCCCGCTGTAGACGAAGGTGAACTGCCCGACCTGCAGCAGCAGCGCCGTGACCGCAAGGTGCAGCCAGGCCCGGCCGCGCGGCAGGCCCGGCCGGAGCACCGCGACGGCGGCGAGCATCACGACCAGCGCGATCACGAACCGCCAGAGCAGGACCGCGGGGACGTCGGTGGACCCGGTCGCGATCTTGCCCGCGATGAAGCCGGACGCCCACAGCGGGACGAAGAGCACGGCCAGCACCGGGACGAGCCAACGCGAGGAGGTCACGCCGCCACTCCATCGCAGTGCTAACGACCGGGGCAAGCCGGGGTGGCGGGAGCCTCACCCACGGTCCGGTCAGGCCGCGACGACGGCCGGCGGCTCCAGCTCGGCGAGCGCCGAGGCCAGGTCCGGGTGGTTGCGCATCCCGTGCAGGACCGCCCGGGCGCCCGGCACCATGCGCGGCGCGACGCGTGCGGCGCCGATCAGCCGGACGTCCAGGCCGCGGTTCCGCGCCATGTGCCGCAGGTGGTGCAGCGCCCGCGCCCCGCGCGCGGTGACCCCGGTGCCCAGGTCGACGAGGACGTGCCGCACCGGCACCCAGCCCGCTCCGGCGGCGGCGAGGCGCGCGTCGACCTGGCGCAACAGCGACGCGCCCGCCGCCGCGTCCAGCTCGCCCTCCACGCGGATGCGGAGGACGTCCTCCCGGGGACGGTCGGTGCGGACCCTGCTCTCGTTCATCACGCTCTCCTCCCGGATCGTCGTCTCTCTCATATCTGTAGCGCACAGGTCAGATTTTCGCCACTGAGCGGCTACACTCGGGTTCGACGGAGGACCGGTCCGGGTGCCCAGGAGTGCGCCGCGGACCGCGACGGAGGACCGACCATGGCACTGGACCGACTCGACGACCCCGACTACCCGACCGTCGCGATGGGCCAGGCCGCGCACCTGCTGGAGGTCGAGCCCGCCTTCCTGCGCAGCCTGGACAGCGCGGGCGTGGTGAATCCGCACCGCTCCGCGGGCGGGCACCGCCGCTACTCGCGCAACCAGCTGGAGCAAGCCGCCCGCCTGCGCACCCTGCTGGACGAGGGACACCCGCTGGGGTCGGCGTCGTGGATCGATCGGCTGCGCGGGGAGCTCGCCGACAGCGAGGACCGCCTCGGCGCCGCGCACCGCGAGATCGAGCGCCTGCGCACGGTGCTCGCGCAGCTGCAGACCGAGCTCGGCAACACCGACCGCCCGAGCCCTTGACAGCAGAAAATCTCTAGCTATAACTGGAGATATCCGGAGCTCCTCTCCGGAGTACCGACCCGACGAAGGACGACGAGGAGTCAGCCGGCCGGTCGCGAACCGGCACGGCTGGAAGGGAGTGGTTCACGATGCTGCTGCGTACCGACCCGTTCCGGGCCCTGGACCGGCTCGCCACGCAGGCGTTCGAGTCCGGCGGCACCTGGTCGCGCCCCGCGGCGATGCCGATGGACGCCTGGCGTCACGGTGACGAGTTCGTCGTGGAGTTCGACCTGCCCGGCATCGACCCGGACGCCGTCGAACTCTCCGTCGAGCGCAGCACCCTGACGGTCAAGGCGGAACGCCGGCCCACCCACACCGGGACCACCGACCAGGTCGAGTGGGTCGCCTCCGAGCGGGCCTACGGCGTGTTCGCCCGTCAGCTGCTCCTCGGCGACAACCTCGACACGTCCGCCATCCACGCGTCGTACGACGCCGGGGTGCTGCGCATCCGCATCCCCGTCGCCGAGGCGGCCAAGCCGCGGACGATCACCGTGGAGTCCGGGCACGACTCCGACCGGCCGGCGATCAACGCCTGACCTCCGCCGCCGGGCCCGGCCGCGTGCCGGGCCCGGCGGCGGGCCGGTCGGCCGGCGAGGCCGTCGCGACGAGCACACGTAGCCCGGGCGTGCTCGGGTTCTACCCCGGCAGTGGTGGACCGCAGGTCGGTGAGCGTGATCACGGATCCACCGACGGCCCGACCCTATGCACGGACCGGCCCCTTCCTGGCAAGTCTCTTCACCCTGAGTGACGAACACGCGGCGTGTTGACGTGGTTCCGGCGTTCGCATTCGCGAACATCTCCGGTGTGCGTGTTCGAGGTGTGCGGGTCGCCGGGTTGCTCGCGACGATGCTGGTGATGGCCGGGTGCGGATCCCCCGGGTCGTTCGTGGACGTGCTGGACGCGGCGCTCGACACCGGCGTCGTCGACGTCGGTGTCGCGGCGCCGGCGACGCCCGGCACCGTGGAGGGCGCGGCCGCGGGCAGCGCGTCGACGACGCTGAAGACGCTGGCGGTGAAGGGCCGGGCACCGAAGACCGGCTACACCCGCGAGCAGTTCGGACGCCGCTGGGCCGACATCGACCGCGACGGCTGCGACCAGCGCAACCAGGTCCTCGCCCGGGACATGGACCGCGAGACGTTCAAGGCGGGCACCCACGACTGCGTGGTGCTCACCGGGTCGCTGCGCGACTCCTACACCGGCACCACCATCTCCTTCACCCGCGGTCAGGGCACCAGCGAGAAGGTGCAGATCGACCACGTCGTCGCGCTGTCCGACGCCTGGCAGAAGGGCGCCCAGCAGCTGGACGAGGCCACTAGGGAGAAGATCGGGAACGACCCGCTGAACCTGATCGCCGTCGACGGCCCGACCAACGCCCGCAAGGGCGACGGCGACGCCGCGACCTGGCTCCCGCCGGACAACCGCTACCGCTGCGCCTACGTCGCGCGGCAGGTCGCGGTGAAGAAGAAGTACAAGCTGTGGGTGACCAGCGCCGAGCGCGACGCGATCGACCGGGTCCTCGGGACCTGCCCGACCCGCGCCGTGACCAGCGAGGCCGACGCGGCGAAGCCCGCGATCACCCTGCGCTGACGACTCCGGCCCCGACTCCGACCCGGCCCCGCCGTCCCACCGGACGGCGGGGCCGTCGGCGTCCCGGGGCCGGCAGGGTCCGGTCTCAGGGCCGGCAGAGCGTGCGGTGCCAGGCGTGCGCCTGCGGGTCGGTCAGCGTCGCGACCTGGTCGATCACCACGCGCAGCCGCGCGCGGTCGTCGGGGGCGGCCGTCCAGTCCTCCGCGCGGGCGGGGTCCAGGACGTCCGGCCCCCGGGCGCACAGCGCGGCGACGAGGTCGTGCAGCAGGTCGCGCTGGCGGGACTGCATCTCCAGCCGCCGCGGGTCGCTCATCACGTAGCGGGTGGCCAGCGCCTTGAGCACCACGACCTCCGCCGCCGCGACGACCGGGACCACCAGGTCGGCGCGGTGCCGGGCCAGGGGGGCGTCGCCGTAGGTGTCCAGGGTCGCGTCGGTGGCGGCCAGCGCGAACCGGCCCACCAGCTCGGAGGTCATCCGCTTCATCGCGACCAGGTCGTCGCCCGCGGCGGTGGCGGCGTCGAAGCCGCGGACCGCGCGGACCACCGGCAGCGCGTCGAGCCGGGCGGCGGCCTCGGCGCAGGCCCCCTCGTCCTCGCCGAAGCGCAGCGACGCCTCCACCGCGAGCGCCGCGCGCTCGGCGGGCGAGGACAGCACCGCCAGGTCCATGCGGCCGGCGTGCACCGCGTCCTCGACGTCGTGCACCGAGTAGGCGACGTCGTCGGCCCAGTCCATGACCTGGGCCTCCATGCTCCGCACCCCCGGCCGGTCCCCGGCGCGCAGCCACTCCAGGGCGGGCAGGTCGTCGGTGTAGGCACCGAACTTGCGCTCCGCTCCGCGCCGCGCCCACGGGTACTTGGTGGCGGCGTCCAGCGTCGCCCGGGTCAGGTTGAGCCCGCCGGGGACGAGGCCGTCGCCGGAGCGGGCCTTCGGCTCCAGGCGGGTCAGGATGCGCAGGGTCTGGGCGTTGCCCTCGAACCCGCCGCACTCCGCACCCGCGACGTCGAGCGCCCGCTCGCCGTTGTGCCCGAACGGCGGGTGGCCGATGTCGTGGGCGAGCCCGGCGGCGTCGACGACGTCCGGGTCGAGCCCCAGCTCCTCGGCGACACCGCGGCCGATCTGGGCGACCTCCAACGAGTGCGTCAGCCGGGTCCGCGGGATGCCGCTGACCTCGGCGCCCTCCCCCGGCCCGACCACCTGGGTCTTGCCCGCGAGCCGGCGCAGCGCCGCGCAGTGCAGCACCCGGGCCCGGTCCCGGGAGTAGGGGCTGCGCCGCTCGACGCGGCCGCGCTCCCCCAGCCCGGACCCCTTCGGGGCCTCGGGGTGGCGGCGCTCGGCGTCGGCTGCGGTGTATCCCGGATCGGCCGGGGCGTGCTGGACGGTCATCCCAGCCCGCTGCTCGCGGTGTCGACCGAGGCGTGGGTCAGCTCGTAGAACAACAGGGCACCGGTCTCGCGGTAGATGTAGCGCAGCTGCGTCTCGCGGGTCTGCACGATCGGGCCGCTGCGGGTCGGAGAGGTGTAGGCCTTCAGCCCGGCGTCGCGGGCCATGGTGCGGGCCCGCAGGCTGTGCCACGGGTCGGACACCAGCAGCGCCGAGGACCAGCCCTGCTGCCGCGCGGTCGCCGCGACCGCCTGCAGGCTGCCGAGCGTGTCCGCGCCCTCGGGCACGGCCTCGACCGCCGAGGACGGCACGCCCTGCTCGATCAGCCAGTCCCGGCTGGCCTCGGCCTCGGTGTAGCGGTCCCCCGTCCGCCCGCCGCCGACGGTGACGATCCGCGGGGCCACGCCGTCGCGCCACAGCTGCTCGGCGTGCTTGAGACGGTTGGCCAGCACCGCGCTGGGCTCGCCGTTGTACTGGGCGGCGCCGAGCACGACGACCGCGTCACTGGGGCGCTGGTCGTCCACCCGGGCGACCTGCCACACCCGCAGCGCGGTCACCCCGACCACCGCGACGAGCATGACCAGCCCACCGACGAGCAGCCGCGCGCCCCAGGTCATGCCGGTCCGCACCGGGCGGCGCACGGTGCGCCGGTCCGGACCGGGCTCCGGCGGTGCGCCGCCGAGCCCGCGCCGCGACGACGTGCCGGTCATCCGCCGATCCGACCGGCGGAGGAGGCGAGCGCCGACGCCGAGCGCCCGGCGCGCAGCGCGACGACCTGGGCGACGATCGACACCGCGGTCTCGGCCGGGGTGCGGGCGCCGAGGTCGAGACCGACCGGCCCGTGGACAGTGGCCAGGGCGTCCTCGGTGACCCCGGCGGCGAGCAGCCGCTCGCGGCGCGCGGCCTGGGTGCGCCGCGACCCGAGCGCCCCGAGGAACCCGCGGCCGTGGGCGAGGCCGTCGAGCAGGGCCGCGTCGAAGGCCGGGTCGTGGTCGAGCAGCACCAGCACGTCGGCCTCGGTGAAGGCGGCGACGGCGGCGCGCGCGTCGTCGACGGTGGTGACGGTGCGGGCGCTCCAGCCGAGCAGGCCCGCCTGGGCGTGCAGGGCGGCCCCGAGCGCACCCTCGCCGACGACCAGCACCGACGGGACCGGCACCAGCAGGTCGACCAGGACCGCGGTGCCGTCGACGTCGAGCCGCTCGGTGGCCGTGGCCCCCCGGCGCAGCAGCGCGCGGGTCTGCTCGGCCGCCGCGGCGGTGACCCCGCCGAGGTCGCCGGTGGACTCCTCCAGGCCGGGCCCGGTGAGGACGAGGGCCGCGCCGGTTTCCACGACCGACAGCAGCGCGGCGGGCCGACCGGCCTCCAGTGCCTCCCCCAGCGCGGCGGCGGGACCGGCGGGCAGCGGGTGGGCGAGCAGCGTCGCCCCGCCGGCGCAGGCGAGCCCGGCCGCGACCGCGGAGGACTCCCCGACGTGCGCCTCGCGCACCGTCGCCGTCCCGGACGCCGCCTCGGCGGCGAGCGGGTGCGCGGAGTCGTCGAGGGCACCGAGGTAGAGCAGGCCGCCGACCTCGCCGTCGGTGGTGCCCGCGACCAGCTGGCCGGACTCGACGGAGCCGAACCCGTGCCGGTCGAGCACCCGGACGACGCCGATCCCCGGGCCGCCGGTCACCGCCCAGCGGCGCAGGGCCGCGCCCAGGTCACGACGGGGGTCGGCCGGTGGCCGTGCCGCGGAGGAGGTCGCCGAGGTGCTCACGGTCGCCAGGGTAGCGACGGGGCCTGACGGTGAGCTGAGAACGGGCCACCGCGCGCCGCTCACGAGGACCGTGTCCGGGGTCAGGCCCGTACCGACCGTCGCGACGGAACGATCTCGTCGGCGACGTCGGACAGTGCCGACCGCACGGTGGCGGCCGCGACCACCACCCACACCAGGACCAGTACCGCGAACAGCACCACAGCCGCCCCGACGACCGGGGGCAGCGCCGTCCGCGCGGCGAGCGCGTTCGTGCCGGTCACCAGGGTGCCGAACGGGAAGGTCACCGCCCACCAGGAGGCGCTGAAGGGCATCCCCCGGCGCAGGGCGTGGCCGATCAGCACCGCCGACAGCACCGTCCAGCCAACCGCGAAGCCCCAGGCGGGCGCGCCGTAGAGCAGTCCCGCGCCGATCGCGACGCCGGCGAACGGCTCGGGCAGCAGCCCCTGCGCCTGTCCCGCGAGGAGGTTCGCCGCCGTCACCGACTGCCCGAAGGGCCCCAGCACGATGACGACGGTCGGGGTGTCGGCCAGGGCGAGCCCGGCCGTGCCGAGCCGGGCCAGCACCCGTGGCAGCAGGGCCAGCGCCGACACCACGCCCAGCCCGAACAGGGCCACGCAGACCAGCAGCATCGTCGACGCCGCCGCCGGGCCCGGGATGTGTCCGATCAGCAGCGCGCCGTCGGCGGCGGCGACCATCGGCCCGACCACCGGCATGATCCAGGCGGGCGCCGGGTCGGTGGCCGATCCGGGCCTGCTGATCCAGCGGAACGGCACCCACACCGCGACGACCAGCACCACCACGGTGCCCGACGACCACAACGTCCAGCTCAGTGCGGCCGCGGCCGGCTCGCCGAGCAGGCCGGGACCGAGCTCGACCGCCCCCGCGCCGACGGTGAGCATCCCCAGGCCGGGTGCACCGAGGAACGGCAGGTCCGACGGGTCGGGACGGTCACCACGCCGTCGTCGCGCCGCCCCGGCCCGCACGACCAGCACGCCCAGCGCCACCAGCAACGCCGCCGCGAGCAGCCACAGCACGGTCCCCACGACGCGCAGGCCCGGCACCGGCACCGGGAACGAGGTGGTCGCGACCGCGACGATCCCGGTCCCCATCACCGCCCCGAACCAGGGCGGACCGGCCTGTTCCAGGCGAGACGTGATCACGGACGGGGATGACCCGCTCCGGCGTTGCACCAAACACCGGTACCGCCGTTCGGGCCATCACAGGGTGACCACCGCGACGGCTGCGTTCCGGAACCGTACGATTCCGGCACGCGTTGTACGCGTCGAACACCCATCAGATCGCGAGTCAGGAGTCATGGACCCCACCTGCAGTCCGCGCGCCGACCGTCCCCGTGACGGCCGGCGACCCCGCATCGTCCTCGTCCCCGCCCACGCCGTGCACATCCCGGCCGGGCCCGAGACCCGGGCGGTGACCTCCCGGTGATCGGCACGATCCTCGGCATCCTCCTGGGCATCCTGGTGGTCCTCGCGATCACCGCCCTGACCGGCTACTTCGTGGCCCAGGAGTTCGGCTACATGGCCGTCGACCGCTCCCGCCTCAAGGCCCGTGCGGCCGAGGGCGACACCGGAGCGTCCCGTGCCCTCGACATCACCCGTCGCACCTCGTTCATGCTGTCGGGCGCCCAGCTCGGCATCACCGTCACCGGTCTGCTGGTCGGTTACGTCGCCGAGCCGCTGATCGGTAACGGCATCGGTGAGCTGCTGGGCCTGGTCGACGTCCCGCTCGGCGTCGGTGTCGCGATCGGCACCGTGATCGCGCTGCTGTTCGCCACCGTCGTCCAGATGGTGTTCGGCGAGCTGTTCCCGAAGAACCTGGCGATCGCCCGGCCGGAGCCGGTGGCCCGCTGGCTGGCGCTGTCCACCAAGACCTACCTGGCGCTGTTCGGGTGGATCATCCGGATCTTCGACGCGGCCTCGAACCTGCTGCTGCGCGCACTGCGGATCGAGCCGGTGCACGACGTCGAGCACTCGGCCACCCCGCGCGACCTCGAGGCGATCATCGACGACTCGAAGGACTCGGGTGACCTCAACCCGGAGCTCGCGGTGCTGCTGGACCGCGCCGTCGACTTCGGCGACCGCACCGCGCGGGCCGCGATGATCCCGCGGCCGCGGGTGTCGTGGGTCCGCGCCGACGCGACCGTCGAGAGCCTGGTCGGCCAGATGGCCGTCCAGCACTCGCGGTACCCGGTGCTCGGGCCGCCCGCCGAGGCGACGGACACCGAGAACGCGCTGGAGCTGGTGGGCGTGGTCTGCCTGAAGGACGTGCTGGCCCTCGCCGACCGCGACGACCGGCCGTTCGACCAGGTGCTGGTGTCGGACCTGATGCGGGCCCCGGTGCTGGTGCCCTCGTCCCTGCCGCTGCCGCAGGTGCTGGCCCAGCTGCGTGCCGACGACGAGGAGCTCGCCTGCGTGCTCGACGAGTACGGCGGCCTCGCCGGTGTCATCACCGTCGAGGACGTCGCCGAGGAGCTCGTCGGTGAGATCACCGACGAGCACGACCAGGCCGGGACGGACCAGGCACTGCGGTCCGACGACGGCTGGGTCGTGCCGGGTGACCGGCACGTCGACGAGGTCGGCAGGCTGATCGACGCCGAGCTGCCCGAGGGCGACTACCAGACCGTCGGCGGTCTGGTGATGGCCGAGCTGCAGCGACTGCCGGACGCCGGCGACGCCGTCGTCGTGACGATCCCTGCCGAGAGCCCGGACGACGAGGACCGCGCCCTGCGCCTGGTGGTGCAGGAGGTCGACCGGCGGGTCCCGTCGGCGGTCCGCCTGGAGTGGACCGGACCGGTGACCGCCGGTTCCGAGCAGGACAGCGACGAGCGGGAGGTGCGGGCATGAGTGCCTTTCAGATCATCGCGACCATCGTCCTGATCGGGGCGAGCGCCTTCTTCGTCGCGATCGAGTTCGCCCTGATCGCGGCTCGCAACTACCGGCTGGAGGAGGCCGCACAGACCTCGGCCGCCGCCCGGGCCGCCCTGCGCAGCTCCAAGGACATCTCCGTGCTGCTCGCCGGGTCCCAGCTCGGCATCACGCTGTGCGTGCTGGGACTGGGCGCCATCAGCAAGCCGGCCGTGGACTACGCGCTGCGCCCGGTCCTGGAGGGCTGGGGCATCCCCGCCGGGGTCGCCGGGGTGGCGTCGTTCGTCATCTCGCTGATCGTGGTGACGTTCCTGCACCTGGTCGTCGGGGAGATGGCGCCGAAGTCCTGGGCGATCTCGCACCCGGAGCGCTCGGCGATCATGCTGGCGATCCCGATGCGCGGGTTCATGGTGGTGGCCCGGCCGGTGCTGCTCCTGCTCAACGGTGCCGCCAACCGCTGCCTGCGGCTGTGCGGGGTCCAGCCGGTGGACGAGATGGCCTCGGGCCGCAACGCCGACGACCTGCGCCAGCTGGTCGACCACTCGGCGAAGACCGGCACCCTGGACCAGGGGCGCCGTGACCAGCTGGTCACGGCGCTGGAGCTGGAGCGGACCCCGCTCGGCGAGCTCGCGCGGGAGCCCTCCGGGGTCGCCGCGGACGACGACGTCGCCGCCATCCAGGCGACCTGTCGCCGGACCGGTCACCTCCGGCTGGTCGTCCGCGACGGCGACACCCCGATCGGGTACGTGCACGTCCGCGACACCCTGACGCGGGCCCCGGGGACCCGGGCCCGGGACCTGATGCGCCCGGTGCTCACCCTGTCGGCGGACACGCAGTACCACACTGCGGTGAACACGATGCGTGAGCAGCGTGCGCACCTAGCGCTGGTGGAGTCCGACGACCGCCCGGTCGGCATCGTCACCCTCTCCGACCTGGTGGAACGGCTCCTCCCCGAGCCGGTGTAGGAGCGACCCCGGACCGGGTACCCGAGCTGCGCCCGGTCCGGGGCGGTCCTACTCTGGGTCGCCTCCCGATCACCCACGGAGGTTGTGATGACCGCTCCGACGCTGCGTCCCGCCGATCTCGACGACACGGCGCTGGCCAGGCTCAAGCAGCTCGAGGACCGCATCGGCGGCCCGCTCGTGGCCTACCGGCCCGAGTCGCCCTACGCCGCGCTGACCGCCGAGCAGCTGGAGGAGGTGCGCCGCGCCGAGTCCGAGCTGGGCGTGCAGCTGCTGGCCTACCGGCGCTGACCCACTCACGACGAACGCCCCCGCCCGGATCCCGGGCGGGGGCGTTCGTCGGTCCGGAGCCTGCTCAGCAGCCGAGCAGGCGCGTCGCCAGGTAGGTCTCGACCTGGTCCAGGGCGACCCGCTCCTGCGCCATCGAGTCGCGCTCGCGGATCGTCACCGCCTGGTCGGTGAGGGTGTCGAAGTCGACCGTGATGCAGAACGGGGTGCCGATCTCGTCCTGGCGGCGGTACCGGCGGCCGATGGCGCCGGCGTCGTCGAAGTCGACGTTCCAGTTCTTCCGGAGCTGCGCGGCCAGGTCCTTCGCCTTGGGCGAGAGGTCCGCGTTGCGCGACAGCGGCAGCACCGCGGCCTTGACCGGGGCGAGCCTGCGGTCGAGCTTCAGCACGACGCGCTTGTCGACGCCGCCCTTCGCGTTCGGCGCCTCGTCCTCGCTGTAGGCCTCGATGAGGAAGGCCATCATCGACCGGCCGACGCCGGCGGCGGGCTCGATCACGTACGGCTTGTACCGGGTGTCGGAGGCCTGGTCGTAGAACGACAGGTCGACGCCCGAGTGGTTCGAGTGCGCCGTGAGGTCGAAGTCGGTGCGGTTCGCGATGCCCTCGAGCTCGCCCCACTCCTGGCCGGTGAAGTTGAACCGGTACTCGATGTCGACGGTGCGCTTCGAGTAGTGGGAGAGCTTCTCCTTGGCGTGCTCGTAGTGCCGCAGGTTCTCCGAGGAGATGCCCAGGTCGGTGTACCAGCGGGTGCGCTCGTCGATCCAGTACTGGTGCAGCTCCTCGTCGCTGCCGGGCTCGACGAAGTACTCCATCTCCATCTGCTCGAACTCGCGCGTGCGGAAGATGAAGTTGCCCGGGGTGATCTCGTTGCGGAAGCTCTTGCCGATCTGACCGATGCCGAACGGCGGCTTCTTGCGCGAGGTCGTCTGCACGTTCAGGAAGTTCACGAAGATGCCCTGCGCGGTCTCCGGGCGCAGGTAGTGCAGCCCCTCCTCGGACTCCACCGGGCCGAGGAAGGTCTTGAGCATCATGTTGAACTCGCGGGGCGCGGTGAACCGGCCGCGGGTGCCGCAGTTGGGGCAGGGGACCTCGGAGAGGTCGTTCTGGTCGGCCTGCTCCGGGTCGCGGCCCTTGCGCTCGGCGAACTCCTCGGCGAGCTGGTCGGCGCGGTAGCGCTTGTGGCAGGACTCGCACTCGACCAGCGGGTCGGAGAAGGTGCCGACGTGGCCCGACGCGACCCAGGTCTGGCGCGGCAGGATGACCGATGAGTCCAGGCCGACGACGTCGTCGCGGCCGGTCACCATGGTCTTCCACCACTGGCGCTTGATGTTGTCCTTCAGCTCGACGCCGAGGGGCCCGTAGTCCCACGCCGACCGGGTACCGCCGTAGATCTCACCGGAGGCGAAGACGAATCCGCGCCGCTTGGTCAGCGCGACGATGGTCTCGATCTTGGCGGAGGTGGGCTTGCTGGCCACTGGCGGTACTCCAGAGAAGGTGGTTCGGAGGTCCCCCGGATACGGGGCGTCCCAGGTTACCGACCCGCCGTGCATCCCCACCCCCTGCCCCGCCCCCAGCCCCGCCGCGGTGGCTCCGACCGGCCGACCTCGCACAGGTTCCTGCGACCTCGCACACCCTGCAGAGGCTGCGAGGTCGCAGAACGGTCTGCGAGGTCGAGCGCTCACGCGGCACGGTCCAGGGCGCGGTGCAGGCGGGCGACGGTCGGGGCGAACGACGCCGCGCTGTGCAGGTCGGCCCACACCCAGCGCACCACCGCGACGCCCTCGGCCCGGATCGCGTCCTCCCGCAGCTTCTCCCGCCACAGGACCTCCTCGAGGTCGCCACCGGGGTCGAGCCGCCGGCCGTACTTGATGCGCCCGTCGAACTCCCCCGCCACCCGGGCCTGCTCCCACCAGAAGTCGACCCGGCCGAGGAACCGTCCCGCCGGATCCCGCAGCTCCTGCTGGGTGGCCGGTGCGGGCAGGCCGCAGGAGTGGAGGAGGAGCCTGCTGCGGGTCTCCCCCGGGCCGTCCGCACCGCCGTCGGCCGCGGCGAGCACCCGGCGGGCGGCCGGGGTGCCGGGACGCCGCGCGGACCGGGCCACGGCGGCGGCGAGCTCGTCGGCGGTGACGGCTCCGGCGTGCAGCGCCGCGTCGGTGACCGCGACCGCCACGACGAAGGGCAGAGCGCGGGCCAGGTCGACGACCGTGCGCGGGACCGTCGTCACCGGGACGCCGTCGACGACGGTGATCTCGTCCGCGGCGAGCGTCGCCGCGTGGCACCGCGCCGACGGCGCCGTCCGCGCACCGCTGCGCCGGTTCCTGGTCACCTCCACCCGGTCGAGCGGGACCCGCCACAGCCCGATCCCGTGCATCGCGGCCGCCGAGACGTGGCTGAACACCGCGTCCGGGGACAGGGTGCGGACCGCCGCACGCACCGTCTGCCGGTGTCGTTCCACCGGTCCGAGGTCACCGGCTCCGACGTAGGCGCCGCGACGCAGCCGGACGAGCCGGCCCGAGGCCCGGAGCCTGCGGAGCTCGTCGTCGCCCACGCCCGCCGCGACCAGGTCCCGGCGCAGCACCGGGGCGGGCGAACCGGGCGCCGGTCGCGGGTCGGGATCCATGTCCCCACCGTCGCCGCGCACCGGGAGCGCGGGAAGCCCGTCACCCGTCCGGCTGTGGACGGTCCCGGCTCGCGCCGGGCGTCGAGCGCGCGCTGTGGACAACCCGGCCCCTCCGCCGCACCTCACACACGTTCCTGCGACCTCGCACGCTCTGCAGCGGCTGCGAGGTCGCAGGACGGTGTGCGAGGTCGGGGGTTCAGCTCAGCAGGCTGGGGTGGTGGACGGGGGTGGCGCGGGGGGGTGACCGTGATCAGGGACTCGTAGGTCGCCTCGGTGGTCGTGTCGGCCTCGGCCAGCAGCGGGTGCACGTGCTCACGGACCTCGAACGGCCCCAGGGCGCGCCGGTAGGCGTCGACGGAGTCGAAGCGGACGGTCAGGACCCACTGCCCGGCGTCCTCGATCGCCCGGCCCGCCTCACCCCCGCGGCAGCCCGGCCGGGCGGCCAGGAGCTCCAGGGCACGGGCCGCGCGCGTGGTGAACGCGGACTCCTCGGAGGGGGACACGCGGAAGCGGCAGACCAGCAGCACGGCGCGACGATAACGAACACGCCTACCATGTCGGGTGCGGCCGGCACGGCACAGCAGCGCCGGGGGGTGTGGCCGCCGCCTCCGGGGAACGGACGGGTCCACCACATGTCTGCCGCAGCCCAGACCACGCACGCACCGGGAGCCGGCCCGGGTGCGGACGACGACCACCACCCCGCGCCCGAGCCCGGCCCGACCCGCGACCCGCGCACCCTCGCCGCCGCGGGCGACCTGCTGCGGGCACTCGCCGCACCGGTCCGGATCGCCATCGTCCTGCAGCTGCTGGAACACTCCCGGTGCGTCCACGACCTGGTGGACGCGCTCGGGGTCACCCAGCCCCTGATCAGCCAGCACCTGCGGGTCCTCAAGGCCGCCGGGGTGGTCGAGGGCGAGCGGAAGGGCCGTGAGGTGCTGTACTCGCTGGTGGACGACCACCTGGCGCACATCGTGGTGGACGCCGTCGCCCACGTCGAGGAGGACACGTGACGGAGACGACCGACCGGACGACCGCGGCGACGATCACACAGCGGTCCACCGCCGGGCCGCGCGGCATCCGCGCCACCCGGCAGCGGGCCGCCGTCACCGCGCTGCTCGACCGCCTGGAGGACTTCCGGTCCGCCCAGGAGATCCACGAGGAGCTGCGGCGCGCCGGTGAGGGCATCGGCCTGACCACGGTCTACCGGACCCTGCAGACCCTCGCCGACGGCGGCGAGGTCGACGTGCTGCGGGTCGCGTCCGGCGAGGCGGTCTACCGGCGCTGCGAGACCGAGCACCACCACCATCACCTGGTGTGCCGCCGGTGCGGCGCCGCCGTCGAGATCGAGGGCCCCGCGGTGGAGTCCTGGACCGAGTCGGTCGCGCAGAAGCACGGCTTCACCGAGGTGTCGCACACCCTGGAGATCTTCGGCCTCTGCGGCCGCTGCTCGGCGGGCTGACGCCCCGGGCTCAGTCCCCGCAGCCGGGGACGGCGGGCAGCTCCCGGTCCCGGGCGAACGGGTCGGCCGGGCGCGGGTCCGGGGTGGGCGCCCACCGGCCGTCGACGAGGGCGTAGGTCCAGGCCGGACCGCGCCGCGCCAGGTCGGTCAGCGCGTCGACCAGCCGGTCGACGTCGGAGGGGCCGGTGCGCAGGCCCAGCGAGGCGCGCACCGCGTCGCCGCCGCCGGTGAGCCGCTCCAGCAGCGGGTGCGCGCAGAACCGCCCGTCGCGGACGCCGATGCCGTACTCGGCGGACAGCGCCGCCGCGACGAGGCCCGCGGGCAGCTCGCCGAGGGTGAACGAGACGGTCGCGGTGCGGTCGGCGTCGGGCCCGTCGTCGAAGCAGGACAGGACCCGCAGGCCGGGGACGGTCGCCAGGCCCGCGCGCAGCCGGGCGGCGAGCTCGCGCTCGTGGGCGGGCACGGCGTCGTCGATCAGGTCCTCGAGGGTGCGGCAGGCCGCGCCCAGCGCAGCGGCGCCGAGCACGTTCGGGGTGCCGCCCTCGTGGCGCTGCGGTGCGGGCAGCCACTCGGTGACGGTCTCCCCACCGGCCACGGCGACCGAGCGGACCGCTCCCCCGCCCGCGACGTGCGGCTCGGCGGCGTCGAGCCAGTCCCGGCGACCGACGAGGACCCCGGCGCCGTAGGGCGCGTAGAGCTTGTGCCCGGACAGCGCGACGTAGTCCGCGCCCCACCCGGCCAGGTCGACGCGCCGGTGCGGGGCGAGCTGCGCGGCGTCGACGCACAGCCGGGCGCCTGCGGCGTGCGCGATCCGGGCGATCTCGGCGACCGGGAGGAGCTCGCCGGTCACGTTGGACGCACCGGTGACCGCGACCAGCGCGGCGTCGGGACGGGCGGCGAGCTCGGCCCGCAGCGCGTCGAGGGTCGCGGCGATGCTGCGACCGGCCCGCACGACCCGGTGCTCGGCGCCGCCGGTACCGCCCCGCCAGGCCAGCAGCGTCGCGTGGTGCTCCAGGTCGAGGGTCACCACCGGGCCGGGCACGGCGCGGGCGAGCAGGCCGAGCGCGTCGGTGGTGTTGCGGGTGAACACCACGACGTCGTCGGCGCGGGCCCGGACGAACCGGGCGACGTCGGCGCGGGCGTTCTCCACCAGGGCGGTGCAGACCTTCGAGGTCCAGCCGGCGCCGCGGTGCACGCTGCCGTGGTAGGGCAGCACCTGCGCGACGTGCGCGGCGACGCTCTCCAGCGCCGGCGCCGACGCGGCGGAGTCGAGGTCGCAGTAGCGGGCCCACCCGCCGTCGACGAGCGGGACGGTGAGGTCCGCGCCGACGACACGGGGCAGCGCGTGCTGGACGGAACGCGACAGGGCGAGGGTCATGATCGGGCCTCCGGCCGATCTCGGGGACCCGGCGTGGCGCACGGATCCGCGCTTGCCGACTGCGGGTGTCGCGTCGGCCCGGTCATCACCCGGGGCACCCCACCGCGGAGGAGGGTTGCCGTCCAGCGAGCCGGGGCTTCGCGCTGGCACTCGTGACCTTCGCCGCCGAAGCTAGCAGACCGTCTCAGAAGGAGACACCGTGACCGTCGCCACCCCGGATAGCGTCTGAAAGATGACCGACACGCAACCCGCCCCGGGCACGGTACGGCGGATCGACGTCCCGGAGTCCGGCGAGCTTGCCCAGCTGGCGGCGGTGTTCGACGACCTGCAGTACGTGCTGCAGTGCTGCGAGCACCTGGTGACCGCGCTCGGCGGTCCGGAGTCCGGCCCGGTCCGGGTGGCCGCCGACCCGGCCCTGGTCGAGGCACTGTGGACCGGCGCGGTGATCGGCTACGTGCGCTGCTTCTCCGGCCGCACCAAGACCCTCACGAAGGACGACCTGTCCACCCTGGAGCTCGAGGGTGACGTCACCGGGTTCCACGACATGATGTCGACGCTGCGCGACCACTACGCGTCGCGGCACGTCAACCCGCGTGAGTCCTACGAGATCGGCGTCGCCCAGTCCAACGACGGCGCCCCGCGCGGTGTCGCGGTCGTCTCCACCCCGCGCCCCCAGGTCGACGAGACCACGGTGCGGCTGCTCGGCCGGGTCGCCTACGGCCTGTCCGGGCTGGTGGACGCGCGGATGACCAAGGCCCAGAACGACGTGCTGGGCGTGGCGCACGCGATGACCGCGGGCCAGCTGGCGGCGCTGCCGATCGTGCACCTCAGCGACGCCGGGGAGGCGGACCCCGCCGGGGAGGGCTGACCGTCGTGCGGCCGTCCCGTGCATGGACGGCCGCACACCGGCTATCCGGTCACCGAACGTCCACGACGAGAGGTGACCCCATGACATCCCGTACGACGACCGCCGACGCCGTCCGCAGCGCTCTGCACGGTCTCGAGTTCCCCGCCTCCAAGGACGACCTGGCGTGGACCGCCGAGCGCAACGGCGCCGACGCCGCGACGGTCGAGGCCCTGCGTTCGGCACCGGCCGAGGACTACACCTCGGTCGACGCCGTCGTCGCGGCCGTCGACACCGGCGAGTGACGGGTCCGGCCGGGGGTGCGCCCCCGGCCGGGCGGTCTCAGCTCCCGACCAGCTCCGCGCGCATGCTCGACGCCGAGGACACGACCAGCATCAGCAGGGTGCCCATCGGCCCCTCGCCCAGCCCGGCCGCGGGGAAGGCGTAGCGCAGCGTCACGTCCCAGCCGCGCTCGCCGCGCACCACCCGGGGCGTGCCGAACAGGCCCTCCCCCACCCCGAGGCCGACCCGTCGCGGCACGTCGTGCTCCGGGTCCGCGGACTCCGGCAGGTCCCACGCGACGACGCAGGTCAGGTTGAGGACCGGCAGGCCCTCCTCCAGCTCGGTGCCCTGCACCACGCACAGCACGCCGCCGTGGGCGAAGGTCAGCGCGCCGTCGTCGTCGGTGGTGACGTCGTGGAACCGCTCCAGCGCACCCTTGGCGGTGGCGAGCATCCCGGAGATCACATCGGTGGTCACGGAGTCACTCCATCGTTCGGGACGGCGGCGGCCGTGTCGATGCTCGCGCCCGCTCCGCGACGCTCGGAAGCTCCCCCGAAACGCCGGTCCCGGCGCGCGTAGATCTCGATCGCCTGCCAGATGTGGCGGCGGTCGAAGTCCGGGAACAGCGTGTCCAGGAAGACCATCTCGGCGTAGGCGCTCTGCCAGAGCAGGAAGTTCGACGTCCGCTGCTCCCCCGAGGAGCGCACGAACAGGTCGACGTCGGGCATGTCCGGCTCGTCGAGGTACCGGGCCAGCATCCGCTCGTCGATCTTGTCGGGGTTGATCCGGCCCTCCGCGGCGAGCCGGGCGAGCTGCCGCACCGAGTCGACGATCTCGGCGCGGCCGCCGTAGTTGACGCACATGGTCAGGTTCAGCACGTCGTTGCCGCGGGTGCGCTCCTCGGCGATCTCCAGCTCCTTGATCACCGAGCGCCACAGCCGCGGGCGCCGGCCCGCCCAGCGGACCCGGACCCCCATCGCGTCCATCTCGTCGACGCGGCGGCGGATCACGTCGCGGTTGAAGCCCATCAGGAACCGGACCTCGTCGGGGCTGCGCCGCCAGTTCTCGGTGGAGAACGCGTACGCCGACAGCCAGCGCACGCCCAGGTCGATGCAGCCGCGGGCGACGTCCATCAGCGAGGCCTCGCCCCGCTTGTGGCCCTCCGTGCGGGGCAGGCCGCGGGCGTTGGCCCAGCGGCCGTTGCCGTCCATCACGAGGGCGACGTGGCGCGGCACCAGCTCCGGCGGGATCGCCGGGGGCCGGGCACCGGACGGGTGCGGTGCGGGAGGCTGGAACGGCACGTCGCCGACCTTACGTCGGGGACGGCGGACGGGTTCAGTCGCGGTGGTCGGGCTGCGGCCAGGCCGGCACGGCCGGGTCCTCCAGCCGCTCGATGGTCTCGCGCAGCCGGCGCATCCCGCGGTGCCCGCGGATCCGGTCGGCCTCCGACATCGGCTCGGACTCGTCGGGCCGGATCACCGGCAGCATCGGGATGGCCGGCCACGCGCCGTCCTCGGTGCGGGCCCGGACCTGACGCATCGCGCGGGTCGGCCCGTCCTGCGGGGACTCCGGCATCGCCTCGGTGCGGACCGGGAACTGCTGGGTGGGCGGCACCGGGATGCGCTGCGTGGCGGCCGGGAGACGGTGGGTGCGACCGGTGTGGTCGTCGTCCGGCGGCGGGGTGTGGGGTCGGTTCACGACTGCCTCTCCGACGGGGCTGGGGTCCCCTCGATCACAGGAGCGTAACGAGACGGCGGAACCGGTTGCCCGTCGAAAGCGATGATCACCCGGTGGAGTCGGCGGAAGTCCCGTGCGACGCGACCGGCGGCACCGCGACGGGCGGCGCGCCCGCACGTCAACCGCTCGACGAAGCGGACGGGCCGCTCACGGCACCCCACACAGGGACAAAAGTCCGATCGGACTAGCCGGGAAGAGCGTCCGGGGGTGTCGCTGCTCCGCCGTCCGGCGGTTCCGGGGCGGGCCCCGGCACCCCGGGTGCGACGACGGCGGCGGGCCGGACCCGGGCGCGGCGGTCGACCAGGGGCAGCGAGCGCAGCTGCCGCTCCAGGTGCCACTGCAGGTGCGCCGCGACCAGGCCGCTGGCCTCACGCCGGGTCGGGGTGCCCGAGGCGTCCGCGGTGTCCCAGTCGCCGTGCAGCAGTGCGGACAGCAGGGCCACCGTCTCGGTCGCCGGGGTCACCGAGCCCGGCGGACGGCAGCGCGGGCACACCATGCCGCCGCCGGCGACGGTGAACGACCGGTGCGGGCCGGGGGTCGCGCAGCGCGCGCACTCCGACAGCGACGGCGCCCACCCCGCGTGGCTCATCGCCCGCAGCAGGAACGCGTCGAGCACCAGGGCCGGTTCACGGGCGCCGTCGGCCAGCGCCCGGGTGGCGCCGAGCAGCAGCAGGTACACCCGCAGGCTCGGCTCACCCTCCTCGGACACCAGCCGGTCCGCGGTCTCCAGGATCGCGCAGCCGCAGGAGTACGCCGACCAGTCCGCGACGATCGCCGGGGCGAACGCGTCGACGGTCTGGGCCTGGGTGACCACGTCCAGCGTCCGGCCGGTGTAGCACTGGACGTCGACGTGGTTGAACGGCTCCAGCCGGGCGCCCCACCGGGACCGGGTGCGGCGCACGCCCTTGGCGACCACCCGGATCTTGCCGTGCTGGCGGGTCAGCATCGTGATGATCCGGTCCGCCTCGCCCAGCTTCTGCACCCGGAGCACGATCCCGGTGTCGCGGTAGAGCTGGGCCACGCGCCCAGTCTAGGTCCTGCTCAGAACCCCAGCTTGCGCAGCTGCTTCGGGTCCCGCTGCCAGTCCTCGGCGATCTTCACGTGCAGGTCGAGGTGCACCCGGGTGCCCAGCAGCTTCTCGATCTGGCGACGGGCGTCGCTGCCGACCTGCTTGAGCCGGGCACCGCCCTTGCCGATCACGATGCCCTTCTGGCTGGACCGCTCGACGTAGATGATCGCGTAGATCTCCAGCAGGTCCTTCTTCTCGATCGTCTCCTCGACGACGACGGCGATCGAGTGCGGCAGCTCGTCGCGCACGCCCTCCAGCGCCGCCTCCCGCACGAGCTCGGCGACGAGCACGTCGGTCGGCTCGTCGGTGAGGTCGCCGTCGGGATAGAGCTGCGGGCCCTCCGGCAGCAGCCCGACCAGCAGGTCCGAGAGCAGCGACACCTGGAAACCCGACCGCGCCGAGGTCGGCACGACCTCGGTGAACTCCATCAGGGCCGACACCTCGGTGAGCCGCTCGGCGACCTGCTCGGGGCGGGCGGTGTCGGTCTTGGTGACGACGGCGACCACCGGGGTGTGCGCGGCGATCCGCCGCAGCTCCTCGGCGATGAACCGGTCGCCCTTGCCGACCTTCTCGTTGGCGGGCACGCAGAACCCGACGACGTCGACCTCGGACCAGGTCTCGCGCACCAGGTCGTTGAGCCGCGACCCGAGCAGGGTCCGTGGGCGGTGCAGCCCCGGGGTGTCGACCAGGACGATCTGGGCGTCCGGGCGGTGCACGATCCCGCGGATCGCGTGCCGGGTGGTCTGCGGGCGTGAGGAGGTGATCGCGATCTTCTCCCCGACCAGCGCGTTGGTCAGCGTCGACTTGCCGGCGTTGGGCCTGCCGACGAAGCAGGCGAACCCGGACCGGAAGCCCTCGGGCTGTGCGCCGGTCATGCCGCACCCAGCCGGTCGAGGATCTCGCGGCCGATCGACAGGGCCGCCGTCGCCGCCGGGGAGGGTGCGTTCAGCACGTGCAGGATCGAGCCGGGGCGGCCCGCGCCGTCCGGGCCGGCCTGGTCGAGGAACAGGAAGTCGTCGACCAGGGTGCCGTCGGCCTTCACCGCCTGGGCCCGCACCCCGGCGCCGGCCGGGTGCAGGTCGGAGGCGGTGACGTCGGGCAGCATCCGCTGGATCTGGCGGACCATCGCCCGCGTCGACAGCGAGCGGCGGACCTCGCCGATGCCGTAGCGCCAGTGCGTGCGCGCCACCCTCACCATGCCCGGGTAGGTCAACGTGCCCAGCAGCTCCTTCGGCCTGACCGTGCGCCAGTCGTAGCCCTCGCGGGCCATCGCGAGCACGGCGTTCGGGCCGGCGTGGACGGTGCCGTCGATGCCGCGGGTGGCGTGCACCCCGAGGAACGGGAACGCCGGGTCGGGCACCGGGTAGATCAGGCCGCGGACCAGCGAGGCGGCCCGCTCGGAGAAGCCGGAGTACTCGCCGCGGAACGGCACGATCCGCACGCCGGGGTCGGCACCGGCCAGGCGGGCGAGCTCGTCGCAGCGCAGGCCGCCGCAGACGACCGCGCGGGTGCCGAGCAGGTCACCGCGGGTGGTGCGCACGACGACGTCGGACGGGCGGCGGGCGAACCCGGTGACGGTGCGGCCCAGGTGGACCTCGCCGCCGTTCTTCTCCACCAGCTCGCCCAGCTTCTCCGCGACCAGCCGGTAGTCGGTGATGCCGGTCGAGGGCACCCACAGCGCGGCGAGACCGCGGACGTCGGGCTCGTAGGTGCGGATGCCGTGCTCGTCGAGGCGGTGGTTCTCCACGCCGTTGGCGTCGCCGCGGCGGGCCAGCTCGTCGAGCCGGGGCAGCTCCTCGGGCTCGGTCGCGACGACGAGCTTGCCGCACACCTGGTGCGGCAGGTCGTGCTCGCGGCAGAACGCGATGGTCTCGGCACACCCGGCGACGGCCAGGCGGGCCTTGTAGCCGCCCGGCGCGTAGTACAGCCCGGAGTGCACGACGTTGGAGTTGTTGCCGGTCTGGTGGTTCGCCAGGCGCTGCTCACGCTCGACGACGGCGACGCTGAGCCCGTTGCGGGTGGCGGCGTACGCGGTGGCCAGGCCGACGATCCCACCGCCGACGACGACCAGGTCGTAGCGCGGTGTCGCGGGCAGCCCGGTCACCGGGCACGCTCCGCGGGGATGGTCGTGCGGGCAGCCATCAGGTCCTCCTCGCGTCCCACGCGTGGCGGGACGGTCATGTCCGTCGGTCGCTCCCCGTGGCCGGGGACGGCCAGGTCAGTGCCGGTCGGCGCCGGCGTGCTCGGTGGGGTCGCCCGCGACGTGGTCGGGCACGTCGGACTCCCGGGTGTCCCCGCGCGGCTCGTCGTGGTCGGTGTCCTCGGTCTCGGCCGGCTCCAGCGGGCTGACCAGCACCGAGGTGATGCGGACACGGCCGCGGGCGTCCTTGCCGCCCTCGCCCTGCAGCCGCAGCAGGCCGTCCAGCTCGGCGGTGGCGCCGGGCAGCGGCACCTTGCCCAGCCGCTGGGCGAGCAGCCCGCCGACGGTGTCGACGTCGGCGTTCTCCAGCGCCTCGTGCAGCTCGTCCTCGCGCGGGGTGCCGCGGAACCGGCCGGCGAACAGCTCCTCGAGGTCCTCGGCGGGCAGCCGGGCGGAGACCCGGAAGGCGCCGTCGGAGGCCTCGGCGACCTCGGGCACCTCCTCGGTGTCGTACTCGTCGGTGATCTCGCCGACGATCTCCTCCAGGATGTCCTCGATCGTCACCACGCCCGCCGTGCCGCCGTACTCGTCGACGACGACGGCCATGTGGTTGCGGGTGCGCTGCATCTCGCGCATGAGGTCGTCGCTGCGCTTGGAGTCCGGCACGAAGGCCGCGGGGCGCAGGATGTCGAGCAGCGGGACCTCCCGCTCGCCGCGCCGGGCCTCCTCGCGGGCCCGGACCAGGTCCTTGAGGTAGGCGATGCCGATGACGTCGTCCACGCCCTCGCCGAGCACCGGGATGCGCGAGTAGCCGCTCTTGAGAGCCAGGCGCAGCACCTTCTCCACCGGGGTGTCGCGCTCGGTCCAGATCAGGTCCGGCCGCGGCACCATGATGTCGCGGACCGGGGTCTCCCCCAGCTCGAACACCGAGTGGATCATCTTGCGCTCGCCCTCGTCGACCACGCCGCGGTTGCTGGCCATGTCGACGAGCTCGCGCAGCTCGACCTCGGTGGAGAACGGGCCGTCGCGGAAACCGGGGCCCGGGGTGATCGCGTTGCCCAGCAGGATCAGCAGCTTGGCCAGCGGGGACAGCACGACGCCGATCGCGCGGATCGGGCCCGCGAGCAGCAGCCCGATCCGGTACGGGTGCTGGCGGCCCAGCGTCCGCGGGCCGACACCGATCAGGACGTAGCTGGCGAGCACCATGAGCACGCCCGTGAGCAGCAGCCCGATCCAGGTGGCGGAGAACAGCGGCGCGAGCGCGAGGGCCAGCAGGATGATCGCGACCGTCTCGCAGGTGACCCGCAGCAGCATCAGCAGGTTGACGTGCCGCGGCCGGTCCGCGACGACGGCGGCGAGCGCCTTCGCGCCGGCGCGGCCGGCGCGCACCACGGCGTCCACCCGGGCGCGCGAGATCGACATGAGGGCCGAGTCCGCGGCGGCGAACACCCCGGCCAGCAGCACGAGCAGGACCGTCGCGACGATCAGCCAGACGGTGGTCACTTCTGCTCCTCGGAGAACGTGGTCGTGGGTCTTCCGGTCACCGGCCGGACTCGTCCTCGAAGCCGGCGGCACCGAGCAGGCGGTCGTCGCTGCGCTTCTGGGCGTCCCGGGCGCGCTCGCGGGCCCGGTCCTCCCGCCAGCGGACCAGCAGCCGGTTCTGCAGCGCGAACATCTCGCGCTCGTCCTCGGGCTCGAGGTGGTCGTACCCCAGCAGGTGCAGGATGCCGTGCACGGTCAGCAGGTGCAGCTCGTCGGCCAGGGTGTGCCCGGCCTTGCGCGCCTGGTCCCGGGCGAAGGCCGGGCAGAGCACGACGTCGCCGAGCAGGGCGGGGCCCAGGTCCGGCGCGTCGGGGCGCCGGGTGTCCTCGGCGAGGGAGTCCATGGGGAACGCCATGACGTCGGTGGGGCCGGGCTCGTCCATCCAGCGGACGTGCAGCTCCTCCATCGCGTCCAGCCCGACGGCGGTGATCGCCAGCTCGGCGGACGGGCTCACCTTCATCGCGTCCAGCGCGTACCGGGCGACCGACACGATCTGCGCCTCGTCGACCGTGATCCCGGACTCGTTGACGACCTCGATGCTCACGCCGCCGCTGCCCTGCCCCTGCTCGCCGATACGGATGTAGGGGGCAGCCTAGACGGCCGTACCGACGGTCCCGGTGCCACCCGCCCCCCGGTCACCGCCGCCGGTCGGGACGCCGCGCGGGGCCGTTGCGGGGTGCGCCGTTGCCGACGGCGGCCGTGCGGTGCTCGGACGCGTCGAACCGGGCGTAGGCGTCGACGATGTCGGACACCAGGCGGTGCCGGACCACGTCGGCGCTCTCGAGCCGGGAGAAGTGCACGTCGTCGACGCCGTCGAGGATGTCCTGCACGACGGCCAGGCCGGACCGGGCGTTGCCCGGGAGGTCGACCTGGGTGATGTCGCCGGTCACCACGATCCGCGAGCCGAAGCCGAGCCGGGTGAGGAACATCTTCATCTGCTCGGGCGTGGTGTTCTGCGCCTCGTCGAGGATGATGAACGCGTCGTTCAGGGTCCGGCCGCGCATGTACGCCAGCGGCGCGACCTCGATCGTCCCGGCGGCCATCAGCTTCGGGATGGACTCGGGGTCGAGCATGTCGTGCAGCGCGTCGTAGAGCGGGCGCAGGTACGGGTCGATCTTCTCGAACAGCGTGCCGGGCAGGTAGCCCAGCCGCTCCCCCGCCTCGACCGCGGGCCGGGTCAGGATGATCCGGTTGACCTGCTTGGCCTGCAGCGCCTGCACGGCCTTGGCCATCGCCAGGTAGGTCTTGCCGGTACCGGCCGGGCCGATGCCGAAGACGATCGTGAACGCGTCGATGGCGTCGACGTAGCGCTTCTGGTTGAGCGTCTTGGGCCGGATGGTCTTCCCGCGCCGGGACAGGATGTCCAGGCTCAGCACCTCGGCCGGGGACTCGCCCAGGCGCTCGTCGGCGGTGTTCTCCGCCGAGAGCATCTGCACGGTGCGGCGCACGGTGTCCGCGCCGACCAGCTGGCCGCGCTCGGCCAGGGTGATCAGCTCGGTGAAGACCCGCTCGGCGAACGCGACGTCGCCCGGGTCCCCGGACAGGGTCAGCTCGTTGCCGCGGACGTGGACGTCGGCGGTCAGCTCCTCCTCGGCGGCGCGCAGGCTCTCGTCGCGCGAGCCGAGCAGGGACAGCAGGGCGGTGTCCGGCACGGCCATCCTCGACCGGACGGTCCCGCCCGGTGCCGCGGTGGACCGCAGGTCGGTCCGGGGGGTGGAGCCGGGTTCGGTGCCGGTCAAGAGTGTGTTCGCCTGCCTCGTACGTCGGGTCGCCGGACTGCGCCGATCGTACCGGTCGGACCGCCGACGGCACCCGCGGATTCTCCCCGCGGATCAGGCGGGGGTGCTCAGCCGTTCCACGGCCTGCAGCGCGGCGGCCCAGCCGGGGTGGGCGACGTCGATGAGCTGCAGGTGGTTCGCGCCCTCGACCCGCACGAGCTCCGACCGGTCCCCGGCGGCCGTCGCCGCGGCGACGAAGTCCTCGCTCTGGGAGAGCGGGACCACCTCGTCGGCGGTGCCGTGCACGCACACCGACGGCACCCCGAGCGGGACGGCCTCCAGCGGGCTGGTCGCCCGGAAGCGGGCCGGGTCGGCGCCCGGGGTCGCCGCGACGAGGTCGGCGACGGCGCCGTCGCCGAGCAGCATCCCGCCGGCCAGGTCGAGCACCCCGGCCAGCGAGACCACCCCGGCCGGGCGGACCACGGGCGTCGCGCCCGGGTCGCCGGGGGCGAGCTTCGCGCGCATCGCCAGCCAGCCCGCGAGGTGCCCGCCCGCCGAGTGCCCGAGCACGACGAGCCGGCGCAGGTCGAGCCGGGTGGAGCGCAGGGTGGCGAGGTGGTCGGCGGCCATCGCGACGTCGTCGAAGGTGGAGGGCCAGCCACCGCCGGCGTCCACCTTCCGGTACTCGATGTTCCAGACCGCGAAGTTCGCCGCGACCAGCGCGTCGACGACCGGGCGCATGATCGTGAGGTCGGTGCCGGCCCGCCAGAACCCGCCGTGCACGACGATGACGGCGCCGCGGGGCAGGTCCCGGCTCGCCGGGAAGGTCAGCTCGCCGAACTGGTCGGGCTGGCCGCCGTAGGCCATCCGCTCGGTCCGCGGGGCGGTCTCGTCGCGCGGGGGCCGCCGCGGGGCCGCGGGGGCGTCGTTGCCGCAGGCGCCGAGCAGCGGGGCGGCGGCGAGGCCGGCCAGCAGCGCGCGGCGTCCGATCCGGGGAGCGTGGTCACTCACGCGGCGGATGATGACACCCGCGCCCCGTCCCCGACGACCGGTTCGCCGGATCGTGACCGGCGTCCGCGGGTGGCGGTGACGCGACCGGACGGCTCAGCGGGCCCAGCGGCCGGTGCGCACGGCGAGCGCGCCGAGCGCGACGCAGGCCGCGGTGGAGGCCCGCAGCACCTCCGGCCCCATCCGGACCGGGACGGCGCCGGCCTCGGCGAGGCGGTCGAGCTCGGCGTCGTCGACGCCGCCCTCCGGTCCGACGGCGAGCAGCACCTCCCCCGCCGCGGGCAGCGTGACCGAGGCGAGGTCCTCGCCCGCGGACTCGTGCAGCACCAGCGCGGTGTCGGCGGCACCGACCCGGGCGGCGAGCTGCGCGGTGGTCACCGGGTCGGCGACGTCGGGCTGCCACGGGCGGCGGGCCTGCTTGGCGGCCTCGCGGACGGTGGACCGCCAGCGTTCGAGGGCCTTCGCGCCGCGCGGGCCGTCGTCCCAGCGGGTGACGCAGCGGGCCGCCTTCCAGGGGACGAACCCGTCGGCGCCGGCCTCGGTGGCGGTCTCCACGGCGAGCTCGCCGCGGTCGCCCTTGACCAGCGCCTGCGCGACGACGACGCGGACCGCGGGTGCGGGCACCCGGGTCACCTCGTGCAGCCGCACGGTCAGCGCGTCCCGCCCGGCGACATCGACGACCTCGGCGCGGGCGAGCCCGCCCCGGCCGTCGGACAGCACCAGCGCCTCGCCGGGGCGCAGCCGTCGCACGGTCGCGGCGTGGCGCCCCTCCGGGCCGTCGAGCACCGTGTCGGAGCCCGGGCCCGGGAGGGACGCGACGTCGTCGACCAGGAACAGCGGCGCCGTCGTCACCGGGTCAGCGTCCGGTCCAGCTGTCGCGCAGCTTGGAGAACAGGCCGTGCCCGTTGCGGGAGCCGCCGATCAGGTCCGGCTGCTCCTCACCGCGCAGCTCGGCGAGCCGGCGCAGCAGGTCGGTCTGCTCCTTGTCCAGCCGGGTCGGCACCGCCACCTCGACGTGCACGAGGAGGTCGCCGTGGCCGTCGATGCGCCCGGTGGAGCGCAGCCGGGGCATGCCCTTGCCGCGCAGCGTGCGGACCGTGCCGTGCTGGGTGCCCGCCTCGACGTCGATCTCGGCGACCGAGCCGTCGAGCAGCGGCAACGGCAGCGTGGTGCCGAGCGCGGCCGCGGTCATCGGCAGCGGGAGCGTGCAGTGCAGGTCGGCGCCGTCGCGGGTGAACAGCTCGTGCGGCGCCTCCTCCACCTCGACGTAGAGGTCACCGGCGGGACCGCCGCCGGAGCCGACCTCGCCCTGCCCGGACAGGCGCACCCGCATGCCCTCGGCGACGCCCGCCGGGATCTTGACGGCGACGGTGCGCCGCGACCGGACCCGGCCGTCGCCCGCGCACTGGCGGCAGGGGTCGGGGATGACCTCGCCGAAGCCGCGGCAGGTCGGGCAGGGCCGTGCGGTGACGACCTGCCCGAGGAACGAGCGCTGCACGCTCTGGATCTCCCCGGAGCCGCCGCAGGTGTCGCAGGCGGTGGGGTGGGTGCCCTCGGCGCAGCCGGAGCCCTGGCACTGGGTGCACAGGACCGCGGTGTCGACGGCGAGGTCGCGCTGCACACCGGCGGCGCAGTCCTCCAGCGTCAGCTCCATCCGGATCAGCGCGTCGGCGCCGGGCTGGACCCGGCTGCGCGGGCCGCGCCCGCGTCCGCCGCCGGCGGTGCCGCCGAAGAACGCGTCCATGATGTCGCTGAACCCGCCGAACCCGGCGAACGGGTCACCGCCGCCGCCACCCCCGCCGCGGGCGTCGAGGGGGTCGCCGCCGAGGTCGACGACCCGGCGCTTCTCGGGGTCGGTCAGCACCTCGTAGGCGGCGCTGACCTCCCGGAACCGCTCCTGTGCCGCGGGGTCGGGGTTGACGTCCGGGTGCAGCTCACGGGCGAGCTTGCGGTACGCCCGCTTGATCTCCGAGGCGTCGGCGCCGCGCTCGACGCCCAGGATCCCGTAGTAGTCGCGTGCCACCTGGCTCTTTTCCTCAATGAAGTACGTACAACAACGATGAAAGGTCTACCGACCGGTCAGGATCTCACCCACGTACCGGGCGACCGCATGCACCGCCGAGATCGTGCCCGGGTAGTCCATCCGGGTCGGTCCGACGACGCCCATCCCGCCCAGCGGGGTACCCGATCCGTACCCCACCGTGACCACGGACGCGGTGCGCAGGTCCTCGGCCTCGTTCTCCTCGCCGATCCGGACCGTGACCAGCCCGGAGTCCTGCGAGGCCGCGAGCAGCCGCATGACCACGACCTGCTCCTCCAGGGCCTCCAGGACCTGGCGCAGCGAGCCGGGGAAGTCGGCGTGGCTGCGGGTCAGGTTCGCCGTGCCGCCCAGCACCATCCGCTCCTCGGGGTGCTCGACGAGGGTCTCGATGAGCACCGTCGCGAGGTGCAGCAGCGGGGTGCGCAGGTCCTCCGGCGCGGTGTCGGGCAGCTCGGCGACGGCCGCGGAGGCCTCGGCGAGCTTGCGGCCGTTGAGGGCGTTGCCCAACATCTCGCGCAGCCGGGCGACGTCGGTGTCGGCGAGCACGTCCCCCAGGTCGACGACGCGCTGGTCGACGCGCCCGGAGTCGGTGATCAGCACCAGCATCAGCCGGGCCGGGGTCAGCTGCACGACCTCCAGGTGGCGGACCGTGGAACGGGTGAGCGTCGGGTACTGCACGACGGCGACCTGGCGGGTCAGCTGCGCGAGCAGCCGCACCGAGCGGCGCAGCACGTCGTCGAGGTCGACCGCGCCGTCCAGGAACGTCTGCACGGCCCGCTTCTCGGCCGACGACAGCGGCTTGACCTGCGAGATCCGGTCGACGAACTGCCGGTAGCCCTTGTCGGTGGGGATCCGGCCCGCGCTGGTGTGCGGCTGCGCGATCAGGCCGTCCTCCTCGAGGACGGCCATGTCGTTGCGCACCGTCGCGCTCGACACCCCGAGGTTGTGCCGGTCGACGATGGCCTTCGAGCCCACGGGCTCCTGCGTCGACACGTAGTCGGCCACGATGGCCCGCAACACGGCGAACCGCCGCTCGTCGGCGTTCATCTCCTCGCACCTCCCCCGGTGTGCCCCGTCCATCCTAGGCGCCGTCGTGGCCGCGCGGCCGGGGCACGCGGCGTGGCACGGTGGGTGGGGTGATGTCCGCACGCCGCTTCGGCCGGCGCTCCCTGCTCGTCGGTGCCGGTGCCGTCGCCCTGGTCGCGGTGGGCACGACCGACCGCTGGCTCCCCGTCGGCGACGTCGCCGGGACCTCGGACCCGGTCGCGCTGCGGGCCCGGATCCTGGCGGGTGTCGTCCCCCACTCCGGCCTGGCGACGGCGACCGGCCGGCTCGGGCTGCCCACCGTCGCGCCGATCGGGTCCGCGGCCCGGCTGCTGTCCACGACCACCCGGATCCGCGTGCAGGTCGCCGACGCGGGCCGCTGGCGGGTCGACGAGCTGACCCCGGTCGGCGAGGTCGACACCTACCGCGACGGACAGGTCGAGCGGATCTGGGACTACGGCGCGAACCGGCTGACCACGGTCTCCCCGCTCGCCCCGGTGCGGTTCCCGCGGGCCTCGGACCTCGCCCCGGCCGACCTGGCCCGCCGGCTGCTCGGCGCGACCCCCGACGACCCGGTGACGGCGCTGCCGGCACGGCGGGTGGCCGGGCTGGCCGCGGCCGGGCTGCGGGTGACCCCGGCCGACCCGGACAGCCTGGCCGGGCGGATCGACGTCTGGTCGGTCCCCGTCGGCGACGGCGCCCTCCCGGTCGCGGTCGAGATCGCCGCCCGGGACGGTGCGGGCCCGCTGCTGGAGACGGCGTTCGAGGCGCTGGACACCGCCGCGCCACAGGCCGCGGCGCTGGTCCCGGCGCCGCCGTCGTCGGCGGAGCGGGTGCGGGCCCGTCCCGACGACCTGACCGGCTCGCTGCGCGGGGTCGGCGCGGTGCCCCCGCCGGACCGGCTGGCCGGCCGGGACCGGGTGGAGCTGCCGGTGTCCGGGGACGTCCCGGCCGCCGAGCTGCTGCCCGGGGTCGGTGTCTACGGCACGGGGGTCGGCCGGTTCGTGCTGGTCCCGGCCGGGCCGGAGGTCGTCGACGGGATCGTGCGCGGCTCGGCCGCCGCGGGCGGGGTGGACGTGCCGGGCCTGCCCGGCGGCTCGGCCGCCCGGGTGGCGACGCCGCTGCTCAGCCTGGTCGTCGCCCGTCGGCGACGGCGCGGGGTGCTGCTGGCCGGGACGGTGCGGCCCGGTGTGCTGGAGTCCGCCGCCGTCGAGCTGATGGAGTCCCGCCGGTGAACGACCCGGTGCTCGCGACGCACGCCCTGACCAAGCGGTTCGGCCGGGTCACCGCCGTCGACGGCGTCGACCTGGCGGTGCCCGCCGGCTCCCGGTTCGGGCTGCTGGGCCCGAACGGCTCCGGCAAGACGACGCTGGTGCGGATGCTGCTCGGGCTGGTGCACGCCACCTCGGGGTCGATCGAGGTGCTGGGCTCGCCGATGCCGCGGGCCGCCCGCACGGTGCTGCCGCGGGTCGGTGCGCTGGTCGAGTCCCCCGCCGCCTGGCCGGGGCTGTCGGGCCGGGCGAACCTGACCCTGCTCGACGCGGCGGGCTCGGTGGGCGGCCCGCTGCACCGGCCCGCCGACCGGCGACGACGCGTGCAGGAGGCCCTGGAACAGGTCGGCCTGGGCGGGGTCGACCGCCGCCCGGTGCGGGCCTACTCGCTGGGGATGCGCCAGCGCCTGGGCATCGCCTCGGCGCTGCTGCGCTCCCCGGAGCTGCTGCTGCTCGACGAACCGACCAACGGCCTGGACCCGCGGGGCATCGGCGAGATGCGCGCCCTGCTGACCGCGCTGAACGAACGGGGTACGACCGTGGTGCTGTCCAGCCACCTGCTCGCCGAGGTGGAGACGCTGTGCACCCGGGTCGGGGTGATGGACGCCGGGCACCTCGTGCTCACCCAGGACCTCGACGAGCTGCGGGCACCGACCGGCCGGGTCGTCGTCCGCACCCCGGCCCCGGCGGCCGCGGCGCGGGTGCTCGGCCGGGCGCTGGAGTCCGCCGACGGCGACCGGCTCGTGGTCCGCGCCGTCGACCCCGTCGACCTCAACGCGCACCTGGTGCGGGCCGGGGTGCCGGTGGCGTCGCTGGAACCGGAGCGTCGCACCCTGGAACAGGTGGTGCTGGAACGGACCGGTGACGGCTCGGACCGGGTGGCGACGGCCGGGCCGGGGGTGGCGCGGTGATCCTCGTCGAGCTGGCGCTGCTGCTGCGCCGCACCCGGGTGTGGCTGTGCTGGCTGCTGCTGTGCGCGCTGCCGGCGCTCGTCGCGGTGGTCGTGTCGGCCACCGGGATCCTCCCGCCGCCCGGGCAGGGGCCCGCGTTCCTGTCCGCGGTCGCGACGAACGGGCAGATCTTCCCGGCGTTCGCGCTGGCGCTGGTGCTGCCGATCCTGCTGCCGATCACCGTGGCGGTGGTCGCCGGGGACACCGTCGCCGGGGAGGCCGCCGCGGGGACCCTGCGCTACCTGCTGATCCGGCCGGTCGGGCGGCTGCGGCTGCTGGTGGCGAAGCTGGTGTCGGTGGCGTTCTTCGTGGTCACCGCGGTGACACTGGTGGTGCTGACGTCCTACGCGGTGGGGATCGCGGTGTTCGGCACCGGCACCACCACCGCCACCGGTGGCCTCACCCTGCCCCCGGTCGACGCCGGGCCCGGCTCGGTCGCGTCGCTGTCCGGGACGGTGATCGAACCGGTGGACCTGGCGACCCGGACCGGGCTGACCGTGGCCTACCTGGCGCTGTGCATGCTCACCCTGGGCGCGCTGGGGATCTTCTTCTCCACCCTGACCGACTCGCCGCTGGCGGCGGCGCTGGCGGTGCTCGCGGTCGTGGTGACCAGCGCGTCGCTGCAGGCCCTCGACGCCTCGGCCGCCTTCGTCGAGTTCCTGCCGACGGCGCACTGGCTGGCCTGGATCGACCTCTACCGCGACCCGGTCCTCTACGACGCCGCCCGCACCGGGGCGTGGGTGCAGGCGGGCTGGGTCGCCGTCGCCGTCGGGGCGGCGTGGGCGAACCTGGCGACCAAGGACATCGCGAGCTGAGTGCCCGCCGCGCCGGCCCGCCTCAGCCCGCGGCGCGCAGGGTGCCGCAGGCGGCCGGGGCCTCGTCGATCGGTGCGGTGGACAGGGCACGGACGACCAGGCCGATCACGGCGTCGTCGGCGGGCAGGCCGCCGTGGCCCACGGTCGAGCCCGGGCACAGCTGCTGCAGCTCCACGTTGACCGCACCGTCGAGGCGGGCCGAGGTGGGCGGGGTGACGACCTGGTCGCGGTCGGTCCACACCGACAGCCAGGGCACCGCCGCCCCGGCCCCGGCGAGCTCGCCCAGCAGCGCCGACCCCGGGGCGAGCTGACGGCAGGCCTGCGGGCACGCCTCCGGGGCGACGGCCGCGGCGGAGCCGGCCACCGTCGTCCCGGCCAGCGGGGAGCCGATCGACACGATCCGCCGGGCCCGGGCCGGGCCGTTGTCGCGGATCGCCCACAGCCCCGCGACGACGCCGCCCGCGGAGTAGCCGACGACGTCGACCGACGGGGCCCCGCCGTCGGTGGCGACGGTGACCGCGCGGTCCAGCACCGCCACCTGCCGGTCGAGGTCGCCGGTGCCGTCGCCGTCGAGGGCCAGGACGCGGGCGTCGCGGCCCTGGGCGCGCAGGGCCCCGGCGAGGACCTCCAGGCCGGTGCGGTCGCCGCCGTAGCCGGGGACGAGCAGGACCGGGCCCGGCCGGTCCTGGGCGACGGGCCCGCCCGCGCCGCGGGACCCCTCGGGCAGGGCCGCGACGACCGCGGCCACCACGCCCACCGCCACCAGCAGGGCGACGACGACCAGCAGCGCCCGGCGGCGCGGGCTCACCGGGCCCCCGCCGGGGTGCCGGCCGCCGGGGCGTCGTCGGCGATCAGCAGGTCGGTGACGACCCGGTCGGCCAGCAGCCGTCCGCGGTCGGTCAGCACCGCGCGGCCCGCGGCGTGCGCCGCCGGGTCCAGCAGCCCCTCGGCGACGGCGCGGGCGGCGGCCGCGCGACCGCCGTCGTGCAGCAGGGTCAGGGCCATGCCCTCGGCGAGGCGCAGCCGCAGCATGACCCGCTCGGTGTGCCGCTCGTCCGCGGTGAGCTCCTCGCGCCCGCCCTCGGGGGTCTCCCCCGCGGCGAGCGCGCCGGCCCAGCGCGCCGGGTGCTTGACGTTCCACCAGCGCGTCCCGGCCAGGTGGGAGTGGGCGCCGGGCCCGATCCCCCACCAGTCGCCGTCGCGCCAGTAGCCCAGGTTGTGCCGGCACTCGGCGCCGGGCAGCGACCAGTTCGACACCTCGTACCAGGACAGCCCGGCGTCGCGCAGCCGCGCGTCGAGCAGCTCGTAGCGGGCGGCGGCGACGTCGTCGTCGGGGGCGGGCAGCTCCCCGCGGCGGACCCGGCGGGCCAGCGCGGTGCCGTCCTCGACGATCAGCGCGTAGGCCGAGACGTGGTCCACCCCCGCGTCGAGGACGGCGTCGGCGGAGGCGCGCAGGTCGTCGTCGGTCTCGCCGGGGGTGGCGTAGATCAGGTCCAGGTTGACGTGGCCGAACCCGGCGGCCCGGGCCTCCCGGGCGGCGGCGACGGCGCGCCCCGGGGTGTGCGTGCGGTCCAGTACGGCGAGCACGTGCGGGGCGGCGGACTGCATGCCCAGCGAGATGCGGGTGAACCCGCCGGCCCGGAGCCGGTCGAAGAACTCCGGCGAGACCGACTCGGGGTTGGACTCGGTGGTGACCTCGGCGTCGTCGGCGAGCGGGAGGTGCTCGCGGACCGCGTCGAGCATCGCGACGAGCCGGTCGGCGCCGATCAGCGACGGGGTGCCGCCGCCGACGAACACCGTCTCCACGGTGCGGTCCCCCACCGTGCGGGCGGCGAGCGCGATCTCGGTGCGGGCGGCGGCGAGCCAGCCGTCCGGGGACGCGGCGTCGCCCGCGAGCTCGGAGGCGGTGTAGGTGTTGAAGTCGCAGTAGCCGCAGCGGGTCGCGCAGAACGGCACGTGGACGTAGAGCCCGAAGGCCGGCGGCACGGAGGTCACGTCCGGCGAGTGTGCCACCGCCGGGCCGGTCGGTGCCGGGCGCACCTCGGGCCCGGACCGCTCCCCGGCAGGTCCGGGGCGCGCGGACGGGCCGGTCACGACGGGGGTGGCATCCGGGGTCCCCGCGGTGGACGATGGGTTCCACCGCGCCCGTGACCCGGGGATTCCGGGCGGACCGGACACCGCGCGGCGAACGTCCGGACCTATCCGCCCACCTCTCCCAGGATGCGAACATCACTTTGTGGCAGGTCCGGACACCGTGGCACCCTGTATCCGTGCCCGCACTCCGTCTCCGCCTCGTGGCGCGTCGCCACGTGGACCTGAACCGGACCCGTAGCGCGCTCTGTCGTCGTCGCTGACCCGACGGCCCCCTCCCGAACCGCCCCGGGCCGCTCCGTGCCCTGTCCCGGGCCGGGGTGTGCCCGATCCGCCCGACATCGGAGCACCCACCACATGGCGCCCTCGAAGACCGCACCCCGCCGCCCGAAGGGCCAGGGGCAGTGGAAGCTCGGCCACCGCGAACCGCTGAACCCCAACGAGCGCAGCAAGCGCGACGACAACCCGCTGAACGTGCGCGCGCGGATCGAGAACGTCTACGCCAAGCGCGGCTTCGACTCGATCGACCCCGCCGACCTGCGCGGACGGTTCCGCTGGATGGGGCTCTACACCCAGCGCAGGCCCGGGATCGACGGCGGCCGCACCGCGGCGCTGGAGCCCGAGGAGCTCGAGGAGCTCGACGACGAGTACTTCATGATGCGCGTGCGCCTCGACGGCGGGTCGGTGGACGTCGCCCAGCTGCGTGCGCTCGGTGAGGTCTCGCAGCGCTACGGCCGCGACACCGCCGACGTCACCGACCGCGAGAACATCCAGTACCACTGGATCCGCGTCGAGGACGTCCCGGCGATCTGGAAGCTGATCGAGCCGCTGGGCATGCAGACCACCGAGGCCTGCGGCGACTGCCCCCGGGTGGTCATGGGGTCCCCCGTCGCCGGCGTCTCCGCCGACGAGGTGGTCGACCCGACCCCGGCCATCGACGAGATCGTGCGCCGCTTCATCGGCGACCGCGAGCTGTCGAACCTGCCGCGCAAGTTCAAGTCCGCGATCTCCTGGCAGCAGGACGTCGCGCACGAGATCAACGACATCTCCTTCGTCGGCGTCGAGCACCCCGAGCACGGACCCGGCTTCGACCTGTGGGTCGGCGGCGGGCTGTCGACCAACCCGCGGATCGCCGAGCGGCTCGGCGCCTGGGTCCCGCTCGACGAGGTCCCCGACGTGTGGCACGGCGTCATCCAGGTCTTCCGCGACTACGGCTACCGCCGCCTGCGCCACCGCGCCCGCATCAAGTTCCTCATCGCCGACTGGGGCCCGGAGAAGTTCCGCCAGATCCTGGAGGACGAGTACCTGGGCCGGAAGCTCGTCGACGGCCCCGCCCCGGCGGTCCCCGAGCGGCCCATCGACCACGTCGGCGTCCACAAGCAGAAGGACGGCCGCAACTACGTCGGCGTCGCCCCGCCGTCGGGCCGCGTGTCGGGCACGACGCTGCTCGCCGTCGCCGACGCCGCCGAGCGCGCCGGGTCGGACCGGATCCGGTTCACGCCGTACCAGAAGATCGTCGTGCTGGACGTGGCCGACGACAGGCTGGACGGCCTCATCGAGGACCTCAACAGGCTGGGCCTGCCCGCGCGACCGTCGACCTGGCGCCGCTCCACGATGGCCTGCACCGGCATCGAGTTCTGCAAGCTCGCGATCGTCGAGACCAAGGAACGCGCGATCCGGCTGGTCGAGGACCTGGAGAAGCGCCTCGCCGACGTCGTCCCCGACGTCCCGATCTCGCTGCACCTCAACGGCTGCCCGAACGCCTGTGCCCGCACCCAGGTCGCCGACATCGGGCTCAAGGGCCAGATCGTCACCGACGCGGAAGGCAACCAGGTCGAAGGCTTCCAGGTCCACCTCGGCGGCGGGCTGGGGCTGGACTCCGGTTTCGGCCGCAAGCTGCGCGGGCTCAAGGTCACCAGCGCCGAGCTGGGCGACTACGTCGAGCGCGTCGTGCGCCGCTTCGCCGAGCAGCGCGACGGCGACGAGCGCTTCGCCCAGTGGGTCCTGCGGGCCGACGAGGAGGACCTCAAGTGAGCGAGCGCGCCGCCACCTTCTACTGCCCGTACTGCGGCGAGGAGGACCTCCGTCCGGCCGAGCGGTCGGACAAGGTCCCCGGCGCAGCCTGGTGGTGCGCGGGCTGCCTGCGCACCTTCGTCGTGACCTTCGTGGGGATCGGCGTCCCCGAGACCTCGGGAGCGGAATCATGAGTGTTGCCCTGGAGACCGACCTGCGCGCCACCGCCGAGCGCGGTGCCGCGACCCTCGGTCCCGACGCGACCGCCGAGCAGCTGCTCGACTGGGCCGCGGAGACCTTCGGCGACCGGCTGATCGTCGCCTCCAACATGCAGGACGCCGTGCTGGTCGACCTGGCCCAGCGGGCCCGGCCGGACATCGACGTGCTGTTCCTGGAAACCGGCTACCACTTCGCGGAGACCATCGGCACCCGCGACGCGGTCGACGCCGTCTACCCGCAGCTGCGCATCGTGAACGCGCAGGCGGAGCAGACGGTCGCCGAGCAGGACGCCGAGTACGGCAAGGACCTGTTCGCCCGCGAGCCGGACCGCTGCTGCGCGCTGCGCAAGGTCGTCCCGCTGGAGCGGACCCTGTCCGGCTACGACGCCTGGGTCACCGGCGTCCGCCGCGTCGAGGCCCCGACCCGGGCGAACACGCCGCTGGTCACCTACGACGAGAAGTTCGGCCTCGTCAAGATCAACCCGATCGCCGCGTGGTCCGACGAGGACATGGACGCCTACATCGCCGAGCACGGGATCCTGGTGAACCCGCTCGTCGACGCCGGCTACCCGAGCATCGGCTGCGCGCCCTGCACCGCGAAGCCGAAGCCCGGCGAGGACCCCCGCTCCGGCCGCTGGGCCGGACGCGCCAAGACCGAGTGCGGGCTGCACGCATGACGACCGTGGAGGAGACCCCCGTGACCGCCGCCGTCACGACCCCGGCGCTGGACGCCCTCGACGCACTGGAGTCCGAGGCGATCCACGTGTTCCGCGAGGTCGCCGGCGAGTTCGACCGCCCGGTGATCCTGTTCTCCGGCGGCAAGGACTCGACGCTGCTGGTGCACCTGGCCATCAAGGCGTTCGCGCCGGCCAAGGTGCCCTTCGGCCTGCTGCACGTCGACACCGGGCACAACTACCCGGAGGTCATCGAGTTCCGGGACCGGATCGCCGCGCAGTACGGGCTCCGCCTGGAGGTCGCCCGCGTCGAGGACTACCTCGCCGACGGGCGGCTCGTCGAGCGCGCCGACGGCACCCGCAACCCGCTGCAGACCCAGCCGCTGCTCGACGCGATCACCGAGCACCGCTTCGACGCCGTGTTCGGCGGCGGCCGGCGCGACGAGGAGCGCGCGCGGGCCAAGGAGCGGATCATGAGCCTGCGCGACGCGTTCGGTCGCTGGGACCCGCGCAAGCAGCGCCCGGAGCTGTGGAACCTCTACAACGGACGGCACGCCGCCGGTGAGCACGTCCGCGTCTTCCCCATCTCCAACTGGACCGAGCTCGACGTCTGGCGCTACATCCGGCGCGAGGGCATCGACCTGCCGTCGATCTACTACGCGCACGAGCGCGAGGTCTTCCAGCGCGACGGCATGTGGCTCGCCGAGGGTCCCTGGGGCGGAGCGCGCGACGGCGAGCAGCTGGAGCGCAGGTCCATCCGCTACCGCACGGTGGGCGACGGCTCGTGCACCGGCGCGGTCGAGTCCACCGCCACCACCCTCGACGAGGTCATCGCCGAGGTCACCGCGTCGCGGCTCACCGAGCGCGGCGCGACCCGGGCCGACGACCGGCTGTCCGAGGCCGCGATGGAGGACCGGAAGAAGGAGGGCTACTTCTGATGGTCGACACCGCTGCCCCGCGCGACCTGCTGCGCTTCGCCACGGCGGGCTCCGTCGACGACGGCAAGTCCACCCTGGTCGGGCGCCTGCTCTACGACACCAAGTCGGTGCTGGCCGACCAGATCGAGGCCGTCGAGCGCGCCTCGGTCGACAAGGGGATGTCGACGCCGGACCTGTCGCTGCTCGTCGACGGCCTGCGCGCCGAGCGCGAGCAGGGCATCACCATCGACGTCGCCTACCGCTACTTCGGCACGCCGACCCGGGAGTTCGTCCTCGCCGACACCCCGGGCCACGTCCAGTACACCCGCAACACCGTCACCGGCGCGTCCACCGCCGAGCTGGCGGTGCTGCTGGTCGACGCCCGCAACGGCGTGGTCTCCCAGACCCGCCGGCACGCCGCGGTGCTGTCGCTGCTGCGCGTCCCGCGCCTGGTCCTGGCGATCAACAAGATCGACCTCATCGAGTACGACCAGGCGAAGATCGCCGACATCGAGCGCGAGTTCACCGAGCTGACCCGCTCGCTGGGCTTCAGCGACGACGCCGTCCAGGTCATCCCGGTGTCCGCGCTGGTCGGGGACAACGTGGCGTTCCGCAGCGGGAACACGTCCTGGTACACCGGGCCGACGCTGCTGGAGCACCTGGAGTCGGTCCCGGTCGACGGACCCGACGCCGGCGCCCCGTTCCGGATGCCGGTCCAGTACGTGATCCGCCCCAGGAACGGTGCCGAGTCTCGCTCCGCTGACGCTTCGCTCGGTGACCTGCACGACTACCGCGGCTACGCCGGCCAGGTCGCCTCCGGCACCGTCCGTCCGGGCGACGAGGTCGTCGTCCTGCCCGAGGGGCACCGCACCACCGTCTCCGAGGTCCGGACCGCCGACGGCCCGCTGGCCGCCGCCGGGGCGGGCCTGAGCGTGACGGTGCTGCTCGCCGACGACATCGACGCCCCCCGCGGCGCCCTGATCGCGGCCGCCTCCGACGTCCCGGAGGTCACCTCCGAGATCGACGCGACGCTGTGCTGGCTGGCCGAGAAGCCGCTGCTCCCGGGCGCGCGGCTGCTGCTCAAGCACGGCACCCGCACCACCCAGGTGATCGTCGGGGCGCTGGGGTCGCGGCTGGACACCGAGACGGTGTCCTACGCCGCCGCCCCGGAGAAGCTGGAGATCAACGACATCGGACGGGTGTCGCTGCGCGTCGCCGACCCGCTGCCGGTGGACGAGTACTCCCGGGTCCGCACCACCGGCGGGTTCCTGCTGATCGACCCGCCGACGGGCAACACGCTCGCCGCCGGTCTGGTGGGCGACCCGCTCGCGGCGGTGCCGGCCGCAGGCTGACCCGCTCCGCGCCGTCCACGGCCCCCGCACCCGCTCCGGGTGCGGGGGCCGTGTCGTGCCGGGCGGAGGTGTCGTGCCGGGCGGGGGTGTCCGGACCGGGCGGTCGTGGCCCGGGTCACCCGGACCGCCCGGACGCGCCGACGCGGCACCCGCCACCGCGCGTCCTCGCAGGTCGGGGACCCGCGACGGCCACGTGTCCGGACAGGTTTCCCGTCGTCCCGACCAGCGGACAACGACTTGTCGACCCCCTCGATCCGTTCCACCATGGACGGGTGACCACGACCGCCGCCCCCGCCGACCGGACCCTCGCGTCCGGCCGCTCGGAGTCGGACCCGGCGGTCTCCTGGCACCTCGTCGCGCATCTCGAGCGGTTCTGGCCGTCGCGCCGGCTCGACGCGTTCGACGAGTTCTGTCGTCGGGGCTGACGCACCTCCCCCGACCGACCTCCCACCACGTACCGCGTACCCCTCGCCCGGGTCACGGACGCTCCCGCACGCCCGGCGTGCGCAGGAAGCAGGATCATGTTCGACCCCTCGCTCGCGCTCGCCGGCCTGCTCGTCGGCTTCCTCGTCGGCCTCACCGGCATGGGCGGCGGTGCGCTCCTGACCCCGCTGCTCGTCCTGGTGTTCAAGGTCAACCCGCTCACCGCGATCTCCTCGGACCTGCTGACCTCGCTGGTGATGAAGCCGGTCGGCGCCGCGGTGCACGCCCGCCGGCGCACCGTGCACTGGCGGCTCACCGGGTGGCTGGTGCTCGGCGCCGTCCCCGCCGGGTTCGCCGGCGCGGTGGTCATCGGGATGATCGGGAAGGGCGTCGGCGTCGAGGACCGGCTCAAGGTGTTCATCGGGATCGCGCTGGTCGCCTCGGTGCTGACCACGCTGTTCCGGCAGGTCATGGACCGGCGCGGCAGCCGCAACGCCGTCGACGTCGACGCGCCGGTGGACGTCCGTCCGCTGCGGACGGTGCTGATCGGCGTCGTCGGCGGGCTGGCGGTCGGGATGACCTCGGTCGGCGCCGGGTCGCTGATCATCGCGATGCTGCTGCTCGCCTACCCGCAGCTGCACCCGTCGCGGCTGGTCGGCACCGACATCGTGCAGGCGATCCCGCTGGTCGCCGCCGCGACGGTCGGGCACCTGTTCTTCGGCGACGTCCAGTTCGGTCTCGCCGCGGCGCTGCTCGTCGGCGCCCTGCCCGGCGTGTGGTTCGGCGCGCGGCTGTCCTCCGGGGGCACCGGCCGGCTCATCAAGCCGGTCGTGACCGCGGTGCTGCTCGCCTCGGCGCTCGCGCTGCTGGGGGTCCCCGGCCCGTGGGTGCTGGTGGCGACGGCGGCCGCGCTCGTCGTGACCGTCGCCCTGCTGCCGCGCCGCCGCCCGGCCGTCACCGAGCCGGAGCGGATCCCCGAGCCGGTCGGCGCCCGCGACTGACACCGCCGCCGGACCGGCCTGTCCGGACAGTCGTCCGCCCGGTGGGCGACACCTTGTCCCCTTCGTCCCCGGCACGCACCATCGGCACATGACCGCCCGGATGCCCCGTCGCCTCGCGACGTCTCCGCGCGCGGCCCGGCACCTCACCCGGTGCCTCGAGGAGTTCTGGCCGTCGCGACGGCCGCACGCCTACGACGAGTTCTGTCCGCGGGCCCGCCCCCGCCCCTGACCGACCCGTCCCGAAGGAACTCCCATGTCCCGCACCACCTCCCGGGTACGCCCGTGAGCACCCCCGCCGACACCCCGCACGAGCCCGACGACGTCCCCGCGCAGCGCCGGCTCGCCCTGAACGAGGACTGGGCCGCGACGGTCGTCGGCCTGCTCCTGCTCGTCCTGGTCCTGTCCGGGCACTGGCCGGGATGGCTGGTCCCGTGACCGGGCCGGACGCCGGGCGACCGGCCGAGCAGCAGACCGAACCGCACACCGGGCCCGGGACGGCGGCGCCCACCCGCTCCCCCGTCCTGTGGGCGCTGGGCGGCGTCGCGGTCGTCCTCGTCCTGGGCGGGCTCGTCCGCTTCCTCGAACAGACCGTCCCCGACGCCGCCGAGGGCACGGTGTTCTCCGGGATCGCCGACGCGGTCGAGTACCCGGTCTACGCGATCGCCCTCGGGCTGCTCGGCAACGTCGTCCTCACCCTCACCGGGCTGCGCGAGCGGCTGTCGGGTGGGTTCCGCACCGAGTTCTTCATCAAGACCGGCCTGGTCCTGCTCGGCGCCTCGATCGACTTCTCGGTGATCGTCCGCGCCGCCGGACCCGCGGTCGTGCAGGCGGTCGTCCTGATCACCGTGGTCTTCGGCTTCACCTGGTGGCTCGCCGGGCGGGCCGGGGTCGACGACAGGCTGCGCGCCCTGCTCGCCTCGGCCGTCTCCATCTGCGGGGTCAGCGCGGCGATCGCCGCAGCCGGAGCCGTGCAGGCCCGGAAGGAACAGCTCGCCTACACGGCCAGCCTGGTCATCATCTTCGCGCTGCCGTCGATCTTCCTGCTGCCCGCCGCGGTCGGGGCACTGGGCCTCTCCCCGGCCGTCGCCGGGGCGTGGATCGGCGGCAACATCGACACCACCGCCGCGGTCAGCGCGGCCGGGGCCATCGTCGGGGAGGAGGCGCTGCAGATCGCGACCATCGTCAAGACCACGCAGAACGCGCTGCTGGGCGTCGTCGCGGTGGCGCTGACGGCCTGGTTCACGCTGAAGGTGGAGCGCAGCGGGTCGGCGGGCAGGCCGGGGCTGCGCGAGTTCTGGGAGCGCTTCCCGAAGTTCGTGCTCGGGTTCCTCGCCGCCTCGGTGATCGCGACGGTGTTCGTCGCGACCGCCGGGTCCGACGTCGCGAAGCCGCTGATCGGCGACGTGAACGCCTTCCGGACGATGTTCCTGATCCTGGCGTTCGTGTCGATCGGGCTGGAGTTCCGGGTGGCGCCGCTGCGGGAGGCCGGATGGCGCCCGATCGCGGTGTTCGCCGCGGCGACCGGGGTCAACCTGGCCGTCGGTCTCGGGCTGGCGGTCCTGCTGTTCTCCGGGCTCACCGTGTGAGGTCCCCGTCCCGCCCGGGCGGGACGGCTCAGGCCGCCGGGACGGCGCGGGACGCGGCGCCGGGCAGTGCGCCCAGCACGGCGCGGGCGACGGCGTCGTTGTAGCGCAGGCTCTGCGCGTTCATTCCGGGCCGGGTGAACGCCCCGGCGACCTTGACCGTCGTGTGCGGCCCGACCGCGAACCGTCGCTCGTGCACCCCGCCGTCCGCGGTGTGCAGCGCGCCGTCGGCCGGACGGACCGACAGCAGGCCGGTGTTGCGCAGCGGGGCGCCGTCGTCGTCGTACAGGACCTCCTCGACGGCCTCGCCGCGGGCGAGCAGGCCGCCCAGCAGCCCGTCCACCGTGCGCGAGACGCTCGGGTCGGGCAGCCGGGCGTCGACCAGGACCCGGGTCGTCACCGGCTCCGCCCCGGCCAGGGTGGTGCTGGTGGCGTGGAAGCCGTCGGCGTCGACGTCGACGCTCATCCCGGCGCCGAGGAACCGCAGGTACCCGGCACGGGACAGGGCGAGCATCTGGCGGACCCGGAAGCCGGGCGGGCCGGAGGCGACCGAGTTGAAGAACGACTGCCACCACGGCATGTCCCGCGCCTGCGACCGCGGCGAGAGCATCCCGGACCCCGAGAGACGGGTGGTCTCGGTGTAGACCGACAGCATCGCGACAAACGCGCCGAGGTGCGGGGTGTGCCGCTCGTCGACGTGCTGGCGCAGGTCCTCGGCGATGCGCTCGCGCACCAGGGGTTGCAGCGCGTCGAGGTCCGGGGCGTGCACGCCGTCGAGCGGGCGGTCCAGCGCGGTCAGGTCGAGCCGGTCGAGCGGGTCGGGCACCAGCTCGGCGATCAGCGCCGCCTCCTCGGGCGAGCCGTGCGCGACGGCGGCGAAGCGCCCGGCGAACTCGTCCCACCCGGCGCGGACGCGGTCGGGGTGGCCGACGAACAGCTCGTGGTACCAGCCCCAGCCGATCTCCTTGGCCATCAGCGGCCACACCCGGGTGGCGACGTCGACCGGGCCGCCGGAGGCGATGAGGTCGTCAGTCACGTCGGGGCCGAGGAACCGCGGCAGCGGCGGACGCCCGGCCCGCAGCTGGTAGTGGGTCTTGGAGTGGTAGGTCGCGCCGCGCGGGGACCCGCCGACGAGCACCGGCTCCCGCCCGCACGGCTCGTAGCGCAGCCGTCCCGGGTCGGCGTCGTCCGGGTCGGCGACGAAGCGACCGCCGCGGCCCTCGAACAGCAGCACCACGAGGTCGACGAACGCCAGCCCCAGCCCACGGGCCAGCACGGTCTCGCCCGGCGCGATCACCGAGAGGTCGGAGTCGGAGGTCTGCTCCGGAGGCAGGTAGCGCAGGCCGAGCTCGTCGGCGCGGGCGGCGAGCGCGATCTCGTCGTCGGTGGGGGTGGCGTCGAGGTGCCCCGAGGCGAGCACGACGGCGTCGCCGCGCAGGACGGTGCCGTCGGCGAGGGTCACGACCTGCCTGCCGTCGGTCTCGTCGAGGGCCTCGGCGGTGGTGCGGTGCACGTGCACCCGCATCCCGGCCGGCGCCCGGCCGACGACCTCGCGCAGCACCGCGGCGAGGTAGTGGCTCTGCAGCCGCCGCGACGGGAACGTCGACGCCGTGACCTGCGCCAGCTCGTCGGCGAGCTCCGGGCAGAGCTCGGCCCGCGGGTCGCCGTGCTCGCGCAGGTCCTGCGCCCAGTCCCAGAACGACGGGCCGGGTGCCACCGGGCCGTCGCAGACGACCGAGGAGTCGGTCCACATCGTGACGTCGGCGGCCATCGAGTTCATCGCGAGCAGCGGGGACTGCGCGTGCCGCCAGATGCGGCCCGCCCCGGCCGGGAACGGGTCGACGAGGTGGACGTCGACGCCGGGTCCGGCGAGGGCGTCGGACAGCAGCTCGGGCGCACTCGCGACCATGCGTTCCAGCACGCCGGCCCCTCGGGGGCCGGCGCCGACGATCACGACGGACGGGGCGTGCGGGCTACGGGACATCGAGGCGCTCCTGGGTCGGCGGGCGGAGGGGGACGACCCCTCACGGCGCCCACCGCAGGCGGCACAGGTCGACGTGCCTGCGCCTCACCAGCCGGAGACCCATGGATGCCACGGTAGGTCGCCTCTCTCGCCGTGGCCACCCGCCACGGTCGGTCCACCGGCCTCAACGCCGCACCGGGCCCCCGGGATTCCGCACCCCGTCCGCGAGCGCGGGACCGGTGGCGGCGCGGTCGTCAGGCGGACGGACCGGCCAGGGTGACGTGCAGCGGCCGGTCGGTCCCCGCCGTCGTGGCGACGGCCTCGGCGAGGATCTCCAGGACCGTCGCGTGGGTGCCGGGGTCGGCCGCGGCGAGCGGACCGTCGGCGACGACGAGCTCGACCGGTCCGGCGGGCAGCCAGGACAGGTCGCCCAGGCAGTCCGCCAGCGCGTCGAGGTTGTGGCCGTAGTACTCGGGGAAGCTCAGCGCCCGGCCGAGGGCGGACAGGACCGCGTCGCGGTCCGCGACCCCGTCGACGACGGCGACGAGACCGGAGCCACCGGCCCGCCCCCGGGCCGCGTCGACGGCGGGGGCGGTTCCGGCGCTCTCACGGGGAAGGGTGCTCACCTCGAGACGTCTACCACGACGAACGAGGCGTAGTGGTCGGCCGTGTAGTAGTACTCCCCGCCCGATCCGGTGACGATCCGCCGGGCACCGCGGGTGCTCGCGCCGGGGGTCTTCACGGTGAACTCCTCGTAGTAGCCCGAGGACTTCGCGGGCAGGATCCCCTCCCGGTTCTGGAAGGTCGTCCCGTCCTGGCTGTACGGGTACGGCCCGCCGGAGCGGATCAGCCGGTAGGTGTCGGTGGCCTGCGACGGCAGCGACGACAGCGCCCGCACCGGCAGCCCGGACTCCTGCTCCCCCGGCACGGCGGCCGGGGCGACGGGAGCGGCGACGGCGGCCGGCACGGCCGGGGCGGGTGCGGCGGCGGCCGCGGCGGGCAGGGCGAGGCCGAGGGCGGCCAGCACGGCGACGAGTGCCCCGACGATCAGGGCACGCGTCCCGGACCGCGCATCCGGTCGAATGATCATGGTCCGGACGCTAGGCGGGGTCACCCGTTCGGGTACAGACGTCGCGACGAACCGCCACCGTCCCGTCACCCGCCGTTTCCACGGCTGCCGCGCCGACCACCCTCCGTTCGCCCGCCGACCGCATCGGCGGCCCCGTGACGGGCCATGATCACGACCGGTCACCGCGTAGGTGCACCCGGTCACCGTGTCCTGCGTCGCACCCCTGTTCTACGCGCAGTAAAAGCGCGTTGAAGCGGGTACAACGGAGTTCGAGAGACCAGGAACGACTGCGCATGACACGCCCCGATCCCGACACGTTCAACGGAGAACGTCGCATGACCGCAGAGCTGATTCACCCCCTGCCCGAGGCTCCCGCACCCGTGGAGCTCCCGGCACCCCAGGCCGGCCGCTCGACCGTGGACCGGCTGCTGGACTCGATCGACGACCTGGTGCGACGGCACCGCGCGCTCGCCGCGCACGACGGCGCCTCCGCCGCCCTGCACGCCGAGCTGATCGCGGCCGAGCTGGACCAACAGGTCGCGATCCTGCGGACGATGCCCCGCCAACCCGGCAGCTGACCGCGCGGGTCAGAGCTCGGCGGCCGCCGGGATGATCTCCGACCCGAACACCCGCAGCGGCTCGATCGCCGCCATGTCCGGCACCCAGGTGTGCACGTGCTGCACGCCGAGTGCCGCGTAGCCGCGCAGCTCCTCGACCACGGCCTTCGGGTCGGCCGGGTCGAGCCGCGCCATGACCGTCTTCTCGATCTCGTCGTAGTCGCGCCCGACCTCCTCGCAGCGGGTGCGCAGCACGTCCAGCTTGCGCTCCAGCTCGGGGCCGCCGAACAGGTTGCACGCGTCGGCGTACTGCGCGACCAGGCGCAGCGTCTTCCGCTCCCCACCGCCGCCGATCAGGATCGGCGGGTACGGCCTGCGCAGCGGCTGCGGCGTGTTCATCGTGGCGCCGAGCCGGTAGTGGGTGCCCTCGAAGGGGCCGTCGTCGTCGCTCCACATCTGACGGGCGATGCGCAGCGTCTCCTCCAGCCGCTCGAACCGCTCCGCGGTCGGCGGGAAGAACAGCCCGAGCCCGGTGGCCTCCTCGTCGTTCCAGGCGGCGCCGATGCCCAGCATCGCGCGACCCTTCGACAGCACGTCCAGGGTGGTCACGGCCTTCACCAGCAGGCCGGGGTCGCGGTAGGTCACCGCGGTCACCCAGGCCAGCAGGTCGACCTTCTCGGTGCGGGCGGCCAGGTAGCCGAGCACGGTGTACGCCTCGAGCATGTCGGTCTCGACCGGCCCGACCGGCCGGATCTGCCAGAGGTGGTCCATGACGCTCACCCGGGAGAAGCCCTGCTCCTCGGCCGCGACGGCGATCCGGGACAGGTCGTCGGCCAGACCCGCCGGCCCGGCCGGGTAGGTGAAGTCCGCGATGTGCAGTCCGATCTTCACGGCATGTCCTCTCATAAACGGAGCCAACTCCGTTTCGAGCGTAGCCCCCTCCCGGCGACCGGCGCCACCGCGCCCATCGGACCGCGGGCGTCGCCGGTTCGGTCGGCTCCGTCACGTCGCGCACAACCGTTCGGTGCGGTTCACTGATCGCGTGATCGCGCTCGTGCGGAGGCTGCACATCGACCTGGGCCGGACGGCCGGGGCCCTCTGTCCCCGCTCCTGACCCCGTCCCCCCGCAGCCCCTCGTACAGGAGATCACCCATGCCTCTCGTCACCTTCGCCGTCAGCGGTCAGGGCACCGGCGTCGCGCAGACCGTCGCGGTCGACGGCGCCGGCTACGTCATCGAGACCGACGCCTACCCCGCCTTCGGCGGCAAGGACGAGCACCCCAGCCCGCTCGCCTACACGCTCGCGTCGCTGTCGTCGTGCAACCAGGTCACCAGCTCGATCGTCGCGAAGGAGCTCGGCATCACGATCGAGCACGTGCGCTTCGACGTCGCCGCCGACTTCAACCCGACGACGATGACCACCGGTACCCACCGCGACGGCGAGACCACCTTCCAGAACCTGCGGGTCGACGCCGTGATCACCACCGACGGCACCGACGAGCAGGTCGCGCAGCTGGCCCGGGAGACCGAGCGCCGCTGCCCGGTGTCGCAGCTGTTCGCCCTGGCCGGGGTGTCGATCACCAGCACCTGGACGAAGGCCTGAGGTCCTAGTCTGCGGGGGTGGCAGACACCGTCGACTCCCCCGAGCTCGTCCACCTGGCCGTCGAGGCCGGGATCGCGACGATCACCCTGGACTCCCCGCGCAACCGCAACGCACTCTCGGCGCAGCTGCGCCGGGAGCTGATCGCGCACCTCGACGCGGCGATCGCCGACGACGCGGTGCGGGTCATCGTGCTGACCCACACCGGCACGGTGTTCTGCGCGGGCATGGACCTCAAGGAGTCCCGCGGTGCAGGCGCCGAGCAGCAGGGTGTCACCGAGGTGCCGCGGATCCTGACGACGCTGTGGGACTCCCCCAAGCCGGTCGTCGCCCGGCTGTCGGGCCCGGCCCGCGCCGGTGGGGTCGGGATCGTGGCGGCGTGCGACATCGCCGTCGCCGCCGAGTCGGTCACCTTCGCCTTCTCCGAGGTCCGCATCGGGGTCGTGCCCGCGGTCATCTCGGTGACCGTGCTGCCCCGGCTGTCCGCCCGCGCCGCGCACGAGCTCTTCCTGACCGGGGAGACCTTCGACGCGCGGCGCGCGGCGGCCGTCGGGCTGATCAACAGCGCCGTCCCGGCGGAGACCCTCGACGACGAGGTGGCCCGCTACACCGGCATGCTGCGCCTCGGTGCGCCCGGCGCCCTGGCCGGGGCGAAGGCGATGCTGCGCCGCGAGCGCCCGGCGACGATGACCGACGACTTCGCCGCGATGAACACGCTGTCCGCCTCGTACTTCGCCTCCGAGGAGGGGCAGGAGGGCATCCTGGCCTTCGGGGAGAAGCGGACGCCGTCCTGGGTGCCGGAGGGCTGAGCCCCGCGCCCCGGCCCGGCCCGGCCCGACCAGGCCCGGCTCGCCCCGCCCCGGCTCACCACGGCCTGGCCCGGGCCCGGACCGGGAGCACCACGTCGACCGGCGCCCCGACCGGCGCGCACGGGGCGCCGGACAGCTCCGCCGCGGCCCATCCCGCGATCACCCCGCGACCGCCGGACCAGCGGAACACCGCCCGGCACCGGTCGGCGTGCCCGAGCGGGACGAGGTGCCGGGCGGCCCAGGTGTCGGGCAGCACCCGGACGAACGCCGGGCCCTGCAGCCGTCGCGCCGTCACGAGGCCCGCGCCGACGGCGGCCGAGCCACGGAAGATCAGGGGCCACCCCGGCACGTCCACCGACGCAGGATCCGGGCACACCGCGCCGGGCGGGGCCGTTCGGTGTCCCCGGTGTGCGATCGCGAACCGGTCCGGTCGCCGGGGTCCGCCGAGTGGCACACCACGGACCCGGAACCGGCCCCGACGGGTTCATGGCGTGCCACTCGGCGTATGCCGGCGGGGCGGAGGAGCGGGCCGCCGAGGGGCGGGGAGCCGCCGGGCGCGCCTACCCTGGAGGGCATGAGCGTCCCCGTCGTCAGCACCGACCCGGGCGCGGCACTGGACCTGCTCGGCGGGCGGCGCCTCGTCGTCCTCACCGGGGCCGGGCTGTCCACCGACTCCGGCATCCCGGACTACCGCGGCCCGGGCTCGCGGCCGCGCAACCCGATGACCTACTCCGAGTTCGTGTCCGGGGAGCCCGCGCAGCGGCGGTACTGGGCGCGCAGCCACGTCGGCTGGGCCCGGATGCGCCGCGCCGACCCCAACCCCGGACACCGCGCGCTGGCCGCGCTGGGGGCGGCGGGCGTCGTCGACGGGCTGATCACGCAGAACGTCGACGGCCTGCACTCCGTGGCCGGCAGCCGCGGCGTGGTCGACCTGCACGGGCGCATCGACGAGGTCGTCTGCCTGGACTGCCGTCGGATCACCCCGCGCGACGCGCTGGCGGCCCGGCTCACCGCGCTCAACCCCGGCTTCACCGAGGCGCACAGCGCGCAGGTCGAGACGGCCCCCGACGGCGACGCCGCGGTGGAGATCACCGACGGCTTCCGGATCGCGCCGTGCGCGTCCTGCGGCGGGGTCCTCAAACCGCACGTCGTGTTCTTCGGGGAGAACGTGCCGAAGGACCGGGTGGCGCGCTGCTACGCGATGGTGGCCGCGCTGACCCCCGAGGACGGCGCGCTGCTCGTCGCCGGGTCCTCGCTCACCGTCATGTCGGGGCTGCGGTTCGTCCGGGCCGCGCACCGGGCCGAGGTGCCGGTCGTGATCGTCAACCGCGGGGCGACCCGGGGCGACGAGCTCGCCGACCTGCGCGTCGACGCGGGCTGCTCGGAGGCGCTGGCCGCGCTGGCGGCCCAGCCGGTCTGAGCGCTCAGGCCCCGCCGTCGCGACGCCCGCGGGGCGTGTCGAAGCGCCGGGTGGCGCGGTCGGCACCGATCGCGACCAACGCGCACGCGGGCAGGACCACCACCGTCACGAACACGACCTGCACCACGAACGGCAAGCCGGTGAGCCACAGCTCGAACGCGTCCCAGCCGTCGATGATCGTGCGCACACTCCACACGGTAGTCCCCGGGCCCAGGCATTAGGTTCGGGGCCATGTTCGCTGTCTACGCGCAGGAGCCCAACGCCGACGCTCCCCTCGACTCCCTCGTCGTGGGCGAGCGGCCCGACCCGGAGGTCCCCGACGGCTGGGTCTCCGTCAACGTCTCCGCCGCCAGCCTCAACATGCACGACCTGTGGACGCTGCGCGGGGTCGGCATCAAGCCCGACCAGTTCCCGATGATCCTCGGCTGCGACGGCGCCGGGACCCTCGACGACGGCACCGAGGTCGTCCTCTACCCGATCATCGGCGACCCGGACTGGCGCGGCGACGAGACACTCGACCCGAAGCGCACCCTGCTCACCGAGCGCCACCAGGGCACGATGGCCGACAAGGTGATCGTCCCGGCGCGCAACGCGGTCCCCGCCCCGAAGGGCCTCACCCCCGGCCAGGGCGCCGTCCTGGGCACCGCCTGGCTGACCGCGTACCGGATGCTGTTCACCAAGTCGGGACTGCAGCCGGGCCAGACGGTGCTCGTCCAGGGCGCCTCCGGCGGCGTCTCGACGGCGCTGGTCCAGCTGGGCCGCGCCGCGGGCTTCCAGGTGTGGGTCACCGGCCGCGACGAGGAGAAGCGCGCGCTGGCCGAGCGGCTCGGCGCGCACGCCACGTTCGAGTCCGGGGCGAAGCTGCCGGGCAAGGTCGACGCCGTCATGGAGTCGGTCGGCGAGGCCACCTGGAAGCACTCCATGCGGGCGCTGCGCCCCGGTGGCCGCATCGTCATCTGCGGCTCCACCTCGGGCCCGAACCCGCCCGCGGACCTGCAGCGGCTGTTCTTCCTCCAGCTCGAGGTGGTCGGCTCGACCATGGGGACGCGGCAGGAGCTCGCGGATCTCATGAACTTCGTGGCGACGGCCGGGATCGCGCCGGAGATCGGGACCGAACTGCCGATGGACTCCGCGAAGGAGGCGTTCGAGGCGATGTCCGCGGGGCGCACGGCGGGGAAGATCGTCCTGACCCGCTAGGGCGTTACGTGATCCGGGTGTGATGCAGTCGTGATGTCGTTGGTGGACGTCAAGCGGTCTACGAAATCGCTGGTCGTCGGCCTGTCCGTCATCGCTGCGTGACGACCGTCCGGCGCTCGGGGGACGTTTGCCCAGGACAGGGTCGGATTTCGCCCGTTCGGCAAGTACAGTGCGTCATCGTGACCGAGCCTTTCAGTCGACGGGCGTCGGGGACTGCCACCATGGCTGCCCCGACGCCTGGAGCCGCGGGTGTCGTCGAGTTCCTGGACCGGGTCGACCACGCCGTGGCCACAGCCCTGTCCACCAACCCGTCCTCGACGGACGTCAGCCGTGACGGCTGGCGGGTCCTGTTGATGCTCGCCCGCGGCACCGGCCGCAGCATGGGCGAGGTCGCGGGACACACGTCGCTGCCCGCCCCCACGGCCACCCGGATCGTGGACCGCCTCGTCGAGAAGAAGCTGGCCTACCGGTCGGCCGATCCGCTCGACCGGCGCCGCGTGCTGGTGCACCTGTCGGCCGAGGGACGGACGGTCGTCGAGTCCGTCTGCCAGCGGGTGCAGCGCATCCTGTCGCCGCGCCGTGCCCCCGCCGCCCGGCCCGCGCCGTGCGACGGGCCGATCCCCGGCCCCCGGGCGGGCTCGGTCATGTAGACCGCCCCCGCGCTCCCCCGCCCCCACCACGTACACGTCGGGCCCGACCCCCAGCTGGGAGTCGGGCCCGCTTCGCGTCCGGGAGCTACTTCTTGGGCTTCTCGGTGGCCGTCCCGCCGCCGGTGGACAGCGCGGCGACGAAGGCCTCCTGCGGGACGTCGACGCGGCCGATCGTCTTCATCCGCTTCTTGCCCTCCTTCTGCTTCTCCAGCAGCTTGCGCTTGCGGGAGATGTCGCCGCCGTAGCACTTGGCGAGGACGTCCTTGCGGATCGCGCGGATCGTCTCGCGGGCGATGATCCGGGCGCCGACGGCGGCCTGGATCGGCACCTCGAACTGCTGGCGCGGGATGAGCTCGCGCAGCTTGGTCGCCATCGAGGTGCCGTAGGAGTACGCCGACTCCTTGTGCACGATCGCGGAGAACGCGTCGACGGCCTCGCCCTGCAGCAGGATGTCGACCTTGACCAGGTCGGCCACCTGCTCGCCGGCCTCCTCGTAGTCGAGGCTGGCGTAGCCGCGCGTGCGGGACTTCAGGTTGTCGAAGAAGTCGAAGATGATCTCGCCGAGCGGCATCGTGTAGCGCAGCTCGACGCGGGTCTCGGACAGGTAGTCCATCCCGCCGAGCTGGCCGCGCCGGCTCTGACAGAGTTCCATGATCGTGCCGACGAACTCCGACGGCGCCAGGATGGTGATCTTGGTGATCGGCTCGCGGACCTCGGCGACCTTGCCCACCGGCCAGTCGCTGGGGTTGGTCACCTCGATCTCCTCGCCGTCGTCGGTGGTCACCTGGTAGACGACGTTGGGCGCGGTGGAGATCAGGTCGAGGTCGAACTCGCGCTCGAGCCGCTCGCGGGTGATCTCCAGGTGCAGCAGGCCGAGGAAGCCGCAGCGGAAGCCGAAGCCCAGCGCGGCCGAGGTCTCCGGCTCGTAGGTGAGCGCGGCGTCGTTGAGCTGCAGCTTGTCCAGCGCCTCGCGCAGGTCGGGGTACTGCGACCCGTCGATCGGGTAGAGCCCGGAGTAGACCATCGGCTGCGGCTCGCGGTAGCCCGTCAGCGCGTCCGTCGCACCGTTGCGCTTGCTGGTGACGGTGTCGCCGACCTTGGACTGGCGGACGTCCTTCACCCCGGTGATGAGGTAGCCGACCTCGCCGACGCCGAGGCCGTCGGACGGTTTGGGCTCCGGGGAGACGATCCCGATCTCGAGCAGCTCGTGCTCGGCACCGGTGGACATCATCTTGATCTTCTCGCGCGGCGAGAGCTTCCCGTCGACGACCCGGATGTAGGTGACGACGCCGCGGTAGGTGTCGTAGACCGAGTCGAAGATCATCGCCCGGGCGGGGGCGTCGGCGTCGCCGACCGGGGCGGGGACCTGCGCGATGACGGCGTCGAGCACCGCCTCCACACCCTCACCGGTCTTGGCGCTGCAGCGCAGCACGTCCTCCGGCTCGCAGCCGGTGATGTGCGCGATCTCCGCGGCGTAGCGCTCCGGGTCCGCCGCCGGCAGGTCGATCTTGTTGAGGACCGGGATGATGTGCAGGTCCTTCTCCATGGCCAGGTACAGGTTGGCCAGGGTCTGCGCCTCGATCCCCTGCGCGGCGTCGACCAGCAGGATCGCGCCCTCGCACGCCTCGAGCGCCCGGGACACCTCGTAGGTGAAGTCGACGTGGCCCGGGGTGTCGATCAGGTGCAGCACGTGCTCGGTCTCGACACCGTCGGCGTTCTTCGCGGTCCACGGCAGCCGCACGTTCTGCGCCTTGATCGTGATGCCGCGCTCGCGCTCGATGTCCATCCGGTCCAGGTACTGGGCCCGGGCGTCACGCGCGCTGAGCACCCCGGTGACCTGCAGCATCCGGTCGGCCAGGGTCGACTTCCCGTGGTCGATGTGGGCGATGATGCAGAAGTTCCGGATGCGCTCCGGCGGGGTGAACGTGCGGTCGGCGTACGTCGTCACTCGGCTGTACTCGGCTTTCGCTCATGCGTGGGGCTTCGGGCACTTCGGGTGCTCAGGGCACTCGGGGCTCGGGGCACTGGGACCCATCGTCCCATGTCGGGCCGGGCGACCGCCGTGGTGGCACCGCAGGTCGTCACACGCCGTTCACGCGCGGGCTCCCGGCGTTGCCGCCCCCGGCCCGGGGCGCGCACGATCGGGTCCGCCCCACGCCGCCCGACGCAGGAGGATCACCGTGTTCGTCAGCCCCCTCACCCCGCTCGACCGGCTCGGCGCCGCCCGCATCGTGCTGGCCCAGAAGAAGCGGCTCGGCCTGCGCTGGGACGCGGTCGCCGAGGCCGTCGGCGCGTCCCTCGAATGGTCCACCTCGGCCCTGCTGGGCCAGCAGACGATGACCCGCGAGCAGGCCGAGGCCGCCGGGAACCTGCTGGACCTCGACGCCGACGTCGTCGACGCCCTCACCCTCCCGCCGGTCCGCGGCGCGGCCGCGGTGGACCTCACCGACCCGCTGGTCTACCGCCTCTCGGAGATGGTGCAGGTCTACGGGACGACGATCTCCGAGCTCGTCCGCGAGGAGTTCGGCGACGGCATCGTGTCCGCGATCGACTTCGAGCTCGACCTCGCGCGGGTGCCCGACCCGAAGGGCGACCGGGCCGTGATCACGCTGAACGGGAAGTTCCTGCCCTACCGCGTCTGGTGACCCGGCACAGGGCGCGACGACGCCGCTGGTAACCTTGTGCGTCGAGCGCTCGGCGTGCTCGCCCGAAACGGCCTGGACCCTCTCTCCAGTGATGCTGTTCGGTGCCGCCGGAGCGGACCCGGACGAGAACACTCACCAGCCGACCAGCAGGCAGGAAGACCAGAGGCAGACGTGGCCAACATCAAGTCGCAGATCAAGCGAGTCAAGACCAACGAGAAGCGCCGGCAGCGCAACAAGTCGGTGAAGTCGTCGGTCAAGACCGCGATCCGCCACTTCCGCGAGGCCGCCGACTCCGGCGCCGACAACGTCGTGGAGCTGCAGCGCAAGGCGGCCAAGGCCCTCGACAAGGCGGCCGGCAAGGGCGTCATCCACCGGAACCAGGCGGCGAACCGCAAGTCGGCCCTGGCCAAGCGTCTCAACGACGTCCAGGCCTGAGCCACCCCGGTTCTTCCGACGACGGCGCCGCCCCACCCGGGCGGCGCCGTCGTCGTGATTCCGGGCCCGCCCGGGGTCGCGCCGTCGGTGCGCTCCGTAGTCCGGCCGGGTCAGCGCGGGGTGCGCGCGGAGACGACGGCCAGTACGGCCCGCTCCAACGCGTACCCGGCGTCCGCGGCGACACCCTTGACGTCGGCGTTCACCCGCGCCGTCGCCGCGATGGCGACGGCGAGCTGCTCCGGGCGCCACTGCCGGACCGTCTGCTGCGCCTTGCGGATCTTCCAGGGCGGCATGCCCAGCTCCCCGGCCATCCGGTTCGGGTCGCCCCGCCCGGCCGAGCCGACCTTGGCCAGGGTGCGCACCGAGTCCGCGAGCGCGTCGGCGATCAGCACGTGCGGGACACCGAGCACCAGCGCCCACCGCAGCGCCTCCATCGCCGCCCGCCGGTCCCCCGCGACCGCCGCGTCGGCCACCGCGAAGCCCGAGGACTCCGCCCGGCCGCGGTGGTAGCGCCGCACCCCGGCCTCGTCCACGGAGCCACCGGTGTCCGCGACGAGCTGCCCGGCCGCGGCCGCCAGCTCCCGCAGGTCCGACCCGACCGCCTCGACCAGGACCGCGAGCGCCCCGGGCGTGATCGTGCCGCCGTGGCGGCGGACCTCGTCGCGCACGAAGTCCGACCGCTCGTCGGCGCGGGTGATGCGGTTGCAGGTGACCGTGTGGGCCCCGGCCTTGCGCATCAGGTCCAGGACCGCCTTGCCCTTCGCTCCCCCGGCGTGCTGGACCACGAGCACGATCCCGTCGGCCGGGTCCTTCACGTAGTCGGCGATGGCGGCGGTCATGTCCTTGTTCGCGTCCTGACCGTGGGTGAGCACGATCACCCTGCCCTCCGCGAAGAGCGAGGGGCTGAGGTGCCCGGCGAGCTCGCCGGGTGCCACCTCGGAGGTGCGGAAGCGGCGCAGCTCGGTCTCCGGATCGCGCTGCCGGGCGCGCCGGACCAGGTCGGACACCGCCCGCTCGGCCAGGAACTCCTCGTCCCCGACGACCAGCTGCAGCGGGCCCGGTTCGCTCGTGCTGCTCACACCCCCATGGTGGCCCACACCCCCGACAACGGGTGAGCCGCGTCCCGACCGGAGGACGTCGTCTGGCGGTGGGGTGCCCCGCTCGCGTACGGTCGTCGTCGATTCCGGCGCCCGGCGTCCGGAGCACCACAACCGCATATGGCTCATCCAGAGGGGCAGAGGGAACGGCCCGTTGAAGCCCCGGCAACCGGCGTCGCACGACGATCCGCCCAGACCTGCGCATCCCGCGTGGTGAGGACGTCGACGAACACGGTGCCAATTCCGGCCCGCCACGTCCGGCGGGACAGATGAGGAGATCTCGTGACTCTCACTGCTGCGCCCGAAACCACCTCCGCCTACGACCTCGGTTCCGCGCGCGCTCTCGCGTGCCGCGAGTGCCGCCACGAGATCCCGCTCGCCGCGGAGTTCGCGTGTCCGCGCTGTTTCGGCCCCCTCGAGGTCGCCTACGAGTTCCCGAAGGTCACCCGCGCCTCCATCGAGGCCGGGCCGAAGTCGATCTGGCGCTACAAGGACCTGCTGCCGGTCCCGTCGACCGTCGAGCAGCACGCGAACACCGAGCCCGGCCTGACCCGGCTGATCGAGGCCGACAACCTGGCCCGCGCGCTCGGCGTCCGCAAGATCTGGATCAAGGACGACACGGGCAACCCGACGCACTCGTTCAAGGACCGCGTCGTCGCCGTCGCGCTCGCCGCCGCCCGTGAGCTCGGCTTCTCGGTGCTGTGCTGCCCCTCGACGGGCAACCTGGCCAACGCCGTCGCCGCCGCGGCCGCCCGCGCCGGCTGGGACTCGGTCGTGCTGATCCCGTCCTCGCTGGAGCAGGCGAAGATCGTCACCACCGCCGTCTACGGCGGCACCCTGCTCGCCGTCGACGGCAACTACGACGACGTCAACCGGCTCGCCACCGAGCTGGCCGCCGAGCACGAGGACTGGGCGTTCGTGAACGTCAACGTCCGGCCGTACTACGCCGAGGGCTCGAAGACCCTGGGCTACGAGGTCGCCGAGCAGCTCGGCTGGCGGCTCCCGCAGCAGGTCGTCGTCCCGGTCGCGTCCGGCTCCCAGCTCACCAAGATCGACAAGGGGTTCACCGAGCTCGGCACCCTGGGTCTGGTCGAGCCCACCCCGTACACCGTGTTCGGTGCCCAGGCCACCGGCTGCTCGCCGGTCGCGCGGGCCTTCGAGGCCGGCCACGACGTGATCCAGCCGCAGAAGCCGGACACCATCGCGCGCTCGCTGGCGATCGGGAACCCGGCCGACGGCCCGTACGTCCTCGACTCGGTGCGCCGCACCGGCGGCTCGGTCGGCCACGTCTCCGACGAGGAGGTCGTCGCCGGCATCCGGCTCCTGGCCCGCACCGAGGGTGTGTTCGCCGAGACCGCGGGCGGGGTCACCATCGCGACCACCAAGAAGCTGCTCGAGGCCGGGGCGCTCGACCCCGACGCCGAGACCGTCCTCATGATCACCGGCGACGGCCTCAAGACCCTCGACGCCGTCTCCGGCGAGGTCGGCCCGACGGCGACCGTGCCGTCGACGTCCGCCGCGGTCCGCGAGGCGCTGGCGAACCTGGGCTGACCGGCCCCGCCGGCCGGGCGCCGGACGGGGGTCGCCCCGCGCGACCACCGTCAGCCCGGCCGGGTCGTCGCCGGTCAGGGCCAGGTCACCGGACCGGTCGGTGCGGGCGACGACGATCCCCGACCCGGCCAGCCGGTCCACCAGCTCCGGGTTGGGGTGCCGGTAGCTGTTGCCGTTGCCGACGCTGATCACCGCCGCCCGCGGCGCGACGGCCGTGATCAGCCGCGGGACCACCTTGCGGGACCCGTGGTGGGGCATCTTCAGCACGTCCGCCCGCAGGTCGGCACCGGAGTCGATCAGGTCGTCCTGGGCGACCAGCTCGGCGTCGCCGGTCAGCAGGATCGTCGCGGCCGGGGTGGTCGCGCGCAGCAGCAGCGAGATGTCGTTGACCGCCGTCCCGTCGCTGCCGTCGACCGTCAGGGGCGGGTGGACCGGGCCGAGGACCTGCAGGCGCAGCTCCGGCCAGCCCAGCTCCATCCCGCGCGCGAGCCCCACCACCGGGGCACCGGCCTCCTCGGCGCGCCGGGTGATGTCGCGCAGCCCGGACGCCGGTTCCCGTACCGGCCCGACGGCGATGCCGCCCGCGGCGCGGCCACGCAGCGCGCCGGCGAGGCCGCCGTCGTGGTCGGCGTGGAAGTGGGTGATCACCACGAGCTCCAGGACCCGGACGCCGAGCCGGTCCAGGCAGGTGTCGACGGCGTCGTCGGTCGGCCCGGTGTCGACCAGGACGGCGTGCCCGGGGGTACCGGTGGCGAGGACGAGCGCGTCGCCCTGACCGACGTCGCAGGCCACCATCCGCCATCCGGCGGGCGGCCAGCCGGGCGGTGCGAACCGGGTCGGGACGAGGACGACGAGCAGCCCGACCAGCAGGGCCAGCAACAGCGCCCGCAGCCGGGGCACCCGGCCCATCGCCAGCAGCACGACCAGCACCCCGGTGAGCAGCAGCGCGCCGCCCGCCCCCGCGGGCCACGGCACGGTGGCACCGGGCACCGCGGCGGCCCGGTCCCCGACCACCACCAGCCACCACACGAACGGTCCCGCCAGCCAGGCGCAGCACCACGCGGCGGCCGGGCTCACCGCGGACAGCACCGCGCCGAGCACGCCCAGCACCGTCGCGGGGGCGACGGCGGGCGCGGCGAGCAGGTTCGCCACCACGGTGACCAGCCCGACTCCCCCGTTGAGCCCGGCGATCACCGGCGCGGTGGCCAGGGCCGCGGCGACCGGGACGACCAATGCCTCGGCCGGTCCGGACGGCAGCCCGCGCCGTCGCAGCGCCGCCGTCCAGCCCGGACCGAGCAGCACCAGTGCGCCGGTGGCGACGACGGAGAGCACGAACCCGGCGTCGACGGCCAGGGCGGGGGCGGCCAGCAGCAGGCCGAGCACGGCCACCGCCAGCGCGGGCACCGCCGATCGGGCCCGGCCGGCCGCGAACGCGATCAGCACCACCCCGCCCATGACCGCCGCCCGCAGTACCGACGGTGACGGCCGGGCCAGCACGACGAACCCGACCAGGGCGAGCATCGCCGCCGCGGCCGCGATCCGCGGGTCGGTCCGGAACAGGCGCAGGAGGAGCAGCACCGCCCCGGTGATGATCGCGACGTTGGCCCCGGAGACGGCGGTGAGGTGCGCGAGCCCGGCGGTGCGGAAGTCCTGCTCGGTCTCGGCGAGCTGGGCGCGGGTGTCCCCGATCGCGAGCCCGGGCAGCAGTCCCGCGGGTGCCTCGGGCAGCGCGGAGACCGCCGCGTCGCGCAGGCCGTCGCGCAGCGCCCCGGCACCGGTCTGCCACCAGGGCGGCGCGGTCACGTCCTGCGGCGCACCCCGGACCTTCAGCACGGCGACCGTGAGGTCGGGGCGCTGTGCGGGCATGAGCAGCCCGGCGGCGGAGACCTCCTGGCCGGGGAGCAGCCCGGTCCAGCTCGCCGCCGGGGCCAGGAGCAGGAGCTTCCCGCCGGTGGTCGCCCGGTCCCCGCCGACGGTGGCCGTGACGAGCTCGGTGGGTACCAGCGCCATCGCCCGGGCGGCGCCGGACTCGTCGCCGCCGCCGGTGGTGCTGCGCAGGAGTCGGGGGTCGTCGGTGAGCCGGACGCGGACCTCGGCGGCGGCGCCGCGGTCGGCGGGTGCCCGCAGCGGGTGCGACGCCAGCGCGGCCGCGTGGACGGTGACCAGGACGGCCGCGACGAGTGCGCACCCGGCCGCGGCGAGCACGATCGAGGACGGTGCCGCGGCGCGGGCGCTGGCCCGGGCGCGGAGCAGCGCGACCGGCAGGGCGAGCGCCGCGAGGACGGCGGCGGTGATCCCACCCGCGGTGCCGCCGAGCAGCCCGGCGAGGACGGCGGCCCACGTGGCGAGCGCGGCGGGGACGAGACGCAGGTCGGGTGGGGCGGGACGCTCGGCCTGTTCCTCGTGCTCCCCGTGGACCGGGTCCGCCCGGCGGGCTCCGGCGCGGGTCACACCCGCACCAGTTCCTGGAGCTGGGCGAAGCGGCGCTCGCCGATGCCGTCGATCTCCCGCAGCTGCTCGACCCGGCTGAAGCGCCCGTTGGCGCTGCGCCAGTCGACGATCTTCTTCGCGGTGACCGGACCGACGCCGGGCAGGGCGTCGAGGTCGGACGCGGTCGCGGTGTTCAGGTCGATCTTCCCGCCGGGGGCGCCGGGCGGGGCGGGTGCGGCGGCCGCGCCCGGTTCGGTGCCCGACGCGGGCTCGGAGCCCGGGGCGGGCAGGACCGGGGCGGCGTCGACGGCCGGCGGGACGCCGACCGCGATCTGCTCGCCGTCCCCGAGCCGCCGCGCCAGGTTGAGCACGCTGAGGTCGACCTCGGGCAGCGCGCCCCCTGCGGCGTCGAGGGCGTCGGCGACGCGCGACCCGTCGGGCACCCGGACGAGGCCGGGCCGGGCGACGCGCCCGACGACGCTGACGACGAGCGGCCCCGCGGTGACCGGGGCCGCCGCGACGGGTGCCGGTGCGTCCGCGCCCGCCGACCGGTCCGCCTCCCCGGCCGCCGCCTCGCCGGGCACCGCCGTCACCTCGGGGAGGCCGCCGACGGGCTGCACGGTGGGGCGGTCGAGCCACACACCCACCCCGGCGACGAGCGCACCGACGAGCACCACCGCCACCAGCGCGAGCGCACCGGGGCGGCCCGGGTCGACCCGCGCCCCGGCCAGCGACGACGGCAGCCACCGCTGGGCCCGGCGGCGCAGCCACGAGGGGCGCCCGCCGTGCGGGCCGTCGTCGCCGGGGGCCTCCTCGGGCGGGGCGGGATCGTCCCGGGCCAGCAGGGCCAGGGGATGGCCGGCGTCGGGGTCGGCGGTCCACACCGGCGTCGCGCCCTGCGGGTCGGCGGGGTCGGCGGTCCACTCCGGTGCCGCACCGTGCGAGGCGCCGGGGTCGGCGGGCCACCCCCGTGCCGCCCCGTCCAGCGCGCCGGGGTCTGCGGGCCACAGCGGCGTCGCGCCCCGCGGGTCGGCGGGGTCGGCGGTCCACCCCGGTGCCGCACCGTGCGAGGCGCCGGGGTCGGCGGGCCACATCGGCGCCACACCGTGCGAGGCGCCGGGCCCGGACGCCGGCGGCGTCGTACCCGGCGAACCGGCGCCGCGGACATCGTGCGGCGGGGGTGGCCCGGGCGCGGGCGCTCGTCCGGGGCGTGACTCGGCCGGGCCGGGAGGCAGCGGCAGCGCGGGCAACGGGACCGTCGGGGGATCGAGCCGGTCCGCGACCGTGTCCGGCCGCCCGCGCGTCCCGATCCCGGCGAGCCGCCGGGCCGGGTCGAGGGAGGCGTCGGTCCTGGTCACGCAGCCGACGCTAGGGCCGCCACACCCGTTCCGACCGGCCGGTGTCCGGCCTGTGGACGGATCCGTCGATTGGGGACCGACGGCGTCCCGTGGGCCGTCACGGGGCCGGATCGTCGGCGGTCCGTGCTAGACACCGGCGGGGCCCGTCGGCTCGTGGCAGGGCGGCCGGGGCCGGCCACCCTCCGGGGAGGCGGTCAGCCCGCCGGCACCACCACGACCCCCACCAGCCCCGGTCCCGCGTGCGCCCCGATCACCGCGCCGACCTCGGAGACGTGCATCCCGGCGGCGTCGGGCAGCTGTTCGCGCAGCCGGTCGGCGATGTCCTCGGCCCGGTCCTCGGCACCGAGGTGGTGCACGGCGACGTGCGCCCCCGGACCCGCCTCGGCGACCGCGAGCGCGACGAGCCGTTCGGTCGCGCGCGAGGTCGTGCGCACCTTCTCCAGCGGCGCGATCCGGCCGTCGCGCAGGTGCAGGATCGGCTTGACCGACAGGGCCGTGCCCACCAGCGCGGACGCGGCGCCGATCCGGCCGCCACGGCGCAGCCGTTCCAGGTCCTGCACCGCGAACAGGACCCGTGCCCGTGCGGCGACGGCTCCGGCCACGGCCTCGACGTCGTCGGGGGCCTCGCCCGCCCCGGCGGCGTCGGCGGCGGCCAGCACGGCGAAGCCCAGACCCATCGCGATGGCGCCGGAGTCGACGACCCGGATCCGGTCCGGGGCGACCTCCTGTGCGGCGAGCCGGGCAGCGTCCCAGGTGCCGGACAGCTCCCGGGACAGATGCACGGCCACGACGGCGGGGGCGCCGTCGTCGAGCAGGGCGGTGAAGCGCTCGGCGAACGCGGCCGGGGTCGGGCGCGAGGTCTGCACCAGCAGGTTGCGGTCGGCGAGGGCGGTGATCAGCTCGGCGGCGGAGACGTCGACACCGTCACGGGCGGTGCGCTCGCCGAGCCGCACCTCCAGCGGGACGACGTGGATGCCCCGCCGTTCCGCGACGCCGGGCGGCAGGTGGGCGGTGGAGTCGGTGACCACGGCGACCGGCGAGGGGGGCACGGCCGGACCCTATCCACCCGGCGGGCGGAACAGCGGTGCCAGTGCCCGCTGCGCGGCGAGGTAGCGGCCGTGCGCGTCGTCGAGGCGGCCGCGGGTGCGCGGGTCGGGGGTGAACTCCCGGTCGACCCGCACCATGCGCCCGGCGAGCTCACCGACCGAGGCGGCGTCGCCGGTCGCGAGCGCGGCGAGCATCGCGGCGCCGAGCACCCCGGCGTCGCGCTCGGCGGTGCGGCGGAGAGGCCGGTCCAGCACGTCGGCCTTGATCTGGCACCAGAGGTCGCTCGCCGCACCACCGCCGCAGGCGGCGATCGTGTCGGCGCGACGTCCGGCGGCGGCCTCCAGCGGCCCCAGGACGTGCCGGGCGGCGTGCGCGACGCCCTCCAGCACGGCGCGGCCCAGCTCGGCGGACCCGGTGGCGAAGCCAGCGCCGAGCCAGTGCCCGCGCAGGTCCGGGTCCCACAGCGGGGCCCGTTCCCCGGCGAGCTGGGGCAGGAACAGGACCTGGCCCGGGTCGGCGCCGGCGGCGCGGCCCAGCAGCTCGCCCGGTGCGACGCCGAGCACCGCGGACGCCCAGGTCAGGGCGTCGCCGCCGGCCTGGGTGGGCCCGGCGTGCACGTGCAGCCCGCGCCACGGCGGGAACGTGACGATGCCCGGGGCGCCGCCGCCGGGCGTCGCGGCGAGAGCCAGGACCTCCGAGGTGCCCGCGATGTCGATCGCGTCGCCGGGGGCGGCGATCCCGCCGCCGAGCAGCGCCGCCCAGGCGTCCATCGTCCCGACGGCGACGGGCAGCCCGGCCGGGAGCCCGCCCGCGCCGGTGGTCTCCCCCGCGACCGACGCCGGGTCGGCCAGGGGCGCCGGCATCGCGCGCAGCCCGGGGACGAGCAGGTCGAGCCAGTCCGGGTACCGGCCGTCGGGGTCGAGGAGCCCGGTCGAGGACAGCGGGTCGGCCACGGCGGTGCCGGTGAGCCGTTCGAGCAGCCAGTCCTTGGGGGCGAGCAGCCTCCGTGCGCGGGCCCACGCGTCGGGCCGGTGTTCGGCGAGCCAGGCGGCCCGGGCGGCCGCGTGCGAGGCGTCGACGGTGCCCAGCCCGCCCCGGACCCGGGCCCGCTCGGCGGGGGCGAGCCGCTCGGTCAGTGCCGCCGCGACCGGGCCGCACCGGCCGTCCTGCCACGTGATCGCCGGGTGCACGGGGGCGCCGCCGTCGTCGACGAACAGATGGGTGTTGACCTGCGCGCACACCCCGACCGCCGTCACCCCGGCCAGTGCCGGGCCGAGTGCGCCGACCACCTTGGTGAGCCCGGACCACCAGTCGTGCGGGTCCTGCTCGGCGTGCCCGGGTGCGGGCCGCGCGGTGGGGTGGGCGGCACGGGCCGCGGTGACCCGGACGCCGTCGCCGGTGAACACCGCCGCCTTGACCGAGGTGGTGCCGAGGTCGATGCCGAGCAGGGTCACGGCCGGTCCCCCACGGCCGCGAGGAGCCCGGCCAGCGCCTCCCCGACGGCGGCGTGGCCCGCCCAGCCCCAGTGCAGCCCGTCGGGGTTGCCGTGCCCACCGAGGACGTGCTCGCCGACCAGGGCGGGCACGTCGAGCACCGTCACCGCCGGGGCGCCGGCCGCCCAGCGGCGGATCGCGGCGTCGGTGGCGGCACGGTGCGGGTGGGCCAGGCCGTAGTCGGCGGCGCGGTGCACCGACGGTGCCAGCGCCACCACCGGCAGCCCGGGGCGCAGGGCGTGCACACCGGCCCGGCAGCGTTCCAGGTAGGCGACGGTCAGGCGGGGCGGCAGGGTCGCCGGTCCCCCGCCGGGCAGCCGCGCCAGCGCCGGGGCGAGCCGCGGCTGGGCGCGCCGGTAGGCGCTGCGGGCCGCGTGGCGCAGCGAGGCGGGCCGCAGGACCGGGATCAGCTCGCGCAGCGCGGTCGGCAGCGGGGACGGCAGCGAGTCCATCCCGGACACCCCGAGCACGACCGCGCCGACCCGCGGCAGCGCCGCCCACACCCGCGGGTCCCCGGTGATCGCCGACCAGGCGTGCCGGGCCGTCCACCCGGCGCGCGCGACGATCTCGGCGCGGCCGCCGAGGCGGGCGGCGGCGATGTTGGGCCACAGCCTCGGCTCGTCGGCCGGGCAGGGCCGCTCGGGTCCGTGGAAGGCCAGCGAGTCCCCGACGACCAGCAGGTCAGGCACCGATGTTGTACCCCGACAGGCGCCAGCGGGGGTGGTCGTCACGGCGGGCGACGACGGCCCACCGGGTGTTGCCCAGCCCGCCGATCACCGGCCAGGACGACTGCGGCAGGTCGAGCAGCCCGCACACCATCCCGGCGATCATGCCGCCGTGCGCGACGAGCAGCACGGAGCGCTCCTCCGGGTCGGAGGCGTACTCGAGGTCCAGCTCCTCGACGACCGGCAGCGACCGGACGACGACGTCGACCCGGGACTCCCCGCCGGGCGGGGTGAACCGCGGGTCGGACCGCCACTCGGCGATCGCGCCCGGGTCGTCGGCACCGATCTCGGCGATGGTGCGTCCCTGCCAGTCCCCGAGGTGGGTCTCCCGCAGCCGCTTGTCCACCGACAGCGGCAGCCCGACGGCCTCGGCCACCGCGGTCGCGGTGTCGTGGGCGCGGGTCAGGTCCGAGGTGATGATCCGGTCGAACCGCTCCTGCGCGAGCCGCGGCGCGACGGCCGCGGCCTGCGCGCGACCGGCGTCGGTCAGCCGGGTGTCCAGGTGCCCCTGCATCCGGCCGACGGAGTTGTACTCGGTCTGCCCGTGCCGCAGCAGGGTGACCCGGCGCAGCGTCATGCAGTGCCGTCCGGGTCGCCCTGGGGGTCGGGCACCTCGATCGCCGGGCAGTCCTTCCAGAGCCGGTCCAGGCCGTAGAAGCCGCGCTGCTCGGTGTGCATGACGTGCACGACGATGTCGTTGAAGTCCAGCAGCACCCAGCCGTTGTCGTTGTCGCCCTCGCGGCGGGTCGGCTTGCTGCCGCGCTCGCGCAGCTTCTCCTCGACCTCGTCGACGATGGCCTGGACCTGACGCTCGTTGGCCGCCGACGCCAGCACGAAGCAGTCGGTCAGCGCGAGCTGGTCGGACACGTCGAGCGCGACGATGTCGACGGCCTTCTTGTCGGCCGCGGCGGCCGCGGCCACCTTCGCCAGCTCGACCGCCTCCGGTGATGCCGTCACCACACTCTTCCCTTCACGACCACGATTGACCTCGACAGTGTGTCAGCCGGGCACCGGGGGCTTGGGCGGCGGGCACCGGGCGGGATAGGTTTCCGCCTCACGGTGGAACGTCGAAGGAGACTCCCCATGCCCCTGGCGCCCGATCTCGAGGGCACGCAGTGCGAACCGGTCAGCTTCGCGTGGGCACGGGACGACGTGCTCCTCTACGCGGTCGCCGTCGGCGCGGGGGGTGAGGACCCCACCGCCGAGCTGTCGCTGACCACGGAGAACACCGCGGGCGTGCGGACGGCGGTGCTGCCGTCGTTCGCGGAGATCGTCACCGCGGGCGCGAAGGTCGACCTCGGTGACGTGGACGCCTCGCGCGTCGTGCACGCCGAGCAGGCGTTCCGGGTGGTCGGCCCGCTGCCGGTGGAGGGGCGGGTCCGGGTGACCGCGACGGTCACCGAGGTGCTCGACAAGGGGTCCGGGGCGCTGGTGCGCACCGAGGCCGAGGCCGTCGACGCGAGCACCGGGGAACCGGTTCTGACCAGCACGAAGACGTTGTTCCTCGGCGGCGAGGGCGGCTTCGGCGGCACCCGCGGTGACAGCGCGCCGAGCCCCGTCCCCGACCGCGCGCCCGACCACGAGGTGACCTACCGGACCACGCCCGGCCAGGCCCTGCTCTACCGGCTGACCGGGGACCGCAACCCGCTGCACAGCGATCCGGAGTTCGCCGCGAAGGGCGGTTTCGACCGGCCGATCCTGCACGGCATGTGCACCTACGGGTTCACCACGCGTGCGCTGGTCGCGACCGTCTGCGACGGCGACGCCCGCCGCCTCGTCGCGATGGACGCCCGGTTCACCCGGCCGGTCGTGCCCGGCCAGTCCCTGACCGTCTCGGTGTGGGACACCGGTGACGGCACGGTCGCGTTCCGGACCGCCGTCGACGGCGAGGTGGTGCTGGACCGCGGCACCGCGGAGGTCACGGCGGCGGCCGCGTCCGCCTGAGCGCTCAGGACGCCGCCGCGGTGACCCGCGGCGGCGCCGGGTCCCCCGGGTAGTCCTGACCTCCCCGATAGGCGAGGGCGGACAGCGCGTCGAGCGCCGCGAGCTGCGGGTAGGTCCGGTCCGGGTCGCCCCGGTGCGGCCACCGGTGGTCCAGGTGGCGGAAGGTCACCGCGCGATGCCGCGTGGTGGCCAGGAACCGCGGGTTGTCCCGCACGAAGCGGGCGTAGGCGTGCCGGAGCGCGGGGTGGCGGCCCAGCTCGGTGCGGACGAACCGGTCGACGTCGGCGCCGATCTCGTGGACGTACTCCCCGCAGGGGGCGACCACGAACGGCACCACCCACGCCTCGTGCACGCAGAGCAGGTCGCGCACGGCGCGCTGGCGGTGCCCGGCGTTCTCGCTGCGCGACATCCACGCAGCGACGACGGCGCGGCGGCGCGGGCCCATCCGGGCGAGCACCGCCGACGACGGCCAGGGGAACGACACCCGGAACGGGATGTGGACCGGGTCGCCGTCGACGTGCACGTCGTGGTCGGCGACGCCGCCGCCGGAGTCCTGCACGAGCTGCGCCGACACCGCGCCCCACGGGGCGAGGGTGTGCATCGCGGCGTGGGCGTCCCGGCGGACGGGCTGCGGCACCGCGCGGAGCAGCAGACCGGCCACCGTCGGGGTGGGGACCTCGATCACGAGGATCACCGTAGCCCGATCGGCGCAGCGCAGCGTGACCGATGGTCGACTATTGCGCTGCGTCGTCACTCTTTCGGCGCTGCGTGATCGGCAGCCGGTAGAGCGCGGCGACCGGCTCGCGGCCGTCTGGGAACCGCCACCCGGCGGGCGCGGTCCCGGTGCGGACCCAGCCGGCCGCCCGGTAGAGACGCTCGGCCGGGACGGACTCGACGACGTCGAGCACCCCGTCGCGGCCACGGGCCGCGAGCTCGGCGGCGACGCCCGCCAGCAGGGCGCGGGCGTGCCCGGCACGGCGGAGCGCCGGGTCGACGAACACCCGGGTCAGCCGCAGCGCACCGGGGTCGCCCGCGTCGTCGGCATCGTCGGCGAGGAGCGCGGCGTGCCCGATGACCCGCTCCCCCACCGTGACGACCAGCGCGGTGACCAGGCCCGACGGGGACAGGAACGCCGCCGGGTCGGCCGGCCAGGTCGACGGGTAACGGTCGGTGGCGTGCACCGCGCGCAGCACCGCGACGCAGCCCGGCAGGTCGTCGTCGGTGCGGGGGCGCGGACCCGGCGGCACGACGGCGCTCACGACCCGACCGTACCGCCGCACCCCGGTGCCGCGACCGGATCGGCGCCACCGCCGGAGCCGGCCGGACCGGCGGGCCCGCGCGGGGGCGCAGGTCAGCGCGGGGTCACCCCGGCCGGGTAGACCGCGTCGACCTCCACCTCCACCAGCCAGCCGGGGACCGGCAGGCTCGCCACCTCCAACGCGAACCGGCTGGGCCGGGCGGGGTTGCGGACCAGCGGTGCGGCGGGCGCGGCCGTCCCGGTCGGGACCAGCACCGTCTCCCCCGTGGTCAGGTCGGTGTTGGCGAAGTACTGGCGGTAGGCCCGGTTCCAGCCGGCGTAGTCCGCCCGGGTCGTGCCGGGGGCGTTGTCGAGGAACACCCGCATCGAGGTGACGTCGTCCAGGCGCAGGCCCCGGGCCTCCAGGTTCTCCTTGATCCGGGCGAGCGCGTTCATGCCCTGGGCCTCGGTGAGCGAGACGCCCGCGGGGAGCGTGCCGCCGGGGAACTGCCCCGCGTCGACGTAGGACTGCGGGGTGCCGTCCGCGGCCGCGGGGTTCGCCGCGGACGGGCCGAGACCGCTGGACTTGTACAGCGACGCCCCGCTCACCACGCTCACCCCCTCGGCGATCATCGGGTCGGCCTCGCCCGCCTCCAGCACGGGCAGGGCGGACGGTCCGGGCCCGGCGGGGTCGGGCGCGCCGCCGGCGCAGCCGGTGACCAGCGCGGCGGTGACGGACAGGGCGATCAGGACGGGGACGGGACGTCGCATCGTGTCTCCTCGGGGAACGGGGTGGGGTCAGGCGCCGCCGGCGACCCGGGCGTGCAACGCCGAGACCGTCGACCGGGCGGAGGTGAACGCGCCGTGCTGCCAGGCGATGGCGTGCGAGAGGTGGTCCCCGGCGAACCAGATGCGCCCGGCGGGCTGGGTGAGCAGCCGGTACTCCGGGCTCGTGGCCTCCCAGCTCGCCCAGGCCGACTCCGACCAGCGGGTCACCGCCCACGACCCGGAGAACGACGACGCGATGTCGGAGCGGTACTTCTCGCCGTGGATCGCGGCGCCCTCGTCGAGGGCCTTCGCGAGCCGCTGGCGGTGGGTCAGGGACTCGAAGGCCCGCTGTCGCGCCCCGGAGCTGTAGTAGCCGACGACCACGCCCCGGTCGGCGTGGAAGTGGTCGTAGGGGAACATGATCTGGGCGATGTCGCGGTCGGTGTTGCTGGCGCCGCCGTAGATCCGCTCGTCGGTCTCCCACCAACGGCGGGTGTACTCGATCCCGAGCTTCCCCGACGAGCTGGGCCTGGCCGCACGCTGCGCGGCCAGCACGGCGGCGGGCAGGTTGGTGTCGAGCCGGGTCACCAGGTGCGGCGGCAGCGTGCAGACGACCTCGTCGGCCGTCAGCCGCTCGACCGGCCCGCCCGCGACCGGCACGACGTCGACGGTCACCCCGTCCGGGGTGTTGTGCAGCCCGGTGACGGCCGTGCCGTAGCGGATCCGGTCGGCGCCGATCCGATCGGCGAGCGCGTGGTGGATCCGGTCCATCCCGCCGACCGGGGTGAACATCATCGTGGCCTGGTCGTACTCGTAGTCGAAGGCGAAGTTCCGGCCCAGGCCGCTGCGGATCACCGACGACATCGGGTACGGCACGGTGGGGGTCCCGGCGTCGGTCCCGCCGCCGGGCTCGCGGGCGTAGCCCCGGCGCGGGGAGCCGAGGTAGCGGCCGTCGGAGGACAGGTCACCCAGCGAGACGAGGAACTCCGAGAGCGCCTCCTTGTCCGCGGCGGTCAGGACGTCGTCGAGCGCGCCGCGCGTGGTGGCCTTGTGGAGCAGCTCGGAGACGTAGCCGAAGGTGTCGGCCTTCGCCGCCCGGTAGGTGACCGAGGTGCCGGACAGCGCCCCCGCGTCGGTGTAGTTGACGACGGTGTTGGCGTTCTGGTTGCCGAACGGCTGGATCTCCACACCGAGCTCGCGGCAGTAGTCCAGGGTGACGTGGCTCTGCGGGATCCGGGTCGCGCCCAGGTTGAAGAAGTGGCCCGGCGCGAACGTGCAGCGTTGCGTCTCGCCGTGGAGGTCGGTCTCCTCGGTGCCCGCGCGCACCGACCAGACCCGCCCGCCGGGCCGGGTGCGGGCCTCGACGACGGACACGTCGTAGCCGACCTTGCCCAGTTCGTGGGCGGCGGCGAGCCCGGCCGGGCCGGCGCCGAGCACGAGCACGCGGCGGCCCGCGGCACGGGCGTCGCGGGCCGGTGGGGTCCAGGCCGGGTCGTCCCCGGCACGCGGGGCGAGGCCGATGGTCGCCATGGCCTCGTACGCGGCGCCGGCCCCACCGGCCAGCCCCAGCGCCCTGATGAACGTTCTGCGGGTCACGGTCACGGCGGAGATGTTCGGAACCGGCGGCGACGGTCGCGGGTCGTCCGCGCTGCGTTCGCGGCAACCGGACCGGGAAGGCGGGCGGCGCGCTCCCATCGCGGGTTCGACGTCCGACGCGTGGACGCAACACCCGGGCAACAGCCCGGCCCTAGCGTCCGGCTCCGTGTCCGACCTCGACAGGGCCATCGCGCGGTCCTTCTCCCCCGGCCGGGCACCGCTGCGGGCGGAGTCGCCGATGGCGCCGCTCGGACGGCGCCGGATGGGTGGGACCGAGCTGGTCGCGCAGTCCGTGGCGACGACCGCGCCGGCGGCGTCGATGGCGATGCTCCCCCTGGTGGTGGGCCGGCTCGCCGATCCGCTGGCGGGGCTGCTCGTCGTCGTCGGCGCGACGGTGGCGGTGACCCTGGTGGCGGTCTGCCTCGGCCAGTTCACCCGTCGTCAGGCCGCCGCGGGCGGTGTCTACAGCTTCGTCTTCCAGGGCCTCGGCGCGCGGGCCTCGCTCACCGCCGCCGTCGTGATCGGGTGCAAGTACCTGGGCAGCGCAGCGATCACCCTCTACGCGGGCGGCCGGGCCCTGACCGCGCTGGCCGGGGCGGCCGGGCTCGACGTGAGCGGGGCCGGTGCGCAGGTGCTGCTGCACCTGGTGGTGGCGGCGGGGATCGCGACGGTGCTGGTGCGCGGGCCGCGGGTCGCCGCCCTCACCCTGCTCGGGGTGGAGGCCGGCTCGCTGCTGCTCGTCGTCGCGGTGCTGCTGGTCCCGGCCCCGGACCCCGCCGCGCCGGTCCCGGCCGGACCGGTGCCGGACCTGCTGGCCGTCGCCCTGACGGCGATGTTCATGCTCGCGGGCTTCGAGTCGGCGACCTTCTTCGGCCCGGAGGCGCGACGACCGCTGGTCACGGTGACCCGGGTGGTGCTGTGGACGCCGCTGCTGTGCGGAGCGCTGCTGTCGTTCGCGGCCTGGGCCGGCTGGACCGGCCGGGCCGCGACCCTGGTCCGGATCCTGACCGACCCCGGGTCGGCGGGGGTCCCGACCGCGCTGGTGGTGGCCCTGCACGCCGGTCTGGCCTGCTCCTACCTGGCCTCGGCGGCGGCCTCGGCGCACGCGGCGTCGCGGGTCGCGTTCTCCCTCGGGGTGGAGCGGCTGCTGCCGCGCTTCCTCGCGACGGTGCACCCGCGGTGGCGCACCCCGCACCGGGCCGTCGTCGGGATCGTGGCCGTGGTGCTCGCCGGCGGGCTGCTCGCCGACCTGGCCCCGTCCGGGACCGACGCGGTGCGCCACCTGGTGCGGGCCCTGGTCACCGTCGCCTACGTGCTGGTCGCCCTCGCCTCCGTCGCGTTCCTGCTGCGCATCCGGGAGCACACCCGCCCGGCGCTGGTGACCGGCGCCGCGGTCGGGGTCCTCGGCACGCTGCTCCTGGTGCTGCGGCTGCCCGGCCTGCTCGGCGCCGTCGACGGGACCGGCGCCGCGGTGGCCCTGGTGGCGTGCTGCGCGGCGGGGCCGGTGTGGTGGTGGTTCCTGCGCCGTCGCCCGGACCGGCTCGCCCGGATCGGGGCGTTCGACCAGCCCGGCAGCGACGACGTCCTGCCCGGCGCGGGCGACTTCGTCCCGGACGCCTCGGGCACGCCGAGACTGGTCCGGCGGGACCGGCGGGCCGGGGACCCGCCGTGAGCGAGCCGGGTGCCGCGAGCCGGGCCCTGGAGCTGCTGGAGGCGGTGGCGCGGATCGGGCCGGGTGCGACGGCGCGGGAGCTGTCCCGCACGACGGGGATCCCGGCGGCGACGGCGTACCGGCTGCTCAACGTGCTCGTCGCCGACGGCTACCTGGTCCGGATCAGCGACCTGTCCGGTTTCGCGCTGGGGCGCCGCACCCGCGAGCTCGCCGGTGCCGCACAGGGTCCGCCGCAGATGGCCGAGGTCGTCGCCGGGATCCGCGGCCGGGTCCGGTTCGGGCTGTTCGTCGCCGACTGGCCCGCGGGCACGCTGCGGCTGGTCGACCGGGACCCCGACCACGAGCTGCCCGGGGAGCGGACGCTGCTCGCCCATCCGCACGCCTCGGCGATGGGCAAGATCATGCTCGCCGCGCACCCCGAGCTCGTCCCCGACCGGCCGCGGCCCCTCACCCGGCACACCCTGACCGCCGGGCCCGTGCTGGCCGAGGAGCTGCGGACGGTGGCGCGCGCGGGCGTCGCCACCGAGGTCGACGAGCTGCGCTCCGGCCGCTCGTCGGTCGCGGTCGCGGTGCGCGACGCCGAGGGTCGCGTCGTCGGCTGCCTGGCCGCCCTCGGCCCGACCGGGCGGCTGCCGGTCACCGATCCGGACCTGACCGCGCTGCTGCGCGCGGGGGCCGACCGGATCGGCCGGCTCACGGGCGCACGGGAGCCGGGTCAGCGCGGACGCAGGACGTAGCCGGTGTAGCCGTACTCGGCGCCGAACCGCTCCCGCACGGCGATCTCGCCGCCCACCTCGTCCAGCGCCACCGGGTCGACGCCGTCCTCCCGCAGGGTCGCGATCCGGCAGGCCAGCGGCCGGTAGTAGGCGTCCCAGTCGGAGTCGGGGAGCAGGTAGACCGCCTGCACCGTGTACCCGGCGCGCTGCGCGGCGGCGACGTTCTCCGCGGTCGTCCGCATCCCCGGGTAGCCCGTGTCCCAGAACTCCCGCGCGCCGGGTGACGGCTCGGTGGTCGTCCACTCGGCCTCGGTGAGGACCAGCACACCGCCCGGGGCCAGCAGCCGCCGCCAGCCGGCCAGCGCGGCGTCGAACCCCATGACGTAGGCCGCACCCTCGGACCAGACGAGGTCGGCCTCGCCGTCGGGCAGCGGGAGGTCGTCCATCGCCGCGACGAGCGGACGCACCCGCTCCCCCAGCCCGGACGTCGCGGCGCGGGTCCGCAGCCGCTGGAGGAAGGGTTCGTGCAGGTCGACGGCGACGACCTCACCACCGGTCGCGGCGGCCAGCGGGAGCGTCGAGGGGCCCGTCCCGCAGCCGATGTCGACGATCCGCGGCCGCTCGGGCAGGTCGCCGGCCAGACGCAGCAGCAGCGCCGTCGTCTCCTCCGATCCCGGCGCCTCACGGGGCAGGTCGTCGTGGGCGGCCAGGAAGACCTGCTCCAGCGGTGTGCTCACGTCCGCGCATGATGCCCGCACCGGGCCGTCACCGCAGCACCGATACCTGTGCATGATGGGGTGGTGCACGTCGACATGCTCCTGATGGCGATCCCCCCGCTCGCGATCTACTTCCTGTGCGCGGGCGTCGTCGGGGTGGAGAGCATCGGGGTCCCGCTGCCCGGTGAGATCGTGCTGGTCGGCGCGGCGCTGCTGGCCGCGCGGCCCGGGTCCCACATCGACCCGGTCGCCGTCGCGGCGTCGGCGACGGCGGGCGCGATCATCGGTGACTCGATCGGCTACTCGGTCGGGCGCCGCTACGGCACCGGCCTGCTCGAACGGCTCGGGCGCCGCTTCCCCAAGCACCTGGGGCCCGCCCATCTCACCGTCGCCCGGCGGATCTTCGACCGGCACGGGGTGTGGGCGGTGCTGTTCGGTCGCTTCGTGGCGATCCTGCGGATCCTGGCCGGGCCGCTGGCCGGGACGATGCGGATGCGCTACCCCGCGTTCCTCGCGGCGAACGCCACCGGTGCGGTGCTGTGGGCGGGCGGCACGGTCGCCCTGATCTACCTGCTCGGCATCGTCGCCGAGACCTGGCTGAAGCGGTTCTCCTGGATCGGGCTGATCGTCGCCGTCGTCGGCGGACTGCTGGTGTCGCGCTACGTGCGGCACCGGGTGGAGCGGGCCGCCGCGCGGGAGGAGACGGCGACCTGAGCGCCGGTCAGCGCGCCGCGTGCGCGGTGTAGACGACCCCGCCGGAGAACGACCGGGCGTCGAGGAGCCGTAGTCCCTCGAAGGACGCACCGTCGGGGAACAGGCGCCGGCCGGCGCCCTGCACGACCGGGTGGTGGAAGAGCCGGAACTCGTCGACGAGCCCGGCGGCGATGAGCGTGTGGCAGAGCGTGATGCTGCCGGTCAGCACGATGTCGGTGCCCGGCTGCTCCTTGAGCGCCGCCACCTCGGCGACCGGGTCCCCGGACAGGATCGTCGAGTTCTGCCACTCCGGGTCGGTCAGCGTGGACGACACCACGTACTTGTCGACCTTGTTCAGGTAGTCGGTGATGCCGGTGGCGTCGTCGGTCTGCGCGGGCCAGAAGCCGCGGAAGTCGCAGAACGTGCGACGGCCGAGCAGGGTCGCGTCGGACGCGGCGTCCTGGCGGTGCAGCTCGGCGAGCACGTCGTCCTGGCCCTCGGCGTTCGGGTCGAACCAGTCGCCGAGGAACTCGACGGAGCCGTCGAGGGTGATGTTCTGGGTGATCGCGAGGGTGCGCACGGGAGGTGCCTCCACGGTCGTCGGTGCGTCGTACACCAGGGTCGACCGCGGAGGCGTCCCGGACTCATCGCTCCGCTCAGCCGTCGACGACGGTGATCGCCGACGCCGGACAGCCCCGCGCCGCGTCGCGCACGGCCTGCTCCTGGCCGTCCGGCGGGGTGTCGGTGAGCAGCTCGACGATGGCGTCGGAGTCACGCTGGTCGAACACGTCCGGGGCGGTGAGCAGGCACTGCCCCGAGCCGACGCACGCGTGCTGGTCGACCTCGACCTTCATCGCGGTCCCCTCCCTCACCAGCGGACCGGCAGGCTGCGGACGCCGCCGGTGATGTGGTCGGTGCGCACGTCGAGCTCGTCCATGCCGACGGCGAGGTCCAGCTCCGGCAGCCGACGGGCGAGCGTCGCGAAGACCGCACGCAGCTCGGTGCGGGCCAGGCTCGCGCCGATGCAGAAGTGCGGCCCGTGGCCGAAGCCGACGTGTCCGCGCTCGGTGCGGTCGGGGTCGAAGGTCTCCGCGTGGTCGAAGACGTCGACGTCGCGGTTGGCGGCGTTGACCGAGAGGATCACCGCGTCGCCGCGCGCGATCGTGACCCCGGCGATCTCCACGTCCTCGTGGGCGTAGCGCAGCAGCCCCAGGTCGCCGGGCGCGCCGAGGCGCATGACCTCCTCGATGACGGCGTCGACCCGGCCGTCCGGGTCCCCGGCGAGCCTGTCCCACTCGTCGCGGTTGGTCATCAGGAACAGGATGCCGAGCCCGATGCGGTTCACCGTGGTCTCGTGGCCGGCGAACAGCAGCCCGACGCAGAGCCGGACCATCTCGGGGTAGCCGAACCCGGGGTCCTCGGCCTGGGCCCGCACGAGGTCGGTGATGACGTCCTCGCCCGGCTCGGCGCGCTTGCCCTCGGCGAGCCCGGCCATGTAGCGGCCGAACTCCTCGCGGGCGGCGTGGGCGTCCTCCCCGGAGAAGGTGGCCATCCGGTCGGACAGGGCACGGAAGTACTCGCCGTCGGACTCGGGGACGCCGAGCAGCGAGCAGATGACCGCGACGGGCAGCGGGAAGGCGAGGTGGGTGTGCAGGTCCACGGTGGCACCCGGGCCCGCGGCGTCGTGCTCGGCGACCATCGCGTCGACGTAGCCGTCGACGAGCTCCTGCACGTGCCCCGACAGCGTCCGCATCCGCTTGGCGGAGAAGGCCGGGGTGAGCAGCCGGCGCATCCGGCCGTGCTCCTCCGCCTCGTTCTCGTAGGTGCCGGTCGGCCCGTCCTGGACGGCGGCGGTGCTGATCCTCGACGCCTTCTCCGGCTCCGGGTGCGACCGGCCGAACCGCTTGTCCCCGAGCAGCTCGCGGACCTCGGCGAACCGGGTCACCAGCCAGGCCGGGTCCCCGGCCGGGGTGGTCACCGGCGCGATCGGCGCCTCACGGCGCAGGACCTCGTAGAACGGCGCGAGATCGAGCAGGTTCGGTCGGGTGAACGGCAGGCGGGGACGCTCGGTGGCGAGGGTCATCGACACTCCTGGGGTCGTGGTGGTGATCCCCAGCCTACGATTTGTTGGCAGTATCTGCCACGAATGTGTCCGGAGTGCGCCGGACCGTCCCCGAACGGGCGGGTCGAGGACGGTCCGGGCCCGCGGTCACGCCGGGCTGTCGAGCAGCTCCTGCAGGTACTGGTCGATCTGCGGCATGTAGGTGGGCGCGACGCCGAACAGGGCGAGGTGCCCGAGCAGGTCGTCGACGACGCGGATCGTCGCGTGCGGGGTCAGCTCCAGCTCGGCCTCGTGGTCACGGACCGGGAAGAACATGTCCTCGTTGATCGGGATGACCCGGGCGACGGACTCGTTGCGCCCGAGCGCCTCGGCGAGGTCGCCGCCGGTGTGGCGGGCGACGTCGCCCCGTTGCCACTTCCACGCCATGCACAGCAGGTCGTTGGGGTCCATCGCGGTGAAGTACGGCTCCAGGAAGCCGGCCATGAACGCCTCGCGGGACTCGAACTCCAGGGCGCGCCACACCTCCTGCTTCCAGAACTCGGTGGAGAACCCCATCACCGCCCAGATGCCGGCGTGCCGCTTCAGCCCGGCCTCGACCTCGGTGTTGCTGCGGTAGTTGCCGCCGGCGAAGCCGGGGTCGGAGGTGATCGCCTGGACCAGGGCCTGCGTGTAGAGGAAGTCGTGCGGGGTGTTCTGCGCGGTCCCGGCGATCGGCGCGGCGCGGCGCACCTTCTGCGGGAACCGGACCATCCACTCGTAGGTCTGCTGCGCGCCCATCGAGCCCCCGACGACCAGCGCGAGCCGGTCGATCCCGTAGTGCTCGCGCAGGAGCTGCTCCTGGGCGCGGACGTCGTCGCCGATGCGGACGTGCGGGAAGTTCGACATCGCGATGCCCGCGTTGGCGCCCGAGGCGTTGTGCGGGCTGGTCGACAGACCGTTGCCGATCTGGTTGACGACGACGATGAAGTACCGCTCCGGGTTCAGCGCGTGGTCCGGGCCGATGTAGACGTCGCGGAAGATCTGGTGCGTGCCCGAGTACCAGGTCGTCACGAGGATCGCGTTGTCCTTCGCCGCGTTCAGCGTACCGAAGGTGGCCACCGCGAGCTGCAGGTCGGGGATCACCCCGCCCTCCTCCAGCGCGAACTCCCCCAGGCTGATCAGGTCGTAGTCGCCGTGGAACTCGTGGGTGTAGTAGGGATTCTCGATCGCCGTCGGCTGCGCTGTCGTCCCGGTCGTCACTGCTGTCACGCTCCTGCTCCGTCGAAGACGCGGACCGGGGCGACTCTTCTCCCTTGTGACGCGCGGCACAAGATCCCGACCGGGCCGCGCTCAGCTCCAGGCGACGACGAGCACGAGCATCGTCACGACGATGCCGAGTCCCAGCACCATCATCAGCAGCCAGGCCGCGGCGTTCGGTGGCGCCGCGGCGGGCGCCGGGTCGGTGCTGCGGCGCAGCTCGGCGAGCTGGGCGGGGTCGAGGATGGGCATGGTCAGGTCGTCGGAGTTCATATGGTGGTAACGCGCGGAGCCGGGTCGCAGGCACTGCGTTCCCATCTCTCGTGTGCCGCAAGAAGATCGATGTCGCGGACGGTGGTCCGCGTCCGCCCACCGGGCTCACTTTCCGTAGACCGGCGACACCCGTTGCATGACGCACCGTGATCGGCGGTGTGGCGGCGTCGCACCTCGCGGAGGTGTGCGGGGTCGGGTCGTCACACCCCGGGCGGCGGGGACGCGCCGTCGATCCGAGCGGACAGCCAGTCCCTTGCGTACCGCAGCGCGGTGGCGGCGACCGGGGTGTCGTGCCCGGCGAAGCCGTGCGGGACGTCCGGGTGGACGCGCAGGTCGACCTCGACCCCGGCCGTCGCGAGCCGGGCGGCCATCGCGAGGTTGTCCTCCAGCAGCACGTCGTCGGTGCCGACCGTCATCAGCAGCGGCGGCAGGCCGGTGAGGTCGGCGAACACCGGGGAGAGGTCCGGGACGGTCCGGTCGGCGACGTGGCCGGCGTAGGCGCGCAGGAAGTACTCGTCGGCGATGCGGCGACCGGCCGGGGTGCGGGCACTCAGGTCGTAGGTGCCGTACCGCAGGTCGGCCCCGGCGACGCGGTCGGCCAGGCCGCGGTCGCGCCGCCGCAGCAGCGTCGTCACGGCCAGGGTGGCCCCGGCGGAGACGCCCGTGAACGCGATCCGGTCGGTGCCGAACAGCTCCGGCGCCCGGTCGAGCAGCCACAGGGCCGCGGTCGCGCAGTCGTCGGGTGCGGCGGGCCAGGGGTGCTCCGGGGCGAGCCGGTGGTCGACGGCGACGACCGCGACGCCGAGCGCGTCGGACAGCGCCCGGTTCCCGACGTCGTCCCGCGCGGCCGAGCCCAGGTAGAAGGCACCGCCGTGGATCTGCAGCAGCACCCCGCGCGCCGTGCCCGGCGGGCGACAGATCCGCACCGGCACCCGACGGCCGTCGGCGACGGCGGTGTCCCCCACCGCGGGCGGCACCGCGGGCTGCGGCGTGGCGGCCGCGGCCCGGACCGCGCGCAGCTCGTCGGCGTCCGCGGGGCCGCGACCCGCCGGACGGGAGCGGTAGAAGGCCCGGGTCCGCTCGGCGTCGGCCGACGGGACCGGCACGGTCAGTGCGTCGAGGTCGACACGCACGGGCCGCTCAGTCCTGCCCGCGGCGGGTCAGCACCCGGGGGCCGTCCTCGGTGATCGCGACGGTGTGCTCGGAGTGCGCGGTGCGCGAGCCGTCGGCGGAGCGGATGGTCCAGCCGTCCGGGTCGAACACGATCTTGTCGGTGGTCCGGGCGAACCAGGGTTCGAGCGCGAGGGTCAGCCCCGGGCGCAGGGTCAGGCCACGGCCGGCCCGCCCGGCGTTCGGGATGTGGATGTCGCCGTGCATGGTGCGGCCGAGGTCGTGCCCGCCGAACTCGGTGTTGACCGGGTAGCCGTAGTCGCGGGCGACCCCGCCGATGGCGGCGGAGATGTCGCCGAGCCGGTTGCCCGGCCGGGCCGCGTCGATCGCGGCCTCCAGGGCGTCCTCGGTGGCCCGGACGACGCGCAGGTCGCCCTCGTCGGCCGTGGTGCCGACGACGACCGTCCGGGCGGAGTCGGCGACCCAGCCGTCGATGCTGACGGCGATGTCGGCGCTGAGGACGTCGCCGTCGCGCAGGACGTAGTCGTGCGGGAGCCCGTGCAGCACCGCGTCGTTGACCGACAGGCAGATGACGTTGCGGAACGGGCCGCGCCCGAAGGACGGGGCGTAGTCCCAGTAGCAGGACTTGGCGCCGCGTTCGGCGATCATGCCGCGCACGTGCTGCTCGATGTCGAGGAGGTTCACGCCGACGTCGGCGATCCGGCCGACCTCGGTGAGCACCTCGGCGACGAACCGGCCGGTCGTGTGCATCCGGTCGATCTCGGCCGGTGTCTTCAGTTCGATCACGGTATTACTATACCGGACCGTCACGGCTTGCCGGTACAGTAATACCGACCCTACGCTCGACGCATGGTCCGTCAGCCCCTCACGCCCGAGCAGATCGAGGCCGGCCGCCGTCTCGGTGCGCTGCTGCGCCGGGCCCGGGCCGACCGCGACCCGGTCGACGTCGCGCGGGCGGCCGGCGTCTCCCCCGAGACGCTGCGCAAGCTCGAGACCGGACGGCTGCCCTCGCCGGGGTTCGGTACGATCGTGTGTCTGGGCGAGGCGCTCGGGGTGCCGCTGGAGGAGCTGGCGGCGGAGTGGCGCGGGAGCGACGTGGCGATGGAGGCCGCCGGGTAGCTCAGGTCAGCTGCCGGCCCAGCACGTCCAGTACCTCCTCACCCAGCGCGACCGACTCCCGGTCGCCGATCCGCTCGTAGCCCGCACGGCTGCCCCGGACCTCCTCGACGACCAGCGCCCACTGGGACGGGTCCAGACCGATGCGCAGCTCCTGGTCGGCCGCCGGCCACTGCCCGTCGACCCAGGGGACCTGCGCGCCGATGGACTCGCGGGCGGCGAGGGCGAGATCGGCCCGCGCGTGGTCGTCGCCCATGATCGCGACCTCGATGGCGTTGTCGAGCTCCGCGTCGGCGACGGCGCAGAGGCGCGCGCTCAGCACGACGGGGACGGCGTTCGTCATGCGGGCGGGATCGTCGAGCCGGGCCGTGGCGTTACCCGGCCGGGGCCCGGCACGGCGATGCCGTCGCGCCGGGCCGCTCGCCGCCCTGATGCGATCCCACCGGGGTGCGCCCGGCCGGCGCCGCCACACGTCCTGAACCGTCCGCCACCACGGGGACGCGTCCGGCTCCCCGATCGGGCGGACCCCGAGGGGCCTGGAATGACCGGCGGGGAGATCGAGTTGACCGGGGAGGTACGGCGCGGAGACGGCGCCCGACACCTCACCGGAGGAGCTCGACATGAGTGACGCACCCGCCCCGATGGACTTCGCCGCGATGAATCGCGCCGTGATCGAGGAGTTCCGCGCGAACGGCGGCCGGGCGGGCGGCATGTTCGAGGGCAAGCCGCTGGTGCTGGTGCACCACGTGGGGGCCCGGTCGGGCACCGAACGGATCGCTCCGCTGGTCCCGCTGATCGAGGGCGAGCGGGTGTTCGTCTTCGCGAGCAAGGGTGGCGCCGACAGCAACCCGGACTGGTACCACAACCTGATCGCGAACCCCGACACGCGGATCGAGCTGGGCACGGACACCCTGCCCGTGCGGGTGCGGGAGGTCACCGGCCCCGAGCGCGACGAGGTCTACGCCCGCCAGGTCGCACTGGAGCCGCAGTTCGGCGACTACCAGCGCAAGACGGACCGGACCATCCCGGTGCTGGAGCTGCAGCGGGCCTGAGTCCGCACCCCGGTTCCGGACCCGCCCCCCGGGGCCGGCCCGTTGCCCGTCGATCAGTACCTGAGCGCGGTCGCGCGGGGCGTGCACGGCACTCCTGTGCTGATCGACGGGGGCGTGGTCGTCACCCGGGATGGGTGGGGCCCGGATCCGGACTCCTCCCGGGGCGCGGCGCAGACGTGCGCCGACACGTCCACCGCCGCGATCACCCGTCCGGCGCCCTGACATCCCGGCCGAGCGTCCGTCCGCGCAGTGATCCGCGGCCCGCGCGCTGATCCGTCGCCCGCGCGCGACCGGACGCACGCGACGAGCGGATCACCGCGCGTACCGAGGATCACCGCGGAGCGGTGGAGGGCGCACGGGGTCGGCCGCCGATGTTCGGCTGCCCCGCCGACGGCTGCTGATCCACAACGGGGCGTCGGTCGAGACGGTGCAGCTCGCCCTGGGACACAGCTCGCCGATGATCACCCACGCACACGCGTGGCCGGACGCCCTGGATCGCACCCGGACGCTCGTCGACACCGCGCTCGGTGCGGATCCGCGCTGACCCTCCGAGTCAGATGATCTTGTACCCGCAGGGGGTCCGCCGAGAGAAACCGCAGCTCAGCGCTCCGGATCCAGGTACAGGCTGCGCTTGGAGATGTACTGCACCACCCCGTCCGGCACGAGGTACCAGACCGGCCGCCCCGCACCCACCCGCGCCCGGCACTCACTGGACGAGATCGCCATCGCGGGCACCTCCACCGTCGTCACCGACCCCTGGGGCAGGTGCCCGTCGGCCAGCTCGTACCCGGGCCGGGTCACGCCGACGAAGTGCGCGTAGCGGAACAGCTCGTCGACCTTGCGCCAGGACAGGATCTGCTGGAGCGCGTCCGCGCCGGTGATGAAGAACAGCTGCGCGTCGGGCATGGCGTCGTGCAGGTCGGCGAGGGTGTCCGCGGTGTAGGTGGGGCCGTCGCGGTCGACGTCGACGCGGCTGACCGAGAACCGGGGGTTCGACGCCGTCGCGATGACCGTCATCAGGTATCGGTCCTCGGCCGGTGAGACGTCGCGGCCGGTCTTCTGCCACGGTCTCCCGGTCGGTACGAAGATCACCTCGTCGAGGGCGAAGCGGTCCGCCACCTCACTGGCGGCGACGAGGTGGCCGTGGTGGACGGGGTCGAACGTCCCGCCCATCACGCCGATCTTGCGCTGCATCGACGCAGACTATGTCGGTCACCCACCCGGCGGCATCCCCGGATACAGGTGGCGGAACTGGACGCTGATGCGCGGACCGCTGCGCGCCACCTTCGGCACGCTGTGCTGCCAGGTCCGCTGGCACGTCCCGCCCATGACCAGCAGGTCCCCCGAGGCGAGCGGGAACGACACCGACGCGCCGCCGCCGGTCGGGCGCAGCCGCAGCGGCCGCGTCGCGCCGAGGGCGACCAGCGCGACGACGGCCTCGGGCCGCTCGCGGGCTACCCGGTCGCCGTGCCAGGCCACGCCGTCGGCGCCGTCGCGGTAGAGGTTCACGCCGATCTGGGTGAAGTCGTGGCCGTAGCGCTCCCCCAGCGTGCGGCCCATGTCGCGCAGCCGGTGGGGCACCGCGTCGTCGGGCAGGACCCAGCGGTGGGTGAGGCGCGGCTCGTCGACCACGCGGTCGTACATGCGGCGGCGGTGGTCGCGGAACGGCACGGTCGCGCGGAGCAGCGCGAACAGCTCGTCCGCATCGGGAGCCCAGCCGACCGCGACGTCGACCCACGCCCCGCCGGCGAGCTCGTGCCGGTACGCCGGGGCCGCACCCCCGGTCGCGAAGAGCGAAGCCTGCCCGCCGACGTCCACCTCCGGAACGCTACGCCGGATCGAACGAGAGTTCGAGTGACGGCTCTGCGACGATCTTCGCCATGTCCTCGCGTGCCGACGGTGCCGTGCTGTCCTACCTGGGTCTGCGGCGTGCCGTCGGCGTGATCGGGATCCTGCTCCCGTTCGTGCTGGTGGCGGGCGACCTGGCCCTCGGCGGCGACGGGCTGCGGGACTCCATCAGCCGCTACTACTACTCGCCGATGCGCGACGTGTTCGTCGGCTCGCTGTGCGCGGTCGGCGTGTTCCTCTTCTGCTACCGCTACGAGCGGCCGGACAACCGGCTCGCCAACATCACCGGGACGGCGGCGATCGCCGTCGCACTGCTGCCCACCCGGCCCGACGGCGCGGCGACGACGGCGGCGACCGTCGTCGGGTACCTCCACCTGGCCGCGGCGACGGTGTTCTTCGCGGGCCTGGCCTGGTTCTGCCTTGTCCTGTTCACCCGCGGCGAATCCGGGACGCGGAGCAAGGCCGCCCGCAACCTCGTCTACCGGGTCTGCGGCGCGACGATCGTGACCTGCCTCGTGCTGGCCGCGCTGGACGCGGCACTGGTGCCCGACGCCGTCGCCGAGCGGCTCCACACCCTGTTCTGGCTGGAGGCCGTCGCGATCCTCGCGTTCGGTGTCGCGTGGTTCGTGAAGGGCGACACGATCCTCAAGGACCCGCCGACCCAGGACCCGGCGCCGGTGATCTGACCCGCCCGTACGACTCCGGCCCCGCAACGGCGGACGGGCCGGTCCGGACACCCCTCGAGGGTCCGGACCGGCCCGTCACGGGACCGGGTTCGGTCAGCCGACCGGCGAGGCCGGAGCAGCCGGCGCCGACGGGATGCCGCCGCCGGTGGCACCCGTGATCATGTCGACGACGCTGTCCAGCGGGGCCGGCAGCGCGAGGTCGTGCTTCTTGTCGTCGTGCTTCTTGTGGTCCCACTTCTTGTGGTGACCGTGCTTCTTGTGGTGGCCCTTGTCCTTGTCACCCTCGTGCTTCGAGTGACCCTTGTCCTTGCCACCCTCGTCGTAGCCGGTGGTGCCGGCGAAGGCCGCGGCGGGCGCCGCGACGGCCAGGGGGAGCAGCGCTGCGCCGACGAGCGCGCCGCGAACGGACTTCCGCATCTCACAACCTCCATGGTTGGTCGTTAGACCGTCGCAAACGGTCTTGCCCACTCAACGAGGGGCGGCGGCGCCCGCAACGCGCATTCACCCGTTCGCGTCACCTGCGGAGATAACTGATAGTCAGATGTCGACTACGGCAGGCGGGTGACCGGTTCAGCCGCGCGAGCGGGCGGCGGCGTCGGCCAGGATCGGCAGGTACGCGTCGAGCACCCACGGGATCGACAGGACCGACGGAGCCGAGCTCGCCACCACCCGGTCGGCCCCGACGACCGGGGCGAACCCGCCGCGGGCCATCGCCGGCAGCAGCCCGACGCCGGGCGCGGCCCGGAAGGCCTGCTCCTCGGCCGGCGTCGCGAAGAAGCCGATGACCAGGTCGGACTCGACGCGCGCGAGCAGCTCACCGCTGACGGTGTAGTAGACCTCCCCGCCGCCCGGCGCGTTCTGCTCGACGTAGGGCGCCAGGGTGAGCCCGAGGTCGGTGACCAGCCGGACCCGGACGTCGCCCGCCCGGAAGACGCCGAGCGCACCGGCGTCCATCCCGCCGGTGTAGACGAACGTGGCCCCCGCCAGCTGCGGGTACCGCTGGGCCGCGGTGCGCAGGCGCTGCCCGGTGGAGTCGATCAGCTGCCGGGCCCGCGCCGGGTCGCCGAACACCTGACCGGCGATCCGGGTCTGGTCCTGCCAGCCGGTGGAGTACGGGGCGTCGGGGTAGGCGACGGTCGGGGCGATCGCCGACAGCTGGTCGTACTCGGCCCGCGTCAGCCCCGAGTAGGTGGCCAGTACCAGGTCCGGCCGGGCCGCGGCGACCTGTTCGATCGGCGTCGCGGACAGGTCGTCGGAGCCGATGACCTGCGGGAACGCGCCGCCGTGCGCGGTGATCGCGTCGCGTACCCAGGGCAGCACGCCCTCGGCGTCGCCGCCGTAGACGGTGCGCGGGATCGCGACCGGCAGCACTCCCATCGCCAGTGCGACGTCGGTGTTCGCCGCGCTGAGGGTGACGACGCGCTGCGGCCGGTCGGGGACGACCGTCTCCCCCAGCGCGTGCCGCACCGTCACCGGGTAGCCCTCCGTGGCCGCACCGTCGGCTCCCTGCCGGTCCTGCGGCCGGGCCCCGCACCCGGCGAGGACCAGCAGACCGGCGGCGCCGGCGAGGACGCCGCGACGGCTCACGGAACGGGCGGACAGGGGTGCTGCGGCGAGCGGCACGGTGGGCCTCCTTCGAGCTAGGAAGGCGAGCCTAACCTGACCGGTTTGTCGACTCTGCGTGATCCGCACCGCTCGTTCGGCGCCCCGGGGGCCGCACCCGTCGCGCGGGGCCGACACCCCGGCCCGAGCGCCCGGACCCGCGGGTAGCGTCGCGACCATGCGTGCTCCGGACACCGGCGACCGGGCCGACCGCGACGCCGGCCCCCGCTCCCCCGCGCCCGGTCCTCCGGCCCCTCCGCCCGCGCCCGGCGGGCGTCGGCGGCTGCACGAGCCCGCGGCCCCGCCGCCCGCGGGTCCCCCGGGTGTGCCCGGCCCGGTGCTGGCCCCGCCCGCGCCGCCGGTGCCCGAGGGCCGTCCCGACGACCGGCCCGGCGAGCCCGCCGCCGTCGCACCGGCCGGGCCGTGGCCGACCGTGCGACCGCCGTCGCTGCGGGCCGTCGTCATCGGCCGGGTCGCGGCCGGGGTCGCGGCGGCGTGGTTCGGCGTCGTCTACTCGATCACCACCGACGTGCACGCCCGCGCCGACCACCTGCTGGCGGCGATCGTCGTCGGCGGGCTGCTGAGCCTGCTCGGCGTGGTGCTGCTGTGGCTGTCGGCGTCGCGGATCCCGGTGCGGGTCGCCCCGGCCCGCGGGCCGGACATGGGACTGGTGCGCGACCGCGCAGCCGCGCGGAAGGTGCTGCGCTCGGGCTGCACCCCGGACGGTGAGCAGCGCAGGCTGATCGCCGTCGACGTGCTCGCCGACGCCCGGCTCCCGCAGGTCGCGGGCGCGGTGTTCGCGCTGCTCGGTCCGCTGGTCATGGCCGCGGTCAACGCCTCGGGTCCGCTCGGCTGGGCCGGCCCGCTGACCGCCGGGCTGATCGTGGTGCTACTGGCCCTGCTGGGGTGGCGGACGTGGACGGCGCACGCGCTGCACCGGCTCGCCGACCGCAGGCACACCGTCCCGCGCTACGAGGAGTCCGGCGCGCCCTGGCGCCCCTGGCCCTGACCCCGCTCCGGGAGCGCCGCTACAGCCCCGCGGCGACGAAGGACAGCTCGGCCTCCATGTCGGTGCGGGCGTCGTCGCCGTGCCGGTCGAGGGCGTAGCGGTGCCCGATCGCCGCGGCCAGCAGCCGGGCGGCGCCGCGGATCCGCTCCGGCGCCCCGCCGCCGGTGGCGAGGACCTCGTGCACCGCGTCCTCCAGCTCACCGGAGCGGCGCAGCAGCGCGTCGCGGACGACCGGGTGGGTGTCGGCCTCGCGCCACAGCAGGTGGGACAGGACCGAGGACGCGTCGAGCGCCCGGTCCAGGGCGGCGACCAGCGCCCGCAGCCCGGCGAGCACGTCCCCGGCGACGGCGACGTCCGCCCCGCGCACCGGGTGCGGGAGCCGTTCGACGAGCGCCTCGAGCAGGTCGGGCTTGCGGCGGAAGTAGTAGTGCACCAGCCCCTTCGGCACCCCGGCCCGCTCGGCGATGCGCGAGGTGGGCGTCGCGTCGAAACCGTGCTCGGCGAACAGCCCCTCGGCCGCGTCGAGGATGCGGTCCCGGGCGGGTGCGTCCGGGTCGAACTCGTGGTCCACGGTGCGATCCTCCCCCGGACGCGGCGGAGGCCGCGACCCCTCCGGGTCGCGGCCCCTCACCTGGTCGTCGTGCTGCCGGACGGTCAGTGCGTGGCGAGCGTGCGGTGCTCCGCGTTCGCCGCGGGCAGCGCCGAGGCCGCCACGACGACCGCGAGGACGCCGGCCACCCAGGACGTCCACGACGCCCCGGTCAGCGCGCTGTAGCCCATCACCCAGGGGGCGAGGAACAGCAGCACGCCGAGCACACCGTGCACCCATTCGCTCGCCACCGAGCCGGGCACGGCGAGCGACCAGAGGGACGTGGCGGCGAGCACCACGCCCAGTACGACCATCGTCCACGCGGCGGCGGCATTCGTCGTCGTCACGAGAGGCGAGAGGGCCGTCAGCACACCGATCACGAGAGCGGCCCAGTCCTGCCACCGCTGCCAGGTACGACCAGTGGTCCCAGCCATCGTCAGTCACCTTCTCCTGTGAGGTCCCTGTGGGGATACCTCAGGTCTACTCTTGGTTGGCCGGCCGGTCAAGACCCGGCGAACGGTGGCACAAGTGAGGTGCAAGTCCCCGGCCAGCGGGTGGGCGCACGGTCTGCGGTGTCGAGAGACCGACCGCCCCGAACCCGTAGGAGACCCCGGTGACCACCGCCCGCGACACCCGTACCGCCGACCTGGTCGGCATCACCCTCGCCCACCGCGTCATGCGGGTCGACCTGCACCGGCTCGCCGACGCCGCCCGCGCGATCGCCGACGGCGCACCCTGCCCGGACCGGCGCGCCCGCGCGCTGCGGACCTGGCTGGAGCACCTGGAGCACGAGATCCACGGCCACCACACCGCCGAGGACGACATCGCCTGGCCGGTGATCGCCCGGCACGCCGGGCACGCCGTCGACCTGGACGAGCTCAGCGACGACCACGGCCGCCTCGACCCGCTGCTCGCCGCGGTGCGGGAGGCCGCAACCGCCGTCGTCGCCGCGTCGCAGGGACCGGCCCGGGCGCGGGCGGCGGGCGTGCTCGCGGACCGGCTCGCCGTCGTCCGCGACGAGATCGACGAGCACCTCGAAGCCGAGGAGCGCGACCTGTTCCCGGTGATCGAGCGCCACGTGCCCGCCGACGACTGGGACGCCGTCGTCGCGCAGGTGCAGAAGTCCGGGCCGGGCCTGCGGTTCATGCTGCCGCGGATCGTCGCCGTGACCACCCCGCAGGAGTGGGCCGGGATGCGCCGCGAGGCCGGGCCGGTGGTCGTGCTGATGGAGCGGCTGCTGCGCGGCGGCTACCGCAGGCGCTGTGCGCTGGTGTTCGGCACGTCCTGAGCCCCGGGGACCGGTGCCGTCGAGGAGTCGGCACCAGCCGCCGAGAGCAGCCGCCGGGCGCGGTCGCGCCACACCGGGGCACCCAGCTCCGCCGCGACCCGCTCGGCCTCGCGCAGGTGGTGGACCCGGCCGCCGCCCGCCGGGTCGAGCAGCCCCTCCAGACCGGCGAGCACCAGGTCGGTGGGGCCGAGCGCGATCGTGCCCGACGACAACCCGGCCACCGTGCCCGTCCACGGGCGCAGCTGCTCCCGGCACCGCGCGGCGACGTCCCGGTCGGCCAGTCCGACCGCCACCTCGGCGCGCACGCAGGTCCAGATCAGCCAGTAGTAGCTGCGGGCCAGCTCCGCGTCCGGCACCCACACCTCGCGGGCCCGGACGGGGTTGCCCGCGTGCAGGTGGGCCAGCGCGAGGAAGTCCCCGAAGGGCGGAGGCAGCGCGTCGCGGAGCGCCTCGAGCTCGGGGGCCAGCTCGCCGAGGCGGCCCTGGTCGTGCCGCACGACGAACCGCCCCAGCAGCCCCATCAGCGCCCCGTTGACCTGGCCGGCGCCGACCAGCCGGGTCGCGAGCTCGGTGTAGCGCTCCTCGGCGGTGTCCAGCTCCCCGGCGACGAGTGCGCGCAGCGCCGAGAAGATGTAGGCCCAGCCGAGCGTGAACTCCAGCTGCCCGCCCGGGGCCCCGGCGACGGCGGCCTCCGCGTGCCGTGTCGCCGCGTCGAGGTCGTGGCTGCCGGCAGCGACCATGAGCTGCAGGTGGTGGGCCTGCGTGCTGTAGCCGGCGTGCCCGGCCCGGCCGCCGAGCTCGGCCAGCTCCTCCCCCACCGGGGCCAGCTCGTGCCACAGGTCCGGGGCGAGGACGGCGAAGAACCGGGCGTTGAGCGCCCGGCAGCGCAGCAGCGGATCGACCCCGCGCCCGGTGAGCGCCATGGCCTCCGCCGAGGCGGAGCGGACCCGGTCGTCGTCGTGCCCCTCGATCTCGAACACCAGGGCGGCGAGCAGCCGCACCCGCCGGTCGACGGCGTCGGGCGGGGTCGCCGCGAGCTCGGTCTCGATGAGGTCGATCAGCTCGGCGTCGATGTTCTGGCCCGGCCGGATGGTCCAGCTGACCGGGGTGTCGTAGCTGGTCAGGGCGGCGCCGAGCCACTGCGGTGCGGTGGCCGTCGCCTGTTCGACGGCGGTCCGGCGCTCGGTGAGGGCGGTGTGGCCGTCGCCGCCGCGGGCGAGCTCGGCGACCAGCGCGCAGCGCAGGGCCAGCTCGTCGTCGACGCCGGTCCCGGCCCGTCCGGCGAGCTCGACGGCGCGGCCGTAGAACCGGGCGGCCTCGCGGTGCGAGCCGAACCCGGCGGCGGCCGCGGCGGCGGCACGGACCGCGGCCAGGGCACGGTCCGGCTCGACGGCGGACCCGGCGGCGAGTGCGTGGTGGGCCAGCGGGACCGGGTCGTCGGGCCGCCTGCGGGCGAGGATCGCGTGGGCCGCGGCGTGCAGCCGGGCGCGACGCAGCTGCGGGATGTCGCCGTAGAGGGTGTCGCGGACCAGGTCGTGGGAGAACCGCAGCCGTCCCGGCTCGGGTTCGAGCAGCATCCCGCCGAGCACCGCGGGCTCCAGGGCGTCCAGCGGGTCGGCGCCGTCGGCGGAGGCGGCGAGGTCGAGGGCGTCGTCGGTGTCCAGGTCGCGGCCGAGCACCGAGACCCGGGCCAGCGCGGTGCGGGTGGTCGCGGGCAACCGGGCCAGGCGCCGCCGCAGGACCTCACGGACCCCGGCCGGGACGGCGTCGGCCGCGGCGGAGGGGCCCTCGGCGGCGACGAGGCGGGCCAGCTCGCGGACGAACAGCGGGTTCCCGCCGGTCCGTTCGGTGATCCGGGCGACCAGCTCGGGCGCGGCGGCGGGCACGCCGTGCCGGTCCAGCATCCCGGCGACGTCGCCCGCGGTCATCGGCGCCGGCTCGATGCGGTCCGCCGTGGGCTCGGCGAGGGCGGCGAGCGCGGCCTGCAGCTCGGCGCCCGCCTCGGCCGGTCGCAGGCCCGCGGCGACGAGCACGGGCAGCTCCGCGGCCCCGGCGACGACCGCGCGCAGCAGGGCGAGGGTCTCGGACTCGGCGCGGTGCAGGTCGTCGAGGACCAGCAGCAGCGGCCGCTCCCGCCCCGCGACGGCGAGCAGCTCCACCACCGCCCGGGCCAGCCAGAACGTGACCTCGGCGCCGCCGGGCCCGGCCGGGGAGCGCAGCGGGGCGAGCCGCTCGACGAGGTCGGCGGGCGGGTCGTGCGCCGTGACGAGCGCGTCGACGATCTCCCGCCACGCCCAGGCCGGCGGGGCGCCGTCGATCTCCGGGCAGCGGCCGGTGACGGCCGTCCAGCCGTCGGCGGTCGCGGCGGCGGCGAACGCGGCGAGCAGCGTGGACTTGCCCGCGCCCGCGTCGGCGGCGACGAGCACCAGCTGCCCACCGCCGCGGGCCCGCTCCGCGGCGGCGGTGAGCCTGCCGAGCTCGGCCGCCCGCCCGAGCAGGGCCGGGGTCCGCGGGGACGGGTCGGCCGGTGCCGGTGCGACCGGGCGCGGCCCTGTTCCGCTCCCGGTCCCGGTCGCGTCGGCGCGACCGGCGGGACCGACGCCGGGGTCGCCGCCGGGGTCGCGGTGGGCGAGCACGTCCGCCTCGATCGCACGCAGCCCGGGGCCGGGGTCGACGCCCAGCTCGTCGGCGAGCAGACGTCGGGTGCGGGCCAGCACGGCCAGTGCGTCGGCCTGCCTGCCGGTGCGGTACAGCGCGACGGCCAGCAGCCCGACCGCGTCCTCGCGCAGCGGGTGCTCCCCCACCAGCGCCGTCAGGTCGGGGACGACGGCGTCGGCCCGGCCCAGCCGCAGCCGCGCGCGGGCCCGGCGCTCGAGCGCGACCTGACGCAGCTCGTCGAGGCGTTCGGCCTCGGCGCGCGCCCAGGCGGCGTCGGCGAACTCGGCGTAGGCGGGACCGTCCCACAGCGCCAGGGCCTCGCCGAGCAGGGCGTCGGCCCGGTCCGGTGCGGCCGCGGCGGCGCGGTCGAGGAGGTCGGTGAAGGCGCGCGCGTCGAGCCCGTCGGGGCCGAGTGCCAGGGCGTAGCCGGGTGGGCGGCTGACCAGCACCGTCGGGACCGCCCGCGGGGACCGGTCGGGTTCGAGCACCCGTCGCAGCCGGGAGACGTGGACCTGCAGCCCGCCGTGCGCCTGCGCGGGCGGGGCGCCCTGCCACAGGTCCTCCACCAGCGTGTCGACGGCGACGACCTCGCCGCCGGCCGCGGCGAGCCGGGCGAGCAGCTCGCGGCGGCGGCCGGAGCCGACCTCGACCGCCGCGCCGCCGGCCGTCACACGGAGCGGGCCGAGGACCCGGACCGTGATCTCCTGCACCCCGGCAATCTAGGACGCGGCGACGCCGGTGTCAGCCCTTCCGGGGTGATCGTCCGGAAGGTCAGACCGGCAGCAGCGCCTGGACGACGTCGGTGAGCTGCGCGGCGGTACGGCACTCGTGCATCGGGAGGACCTCGCCGTAACGGGTGGCGGCCGAGTCGCCGGAGCCCCAGCAGCGCTCGGGCTCCGGGTTGAGCCAGTGCGCGTGCCGGACCCGCCCGGCCATCATCGCCAGCGCCCGCAGGTTGGGGTCGCGGTAGTTGGTGCGGCCGTCGCCGAGCACCAGCAGCGACGTCTTCGGGGTGAGCGCGTCGCCGTGGTGCTCCAGGAAGTCGCCGAACGCGCTGCCGTAGTCGGAGTGCCCGTCGAACGCAGTGAGTGTGGCCTCGCGCAGCACCCGCTGCATCACCCCGGACAGCTCCGCGCCGGGTTCGAACAGGTGCGTGACCTCGTCGGTGCGCTCGATGAACGCGAACACCCGCACCTTCGAGAACTGCTCGCGCAGCGCCTGGACCAGCAGCAACGTGAAGTGGCTGAACCCGGCGACGGACCCGGACACGTCGCACAGCAGCACCAGCTCGGGGCGGCCGGGGCGGCGCACCTTGTGCGCCGGGTCCATCGGCACGCCGCCGGTGGACATCGACCGACGCAGCGTGCGCCGCAGGTCGAGCCGGCCGCGGTTCGAGCGGCGCCGCCGCGCCGACAGCCGCGACGCGAGCCGCCGGGCCAGCGGCTGCACGGTGCGGCGCAGGTCGGCGAGCTGGGTGGCGTTCGCGGTGAGGAAGTCGACCTGGTCGGTCTGGGTGGGGGTGGTGGTGCGGGCGATCTGCTCGCGGCCGCGTTGCTCGGCGGTGCGGCGGCGGACCTCCTCGCGGACGACGTCGCGGAAGCGGGCGATGCGGTCGCGGATCTCGCGGCGGCGGACCTCGGACACGAAGTCGGTGTCGCCCTCCTCCCGCAGCCCGTCGAGGATCCGGGCGAGCAGCGTGTCCGGGGACAGCGCGTTGAGCGCCTGGTAGGCCGACCAGTTCGGCTTCGCGGTCTGCCCACGGACGCCCTGCCCGGCGGCACCGGAGGTCCCGATCGCGTCGACGGCGGCGCGGGCGAGCTCGCGCAGGGTCTCCTCGTCGCCGTCGCGGAGCAGGTCGGCGAGGATCTCGCGCAGCGCGTCGACGTCGACCGGGCCGGTGCCCTCCCCGGAGTCGTCGTCGATCCGCGGGACGTCGACGTCGGACGACCCGGCGCCCAGCGCGGGCGGGAACCACAGGTCGAACAGCGCGTCGAAGGTGCCGCGCTGCCCGGAGCGGCGCAGCAGCGCCGCGGCGAGCCCCTCCCGCAGCTGGTCGCGGTGCAGCAGGTCCAGGGCGCCGAGCACGCGGGCCGCGTCGACGGTCTCCCCCGGGCCGACCGCGACGTGGTGGCGGCGCAGCGCGGAGACGAAGTCGACGAGGTGCCCGGGCAGGCCGTGCTCCGGGGCGAGCGCGGTGGCGGGCGGGATCGTCACCGGTCCATCATGCGTGACGCGGGCGTGATCAGCGAGGGTGGTCAGCCCACCTTCCACAGGCTCCAGGCGTAGGACGCGGTGGTCGCGCCGGGCCAGGAGCCCACCCGGGTCCAGCCGGTCGGGTCCGGGTACCGGGTGCGGACGGCGTCGACCCCGCCGGAGTCGTTGCGCAGCACGTAGCGGATCCCGTGCCCGGCCGGGTCGGCCAGCGCGGCGTCGAAGCCGTCGTCGGAGGTCACCAGGAACGTCGACGGGTGCGCCGACGCGGCGAGCACGGCGAACGCGGCACCGGAGTCGGCCAGCACGCTGCCGTCGGGCAGGTGCAGGGCGTCGATCCGGCGGGCGATCTCCCGGTCCTGGGCCCACATGCCGTTCGCGTCGCCCGCCACCGGCGGCCCGCCGGTCAGGGCGGCGACGACCGGGGCGATCCGGTGGTACTCCTGGGTCGCCCGCACCGGGTCGGTGAGGATCAACGCGGCCGACCCCCACGCCGACGAACCGAGCACGGCGACCGCGAGCAGGCAGGCCCCGGCCGCGCGCCGCCGCCCGGGCCGGGTCGCACCGCGCGCGAGCAGCAGCGCCAGCAGCACCGTGACCAGCGGCAGGACCGCGATCTGGTAGCGCAGGAACCCGAACAGCTCCCCCGCGGCACGCAGCACCCACTCGAACGCGAGCACCGAGCCGAGCACGGCGACCGGCACCGCGACCGCCGGGTCGCGGCGGCGCAGCGCCACCACGGCAGCGGCGACGGCGACGAGCGGGCCGAGCGGCGCCAGTGCCCACAGCTGGACGCCGACGTCGGCGAGCCCGCCCGATGCCCGCGCCCCGCCCGCGGTGAGGGCGGCGTTGCCGTAGGCGGAGGTGAACTGCTCGAACGGCGAGCCGACGGTCAGCCGGCTCAGGCCCGCCCACAGCACGAACGCGACGACCGCGGGCCCGCCGACGAGCAGCACGTCGGCCCGCACCGCGGCCCACCGCCGGTGCCGGGTGCGGCGCAGGGTCACGACGGCGACCAGCACGGTGGCCGCCGCGGCGGCGACGACCGCCTCGTAGCGGGCCAGGTAGCCCAGGCCCAGGAACAGACCTGCGGCGACGAGGTCGGTGAGCCGCCCGGGACCGGCCGTCCAGCGCAGCAGCCGGCGCACCGTGAGCAGCAGGAACAGCAGCAGCAGCGCCTCGGTCATCCCGTTGGTCGCGTAGACCACGAGCAGCGGTGCCGCCGCGGTCCCCACCGTCAGCACGGTCCGGGCGGAACGGCGCACCCGCAGGTCGTGGGCGATGCCGTGCACCGTGGCAACGACGCCGGCCATCGCCGGGGCCGACACCAGCACGGCGAGGAACCCGGTCGAGACCAGGCCGGGCCACACCGCTCGCAGCGGCGCGAACGGCACCATGAGCAGCGCGGGCAGCGGGGTCCAGACGAAGCCGACCGCGGCGAGCTTCGGGTCGGCGGCCGCGGTCACGGTCGCCGCCGCCGACACCCGGGCCAGCGCGTCCTCCATGACCGAGTCGTAGCCGAACACGAGGACCGCGCCGAGCAGCAGGTAGCAGGCGAGCGCGGCGAGGAACACGGCCCGGGTCGCGGGGCGGGCCACCGGGGCGGCCGCGGCCGCGGGCACGGGGCGGTCGAGCAGCGCGGTCATCGGACGAGCTCCGGTTCCGCCGGGGCCGCCGACGTGGTGTCCAGGCCGTGCGTGGTCTTCTCCCAGTACGACGGGCGCAGCGCGAGCTGCAGCACCGCCTTCGCCGCGGCGGCCGACATCAGCACCCAGTACGCGGGGACGACGAGCGCCGCGGGCGCCAGCCACGGCCGCCCGCCGACCCGGGCGATCGCCAGGCCGCAGTACACCGCGGCGAACGTGCCGACCATCCACACGGCGCTGCCGACGTAGAAGGTCGGAGGCGGGAACAGCGCCGCGACGGCGGCGGGTTCGGCGAGGAACCAGAGCAGCGCCATCGCCCAGAACACCGGGTTGAGCAGCGCGAGCACCGGGGTCGCCCACACGAACAGCAGCAGCCCGGCGATCCCGCGCAGGCCGACCGCGCGGCGCAGCTCGCCGGGGGCGCGCAACGCGACCAGGACGCTCTGCAGATAGCCCTTGTACCAGCGGGAACGCTGCTTGACCCAGTTGATCGCGTCGCTGTTGGCCTCCTCCAGCGTGGTGGATCCGAGCATCGCGGTGGTCCAGCCGTGGCGGGCGAGGCGGATGCCGAGGTCGGCGTCCTCGGTGACGTTCCAGGCGTCCCAGCCGCCGAGGCCGACGAGCACGTCGCGGCGGATGTGGTTCGACGTCCCGCCCAGCGGGATCGGGGTGCGGCCCGCCATCAGCCCGGGCAGCAGCCAGCGGAACCAGAGGTCGTACTCCAGGGTGAACCAGCGGGTCAGCAGATTCTGCTCGGCGTTGTGGTAGCTGAGCCGGGCCTGCAGGCAGGCCAGGTCCTCGCGGCCCGCGGCGGCCGCCCGGTGGAAGGCGACGACGGCGCGGCGCAGCTGCAGCGGCTCCGGGCGGTCCTCGGCGTCGTAGATGGTGACGAGCTCGCCGGTGGCCTCGGTGAGCCCGAAGTTGCAGGCCTTGGGCTTGGTCCGCGGCGACGACGGCGGCACGACCACGATCCGGATCCCGGTGCCGGGGCAGACCCGGCGGGCCGCGGCGATCGTCGGGGCGTCGTCGGCCTCGAGCAGCAGCAGGATCTCCAGCTTGTCCGCCGGGTACTCCAGCGCGGTCAGCCCGTCGACCAGCCGTGCGACGACGGCGGGCTCGCCGTAGGCGGGCACCAGGACCGTGTAGACGGGCAGGTCGGCGTCCGGGACGGCGCGGGCTTCGGCGTCGGACACCTGGATCGTGGGGTCGTCGGCGACGGCACGGCGGACCAGCAGCAGCCGGTGCACCGTGGAGGCGGCGTAAATCAGCACGACCGCCCCGACCAGCAGGACGCCGGTGGCGCGCGGGGCGAGCACGAGCCCGGCGACCACCATGAGCAGCACCACTCCCGCCACGACCCGCGCGGGGCGGCGGCGGCGCGGTCGGGCCGACAGCGCGTCGTCGAGGTCGGCGAGCCCGTCGGTGGCGAGCCGGCTGCGGAGCTCCAGGTCGCGGCCGTCGCGGGCGTGCGCCACGGACGCGGGCAGCGGCGCGACGGGCAGCAGGCGGGGCACGGTCACCGCCCCCGCCGGTCGCCGGCGCGCACACCGAGCACGGCGAGCACCGCCAGCGCCGCCGCCAGCGGCAGCTGGACCTCACGGGCCGCCGGCAGCGCCGACCACCAGCCCGGCCACGCGAGGACGAGCACGGCGGGGAACGCCCGCAGGTGCCACAGGCGCCGGGTGCCCGTCAGCGCGGCGAGCACCGCGACCGACACGGGCGCGAGCGCCAGGCCGGGTGTGCCGACCACGAGCAGGGCGACGGCCGCGAGGACCGCCGCGCCGGTGACGATCAGGTCCAGCTCCCGGTCGTGGATGTCGGGACCGGGCAGCGCACCGAGTGTCCGCGGCACCGCCGCCACCGCGGCGACGATCGGCAGGAGCCCGACGGCGAGCTCCCCCGCCGCGAGATTCAGAACACTCAGTGTCACAGCCAGGGCGCCGAGCATGACCGGCGGTGTCACACGCAGTGACATCGCTACGACCGCCTGCGACGGCCGCGGGAGCGTCGCGAGCCGCCACGCACGCAGCGGCTCGACCGGTGCCGACCTGCCCATATCGATGGTCACGCCTGTAGTTCGGTTGCCCGCGACCGGTTGTTACGCGCTCAACCATTTCACGGAGCGCGACGTCGATCACGTCACCACTTCCGTCAACGGAGTGACTCTCCGTAAATACACCGGCGCTCCGGTCGAGCCGCCGAGCCACGACCGGAGCGCCGGGGTGCACCGCGGTCCCACACCGCGGGGGTCCTCCGCCTAGATGTGATGCCCAGGCACGTTGGTCGAGATCGTGTGACGACACGGTCTGATCTGTAGATGGGCGAAGGCCTCCCGGGTGTGGAGTGGAGCTGTCGAGGAACCGCTCCGCACCCAGGAGGCCTTCGTGTCCCACGCTACCCACTCCAATGCCGCGCTCACCTGTCGTGCCCGACTCCGACTCGCTCGCTTGGTCGTCGATCTAGGCTGGTCTGTGGCCCGCGCCGCCGAGCGCTACGACGTCTCGTGGCGGACTGCGAACAAGTGGGCCCAGCGCTACCGCGATGAAGGCCCGGCCGGGATGCACGACCGGTCCTCGGCCCCCCGTCACCAGCCGAACCGCACGCCGGCGCCGGTGGTCCGCAAGATCGTGCACCTGCGCTGGAAGCAGCGCCTGGGACCGGTCGAGATCGGCGACCGGCTCGACATGGCGTCCTCGACCGTGCACGCCGTGCTCGTGCGCTGTCGCATCAACCGGCTCACCCACATCGACCGGGCTACTGGCGAGCCGATCCGCCGCTACGAGCACGAGGCGCCCGGCGACTTGATCCACGTCGATGTCAAGAAGCTCGGCAAGGTCCCCGACGGAGGCGGATGGCGCTACGTCGGTCGTCGACAAGGCGAGAAGAACCGTGCGGTGACCTCGACACGAACCGGTCTGCCCAGGAGTCGGTACCACCAGCCTCTGCTGGGCACCTGCTACCTGCACACCGTCATCGACGATCACTCTCGAGTCGCCTATGTCGAAGCACACGAGGACGAGACCAAGCAGACCGCGGCCGCGGTCCTGCGTAACGCGGTCGCCTGGTTCGCCTGCCGCGGTGTCACGGTCAAACGCGTGCTCAGCGACAACGGCGGCTGCTACAAGTCTCATCTCTGGCGCGACACCTGTGCCGAGCTGGGCATCACCCCGAAAAAGACACGGCCCTACCGGCCGCAGACGAACGGGAAGATCGAGCGCTTCCACAGGACCCTGGCCGAGGGCTGGGCCTTCAAGAAGCTCTACAACTCCGAGTCAGCCCGACTCGCGGCTCTGCCAGCATGGGTCCACGACTACAACCACCACAGGCCCCACTCGGCAATCGGAAAGGCCACACCCATCACCAGGTTGAACAACCTGGCTGGGCATCACACCTAGAAGGCGGGGTCGATCGGCACCGGCTGCGGGGTGAAGGGACGGTCGCCCTCGACCAGACGCAGTGCTCCGCCGTGGCCGCCGGGGCCGTTGGCGTAGTCGAGCATCTTCCGCAGGTCGCTGATGCCGTTCGTGCCGGGAGCCGGAGCCAGGTTCAGCGTCGAGAGGACGCCGAGGGCGCGGCCGTCGGCGGTCAGGTAGCCCGAGCCGGAGTCACCGGGCACGCCGGGCGGGACGGTGACGACGGTGTGCGTCCAGCCGCCGCCCCCGGTACCGGTCGAGGTGCCGGTCTTGGGCTTCAGCGCGCGCACGCCCTGGCGCAGCGAGGAGTTGCCGTAGCCGTAGACGATCCCGCCGGTCGCGACGCCGTCGGTGGCCACCCCGGTCGGGCCGCCGTAGAACGGCACCGCGGGGCTGGTGCGAGCGGCGTCGTCCGGGCTGAGCTCGACCAGCGCGAAGTCGTTGAACCGGCAGGTGTCCGGGTCGGTCTCGCCCCGCTCCTGCATGCTCAGCCAGGAGGAGTACACGAGCCGGCCCGGTGCGGCGGCGCCCTCGACCTCGACCGGGGTGCCGAGCGGCAGCGACCCGGCCTCGCACCCGTCCACCTCGGTGGACCCCCCGGTGCCCGCACAGTGTGCGGCCTGTCCGAGGTAGATCGCGGACCCGTCGGTGAAGACGAAGTTCGCGGTGCACTGCGCACTCTCGGGTCCGGTACGGGTCATGACCCCCGGGTGCACGCCGGCGTCCGGGGCGCCGTCCTGCGCCGACGCGGTGCCGGCGGCGGCGAGCCCGAGCGCGAGCACGGCGCCGGCGGCCAGTCCGGCGCGCAGCAGGCGGCGGGCGGTGCGGGGCAGTTCCGGGAGGGCGGTCATCGGTGGGCCTCCGGTCGCTGGGGAGCGTGTAACCGGAACAACTCGCGCCACTCGTCCCGGTTACGCCCGGTGCCCCGATCGATCCGATCTTCACTCCATAGGGGTGCAGATCTTGACAGCCGATCAGCGGTGCGTGACTGGGCCGTTCAGTTCAGCCGCAGCTCGGCGGCGGCCTTGTCGGCGTCCGAGCGGTGCTTCAGCACCACACCGAGGGTGGCGCGGACGGCGTCGTCGTCGAGGGTGTCCAGGCCCAGGGCGAGCAGGGTGCGGCCCCAGTCGATCGTCTCGGCGACGCTGGGGGCCTTGCGCAGCTCCATCGCGCGCAGCACCCGCACGGTGCGCACCAGCGCGTCGGTGAGCTGCTCGGTCAGCTCCGGGACGCGGGTGAGCACGATCCGGCGCTCCAGGTCGACGTCGGGGAAGTCCAGGTGCAGGAACAGGCAGCGGCGCTTGAGCGCCTCGGACAGCTCCCGGGTGGAGTTCGAGGTCAGCAGCACGAACGGACGCCGGTTCGCGGTGACGGTGCCCAGCTCGGGGATGGAGACCTGGAAGTCGGACAGGACCTCCAGCAGCAGGCCCTCGACCTCGACGTCGGCCTTGTCGATCTCGTCGATCAGCAGCACGGTCGGGTCGGTGCGCCGGATCGCGGTGAGCAGCGGGCGCGGGAGCAGGAACTCCTCGGAGAACACGTCGTCGCGGGTGGAGTCCCAGTCCGCGCCGTCCTCGCCGCGCTGCCCGGCGGTGATCCGCAGCAGCTGCTTGGCGTGGTTCCACTCGTAGAGCGCGCGGGCCTCGTCGATGCCCTCGTAGCACTGCAGGCGCACCAGCCCGGACGCCGTCGCCGCGGCGACGGCCTTGGCCAGCTCGGTCTTCCCGACCCCGGCGGGGCCCTCGACCAGCAGCGGCTTGCCGAGCCGGTCCGCGAGGAACACCGTCGTCGCGACGGCGGTCGAGGCCAGGTAGCCGGCGTCGGCGAGCCGGGCGGTCACGTCCGCCACGGAGCCGAAGACCGGGCGGTGGGCGGGGCTGTCGGACGACACGCGATCATCCTGCACGCCCGGCCCGCCGCGCGTCGGACGGGTGGCCCGGTTCACACCCCGGCGGCCCGCGTCGGGTCGTTGTCAGGGGTCGGGTCCACCATGGGTGTCGTGACCACCGCATCGAGCACCGACCTGCGCGAGCGCGCCGAGACCGTCCTGCAGCAGCTGGCCGGCCCGCAGGCCCGGCTGCGCGAGGACCAGTGGACGGCGATCGAGGCGCTCGTCGCCCAGCACCGCCGCGCGCTGGTCGTGCAGCGGACCGGCTGGGGCAAGTCCGCGGTCTACTTCGTGGCGACCGCGCTGCTGCGCGAGCAGGGCGCCGGGCCGACGGTGATCGTGTCGCCGCTGCTGGCGCTGATGCGCAACCAGATCGACGCCGCGATCCGCTCCGGGATCGTCGCGGTCACGGTGAACTCGGCGAACGCCGACGAGTGGGACGCGGTCTACGCCGACATCGCCAACGGTGACGTCGACGTGCTGCTCGTGTCCCCGGAGCGGCTCAACAACCCCGACTTCCGCGACCGGGTGCTGCCGAAGCTGGCGGCGAGCGCCGGGATGCTGGTGGTCGACGAGGCGCACTGCGTCTCCGACTGGGGCCACGACTTCCGCCCGGACTACCGGCGGCTGCGCACGCTGATCGCCGAGCTGCCGTCGGGGATCCCGGTGCTGGCGACCACGGCGACGGCGAACGACCGGGTCGTCACCGACGTCTCCGAGCAGCTGGGGATGGGCCGTGACCAGCAGGACACGCTGGTGCTGCGCGGGTCGCTGGACCGCGAGTCGCTGCGCCTGGCGGTGGTCCGGCTCCCGAGCCCGGCGCGGCGGCTGGCCTGGCTCGCGGCCAAGCTCGACGAGATGCCCGGCGCCGGGATCGTGTACACGCTCACCGTCCAGGCGGCCGACGACGTCGCCGAGTTCCTGCGCGAGCGCGGCGTCGCCGTGCGCTCCTACTCCGGGCGCACAGACCCCGAGGACCGCCTGGCCGCCGAGTCCGACCTGATGGAGAACCGGGTGAAGGCCCTGGTCGCGACCTCCGCGCTGGGGATGGGCTTCGACAAGCCCGACCTCGGGTTCGTCGTGCACCTGGGCGCGCCCGCCTCGCCGGTCGCCTACTACCAGCAGATCGGCCGTGCCGGGCGTGCGCTGGACCGGGCCGAGGTGGTGCTGCTGCCCGGCCGCGAGGACCGCGACATCTGGGCCTACTTCGCGTCGCTGGCGTTCCCGCCCGAACCGCTGGTCCGCCAGACCCTCGCCGTGCTGTCGGACCGGCCGCAGTCCACCGCCTCGATCGAGACCCGGGTCGACCTGTCCCGCACCCGGCTGGAGATGCTGCTCAAGGTCCTCGACGCCGACGGCGCCGCGAAGCGGGTCAAGGGCGGCTGGGTCGCGACCGGCCAGGAGTGGGTCTACGACACCGAGCGGCACGAGCGCGTGAACGAGGCCCGGCGCTCCGAGCAGCAGGCGATGCTCGACTACATCGCGACCACCGAGTGCCGGCTGGTGTTCCTGCGCCGCCAGCTCGACGACCCGGACCCGACGCCGTGCGGGCGCTGCGACACCTGCACCGGCACCGTCTGGTCCGACGAGGTGTCCGCCGACGGCGAGCAGGCCGCCGCCGAGCGCCTGACCCGGCCCGGGATCGAGGTCGCGCCACGGAAGATGTGGCCGTCCGGGATGAAGGACATCGGGGTCCCGCTGTCCGGGAGGATCGCCGCGGGCGAGCAGGCCGCGTCCGGCCGGGCGATCGGGCGGCTGTCCGACATCGGGTGGGGCACCCGGCTGCGCGAGCTCGTGACCGGCGGCGACGACCCGGTGCCGGCCGACGTGCTCGACGCGTTGGTCCGGGTGCTCGCCGGGTGGGGCTGGGAGCAGCGCCCGGTGGGCGTGGTCGGGATCGGCTCGCGCACCCGCCCGCACCAGCTCGACCACCTCGCCCGGCGGATCGCCGAGATCGGCAGGCTGCCGCTGCTCGGCACCCTGTCCCCCGCCGGCGAGCGCCCCGCGGCGACGGAGAACTCCGCCCAGCGCCTGGCCGCGGTGTGGGAGGGGCTCGACAGCGCGACCGTGCCGGACCTGTCCGGGGTGGACGGGCCGCTGCTGCTGGTCGACGACGTCGTCGACTCGGGCTGGACGATGACGGTCGCCGCGCGGGCGCTGCGCCGGGCCGGGGCCCCGGAGGTGCTGCCGCTCGTGCTGGCCGTCGCCGGGTGATCGGCGGCCGGAACCTCCCCGGCCGGGCCGTCCCGGGCGGTGCTCCGTCCGCCGGAGGATGCGGCCACCGCGACGAACGACGTAGCCGGACCGGGTCAGCAGCGGCTCACCCGGTCCGGAGGCCGCTCCTAGGCTCGGCGCCGTCGCCGTTCCGCCGGAGGAGGAGCACCCATGAGCCGCTCCTCCACGGACCCGGTTCCCGGCTCGCTGTTCGGCCGCCGGTTCGTCGTGGTGCCCGGGACCGTCGGCGACGACGACCTCCGTGCGCTGGGCGCCGAGGCCGCGGCGGACGGGCGGATCAGCGGCCTCGTACCGGCGCACCGCCCGGTGACCTCGGACGTCGCACAGCGCCTCTCACGGCTGGCGGAGTCCCGCCACCTCGCCTCACCGTTCGCCCCGACCGAGGTCGGCTGGGTGACCCGGCACGCCACGGAGCCCCGCCGGGACCGGCGCTTCTACCTGGGCTGCACCGCGTGGGTGGTCCTCGCCGGAGGTGGGACGCTCACCGAGCACTCCGAGCGTGACCGGGCCGAGGTGCTGCGCCGCAGCCGGATCGCGGCGGGCGACGTCGTCCTGCTGCGGGGGTGGAGCCCGCTCGGCGTCGCCGACCCGAGGCCCTACCTGCGGATCGCGCCCGACGGGCCGCCGGTGGCGCTGATGCGGGTGCGGCAGAACCTGGTCGGCTCGGCCCGCGAGTCGGCCTGGCTGCCGCTGCTCACCGCCGCGGAGATCACCGAGGCCCGCGCCCGCGCCGCCGCCTGCTGACCGGACCGGGCCGGCCCCGCTCGGCCCGGCCCAGCTAGGCCCGGCTCGGCCCGACCCAGCTAGGCCCGGCTAGGCCCGGCCCGGCTCTGCCCGGCGCAGCTCGGCCTAGCTCGGCCTAGCTCGGCCCGGCCCGGCTCTGCCCGGCGCAGCTCGGCCTAGCTCGGCCCGGCTCGGCCCGCCCCGGCTCGGCTCGGCTCGGCACCGCCGAGATGCAGCTCAGCGGGGTCCCCGGCCCCCCGGAGCCCGCTGAGCTGCATCTCGGCGCCCGGACACCGCGGCCGGGACGGCGGGCGGGCGGCGGGAGCGGGCGGTGGTCCGCGGTCAGCGGGCGGGAGCCGGGGTCAGGCTCGTGTCCAGCCAGGCGGCCGGGTCGAGGCCGGGCGGGAGCTGACCGATCCCGACGATCTCGTCGTAGGCGGCCTGCCAGCGCTGCGGCGAGATCCCCAGCAACGTGTCACCGGCGGTGTAGGCGTCGACGTAGGCGGCCAGCGCGGCCTTCGCCACCTCCGGGTCGCCCAGCGCGGGGACCTGGTACTCGGAGTCGATCAGCCGCATCGTCTCGGCGAACCCGTTGGCCTCGTCGTCGACGATGAACTGCATGGCCTCCTCGACGGCGGAGGCGTAGCGCTCCAGCCGGTCGCGGGTCTGCGGGTCGGCCATCTGCGCGGCGGAGGTGACGTACATCTGGGCGCCGGCGTCGATGTCCTGGTTCGGGTCGTAGACGACCGTCTCGGGGCGGGTGTGGTCGAGCAGCACGGAGGTGTCCAGCGACACGATGTAGGAGTCGACCCGGCCCGAGGTCAGGAGGTCGAACACGCCGGGGCTCAGCCCGACGACCTGACGCGACACCTCCTCCGGCGGCACCCCGGCGGACCCGGCCACCAGGTCCAGGGTGATCGAGCTGGTGCCGCCCTCCGACGGGGTCCCGACGAGCCGGCCGCGGAACTGCTCGGCCCGGGTGACCGGAGCGGCCTCGGTGGAGATCATCCGGATGGTGCCGGTGTGGATCGGCTCGCCGAACGCGAGCAGCGGGGCGTTGCGTTCACCGGCGGCGATCATCGTCTCGATGTCGCCGATCCGGGTCAGCTGCGCGCCGCCGGCGAGCACCGTCTGGATCGCCGGGGCGGAGCCCTGGGTGGCCTCGAACGTGACGTCCAGCCCGCGTGCCTCGAACAGTCCCCGGGTGTCGGCGATCATCTCCGGGGCGAACGACAGGCTCTCCATCGGCAGTACGTTGAGGAAGGTGACCGGCTCGCCGCCGCCGTCACCCCCGTCGTTCCCGCCGCAGGCGGCCAGCACCGCACAGACGGCCAGCACCGCGGCGCAGGTCCGGCCCACGCGGCGGGCTCCCCGGACGCTCCTGGTGGATGTGGTGGTCATGGCTCACGTCTCCTCGCGTCGTTGCGATCCGTGGCGGTCCCGGGTTCCCCCGGTTGGTCATCGATGGAGTCGATACCGGCTGGCTGTGGGGAGGAAGGCGGCCAGCTCCGCCCGTACCTCGTCGGGTGCCTCCTCGGCGAGCAGGTGCCCGGCGTCCAGTGCCCGCCCGGTCGCGGCCGGGGCCCAGACCCGCCAGTCGTCCAGCACCGCCGGTGCCCGCCCGAGCGGACCGCGGCGCCCCCACAGGACGAGTGTCGGCGCGGTGATCGTGCGCCGGCCGCGGTCGGCCTCGTCGTCGGCGGCGTCGACGTCGAACCCGGCCCGGTAGTCCTGGCACATCCCGTGCACCACCTCCGGGCGCGCCCACGCCGACGCGTACGCGGCGAGCGCGGCCGGGTCGCAGACCTCGGCCAGACCCCGTCCGAGGATCGCGTCGGGCTCCGCGGCCACCAGCCGCTCCGCCAGGTCCGCCGGCTGCGACAGCAGGAACCAGTGGAACGCCCCCCGTGCGAACCCGGCGTCGGCGCGGGCCAGCACGTCGGCCGTCGGGAGGACGTCCAGTACCGCCAGCGCGCTCACCGCGCCGGGATGGTCCAGCGCCATCCGGTACGCGCAGCGGGCGCCCCGGTCGTGCCCGACGACGGCGAACCGCTCGTGCCCGAGCGCCGCCATCACCGCCACCAGGTCGGCGGCCATCGTCCGCTTGCCCGACACCGTGACGGCGGCGCCCGCCGGGAGCGCGCTGCCGCCGTAGCCGGGCAGGTCCGCCAGCACCACGGTGCGGCCGTCGAGCAGGCCGGGGGCCACCCGGTGCCACATCACCGAGGTCTGCGGCCACCCGTGCAGCAGCAGCACCGGCGGGCCCTCCCCCGCCTGCCGGACCCGCACGGTCCCCCCGGACGGCGTCGGGACGTCCTGCGGGCTCCCCGGCAGCCCGATCCCGCTCACCCGAGCCGGTACCACTCGGCGGCCGTCCCGCCGCGCACGGCGGCCAGCTCGTCGCCGTCCAGCACGGCCGCGAGCCGGTCGGCACCGGGACCGTGGTCGTGCGGGTGGTCCCCGGCGTGCATCAGCAGCTCCGGGCCGAGCAGGTCGACCGCCTCCCGGGCCTGCACCGGGTCGGACGGCAGGTGGATCGGCGCCGTGGTGAACCGGACGTGCTCACGGACGATCTCCGACGGCGGCCGGTCCACCCACGGCACCTCCCGCCAGACGCCCTTCCAGTCCTTGTCGAACCGCCACAGCAGCGTCGGCAGCCAGGTCGAGCCGCACTCGGCGACCGTCACCCGGAGTCCGGGGAGCTCGGCGAACACGCCCTCGGTCACCAGGCTCACCAGCTGCCCCTGCGCGACGACGTGCCCGTTGGCCAGGTAGTCCTCCAGGTAGCTGTGGGTCATCCCGCTCGACGTCGGCGCCTGCCCTGCACGCCCCCACGCGTGCAGGGTGACGACGAGACCGTGCTCCGCGGCGGCACGCAGCACCGGCCGGTTCCCGATGTTGCCCCAGCGGGTGTCGTTGCGGACCGGCAGCAGTGCGGTGACGACCTCTGGCCGGTCGCCGATCCGGTGGATCTCGGCGACCGCGGCGTCGACGTCGAGGGTCGGCACGACCATCGCCACCCGCAGCCGCGGGTCGTGGGCCTGCCACCGCTCCAGGAGCCAGTCGTTGAGCGCCCGGCAGAGCGCCGCCTCGTAGTACGGGTTGCGGTTGGTCTGGAAGGTGCTGGTGCAGGTCAGGATCGCGAGGTCCGTGCCGTCCGGGGAGAGCACGCGCTCCCCCAGCGCGCCGACGTCGGACAGCGGCCGGCCACCCGGGCCGATGCCGGGCGGGTAGGCGCCGCCCTGGGTCGGCGACAGCGACACCCCGCCGTCGGTGGTGTAGTCGCGCCAGTACGGGTCCATGTGCGCGACCACGTCGGACAGACTCGACGGGACACAGTGGACGTCGGTGTCGACCTTCACCACCCCCACCGCCGGGGCGCTCATGCCGCCACCCGCTCGGGCAGGCCGTAGAGCCGGCAGGCGTTCGACCCCATGATCGGCTCGCGCAGGTCGGCCGGGAACAGCCGCGGCGCCGATGTCGGCGAGTCGAAGTCCCAGTGCGGGTAGTCCGAGGCGAACATGATCCGCTCGCCCAGGCCGAGATGCCGGATCACCGTGGCCAGGTCCGCCGGGTCGCGCGGCTCCTCGATCGGCTGCGTGGTGAACCACAGGTGCTCACGCAGGATCTCCGACGGCGGCCGGTCCAGGTGCGGGACGTCCTCCCGCAGCGCCGCCCACCCGTCGTCCAGCGACCAGATCAACGGCGCCGCCCAGGCCAGCCCGCCCTCCACACAGACCACCTGCAGCTCGGGGAACTCGGTGAGCACGCCCTCGCAGAGCAGGCTGGTGACCAGCGCGCCCATCATGTTGCCGTTCCAGACGTGCTCCTCGAGGTAGAACGACGGCCAGCCGGCGCCGCGGTGCTGCTCCAGCCCGCCGGTGTGCGCGGCGATCGGCAGGCCGGCCTCGGCGGCGGCCGCGTAGATCGGCCAGTACCGGCGCCTGCCGAACCCGGACTCGCCGCCGGTGGCCAGCAGCACCTGGCAGAACCGCGGGTCGCCCGAGCGCCTGCGGATCTCCTCCGCGGCCAGCTCCGGGGACTCCAGCGACACCGCGATCGACGACCGCAGCCGCGGCTCGCGGTCGAGCCAGCACTCGGCGACCCAGTCGTTGAGCGCCCGGCACAGCGACGCGGCGAACTCGGGGGTCTCGGCGCCCCAGCTGTGCGACTGCAGCGGGATGAGCACGCCGTGGTCGATGTCGAACTCGTCGAGCAGCTGGTCGCGGACGAGCTGCAGGTCGCTGCCCGGGAAGGCGCCCTCCGGCCAGGCGTCCAGCCGGTAGCCGGAGTTGCGCACCCGCGGGTAGACGTCCGGCGGGGCGGGGACACGGCTGCCGAACAGCTCGTAGCGGCGCCGGGCGGCCGGGTCCAGGCGCGGCATCAGCTCGGCGGGCGGGCAGGCCGGGTGGATGTCGGTGTCGACGATCGTGAAGCCGGTACGCCGGCGGGCCGGCGCCGCGGGCGCCTCGGGTGCGGTGGTCACGGGCTCTCCCCCTGGCTCGGAACGGTGCGGGCGGGCCGCGGCGTGGTGTCGACGACGACGTGGTCGCCCGAGCCGAACCGCTCCACCGTCACGTCGAAGGTCTCGGCGAGGAACGGGCCGGGCCTGCGCTCCCCGGGCGCGGGATCCGCAGTGGACACGTCGGCGGGCTCGACGCTCACCTCGTAGCTCCGGGCCGGCGGCTCCCCCGGGCCGAGGAACGACTGCCCGGTGGCCAGGTCGTACTCCCAGCCGTGCCAGGGGCAGGCGATCAGGGCGTGCTCGTCGTCGCGCTCGTACCGTCCGGGTGTGCTCGACCGGACCCACGCCTGCGTACGGCCCTGGCACAACGGTCCGCCCAGGTGGGGGCAGTGGTTGTTGAGCGCGTAGAACCGGTCACCGACCCGGAAGACCCCGATGGAGCGCCGTCCATGGGTCACGATCCTTCGTTCGCCGGGCGGGAAGTCGTCCACCCGGGCCACCACGATCCGCATGCACCCGACGCTATGTCGCAGGTCACCCCGGACGGAAAGAGGAAGTTCGGATGCGGGTCATCCACCGCGTCTATGGGCCGGGGCGCAACGAGCGCGAGGCGGTGTCCAGCATCGCGCGCAGCCAGGTGTGCGCGGCGTCGTCGGAGCGCAGCCGGTGCCACCAGAAGATCTCCACGATCGGCGGCGGGTCCCCCGGGCAGGGAAGGATCCGCAGGTCGGGACGGTCGGCGAAACCGGCGGCGAGCCGACCCTGCATGACCGCGACCCGATCGGTCCCGGCGACGAACCACGGGGTGGCCGCGTAGCTGTCGACCCGCACCGCCACCCGCGGCCGGGTGCCGAGCATAGCCAGCAGGGGCGCGAGCGGGGAGCTCGCCGGGTACTGCGGGTCGGGCTGGTTCGGGATCACCCACGGCAGACGTTCGAGGTCGGCCAGCTCGATCCGGTCCCGCACCGGGTTCTCCGCGTCGACGACGCACACCCAGCGGTCCCGGAACAGCTCCTGGCCGCACAGCTCGTCGACCTTGAACTCGGCCTTCGGCGCGGAGATGATCCCGTCCAGCGTGCGCAGCGTCTCCGGCAGGTCGCCGGGCAGCCTGCCCTTCACGACCGGGACATGCAGCCGCACGCCGGGTGCGGCCTCGTGCACCACGCGCGACAGCGACTCGCCCATCGCCGCCAGCACGTAGTCGGTGGTCATCACCGTGAACTCGTGCTCGGAGACCTCCGGCCGGAACGGCTCCTCCGGTGCGAACAACCGCTCCAGGCCGAGGCAGAGCGGCTCGACCTGGAGGGCGAGCCGGCGCCCCAGCGGGGACAGCACGTAGCGGCCGCGGGTGCGTTCGAGCAGGTCGTCGTCGAAGTGCCTGCGCAGCCGGGCGAGCGCGGCGCTCGCCGCGGGCTGGGTCACCCCGACCCGCTCGGCCGCCCGGGTGACGTTCTGTTCGCGCAGCAGCTCCCGCAGGATCACCAGCAGGTTCAGGTCGACGTTGGCCAGCGCGGCCGTCGCGGAACGGGGCACCTCAGGTCTCCTGCTCGTCCAGGCCCGAGACCGGGAGCACGGTCCGGACCGTCCAACCGCCGTCCGGGCGCGGGCCCGCCGAGCAGGTACCGCCCCACCGTTCGGCCCGCTCACGCATCGACACCAGCCCCAGGCCGCCGGGCACGCTGGCCGGCGGATCCGCGGGCCGGGTCCCGGACCCGTCGTCGGCGACCTCGACCACCAGGTCGCCGTCGCTGCGTTCGATCCGTACCCGCACCGTGTCCGCCCCGGCGTGCTTGACGGCGTTGTGCAGGGCCTCCCGGACGGTCCGGTAGAGGTCGTCGGTGACCCCGGGGCCCAGCCGCGGGTCCACCGGGGCGACGACGTCCACCCGCAGGCCCGTCCGGGACTGCACCTCGGAGGCGTGCGTGCGGACCGCCTCCACCAGGTCACCGCCACGCGGTGCGGCCGGGTGCATCTCGCGCACCAGCAGCCGCAGGTCGTCCAGTGCGTCGGCGGACATCGCGGACAGCTCGGTCGCCGCGCCCAGCACGCGGGCCGGGTCCGGGTCGGAGCGGTCCAGCCGGCCCTGCAGTGCCGAGACCTGCATGCGGATCGAGAACAGCTGCTGCACCACCGAGTCGTGCAGGTCCCGGGCCAGCCTGCGGCGCTCCGCCGTGCGGGCGTCGGATCGGGAACGGGCCACCAGCCGGGCGGTGTCCACGGCGACGGCGGCGTGCGCGGCCATCGCCTCCAGGAACGCCAGCGACGACGGGTCCGGCGCCTCGTCCGGCTCGTAGTAGGCGTTGATCACGCCGACGGTGGTGCCACGGACGACCATCGGCATCGCGACGAACCCGTCCCAGTCCGGCCGGTCCATGATCTCGTGCAGCGGCTCCCACGCCGGGTCCGCCATGATCGCCGCCCGGCGGTGCGGGACGACGACCGCCTCGCCCCGCGCGTGCGCCTCCAGGAACCGGATGTCCGCGCCGCCCTCCCGGCAGGCCCGCAGCCGCCGGACGAAGTCGGGTGCCGCGCCGAACCCGGCCATCCCGAGCACCTGCAGGTCGGCCGCCGGGTCGTCGACCGCCAGGATCTGGGCGGCCGCGATGTGCGCGGTGCCGATGATCTCGCGGGCGATGGCGTCCAGCGTGCCGGCCAGCGACCCCGCCTCGGCGACCCCAGCGGCGGCCCGGACGATCGCGGTCAGCCGCTCCTGCCGGGCCAGCCGGTCGGTGACGTCGCTGAACCACACGGCCAGGCCGCCGGTGCCGTCCGGCGCGGCCCGGTAGCGGAGCTCGCGGGCCGACCCGTCGGCCCCGGTCCAGCGCACCGTCCGGGTCCCGGACGGGCCCACCGGGCCGGGGACGAACGGCGCTAGGACGCCCACGAGCTCGTCGGCCGGGCGGCCGAGCAGCCGGAGGGCGGCCGGGTTCAGCGAACGGAACCGGCCGTCGGCGTCGAGCAGGACCAGGCCGTCCGCACACACCGCGACGAGCGCGGCCGCTCCCGGCTCGTCCCGGTCGGGAACGGTCGTCACATCGGTGTGCACCGCACCATCATGCGGTCACTCGCCGCCCGGTTCGAGCGTTTCGCCGGGGTAGCCGATCTCGATCCGCTCCTCGGGGACGCCCAGGGCCGAGTGCAGCACGGCTCGCATCATGTCCTTCGGGACGAGACAGTCCGCGCAGGCGTCCGGTCCGGCGCTGATCCGGACCTGCAGCCGGTCGCCGGACTCGGTCACCTCCATCGCGTAGTCGTCGGCCTCCAGACCGGCGCACAGTCCGTCCAGAGCGGCGTGGTCGATCGTCATGTGCGGGTCCCTTCGTCGTCGGTGCGTCCGGGTGGGTCGAGCGGGAAGTGGCAGGCGGCCCGGTGCCCCGGCGCCAGTTCGACGAGCACCGGTTCCTCCTCGGCGCAGCGCTGCTGCGCGCGCGGGCAGCGGGTGCGGTAGCGGCAGCCGCTGGGCGGGTCCAGCGGCGACGGCGGCTCGCCGGGGGGCGCCGTGGGCCGCCGCACCCGTCCGGTCGCCGGGTCCAGGCCGGGGATCGAGTCGAGCAGCGCCGAGGTGTAGGGGTGCCGGGGCGCGCGGTAGAGCGCGGTCGCGGGGCCGATCTCGGCGAGCTGCCCGAGGTGCATCACCGCGACCCGGTCGCTGACCTGTTTGACCAGCGCGAGATCGTGCGCGATGAACAGGTAGGACAGGCCGAGCTCGGAGCGCAGGCGTTCGAACAGGTTGAGCACCTGTGCCTGGATCAGCACGTCCAGCGAGGACACCGCCTCGTCGCAGATGAGCAGCGCCGGGTCCAGCGCGATCGCCCGGGCGATCGCGACCCGCTGGCACTGCCCGCCGGACAGCTCGTGCGGGCGCCGCCGCCCGTACAGCGACGGGTCCAGCCCGACCATGTCCAGCAGCTCGTCGACGCGGCGGGCACGCGAGGCGGCGGTGCCCTCCCGGTAGCCGACCAGCGGCTCGGCGACCAGCTCGGCGACCCGCCAGCGCGGGTTCAGCGAGCCGAACGGATCCTGGTAGACCATCTGCAGCGACCGCCGGGCCCGCACCAGGTCGCGCCGCCGCAGACCCATCAGGTCGACACCCTGGAACTCGATCTCGCCCGACTGCGGCCGCGGCGCCTGGATCAGCGACCGGGCCAGCGTGGACTTGCCGGAACCGGTCTCGCCGACCACCCCCAGCGTCTCCCCCGGGTGGACCTCCAGCGACACGTTCGAGACGGCGTGCACCACGCCGCCCTTCACCCCGCCCGCGGCCCGGACCGGGAACTCCTGGACGACGTCGCGGGCGGCCAGCAGCGGGGCGACCGGAGCGGCCCGCGACCCGGCCCCCCGGTGGTCGGTGACGGTCATCGCCGGTCCTCCTCGGGTTCGGTGCCCCGGCCGGGTTCGGGATGCCAGCAGGCCCAGCGGTGGCCGGGCTCGTGTTCGGTCAGTGGCGGCTCGGTCAGGCACTGCTCGTCGGCCGAGGCGCACCGTGGGCGGAACGGGCAGCCCTCGGGCAGCGCCCGCAGGTCGGGCGGCTGGCCGGGGATCACCGGCAGCAGGGTGTGCGACGGCCGGTCGAGCAGCGGGATCGCGCCGAGCAGTGCCGCGGTGTAGGGCATCCGGACGGCACCGAACAGGGTCGGCGCGGGCGCGTACTCGACGGCCCGGCCCGCGTACATGACCAGCACGTCGTCGGCGTAGCTGGCGGCCAGCCCGAGGTCGTGGCTGATCATGACGACGGCGGTGCCGAGCCGCTGCTGCAGTTCGGCCAGCAGCTCCATGATCTGGGCCTGGGTGGTCACGTCGAGCGCGGTCGTCGCCTCGTCGGCGATCAGCAGCCGGGGCTGCCCGGCCAGCGCGATCGCGATCATGACCCGCTGCCGCATCCCTCCGGAGAGCTGGTGCGGGTACTCGAAGAAGCGCCGCTCCGGTGCCGGCAGCCGGACCATCGTGAGCAGCTCGACGGCACGCTCCCGCGCCGACCGGGCGTCGACGTCGGCGTGCACCCGGACGGCCTCGGTGATCTGGTTGCCGATCCGCATCGTCGGGTTGAGCGAGCGGGCCGGGTCCTGGAAGACCATGGCGATGTCCGAGCCGCGCCGCCTGCGCATCCGCCGCTCCGGCATGCCGATCAGCTCGGTGCCGTCGAACGTCGCCGAGCCGGTGACCCGGGCGGAGCCGGGCAGCAGCCCGAGCAGCGCCCGGGAGCTCACGCTCTTGCCGGACCCGGACTCGCCGATCACCGCCAGCGTCCGTCCGGGGGCGACGCTGTAGGACAGCCCGTTGACCGCGTGCACGGGAACGCCCTCGCGGGTGAACCGGACCCGCAGGTCCCGCACCACGAGCAGCGGATCTCCGACCGGCGCCGGGTCGGTACGGGCCGGCGCGGTGTCGGTGCCGGAGATGGTCATCGGCCGCTCCATCGTGCGCGCAGGGTCTCGCCGAGCAGGTTGAAGGTCAGGACGGTCACGAAGAGCACCAGGCACGGCCAGACGACCAGCATCGGCGTCGCGGACAGGCTCTGCTGGCCCTGGGCGATCATGTTTCCCCAGCTGGGGGTGGGTGGCGGGATGCCGAGCCCGAGGAACGACAGCGCCCCCTCGATCACCATCACGATGCCCATGCCGAGCATCCCGAAGGTGATCAGCTGGGGTGCGATGTTGGGCGCGACGTGGCGCAGCAGCGTCCGGTGGCCGGGCGTCCCGCACAGCTCGGCCGCGGCCATGAACGGCTGCTCGCGCAGCCGCAGGGTGGCGGCCCTGGCGATCCGGGCGAACGCCGGCACGCTGAAGAACGCCAGCGCGAGGACGGTGTTGGTCCGGCTCGGGCCGAGGCTCTGGGCCACCGCCAGGGTCAGCACCAGCGACGGGAACGCGATCAGCACGTCCAGCACCCGCATGATGACGGTGTCGACGATCCCGCCGAGGAAGCCCGACACCGCGCCGAGGGTGCCGCCCACGAGCAGCCCGAGCAGGTTCACCGACACCGCGACGATCAGCGACGAGCGCCCGCCGTGCAGCACCCGGGACAGGATGTCGTTGCCGTTCGGGTCGGTGCCGAGCAGGTGCCCCGGTGAGAGCGCCGGGAGGTAGCTCGACAGCACGCTCCCGCCGACCGGCGGCGGCAGCGGCAGCACCACCGGTCCGACGAAGCAGGCCGCGGTGATCAGGGCGAGCAGCCCGCCCGGCAGGACGACCGCCGGGCTCCGGAGCAGGCCGCGCCTGCCCGGCGGCGCGGTGGGGACGACGGCGGTGACGGGCTCAGCGACTGCCATAGCGGATCCTCGGGTCGAGCACGGCGTAGAGCAGGTCGGCGAGCAGGTTGGCCAGCACCGCGATCACGGCGAACACGACGACGCAGGCCTGCACCACCACGAAGTCCCGGGTGTTGATCGCCTGCAGGAGCAGCTGCCCGAGGCCGGGCAGCGCGAAGATCTGCTCGATGATCACGGTCGCGCCGATCAGCGTCCCCAGGTTCAGCCCGACCACGGTGATCAGCCCGAACGACGAGTTCCGGAACGCGTGCCGCACCAGTACCCGCCACGGCCCGACGCCCTTGGCCCGGGCCGTGGTGATGTAGTCCTCGCCCTGCAGCTGGTCCACCAGGTCCCCGCGCAGGAACCGGGTGTAGAAGCAGAACAGCGGGAACGCGATCGCCACCGCGGGCAGCGCCAGCGAGTGCAGGTTGCCGGTCACGCTCTCCGAGAGCGGTACGAAGCCGATCGCCGGGAAGATCGAGAACTGCACCGCGAACAGCAGCACCAGCAGCAGGGCCAGCACGTAGTTCGCCACCGACAGCCCGGTGATGCTGACGAGCATGCTGAGCCGGTCGAACAGGCGGTTCGGCCGGTAGGCCGCCAGCAGCGCGACCGGGATCGCCAGTCCGAGCGACAGGACGAAGGCCATCCCCACCAGCTGTCCGGTGACGGCCAGTCGCTCCGCGAGCACCGGGGTGACCGGCTGGCCGCTGACCACCGAGTTGCCGAGGTCACCGGTCACGGCGCCGCCGAGCCACTGCAGGTAGCGCACCGGCCCGGACCGGTCGAGCCCGAGCCGCTGTTCCAGCGCGGCGATCTGCTCGGCGGTCGCCTCCGGTCCGAGCAGCTGCTGCGCCGCCCCGCCCGGGATCAGGCTGAGCACCCAGAAGGTCAGGACGCTGGCCCCGAGCACGATGGGGACCGCCACCAGCGTCCGCTTGCCGACCATCCGCAGCGCCGGTGACCCGCGCAGCGCCGCGAGGCGCGCGGAACGGTCGCGGACCGGTACGCCCGCGGTCACTGCTGCGACTCCCGCCAGACCTCGTCCCAGTGCACGCCGGTGTTGACGACGATCGGCGGGATCCGGCTGGTCAGGCCCGGTCCGTACACCCCCGGGACCGCGAGGTTGGCCGGAGCGAACGCGAGGCCGAACGGGCCGTAGTGGTTCTCGGCGATCAGGCCGCCCGCCCGGTCGTAGAGCTCCTGGCGCTGCGCGGGATCGACCGAGGCGGCGGCCTGGTCGAACAGTGCGTCCAGCGCGGGGTCGGCGACCCCGGAGAACGGGCTGTCCGAGTCGAACCGGAAGTTGACGCCGACCCCGGCGGCCGGGTCCCACGAGCCGGCGGTCTGCAGCATCGCCTGCCAGCCGCCCCCGTTGAACTCCTGGACCAGTGTGGACAGCTCGTAGGTCTCGGTCCGGACGGTGATTCCCGCCTCCTGCCACTGCGTCTGCAGCGCGGTCATGACCTGCTCGGCCACGTAGGACCCGAGTGTCCCGAGGTCGACCTCCAGCCCGCCGAGCTCCGCGACGAGCTGCCGCGCCCGCTCCGGGTCGTGGCCGGTGTAGCCGGGGGTCGACTCGGTGTGGAACAGCCCGCCCGGACCGGTGAAGCTCTGGCTGACCGGGTAGAGGCCGCGGAACAGGCCCTGCCCGATCGCGTCGAAGTCGGTGGCGGCGTAGATCGCCTCCCGGGCCCGCGGGTCGTCGAACGGCGCGGCCCGGGTGTTGAGCTGGACGACGTAGGGCGACGTCGCGGGCTGCACGGTCACGGCGAGCCGCCCCTGGGACTGCGCCTGCTCCAGCAGCGGCGTCGTGGTCAGCCCCTCGTACGCCTGCGCCTGCCCCGCCAGCAGCGCCTGGTAGGCGGGCTGGTCGCCGCCGATCGACTGGAAGGTCAGCCGGTCCAGGTAGGGCAGACCCTCCTTGAAGTAGTCCGGGTTGCGTTCCAGCACCAGCTCGGAGCTGAGCTGGTTCGACACCACGGTGAAGGGCCCGGCGCCGACCGGCTCGATCGCGAACGCGTCCTCGCCCTTCGTCGCGAGCGCGGAGGGCGAGGCGATCCAGTTCACGTTCGTCACCGGCATCGCGTTGATCACCCCGGCGTAGGGCCGGGTGAACTCCAGGACGACGGTCAGCGGCCCGTCCGTGGTGATCCCGCCGTCGGCCAGTGGCCAGTTCGGCGAGCAGGTGCAGGGCGAGTCCACGGCGCGGCGGAAGTTGGCGGCGACCGCCTCGGCGTCGAACGGCGTGCCGTCGGTGAACCGGAGCCCCTCACGCAGGGTGATCCGGACCGTCCGGCCCCCGTTCTCGACCGAGCTGCTCTCCGCCTGGTGCGGCTCCACCCGGGCGTTGCTGCCGTCGTCGTCGGCGACGAGCCGGAACAGCCCGCCGTAGATCGCGCTCATCTGCGGCACGTTCGCCCCGCCGGTGGTGTTGGTCGCCGGATCCAGGCCGGTCGGCCAGCCGCCGGCGAACGACGCGTTCTCCAGCACCGTCAGCTCACCGCCCCGCTGGGGTGGACCGGTCGGCTCCGCGGGAGCGCCGCCCGCGTTCGTCGTCGCCCCACCTCCGCAACCGGCCACGACCATGGCCGTGGCCAGCAGCAGGGCCGGCAGGTGCATCCGTCGTCTCACGGGGCACTCCCGTTCGGTTCGGGACCGGCCGGCCCGCGCTGCGGCGGGGCGTCCGGTCGGTGGTGGGACCCGGGGACCGGCGGTCGGGGCGGCCGGGAACGTGATCGGGCTCACTGTGATGTCGACCAGCGTCGGACAGCCCCACGGTCGCGGTGGAGGGCGCTTCCGCCCGGCGGAAGACAACTTGGCGCCCCGCCCGGCCCGACCACGACGAATGACGTAGGCAGCTCTGTCCCATCCGACCCGTTCGTCCGTGCTGCCCTTGTGACGCAGCGTGTGGCCTGCGGAGACTGGCCGGGCGCCGGCTCCGGCCGCCGCACGACGTGGACGCTGGACAAGGGGGTCGGGCGTGGTGGAACCCTGCGGTACGACGGGCACGAGGGCCGGTCGATGACGGTCACGGCGGAGCGCGGCCCGGGGTGGGCCCACGAACCGGATCCCGGCCGGCGGGTCACGGCCGCGGGCCGGATGCTGGCGGTGCTCGACGCCTTCGGGCCCCGGCACCGGTCGCTCACGCTCAGCGACATCGCGCGGCGTGCCGGGCTGAGCCTGTCGACCGCGCACCGGCTGGTGCACGAGCTGGTGGCCTGGGGTGCGCTGGAGCGCGACGGCGAGGGCCGCTACTCGGTCGGGCTGCGGCTGCTGGAGCTGTCGGCGCTGGCACCGCGCGGTCTCGGCCTGCGCGAGGCCGCCTACCCGCACCTCGAAGACCTCCACCGGGCCACCCGCGGCAACGTCCACCTGGGGGTGCGGGACGGCACCGGCGTGGTCTACGTGGAGGCGATCCGTGCCCGCGTCCGCAACCCGGTGAACAGCCGGGTCGGGGACCGCTGGCCGATGCACGCCACCGGCACCGGGCTGGTGCTGCTCGCGCACGCCGAACCGGAGTTCCAGGAACAGGTGCTGAGCGCGCCGCTGGAACGCTTCAGCCCGCTGACGGTGATCGACCCGGACGAGCTGCGCCGCACCCTGGCCTCGATCCGGCAGACCGGGGTGGCGGTGGCGCGCGGGCAGATCACGGTGCCCGACATGGTGGTCGCGGTGCCGGTGCTCGACGCCGGCGGACGGGTCGCCGCGGCCGTCAGCGTGGTCGTGGAGGCGACCGACGCGCGGACCCGCGAGCTCGCGGGGGTGTTGACGCAGGCGTCCCGGGCGATCTCCCGGACCCTGGGGCCACGCCCGGTGACCGGCCTCTGAGCGTCCGGCACACGCCGCTCCCCCGGGCACCGGGCCCGGGGGAGCAAGCGTGCGGCGATACCGGGTCAGACCGGTGGGTCGACCCCGAGCCAGCGGAAGGTGTTGTGCCACAGGATGTCGTCCAGCTCGGCCGCGGACAGGTCCAGCGACCGCAGGGTCCGGCCGCAGGGCTCCTCGCGCGGCATCGCCGGGAAGTCCGAGCCCGCCAGCAGCCGGTCGTGGCCGAGCAGGTCGACGAGGTAGCGCAGGGCGCGGTGGTCGAAGACCATCGTGTCGTAGTAGAAGCGCCGGGCGAGCTCCGACGGGGACGGGCCGTCGTCGTGCGCGAACGCGCGCTCGGGCACCGCGGGCTCCTCGTTCCAGGTGCTGCTCCAGAAGTACTGCGCCCGCGGCAGGACGAGCGGGAACCCGCCGGCCGCGTGGCTGAACGACAGCCGCAGGTCCGGGCACCCGGCCGCGGTCCCGCCGGTGACCATCGACGCGGCGGCGGTCGCGCCCTGCAGGCCGACCACGTGGGTGCCCATCGCCGAGGCCGGGAGCTGGTCGGTCGGGGCGGGCATCGCGTGCACGAACACCGGCAGCCCGAGCCGTTCCGCCTCGGCGAAGAACGGCCGGAACCGCTCGTCCCCGATCGGCCTGCCGAGCACTCCGGAGGCGATCTCGACACCGTGCAGGCCGGCGTCGCGGATCTGCTTCAGCTCCGCGGTCGCGGTGTCCGGGTCCTGCATCGGGACGATGCCGAAGCCGTAGAGCCTGCCCGGGGCGGCCGCGCTCAGCGTCGCGGTGAACTCGTTGACGTGCCGGGCCAGTGACAGCCCGTCGGCGACCGGGAGGTCGTAGCGCAGCAGCGGCGGCATCGGGGTGATCACCTCGGCGTCCACACCGGACGCGTCCTGGGCCTCGATCCGCCGTTCGGCGTCGAAGAACGCGGCCTTCGCGGTGAACCGCACCGACCCGAACACCAGCAGCCGGGCGTCGGTGCCGTCGATCGCCTCCATCCGCGGGAAGCACCCGGGGGCGTCGTCGGGGTAGTCGTGGGGCAGCAGGTGGGCGTGTGCGTCGATCAGCACGGCGACTCCTCAGCGCAGGTGGGGATGGACCGACACGTGCACCGCGCGCTCGCCGGGCTCGTCCCCGCCGAGGGTCCGCAGTGCCAGCGCGGTGTCGTCGAGCCCGAAGGTGTGGGTGTGCAGCTTCTCCAGCGGGAAGCGGCCGGACTCGATGATCGCGATGGCCTCGGCGTAGCCGCGGGCGTCGACGCCGTAGGCACCGCGCACGGTCAGCGCCCGGTTGATGATCAGGTCGGTGTTCAGCGGGTTCTCCCGGCCGCCCTTGAGCCCGGCGAGCACGACGGTGCCGCCGTGCTTCGCGGCGCGCAGCGCCTGGGTGAGCGGGGCGGCGGCCATCGGGGTCAGCTCCAGGACGACGTCGGCCCCGGCCCCGCCGGTCAGGTCGAGCACCGTCTCGACCGGGTCCTCGGCGCCCTCCCCGTCGACGACGACGGTGTGGTCGGCGCCGAACTCCCTGGCCAGCTCCAGCTTGTGCACGTCGGACTCCAGTCCGGTGACGACGATCGTCCCGGCCCCGGCCGCACGGGCGGCGATCACCGAGGCGATCCCGCGCTGGCCCGCACCCAGCACCAGCACGGTGTCGCCGAGCCCGACGCCGCCCAGGTGCACCGCCCACCGGACGCCGGCGCCGAGCGGGTTGAACATCACCGCCAGCTCGGCGGGCAGGTCCCGGTCGACCTTGTGCAGCACCGCGTTCGGGGCCAGGTAGAGGTGCTCGGCCATGCCGCCCCAGAGAGACGGCGCGACGTCGGTCCCGGTCACGCCGTGTGCGTTCCCGCGGTGGCGGCAGGACTGGTAGCGGCCGGTGAGGCAGTCGTGGCAGGCCCGGCACGGCACGATGACCTCGAGGGCGACCCGGTCACCCGGCTCGACGCCCCACCGGGCGGCCGCGCGCTCGCCGACCTCCTCGACGATCCCGAGCGGCTCGTGCCCGGGGATCACCGGCTTGCCCGAGCCCATCCGCATGTGGCCGCGGAACATCTCGACGTCGCTGCCGCAGATCCCGTTCGCCTCGACCCGCAGCAGCCCGTCGTCGGCACCGATCGCGGGGCGCGGGAACTCGCGCAGCTCGATCGTCCCGGGTGCGGTCTGGACGGCCGCGCGTACCTGGTCGCTCATGGTGTGTCTCCTGCGTGGTCGGCGGGTCGGGGCAGCGGGAACGGGCTGAGCCCGCCGCCGTCGAGGACGAGGGTCTGGGCGGTGACGTAGCCGGCGTCCTCTGCGGCGAGGTAGGCGACCGCCGCGGCGACGTCGTCGGGCCGTCCGGCCCGCCCGACCGCGATGGACCGCCCGCGGGCGGCGACCGCCGCGACGGCGGCCTCGTCGTCCAGCGTCGGATCGAGCACCGCCCGGCTGGTGGCGAGCAGGCCGGGACAGATCGCGTTGACCGTGATCCCCCACCCGGCGACGTCCATCGCGAGCGCGCGGGTCAGCCCGACCACCCCGGCCTTGGACGCCGAGTAGGCGGCCGAGCGCGGGGCCGCGGACAGCCCGGCCATCGAGGAGATGTTGACGATGCGGCCGTAGCGCTGCCCGCGCATCACCGGCACCGCCTCCCGGCACATCAGGAAGGTGCCGGTCAGGTTGGTGTGCAGCAGCTCCTGCCACACCTGCAGCGAGGTCTCGCCGATGTCGGCCCGGTCGGCGCCCTGTGGTGCGGCGGCGTTGTTGACCAGGACGTCGAGCCGGCCGAACTCCTCGACGGCGGTGCCGACCATGCGGGCGGCGTCCTCGGGCCGGCCGATGTCGCCGAGCACGGCGACGGCCCGGGCCCCGGTGCCGGTGAGCTCCGCGGTCAGCGTCGTGAGCCCGTCGTGCGTCCCGGTCCCGGTCTGCGCCGCCTGCCGGGCGTTGGGCACGCCGCCGGGCACCCGGTCGGTGACGACGACGGCGTACCCGGCCGCGGCTAGCCGGCGGGCGATCCCCTGGCCGGCGCCGTCCGGCTTGCCGCAGCCGGTGACCAGTGCGACCCGGGCGCTCACCGGGTCACCCCCGCCACCGGGACCGAGGTGCCCGACCAGTCGGAGAACAGCCGCACCACCATCGAAATGCCGGCGTTGCGGGCCCCGGCGACGGCCAGCAGCAGGTTCTCCCGGCCGGAGCCGGCGAGCAGCGGGTCGAAGCCGTCGCCGCGGGTGCCGTCGGCGAACCGGACCTGGCCGTCCAGGCCGTCCTTCCCGGCCCGGGCGAGGTCGGTGACGCTGCGGCCGCACCGCTGCGCCAGCCAGGCCCGCACCTCGGCACGGCCGAACCCGGCGGCGGCGAGCTGCTGGGCGTGCTCGGGACAGAACACGACCCCGGCGCTCGCGTGCCGGAAGATCCAGGCCCCGGTGCGGGAGAGCGTGTCGGCGACGTCGGCGAGCAGCTGCTCGGCCGAGCCGGTGTGCCGGTTGTCGACGTACTCGCAGGTCCGCAGCAGTGTCGCGGACACGGCGGACTCCCCCGGCGCGACGCCGGCCCCGACCGACAGCGGCTCCCAGGGGCTCTCCTCCTCGTTCTCGGCGATGCAGATCTGCCAGCGCCCGGGCAGCCCCTGGGTGGCCTGCTCCAGGGCGTGCGGGTGCACGCCGTAGACGTTGCGCACGATCAGCCCGATCGACCGGGCGACGGTGGCGTTCGGCCGGAACCCCGGCCCGAACACGCCGCCGGTGGAGTTGAACCCGAGCGCGTCGCGGACCGGGCCGTTGACCACGATCAGCGGTGCCGGGCCGCTGGTCGACTGCCAGCCCCCGCCGCCGGTGGCACGTTCCGCGGTCAGTGCGGCCCAGGCCGCGAGCACGACGGGGAAGTACTCCGGGCGGCAGCCCGCCATCACCGCGTTGATCGCGGCCAGCTCGACGGTGACCGCCCGGTCCAGCTGCGGCAGCCTGCCGATCTCGGTCTCCGGGGCCAGATCGGTGGTGGCGAGGAAGCGGTCGACCAGCGCGCGCGACGCGGGCACCACCGGCAGCCCGTCGGTCCAGCCCTGCTCGAAGCAGTGCTCGACCGCGGCGGCGGCGAGATCCGGGTCCGGGTCGGTCCCGGCGGTCACCGCTGCGCCCCGGTGAGCAGAGCGGCGACGTCGCCGGCGAGCCGCGCGGCACGGTCCCGGACCTGGTCCGGTTCGAGGATCGCGACCGGGTGCGGGGTGGTCAGGTAGCGGTAGCCGGTGGCGCCGCGCAGCGCGGCCATCGTGTCGGCGGTGGCGGCGAACGCGTCGCTGCAGATCACCGCGGCGGGCACCCCCGCCTGTTCGAACAGCACCCCGTCGGCGACGGCGGAGGCGCTGCACGATCCGCAGTCACCGACCCCGGTGACGACGACGTCGCAGCCGCGGGCGTACTCCTCGATCAGCTCGTCGGGCGCGGGGACGGCGAACTGCCGTTTCGTGCGGGCCACCGTGACCCCGGCGGCGCCGTGCTCGTCGACGAGCAGCCGGGCCAGTTCGCTGAGCAGCAGGTCGGCGTTCTTCTTGGTGTTCTCCAGGACCCCGATCCGGAGGCCGGTCAGGTCCGGGCGGCGCGGTGCGAGCAATGCCGCCCCGGGCTCCGGGGAGGGATCGGCGCCCCGGCCGGTCGGATCGAGTATGGGGTTGGGCTTCTCGGACACGTCTCGTCTCCTTCCCGCTCAGCCCGTGAGCCGGGTCAGCCGGGACTTCATCTCGGCGCGTTCCAGCGAGCCGGGCGGCACCAGCGTCACCGTGGCCCTGACCGACAGCCGGGTCCGGATCGCGGTCTCGATCTCCCGGCCGAGCTGCTCGGTGTCCCCGGCCGCGTCGCCCCACTCGGCCTCGACCCGCAGCGGCGGGTCGACCCGCGGGCCGTGCTCGGGCAGCACGATCTGCACGGCGCCGGTGGTGCGCGGATGCAGCGCGACGACGAGGTCGCGCACCGCGGACGGGAAGACGTTGACGCCGAGCACGATCAGCATGTCGTCGGTCCGGCCGATGCAGCGGATCAGCGGGGCGTCGTCGGCCGCCCGGCCGGTGACGACCACCCGGTCCCGGGTGCGGAAGCGCACGAGCGGGCAGCACTCGCGGTCCACCGAGGTGTAGACGAGCTCGCCCTGGGCGCCGGGTTCGGCGCCCACCGGCTCGCCGGACTCCGGGTCGATCAGCTCGGCGACCACGTGCCGGCCGCCGGTGAAGCGCATCCCACCGCTGCCGGGCTGCTCGGCGAACAGCACCGGGGCCATGTCGGCGTTGCCGAGACCCTCGGTGACCGGGGCGCCCCACTCCTGCTCGACCTGCCTGCGGAACGCGGGTTCCCCGCCGCCGGGCTCGCCTCCGACGAAGATCTTCCGCAGCCCGAACTCGCGCGGGTCGCGGCCGGCCGCCCTCAGGTACTCGGCCAGGTAGCGGGCGTAGGACGGCGTCGAGTGCAGCGCCGTGACTCCGAGCGACTCCAGCGCCAGCACCGCCTTCTCCGACGCCCCGGTCCCGATCGGGACCATCGTGCTGCCGATGCGTTCCAGCGCGTCGCGGATCGGGAGGCCGCCGACGAACAGGGTGAGCCCGGCGCCGTGCAGGACGACGTCGTCGCGGGTGGCCCCCATGGTGCGGAACGCCCGTGCGACCAGCTCGGTCCAGGCGCCCGCGTCGCGCCGGGTCACCCCGACCCAGCTGGGGCGTCCGGTCGTGCCGGTGGAGGCGTGCACCCGCACGACCTCCGACATCGCGACGCCGGCGTGCCGGCCCAGCGGCGGCTGCGCGGCCTGGGAGTCGCGCAGCATCTGCTTGCCGGTGAAGGGGAACCGGGCCAGGTCGGCGAGCGAGCCGAACGCCGACGCGTCGATCCCGTGCTCGGCGAACAGGTCGGCGTAGAACGGTGAGCGGGCGGGCAGGCCCTCGAGCTGGGCCCGCAACAGGTCGGTGACGGCCTCGGCGTCGGCGGACGCGACGAACCCGGGCACGGGTGCAGGGGACACGGTGGCTCCTCGGATCGCGGCGGGCGTCAGACGTCGTGGACGATCACGCCGCGGATGGTGCGGCCGGCGGTCATGTCGGCGTAGCCCCGGTCGATCTCGTCCAGCCGGTACCGGCGGGTGATCAGCTCGTCGAGCTTGAGGTCGCCGGCCCGGTAGAGGCCGAGCAGGCGGGGGATGTCGTACAGCGGGTTGCAGCCGCCGAACAGAGCGCCACGGATCTGGCGCTGGTAGCTGATCATCATCCCGGCGTGCACGTCGACGGTGTTCTCGCCGAGCCGCCCGACCGCGGTCAGGGTGACCCTGCCGCCCTTGCCGACGACCGCGACGGCGTCGTTCACGATCTCCGGGGTGAGCACGCCCGGGGTGCAGATCGCGTGGTCGGCGAGCTGGCCCCAGGTGGTCTCGACGACGAACTCGTGCGCGCTCGCCGCGTCGGCGAAGGTGTGCGTCGCCCCGAACATCTCGGCGGACTCACGCTTGAACGTGACCGGATCGACGACGACCACGTTCTTCGCGCCGGCGTAGCGAGCGCCCTGCACGGCGTTCGAGCCGACCCCGCCCGCGCCGTAGATCACCACGGTCTCCCCCGCCCGGACGCCGGCGGCGTACACCGCGGAGCCCCAGCCGGTGGGGACGCCGCAGCCGACCAGCGCGCCGATCTCGAACGGGATGTCCTCGGGCAGCGGGACGCACGCCCACTCCGACACCACCGCGTACTGCGAGAACGTGCCGAGCGTGCAGAAGCCGCCGAAGTCCACGCGGTCGTCGCCGGTGCCCTCGTGGAACCGGAACGACCCGTCGAGGAACATCCCGGTGCCGGCGTTGAGGCCCTTCACGCACATGTTCTGGTGCCCGGTCGAGCAGGGACGGCAGGCACCGCAGGCGGGGATGTAGGAGCAGACGATCCGGTCGCCGGGGCGGACCCGGCGCACGTCCGGGCCGACCGACTCGACGATCCCGGCGCCCTCGTGGCCACCGACGACCGGGAACCGCACGGGCGCGTCGCCCGCGGTGATGTGGTCGTCGGAGTGGCAGAGGCCGGCGGCGTGGAACCGGACCCGCACCTCGTGCGCGCGGGGCGGTTCGAGCCGCAGGTCGGTCGGCTCCCAGCCGGTGTGCGGGCCGCGGGCCACCGCCGCCCGGGTGGTGATGACACCGGAGTCCGTGGTGGACGGTCCGGCCGTCGTCTCTGCTGTGCTCACTGCAGGGCCCCCTCCGGTCGCGCCGCGACGTGCGGCAGCACCTCCGCCCCGATCAGGGCGATGTGGTCGAGATCGGCGATGTCGTAGACGTGCAGGTAGACGGTGTCCGCGCCGGCCTGCGCCAGCCGTCCGATCCGGTCGGTGACCTGCTCCGGAGACCCGATGGCGGCGTTGTCGCGCATGAGGTCGGACCCGATGACCGCGCCGCGGCGGGCGACCTGCGCCGGGTCGGCGCCGCAGGCCACCGGCAGTACCGCGGAGCGGCGTGCGGTCGCCGGGTCCCGGCCAATCGCCTCGCACGCGCGGTCGAACACCGCGTAGCGCTCGGCCAGGTCGCCGCCGAGGGCACCGTTGAACTCGTCGGCGAAGCGGGCGGCGATCGCCGGGGTGCGCCGCGGACCGGTCCCGCCGACGATCACCGGTGGGTACGGGTCCTGTGCCGGCTGCGGCGGGGTGTGGTTGTCCGCGATCCGGTGGTGGCTGCCCTCGTGCGAGAACGACGTGCCGTCCCGGGCGGCCCGCCACAGGCCGGTGACGACCGTCAGCTGCTCCTCCAGCCGGTCGAACCGGTCGCGGGTCGGCGGGAACGGGATCCCGAACGCGGCGTGCTCGCGCTCGTACCAGCCGGTGCCCAGTCCCAGCTCGACCCGGCCGCCGCTCATCTCGTCGACGGAGGCGACGATCGTCGCGAGCAGGCCGGCCTCGCGGAACGTGGCGGCGCCGACCAGGGCGCCGAGCCGGACCCGGCGGGTCTCGCGGGCCAGCCCGCCGAGCGTCGTCCAGCAGTCGGTGGGGCGGTAGGTGCGGTCGTGCGGGTCGACGCCCATCAGATGGTCGGAGCGGAAGAACGCGTCGAACCCGGCAGCCTCGGTCGCCCGGGCCAGCGCGAGGATCTCGTCGTAGCGGGCGCCGTGGCGGGGTTCCATCAGCACCCGCATCCGCACGTCACCCACGGATCGACACCGTCTTCACCTGCGTGTGCTCCAGCACGGCGTCGGCGCCCATGGTGCGGCCGAAGCCGCTGCGCCGGTACCCGCCGAACGGCCCGCCGATCACCCCGGCTCCGAGGGCGGCGTTGACCGCGACCTGCCCGGCGGCCAGCCCGCGCGACATCCGCACGGCGCGGCCGACGTCGCGGGTCCAGACCGACGCGACCAGCCCGTAGTCGGTGCCGTTCGCGACGGCGAGGGCCTGCGCCTCGTCGTCCACCGCGAGCACCGACAGGACCGGGCCGAAGATCTCCTCGCGGGCGATCGTCATGCCGGGATCGACGTCGTCGAACAGCGTCGGTTCGACGAAGAACCCGCGGTCCAGGCCGTTCCCGGTCGGTGTGCCGCCGCCGGTGACCAGCCGGGCGCCCTCCTCGCGTCCGGTGCGGACGTAGCCGAGCACCCGGTCCCGCTGCCGGGCGTTGATCAGCGGGCCCATCCGGGCGCGTTCGTGCCAGGGGCCGACGGTGACCGCCGCCATCTCGGCGGCGAGCCGTTCCACCACCTCGGCGCGGATCGACCGGTCCACCACGACCCGGGACCCGGCGGCGCAGATCTGTCCGGTGTTGAGCGTGATGCCCGCGACGATCGCCGGGATCGCCCGGTCCAGGTCGGCGTCGGGGAACACCACCTGCGGGGACTTGCCGCCCAGCTCCAGGTGCAGCGGGACCAGCCGGCGTGCGCAGGTCGCCATCACCGCGGACCCGGTCTCCGGGGAGCCGGTGAACCCGACCCGGGCGACGTCGGGGTGCGCGGGCAGCGCGGCGCCGGCCTCGTGGCCGTAGCCGGTGACGACGTTGACCACCCCCGGCGGGATCCCCGCCTCGCGGGCGAGCCGGGCCAGTGCGAGCGGGGTCAGCGGGGCGTCCTCGGCCGGTTTGACGACGACGGTGTTGCCCGCGGCGATCGCGGCGCCGGTGTCGTTGGCGAACATCGGGCCCGGGGCGTTCCACGGGATGATCGAGGCGACGACGCCGTAGGGCTCGCGCAGGGTGAGCCCCAGGACGTCCGGGGTGTGCGTGGGCAGCGAGAGCCCCTGCACCTTGTCGGCCTGCCCGGCCAGGAAGGTGAGCATCCGGGCCATCGGCGGCGGGCCCCAGTGCGGCCGCCCCACCTCGCGGGACTCCAGCCGGTCCAGCTCGTCGGCGTGCCGCTCGACCAGCTCGGCCCAGCGCAGCAGCAGCCGCCCGCGCTCGGTGGCACTGGTGTCGCGCCAGGCCGGGAACGCCTCCCGGGCGGCCGCGACGGCGGCGTCGACGTCGGCGGCGGTGCCGCGCGGCACCCGGCCGACGACCTCGCCGGTGGCGGGGTCGAGCACGTCGATCGTGCGGCCGTCGGCGGCGGGCACCCAGGCGTCGCCGATCAGGTGGGTGGCCCCGGCGGGCGGTGCGGTGCCGGTACCGGCGTCCGTGCCGGTTGTCGTGTCGGTCGTCATGGTCACCGCCTCAGTGCTCGTGGACGATCACGCCGCGGACGTTCCGGCCGTCCGCCATGTCCGCGTAGCCCTGGTTGACCTCCTCCAGGCGGTACCGCCTGGTGATCAGCTCGTCCAGCTTCAGATCGCCGGAGCGGTACAGGTCGAGCAGCCGGGGCACGTCGTGCAGCGGGTTGCAGGCGCCGAAGATCGCGCCCTGCACCCGGCGCTGGTAGCCGATCAGCATCCCGGACGGCGCCCGGACCGAGCCGTTGCCGACCGCGGTGACGGTGACCTGGCCGGACTTCCCGATGATCGCCAGCGCGCGGCCGATCACCTCGTCGTGCAGCACGCCGACGGTGATGATCGCGTGGTCGGCGAGCTCGCCCCAGGTGGTCTCGACGACGAACCGATGGGCCTCCTCGGCGTCGGCGAAGGTGTGGGTGGCACCGAACACCTTCGCCATGTCCCGCTTGAACGGCACCGGGTCGACGACCACCACGGTGCGGGCACCGGCGAGCCGGGCCCCCTGCACCGCGTTCGCGCCGACCCCGCCGCAGCCGTAGACGACGACCGTCTGCCCGGCACGGACCCCGGCGGCGTGCACCGCCGAGCCCCAGCCGGTCGGGACGCCGCAGCCGACCAGGGAGGCGACGTCGAACGGGATGTCGTCGGCGATCGGGATGCAGGAGAACTCGGAGACCACCGCGTACTGGGAGAACGTGCCGAGCACGCAGAGTCCGCCGAGGTCCTCGCCGTCGAGGTGGAACCGGAACGTCCCGTCCGGGAACTCACCGGTGGCGGCGTTCTTCCCGGCGTCGCACAGGTTCTGCCGGCCGGTGGAGCAGTACCGGCAGGAGCCGCAGGCCGGGATGAAGGAGCACACGACGTGGTCCCCGACCTGCACCCGGGTGACACCGGGACCGACCGCCTCGACCACCCCGGCACCCTCGTGCCCGCCGACGACGGGCATCCGCATCCGGGCGTCGCCCTTCTGGATGTGGTCGTCGGAGTGGCAGAGCCCCGCCGCGTGGAACCGGATGCGGACCTCGTTGGCGCGCGGGTCGTCCAGCTCGACGTCGGTGGTCTCCCACGGCGTCCCCGGTTCGCGGCAGATCGCGGCTCGGGTCGTCATACCCATGTCGGCTCCTCTGTATGGGAACGGATACGGCCGCCTCGGCGGAGGTCCGGGGCCCGGCCCGGAAGGGGATGTGGGCCGGGTCACCGGCTCGTGACCTCACGATGCCGCCCTCCCGGCGGGTGCCGGGAGGGCGCTTTCACGTCGTGGAAGGACGGTCCACGCGAGCCCCGGCCAGCCAACGCTCGGCGTCGATCGCCGCGGCGCAGCCCGACCCGGCGGCGGTGACCGCCTGCCGGTAGTGCCGGTCCACCAGGTCGCCGCAGGCGAACACCCCGTCGACGGCGGTCCGGGTGGTCCCGTCGAGCGTGCGGACGTAGCCGTCGGGGTCCAGGTCGAGCCGGTCGGCGACCAGCCCGCTGCGCGGGTCGTGGCCGATCGCGACGAACACCCCGGCGACGTCCAGCCCGGACTCGGAGCCGTCCCGGACGTCGCGCAGGCGCAGCCCGCCGACCGCGCCGTCGCCGGTCACCGCGACGACCTCGCGACGGGTCGCCCAGCGGATCGCCGGGTTCGCCCGTGCCCGCTCCAGCATGATCCGCGACGCCCGGAAGGTGTCCCGGCGGTGCACGACCGTGACGCTGCGGGCGAACCGGGTGAGGAACTGCGCCTCCTCCATCGCGGAGTCCCCGCCACCGACGACGGCGACGTCCCGGTCCCGGAAGAAGAACCCGTCGCAGGTCGCGCAGGACGAGACCCCGCGTCCGAGCAGCTCCTGCTCCCCCGGCACGCCGAGGTAGCGCGGCGCGGCGCCCATCGCGAGCACCACCGCACGGGCCCGGTGCACCTCCCCGTCGGTCACGATCTCCTTGACCGAGCCGTCCAGCCGGATCTCCCCGACGTCGCGGGGCCGCAGGTCGGCGCCGAACCGCTCGGCCTGCGCCCGCATCCGTCCCATCAGGCCGGGCCCGTCGACGCCGTCGGGGAAGCCGGGGTAGTTCTCCACGTCGGTGGTGGTCATCAGGGCGCCGCCGTGGCTGGAACCCTCGAACACCAGCGGGGCCAGCCGGGCCCGGGCGGCGTAGACCGCCGCGGTGTACCCGGCCGGGCCGGACCCGACGACGACGAGATCGTGTACCGGGTCGTTCACGGCGACGCCGGCTGGTCGCTGAGCCACACGTCGGCGAGCCGGCGGCCCTGGTGGATCGGCACCGGGAACAGGTCCTGGGTCCGCGAGGAGAAGATCGTGTAGTCGAACTTCTGGATCGGGAACAGGCCCTGCACGATCTCGGTCTCCATCCGCCTCTGCATGGCGCGGTGCAGCTCGCGCCGCTCGGCGTCGTCGGTGGTGGTCCGGGTCCGGGCGTAGCCCTCGACCAGCTCCCGGTCGTCGACGAGCGCGTAGTTCTCGATGTAGCCCGGCATGAAGTCGCGCCAGGTCTGGTCGGGCAGGTGCACGGTCCGGAGTGCCTTCGTCATGGCGAACTCGTGGGTGCGCCGGCGTTCGATCCCGGTCCCGGGGTCGACGGTCTCGATCGTGACGTCGATCCCGACCTCGGCCAGGTCGGCCTGCATCCACTGGGCCTCGCGGACGTCCTCGTCGTCGACTCGCTGGACGAGCAGCGTGGTCGCGAAGCCGTCCGGGAGGCCCGCCTCGGCGAGGAGCCGGCGGGCCTGCTCGGGGTCGAACGGGCGGATCTCGCGTACCTCGTCCTCGGACAGCGCGGCGTCGGAGATGTCGGGACGCAGGATGGAGGTGAGGTTGAACGAGCCGCGGATGGTCTCCCCCATCCCCTCCCAGTCGATCGCGAGGGACACCGCGCGGCGCACCCGCACGTCGTCGAACGGCTCCACGCGCGGGTTGAGGTAGAAGCTCACCGGCGCGCCCGGTGTCTCGACCACGGTGTGGTCGCCGTCGCGGAACTCGTCGGCCACGGTGACGTCGCTGGTGGTGCCGACGTCGAGGCGGCCGCTCCGCAGGGCCGCGGTGGTCGCCGCCGTGTCGTTGATGACCGGTCGCCGGACCTCGTCGAGGTACGGACGGTCGGGGACGTGGTAGTCGGGATTGCGCCGGAGCACCCACTCGACGTCCGGGGTGTGCTCGGCGAGCAGGAACGGCCCGGTGCCGATCGCCACCGTGTCCAGGTCGTAGCGCCCCTCGATCCCTTCCCGGGGAACGATCAGGAAGGTGTGGTAGGCCACGTACTCCAGCAGCGGGGCGAAGGGCCGGTCCAGGGTCAGGACGACGGTGTGCTCGTCCGGCGCCTGCACGGTCCGCACCGCCTCGAGCATGTAGGCCTGCAGGCCGCGCTCCTTCATCGCGGTGATCGTCGCGACGACGTCGTCGGCGACGAAGGGCCGGCCGTTCACCGGCTCGACGTCGTGCCAGGTGACGTCCCGGCGCAGGCGGAAGGTGTAGGTCAGACCGTCCTCGGAGACCTCCCACGACTCGGCCAGGTCGCCCTCCAGCTCCATCTCCGTGACGTCGGGTCCGGTGCGCCAGTCGAGCAGCTTCCCGTAGACCGAGCCGGAGATCAGCCCGGTGGCGCTCGGGTCGGAGCTCTCGAGCGGGTTCAGGTCGGTGGACACCTCGGCCGGCAGCTGCCACACCAGCGAGCCGCCGGGACGCGGGTCCCCGACCGGCTCGTCGCTGCCGCCACCGCCACCGGCCCCGCACGACGACAGCACGAGCGCTGCGGCCAGCAGCAGCGCCGCGGCGCGACCCCGTCTCACACCGTCTCCCGGTCGAGCTCGCCGGTCACGTCCAGCCCGACCAGCGGCACCGGGCCGGCGAGGTCGGCGGCCGCCGCCGGGACGTAGGCGAAGTTCTTCGCCCGGGCCCCGCCGTCGACGACGAAGTCCTGGCCGGTGATCAGCCGGGCCTGGTCGGAGCACATCCAGGCGACGCAGTGCCCGATGTCGGTCGGGGTGCCGGTGGTGCCCATCGGCACCATGGGCACCCGGTCGCCGCTCCAGCGGGCGGGCCGCCGCCACGGCTCGTCGCCGGTGCCGCCGCCGATCCCGTTCCGCGGCCGGTCCATGACCGACTTCCCGTCCGGTCCGGTCAGCGCCGGGTTGTCCGGGGTCGGCGCGGTCGGGGTGAAGGAGTTGACCCGGATCCCGTAGGGGGCGAGGTCCATCGCCGCGGCCCGCACGAAGTTGTTCACCCCGCCCTTGTGGAAGGCGTAGGCGATCACCCCGGCCGAGCCGGACCAGCCGTTCGACGACGAGACCAGCACGATCGAGCCACGGGTGCCGCGCTCGGCCATGTGCCGTCCGACCGCCCGGGTGTTGAGGAAGCTGCCCAGCCCGGCGACCCGCACGGCGCGGTCGAAGAACTCGGCGCTCTCGTCGAGCACCCCCTTGCCGCCGAGCAGGGCGGCGTTGTTGACCAGGATGTCGATCCCGCCCAGCTCGCCGACGACCCGTTCGACGTAGCCCGCCACCTGGTCCTCGTCGGTGACGTCACCGGGGACCGCGATGGCCCGGCCACCGTTGCGCTCGATCCGCTCGACGGCGGCGGCCGCCGCGTCCGGGTCGATGTCGTTGCAGGCCACGGTCGCGCCGTAGCGCGCGAGCGCCAGGCCGATCCCGCCGCCGATGTTCGGACCGGCTCCGGTGACCAGGGCCACCTTCCCGGCGAGTGAGATGTCCACTGTGCACGCTCCTAGTCGGGTCGTCGGTCGGTGGGATCGGTGGCGTCGAGCTCCTCCGCCGCCCGGGCGAGGCCGGGGGCGAGGCGGCCGGCGGGCGGGGCCGCCACCACCGCCGGGACTCGGCGAAGGTGGCGTGCTGCAGACGCGGGTCCAGGTGGTCGCGCAGCGCGTCGCCGAGCAGGTTGAGGCTGAAGACGGCCAGCGAGAGCAGCACCGCGGGCACGACGATCAGCCACGGCGCGCGCTCCACGTACCGGACGCCCTCGGAGAGCATCAGCCCCCAGGACGGGGTCGGCGGCGGCGCGCCGATGCCGAGGAAGCTCAGCGCCGACTCGGCGATGACGACCCCGGCGAAGATCAGGCTGGCCAGGGTGAACACCGGGGCGACGATGTTCGGCAGGACGTGCCGGAGCAGGATCCGGCCGGTCCCGGCACCGGTGGCCCGGGCCGCCTCGACGTAGCGCTCCTCGCGCACCCGCAGCGTCTCGCCGCGGGCGATCCGGTTGAACGACGGTGTGATCACCACGGTCAGCGCGATGATCGTGTTGCGCACCGAGGGCCCGAGGATCACCGCGATGAACAGCAGCAGCACGATGCCGGGGATCGCCTGGACGGCGTCCATCACCCGTTGCAGGACGATGTCGACGCCCCGGCCCGCGTAGCCGGAGACCACCCCGATCGTGGTGCCCAGAACCAGGCTGACCGCGGTGGTCACCACCCCGATCAGCAACGAGGTCCGTGCGCCGTGCAGCGAACGGCTCAGCACGTCCCGGCCGAGGTCGTCGGTGCCGAGCAGGAACCGGGCGGACGGGCCGTCGAGGATGTCGCGGCGGAACTGTTCCAGCGGGTCGTACGGCGCCACCAGCGGGGCCAGCAGCCCGGCCAGCACGAACAGCGTCAGTACCGTCAGCGCGATCCCGCCGAGGGGCTGGGCGCGGACGAACCGGGCGACGGCGCCGGGGACGGCGCGCAGCCGCGCGGGGGTGGCCGGCGCGCTCACGAGAGTGCCCTTCCGGTCCGGATCCGCGGGTCGACCAGCGCGTAGAGCAGGTCGATCACGATGATCGTCACCACGAACAGCCCCGCGTAGAAGATCGTGCAGGCGACGACCACCGGGTAGTCGCGCTCCAGCACCGCGGAGTAGATGAGCTGCCCGGTCCCCGGGATCCCGAACATCTGCTCCAGGATCACGGTGCCACCGAGCACCGTCGCCAGCTCCAGGCCGAGCAGCGTGAGCACCGCGATGGTGGAGTTCCGGGCGGCGTGCTTGCCGACGACGGTGCGCTCCCGCGCGCCCTTCGCACGGACCGTGCGCACGTAGTCCGACCCCAGCGACTCCAGCAACGACGACCGCGCCATCCGCGCGGTCCCCGCCATCCCGGCGGTGCCCAGCGCGATCACCGGGATCGCCATCTGCTGGATCCAGTTCACCGGGTCCTCGGTCAGCGGCCGGTAGGCCAGCGGTGGCGACCAGTTGAGCCAGACCGCGCACGCGGTCAGCGCCAGCAGCGCGACGACGAAGTTGGGTACCGACAGGAACGCGACCGCGAAGCTCCGCACGGCGGCGTCCAGCGCGGAGCCGCGGGTGACCGCGGCCAGCACGCCGAGGGTGATCCCGGCGACGGTCGCGAACAGCATCGCCAGCAGGCCGAGTGAGACGGTGACCGGCACCCGTTCCAGGAACAGCCCGGTCACCGGTGCGCCGCCGCCGTAGAACGACCGGCCGAGATCGCCGCGTGCGACACCGGCGAGCCAGTTCCCCAGCTGCGTCCAGACCGGCACGTCGAGGCCGAACTCGGCGCGCAGCGCCGCGACCTGCTCCGGGCTCGCGCCGGACTCGGCGAGCTGCATCGTCACCGCGTCGCCGGGGACCAGCCGCACGAGCACGAACACCAGGGCGGTCACCAGCGCCATCACCACACCGCCGTAGGCGAGTCTGCGCAGGACGTAGCGGGTCACGGTCGCACCGCCCCGGAGGTCCGTGCCCCGGCCAGCAGGCAGGCGACGTCGCGGTCGGCGACGACCCTGCGCAGCGCGGGCCGTTCCTCGCGGCAGCCGGCCTCGGCCTGCGGGCAGCGGGTGTGGAACCGGCACCCCGGCGGCGGGTCGATCGGGCTGGGCACCTCGCCGACCGGCGTGACCTTCGCGGCCGGTCCGGCGGTGGCCAGGTCCGGCACGGCGGACACGAGCATCCGGGTGTAGGGGTGCTGCGGGTCCCGCAGCACCGCGTCGCCGTCCCCGCGTTCCACGATCTCGCCGAGGTACATCACGCAGACCTCGTCGGACATGTAGCGGACGACGTTCAGGTCGTGGGCGATGAACAGGTAGGACAGCCCGCGCTCGGCCTGCAGGCCGCGGAGCAGGTTGAGCACCTGGGCCTGCACCGAGACGTCCAGCGCGGAGACCGCCTCGTCGCACACGATGAGGTCCGGGTCGGTGGCGAGCGCGCGGGCGATCCCGATCCGCTGGGCCTGACCGCCGGAGAACTGGTGGGCGTACCGGTTCAGGTCGCGGGCACCCAGCCCGACCCGTTCGAGCAGCTCGACGACCCGGTCGGCGAGCGCGGCCCCACGGGCCATCCGGTGCACCACGAGCGGCTCCCCGACCGCCTGCAGGACGGTCATCCGGGGGTTCAGCGAGCCGTTCGGGTCCTGGAAGACGATCTGCATCCGGCGACGCAGCCGGCGCAGCGCCGCGCCCGAGGCGGCGCCGAGATCGTCGCCGTCGAACGACAGCGTCCCCGAGGTCGGTTCGAGCAGCCGCAGCGCGAGCCGGGCCACCGTGGACTTGCCCGAACCCGACTCGCCGACCAGGCCGACCGTGCGACCGCGCGGGATGCTCAGCGACACGCCGTTGACGGCCTGCACGACCCCGCGCCGGCTCCGGAAGTGCTTGACCAGGTCGTGGGCCTCGAACAGCGCCGGCCCGTTCACCGGGCACCCGCCGTGGTGCCCGCGGGACCGCACCCGATCCGGTCGGCGTCCCCGGCCAGCCAGCACCGGCTGATCCGGCCCTCCCCCGTCCGGACCACCGGTGGCACCTCGGTGCGGCACCGCTGCACCGCCTGCGGGCAGCGCGGATGGAACCGGCAGCCGTCCGGCACGTCGGCCGAGTTCGGCACGCTCCCCGGGATCACCGTCAGCAGCTCGTCCCGTCCGGTGTGGACGGTCGGGACGGAGCCGATCAGCGCCCGGGTGTAGGGATGGGTGGGCGTGCTCAGCACCTCGGCGACGGTGCCCCGCTCGACGACCTGGCCCGCGTACATCACCACCACCCGGTCGGCCATCCGGGCCACCACCGACATGTCGTGCGTGATGAGCAGCAGTGCCGCGCCGTGCTCGCGTTGCAGCCGTCGCATCAGGGCCAGGATCTGCGCCTCGACGGTCACGTCCAGCGCGGTCGTCGGCTCGTCGGCGATCAGCAGCTCCGGGTCGCAGGCCAGCGCCATCGCCACCCCGACCCGCTGTTGCTGACCGCCCGACAGCTCGTGCGGATAGGACCGCATCCGGCGCTCCGGGTCCGGCAGCCCCACCTCGCGGAGCAGCTCGACGGCGCGCTCCCGGGCCTGCGCCCGGCCGACCGGCCGGTGCACCCGGATCGCCTCGACGACCTGGTCACCGACGCTGAACAGCGGGTCCAGCGCGCTCATCGGGTTCTGGAACACCATCGCGATCTCGGCGCCGCGCAGCCGGCGCAACCGCTCGGGGCCGGCTCCGGCGATCTCCTCGCCCCGGAACGACACCGACCCGCCCGCGATCCGGCCCCTGCCGAGCAGCCCGAGCACCGCCAGCGAGCTGACGCTCTTGCCCGATCCGGACTCCCCGACCAGCGCGACCGTCTCGCCCGGCCCGACGTCGAACGAGACGCCGTCGACCACCCCGAGCGCACCGGCCGCCGTCGGGAACTCGACACGCAGGTCCCGCACGTCCAGCACCGGGTTCACGCCGCGGCCCCGCCGACGTGCACCGGGTGCGTGGTGCGCGACCACCCGCCGAAACCGAACGGCCGCACCACCAGCGACATCCCGGCGTTGCGGGCGCCGGTGACCACGATCGGCAGGTGCTCCGGCTCGGGCACCATCGGGAACGGGGCGTCGTCCGGGGCGTCCCCGGCCGCGCGGCCCTTCCCGGCGGCCCGCAGGTCGGCGGCGGTCCGCACGGCGTGCTCGCTGATCCAGGCGGCGACGTCGGCCTTGCCGAACCCGCCGTCGGCCAGCAGCGTGGCGTGCTCGACGCCGAGCAGCAGGCCCGCCGACGACCGTCCGCCGACCACCGTGCCGGTCCGGGCCACCGTGTCCGCGATGTCGCGGAGCAGGTCCTCCGGGTCGGTGGAGTCCCGGTTGTCGACGAACTCGCAGGTCCGGATCAGCATCGCCGAGACCGACCCGGCGCCGGGCGCGGCGCCGAGCTCCACCGAGAGCGGCTCCCAGGGGCTCTCCTCCTCGTTCTCCCCCACGCACACCGCGAACCGGCCGGGCAGCCCCTGGGTGGCCTGGTCCAGCTCGTGCGGGCGGATGCCGAGCACGTTGCGCACGGTCAGCCCGATCGCGCGGGCGATCGTCGCGTTCGCCCGGAAGCCGGGCCCCACCGAGCCGCCCGCCGAGTTGATCCCCAGCTCGGCCCGGACGTCGCCGTTCACCACGATCAGCGGGGCCGGGCCGCTGGTGCTCTGCCAGCCGCCGCCGGTGACGACCCGCTGGGCCATCAGCGCGTCCCACGCGGCCAGCACGACGGGCAGGTACTCCGGTCGGCAGCCGGCCATCGCGGCGTTCACCGCGACCCGCTCGACGGTGCACTCCCGGCCCAGGCTCCCGGCGTGCGCGACCACCTCGCCCGGATCGCGCGGGGTCGCCGCGAGGAACTCGTCGCGGGTCGCCGCGGTCACCGGGACGACCGGCAGCCCGTCGGTCCAGCCCTGGTCGTAGGCGTGCTCGACCGCGGCCCGGGCGATGTCCACCGGATCGACGGAGGTCGCGGCGCTCACCGGGCACCCGCCCCGGGGTGGTCCGCGCCGTTCCCGGGCGGGCCGGCCGGTCCCACCGGCGCGCGCAGCAGCCGGACCAGCCCGGGCAGCACCTCGCCGGCCCGGGCCGCGATGCCGGCGACGTCCAGCGAGGCGACCGGGTGCGGCACGACCGCGTAGTCGTAGCCGGGGCTGCCGCGCAGCCCGGCCATCGCGTCCGCGGTCGTCCGGAAGGCCTCGCTGACCAGCACGGCGGCCGGGACCCCGGCCGCCTCGAGCGCGATGCCGTCGGTGACGGCGGACGCGCTGCACGACCCGCAGTCGCCGACCCCGACCAGCACCACGTCGCACCGCTCGACCAGGTCGGCGAGGACCTCCGGTGCGACCGGGTCGTTGATGTGCGGCTTGACGTGCCGGGCGGCGGGCACCGTGCCGTGCTGCCGTGCGCACCGCTCCGCGACGGCGTCGAGCAGCTCCGCCGCGTTGCGCTTGGTGTTGAGCAGCAAGCCGAGCCGCAGCCCCGCCAGGTCCGCCGGGCGCGGAGCGAGCGCCGCGCCCGCCGGGGCGACCGGATCGGCTGCCCCGGTCGGATCGATCATGGTCTCGAACATGGCGGGTCCCGTCGTCGGAACTGAGGGTCACCGGCACGCTAGGAAGCCCGTCACCGGACCCGCCAGACCACCTTCCACCAGGTAAAAGGGTGCTGCCCGCCGCGCGACGGATGACGTAGCGGCCACGGGTCGTTCGCGCATTACCCCCGTCCCGCGGCGCTGCCTACCGTCGGAGCCCATGACGTCGCACGACCGACCTTCCGTCCAGGTGATCAGCGCGCACTCCGGGGACTTCGTGTGGCGGGCGGGCGGGGCACTCGCGCTCTACGCCGAGCGCGGCCACGACGTGCGCATCGTCTGCCTGAGCTACGGCGAGCGCGGCGAGTCCCCCGGCCTGTGGCGACGGCCCGGGATGACCGTCGACGCCGCGAAGGCCGCCCGGCGCGACGAGGCGGAGGCCGCCGCCGCCGCGCTCGGCGCGAGCGTCACCTTCCTCGACCTCGGCGACTATCCCCTGCGGATCGACGACGACGCGCTGACGCGGATCGTCGCGGAGATGCGGGACGCGGCGCCGGAGGTGCTGCTCACCCACGTCGCCCACGACCCGTACAACCGCGACCACGACGCCGCCCACGAGGCGACCCTGCTGGCCCGCCAGGTCGCGCAGGCCGCCGGGCACGATCCCTCGACGCCGCCGATCGGTGCGCCGCAGGTGCTGCAGTTCGAACCGCACCAGCCCGAGCAGTGCGGCTTCGTGCCGAACCTGCTGCTCGACATCACCCCGGTGTTCGAACGCAAGCGCAAGGCCATGGAGTGCATGGGCGCGCAGTCGCACCTGGTGCAGTACTACACCGACCTCGGGCTGCGCCGCGGCGTGCAGGCCGTCCGCAACGGCGGTGACCGGTCGATCGTGCAGGCCGAGGCCTACCAGCGGGTCTTCCCGGTCGTCGGGGACGTGCTGCGGTGAGCGGGCACGTGATCGTCCGGACCCGGCGCGGCCCGGATCCCGGCGTGCTGGCCGAGCTGGCCCGGCACGGCGTCGCGACGGTGCACGAGGCGCACGGTCGCCGCGGCCTGCTCGCCCCGGAGATCCGGCCGGTCCAGCGCGGGGCGCGGATCGCGGGCCGCGCGGTCACCGTGCTGTCGCACCCCGGCGACAACCTCATGATCCACGCCTGCATCGAGCAGTGCGGGCCGGGCGACGTGCTCGTCGTCGCCACCACCTCGCGCTCCACCGACGGGATGTTCGGCGAGCTGTTCGCGACCCAGCTGCGGTACCGCGGGGTGCTCGGGCTGGTCAGCGACGCCGGCGTCCGCGACGTCGCCGAGCTGGCCGCGATGGGCTTCCCCGCCTGGTCGCGTGCCGTGCACGCGCAGGGCACCGCGAAGGCCGTACCCGGCTCGGTGAACGTGCCGGTCGTCGTCGCCGGGCAGCGGATCGACCCCGGGGACGCGGTGGTCGCCGACGACGACGGTGTGCTCTGCGTGCCCCGCGCCGAGGCGGCCGCCGTCGCCGCGGCCGCCACCGCCCGCGCCGCGGACGAGGAGGACAAGCGCCGCCGGTTCGCCGACGGCGTCCTCGGCCTGGACCACTACGACCTGCGCCCCACCCTGGAACGGCTGGGCGTGCGCTACGTCAACGACCCCGAGGGAGACCGGACATGAGCACCGTCGTCCTGCTGCACGGAGCCTGGCACGGCGGATGGGCGTGGCAACGGGTGGTCCCCGGGCTGCGCGCCGCCGGCCACGACGTGCACACCCCCACGCTCACCGGCCTCAGCGACCGGGCCCACCTGCTCACCCCGCAGGTGGGGCTGTCCACTCACGTCCAGGACGTCGTCGCGCTGCTGGAGGCCCACGACGCCCGCGACGTCGTGCTGGTCGGGCACAGCTACGCGGGCCAGGTCGTCACCGGGGTCGCCGACCGTGTCCCGGACCGGGTGGCCCGCCGGGTGTACCTCGACGCCTTCGTCGGCGACGACGGCGACGCCGCGATCGACCTGCTCCCCCCGACCGTCGCCGGGCACTACCGGGAGTCGGTGGCCGGGCCCGGGTTCGGCTGGCTGGTCCCGGTCCGCCCGCTGGAGCGGCTCGGCGTCACCGAGCAGGCCGACCTGGACTGGCTCACCCCGCGGCTCACCCCGCACCCGTGGCTCACCTACACCGAGCCGCTGCGGCTGACCGGGAAGGGCGACGACGTGCCCGCGACGTTCGTCGAGTGCACCGACTGGATGCGGGTCTTCCGGGAGCACGCCGGGCGGGCCGCCGGACGCGGCTGGCCGGTGCACGGCATCGCCACCGGCCACGAGGCGATGGTGACCGCGCCCGGCGAGCTCACCACGCTGCTGCTCGAGGAGACCCGCTGATGGAGTTCCTGGTCCGCACCGAGAACCGGCTCCCGGTCGACACCCCGGCCGCCACCCGCGACGAGCTGAGGGCCGGCGAGCGTGCCCGCGCCGTCGAGCTGCGCGAGGCCGGGATCCTCAAGCGGCTGTGGCGGGTCCCCGGGCGGAACGCGACCGTCGGGCTGTACGAGGCCGAGGACCCCGCGGCGCTGCACGACGCGCTGGCGTCGCTGCCGATGTTCCCGTGGATGGACGTGACCGTCGAGGCGCTGGCCACGCACCCGCAGGAGCGCTGACCCCGCAGGCCCGGAGGAGGACGGGGGTCAGGGGAAGACGACGGTGCGGTTGCCCGACACCGCGATCCGGTGCTCGCTGTGCCACCGCACCGCACCGCCCGGGCCAGGGCGAGCCGCTCGGCCTCCCGGCCACGGGCGGCGAGTTGCTCGGGGCTCAGCGAGTGGTCGACGCGCAGCAGCTCCTGCTCGATGATCGGGCCCTCGTCGAGGTCCGCGGTCACGTAGTGCGCGGTGGCCCCGATGAACTTCACCCCGCGCTCGTGCGCCTGGTGGTAGGGCCGCGCCCCCTTGAAGCTGGGCAGCATCGAGTGGTGGATGTTGATCGCCCGCCCCCGCAGGGCCGTGCACGCGTCGTCGGACAGGATCTGCATGTAGCGGGCCAGCACGACCAGCTCGACGCCCTGGTCGTGGACCAGGTCGAGCAGCTCCGCCTCGGCGGCCGGCTTGGTCTCCCGGGTGACCGGGATGTGCCGGAACGGCACCCCGAACCCCTCGGCCAGCGGCCCGAGGTCGGGATGGTTCGACACCACCGCGACGACGTCGAGCGCCAGCTCACCGGTCGAGTTCCGGAACAGCAGGTCGTTGAGGCAGTGCGCGAACCGGCTGACCATGATCACGGTGCGCGGGCGGTGCCCGGTGTCGGCGAGGCTCCAGGTCATCCCGAAGGGCGCGGCGAGCGTCGCGACACCGGCACCGAGCCGGTCCAGGTCGGGACGGTCGCCGTCCACCCGGGCGAACTCGACCCGCAGGTAGAAGGTGCCGGTGGTGGCGCTGCCGAACTGGTGGCTCTCCACGACGGTGCAGCCCTCGTCGGCGAGCAGGCCGGTCACGGCGTGCACGATGCCGGGGGCGTCCGGGCAGCTGAGCAGCAGGACCGCGCGTGGTCCCCGCGCCGAGCCGGTCACGACGCGACCCGCGGCCCGGTCGGCGGCGCCGTCATCGGCCGAGGCGCTCGAGCAGCCGACGTCGCCACGTCTCGGTGCTCTCGAGGTCGTTGAAGGTGAACACGTGGATCCCGGCCAGTCCGGTGTCCCCCGCGGCCAGCGCCGGGGCGATGCCGTCGAGCACCCGGTCCGGCCGGTAGCCGCCGGGGGTGAAGAACCGCCGGACCATCCCCTGCTGCTTGCGCAGGAAGCGGGCCGACTGACCGAGCCCCAGCCCGGCGGAGACCCGGATCAGCTTCTGCCTGCTGACCGCCCCCGGGACCCCGACCCGGACCGGCAGCCGCACCCCGGCGGCGGCGATCCGGCGGGCCCAGCGCACGGTGGCGGACGGGTCGAAGCACAGCTGGGTGACGATCTGCGTGGCGTACGGCGCCTTCGCGGTGAGCGCGCCCTCGATCAGCTCGTCGGCGATGCCGCCGTGCCCCTCCGGGTAGCCGCCGATCCCGATGTGGTCGAACCGGCCGCCCGCGACCTCGTGCAGGTCGGTGAGCAGGGCGAGGGAGTCCGGGTAGCGCCCCGCGGGCTCCGCGGCGTCGCCGCCGACGACGAACAGCGTGCGGACACCCGCGCCGGTGAGCCGGTCGGCCAGGTCGGTGAGGTGCGCCCGGTCCCGGACGAGCCGGGCCGCGAGGTGCGGCGCGACGCGGTAGCCGTGCCCGGTCAGCCGGACGGCGAGGTCGACGGTCGGTCCGAGGCCCTTCGCCTCGGTCGTCGTCACGCTCAGCCCGGTGCCGGTGGGCACGTGCGCGAGCACCTTGTCCGCGGCGCTCGGGAACGGCAGGACCTCGTAGGTGGCCTCGCGCAGCACCCGGGCGAGCACGGCCCGCCGGTCGGTGCGCCGGGGCCCGGTGCCCCGGTCGGGAGGATCGAGCAACGACGTCACGGGGTGCTCCGGTTGTCCAGCAGGGCGAGCCCGGCGGCGGTGTTCGACGCCGGGACGTGGTAGGCGGTGTGCACCGTGCGGACGCGCTCGTTCATCGCCCCGCGCATGACCAGCCACATGATCAGCTCGATGCCCTCGGACCCGGCGAGCCGGATGTACTCGTCGCGGTGCAGGGCGGTGAGCCGCTGCGGGTCGTCCGCGATCGCCTCCAGGAACATGTGGTCGAAGCCGGGGTTGACGAACCCGGCCCGCGTGCCGGCCAGCTGGTGCGACATCCCGCCGGTGCCGAGGATGCCGACGGTGCGTGCGCCGTCGTAGGAGGCCAGGGCGCGCCCGATCGCCTGCCCGAGCGCGTAGCAGCGGGCCGCGGTCGGCTGCGGGTAGCGGATGACGTTGACCATGATCGGGACGACCGGGCAGGGCCAGGCGTCGCCGGGGTCGGGCGTCCACACCGACAGCGGCACGGTGAAGCCGTGGTCGACGTCCAGCTCGGAGAACACGGTGAGGTCGAACCCGTCGTCGACCAGGTGCTCCAGCAGGTGGAACGACAGGTCCGGGTCCCCGGTGACGTCCGGCACCGCGCGCCGGCCGTACCCCTCGTCGGCGACCCGGTACCGCTCGGCCGTCCCGATCGCGAAGGTCGGCACGATGTCCAGGTCGACGCCGTTGGCGTGGTCGTTGTAGACCAGGATCGCGACGTCCGGGGTCCGCTGGGCCAACCACGCCCGGGCCGGGGCGTAGCCGTCGAACAGCGGCGCCCACCGCGGGTCGGCCGTGAGGTCACGGTCCATCGCGGCGCCGATCGACGGCACGTGCGAGGTCCCCAGGCCCCAGATGACCTCAGACATCGGTCCGTCCCCCCGCCGCCATCGCGGCCGTGAACTCCGCCTCGGTCATGCCGGTGAACACACCGCCCAGGTACTGCATCGAACGTCCGTCCATCATGGCCAGCTTGTAGACGTAGAGGATGCTGCCTCCGAGGTCGAGCATCGCCTGCCAGTCGCGTTCCAGGACGGCCGTGGTCTGCTCCGCCGACAGCGCGAACCGCAGGCAGTACGCGGCCTCGTCGGCGCGGAAGTCCGTCCGCGCCCCCTCGGTGCACAGCGACTGCAGCATCCGGTTCAGCGGCCGCCCGAGGCGCCCGGCCGGACCGTCGAAGACGTAGGTCCCCCGTGGGGCACTCCTGCCGGTCATGCTGGTTCCCCCCGCGGTCGGCTCTCGGCACCGACGCTAGGAGCCGGGCGGGTCACGGCCATCGCCCGGATGTCCCGACCGGTCGCGGCCGCCGCGCCCCGTCCGGCCCGCGACGGATGACGTAGCGGCGGGTCGCTACGTCATCCGTCGCGCCCGGTACGGCCGCCGTGGCAGGGCCGCTGCCGTCGTTCCGCGCTGCCGTGACCGAGCCCGGCGTTCCTAGCGTGGGTCCGATCGTCGTCGAGGACTGGAGCACCATGAGCGCGAAGAACCTGCAGGACGTGCTGGACCGGGCCGGCGATACCGTCGACCTGCTGCGGAACGCCCAGCTCGGCGCCTACATCTACCCGGTCGTCCCCTCCGAGTTCAGCAACTTCCGGCGCGAGGTGCGCGCCTGGCAGCGCACCGCGGTGCTGTTCGACCAGACCCACCACATGGTCAACCTGTGGGTGTCCGGGTCGGGTGCGCTGCAGCTGTTCACCGACACCGGGATCAACAGCACCGCGAACTTCCCGGTGGACTCCGCGAAGCAGTTCGTGCCGGTCGCGCCGGGCGGCGGGGTGATCGGTGACGGCATCCTGTTCCGGCTCGCCGAGGACCGGTTCGTCTTCGTCGGCCGCGCACCGGTGGCGAACTGGCTGACCTTCCAGGGCCAGGGCTACGACGTCGACATCCGCCGCGACGAGCGCTCCCCGTCGCGCCCGTACGGCCGCGAGGTGACCCGCGACGTCTGGCGGTTCCAGATCCAGGGCCCGCGCGCCTGGGAGGTCATCGAGAAGGTCAACGGCGGCCCGCTGGAGAAGGTGAAGTTCTTCCGGATGGGGCACATGAACGTCGGCGGGGTGGCGGTCCGGACGCTGCGGCACGGCATGGCCGGCGCGCCCGGGCTGGAGATCTGGGGACCGTACGAGAGCTACGGCGCCGTGCGCGAGACGATCCTCGAGGCGGGCCGCGAGTTCGGGATCGAACCGGCCGGGGCGCGCGCCTACTCCTGCAACACCCTGGAGTCCGGCTGGATCCCGTCGCCGCTGCCCGCGATCTACACCGGCGACGAGCTGAAGGCCTACCGGGAGTGGCTGGGCGCCGACTCCTACGAGGCGAACAACGCGGTCGCCGGCAGCTTCGTGTCCGCCGACGTCGAGGACTACTACACGAACCCGTGGGAGCTGGGCTACGGCGGCTTCGTGAAGTTCGACCACGACTTCGTCGGCCGTTCCGCGCTGGAGCGGATCGACCCGGCGGCCGAGCGCCGCAAGGTCACCCTCGCCTGGAACGCCGAGGACGTCGCGACGCTGCTCGCCTCCCCCGTCTCGGACGGGCCGGAGTACCAGTTCTTCGACCTGCCCAACGCGAACTTCGGGTCGTCCAACTTCGACGCGGTGGTCGACGCCGACGACAACGTGGTCGGCCTGTCGATGTTCACCGGGTACAGCGCGAACGAGCGCAAGGCGCTGTCGCTGGCCACGGTGGACCCGGGCGTCCCGCTCGGCGCCGAGGTGCGGGTCGTCTGGGGCGAGCCGGACGGCGGGACCCGCAAGACCACCGTCGAGCCGCACCAGCAGTTCGCGGTGCGCGCGGTCGTCAGCCCCGCCCCGTACAGCGAGATGGCGCGCGAGGACTACCGGCCCGGCTGGCGGACCGCGACCTCCTGATCCGGTCCCGGTCCCGGTCCCGGTCACGGGGCGGGCGCGCCGGCGGCGCGCCCGCCCCGTTCTCACGCCAGGTGCCGGGTCAGGAAGGTGACCACGCAGGCGGGTTTGGCGGCGCCCTCGACGGTCATCGTCATCGTGATCGTGACCTGCAGGCCCCCGGTCACCTCGGTGACGTCGTCGAGGACCGCGGTCGCCCGCAGCGTCGACCCGGTCGGCACCGGCGACGGGAACCGCACCTTCTCGCAGCCGTAGTTCACGACCATCGAGAAGCCGTCCAGCCGCAGGATGTCCGGCAGCAGCCGCGGCACCAGCGACAACGTCAGGTAGCCGTGCGCGATCGTGCCGCCGAACGGTGTCCCGGCGGCCCGCTGCGGGTCGACGTGGATCCACTGGTGGTCGCCGGTGGCCTGCGCGAACAGGTCGACGTCGTGCTGGGTCACCGTGACCGGGCCGCTCTCGCCGAGCACCTCGCCGCGCGGCAGCGCCCGGACGCCGTCGACGCCGGTCGCGACCGTCGGGGCGCTCACCGGGTACCGCCGGTGGCCGCGGCGGGCAGCGCCTGGGTGAAGTCCTGCAGCGGCGCGTCCGCGAACTCCGCGGCCACCGCCTCGGGGCTCCAGCCGCCGTCGCGCCACCGCTCGGCGACCTCCTCCGGGTGGGTCCACAGCGCGATCCGGTCGCCGCCCGCGGCGATCGCCTGACCGGTCACGTGCGCGGACGCCGCCGACGCCAGCCACACGACGACCGGTGCCGCGTCGTCCGGTGTGCCCAGCCCGGTGCGCCGCACCTCCGGCGGCACCGGCTCGCCCCGGTCGACGGCCTCGACCAGCTCGCCGAGCCCGGGGATGGTCGCGACCATCCTGGTCAGCGCGGTCGGCAGGACCGCGTTGGCGGTGACGCCGATCTTCGCGTGCTCCACCGCCCAGGTCCGCATCATCGCGACGATCGCCCCCTTCGACGCCGAGTACGCGCTCTGGCCGAAGCTGGCCCGCTGCCCGGCGGGTGACCCGACCAGGATCAGCCGGCCGCCGTCGCCCTGCTCGCGGAACCGGGCGGCCGCCGCCCGGCCGCAGGTGAAGGTGCCGCGCAGATGGCTGCCGACGACGAGGTCGAAGTCCTCGTCGGTCGTCCTGCGCAGCGTCCGGTCCCGCAGCGCCCCGGCGTTGGTCACCATCGCGTCGAGCCGCCCGAACTCGCCCACGGCGCGTTCGACCAGCGCGTCGGCGACCTCGGCCGTCCCGACCGCGCCGGGCTCGGCGACCGCGCGCCCACCGGCGTCGGTGATCAGCGCGACCGTCTCCTGCGCGACGCCGGCGTCGAGGTCGTTCACCACCACCGCGGCGCCCGACGCCGCCATCGCCCGGGCGTACGCCCGGCCCAGCCCCCGGCCCGCTCCCGTCACCACGGCGACCCTGCCGTCGAGCATCCGTACCTCCTCGCCTGCCCCGCCGTGCGGGCGTCCGGCGCGGGAGCCGACGTGCGGGCACCCGGCACCGGCGCCCGGCGGGCGCTCCTCCGACCGCGGGCGTGGTCCGCCCCGGCGTCCGACGCTAGGGGCCGCGCGGGGCGACGGCGGCGGTCTGCCGTCCCGGCCGCCCTACGTCATCCGTCGTGGCCGCCCGGTCAGCCCTGCGGCGGGACGAGCCCCTGCCGGACGGCGACCAGCGCCGCCTGGGTGCGGGAGGTGAGCTGCAGCTTGCGCAGGACGTTGCTGACGTGGGTGCGCGCGGTCCGCTCGCTGATCACCAGCTGGTCGGCGATCTCCTGGTTGGACCGGCCCCGGGCGACGAGGACCAGCACGTCCCGCTCGCGGTGGGTCAGCGCGCCGAGCCCGCTCGGCGGCGAGATCATCTCCTTGGTCAGCTGCCGGGCGACGCTCGGGTCGAGGAACACGTCGCCGCGGGCGGCGGCCCGGATCGCGGCGATCACCTCGCCCGGCTCGGCGCTCTTGAGCAGGTAGCCCGACGCCCCGTTGCCGAGCGCGGTGTGCACCCGCTCCATCTCGCCGAAGCTGGTCAGCACGACGACCCGCACCCCCGGGAATCGCTCGGCCACCAGCGCCGTCGTCGCGGCGCCGTCGAGGCGGGGCATCAGCAGGTCGATCAGGACGACGTCGGGCAGCTCCCGGTGCACGGCCATCGCACCGAGCCGGTCCAGCACCTCCTGCCCGTCCCCCGCCTCACCGACGACCTCGACGTCGTCGAGGGACTCCAGGTAGGCCCGGATCCCGCGCCGGACGACGGCGTGGTCGTCGGCGACGAGGACCTTGACCGGGGTGGTCGTCGTCGGTGACTCGGTCGGTGCGTCCACTCGCAGCGCCTCCGCTCGGCCGTCCGGGCTCCGGCGCCCGGGGGTTCCAGCATGGCAGCAGGATCCGCGAGGTCCCCCGAACTACGTCATCCGTCTCGGTCCGCCGCGGCCGGACGACCACCCCGGTGACGGTCATCGGCCGATCGCCCGCCGGGTGGCCGGGTTCCTACGGTCGGTGCATGGACGTCGCCTTCGGCACCGTGTGGGAGGCCGTCGCCGCCCGGCTCCCGGATGCGACGGCCGTGTGCGAGCCCGGGGCACGCTGGACCTTCGCCGAGTTCGACGACCGCGCGTCGCGGCTGGCGACCGCGCTGGAGTCAGCCTGGATCCACCGTCGATCTTGAGCCGCCAGGTTGTTGATCTTTTGGGACTGGTAGTGGTGCCGGGGCGCGGGTGAGCCGCCGGACTGTCCGGCTGTTCCACTGGTGTTCTCCGGTCGGCCCTGGTGGGGGGTGGTCAGGACGCTGCGGGGAGGGGGTCGTGCAGAGCGCGGCGGAACAGTTCGTCCAAGCCGGGTTCCCAGGGCCAGTCCCGGGGGAGGTGGACTACCTGTTGGTGCGCGGAGTGCGCGACCCGGGCGGGGGTGACGATGAGTCGTCGGCGCAGGCTCGCGGCGCGTTCACGGGCATGCCGGCCGCCGGCCAGGGCACCGGCGGCGCGGGTGAGGTTATGGGAGATCGCGGCGCAGACCAGCCAGGCGGCGTTCGCGGTGAACACCCCGGAGGGCAGGTGGGCGAGCGGGCCGTTCTTCAGTTCGGCGATGACCTGCTCGATGATGGCGTGGTCACGGTGGGTGGCCTCCGCCGCCAGCATCGGCTCGGGGGTGTCGGTGAACACCGCGTGGTAGCGGTAGACCGCGAACATCTCCGACTGCCCGGCCGTGACGGTGCGGGGGTTGAGACGCCGCACGCGGCGCACGATCAGCCGGGCGGTGACGTGGTCTGCCTTGCGGCGGCCGGTGAACGCGGTGAACGACACTTCGGCGACCTCGGCGTCGGAGATCCAGCGTTGCTCGTCCTGGTCGTAGATCGCGTTCGGGTAGCGGATCGCGGTCCACGCATCGTCGTCGATGCTGCTGATCGCCCTGGTCACGGTCTTGGTGAGTCGGGCGGTGACCGAGAACCGGGCTCCGGCGCGGCGGCAGGTGTTGATGATGTCGTGGCCGTAGTAGGCCGAGTCCGCGCGGACCAGCAGCATCGCGTGGCGGGCGCTGCCGGCACCGATCCGGCGTGCAGTGCCCAGCGCTTCGGCCAGCAGCCGGGGCGCGCCGCGGGCGGAGTTCGTCGCGCCGCGCCGCAGCCGGGTCGCCGCGATCACCGGCGCCGCGGCCGGGGCGGACAGCACCGCGAGCAGCGCGTTCAACCCTTTCACCCCGGTGTAGCCGCGTCCGGCGCCCTGCTTGGCGTACCCGTAGGTGCGGCGCACCGTGTCATCCAGATCGAGGTAGGCGACCTGATCGGCGCTCCTCAGCAGCGGGGTCGCCGCGGCGAGCCGAGCCAGCAGGCGCGCGGCGACGGCGTCGAGTTGGCGGACGTGACCGAAGGTGAACCGGCGCAGGAACGTCCCCAGCGTCGATGGAGCCCGCACCTGGTCGAACACCCGGCCCATGCCGCCGTGGCGCAGCATGTCCATGTCGGTGATCGAGTCCGCCCCGGCGACCATCCCGCCGATCAGCGCGGTGATCTTCGCGGCCGCGTTCGCGGCGCCCGTCCCGGTCAGGGTCAACGTCTCGGCCAGCAGGGACCGCAGCCCGCACCTGGCGGCCAGCGCCATGACCGGGACCAGCCCGACACACGACACGAGATTCGGATCATCGAAGCGCACGCTGATCGCGCGGCAGGCGTGGGATAGTCGCATCCAGCGGATGCCCTTCTCTGCAGGGATCGATGTTGCCGTGGTAAGCACATCTTCCCAGCTCAGAAGGGCATTCGTGTGTCACGACCCGCCCCTACCGGCGCATACCTGCGGTGGATCCAGGGTCAGCGGGCGTCCGGGCCGGGGACACGGTCGCCTGCTACCTGTACAACGGCTCGGCGTACCTGGAGACCGTGTTCGCGGCGTTCAAGCTCGGCGCGGTCCCGGTGAACGCCAACTACCGCTACACCGCGGCCGAGCTGACCTCCCTGCTCGACGACGCGGGCGCCGCCGCGATCGTGTTCAGCGGACCGCTCGCCCCGAACGTCGCGCACGCCGCGGCGCACCTGTCCTCGCTGCGGCTGCTGGTCCGCGACGGCGACGCGCCCGCCGACGACCCCGGTCCGGACGCGGCCGACCTGGCGACGATCCGCCGCGCCACCCCACCCCGCCCGCACGCCCCGCGGCCGGGAACGGACCGGCTGTTCATGTACACCGGCGGCACCACCGGACGGCCGAAGGGCGTCGTGTGGCGGCAGGTCGACCTGCTGCACAGCATCGCCGTCGCGGTCTTCGGGCCGCTCGGCCGCGACGCCCCGCCTGCCGACCTCGACGACGCCGTGGAGCTCGCGGTGTCCGCCCGGACCGGCGGCCGCTCACCGGTGACGCTGCCGGTGGTGCCGCTGATGCACGGCACCGGGCTGTTCAACACCCTCGGTGCGCTGCTCGTCGGCGGCCGGGCGGTGCTCACCCGGCCCGGGCGGCTCGACCCGCGCCACGTCTGGGAGACCGTCGCCGCGGAGCGGGTGGGGACGATCGTGGTGGCGGGCAACGCGGTCGCCGTCCCGCTGGTCGACGAGCTGGTCCGGGCCGAGGGGGCGGGCAGCCCGCACGACCTGTCGTCGCTGCGGGTGGTGCTGAGCTCGGGGACCGCGCTCGGGGACCGCGCCAAGCGGGCGCTGCACGCACGCACCGCGCTCACCGTCACCGACGCGATCGCGGCCAGCGAGGGCGGCCCGTTCGCGTTCGCGGTGACCCGCTCGGTCGACGACCTGCCGGCCCGGTTCCGGCCGGTGCCCGCCACCCGGCTGATCGCCGACGACGGCCGGGTGCTCGCCCCCGGCGAGCCCGGGACCGGGGTGCTCGCCTACCGCGGCCCGCTGCCGCTGGGCTACCACGGCGACGCAGAGCGCACCGCCGCGACGTTCCGGTTCGTCGACGGGGTGCGCTACGCCGTGCCGGGCGACCTGGCCGAGCTGACCCCGGACGGTGTCATCCGGTTCCTCGGCCGCGGCGCCGGGGTGATCAACACCGGTGGCGAGAAGGTGCACCCGCAGGAGGTCGAGGACGTGCTGCTCGCCGACCCGGCGGTGGCCGACTGCGTGGTCGTCGGGGTCCCCGACCCGGTGTGGGGCGAGCGGGTGACCGCGGTCGTCGCCTCCCCCGGCGCGGGTCCGGAGCTGCCCGGACGGCTGCGCGAGCGGGTCCGCGCGGTGCTGGCCGGCTACAAGGTGCCGCGCGCCGTGGTCGTCGTCGACGCGCTGCCCCGCACCCCGACCGGCAAGATCGAGATCGCCCGGGCCAGGGAGCTGGCCGGGGCGGTCCCGTCCGCCGGGTGAGACTTCCTCGCCGTGCCCGTTCTCTGATACAAGGTGAGCCTCACCTTACCTGAGGAGAACGATGAGGCCCCGTGGATCCACGCTGCTCGCGACGCTGCTCGGTGCGGCCCTGGTCCTGACCGGCTGCGGCGCGTCCCCCGGCAGCACCGGCACCGCCCCGGCGACGCCGACCGACGGGGCCGCGTTCCCGGTGACCGTCCGGCACGCCTTCGGCGAGACGACGGTGCCCGCACCCCCGCAGCGGGTCGTCGCGCTGGGCATGAACGACCTGGCCGTCGCCCAGGCCGTCGGCGCACCGGTCGTCGGCGCGGTCCGCAGCTCCGGCGACAGCGGTCCCGTCCTCCCCTACCTCGACCCCCTCCCGCCCGAGGTGCTCGCGATCGAGCCCGACGGCACGCTGCCGCTGGAGCAGATCGCGGCGTTCCGGCCGGACCTGGTCCTCGGGGTCTCGGCGTTCCAGATCACCGACCGGGCGGGCTACGAGGCGCTGTCGCGGATCGCGCCGACCGTCACCTACGCCGAGGGCCTGTACACCGCCTCCATGCAGGACGACGCCCGCCAGATCGGCCGGGCGCTGGGCCGCGGGGACGCCGTCGAGACGCTGGTCGCCGAGGCGGACCGTCGGATCGCCGAGACCCGTGACCGGCTGCCCGGGCTCGCCGGGAGGACCTACCTCTACGGGCAGGCGCGCGGGGAGATCCTGCCGATGGTGGTCGGCGCGCAGAACCAGTCGACGGTGTTCCTGCGGTCGCTGGGGCTGGAGGTGCCGGCGTCGTTCCGGGACGCGCCGGCGAGCGACGCGCTGGCCCCGGGCACGGTCGGGGTGTCCTACGAGGAGGTCGGCAGGCTGTCCGAGGCCGACCTGCTCCTGATGACCTTCGCCGGGGCGGGCGACCGCGCGCGGTTCGAGGGCGACGAGCTGGTGCGCCGGGTGCGCGCGGTGCGGCAGGGCACCTACACACCGGTGACGCTGGACCAGGCCATCGCCCTGCAGGCGCCGAACGTGGTGTCGGTGGGCTGGCTGCTCGACGGGCTGCGGCCCGCGCTGGAGAAGGTCGCGACGAGCTGACGAGCCCGGCTACCCGCCGGTAGGCTCGGAGGCGTGAACCCACCCGACATCGCCCTCAAGGCCATGAACGCGGGCCACCGTCTGCTGATCCGGCTGACCGGTGGGAAGGTCGGCCACTCGGCGATGGGGATGCCCGTCGTCGAGCTGACCACCCGCGGCCGGCGCTCCGGCGAGCCGCGCACGGTGATGCTCACGGCACCGGTCCACGGTGACGGGAGCTACGTCGTCGTCGCCTCCCGGGGCGGCGACGACCGCCACCCCGCCTGGTTCCTCAACCTGCGTGCGGACCCGGACGTCGAGGTCGCCGTGCAGGGCGGGCCACGCGTGCCCATGCGTGCCCGGATCGCCGACCCGGCCGACCGCGCGACGCTCTGGCCGCAGATCGCCGGGAAGTACCGCAACTACGCCGGCTACCAGCGCAGCACCACCCGGGAGATCCCGCTGGTCCACCTGGAGCCGCGCGGCTGACCGGCCACGCATCATCAGGGCAGATGATTCCGGAGATCCGGATCATCTTCGTAGGGTCGGGGTATGTCCGGTCCTGCCGTGCCTGCGGAGGCGGTCCCCCCACAGGCGTCCCCACTGCAGCTCTCGGTCCTCGGAGGTGTGCGGGCGCGCCGTGACGGCGACGACCTGCCGCTCGGCGGGCCGCGCCCGCGGGCCCTGCTCGCCGCACTCGTCGTCGCCGCCGGGCGTCCGGCCACCGAGGACCTGCTCATCGACGCCGTCTGGGACGGAGAACCCGCTCCGGCCGCGAAGCAGGCGCTGCACACCTACGTCGCCCGGCTGCGCGGTGTCCTGGAGCCCGGCCGCTCGGCCCGCGGGGCCGCGACGGTGCTGGTCCGCGGCAGCGGCGGCTACGCCCTGGCCGTCCGGCCCGAGCAGGTCGACGTGTGGGCGATGCGCGAGCTCGCCGCCCGGGGCGCGACCGCGCTGGCCGAGCGACGCCCGCACGAGGCGGTGTCCGTGCTGGACCTGGCGCTGTCCACCGGCGACGGCACCCCGTTCGGCGACCTCGCCGACCGCGCCTTCCTGGCCGCCGAGGTGGCCGCGCTGACCGAGCTGCGCGCCGGGATCCGCGAGGACCGGGCCGCCGCCGCGCTCGCCACCGGCGAGGACGTGACGCTGCTCGACGACCTGGCCGCACTCACCACCGAGTACCCGCTGCGCGAGCGCGCGTGGGAGCTGCGGGCACGCGCGCTCTACCGCGCCGGGCGCCAGGCCGACGCCCTCGCCGTCCTGCGGACCGCGCGGGACCTGCTCGCCGAGGAGCTCGGCGTCGACCCCGGGCCCGGCCTCGCCGCGACCGAGCGGGCGGTGCTCGCCCACGACCCGGAACTGCTGCACCGGGCCCCCGCCGCCGACGCCCCGGCGCCCGCCGCCGGGACCACCCGCAGGCCGCTGCCGGTGCCGTCGACCGCGCTGCTCGGCCGCGACGACGACCTCGTCCGGCTCCGCGACGCCCTCGACGCCCACCGGCTCGTCACCGTCGTCGGCCCCGGCGGGGTGGGCAAGACCCGCGTCGCGCTGGCCGTCGCCGCCGACGCGGGCGGTCCGGTGTGGTGGGCCGAGCTCGCCGACCTCGCCCCGGGGACCTCCGGCGCGCTGCTCGCCCCGGTCGTCGCCGAGGCCACCGGGGTGCTCACCGCGCAGGGCGCCGACCAGCTCGCAGCCGCCCTGGCCGGCACCCCCGGCCTGCTGGTGCTCGACAACTGCGAGCACGTCCTCGACGCCGTCGCCGAGCTGCTCACCACGCTGCTGCCCGCGTGCCCCGGCGTGCGGGTGGTCGCGACCAGCCGCGAGCCCGTCGACCTGCCCGGTGAGCAGCTGCTGGAGCTCGCGCCGCTGTCCCCCGCCGCGGCCGAGCAGCTGTTCCTGGACCGGGCGGCGGCCGCGGCACCCGGCGCGGCCCCCACCGGCGACGACCGGGACCGCGTCGCCGAGGTCTGCGCCCGGCTCGACGGGCTCCCGCTGGCCGTCGAGCTGGCGGCCGCCCGCAGCCGCACCCTGTCGGTCGGGGAGATCGCCGACGCCCTCGACGACCGGTTCTCCCTGCTCGTGGGGGCCGGCCGGGGCACCCCCGCCCGGCACCGGAGCCTGGAGCACACCATCGCGCTGTCGGTCGACGACCTCGGCCCGGCCGACCGGCGGCTGTTCGGGGCGCTGTCGGTGTTCACCGGCGGGTTCGACGCGACCGCGGCCGCCGCCGTCGCCGGGGTGCCGGTCCGCGACGGGCTGGCCACGCTCGTCGCGAAGTCCCTGGTCGGCGTCGACACCGGTGCGCCGGGCCCGCGCCGGTTCGCGCTGCTGGAGACCCTGCGGGCCTTCGGCGACACCCTGCTCGACGACGCCGCGCGCACCGCCGCCCGCACCGCGCACCGGCGCTGGGTCCTCGACGTCGTCACCGAGGCCGACGCCGCGTGGCTCGGCCACGAAGCGGCCCGCTGGTTCGGGCGGGTCCGCGCCGAGCAGCCGAACGTGCGGGCCGCCTTCGGTGCCGCGCTGGCCGACGGCGGTGCCGCCGCGGTCGACGACGCGCTGCGCCTGGCCGGGGCGCTGGGCTGGTACTGGTACCGCTTCGGCCGGGTCGCCGAGGGCATCGGGTGGGTCACCGCGGCGCTGGCCGCGGCGGGGCCGGACGCCGACCCGGAGGCCGTCGGGCTGGCGCACTTCGCCTCCGGTCCCCTGCGCTACCTGGCCGGTGACCCGGCCGGTGCGGCCGCCGACGTCGCGGCCGGGCTGGAGCGGATGGACCCGGCCCGGCACCCGACGAAGGTCGCCCGCGGGCTCGCGTTCCGCGCCTACCTGGCGGCGGCGACCGACCCGGCGGCCGCGCAGGCCCTGCTGGGCGAGGCGCTCGCGGTCTCGCGCGCCGCCGGGGACGGCCCCGGTGAGTCCGAGACGCTGATGGCCGCCGGGCACCTCGCGCGGCTCGGCGGGGACACGGCGACGGCGCTGGACGTGCTGCGGTCCGCGGTGGCCGTCGCGCGGCGGGCCGGGCACGGGTTCGCCGACGGGTCCTCGCGCTGGCACCTGGTGAAGACCCTGCTCGACCGCGGTGACCCGGCCGCGCTGGACGAGGCGGAGTCGCTCGTGCGGTTCCTCGGTGGCGAGCCCGACGTGACGTCCTGGCTGGTCGCGACGCACGCCCTCGCGGGCGCGCTGGGACAGTCCGGGGACGGCGTGCGGGGCGCCCGGCTGCTGGGGGCGGTGTCCGCGGTCGGCGGCGAGGTCGGCTACCGGCCCGAGGAGATGGACCCGCAGGACTCCGAGCGCAACGTCGCCCTGGTCCGGGCCGGGCTCGGCGGGTCGGCCGAGCGGTACGCGGCCGCGTTCACCGAGGGCGTCGCGGGTGGGCGGGCGGCGATCGCCGCGGTCCTCGACGAGCTCGGTGACGGCGGCACCGTGGCCGCCCGGGTGGTGGGCCGGAGCGCCTGAGCCGCACTCCCCGGGACCACTTGCAGGACCCTGCAAGGCCGCTGCAAGTGGATTGCCAGTGGCCCACCGCAGAGTTCGTGGTGTTCGCCCCACCGGCCGCCCGGGCCGCCGGGGCCACCACCCGAGGAGACACCATGAACGCCACCCTGCGCAGCCTCGCCCGGCTCGGCCTGGTCGCCGCGGCGACGAGCACCGTCCTGTTCGGCACCACGGCCTGCAGCCTCGCCTCCGTCCCGGCGGACAGCGTCGAGCAGCAGATCGTCAGCAAGCTGGGCGCGCAGGGCGTCTCCCTCGACAACGGGAAGGCCGACTGCGCCACCGACCTCGACGCGACCGTCGGGGCGAGCCAGACCTGCGAGTTCCACTCCGGTGGCCAGCCGGTCGGCGCGGTCGTCACCGTCACCGCCGTCGACGGGGACAACGTCTCCTTCGACATCACCACCGAGCCCCGCCCGGTGCCGAAGGCGCTGCTGCAGGACACCGTCGGCTCGCTCGTCGCGCAGAACGCCGGCGTCCCGATCGACACCACCACCTGCGACGGCGACCTCGCCCCCACCACCGGCCAGGCCGTCGGCTGCCGCGTCACCTCCGGCGAGGACTCGATCGACGTCCGCGCGACCGTGACCGAGATCCAGGGCGGTCTGGTCAACTTCGACGTCGAGCAGGTCTGAGCCGTGCGCACCGCGACCTGGCTCTCCGCGCTCGCACTGGTCGTCGTCGCCGGGGCCCCGCTGACCGCCTGCTCGACCGGACCGGAACGGCAGGTGTGCGGGGTCCTGGAGGCCGACGGCGACGACTACCTCGAGGTGGACCCGGCCGCCTGCCCGGCGCCCGAGGCGGTCGTGTCACCGGCCGGGCCGCGGTGGGTGCCGGTGTCCGCACTCGACGACGACGACCACGACCACGACCACCACCGCACGGTCGTCGCCCGGTCCCCGGGCACACCGCGGACCACCGCCGCACGGACCCCGGCACCCCGGGCGACCGCGACGCCGCGGACCACGACGAGGACCACGACGAAGACGACGAGTCCGAAGCGGACGACCCGGGCCCGGTGAGCACCGTGCCCCGGTCACCGCGGGCGGGCCGCTGGCGGGCCCGGGGTCCGCCGCCGGGCCGCCCGGGGACGCCGGGTGGGCCGGGGCACCGGGCCACGGGCTCCGCGCCGCAGCAGCGGTGCGGGACCGTGTCGCCCCGGGCCCGGCTCCGGGCCGTGTCCCCGCGTGTCCCCGCGTGTCAGCCCGTGGCCGGACCCCAGCGCAGCGTCAGCCGGGTACCCGCACCGTCCACCACGACGTCCCCCGGCCCGGCCCGGTCCACGCCGGGCCCGCGCTCCGGCCCGCCACCGGGACCGGCGAGCGACGGGACGACCGCCTCGATCCGCAGGTCCGCCGCGTGCGGGCGGCCCGCGTCGACCCACCCCGCGACCAGCCCGGCCAGCCGTTCGGCGGCGAGGTCACCGTCCGGCCCGCAGGCCCGCACCGTCGCCTCCGGGTCCGCCAGCAGCACCGCGCACCCGTCGCCCGCGACCAGGCCCAGCGTCGCGCGGACGCCGCCGAGGTCGAACAGCGCCGGTGCGGCCCCGCCCTCGGCCGGGCCGAACAGCCGCACCACCCCCGGGTCCGCGACCGCGCACCACAGCCCGAGCCCGTCCCACAGGTCCGCCACCGTGCCCGCCGCGGCCACCGGCCGGTCGGTGCCCGCACCGGTGGTCGCGCGGGCCAGCGCCCGCGGGTCCGGGACGTCGGCGTCGTCGGAGCCGCAGGCGGGCTGCACCCGCCACCGGCCGTCCGGCAGCGCGACCTCGGCGCCGGGGTCGGCGCCCTCCCCGCGCAGCCGGACGAACGCGCAGCTGCGCACCGACCGCGAGTGCAGCCGTCCCGGGGCGGTGTGGGCGAACGCCACCGACAGCTGGCTGCCGCGCACCGTGAGCGGCAGCAGCAGCCGGCCGCCGGGCGCGAGCTGGGCGACCCACTCCGGCCGGACGCCGGTGGAGCCGACGGTCAGCTCGATCCGGTCGTAGGGCGCCGCGGGCGGGTACCCGAGCGCCCCGTCCCCGACGACGACGTCGACGCCGTCGAACCCGGCGGCGTCCAGGTTCGCCCGGGCCCCGGCGACCAGGTCGTCGTCGATGTCGAGGGTGGTCACGGCCCCGTCCGGACCGACCAGCTCCGACAGCAGCGCCGCGTTCCAGCCGGCCCCCGCACCGATCTCCAGCACCCGGTGCCCCGGCCCGGCCGCCAGCTGTTCCAGCATGATCGCGACCATCGACGGCTGGGAGACCGAGCTGACCGTCACGCCGTCGTCGACCTTGATCGGGACGGCGACGTCGGCGTAGGCCCCGCCGGGGTCGAGGGCGGGCAGGAACAGGTGGCGCGGCACCGTCTCCAGTGCCGCGCGGACCGCGGGGGTGCGCACCCGGCCGTCGCGGACCAGGGACGCGACCAGCGCGGAACGGGCGCGGTCGGCCGACATGCGGGCATTGTGCCCCTGCCGCCGTCTAGAGCAGAACGAGGTCGTCCGCGTGGACGAGCTCGCGCCGCTGCTCGGGCGGCAGCTCGCGGGTCCGGCGGCCGATCATGTGCGGCAGCTCGGTCGCGTCGTAGGAGACGACACCGCGTGCGATGGCCCGCCCGCCGGGGGCGAGCAGCTCGACGACGTCGCCGGCGTCGAAGTCGCCGGACACGCCGTGCACCCCGGCGGCCAGCAGCGAGCGGCGACGGCGGCGGACGGCCTCGACGGCGCCGTCGTCGAGGTCGAGGGCCCCGCGGACGTCGGCGGCGTGCCGCAGCCAGAACCGGCGGGCGCCCATCCGGGTCCCGGCGGCGCGGAACACGGTGCCGACCTTGGGGCCGTCCTCGGTGGCGGCCAGGGCGTCGGCGATCCGGTCGGCGGAGGTCAGCAGCACCGGGATCCCGGCCGCCGACGCCATCGCGGCCGCCTCGACCTTGGTGGCCATGCCGCCGGTGCCCAGTCCCGACCCGGGGCGGGTGACGCTGACCCCGGCGAGCTCGGCCGGGTCGTCGACCTCGGTGATCAGCGACGTCCCGGGGTCGCGCGGGTGGCCGTCGTAGAGGCCGTCGACGTCGGAGAGCAGCACGAGCGCGTCGGCGCCGACGATGTGTGCGACGAGCGCGGCGAGCCGGTCGTTGTCGCCCACCCGGATCTCGGCGGTGGCGACGGTGTCGTTCTCGTTGACCACCGGCAGCGACCCGAGCTGCAGCAGCCGTTCCAGGGTGCGCTGGGCGTTGCGGTAGTTCGAGCGGCGGATCATGTCGTCGGCGGTGAGCAGGACCTGCCCGATGCCCTGCCCGTGCCGGGCGAACGACGCCGAGTAGGCGTGGGCGAGCAGGAGCTGCCCGACCGACGCGGCGGCCTGCTGGGTCGCCAGGTCCCGCGGCCTGCGGCGCAGCTGCAGCGGCGCGAGGCCGGCCGCGATCGCCCCCGAGGAGACGAGCACGACCTGCGCACCGGCGGCGCGGCGCCCCATCAGGGCGTCGACCAGGGCGTCGAGCCGGGCCGGGTCGAGACCACCGGTCAGGCTCGTCAGCGACGACGACCCGACCTTCACCACGATCCGCTTCGCCGCACCCAGTGCGGCGCGCGTGCTCACGCGGGTCTCACTCCTCGATCTCGTGGTCCGACGAGTAGCGGGCGCCCGCGGCGAGCTCGGCGTCGGACAGGTGGTTCCGGCGCGCGACCCGGGCGCGCTTGCGCTCGGCGGCGCCGACCCGGTCGTTGCCCTCCAGCCGGATGTCGGTGCCGCGCCCGGTGAGCAGGGCGGCGACGCCGGCCGGGGTGGACGGCTCCCAGTCGAAGGTGACCTGGCCGATGGTGACCGGGCAGCCGGGCACGGCACCGGCCTTGGCCAGCGCCTCCTCCACGCCGAGCCGGGCGAGCCGGTCGGCGAGGTAGCCGACGGCCTCGTCGTTCTCGAACGCGGTCTGGCGGATCCACCGCTCGGGGCGCTCCCCGCGCACGACGAACCCGCCGTCGAGCTCCGGGTCGGGCGTGATGGTGAAGCCGGTGTCGTCGACGGCGCGCGGGCGCAGCACGATCCGGCTCGGCTCGGCCTCCGGGCGCGCGGCACGGGCCGCGGCGACCCGCTCGGCCATCGCGAAGCTCAGCTCCCGCAGCCCGGCCCGGGACGCGGTGGAGATCGCGTACACCGGCCAGCCGAAGCGCTCGGTCAGGTCCTCGCGGACCATGTCGACCAGGTCTGCGGCGTCCGGGACGTCGATCTTGTTGAGCGCGACCAGGCGCGGGCGCTGGTCGATCCGCTCCCCCAGCGCGCTGGTGCCGAGGGCCTCGGCGTAGTGCGCCAGCTCGGTCTCCAGCGCCTCGATGTCGGACACCGGGTCGCGCTCGGTCTCGAAGGTCGCGCAGTCCACGACGTGCACCAGCACCGAGCAGCGCTCGATGTGGCGCAGGAACTCCAGGCCGAGGCCGCGGCCGTCGGCGGCACCCGGGATGAGGCCGGGGACGTCGGCGACGGTGAAGGTGTCGTCGCCCGCGCTGACCACGCCGAGCTGGGGCACGAGGGTGGTGAACGGGTAGTCGGCGATCTTCGGGCGGGCCGCGGACAGCGCCGCCACCAGTGAGGACTTGCCCGCGCTGGGGAACCCGACGAGGCCGACGTCGGCGAGGCTGCGCAGCTCCAGGGTCAGCTCGACCTCGTCGCCGGGCTCACCGAGCAGCGCGAAGCCGGGGGCCTTGCGGGCGGCGGAGGACAGCGCGGCGTTGCCGAGCCCGCCCCGTCCGCCCTCGGCGGCGACGAACCGGGTGCCGACACCGACCAGGTCGGCGACGACCTCGCCGCGGGCGTCGAGCACGACGGTGCCGTCGGGCACCCGCAGCTCCAGGTCCGGGGCGTTCGCGCCCTGCTTGAACGCGCCCTGCCCCTGGGTGCCGCTCTTCGCCTCCGCACGGGGGCGGTGGTGGTAGTCGAGCAGCGTGTGCACACCCGCGTCGACGACGAGCACGACCGAGCCGCCCCGGCCGCCGTTGCCGCCGTCGGGGCCGCCGAGCGGCTTGAACTTCTCGCGGTGTACCGAGGCGCAGCCGTTGCCCCCGGCACCCGCGGTCGCGTGCAGCACGACGCGGTCCACGAACCGGGACATGACGGTGCTCCTGTCGTTGTGTCGTACCACGGCGGGGCCGCGGTGGGTGGTGACACGACGAACGGCGGGCACCCCGTTACCGGGGTGACCCGCCGTCGGCGTCGCTGTGCTGGCGGGTCGCTCAGACCTCGGCCGGCACGATGTTCACGGTCTTGCGGCCGCGCTTGGAACCGAACTCGACGGTCCCGGCGGCGAGGGCGAACAGCGTGTCGTCCTTGCCGCGCCCGACGTTGACACCCGGGTGGGTGGCGGTGCCGCGCTGACGGATGAGGATCTCGCCGGCCTTGACCGACTGGCCGCCGAAGCGCTTCACACCCAGGTACTGGGCGTTGGAGTCGCGACCGTTACGGGAGCTGGACGCACCCTTCTTGTGTGCCATGACGCGGGCTCCTTACTTGCCGATCGCGGTGACCTGGACCTTCGTCAGGGGCTGACGGTGCCCCTGACGCTTGTGGTACCCGGTCTTGTTCTTGAACTTGTGGATCCGGATCTTCGGACCCTTGGTGTGCTCGACGACGGTGGCCGTCACCGCGGAGGTGAGGCCGCTGGCGTCGGTGGTCACCTGGTCGCCGTCGACGAGCAGCACGGCGGGCAGAATGATCTCGGCGCCGGGCTCACCGTCGAGCTTCTCGACGGTGACCACGTCGTCGACGGCCACCTTGTACTGCTTGCCGCCGGTCTTGACGATCGCGTACATCGCTGACGCACGACTCCTGAACATCGGGGGCGCACCTGGTGCGCTCGGGCTTTCACAGCTCGCGCCGGTCCCCGGCGCGCACACCACGGCCCCCGTGCCGAACACTGTCGTGTGCAGAGGCGTGGCTTCTGTCGGTCAAGGTTACGCGACCCCGTCGGAGTGCTCTCCGCCGGGGTCGCCGTCACCCTCCGTCCTGGGGCGGACCCGCCGGGCGGGAGGCCGCCCGGCGCGGACGGCGGGTACGGGTGACGGCCGCGGCGGGCTCCGGCTGCGCGGCGACGGCCGGAGCGGCCGCCGTTCCCGCGTCGGCCGGTGCCGCCGTGGCCGCCGGCGGAGCGGACTCCTCCGGCGTCGAGGCGGTCGTGATGACCACCGCCTCACCACCGCGGACCGGGGCGCCGGCGGAGCGGCTGACCCGGCGGCGGCGCGGTGCGGGTGCGTCGGGCTCCGGGGCGGCGGGGATCGTCCCCGTCGGCTCCGGGGCCACGTCCTGGGCCGGTGCCGCGGCCTGCGGGGCACCGGTGGGCTCGGCGACCACCGGGGCGGCCGGACCGGTCAGCTCACCACGCGGCTCGGCGACGACGGTCTCGTCGTCGTCATCGGCCGGGGCCGGTGCGGGTGCGGCGTCGGTGACGGTGGTGTCGGCCGTGGCCGGCACGGAGACCCCGGTGGACCCGGCGGCCGCGCCGTCGTCGCCCTTCGGGGTGCTGCCCGCGGCGACGGCCGCGACTCCCGCGGCGGCGTCGACGCGCCCGGTGTCGCCGGAGCCGTCCCGCTCCTCGGCACGGTCGGAACCGTTGCGGTGCCCGGAGCCGTTGCGGTCGGAGTCGTGGCGGTCGGCGTCCTGACGGCCCGCGTCCCCGTTCCCGGAGTCGCCGTGGCCGGACTCGCCGTTGCCGTTGCCGCCGCGGCGACGACGGCGACGCCCGCCGCCGTCGGAGTCGCCGTTGCCGGCATTCCCGGAGCCGGACCCGTTGCCGGATCCGCCACCGTTGCCGTTGCCGTTGCCGTTGCCGCCGCCGTTGCTGGAGCCGTTCCCGTTCCCGTTGCCGGAGCCGTTGCCGTGCTGCGCGCCGTTGCCGGAACGGCCGTGCTGGTGGTCCGGACCGGTGTCGGTCGAGACGATCACGCCCCGCCCGCGGCAGTGCTCACAGGTGGTGGAGAAGTGCTCCAGCAGCCCGCCGCCGACCCGCTTGCGGGTCATCTGGACCAGGCCGAGCGAGGTCACCTCGGCGACCTGGTGCCGGGTGCGGTCCCGGGCGAGGCACTCGGTGAGGCGGCGCAGGACCAGGTCCCGGTTCGCCTCGAGCACCATGTCGATGAAGTCGACGACGATGATCCCGCCGATGTCACGCAGCCGCAGCTGGCGGACGACCTCCTCGGCCGCCTCCAGGTTGTTGCGGGTGACGGTCTCCTCGAGGTTGCCGCCGGAGCCGGTGAACTTGCCGGTGTTGACGTCGACGACGGTCATCGCCTCGGTCCGGTCGATCACCAGGGTGCCGCCCGAGGGCAGCCAGACCTTGCGGTCCAGCGCCTTGAGCAGCTGCTCGTCGATCCGGTACTCGGTGAAGACGTCGGACGGGCCGGTGTGGCGGTGCATCCGGTCGGTGAGCTCGGGCGCGACGTGCCCGACGTAGCCGGACACGGTGTCCCAGGCGTCGGCGCCGGACACGATCAGCTTCGAGAAGTCCTCGTTGAACTGGTCGCGGACGACCTTGACCAGCATGTCCGGCTCCTCGTAGAGGAGCGTCGGGGCCTTGGGCGCGCCCGGGCCGGTCTTGTTCGCCTTCTCCTTGACGACCTCCCACTGCGCCTGCAGGCGGCGGACGTCACGCTCGAGGGCCTCGTGCGAGACCCCCTCGGAGGCGGTCCGGATGATCACACCGGCGTCGGCCGGGACGATCTCCTTCAGCATCTCCTTGAGGCGCTTGCGCTCGGTGTCGGGCAGCTTGCGGGAGATCCCCGCGGCACCGCCGGAGGGCACGTAGACCAGGAAGCGGCCGGCGAGGGAGATCTGTGTGGTCAGCCGGGCACCCTTGTGGCCGACCGGGTCCTTGGTGACCTGCACCAGCACCTGGTCGCCCGAGGAGAGCGCCTGCTCGATCTTGCGCGCCTTGCCGTTGAGGCCGGCGGCGTCCCAGTCGACCTCACCGGCGTAGAGCACGGCGTTGCGGCCGCGCCCGATGTCGACGAAGGCCGCCTCCATCGAGGGCAGCACGTTCTGCACGCGGCCGAGGTAGACGTTGCCGACCATCGAGCTGCCGGAGTTGCCGCCGGTGATGAAGTGCTCGACGAGGATGTCGTCCTCGAGCACGCCGATCTCGGTGCGGTCGGAGCGCTGGCGGATCACCATCTGGCGGTCGACCGACTCACGCCGGGCCAGGAACTCCGACTCGGACAGGATCGGCGGACGGCGGCGGCCCGCGTCGCGACCGTCCCGCCGGCGCTGGCGCTTGGCCTCGAGCCGGGTGGAGCCGCGCACGCCCTGGACCTGGTCGTCGGAGGACGACCCGGAGTCCTGGCGGGACTCGCTGCGGGCCTCGCGGACCCGGGTGACGGTGTTGGGCGGGTCGTCCTCGGAACGGTCCTCGACGTCGGACCCCCCGCGACGACGACGGCGCCGCCGGCGGCGCGAGCCGCCCGAGGACTGCTCGTCGGAGTCGTCGTCGGAATCGTCGTCGGAGTCGTCCGAGGAGTCGGAACCGGTGGAGCCGGAGTCCTCGGAACCGGACTCGTCGGAGTCCTCCGCGTCGTCGCCGTCCTCGCCGGAGTCCTCGCCGCCCTTGCCGCGGCCGCGGCCACGACGGCCCCGGCGGCGACGACGGCGGTTGCCGTTCTCGTCCTCGCCGTCGTCGTCGGAGCCGTCGCCCCGGTCGTCGGCGTCGGTGGTCCCGTCGGCGTCGGTGTCGTCGGCGGCCGGGGTGGTGGCCCCGGTGTCCGCGGCCGGGGCCGCGGTGGTGTCGGTGTCGCGGTCCTTGCGACGGCGGCTCTTGCGGCCGCGGCGGGGGCCGCCGTCGGTGCCGTCCTCGCCACCGGACTGCTCGGCCGCGTCCTCACCGGCGGGCTCGGCGGCCGCCGGGGCGGTCTGCGCGGCGCCCTGGGCCGTGGGGGCCTGGAACATCGGGACGGCGAAGACCGGCGCCAGCGCGGGCGCGGAACCGCCCCGGGCGGCACCGGAACCGGTGTCGAACGGGTTCGCCGGGACCTCGGTGGTCGCGTCCCCGGCGTCGGCGGAGCCGATGTCGAGTACGGCCGCGGCCTCGGCGAGGGCGGCGTCCGGCGTGTCGGCCGCGGGAGCGGGCTCCGCCGCGGCGGGCTCGGCCCCGTCGGCGGGCTCCGGGGAGGTGGCCCCGGCGGCGTCCGTGACCGGGCGCAGCGCCGCGACGACCTGCTCGGCCGTCGCACGGGTGACGCTGGACTGGGCGCTGCGGACCTCCTGGCCCAGACCGACCAGGGTCGCCAGGACATCGCGGCTCGCCGTGCCCAGCAGCTTGGCCAGGGCATGGACCCGCATCTTCTCCGGCAGCTCGGAGAGCCCGCCGGTGCTACCGGCGGGCGCGTCGTTCACGGACATTCAGCTCCTTCGCCCCCGGGCGCCTCACGTCGGAGGCGGCCGCTCAGGGACCTTGCGCGTACGTTCCGCAGCTCGCGCGGGTTGCGCGGTACGGCACATCTGGTGTCGCTCCCCGGTCTTCGGGGATGGTGCTCGACGCCGGACCGGAGGCGGGAAGTGCCGTCCGTGTCAGGAACCGTCCGGCCGGGCCCGGGTCGCCCGGACCGCACCGAGCGGATCCACCAGGTCGCCCCCGTCGTCGAGCAGGCCCTGCGCCAACCGGGTGGCCGTCACCGGTACCGGCGGCGCCAGGTCTGCGACGACGGTGAGCGCGCCCAGTACGTCATCGGGTCGGACGGTCGGTGTCGTCAGCCGTACGACCGCCGTCAGTATCGCACAGTCGGTGACCGACGCCGGGGAACCCGCCGCCCCGGACGGGTCATGATCGGCCGGTGTGCCGTTCACCTGCGGTTCGACCGACAGAGTCACGACGGCGGCGCGCACGTCGATCTCCTTGCGCCCGGACGGGGTCACCCGGGTCACCACGACCGAGGTCTCGGCGAGGAACCGCTCGACCGCGGACCGCACCTCGGCGGGGTCGAGCCCGCGGATCTCGAGCCGCCAGCGGGCGGCGTCGATCCGGTCGGCCAGCGCGGGCGGCGTCGCGACCGCCGCCGCGACGACGTCGAGCCCGTCGGGCAGCGCCCGGTCCATCGCCTCCCGGACCAGCTCCGGGTCGACCTCGCGGGTCAGCCCCATCTCGACGTACTCGGCCTCGCTGGCCGCCCCGGTCGGGGCGGCGCCGACCCAGGACAGCCGCGGGTGCGGGCTGAAGCCGTGCGAGTGCGAGACCGGGACACCGGCCCGGCGGACCGCGCGTTCGAAGCTGCGGGCCACGTCGCGGTGCGAGAGGAACCGCAGCCGGCCGCGCTTGGCGAAGCGCAGGCGGACCCGCTGCACCGTCGGGGGTGCCGGGTTCGCTGCCGCTCCTGCCTTCACGCGCGCCATGCCCCGGAGTCTAGGAGGCCGCCCGGCCGCCCCGACCGGGACCGTCTACTGCTCCAGCACCAGCAGCGCGTCGCCGGCGGGCCGGAACCCGGCACGCCGGTAGAACGCGGCGCTGCCCGCGGTCGGGGCCAGCATCAGCCGCCGGTACCCACGGGCCCTGGCGTGCGCGACGACCGCCGCGAGCAGCACCCGCGGCACGCCCGCCTCGGTGAACGCGGCGAGGACGAAGGCGTTCCCGACCTGCCCGGTGCGCGTGCCGCGGCCCCCGGGGCGGGGCATCTGCACGGTCTCCAGCACGTTGATCGACCCGACCGGTGTCCACCCGGCGCGGTCGCTGCCCGCCTCGGCCACCCAGAAGGCCCGGCGCGGCTGCTCGACCCGCCACCAGGCGGCGAACGACTCGGCGAACGACGGGTCCTCGACCGGCCGCCCGGCGCGCTCCTCCAGCCAGAGGCGGCGCAGCCGGGCGAGCGCGGCGACGTCGCGCTCGTCGGCGACCCGGACCCGCAGATGTCTGCCGCCGTACTCCCAGGAGAACCCGTCGGCGTCGGCGAATGCCGGGTCCGGGATCGAGGACAGTCCGTTCTCAGTCACCCGGGCGTGCGCCCCCGAGCGACCCCGCGGCCGAGGCCGTCGGGTTGACCACGGTCAGCGGCAGCAGGGTGGTCCCGCTGGGGCCGACCTCGATGTCGGTGCCGGTGGACGGGCAGACGCCGCAATCGAAGCACGGCGTCCAGCGGCAGTCGTCCTGCTCACGGCCGTCGAGCGCGTCCTGCCAGTCCTCCCAGAGCCAGTCGCGCTCCAGGCCGGAGTCGAGGTGGTCCCAGGGCAGGATCTCGTCGGCGTCGCGCTCGCGGGTGGTGAACCAGTCCAGCGACACCCCCTGCGGCTCCAGGGCCTCGGCGGCGGAGTCGACCCAGCGGCGGTAGGAGAAGTGCTCGGACCAGCCGTCGAACCGGCCGCCGTCGCGCCAGACCTTCTCGATGACGGCGCCGACCCGGCGGTCGCCACGGGCGAGCAGTCCCTCGATCAGCGAGGGCTCGCCGTCGTGGTAGCGCATGCCGATGTTGCGGCCGATCTTCCGGTCGGCGTTGACCGCCTCGCGCAGCTTGCGCAGCCGGGAGTCGACGACCTCGGGGTGGCACTGCGCGGCCCACTGGAACGGGGTGTGCGGCTTCGGGACGAACCCGCCGATGGAGATGGTGCAGCGGACGTCGTTGCGCCCCGACGCCCTCCGCCCGGCCTCGATCACCCGGTAGGCCATCCCGGCGATCTCCAGGACGTCCTCGTCGGTCTCGGTGGGCAGCCCGCACATGAAGTACAGCTTGACCTGCCGCCAGCCCTGGGAGAACGCCTCGGCGCAGGTCCGGATGAGGTCGTCCTCGGAGACCATCTTGTTGATCACGCGGCGGATGCGCTCGGAACCGCCCTCGGGGGCGAAGGTCAGCCCCGAGCGACGGCCGTTGCGGGAGATCTCGTTGGCCAGGTCGATGTTGAACGCGTCGACCCGGGTGCTCGGCAGCGACAGCGAGGTGTTGGTGCCCTCGTAGCGGTCGGCGAGGCCCTTGGTGATCTCGGCGATCTCGGAGTGGTCGGCGCTCGACAGCGACAGCAGACCGACCTCGTCGAAGCCCGAGGCCCGCACCGCGGCGTCGACCATCTCGCCGACGCCCTGCAGCGACCGCTCCCGCACCGGGCGGGTGATCATCCCGGCCTGGCAGAACCGGCAGCCGCGGGTGCAGCCGCGGAAGATCTCGACGCTGGCCCGCTCGTGCACGGTCTCGGCCAGCGGGACCAGCGGCTTCTTCGGGTACGGCCAGTCGTCCAGCTCGATCGTGGTGCGCTTCTGCACGCTCGCGGGGACCCGCTCGTCGGCCGGGGTGACGGCGGCGATGTGACCGTCGTCGGCGTAGGTCACGTCGTAGAGGGACGGCACGTAGCAGCCCGGCGTCGACGACAGCCGCAGCAGCAGCTCCCGGCGCCCGCCCGGGCGTCCCTGCTCCTTCCAGTCCCGCACGACGTCGGTGATGTCGCCGACGACCTCCTCGCCGTCACCGAGCGCGGCGACGTCGACGAAGTCCGCGACCGGCTCCGGGTTGAACGCCGCGTGCCCACCGGCGACGACGACCGGGTGGCTCTCGTCGCGGTCCCGGGCGTGCAGCGGGATCCCCGCCAGGTCGAGCGTGGTGAGCAGGTTGGTGTATCCGAGCTCGGTGGAGAACGAGACGCCGAGGACGTCGAAGTCACCGACCGCGTGGTGGGCGTCGACGGTGAACGACGGCACCCCCGACTCGCGCATCAGGGCCTCGAGATCGGGCCAGACCGCATAGCAGCGCTCGGCCAGTGCGTCGGCGCGCTCGTTGAGGACCTCGTACAGGATCTGGACGCCCTGGTTGGGCAGGCCGACCTCGTAGGCGTCCGGATAGAGCAGTGCCCAGCGGACGGCCGCGGAGTCCCACGGCTTGACCTGCGAGTTCCCCTCACCGCCGACGTACTGCACCGGCTTGGCGACGCGGGGCAGGATCGGCTCCAGGGCGGGGAATACGGAGGTGGGTGCCACGCTGCACCAGGGTAGCCACGTCCGTTCGGGACGAACCGGCGGGTCGCGTCCGACCGAACGCGGGGTGTGGAACCCGAGCAGTACACCGACGTCGGCGCGGTCCGGCTGTGCCACCAGTCCGTCGGCGACCCGGCCGACCCGGTGGTGGTCCTGGTGATGGGCCTGGGTCTGTCGCTGGACTGGTGGCGCGAGGACCTCTGCACCGCCCTGGCCGGCCGCGGGTTCCGGGTGGTGCGGTTCGACAACCGCGACGTCGGCCGCTCGACGCACCTGTCCGGCCCCGGGATCTCGGCGTGGGGGTTCCTGACCCGCCGGGCCCGGCCGGTCTACACCCTGGCCGACATGGCCGACGACACCGGCGGGCTGATCGCCCGGGTCGCGCCGTCCGGGGCGCACGTGGTCGGCGCCTCGCTGGGGGCCTCGGTCGCCCAGGAGACCGCGATCCGCCACCCCGGCCTGGTCCGGTCGCTGACCTCGGTGATGGGCCGCCCCGGCGACGGCACCGGGCGGACCGCGCCGCGGATGCTGCCGGAGTTCCTGCGCCCGCCGCCCGCGGACCCGGTCGAGGGCATGGTCCGGTCGTTCCGCCGGATCGGCTCCCACGACCGGACCGCCGTGGACGACGAGGACGTCCGCGTCACGTTCCGGCGGGCGCGGGCCCGCGAGACCGGCGACGGCAGCGGGGCCGGCAGGCAGCTGGCGGCGATCGTCGCCGAGCGGGACCGCACCGCGGACCTGCGGGCGCTGACCTGCCCGGCGCTGGTGCTGCAGGGGTGTGAGGACCGGGTCATCCGCCCCGACGGGGGCCGTGCGACCGCCGCGGCCGTCCCCGGCGCCGAGCTGGTGGAGGTACCGGGGATGGGCCACGACCTGCCGCGGTGGGTCTGGCCGGAGCTCGTCGAGGGGATCGTGCGGACCGCCGCCCGGGCCCACACCCGCTGAGGCACGGGTCACGGCGGACCGGCGGGCCGGGCACCTACGCTGGCGCCGACCTGCTCCCCACGCGCGTCCCCGAACTCCCAGGAGACCCCCGTGCCCGTGACCGACGCCGAGCTGCACGCCCGGTTCCGCCCGCTGTTCGAGAAGATCGCCGCCGGCGCGGTGGAGCGCGAGCTGAGCCGCAGGCTGCCCGTCGAGGAGATCGCCGCCCTGCGCGACGCCGGGTTCGGCGCGGTCCGGCTGCCGGTGGAGGCCGGCGGCGCGGGGGCCTCGCTGCGCCAGCTGTTCGCGCTGCTCGTCGAGCTGGGCGCGGCGGACTCGAACATCCCGCAGGCGCTGCGGACGCACCTGCTGTTCGCCGAGCTGTGGTCGGCCGGTGCCGCCGACGACCCGGTGCTGCGCGGTCGGCTGGAGCAGGTCGCGGCCGGCCGGCTCGTCGGCAACGCCATCTCCGAGCGCGGCGGCGTCGTGCGCAACTCCTCCACCACGGTGCTGCGCCGCGACGGGGACAGGCTGCTGCTCGAGGGCGAGAAGTTCTACTGCACCGGCACGCTCTACGCCGACCTCGTCGACGTCGTCGCGCTCGACGAGGACGGCAGCCGGGTGAGCGTGCTGGTGGAGACCTCCGCGCCCGGTGTCGAGCGGGTCGACGACTGGCGCGGGTTCGGGCAGAAGCTGACCGCCAGCGGCACGACCCGGTTCACCGCGGTCGAGGTCGACCCGGCCCAGGTGCGGCCCGCGCCGACCGATGCCCACCAGCCGGTCCGGCAGGGGTTCCTGCAGCTGGTGCAGCTGGCGGCGCTGGCCGGGATCGCCCGCCGCGCCGCCGACGACGCCGCCGCCTACGTCCGCGACCGGCGCCGCAACTGGCCCTACGGCAACGCCGACCTGCCCAGGGACGACCCGCTGGTGCAGCAGGTCGTCGGGAAGGTCGACGCGGCCGCGTTCACCGTCGCCGCCGTCGTCGACGCCGCGGCCGCCTCGCTGGAGCGGGCGTTGTCCGAGCCCGGCCACGGCCCGGCCGCCGAGCTCGACGTGTACCGGGCCCAGTCGACGGTGCCGCAGCTGGTGCTGGACGCGACCTCGGAGCTGTTCGAGGTCGGCGGCGCGTCCACCGTCGACGTCGACCGGGCGCTGGACCGGCACTGGCGCAACGCGCGCACCCTCGCCGTGCACAACCCGATCGTCTACAAGCAGCAGGTGGTCGGGGCCTTCGCACTGAACGGGACGGTGCCGGTGCTGTCGCTGTCCCCGGGCGTCGCGGGCTGAGCGGGGCTCACCGGCCGGCGCGGGCGGTGAGGGCGGCGCGCGTGGCGTCGTCGGCGGGCAGGAAGGTCTCCAGCGCCAGCTCGGCGAGGGTGACGTCGTGCGGTGCGCCGAAGGTCGAGACCACCGAGTGGAACCTCAGCGTGCCGTCGTCGGTGTCGAGGACCAGCGGCAGCAGCACGTCCGAGCCCGGCGACGGCAGCGCGGTCTCCTCGGGTGCGGGGTGGTCCCGGCACTCGGCGAGCAGCGCGACGAGCCGCCGGTCCGCGGTCATCCGCACCTGCCGTTCGAGCCGGTGCAGCAGGTGCCCCCGCCACTGGGCGAGGTTGCGGATGCGCGGCGCGAGCCCGGCGGGGTGCAGGCAGACCCGGTGCACGTTCGGCGGCGGCCCGAGCACGGCCGGGTCGAGGCCGCTCAGCAGCGCCGAGGCCGCGGCGTTGGCGAGCCGGACGTCGCCCCAGCGGTCCACGACGAGGGCCGGGTACGGGTCGTGCGCGGCGACGAGCCGCGCCAGCGCCTCCCGCACGGGTGCGAGGTCCGGGTCGTCGAGCGACCGTTCGGTGTAGGCGGGGGCGTAGCCGGCGGCCAGGAACAGCGCGTTCCGCTCCCGCAGCGGGATCTCCAGCGCGTCGGCGAGCGCGCCCAGCAACTCCCTGCTCGCGCCCGAACGGCCGGTCTCGACGAAGCTGAGGTGCCGCGCCGAGACCCCCGCCGCGAGCGCCAGGTCGAGCTGGCTGCGCCGGCGGCGGCCCCGCCAGAACCGCAGCATCTCCCCCGGTCCGGCGGTGCGGGCCGGACGGACGTCGGTGTCGTTCACCGGGCCGACGCTAGCCGGGCCCGGGCGTCGCGACGACTACCTGCGGGGTAGGCGGATCCGGTTACCCCGCAGGTCATCGCGCCGCGGCGGCGGTGGCAGCAGGCTCGGTGAGGTCCGAACCGCACCACCCAGGAGGTAGGGATGACCGACTTCACCGCCCTCGCCGAGCGCTACGTCGCCGCGTTCGACGAGGCCGACCCGACGGCGCGGAAGGCCCGCGTCGCCGAGCTGTTCACCACCGACGTCCGCTACACCGACCCGCTCGCCGACGTCACCGGGCACGACGGCGTCGCCGGGTTCCTGGGCGCGGCCCGGGAGAAGCTGGCCGGGTTCGAGTTCCGGCTGCACGGCGAGGTCGACGCGCACCACGACCGGGCGCGGTTCCGCTGGCAGGCGGCGCCGCCGGAGGTCTTCGCGGCGGGCGCCGAGCCTCCGGTGGTCGGGTTCGACGTCATCGTGACCGACGGCGACGGCCGGATCGCGCAGGTGCACGGCTTCCTCGACGTCGTCCCCGCCCTGTGACGGGCCGGGCCGGTCAGTGGACGACCGGCCCCGACGACGGGCCGTGCGCCCAGGACGGCGGCGGGCCGGGTTCGGCCCGCCGCCGCGGGACGGCGAACGCGGCCACGGCCAGCAGCCCGGCCAGGAGCATCCCGTACTGCAGGCTCAGGAGGTAGCCGAGCCCCCGGCCCAGCACGAACGGCGCCTGCGGGTCGAACAGCGTCCACGCCGAGCCGGCCAGGAGCAGGACGGCCCCGGTCAGCGGTGCGCCCGGGGACAGGCGCGCGGCGAGCACCACCGCGCCCAGGAGCAGCCCGCCGACGAGCAGCAGGCCCGAGCCGGCGGGGACCCGGTCGAGGTCCATCCGCATCATCGACTCGTAGGCGGTGCCCATCCCCGCACCGGCGACGACCAGCGCCACCGCCGTCCCGACGAGCCCGACCAGGACCCCCACCAGGTGCCGCACGACCGCCCCCCTCCGCCGACCCGGACGGATCGGACGGAACGGAAGCTATCAGCGCTTCCCGTTCGGCAGGGCCAGTCGGTTGATCGTGCCCAGGACCTGCATGTACTGCTTCCACAGCGGCCCGGTCGTGTACTCCAGCCCGTACTCCCGGCACAGCTCCCGCACCTCGGGCGCGATCTCGGCGTAGCGGTTGCTGGGCAGGTCGGGGAACAGGTGGTGCTCGATCTGGAAGGACAGCTGGCCGGTCATCAGATGGAAGAACCGGCCGCCCTCGAGGTTGGCCGAGCCCAGCAGCTGACGGACGTACCACTCGCCGCGGCTCTCGTCCTCCAGCTGCTCCTCGGTGAACTGCACCGCGCCGGTCGGGAAGTGCCCGCAGAAGATGACCGCGTGCGACCAGACGTTGCGCACCAGGTTCGCGGTGAGGTTGCCCGCGAGCACCGGCAGGAAGAACGGCCCGGCCAGCGCGGGGAACGCGACGTAGTCCTTCAGGATCTGGCGCCCGGTCTTGCGGCCGATCGACTTGACCTGCTGCCACACCCGGCTCAGCGGCTTCTCCCCCGCCACGACCTTCTCGACCTCGAGGTCGTGCAGCGCGACGCCGTACTCGAAGAACAGGCTGAGCAGGAGGTTGTACAGCGGGTTGCCCAGGTAGTACGGCGTCCACCGCTGTTCCTCGGACAGCCGCAGGATCCCGTAGCCCACGTCGCGGTCCTTGCCGACGACGTTGGTGTAGGTGTGGTGCATGTAGTTGTGCGAGTGCTTCCACTCCGCCGAGGACGAGACGTTGTCCCACTCCCAGGTCGACGAGTGGATCTTCGGGTCACGCATCCAGTCCCACTGGCCGTGCATGACGTTGTGCCCGATCTCCATGTTCTCGAGGATCTTGGCGATCGAGAGCATGGCGGTCCCGGCGATCCAGGCCGGGGGCAGGACACCGGCGAACAGCAGCGCGCGGCCGCCGATCTCCAGCGCCCGCTGCTTGCGGATGACGCCGCGGATGTACTCGGCGTCCGAGGCGCCGCGCTCGGCGAGGACCCGGTCACGGATCGCGTCGAGGCGACGGCCGAGCTCCTCGATCTGCTCGGCGGTCAGGTCGGTGGTCGCGGCCACGTCCTCGCGGCGCGACGACGGCACGAGCTCCAGCACCGGGCGCTGCGGGTGCTGCTCGCGGCCGGTCTCCTCGGGGCCGGGCTCGGCGTGCGTGGGGTTCTCCAGGACGGCGGTCATGAGGACCTCCTTCGGTCGGAGCGGGTGTGTCAGGGAAGGTCGATGCGGGCGGGCCCGCACGCGGAGTTGATGCAGGTCTGGACCAGGTCGCCGGGCTCGCCGTGCGCCTCGCCGGTGCGCAGGTCGCGCACCCGGCCCTCGCGCAGCGGCAGCACGCAGCCGAAGCAGATGCCCATCCGGCAGCCGCTGGGCATGAGCTTCCCGGCGGCCTCCCCCGCCTCGAGGAGGCTCTGGCCGGACTCGACGACGACGTCGTCGCCGCCGAGGTCGACGGTGCCGCCGGTGCCCTCGGTGGCGCGGGCCGGCGGGGTGAAGCGCTCGGCGGTGACGCCGTCCCAGGCATCCTCCAGGGCGTCGAGCAGGCCGTCGGGGCCGCAGGCGTACACGGCCCGGTCGGCCCGGTCGACGACGGCGGCGTCGAGGGTCGCGGGGTCGAGCCGCCCGGAGACGGCGCTGTGGCGCAGCACGACCCGCAGCGACGGGTGCCGCGCGGCGAGGCCGGCCAGCTCGGCGCGGAAGATCGTGTCCTCCGGCGTGCGGGCGCCGTGCACGAGCACGACGTCGGGCATCGTCCCGGCGCGGTCGAGCGTGCGCAGCATGCCCATCACCGGGGTGATGCCGCTGCCCGCGGTGACGAACAGCAGCTTCTCCGGGAGCGGGTCGGGCAGGACGAAACCGCCCGCCGCCTGGTCGAGCTCGACGATCGTGCCAATCGGCAGGTCGCGGACCAGGGTCGGCGACACGGCGCCGCCGTCGACCTCCTGCACGGTCACGGTGAGGTGCTCCGCGCCCTCAGGGGAGGTCAGCGAGTAGCTCCGGGTGAGCCGGACGCCGTCGACCTCGACGCCGATGCCGACGTACTGGCCGGCGCGGTGCCCGGCCCAGGCGCGCCCGGGCTCGATGGTCACCGAGACCGCACGGCCGGTCTCGCGGCGACGGGCGACCACCCGGCCGCGCAGCGACGTGGTCGACCAGAGCGGGTCGACCAGCGTCAGGAAGTCCTCGGGCAGCAGCGGGGTCGTGAGGGCGCTCGCGGCGGCCAGCAGGCCCCGGCGGCGCGTGGTCGTGCCAGGAGCGGATCGGAACATGACATCAACTGTGCACGGTTCGATGTCACATAGCAACCGAGTCTGCCTGGATCCTGTGTCACATGCCTGCCTGTTATCCTCCGTGTCATGGTCGAGGACCCGGAGTCGGCGGACTGGCGCACCATCGACGAGCTGGCGCGGTCCAGCGGTGTCACGGTGCGCAACATCCGCGCCTACCAGTCCCGGGGGCTGCTGCCCCCGCCGCAGGTCAAGGCCCGGACGGGCTACTACGGACCCGGTCACGCGGCGCGTCTGGAGCTGATCCAGGACCTGCAGGACGAGGGCGTCAAGCTCGACACGATCAAGAAGCTGCTCGACACCACCGGTGGCTCCACCGAGCAGGTCGTGCAGTTCATCCGGACCGTCCGCGCGCTGTTCGCGCCCGAGGACCGGCAGATCGTGCACCTCGCCGAGCTCGCCGAACGGTACGAGAGCACCGACGTCGGCGTCGCCAAGCGCGGGGTCAAGATGGGCCTGCTGCGCGAGCTGGGCGACGACACCTACGAGGAGATCAGCCCGCGGCTGATGAACGCCGCCGCCGAGCTGACCGGTCTCGGCATCCCGATCACCCGCTCGCTCGACGTCGTGGAGCAGCTGCGCAAGCACGCCGACGCCGTCGCCCGGCTCTACGTCGACCTGTTCCTCGGCGAGATCTGGCAGCCCTTCGACGCCGAGGGCCGTCCCGACGACCAGTGGCCGCGCGTCTACGAGACGATCGAGCGGATGCGCCGCATCTCCGGTGAGGTCATGATCGCCGTGCTGGAGCTGGCCGTGGCCGAGCGGGTCGACGTCACCTTCGGCCGCGACATCGTGCGCAACGTGAAGACCACGAGCGCGGGCCCCACGGTCGCCCCCGACGCCGCGGAGCCGTCCGCGGACGGGGCGCCGTCCTGACCACCGGGCCGGTCAGCGCCCGCGCAGCGCGCGGGAGACCACGGCCCGGGTGTCGGCGGGGTCGATGACGTCGTCGATCTCGAACACCGTCGCCACGCCGAGCGCCTTGCCGCGCTCGTAGTACCCGGCGACGAGCTCGTCGTAGCGGGCCCGCCGCGCGGTCTCGTCGGTGATCGCGGCCAGCTCGTCGCGGAAGCCGAGGCGGACCGCGCCCTCCAGCCCCATCCCGCCGAACTCGCCGGTCGGCCAGGCCACGGTGAGCACCGGCGCGTGCAGGTCACCGCCGGCCATCGCCATCGCGCCGAGGCCGTAGCCCTTGCGCAGCACGACCGTCACCACCGGCACCGTCAGCCGTGCCCCGGCGACGAACATCGCCCCGAACCGGCGGAGGGTCGCGGTGCGCTCGGCGTCCGGGCCGACCATGAACCCCGGGGTGTCGCACAGCGACACGACCGGCAGCCCGCGGGCCTGGCACAGCGCCAGGAACGCGGCGGCCTTGTCCGCGGCGTCGCCGTCGATCGCGCCGCCGAGGTGCTCCGGGTCGTTGGCGATCACGCCGACGGCGCGGCCGTCGAGCCGGGCCAGTGCGGTGACCATCCCCGCGCCGAACCCGCCGCGCAGCTCGACGACGGAGCCGGTGTCGCACAGGGTGTCGACGACGCGGCGGACGTCGTAGGCGCGCAGCCGGTTCTCCGGGACGAGGTGGCGCAGCAGCCGCTGGTCGGCGTGCCCGCCGGGCACCGGGTCCCCGGCGACGTGCAGCAGGTACCGGCGGGCCGCGGCGGCCGCGGCCCGGTCGTCGGGCACCAGCAGGTCGACCACGCCGTTCGCCCACTGCATCGGCATCGGGCCGACGTCACCGGGTGCGACGACGCCGAGCCCGCCGCCCTCGATCATCGCCGGGCCGCCCATGCCGAGGCTGCTGCCCTCGGTCGCGACGATCAGCTCGCAGGCCCCGGCCAGGGCCGCGTTGCCGGCGAAGCAGTAGCCGGCGACGACCGCGACGGTCGGGACCCGGTCGCGCAGGCGGGCGAACAGCCGGAAGGTCGGCACGTCGAGCTGGGTGACGGCGGAGGTGTCGGTGTCCCCCGGCCGTCCACCGCCGCCCTCGGCGAACACGACGACCGGCAGCCGGTCGCGCTCGGCGAGCTCGAGGAGCCGGTCGGTCTTGCGGTGGTTGAGCACACCCTGGGTGCCGGCGAGCACGGTGTAGTCGTAGGCCAGCACGGCGACCGGGCGTCCGCCGACGGTCCCGGTGCCGGTGACGATCCCGTCGGCTGGGGTGCGGGCGACGAGCTCGGCGGTGCTGCGCCGGGCCCGCTGCGCCGCCAGGGTCAGCGCGCCGTACTCGACGAGGCTGTCGGGGTCGAGCAGGTCGGCGACGTTCTCCCGGGCGGTGCGCCGCCCCGCCGACCGCCGGCGTGCGACGGCGGCGGGCCGGCCGGCGTCGAGCCCGCCGTGGCGGCGGTCGCGGACCTCGGCCAGGTCGGGCCGGATCCGGTCGGGGTCGACGTCCTGGGCCCGGCCGGGCGCCTCCGCGGCGTCGGCGTCGGCGAGGACGGCCAGCAGTTCCCCCGCCTCGACCGCGTCCCCGACGGCGACGACGACCGTCTCGACCCGGGCCGGCCGCTCCGCGGTGACCGGGTGCTCCATCTTCATCGACTCGAGGACGACGACCTCGCCACCCGCGGCGACGACCTGCCCGGCCGGGACGGGCAGCGCCACGACGACGCCGGGCCGGGACGCGCGCACGGCGGTCCGGTCCGCGGGGACCTCGACCGCCGGGCCCGGCGCCGATCCGTTACCCGCGGCGTCACCCGCCGCGGGCGCGCCGGTCTCGGGCGCACCGGTCGCGGGCAGCACGGTCTCGCGGGGCGCCGCGGCCAGCTCGACCAGGTGCCGGTCGACGAAGGTGGTGTCCAGTGTCCCGTCGACCAGCTCGGGGCGGGCGAGGACGGCCTGCAGCAGCCCCAGGGTGACCGCGACGCCGGCCACGTCGAACCCGGCGAGGGCACGCCGGGCGGCGGCGGCAGCGGCCTCCGGCGTCGCCCCGCGGGCGACGACCTTGGCCAGCAGCGGGTCGTAGCGCGGCCCGACCCGGTACCCGGCGTAGCCGTGGGTGTCGACGCGGACCCCGCGCCCGGCGGGCGGCTGGAAGCGGGTCAGGGTCCCGGCGGCCGGGACGAGGGCCCCGTCCGGCCCGACGGTCTCGGTCGTCACCCGGGCCTGCACCGCGGTCCCGCGCGGAGCGGGCGGGGCGGCGAGGCCGAGGTCGGCGAGCCGGGCGCCGTAGGCGACCCGCAGCCCCAGCTCGACGAGGTCGAGGCCGGTGGTCTCCTCGGTGACGGTGTGCTCGACCTGGATCCGCGGGTTGACCTCCAGGAACGCGATGTCCTGCCCGGCGAGCAGGAACTCGACGGTGGCGAGGCCGCGGTAGCCGTCGCACAGGCGCAGCGCGGCCTCGTGCAGCCGCGCGCGCACCGGGGCGGGCACGGCGGGGGCGGGCGCGATCTCGACGAGCTTCTGCCGGCGGCGCTGCGCGGAGCAGTCCCGGTCCCCCAGCACGACGGCGCCGGTGCCGTCACCGAGGACCTGCACCTCGACGTGCCGGGCGGCCGGCAGGAGGCGTTCGACCTGCACCGCGCCGTCGCCGAACGCGGCGAGCGCCTCGGACGAGCAGCGGCGCACGGCGTCGTCGAGGTCGGCCGGGTCGGTGACCGGGCGCATCCCGCGCCCGCCGCCGCCGGAGCGGGCCTTGACCATGACGGCGCCGCCGGGGCCGAGGCGGGACAGCAGCGCGGCGCCGTCGGCGGGTTCGACGGCCTCCAGCACCGGTACGCCGAGCGCCCCCGCGTGGTCGCGGGCGGCGGCCTTGTCCCCGAACAGCTCCAGCGTCTGCGGCGACGGCCCGACGAACACCACGCCGGCGTCCGCGCAGGCCCGGGCCAGCGCCGGGCTCTCGGAGGCGAACCCGTAGCCGGGGTGCAGCGCACCGGCCCCGCCGTCGACGGCGGCCCGCACCAGCGCGTCGACGTCGAGGTAGGCGGCGGCGCCGGTGCCGGGCAGCGCGACGGCGGCGTCGGCGCGGGCGACGTGCGCGCAGGCGGCGTCGTCGGCCGCGTGCACGGCGACCGTGCGCACGCCCAGCGCCGACGCCGTCTCCATGATCCGGACCGCGATCTCGGCGCGGTTGGCGACGAGCAGCGCCCCGGGGAGCGCGGGGCTCAGGACAGCAGGCCCGCGGCCCGCAGCGCGGCGCGGACGTCCTCGTGGTGCCACTCGTCCAGCGGCACCAGCGGCAGCCTGATTCCGCCGGGCATGAGACCCAGCTCCGCCAGGGCCCACTTCACCGGGATCGGGTTCGGTTCGGAGAACAGCGCCGCGTGCAGGCCCGCGAGGTCGGCGTCGAGCGCGGAGGCGGTCTCGGCGTCACCGGCGACGGCGGCCTTGCACATCCGGGCCATCGTCTCGGGGGCGACGTTCGCGGTCACCGAGATGTCGCCGTGGAACCCGGCGAGCATCGACGCGCGGGCGGTGCCGTCGTCACCGGAGTACAGCGCGAAGTCGTCCAGGCCCAGCGCGACGAGCTCGCGGACCCGGTCCAGGTCGCCCTTGGCCTCCTTGAGCCCGACGATGTTCGGGATCTCGGCCAGCCGGGCCACCGTCGACGGCAGCATGTCGCAGGCCGTGCGGCCCGGGACGTTGTAGAGGTACTGCGGGATGTCGACGGTCTCGGCGATCCGCTTGAAGTGCTGGTAGAGGCCCTCCTGCGGGGGCTTGTTGTAGTACGGCGTCACGAGCAGCGCGCCGTCGGCGCCGGCCGCCCGCGCGGCGCGGGTCAGGTGGATCGCCTCGTCGGTGGAGTTCGCCCCGGTGCCGGCGATGACCGGGACCCGGCCGTTCGCGACCTCGATGGTGCGCCGCATGACCTCGGTGTGCTCGAGCACCGACAGCGTGGACGACTCGCCGGTCGTGCCGACCGAGACGATCGCCGCGGTGCCCGCGTCGACCTGCCGCTCGACGAGCTCGCCGAGGGCCGTGTGGTCGACCTCGCCGCTGTCGTGCATCGGGGTCACGATCGCGACGATGCTTCCGGTGATCATGCCGGGCCTCCCTGGTACCGCTGCTCCTGCCGGTGCGACCGTAGCAAGCGGGACCGACGTCCCGGTGCGGGTTTCCTCTCAGCCGCCGGCTCAGCCCAGGGCCAGCCGGGCGGGCTGGACCGACCGCGTGATCCGGCGCACCGCCTGCACCGCGATCGCCCCGGCCGCGACCGTCGCGACGACGGTGACGGCGATCGGCCGGTCGCCTGCCACGATGCCGATCAGCGCCCAGCACAGCGCTCCGGCGAAGCCCGCGAACCCGGCGGTGGAGCCGATGACCGACAGCACGACCGCGGTGAGGATCACGAGCAGCAGGATGGCCGCGACCTGCGGGAGCACCCCGTCGGATGGCAGCCCGACCGCGACGCCGGCCGCCATCAGGCCCAGCACCAGCGCGGCCGAGGACCAGCCGAGGTAGATCGCCAGCGGCAGCCGCATCGCCAGCCGTTCCGCCCAGCCGTCGGCGACGCTGCGGGACAGCCGTCCGTAGACGACACCGAGCGCGACGACGAGCAGGACCAGCAGCACCTCGGCGGTGACCACCCACCGGTTCGAGAAGGCCGCGATCCACAGCGGGTTGAGCACCGCGGTCGCCGCGACCCACCAGCCGACGCGGCGGTGCACCTCGCGGCCGCGCTGGCCGGGCAGCAGGGCGTAGCCGGCGTAGACCAGCACGCCCAGGTAGATCAGACCCCAGATCGAGAACGCCCAGCCCGCGGCCAGCAGCGGGGTGTCGTAGTCGCGCGCGACGGCGCCGATCCCCGACCCCCCGAACGCCGACACGAGCACCTGCAGGATCGCCAGGACCGCCACGACGACTCCACGGATTAGGTCCGCGGTCGTCGGGCGCGGGGTGAGCACGGTCATGGCCCACATGGTGGACCGCGGGGACGGCCTCTGCCATCCGGCCGTCGGGGGGAATCGATCTTCCCGCGGGCCGGGGGTCAGCCGAGCGGCAGGTAGAACAGGTGGACGTCGCGCGCGTCCTCCGGGGAGAGCAGCACCCCGCCGGGCAACCTGCCGTACTCGACGAAGCCGCGGGCGGCGTAGAACGCGGGCAGCGGGGTGCCGCCGCGGGCGCCGAGGGTCAGCATCGCCAGGCCCGTCTCCCGGGCGTGGGCGACGGCGGCGTCGAGCAGGACCGTGCCGAGACCACGTCCCTGCAGGGCCGGGCGGACCATGAGGCGCTGCACGTCGGCGCGGTGCGCGGCGATGCCGGTGTTCGGGACCAGGAAGACCGTGCCCAGCGGGGCGGTCTCCTCCCCCAGCACGAACATCCGGGACGCGCCGGACCGGGCGGCGTCGACGGTCTCGACCGCCAGTGCGCGGACCTCGTCCGGGTCGGCGCCGGGCACGAAGTCCACGGCGCCGCCGGCCTCGGTCACGGCGATCCAGAGGTCACCGAGCGCGGCGGCGGCGCCGGGGTGGGGGTCGACGACCCGGCGGACGGCCGGGACGCCTGCGGTCACAGGTTCGGGAACCAGAGCTTGATCTCCCGGTCGGCCGACTCCGGGGAGTCCGAGCCGTGCACCAGGTTGGAACCGGTCTCCAGGGCGAGGTCGCCACGGATGCTGCCGGGGGTGGCCTTCTCCACCGGGTCGGTGCCGCCGGCGATCTGCCGCCAGGCGGCGATGGCGCGGGGGCCCTCGACGACCGCGGCCAGGACCGGGCCGGAGGTGATGAACGACAGCAGCTCCTCGAAGAAGGGCTTGCCGTCGTGCTCGGCGTAGTGCTGGGCGGCCAGCTCACGGTCCACCGTGCGCAGGTCGAGGGCCACCAGACCGAGGCCCTTGCGCTCGATGCGCGAGACGACCTCACCGACGAGCTTGCGCGCGACGCCGTCGGGCTTGACCAGGACGAGAGTGCGTTCAGTCACGCGCGACAGGGTAGCGACGACCCGGTGGGGGTCCGGCACCCACCGTCAGGACGGCGGCTCCGGCTCGTCGGTGAGCTCCGCCAGCGCGGCGGCGATCCCAGGAAGGTCATGCAGACTGCCCTCGGACACCGAGACCACCGACGTGAACACGGCGTCCTGGTCGACCCGCGGCGGATGCCCGTTCAGTACCAGGAACACCGCCGTCGTCGCCCAGGCCAGCCGCTTGTCGCCGTCCACCAGGGCGTGGTTGCCGCAGATGCTCTGGAGCAGCGCGGCCGCCTTGAGGTGGACGGTCGGATAGGCGTCTCGGCCGAACAGCACGGTCGCCGGCCGGGCCGGCGCGGACTCGAGCAGACCGAAGTCGCGGACCACCGGCTCCTGGCCGAGTGCGTCCGGGGCGAACCGCAGGACGTCGACCAGGGAGAGGTACCGGGTCACGCCCGCCCGAGCCGGTCGAGGGCCTCCCGGAAGTTCGTGGTGACCCATGCGGCTGCGACGTCGACGTCGGCGTCGTGGTCGTGGCGGGCGACGTACTCCCGGACCGCGGACCGCGCGACCTCCTGCATGGAGCGTCCCTCCGCCTCCGCCCGGGCGCGGAGGGCGTCGGACTCGTCATCGGTCAGGCGGAGGGTCATGGCCACGACCGAGGACGATGCCGGAAGTGATACCGCCGGACTCAGTCCTGCTGCTGCGACGGCAGCGTCCCCGCCGCCATCCGCCGGGCCACCTCGCGCCGCATCCAGACCAGGACCGCCCACACGAGGATGAACACCACCGCGACCACGACCAGCGACGACAGGAACACCAGCGCCGCGACGAGCAGCGCCCCCTGCAGCACCAGCGCCGCGGTGAGCCCCCACGGCCGCCGCTGCACCCCGGACGCCAGGATCATGGCGACGGCGATGCCCGCCACCACCCCGAAGCCGAGCGCGGTCGACCCGGTGCCGAAGCGCGGGAGCACCAGCAGCGCCAGGAGGACGACGATCGCCTCCAGGATCAGCGTCGCGGCGAACACGCCGCGGGCGCCCTTCATGGGGTCGGTGGGCGGCGGCCGCACACCCTCGGGCACACCCGGCACGTCACTCACTCCGGTTCCTTCCCGAACAGCGACCGCGCCTCGCCGACGGTGACGACCGACCCGGTGACGACGACGCCGACCCCGGACCCGCCCGCCTCCTCGGCGATCTCACGCGCCTGCTCGACGGCCTCGGCCAGCGACGGTTCGACGCTGACCCGCTCGGAGCCGAACACCTCGGCCGCGAGCGCACCGAGCGCGTCGGGGTCCATGGCGCGCGGCGAGGAGTTGGTGGTGACGACGACCTCGTGCAGCGCGGGCTGGAGCGCCTCCAGGATGCCGCGGGCGTCCTTGCCCTCCAGCACCCCGATCACGCCGACCAGCCGGGTGAAGCGGAACTCGGTGCCCAGCGCGGCGGCCAGTGCCGTCGCCCCGGCCGGGTTGTGCGCGGCGTCGAGCAGCACGGTCGGCCGGTCCGGCCCGCCCTCGACGGGCTCGAGCCGCCCGGGTGAGCGGACCGAGGCGAACGCGGCGCGGACCGCGTCGGGGTCGAGGGGCTGCGCGGTGCCGGCGCCGACGAGCGCCTCGGCCGCGGCCAGTGCGACCGCCGCGTTCGACGCCTGGTGCTCGCCGTGCAGCGGCAGGAAGATCTCGTCGTAGCGGCCGGACAGGCCCTGCAGCTCCAGGCGCTGCCCGCCGACGGCGATCTCGCGGGAGACGACGCCGAACTCCGCGCCCTCCCGCGCGACCTGCGCGTCGACCTCGGCGCAGCGGGCCAGCAGGATCTCGGCGACCTTCCGGTCCTGCGCGGCGAGGACGGCGACGGAACCCTCCTTGATGATCCCGGCCTTCTCGCGGGCGATGTCGGTGATGTCGTCGCCGAGGTACTCGGCATGGTCGAGCCCCACCGGCAGGACGACGGCGACGTGCGCGTCGGCGACGTTGGTGGCGTCCCAGCGCCCGCCGAGGCCGACCTCGATCACCGCGGCCTCGACCGGGGCGTCGGAGAAGGCGGCGAAGGCCATCCCGGTGAGCACCTCGAACTTGCTGAGCGCGGGCCCGTCGCCGCGCTTGGCGTCGACGAGCTCGACCAGCGGCTCCACCTCGCGGTAGGCCGCGACGTAGCGCTCGGGGGTGACGGGCCGGTTGTCGAGGTTGATCCGCTCGGTGGCGCGCTGCAGGTGCGGGCTGGTGTAGCGCCCGGTCCGCAGCCCGATCTCGGTGAGCAGCGCGTCGACCATCCGGGAGGTGGAGGTCTTGCCGTTGGTGCCGGTCAGGTGCACGACCGGGTAGCCGCGCTGCGGGTCGCCGAGGGCGTCGCACAGGGCCTGCATCCGCTCCAGCGACGGCTCCATCACCGACTCGGGCCAGCGCCGGTCCAGCGCCGCGTCGACGGCGAGGAACTCGGCGTAGCCGGTCACCGTGGACTGGGCCGGGACGACGTCGGGGTCTCCCCCGCCGCGGATCTCGTCCAGGACGGCCGCGATCAGGGCCTCCTGGGTGTCCTCCGGCGCCGCAGCCGACGCCTCGGGGGCGTCGGAGCGGTCCTCGCCACCGGGCTCGTCGTCCTGCTCCTGCTCGGCGTCGCCGCCGGACGGCTCACCGTCGGGCGAGTCGCCGAACCCGCCCTCGGCCCACCGGTCGCCGCCGTAGGTCGGCGAGTCGGCCTCGGTGAAGTCGTCGAACTCGTCGTACTCCTTCGCCACGGCGGGATCAGCCCTCCGGGAGCGCGGCGAGCCGCGCGGTGATGCGGTCGATGTCGGCGACGGCGGTCGCGTGCCGGGCACGGATCCCGTCGACGACCTCGGCCGGTGCCTTCTCGGTGAACTTCGGGTTGGTCAGCTTCTTGTCCGCCTGGTCGCGCTCCTTCTCGGCGACGGCGAGGTCCTTGCCGAGCCGGGCCCGCTCGGCGGCGACGTCGATCGCCCCCGAGGTGTCCAGCTCGACGGTGACCGGACCGCCGGAGGTGGCGACCTCGAAGCTCGCGGTGGCGGCGAAGTCGTCACCGGCCGGGTCGAGGCGGTTGAGGAAGCGCAGCGCGCGCTCGTGCGCGGCCAGCCCGGCGTCGCCGAGGCCGGTGAGGCGGGCGGCGACGGCCTTGCGGTCGGGCAGCCCCTGCTCGGTGCGGAACCGGCGGACCTCGGTGATGACCTTCTGCGCGTCGGTGACCCGGGCCGTGGCGGCCGCGTCGACCGGCGCGCCGGTGCCCTCGGCCGTGGGCCAGGCCGCGGTCACGACGGTCTCGCCGCCGGTCAGCGCGGTCCACAGCGCCTCGGTGACGAACGGCGCGATCGGGTGCAGCATCCGCAGCAGCGCGTCGAGGACGTGCCCGAGGACCGCCCGGGTGCCCGGCTCGGTCGCCGGGTCGTCGAGCTGGGTCTTGCACAGCTCGACGTACCAGTCGGCCAGCTCGTCCCACGCGAAGTGGTAGAGCCCCTCGGTCGCCTTCGCGAACTGGTAGCCGTCGAGCAGCTCGTCGGTCTGCGCGCGGACCTCGGCGAGCCGACCCAGGATCCAGCGGTCGGCGTCGGTCCGGTCGGCGTCCGCGGGCAGCGGCAGGCTGGCGTCGGCGCCCTTGGCCAGGGCGAACCGGGTGATGTTCCAGAGCTTCGTGGTGAAGTTCCGGGACCCGGCGACCCACTCCTCCGACAGCGACATGTCGGTGCCGGGGTTGGAGCCGCGGGCGATGGTGAACCGCAGCGCGTCCGCGCCGTAGGAGTCGATCAGCGCCAGCGGGTCGATGACGTTGCCCTTGGACTTCGACATCTTCTTGCCGTGCTCGTCGCGGATGAGCCCGTGCAGGTAGACGTCGCGGAACGGGGCCTTCCCCATCACGTAGGTCCCGAACATCATCATCCGGACGACCCAGAAGAACAGGATGTCGTAGCCGGTGACCAGGACCGAGTTCGGGTAGTAGCGCTCCAGGTCCGGGGTCTCGTCCGGCCAGCCGAGCGTGGAGAACGGCCACAGCCCGGAGGAGAACCAGGTGTCGAGGACGTCGGGGTCCTGGCGCCAGCCCTCGCCCGACGGCGGCTGCTCGTCCGGTCCGACGCAGACGACCTCGCCGTCCGGGCCGTACCAGACCGGGATGCGGTGCCCCCACCACAGCTGACGGCTGATGGTCCAGTCGTGCATGTTGTCGACCCAGTCGAAGTACCGCTTGGCCTGCTCCTTCGGGTGCAGGACGGTCTCGCCGGAGCGGACGGCGTCGCCCGCGGACCGGGCCAGCGGCTCGACCTTGACGAACCACTGCAGGCTCAGCCGCGGCTCGATCGGGACCCCGGTGCGCGAGTCGTGCCCGACCGAGTGCAGGTAGGGGCGCTTCTCGGCGACGATCCGGCCCTGGGCGCGCAGCTCCTCGCGGATGGCCTCGCGCGCCTCGAACCGGTCCATGCCGTCGAACCGGGTGCCGGTCCCGGCGATGGTGCCGGCCTCGTCCATGATCGTCGGCATCGGCAGGTCGTGCCGGCGGCCGACCTCGAAGTCGTTCGGGTCGTGCGCCGGGGTGATCTTGACGGCGCCGGAGCCGAACTCGGGGTCGACGTAGTCGTCGGCGACGACCGGGATCATCCGCCCGGTGATCGGCATCTCGATCTCGGTGCCGACCAGTGCGGCGTAGCGCTCGTCGTCGGGGTGGACGGCGACCGCGGTGTCGCCCAGCATCGTCTCGACCCGGGTGGTCGCGACGACGACCGAGGCGTCCCCGTCGCCGTAGCGCATCGAGACGAGCTCACCCTCGGTCTCGATGTGGTCGACCTCGATGTCCGAGATCGCCGAGCGCAGCGCCGGGGACCAGTTGACCAGGCGCTCGGCCCGGTAGATCAACCCGTCGTCGAACATCTTCTTGAAGACGGTGGCGACGGCGCGCGACAGCCCCTCGTCGAGGGTGAAGCGCTCGCGGGACCAGTCGACGCCGTCCCCGAGGCGCTCCATCTGCCCCAGGATCGAGCCGCCGGACTCGGCCTTCCACTCCCAGACCTTCTCGACGAACGCCGCGCGGCCGATCGCGTGCCGGTCGGGCTCGCCCGCGGCGGCCATCCGCCGCTCGACGACCGACTGGGTCGCGATCCCGGCGTGGTCCATGCCGGGCAGCCACAGCGCGTCGCGCCCCTGCATCCGGGCGCGCCGGGTCAGGACGTCGATCAGCGTGTGGTCCATCGCGTGGCCCAGGTGCAGGCTGCCGGTGACGTTCGGCGGCGGGATGACGATGCAGAACGGGTCGGCGTCCGACGACGGGTCGGCCCGGAAGTACCCGGCGTCGACCCAGCGGCGGTACATGTCGCCCTCTACCTCGCCCGGGGTCCACTTGGCGGGCAGGTCGGCGGTACGCGCTGGCAGGGTCTCGGTCACATGTCAAGTCTACGAGTCGACACCGACAGCATTTCCGGCCCCCGCACCCTCGTGCCCGCGACCGGGACACGGGTCGCCGCCCGCCGGACGGGCACCCCCCGCACGGCCCACCGCCCGGTGATCGCCGGGGGCGGAGCCGCGGGTGCGGCCGACTCGCCCCGGCGCTCCACTCCCGGCGATCACCGGGCGGGCAGCAGCACCGCCCACGGTCGCGGCCACCCCAGCAGCCGGGTGACGGCGGCCGGGTCCCCCTGCCCGAACAGCTCCGGGTCGACGGCCCGCACCCGGCCGGAGCCGGGCTCGTAGACGCGCCACCGGCCGTCGTCGGACGGGGGCAGGACCAGCACCCAGTGTCGCGGCAGCCACCCGGACCCGACCAGCAGCGGGACCGGGACCCCGGCGTCGCGCACCCCGGCCAGCGCACCCGCGGTCGCCGGGCGGATGCGGTAGCGCCCCGCGGCGGGCGCGTGCCGGTGCAGCCAGGCCCGCATGCCCCACGGCGTGGTGCCGAGGGCGCGTGGCCAGAGCCGGTTGGCCTGCCGGTGCGCGGTGCGCTGGGCCTCGGCGAACCGGTCGGCCACGGCGCCGGGCCACCCGGATCCGGTCAGCACCGCGGTCACGACCAGCACCGACGGTCCGCAGGTGACGCCGTCGACCTGACGGCCGAGCAGGGTGCCGGGTGGGAGGTCGTCCATGACGACACCCTCCCCCGCGGCGGGCCCCGCGGTCACCGTGGCGCGCCCCGGCGCCGGTCGCGGCGCCCTAGGCTCGGTTCCATGACCGCTCTGAGCCACGAGGTCGTCGCGTTCCTCTCCCACGGCACCCGCACCGGCATGCTCGGCTGGACCGCGCAGGACGGGCGCCCGCTCGTCGCGCCGGTCTGGTTCCTCGTCGAGGACGACGCGATCGTGTTCAACACCGGCGCCGCGACCGCGAAGGGCCGGGCGATCGCCCGCGACCCGCGCGTCGTGCTCACCGCCGACCTGCCCGAGCCCCCGTACGGGTTCGTGCAGGTCCAGGGCGTCGCCGAGACCAGCCAGGATCCCGACGAGCTGCTGCGCACCGCGACCGCGCTCGGTGGCCGCTACATGGGTGCCGACCGTGCGGAGGAGTTCGGCCGGCGCAACGGCGTCCCCGGCGAGCTGGTCGTCCGGATCCGCCCCACCAAGGTCATCGCCCAGCTCGACGCGACCGCCTGACCCCCGGCTCCGTCCCCGGGACCCGCGCGTGCACCCGCCGGGATCCACACCCCCTGGCAGGCGTCCACACCCGTCGCAACAGGTGTGGGCGCCCGCCAAGGGGTGTGGACGTGGCCGGAGGAGTTGTCGCACCCCTATGGGGGTCGGCGCACCCGCCGCGGAGGGTGCGACGACCTCCGCCCGGGTGCGGCGGGCCGCCGGTGACCGCCACGGCCGCTCCGGTCGCGGAGGCCGGACGCCGCGGAAACCGGACGCCGCCGAGGCCGAGGAGGCCGGGGCCGCGGAAGCCAGAGGCCTCTGGGCCCGCGGAAGCCGGGGGCCGCGGAAGCCGGGGGCCGCGGAAGCCGGGGGCCGCGGAGGCCCGAGGCCGAGGAGGCCGCGTCCCACGTGGCGGGTTCGGGCGACGACACCGGTCACCTCCCGCGGGCACCCCCCGGTGGCGCCGCACAGCTGTCGGCCACGCGGGGAGTGCGGACGCGGTCGTCAGGTCCGGCGCAGGGTGGTGGTCCAAAGGGAAGCGCCGGCCTGGTCGCGCAGGTGGACCTCCAGGGTCGTCCCGTCGGGGGCGACGTCGAGCTCCCCGAAGTGCTGGAACCCCTCCAGCGGGCTCGCGCCCTGCCGGGACGGTCCGCGCACGAACTCCGCCCGCGGACCGAAGGTCGGGTCGAGCTCGTTCGGCCCGAAGGCACCGGCGTGCAGCGGGCCGGAGACGAACTCCCAGAACGGGTCGAAGTCGGTGAACGCGGCGCGCTCGGGGGCGTAGTGGTGGGCGGCGGTGTAGTGCACGTCCGCGGTCACCCACACCACGTTGCGGACCTTCCGCCGGCGGATCCCGGCGAGCACCCCGGCGATCTCGGACTCACGCCCGCTCGGCGGCCCCGGCACCCCGTTGGCGACGGCCTCCCAGGCGGTGTCGCCGTCGGGTACCAGCACCCCGATCGGCATGTCCGAGGCGACGATCTTCCAGGTCGCCCGGGAGGACGCGAGCGCGTCGACGAGCCAGCGGGCCTGGGCCTCCCCCAGGATCCGCTCGCCGCGGCCGGTGTTGGCGGAGTTCGCGCTGCGGTAGGTGCGCATGTCCAGCACGAACACCTCGACGTGCGGGCCGAACGGCACCCGCCGGTACACCCGTCCGTCGACGGCGAGGCGCGGGTCGACCGGCTGCCACTCGTGGAACGCGCGGAACCCGCGGGCCGCGAGCACGTCCACCCGCTTCTCGGTGTACTTCTCCCCCACCTCACCGGTGAGGATCTCCCCCGGGTACCAGTTGTTGGTGACCTCGTGGTCGTCCCACTGCACGATCTGACCGACCGAGGCCGCGAACCGGCGCAGGTTGTCGTCGCGCAGGTTGTAGGCGAACTGGCCGCGGAACTCGGTCAGGGTCTCGGCGACCTTCGCCTTCTCGGGCGTCATCTCGTTGCGCCACACCCGGCCGTCGGGCAGCGTGACGGTCTCGGTGAGCGGGCCGTCGGCGTAGACGGTGTCGCCGGAGTGCAGGAACAGGTCGGGGTGGCGGTCGGCCATCGCGGAGAAGATCCGCATGCCGCCGGTGGCGCGGTCGATGCCCCAGCCCTGCCCGACGACGTCGCCGGACCACTGGATCCGCACCGGCTCGCCGCGCCCGGGGACCGCCCGGAAGGAGCCGGTCAGCGGCGCGCTCGCGGGACCGCCGTCGAGCGGCTCGGCGACGACGCGGTAGTGCACCCGTCCCCGCGTCGCCGGGACCCGCAGCTTCCCGGTGAGGTCGGTGTCCGGGGTCAGCACCGGGCCGGGGATCCGCAGCGCCCGCCGGAAGTCCGGCGAGCCCGCGACCTCCACGACCATCCGCGACGGCCGGTCGGCGCGGGTCCAGACGAGCCCGGAGCCGGGCCGGACGTCACCGGCGGCGACGCCGTGGGTCAGGACCGGCCGGCCGGAGCGCACCAGGGCGGGTGCGGCCGCACCCGTCCCCGGCAGGGCGAGGGCCGCGGCGCCGGCGAGACCGCCGGCGGCCGCGGTGCGGAACAGGGAGCGTCGGGAGAGAGCCACGCCCGCCGTTCTAACCCGGACGAGTGACCACGAACCGGACCGTACGGGTGAACGGCGGGCGAAGACTCAGCCGAACAGGGCGGGGATCTTCAGGACGAGCTCGTACAGCCCGTAGGCGAACGGGACGCCGACCCACAGCCAGGCCAGGACGGCCCCGATCCACTGCACCGGTCCCCAGGTCGACGACCCGCCGGTCTCGGCAACGCTGCTCACGCGGTCTCCTTCTGGGTCGGGGTCCGGGCCGCCTGTGCGGACGGCTCGTGGTGCTTCGCGTCGACCGGCTTGATCAGCTCGTTGCAGACGAACGCGATGACCAGCAGCACGATCATGATGATGAACGCGGTCGTGTAGCGGGCCGGGCCCTCGACGCCGGCCTCGATCCGCGCGTCGGCGATCGCGTTGACGATCAGCGGGCCGAGGACGCCCGCGGTGGACCACGCCGTCAGCAGCCGGCCGTGGATCGCGCCGACCTGGTAGGTGCCGAACAGGTCCCGCAGGTACGCCGGCACGGTGGCGAACCCGGCGCCGTAGAACGACAGGATCAGCACCGCGGCGACGATGAACAGCGCCCGCGACTGGTTCGGGATCAGCGTGATCAGCAGGTACAGCAGCGCGCCGACGCCCAGGTAGATGCGGTACATGTTCTTGCGGCCCAGCACGTCCGACAGCGACGACCAGGCGATGCGCCCGGCCGAGTTCGCCAGCGACAGGATCGCGACGAACCCGCCCGCCGCCGCGGCGAGGGTGGCCGTGGCCCCGTTCTCCGCGAAGAAGTCCTGGAAGATCGGCGAGGCCCGTTCCAGGATGCCGATGCCCGCGGTGACGTTGAAGCACAGCACGACCCACAGCAGCCAGAACTGCGGCGTGCGGATCGCGTTGTTCGCCGAGACGTTCCCGGTCGAGATCATCCCGCTCTTCTTGGCCGTCGACGGGTCCCAGCCCGGCGGCGTCCAGCCCTCGGCGGGCACCCGGATGAGGATCCAGCCGACCGACATGAAGACCAGGTAGATCAGGCCCATCGTGAGGAACGTGGACCCGATGCCGGCCGAGGTGGCCCCGTCACCGGAGCCGCCGAACGCCGACAGCAGCGAGTTCGTGAGCGGGGTCGCGATGAGCGCGCCGCCGCCGAAGCCCATGATCGCCAGGCCGGTGGACAGGCCCGGGCGGTCCGGGAACCACTTGATCAGCGTGGAGACCGGCGAGATGTAGCCGATGCCCAGGCCGATGCCGCCGACGAAGCCGTAGCCCAGCACGACCAGCCAGTACTGCTCGGCGTAGAGGCCGAGACCCGAGATCAGGAACCCGGCGACGAAACAGCTCGACGCGACGACCATCGCCCAGCGCGGGCCGTTGCTGTCGACCTTCGTGCCGAACAGCGCCGAGGACAGGCCCAGCATGATGATGCCGAGCGTGAAGGGCAGCGCCGTGGCGACGCCCGACAGGTCGAGTGCGTTCGCCAGCGGCGTCTTGAAGACGCTCCAGGCGTAGACCTGGCCGATCGCCAGGTGGATGGACAGCGCTGCCGGTGGGACGAGCCAACGGCTCCATCCGGGTGGAGCAACGATGCGCTCCCGCGTGAGAAATCCGGACATGTCGCCCCTCCGTCGTATGTTGACGGAGCAACGCTAAGTAGTGCGGAAGGGTGCAGCAACCCGAGCGGGTCTCGAAACGACAACGCCGGTCCCACCTGCTGGTGGGACCGGCGTCGGGTCGGTTCTCGCGACGGCTCAGGCCGAGCGGTCGCGGCGCTCCCGGCGCTGCGGCTGGCGCGGGACGATCGTCGGGTTGACGTTGTCCTTCACCGTCTGCGCGGTCACGACGACCTTCGCCACGTCGTCGCGGCTGGGGATGTCGTACATGACCGGGAGGAGCACCTCCTCCATGATCGCCCGCAGGCCACGGGCGCCGGTGCCGCGCAGGATCGCCTGGTCGGCGACGGCGTCGAGGGCGTCCTCGGCGAACTCCAGCTCCACCCCGTCCATCTCGAACAGCTTGCGGTACTGCTTCACCAGGGCGTTCCGCGGCTCGGTCAGGATCTTGACCAGGGCGTCCTTGTCGAGCGAGGTCACCGAGGCGACGATCGGCAGCCGGCCGATGAACTCGGGGATCAGGCCGAACTTGATCAGGTCCTCGGGGAGGGTCTCGGCGAAGCGCTCCGCGGAGTCCAGGTCCTTCTTCGAGCGGATGTCGGCGCCGAAGCCGATGCCGGACTGGCCGACCCGCTCGCCGATGATCCGCTCCAGCCCGGCGAAGGCACCGGCCACGATGAACAGGACGTTCGTCGTGTCGATCTGGATGAACTCCTGGTGCGGGTGCTTGCGGCCGCCCTGCGGCGGGACGCTCGCGGTGGTGCCCTCGAGGATCTTCAGCAGCGCCTGCTGCACGCCCTCGCCGGACACGTCGCGGGTGATCGACGGGTTCTCCGACTTCCGCGCGATCTTGTCGACCTCGTCGATGTAGATGATGCCGGTCTCGGCGCGCTTCACGTCGTAGTCGGCGGCCTGGATGAGCTTGAGCAGGATGTTCTCGACGTCCTCGCCCACGTAGCCGGCCTCGGTGAGAGCGGTCGCGTCGGCGATGGCGAACGGGACGTTGAGCATCTTGGCCAGCGTCTGCGCCAGGTAGGTCTTGCCGCACCCGGTGGGGCCGAGCATCAGGATGTTCGACTTGGCGATCTCGATGCCGTCGGAGGCGTCGCCGCCCGCGGCACGGCTGCGCTCGCCGGCCTGGATGCGCTTGTAGTGGTTGTAGACCGCCACCGACAGCGTGCGCTTGGTGGTGGCCTGACCGACGACGTACTGGTCGAGGAACTCGTGGATCTCGGTGGGCTTGGGCAGCTCGTCGAGCTTGACCTCACCGGCCTCGGCCAGCTCCTCCTCGATGATCTCGTTGCAGAGATCGATGCACTCGTCGCAGATGTAGACGCCGGGGCCGGCGATGAGCTTCTTGACCTGCTTCTGGCTCTTCCCGCAGAACGAGCACTTGAGCAGGTCCCCGCCGTCGCCGATGCGTGCCATAGGTGTCGATCCCCAGTCCTGGTCCGGCGTTCTCGCGTCGCGCCCGTCGCCCCGTGCGGGTTGACGGTACCTGCCCGCGGCCCGCACGGGGACCGGAAGCGGTGTCCGGTTCCCCGGCGGGTCGCCGGGCGGTCACCGGCGGCCGGAACCGGCCGCCGGTGACCCGGGTGTCACTTGCCGCCGGCGGTACCGGACAGCTTGCGGCTCTGCACGATCTCGTCGACCAGGCCGTACTCCTTGGCCTCCTCGGCCGTCAGGATCTTGTCCCGGTCGATGTCCTCGCGCACCTGCTCCGCGGAACGGTTCGAGTGCCGCGCGATGACCTCCTCCATCCGCTTGCGGATGCGGGAGATCTCCGCCGCCTGGATCTCCAGGTCCGACACCTGGCCGTACACGCCCTGGGTGGCCGGCTGGTGGATCAGGATGCGGGCGTTCTCGACCGCCATACGACGGCCGGGGGTGCCCGCGCACAGCAGCACGGCCGCGGCCGACGCCGCCTGCCCGAGGCAGACGGTCTGGATGTCGGGGCGGATGAACTGCATCGTGTCGTAGATCGCCATCAGCGACGTGAACGACCCGCCCGGCGAGTTGATGTACAGCGAGATCTCGCGGTCCGGGTCGAGCGACTCGAGCACCAGCAGCTGCGCCATGGTGTCGTTCGCCGAAGTGTCGTTGATCTGCTCACCGAGGAAGATGATGCGCTCCTCGAAGAGCTTGTTGTACGGGTTCGACTCCTTGACCCCGTAGCTGGTGCGCTCCACGTACGACGGGAGCACGTACCGGGAGCGGGCCGGGTCCGGCGCCCAGCCGCCGGGGCCGCGCAGGTCGGTCATCGACTCCGGGTGGCGCGGGTCGAAGGTGCTCACTTGTCGCTCCCGTTCTGCTCGCCGATCCGCCCGGCGTGCGTCACGACGTGGTCGACGAAGCCGTAGTCCTTGGCCTCCGGCGCGGAGAACCAGCGGTCCCGGTCGGAGTCGCGCTCGATGGTCTCGACCGACTGACCGGTGTGCTGGGCGATCAGCTCCGCCATCTCCCGCTTGGTGCGGCGGAACTGCTCGGCCTGGATGGTGATGTCGGCTTCGGTGCCGCCGACGCCCGCGGACGGCTGGTGCATCATGATCCGCGCGTGCGGCAGCGCCGAGCGCTTGCCCGGGGTGCCCGCCGACAGAAGGAACTGCCCCATCGACGCGGCCATGCCCATCGCCGTGGTCGCCACGTCGCACGGGATCAGGTTCATCGTGTCGAAGATGGCCATGCCGTCGGTGACCGAGCCACCGGGCGAGTTGATGTAGAGCTCGATGTCCTTGTCCGGGTCCTCGGCCGCGAGCAGCAGCATCTGCGCCGCGATGCGGTTCGAGATCTCCGCGTCCACCTGCTGACCGAGCACGATGATGCGCTGCTGGAGCAGGCGGTCGTACACGGAGTCGGACAGCGACATCGCGCTGATGCCGGACCGCATCTGCGGCCCGGTGCCGCGGCCCGCGGACGGGCCGGTGTCCTGCTGGCTCACTTCACCCTGCTTTCCGAAGTCGGGCCCACCCCCGCGGCGCGGACGCCGCGGGAGGGGGTCCCGGAGTCTTCCTCTGGATCGCTCTCGGTTCTCCGGTGTCGGGTCTTGCGAACCCGTTCACGGTCCCGGTGGGGGACCGGTTCGGGGCCGACCCTACGCGGAGCGGATGCCCCGCGTAGGGAACGACGCCCGATGTTCGCCGACAGCGCACGACGTGTCGTGCGAGGCCGGGTGACGGCCGCCGATCAGGCCTTCGCGTCGGCCTTGTCGGAGGCCTCGTCGGTGGTGGTGTCCGTGGCGTCGTCGGCGGTGTCGTCGGCACCGTCCACGTCGGTCGCGGGGATCTCCTCGACGGTGGTCTCGTCCTCGTCCGGCCCGAGCAGGTCGGACAGGTCGACGGCCTCGCCGCCCGGCAGGGTGACGGTCGCCGCGCGCACCGCGGTGATGAGCGCCTTGGAGCGGCGGACGTCCTGGTAGATCACGCCGAGCTGGCCGGCCTGCTGGATCTGCTGGACGAACTGCTCCGGGGCCATGCCGTACTGCTGGGCCTGGTAGACGATCCGCTCGGTGAGCTCCTGGTCCCCGACCGAGATCTCCTCGCGGTCGGCCAGGGTATCGAGCACGAGGCGGTAGCGGACGGCCTTCTCGGCCTCCTCGCGCGTCTCGGTGTCGAACTGCTCGCGGGTCTTGTCCTGCGAGGAGAGGAACTCGCCGAACTTGTCCTCGTCGTGGTCGAAGGCGTGCACCGCGTCGTGGGTGCGGGTCTCGACCTCGGCGGCGACGACCGACTCCGGCAGCGGCACCTCGGTGTCCTCGACGAGCTTGTCCAGGAGACGGTCGCGGGCCTGCGCGGCCTGCTCCATCCGCTTGGACCGGCCCAGGCGCTCGCGCAGGTTCTCGGTCAGCTCGTCGAGCGTGTCGAACTCCGAGGCCAGCTGGGCGAACTCGTCGTCGGCGTCGGGGAGGTGACGCTCCTTCACGGTGGTCACCTTGACGGTGATCTCCGCGTCCTTGTCGGCGTGCTCGCCGGCGACCAGCTTCGAGGTGAAGGTCTTCTCCTCGTCGGCCGACATGCCCTCGAGGGCCTCGTCGATGCCGTCGATGAGACCGCCCTGGCCGACCTCGTAGGAGAAGCCGGTGGTGGTGGCCTCCTCGATCTCCTTGCCGTCGACGGCGGCGGAGAGGTCGATCTGGACGTAGTCGCCGGACTGCGCGGGACGCTCGACACCGGCCAGGGTGCCGAACCGGGCGCGCAGCTGGTCGAGCTGCTCGGTGACCTCGTCCTCGGTCACCTCGGTCTCGTCGACCTCGACGGTCAGGCCGTCCAGGTCGGGGAGGGTGATCTCGGGGCGAATGTCGACCTCGGCGGTGAACGCGATGCGCTCGCCGTCGGCGATCTCGGTGACCTCGATGTCGGGCCGGCCGATCGGCTTGACGTCCTCGGACGTCACCACGGCCTCCTGGTACTTGACCGGGATCGCGGCGTTCACGACCTCGTCCAGGACGGGGCCACGGCCGATCCGGGCCTCCAGGATGCGGGCCGGCGCCTTGCCCGGGCGGAAGCCGGGGATGCGGACCTGCTGGGCGATCTTCTTGTACGCGCGGTCGAAGTCGGGCTTGAGCTCGTCGAACGGCACCTCGACGTTGATCCGGACGCGCGTCGGGCTGAGGTGCTCGACGGTGCTCTTCACGGTGGAACTCCTTGGGCGGTACGAGTGCTGCAACGGGCCGCGGCACGCGCGGCCCCCGGTCGGTGGCCCCGCCCGCCGGCGCCGGACGATCCCGGCTCTGCGCCGGGCGTCCCGTGCCACCGGCCGCCGGGTACGTGGGACGCGCCCGGTGACGGCGGGGCTCGCGCGAGTCTAGGCGAGCCCGGTCACCGTGCGACGGCCCGGGCGCGGGTCACGGCGCGGCGGGGCCCTCGACGCCGCCGGCCGCACCGACGTCGGCGACGGTCACGTCGACGGCCAGGGTGTCGTCGCCGAGGACGGCACGGACCCGGTCGGCGACCTCGTCGGCGACCGCGGCGAAGGGCCTGCCCAGCCGCAGGACGACGGCGATCTCCACCGGGTCGGCCAGCCGCACGCCCTGGACCCGGTGCCCCGGCAGGTACGACGCGACCGAGCCGAACGGGCCGCCGTCGAGCCGCAGCACCGACGGGTGGGCCAGCACGGCGTCCGCGACGGCCTGCGGGCCGGGTCCTGCGGCGGGGTCGGTCACGGGGCGGACCTTAGCCATAGAAGACGGCGGCGGCACCCCGCTGTGGGGTGCCGCCGCCGTCGTCGTGCGCGGGTCAGCTCTTGAAGGTGTCCTTGAGCTTCTCGCCGGCCTGCTTCAGGTTGCCGGTGGCCTGGTCGGCCTTGCCCTCGGCCTGCAGGTCCTTGTCGTCGGTGGCCTTGCCGGTGGCCTCCTTGGCCTTGCCACCCAGCTCCTCGGCCTTGTTGCTGATCTTGTCTCCGAGACCCATGGGGCTCACCTGCTTCCTGATCGCGTGTCCGGCGGGCGGGGGTGCGAGCCGGTCGCTACGGTCCTTGACGGGGTGGACTACCCCCACCCTCCACTTTCCAATCCCGACGGGGCGCTCATGGCGAACGCGCAGGTCAGCGGCCCACCGGCCGCCGGGGCCCCGGTCCCCGACGTGCCGTCGGCGCGGCCGGTGCGGGTGCCGTCGCGGGCCGCGCTGGACGAGACCACGCTGGTCGTCCGGGCCCAGGACGGCGACGTCGGCGCGTTCGAGGAGCTGGCCCGCCGCCACCAGAACGCCCTGTTCCGGGTCGCGGTCCGGGTGCTCGGCGACGCCACCGACGCCGAGGACGCCCTGCAGGACGCGCTCATCGACGCCTGGCGGCGGATCGGCACCTTCCGCGGCGAGGCGGCCTTCTCCACCTGGATGTACCGGATCGTCACCCACCGCTGCACCGCACTGGTCCGGCGGCGGCGACGGACCGACCCGCTCCCGGCCGACGACGGACCGGGCGCCCCGGCCGACGACCGCTCCCCCACCCCGGAGCGGGCCGCCGAGGTCGACGCGGAGATGGCGGCACTGTCGCGGGCCGTCGCGTCGCTGCCGGAGGACCAGCGCACGGCCTGGGTGCTGCGGGAGCTGGAGGGGCTGGGCTACAGCGAGATCTCGCAGATCACCGGGGCGCGTGAGACCGCCGTCCGCGGCCGGATCCACCGGGCGCGCGGGGCACTGGCGGAGAGGATGCGGGCATGGCGGTAGAGAGGACCGGGGCGGAGCGCGTCGAGCCGCTGGCCTGCGGCCGGGACGCCGCCGACGTCTGGGACCACGCGGAGGCGGGTGTGCTCGACGAGCACGAGCTGACCTGCCCGCACTGCGTGCGCGCCCACGCGGACCACGACCGGCTCGGTGGGCTGGTGGCGCGGATGGCGGCCGAGCCGCTGCGGCCGCCGCCGTCGGTGCTGGAGCAGGTGATGGGCGCGGTCGTCGCGGACCTGCGCCCGCACGAGCTGCTCGCCCTCGGGCCGGACGCCTGGCTGGGCAGGCCGACCGCGGAGGCGGCGCTGCGCCACGTCGTGGACACGATGGACGGGCTGCGGGCCCGCCGGTGCCGGATCGAGCAGCTGCGCGACCCGGACGGTTCCGCGGACAGCCCGGCCGCGGTGTGGGTGCGGGTGACGGTCGCGGCCCGGTTCGGGGTCGACCTCGCCTCGGTCACCGCGCGCGTCCGGCAGATGATGATCTCGGCCGGGGACCGCACGCTCGGCGTGCCGATCGCCGGGGTGGACATCCTGGTGGAGGACCTGTGGGAGGAGCCGGCATGAGCGGGCCGACGACGGTGTCCGTCTCCGACCTGGCCGTCGCGCGGGTGGCGGCGCGGCGGGTCCGGCGGGTGCCGGGGGTGGCGGCGCTGCTGGGCGACGTCGCGCAGACCCTGCTGGGGCTGGCCGCGGACTGGCTGCCCCGCGACCCGGTGCCCGAGGAGCTGCGGGTGCAGGGCCTGGTCGCGTCGGTGCACGGGCACGAGGCCGAGATCCGGGTGACGGTCGGGGTGCGGTTCGGCACGAACTGCGCCGAGCTGGCCGAGCGGGTGCGCCGGGAGGTGGCCGAGGAGGTCGCGACGGTGTGCGGTCTCGACGCCCGGGTGCGGGTGACCGTCGCCGACATCGCGCTGCCGGTCTGACCCTCCCCCGCCCGCGTGCGGGCCCGCCGGGGTCGGGCCCGGCCGACGAGCACGCAGTCGCCGCAGGTCCCGCCGCCGGGGGCGCGGACGTAGAGGCAGCAGGAGCGGCGCCGGAACGCCCACTCGGTGTCCAGGTCGGTGTCGTCGAGGCGGAGCAGGCGCCCGGTGGCCCCCGACGGCAGCGGCCCGCGCAGCACCGGGTGGTCGGCGAGCGCGTCGAGCAGGGCCAGGTAGCGGCGCCGGTCCGGGCGTCGCATGGCCTCCATGACCCGTGCCGCCCCGCCGATCGAGGACACCACGTTGCCGCGCAGCACCCGCGGCGACACCGCGGCCCGGGCGGCGACGGCGGCGTACAGCGGCTCGAGGTGGGTGGCGGCGAGCTCGCGGGCGAGCAGGTCCGCGGCGCCCGCCGGGTCGTCGGCGACGTCCGGGGTCTCGACGCCGGTGGGCCCGGCGGGCAGGCCCGGCGCCCACGGGTCGGCGGCGCCGGGGTCGCGGCGCAGCTCCCCCAGCGACGGGAGCACACCGTGCAGGGCCACGGCCGCGAAGGGCATCGACACGATCCGCGCCGCGAGTCCCATCACCGCCACCGAGGCCCCGATCCGCCGGTCCCCGCCGAGCGCGGTGGTGACCTCGTCGATCCGCCGGCCGAGCGGGTCCGGGCCGCCGGGGACGGGCGCGGCGTAGAGCCCGTCCCACCGGACGGTGCCGGACGCGGCGGGCGTCGCCACCGCGAACCAGGGACCGATCGTGGCGACGTCGGTCAGCACGGCGGCGACCCGCTCGTCCGTCACCCGACCGGGTGATGGCGACGACGGCTCGGCGGCGGCGGGGTGGGACGGGGACGCGTTCATCGCCCCCAGTCTCCCCCGGGCCCCGGGCTGCGGTGCGTAACGGTTCGGACGCCCGCGGCGATCCCATGCAGTAGAAGGCCGCTCCCGACGGATGGTCACGCCTCGCTCACCGTCCGGACACGGGACGGCAACGTTGACCTGCTCGCATGGTCAGCGATCCACATCACGGGACCGGTGGGCCGCTCTCAGTAGCGCACCGCGGTTGCGACGTGCGACTCTGTGCACTCGCCAGACCGCACTCGCCGGGGTGTGCGGTCGAACCGTGCCGCAGGAATGGCCGGGTACTGGAAGTCAGCGCCCGGCCGCTAGGCGTGCCCGGAGGAAGATTCCGTCCGCCGGTCACCCACCCGGCGGCACGGTGCACCTGAACGGCCCTCGTCGCACGTCCCACTCGGGCTGCGCGCTGTATTCTGAAAACCTTTTCGGACCGCAGCGAGCTGCCCGGTCCGGGTCGTCCGATGCGGGTGGCTCCAGGTGCACCGAGACGACAGGAGGAGCAGTTGGCCGCGATCAGTGACCAGACGCGTCGCCCCTCGCCCGGTGGGCTGTACGCCGCCGATCACGAGCACGACGCCTGCGGTGTGGCCATGTTGGCCGACGTCACCGGCAAGCGCAGCCACGCCATCGTGCAGAAGGCCATCGAGGCCCTGCTGCGACTGGAGCACCGCGGTGCGCGTGGCGCCGAGTACAACACCGGTGACGGTGCCGGGATCCTGATCCAGGTCCCGGACGCGTTCTACCGCGAGGTCACCGACTTCGACCTGCCCGCGGAGGGCGCCTACGCCACCGGCATCGCGATGCTGCCGCGTGACGAGGCCGAGGCCGCCGCGGCGATCGAGCGGATCGACGCGCTCGCCGCCGAGGAGGACCTCACGGTCCTCGGGTGGCGCGAGCTCCCGACCGACCCCGACGCCGCGGACCTGGGCTCGATCGCCCGGGACGCGATGCCCGGCTTCCGCCAGCTGTTCGTCGGCGGTGTCGAGCTGACCGGGGACGCCCCGGAGAACGCGCCCGCCGGCATCGAGCTGGAGCGCCGCGCGTTCTGCTTCCGGAAGCGGGTCGAGCACGACACCGAGACCTACTTCCCGTCGCTGTCGCCGCGCACCGTCATCTACAAGGGCATGCTCGCCGAGCCGCAGGTCGCCGCGTTCTACCCGGACCTGAACGACGAGCGCGTGACCTCCGCGCTGGCGATCGTGCACTCGCGGTTCTCCACGAACACGTTCCCGGCGTGGCCGCTGGCGCACCCGTTCCGCTACGTGGCGCACAACGGTGAGATCAACACCCTGCGCGGCAACCGGAACTGGATGGCGGCCCGCGAGTCGCTGCTGGAGTCCGCGAACCTGCCCGGCGACCTGTCGCGGCTGACACCGATCGTCACCCCGGACGCGTCGGACTCGGCCACCTTCGACGAGGTCCTGGAGCTGCTGCACCTGTCCGGGCGCAGCCTGCCGCACGCGGTGCTGATGATGATCCCGGAGGCCTGGGAGCACAACACCGAGATGGACCCCGCCCGGCGGGCGTTCTACGAGTACCACTCCACGCTGATGGAGCCGTGGGACGGACCGGCCCTGGTCGCGTTCACCGACGGCACCCAGATCGGTGCGGTCCTCGACCGCAACGGCCTGCGCCCGGCCCGCTACTGGGTCACCGAGGACGGCCTGGTCGTGCTCGCCTCCGAGGTCGGCGTGCTGGACGTCGCGCCCGACAAGGTCGTCCGCAAGGGCCGCCTCGAGCCGGGCCGCATGTTCCTCATCGACACCGAGCGCGGCAAGATCGTCGACGACGACGAGGTCAAGGGCGCGCTGGCCGCCGAGCAGCCGTACACCGACTGGCTGCACGCCGGTCTGATCCGGCTCGACGACCTGCCCACGCGTACCCGCGAGACCCCGACCCACGAGACGCTCAACCTGCGCCAGCAGGCCCTCGGCTACACCGAGGAGGAGCTCAACCTGCTGCTCCGCCCGATGGCGGTCACCGGGGCCGAGCCGATCGGCTCGATGGGCAACGACGCGCCGATCGCGGCCATCTCCGAGCGCCCGCGTCAGCTCTACGACTACTTCATCCAGCTGTTCGCCCAGGTCACCAACCCGCCGCTGGACGCGATCCGCGAGGAGCTCGTCACCTCGCTGTTCAGCCAGCTCGGGCCGGAGCAGAACCTGCTCGACGCGACGCCCGCGCACTGCCGCACGATCGTCGTGCCGTTCCCGGTGCTGACCAACGACGACCTCGCGAAGATCGTCCACATCAACGACGACGGCGAGTTCCCGGGCTTCAGCTCGCACGTCGTGCGGGGCACGTTCTTCGCCCGCGGCGGCGGCAAGGGCATGCTGTCGCGGCTGGCCGAGATCAAGCAGGAGGTGTCCCGCGCGATCGAGGGCGGGGCCCGCCTGATCGTGCTGTCCCAGCGCGGGGTGGACGCCGAGCACGCGCCGATCCCGTCGCTGCTGCTCACCGGCGCCGTGCACCACCACCTGGTGCGGGAGCGTTCCCGTACCCGGGTCGGGCTGCTCGTCGAGTCCGCCGACGCCCGCGAGGTGCACCACATCGCGCTGCTGCTGGGCTACGGCGCCTCGGCGGTGAACCCGTACCTGGCGATGGCCACGGTCGAGGACCTCGCCGAGCGCGGCGACGTCCCCGGCGTCGACGGCCGGACCGCGGCCAAGAACCTGGTCAAGGCGCTCGGCAAGGGCGTCCGCAAGACCATGTCGAAGATGGGTGTCTCGACCGTCGCGTCCTACACCGGCGCGCAGATCTTCGAGGCCATCGGTCTCGGGTCCGAGGTCGTGGACTCGGCGTTCGTGGGCACCACCTCGCGGCTGGGCGGCGTCGGCTTCGACGTGCTCGCCGAGGAGGTCCTCTCCCACCACCGCCGCGCCTACCCGGCCGACGACGTCCGTGCCTCGCACCGGGCGCTGCCGGTCGGCGGCGAGTACCAGTGGCGTCGCGAGGGCGAGCTGCACCTGTTCAACCCGCAGACCGTCTTCAAGCTGCAGCACTCCACGCGGGCCGGGAAGTACGAGGTCTTCAAGGAGTACACGAAGGCCGTCGACGACCAGGCGCGGAAGCTGATGACGCTGCGCGGCCTGTTCACCTTCAAGGACGGCCAGCGCGAGCCCGTGTCGGTCGACGAGGTCGAGTCGATCGAGTCGATCATGACCCGGTTCGCGACCGGCGCGATCTCCTACGGCTCCATCTCCCAGGAGATGCACGAGACCCTGGCGATCGCGATGAACCGCATCGGCGGCCGGTCCAACACCGGTGAGGGCGGCGAGGACCCGGACCGCTTCACCCCGGACCCGAACGGCGACTCGCGGCGCAGTGCGGTCAAGCAGGCGGCGTCCGGCCGGTTCGGCGTCACCTCCGAGTACCTGGTCAACGCCGACGACATCCAGATCAAGATCGCCCAGGGCGCCAAGCCCGGTGAGGGCGGCCAGCTGCCCGGCGGCAAGGTCTACCCGTGGATCGCGACCACCCGGTACTCGACGCCGGGCGTCGGCCTCATCTCGCCGCCGCCGCACCACGACATCTACTCGATCGAGGACATCAAGCAGCTCATCCACGACCTGAAGAACGCCAACCCGCGGGCCCGCATCCACGTGAAGCTGGTGTCCCAGGTCGGCGTCGGGACCGTGGCGGCCGGCGTGTCCAAGGCGCACTCCGACGTCGTGCTCATCTCGGGCCACGACGGCGGCACCGGCGCCTCGCCGCTGTCCTCGATCAAGCACGCGGGCGGTCCCTGGGAGCTCGGCCTGGCCGAGACCCAGCAGACGCTGATGGCCAACGGGCTGCGTGACCGGATCACCGTGCAGGCCGACGGCCAGCTCAAGACCGGGCGCGACGTCGTCATCGCGGCGCTGCTCGGCGCCGAGGAGTACGGCTTCGCGACCGCCCCGCTGGTCGTGTCGGGCTGCATCATGATGCGCGTCTGTCACCTGGACACCTGTCCGGTCGGCGTCGCGACGCAGAACCCGGAGCTGCGCAAGAAGTTCAACGGCAAGGCCGAGTACGTCGTGAACTTCATGAGGTTCGTGGCGCAGGAGGTCCGCGAGATCCTCGCCGAGCTGGGCTTCCGCTCGCTCGACGAGGCGATCGGCCGGGCCGACGTGCTCGACGTCGACACCGCCGCCCAGCACTGGAAGTCCAAGCACCTGGACCTCTCGCCGATCTTCAAGATCGCCGACGTGCCGGACGACGCGCCGCGCAAGCGGACCCGCGAGCAGGACCACGGCCTGGACAAGGCGCTGGACAACACCATGATCCAGCTGGCCGAGGGCGCGCTGCGCAACGGCGACCGGGTCCGCCTGGACCTGCCGGTGCGCAACGTCAACCGCACCGTCGGCACGATGCTCGGGTCCGAGCTGACCCGGGCGCACGGCGGCAAGGGCCTGCCCGACGACACGATCGACATCACGTTCACCGGCGCGGCCGGGCAGAGCTTCGGTGCGTTCGTGCCCAAGGGCATCACGCTGCGGCTGGTCGGCGACACCAACGACTACTTCGGCAAGGGCCTGTCCGGTGGCCGGCTGACCCTGCGGCCGGACCCGTCGTCGCCGTTCACCGCCGAGGAGAACGTCATCGCCGGCAACGTGATCGGCTACGGCGCGACCTCGGGCGAGATGTTCATCCGCGGTGTCGTCGGCGAGCGGTTCTGCGTCCGGAACTCGGGCGCGGTGGCCGTCGTCGAGGGCGTCGGTGACCACGGCTGCGAGTACATGACCGGTGGCCGGGTCGTCGTCCTCGGGCGGACCGGGCGCAACTTCGCGGCCGGCATGTCCGGCGGCGTCGCCTACCTGCTCGACGTGGACCGGAACCGGGTCAACCCGGAGATGGTCGACCTCGACCCGCTCTCGGACGAGGACCGGTCGATCGTGCACGACCTCGTCGAGCGGCACCACGCCGAGACCGGTTCCGCGGTGGCGCACGCGCTGCTCACCGACTGGGACGCCGCCGTCGAGCGGTTCGGCAAGGTCATGCCCAAGGACTACAAGCGCGTGCTGCTCGCGACGGAGAACGCCGAGCGCGAGGGCCGCGATGTCAACCAGGCGATCATGGAGGCTGCTCATGGGTGACCCCAAGGGCTTCATGACCACTCCCCGGCAGACGCCCACCCGGCGGCCGGTGGACCTGCGGCTGATGGACTGGCGCGAGGTCTACGAGGACTTCCCGACGAAGACCCTGGAGTCCCAGGCCGGGCGCTGCATGAACTGCGGCATCCCGTTCTGCCACCAGGGCTGCCCGCTGGGGAACCTCATCCCCGAGTGGAACGACCTGGTCTACCGCCAGGACTGGCGGGAGGCGATCGAGCGGCTGCACGCCACGAACAACTTCCCGGAGTTCACCGGGACGCTGTGCCCCGCCCCGTGCGAGGCGGCGTGCGTGCTGGCCATCAACGACGACGCGGTCACGATCAAGCAGGTCGAGATCGAGATCGTCGACAAGGCCTGGGACGAGGGCTGGGTCGGCCCGCAGGTGCCCGAGGTGAAGACCGGCAAGAAGGTCGCCGTCGTCGGGTCGGGTCCGGCCGGGCTGGCCGCCGCCCAGCAGCTGACCCGGGTCGGGCACGACGTCGTCGTGTTCGAGCGGGCCGACCGCATCGGCGGGCTGCTGCGCTACGGCATCCCCGAGTTCAAGATGGAGAAGGCGCGCCTGGACCGGCGCCTGGAGCAGATGGTCGCCGAGGGCACCCACTTCCGGGCCTCGGTCGACGTCGGCACCGACATCACCGTCGAGCAGCTGCGGGCGGACTTCGACGCGGTCGTCCTCGCCGGTGGCGCGACGGCGTGGCGCGACCTGCCCGCCGACGGCCGCGACGCCGAGGGCGTCTACCAGGCGATGGAGTTCCTGCCGTGGGCCAACCACGTGCAGCAGGGCGACATGGACGCACCGCCCATCTCCGCCGAGGGCAAGGACGTCGTGATCATCGGCGGCGGTGACACCGGCGCCGACTGCCTGGGCACCTCGCACCGTCAGGGCGCGAGGTCGGTGACCCAGCTGGAGATCATGCCGACCCCGCCGGAGCACCGCACCGACGGCATGCCCTGGCCGACCTACCCGATGGTCTACCGCGTCTCCTCGGCCCACGAGGAGGGCGGCGAGCGCCTGTTCTCGGTCAACACGACCGAGTTCGTGAAGGACGCCGACGGCAAGCTCGCCGGCATCCGGATCGTCGAGGTCACGCGCGGCGAGAAGGGCTTCGAGCCGGTCGAGGGCACCGACAAGGAGCTCCCGGCCCAGCTGGTGCTCCTCGCGATGGGCTTCGTGGGACCGGAGAAGGGCGCCCTGCTGAACGACCTCGAGGTCGACCTCGACGAGCGCGGCAACGTCGCCCGCGACGACCGCTACATGTCGTCGGTCGACGGCGTGTTCGTCGCCGGTGACATCGGCCGCGGCCAGTCGCTGATCGTGTGGGCCATCGCCGAGGGCCGCGCCGCGGCCGCCGGTGTGGACGAGTGGCTCACCGGGCGCTCCGTGCTGCCCCGCCCGATCGACCCGGGCGACCGCCAGATCGCCTGACGTCGTACGCACGGACGAGGGGCCCGGCCGCACAGGCCGGGCCCCTCCCGTGTGCCGGGGTCAGTCCATGCGCTCCAGCTCGTACGCGTCGTCGCCGATCCAGATCCGCACGCCCTCGGCGTCGTCGGAGATGTAGCCGTCCTCCTCCTCGCCGAGCTCGCGGATCGCGCCGAGCGCGAGCCGGTCGAACTCCACGACGCCGTCGCCCACGTCGACCGGCCGGTACTCCCGGGCCAGCATCGCGGTGCGGCACTGCGTCGCCAGCCACGTCGCGTTCTCCGTACCGACCTCGACCCGCCACCGCTCATCGCGCATGCGACGAGTATGGCCTGGATCACTCCGTCCGTCGCCGGTCTTCTACCGGCGATCGTGACGGAATGCTCCTCATCGGACGCACACCGCGATCCGCTCCCGCCCGTCGCGGGGGCGGCGCCGCTCACGGTGGCGGGCGAGACAGGGGCCACTGCACCCACAACCCGACGGCGGGTCGGGCGTTGAACCCCGTGACCGGCATCTGCAGAACCGGGAGCCCCTGTCGATGCCGGGCACCATCGGGTCATCGGGTACCGCGGCCACGCGCCGCGGGCCCGATGCCCGGTGGTGTATCCCCGCCCCGGTCGCCGCGCGAGGCGATGAGTTCTCCGGGTCCCGCCGGTCATAGGCGGTGAGTGCCCCGGAACCGCCGGGGCCGTGCCCGCGGAGGCCACCATGACCGCTCCCTCCCCCACCCGCCGTATGCCGGTCGCCGCACACCGTGCGCTGTGGGTGCTGCAGATCCTGCTCGGCCTGTTCTTCGTCCTGGCCTCGGCGCTGCCGAAGTTCTGGGGCGACCCGTTCGCCGTCGCGATCTTCGACGGGATCGGCCTCGGCCAGTGGCTGCGCTACGTCGTCGGGTTCCTCGAGCTGGCCGGCGGGATCGGCCTGTGCACCCGGCGCTTCGCCACCCCGGCCGCCACCGGGCTCGTCCTGCTGATGATCGGTGCGGCGCTCACCCAGGCATTCGTCCTGCACGGCGGGGCGCTGGTCGTCACGCCGCTGGTCCTCGGCGCCCTGGCCGCCGTGATCGCGGTCGCGCGACGGAACGAGACGCTCGCCACGCCTCGCTGACCTGCGTTTACGCACAGCGATCATCGGGCATCTCCGGGGAGAGAAGACCGATCCGGATACCCCGGTTCGCCCGAGTCAGTCCCGCAAGGGGGAGGAACCCGCCATGGCCGACCGCCACGTCAAGCCGGTCGACGACGGCTGGACCGTCGAGAAGGAAGACGCCCAGCGCCCGAGTGCCCGTACGAGCACCCAGGCCGAGGCCATCACCCGGGCGGTGGAGATCATCGCCAACGACGGCGGCGGCAACCTCGTCGTGTACGGCACCGACGGCTCGGTGCGCGAACGCCGCTCCATCGACTCCGACGCCGACGCCGGCACCGCCACGAAGGCCGCCGCGAGCGCCACCGCCACCGCGGCCGGCGACACCGTGTCGAAGGCCGCCGAGACCACCGGCAAGGCCGCCGACAAGATCGGTGCCGACACGAGGACCACCGCCAAGAAGGTCGCCGGCGAGACCGGTGACAGCGCGGCGAAGGCCGGCGAGACCGTCAAGAAGGGCGCCGACAAGGTCGCCGCCGAGGCTCGCAAGGTCGACGACCAGGGCAAGGACCCGAAGAAGGCGGGCAAGGCCGCCGCCGAGGCCGCGAAGGCCACCGGCGAGCAGCTGGCCGGGAACGCCCAGCGCACCGGCAAGCAGGTCGCCGGCGAGGTGTCGGCGTCCGCGGAGCGGTCCGCCGCCACCGTCAAGGCCGTCGCCGGACAGGGTGCCGACTCCGCGGTGCGCACCGCGGACCGGGCCGCGCGCGTGAGCGCCCGCGTCGAGGACGACCTCGACGACACCGGGGCCCGCCTGGCCCGCCGGCTCTACGAGAACGGCGAGCGTGCCGCCTCGCAGCTCGACGACCTCGCCCTGCGCGTCTACAAGCCGCTGAACCCGATCCGGTTCACCAGCCGCGTCGCCGCCGGGGCGGTCGCCACCGCGTTCGGCGTGACCGGTGCGGTCACCTCGCGCGCGGGCAAGCTGTTCCAGCGCGGGACCCGCAAGGCCGCCGGCCGCTGAGTCCCTGCAGTACCGCGACCGCGCCCCCGCCGACCTCGTCGGCGGGGGCGCGGTCGTGTGCGGTCAGGACGGCGGGCGCAGCACGTAGTCGCCGGTGTCGTCGCTCCACTCCATCGCAATGAGGTCCCGGGCGCGGGCCGCCTTCGCGAAGGACAGGAAGCTGCCGAAGCCGTAGCGCTTCTCGGAGAAGTCCGGCACCCGCTTGCGGAGCTGGTTCTTCAGCCCGGACAGCTGCGGCGGGTCCCCGGCCGCGGCGATCCCGCGCACCACGTCGACGAGCAGCGCGAACGCGTCGTGGTCGGCGTCCGGGTCGTCGGGCAGCGCCACCTCCGGGTCACCCTGCGCCGCACCGGTGGTCAGCGTGACCGCGCCGCGGTCCTGCAGGTGGCGCAGCAGCTCGAAGAAACCGCGGAAGCCGTGGTCGGCCTCGTCGAAGGTCGGGTCCTTGCGCAGGATCGCGCGCTTGAGCCGCGACGCCAGCACGGTGCCGTCGGCCTGCCGGGCGAGACCGCCCAGGGTGCTGACGACGAGCCCCGCGACGTCGCGCTCCTCGGCACCGGTGGTGGCGGTGTCGTCGCTGCCGTCGGAGAAGGTGACGTCGAACGGGTCCGGCGGGACGATCGGGGCCGGTTCCGGCTCCGGGACCGCGACCGGGGCGGGCGTCGACACCGGTCCCGCGGCCGCGGCGGCGGCCGGAGCCGGGCGGGGACTCCCCCGGCGACGACGCGGCGGCGCGGGCGCCTGGGTCGGCTCGACACCGGGGAGCCGGTCGTAGAACAGGAACTCGTCGCAGGCGGGCGGCAGCAGCGCCGAGGTCGAGGACTGCACCCCGATCCCGATCACGCGCTTGTCCAGCTCGCGCAGCTTGTGCATGAGCGGGGTGAAGTCGGAGTCGCCGGTGCCGATGGCGAAGGTGGTGATGAACTCCCGCTCGTAGGCGAGCTCGATCGCGTCGACGGCGAGCTTGATGTCCGCCGCGTTCTTGCGGGAGCCGCCGATCCGCTGCGGGATCTCGATGAGCTCCACCTGGGCGCGGGCCATCAGGCGGCGGTCCTCGTCGAAGGAGGACCAGTCGGCATAGGCGCGGCGGACCACGACCCGCCCGCGTTCGGCGAGCGCGTCGGCCACCGGGCCGAAGTCGAAGGGGACGACCCCGAGCCCGTCGCGGGCGCCGATCGCGAGGTTCTCGTAGTCGAGCAGCAGTGCGATGCGTTCGTCCTCGTGGGCCACCGCGGAAGCCTAATGCGCTGGCCCGGGTGCCCGCCCGCAGGGCACGGTGCACCGATGCGCGCGGAGGACGTCGAGAACGCGGTGACGGTACTGGTCGGAGCGCTGGGGACGGTGCCCGACGACGGCTGGTCCGCCCCGGCCGGACCGCTGGACTGGTCGTGCCGCGACACCGTGGTGCACGTCGCGGACGACCTGTTCGGCTACGCCGCCCAGGTGGCGCTCGCCCCGCCCGACGACTACCCGCCGTTCGAGATCGTGGTGCCCGGCGGCGTCGGCACCGCCGGGCTGCTGCAGGTCGTCGCGACCGGCGGGGCGATGCTCGCCGCCGCCGTCCGGACCGCGCCCGCGGGGGTGCGCGGCTGGCACCCCTACGGCGACGCCGACGCGGCCGGGTTCGCCGCGATGGGCGTCGCCGAGGTCCTGGTGCACACCCACGACATCACCCGGGCCACCGAACCGGCGTGGGCGCTGCCGGCGGCGCCGTGCCGGGACGTGCTCGCCCGGCTGTGGCCGGACGTCGACGCGGGCGACGACCCGGCCGGGGCGCTGCTGCACCACACCGGCCGGGCGTCGTGGCGCGGTGTGCCCGCGCCGGACCGGTGGCGCTGGTACGGCGCGCCGCACTGAGGGCGGCGCCGGGCCTCGGGGAGCGCGGGCGGTCAGCCGCCGTCCGGCTCCCCCTGCGACCCGCCCAGCGGCTGCTCGGCGACCTGGCCGGTCCACGCGGCACGCGCCCCGGAGTCCCCGATCCGCACCGTCGTCACCACCGCCCCGACCGCGACGACGACGGCCAGCACGGCCACCACCACCGTCGCGACGGTCCCGCCGGGCGCCGTCCCGGCCGGGACCTCCGGGGCCCCGCCGCCGACCGTCGCGGGGACGCGGCGCCCGGCCCGGACCGCCGCGACGTGGCGCACCGCGACCACGACGGCGACCACGGCCAGCCCGGCGACCCACGGCAGCAGCCCGTCGCCCAGCTCGGTGTGGGCCCGGATGAGCGGGGTCCGCGGCAGCCGGTGCTCCAGCCACTCCCCCGCCTCGGTGGTCACCGGGACCAGGGCCAGGGTGGCCGCGGCGAGCACCACGGTCGGCCAGACCAGACACACCCGCGCCGCGGGCCAGACCGCGACCAGCACCAGCCCGAGGGCGGTCAGCGGGACCAGCACCACGACGCCGTGCACCAGCAGGATGTGCGCCGGCAGCCCGGCGATCGTCGACTCCACACCGGCGACGCTAGGACCGGCGTCACCCCTCCGGACAGTGAACTCAGCAGATCCTCACCGGGTTCTCACCCGGGCCTCACAGCGGCAGGGGATGATCTCGCGGGCACGACACGAGGAGAACGGTCCATGGACGCCGGCACCACCGGGATCGACGCGGTCCCGATCACCACGTGGCAGTTCGTGACGGGGTTCGTCCTCGCCGGTGTGGTGGTCCTCGTGCTGGTCGTCCTGGGGGTGCGGCGGGCCGGGCGGTCCCGGTACCGGTCGCTGCGGATCCTCGCCCGGCTAGGCGCGACGGGCGTCGTCGCGGTGGTGCTGCTGGCGAACGCCCTGGTCGGGGTGAACGCCGGGCTGGACTACCTGCGGACCGTCGGTGACGTGGCCGGGACCGGACCGGTCGAGGGGATCGGGGTCGCCCAGCTGCTGCTGAGCCGGAAGGTCCCGGCGACCGGTCAGGTCGTGCAGATCCCGATCCCGGGGACGGCGTCGCACTTCGCCGCCCGGCCCGCGGTCGTGTGGGTGCCGCCGGCCTGGTACGAGCGGCCCCGGCCGCAGCTGCCGGTGATCGTGCTGCTCCACGGGACCCCCGGACGTCCGGTGGACTGGGTGGACTCCGGGGGCGCCGCCGACGTCGCGAACGCCTGGGCCGCCCAGCATCACGGGGTGGCGCCGATCCTGGTGATGCCCGACGTCAACGGCACCTACACCGCGGACTCCGAGTGCGTCGACACCTCGACCGCGAAGGTCGAGACCTACCTGACCCGCGACGTGCCCCGGGTGGTGAGCAGGCTGCTGGGGACGCGGCCGCCGGGGCCGTCGTGGGCGGTGGCGGGGTTGTCCGAGGGCGGCAGCTGCGCGGTGATGCTGGCGCTGCGCCACCCCACGGTGTTCGCCACGTTCGGTGACTACGCCGGGCTGCTCGGCCCGCGGGTCGGGGACTCCAACGGCGGGGTCCCGGACACCGTCGCCGGGCTGTTCGGCGGGTCGCAGACCGCGTTCGCCGCACACGACCCGGCGACCCTGCTGGCCGCGAACCGGGTCCCCGGGATCGCCGGCTGGTTCGAGGCGGGCGACGCCGACACCGACCCGGCCGCCGCCGCGCGCACACTGTCGGCGGTGGCGACCCGGGCCGGTGTCGAGAACCGGCTGGTGATCGTGCCCGGTGGCGGGCACGACTTCGACCTGTTCTCCCAGGCGCTGTCGGACTCCTACCCCTGGCTCGTGGGACGGGTGTCGGCCCCGATCCCCTGATCCGCGGTCAGGGCGCGCCGAAGCCGGCCGCCCCCAGGACCTGACGGCCCTCGTCGCCGTTCACGAACTGCACCCACTTCTGCGCCAGCTCGGCGTTCTTCGTGTTCTTCAGGACGACGATCGGGTACTGGTTGACCGCCTCCGACGCCTGCGGGATGTCGACGCCCTGCGCCTGCCCCTTCGACGCGGTGACGTCGGTCCGGTAGACGAGCCCGGCGTCGGCGTTGCCGGTGGTGACCTTCTGCAGCACCGACTTGACGTCCTGCTCCTCGGAGACGGGCGTGATGTCCACGCCGGCGGCCTTCTCGACCTTCTCCGTCGCCGAGCCGCACGGCACCTGCGGGGCGCAGACCACGGTCCGCAGACCGGGCTTGCTCAGGTCCTGCAGCGACGCGATCTGCTTCGGGTTCTGCGGCGCGACCGCGATCTGCAGGGTGTTGGTGGCGAAGACCTCGGGCTGCCCCTGGGCGTTGCCCGCGTCGGTCACCTTGGTCATGTTGTTCCGGTCGGCCGAGGCGAACACGTCGGCCGGGGCGCCCTGGTTGATCTGCTGGGCCAGGGCCGAGGACCCGGCGAAGTTGAACACCACGTCCGTGCCCGGGTTGGCGGCCTCGAACTTCTTCTCCAGGTCACCGAACGTGCCGGTCAGCGACGCCGCGGCGAACACCGTCAGCGTGCCGCCCTGCGCCTCGCCGCTCGGCTGCGCGGCGGTCCCGCCGCCCCCGGCTCCCCCGCCGCAGCCCGCCAGCGCGAACAGCGCCGTCGCCGCCAGCGCGGCGCCGGCCACTCGTCCTCTGATCCTCACGAACACCCTCCCGGGATCGACTCCTCGCGCCGTTCGCCGATCACGAACTGCGGCTCGGCGGGCATCTTATGCACGCAATCACCGGTTACGCACCATCGATCGGCACGCAGGACCGGATCTCTACCGCGCGGCTCGACTGTGGACTCTCAGTGATCGCTCAGCGTCCTCTGGGGTTGCTCTGCGCAACGACCGGAAGGGTCACCCACGTCGGCGGATCGTGCCGCCACGACGCAGGAGGACGACGGCGCATGGTGCTGGAGACGCTGGTCCCGCCGGGGGCCCCGGCCCCGGGGACGACGGCGGTGGGGTCGGCCCGCGGGCGGGACGGGTCCACCCCGGGTCCGGCGGTGCGGCGATGAGCGCGGTCGAGACCACCGTCGAGATCGCACCGCCACCGGGGCCGTCGCGGCGTCGCCGGCGCCGACGTCGGGCGGGTGCCGTGCTGGGGGTGCTCGTGGTGCTGCTCGGCGGCGCGGGCGCCGGGGTCGGCGCGGTGACGCTGGCCGCGCCCCCCGGGACCGGGCCGGTCGAGGCGACCGCCGAGTGGGCCCGCGACCACGGGCTGAACTGGCTCGTCACCGGCCTGGAGAAGCTCCAGTACGACGTGGACGCGCCGTCCGAGGGCGGCACCCCGGCCGGCGGGATCCCGCGGGCTCCGGGTGCGCTGTCCGACCCGGCGACGACGCCGCCGCTCGCCCCGGTCGCGGCGGGGGCCCCGCTGCCCGGGGAGGGCGTGTGGCAGACCGTCGTCGCCGACCACGGGCGGCCCGCGGTCCAGGTGACGACGCTGCGGGTCGACGACACCCACACCTCCTACCTCGCCGGGGTGCTGCGGATGGACCCCGCGCTGGTGCGGGGCACCCTGCACCCGGGCGTCGGCGAGCCCGCCGGGCACTGGCACGCGTCGACGTCGCTGGCCGGGCGGGCGGGTGACGGCGTGGCGGTGGCGTTCAACGGCGGGTTCAAGCTGTCCGACCCCAGCCACAACGGCTACTACGCCGAGGGCCGCACGGTCGCGCCGCTGCTGCCCGGCAAGGCCAGCCTGGTCCTGCACACCGACGGCCGGGCCGACGTCGGGGCGTGGGGCACCGAGGTCGGGATGGGGCCGGACGTCGCGAGCGTGCGGCAGAACCTGCTCCCGCTCGTCGACGACGGCGCGGTGAACCCGACGTGTGCCACCGGCGGCACCGCGGAGTGGGGCAGCACGATCGGCCAGAACGCGTTCGTCCACCGGTCCGGTTTCGGCGTGACCGCCGACGGCACCGAGGTGTACGTCGCCGGACCGGCGCTGTCGGTGTGCACGCTGGGCAGGCTGCTCGCCGACGCCGGCGTGGTCCGCGGCATGGAGCTGGACATCAACCCGGCCTGGGTCAGCGGGACCTACTTCCACGACCGGCCCGGGCACGCCCCGCAGGGGTTCGCGCTGTTCCCGGCCGAGCAGGTGCCGCCCACCCACTACCTCGCGCCGACGATGCGGGACTGGTTCGCCTGGTACCTGCGGTCGTGACCGGGCGGCGGGTCCCGCCCGGGACGGGTCAGTCCTCGGGCGGGGCCTCGCCCAACTCGTCGGCCTCCGCACCGGCGGCGGCGATCTCCTCCTTGACCACCCCGTAGGCGACCCCGGGCCCGTAGCCCTTGCGCGCGAGCATGCCGACCAGCTTGCGGGCGCTGGACTGCCGCTCCTCGCGACTCCCGACGGGCAGGCTCCGCAGCCGCCGTACGACGAGCTCGCGGGCCCGGTCGCGTTCGGAGTCGTCGTCGATGCCGGTGAGCGCCTCGTCGGCGATCTCGCGGTCGACGCCCTTGCGGTGCAGCTCCATCGCGATCGCCCGTTTGCCGAGGCCGCGGTGGCGGTGCCGGGACCGGACCCACTGCTCGGCGAAGGCCTGGTCGTCGACGAGTCCGACCTCGTCGAACCGCTCGAGGACGCGGTGCGCGACCTCGTCGGGGATCTCCTTGCGGCGCAGCGCGTCGCCGAGCTCCTTGACCGTGCGGGCGCGGTCGGTGAGCAGGCGCAGGCAGATGTCGCGGGCGCGGGTCTCCTGCTCCTGCGGTGTCTCGACGCGTGAGGTGGCGTCCTCGCCCCGGCGTCTCCCCCGGCCACGGCCCTCTCCGCGGCGCCGGCCACGGGGGGTGGTGCTCTCCTCGACCGGGTCCGGCCCGGTGCCCTCGGGCGCGGCGGCCGCGGCGTCCGGGTCGGTCGGGCCTGCCGCGGCGGCCGGACGCCGACGCGGGGTCGCGCGGTCGCGACGGGGTCCGCTGCGGCGAGCGCCCCGTCCGGACAGCTCCTCGAAGGAGACCACACGGGGCGAGCCGGGTCCTGCATCGTCGACGCCGTCGTCGGCACTCCCGCCGGAAGCAGGGTCGGGGCCGGAGTCGGGGCCGTCGAGGGTCAGTCTGCGGACCGGGGCGGGGGCCGCCGCCTCGTCTGTCGCGCCGTCCGCCGCGGGGCCCGTGGACCAGGCCGCCGGCGGGTCGGTCGCCGTCGTGGGGGCCTCGTCGGCGCCGCTCAGCGCGGCGAACGAGACCTGGTGGGGGCTGGTGTCCCAGCCGGGGACGGCCGGGGGCTCGGCGCCGGACTCGTCCGGCCCACCGCCGGTCGGGTCGGCGGTCCGGACCGCGGGCGGATCCTGCTCGTCGGTGACCGACGGGGTCACGCCGAACAGGTCGTCGAGCGGGACGGTGCGGGGCCTGGTCGGCTCCGCACCGTCCCGTCCGGACGTGCCTCCGGACCCGTCGCGCTCGCCGGTCACGCTCAGAAGTCGACCGGGGCCGGGAGGGGCTCGACCGGGCTGGTCTCCTCGGCGTCGACGACGGCGCCGATCCCCAGCTTCTCCTTGATGCGCTTCTCGACCTCGGCGGCGACGTCCGGGTTCTCCTTGAGGAACTTGCGGGCGTTCTCCTTGCCCTGCCCCATCTGGTCGCCCTCGTAGGTGTACCAGGCACCGGACTTGCGGATGATCCCCTGCTCGACGCCCACGTCGATCAGCGAACCCTCCTTGGAGATGCCGACGCCGTAGAGCACGTCGAACTCCGCCTGCTTGAACGGCGGGGCCACCTTGTTCTTCACGACCTTGACCCGGGTCCGGCTGCCGACCATGTCGGTGCCGTCCTTCAGGGTCTCGATGCGGCGGATGTCCATACGGACCGACGCGTAGAACTTCAGCGCCTTACCACCGGTCGTGGTCTCCGGGGACCCGAACATCACGCCGATCTTCTCGCGCAGCTGGTTGATGAAGATCGCGGTGGTGCCGGAGTTGCTGAGCGCACCGGTGATCTTCCGCAGCGCCTGGCTCATCAGCCGGGCCTGCAGACCGACGTGGCTGTCGCCCATCTCGCCCTCGATCTCGGCGCGCGGCACGAGCGCAGCCACCGAGTCGATGACGATGATGTCGAGCGCGCCGGAGCGGATCAGCATGTCCGCGATCTCCAGCGCCTGCTCACCGGTGTCCGGCTGGGAGACCAGCAGGTCGTCGGTGTCGACACCGAGCGCCTTGGCGTACTCCGGGTCGAGCGCGTGCTCGGCGTCGATGAACGCCGCGACACCGCCCGCGGCCTGCGCGCTCGCCACGCAGTGCAGCGCGACGGTCGTCTTACCGCTGGACTCCGGGCCGTAGATCTCGACGACGCGGCCGCGCGGGATGCCCCCGACGCCGAGCGCGACGTCGAGCGCGATGGAGCCCGTGGAGATGGCACTGATCGGGACGCGGGCCTGGTCGCCCAGGCGCATCACCGATCCCTTGCCGTGGTTCTTCTCGATCTGGGCGAGGGCGAGTTCGAGCGCCTTGCCGCGGTCCGGAGCGGACATCTCTTGACTCCTCGCTGGTGGTCGACGATCGGGTCCTGCTGGTGTCTTTCGGGGAGGCACACCACAACGGTATGGGGTACCCCTGACAGTTACGGGCCCGGATCGGCGCCTGTGGACAACTCGTCCGACACCGCGCCGCAGGACCGGTACCGCGAGCCCTGCCGGAACCGTAGACGAACACGCGTTCGATCCGACACCGCGACACGCCGACCGGGCACCCACGGGAGCCGAGCGGTCACCACGACCGCCCGGGGCGCCGCTACCGCCGTGCGGGTGGGACCTCGTAGGCCGCGCAGACCGCGCGCCAGACCCGGCGCAGGTCGAGACCCGCCTCGATCGCCTGCTCGACGGTCCGGCCGCCGAGGTCGGCGAAGACGTGGTCACGGGCCAGCGACGCCGCCCGCACCGGCCCGAACTCGCCCTCCATCAGTTCCCGGAAGTGGCTCAGTCGCACGCCCGCGAGGGTAGACGGGTCACCCGTTCCGTGCGGTGTCCGCCCGATGACGGCCCGGAGCCGGTAGCCTGGGTGATATGTCCGAACTGCTCGCCACCGTCCCGGTCGACGTCGCCGACGAGGTCCTCGCGACGACCGGCATCGGGTCGCCGCTGGCGTGGCAGGTCGTGTCGCTGCTCGCTCTGCTGTCCGCGCTGGTCGTGCTGGTGCGCTGGTGGCTCCACCAGCGCCGTCGCTGAGGGTCCCGCTCAGCCGGCCGCCGGGCGTCCCGTGCGGGCCGCGCGCGCGGCCACCAGCAGGAACGGCACCGTCGCCACGACCACCAGCGCGCCGAGCAGCGCGTAGGACGACACCGTCACGAGCACCCCGGCCACGATCCCGGCGGCGGCGCCGGCCAGGTTCATCGCCACGTCCACCGAGCCCTGCACCCGCGGCCGGTCGGCCACCGCCAGCGACGCCGTGAGCTGCGCCGACCCGCCCACCACCGCTGCCGACCAGCCCAGGCCGAGCAGCACCAGGCCTACCGACAGCAGGCCGGTCGCGGTCGGCGCGGCGAGGGCGCAGACCACCCCCGCCAGCGGCAGCAGCACCCCGGCACCGGCCAGCACCCGCGCCGGTCCGAGCCGGTCGGCGAGCCACCCGAACAGCGGGCTGAGCGCGTACATCCCCGCGATGTGCAGGCTGATCACCAGCCCGACGACCGACAGCGCCGCGCCGCCGTGGTCCATGTGCACCGGGGTCATCGACATCAGCCCGACCATCACCGCGTGCCCGAGCACGATGCCGACCGCGCCGAGCAGCGCGGGGCGCGAGGCCCGCAGCACCGCCCACGGCCGCACCGCCGTGGCCCCCGGCGCGATGGCCGGGGTGCCCGCGCGCTCCCGGGCCCGCAGCAGCGGGTCGGGCCGCAGACCCAGCCACCCGGTCAGGGCCGCCAGGGCGAACGCGACCGCGCAGAGCAGGTACGGACCGGCGACACCGGGCAGCCCGACCGACACGGCCACGGCGTCCAGCGGACCGAGCAGGTTCGGCCCGGCGACCGCACCGACCGTCGTCGCCCACACCACCAGCGCGAGCGCGCGGCCGGCCCGCACCGGCGCGGCCAGGTCGGTGGCGGCGTAGCGCGCGGCGAGCCCGACCGCCGTCCCCGAGCCCACCAGCAGCAACGACACCAGCAGCAGCACCACCGAGCCGGTCGTGGCCGCGACGACGGCACCGACCGCGCCGAGCAGCCCCACCAGATGACCGCCGACCAGCGCGGGACGCCGTCCCCGGGCCTGGGCCACCCGTGCGACGACGGCGGCCGCACCCGCCGCGCCCAGCACGCTCGCCGTCGACGCGACGCCACCGACCGCGGGCGAGCCGGACAGCCGGGAGGCGACCAGCGAGCTCGCCGCGATCGAGGTCGCGACGGCCGTCCCACCGAGCACCTGCCCGATCGCGAGCACCGCCAGCAGGCGGGGCTGGGCGGGGTCCTGCGGCGGGGAGACGGCGTCGGGTGCGGCGGTCACGGACGGATGCTGCCGTGCGACGGCCGCCGCGCGCCAGGGCGTTACGCTCCGGCCCGGCCACACGAGCGGAGGACGGTGGACATGGCGGGCACGACCCCGAACACACGCAGGTCGGCGGGCACGGACGACGCGGAGCTGCAGAACGCCTACCGCATGGTCTCCGACGTGCTGGCCGGAGCGGTGCGCGAGACCCTCGCCACGCCGGGGCCCGACCCGGCCCGGTTCGCCGTGCGCCGGCTGACCGCGGTCGACCGGGACATGCCGCCGGACGCCACCCCGCCCGGCTGGTCGCTGGCCTTCCTGGTGCTGGCCGACTGGTACGACGCCGCCCGCACCGCGCTCGCCGACCACGACGACCGCTCCGAGCGGGCACTGGCCTGGATCGGGAGCAACCTGGGCCCGCGCTACGCGGCCCGGGCCCGCTACACGGTCGCCCCGCTCGTCGACCCGGCCGACGCCCGCGAGACCTCGCACTACGTCGACGCGCTGGGCGTGGACTTCCTGGCGTCGATGGTCTGGACGGTCGCGGCGGTCGTCGCCGAGTTCCCGGCCGAGGACACCGCGGAGGTCTGGCCCCGCACGAGGGCCGACGCCGCCCGCTGACGTCGCAGGTCACGCCCGGTCCGACGGGCGCTCGACGGGTGACTGTCGGACCCCACCCGCATGATGGTCGGCGTGACCGCACTCGAGGGCTTCTCCCCTGCCACCCGCCAGTGGTTCGAGGGGGCCTTCGCCGCGCCCACGGCGGCCCAGGAGGGCGCCTGGTCCGCGGCGCAGGCCGGGCGCAACGCGCTCGTCGTCGCGCCGACCGGGTCCGGCAAGACCCTCGCCGCGTTCCTGTGGGCGTTGGACCGGCTCGCCGCCACCCCGCCGCCCGCCGAGCCGAAGCACCGCTGCCGGGTCCTCTACGTCTCACCGCTCAAGGCCCTCGCCGTCGACGTGCAGCGCAACCTGCGCTCGCCGCTGACCGGCATCCGCCAGGCCGCGCAGCGGCTCGACGAGCCGGTCCCCGACATCACCGTCGGGATGCGCACCGGCGACACCCCGGCCGACGAGCGGCGCCAGTTCCAGCGCACCCCGCCGGACGTGCTGGTGACCACCCCGGAGTCGCTGTTCCTGCTGCTCACCTCGGCCGCGCGGGAGTCGCTGCGCGGGGTGACGACCGTGATCCTCGACGAGGTGCACGCCGTCGCCGGGACGAAGCGGGGGGCGCACCTGGCGGTGTCGCTGGAGCGCCTCGAGGAGATCACCGAGGCCACCCCGCAGCGGATCGGGCTCTCGGCGACCGTGCGCCCGGTGGACGAGGTCTCGACGTTCCTGTCCGGCACCCGCCCGGTCGAGGTCGTGCAGCCCGCGATCCCCAAGACGATCCGGGTCGAGGTGCAGGTCCCGGTGCCCGACCTGGCCGCGCTCGACGAGCGGCCCGCCCCGGGCAGCACCGACGAGGAGGTCGTCGGGTCCGCCGCGGGCACGGCGCGCAAGCCCTCGATCTGGCCCGCCGTCGAGGAGCGGCTGCTCGGCCTGGTGCGCGAGCACCGTTCGACGATCGTGTTCTCCAACTCGCGCCGGCTCGCCGAGCGGCTGACCTCCCGGCTCAACGAGCTCGCCGCGGAGCAGGAGGCCGCCGCCCTGGAGGAGGCCGCGGACCTCGACGCCGACGCCCCGGGTGCGTTCCCGGCCGAGGCGGTCGGGCAGTCCGGGGTGGGCGGCGGGGCCGCGCCGACGGTGGCCAAGGCCCACCACGGCTCGATGTCGCGCGACCAGCGGACCCTGGTCGAGGAGGAGCTGAAGTCCGGCGTGCTGCCGTGCGTCGTCGCGACCTCCAGCCTGGAGCTGGGCATCGACATGGGCGCCGTCGACCTGGTCGTGCAGGTCGAGGCGCCGCCGTCGGTCGCGTCCGGGCTGCAGCGGGTCGGGCGTGCCGGGCACCAGGTGGGCGCGGTGTCCGAGGGCGTGGTGTTCCCGAAGTACCGCGGGGACCTCGTGTCCTGCACCGTCGTCGCCGAACGGATGACGACCGGGTCGATCGAGTCCACGCGCTACCCCCGCAACCCGCTCGACGTGCTGGCCCAGCAGATCGTCGCGATGGTCGCGATGGAGTCGTGGCAGCTGTCCGACCTCGCCGCGACGATCCGCCGGGCGGCCCCGTTCGCGGCGCTGCCGGACTCCGCGCTGCACTCGGTGCTGGACATGCTGGCCGGGCGCTACCCGTCCGAGGAGTTCGGCGAGCTGCGCGCCCGCATCACCTGGGACCGGGTCACCGACGAGCTGCGCGGCCGCCCGGGCGCGCAGCGCCTGGCCGTCACCTCCGGCGGCACCATCCCCGACCGCGGCCTGTTCACCGTGATGACCCCGGGCGGCGCGGACGGCGCCGGCTCGCGGGTCGGTGAGCTCGACGAGGAGATGGTCTACGAGTCCCGCGTCGGGGACACGTTCCTGCTGGGGACCTCGTCGTGGCGGGTCGAGGACATCACCCACGACCGCGTGATCGTCACCCCGGCGCCGGGGGTGCCCGCCCGGATGCCGTTCTGGAAGGGCGAGTCGATCGGGCGGCCGCTGGAGCTGGGCCGGGCCGTCGGCGCGTTCGTGCGCGAGATGTCCGGGCTGGCCGACGCCGACGCCCGCGAGCGCGCCACCGCGGCCGGGCTCGACGAGTGGGCCTGCGACAACCTGCTGTCCTACCTGCGCGAGCAGCGCGAGGCGACCCGGCACGTGCCGAGCGACCGCACGATCCTGGTCGAGCGGTTCCGCGACGAGCTGGGCGACTGGCGCCTCGTCGTGCACTCGCCGTTCGGGGCGCAGGTCAACGGGCCGTGGGCGCTGGCGATCGCGGCCCGGATGCGGGAGCGCCGCGGGGTCGAGGTGAGCGCGTCGGGCGCCGACGACGGGATCGTGCTGCGCCTGCCGGACGCGGTCGACGACAACGGCACCGAGGTCGTCCCGAGCGCCGAGGACGTGCTGCTGGAGCCGGGCGAGATCGAGCAGATCGTCGTCGCGGAGCTGGGGAACTCGGCGCTGTACGCGTCGCGGTTCCGGGAGTGCGCCGCGCGGGCGCTGCTGCTGCCCCGCCGCGACCCGCGCCGCCGCAGCCCGCTGTGGCAGCAGCGTCAGAAGTCGGCGCAGCTGCTGAGCGTGGCGGGCAAGTTCGAGCAGTTCCCGATCACCCTGGAGGCGATGCGGGAGTGCGTGCAGGACGTCTACGACCTGCCCGGGCTCCGCGAGCTGATGGGCGACGTCGCCTCGCGGAAGGTGAAGGTCGCCGAGGTCGAGTCGTCGCAGCCGTCGCCGTTCGCGCGCAGCCTGCTGTTCGGCTACGTCGGGATGTTCCTCTACGAGGCCGACGCGCCGCTGGCCGAGCGCCGCGCGGCCGCGCTGTCGCTGGACTCGACCCTGCTGGCGGAGCTGCTCGGCTCCGAGGCGATCCGGGAGCTGCTCGACCCGGAGATGCTGGCCGAGATCGAGGGCCAGCTGCAGCGCACCGACCCGGACCGGCACGCCCGTGACATGGAGGGCGCCGCGGACCTGCTCCGCTTCGTCGGTGACCTGTCCGAGGCCGACGGGCGGGCCCGCGGCGTCGACCCGGCCTGGCTGGCGCAGCTGGAGCGCGACCGCCGGGCGCTGCGGGTGCGGATCGCCGGCGAGGAACGGTTCATCGCGATCGAGGACGCCGGCCGCATCCGGGACGCGCTGGGCACGGCGCTGCCGGTCGGGGTGCCGGAGGCGTTCACCGAGCCGGTGCCCGACCCGCTCGGGGATCTCGTGCTGCGCTGGGCGCGCACGCACGGGCCGTTCACCGCCGCCGAGCTCGCCCGCCGCTTCGGGCTCGGCGTGGCCGTGGTCACCGGGGTGCTGGAGCGGCTGACCGGCATCGGTCGGCTGATGAAGGGCGAGCTGCGCCCGCAGGCGTCGGTGCCCGCCGGTTCCGGCGGCGAGCTGGAGTACTGCGACGCCGAGGTGCTGCGCCGGCTGCGGCGCGCGTCGCTGGCGAAGCTGCGGCACGAGGTCGAGCCCGTCGAGCAGCGCGCCCTCGGGCGGTTCCTGCCGCAGTGGCAGGGCGTCCAGGTGCGGTCGGGCTCCGAGCGGCGCGGCCGGGTGCGCCGCGCACCGGGTGCCGAGGACGTGCTCGGTGTGGTCGAGCAGCTCGCCGGGGCGCCGCTGCCGGCGAGCGCGGTCGAGTCGCTGGTGCTGCCGGCCCGGCTGCCGGGCTACACCCCCGCGCTGCTCGACGAGCTGACCGCCGCCGGTGAGGTGACCTGGGTCGGGTGCGGAGCGCTGTCCGGGCAGGACGGCTGGCTGGCGCTGGCCCCCGCCGACGTGGCGGACCTGCTGCTGCCCGCCCCCGACCTGGACACCGCGGGCACCCCGCTGCACACCGCGGTGCTGGCCGCGCTCGGGCTGACCGACCTGGCCGCGCTGACCGATCCGGAGGCCGCACCGGACTCCGGGGGCGGTGCGCTGTTCTTCCGCGAGCTCGCGACCCGTGCCGGGGTGCTGCTGAAGGAGCAGGACGAACCGGCCCCCTCCGACGACGACGTCGTCGCCGCCGTCTGGGACCTGGTCTGGGCGGGTGCGCTCACCAACGACACGCTCGGCCCGCTGCGGGCCCGGCTGTCCGGGGGCGGTGGGCGGCGTGGCGCGTCCGGGCGTCAGGGCGGGGCGCACCGCACCGCGCGGCGGCCGGCCCGCGGGCGCTACGCGCAGCTGCGTGCGGGGCGGCCGTCGATGCCCAGCCGGACCGGGCCGCCGTCGGTCGGCGGGCGCTGGTCGGTGGCCGTGCCGCGCGAGCCCGACGCGACCCGTCGTGCGCACGCGGCCGCGGAGGCGTTCCTGGAGCGCCACGGCGTGCTGACCCGGGGCGCGCTGGGCACCGAGCGGGTCACCGGCGGGTTCGCCGCGGTCTACAAGGTGCTCCGGGCGATGGAGGAGTCCGGCCGGTGCCGGCGCGGCTACATCGTCGAGGGGCTGGGCGCGGCGCAGTTCGCGGTGCCGGGCGCGATCGACCGGGTCCGGGCCCTCGCCGGGACCGACGGCGGCCCGTCCCCCGCCCAGCCGACCGGTCCGCGCCGCCTCGGTGCCGGGCCGGGCGCGGTCGTCGCCGATCCCACCGACCGCGCCGGGTCCGCCGACCCGACCGTGGACGGCGAGCCCCTGCCCGACGACCTCTCCGGCGACGTGGCCGGGTTCCCGGGGGGCGACGACCCGTACGCGGGGGTACCCGACGACCTGCGCGGCGGCCTGGGCAGGCTCGGCGGCGCGGGCCGCCACGGCGAGTTCGACGGCGGCGCCGGTCGCCGCCCGCAGGCGCCGCGTGAGGCGTGGCGCGAGCTGTCCCGGGTGGTGCTCGCCGCCACCGACCCCGCCCAGCCCTACGGCGCGGCCCTGCCCTGGCCGGACACGACCGGCGAGACCCGGCACCGCCCCGGTCGCAAGGCCGGCGCCCTGGTCACCCTGGTCGACGGGGCGCCCGCGCTCTACGTCGAGCGCGGCGGGAAGTCGCTGCTGTCGTTCACCGAGGACCGCGACGAGCTGCGCGCCGGGGCCGAGTCGCTCGCCGGGGCGGTGCACGAGGGCTGGCTCGGGTCGCTCGCCGTGGAGCGGGCCGACGGGCAGGACTCGCTGGTCTCGGCGCTGTCCGAGGTGCTCACCGAGGCCGGGTTCCGGGTGACGCCGAAGGGGCTGCGGCTGCGGGCCTGACCGGCGACATCACGCACCGGGGTCAGTACCGACGGTTGGCCAGGACCGGGACCGCCCGGCGGGCCGCGGTCACCGCGTCGAGGTCGAGGTCCACGACCAGGGTCCCCGGCGCGGCGTCGAGCGCCGCGACGAGCGAGCCGGTCGGACCGGCGACCGCGCTCATCCCGATCCCGGTCGGGGCGCCACCGGGGACCGGACGTCCCGCCGCCTCCGGGTCCGCCTGGTCGCAGGCCGCCACGAAGGCCGTCGTGTCGAGGGCCCTGGCGCGCACCAGCAGCTCCCACTGCTCACGCTTGCCCGGCCCCGCGCCCCAGGACGCGGGCACGACGACGACCTGCGCCCCGGCGTCGCCGAGGGTCTGGAACAGGCCCGCGAACCGCAGGTCGTAGCAGGTCGCGAGGCCGACCCTCACACCGTCGACGGTGACCGTGACCGGCTGGTCCCCCGGGGCGACCGTGTCGGACTCGGCGAACCCGAACGCGTCGAACAGGTGGATCTTGTCGTAGTGCTCCTCCACACCGGGCCCGGTGACGAGCAGGGTGTTGCGGACGCGGCCGTCGTCGGCGGGGGTGAACATCCCGGCGACCACGATGACGCCCGCGGCGGCGGCGAGCTCGCGGACCCGGGACGCCCAGGGGCCGTCGAGGGGCTCGGCGACCGGGCCGAGCGGCACCCCGAAGCGGCACTGGGTGGCCTCGGGGAACACGACCAGCCGCGCGCCCCGGGCGGCCGCGTCGGCGACGCCGTCGGCGACCAGGGCGAGGTTCTCCGCCGGGTCGGTGGTGGCGGCGATCTGGACGAGGGCGATCCGCATGCGTTCTCCTGGGGTGGTTCGGTGTATACGTGTCGTATGCCGACGTCACGGGAGTCCGGTCGCGAGCGCGCGTTGCACTACCTGCGCGAGACCGTCCTGGTCGATCCGCAGGTGCAGGGCACGTTCCTCAACGAGAACGAGCTCGCCGGCCGGATCGGGGTGTCGCGCACGCCCGTCCGTGAGGCGTTGCTGCTGCTCGTGGCCGACGGCCTGGTCGAGATGTTGCCCGGTCGCGGCGCCTACGTGCCACCGTTGACCGGCCGGCAGATCTCCGAGCTGATGGAGCTGCGCGGGGTCCTGGAGCAGCATGCCGCGCGCGCGGCGATGGACGCCTGCGGCGTCCCGTTCGAGGCGATGAACGCGGCCCTGGACCGGCAGCGCGAGCTCGCCGGCGCCGGCGGGGACCCGGCCGAGTTCATCGAGCTCGACATGGTCTTCCACCAGGCGCTCGTCGACGCCACCGGGAACGCGCTGCTCTCGCGGACCTACGCCGGGCTGCGGGTGCGCCAGCGCCGGGTCGGCGTGACCGCGCTGTTCCGGACCGAGGACCGGCGGCAGGCGGTCTGCACCGAGCACGGCCGGATCGTCGAGGCGCTGGCCGGCGACGATCCCGACGCGGCGGCGAAGGCGATCGACGAGCACCTGCAGCTGACCCTGCGCGTGCTGCTCAGGGCGTGAGGGCGAGGTAGGCCTCGTCCTCCTCGTGGTCCGGGTCGCGGCCGATGAGCAGCCCGACGACGGTCAGCGCGCAGGCGACTGCCAGGTAGGTCGCGACCGGCACCCAGTTGCCCGACCCGCCGGACAGCGCGGTGAACGCCAGCGGCGCGACCGCGCCGCCGACGACGCCGGCGATCGTGTAGGCCAGCGAGCTGCCGGTGTAGCGCAGCCGCGGTGAGAACTGTTCGGTGACGAACGCGGCCTGCGGGCCGTACATGAACGAGTGCAGCGCGAGCCCGACGACGATGCCGACGACGAGCAGCGCGAACGAGCCGCCCGAGATCATCGGGAAGAAGACGAACGGCCACACCGCTCCCCCGATCGCGGCGACGCCGTAGACGAGGCGCCGGTTGAACCGGTCGGTGAGCGCGCCGGCCAGCGGGATCGAGGGCAGCTGCAGCGCCGAGCCGATCAGGATCGCGCCGAGCACCTCCGACCGGGAGAACCCGAGCTGGGTGGTGGCGAAGGTCAGCACGAAGACGGTGAACAGGGCGTAGCTGACGTCCGGCCCGATCCGGCTGAGGATCCCGGCGAGCAGCGGGCGGCGCTCGGCGGTGAACACCTCACGCACCGGCGCCGACGGCCGGTCGCCGGACTCGGCGATCGCGCGGAAGACCGGGGTGTCCTCCAGCTTGAGCCGGATCCACAGCCCGAACGCCACCAGTACCGCCGACAGCAGGAACGCCAGCCGCCAGCCCCAGTCCAGGAACTGCTGGTCGGTCAGCAGCAGGGTGAGCAGGGCCAGGACGCCGTTGGACAGCAGGTTGCCCGCGGGCGGGCCGACCTGGGCCGCCGAGGCCCAGAACCCGCGCCGGCGCGGCTCGCCGAACTCGCTGGAGAGCAGGACCGCGCCGCCCCACTCCCCGCCGACGCCGACGCCCTGGGCGAAGCGCAGCAGCACCAGCAGCACCGGGGCGGCGACGCCGATCGTGCCGTAGGTCGGCAGCAGACCGATGAGGAACGTCGCGACGCCGATCAGCACGAGCGTGATGACCAGGACCTGCTTGCGGCCGATGACATCGCCGAGCCTGCCGAACACGACACCGCCGAGCGGGCGCGAGACGTAGCCGACGGCGTAGGTCGAGAACGCGAGCAGCAGACCGGTGACCGGGTCCGCGGCCGGGAAGAACAGCACCGGGAACACCAGTGCGGCCGCCGCGGAGTAGACGGCGAAGTCGTACCACTCGAGCGAGGTGCCGGTGAGGCTCGCGACGAACGCCTTGCGCAGGTCACGGCGGTCGACCGGTGGTGACGAGGAGGCGGACGGCGAGGTCATCGCGGGCTCCCGGGGTCGGAGGTGGTCGGTGGGACGGGGCTCATACTTGCTGTATACACAGTGTGTGCGCAACCCTCGTGCACATCGGTTACGCGACGTACACATCTGACGGAGGTCCCCCGTGACGCTCGAACTGGCCCTGCCCGACGGCAGCACCCGCTCGGTGGAGGTCCACCGGGTCTTCAACGCCGGGTACGCCGGACGTGCCCAGGAGGAGGTCGCCGCGCACGTCGCCGAGCTGGCCGAGCTGGGCGTGCCGGCCCCGGACACGGTGCCGGCGCTGTACCCGGTCTCGCCGTACCTGGCGTCGCAGACCGACCGGGTCCCCGCCCAGCACGACCGGACCTCCGGCGAGGCGGAGTGGGCGCTGGTCGTCGGCGACGACGTCACCGACCCGCTGCTGACCGTCGCCTGCGACCACACCGACCGCGCTCTGGAGGTGCACGGCGTCGCGTGGAGCAAGAACGCGGGTCTCGACGTCCTGGGCCGGAAGGCCTGGCGGCTGTCGGAGGTCGCCGACCGGCTCGACGACATCACCCTGCGCGCGTGGGTCCGTCACGGCGGCGACCACGACGGCACCGAGGAGCTCGTGCAGGACGCGACGCTGGCCGCCCTGCTCCCGCCCGGGTACTGGGTCGACCTGCTGCGCGAGCGCGGCTGGCTGGTGCCCGGCACCGTCTTGCTGTCGGGGACCGTCGCGATGAGGTCGGGTGTCGACCAGTTCGCCGACGCCTGGCGGGTGGAGCTGCACGACCCGGCCAGCGGCGACACGATCGGCCTGGCCTACGAGGTCGACCGGCTCCCGGAGCCGATCGGCTGACGGCCGCCCCGGGCGGAGGGCCGGTCAGCAGGCCCGGTGGACGTATCCGGGATCGCCCGCGGGGACCAGCAGCCGGTCGCGGACGACCGTCGTCCGCGGACGCCGGCCCGGGTCCCCGCAGGCGGCGGGATCGGCGTCCGGGCCGTCGACGTACTCGACGTCGAGGACACGGTCCCCATAGGCGGCGGTGAAGGCGCCGCACTCGTCGAACGCGACGCACTCCTCGGCGACGGCGAAGTCGTAGCCGCGCGCGGGCAGCCGGTCGAGCAGGTCGGTGGCGTTCTTCTGCCCGACGGCGAGGCCCCGCGCGTGGACGACCCCGGCGAGGTCGACCGCGAGGGCCTCGGCGTCGTCGGCGGTGAACGCCCCGCCGGACCGGGTCCACGAGTCCAGGTTGTCGAGCTCCACGGCGTCGAACCCGGCGGCGGCGCAGCGGTCGACGACACGGGTGACGACCTCGGCGACGCCCGCACGACGCTGCGGGGTGGAGATGTCGAGCAGCAGCTCGTCGGGCCACCCGGGGTCGGCGACGGGCTCGCGGTCGCCGCCGCGCAGGACGAGGTCTGGGTGCTCGCGCAGCCACCGCTCCCGGTCCTGCGGCTGGGTCTGGAAGGCGTTGACGTAGCAGACCGACCAGGTACCGGGGGCAGGATCCGCGGTGCTGTCGCGCACGACGATCCCGGTGCCCGGCGGGGGCGGGTAGGCGCCGCCGAGCTGGTAGTCCGCACCCGCCCCGGCCGGGAACGCGCGGCGGAGGCCGGTCGCACCCGCCGGCGCGGACGTGTCCACGGCACCGGGGTCCGGTGCCCCGGGGGTGGGGACGGTCGCGCACCCGGCGAGCAGCACCGCCGCGACGGCGAGCGCCCCGCACAGCGCGAGCCGCCGGCACAGCGCGAACGGCAGGCACAGCGCGAGCGCCCGGCCGTGCCCGTCCACGCCGCCCGTCACCGCGCCCTCCCCCTGCCGCGAGCCCCACCGGCCCGCCGCGATCTCCGGTACCGCCGCACCCCACCGGGCGGGCACCGGTCCGCCCGTCCCTGCGCCACGTGTCGATCCTCCGGGCGGCACCGGTCCGCCGTCCGGAGGGCCACGGTGCCGATCCTCCCCCGCGCGCACCTGGCGCCGACCGTGACGCCCGCCGCACCGGGGGGCCCGGCCGCCGCCCGTACCGGGTGGCACCATCGCCGTCATGATCCGTCGCTCCCCCGGCACCCCGTCCCGCGACCGGCGTCTCGCTCTCGGGCTCGCGGGGCTGCTCGGCACCGCCGCCGTCCTGCACGTGGTGCGGCCCGAGCCGTTCGACTCGATCGTGCCGCGCAGCCTGCCCGGGGAGCCCCGGTTCTGGACCTACGCCTCCGGGGCGGCCGAGGGCGCCGTCGCCGCGGCGGTCGCGCACCCGCGGACCCGGCGCGCGGGCGGCTGGGCCGCGGCAGCGCTGTTCGCGGCGGTGTTCCCGGCGAACGTGTCGATGGCGCTGCACTGGAACCGCAAGGACCCGCTGTACCGGGCGATCGGCTGGGGACGGCTGCCGCTGCAGGTCCCGCTGGTGCTGTGGGCACTGCGGATCGCCCGCAGCGCCCCGCGCGACTGACCGGAGGGTGGACCGTCGGTAGACCGAAGTCGATCGTCCACCGCCCGATGCCCGCTGCGCCGGACGGACCAGCCGGGGTCTGATGGCGCCGGGCCCGGGACCGCCGGTGCCCGTCGTCGCTCGGGGGGACACATGACGTCGTCGACCACGGTCCGGGACTCCGACGCCGCACCCGCGACCGTTCCGCCGCTCGCGCGGCTGCCCGTCGGGATCGTCGCCGGAGTGGTGGCCGTCGTGCACCTCGTCATGGGGGCGCTGGGGCGCGGGTACTGGTTCGACGAGGCGCTGATGCTGGCGATCGGACGGCACCACCTCGACTGGGGGTCGGCCGACCAGCCCCCGGTCGCACCGGCGCTGGCCGGGCTCGCCGACGTCCTCGCGCCCGGGGTGAACGGGGTGCTGCGGATCGTGCCGTCGCTGGCGACGGCGGGCGCGGTCGTCGTCGCCGCGCTGATCGCCCGTGAGCTGGGTGGCGACCGCCGCGCCCAGGTCCTCACCGCGCTCGCCCAGGCCACCGGGCTGTGGGTGACGCTGTTCGGGCACTTCCTGACGCCGTACTCGCTGGAGCCGCTGCAGTGGGCGCTGCTGCTGTGGCTGCTGGTGCGCTGGACCCGGGTCCGCGACGACCGGCTGCTCCTCGCCGTCGGCCCGCTGCTCGGCCTGGCCGCGCTGACGAAGTTCCAGGTCATCCTGCTGGGCGCGGTGCTGGTCCTCGCGATCGGCGTGGCCGGGCCGCGGGCGATGCTGCGGCGGCCCGCGTTCTGGTGGGCCGCGCTGGTCGGTGCGCTCATCGCGGCGCCGACGCTCGTGTGGCAGGCCGTGCACGGCTGGCCGCAGCTGCGCATGACCTCGGTCGTCGCGCAGGAGTCGGTCCTGTTCGGCGGGCCGGGCCCCAACGCGGTGGCGATGCTGATGCTGGCCGGGCTGCTCGGCACCGTGCTCGTCGTGGTCGGGGTGGTCGCGGCGTTCACGACACCGCGGCTGCGGCCGTACCGCTTCGTCGCGGTGACCTTCCTCGTGCTGTGGATCGTGTTCGCGGTGACCGTGGGGCGTGCCTACTACCTGTGCGGTCTGCACGGCGCCGTCGCCGCGCTCGGGGCGGTGTGGTTCCAGGAGCGGCGCGGGACCGGGCGACGGCGGTGGTCCTGGGTGGCGTGGCCGGCGGGGGTGCTGTCGGTCGCCCTCGCCGCGGCGATGCTGTCCGCGAGCGCCGGGGCGGCCGACCCCGCCGTGCCGGAGCGGATCGTCGGCGAGGTCGCCCGCGTCCGCGACGGGCTGCCCCCGGACCAGCGGGACCGCGCCGTCGTGATGGGCGGCTCGTACATCTACGCCGCCTACGTCGACACCGCCGACCCCGCGCTCGGCCTGCCGCCCGGGTACAGCGGCAACCGCAGCTACGGCTACTTCGACCCGCCCCCGGACGACCACGACGTCGTGATCTTCCTCGGCAGGGACCCCGGCCTGCTCACCCCCACCGGGGTGGAACTGCGACCGGTCACCGACCTCGGCGACGGCAACCGCATCTGGCTGGGCGAGGGCATGACGCACCCGTGGTCGCAGGTGTGGCCGCAGCTGCGGACGCTCGTCGTCGACTGAGCCGTCGGCCGGGCCCGGGCCGGTCCGGGCCCGCCCGGGTAGCGTCGCGGTCGTGCCCGAGGGAGACACCGTGTACCTGGCCGGCAAGCGGCTGCACACCGCGCTGTCCGGGCACGAGCTGCTGCGCGGCGAGCTGCGCCACCCGCGCCTGGCCGAGCACGACCTGGCCGGGCTGACCGTGACCGGCGTCGTCTCCGTCGGCAAGCACCTGTTCACCCGCTTCGACGACGGCCGCAGCCTGCACAGCCACTTCCGGATGGACGGCTCCTGGCACCTGTACCGGCCCGGCATGCGGTGGCGCCGGGTCGCGCACGAGGCGCGCGCGGTGCTGGAGACCGCCGACCGGGTCGCCGTCGGGTTCGCCCTGCACGACCTGGAGCTGCTCCCCACCGACGACGAGCACACCCTCGTCGGGCATCTCGGGCCCGACCTGCTCGACCCGGACTGGGGCCCCGGCCACGACGCCGAGGCGCTGCGCCGGATGACCGCCCGGGCCGACCACCCGCTCGGGCTGGTGCTGCTCGAGCAGCGGGTCATGGCCGGTCTCGGCAACCTCTACCGCAACGACATCTGCTTCCTGCTCGGGCTCACGCCCTGGGTGCCGGTCCGCGACGTGCCCGACCTGCCCGGGGTCATCGACCTGTCGCGGCGGCTGCTGTCGTCGAACAAGGACCGCCCGGAGCAGACGACGACCGGCTCGCTGGCCGCGGGCGAGGCGCACTGGGTGTTCGAGCGGCCCGGACGCCCGTGCCGCCGCTGCGGGACCCGCATCCGGACCGCCGACCAGGGCGACGACCACCGGGCCCGGGTCACCTACTGGTGCCCGCGCTGCCAGACGGGGCCGTCCCCGCGCCCGGTGCGCCGGGCCACCGGTCCGCGCCGCGGTGCCCCCGGGCGACCGCCACCCGGCGCCGCCCGCACCCGCTGACCCCTGCTGCGACGGGCGCCACCGGCGGACGGGCCCGGACACACGTCCGCCGCGGTCCCGGGGCGGGACCGCGGCGGACGGTGCGGAACGGGCGAGCGGCTCAGGCGGTGCCGGGCTGCTGCTGGTTCTGGGTGTTCTGCTGCTGCTGGGCCGGTGCCGGCGAGGACGGCAGCTGCTGCTGCGGCTCCCCCTGGCCCACCTGCGGGGCCTGCTGGCCCCCGGCGATCGGCGCCCCCGACATCGACGCCCGGATCTGCTCCAGCCGCGACATGCCGGCCATGTCGGTGGTCGACTGCTGGACCTCCAGCATCCGGCCCTGCACCGAGTTCTGGGCCAGCTCCGCGGACCCGAGCGCGGTGGCGTACCGCTTCTCGATCTTGTCGCGGACCTCGTCGAGCGAGGGCGCGTTGCGCGGCGCGGACAGCTCGCTCATCTGCTGCAGCGACTTCGCGGCCTGCTCCTGCATCTTGGCCTGCTCGAGCTGGCTGAGCAGCTTGGTGCGCTCGGCGATCTTCTGCTGCAGCATCATCGAGTTCCGCTCGACGGCCTGCTTGGCCTGTGCGGCGGCACCGATCGACTGGTCGTGCAGCGTCTTGAGGTCCTCGACGCCCTGCTCCGCGGTCACCAGCTGGGTCGCGAAGGTCTGCGCCGACTGCTCGTACTGCTGGGCCTTCTGCTCGTCACCCTGGGAGCGGGCCTGGTCGGCCAGCACGAGTGCCTGCCGCGCCGACGACTGCAGCTTCTCGATCTCACCCAGCTGCCGGTTCAGCTTCATCTCCAGCTGACGCTGGTTGCCGATCACCGCGGCCGCCTGCTGCGACAGCTGCTGGTGCTGGCGCTGGGCGTCCTCGATGGCCTGCTGGATCTGCACCTTCGGGTCGGCGTGCTCGTCGACCTTCGACGAGAACAGGGCCGACAGATAGCTGAAGAACTTGGTGAATCCGTTGGCCATCTCTGCGCGTCCTCCGCCTGCGTTCGCTCGCGACCGTGCCCGCCACCACGGCGGGCGTGCGGACCCCGGACCGACCCCGCGTTCCCCCCGTGGTCGGCACCGGACCTCCGGCCCTGTCCATCCTGGCATCGCTGCCGGTCTGTCCGCACCCTACCGCGCAGGAGCGGTCGGCCGGGGCGGGCCGTGCGATCAGGCGGCCGAGGCCACCGGCCCGCCCGAGGACGCCGGCGCGGCGACCACGGAACCCGGCCGCCCGGCCAGCCGCAGCTCGGCGTGCCGCTGCCCGATCGGGACGAGCACGTCGTCGCGACGGCCCGCGGCCGCGGCGGACGTCGCCGTCGCCATCTCGGCGGCGACGGTCGTCAGCAGGTCCGGCACGGAGACCCCGAGCGCCTCGCAGATCGCCGCGAGCAGCTCGCTGGAGGGCTCCTTGCGCCCGCGCTCGACCTCGGAGAGGTACCCGAGGCTCACCCGCGCGGCCCGCGAGATGTCGCGCAGCGTGCGCCGGCGCGCCGTGCGCACCTCACGCAGCCCACTGCCGATCGCTTCCCGCAGCAGCATGTGCCCTCCTCGACTGCTCCCCGGACACCCGGTGATGTCTCACCGTACCGACTTCCCCGGTTCCCACGCGCCGTGACGCTGTCCGCCCACGGCGAACACCTCAACGCCGCGCGGGCCCCGGATCGTCCCCGCAGGTCAGGCGGGCCGGGGACGGACGGCCTTGCGGACGTAGTCGGCGCCGGTCACCACGGTGAGCACCAGCGCGACGGCCATCACCGCCCACTGGAGGACGAGCACGGCGGTCGCGGCGGCGGTGCCGGGGCCCAGCAGCTCCGGCAGCGGCAGCAGGAACAGCCCGATCGCGACGGTCTGGGCGACGGTCTTGGCCTTGCCGCCGCGGCTGGCCGGGATGACCCCGCGACGGCGGATCACGACGAAGCGCAGCGCGGTGATGCCGAGCTCGCGGACGACGATCACGATCGTCACCCACCAGGGCAGCACCCCGAGTATCGACAGCCCGATCAGGGCGGCGCCCATCAGGGCCTTGTCCGCGATCGGGTCGACCAGCGCACCGAACCAGGTGACGAGCCCGCGGCTGCGGGCCAGCTGGCCGTCGAGCCGGTCGGTGGCCGCCGCGATCACGAACACGGCGAACGCGACCAGCCGCCACACCACGTCCTCGCCGCCGCCGACGAACAGCGCGACGACGAACACCGGGACGAGCAGCAGCCGCAGGACGGTCAGCGCGTTCGCGATGTTCAGCAGCGGCGGGTCACCGACTCCGGCGGTGCCCCCGGCCGGGTGCGAGCTCATCCGGCTGCGGAGGCCGCCGGGACGGCCGCGGCCGGCACACGCGGGTCGAGCAGCTCGCACGCCTCCATCAGCAGGTCGACGCCCTCGGTGTCCACGACGCGGCAGCGGACCAGGTCACCGGGACGCAGCGAGTCCGGCTCCGGGCCGTCCTGCGCCGCGGCGACGACGGTGGACTCGCCGTCGGCGTCGGGGCCCTGGTGGGCGGCGCGGCCGGTGCAGTCGTCCTCGTCGCTCTCCGCGGACTCGACGAGCACGACGACCTCGGTGCCGATGCGTTCCTCGGCGCGCTGTTCCATCAGCTCGTCGACCAGCGCGGAGATCCGCGCGACGCGGGCCTGCACCTCGGCCGGGTCGACGTGGCCGTCGTAGCCCTCGGCCTCGGTGCCGTCCTCGTCGGAGTAACCGAACACGCCGACGGCGTCGAGCCGGGCGCCGGTGAGGAACGCCTCCAGCTCGGCGAGGTCCTCCTCGGTCTCGCCGGGGAACCCGACGATGACGTTGGAGCGGATCCCGGCCTCCGGGGCGAGCGCGCGGATGCGCTCGCAGAGGTCGAGGAAGTCGGTGCGCGACCCGAAGCGGCGCATCCGGCGCAGCACCCGCGCCGACGCGTGCTGGAACGACAGGTCGAAGTAGGGCGCGACGCCCGGCGTGGTCGCGATGACCCGGAGCAGGTCGGGCCGCAGCTCGGCCGGCTGCAGGTAGGCGACCCGGATCCGCTCGACCCCGTCGATCCCGGCGAGCTGCGGGAGCAGGTCGACCAGGGCGCGGGTGCCGCCGGGGAGGTCCTTGCCGTAGCTGGTGGAGTTCTCGCTGACCAGGACGAGCTCGCGGACGTCCTGCCGGGCGAGCCAGGCGGCCTCGCCGAGCACGTCGGCCGGCGGGCGGGACACGAAGCTGCCGCGGAAGCTCGGGATGGCGCAGAACGCGCAGCGGCGGTCGCAGCCCGACGCGAGCTTCAGCGACGCGACCGGTCCGCCGGACAGGCGGGTGCGCGCGATGTCGGGCACCCAGTCGTGGCCGGGGACCGAGACGTCCGCCGTCGCGGCCGGGCGCTCGACCGGGGAGATCGGCAGGAGCTTGCGGCGGTCGGTGGGGACGTGCGGGGCCGGGGCGTGCCCGCCCAGGACGTCGCCGAGGCGCTCGGCGAGCTCGGGGTAGGCGTCGAAGCCGAGCACCGCGTCGGCCTCGGGCAGGTCGGCGGCCAGCTCGGCGCCGTAGCGCTCGGCGAGACAGCCCACGGCGACGACCTTCGCCCCCGCCGGGCGGGCCACGTCCGAGGCGGCCAGCACGGTGTCGATCGAGTCCTTCTTCGCCTGCTCGACGAATCCGCAGGTGTTGACGACGATGACGTCGGGGCTGCCGTCCTCGGCGTCGACCAGCTCCCAGCCGGACCCGGCCAGGCGGCCCGCGAGCTCCTCGGAGTCGACCTCGTTACGCGCGCAGCCCAGCGTCAGCAGGGCGGCGCGCCGGGGTGCGTTCTCGGGGGAAGCCACGGGTACCAGGGTAGACGCCGGGTCCGACGGCCCCGGTCTAGGCTCTCCTGCCGTGCCCGAGCCCGTCCCCGCCCCGGTTCCCGACGTGATCGTCCGCCGTGCCCGCACCCGCGACGTCCGCCGGATCCGCGAGCTCGTCGACGAGTACGCGGGCACCGTGCTGCTGGCCAAGGAGACCGTGACCCTCTACGAGGCGGTCCCGGAGTTCCTCGTCGCCGAGGTCGACGGCACGGTCGTCGGCTGCGGCGCCCTGCACGTGCTCTGGGAGGACCTGGGCGAGATCCGCACGGTCGCGGTGTCGCCGTCGGTGCTGGGCCGCGGGGTCGGGCACCGGATCGTCGCCGCCCTGATCGACGGCGCGCGCGAGCTCGGGCTGGAGCGGCTGTTCGTGCTCACGTTCGAGAAGCAGTTCTTCGCCCGGCACGGCTTCGCCGAGATCGACGGGACGCCGGTGTCGGCCGAGGTGTTCGCGGCGATGCTGCGCAGCTACGACGCCGGCGTCGCCGAGTTCCTCGACCTCGCCCACGTGAAGCCGAACACCCTGGGCAACGTGCGGATGCTGCTCACCCTCTGACCTCAGCCGGTGGCGGCCTTCACCGCCGCGACCACGGCCCACACCAGCGCGGCGACGATCGCGACGACCAGTGCCACCAGCAGCAGCACCGGCGCCAGCGCCACGACGACGCCGATCAGCACCTTGGCCGCGGTCCCGAGCGCGGCGAACCCGCCCTTGATCGCGCCCCACACCGGGTTGTCGCCGCGGGCGAGGGCCTTGCCCGCGCCGAGCGCGGCGCCGAGACCGGGCCCGCCGTCGGCCGCCATCCGCTCCAGCGAGTCGGCGAGGCGGTCGACCTGGTCGCAGGCGAGCGCGGCGAGCCGGTCGACGAGTGCGGCCAGGAGCCGCTCCCCGGCGTCGCGCAGCTGCGTCATCGGGTCGGGCGGCGCCGGCGGGGTCGCCGGGCCCGGCTCCCGGGCCTGCGGGACCGCGGGGGCCTCCTGCGTCGCGGTGCTCATCGGGTCCTCGCGGGTACGGCCATGACGATCGGTCCTCTCGGTTCCGGGTGTGTGTCGGTTTCCGCCCGCCCGGGCGGGGGAACGCTGCGGTTCATCCCGACGAGCGGAGGGGGCGCGCCGATGCGGCCACCGGACCGGGCGACGCTGGATCTGCTGCTCCTCGGCGCGGTCCACGACGCCCCCGGCGACGGGGCCGCGGTCCGCGACGCCGTGCTCGACCGCTCCGGCGGCGCGCTGGCCCTGTCGGCGGGCCTGGTGTACCGGGCGCTGCACCGGCTCGAACGGAACCGGCTGGTGCGACGCCCGGCCGGCAGCCGCGGGTACCGGCTGACCGCGGGCGGGGAGCGGGTGCTGCGGTCGCGGACCCGCGAGTTCGAGGCGCACGTGCGGGCGGTGCGCGCGGTCCTGCCCGGCGGGGGTGTCACGAGCGGTGCCGGGGCAGCAGCGGACCGAGCGGGCCGAGCTCGAGGTTCAGGTCCGCCGCGGTCAGACCGAACTCCGCGGTGAGCTCGTCCATCGCCTCCTCGAGGTGCATGAGGGCGGTGCCGAGGTCCTCGACCTCGTCGTCGGTGAGGTCGCCCTGCTCGACGCGGCGCAGCGCCTGGCGCTCCATGAGCTGACGCAGCAGCTCGACGATCGTCAGCACCAGCTTCATGAGGTCGCGGCGGACGGCGTCGCGGTCGATGTCGATCCGGCCGCCGGGGCGCGGGTCAGGCGTCATCGGGCGGCTCCTCCCCCGCCTGCCGCCCGGCCGGGGCGATCGACACGATCAGCGCACGCAGCGAGATGCGGATCAGGTCAACCCCGGCCAGCGAGACCGTGACGTCCCCGGCCAGCACGACCCCGCCGGCGAGCAGCCGGTCCAGCAGGTCGACCAGGGCGACCTCGCGGTGGGCGAGGCCGGTCTCCCCCGTGCTCACCGCTCCTCCTCGACGAACGAGTACGGCACCCACGGCCCGGTGACCTCGACGGTGAGCCCGGCGCCGTCCGCGGCCCCCGTCACGGCGGCGCGCCAGGTGTCGCGGTCGGCGTCGTCGACCAGGTAGGCGCCGTTGAGGACCATCGGCTCGGTGCGTCCGGTCAGCGCGGGGGCGTGCAGCCGGTGCCGCCGCGTCGTCACCGCGGCCCGCGCCGCCGCCTCGTGCAGCCGCTGCGCCGCGGCGTGGGCGGCGTCGTCGTCGCCCGCGACGCGGTCGAGCTCCCGGCGACGGCGGCGCAGGTACTCGGCCCCCGACGACGCCCGACCGGCGTCGCGGCGCTCCGGCTGCGTCGTGGCGTAGGCCTTCACGCCCCACTCGGTGCGGCCCCGGAGCCGGTCCAGGACCTCGGCGAACGCGGTGTGCCGTTCGGTCAGCACGGCACGGACCCGCTCGTCGTCGCGGTAGACCGTCGCGAGGGCGAGCGGCGCGACGACCGTGCGCGCACCGAGCGCGTCGACGACGGCGTGGTGCTCCCGCGCGGTGGTCGCCAGCCAGGTCAGGTCCTCCAGCCGGGCGGTCAGGGCGTCCTCGCCGAAGTCGGACTCGGGGACGGTGCCGGTGGCGGCCCAGAGCGCGTCGCCGCCGGTCACCGCGTGCACCGGGCGGCCGCCGATGCCGGTGAGCCCGGCCAGGTCGGGCGGGGCCGCGTCGCCCACGGCGTAGACGTAGGTCAGGTCCACGGCTCAGTCCCTCCCGCGTGCCGGACGACGGGTGGTGGTTCCGCGTCGCCGCCGGGGTGCGGCGGGGCGGGTGCGACGCGGTGGGGCGTCGGGTGCGTCCTCGCCGGGCTCGTCGTCATCGGTCTCGTCGGCCGGTCCGTCGGCGGCGTCGTCGTCGGTGGTTTCGTCCGTCTCGTCGGCCTCGTCGTCGGTCGCGTCGTCGGTCTCGGCGTCGGTCTCGGTCTCGGTCTCGGCGGCGGTCTCGGTCTCGGTCTCGGCGTCGTCGACGGCCCGGTCGATCGACCTCTCGACGGCGGCGTCGTCGGCCCGGGCCGATGCCCCGTCAGGACCGTCGTGGGCGTCGTCGGACGACGCGGACCGCTCGTCGGCGGGGAGCAGGCGTTCGAGGCGTTCCACCCGGTCACGCAGCCGTGCGTTCTCCTCCTCCAGCTCGTCGCGGCCGCCCGACAGCGTCGGGTCGCGCTCCCACCAGTCGATGCCCATCTCCTTGGCGCGGTCCACCGAGGCCACGACCAGCCGGATCTTGATGGTCAGCAGCTCGATGTCGAGCAGGTTCACCTGGATGTCGCCGGCGATGACGATGCCCTTGTCCAGGACGCGCTCGAGGATGTCGGCCAGGTCGGTGCCCGACTGCTGGGGTGCTCGCTCGGTGCGGCGCTGCGGCGCACCGGGGCTGCTCCAGCGGACGGCGTCGCTCATGGTCCTCCCTCAGTCGTCGTCGCCGCGGCCGCGCGGGTAGCGCCGGACCCGCTGGTACGACATCAGCTCGGCCTCGTCGTCGAGCTCGGCCTCGTAGACGGCGAGCACGTCGGAGGAGTCGGGGATGCGCTCGGTCTCGACGACCTCCACACCGACCAGCCAGCTGTCGTCCTGCTTGCGGACGAACGTGACCCCCTCCGGTGCGCGGCCGGTCATCTCCGCGATCTGTTCGACGGCGGCGCGGGCGGCCGCGCGGGCGCCGATGCGGCGCCGGGGTGGGTCGGGTCGCTCCTCCGGCTCCTCGTCCTCCGGCTCCTCGTCCTCCGGCGCTGCGTCCTCCGGCGCTGCGTCCTCCGGTGCGGTGTCCTCCGGTGCGGTGTCCTCCGGTGCGGTGTCCTCCGGTGCGGTGTCCTCCGGTGCGGTGTCCACGGGTCCGGGGCGGTCCTCCTCGTCCTGCTCGTCGTCCTCGTGCCGGTCACGACCGGGGGCGGTACGGCCCTGCTCGTCGGGCGGGTCGGCGGCGGTCTCCGCCTCGGGGTCTTCGTCCTCCGGTTCCTCGTCGTCCGTGACCTCGTCGTCCGCGACCTCGTCCTCCGCGACCTCGTCCTCCGCGACCTCGTCCTCCGCGACCTCGTCCTCCGGTCCCTCGTCCTCGGGGGTGTCGTCCTCGTAGTCGTCGTCCGGGGAGTCGTCCGCGTAGTCGTCGTCCTCGTCGAAGCCGTCGTCCTCGTCGTCGGCATCGAGCTCGTCCTCGATCCCCTCGGGCTCGGGTTCCTCCTCCTCGAACTCGGGCTCCTCGTCGTCGGGGTCGGACTCGGGCTCCTCGTAGTCGAACTCGGACTCCTCGTCGTCGGAGTCGGACTCGTCGTCGGCCTCGGTGTCGTCCAGGACCTCCTCGTCCTGGTCTCCCACCGGCCCCCGGTCCGGCTCGTCGCGGCCGGCACGTCCCCGCCGCGGGCCTCCGCCCGCCGGGCGACGCCGCCGCGGCGGGGGCTGTTCCTCCGTGGTGTCACGGCGACGTCGCGGCGCCGCGGAGGCCCGGTCGTCGTCGCGGGGCCGGGTCCGGCGCGTGGGCCGCTCCCGGGTCGCGCCGTCGTCCCCGGACCGGCGACGACGGACGGGCTCGTCCCCGGCGGAGCGACGCCGCACCGGCCGCTCGCCGGTGTCGCGACGCCGCTCGGACCGGTCGTCCCGTGCACCGCGTCCGCGCCGCTCCGACGACGCGTCGGCGGCCCGGTCGTCCGCGGTGCCGGAGCGGCGGCGCGACGACCCACCGTCGGGCGGACGTCGCCGAGGGGGCGGCTCGTCCTCCCGCGGGCGACGGCGCGGCGCCCCGTCCCTCTCGCGGCGACGCGACGCGTCGCCCCCGGCCGGACGTCGCCGACGGGGCGGTCCCTCCCCGTCCGCCGACCGACGGCGCGGCGCGGCGTCGTCGTCCCCGGAGCGACGGCGCGGCGGCGCGTCGTCCTCCCCGGACCGACGGCGCCGCGGAGCGTCCCCGGACCGGCGCCGCGGCGCGGCGTCGTCGTCCGCCGACCGGCGGCGGGGCGGGTCCTCCCCGTCCCGCGACCGGCGGCGGGGCGGATCCTCCCCGTCCCGCGACCGACGCGGCGGAGCCTCCCCCGCGCGTCGCCGCACCGGGGCCTCCGATCCCTCCCGCCGACGGGCCGGCTCCCCCGACCTGCGACGACGTGGTCGCTCGTCGGACGACCGGTCCTCCGGCTCAGCCACGGCCGTCCCCCGGTCGCCCCGTCAGCCGGGCCAGCAGGACCTCCTGACGCGCGTCGCGGTCGGCCTCGGAGATCTCCCCCTGCTCGTAGGCCCGTTCCACCTCGTCGATCTGCCGGCGCACCGCGACCGGGTCGTAGAGCCGGGCGTGGGCCTGGTCCTGGAGCTGCTCCCCCACCCAGACGACGCCGCGCAGCGGTGCGAGCGGCAGCCCGAGCAGGCCGCGCAACAGCCCCATCAGCCCTCGGCCTCCGGTGGTTCGGGCAGGAAGTCGTACGGCGCGACCGGGCCGATCAGGCGCAGCCGCACCCGCTCGTCCCACTCGTCGCCGAGCGCGTCGACGGCCTGCTCGAAGTCGCCGACCCGGTCGCGGTGCACCAGCAGCGCCAGCTCGACGGCGCCGTCCTCGGCGGCGGGCTCCTTCACCGACGTCGCGACGGCGAACGGCCCCAGCCGCTCCACGGCGAAGTCCGCGTCGTCGGACCGGATGCGCTCGACGTGGCCCGCGATCGCCTCGCCGAGCCGGATGCGCTCGTAGTACGTGGCGTCCGGGTCCTTGCCGCGCACGGCCTCACCGAGCTGCTGGATCTCCCGGTCGGCCTCGACGATGCCCGCCACCAGGCGGTCCTGGTCGTAGCGGCCGGCCAGCACGAACTGCCGGCAGCCGTCGAGCTGCTCCAGCGCCCAGGTGAAGTACTCCTGGTGCGCGGCGAGGAGCTCGTCGACGACGGCGCGGTCGTCGTCGACGACGCCGCCGAACCGCATCGGCAGCACGGTCGTGCTCCCGGCCAGGGTGTTCACGGTGCGCTCGTGGGCCAGGAGGTCCTCCCGGCTGCCCAGCGGGGCGTCGCGCGGGACGTCGCTGACGACCGCGGCGAGCCGCCCGTGGTCGATCACCGCCACCTCCTCGCCGCCGCCGACGGGGGTCAGTCCCTCGGGCAGGTCGATGTCGGCGGCGACGACGGCGTAGACGTAGGTCGCACTGCTCACCCGCTCTTCTCCTTCCGCGAGCGACGCTCACCCCGGAGGTCGTCGAACTTCTCCTTGCCCGCCTCGATCACTCCTTTGGTGGCTCCTTTCGAGACCCCCTTCGAGCCGCCCTCCGAGATGCCGCTGACGACCTCGCCGAGGTCCTTGCCGCCCTTCTGGTGCAGGTCGAGGCGGTTGGTGGCCTCCGCGAACCGCAGGTAGGTGTCCACGCTGGCGACGACGATGCGGGCGTCGATCGTGACCAGCTCGATCCCGACCAGCGAGACCTTCACGAAGATGTCGATGACGAGGCCCTTGTCCAGGATCAGGTCGATGACCTGGGCGAGGTCGCCCTGCGGGGCGCGGTCGACCCGGCCGCCGCCCCCCTGTCGCTGGCTGACGGTCACGGTGTCCGTCCCTCCGTTCGCGGGTGCCGGGCCGGGTCAGGCACGTGAGCCCGCCGTGCGACGGCGACGGCTCCCGGCCCGTCGGCCGCCGTCCTCCTCCGGCTCGGGCTCCTCGGCCTCGGCGTCCTCCGGCTCGGCGTCCTCGTACTCGGCGTCGTCGTACTCCGGGTCGGGGTCGTCGGCCGGTTCCTCGTCCGCGGCCTCGTCCTCGGCGTCGAGGTCGTCCTCGGCGAGGTCCTCCTCCGCGTGGTCGTCGTCCTCGGCCGGTTCCTCCTCGGCGAGGTCGTCGTCCTCCGCGAGGTCGTCGTCGGCGAGGTCGTCCTCGGCGAGGTCGTCCCCGGCCTCGTCGTCCTCGTCGTACTCGGCGTCCTCGTAGTCGTCGTCGTACTCGGCGTCCTCGTCGTCGTACTCGGCCTCGCGCTCCTCCTCGAGCCCCTCCTCGTGGGTCTTGACGACCTCGCTGTCGCGGATCTCCCCGCGCCAGCCCTCCAGCTCCTCGCGGTTGAGCAGGGTCTCGACCATCACGTGCCGGCCGTAGTGCTTGAACTCCAGCCGGGCCCGGCGGCCGACGGCGCGCCAGATGTTGCCGGTCTTCTCGAACAGGCCGACCGGGTAGTACTCGAGGATCAGCACGACGCGGGTCAGGTTCGGCGCGAGTTCGTGGAACGACACGCACCCGTTGGCATAACCCTTGGCACCCTGCGAGCGCCAGATGATGTGGGTGTCCGGAATCTGCTCGATGATCGTCGCGCTCCAGGTGCGCTTCGACCAGAACACCTGGGCCTTCCAGTTCGTCTTCTCGTCGGACTCCTGGTCGACCGACTGCACCTTCTTCATGAAGGTCGAGAAGTCCGCGAACTGCGTCCACTGGTCGTAGGCGACCCGCACCGGGACACCGACGTCGAGGTGCTCGACGATGTTCATGAACTTGAACTTGCCGCGGCCCCCGCCGGAACCACCGCCGCCGGCGCCGCCCTCGGAGTCCTCGGACCCGTCGTCGCCACCGCCGAGCCCGACGGCCCCCATCACCTTGTCCTTGACGGCCGAGAACCCGCCCTTCACCGCGTTCGTCACCGGATTGCCCCCCTCCTCCGAGCTGCCCCCGCCGAGTGCGGCGCCCAGGCCCGTCCCGCCGTTCTCGGCGACGCCCGTCAGCCGCTCGGTGAGTCCCTCCACCTGGTTCATCGCGGCGCCGACCGCACGGTCGGCGGCGGCCTTCAACAGCAGCTGCCCGGCCTGTTTGAGGCGGTCGGTGGGCAGCTGGTCCAGCACCGAGGTGCTGCCGTTCTGCTCCTCAGCCATCGGCCCGCGCCTCCGACTTCTTCGTCGCACGCCCGCCCGAGCGCGGCGCCCGGCCGTTGCGCGAGCCGCCCTTGCCCGACGAGCCCGAGGACGACTCGGAGTTGCGGCCCGAGGAGGACCGCGCGGTCCGCCGGGCCGGGGCCGCGCGGCCCTCGGAGTCGGAGTCCGCGCCGTCCGACGACGACCGGCTCGACGATCCCGCACGTCCCGACGACGATCCCGAGGCCGACGACCGTCCGGTCCGCCGGCGCGGGGGGTCCTCGGAGTCGGCATCCGCCGACCGCGGACGGCGCGCCTTGGACGTCGTGCCCGCGACCGCGCGGCCCGCTCCCCGCGTCGCCGACCCGGCCGCGCGGGTGGTGCCCTTCGCGGCCCGGCCGACCACCGGGGCCTCCCCGGCGGCGTCGCCGACGGCGTCGGTCGTGTCCCCGACGGCGTCGGTCGCGCCCTCCGCGGTGTCCCCGGCGGCACCGGCGGCCGCACCGGCACCCTCGACGGCCGCACCGGCCGCGTCACCGGTCTTCTCCACGCCCGCGCCGGCGGCGTCACCGGCGGCGCCGGCGACCTGCTCGACCGGCTTGCCGAGGTTCTCGACCCGCTCGACGAGCGAGTTGGTCAGCGCCTCGAGCCGGTTGCCGGCCGCGGACACCGCGGCCTGTTTGCCCGCCTCGAACAGCCGGCCGCGCACGGCGTCGGACAGCCGGGTCAGCTCCGGCGACCCCGCCACCACCTTCGACGCCTGCGACACGATTCCGGCAGGCGTCAGATTCAGTTTCCGCCCGGCGAGCGCACCCCCGAGCATGATCGCCAGCTTGGCCTTTTTCGTTCTTCCCAGCACATAGCCGCCGACGACGGCCATTCCGATCTTGGAGGCGTTACTCATGACCCCGTCCCTCTCCATTGAGCGATTACCGGACAGCACTCCGGAACGCCCCGCGTTCCCCACCCTGAATCGGAACCATGACACACCACGAACCGATCTGCCTCCCCCGACGAATACGGACCGGGAGATCCCGCAATTCCGATCTTGCCCACCCGGTGACTATTCGATCACCAGGGAGATCGAATAGACGTGGGATCGATTAAGGAAATGTTTCATCCGAACGGAGCGATTGGGCGACGACCGCCCTAAGATCCATTCTGTGAAGGGCCCTGTCCGCTACGGCGGACGGCCGTGTGCGACAACCGCTCACTTTTCGGCCCCGCGGCCGTTCTCAGGATCGCCGGGTATCCCCGGCGGACCCCCGTCGACCGTTCGACGAACGACCGCGGAACACCCGGCGGCGCGGGCGCGTCCGGGCGTCGCCGACGATCGTCCGTTCCGGACTCCCGGCCTCCCCGTCCCGGCGGCGCTACCCTGGCCCGCATGTCCGACGGGGCCCGACGCTGGCGTCCCTCCGCCCGCCTGCGCCCGCTCGTGTCCGGGATCTGGTGCTGGTCCTCCCCCGCGGGCCCGGCAGGGACGCACCAGGGCGTGTCGAGCGCCCACCTGACCGTCGTGCTCTGCCTGGACGGTGCGATCGACCTGCTCGCCGCACCGGACCCGCGACGCGGCCCGGGCCGGTTCACCGCCTCGGCGGCCGGCCTGCACGCCGCACCGGCGGTGCTCGCGACCGGCACCCGGCAGGCCGGGATGCAGCTGGAGATGACCTGGCGCGGCGCCCGCACGCTGCTCGGGCTGCCCGCCGGCGAGCTGGCCGGCGACGTCGTCGACCTCGCGCTGCTCCTCCCCGGCCTGGACACCCTGCTGGACCGGCTGCGCGCCGAGCCGGGGTGGGCCGGGCGCTGCGCGCTGCTCGACGCCGCGCTGTGCGCCGTCGCCGACGCCCGGGACCGTCCGGGCGACCCGCCGCCGGAGGTGGTGCGCGCCTGGGAGCTGCTGGCCCGCAGCGGCGGGACCGCGCGCGTCGCCGACGTCGCCGGGGAGGTCGGCTGGTCGCAGCGCCACCTCGGTGAGCGGCTGCGGCGCGAGACCGGGCTCGCGACGAAGGCCGCGGCACGGGTCATCCGGTTCGAGCGGGCGTGCACGCTGCTGCGCCGCCCGTCGGCTCCCCCGCTCGCCGAGCTGGCCGCGATCTGCGGCTACGCCGACCAGCAGCACCTGGCCCGCGACTTCCGCGACCTCGCGGGCACCACCGCGTCGACCTGGCGGGCCGAGCGGGTCCGGCCGGCGGCTCCGATTCGTCCACGACCGCGGCGCCCGGCCCCGGCACCCTCGTACCCATGAGCGACCTGCCCGGCCTCTGGCCCAGCCTGTCCAGCCCCGACCCGCGCGCCCTGGTCACGTTCCTGACCTCGGCACTGGACTTCACCGAGCGCGCTGTCCACACCGGCGACGACGGCGCGATCGTCCACGCCGAGCTGGTGCGCACCGGGTCCACCGGTGCCCCCGGCGGCGTGATGCTCGGCCCCGCCCACGACGGGTGCCGCCCACCCGGCGGCGCGGCCGTCCACCTCGTCTGCGACGACCCGGACGCCCTGTTCGCCCGCGCCGTCGCGGCCGGCGCCACCGTGGTGCACGCACCCTTCGACGCCGACTACGGCAGCCGCCTGTTCGAGGTCGCCGACCCGGACGGCAACCACTGGAGCGGGGGCACCTGGTACGAGTAGCGCGTGGTCCGCCTCGCCCTGCACACCCCGGAGATCCCGCCGAACACCGGCAACGCGATCCGGCTCGCCGCGAACACCGGCGCCGAGCTGCACCTGGTCCGGCCGCTCGGCTTCTCCCTCGACGAGCGCTCGGTGCGCCGGGCCGGGCTCGACTACGCCGACCTCGCCGAGGTCGTCGTGCACGACGACACGGCCGCGTTCGCCGGCTGGGTGCGCGCCGCGGGGGCGCGGGTGTTCGCGTTCGTGCCGGGCGCGCCGGTCCGCTACACCGACGTCGCCTACTCCGACGGGGACGTGCTGCTGTTCGGCCGCGAGTCGACCGGGCTGCCGCCGGAGGTGGCGGGCGCGGACTGGGTGACGGGCACGGTGGCGCTGCCCATGCGGCCGTCGAACCGCTCGCTGAACCTGGCCAACGCCGCCGCCGTCGCTGTCTACGAGGCGTGGCGACAGCAGGGGTTCAGCTGATCCCGTCGAGGAACCGGGCGATCCCGGTGTCGAGGACCCGCTGCAGGTCGTAGGGGTGGTCCCCGATCCGGCGCAGCGCGGGCCCGCCGTGGCGGCGCAGCGCGGTGCGCAGCCCGGGGTCGTGGTCGGCCCAGGTGTCGGCGTCGACGCCGGTGTCGGCCTGCGCCTCCTGCTCCGCGGCCAGGGTCAGCGCCATCCCCCGCACGAACCCGGTCAGCGCCAGGTGCAGGTCGAACCGCTCCACCGGGTCGGCGACGACCTCCTCCAGCGCGGCCAGCTCGAACTCGGCGAAGCGCAGCAGCGACGGCAGCGCCTGCGGACGGGACAGCGACAGCACCCGCGCGAGCCACGGGTGCCGCCGGTGCACCCGCCACTGCGCGTGCACCGCTCCCTCCAGCCGGGCCCGCCACGGCCCGTCGGCCGGGGGCAGCACCAGCTCGGCGAACACCGCCTCGAGCATCGCGAGCAGCAGCTCGTCGCGGCTGCGCACCAGCCGGTACAGCGACATCGTCGGCACGCCGAACGCACCGGCGAGGCGGCGCATGGACAGTGCGGCCAGGCCCTCGTCGTCGGCGATGGCGGTCGCGGTCCGCACCAGCCGGTCCGTGTCCGGCGGCGCGGCCGGGCCCGGGTGTCCCGCCGGCCCGGCGACGACGGACCCGACCCGGGCCGTCGTGTGCAGCAACCCCTCCTCGCGCAGCCGGGTCAGCGCCCGGGCGGCGGTGGACATCGCGACGCCGTACTCGGCCACCAGCGCGCGCACCGACGGCGCGCGGTCCCCGGGGCGCAGGTCGCCCGCCTCGATGCGGGCGCGCACCGCGGCCGCGACCCGGTCCGTCGGCGACCCGTCCACCGCACCTCCCTGTACCACCTGTACCGCTACAGGCCACGCGTCGTCCCAGCTCGCGGGGTCATCGTGGCCTCGTACACCGTACCGAGGAGGACGCATGACCGACATCCTGATCAGCGGGGCCGGCATCGCCGGGGCGACGCTCGCGTGGTGGCTGCGGCGGCACGGGTTCCGGCCCGTTGTCGTCGAGTCGGCGCCGGGACCGCGGCCCGGCGGGCAGGCCGTCGACGTCCGGGGGCCCGCGCTGACCGTCGTCGACCGGATGGGGCTCGGAGCCGAGCTGCGGGCCGCCCGCACCGCGATGGACGGCATGTCCCTGGTCGACGAGGACGGCACCGAGGTCTTCCGCAGCACCGAGGTGACGCTCACCGGCGGGCCGGTCGCGAGCGACGACGTCGAGATCCTCCGCGACGACCTCGCCGCCCTGCTCACCGGCGCGCTCGACGGCGTCGAGCACCGGTGGGGCGACCGGGTCGTCGCGCTCGACCCGGACCCGGCGGGCGGTGCCCGGGTCCGCTTCGCGTCCGGCACCGAGGAGCACTACGACGTCGTGGTGGGCGCCGACGGCCAGCACTCCGGCGTCCGGCGCCTGGTCCTGGGCCCCGACGACGACGGCCGGCTGGTCCCGCTCGGCCAGCACGTCGCCGTGTTCACCCTGCCCAACACCTTCGGGCTGAGCCGCTGGCAGGTGTTCCTGCAGCGCCCCGACACGATGGCCGGGCTCTACACCGCGCACGACGACACCGAGGTCCGGGTGATGCTCGGCTTCTCCGACCCGGACGCCGGCTACCACCACCGCGACCTCGGGGCGCAGCGCGCCCTGGTGGCGCGGCACTTCGCCGGCGGGGGCTGGTGGCTGCCCGAGCTGCTCGCCGGGATGGCCCGCGCCGAGGACCTGTACCTCACCCCGGTCACCCAGGTGCGGCTGCCGGTCTGGTCGCGCGGTCCGGTCGCGCTCGTCGGCGACGCCGCCTGGTGCCCCACGCTGCTGTCCGGCCAGGGCACGACGCTGGCCGTGGTCGGCGCCTACGTGCTGGCCGGGGAGCTCGCGCGCGCCGGCGGCGACCCCGGGCCGGCGGCCGCCGCCCACGAGCGGCGGATGCGCGGCTGGGTGGAGGCGAACCAGGAGCTGGCGCTGACCAACGCCGCACGGGTCCGGGAGCTGACCGCTCCGGACGCCGCCGCTCCCGGGCTCGCCGAGCACTGGGCCGCGACCGCCGCGACGGCCCTCACGCTCCCGGAGTACTGAGCACTCCGCCGGAGGTCAGGACTGCCGGATCGCCTGCACGTCGAGCTGGATCTGGATCGTCGACCCGACCACGGGCAGGCCCTTGGCGATGGTCTGCTGCCAGTTGAGCGTGTAGTGCTCGCGGTGCAGCTGGGTGGTGGCGATCGCGCCGACCCGGTCACCGTTCCACTCCGCGGCGCCCAGGAACGTGGTGTCCAGCGAGACGTCGCTGGTCAGGCCGTGCAGCGTGAGGTCGCCGTCCACGGTCCACCGGTTCCCGCCGTGCGCGACGAAGCGCACGCTGGAGAAGCGCAGGTCGGGGAAGCGTTCGACGTCGAGGAAGTCGGCCGAGCGCAGGTGCGTGTCCCGGGCGGCGACGTTGGTGTCGACGCTGGCCGCGTCGATCACGACGTCCACCGAGGACTCCTCGAACGGCTCGGCGATCCGGATCTGCCCCTGGAACCGGTTGAACCGGCCGTACACCTTGGACATGCCGATGTGCCGGGCGACGAAGCGCACCGAGCTGTGGTCGCCGTCGATCACGAAGACGCCGGGGCGCGGCGGGCGCAGCGCCGGGTCCTCGCCGAGGACGATGTGGCCCATGTCGGCGTGCTCGCCCCAGGACACCTCGACGACGTCGGTGACCTGCTGGTAGCCGCCCGCCTCGACGCGCACCCGGTAGCGGCCGGGCATCAGCGACGCGGCGAACCGGCCGAACGGGTCGGTCTCGACGTGCACCGCGCGCCGGTCGGCGGGGTCCATCACCGACACCTCGGTACCGGCCAGGGCACCGCCCTGCTGGTCGCGGACCTGGCCGGACAGCACGCCGCCGGTCAGCGGAATCGGGACGAGCGCGTGCCGGTCGGTGGTGCCCCGCGCCGGGCGACGACGGTCCTTCTTCCTCCAGAACACCAGCCAGAACCTCCTCTGCCCGGCGACGACGGGCAGCACGACGTGCGGTCGCCGGCCGGCGACCCCTGGTCACTCTGGCACGAACGTGACCGTCCCGTTAACCCGCCGGCCCGAAAAGTCGATCACCGACGGTGTCGGGATCATCACCGCCCCACGACCGTCACCCGCGGCGTCACTCGTCGTCGTCGGCGACCTCGCCGCCGTCGGCGGTCCCGCCGCCGCGGATCAGGAAGAGCGCACCCTCCAGCTCGTCCGGCTTGACCAGCACGTCGCGGGCCTTCGAGCCCTCCGAGGGGCCGACGATGTTGCGGGTCTCGAGCAGGTCCATCAGCCGGCCCGCCTTCGCGAACCCGACCCGCAGCTTGCGCTGCAGCATCGAGGTCGACCCGAACTGCGAGGTGACGATCAGCTCGGTGGCCTGCAGCAGCAGGTCGAGGTCGTCGCCGATGTCGGCGTCGATCTCCTTCTTCTCGCCGGCCTTCTGCGCGGTGACGCCCTCGGTGTAGCTGGGCTCGGCCTGCTCCTTGGTGAACGCGACGACCTTGGAGATCTCGTCGTCGTCGACGAAGGCGCCCTGCATGCGGACCGGCTTGCCGGCGCCCATCGGCAGGTAGAGCGCGTCGCCCATGCCGATCAGCTTCTCCGCGCCCGGCTGGTCGAGGATGACCCGCGAGTCGGTCAGCGACGACGTCGCGAACGCCAGGCGGCTCGGCACGTTGGTCTTGATCAGACCGGTGACGACGTCCACCGACGGCCGCTGGGTCGCCAGGATCAGGTGGATCCCGGCCGCACGCGCCTTCTGGGTGATCCGGACGATCGCGTCCTCGACGTCGCGCGGCGCGGTCATCATGAGGTCGGCGAGCTCGTCGACGATGCACATGATGTACGGGTAGGGCCGGTACACCCGCTCGGACCCGGGCGGGGCGGTGATCTCCCCGGTGCGGACCTTGCGGTTGAAGTCGTCGACGTGGCGGACCCGGTTGGCCTGCATGTCCTGGTAGCGCTGCTCCATCTCCTCCACCAGCCAGGACAGCGCCGCGGCGGCCTTCTTCGGCTGGGTGATGATGGGCGTGATCAGGTGCGGGATGCCCTCGTAGGGCGTCAGCTCGACCATCTTCGGGTCGATGAGGATCATCCGGACCTCGTCCGGCGTGGCCCGCGTCAGCAGCGACACCAGCATCGAGTTGACGAAGCTGGACTTACCGGAACCGGTGGAGCCCGCGACCAGTAGGTGCGGCATCTTCGCCAGGTTCGCGACGAGGTAGTGGCCCTCGATGTCCTTGCCCAGGCCGATGCCCATCGGGTGCTGCTCGGCGCGGGCGTTGCCCGAGCGCAGGACGTCGCCGAGGCGGACCATCTCGCGGTCGGTGTTGGGGACCTCGATGCCGACCGCGGACTTGCCGGGGATCGGCGCGAGCAGCCGCACGTTGTCGTTGGCGACGGCGTAGGCGAGGTTCCGCTGCAGCTGGGTGATCTTCTCGACCTTCACCGCCGGGCCGAGCTCGATCTCGTAGCGGGTGACCGTCGGGCCGCGGGTGAAGCCGGTGACCTGGGCGTCGACGTTGAACTGGTCGAGGACCCCGGTGATCGCCTCGATCATCGCGTCGTTGGCGGAGCTGCGGGACTTCGGCGGCGGCCCGGACTCCAGGGTGTCAGCCGGCGGCAGGATGTACTCGGTGTCGGACTGCGGCTCGCGGATCGCCATCGAGAGCTGCTCGCCCTCGAGCGGCTCGTCGGCGACCTGCGGGGTCTCGACGACGGGCTTGCGCGGCTTCTTCGCCGGCGGTGCGGCCGCGGCGGGGACGGCGGCGGGCACCTCCTCGTCCGGGACGCCGGGCAGCGACGGGTCCACCGGGGCCGGGGCGTGCTCGCCCTCCTCCGTCCGGAACGCGTCGGCCTCCGCGGCCCCCTGCCTGCGCCGCGACGGGCGCCGCTTCCTCGGTGCCTCCTCGGCGTCCCCGGCCTGCCCCTCCCGCTCGGCGACGGCGTCGGCCACCGTGCGCGGGCGGCCCGCACCGGTGTCCTCCTCGTCGTCCTGCTCGGGCGGCAGCTGCCCGGTGAGCCTGCGGAAACGGTCCGGCAGCTCCCGCACCGGGATGCCGGTGACCAGCAGGACCGAGTACAGCGTCAGCAGGACGAGAACGGGGACGGCCGTCCACAGGCTGAGCCCGGCCTTCAGCGGGGTCCCCGCGACGTAGCCGAGCGCGCCGCCGGCGCCGCGCCAGGCGTCGGGCTCGGCGGGCGCTCCGGCACCCAGGTGCACCAGCCCGAGCACGCCGAGGGCGAGCAGCAGGCTGCCGGTCACGATCCGCGGCCGGGCCTCCGGGTGCCCCTCGGTGGTGACCAGCACGATGCCGACGCCCAGCAGGATCGCCGGCAGCGCCACGCCGGCCTGGCCCATCACCGCCTGCACGAGGAAGGTGAACCAGTAGCCGACCGAGCCGCCCGCCTGCCACCACAGCCCGGCGGCGGCGATGACGGCGAGCACGAGCATGCCGAAGCCGATGCCGTCGCGGCGGTGCGCGGGGTCGATCTCGCGGGTGCGCCCGACCGCGCGCCCGGAGGCGCGGACGGTCTTCGCCACGCCCCGGCCGACCGCGTCGATCCCGCGGTCGACCAGGTCCGGGCCCTGGCGCCGGGCCGGCGGCCTGCGGCCTGCCGACGGGCGCTTGCGGGCGGTGGACGCGCGCGAGCCCGACCGCCCCGAGCCGCGGCCCGCGGCCGCAGTCGTGGTGGTCCTGCCCGTGCCCGTGCGTCCCGCCATGTCACACACGGTAGCCCGGTTCGGTGATCGAACCGGGGACCGACGCGGGTGTGGAGGGGTCGACGACCCCTCCACACACTCAGACGGCGATGACCGTGGGGACGATCATGGGGCGGCGGCGGTAGGTGTCCGACACCCAGCGGCCGACGACGCGCCGCACGCCCTGGGCGATCCGGTGCGGGTCGGTGACGTTCTCGTTCTCCAGCCGGGACAGCTCGTCCTCGACCAGCGACTGGGCGGCGTCGAGCGCCTTTGGGTCGTCGGAGAACCCGCGCCCGGACAGCGTCGGACGCGACAGCGCGCGGCCGGTCTTGTGGTCGATCGCCACGTTGATCGCGATGAAGCCGCCCTCGCCGAGCGCGATGCGGTCACCGAGAGTGGTCTCGCCCACGTCGCCGACCGACAGCCCGTCGACGTAGACCTGCCCGACCTCGACCCGGCCGGTGATCGCCGCGCGGCCGTCGACGAGGTCGACGACCACGCCGTTCTCCGCGATGACCACCGACTCCTCGGGCACCCCCGTGCGACGCGCGAGCGCGGCGTTGGCCCGCAGGTGGCGCCACTCCCCGTGCACCGGCATGACGTTCGACGGGCGCACCGCGTTGTAGAGGAACAGCAGCTCGCCGGCCGGGGCGTGCCCGGAGACGTGCACCTTGGCGTTGCCCTGGTGCACGACGGTGGCGCCGAGCCGGGTCAGCCCGTTGATCACGCCGAACACGGCGGTCTCGTTGCCCGGGATCAGCGAGCTGGCCAGGATGATCGTGTCGTCCGGGCGGATCGTGATGCTGCGGTGGTCCCCGCGCGCCATCCGGGACAGCGCGGCGAGGGGCTCGCCCTGCGACCCGGTGGAGACGAGCACCAGCTTCTCGTCGGGCAGGCGCATCGCCTCGTCGATGTCGACGAGCAGCCCGTCGGGGATGTTCAGCAGCGAGTGGTCGTCGGCCAGGCCCATGTTGCGGACCATCGAGCGCCCGGTCAGGCACACCTTGCGGCCGTGCGCGTGCGCGGCGTCGAGCACCTGCTGGACGCGGTGCACGTGGCTGGCGAAGCAGGCCAGGATGATCCGCGACGGCGCCCGGCGGACCAGGTCGGAGATGACCGGCCCGATGTCGGCCTCGGGGGTGACGAAGCCCGGCACCTCGGCGTTGGTGGAGTCGACCAGGAACAGGTCGACGCCCTCCTCGCCCAGCCGGGAGAACCCGCCCAGGTCGGTGAGGCGCCCGTCGAGCGGGAGCTGGTCGAGCTTGATGTCACCGGTGTGCAGCAGCAACCCGGCGGGCGTGCGGATCGCGACGGCGACGGCGTCGGGGATCGAGTGGTTGACCGCGAAGTACTCGCAGTCCCACCCGCCGTGGGAGACCCGGTCGCCCTCCTTGATCTCCTGCAGGTGCGGGGTCAGGCGGTGTTCCTTGCACTTGGCCGCGACCAGGGCGAGCGTGAACCGGGACCCGACGACGGGGATGTCCGGGCGCATCCGCAGCAGCCACGGCACGGCACCGATGTGGTCCTCGTGGCCGTGGGTCAGCACGAGCGCGTCGATGTCGTCGAGGCGGTCCTCGATGGTCCGGAAGTCGGGCAGGATCAGGTCGATGCCCGGCTCGGAGTCGGACGGGAACAGCACGCCGCAGTCGACGACGAGCAGCCGGCCCTCGTACTCGAAGACGGTCATGTTGCGACCGACCTCGCCGATGCCGCCGAGCGCGTAGACGCGCAGGCCGCCCCGCGCGAGGGCGGGTGGCGGGGCGTCCGGGAGCTCCGGGCGCTCGATGTTCTCCGGCGGCGCGGAGAGCGTCCGGCCGGGCCGGTTGCGTCGGTCGTTGCGCTGGGGACTCACAGGGGTTCGTGCCTCACATGGGTTCGTGTTCTCTGGTTCGTGTTCTCGGGGCCCGCTCGGGTGCGGAGCCGGCGCTCCTGCTCAGGTGCGGTGGTACGCGACCTCGGCGCCGATGTCGGCTGCGGTGCGTCCGCCCAGGGCGCCGTGGCCGGGCTGGTAGGCGGGGGCGTTCGGGCGGGCCTGCGGGTCCAGCGCCACCCCGGCGACGGCGAGGTCGCCGGCGATCGCCGCGACCTGCTCCTCGGTGGCGGGCGGCAGCGGCAGCCGGGTGTCGCCGACGTCGATGCCGCGCAGCCGCAAAGCGGTCTTGGCGAACACCGCGCCGCCGACCCGGCCCATCCCGCGGATCACCGGGAGCATCGCGTAGTGCAGCGCACGGGCCCGCTGGTGCTCACCGGCGTGGTAGGCGTCGATCATGGCGCGCAGCCGGTCGGCGACGACGTGGCCGATCACGCTGACGAAGCCGACCGCCCCGACCGAGAGCCACGGCAGGTTCACCGGGTCGTCGCCGGAGTAGTAGGCGAGCGTGGTGGTGGCCAGCACCTCGGTGCCGACGCGCAGGTCGTTGCGGGCGTCCTTCACCGCGACGATGCGGGGGTTCTGCGCCAGGCGCTGGAAGGTCTCGACGTCGATCCCGATCACGCTGCGCGGCGGGATGTCGTAGAGCATCACCGGCAGGTCACCCGCGTCGGCGACGGCGGTGAAGTGCGCGAGCAGGCCCTCCTGCGGCGGCCGCGAGTAGTACGGCGTGACCACGAGCAGTCCGTGCGCACCGGCGCGCTCCGCGCTGCGGGCCAGCTCGATCGAGTGCGCGGTGTCGTAGGTGCCCGCCCCGGCGACGACCGTCGCCCGGTCCCCCACCGCGGACACGACCGCGCGGATCAGCTCGGACTTCTCGGTGTCCGAGGTGGTCGGGCCCTCACCGGTGGTGCCGTTGACGACCAGCCCGTCGTTGCCGAGGTCGACCAGGTGGTTCGCCAGCTCCTCGGCCTTCGCCAGGTCCAGCTCACCGTCGGCGTCGAACGGCGTGACCATCGCGGTCAGCACCTCGCCGAACGGTCGGCGCGGCGGGTGCTGCTGGCCGCCGGGGGCGGAGTCGGGACCGGTGCTCATGACTGGTGACGGTACCGCCGGAGGACCGACGCTTCCCGGTCACATCCCGGACGGGGCGCCGCGGTAGGCCTCCACGTCGGCGGGCAGACCGGTCACCTCGACCCGCGCGGCGTCCCGGCCGAAGGCGTGCAGCACCAGCTCGGCGGGCTCACCGGTCACCGTGACCACGCCGAACCCGGTCGCGACGACCTGGGTCGCGCCCTCCGGACGGGCCAGCACCAGGCCGACCGGGCTGCGCCGGAACAGCAGCTTCGCCTGGTTCGCGAGCAGGTTCCACAGCTGCCCGTCGCGCTCCGGGTCCGACGGGCGGGGCTCCCAGCCGGGCTCCCCGCGGCGCAGGTCCTCGTGGTGGACGAAGAACTCCGCGCCGTTGGCGATCTCGTCGACCTTGCCCACCTTGAACGGCGACCACGCGGGCGGGCCCTTGCGCAGGTCGTCGATCATGTTCGGCCAGGCCGCCGACGCGTAGCCGTCCATCGCCTTGTCGGTCATGCCCGACAGTGCGGGCACCACGATCCCCGCGGCGTTCCACGGCTGCCGCTCGCGCACCAGCAGGTGGGTGAGCAGGTCGCGGGCGTTCCAGCCCTCGCAGAGGGTCGGGCGGTCGGGTCCGGAACGTTCGAACTCGGCACACAGGGCGGCACGTTCGGCGGTCGCGAGGCTCACCTCGCCCAACGTAGTGCCGCCCGCCACCGGCCGCACTGCCGCGACGAACGGTCGACAGACGGTCGACGGAACGCACGTGTTTTGTAGCTAGTGATACAGATCTCATCCGCCGGTGTCCCGATACTCCGATCCGTCCCACTCATCGCTTCTCGACGGGGAGAACACACGTGACGAACGCTGCCACCACGCAGCCGCCGCGGTCGATGCGCCGGATCGCGCTCGCGAGCATGACCGGCACGGTCATCGAGTTCTACGACTTCTTCATCTACGGGACCGCCGCGGCCCTGGTGTTCAACAAGGTCTTCTTCCCCGAGCTCGGGGCGGCGGCCGGTACCGCGCTCGCGCTGGCCACCTTCGGCGTGGCATTCGTCGCGCGGCCGTTCGGGTCGGTGCTGTTCGGCCACTTCGGCGACCGGCTCGGCCGCAAGGGCACGCTGGTCACCACGCTGCTGCTGATGGGCTTCTCGACGCTCGCGATCGGCCTGCTGCCCACCACCGGGATGATCGGTGTCCTGGCGCCGATCCTGCTCGTGGTGCTGCGCATCCTGCAGGGCCTCGCCGTCGGCGGCGAGTGGGCCGGGGCGACCCTGCTCACCGCGGAGAACGCGCCGACGAAGGCCCGCGGCAAGTACGCGCTGTTCCCCCAGCTCGGCCCGTCGGTGGCGTTCGCGCTGGCGTCGGCGACCTTCCTGGTCACCGCGCTGACCATGAGCAACGAGGCGTTCCTGGCCTGGGGCTGGCGCATCCCGTTCATCGGGTCGGTGCTGCTCGTCGCGGTCGGGCTCTACGTGCGGCTCGCCCTGGAGGAGACGGCCACGTTCAAGAACAGCGGCCCGGTCTCGACGAAGCTCCCCATCACCGAGGTCTTCACCAGCCGTCCGGCCGCGGTGTTCCTCGGCGCCGGCTCGACGACCGCGGTGTTCGCCTTCTTCTACATCGGCGTCACCTACCTGACCAGCTACGGCACCCAGCAGCTGGAGCTGCCGCGGCCGTCGGTGCTGGCCATGGGCATCGTCGGCGGCATCGTCTTCGCGCTGACGACGATCGCCTCGGCGATCCTGTCCGACCGGGTCGGGCGCCGGAAGATGGTCGTCGGCGGCAACATCGCCTCGGTCGTCGCCGGGCTCGTCGCGTTCCCGATCATCGACATCGGGACGGTGTGGTCGTTCGGGCTGGGCCTGTCGCTGGTGCTCGGCGTCGTCGGCATCGCCTACGGCCCGATCGGCGCCCAGCTGCCGGAGCTGTTCCCGACCCGGTTCCGCTACACCGGCGCCGGGATCGCCTACAACCTCGCCGGCGTCTTCGGCGGCGGCGTGGTCCCGCTGTTCGCCGCGGCGCTGGCCGCGTCGACGCTGGGCAGCCTCGGCATCGGCCTGCTGCTCTCGGCGGTCTCGCTGATCAGCCTGCTCTGCACGCTGGCCCTGCCGCAGACCGACGCGGACTCCCTCGCCGAGCAGGACGCACAGCTCGCGGCCGTCTGACCGGCCACCGGGGCGGCCCGTCCGGGCGGGCCGTCCCGCACCCACCCGGTGCCGGCGGCCGCCGGCCGGCACCCCCCGGACCCGGACGGCCCGGACGCACCCCTCGGTGTCCGGGCCGTCCCGCCTACCCGCAGGCGCCCCAGCCCGCTACCGTCCGGACGGACCATCGGCGACGGCCGGGAGGCGGGACCATGAGCAGCGGCGCGGCGCGGCGGCCGGACGGCACCGTGCGTGCGCTGCCCGCCCCCGACCCCGACGACCACCCGGTCTCACCGTTCCTGACCGCCCCGTGGACGTCGCTGACCTCGCGGATCGCGCGGCTGGGCAGCCCCCGCCACTACGCCCGTGGCGAGCACGTCTACACCCAGGGCCAGCTGTCGTCGCGGTTCCACCTCGTCGTGTCCGGGCGGGTGCGGATCTACCTGCACCGGCCCGACGGCTCGGAACGCTCGCTGGCCTACGCCGAGCCCGGCGCCAGCCTCGGCGAGGCGGCCTGCGTCGACGGACGGCCGCGCCACCTCGCCTCGGTCTGCACCCGGCCGTCGGAGATCGTCTCGGTGACCCGCGACGCGTTGCTGACCGCCGCCCGCGACGAGCCGGAGCTCCTGCTCGAGATCACCCGCCGGATCGCCTACAAGCAGCGGGTCATGCAGCTGCACGTGCTCATCGAGGGGCTGCCCGCCCGGGAGCGGATCATCCTGCTGCTCGGCCACCTGGTGGAGGCCTACGGCGAGATCGCACTCGACGAGGTGGCCCGGCTGTCGATCCGCCCCGCCGTCGACGAGCTCGGGCTGCTTGTGGGGCTCACCCGGGTCACGACCAGCCGGGAGCTGTCCCGGCTGGTCGCGGAGGGCCTGCTGGAGAAGGAGGGACGCGGGTTCGTCGTGCGGGACCTGCCGGACCTGCGACGACGGGTGCACGCCGTCCTGGCCTGAGCCCGGCCCGACCGGGGGTTCAGCCCTCGGCCACCAGCGGGCTGGAGGCGATCTCGGTGCCGTCGGCGAGGGTCTGGATCTGGAAGTCCGCGAACACGTTCGGCACCTCGACCTGCAGCTGGCGCAGGCACTCGACGGCGAGGTTGCGGATCTCGACGTCGGCGGCCTCGGAGGCGCGCATCGCGATGAAGTGCCGCCACGCCCGGTAGTTCCCGGTGACGACGATCTTGGTCTCGGTGGCGTTCGGCAGCACCGACCGCGCGGCCTGGCGGGCCTGCTTGCGGCGCAGCGTCCCGTTCGGCACGTCGGCGAAGCGCGCCTCCAGCCCCTCGAGAAGCTTCTCGTAGGAGGCGAGCGCGTCGGCCGAGGCCTGCAGGAACAGCTCGTGCAGCTCCGGGTCCTGGGCGATGACGTCGGGCTCGACCATCGCGGCGTCACGCTCGGGCACGTAGCGCTGCGAGAGCTGGGAGTAGGAGAAGTGGCGGTGCCGGATCAGCTCGTGGGTCAGCGAGCGCGAGATGCCGGTCAGGTAGAAGCTGACCGAGCCGTGCTCGAGGACCGAGAGGTGCCCCACCTCGAGGATGTGGGCGATGTAGCCGGCGTTGGTCGCGGTGCGCGGGTTCGGCTTGGTCCACGACTGGTAGCAGGCGCGGCCGGCGAACTCGGCCAGCGCCTGGCCGCCGTCGGCGTCGGTGGACCACGGGACGTCCGCGGGCGGGGTGAACTCGGTCTTCGCGACGAGCTGCACGGTCAGCGGGACGGTCTTCGGCGCGGTCTCCGGCATGCCGCGAGGGTAACGACCGGCGTCCCCGGCACCCGCCGGGCCCCGCGCCCGCACCCACTGTGGCGGCCACGGCACCCCCGGTGCGCTGCGACGTCGCAACCGACGCCACGAACGGGTGGCGTGATGTCAGGAGTGACGCCATAGTGGTGTCATGGACCTCACGCCGTATGTCGCGCAGCTGCGCGACGACCTCGCCGCCGCAGCGGCCGCGGGCGACGAGCAGACCCGTCGCACGGCGGCCCTGCTCGGCTCCGCGATCGAGCCCGCCGCCCGGCTCGCGATCATGAACGCACTGTCCGACCTGGCCTCGGAGGCGACCGCCGCACTCGGCGACCGCTCGGTCGAGGTCCGCCTGCACGGCCGGGAGGTGCGCGTGTCGGTGTCCGGGGGCGACCCGGAGCCCGGACACTCCCCCACCCCGGACCCGGCCCCGGCGAGCGAGGGGACGTCGCCGTTCGGCGGCTTCCCCTTCGGCGGCGGCACCTCCGGTGGCCCGGCCTCGGGTGGTTCGCCGTTCTCCGGTGACGCCGGGGACATCAGCCGGGTCACCCTGCGCATCGTCGAGCAGATCAAGGCCCAGGCCGAGCGCGCCGCCCAGTCCCAGGGCGTCTCGCTCAACACTTGGGTGTCCCAGGCGGTGCAGGGGGCACTGGCCGGCGCGGAGGGACGCACCGGCCGCCCGCACCGCGACGGGCGCAACCTGAGGGGATGGGTGCAGGGATGAGCGACGAGCGGACGGGCCCCGGGCCGGACGACGGCAGCGGTGACGCCACGCACGGCTGCGACGCCCCCACCGGCTCCGGCGGGCCCACCGGCACAGGTGGCAGCCCCACCGGGGCCGGTGACAGCTCCACCGGCGCAGGTGGCAGCTCCACCGGCGCGAGTGGCAGCTCCACCGGCGCGAGTGGCGGCGACAGCGGCGACACCGGCCACGCGCCGACCGGCGACACCGGCAGCGCCGGCCCCGGCAGCACCCCCTCCCGCAGCGAGCGGTTCGACTGCGCCGGCGCCGCCGAGATCGAGGTGACGACCGGTGCCGGCCGGGTCCGGATCGACCTGGTCGACGGGGCCGACGAGGTCCGCGCGGAGGTCACCGCCGACCGCAGCGCCGCGCCGTGGTCCGGCGGCCTCGGCGGGCTGCTCGACTGGATCGGCAGCTCGATGACCGGCGGCTCCGGCGTGCCCCGCGCCGGGGCGGGCTGGTCCGGCCGCGGGTTCGACCCGATCGTCGGCGCCCCCTGGGAGGCCACCGGCGACCCGTCGGCGGACGCCGTCGACGCCGTCACCATCGAGTGGTCGGCCTCGTCGCGACGCCTGGTGGTCCGCGGTCCGGAGGACCCGGCCCTCGGCGCGGTGCCGCTCGTGGTGACGGTCTCCGCCCCCGCCGGGTCGCGGCCCGCGGTGCGGACCGGCGCGGCCTCGGTCGAGCTGACCGGCCGGGCGTCCTGGGCCGCGGTGCGGACCGGGTCCGGCGCGGCCCGGGTGGCCCAGGTGCACGGCGACGCCGATGTCACCACCGGGTCGGGGTCGATCGACCTGGGCACGTGCTCGGGCCGGGCGCACCTGCGCGCGGGCTCCGGCGGCGTCGAGGCCGGGTCGCTCGGCGGCGCGTCGCGCATCCGGACCGGCAGCGGCGACGTCCGCGTCGGTGAGCTCACCGCGGACCTGGAGGTGCGCTCGGGGTCGGGGGACGTCGTCGTCGCCGACGCGGTCTCCGGTGACGTCCGGCTCGGCACCGGGTCGGGGTCGGTCCGGGTCGGGGTGCACTCCGGTGTGGCCGCCGAGCTGGACCTGTCGACCGGGTCGGGCCGCGCCCGCTCCGAGCTCGACGTCCGCCACGACACCCCGTCCACGGCACCGGCGGTGCGGCTGTCCGGGCGCACCGGCAGCGGCGACGTGCTGGTGACCCGGGCCTCCGCCGCCGCGGTCTGACCCCGCGACCGGTACCTCGTTCGTCGAGATGATCGGCGAGCGAGGTACCGGCGTAGGCTCGGTGCCGTGGACCGCACCGAGATCGCCGCGACGAACGCCTCCATGACCGCCCGGGTGCTGCAGATGCCCGCCACCCCCGTCCCCGACGGCGGCTACGCCCTGCGCGTGCTGCGTACCCGCGGGCGGCGCAGCGGGGAGCCGCGCGACACCCCGATCGGCGTCGTCGGGCACGGTGGCGCCGGCTACCTGGTCTCCCCCACCGGTGGGCGGGACTGGGTGCGCAACCTGCGGGCGACGCCGGAGTGCGCGATCCGCTCCGCCACGGGTGACGAGCCGCACCGCGCGGTCGAGCCCGGGCGCGCCGAGGCCGCGGCCGCCGTCGTCGGCTATCTCCGGGCGCTCGACGTGCCGTGGGCGCTGTCGGCGTTCCCGGTGCCGGCCGACGCCACCGAGGAGCAGGTCGCCGAGCACCTGGACACGATCGCCGTGTTCCGCCTCGACCCCGCCTGAGCGCTCAGCCGGCGGCGACCTCGGCCCGGAGCTCGGCGGCCAGGTCGCCCCGCTCCCCCACGGCGACGCCGTCGAGCCCGAGCCAGCCCGCCATCGTCGCGAGCTCCCCGGCCAGCTCGGCCGCGATCCGCGGGCGCGGGGCGCCCGCCCCGGGCTCGGCGAACGCGCCGGGCACCCGCAGCACCCCGGCCTCCCGGTCGGCCTTGAGGTCGACCCGGCCGACGAGCTCGCCGTCGAGCAGGAACGGGAAGACGTAGTAGCCGTACTCCCGCTTCGGCTCCGGCACGTAGATCTCGATGCGGTAGCGGAACCCGAAGATCCGCTCGGTCCGGTCCCGCTCCCACACCAGCGGGTCGAACGGGCACAGCAGCGCCCGCCCGGTCACCGCGCGCGGCATCCGGGCCGCCGGGTCCCGGTAGGCGGGCCGGTCCCAGCCGCGCACGCTCACCGGCTCCAGGGCACCCGCGTCGACCAGCTCGGCGATCGCGGTGCGGGTGCGTTCCGGGCCGAGCCGGTAGTAGTCGCGCAGGTCGGTCTCGGTGCCGATCCCCAGCGCGGACGCGGACTTGGCCACGAGCTCGCGCGCGGCGTCCGCCGGGTCCGGCTCGGGCAGCGCCAGGATCTCCGGCGGCAGGACCCGCGAGGGCAGGTCGTAGCGGCGTTCGAAGTGCACGCGGGTGCCGACCGACAGCTCCCCCGTCGCGAACAGGTACTCGCAGACCCGCTTGACCTCCGAGCGCTCCCACCAGGTCGCGCCGGGCGGGCGCGGGCGCACCTCACCGGCCCGGCCGGCCGGGGCCAGCGCCTTCTCGATCGCCCCGGCGCCCATCGGCCCCGCCTCCGCGACGACGTCGAGGATGTCCCCGGCCAGCTGCGGGTGCTTCTCCAGCAGCGGCCCGTAGTGCTTCCACCACCGCCGCGGCAGCGTCTCGTGGGACAGCAGCGGCCGGTCGGTGACCGGGACGAGGCTCGCCTCGTGCGCCCAGGTCTCCACCAGCAGCCGCGGGCGGCGCGCGTCGGGCGACCAGGCGGCGTCGTCGAGGAGGGCGGCGGGATAGGCACCGAGCCTGCTGAACAGCGGCATGTAGTGCGCGCGCACCGCGATGTTGACCGAGTCGAGCTGCAGCAGCTTCACCCGGTCCAGCACCCGTCCGAGATGGCGACGGGTGACCGGCCCGGACGGCCGTGGGTCGGTGAAGCCCTGGGCCGCGAGGAACGTCCGACGGGCGACGTCGGCTGAGATCGTGCGCACGCCGGGATCGTGCCATCCACCCCCGACAGGAACGGGCGACCGGGTCGCACGGTAGGCATGTCCCATGGCCACCGCGACCGTCCGCCCCGCCACCGACGACGACGTCGGCGCGATCATGGCGATCCAGGACCGCACCTGGCGCACCGCCTACGCCGGGCTGCTGCCCGAGGAGGCGTTCGCCGGGCTCACCTCGGACGCCGCGCGCTCGCACTGGAGCGACGCCGTGCACGCCGGGGACGGCTTCCACCTGTTCGTCGCCGTCGAGGGAGACGAGACCGTCGGGTTCGCCGCCGCCGCCCGCTACGCCGGGGCCGACGGCATGGCGATCGCCGAGGTCAGCACGCTGCTCGTGGAGCCGCGCTGGGGCAGGCGCGGGCACGGCGGACGACTGCTCGCCGCCGCCGCGGCCGCGCTGCGGGAGTCCGGCTCGGACTCCGGGCGCACCTGGGTGGCCGAGGCGGACACCGCCTCACGGAACTTCTACAGCCGCGCCGGCTGGGCGCCCGACGGCGCGGTGCGCACGCTGGACACCGGCTCGTCGACGCTGCGCGAGGTCCGCCACGCCGGGACGCTGGACCTGCACCTGGTCGACTGAGGCTCAGCCGAGCCCGAGCAGCGGCTCCAGGCCGATCGTCAGGCCCGGGCGGTCGCGCACGGCGCGCACCGCGAGCAGCACGCCCGGCATGAAGCTGGTCCGGTTCATCGAGTCGTGGCGCAGGGTGAGCACCTCGCCGTCGGTGCCGAGGATGACCTCCTGGTGCGCGATCAGCCCGGGCATCCGGACCGCGTGCACGTGGACACCCTCGACGACCGCGCCGCGGGCGCCGTGCGGGTCGTCGGTGGTGGCGTCGGGGACCTCGCCGAGCCCGGCCTCGCGTCGTGCCGCGCCGATCACCGACGCGGTCCGCGCGGCGGTGCCGGACGGCGCGTCGACCTTGCCGGCGTGGTGCAGCTCGACGACCTCGGCGGAGTCGAAGAAGCGGGCAGCCTGCGCCGCGAAGTGCATCATCAGCACGGCGCCGACCCCGAAGTTCGGGGCGACGAGCACGCTGCCGGAGCCGCGCTCGTCGAGGATCGCGCGGACCTCGTCGAACCGGGCGGCGTCGAAGCCGCTGGTCCCGACGACGGGGGCGACCCCGCGCGCCAGGCACTCGCGGATGTTGGTGACCGCGGCGCCGGGGTGGGTGAAGTCCACGGCGACGTCGGCGCCGTCGAGGGCGGACAGGTCGTCGCCCGCGTCCAGCGCGGCGACCAGCTCGGTGTCCCCGGCGGCCTCGACCGCCCGGCACACCTCGGAGCCCATCCGGCCCTTCGCCCCGAGGACCGCCACCTTGATCGTCCCGCTCACCCGTACACCTCGCGCACCTCGACGTCGTGGACCGCCGGGGAGTCTATGCAGCGGCCCGCCGTGATCACGGATCCGGCACCGGACCGGTCGCACGCCGACGCGGAGGGTTCCCGATCGGTGATCACGGGGCACCGCCGGCCGGGGCTCAGCCGACGACCAGGCCGCCGATCCACACCGCGACCGTCACCAGCCCGGCCGCGAGCTCGATGAGGATGCTCCAGCCGACGGCGGTGAGCGCCTCGCGTGCCGAGCGCCAGGCGGTGGCGGCGTCGGGCAGGCGGGCCAGCTCGGCCAGCCACACCCCGAGCACGAACCCGAGGAACAGCCCGACGACGGGCACGACGAAGAAGCCGACGACCCCCAGCACGAGCCCCGCGAACAGGGTGCGGGTCGGGACCCCGGCGGCCTTGAGCCGGCGTCCGGGGAGCAGGTACTTCGCGACCTGACCGGCGACGGTGACGAGCACCGCGATGCCGAGCACCCACCAGCCGACCGCGTCGCCGCGCGGGACCGCCCAGACCGCCACCCCACCGACGATCAGCAGCGGCCCGGGCAGCACCGGCAGCACGATCCCGGCCAGGCCGACGAGCATCATCAGGCCGGCGACGACGGCGAGGGCGGTCATGGCGCCCAGCCTGCCAGCAGGTCACACGCGTCGAGCGGACGAACCCGCGGTGACGGCCGGCTGTCATCATCACGAATGGGTAAACGCTGTGAGCCGGGTCTACCGATTTCTGGTACTGGCGTGCCAGCCTCGATGTCACCCGAAACAGTGACACCCGCTCACCTGCGGTCGTCCCACCACCCGCGCGTGCCGGTCACCACCACCGCACCGCGGACGAACAGAGAAGAGCAGCGTGCTCCGGTACCTCCTGCGCAGGGGCGCCGGGTGGCTCGCGATGATCGTCGTCGCGACCAACCTGGTCTACTTCCTCGCGAACTCGTTCCTGGACCCCCGGGTCAACTACCTGCAGCTGCGGCCGCCGCGCACCGACGCGGAGATCGCCCGTTCGCTGGGCCAGTACAACCTGGACTCGAACGTCCCGGTCCTGGAGCGGTGGTGGATCTGGGTCACCGGGATCGTGACCCGCTGGGACTGGGGCACCAGCCCGATCGGCGACCCGGTGAACGCGCAGGTGGCGTTCCGCGTCGTGGTGTCCGGGCAGCTGGTGTTCTTCTCGCTGCTGCTGTCGATCGTGATCGGGGTGGCGCTCGGGGTCTACTCGGCCCAGCGCCAGTACCGGCTCGGTGACCGCGCCGCGCAGCTGACCTCGGTGTTCACCCTGAACATCCCGTCGGCGGTCGCGGCGCTGGCGGTCGTGTTCGTCGCCATCGCGATCAACCAGGGTGTCGGCGGGACGCTGTTCTACGTCGCGGGGTCCGAGTCGCCCGGGGTCACCGGGTTCTGGCCGCTGCTCCTCGACCGGGCCCAGCACCTGGTGCTGCCGACGATCTCGCTGCTGATCATCTCCTACGCGGGCTACCACCTGCTGCAGCGTTCGATGCTGCTCGACGTGGTCAACTCCGACTACGTGCGGACCGCCCGGGCCAAGGGGCTGACCCGCAGGCAGGCCATCCGCCGCCACGGGCTGCGCAGCTCGATGATCCCGGTCGCCACCCAGGTGGCGTTCGCGATCCCGGCGCTGTTCACCGGCGCGGTGATCACCGAGAAGACCTTCGCCTGGCAGGGCATGGGCGACTACTTCATCCGCACCATCTCGACCAACGACATCCACGGCGTCGTCGCGACGGCGGCGTTCGGCGCGGTGACGACGGCGGTCGGCGCCATGCTCGCCGACGTCGCGGTCGTCGCCCTCGACCCGAGGGTGCGGGTGGGCTGACATGAGCCTGAACATGCCCGAGCTCGCCCCCACGGTCGGCGACGGCGCCGACGGCGGCCCCGGGGTCACCGCGCCCCGCCGTCGCCGGGGCGCCCGCGCCGCACTGGTCTGGCGCCGCTACCGGCGCAACCGGCCCGCGATGGCCGGCCTGGTCGTCTTCGGACTGCTGGTGCTGTTCTCCCTGGTCGGCGGGTTCCTCTCCCCCTACGGCCACACCGACGTCGACTTCGCGGCGCTGACCGCGGCGCCGTCGCTGGACCACCCGCTGGGCACCACCGCCGGCGGCAACGACGTCTACGCCCAGGCCGTGCACGGCCTGCAGCGGTCGCTGACCATCGCCGTCACGGTCTCGCTGCTGACCACCCTGATCGCCGCGGTGGTCGGGGCGGGCGCGGCCTACCTGGGCGGCGGGCGGACGTGGGCGCGGCGCGGCGAGCGCGCCCTGCTCACCGTCGTCCACTTCCTGATGGTGGTGCCGTCGTTCCTGATCCTGGCGCTGGCCTCGCAGTGGGGGTCGGGCGACTACCGGATCCTGATCGTCGCGCTGACCCTGCTGGGCTGGATGACCACCGCCCGCGTGGTCTGGACGGTCGCGACGACGCTGCGTGAGCGCGAGTACGTCTCGGCCGCCCGCTTCATGGGCGTGTCCGGGCCGGGGATCGTGTTCCGCCACCTCATCCCGAACATCGGCTCGCTGCTCATCGTCACCTTCACCCTGAACGTGGCGGGCACCGTGCAGAGCGAGACGGCGCTGTCGTTCATCGGGTTCGGCGTGCAGATCCCCGACGTCTCGCTGGGCACCATGCTCGCCGACGGCGGCTCCTCGATGGCGACCGCGCCGTGGATCTTCATCGTGCCGTCGGTGCTGCTGGTGCTGCTGACGGCGTCGCTCGCGTTCGTCGGCGACGGCCTGCGCGACGCCCTCGACCCGACGTCGCGCGCGGGAGGCAGGGCATGAGCACCCCCGTGCTGTCCGTGCGCGACCTGACCGTCGCGTTCCCCTCCGAGGCCGGCCGGGTGGAGGCCGTCCGTGGTGTCGGCTTCGACCTGCTGCCCGGGCGCACGCTCGGCATCGTCGGCGAGTCCGGGTCCGGCAAGTCGGTGACCTCGCTGGCCGTGATGGGGCTGCTGCCCGAGACGGCGTCGGTGACGGGCTCGATCACCCTGTCCGGCCGCGAGCTGGTCGGGCTGTCCGACGAGGCGATGTCCGGGATCCGCGGCGACGACATCGGGATGATCTTCCAGGACCCGCTGTCCTCGCTCACCCCGATCTTCACCGTCGGCGACCAGCTCGTCGAGGCGATGCAGATCCACCGCGACATCGGCCGGGCGAAGGCCCGCGAGCGGGCGGTCGAGCTGCTCGACCTGGTCGGCATCCCCGACCCCCGGCGACGCGTGCGCGCCTTCCCGCACGAGTTCTCCGGCGGCATGCGCCAGCGCGTCATGATCGCGATGGCGATCGCGAACGACCCGACCGTGATCATCGCCGACGAGCCGACGACCGCCCTGGACGTCACCGTGCAGGCGCAGATCCTCGACGTGCTGAAGGTGGCGCGCGACGAGACCGGCGCGGCCGTCGTCATGATCACCCACGATCTGGGTGTGGTCGCCGGGGTCGCCGACGACGTGCTCGTCATGTACGCCGGGCGCCCGGTCGAGACCGCCCCGGTGGACGAGCTGTTCGCCGCACCGCGGATGCCGTACACGATCGGCCTGCTCGGCGCGGTCCCCCGCGTCGACAGCGTCGAGCGACGCCCGCTGGTCCCGGTGCCCGGCACCCCGCCCGCACCGACCGACCTGCCGCCGGGCTGCCCGTTCGCGCCGCGCTGCCCGGTCGCCGTCGACGCCTGCCGCACCGCGGAGCCCCCGCTGGTGCCGGTCCCGGGCCGCGACGGCCACGCCGCCGCCTGCGTGCGGACCGGCGAGATCGTCGACGGCGCGATCGGTGGCGAGCCGGTGTTCGCCGTCCCCGACCTTCCCCTCGGCGACGACCGTGCCGGCGACCGCGAGGACCGTCCCGCGGTGCTGTCGGTGAGCCACCTGCGCAGGACGTTCCCGCTGATGAAGGGGTCCCTGGTGCGGCGCCGGGTCGGGACGGTGCACGCCGTCGCCGACGTCGACCTCGAGATCCGCCGCGGCGAGACCCTCGGTCTGGTCGGCGAGTCCGGCTGCGGCAAGACGACGACGCTGCTGGAGATCATGAACCTGCTCCCGCCGGAGGGCGGGACGATCGAGGTCGCGGGCACCGACGTCGCGACGCTGCGCGGCCGCGCCGACATCGCAGCGCTGCGCCGGGAGATCCAGATCGTCTTCCAGGACCCGATGGGGGCGCTCGACCCGCGCATGACGGTCGGGGACATCCTCACCGAGCCGCTGCGGGCGGCCGGCTGGACCGACCGGGGCCGGGTCGCCACCCGGGTCGACGAGCTCATGGCGCTGGTCGGTCTGGACCCGGAGCACGTGGACCGGTTCCCGGCGGCGTTCTCCGGCGGGCAGCGCCAGCGCATCGGGATCGCCCGCGCGCTGGCGACGAAGCCGTCGCTGCTGGTGCTCGACGAGCCGGTGTCCGCCCTCGACGTCTCGGTGCAGGCGGGGGTGCTGAACCTGCTCACCGCGTTGCAGCGCGAGCTGGGGCTGAGCTACCTGTTCGTCGCGCACGACCTGTCGGTGGTGCGGCACGTCGCGGACCGGGTCGCGGTCATGTACCTGGGCCGGATCGTGGAGTCCGGCGCGGTCGCCGACGTGTTCGGCAACCCGCAGCACCCCTACACGCAGGCGCTGCTGTCGGCGATCCCGGTGCCGGACCCGCAGGTGGAGCGCACCCGGCAGCGGGTGGTGCTCTCCGGGGACCTGCCCAGCCCGACCGACGACGCGCCGGGCTGCGCGTTCCTGGGCCGCTGCCCGCTGGCCCGGACGCTGTCCGAGCACGAGCGGTCCCGCTGCGCCGGTGAGACCCCCGCGCTGACGGTGAAGGACGGGGCCAGCGACGCCGACTCCGACCACCGCAACGCCTGCCACTTCCGTTGAACCACCTCCCACCCCGACACCGGGGAACCGAACGAAGGAGAGACATGCGCAGACCGATCCGACGCGGGGCGATGACCGCCGCCGTCGCGGCGCTGGCCCTGGTGCTGGCGGGCTGTGGCGGGGGTGGCTCCGGCGGGCCCGCGCAGACCGGCGAGTCGCTGTCCACGACGCCGTCGTACAACGCCCAGCCGTACGAGAACGTCAAGGACGGCGGGCAGGTGACCCTGCCGTTCCGTTCGGACCTGAACCCGCAGTTCAACGTCTTCCAGGGCGACTCGACCACGGACACCCGGCTCGCCTGGGGGTTCTACAACCCGATGGTCATCACCTTCACCCCCACCGGTGATCCGGTGATCAACCCGGATTACGTGACGAAGGCCGAGCCGGTCGACAACGCCGGGAAGACCACCGTCACGTACACGATCAACCCGAAGGCCGTGTTCAACGACGGCACGCCGATCGACTGGCGCGCGTTCGAGGCCACCTGGAAGGCGAACAACGGGAAGGACACCGCGTTCATCCCGAGCGCCACCGACGGCTACGACCGGATCGCCTCGGTCACCCGCGGCGCCGACGACAGGCAGGCCGTCGTCGCGTTCACCGGCCCGAACCCGTGGTGGCCGAGCCTGTTCAACAACCTCGTGCACCCGAAGGCCGCCACCCCGCAGGCGTTCAACCAGGGGTACCTGAACAACCCGCACGCCGAGTGGGGTGCCGGCCCGTACACCGTGGCGAACTACGACAAGCAGAACTCCACCCTCACCTTCGAGCGCAACCCGAAGTGGTGGGGCAAGAAGGGCAAGCTGGACCGCATCACGCTGGTCCAGATGGAGCAGCAGGCGAAGATCAACGCGTTCCGCAACGGCCAGCTCGACGCGACCGAGGCCGAGTCGGCCGACTTCCTCGCCCAGGCCCGCTCCGTGCCGGACGCCGACATCCGCATCTCCGGAACCCCCGCGAACTACCTGCTGATGCTCAACAGCACCACGCCGATCCTCAAGGACCCGGCGGTCCGCAAGGCCGTGTTCGACACCATCGACCGCGCGCAGCTCGCCAAGATCGCCTTCCAGGGCCTGGACTACACCGAGGACCTCGGCGGCTCCCTGACCCTGCAGCCCTACCAGAAGGGCTATCAGGACAACCTCGCGAGCGCCGTGACGTTCGACCCCGAGGCCGCGAAGCAGGGGCTCGAGGCTGCGGGCTGGGTCGCCGGTCCGGACGGTGTCCGCACCAAGGACGGGCAGAAGCTGACGTTCACCTACGTGCAGACCGGTGACACCCCGACCAAGCGGGCCTCCTCCGGAGCCATGGTGGCGATGCTGAAGAACATCGGCGTCGATCTGCAGGTCCGGGTCGTCCCGTCGACCGACTTCTCCAAGGTCCTGGCGAACAAGGAGTTCGACATGGTCTTCCTGGGGTTCAAGTCCACCGACCCGTACGGCGTGGCCTACATCTGCCAGCAGTACTGCTCGGACTCGACGCTGAACAGCTCCGGTACCGGCACCCCGGAGCTCGACGCCGAGCTGCGCAAGGTCAACACCCTGCCCACCGCCGACGAGCAGTACGCCGCGGCCGCCGCCGCGGAGAAGAAGGCGCTCGCCACCTACGGCGTGCTGCCGGTCTACTCCGGCCCGTCGATCTGGGCGACCAAGCCCGGTCTCGCGAACTGGGGTTCGGCGCTGTTCGCGTTCCCGCCGCTGCCCGAGACCCTCGGCTGGCAGAACGGTTCCTGACCGGCCACCCCCGGACAGGCGCGGAGCCCCGGACCCGTACGGGTCCGGGGCTCCGCCCGTCTTCAAGGCCCCGGCGCGAATGCGCGCCCCGGACCTCGGTGCGTCTCGCCTCAGGCCAGGTCGCGCAGCGCGGCCGGCAGGTCGTCGAGCTCCGCGTAGGGCCCCACGACCGCCGCCGTCAGCGGCTGGGCCAGCAGGTCCGCCGCCAGCGCCGCGACCTCGCCCGGGGTGACCGTGTCGATGCGGGCCAGGCTGTCGGCCAGCGACCGCTGCCGCCCGTGGTCCAGCTCGGCGCGGCCGAGCCGGTTCATCCGCGACGCGGTGTCCTCGCAGCCCAGCACCAGTCCCCCGCGCAGGGCGCCCCGGGCGCGGACGACCTCGGCCTCGGTCAGGCCGTCGGCCGCGACCTCGGCGAGCACGTCCCGCACGACGGCGACGACCTCGCCCAGCCGCTCCGGGGCGCACCCGGCGTACACCGACAGTGCGCCGGCGTCGGCGTAGCGGACGGTCGAGGAGTAGACCTGGTAGGCCAGCCCGCGCTGCTCGCGGACCTGCTGGAACAGCCGCGACGACAGTCCCCCGCCGAGGGCGGAGTTCAGCACCGCCAGCACCGGCAGGCCGCGTCCGGCGCGGCCCGCGGTGGGCACGCCGAGCATCATGTGGGCCTGTTCGGAGTCGTCGTCGAGCAGGCCGAGGGCTCCGGTGCGCACGGGGCGGGCCCCGGTCGCCGTCCGCGGCGGCACCGGGCGGGCGCCGCGGTGTCCCTGCGTCGCCCGGTCCAGCGCGGCGGCGACGAGCACCGCGACGTGGTCGTGGTCCAGGTTCCCGGCCGCGGCGACGACCATCCGCGGCGCCGTGTACTCCCCGCGCCAGAAGCTGTGCAGGGTGTCGCGGCTCATCGCCCGGATCGAGTCCTCGGAGCCGATCACCGGGCGCCCGAGCGGGTGGTCGCCGAACAGGGTCTCGTCGAACAGGTCGCCGAGCAGGTCCTCCGGGTCGTCGTCGCGCATCGAGATCTCCTCGAGCACGACGCCCCGTTCCAGCTCGACGTCGGTGTGGGCCAGCTCGGCGTCGGTGACGACGTCGGCCAGCACGTCCACCGCCAGCGCCACGTCGGTGTCGAGGACGTGGGCGTAGTAGCAGGTGTGTTCCTTGGCGGTGAACGCGTTCAGCTCACCGCCGACGGCGTCCATCTCCTCGGCGATGCCTGCCGCGGTGCGCCGCCGGGTGCCCTTGAAGAGCAGGTGTTCCAGGAAGTGCGCGGCGCCGGCCTGCTCGGGGGTCTCGTCGACCGAGCCGATCCCGATCCAGATGCCCAGCGCGACCGAGCGGACGCCCGGCACCGTCTCGGTGACGAGCCGGACCCCGCCGGGCAGGTCGCTGCGGCGGACCGTGTCGGTGGTGTCGTCGGCGGTGGCCACGGGCGGCGGGGACACGCGGGCGGCGGCCCGGGAGGAGTCCCGGGCCGCCGCCGCGTGGTCGTTCTCAGGTGCCAACAGTTCAGCTCGGGTTGGCGGCCTCGGCCGGGGCCTCGGCGTCGACGGCGCCCTCGGCGGCCGGGGTCTCGGTGACGTCCGCGGAGGCGGACTCCTCGACCACCGGGATCAGCGAGATCTTGCCGCGGTTGTCGATGTCGGTGACCTCGACGCGCAGTTTGTCGCCGACCTTGACGACGTCCTCGACCTTGCTGATCCGCTTCCCGTTGCCGAGCTTCGAGATGTGGACCAGGCCGTCCTTGCCGGGGACGAGCGAGACGAAGGCACCGAACGCGGCGGCCTTGACCACCGTGCCCAGGAACCGCTCGCCGACCTTCGGCAGCTGCGGGTTGGCGATCGCGTTGATCATGCCGATCGCCTCCTCCGCGGAGGGGCCGTCGTTCGCACCGACGTAGATCGTGCCATCGTCCTCGATCGAGATGTCGGCGCCGGTCTTCTCGGTGATCGAGTTGATCATCTTGCCCTTCGGGCCGATGACCTCGCCGATCTTGTCGACCGGGACCTTCACCGCGGTGACCCGCGGCGCGTACTTGCTCATCTCGTCCGGGCCGTCGATGGCCTCGCCGATCACCTCGAGGATGGTCAGGCGGGCGTCCTTGGCCTGGTTCAGCGCGGCGGCGAGCACCTCGGACGGGATGCCGTCCAGCTTGGTGTCCAGCTGCAGCGCCGTGACGAACTCCTTGGTGCCGGCGACCTTGAAGTCCATGTCGCCGAAGGCGTCCTCGGCACCGAGGATGTCGGTCAGCGCGACGTAGCGCGTCTGGCCGTCGACCTCGTCGGACACCAGGCCCATCGCGATGCCAGCGACCGGCGCCTTCAGCGGCACACCGGCGTTGAGCAGCGACATCGTGGACGCGCAGACCGAGCCCATCGAGGTCGAGCCGTTCGAGCCCAGGGCCTCGGAGACCTGGCGGATCGCGTAGGGGAACTCCTCGCGGTTCGGCAGGACCGGGATCAGGGCCCGCTCGGCGAGCGCGCCGTGGCCGATCTCGCGGCGCTTCGGCGAGCCGACACGGCCGGTCTCACCGGTCGAGTACGGCGGGAAGTTGTAGTGGTGCAGGTAGCGCTTGCGCGTCTCCGGCCCCAGCTGGTCGATCTGCTGCTCCATGCGGAGCATGTTCAGCGTGGTGACGCCCATGATCTGGGTCTCGCCACGCTCGAACAGCGCCGAGCCGTGCGCCCGCGGGACGACCTCGACCTCGGCCGACAGCGGCCGGATGTCGGTCAGGCCGCGGCCGTCGATCCGGACCTGGTCGGTCAGGATGCGGCGGCGGACCAGCTTCTTGTTCAGCGAGCGGAACGCGTTGCCGAGCTCGGACTCGCGGCCGACGAAGCGCTCGCCGAGCTTGTCCAGCACCGACGCCTTGATCTCGTCGGTCCGGGTCTCGCGCTCCTGCTTGCCGGCGATGGTCAGCGCCTGCGCCAGCTCCTGCTCGACGGCCTCGGAGACCGCCTCGAAGGCGTCCGGCTGGTAGGCCGGGAACACCGGGTAGTCGGCGGTCGGCTTGGCCGCGACGTCGGCCAGCTGCTGCTGGGCGACGCACAGGCTGCGGATGAACGGCTTCGCCGCCTCCAGCCCGTCCGCGACGACACCCTCGGTCGGGGCGGTGGCCCCACCGGCGACGAGGTCGATGGTGTTCTCGGTGGCCTCGGCCTCGACCATCATGATCGCGACGTCGTCACCGACGATGCGGCCCGCGACGACCATGTCGAACGCGGCGCGGTCGAGCTGGTCGTGGGTCGGGAAGGCGACCCACTGGGTGTCGGTGCCCGCCTCGTTCGCGATGAGCGCGACGCGGACGCCGCCGACCGGGCCGGAGAACGGCAGGCCGGCGAGCTGGGTGGACGCCGACGCGGCGTTGATCGCCACGACGTCGTAGGGGTCCTTCGGGTCGAGCGACATGACCGTCACGACGACCTGGATCTCGTTGCGCAGACCGTCGACGAAGGACGGGCGCAGCGGGCGGTCGATGAGGCGGCAGGTCAGGATCGCGTCGGTGCCCGGGCGGCCCTCGCGGCGGAAGAACGAGCCGGGGATCCGGCCCGCGGCGTACATCCGCTCCTCGACGTCCACCGTGAGCGGGAAGAAGTCGAACTGGTCCTTCGGCCGCTTCGAGGCGGTCGTGGCGGACAGCAGCATGGTCTCGTCGTCGAGGTACGCGACGACGGACCCGGCGGCCTGGCGGGCGAGCCGGCCGGTCTCGAACCGGACGGTGCGGGTGCCGTAGGTGCCGTTGTCGATGACGGCGGTGCTCTCGTGCACGCCGTCCTCGGAGATGACGTCAGTCATACGGGGGTGTTCTCCTCGTCGTTGGGAGTGGTCTTCGTCTACCCCCACCACCGTGGCGCCGGCTCGATCCCCTGCTGGGCCGGTCTTCGATCGAAGCCCCCGGCCGCGCGTCGCGCTCCGGAGGCCACTACCGAGGACCGGCGGATGTCCGGTCGCCCGAGTGGCGGGCTCTGTTCAGTTGTGTCGCTCGGTGTTACGGAACGACCCGGCACCGGGATCCGGTGCCGGGTCGGCCGGGCGGGTCAGCGGCGCAGACCCAGCTTCTCGATCAGCGCGCGGTAGCGGGCGACGTCCACCTCGCGCAGGTACTTGAGCAGCCGGCGACGACGACCGACCAGCAGCAGCAGGCCGCGCCGGCTGTGGTGGTCGTGCTTGTGCTGCTTCAGGTGCTCGGTCAGGCCGACGATGCGCTGCGTCAGCAGCGCGACCTGGGCCTCGGGGGACCCGGTGTCGGTGGCGTGGGTGCCGTACTGCTCGAGCGTGCTCTTCTTCTCGGCGGTGGTCAGTGCCACTGCTCAACTCCTTCATCCTTGAGACGGTCCGTGGGGCCATGACGTCCGACGAAACCCGGATGAACCGGTGGGACGGCAGGAAGTCGGTCTCGGCCGCCACGGACTGCAGCCGGACCCGGAGTGAAACGGTACCAGCGACGGGTGCGCCGACCGCCGCCGACCCGCGTCACCCCGGTGTGTGGTCCGGTGTGCCGGGGCACAGCGGGACCCGGTGGACCACGGTGTAGCGCGCACCGGGGTCGCTGCGCACGAGCACCGCCTCCCCCGGTGTCCACCAGGGGCCCGCGGCGATGCCGTCGCCGGCCACGGTCGCGTCGCCGCGGCGCCGGTCCCACCGCGCCAGGGTGACGTGCGGACGGTACGGCCGCGGCCCCGTCGCACCGGCCCGGGCGGCCAGGCCGGGGAGGACGGGTCCCCCGCTCTCCTCGACCCCGGCCCACAGCACACCGGGGAAGGTGCCCGTCCCGGCGATCCGCAGCCGCGGCGCGACGGCGCGGGCCAGGGCGTCGTCCAGGGCCGAGGCGCGGGTGTCCGGGTCGTCGTCGCCGTGGAAGCACAGCGTCACGTGCCAGGTCGACGGGTCGGTCGGGCGCGCGCCGTCCGGGAGCCGGGGCGGGACCTCGTCGAGCGCGCGGGTCAGCGCCGCCACCGCCTCCGGTGGCGGCCACAGCGCGGTGAACAGCCGCATCCGCACAGCCTGTCAGCGCCGTCCGGCGGCGGCACGGCGCAGCACCTCCGCGATCTCCGGGAACGCCGGGGCCAGCTCGGCCGCCGCCGCGACGAGCCGGGCCGGCGCGCTCACCCCGCGCAGCGCGTCCTCCGCGGTCGGCTCGGCGGGGGCCCGTCGCGGCTGCGGCACCGCCTGCCCGGTGGCGGGGGTCTGCTCGGCGCAGCGGCAGCCGCCGGTGGGGCCCCACGGCGTCGGCTCCTGGCGGACCCGGGCCAGCAGCACGTCGCGCTCGGCGTCGGGCACCGGGCCGTGCGCGAGCCGCCGGTCCAGCGCGGTCATCCGGCCCAGCACCGCCGGGTCCCCGATCTTGACCCGGCGCCCGCCCGCCAGCTGGGACAGCATCGCCGGGCTCAGCCCGACCGCGGCGGCGAGGCGGGCCTGGGTGATGCCGAGACCGGTCGTGAGCCGGCGGATGCGCTCGTCGAGGGGCTCGCCGTAGATCGCGCTCTGGCGGTCGCGGTTGCGCGCGATCTCCTGCGCCACCGGGTCCGCGGTGCGGGGGTCGTCCATGCCGGACAGCGTCGGCGACCACGCGGTGCGGGCGTGGACGTTCGACCCCGGCAGGGGGTTTTCACCTAACCCGGCGCCCCGTCGGGTCCGGTCGCGTCGCCGGCCGCGGTGAGGATCTCGCGGCAGGTCGCGACGTCGCGGCCCATCTGCGCGACGAGCGCCTCGATGCCGTCGTAGTGCTCCTGGCCGCGCAGCCGCTCGACGAACTCGACGCCGACCTCGTGGCCGTAGAAGTTCTCGTCGACGTCGAGCACGTAGACCTCGACGGTGCGCACCCGCCCGGAGAACGTGGGGTTGGTCCCCACCGAGACGGCGCCCATCAGGCGGCGGTCGCCGATGCGGAACCAGCCCGCGTAGACACCGTCGGCGGGGATCGCCGTGTGCGGGGGGCTGGCGACGTTCGCCGTCGGATAGCCCAGGTCACGGCCACGCTTGTGGCCGTGCACGATCACGCCGTCCACCCGGTGCCAGCGGCCCAGCGCGTGCGCGGCGTCGCGGACGGCCCCGGCGTCGATGCAGGACCGGATGTAGGTGGAGGAGAAGGTCACGTCGTGGTCGGAGACCAGGTCGAGGGCCTCGCAGGCGAACCCGAAGCGACGGCCCAGCTCGGTGAGGGTCCCGACGTCGCCCTCGGCCCGGTGGCCGAAGGTGAAGTTGCTGCCCACGACGACGACGGCCGCGTGCAGCCGGTCCACCAGCACCTCGTGCGCGAACCCGGCGGGCGCCATCCGGGACAGCGACTCGGTGAACGGGATGACGCAGAAGACGTCCGCGCCCGCCTCGGCCACGAGCTCCGCCCGCCGGTCGAGTGTGGACAGCCGCGCCGGGTGCGTGCCCGGCCGGACCAGCTCGGCCGGGTGCGGGTCGAAAGTCACGACGACGGCGGGCAGGCCGCGTTCGTGCGCCCGTTCCACCGCGCGGGCGATCAGCTGCCGGTGTCCCCGGTGCACCCCGTCGAACACGCCGACGGTGACGACGCACCGGCCCCAGCCGGGCGGAACCGCCTCCAGACCACGCCACCGCTGCACGGCCGCGAGCCTAGGCGAACCGGGTGGGATCCCGCGCAGCGGGCGACCGCGGCCGGTCCGGGGGGTCAGCCGGCCGGGGCGAGCACGACGACCGGGCGGGCGGCGGCGCCGCGGTCGGCCATCAGGGCCAGCGCGGCGCCGTCCGGGGCGAACACGCCGTAGGTGCCCTCGATCCCGGCCGCGGGCAGCGACTTGCCGAACCGCACGTCGGTGGCGGCGGAGGCGTCGAGGTCGACGCGGGGGAACGCCGTCGCGACGGCCGCGGCGAGGTCCAGCGACAGACCCGGGTCGTCGGCGAGCTGCCCGACGGTGCGCGCGTGCTCCAGGGTGAACGGTCCGACCCGGGTGCGTCGCAGCGCGGTCAGGTGACCGGCGGAGCCCAGCGCGGCGCCGAGGTCGCGGGCGAGCGCGCGGACGTAGGTGCCCGAGGAGCAGTCGACGGCGACGTCCAGGTCGCACCACGGCCCCTCGCGGCGCACCGCGAGCAGCTCGAAGGCGGACACGGTGACCGGGCGGGCCGGGATCTCGACGGTCTCGCCGTCGCGGACCCGCTGGTAGGCGCGCTTCCCGTCGATCTTGACCGCGGAGACCGCGCTGGGGACCTGCATGATCCCGCCCGTCAGCGCGGCCATCGCGGTCCGGAGAGCGGCGCCGTCGGCATCGACCGGGACGGGCTCGCCGACGGGCGTGCCCTCGGCGTCGTCGGTGTCGGTGGCCTGCCCGAGCCGCACGGTCGCGGTGTAGGCCTTGGTGTCCAGCGACAGGTGCCCGAGCAGCTTGGTGGCCCGCTCGATGCCGACGACCAGCACCCCGGTCGCCATCGGGTCCAGCGTCCCGGCGTGGCCGACCTTGCGGGTGCCCATGATCCGGCGGAGCTTCCCGACGACGTCGTGACTGGTCGGGCCCCGGTCCTTGTCGACGATCACGAGTCCGGGCGGCGGGGGCGGGTTGCGTGCGGGCACGCCGGGACGCTAACGCGCCAGCCGGTAGCCGACTCCACGGACCGTCACCACGACGTCGCGGGCGCCCAGCTTCGACCGCAGCGACGCCACGTGCGCCTCCAGGGTGCGTGCCGCGGAGGCGTCGGCGATCCCCCACACCTGCTCCAGCAGTTCGGTGCGCGGCAGCACCGCGCCCTCGCGGCGGGCGAGCGCGGCGAGCAGGTCGAACTCCTTGCGGGTCAGCGCGACCTCGGCGCCGCCCGCGGTCACCGCGCGCCGGTCGAGGTCGACGACGACGTCGCCGACGCTCACCGTCGCGGCCACCGCGGCGCCGGTGGCACGACGCAGGACCGCCTCGATCCGGGCCACGAGCTCCTCGGTCGAGACCGGCTTGACCAGGTAGTCGTCCGCGCCCGAGCGCAGTCCCTGCACCCGCGCCGCGACGTCGCCGCGGCCGGTGATGGCCAGGATCGGCACCCGGGACCGCTCCCGGATCTCCCGGCAGACGCCGATGCCGTCGCGGTCGGGCAGGCCCATGTCGAGCAGCACCACGTCGGGCTCCCGCTCGGCGACGGCCGCGATGGCCGCGGACCCGCTGGTCACGAGGTCGGTCGGGTAGCCCTCGCGGACGAGGCTGCGGCGCAACGCGTCGCCGAGGATCGCGTCGTCCTCGACCAGCAGCACCCGCACGCGCACACCCTAGCCACGTTTCCTCAAAGCTTCCTCAAGCCCGGCGTCCCCGCGGTTGCCCCACGACACGCCCCGGCCCCATCGTTTCCCCACCGCACACGTCGAGGAGGACGGACATGGCCGAGGTCGCCAACGCAGACGGCTCGTCCGGGACGGGGTCCACCACCCCCACCCGGACCAAGAAGAAGGTCTACACCCAGCTCTGGTTCTGGGTGCTGGTCGGCATCGCGTCCGGCATCGCGGTCGGGTTCCTCGCTCCCGACTTCGCCGGTGAGCTGAAGTGGCTCGCCGACACGTTCGTCCAGATGATCAAGGTCATCATCGGTCCGGTCATCTTCTGCACCGTGGTCGTCGGCATCGCCTCGCTGGGCAACCTCGCCCGGGCCGGCGGGCTCGCCGCGCGGGCCATGGGCTACTTCCTGATCATGACGGTGATCGCGCTGGCCCTGGGCCTCATCGCGGGCAACGTCTTCCAGCCGGGTGCCGGCTTCGAGGGCCAGCCGAGCGCGGCGGAGCTGACCCGCGCGGAGGGCCAGTTCGAGACCGGGTCGCAGGAGTCGGGCGTCATCCCGTTCATCCAGGACTCGCTGCTCCCGAGGAGCTTCTTCGGCCCGTTCGTCGACAACTCGGTCCTGCAGGTCCTGGTGCTGGCCATCCTGGCCGCCTGCGCCATCTCCTCGTTGAACCCGGCCCTGCGCAGCCGCCTGGTCGGTGGCATCGAGGGCATCGCCCAGGTCATCTTCGGCATCATCAAGATCATCATGTGGGCCGCGCCGGTCGCCGCGTTCGGCGGCATGGCCTACACCGTCGGCCAGATGGGCGGCGGGTCGCTGATCAACCTGCTCAAGCTGATGCTGGTCTTCTACGGCACCTGCCTGTTCTTCATCGTCGTCGTCCTCGGCGCGGTGTCCTGGATGGCCGGGATCAACATCCTCAAGGTCGTCCGCCTCATCAAGGATGAGCTGCTGATCATCGTCGGCACCTCGTCGTCGGAGTCGGTGCTGCCGCGCTTCCTCACCAAGCTGCAGTCCGCCGGTGCCTCGAAGCAGACCGTCGGCATGGTCATCCCGACCGGCTACTCGTTCAACCTCGACGGCACCTGCATCTACCTGACCCTGGGTGCGCTGTTCATCATCCAGGCGGGCAACGAGTACCTGCCGATCGGCGCGCAGATCGCGCTGGCCGTGCTGATGGTCCTGACCTCGAAGGGCGCCGCGGGCGTCACCGGCGCCGGCCTGGTCACCCTGGCCGCGTCGCTGCAGGCCTTCGGCGGGGAGTTCTTCACCCCCGAGGCGATCGTCGTCGGCCTCGCGCTGATCGTCGGCATCGACCGCATGATGTCCGAGGGCCGCGCGCTGACCAACGCCATCGGCAACGTCGTGGCCACCCTGGTCATCGCCCGCTGGAACGGCGAGCTCGACCGTGAGCGGCTGGCCGCGGTGCTCGACGACCCGACGCTGGTCGAGGCCGACATGGAGGCCGCGCACGGTGGCGGCGCCGCGGACGCCGAGATCGACGAGGCCGCCGACGGCGCCGCGAAGCCGGACGCCGACGAGTCCCGCCGCGAGAAGGTCGGCGCGGGCTCCTGACCGGGCACGTCCTCCTCCCATGACCGTCGCACCCCCGCGGAGCCCCGAGGCCCGCGGGGGTGTCGACGTCCCGGCCGGTGCACGGGTCCCCCTGCCGCTCCCGCGGTGGCAGGCTGGGCCCGTGCGCCGGCCGTTCCGTTCCTCGCCGCCGCTGCGCCGGTCGCGGCTGGTGCGGCGGCTGTTCCTGCTGCAGGTCGTCACCGTGCTGCTGACCGTCGGCGGGCTCGCCGCGCTCGGCGGCTACGGCGCGAGCCGCCTGGAGCACGACGCCGCGGGCCGGCTCACCACCGCCACCGCGCTGTCGCTCGCCTCGGACCCCGAGGTCGTCGACGCCGTCCGCGACGGCGGCGGTCTCGCCGCCCTCTCCGCCCGCCTCCAGCCCGTCGCCGAGCGGGTCCGGCGGGCCACGAACACCGGCTTCATCGTCGTGATGTCCCCGCAGGGCGTCCGCTACAGCCACTACAACCCCGCCGAGATCGGCCTGATCTACCAGGGCAACATCGCCCCGGCGCTGGCCGGGGAGACCTCGACCGAGGTCTACACCGGCACCCTGGGGCCCTCGGTCCGCACCGTCACCCCGGTCCTGGTCGACGGCCGGATCGCCGCGGTCATCTCCGTCGGCGTGCTGCAGACCCGGATCAGCGACCTCGCGCTGCGCTCGCTGCCCGGGATCATCGCGGCCGCCGCGGTGGCGGTGCTCGTCGGCTCGGGGCTGGCGGTGCTGCTGGCCCGGCGGCTGCGCCGCCAGACCCTGGGGCTGGAACCCGAGGACATCACCGCCGCCTACACCCACCACGAGGCGGTGCTGCACGCCGTCGGCGAGGGGCTGCTGGTCGTCGACGGCGACGGGCGGCTCGTCGTCGTCAACGCCGAGGCCCGGCGGCTGCTCGGCCTGCCCGGCCACGACTCCCCCGACGACCCCGCCGTCCCGGGGCGGCCGCTCGCCGGGCTCGGCATGGACCCCGCCGTCGCCGCCGTGCTCACCAGCGGGCTGCGCTCGGACCTGCGCGACCGGGCCGCCCTGGCCGGGGAGCGGGTGCTGCTGGTCAACAGCAGGCACGCCGGGCCGGCCGCGGGACCGGGGACGCGGGTGTTCACCCTGCGCGACCGCACCGAGCTGGCCGGGGTGCTGCGCGAGCGCGACGAGGCCCGCGACACCGTCGCCGCGCTGTCCGGGCAGGCGCACGAGTTCGGCAACCGGCTGCAGACCGTGCTGACCCTGATCGAGCTGGGCGACACCGCCGACGCCGCCGCGGCCGGCACCGCCGCGCTGGACCGCACCCGCGGACCCGGTGCACGGGTCGTGGCCGAGGTCTACGACCCGGTCCTCGCCGCGCTGCTCGCGGACAAGGCGTGGCAGGCCTCCGAGCACGACGTCACCTTCGCCGTCACCGACGCCTGCGACCCCGACGTACTGCCGGACCTGCGGCTGCCCTTCGCCGCGGACGACCTGGTCTCCCTGGTCGGCAACCTCGTCGACAACGCGGTCGAGGTCGTCACCGGGCGCGCCGGGGAGCGGTCGGTCGCCGTCGTCCTGCGCACCGGGCCCGACGGCCGCGAGCTGCTCCTGGAGGTCGCCGACAGCGGCCCCGGGGTGCCCCCGGACACCGCCCGCGAGCTGTTCACCTTCGGGTTCAGCACCCGCGCGACGCCCGGCGGCCGCCCCCGCGGCATCGGGCTGGCGCTGGTCGACCGGATCGCCCGCCGCCTCGGTGGGTCGGTGACGGTCGGTACCCGCGACGACGGCAGCGGCGCCGTGTTCACCGTGCGGCTGCCCCTCCCCTCCCAGGACACGGGCCCGGAACCCGGTGCGGGCGTCACGCCACGGTCGTCGGAGGTGCCGGTCACCGACCGGACCTGAACCACGCCGGGGCCCGCGCTCCGCCGCACCCCACCGCATCGCGCCGCGCCATGGCCCGCCGCGCCCCGCCGCGGCCCCCGCCGAGTGGTACGTCACGTCCCTCCGGGCCCCACCGCCGGGTACGTGGTGTGCCACTCGCCGCGAGGAGCCCGGTGCCGCGCCACCGCCGGTGTGGGACGGACGGTCAGGCCCGGATCTGGCCCGGGACCGCCCAGCGCCCCGACCGTGCCCGCAGCCCCACCGCGACCAGGCGCACCACCATGAACGCGGCGAGCCCGGTCCAGATCCCGGCCAGCCCCCACCCGAACAGCAGCGACAGCCAGATCATCGGCAGGAACCCGCCGAGCGCGGCGAGCAGCGTCGTGGTGCGCAGGAAGGCCGCGTCACCGGCGCCGAGCAGCACGCCGTCCAGGGCGAACACCACCCCGGCGATCGGCTGCAGCGCGGTGAAGAACCACCACGCCGCGGGGATCGCCGCGAGGACCGCCGCGTCGCGGGTGAACACCGGCGGCAGGACGGGGTAGAGCGCGGCGAACAGCACGCCGAACCCGCAGCCGAGCACGAGGCCGTAGCGGGTGACCCGGGCGGCGAGCGCCCGCGCCGGTCCGGTGTCCGCACGGTCGCCGTCCGTGCCGTGTTCGCCGTCCGCACCGTGCTCGCCGTCCGCGCCACCCAGGGCGGCCCCGACCAGCGACTGCGCCGCGATCGCGACCGCGTCGAGCACCAGGGACTGGAACACCCACAGCTGCAGCACGATCTGGTGCGCGGCGACGGACTCGGACCCGAACCGGGCGGCGACCGCCGTCGCGGACAGGAAGCAGGCCTGGAACCCCAGCGACCGCACGATCAGGTCGCGGCCCATCGTCGCCTGGGAACGGAGCACCGCGGTGTCCGGGGCGAAGCGGACCGGGTCACCGGCGGGGGCGCGCCGTCGTTCGACGACCAGCGCCCGCAGGAACAGCGACGCGGCGACGGCCTGCCCCGCGACGTTCGCGATCGCCGAGCCCTCCAGCCCCCAGCCCGCCCAGTCCCCCGCCCCGTGCACCAGCAGCGGGCAGAGCAGAGCGGACAGCAGGTTGCCGCCGATCACGATCCACATCGGGCGACGGGTGTCCTGCACCCCGCGCATCCAGCCGTTGCCGGCCAGCGTCACCAGGACCAGCGGGGCGCCGAGCAGCGCGATCCGCAGCCACGACACCGCGCCCTCGGCGATCACCGGGTCCCCGGCGAGCAGCCCCGCCAGCGGTGCCGCGGCGAGCTGTCCGAGCACCACGACCAGCAGCCCGACGCCCAGCGCCAGCCAGGTCGCCTGCACGCCCTCCGCCACCGCGGCCGACCGGCGCCCGGCGCCGTAGAACCGGGACGCGCGCGCCGTCGTCCCGTAGGACAGGAACGTCAGCTGGGTCGTGACCTGCGCGAACAGCACCGCGGCGACGGCGAGCGAGGCCAGCGGCAGCCCACCCAGCCGTCCGACGACGGCCGTGTCGACCAGCAGGAACAGCGGCTCGGCCGCCAGCACCGGGAGCGCGGGCAGGGCGAGCCGGAGGATGTCACGGGGCCCGCCCGCGATGGGGGCGGGCCGGGTCACCGACGGGGACGACGGCAGAGGAAGCAGAACGCGGGCGGCAGGTTGCGCCACACCGTACGGGTCATCACGACCTCGTCGAACGTGTCGTGCAGGGCCGCCTTGAACCGCCGCGCCGAGGGCATCGGCAGGGTGTGGGAGTAGGCGAACGTCGCGAACGCGCCGGTCTCCCCCACCGCCCCGACGACCTGGTCGAGGATCTCCTGCTGCATCGTCCGGTCGAACAGCGACCAGGGCAGCCCGGAGATCACCGCGTCGACCGAGGTGATGTCGCGCTCGGCGAGCAGCGACCCCAGCTTGCGGGCGTCACCGTTCACGACCTCGACGCCCGGGTGGCGGTCCTGCAGGAAGCGGGCCATCCGCGGGTCGAGCTCGACGGCCAGGTGCCGGCCCTCCGGCGGGAGCCGCCTGCCGACCTGCGTGGTGACGGCGCCGGTGCCCGGCCCCAGCTCCACGACGACCGGCGCGCCGTGCCCCGGCGCGATACGGGCCAGCTTCGCCGACAGCCGCGGCGAGCTCGGCCACACCGCACCCACCTGGGCCGGGTTGCGCAACCAGGCCCGGAGGAACTCCGGCCACCCGCTGGGCTCGTTGCCGTGACTGTCGTCGCCCCCGCGGGCCGCAGCGGGCTCGGATCGCACCGCACACCTCCTGGTCTCGCGGGACACGCTACGTGCCCCGGTGCCGCGACACCGGACCGCCCCGAGGTCCACCCGATCGTGGTGTCGCGGCGATGTACCCCGGATGAACCCGATCAACCGGGCACGTGCTCAGCGGGCCAGCTCCGCCCGGAGCAGCTCCAGGAGCCCGTCGCGGGTACCGGAGCGTTCGAACCCGGCGGCACCGGTGTGCCCGCCACCGCCGAGCGCCGTCGCCACCCGGGACAGGTCCGGGGACCCGTTGCCGCGCAGCGACACCGACCACTCCCCCGGCGCCGTCTCGGTCAGCAGCGCCGCCACCCCGCCCCCGGCCGCGGCCTGCAGCGGCCCGACCAGGGCGACCGTGCGGTCGCGGAACCGGGTCGCGGTCGCCACGTCGACGGCGGCCCACACCAGGTCCGCCCCCGCGGCGACGCCCGCCTCCCGGTGGGCCCCGGCCAGCACCGTGGCCTGCGCGGCGAGCCACGCGAACGGCACCGGACCGCCGATGTCACGCAGCAGCGGAGCGGGCTCGACGCCGGCGTCGACGAGCTCGGCGCCCAGCCTGAGCGCCTCCGCACCGCCGCGCCGGAAACCACCGGTGTCGGTGTAGAGCCCCGCGAACAGGGACCGGGCGAGGACCGCGTCCAGCGGGGTGCCCAGCTCGGCGAGCACCGCCCGGACGAGCGTCACCGTCGCCGGGGCGCCCGGGTCGACGAGGTACCGGTCCGTGAACGCCACGAACGACGCGTGGTGGTCCACCGCCAGCGACGACCCGGCCGTGTCCAGCACCGGCTCCAGGTCCCCCAGCCGGGGGGACGACGAGATGTCGCAGCAGACCAGCAGGTCCGGCGCGCGCGGCGCGTCCACCGAGGCGACGACCAGCCCGTCGGGGTCGAGGGTGTCGACCAGCCCGGCGGGCACCGGGTCCGGCCCGCCGAATGACACGGTGACCGGGGTCCCCGCGCGGTGCAGCGCCGTGGCCAGGGCCAGGGCGCTGCCCGCGGCGTCCGCGTCGGGCCGGACGTGCCCGACCACGAGCACGTCACGGGCCCGGCGCAGCACCGCCGCGGCCCCGGCCGGATCGACCGGACCGGGACCCGGGACGGTCTCGTGCGCGCCGCTGGTCACTCGGCGTCGGTCTCCCGCGGGGCCTTGTACGGGTCCGCCTCCCCCGCCGGCGACGCCGTGGCCGCCAGCCGGGCCACCTCCTCGTCGGAGGCGCGGGTGCGGGCCAGCAGCTCCTCCATCCGGCGGGCCGTGTCCGGCACCGCGTCCAGCACGAACGCGAGGCTCGGCGTGTGCCGCACCCCGGTCTGCTGTCCCACCCGGCTGCGGAGCACCCCGCTCGCGCTCTGCAGCGCGGCGGCGGCCCCCGCGGTGTCCGGCTCCTCCTCCAGCGAGGCACCCATGACCGTGTAGAACACGGTCGCCTCGCGCAGGTCGCCGGTGACACGGGTGTCGGTGATCGTCACCATCGCCAGCCGCGGGTCCTTCACCTCGTGCTCGAGGGCCTCCGCGACGATCTGCGAGATCCGCTTCGCGAGCTTGCGCGCGCGGGCCTGGTCGACCATGTCCTGCTCCTTCCAGCGGGTCGTGCGAGCCCGAGTCTAGGCACGGGTCGCGGGGTCACGCCGCGTTCGATTCTCGGTCCTGCTGGTCCGTCCCCCGGCCACCGCCGGGGCTCAGTCCTCGTCGGGGCCGAACAGCCGGGTCCGGGCCGACAGCAGCTCCAGCTCGGGGCGGGCGGCCACCAGCCGCTCGCACCGCTCCAGCAGGGCACGGACGTGCCCCGCGTCGGCGGCGACACAGCTCACCCCGATCAGCGCACGCCGGTGCAGGTCCAGATGGCCCGCCTCGGCCGCCGCCACCTCGAACCGGCGCAGCTCGGCCAGCAGCGGACGCACCGCCGAGCGCTTCTGCTTCAGCGACCGGACGTCGCCGAGCAGCACGTCACACTCCAGGGAGCCGACGTACACACACACCTCCGCTGACGCCGACGGGGCGGCCGGTGACCGGCCGCCCCGTCGGAGCGCGTTCGTCAGCCGCTAGTCGCGCGGCTTCTCCCGCATCTCGAACGTCTCGATGACGTCGTCGACCTTGATGTCGCCGTAGGTACCGAGCGTCAGACCGCACTCGAAGCCCTCGCGGACCTCGACCACGTCGTCCTTGAACCGGCGCAGCGACGAGATCGGGAGGTTCTCGTGGATCACCTTCGAGTCGCGCAGCAGGCGCGCCCGGGCGTTCCGGCGGATCTCCCCACCCATCACCAGGCAACCGGCGATCGTGCCGAACTTCGAGGACTTGAAGACCTCGCGGACCTCCGCGCGGCCCAGCTCGACCTCCTCGTACTCCGGCTTGAGCATGCCCTTGAGGGCCGCCTCGATCTCGTCGATCGCCTGGTAGATCACCGAGTAGTAGCGGATCTCGACGCCCTCGCGGTTGGCCAGCTCCGTGGCCTTGCCCTCGGCACGGACGTTGAAGCCCATGACGATGACGTTGTCCGCGATGGCGAGGTTGATGTCGCCCTCGGTGATACCGCCGACGCCGCGGTGGATGACCCGCAGCTCGACCTCCTCACCCACGTCCAGCTTCATCAGGGCTTCCTCGAGCGCCTCGACGGTGCCCGAGTTGTCACCCTTGATGATCAGGTTGAGGGTGTTGGTCTCCTTCAGCGCGGCGTCCAGGTCCTCCAGGCTGACGCGCTTGCGACGGCTCGCCAGCTCGGCGTTGCGCTCACGGGCGCGGCGCCGGTCGGCGATCTGGCGGGCCACCCGGTCCTCGTCCACGACGAGGAACGTGTCGCCCGCACCCGGCACCGACGTCAGACCGATGACCTGCACCGGACGCGACGGGAGCGCCTCGGTGACGTCCTGGCCGTGCTCGTCGACCATGCGCCGGACGCGCCCGGAGGCGTCGCCGGCCACGACCGAGTCGCCGACCCGGAGCGTTCCGCGCTGGACCAGCACCGTGGCCACCGGGCCGCGACCGCGGTCCAGGTGACCCTCGATGGTGACGCCCTGCGCCTCCATCTCGGGGTTGGCCCGCAGGTCGAGCGCCGCGTCGGCGGTCAGCAGGACCGCCTCCAGCAGACCCTCGATGTTGGTGCCCTGCTTCGCGGAGATGTCGACGAACATGGTGTCGCCGCCGTACTCCTCGGCCACCAGGTTGTACTCGGTGAGCTGCTGGCGGATCTTCTGCGGGTTCGCACCCTCGACGTCGATCTTGTTGACCGCGACGACGATCGGCAGACCGGCCGCCTGCGCGTGGTTGATCGACTCGACGGTCTGCGGCATCACGCCGTCGTCCGCCGCCACCACGATGACCGCGATGTCGGTGGACTTCGCACCACGGGCACGCATGGCGGTGAACGCCTCGTGACCCGGGGTGTCGATGAACGTGATGAGCCGCTCCTCGCCCTCGAGCTCGGCCGCGACCTGGTAGGCGCCGATGTGCTGGGTGATGCCGCCGGCCTCGCCCTCGCGGACGTTCGCCTTGCGGACCGTGTCCAGCAGCCGCGTCTTACCGTGGTCGACGTGACCCATGACGGTCACGACCGGCGGACGGGCCTCGAGCGCGTCCTCGTCGCCCGGGTCACCGAACTCGATGTCGAACGACTCCAGCAGCGCACGGTCCTCCTCCTCGGGGGAGACGACCTGCACGCGGTAGTTCATCTCCTGGCCGAGCAGCTCCAGGATCTCGTCCGAGACCGACGCGGTGGCCGTGACCATCTCACCGAGGTGGAACAACACCTGCACCAGCGAGGCCGGGTTGGCGTTGATCTTCTCGGCGAAGTCGGTCAGCGACGCGCCACGCGGCAGCCGGATCGTCTCGCCGTTGCCCTTGGGCAGGCGGACGCCGCCCACCGAGGGCGCGGCCATGGCGTCGTACTCCTGGCGCTTCTGCCGCTTCGACTTGCGACCCTTGCGGGCCGGACCGCCGGGACGGCCGAACGCACCCGCGGCACCGCCGCGACCACGCGCACCGCCACCACCGGGACGACCGCGGAAACCGCCGCCGGCCGGGGGCGGACCACCGGGACCGCCGCCACCGGGACGGAAACCGCCGCCACCGCCACCGGGACGACCGCCACCGGGGCCACCACGGCCACCGCCGGGGCCACCACGACCGCCGCCGGGGCCACCACGGCCACCGGCACCGGCGCCGGGACGACCCGCAGCCGGACGCGCGGGCATCATGCCCGGGTTCGGCCGCGGAGGCATGTTGCCCGGGTTCGGACGGGGACCGCCCGCACCCGGAGCGCCGCCCGGACGGGGCGGACGCGGCGGGGCCTCACCGGAACGCGCGGCCGGAGCCTCGGGACGGCCGCCGCCCTGCTGGCCGCCACCGCCCTGCTGGGGCTGCGGCGGGCCGGGACGCGGGCCCGGCTTGGGCGAACCCTGGCCGACGCCGAACGGGTTGTTGCCGACGCGCGGCTGGCGCGGGCCCGGACGGGCGCCACGCTCACCGGGCTGACCGGCGGGACGCGGGGCGCCACCGCCCTGACCACCCTGTCCCTGGCCCGGACGGGGCGCGGGGGCGGGCTTCGGCGCGGCCGGACCCGGCTTCGGGGCCGCCGGACCGGGCTTCGGCGCGGCGGACCCGGGCCGCGGCGCGGCCGGGGCCTCGGCGGCCGCGGCGGGGGTCTCGACGGCCGGAGCCGCCGGGGCCTGCGGGCCGGGCTTGGGCGCGGCCGGTCCCGGCTTCGGGACGTCGGTGCGCGCCGCCGGCTGCGCCGGCGACGGGGCACCCGGGGTGGGTGCCGCGGGGGCCGGCGGACCCGGACGCGGGCCGGGCTTGGGGGCCGGACCCGGGGTCGGGCGCGACGGCGACGGGGCGCCGGAGCCACCGGCGCGCGGACGACCGCCACCGGGCGCGCCGGAACCGCGGCGCTGACCGCCGGCGGCGCCCCCACCGGAGGCCATCGCGTCGCGCAGCTTGCGCGCGACCGGGGCCTCCACGGTGGAGGAGGGGGACTTCACGTACTCCCCCAGGTCCTGCAGCTTGCTGAGGACCTGCTTACTGCTGATTCCGAGCTCTTTCGCGAGCTCGTGCACGCGGGCCTTGCCTGCCACTGCTCTCCTCATCCTGACCGGAGGCCGGGCGGCAGCATCCCGCTCGACCTCGAACCTAGTGTCGAAGCACGTTCATGGTGCGATCTTCACTGCTGGCTCATGACTGGTCGACCTTGCTTTCTTCCGATGACGGGTCCGAGAGGTTCCCGGGCCCCAGCGGGTCGCGCGGCTCCTGCAGCCACCGCCTGACGGCGGCGACGTCCGGTGCCGAACGGACGCGTAACGCCCGGGCGAACGCCGAGCGTCGCTCGGCCCTGTCCAGGCACCCCGTCGAGAGGTGCAACCAGGCACCCCGTCCGGGGAGACGGCGGCGCGGATCCGGAATGCAACGTCCGTTCTCCACGACCACCCGCAACAGTACGTCGGCCCGTTCCCGGGTCCGGCACCCCACACAGGTCCGGATCGGAACCGACCGGGTGTGCGTGGGCGACGGTCCGCGACCGCGGGCCGATGACGAGTGTAGCGCAGGGCGATCGTCGGGCATTCCCTCGCCCGACCCCTGCTGTTGATCTCCGTCGGTCAGGACGGCTCCCCGGCGGGGTCGGCCGGCCCACCGTCGGGGGTGACCGGGTCGCGCGGGTCGGCGTCGCTGCGGATGTCGATCTTCCAGCCGGTGAGCCGGGCGGCGAGACGGGCGTTCTGCCCCTCCTTGCCGATCGCCAGCGACAGCTGGAAGTCCGGCACGACGACGCGGGCGATCCGGGCGCGCTCGTCGAGCACGGTCACCGAGACCACCTTCGACGGCGAGAGCGCGTTGCCGACGAACTCGGCCGGGTCCTCGGACCAGTCGATGATGTCGATCTTCTCGCCGGCCAGCTCGCCCATCACACCGCGCACCCGGGCGCCCATCGGGCCGATGCAGGCGCCCTTGGCGTTGAGCCCGGAGCGGGTCGAGCGCACCGCGATCTTGGACCGGAACCCGGCCTCACGGGCCACCGAGACGATCTCGACGGAGCCGTCGACGAGCTCGGGCACCTCGAGGGCGAACAGCTTCCGCACCAGGTTCGGGTGGGTCCGCGAGAGCGTGATCGAGGTGCCCCGCGGGCCGCGGTTCACGCCGATGACGAAGCAGCGGATCCGGTCGCCGTGCCGGTAGACCTCACCCGGCACCTGCTCGGCGGCGGGCAGCACGGCCTCGGTGCCGCCGGAGAGCTCGACCACGACGACGCCGCGGGCGTTGGCGCGCGCGTCGCGCTGCACGATGCCCGCGACGACCTCGCCCTCCTTGGTGGAGAACTCGCCGTAGGTGCGTTCGTGCTCGGCGTCGCGCAGCCGCTGCAGGATGACCTGGCGGGCGGTGGTCGCCGCGATGCGGCCGAAGCCCTCCGGGGTGTCGTCGAACTCCGGGCCGGGGGTGCCGTCCTCGGAGGCGTCGGCCGCGTCGCGGACCATGACCCGCACCACACCGGTCTTGCGGTCGATGTCGACGCGGGCGTCCGGGTGGTGGCCGTCGGTGTGCCGGTAGGCGGTGAGCAGCGCCGTCTCGATGGCCGAGAGGACCGTCTCGAACGGGATCTCCTTGTCCCGCTCGATCGCGCGCAGCGCGGGGATGTCGACGTTCACCGGTTCTCCTCGTCGCGGACGGTCTCGACGGCGCCGCCGTCGTGGTTCGTGGGGGCCCCGTCGGCCCCGTCGGTGCTGCCGGACAGCGCGTCCGGGTCGAGCAGTGCGGTCTCGGCGGGCGGTGCGGGCTTGAACTCGACCTGCACCTGGGCGTGCCGGATCCCGGCGAGCGGGATCTCCCGCCGTTCCGGCGCCTTCCGGCCGGGGACCGCGACGGCGACCGTGTCGCCGTCGAGCCGGCCGACCCGGGCCTCGACGACGGTGCCGTCGGTCAGGGTGATCCGCGCCAGGCGCAGGTAGGCCCGCCGCCAGTGCCGGGGCTCGGTGAGCGGCCGGTCGATCCCGGGCGAGGTCACCTCGAGCGTGTACGAGCCCTCGATGAGGTGCTCGTGCGGGTCCAGCTCTGCGGCCGCGGAGCGGCTGAGCCGGGCGATGACGTCGAGGTCGATGCCGGTCGCGGGCGAGGACTCGGGCAGGTCGACGACGAGCTTGACCGAGTGCCGTCGCCCGGCGGTGCGGACCTCCACGGCGTCGATCTCCAGCCCGGCCCCGTGGACCACCGGCTCGAGCACGCCGCGCAGCTGGTCTGCCAGCTGTGCGGGGTCCGGACTGCGCATCGGGTGACTCTCCTCGTGTCAGGGTGCCCGCCGCGGTGGCGACCGGTCGGCGGGGCTTCGGGTGGGCGTCGATCGTGGTGCCGTGACCGCCGGTGGGCGGGCACGTCGGACGCGTGCGGACGGCATGCGACGTCGGCGCCGCACACCGCGACGCGTCCGGCCGGGACCGGACGGTGCCGGTGACGGTTGGGGACGGCCGACGAGCCTAGCGCGTCGGCCCGGCGGGCCGCCGGTCGGTGGCCCGTCGGTGGGCGGTCGTCCGCGGCCCGGGCGGGCACGGTCGGTGCCGGGCGGCCCGGCACGTGCTGGCAGCATGACCCGACGTGAACGACCGCGAGCCATCCGTGTCGCCCCGGGTGTCCCCGGCCGGGCCGCCGCCGTCGGTGGCCCCGTCGCCGGTGACCCGCCGCGGCGGTGTCCGCCCGACGCGGCGTCAGGTGCTGGCCACCGCGGCCGCGGTGGTCGCGACGGTGCCGCTGGCGGGCTGCTCGAGCGCGACGACGCGCACCGAGGACGCCTTCGACGCCCTGCTCGCGCTCGCCGACGCCGCCCGGTCCGACGCCGCGCTGATCGTCGCCGCGGTGACCGGCGACCCGTCGCTCGCGGGCCGGCTGGAGCCGCTGCGCGCAGCCCGGATGGAACACGCCGCCGCGCTGGACCAGGCGGGCGGGCGCACCCCGGGCCAGATCGCCGCCCCCGCGACACCGCCGTCGGGTGACCTCGCCGCGGTGCGCGACGCCGTCGCCGGGTCGGCCCGCAGCGCGGGCGAGGTCGTCCCCCGCGCCTCGGCGCTGCAGGTGGGCCTGGTCGCCGAGGTCGCCGCCTGTTGCGCCACCTACGCGGCCGTCCTGACCGGGGCGCCGGCGTGAGCGCGGGTCCGCGGCCGCGGCAGTCCTCCGACGACGAGCCGCAGGTCCCCCAGGTCACCGTCGAGGCACTGCAGCGGGCACTCGCCTGCGAGCACGCGGCGCTGTGGGCGTACAAGATGGCGCTCGCGTTCATCCCCCCGGAGTGGGCGACCCGGGCCCGCGGCGACATCGAGGCCCACACCACCCTGCGCGGCCAGATCACCCAGACCCTGTCCGACATCGGGCAGCGGCCGGTCTCGGCGCAGCCGGCGTACGCGGCCCCGCAGCCCGTCGTCGACGGGGTGTCGGCCGGGGCGCTGCTGGTGTCGGCCGAGACCGACGCGATCGCCGCCTGGCGGTCGGTGACCGAGCGGTCGTCGTCGGTCCCGCTGCGCGAGGCCGGGCTGAAAGCGATGGTCGAGTGCACCGGCCGGCTCGCGTACTGGCGCGGGGTCACCGAGCGGTCCCCCGTCGTGCCGGTGTTCCCCGGTCGCAGCTGAGGGGTCGCGGCGCTCAGCGGAGCGCCGCGGCGGCCGCCTCGACGTCGTCGGGGGTGGTCGACAGGTGGAACGCCAGCCGGGCGGCCCCGTCGCGCACGGCTGCGGTGATCCCGGCCGCGGCCAGCCGGTCGGCCGCCCCTTCGGCGCGCACCGACACGATGGCCGACCCGGCCGGCGGCATCCCGAGCCGCTCGCGCAGGGTGTCGGCGAGACCGACACAGTGCGCGCGCAGGCCGTCGGCGTCGAGCGAGGCCAGCCAGGGCAGCGTCACCGCGGCTCCGGCGTGGGCGAACCAGACCGGGGCCTCCTCGCCGCCGGCCGGTCCGGGCAGCGCGGGCGGGTCCGGGGTGTAGAGCCCGCCGCCCCACCGGTCCCGGGTGCCGTACCAGCCCGCGGAGTGCGGGACGGGCTCCGGCCAGCGCGACCCGGCGGGCGGCCCGTCGACCCAGGACGGACGACGGGCCAGCCAGGCGGTGCCGCGCGGCGCGAGCAGCCACTTGTACCCGGCCCCGACGACGGCGTCGGCGTCGTGCAGGCGCAGCGGGAGCCACCCGGCGGCCTGGGTGACGTCGAACAGCAGCCGCACGCCGCTGCGGGCGCGGGCGGCGAGCAGCGCGTCGACGTCGGCGATCGCGCCGTCGGCGGACTGCACCACCGACACCGCGACGAGGTCGTGGTCACCGGCGTGGGCCGCCAGCTCCGGGAGCGGCACCTCGGTCACCCGGACCCCGCGGTGGGCCTGCACCGCGAACGGCCGGGTCACCGAGGAGAACTCGCCGCGGGCGACGAGCACGCGGGTGCCGTCGGGCACCGACGCGGCGAGCGGACCGATCAGGCCGGAGGTCGTGGCGCCCTGCGCGACGTCGGCGACCGGCACCCCGGTGATCGCGGCGAACCCGGCGCGGGCCGCCTCGACGTCGTCGTCGAAGTCCTTCGGCGAGGCCGCGCCGACCGCCCAGCGCGCCACGACGTCGGCGACCACCGCCGACGCCCGTCGCGGCGGGATGCCGATGCTCGCGGTGTTCAGGTAGCCGGGCCGGTGTGGCAGTTCCCACCCGGCGAAGGTGACGGTGTCGTCCACGCTGCCCGAGCGTAGTGAGCGTCCTAGTGTCTCCGGCGTGCACAGCGAGCTGATCGAGATCCGGACCGGTTCCGAGGAGACCGTCGTGGACCTGACGCACCGGATCGAACGCTTCCTGTCCGACTGCGGTGCCGGTGACGGCCTGCTCAACGTCTTCGTGCCGCACGCGACGGCAGGCATCGCCGTCATCGAGACCGGCGCGGGCAGCGACTCCGACCTGCTCGAGCATCTGCGCGAGCTGCTCCCCGCCGACGACCGGTGGCGGCACCGGCACGGCAGCTCCGGGCACGGGCGCGACCACGTACTGCCCGCGTTCGTGCCGCCGTCGACGACGGTGCCGGTGATCGACGGCCGCCCGGCGCTGGGGACCTGGCAGTCGATCTGCCTGGTCGACACCAACATCGACAACCCGACGCGGTCGGTGCGGCTGACGCTGCTGCCGGGCTGAGCCCCGCCGCACGCCCCGGACCGCCGGGCGACCACGGCCGCCCGCCCGACGGAACACCGCACCGGGGTCGCGCGACACCGCCGTACGCTGCGCCGGTGACCTCCGGCCGGACGACGACGACCGACCGCCCGGCTCCCGCGACACCGTCGCGCCCGGGCGCCCCCTCCCCCGGTTCCGGGCGACGGCTGCGTCCCGCGCTGGCCGCCGCCGTCGCCGTGCTGGTCGTGGCCGGCGCGGTGGCCGGGCTCGGCGGCATCCGCCCGGGCTCCACCACCGCCACCCCGGCCGGATCGGCCGGACCGGCCGCCCCCGCACCCGCCCCGGCCGCGGAGCCCGCCGCGTTCGCCGTCACGCCCCCGCCCGGATGGACGGCCCCGACCGCCGGCGCGCCCGCCCTGGACGTGTTCGGGGTGCCGTTCGCCCGGCTCGGCGAGGCGCCGCCGTTCGCCGCGGGCGACTGCCCCGTCGGCGCCGCGCCGCGCGGGGTCGCCGCGGCCGCACTCGTCGCCGTCCCGGCCGGGACGACGGTCGAGCAGGCCGCGCAGGCCTTCGCCCGCGGCGCCGGGGAGTCGGCCTACGCCGGCTCCGCTCCGCAGGTGGCGGTCGGGCCGCCCGGACCGCGCCCGGGCAGCGGTGAGCCGGGGACGTGGGTCGAGGCCACGGTCCGCACCGACGGCACCGCATCGGGGGCCGGCGGGTGCCGCGCCACCGACGGCGCGGTCGGGGTGCTGGCGGTCCCCCGCACCCAGGCCCGGGACGGGTCGGTCGGCGTCGCGATGCTGGTCGTCGCCGCGGACGCGGGCGGCGGCCCGGGCGACGCGGTCCCCCGCTCGGCCCTCACCGACCTCGCCGCCTCGGCGGTCCGCCCCGGCTGACCCCCGCCTGGTTCGCACGAACGGGCCCTTCGTACGAAGGGTTCGTACGAAGGGCCCGTTCGTGCGGACGCGGGGTGGCGGCGGCGCGGGGTGGCGGTGCCGCTCAGGCCCCGCGGACGATCCCCGCGACGAGCTCGGCGGCACCGGCGCGGTCGATCTCGCTCCGCTCGCCGGTGGCGCGGTCCTTGAGCTCCAGCTTCCCGTCGGCGAGCCCCCGCCCGACGACGACGATCGTCGGGACCCCGATCAGCTCGGCGTCGGCGAACTTCACGCCGGGGCTGGCCTTGCGGTCGTCGAGGACGACCGACAGGCCGTGGGCCTCCAGCTCGGCGGCGACGGCCTCGCCGCCCTCCAGCAGCTCCGCGGACTTGCCCGCGACGACGACGTGCACGTCGAACGGCGAGACCGAGCGCGGCCACACGAGGCCGGAGCCGTCGTGGGACTGCTCGGCGACCGCGGCGACCAGCCGGGACACGCCGATGCCGTAGGAGCCCATCGTGATCCGGACCGGCTTGGAGTCCGGGCCCAGCGCGTCGAGGGAGAAGGCGTCGGCGTACTTGCGGCCGAGCTGGAAGATGTGCCCGATCTCGATACCGCGGGCGGCCTCCAGCACGCCGGTGCCGTCCGGGGACGGGTCCCCGGCGCGCACCTCGGCGGCCTCGATCGTGCCGTCCGGGGTGAAGTCGCGGCCCGCGACGAGGTCGACGACGTGGTGGTCGGACTTGTCCGCACCGGTGACCCAGGCGGTGCCGGTGACGATCCGCGGGTCGACGAGGTAGCGGACGCCGTTCGCGGCGAGCGCGCCCGGGCCGATGTAGCCCTTCACGAGGAACGCGTTGCGCGCGAAGTCGGCCTCGTCGAGGAGCTCGACCTGGGCCGGCTCCAGCGCGGCCTCGAGGCGCTTCATGTCGACCTCGCGGTCGCCGGGGACGCCGATCCCCAGCAGCTCCCACTCGGCCGCGCCCGGCTGCCGCGTCTTGACCAGCACGTTCTTCAGCGTGTCGGCCGCGGTGAAGGTCCGCTCGGCGCCGAGGCTCGTTCCGCTGACGCTGCTCTCGCGGTGCGCGTTGAGGAAGTCGACCAGCGACTCGATGGTCGGGGTGTCCGGGGTGTGGTGCACCTGTGCCGCGGGCAGCCCGTCGAGCGGGATCGCCGGGGGCGCGGGCGTCGTGACGGCCTCGACGTTGGCCGCGTAGCCGCCGGGACCGCGGACGAAGGTGTCCTCACCGGTCTCGGACTCGGCGAGGAACTCCTCCGACGCCGACCCGCCCATCGCACCCGAGGTCGCGGACACGATCACGTAGCGCAGCCCGAGCCGGTCGAAGATCTTCACGTAGGCGTCGCGGTGCTTGCGGTAGGACTCCGACAGGCCCTCGTCGGTGAGGTCGAAGGAGTAGGAGTCCTTCATGAGGAACTCGCGGCCGCGCAGGATGCCCGCGCGGGGCCGCTCCTCGTCGCGGTACTTGTTCTGGATCTGGTACAGGATGACCGGGTAGTCCTTGTACGACGAGTACTCGCCCTTGACCGCGAGGGTGAACAGCTCCTCGTGGGTCGGGCCGAGCAGGTAGTCACCGCCCTTGCGGTCCTTCAGGCGGAACAGGTTCGGGCCGTACTCGGTCCACCGGTTCGTCGCCTCGTAGGGCTCGCGCGGCAGCAGCGCCGGGAACTGGATCTCCTGGCCGCCCATGGCGTCCATCTCCTCGCGCACCACGTTCTCGATGCGGCGGAGCACCTTGAGACCGAGCGGGAGCCAGGAGTACACGCCCGGGGCCACGCGACGGACGTAACCGGCGCGGACCAGCAGCTTGTGGCTGGGTACCTCCGCGTCGGCCGGGTCCTCACGCAGGGTGCGCAGGAACAGCGACGACATCCGGGTCAACACCTGCAGAAGGGTAGCGAGGGACCCCGGAGCCGCTCATCCCGGTTCCGGAGCGGGCAGACTCGGGGCATGGGAGACGAACAGCACGAGCTGCTCGCGGGGGCACGCCAGGGCGTCCTCGCGACGATCAAGCGCAGTGGCATGCCCCAGCTGTCGCCGGTGACGCCGTACTACGACCGCGCGGCCGGGACGGTGCAGGTGTCGATGACCGAGGGGCGGGCGAAGACCGCGAACCTGCGGCGGGACCCGCGGGCGGCGCTGTCGGTGGAGAGCACCGACGGCCGCTCCTGGGCGACGGCCGAGGGCCCGGTGGAGCTGCTCGGCCCCGACGACTCCCCCGACGGCCCCGCCGTGCAGGCGCTGGTCGACTGGTACCGCGCCGCCGCCGGGGAGCACCCGGACTGGGACGAGTACCGCGAGGTCATGGTCCGGGACCGGCGGGTGCTGATGACGATGCGGGTGCAGCGCGTTTACGGCGAGAACCTGGGCTGACCGCAACGGGGCGGGCGGGGCCGTCGGCCCCGCCCGCCCCGTCCCGCGGTGGCTCAGTGCACGAGCGGGGGCTCCCCGGCCGTGACCGGCGGGCCCTCCCCCGCGACGGTCCCGGCGGGCTCCCGCTCCGGGTCCCAGCGCAGCACCGTCGAGGCGACGAACCCGATGGCCGGGGCGATCGCCGTCGCCAGGATCGCGCCCTGCGGCCCGACCGTGGCCAGCAGCAGCGGGAACACGAACAGCCCGATCGCGGCACCGGTGCTGCCCGCGGTGTTGGTGACACCGGACCCCAGCGCCCGCAGGTGGCTGGGGTAGGCCAGCGCGGCCAGGCTCGCGCCGCCCGGCGCCGGGCCCGCCGAGTGCAGCAGCAGGAACGCCGCCGGGATCGCGATGGCCGCCCAGGTCGGCAGCGTGTGGAAGAACAGGCCCAGCAGCACGATCAGCACGGTCACGCCGGCGAAGCCGATCTGCATCGACCGCCGGATCCGCAGGGCGGCGGCGACCCGGGTCGACCCGAACCCCCCGATGATGCCGAAGACGTTGAACAGGACCGCGCCGAGCGTGGCCGCGACGAAGCCCTCACCGAACAGCTGCAGGGCGATGATCGGCAGGTACCAGCCGATCGCGTAGTACTCCAGGCCCTGCATCATGAAGGTGATCGACGCGAGCAGGGTGCGGCGCCGGTAGCGCCCGCCGAACATCTCGGCCATCCCCTGCATGCCGGTGACCTGCACGACGTCGCGGGCGGGCGGCACGTCCGCGTCGGGCTGCTCGACGTCGACGACGTAGACGGTGCGCAGCGCGCGGGCGGCCTCGCGGACCCGGCCGCGGGCGGCGAGCCAGCGCGGCGACTCGGGCAGCAGGAACCACTGCGCGACACCCAGCAGGGCCGCGATCACGCCGGCGCTGGCGAGCGACCAGCGCCAGATGTCGTCGCCGACGCCGAGGGAGTACACGGCCACGGTGAGCAGCAGGTTCGACGTCGTCGCGACGTACCACATGCCCTGCCAGCGGTTGAGCCGTCCCTGGTGGCGGCGCGGCAGCCACTCCGCGATGTAGGCCATGACGACGGCGAAGTCCAGCGCCCAGGAGGCACCGGCCAGGACCCGGGACACGACCAGCAGCTCGAACGACGGCCAGGCGATCGCCAGCACCGTCGAGACGACGGCGAGCACCTTGGCCAGCAGGATCATCGGCAGCCGGCCCCAGCGGTCGGACAGGCGTCCGGCGACCGGGCAGAGCAGCAGCGCGACGAGCATCGACGTGCTGGTGACGACCGACAGCTCCAGCGGGGTGAGCGCGAGCTGGCGGTTCAGCGCGTCCAGGGCGGAGCCGAGCGCGGCGCTGGAGTAGGCCTCGAAGAAGATGCCGCCCAGGGCGAGCACCCAGACCCAGCGCATCCGGCCGGTGGTGCCGCGGGAGGCCTCGATGGCCGCCACGACGTCGGCCTCGGAGCGGACGGGCAGCGGCGTGGCGGGAGAGGTCGTCGTCATCGGGTCCGGCCTCACACGAACAGCGCGTCGTTGACAGCGATGCCGTGGGCACGGCAGTACGTCACGTAGTGCTCGATGAACCAGAAGACGTCCATCATCTCGTCGAGGGCGCCGTGGTCGTCGTAGAACTCGAGGGTGCCCTCCATCCAGAACAGGGTCTTCATGCCGTTCGGGTCGTCGCAGACCAGGGTGTGCTGCACGCCCGGGTTCTCGTGCACGTAGGCGCCGGGGGTGGCGACCCAGTCGTACTCCTCGTAGCGCCACGAGCCCTCCAGGCAGAAGCCGCGCACCGCGCCGGAGTGCCGGTGCACGCCGAGCCGGCCGCCGCCCTTGACCCACAGGATGTTGGAGAACTTGTTGTTGCGGACGTCGAAGGCGAGGTGGCGGATCGCCGCGTTGTCGCCCCACGGGACCCACGGCGAGGCCTCCTCCGACGGCGGCACGTGGATGTCGGGGACCTCGAACTCGCGGGTGATCGCCAGCCGCGACGCCGGGTAGGGGCCTGCCGGGTCGGCATCGGGTGTGGTGGGCGGGTCGAACAGCTGCGTCATGGTGACTCCCTGCGTCTCTGCATCGGAGTCCCGCCGAGCGGGACCGGCAGAACGTAGGCGGCCGGTGGCCCGGCTCACATGTGCGTGCGCGCAGGAGCGGTTGCCGATTCGCGCAGCGCGTCGCGCCAGTCCCGCGGCGACGCGCCGTGCCGTGCCTTGAACGAGCGGGAGAACTGCGACGGGTCGCCGAACCCGACGGCGTGCGCGACCTCGGTGACGGTCCGGCCCGCCGGGTCGGCGAGCAGGTCCGCGGCCCGGTCCAGGCGGGCGGCCAGCAGCTCGCGCGCCGGCGACGCCCCGACCTCGGCGAACGCGACCTGCAGCGTCCGCAGCGACACGTGCAGCGCGGCCGCGATCCGCGCCGGGTCGAGCGACGGGTCGCCGAGCCGGTCGCGCAGCACCGCGGTGGCGCGGGCCCGCAGCACCGCCCGGGCGTCTCCCGGGTCCTCCCCGGCCGAGCCGAGCGCGGCGGCGAGCAGCGCGATCGTCGACGCCCGCACCCCGACGTGGTCGTGCATCCGGCCCAGCTCGGCCAGTCGCAGCACGAAGGGCGCGGTGAGCGACCCGACCGGGCTCTCGGCGCCGATGCGGACCGCGGTCGACCAGCTCGGGGGCGCGGCGAAGCCCGCGGTCCGGAACCGCTCCGCGGGCACCTTGAGCACCGTGAGGTCGAACGGTTCGTGGGACTCGATGAGGCAGGCCCGCGACGCGTCGTAGGAGGCCAGGTCGCCCGGGCGCAGCAGCGCGGTGCGCCCGTCCTGCTCGACGTGCAGCACCCCGGACCGGGGCAGCATCACGAAGATCGTGGCGGCGTCGCGGTCCGGCGCCCGGACGACGGCGTGCGGGTCCGCCCGCAGCGTGCTGACCTCCAGGTCGTCGACCCGGTGGACCTCCAGCTCGGCGGCGAACGAGCCGGTGGTGTGCGGCCGGAACTCCAGCGGGACGTAGACGTCGCTGATCACCGACTGCCAGTGCCGGGCCTGCCGGTGCGGCGCGAGCGCGCTGGTGTCGATCCTCATCGTCCGTCGTACCTCCTCGTACCACGGCCGCTCGCCCTGCGCGGATTGCCGGGTGCGCTGCGCTGCGCGCCATGTCGCTCGGCGATCGGTCGACCTACGTTACGGCCCGACACCGCCGTCGGCCCAGAGGAGAACCATGATCGCCGCCGTCACCACCGACGCGCGACGCCTCGTCGTGACCGAGGTCCCCGACCCGGTCCCCGGCCCGGGCGAGGTGCTGCTGCGGCCGCTCGTCGTGGGGGTCTGCGGGTCGGACCTGCACCTGTTCGACGGCGACGCCGGCGCGCTGTCCGGCGCCGAGCGCGGACTGCCCCGCATCCAGGGCCACGAGATCGCCGCCGAGGTGCTCGACGACCCGTCCGGCCGGTTCGCCGCCGGGACCCGCGTCGCGGTGTGGCCGCTGCTGTCCTGCGGGACCTGCCGACTGTGCACCGCGGGGGCGGTCAACGCCTGCCCGTCGCTGCGCGTCATCGGGGTGCACCTGGACGGCGGCCTGGCCGGGGCGCTGGCCGTGCCCGCGGCGAACGTCGTCCCGGTCGGCGACGTGGCCCCGGCGACCGCCGCGCTCGCCGAGCCGGTGTCGGTCGCGGTGCACGCCGTCGCCCGCGGCCGGGTCCGCCCCGGCGACCGGGCGGTCGTGTTCGGCGGCGGGGCCGTCGGTCAGGGCGTCTGCCTGGTCCTCGCCGACGCCGGCGTCCCGACCCTGCTCGTCGACCCCGCCCCCGCGCGGGTCCGGGCGGGCGCGCTGTGGGGCGCCGCCGGGACCACCACGACGACGCGCGACGGGCTCGCCGCCGAGGTCGAGGCCTGGTCCGGCGGGCAGGGGCCCGACCTGGTGGTCGACGCCACCGGCGTCCCCGCCGTGCTGGACACCGCGCTGCATCTGGTCCGGGCCGGCGGCACCGTCGTCGCGGTCGGGCTGACCTCCGCCGCGGGTCCGGTGCACACCGGGCTGTTGGCGGCGAAGGAGGTCGCGGTGCTCGGGTCGAGCTGCTGCACCGGCGCCGAGTTCGCCACCGCCGCCGCGCTGGTGGGCCGCTGGGCCGACGCCGTCGGCGCGCTGCCGGTCCGCCGCATCGGCCTGGCCGACACCGTGTCCGCCCTGTCCGGCCGGGACGCCGACGACGTGGTCAAGACCCTCGTCGACGTCACCGGCTGATCCCACCATCCCCACCACGAGAGGAACCACCGTGTCCCAGCCCGTCCCCGCCGTGTCGCTGTTCGACGTCGCCGGCCGCAGCTACGCCGTCACCGGCGGTGCGTCCGGCATCGGCCTCGCGATCGCGGAGGTGCTCGCCGACTCCGGCGCGCACGTCGCCCTGCTGGACCGCAGCCCCGACCGGGTCGGGGCCGAGACCGCCCGCCTGCGGGACCGCGGCGGGAAGGTCTCCGGGCACGTCGTGGACGTCACCGACGGCGCGGCCGTCGCCGGCGCGCTGTCCGACGCCGACGCCGACGCGGGCCGCCTCGACGGGGTGTTCGCCAACGCCGGGATCTCGATCGGCGCGAGCTGGACCGAGCCGGGCTGGCGGATCGAGGAGTTCCCGATGGACTCCTGGGACACCGTGCGCGCGGTCAACCTCGACGGCGTGCTGCACACCGTGCGCGCCGCCGCCGCGATCCTGCGCCCGCGCGGCCGCGGCCGGATCGTGCTCACCGCGTCCACCGCGGGCCTGCGCACCGACCCGATGGTCGCCTACTCCTACACGAGCACGAAGGCCGCGGTGGTCAGCCTCGGCCGGCAGGCCGCACTGGACCTTGCCGGCTCCGGCGTGACGGTCAACGTGATCGCGCCCGGCCCGTTCCGGACGAACATCGGCGAGGGGTTCGACCCGGGCGAGGCGGTGTGGCGGGAGACCGTGCCGCTCGGCCGGATCGGGCACACCGACGAGCTGAAGGGCCTCGCGCTGCTCCTGGCCTCGGACGCGTCGAGCTACATGACCGGCGGGGTGTACCCGATCGACGGGGGTGCGCTGGCGCTCTCGCACACCCCCGCCTGAGCGGGCGTCAGACCGCCTCGTCGAGCAGCTCGGCCAGCAGCCGGGCCACCGTCGGCGTCTCCACCAGGAACCCGTCGTGCCCGTACGGCGAGTCGATCACCTTGAGCGGGTCGGCGCCGGGGATGCCGTCGGCCAGCTCCTGCTGCTCGGCGAGCGGGTAGAGCCGGTCGGAGGTGACCCCGGCGACGTAGGTCCTGGCCCGGACCCGCGACAGCGCCGACGCCACCCCGCCCCGGTCGCGGCCCACGTCGTGGTGGTTCATCGCCTGGGTCAGCCGCACGTAGGACGCGGCGTCGAAGCGGTGCACCAGCTTGTGCGCGTGGTGGTCCAGGTAGGACTCCACGGCGTAGCGGCCGCCGTCGAGGGGGTCCTCACCGGACTGCGGGTCACGGCCGAACCGGGTCGCCAGCTCGAAGCCCGACCGGTACGACAGGTGCGCGATCCGCCGCGCGACACCCAGCCCGCGCCAGGGACCCTCGGGCGTGTCGTGGTAGTCGCCGCCGTGCCAGTGCGGGTCGGAGGTGATGGCCTGGATCTGCGGGCTCGCCCAGCCGATCTGGTCCGCCGACGACGCCGCGGGCCCGGCGAGCAGGAACAGCCGCCGTACCCGGTCGGGCTCGGTGGCCGCCCACTCCAGGGACCGCATGGACCCCATGGAGCCGCCGATCACGCAGGCGAACGCGTCGATGCCGAGTGCGTCGGCCAGGTACTGCTCGGCGACGACCGTGTCCCGCACGGTGACCGTCGGGAACCGGCTGCCCCAGGTCCGCCCGTCCGGCGCGCGGGACGCCGGACCGGTGCTGCCCTGGCAGCCGCCGACCGCGTTCGGCGCGACGACGAACCAGCGGGCCGGGTCCAGCGGGCCGCCCGGCTCGATCAGCCCGGGCCACCAGCCGGACGTCGGGTGCCCGGGGCCGGCCGGGCCCTCCAGGTGCGCGTCGCCGGTGAGGGCGTGCAGGACGAGGACGGCGTTGGAGCCGTCCGGTGCGAGCTCGCCCCAGGTCTCGTAGGCCAGGCGCACGCCCGGCAGCTCCCCGCCGGCCGCCAGCTTCAGCGGCGCGGGCAGGTCGAGGAAGTGGCGGCGGCCGGGGTCGTCCCCCTCCCGCCAGGCGCCGCTGGCGGGAGGGAGCTCGATGTCGTTCACGGACACCAGGTAATCAGATCCGCTCTCAGGCGCCCTTCGCGGCGCGGAACCCGGCGTCCAGGTCGGCCTTGAGGTCCTCGATGCCCTCGAGGCCCACCGACAGCCGGACCAGGCCAGGGGTCACGCCGGAGGCGAGCTGCTCCTCCGCCGACAGCTGGCTGTGCGTGGTCGACGCCGGGTGGATGACCAGGCTGCGGACGTCGCCGATGTTGGCGAGGTGACTGTGCAGCTCGAGGGCGTTGACGAACTTCTTGCCCGCCTCGATGCCGCCCTGCAGCTCGAACGCCACGATCGCGCCGCCGCCCTTGGGCAGGTACTTCTGCTGGAGGGCGTGCCACGGGCTGGACGGGAGACCGGCGTAGTGGACCTTCTCCACCTCGTCGCGGGCCTCCAGCCACTCGGCCAGCGCCTGGGCGTTCTGGTTGTGCCGGTCCATCCGCAGCGACAGCGTCTCGATGCCCTGGATGATCAGGAACGCGTTCTGCGGGGAGATCGCCGGGCCGAGGTCGCGCAGCAGCTGCACGCGGGCCTTGATGATGTAGGCGATCGGGCCGACGGCGTCGGTGAACACCGCGCCGTGGTAGCTCGGGTCCGGGCTGGTCAGGCCGGGGAACCTGTCCTTGTTCGCGACCCAGTCGAACTTCCCGGAGTCGACGATGATGCCGCCGACCGAGGTGCCGTGACCGCCGAGGAACTTGGTCAGGGACTCGACGACGATGTCGGCGCCGTGCTCGATCGGCCGCACCAGGTACGGGGTCGGGACGGTGTTGTCGACGATCAGCGGGACCCCGGCGTCGTGCGCGACACCGGCGACGGCGGCGATGTCGAGGATGTTGCCGCGCGGGTTGCCCAGCGTCTCGCCGTAGAGGGCCTTGGTGTTCGGCCGGATCGCGGCCTTCCACTCCTCCAGGTCGTCGGGGTCCTCCACGAAGGTGACCTCGATGCCCATCTTCGGGAAGGTGTAGTGGAACTGGTTGTAGGTGCCGCCGTAGAGCGAGGCGCTGGAGACGATGTGGTCCCCGGCCTCGGCGATGTTCTGGACCGCGAGCGCCTGCGCGGCCTGCCCGGACGCGACGGCCAGGGCCGCGGCCCCGCCCTCCAGTGCGGCGACGCGCTGCTCCAGCACGTCCTGGGTGGGGTTCATGATCCGCGTGTAGATGTTGCCGAACTCGGCGAGGCCGAACAGGTTCGCGGCGTGGTCGGTGTCGCGGAAGACGTAGGACGTCGTCTGGTAGATCGGCGTGGCCCGGGCGTTCGTGGTCGGGTCGGGTGCGGCGCCGGCGTGCACCTGCTTGGTCTCGAACGACCAGTTGGCGGTGGTGTCGGGGTCGGTCACGGTGGGACTCCTCTTCGGGTCGACCGCCGGGTGTGAGCGTGCCGAGGCGGGCCGGGCCCGGGTCGGTCGATCGCGGCGGCTAATGGGCTGTGGCGGGGCGGACGCGTACGTGGGCCCTCGGACGAGCGCGGGTCAGCGGCAGGGGCGACAGGCCGCGCTCGTGATCCGCATGCAGTCGACGTGGATGCGCGCCACCAGGCAGGTCACGGGCCCGAACCTAGTGCGGTCCCCCGGCGGGCACAACGGGCGCGCGCGGCGATCACTACTCTGATGCGCCGTGCTCGTCCTGCTGCCGCCCTCGGAGACCAAGCGTGACGGCGGCGACGGCCCGCCGCTCGACCTCGCCGCGCTCTCCCACGACGCCGACCTCGGCCCCGTCCGCACGGACCTGTGCGACGAGCTCGTCGCGCTGGCCGGCGACCGTCCGGCCGCGCGCGCCGCGCTCGGGGTGTCGCAGCGCCAGGACGCCGAGATCGACCGCAACGCCGCGCTGCGCACGAACCCGACGCTGCCCGCGCTGGACCGCTACACCGGGGTCCTCTACGACGCCCTCGACGCCGGCTCCTTCACCCGCGCCACCCGGGACCGGGCCCGGTCCCGGCTCGCGGTGTGCTCGGCCCTGTTCGGGCTGCTCGGGGCCGACGACCCGATCCCGCCCTACCGGCTCTCGGCGGGATCCAGGCTGCCCGGCTCGGGCACGCTGGCCGCGCGCTGGCGCCCGACGCTCGACCCGCTGCTGGCCCGCATCGCCGACGGCGAGCTCGTCGTCGACCTCCGCTCCGGCGGCTACGCCGCGCTCGGCACGGTCCCCGGCGCGGTGACGGTGAACGTGCTGGCCCAGCGCCCGGACGGGAGCCGGTCGGTCGTCAGCCACCACAACAAGTCGCACAAGGGCGGCCTGGCCCGGCTGCTGGCGACCTCCCGGGCCGAGCCCGCCGACGCCGGCGCGGTGGCCCGGATCGCGCGGCGGGCGGGGCACCTCGTCGAGCGCGACGGCGACCACCTGGATCTCGTCATCCCGGCCTGAACCCGCGCACCGAGTCGGACATACGGCATGATCCGGGCATGGTCGAGCAGCTGAACCTGTGGGTCGACGCCCTGCACCCGGTGTGGCAGTTCCTGGCGGTGTTCGTGATCGGTGTGGTGCCGTTCCTGGAGTCCTACACGGGCACGCTGGTCGGGACGATCACCGGCATGCCGGTGCTCCTCGCCGCCGCCGGGGCGATCGCGGGCAACGTGCTGGCCCTGGTCGTCGCGGTGCGACTGGGCGACCGGGCCCGGCGGGGACTCGGCCGCCGCGCGTCGCGGCCGCCGTCGGAGCGGCGGCAGAAGGTGATCGCCCGGGTGGACCGCTACGGCGTCCCGGTCGCGTCGCTGCTCGCCCCGACCCTGATGGCCATCTCGCTGACCGCGTTCGGGATGGTCGCGGCGGGACTGGACCGGCGGCAGGTCGTGATCTGGCAGGTCGTGGCCGTCGTGGTGTGGGCGGCGCTGTTCGCCGCGATCGGGCTCGGCGCACTCAGCGCCTTCGGCTGAGCGCAGGGCCCGCGCGGCGCGGAAAACCGGTGGCGGGCCGGGACGGCGTCCGGCAGGGTCGCCACCGGCCGGAGGGACCGGTGGCGCGGCAGGGCCGCGCGGTGCGAGCGGGGAGGTGCGTACCGATGGCCGTCCGTCGTATCCGGGTGCGCAGCGCCTGCCCGCCCCCACCGTCCCCGTCGCGCGGCACGACCGGTCCCTGAGGACCGGCTCCGCGCGGCACTCCCTGCCGCCTCCGGAGCCGCACGTGTACTCCTCCGACCGTCCCGATCCCGTCCGCCGTCGCCGCCGTTTCGACGACGACGAGCCCCGCCCCCGTCCCGGCCGCGCCGACACCGCCGCGCTCGCCCTGGACGGCCGGGCCGGGCACGACCCCGACACCGCCGAGGTCCCCGGCGGTGGTGACCGCTGGTCCACCTGGCCCGGGCTGCCCGCCGGTGCCCGTGGCCCGCACCCCCGCCCCGGCTGGCTGGTGACCGACGCCGGCGCCGTCGACCACGAGCGCGGGGTGCTCAAGACCGGCAAGGAGGCCGACGTACACCTCGTCGAACGCGGTCTCCCCGGCCGTGCCGGGGTGCTGCTCGCCGCCAAGCGCTACCGCGACCCCGCGCACCGCATGTTCCACCGCGACGCCGGCTACCTGGAGGGGCGCCGCGTCCGGCGCTCCCGGGAGACACGGGCGATGGCGCAGCGCACCGCGCTGGGCCGCGACCTCATCGCCAGGCAGTGGGCGGCGGCCGAGTTCGCCGCACTCGCCCGGCTGCACTCCGCGGGCGCCCCGGTGCCCTACCCGGTGTCGGTCGACGGGACCGAGGTCCTGCTGGAGTTCCTCGGTACCCCCGACGGGCGCGCCGCACCCCGGCTCGCCGCGCTGCGCCCGGACGCGGGCGCGCTGACCGCGCTGTGGCACGACCTCGTCGACGCCCTCGGCGTGCTCGCCGACCTCGGCTGGGCGCACGGCGACCTGTCGGCCTACAACGTGCTCGTCCACCACGGCCGGGCGGTGCTGATCGACCTGCCGCAGGTCGTCGACGTCGTCGGGAACCCGCAGGGACCGGAGTTCCTGGACCGTGACGTCCGACGCATCGGCGAGTGGTTCGTCGCCCGCGGGCTGGACCCCGCCGCACCCGGGCGACTCCTCGCCGAGCTGCGGGAACGCGCCCTGCTGGGCTGACCCGGCCCGCCGCTCCCCCGGGGCGCGACGCGGCGTCACGCGTCGCGTCCCGGCGGCCCGGCACCGGGGAGCACGGGTACGGCGCGTAGTGTGGATCGACGAGCGCCCGGCCGCCAGAGCCGTCGGGCCGAGCCCTTCCATCACGGAGCGCGCACCGCGACGACGCGCCGCCGCGCCCGGGCCCGTCGGCCGAGCACACCTCCCCCGAGGTCTCCGCAGGACGTGCCACGTTCTCGAGGAGACCTGTCTTGACCAGGCCGCAGTTCCGCCCGCCGTCGTCCGACGCCGGCACCACGTCCGACCGTCCCGCCCGCCGGCGGGCCACCCGCCCGTCCGGGCCGTCCGCCGACGGCGGCGCCCACCGCGGGTCCGCCCGGCGCGACGACCGTCGCACCGAGACCCGCGGCGACGACCGCCGCGACCGTCCCACCCGGGACGACGACCGCCGTGACGCCCCGCGTCCGGCCCGGGGCGCCCGCACCGGCGGCCCCGCCCGCGGCGAGCGCTCCGGCGCCCCCCGTGGGGACCGCCCCGCCCGGGGCGAGCGCTCCGGCGACGGCGGCGGCAACCGCGCCGAGCGTCGCGAGCACCTCCAGGACGGGAGCCGGGTCGACCGCGGCCCCGCCCGGTCCGCGCAGCGCGGCGGTGACCGTCCGGCCGCGCGCCGCGGCCGCCGCGGTGGTGGCGCCGCGACGTCCCGTCCGGCCCCGGCCCGCGCCGCCGCCGTCGCCGCCCCTAAGGCGGAGCCGGAGCCGCAGTGGGTCGAGCCCGAGGACGGCATGCCGTCGTTCGCCGAGCTGGGCCTGCCCGAGCGCCTGACCAAGGCACTGGCCGAGCAGGGCTTCACCGCCCCGTTCCCGGTGCAGGCGGCCACGCTGCCCGACACCCTCGCCGGGCGCGACCTGCTCGGACGCGGCCAGACCGGGTCCGGCAAGACCCTCGCCTTCGGGCTCGCGCTGCTGGCCCGCCTGGCCGGGGAGCGCTCCCGCCCGACCGCCCCGCGCGGCCTGGTGCTGGTCCCGACCCGCGAGCTCGCCACCCAGGTCGTCGAGGTCCTGAAGCCGCTGGCGAAGGCGGTCGACCTGCGGGTGACCGACATCGTCGGCGGGATGTCGATGAACAAGCAGGTCGCCGAGCTCCGGCGCGGGGTCGATCTGCTGGTCGCCACCCCGGGCCGGCTGTCCGACCACCTGCAGCAGCGCACCTGCGACCTGTCCGAGGTCACGATCACCGCGCTGGACGAGGCCGACCGCATGGCCGACATGGGCTTCCTGCCCCAGGTCCGCGCGATCCTCGACCGCACCCCCGCCGACGGGCAGCGCCTGCTGTTCTCCGCGACCCTCGACGGCGACGTCGACACCCTGGTCCGGCGCCACCTCACCGACCCGGTGACCCGCTCGGTCGCCCCGCCGACCGGCAGCGTCGCGACGATGGAGCACCACGTGCTCGTCGTCGACCGCGACGACCGGTCCCGCGTCGTCGCCGAGATCGCCGCCCGGGAGGGCCGCACGATCCTGTTCGTGCGCACCAAGCACGGCGCCGACCGGATGGTGCGGGTGCTGCGCCGCGAGGGCGTCGCCGCCGGGCCGCTGCACGGTGGCCGCTCGCAGAGCCAGCGCAACCGCGCGCTCGACGACTTCCGCTCCGGCGCGGTGCCGGTGCTCGTCGCGACCGACGTCGCGGCCCGCGGCATCCACATCGACGACGTCGGGCTCGTCGTGCACGTCGACCCGCCCGCCGACCCCAAGGCCTACCTGCACCGCGCCGGGCGTACCGCCCGGGCCGGTGAGGACGGCGTCGTGGTGACGCTGGCGATGCCCGAGCAGCGCGCCGAGGTGGACCTGCTCACCCGCCAGGCCGGGGTCTCCGCCGAGGTCTCGACGGTCCGCCCGGGGCACCCTGACCTGGTCCGCGTGACCGGTGCGCGGGAGCCGTCCGGCGAGCCGATCGTCGTCGCCAAGCCGCCGAAGCCGGCGCCCCGCCGCCGCCCGGCCGCGGGCGGGGCCGCGCGCACCGACCGGCCGCGCCGCCGGCGCTGACCTCCCCCGGGTCGCGGCCGCATCCCCGGCCGCGACCCGTGCGGGTCAGCCCCGCCGCGCCTGCCGGCGCAGCTGCAGGATCCGGCCCGTCCCGGGCACGGCGACCAGCAGGATCCCGGCGATCGCGGCGAACAGCAGCGCCACCCCGGTGGGCAGCGTCCCGGTCAGCCACAGGAAGTTGATCGCGACCGGCTCGGTGTTCTGCAGGATGAACACCAGCAGGAAGATCAGCACGACCGCCGAGAGGATCAGCGCGGCCCACAGCCCGCCGGTGCGGGTGTGCGGGATCGCGCGCTTCTCGGTGGTGGCCTCGGAGTCCGGGCCGCCGCCCTCCACCGGCACCGCCACGGTCGGCTGATCGGCCGTGGGGTCGGGTGTGCGCAGCGCCGGATGGGTCGCCGGGTCCGCCGTCGGGTCCTCCGGTCCGACCCGCCCCCAGGCCGGGGAGTCGCCGCCCCGTCGGTCGTCGCTCATCCGTTCCGCCTTCCTCTCCCAGCGTGTCCGATCGTGCACCCTCTGGGTCCGGGCACGCGCGGGAGTATCGCGCACTCGGCGTCCCGGCGACGGCGACGCGCGGGGCACGCCCGCCGTCCGGTCGTGCGCCACCGGCCGAGGGACTACCGTCGGGCCGGCAGCGCCGCCGAACCCCGCGAGGAGCGCACGTGGACCACGCCGAAGCCGTCCGGATCTTCTTCGCCGCCGCACCGGAGGGGATCGAGGTGTCCGGCGCGGTGACCGGGGGCGCACCGGCCCGCCGGCTGCGCGACGCGCTCGAACCGGTCGCCATGCACGACGTCTGGTCCTCCCGGGTCGGCGACGCCGTCGGCGCCCGCGGCCTGGACTTCTTCACCGCCTACGTCGGCGGGCGCGGCGGACCGTTCGGCGGCCGGGCGCCCGGGGCGCTGGTCGCCGCCGCGTTCGCCGTGTTCGAGCCCGGGTTCGTCGGCTCCACCTGGGAGGACGCGCTGCGTCTGGTCGACGTCGAGGAGCTGCAGCGGCTGCGCGACGCCGAGACCGCCGCGAGCCTGCGCGCGGTCCTCGGCGACGAGACCGACACGGGCCGCGTCGCCGAGGTCGCCGGGATCCTGGAGCGCGCCGTCGACGCGGTGTCCGGCGCGGGCAAGCCGCTGTTCTCCGCCCTGCGTGCCCGGCCCCGCCCCCAGGACCCGGCCGGGCGGCTGTGGCGGGCCGCCGACCTGGTGCGCGAGCACCGCGGCGACGGCCACGTGGCCGCCTCCGTCGCGGCCGGGCTGGACCCGGTGCGGATGGGCATCCTCGCCGAGCTGTGGGTCGGCTACCCGCTCGGCGAGTACTCCGGCACCCGCGCCTGGCCGCAGGACATGGCCGACGCGGGCGCCCGCAGGCTCGCCGAGGAGGGCCTGACCACCTCCGCCGGGTCCGACGCCGCCCTCACCGACGACGGCCGCCGCTTCCGCGACCGGGTCGAGGCCGCCACCGACGCGTCCCAGGACGACCTGGTCGCCGCGCTGGGCGACGACCTCGACGGCGTCGCCGCCGACCTGGACCGCTGGTCGCAGGCCTGCATCGACGCCGGGCAGTTCCCGCCGGACCTGCGCAAGCGGGCCGCGGGCTGAGCCCCGCTCAGGAGCGGCGGCGCTCCATCGGGACGTGCGGGATGCCGTCCTCGACGAACCGCTCCCCCGCAGGCACGAACCCGTGCCGGGCATAGAACGGCTCCTGGACCTCCTGGGCGTCGAGCACGCAGGGGCGGTCGCCGACCTCGGCGAGCACCGAGTCCATCAGCCGGTGCCCCAGCCCGCGCCCACGCGCGTCGGCACGGGTGCAGACCCGGCCGATCCGCAGCACCCCGCCCGGGTCGGCCAGCAGCCGCAGGGTCGCGACGACCGTGCCGCCGTCGGCCAGCCAGTGGTGCCGGGTGCGCGGTTCGAGGTCGCGCCCGTCGAGCTCCTGGTAGGGGCACTCCTGCTCGACGACGAAGATCGCGGTGCGCAGTGCGAGCAGCGCGTACAGGGTGGCCGGGTCGAGGTCGGCGGCCCAGGCGCGGTGCAGGGTCGGGGTCGTCGCCGCGGCCGGTGTGGGAACGGTCATCTGCAGAGGGGTACCAGAGCGTCGCGGGCCCGCGGAAGCGGTTAGCCTCGCGACGTGGCCCACCATGATCTGGTCGTCATCGGCACCGGTTCCGGAAACACCTTCATCGACGAACGCTTCGCCGGTCTCGACGTCGCGATCGTCGAGCACGGGGTGTTCGGCGGGACCTGCCTGAACGTCGGCTGCATCCCGACCAAGATGTACGTCTACGCCGCGGACGTCGCCGAGACCATCCGGCACGCGCACACCTACGGCGTCGACGGCACCGTCGACAAGATCCGCTGGACCGACATCCGGGACCGGGTGTTCGGGCGGATCGACCCGATCTCCGACGGCGGGCGCTCCTACCGGGTCGACCGCAGCCCCAACGTCACCGTGTACTTCGGGCACGCCCGCTTCACCGGCGAGCGCGAGCTGGGCGTCGAGCGCACCGACGGCTCCGGCACCGACACCGTCAGCGGCGACCGGATCGTGATCGCCGCCGGGTCGCGGCCGAGCATCCCGCCGCTGGTCGGCGACGCCGGTGTGCCGTTCGAGACCTCCGACACCGTGATGCGCATCGACGACGTCCCGCGCCGGCTCGCGATCCTCGGCGGCGGCTACATCGCCTCCGAGTTCGCGCACGTGTTCTCCGCGCTCGGCGCCGAGGTCACCGTGATCGCCCGCGGGCCGAAGCTGCTGCGCCACCTCGACGACACGCTGTCCGACCGGTTCACCGAGGTCGCCACCGCCCGCTGGGACTGCCGGCTGGGCCGCCAGGTCACCGCGCTGTCCGGCGACGGCAGCGGCGGGCCCGGCGAGGTCGAGATCACCCTCGACGACGGCTCCACCGTCGTCGCCGACACGCTGCTCGTCGCCACCGGCCGGATGCCCAACGGCGACCGGATGGACCTGGACCGGGGCGGCGTCACCGTGCACGCCGACGGCCGGGTCGCCGTCGACGAGTACCAGCGCAGCGTCTCCGCCGCGGGCGTGTGGGCGCTGGGCGACGTGAGCTCCCCGCACCAGCTCAAGCACGTGGCCAACCACGAGGCCAAGATCGTCGGGCACAACCTGGCGCACCCGGACGACCTGCGCGCCACCAACCACGACTTCGTCCCGGCGGCGGTGTTCACCGAGCCGCAGATCGCCTCGGTCGGCATGACCGAGACCGAGGCCCGCGACGCCGGGTTCGACATCGCGGTCAAGGTGCAGAACGTCGGCGACGTCGCCTACGGCTGGGCGATGGAGGACCGCACCGGCATCTGCAAGCTGGTCGCGGAGAAGGGCACCGGACGGCTGCTGGGCGCGCACCTGCTCGGGCCGCAGGCGTCGACGCTGGTCCAGCAGCTGATCCAGGCGATGGTGTTCGGCCAGACCGTCTCCGAGATCGCGACCGGGCAGTACTGGATCCACCCGGCGCTGCCCGAGGTCATCGAGAACGCCCTGCTGGGGCTGGAGATCTGAGGCTCAGCCGGCGGCGCGCTCGGCCGGGTCGAGCGGCTCGCCGGGCGCCTCCGGACGCGGCCGCGCCTCCGGGTCGTACGTCGTCGCCGGGCGGGTCTCGCCGCGCAGCTCCTCGAGCAGCCCGGTCACCGCGTCCATGATCTTCGCGGTGGCCGCGTCGAGGGTGGTCTTCGTGAGCGGCTTCCCGGCGAACTCCGAGAGGTCCACCGGCGGGCCGAGCGCGACCGTGACCCGCTTGCGCGGGAACGGCGTCGGCTTCCCGTCGGCGGGCAGGAAGTCCTGGGTGCCCCAGTTCGCCATCGGGATCACCGGGGCGCCGGAGCGCAGCGCGATCCGGGCGACGCCGTTCTTCGGCTTCATCGGCCAGTGCCCGGGGTCGCGGGTGTAGGTGCCCTCCGGGTAGATCGCGACGATCTCCCCGCGCTCCAGGGCGTCGATCGAGCCGGTGAACGACTCCGCCGCCCGCTTCGACGACCGGTACACCGGGATGTGCCCGCCGTGCCCGAGCACCCACTTCACCACCGGCACCGACCACAGCTCGCCCTTGGCCAGGAACCGCGGGATCCGGCCGTGCGCGGTGCCGAAGGCGATGTCGAAGATCGGGTCGGAGAACGAGACGTGGTTGCCGACCAGCAGGGCGCCGCCGGTGCGCGGCAGGTGCTCCGCGCCGCGCCAGCCCAGCCGGGTCCCGAAGACGACGAACGGCCAGATCACCGCGATCGCGAGCCCGAACCAGAAGCCCGACCCGCGACGCCGGCGTCGCACCGTCGCCACGACCTTCTGCCACACCGTCAGCTCCGGTGGCACGCCCATCGTCGTCGTCCTCCCCGCCCGTCCGTCCACGGCGCCCGGTCCCGGGCACACGACCATCTTCGCCCCTCACGACGACCGGGTGCGTCCGTGGTCCTACCCACCCCGGCCGTGACCACGGGAGGTGACGCACACCTCACCCGTTCGAGCGATCCCCGCGTGCCGAGATGTCTCGACGAGCGAGATACCGCGGACCCGATCTAGGGTCGACGGGTACGCACCGGTCGCGGACCGTGTCCGGGCCGACCCGATGTGAGGACGGTCCCACCGACCGGCCACCACCGGGCCGCCGGACGAACACGCGCCGAGACCGTTCCGGTGCCCCGTGCACCCCGTCCCCTGCGAGGCGCCCCGTGCCCGATCCGAGTCCGTGGCTGGAGAACGCCGGCGACCGACACCCCGAACCGGCCGGTGTCGTGCTCGTCGCCCACGGCGGGAAGTCGCACTCCACGGCGCCCGCCCGGCGCGGGCTGGCCCTGCTGCGCATGCTGCCGTTCGCGCACTCCCTGGAGCGCGGCGGGCGCGCCCACCGGACCGAGGTGGGCTCGGGCGTCGCAGTGCACCTGCTGCGCTACCGGCTGAAGGGCTGGAACGGCCCGGCCATGGACGCCTACCGCGACGCCGAGTGGGCCGTCCACGAGCTCGCGCGCCGCTACCCGGGACGCCCGGTCGTGCTCGTCGGGCACTCGATGGGTGCCCGCGCGGTGCTGCGGGCGGCGGGCGCACCCGGCGTCGTCGCGGTGTGCGGGCTCGCCCCCTGGCTGGAGGGCTCCGACCCGGTCGACCAGCTCGCCGGACGGTCGGTGCTGATCGCCCACGGCGACCGGGAGCGGATGACCGACCCCGCCGCGTCCTACGCCTACGCCCTGCGCGCCCGGTCGGTGACCGACCGGGTCGCCCGCTTCGACGTGCTCGGCGACGGCCACGCCATGCTCCGCCGCGCCGGTGACTGGACCTCCCTGGTGCGACGTTTCGCACTCGGCGAGCTCGGGGCCGAACCCCGCGACCCGGTCATCTCGAACGCCATGGCGGAACCCGCCCCGGCCGGGCTGCGGGTCGCCCTCGAAGGAGTTGACAGGTGAGTGCACCGCAGGCGCGTCCGACCGTCGCCGTCGTCGGCAGCGGGGTGTCCGGTCTGACGGCCGCCTACCTGCTGTCCCGCAGCCACGACGTGACGCTGTACGAGGCCGACGCCCGCCCCGGCGGGCACGCCCACACCCACGAGCTGGCGTCGTCGGACGGAGGGACCACCCACGTCGACTCCGGGTTCATCGTCCACAACGACCGCACCTACCCGAACCTGCTGCGCCTGTTCGGCGAGCTGGGGGTGTCCACCCAGGACTCCGACATGTCGATGTCGGTGCGCTGCGACGGCTGCGGGCTGGAGTACGCCGGCGCCCGCAAGCTGGGCGGTCTGTTCCCGCAGGCCTCCAACGTGGCCCGGCCGGCCTACCTGCGGATGCTCGGCGAGGTCGTGCGGTTCCACCGGCACGCACGGCGGGTCCTGACCGAGGAGTCCGCCGGCGACGTGACGCTCGGGGCGTTCCTCGCGATCGGCGGCTACTCCCGCTACTTCGTGCAGCACTTCATGATCCCGGTGGTGTCCTGCGTGTGGTCGGCGGGCGCGGCGCTCTCGCTGGACTACCCGGCGCGCTACCTGTTCACCTTCCTCGACCACCACGGCATGCTCGGGATCGGCGGGTCGCCGCAGTGGCGGACCGTCACCGGCGGGTCCCGCTCCTACGTGGACCGTGTCGTCAAGCAGCTCCCGGCGGTGCGCACCGCGACGCCGGTCCGCTCGGTCCTGCGCTCGACCGCGGGCGTCGAGGTCCGCGACGACGCCGACACCGTCGCCGCGTTCGACCACGTCGTGCTCGCCACCCACCCCGACCAGGCGCTGGCGGTCCTCGGCGACGGCGCCACCGCCGACGAGCGGGCCGTGCTGGGGGCGTTCACCTACTCCCGCAACGAGACCTGGCTGCACCACGACACCTCGCTGCTGCCGCGCCGGCGCGGCGCCCGGGCGTCGTGGAACTACCTCAAGCCCTCCTGCGCCGACTCGACCGAGGCCCCGGTGCTGGTCAGCTACGACATGAACCGGCTGATGCGCCTCACCGACCCCGACGACTGGGTGGTCACCCTGAACGGCACCGGGCGGATCGACCCGGACACCGTCGTCGCGCGGATGACCTACGAGCACCCGGTGTACACGCCGGACTCGGTGGCCGCACAGCGCCGCCTGCCGGAGCTGAACACCCCGGTCACCGCCTACGCCGGCGCCTACCACGGCTGGGGCTTCCACGAGGACGGCTGCGCCTCGGGCGTGCGCGCCGCCCGCGCGCTCGGGGTGAGCTGGTGAGCACCCCGGCGCTCTACGACGCCGAGGTCCGTCACGCCCGCCGGCGCGACCTGGAGACGGCGTTCTCGCACCCGATCTACTACTGGCTCGTCGACCTGGACGCGCTGCCGCGGCTGCCGTTCTGGCTGCGCCCGTTCGCCCGCTTCGACGCCCGCGACCACCTCGGGGACCCCGAGCGCGGAATCCGGGAGAACGTCGACACCTACCTGGCCGCGCACGGCATCGACCTGGCCGGGGGCCGGGTCCTGATGCTCGCCCACGCCCGGGTGCTCGGCTACGTGTTCAACCCCATCTCGGTGTTCTGGTGCCACCGCGCCGACGGCACGCTCGCCTGCGTGGTCGCGGAGGTGCACAACACCTACGGCGAGCGGCACTGCTACCTGCTGCACCCCGACCCGTCGGGGCGGGCGGAGGTGGACAAGGAGTTCTACGTCTCGCCGTTCCTCACCGTCGACGGCCACTACACGATGCGCCTGCCCGAGCCCGGTGACCGGCTCGGCATCGCGATCACGCTGCACCAGGACGGTGCGCCCGCGTTCGTCGCCACCCTGGCCGGGATCCGCAGGCCCGCGACCACCCGGCAGGTGGCGCGCACGGTGCTGCGCCGCCCGCTGGTCACCCAGCGGACCGCGGCGCTGATCCGGCGCCACGGCATCGCGCTGTGGACGAAGCTGCCGGTCGTGCCGAAACCGGCCCGGCCACCACAGAACCGCGCGGGCCTCCCCGACGAACACTCCACACAGGATCAGCCTCAGGAAGGGCTCTCGCGATGACGATGCAGCACGACGGGATCGCCGTGCCGGTGACCGGCGGGGCGCGCGGCGCCCGGCCCCGCACCCACGCCGTCCCCCGCCCCAACGAGGGCGTGTGGCCCGGTCTGGCGACGCCGCCCGTGGCCCCGGCCAAGGCCCGGATCGCGGAGTCGCTGTTCCGCAACGCCGTCCGGTCGCTGCCGGTCCGTGTGGTGTTCCCCGGCGGGGAGCGCATCGGGTCCGGCGGTCCGTCCTCGCCGGTGATGCGGATCGAGCGGCCCTCGGCCTTCTTCCACCGGCTCGGCGCCGACTCGAAGATCGGCTTCGGCGAGTCGTACATGGTCGGCGACTGGACGACCACCGACCTGCCCGGGCTGCTCACCCCGTTCGCCGCCCGGCTGTCGACGCTGGTGCCGCCCGCCCTGCAGCGGCTGGGCCGCCGGTTCGCCGAGGCCCGCCAGCCCACCGCCGAGGTCAACTCGGTCGAGGGGTCGCGGGAGAACATCCACCGCCACTACGACCTGTCCAACGAGCTGTTCTCGCTGTTCCTCGACGACACCATGTCCTACTCCGCCGGCTGGTTCGCCGACGGTTCCGACGACCTCGTCCTCGCCCAGGAACGCAAGATCGACGGCATCCTGGACATGGCGGGCGTCGAGGCCGGGATGCACGTACTGGAGATCGGCACCGGCTGGGGCGGGCTCGCGACGCGGGCCGCGCAGCGCGGCGCCCGGGTCACCACGCTGACGATCTCGCAGGAGCAGAAGACCCTCGCCGAGGCGCGGCTCGCCGAGGCGGGCGTGGCCGACCGGGTGCAGGTGCTGCTGCGCGACTACCGCGAGGCCCAGGGCTCCTACGACGCCGTCGTGTCGGTCGAGATGATCGAGGCCGTCGGCGTCGAGTACTGGCCGACGTACTTCGCCGCGCTGGACCGGCTGCTCAAGCCGGGCGGCCGGGTCGGCCTGCAGTCGATCACCATGCCGCACGACCGGATGATGGTCTCCCGCAACGACTACACCTGGATCCACAAGTACGTCTTCCCCGGCGGGATCATCCCGTCGGTCGAGTCCATCGAGGACAACCTCGCCCGGCACACCGGCGGGCTGCACGTCGCCGAGCGCCGGAGCCTGGGCTACGACTACGCCCGCACCCTGGGCCACTGGCGCACCCGCTTCCTCGAGCGGTGGGACGAGGTCGAGGCGCTCGGCTTCGACGAGACGTTCCGGCGGATGTGGGAGTTCTACCTCGGCTACTGCGAGGCCGGGTTCCGCGTCGGCTACCTCGACGTCTTCCAGTTCTCGCTGCAGCGCCGCCCGTCCTTCTGAGAGGTGCCCCCATGACCACCACCCCCGCGGAGCGTCTCACCTCGCTCCTGGAGGACGTCCTCGGCGCCCCGCTCCCGGTGCGGCTGCGCGCCTGGGACGGCAGCGAGGCCGGCCGGACCGGCACCCCCGACGACCCGACCCCGCCGACGGTGATCGTCAACCGGCGCCGGGCCCTGCGCCGGCTGCTGTGGGCGCCGGGCGAGCTCGGCCTGGCCCGCGCGTTCGTCTCCGGTGACCTGTCCTTCGACGGCGACATCGCCGACGGGCTGTCCCGGTTCTGGCAGCTCGCGAAGCCCGGGACCGGCGCGGTGCGGCTCGACCTGCGCCAGAAGCTCGGCGCCCTGGGCACCGCGGCCCGGCTCGGCGCCGTCGGCACCCCGCCGCGGCCGCCGGCGTCGGAGGCCCGGCTGGGCGGGCGGCGGCACAGCCGTCGCCGCGACCGCGACGCCATCAGCCACCACTACGACCTGTCCAACGAGTTCTACGCCTTCCTGCTCGACCCGCAGATGGCGTACTCGTGCGGCTACTGGACCCGCGACGAGGGGCCCGGCTACGGCCTGGTCGACGCGCAGCGCGACAAGCTGGACCTGATCTGCCGCAAGCTCGGCCTGGCGCCGGGGATGCGGCTGCTCGACGTCGGCTGCGGGTGGGCCTCGCTGCTCGTGCACGCGGCCGAGCACTACGGCGTGCACGCCACCGGCGTGACCCTGTCCGCGCAGCAGCGCGACTACGGCGTCGAGCGCGTCCGCCGGGCGGGGCTGTCGGAGCGGGTGGAGATCCGGCTGCAGGACTACCGCGAGATCGACGACCAGCCCTTCGACGCCGTCTCCTCCATCGAGATGGGCGAGCACGTGGGGCAGGAGAACTACGGCGTCTACGCCGCGCAGCTGCACCGCATGCTGCGCCCGCACGGACGCCTGCTGCTCCAGCAGATGTCGCGCGGCTCGGTCGGGTCGAACACCGCACCCGGCGGCGGCGCGTTCATGGAGGCCTACGTCGCGCCGGACATGTACATGCGCCCGCTCGGTGAGACCCTCGGGTTCCTGGAGCAGGCCGGGCACGAGGTCGTGGACGTCCACTCGATGCGCGAGCACTACGTGTGGACGGTCCGACCCTGGCTGGAGACGCTGCAGGCGCACCGCGACACCGCGGTCCGGATGATCGGCGAGGAGCAGTGGCGCATCTGGCTGCTGTACCTGGCCGGTGCGGCGCTGGCGTTCGAGGAGAACCGGATGGGCGTGCACCAGATCCTGACCGTGCGCCCCGGCGTCGACGGCACCTCCGGGCTGCCGCGCAGCCGCACCGGGATCCTGGGGCTCGACCCGGCTGTCGGGTCCGCCCCGGCGGGCGCGCCGTCGCCGGCCGCGACAGCATGATCGGTGTGAACCCGTTCCCCTGGGCGGCCTGGGCCGTCAACCTCGGCGTCGCCGCTGTCGCCGTCGCGCTGCTCATGGCGCTGGCCTACGCGATCGGGGTGCGGCGCGGCCGGCACGACGGCGTCGACGTCGTCTGGGGGCTCGGGTTCGTGTGGGTCGCGCTCGTCACCGCGGTGACCGCGACGGCCCTCGACCCGACCGGCGACGGCTGGCGGCGCGCCCTGGTGGTCGTGCTCGTCGCGGTGTGGGGCGGGCGGCTGGCCCGCCACATCGCGCGGCGCAACCACGGGAAGCCCGAGGACCGGCGCTACGTCGACCTGCGCGAGCGCGGCTCGATCGGCCGGCGCGTCTACCTCACCCAGGGCGCGGTGATGTGGGTCGTCTCGCTGCCCGTCCAGGTCGCCCAGTACGGCACCGCGGCCACGGGATGGCTGGTCGCCGTCACCGTGCTCGGCGTGCTCGTCTGGGCGGTCGGGTTCACCTTCGAGTCCGTCGGCGACGCCCAGCTGGCCCGCTTCACCGCCGAGCCCGCGAACCGCGGCGAGGTGATGGACCGCGGTCTGTGGCGGTTCACCCGCCACCCCAACTACTTCGGCGACGCCTGCGTCTGGTGGGGTCTGGGCATCCTCGCCCTGCACCACCCGGCGGGGCTGATCGGCCTGGTCGGGGTCGCCGTGATCACGGCGAACCTGATGAAGGGCACCGGTGCGGCGCTGCTGGAACGCGACATCGCCGACCGGCGCCCCGGCTACGCCGACTACGTCCGCCGCACCAGCGGGTTCCTCCCGCTGCCCCCACGTTCCTGACCCACCCCCGCACCCGCGACCCGAGGAGACATCATGGCCGTCGGCGACACCGCCACCGACTTCGAGCTGCCCGACGAGGCCGGCGCACCGCGTCGGCTGTCCGACCTGCTGGCCGCCGGGCCCGTCGTCCTGTTCTTCTACCCGGCCGCGATGACCGGTGGCTGCACCGCCGAGGCCTGCCACTTCCGCGACCTCGCGGCCGAGTTCGCCGAGATCGGGGCGCAGCCGGTCGGGATCTCCTCGGACCGGCCGGACAAGCAGAACATGTTCGCCGCCGCGAACGGCTTCGGGTTCCCGCTGCTGTCCGACGCCGACCACACCGTCGCGAAGTCCTTCGGTGCCTACCGCGCCTGGCTGCCGGGGAACTTCCACACCCGCCGGAAGACGTTCGTGATCGGCGAGGACCGCGCGGTCCTCGCCGAGATCGGGTCCGAGACCGACATGAACAAGCACGCCGACGAGGCGCTGGCCCTGCTGCGCGAGCGCGCCGCCGCCTGACCCCGCACGCCGGGCGGACCCGCCTCAGGGCAGGGTCAGGATCTCCGCGCCGTCGTCGGTCACCACGATGGTGTGCTCGAACTGCGCGACCCACGACTTGTCCTTGGTGACGACCGTCCAGTCGTCGTCCCAGGTGTCGTAGTCGATACCGCCGAGGGTGATCATCGGCTCGATGGTGAAGGTCATCCCCGGCTCGAGGACGGTGTGCACGTCGGGCTGGTCGTAGTGCAGCACGACCAGCCCGGAGTGGAACTCGTGGGCGATGCCGTGGCCGGTGAAGTCGCGGACCACGCCGTAGCCGAAGCGCTTGGCGTAGGACTCGATGACCCGGCCGACGACGTTCAGCTCGCGCCCGGGGCGGACGGCCTTGATGGCGCGCATCGTGGCCTCGCGGGTGCGCTCGACGAGCAGCCGCGCCTCCTCCGACACCTCACCGGCGAGGAAGGTCGCGTTGGTGTCGCCGTGCACCCCGCCGACGAACGCGGTGACGTCGACGTTGAGCACGTCGCCGTCGTCGATCACGGTCGTGTCCGGGATGCCGTGGCAGATGACCTCGTTGAGGCTGGTGCAGCAGGACTTGGGGAAGCCGCGGTAGCCCAGCGTCGAGGGGTACGCGTCGTGGTCGACGAGGAACTCGTGGACCACGCGGTCGATCTCGTCGGTGGTGATGCCCGGGCGGACGGTCTCCCCCGCGAGCTGCAGCGCCTGGGCCGCGACCTTCCCGGCGTGGCGCATCAGCTCGATCGTCTCGGGCGTCTGGATGTCGCCGCGGCGGCTGCGTGCCGGGGCCGGCTTGCCGACGTACTCCGGACGCGGGATGTGCGACGGCACCTCGCGGATCGGGGTCGGGGTGCCGGGGACGAGCAGCGTGCGGGTCGACATGACCCCCATCGTACGTCCGGGACCCTCAGCGGGTCGGGGTGCGCGGGGCCCGCATCCGCGCGACGGCGGCGGAGATCCCGCGCCAGCCCAGCAGCAGGACCGCGAGCGAGATCGTCGCGACGATCGCGAACGACAGCGGAAGCCGCCCCAGGAACCCCAGCCGCAGCAGGAGCCCGACGACCACGGCCCCGGCGAGCACGACCGCCCCGGCTCGCAGCGACGCGGGCGCCGACCGCACCCACGGCGTCGCCCAGGCCGCCGCGGCGCCCAGCGCGAACGGCAGCGCGGTGCCGAGCAGGCCGAGCACGCTGTCGGCCTCGGCGTGGCTCAGCCTCCCGATGGCGGCGAACACCACGACGGCGACGAGGTCGGCCACGAACGCCAGGGCGGGGATCCGGCTGGGGTGCACGACGACCAGGGTAGGGCGCCCGACAAGACGTCGTCCCGCCGCCGCCCGGCCGGGTCGCTCAGCGCGGGACGCCGGCCAGGAAGCGCGCCGTCATCTGCACCGCGGGCCCGGACGACCCGCCGTCGACGATGAGGGTGGCGAAGGCCAGGTCACCGCGGTAGCCGGTGAACCAGCCGTGCGAGCGGTTGCTGCCGTCGGGGCCCGCGTACTCGGCGGTGCCGGTCTTGCCGTACACCTCGCCCTGCCCGGCGGCGGCCCGCGCCGTCCCGGAGGTGACGACGGCGCGCATCATCGGCCGCAGCTGGTCGAGCACCGCGCGGTCCGGGGTGCCGGGCGCGACGGCGGCCTCGGTCGTCGCCCCGCGGATCAGCGACGGCGTGACGGGCGCGCCGTGCTGGACGGTCGCCGACACCAGCGCCATGCCGAACGGGGAGGCGAGGACGTCGCCCTGGCCGAAGCCGTCGCTGGCCCGCTGCAGGTCGTCGGTGGCGGGCGAGACGGTGCCGGTGATCGTCGTCATCCCGGGGATCTTCCAGTCCGCGCCGAAGCCGAGCGCCTTCCCGGCGTCCGGGAGGCCGCCGGCGGGCAGGCCGAGGGCGAGCCGGGAGAACGTGGTGTTGCAGGACTGCGCGAACGCCTCGGTCAGCGGCACGGTGCCGAGCACGAAGGAGTCCTCGTTGGGGATGGTGCGCCCGTCGATGACGGTGGTGCCGGGGCACTCGACCGGGGACTGCGGGGTGAGGTTCTCCGCCGGCATCGCCCCGTACGCGGTGACGATCTTGAAGGTGGAGCCGGGCGGGTAGCGGCCGGTCAGGGCCAGCGTGCCGTCGCGGTCGGCGGCCGCGTTCTGCGCCACCGCGAGCACCGCCCCGGTGGACGGCCGGATCGCGACGATCATCGCCTGCTTGGAGTCGGCGTCGACGGCGGCCTGCGCCGCGTCCTGCACGGTGCGGTCCAGCTCCAGGGTGACCGGCTTCCCCGGCCCGGCGGGCTGCCCGGCCACCGAGCGGACGGTCTCGCCGCGGGCGCCGACGACGTCGACCGACCAGCCGGGCGTCCCGCCGGCGGCCTTCTCGATGTCGGCGCGGGCGCCCTGCATCAGCTGGCCCGCGAAGCCCTGGTCGGGCGGCAGCAGCCGCGTCGAGGACACGAACCGGACGCCGGGCAGGTCGTAGATGCGGTCGCGGACCCGCTGGTAGTCGGGCTCCCGCAGCACGACGACGGTGTAGGCCTGCCCGTCCGGCACGGCGTTCGCGCCCGCGGTGATGCTCGACGCCGTGATCGCGGGGTCGATCGTGCCCAGTGCGGAGCCGAGCCCGGCCGCGGCCTGCCCGACCTGCGCCTTGTCCAGGGTGACGGTGACGACCGGGGTGGGCGCGAGCAGCGTGGCCCCGCCGGCGTCGAGGACGGGCGCCGGGGCGGCGGTCACGGTGCGGGTCACCGGGCGCTGGCCGTCGGTGAGCCCCGGCGCGAACGCGGCGGGCGACCAGTCGACCGCCCAGCCGGTGTCGTTGCCCGCGACGTCGTCGGCGGCGACGAGCGGCAGGTCCAGGGTGTAGTTCCAGGCCCGGCCCTGCCCCAGGTCCCAGGCGACCTCCACCGTCGACGTGGCGCGGTCGCCGTCGGTGCGGGTGCCGGTCACCCGGGCGGTCATGCCGGCCGGGGCGAGGTCGTCGCGGGACTTCTGCAGGTAGGCGCCCGCCGTCTCCGCGTCCGTGGTGTAGACGGCCGCACCCGGCGCGTCCCCCGCGGCCCAGGCCGTGACGTACCGCTCGGCGGTCGTCCCGGCACCACCCCAGGGGCGCAGCAGCGCCACCACGACACCCACCGCGACGAGCACGACGATCGCGGCGGCCAGGACCAGGGGGCGCTTCCGCAGGGTGGCGATCACGATCAGCGAGTATGCCGCGCCCGGTGTGAGGCCCGGGTGTCCGGGCGCCCCGTCAGTCCTCCGCCGCGGCCAGGGTCTCGCGCACGGTGCGGTCGGATGAGCTCCCGGAGCGGGACGTCCTCGTCGGGCACGGACCGACGCCGTCAGGCGCCTGGTAGGTGCCCGTCGCTCACAGCACCCCGGCGAACGCCAGCGCGACGACCTGGGCCATGGCGTTGTGCACCAGGTGCGTGACCACCCCCGGCCACACCGAACCGCTGCGTCGTCGCAGCTCACCAGCGACCAGCCCGACGACCAGCGCCGTCAGGAACACCACGTTCAGCCCGTGCGCCAGCGCGAACACCACGGCACTGCCCACCACACCGACGACGGCGCCGTAGCGCAGCAGCGCCGAGGTGACCACCCCGCGGAACAGCAGCTCCTCCCCCAGCGGAGTCAGCACCGCGAGGAACAGCAGCGACAGCGCCACCGACCAGGCCCCGCCGCTGCCCGCGTCGGCGTAGGCGCCCTGGATGTTCTCCGGCTCGATCCCGAGCGCGACCATCCCGACCACCAGCAGCCGGCTGACGACGAAGGCCAGGACCGCCCCGGCGGCGCCGAGCAGCAGCCAGCGCACGGTCGTCGCCCGCACGCCGAACTCCGGCAGCGGGCGACGCCGGACCGCGACGGCCGCGGCGAACCCGGCGATGCCCGCGATCCCCGACAGCGCCGCGAGGAACAGGCCCCCGGCGAGCGGACCGGGGTCGAGGGTCCGCAGCACCAGCGGTCCGCCCCCCGTAGGCGACGGCGGCCAGCACGACCAGGCCGACGACGACCTCCACCCACCCCGGGCGCGGACCGGTCCCGGTGGTGACCGGCGACGCGGAGCTGGAACGGGACACGACGACCTCCCTGCTCGTGGTGGCGCGGCGGATGTCCGCGGCCACGGCCGAGTCGACACCGTGCCGTTGCGGCACGGTCAACCACCGTGACCCGATCGTGGTCAGAACAGGACGGTGGCGAACCGCGCGACCTGCACGAACCCGACCCGCTGGTACGCGGCCCTGGCCGGGGCGTTGAAGGCGTTGACGTACAGGCTGGCGCGGCGGCCCATCCCGGCGAGCGCGACCGCGACCGCCGAGGTCCCGGCCGTGCCGAGCCCGTGCCCGCGCCAGGCCGGGTTCACCCAGACCCCCTGGATCTGGCCGACGGTGCGCGACAGGGCGCCGATCTCGGCCTTGAACACGACCTCGCCGTCGTGGAACCGGGCGAACGCCCGCCCGGAGGTGATCAGCTCGGCGACCCGGGCCCGGTAGCCCGCCCCGCCGTCGCCCTCGCGGGGGTCGACGCCGACCTCCTCGGTGAACATCGCGACGGCGGCCGGCAGGTAGCGGTCGAGCTCGGAGATGCGGACCGGACGCACCCGGGTGTCGGGCGCGATCATCGGTGGCCGTTCGAGGGTCATCAGCGGCTGGTCGGGCCGGATCTCGCGGGCCGGGCCCCAGCCCGGTGCGAGCTCCTCCCAGAGCGGCAGGACGAGCTCGGCCCGCCCCACCAGCGACGAGCACACCCGTCCGGCCCGGCGGGCCCGGTCGGCGAAGGCACGCAGCGCCGCCCGGTCACCGCGCAGCGGCACCAGGTTCGCCCCGGAGAAGCACAGACCGTCCGCCGGGGCCCCGTGGGACCACAGCTCACCGCCCAGCCGCCACGGGTCGAGGCCGACCGCCTCGATGCGGGAGGCGACCATGCACGCGGCGACCGGGTCGGCGTCGAGCACGTCGTGCACCCCGGAGCGGTGACGATCGTCGAGAAGCCGTGCTCCGGCCACCCTCAGCACGGGTTCATGATGCCACGCCGACGCCCGTCCGGTACCGGCACTCGCTCAGCCGACGGTCACCTGCGGTTCACCCGTCGCACCGTCCACGCTCTCGCCCATCTCCTCGGCGAGCCGCATGGCCTCCTCGATCAGCGTCTCCACGATCTTGTGCTCGGGGACGGTCTTGATGACCTCGCCCTTGACGAAGATCTGGCCCTTGCCGTTGCCGGAGGCGACGCCCAGATCGGCCTCGCGGGCCTCACCGGGACCGTTGACGACGCAGCCCATGACGGCCACGCGCAGCGGGACCTCCATGCCGGTCAGACCGGCGGTGACCTCGTCGGCGAGGGTGTAGACGTCGACCTGGGCCCGCCCGCAGGACGGGCAGGACACGATCTCGAGCTTGCGCGGGCGCAGGTTCAGCGACTCGAGGATCTGCTGGCCGACCTTGATCTCCTCGACCGGCGGCGCGGACAGCGAGACCCGGATGGTGTCGCCGATGCCCTGGCGCAGCAGCGCCCCGAACGCGACGGCCGACTTGATCGTGCCCTGGAACGCGGGCCCGGCCTCGGTGACGCCCAGGTGCAGCGGGTAGTCGCACTGCTCGGCGAGCAGCTCGTAGGCCCGCACCATGACGACCGGGTCGTTGTGCTTGACCGAGATCTTGATGTCGTGGAAGTCGTGCTCGGCGAACAGGCCCGCCTCCCACATGGCCGACTCGGCGAGCGCCTCGGGCGTCGCCTTGCCGTACTTCTCCATCAGGCGCTTGTCGAGCGAGCCCGCGTTGACCCCGATCCGGATCGGCGTGCCGTGGTCCTTCGCGGCCTGCGCGATCTCCTTGACCTGGTCGTCGAACTTGCGGATGTTGCCCGGGTTCACCCGCACCGCGGCGCAGCCGGCCTCGATCGCGGCGAACACGTACTTGGGCTGGAAGTGGATGTCGGCGATCACCGGGATCTGCGACTTCTGCGCGATCGCGGGCAGGGCCTCGGCGTCGTCGGCGGACGGGCAGGCGACGCGCACGATGTCGCAGCCGGCCGCGGTCAGCTCGGCGATCTGCTGGAGGGTCGCGTTGACGTCGGAGGTCAGGGTGGTCGTCATGGACTGGACGGAGATCGGGTGGTCGGATCCGACACCGACCGGGCCGACCTGCAGCTGCCGCGTCCTCCGGCGCGGGGCCAGGGTCGGCGCGGGCGCGGACGGCATACCCAGGGAGACGCTCACGACCTCCACTATCCCACCGCGCCGCGGGACCCGCCGTACCCGGTGAGCAGGGGCACTACGTGCGGCCCTGGTTCTCCTGCGCGTCCTGCAGCGTCGAGCTGTGCGGCAGCCAGGTCGCCAGCTCCACCGGCCACCCGTCGTCGGTCAGCACCCGCACCACGGCGGGGTCGTCGTCAAGGATCATCGCGATCTCCCGCTCACGGGCGAGCAGCCGCAGGACCTCGCGCTTGACGTAGCGGGCGGGGCGGTGGTCGTCGTCGGGGCGCATGAACAGCGGCCCGGTCGGCAGGCCGAAGCCCTTCAGCCAGGTCTCGGTCAGCCTGCGGTTCCGCTCGGGGCGGCCGGTCAGGTAGATGACGTCGTACTCGCCCTGGGCCGCGCGCAGCCGGTCCGCGCCCTCGTCGAGCAGCGGGTCGGCGTGCGCGGCGGCGAAGAACTTCTCCCACCGGTGCACGTCGAGGTAGTGCAGCCGGTGCGAGACGTCGGCGAGGACGCCGTCGATGTCGAAGACCGCCAGCGGGCGTGCGCCCTCGGGTGCTGCGCTCACCCGAACAGCCGCACCGGGTTGACGATGTCGGCGATCGCGACCATGACCGAGAACCCCAGGAAGACGATCACGAAGACGTAGGCGACGGGTAGCAGCTTGGCCGCGTCGACCGGCCCGGGGTCGGGGCGTCCGAGCAGCTTCGCGGTGTTGCGCTTGATCGCCTCCCAGATCGCCGGGACGATCTGGCCGCCGTCCAGCGGCGGGACCGGCAGCAGGTTCAGGAAGAACAGCGACAGGTTCACCGCGGCGAGCATGTTCAGGAACAGCGACACGTCCTGCTGCCAGGGCACGTTCTGCTGGGCGAGGATCTCGCCGCCGATCCGGGAGACGCCGACGACGCCCATCGGGCTGTTCTCGCCCCGCTCCTCACCGAGGAACGCGGCGCCGAACAGCGCCGGGATCCGGGCCGGGATCTGGGTGACCGCCTCGGCGGTGCGGGCCATGCCGTCGCCGATCCGCCCGACCGTCTCCCCCGCGGTGAGCGGCTGGTAGTTCGTGTTCAGCAGCACGCCCAGGTAGCCGGCGGTGATCGTGGCGTTCGGGTCGTCCGACTCGCGGTCCGGCAGCGTGTTGGGGATGACGTCCACGGTCAGCGGGATCTGCTGCCCGCCGCGCTCCACGACGATCGGCGTGGGCCCGGACGACGCGCGGATCGCGTCCTGCACGGCCTCGCCCTCGTCCGCGCCGAACTCGCGGCCGGCGACGGCGACGATCCGGTCGTCGGGCTGCACGCCCGCGGCCAGCGCCGGGGCCCGCGGGGCGCCCGCCGGGCAGCGGTCGGGCGCGCCGTTCTGCACCGCGGTGACCGGGAGGACGCACTCCTCGAGCGCGGAGATCTGGGTGGTCGGGGTGAGCACCCCGACGCCCATCAGCGTCACGAAGAACAGCGCGATCGCCAGGATCAGGTTCATGAACGGCCCGGCGAACATGACGATGATCCGCTTCCACGGCGACCGGGTCCAGAACTGCCGGTCCGCGTCCTGCGGGAGCACGTCGGCCTGCGACTGGCGCCGCGCGTCGTCCATCAGCCCCTGGAAGGGACCGGTGCGACGGTTGCGGCCGAGCGTCCCGCCCTTCGCGGGCGGCAGCATCCCGATCATCCGGACGTAGCCGCCCAGCGGGATCATCTTGATGCCGTACTCGGTCTCGCCTCGCCGCACCGACCAGAGGGTGCGGCCGAAGCCGACCATGAACTCCGGGACCTTGATCCCGAACCAGCGAGCCGTGGTGAAGTGCCCGAGCTCGTGCCAGGCGATCGACAGCAGCAGCCCGAAGAAGAAGATCGCGATACCGACGACCGTCCAGACGATGGTCACGTTCCCGCCTTCTCGCGCGCGTGGGCGCGGGCCCAGGTCTCGGCAGCCAGCACGTCGTCCACGGTAGCCGGGTCACCCGTCCAGGCGTCGGCCGCCTCCAGTACCCCGCCGAGCAGGTCGGTGACGTCGGTGTAGCCGATCGCCCCGGCGACGAACGCCTCGACGAGCTCCTCGTTGGCCGCGTTGAGCACCGCGGGCAGGCAGCCGCCCGTGGTCCCGGCGGCGCGGGCCAGCCGCACACCGGGGAACGCGTCGTCGTCGAGGGGCTCGAAGGTCCAGCTCTGCGCGGTGTCCCACCGGCACGGCGCCGAGGCGCCGGCGATGCGGTCCGGCCAGCCGAGCGCCAGCGCGATCGGCAGCCGCATGTCCGGCGGCGACGCCTGCGCGATCGTCGAGCCGTCGGTGAAGGTGACCATCGAGTGCACGATCGACTGCGGGTGCACGGTGACGTCGATGCGGTCGTAGGGCACCCCGAACAGCAGGTGCGCCTCGATCACCTCGAGGCCCTTGTTCACCAGCGTCGCCGAGTTGATCGTGATGACCGGGCCCATGTCCCAGGTCGGGTGCTTGAGGGCCTGCTCGACGGTCACGTCCCGCAGCGACGCGCGCGACCGGCCGCGGAACGGGCCGCCCGAGGCGGTGAGGACCAGCCGGTCGACCTCGGACTCCCGTCCGCCGCGCAGGCACTGCGCGAGCGCGGAGTGCTCGGAGTCGACCGGCACGATCTGGCCCGGCGCGGCCGCCGCCGACACCAGCGGGCCGCCCGCGACCAGCGACTCTTTGTTCGCCAGCGCGAGCCGGGCGCCGGTGGCGAGCGCGGCCAGGGTCGGGCCGAGGCCACGGGAGCCGGTGATGCCGTTCAGGACGATGTCGGCGCCGCAGGCGGTGACCAGCTCGGTCGCGGCGTCCGGGCCGTCGAGCACCTCGACGCCGGGCAGCTCCTCCCGCAGCCGCACCGCCGCCGCGGCGGACGCGACCGCGACCCGCCCGACCCGGTGCGCGCGGACCTGGGACACCAGCAGGTCCACGTCCGATCCGCCCGCGGCCAGCCCGGACACCGTGAACCCGCCGGCGCGGGTGATCACGTCCAGGGCCTGGGTGCCGATCGACCCGGTGCTGCCCAACACGACGAGTGACTTCATCACGGCACATCATCCTCGCCCCGCGAGCTGTGCGACGATGACCCCGCACGGAGCCGGACCAGGAGGAACCCCAGTGGCCAGCAAGGCAGTGGCGAGCAACGCAGTCCCGAGCAGGACGCGCGAGATCGCGATCAGGTCCGGCGTCGACCCGGCGGACGAGCCGTCGGTCGACTGGGGTTGGCACCAGAACTTCTCCAAGGGTCTGCCGATCGCGGCCGCCGTCGCCGGCATCGCGCTGCTGCTGTTCACGATCGGCCACCCGACCAGCTGGACCGAGTTCCTCTTCTCGGCCGTGCCCGCCGTCGTCTGCCTGATCGGTGCGGTCGCGCTCCCGGTCTACCGTCGGCGTCGCCGGCTCTGACCCCGTCGGGTGGCCGCGCGCGGTGCGGGTGAGCCGGTCGAGCTGACGATCGGCGACCGCGTGGTGCGGCTGTCCAGCCCCGACCGCGTCTACTTCCCGGAGCGGGGCGAGACCAAGCGGGACCTGGCCGACTACTACACCGCCGTCGGCGACGGCGTCGTCCGCGCGCTGCGCGACCGGCCGTGCATGCTGCACCGCTTCCCCACCGGCGTCACCGGGGAGAAGGTGCACCAGAAGCGGCTGCCGCGCGGCGCCCCCGACTGGGTCCGCACCGTCCGCGTGACCTTCCCGCGGTACAACCGCACCGCCGACGAGCTGTGCGTCGCCCACCCGGCCGACGTCGTCTGGGCGGTCCAGATGTCGACGGTCGAGTTCCACCCCTGGAACTCCCGCGCCGCCGACGTCGAGTCCCCCGACGAGTGGCGCATCGACCTGGACCCGATGCCCGACGCGTCCTGGGCCGACGTCCGCCGCGTCGCCGGTGTGGTGCACGAGGTGCTCGACGAGCTGGGCGCGACCGGGTTCCCGAAGACCTCCGGCGGCTCCGGGCTGCACGTCTACGTGCGCATCCCGCCCGACCACGGATTCGCCGACGTCCGCCGCGCCGCGCACGCGTTCGCCCGCGAGGTGGAGCGACGCTGCGACCGCGTCGACCTGTCCTGGTGGCGCAAGGACCGCGACCCGTCGACGGTCTTCGTCGACTACAACCAGAACGCCCGCGACCACACGATCGCCTGCGCCTACTCGGTGCGCGGCACCCCCGACGCGCGGGTGTCGGCCCCGGTGACCTGGGACGAAGTCGACGACTGCGAGCCCCGGGACTTCACGATCGCCACCGTCCCGGCCCGCTACGCCGAGCTGGGCGACCTGCACGCCGGCATCGACGAGGCCGTGTTCGGCATCGAGCCGCTGCTGGAGTGGGCCGACCGCGACGAGCGCGACGGCGCGGAGACGCCCGATCTGCCCGATCTCGACGGAGGCGGCCGCTAGGCTCGGCGCCCATGGACGACGGGCCACGCAAGGACAGGTTGAACCGCCTCGGGTACGGGATCGGCGGCGGTCTCGCCGTCGGGTCCGCCGTGTGGGTGCTGTCCGGCACGTGGTGGTGGCTGCTGGTCTTCCTCGCCGTCGGCCTGGCGCTCGGGCTGTTCCTGCGCGCGACGACCCCGGGGGCCTAGCCCGGCCCCTGCTCCCGGGCGCGGGCCCGCAGCCGCGCGAACTCGGCGACCATCGCCGCGCGCGACCAGTGCGCGTTGAGCCCCGACGGGTTCGGCAGCACCCAGATCCCGGTCGCCCCCAGCCGGTCGGTCTGCTCCCCCACCGCCGCGTCGCGCCGCCCGAACGCGGTCCGGTAGGCCCCGATCCCGACGACGGCCAGCCACCCCGGCTCCCGCGCCGCGACCAGCGCGCGCAGCCGCTCCCCACCGGCGACGACCTCGTCGTCGGACAGCTCGTCGGCCCGCGCGGTGGCCCGGGGCGCCATGTTCGTGATGCCGAGCCCGAGCCGCGCCAGCTCGCCCTGCTCGGCCGGTGCCAGCAGGCGCGGGGTGAACCCGGCCCCGTGCAGCACCGGCCAGAACCGATTGCCGGGACGGGCGAAGTGGTGCCCGGTCGCCGCCGACACCAGGCCGGGGTTGATGCCGCAGAACAGCACCCGCAGCGGCGGGTCGCCGGGCCCGGGCAGGACGTCGTCGATCGTCGCGTCCCGCGCCCGCTCCAGCGCCTCCCGGTCGGGCAGTCGTCCCACACCGATCAGTCTGGCCCACCCGGCCGGTCCCCCCTCGGACGGGCGAGCCGGGATGCTCGCCCCGACGATCGAGAGGAGACTCGTCCGCCGTGGACCTGCCCGTGATGCCCCCGGTGAAGCCGATGCTGGCCAAGCCCGCCCCGTCGATCCCCGAGGGCAGGCTCTACGAGCCCAAGTGGGACGGCTTCCGCTCGATCGTCTTCCGCGACGGCGACGAGGTCGAGATCGGCTCCCGCAACGAGAAGCCGATGACCCGCTACTTCCCCGAGGTCGTCGAGGCGGTGAAGGCGCACTTCCCGCCGCGCGCGGTCGTCGACGGGGAGATCGTCGTCGCCTCCGGGAACGCGCTGGACTTCGAGGCGCTCCAGCAGCGGATCCACCCCGCGGCCAGCCGGGTGACGCTGCTCTCGACCGAGACGCCGGCGTCGTTCGTGGCCTTCGACCTGCTGGCCCTCGGCGACGACGACCTCACCGCGCGCCCGTTCGCCGAGCGCCGCGCGCTGCTGGAGGAGGCGTTCGCCGGCGTCGCCCCGCCGGTGCACCTCACCCCGATCACCGACGACACCGGCACCGCGCGCCGCTGGTTCGAGAAGTTCGAGGGTGCCGGGCTCGACGGGCTCATCGCGAAGGACCCGGCCGGGACCTACCAGCCCGACAAGCGCGTCATGACCAAGGTGAAGCACGAGCGGACCGCGGACTGCGTCGTCGCCGGGTACCGGGTGCACAAGTCCGGCCCGGACGCCGTCGGGTCGCTGCTGCTCGGCCTGCACGACGCCCGCGGGGTGCTGGTGTCCGTCGGGGTCGTCGGGGCGTTCCCGATGGCGCGCCGCCGCGAGCTCATGACCGAGCTGCAGCCGCTGGTCACCGACTTCGACGACCACCCGTGGGCCTGGGCGAAGCAGCTGGAGGGCGAGCGCACCCCGCGCAAGTCCGAGACGAGCCGGTGGAACGCCGGCAAGGACCTGTCCTTCGTCCCGCTGCGTCCGGAGCGGGTGGTCGAGGTCCGCTACGACTACATGGAGGGCGAGCGGTTCCGCCACACCACCCAGTTCGTGCGGTGGCGCCCGGACCGCGAGCCCGCCTCGTGCACCTACGAGCAGCTGGAGCGCCCGGTGACCTTCGACCTCGCGGAGGTGCTCGCCGGGCGCGGGTGATCCTTCTCCGTGGAACCCGCACCGCCCTGCGGGGGACCCCGGACTCCGCGGAGAAGGATCACTACTGCGAACGGCTCCCCGCGTTCGCCCGTGGCGCGCGCGGCTCCCGGCCAGGGTGCGCCGCATGGACCTCGACACGGTGCTGCGCGGTCAGGACGGCGTGTTCTCCCGGGGGCAGGCGCTGGCGTGCGGGGTCTCGGCGAAGGCACTGCGCGGCCGGGTCGCCCGCGGCGCCCTGGTGGTCGTGGCACCGGGGGTGTACCGGGCGTCGTCGCACCGGCCCACCGCATGGGGACGGGTGGTGGCCGCCGCGTTGTGGGCCGGGCCGGGCGCCGTCGTCGACGGGCCCGCAGCGGCGTTCCTGCACCGGATGTCGGTGCCCACCACCGCGTTCCCGGTCGTGGGGGTGACCGTGCCCGCGCACGCGCGGCGCACACCGCCGGACGGGATCCGGGTCCGCCGGCGCACCCTGGACGCGGCGGACCGGACGGAACGGCGCGGTGTCGCCGTCACGGCACCGGCCCTGACCGCGCTGGAGACGGCCGTCGCCCTCGCCGACGGCGCCACCTTCCTCGACCGGGTGCTGCAGCGGGGACTGCCCTTCCCCGAGCTGCTCGCCGCGTTCCAGCGCGGGGTCGGCACCCACGGCTGGGCTCGGGCCCGCGAGCTCGTCGTCGAGGCCGCCGACCGGGCCGACTCGCGGGCCGAGCGGCGCCTCGTCGTGCACCTGCGACGGGCGGGGCTCACCGGGTTCGTCCTCGGATGGCCCTTCGGTCCGTGGCTGGTGGACGTCGCGTTCGTGGCGGAGCGGCTCGCGGTGGAGATCGACGGCTGGGCGTTCCACTCGGACCCGGCCCGATTCCGGGCCGACCGGCGCAAGCAGAACGCCCTGGTCGCCGCGGGGTGGACGGTGCTGCGGTTCACCTGGCAGGACGTCAGGGACAGGCCGGGCGACACGGTGGGTCGGATCCGGTCGGCGCTGCGGTGATCCTTCTCCGCGGAGCCCGGCGCACCCTGCGGGGTATCGCACGCTCCGCGGAGAAGGATCATGGTCGGCAGCCGCAGGACTCCCGGTGCACGAAGGTCGTCGGCAGCCGCAGCGAGCGCCGCTGCGCCTCGGGCTCGGCCATGCGGCGCAGCAGCAGCCGGACCGCCTCACGCCCGATGTCCGCGAACGGCTGCGCGACGACGGTGAGGCGCGGGCTGAACGCGTCGGCCCACGGGAAGTCGTCGAACGCGGCCAGCGCCAGGTCCCCGGGGATGCGCAGACCCAGGTCGTGGGCGGCCTGGACGGCACCGATCGTCATCGCGTTGTTGCCGGTGACCAGCGCGGCGGGCCGCACGGGCGAGGCCAACAGCTCGCGCACGACGGCGCGGGCGGGCTCACTGTCCGAGCGGCCCTCCACCACCGGCCCGGGCGGGAGGCCGGCCCGGCGCATCCCGAGGCGGTAGCCCGCGAGGCGCTCGACGGTCGTCGCGAGTCCGGCCAGGCCCGCGACGAAGCCGATGCTCGTGTGCCCGGCCTCGGCCAGGTGGGTGACCAGCCCGGCGACGGGCTCGACGTTCTCCGAGCCGACCTCGTCCAGCTCGCCGTCGAGCATCCGGTCGACCAGCACCGTCGGCACGCCCTGTGCGGCGAGCGCCTCCAGGGTCGCGGTGGAGTTGCCCGAGGGGGCGAACAGCACACCGTCGACGCGGCTGCGGAGCTGTGCGACGGCCGTCGCCTCGTAGCCCGGGTCGTCGTGCGGGTCGGCGAGCAGCAGGGTGTGCCCGGCCGCGGCGGACTCGTCCTCGATCGCGTGCAGCAGCTCGCCCAGGTACGGGTTGGAGATCGCCGACAGCGCGAGCCCGACGGTCCGGGTGCGCGCGGTCGCGAGCGAGCGGGCGGCGGCGTTGGGCGTGTAGTGCACCTGCGCCATCGCGGCCAGCACCTGCTCGCGGGTGGTCTCCCGGACGGGCCGGGTGCCGTTCAGGACGTGGGACACGGTCGCGGTGGAGACCCCGGCGAGCCGGGCGACCTCGGCCATGGTCGCGATCACACACCTCCGAGGCGGGTCACGGGTTGGCGACAGCGTACAGGCAACCGGTTGCGCAAGCGGTTGCTCCACGCATACCGTGCACCGGTCATACCGGACGGACGTGTCCCGGACCACACCGTTGCACACCCGTCGGAGCCCTCGACGACGAGGAGAGTGCCCGTGCGCCCGAGAACCAGGTCGCGTCCCGCCGTCCTCACCGCGCTGCTGGCGGTCATCGGTCTCGCCCTCACCGGCTGCGCCGGGGCCGGCACGTTCGGCCTGCCCGAGGGCACGCGGATCGTGACGATCGCGATCGTGTCCAACCCGCAGATGGAGGACGCGATCGAGCTCAGCCCGCGGTTCGAGGCCGAGAACCCCGGCATCACCGTGCGCTTCGTGAGCCTGTCGGAGAACGAGGCCCGCGCGAAGATCACCGCGTCGGTCGCCACCCGCGGCGACGAGTTCGACGCCGTGATGATCTCGAACTACGAGACCCCCCAGTGGGCCCGCAACGGCTGGCTGGTCGACCTCGACCCGCTGATGGACGCCACCCCCGGCTACGACCGGGACGACTTCACACCGACCATCCGCGGCGCCCTGTCCGGCCCCGACGGACACATGTACTCGGTGCCGTTCTACGGCGAGTCCGCGTTCCTGATGTACCGCAAGGACCTGTTCGAGCAGGCCGGGCTGACCATGCCCGCGAAGCCGACCTGGGACCAGGTCGCGCAGTTCGCCGACCGCCTCACCGACCGCGAGCAGGGCCGTGGTGGCATCTGCCTGCGCGGCAAGCCCGGCTGGGGCGAGGTCATGGCCCCGGTCGACGCGATGATCAACTCCTACGGCGGCCGCTGGTTCGACGACCAGTGGAACGCCCAGCTGACCTCGCCCGAGGTGCGCAAGGCGGTCAACTTCTACGTCGACCTCGTCCGCCGCGACGGCCAGGCCGGCGCCGCGGGCTCCGGGTTCTCCGAGTGCGGCAACCAGTTCAGCCAGGGCAACACCGCGATGTGGTTCGACGCCACCGTCGCCGCGGGCCTGCTGGAGGACCCGGCCCAGTCCAACGTCGCCGGGAAGGTCGGCTACGCGCCGGCACCGACCGGCGTCGACGGCCTGTCCTCGGGCTGGCTGTACTCGTGGGCGCTGGCCATCCCCCGCACCACCGCGGAGAAGGGCCCCGAGCAGGTCGACGCGACCTGGAAGTTCCTGTCCTGGATGACGTCCAAGCCGTACCAGAAGATGGTCGGCGAGGAGCTCGGCTGGACCTCGGTCCCGCCCGGCGCCCGCCAGTCGACCTACCGGATCCCCGAGTACGTCGCGGCGTCGAAGGCCTACGCACCGCAGACCATCGCCGCGATCAACGCCGCGGACCAGGACCGGCCGACCCGCGACCCCGTCCCGTACACCGGGCTGCAGTTCGTCGGGATCCCCGAGTTCCAGGACCTGGGGACCCGGGTCAGCCAGCAGATCTCCGCGGCCATCGCCGGGCAGCAGACCGCGGACGAGGCCCTCGACCAGGCCCAGCAGTACGCCGAGACCGTCGGCGAGTCCTACCAGCAGAGCGGGGGCGACCGGTGACGACCACAGAGGCACCACCGCAGGCGGCACCGGAACGGCAGACCTCACCGGCCGCGGAGCGCCGCGACGGCTGGATCCGCCGGGCCCCGCTGCTGCCCGCGCTGATCTTCACGATCATCGTCACGCAGCTGCCGTTCCTGGTGACGATCTGGTACTCGCTGCAGTCCTGGAACCTGGTGCGCCCCGGCAGCCAGCGCTTCGTCGGGCTGGAGAACTACGCGACGGTGTTCACCGACTCGCAGTTCCGCGGCGTCGCGCTGAACTCGATCCTGCTGACCCTGGGCGCGGTCGCGATCGCGATGGTGCTCGGGCTGCTGATCGCGCTGCTGCTCAACCGCGCGTTCCTCGGCCGCGGCATCGTCCGGACGCTGATCATCACGCCGTTCCTGATCACCCCGGTCGCCGGTGCGCTGCTGTGGAAGTCGGTGCTGTTCGACCCCACCTACGGCCTGGTGAACTTCCTGCTCTCGCCGTTCGGCGCCGGGCAGACCGACTGGGTGTCCACCTTCCCGCGGGCCGCGGTGATCATCGCGCTGGTGTGGCAGTGGACGCCGTTCATGATGCTGCTGATCCTCGCCGGGCTCGGCTCCCAGCCGCAGGAGGTCCTCGAGGCCGCCCGGATGGACGGGGCGACCGGGTTCGCGGTGTTCCGCGAGGTGACGCTGCCGCACCTGCAGCGGTTCATCGAGCTGGGTGTCGTGCTCGGCGCGATCTACCTGGTCAACACGTTCGACACGATCTACATGATGACCCAGGGCGGTCCGGGTACGGCGTCGGCGAACCTGCCGTTCTACATCTACCAGCGGGCGTTCCTGGGCTTCGACATCGGCGAGTCCGCCGCGATGGGCGTGGTCACCGTGGTCGCGACGATCATCGTCGCCACCCTGGCGCTGCGCCTGATCTTCCGCAGCTTCTCCGCCGCCGAGGAGGCGTGATGACCGCAGTCGCCGAACGGACCTCCACCCCCGCGACGACGCCGCGGAAGGCCCCGCGCGGGGCCGGGCCGCTGCTGAGCGTGCTGGCCTGGATCGTCGGGCTCGGGTTCTTCTTCCCCGTGCTGTGGATGGTGATGACCGCCTTCAAGACCGAGGCGCAGGCCGTCACGATCCCGCCGACGGTGTTCTTCGTCCCCACGTTCGACAACTTCGCCGAGGTGTTCGGCGGCGGGGTCGGGCCCTACCTGCTCAACTCGCTGTTCGCGACGGTCGCCTCGACGGTCCTGGTGCTCCTGCTGGGCACCCCGGCCGCGTTCGCGCTGTCGCTGCGGCCGGTGAAGAAGACCCAGGACGTGCTGTTCTTCTTCATCTCGACCAAGATGCTGCCGGTCGTCGCGGCGATCGTGCCGATCTACGTCGTCGTGAACTACCTGGGCGCGCTGGACAACATCTGGACGCTCGTCGTGCTCTACACGGCGATGAACCTGCCGATCGCGGTGTGGATGATGCGGTCGTTCTTCCTGGAGGTCCCCAAGGAGCTCCTGGAGGCCGCGAGCATGGACGGGGCGTCGCTGTGGCGCTCGCTGCGCGAGGTCGTGCTGCCGATCATCTCGCCCGGCATGGCCGCCACCGCGCTGATCTGCATGATCTTCGCCTGGAACGAGTTCTTCTTCGCGGTGAACCTGACCGCCTCGCGGGCCGCGACCGTGCCCGTGTACCTCGTCGGGTTCATCACCTCCGAGGGCCTGTACTTCGCCAGTCTCTGCGCGGCGGCCACCGTGGCCGCGCTGCCGGTCGTCATCGCCGGCTGGATCGCCCAGAACAAGCTGGTCCAGGGCCTGTCCTTCGGGGCCGTCAAGTGATCGTGTTCGTGAACAGGATGGGAGCCCGCCGTGGCTGACGTGGTGTTCGACCAGGCATCTCGGATCTACACCCCCGGAGCCAAGCCGGCCGTCGACCGGCTGGACCTGACGATCGAGGACGGCGAGTTCGTCGTGCTCGTCGGGCCGTCCGGATCGGGCAAGTCGACGGCGTTGCGGATGCTCGCGGGCCTCGAGGAGATCGATGGCGGCTCGATCCGCATCGACGGCGAGAACATGGTCGGGGTCGCCTCCCGGGACCGGGACATCGCCATGGTGTTCCAGAACTACGCGCTCTACCCGAACAAGACCGTCGGGGAGAACATGGCGTTCCCGCTGAAGATGGCCGGGATCGACAAGGCCGAGCGTGCGGTCAAGGTCAAGGAGGCCGCCGAGATCCTCGGCCTGACCGACTACCTCGACCGCAAGCCGCGTGCCCTGTCCGGCGGTCAGCGTCAGCGCGTGGCGATGGGCCGGGCGATCGTGCGCGAGCCGCGGGTCTTCCTGATGGACGAGCCGCTGTCGAATCTCGACGCGAAGATGCGGGTGCAGACCCGCACCGAGATCGCGGCGCTGCAGCGACGCCTGGGCGTCACCACCGTCTACGTCACCCACGACCAGGTCGAGGCCATGACGATGGGCGACCGCGTCGCGCTGCTCGCCGACGGGAAGCTGCAGCAGTTCGCCAGCCCGGCCGACCTGTACGACCGGCCGCAGAACGCGTTCGTCGCCGGGTTCATCGGTTCGCCGGCGATGAACCTGTTCACCGCGAAGGTGACCGAGCGCGGGGTGACCCTCGCCGGGCGGGAGGTCGCGCTGCCCCAGGACGTCCGGTCGACGATCGGGGCGCACCAGCTCACCGAGGTGACCCTGGGCATCCGTCCCGAGCAGTGGACGGTCTCCCCCGACGGCGGCGAGGGCATCCCGGCCCGGGTCGACGTCGTCGAGGAGCTCGGGTCCGACGCCTACCTCTACGGCACCCTGGCCGAGTCCTCCGGTGACCTGTCGGCGACGGCGTCGCTGACCGGCTCGCGCGACGACGCCGTCGTCGTGCGGACCGCGGGGCGCACCGGGGCGCGGCGCGGGGACCGGGTGGCGCTGACCCCGTCGACCGAGGGGCTGCACCTGTTCCACCCGGAGAGCGGCGACCGGCTCTGAGCGGGTCCGCCCGGCGACGCGAGGGGGTCGCCGGGCGGGTCGGCCCGGACGCGGCGAGCTGCCGAGGGGGTCGCCGGGCGGGTCAGCCCGGGTGCGACGCGGCGAGCTGCCCGCAGGCCGCGTCGATCTCCTGGCCGCGGGTGTCGCGGACGGTGCAGGCGACGCCGGCCGCGCGGACCCGGCGCACGAACTCCTCCTCGACGGGCTTCGGCGAGGCGTCCCACTCGCTGCCCGGCGTCGGGTTCAGCGGGATGAGGTTGACGTGCACCCGGGACGTGCCGATGTGCTGCCGCAGGACCTTCGCCAGCATGTCGGCGCGCCACGGCTGGTCGTTCACGTCGCGGATCAGCGCGTACTCGATGGAGACGCGGCGGCCGGCCGTGGTGGCGTAGCGGCGGCCCGCGTCGAGGACCTCGGCCACCTTCCACCGGTTGTTGACCGGGACGAGGGTGTCGCGCAGCTCGTCGTCCGGGCAGTGCAGCGAGATGGCCAGCGTGACCGGGATGCCTTCCTCGCGGAGCCGGTCGATCGCCGGGACGAGCCCGACCGTGGACACGGTGACCCCGCGCGCGGAGATGCCCAGCCCGTCCGGGGCCGGCTCGGTGATCCGGCGGACGGCGGCGACGACCCGCTTGTAGTTGGCGAGCGGCTCGCCCATCCCCATGAACACGACGTTCGACAGCCGGGTCGGCTCGTCCAGCACGCCGTCGCGGGCCTGGGCGGCGGCGCGGCGGACCTGGTCGACGATCTCGGCGGTCGACAGGTTGCGCTGCAGCCCGCCCTGGCCGGTGGCGCAGAACGGGCACGCCATCCCGCAGCCGGCCTGGCTGGAGATGCAGACCGTCGCCCGGTCCGGGTAGCGCATCAGCACGCTCTCGGCGAGCACGCCGTCGTGGCCGCGCCACAGCGTCCTGCGGGTGGCGCCGCCGTCGCAGGCCTTCTCGGTCAGCGGCGTGACCAGCGGCGGGAGCAGCGGGCGCAGCTTCTCCCGGACGTCACCGCCGAGGTCGCTCATGGTGTCGAGGTCGTCGGTGAGACGACCGAACCAGTGGCGGGCCAACTGGTCGAGGCGGAACCGCGGTACGCCGAGCTCCTGCGCGACGGCGGCACGGTCGGCCGGGTCGACGTCGGCGAGGTGGCGGGGCGGAGTACCGCGGCGGGGTGCGTCGAAGACGAGCGGGAGGCTGGACATGGCACCTCCAGTGTGCCAGCCCGGCCGCGGGTCAGCGGATCCCGGGGATCCGCACGTTGTAGCGCCGGGACAGGTCCTCCAGGATCCCGAGCCTGCGCGCGGCCGCGACCCACAGCACGATCCCGGCGCAGAGCCCGGTCACCGGCACCGCGGACCCGGTCCCCTGCCCCTGGTAGGTCAGGGCCAGGAAGGCGCCGAACGCGGCGATGAGCAGCACCAGGCCGCCGGTCGCGACGAGGCTGCGCTCCTCCAGCACGGTGGACGCCTGGATCAGCAGCACCCCGACGAGGGCGGCGGACAGGGCGGTGGCCAGCTCGCCGTAGCCGACCAGGGACAGCAGCGACGGAAGCAGCACGACCCCGGCGACGCCGATCACGATCAGCCGCTGCATCCGCCGCTTCCGCTCGGGGTGCAGGGTCACCGCCATCGCGGCGTTGCGCCGGCGCACGATCCACAGGTACGCGGTCAGGAAGATCCCGAGCGCGACGAGGACGGTGGCGAACCCGTTCCCGAGACCGCCCGCACCGACCACCCAGGCCAGCAGGCCCAGGACGATCTCCAGGCTCGGCACGGGAACGCCCAGCGACGGCTGGCGCATCGTGTACGGCATGCACCCACGGTAGCGAGAGCGGCCCGGGACACGGCGCGGGTGTGGCGGAACGACACACCCGCCCTACCTCGAACCGGACATCATGGGAGGCTCGTCACGTGCCCGGGTCCCCGAACCCCGGGCCGCCACCACCACACCGCCGGGCCCCCGCCCGGCCTCCCCCAGGAGAGCCATGACCCTCCCCACGACGTCCTCCACCGAGCCCGACCCCGCCCCGCGCGCCGGAGGGTCCGCCCTCGGCCGCCGCGCGATGATCGCCGGGGCCGGCGTGGCCGCGATCGGCGCGGTCGCCGCCTGCGGTGGCGGCGGTTCCACCACCACCGACAACGGCGGGCAGGCCCAGACCGGGGACGCCCCGCAGGGCTCCCCCGGCACCGTCCTCGGCCCGGCGTCCGCGGTGCCGGTCGGCGGCGGCGCGATCTACGCCGACGCGCAGGTCGTCGTCACCCAGCCGCAGCAGGGGACGTTCACCGGGCTGTCCGCGATCTGCCCGCACCAGGGCTGCACCGTCAGCCAGGTCACCGACGGCCAGATCGTCTGCCCGTGCCACAACAGCCGCTTCTCCCTCGACGGCGCCGTCGTCGACGGGCCGGCCCAGCGGCCGCTCGACCCGCGGCAGGTCACCGTCGCGGACGGGTCGATCACCCTGGCCTGAGGTCGCTCCCGGCGCCGCGGGCTCAGGACGGCAGGACGAGGCCGTCGGCGCGGCGCCGGGTGTGGAGCCGGTAGCCCACGCGCACGGTGCGGTCGGCGACGTCGTCGATCGCCCGGCGCGCGGTGCGGGCGGAGAACTCGATGCGCAGGACCTCCTCCAGGTCCGCGCGGGTGTCGAACCGCCAGGTCGAGGTGACCCGGCGCAGCGCGAAGCCGTGGGCGGCGAAGAACCGGTCGACCGCGGGCGGGTCGTAGCGGGGCAGGTCGGCACGCAGCCACGTCCCGTACGGCCGCACCGTGAAGTCCAGGTCGACGACGGCGAGCACCCCGCCCGGGCGCAGCACCCGCTCGGCCTCGGCGAGCCCCGGTTCGCAGCCCGGCCCGAAGAAGTACGCGGTGCGGGCGTGGACCAGGTCCGCGCAGGCGTCGGGCAGCGGGAGCCGCTCGGCGCCCGCGGTGTGCAGGGTGATGCGGTCGTCACCGGCGACGCGCCGTCGTGCCCGCTCGACCAGCGGCGGGTGCGGCTCGACACCGGTGACGGTGGCGGCCTGCTCGGCGAAGCGCGGCAGGTGGAAGCCGTCCCCGCAGCCGACGTCGACGACGTCGGCCCCCGCCCAGCCGCCGGTCCCGTCCCACAGCGCGGCCCAGAGCTCGCCGTCGGCGTCCTGGGCGCGGTTCTCGGTCTCGTAGACCTCGGGCCAGTTCCAGATGTTCGGGCTGGGGATGGCCGGGCCGGGCTTCGGCTGGCCGCCGAACCCCTGGTAGGTGCGCTTCACGCGAGCGGGACGACGATCCCGAGGATCGCCCAGGCGACGAACGCGGTCGGCAGCAGCGAGTCCAGGCGGTCCATCAGACCGCCGTGCCCGGGCAGCAGGTTGCCCATGTCCTTGACGCCGATGTCGCGCTTCACCAGCGACTCGACCAGGTCGCCCAGGGTGGCCGTCGCGACGAGCAGCGCACCGACGAGCGGCCCCCAGTACCAGGGCGCGTCGAGCATCAGCCCGATGCAGAGCGAGCCCGCCGCCATCCCGGCGACCAGCGAGCCCGCGAAGCCCTCCCAGGACTTCTTCGGGCTGATCGTGGGGGCCATCGGGTGCCGGCCCGCGACGACGCCCGCCGCGTACCCGCCGACGTCGGAGGCGACCACGCAGAGCAGGAAGGTCAGGACCCGGCCCACGCCGTCCGGGGCGACGGTCAGCTGCACGGCGAAGGCCACGAGCAGCGGGACGTACACCGCGACGAACAGCGAGGCGCTGATGTCGCGCACGAAGTGCGCCGCGCCGGTCCGCATCCGCCACAGCAGGCAGCCCAGCACCGTCGCGGCGAGGGCGACCGCGGCCCCGTGGAGGCCGAACGGCCAGGACAGCCAGACGACGGCCTGGCCGCCGACCAGCAGCACCGGCAGCGAGACCCGGATGTCGGCGCCCCGGCGCAGCGCGCCCGCGAGCTCCCAGGTGCCCACCGCGGTGACGCAGGCGAGCACCAGGACGAAGCCCTGACGCTGGATCAGCAGGCTCAGCAGGATGATGACGCCGAGCCCGACGCCGACCGCGATCGCCGCGACGAGGTTGCGACCCAGCCGGGACCGCTTGTACCCCTTCTGCCCCCGGACGGGCTTCGGCACGTCGGGGTTCGCCGACACACCGGCCGGCCCGTCACCGGGGAGGTCGGAGGTCACGGGGACGGCGGCGTCGAAGGAGGAGGGCACCGGTCTCAGACCTCGAGGAGCTCGGATTCCTTGTTCTTGACCAGCTCGTCGATCTGCGCGACGTAGCGGTCCGTGACGCCCTGCAGCTCCTTCTCGGCGCGGGCGACCTCGTCCTCGCCGGCCTCACCGTCACGCTGGATGCGGTGCAGCTCGTCCATCGCCTTGCGGCGCAGGCCCCGGAGCACGACGCGCGCGTCCTCGCCCTTGCCGCGGGCGACCTTGACCATGTCCCGGCGCCGCTCCTCGGAGAGCTGCGGGATGATCACGCGGATGATCTGCCCGTCGTTCGACGGGTTGACCCCGAGGTCCGAGTCGGCGATCGCCTTCTCGAGCTGCTTGAGCTGGCTGGCGTCGTAGGGCTTGATGACCGCCATCCGCGCCTCGGGGATCGACACCGAGGCGAGCTGGTTCAGCGGGGTCCACGCGCCGTAGTAGTCCACGACGATCCGGGAGAACATGTTCGGAGTGGCCCGGCCGGTACGCACCGACGCCAGATCGTCACGGGCGACCGTGACGGCCTTCTCCATCTTCTCCTCGACGTCGAAGAGGGTTTCCTCGATCACGGTTGCATCCCCCGGCCTGGTCGTACTCGCTGGCGGTCACGATCCTCTCACCCTCCGCCCGGGCGGTGCGCGGAGCACCACCCGGGCGGGGATGGGAAGGATCAGTTCTGGCCGACCTCGAAGCGCACGAAGTCGTTGATGGTCAGACCCGCCTCGTCGGCGACGGCCTTGACCGACTTCTTCGGGTCGACGACGGAGGCCTGCTCCAGGAGCACGACGTCCTTGTAGTAGCCGTTGACCCGGCCCTCGACGATGCGGGGCAGGACCTGCTCGGGCTTGCCCTCCTCGCGGGCGGTCGCCTCCGCGATCTTCTTCTCGTTCTCGACGATCTCGGCGGGGACCTGCTCACGGGTCAGGTACTCCGGCCGGGCCGCCGCGACCTGCATCGCGAGACCGCGGGCGGCCTCGGCGTCGTCGCCCTCGTAGGCGAGCAGGACGCCGATCTGCGGGGGCAGGTCGGTGGCGCGCTTGTGCAGGTAGACGGCCGCCTGGCCGGCGACCTGCGCGTAGCGCTTCAGCTCGAACTTCTCGCCGATGCGGGCCGACAGCTCCTGCACGGCCTCGCCGACGGTGGTGCCCTCGAGCTTGGCCTCACGGAGGGCCTCGAGGTCGGCCGGCTTCTGCTCGACGGCGGCGGCGAGGATCTTCTCGGCCAGCGCGATGAAGTCGTCGGACTTGGCGACGAAGTCGGTCTCGCAGTCCAGCTCGACCAGGGTGCCGCCCTCGGCGACGACCAGGCCGTTGGCGGTGGCGCGCTCGGCGCGCTTGCCGACGTCCTTCGCGCCCTTGATGCGGAGGAGCTCGACGGCCTTGTCGAAGTCGCCCTCGGACTCCTCGAGCGCCTTCTTGCAGTCCATCATCCCGGAGCCGGTGAGCTCACGGAGCCGCTTGACGTCGGCGGCGGTGTAGTTCGCCATCGGGTGTCTCTCGTCCTCTGGGTCGTGACGGGAATGGATCACCGGGTCGCGCCCGGCGGGCCCGCGGTGTGCGGGCCCGCCGGACGCGCGCACTCAGTTCTGGGTGCCGTTGCTGGTGGAGGCGGGGGCGGCCGCGGCCGCCGCACCGTCGCCACCGGCGGCGGAGAGGCTGGCACCGTCGGAGCCGACCTCGTTGCCCGCCAGGACGTCCTGCTCCCACTCGGCGAGCGGCTGCTCGGCGGCGGCCTCGCCACCCTCGCCCCGGCGCTGGCCACGGGAGACCAGACCGTCGGCGGCGGCCTTGGCGATGACCTTGGTCAGCAGCGCGGCCGAGCGGATCGCGTCGTCGTTGCCCGGGATCGGGAAGTCGACCTCGTCCGGGTCGCAGTTCGTGTCCAGGATGGAGACGACCGGGATCTTGAGCTTCCGGGCCTCGCCGACGGCGATGTGCTCCTTCTTGGTGTCCACGATCCAGACGGCGGACGGGACCTTGGACATGTCGCGAATACCGCCGAGGGTCTTCTCGAGCTTGTCCTTCTCACGAGTCAGCGTGAGGATCTCGCGCTTCGAGCGGCCCTCGAAGCCACCGTTCTGCTCCATCGCCTCGAGCTCCTTGAGGCGCTGCAGGCGACGGTGGACGGTCTGGAAGTTGGTGAGCATGCCGCCCAGCCAGCGCTGGTTGACGTACGGCATGTTGACCCGGGCCGCCTCCTCGGCGATGACCTCCTGGGCCTGCTTCTTGGTGCCGACGAACATGATCGTCCCGCCGTGCGCGACGGTCTCGCGCACGAACTCGTAGGCGCGGTCGATGTACGACAGCGTCTGCTGGAGGTCGATGATGTAGATGCCGTTGCGCTCGGTGAGGATGTAGCGCTTCATCTTCGGGTTCCAGCGACGGGTCTGGTGCCCGAAGTGCACGCCGCTGTCGAGCAGCTGCTTCATGGTGACGACGGCCATGGCCTGCGATCACCTCTCGGTCGGGCGCGGCGGATGCCGCGCAGGCGGTTCGTGGGCCCACCGGTCGGTGGACCACCCTGGCGCCCGCGGCGGAGCCGGACCCGCTCCCCCTGGTCACACGTGAGCGTGACGTCGGGATCGCAGGACCGCCCGGCCTCCGCTCCCGACGCCGTACCCTGGGGGAACGGCGCGACGGGCGAGCGGGCGCGCGAAGTCACCACGACGGACGTGGTGCGTGGTCCAGTGTACGCCGGGGCCTCCGGGCCGATCGCGGCGGAGCCCGGTTCCGGCGGCGGCTGTCCACAACCGGCCGGTACGTCCACAGGACGACGGTCCACCCCGGCGACGAGCGGTCGTCGTCGCAGGCTGGACGGGTGCCTCTCCCCTCGTCGTCCGCTCCTCCGCCCCGGGGGCCCCGTCACCTGTCCCGCCCGGGATGGCGGGCCGGGCTGCGGGCGGGCGCGGTGCTGCTCGCCGTGGTGGTGACCGGAGTGGCGCTCGTGCCGCCGGGGGCGGCGGTCGCCGCACCGGTGGTCCCCGCACCGGTGGTCCCCGCACCGGTGGTCGCGGCACCGGCGGTCGCGGCACCGGCGGTCGCGGCGCGGGAGATCGCCGTCCCGACTCCGGAGCCACCTCCCGGGGCCGACGGCCTCCCGCCTCCGCCCGATGGCGGGCCCGCTCCGGGCGGGCCACCGGACGCAGCGGGCCCGGCGCCCGCGCCGCCGCGGCCGCCCGGAGCGGGGATCCCGGCCCCCGGAGCGGACTACGCGTGGCCGCTGCTCCCGCCCCCGGCGGTCACCGCGGTGTTCCGCAGGCCCGCGTTCCGCTACGGCCGCGGGCACCGCGGCGCCGACCTCGCCGGCTCCCCCGGGCAGGCGGTGCTCGTCGCACGGGAGGGGGTGGTGGTGTTCGCCGGGCGTATCGCCGGGCGCGGCGTCGTCTCCGTCGACCACCCCGACGGGCTGCGGAGCACCTACGAGCCGGTGACCGCCGTCGTCGTCGCCGGGGCGCGGCTCGCCGGGGGCGACCCGGTGGGGACGCTGGAACCCGGGCACACCGGGTGCCCGGTCGCGGCCTGCCTGCACTGGGGCGTGCGCCGGGAGCGGCTCGACCACCTGGACCCGCTGGTCCTGCTGCGGCCTCCCCGGGTGCGGCTGCTGCCCTGGGAGGGGGCGCCGGAGCCCGCGGAGGGCGCTCCGGACAGGGTCAGCCCGCCAGCGCCGGCTCCATCGTCGCCCGCAGCCGGGTGATCATCCGGGCGTGCAGCTGGCAGACCCGGGACTCGGTGACCCCGAGGACCCCGCCGATCTCGGCCAGCGTCCGGTTCTCGACGTAGTAGAGGCGCAGGACCAGCCGGTCCCGCTCCCCCAGCAGCCCGATCGCGGCACGCAGCTCCGCCCCGGTCTCCCTCCGGACCGCCGCGGTCACCGGGTCCACCGAGTCGTCGGCCGGGAGCGTCGACAGCGGCGAGCCCGCCGGGCCGCCCGCGCCGAGGTCCTCGGCGCTGACCAGGTACATCGGCCGCCGGGCCTGACGGAGGTCGCGCACCCCGACACCCAGCTCCGCGGCGAGCTCGCCGTCGGTCGCGGGGCGCCCGGCGCGGAATTGCACCGCCTCACGGGCCCGTTCGACCTCGCGGCTGCGCGCCCGCACGGTGCGGGGCACCCAGTCCTGGGCACGCAGCTCGTCGAGCATGGCGCCCCGGACCCGCTGGGCCGCGTAGGCCTCGAAGCGGATCCCGCGTGCGGGGTCGAACCGGTCGACGGCCTCCATCAGGCCGAACGTCCCGGACTGCAGCAGGTCGGCGAGCTCGATCGACGACGGCAGCCGCACCGCCAGCTTCGTCCCCACACCGCGCACGAGCGGGGCGTGGTGCTCGACCAGGCGTCGTCGCGCGGCGGGGGCGCGGGTGGCGAGGAACTCGCGCCACAGCGGCACGACCACCGCCTCGACGGTCTCGTTCAGGTGACCCGGGGCGCCGTCGGGCGTGTCGCGGGGCGCCCGGCCCGTCGCCGGGACGAGCGCGATGCACGCCGGGGCCGCTCCCGCCGGCGGTCGTCCGGTGGTGGCGTCGAGGGGGCCGCGGCGGGGGTGCCCGGGTGGGTCGGGGACCGGTCCGAGGACGGCCGCGCGGGGCGTGTCGGCCCCCGCGGCCCTCCGGTCGAGGGCCGTGGCCAGGGCGGTGGGGAACGCGTCGGGACGGCGGGACGTCGTGGGGGACGCCTCAGGCCCGAGGGTGCGCCTGGTCATGAACCACCTTCAACCGGTCGACGGTCACATGCGTGTAGAGCTGTGTCGTCGACAGCGTAGCGTGACCGAGTAACTCCTGTACGTAACGAAGGTCGGCTCCGCCCTCGAGCAGATGGGTCGCCGCGGCGTGCCGCAGACCGTGCGGTCCGACGTCGGGGACGCCCGGTACCGCCCGGATCGCGCGGTGCACGACGGTCCGTGCGACGCGCGGGTCCAGCCGCCCGCCCCGCACGCCCAGCAGCAGCGCCGGCGGCGACGACGGGGTCGCCAGCGCCGGTCGGCCGTGGTCGAGCCAGCGGCGCAGGGCGCGTGCGGCGGGGACCCCGAACACGACGGTCCGTTCCCGGTCGCCCTTGCCCCGGACCCGCAGCGTACGGGCGGACTCGTCGACCGCCCCGACGTCCAGCCCGCACAGCTCCGCGACCCGGATCCCGGTCGCGTAGAGCAGTTCGAGGACCAGCAGGTCGCGCAGCGCCTCCGGGGCGTCCTCCGCCGCACCGGAGGTCACGGCGGCCAGCACCGCCGCGGTCTCCGCCGCGCCGGGCACCTCTGGCAGGACGGTGCCCGCGCGCGGCGACCCGAGGCGGGCGGCCGGGTCGTGGTCGAGCCGCCCGGTGCGCACCGCCCAGGCGCAGAACGTGCGTGCCGCGGCGGTGCGCCGGGCGACGGTGGCCCGCCCGGCGCCGGCGGCGTGCGTCGCGCCGAGCCGCCGGCGCAGGTGGTCCAGGTCGAGAGCTCCGAGGCCGGGGAGCCCGCGGAGCAGGTCGGTGAGGTCCGAGCGGTAGCCGCGGACCGTGTGCGGCGAGCGGTTCCGCTCGTGGCGCAGGTGCCCGGTGAACTCCTCGAGCGCGGTGGCGACGTCCGGCGCGAGCCCGTCACCCGCGGCGGACCCGCCACCCCCTGTGGACCCGTCGCCCACTGCGGACCCGTCGGCCGCGGCACGGGCGCCCGCCGGACCCACGGCCGGTCCGTCGACCGCGCCGGGGACCGGCTCGGTGGCCGCGGGACCGGACGACCCCGCGGGACCGGAGGACTCTGTGCGCGCCATGCCCGGACGGTCCGCCGCCGCGGGGCCCCGGTCAAGGACCCGCCCGGCGTGCCGGACGCTGCCACAGCCCCTGGTGGTACTCGGCGAGCCCACGGTCCTCCAGCTCGGTCAGCGCCGCGCGCAGCTCGTCGGGGCCGACGCCCGCGGCCTCCCCGATCCGTCCCGGCGGCCACGCGGCACGGGCGGGCAGCGCGTCGTGGACCGCCAGCACCCGCGGGTCGAGCCCGTCGGTCGGGCGGGACTCCCCCTGCGGCGGCAGGGCGAGGTCCACACCCAGCCGGCCGACGACCTCCAGGACGTCCTCGGGCCGCCCGACGAGGCCCGCCTGGTGGGTGCGGACCAGCTCGTGGCAGCCGACCGACATCCCCGAGGTCACCGGGCCCGGCACCGCCATCAGCGGGCGCCCGAGCGCGGTCGCGTCGGCGGCGGTGCGCTTCGTCCCGCTGCGTGCGCCGGCCTCGACGACGAGGGTCCCGACACCGAGTGCGGCCAGCAGCCGGTTGCGGACGAGGAACCGCAGCCGCCCGGGGATCGTGCCGGGTGGGTACTCGGTGAGCACCAGACCGGTCGCGGCGATCCGTTCCAGGAGACCGGTGTGCGCGGCCGGGTAGACGCGGTCCGGGCCGCAGGCCAGCACCGCGACCGTCGCGCCGTCGACGGCGAGCGCCCCGCGGTGCGCGGCGGCGTCGATCCCGAACGCGGCGCCGGAGAGGACCGCGACGCCGCGCCGGGCCAGCGTCGCGGAGAAGTCCGCGGCCACGTTCAGCCCGTACGGGGTCGCGGCACGCGACCCGACGACGGTGACCGACCGGTCGGCGAGCGTCGCGATCTCCCCCGGCCCGCGCGCCCACAGCGCGATCGGGGGCGCGAGGTCGGCCCGCGGGGCCTCGGCGAACGACCGGAACGGCCACGACGGCCAGCCCGGGTCCTCCGGCACGAGCAGCCGGGCCCCGGCGGCCGCGGCCGCCTCCAGGTCGGCCCCGGAGCGGTCGGTGCCCCGCCGGGCCGCCGCGGCGCGCAGCAGCTCGTCGGGGACGGCGCCGCGACGCAGCCGGTCGGCCGCCTCGACCGGCCCGTACCGGTCGACCAGGGCGACGAGATGCCGGTTCGGCGGTTCGACGCAGCGCAGCAGGTAGGCGCGGGCGCGCAGGACCTCCTCGGGCACCGCGCCGGCGTCGGTACCCGGGCGGACGGCCGGGACCGGGGCGCTCACGCGGCACCCCGCTCACGGAAGTACAGCGCCGCGTCGACCAGGCCGCGGTCGGGCCGTTCGGCCCCGGCGAGGTCGCTGAGCGTCCACGCGACCCGCAGCGCGCGGTCCGCGCCGCGGGCGCTGAGATCCCCGGCCCGCAGCCGGGCCTCCAGCGGTGCGATCACCCGGGCGGGCAGCGGGAAGCGGGTGCGCAGGGCGGGGCCGGGCACCTCGGCGTTGCACCGCCACCCGTGCTCCGACCAGCGTGCGACGGCGGCGGCGCGGGCGTCGAGCACCCGGCGGCGGACGGTCGCGGTGTCCTCGCCCCGCTGCTCGGTCACCCGCAGCGCGGTCACCGGCTCCATCGCCACCCGCAGGTCGACCCGGTCGAGCAGCGGGCCGGACAGCCGGGACATGTAGCGGCGGCGGACATCGGGGCGGCAGGTGCAGTCGCGGTCGATCGGTGGTGCGCACGGGCACGGGTTCGCCGCGAGGACGAGCTGGAACCGGGCCGGGTAGCGCACGGTGCCGTCGGCGCGGGACAGCCGGACCTCGCCCTCCTCCAGCGGGGTGCGCAGCCCGTCGAGGACCGAGGCGGGCCAGTGCGGGCACTCGTCGAGGAAGAGCACCCCGCGGTGGGCCAGCGACACCGCACCGGGGCGGGCGACGCCGCTGCCCCCGCCGAGCAGCGCCGCGGCCGACGCCGAGTGGTGCGGCGCCACGAACGGCGCACACGTGCTGAGCGCCCCGGTGTCGCCGAGCCTGCCGGCCACCGAACGGATCGCGGCGAGCTGCAGCGCCTCGGCGCGGTCGAGCTCGGGCAGCAGCCCCACCACGCGCTGGGCCAGCATCGTCTTGCCGGTGCCGGGTGGGCCGACCATCAGCAGGTGGTGCCCGCCGGCGGCGGCGATCTCCAGGGCGCGCCGGGCGTCGTGCTGGCCGAGCACGTCGGCCAGCTCGGGCGCCGCGACGGCCGGGGCATCCTCCTGCCCGCCGTCGTGCCGGTGCAGCAGCCGGTTGCCCGCCGCCCAGTCCAGGACGTCGCCGAGGCTGTCGGCACCGAACGCCTCGATCCCGTCGACCAGCGCGGCCTCGGCGAGCGCGGCACGGGGCACGACGGCGCGGACCATCCCGGCGTCGCGCGCGGCGAGCAGACAGGGCAGCACGCCGAGCACCGGGCGCAGCCTGCCGTCGAGGGCGAGCTCGCCGAGCAGCGCGGTGCCGCGCAGCCGGTCGGGCGGCACCGCGTCCGCGGCGACGAGGACGCCGAGGGCCAGGGCGAGATCGAACCGGCTACCGGTCTTGCGCAGGGTCGCCGGGGAGAGGGCGAGCACGATCCGCTCGTTGGGCCAGGTGCGGCCGGAGTGCACGATCGCGGACCGGACCCGGTCCTTGGACTCGTTGAGGGCGGCGTCGGGCAGGCCCACGAGGTGCACGCCGGGCATCCCGCCGCCGATGACCGCCTCGATCTCGACGGGGACGCCGTCGACGCCGTGCAGCGCCACCGACCAGATCCGTGCCGGGGGCCGCATCAGAACGCCGCCGGGTAGTGGGTGAGCGTGACCGGCCGGCCGGGCCGGATCAGGACCGCCACGACGTCGAACCTGATCTCGACCCAGCTCACCCGGTGGGCGGCCATGAACGCCTTCGCCAGCAGCCGGATCCGGCGTGTCTTGCGGCGGGTCACCGCCTCGGCGGGCTCGCCGTAGCGGAGCCCGGAACGGGTCTTGACCTCGCAGAACACCAGCCGTTGCTGCGGGTCGACCGCGACGATGTCGATCTCGCCGTGCGTGCACCGCCAGTTGCGGCTGAGCACGACCATGCCGTGTGCCCGCTCGAGGTACTCGGCGGCGGTGTCCTCACCGCGGCGGCCGAGCTCGTCCTTCGCTGCCATGGGTCCACGATCGGGCCGGGTGGGCCCGTCGCGGGGGTGGATCGGCCGGCTGTGGACGGATCCGCCGGTTGGGGATGGGCACCGCCGGCCGCGCCGCCGGAGCGGCGGAACCGTCGGTGAGGTCTGCTACGCGCTCAGCCCGGGAACTGGTCGTCGTCGGGGAGCCGCAGGTCAGGGGTGTCGAGCTCCTCGATGTTGACGTCCTTGAACGTCACCACCCGCACGTTCTTGACGAACCGCGCCGGGCGGTACATGTCCCACACCCACGCATCGGACATGCGGACCTCGAAGTAGACCTCGCCGTCGGCGTTGCGCGGGGCGACGTCGACGGAGTTGGCCAGGTAGAACCGACGCTCCGTCTCCACGACGTAGGAGAACTGGGCGACGATGTCGCGGTACTCCTTGTAGAGCGTGAGCTCCATCTCGGTCTCGTACTTCTCGAGATCCTCGGCGCTCACCGGCCCGCTCCTCCTGTGACGATCTCCAACGGCTCCCACGCCCCGACCGTGTCCTCCGGGTCTCCGGGGTCGGGTTCCTGCTCGGGGAGCGCCCCATTGTGGACCAGCCCCGCCGGGACCTCGCGCCCGGCCACCGCGGCGACGTTCGCGAAGGAGAACCGGTGCTCCGGACAGGGCCCGTGGGCGCGCAGCGCGGCCTCGTGGTCCGGGGTGCTGTAACCCTTGTGCACGGCGAAGCCGTAGCGGTCGTGCTCGGCGTCGAGCGCGGTCATGATGCGGTCCCGGGTGACCTTGGCCAGCACCGACGCCGCCGCGATGCAGGCCGCCACCCGGTCCCCCTTCGGCACCGCGAGGGCGGGGCGGCCGAAGCCGCGGACCGGGAAGCCGTCGGTCAGGACGTAGCCGGGCCGGACCGCGCTCAGCGCGGCCACCGCGCGGCGCATGCCCTCGATGTTGGCCACGTGCACCCCGCGGCGGTCGACCTCGGCCGCCGGGATCACGACGACGGCGTGGTCCAGCGCCCGGGCGCGGATACGGTCGTACCAGTGGTCGCGGGCGGCCGGGGTCAGCAGCTTGGAGTCGGTCAGCCCGTCGAGGGCCTTCGCGTCCGCGGGCCGCAGTACCGCCGCGGCGACGACCAGCGGCCCGGCACTCGCCCCGCGACCGGCCTCGTCGACGCCGGCGACCGGGCCGAGCCCGTGGCGCTGCAGGACCGTCTGCAGGGTCCAGGTGCCGCCGTCGCGGACGACGGCGCGCGGCGGACGCAGCCCGTCGGGCAGGACCCGTACGGGGCGTCGGCGGGCACGCGGCCGTCCGGTGGGACGGGCGCGGCTGGGCGGAACCGGCACGGTGCTCCCGGTCAGGCTCTCCGGCGCCACCCGTGCGGGGGGCGCGTCGCGGGCAGGAACCGCTCGGCCTCGGCACGGGCGAGCAGGGTGCGTCGCCGACCGGCCGCGAGCGGCAGGGTCCCCATGATGCCCAGCGCCAGCGGCAGCCCGCCGGGCAGCCCCGGGAGCCCGGCCGCCTCGGCCGTGGTCTGCGGGTCGACCGCGCTGACCCAGCCGAACCGGTCGAAGGGCAGCACGATCAGCCGGACCTTGCCGATGATGTTGGCCTCGGGGATGGGGCCGTGCCCGGCCGCCCGGGAGTCCGCGGAGTTGTTCCGCGAGTCGCCCATCATCCAGTACTGGCCCTCGGGGACCGTGATCGGACCGAACGGGATCTGCCGGGCCGGACCCGCTTCGGGCAGGTAGTAGATGTAGGGCTCCTCCAGCGGCTGCCCGTCGACGACGACCTGGTTGAGCGCGTCGCAGCAGGAGACGGTCTGGCCGCCGACGGCGATCACCCGCTTGACGAAGTCCTTCTCGTCGGGCGGGGCGATGCCGACCAGCGAGCCGAGCGACTGCAGGCCCTTGAGCAGCGGGTTCTCGGTGCCCTCGCCGCTGTAGGTCTCGCTGGCCCAGCCGTCGGTGCCGCGGAACACGACGATGTCGCCCGGGGTGATGTCGGTGAAGTTGTAGGTGACCTTGTCGACGAGCACGCGGTCGTTGTTGCAGCCGGTGCAGCCGTGCAGCGTCGTCTCCATCGAGCCCGACGGGATGACGTAGACCTTCGCGAGGAAGGTCTGGATGAGGACCGTCAGCAGGATGGCGACCCCGGCCAGGAGCAGGATCTCCTTCCAGAACGCCGTCTTGGGCTTCTCCTCGCCCGCCGCGGCCGCGGCCGAGCCGCGCCCGGTCAGGGCGGCGATCCGGCCGCCGATGCCGACGGGACCGCTGCGGCGCGCGGCGCGGCCACCGGTGGCGCGCTCCGGCTCGTCCGTCGCGTCCTGCGGGTCGGCGGGGGTGTCGTCGGGGTCCTCGGCCGGTTCCGCCGGGGCGGCGGCCGGGCGACGGCGGCGCGGGGGCCGTGCCGGCGCGTCGGCGCCGGGGTACGGGACGGCGGCGGTCCCGGGGTCGGCGTCGACGTCGTCGCCGACCGGGGCGGCGGCCGCGCGGGCGCGCCGCGGGTCGGCCTCCGGAGGCACCCGGCGGCGCGTGGTCGCGGCGGCGTCGGGGTCCGGCGGGACCGGGCGACGGGTGGTCGGGGCGCTGTCGGCGTCCGGTGGGACGGGACGGCGGGTCGTCGGGGCGGCACCGTCGACGGGCGGGCCGACGGGCCGTCGACCGGGGACACCACCGTCGGGGCGGGGCTCCGGGCGGGCGCCGTCGGAGTACTCGGCGGACGGGCCGCGGACGGGCGGACGGCCGGGGGCGCGACCGCGCGGGTCGGGGCGGCCGTAGCCGTCGGGCGCGTACCCGTCGGGCCCGTAGCCCTCGGGTGCACGACCGTCCGGCGGGTAGCCGTCGACGCCGTGGCCGCGGGGGGCGTGGCCGTCGGGGCCGCCGGGCACGGGGCCGGAGGGGCCGAAGCCGGGGGCGGCGGGGGGCCGGCCGTTGCGCCGGGGCGCGTCGGGGCCGCGGAAGGGCGGTGCGGCGGACGGGTCGAACCCGGCGGCCCGGCGACCGGGCCTGCCGTCGGGGGCGGGCTGGTCGGGGCCCGGGCGGACGCCGTGACGACCGGTGCCCTCGGGGCGCCCGGCCGGCGGCGCCGGATGGCGGGGGTCCGGGGCCTGCTCCGGGCGGCTGCCGGGCGGCGGCCACGGCCTGCCGTTCGGTGCGGCGCCGGGCTCGGAGCCGTCGGGCCGGTTCAGCCGGGCCGCGTAGCGGGCCCGCAGCGTGTCCGGGCCCTCGGTGGCCGGGGCGGGCCGCTCCTCGGGGAGCGGGCCGCCCGCGTCGACGCCGTGCCGCCCGGAACGTCCGGCGGCGAGCTCGTCGAAACCGTTGCGGTAGCGACGCCCTCGGGGACGGGCCTCGTCGGCGCCGTCCTCCGGGCCCGCGTGCCGGGTACGGACCCCGCGCGGTGCGCCCTCGGGCTCACCGTCCACGGAGCCGTCCCGGGCCGGCACCCCGTGCTGCAGCGCGGTCCCGAGCAGCCACTGCTGCTCGTCACCGCCCGGTTCACCACCGGCGGGCGGCGGGTCCTCGGGGGCCCGCCGCCGACCGGGGCGCTCGGGAACATCGCTGCCGCGATACCGCCGGGGGCGGGCCCGGCGGTCGTCGGGGAGCTCGGGGAAGGCCACGCGTCGAGATTACGTCACCGGTCCGTCACGACAGGGTGACGGTCAGGACGCGGTGGTCTCCCGACGCTCCTTGATCTTCGCGGCCTTGCCGCGGAGGTCGCGGAGGTAGTACAGCTTCGCCCGGCGGACGTCACCGCGGGTGGCGACCTCGATCTTCTCGATGTTCGGCGTGTGCACCGGGAAGGTGCGCTCGACGCCGACGCCGAACGAGATCTTGCGGACGGTGAAGGTCTCGCGGGCACCCGAGCCGTGGCGGCGGATGACGACGCCCTGGAAGATCTGGGTACGGGTGCGGCTGCCCTCGATGACCTTCACGTGCACCTTGAGGGTGTCCCCGGGGCGGAAGTTCGGGATGTCGGAGCGCAGGGTCTCCGCGTCCAGTGCGTCCAGGGTGTTCATGTCGACGGTCCGTCCTCGTGTGTCGTTCGTGCGGGTCGTGCGGTGCCGGTCCCGGGTCGATCCGGGATCGCGCCCGGGCCACGGGGCGGTCGTGCCGTACGGCGACGACGCTCCTCACGTGGCGGGCTCGGTACGGCCGGCACCACCGGCGGGACCGGGGGCACACGTGACCGTCACCGGGCGCCACACGCGGCGCTGGCAACCCGTCCATAGTGCCAGACGGGCAGATCGCTCCGGACACCCGGTGGTGCGAGGCCCTCCGGAGCGGCTCCGCGGGCCCGGTCGTACCGGACGGACCGGGCACCGCCGGTCGCCGGTGGGGGCCCGCCGGGCGACCGCGGAACGGTCCCCCGCGCGGGCCCCGGAGCCGGGTCGGGGACGCCCACCGGCGGGAACGCTCAGGCGGTGGGGGCGTCGGCGTCGTCGTCGGGGCGCCCGGCGGCGAGCACGGCGCGGTCGGCGGCGTCCAGGGCGTCCGGTCCGAGCGCATCGAGCAGGTCGGGGCGCCGGTCCCGGGTCCGTTCCAGGGCCCGGTCGCGCCGCCAGCGGGCGATCGCGGCGTGGTTGCCGCCGCGCAGTACGTCCGGCACGGCCAGCTCCCGCCACACCTCCGGACGGGTGTAGGACGGGCCCTCGAGCAGCCCGTCGGAAAAGGAGTCCTCGGCGGCCGAGCGCGGGTTGCCCAGCACCCCGGGCAGCAGCCGGGCGACGGCCTCGACCATCACGAGCACGGCGACCTCCCCGCCGACGAGCACGTAGTCGCCGATCGACACCTCGTCGACGGTGATGCCGCGGGCCCGGGCGTCGAGCAGCACGCGCTCGTCGATGCCCTCGTAGCGGCCGCAGGCGAACACCAGCCGCTCCTCGGCCGCCCAGGCGTGCGCGGTGGCCTGGGTGAACGGACGTCCGGCCGGGGTCGGGACGACCAGCCGGGCGGGCAGGTCGGGCGTGGCCAGCACGTCGTCGAGGGCCTCGCCCCACACCTGGGGGCGCATGACCATGCCCGGCCCGCCGCCGTACGGGGAGTCGTCGACGGCCTGGTGCACGTCGTGGGTCCAGTCCCGCAGGTCGTGCACCGCGACGTCGAGCAACCCGCGGTCGATCGCCCGCCCCAGCAGTGCCTCGCGCAACGGCTGCAGGTAGGACGGGAAGATGGTGACGACGTCGATCCGCACGGCGCGGATCGTCGCAGGCGCCCGTCCCCCCGTGCAGAAGGAGGTCATGCGATGTCGGAATCCTGGGCCGAGCCACTCTGGTCGACGACGGCGCAGTGGAGCCTGCTGCCGCCGGTGCTGCTCGCCCTGCTCCTGACGACGGCGATCGGCCTGGAGCGCGAGGCCGGCGCGAAGAGCGCCGGTCTGCGCACGCACGTGCTGGTCGGCGTCGGCGCGGCGGTGTTCATGGTCATCTCGAAGTACGGCTTCGCCGATCTGCTCGCGACCGAGCACGTCGCGCTGGACCCGTCCCGGATCGCGGCCCAGATCGTGTCGGGGATCGGGTTCATCGGTGCCGGGCTGATCTTCGTCCGGCAGGACGTCGTGCGCGGGCTCACCACCGCGGCCACGATCTGGCTGGCCGCCGCGGTCGGGACAGCGTGCGGTGCGGGCCTGGCCCCGCTGGCCGTCCTGGCGACGGCGGCGCACTTCCTGGTGACCCGGGGCCTGCAGCCGGTCGCGCGGGTGGTGCGGCGGCACCGTCGCCGCCCGCCGGTGCTGCGGATCCGCTACGACGACGGCTACGGCGTCCTGCGCGGGGTCCTGGAGCGCTGCACCGCGGCCGGGTTCTCGGTGGCGGGGGTGGCCGTGCACCGCGGCTCGGTGGCCGCCGACGGCGTCCGGGTCGCGGCGCTGACCCTGCGTCTCGACGGCCGGGGCGACCTGCCCGGCCTGGCCGCCGCGCTGTCGGAGACCGACGGGGTGCGCTCGGCGGAGACCCGGGTGGACCCGACCGAGGACCCGGACGACCCGGACCGCGCCGACGACTGAGCCGACGAGCGGGCCGCCGACCGGGCCCGGCTCAGCCCGCCCGGCGGGGCCGCCGTCGCTCGACGGCGCGCCGGGTCCCGTACAGCGTCATCCCGTGCCGGTCGAGCACCTGCGAGGCCGCGGTGTCCGGGTGCAGCAGCCCGAGCAGGACGTGCTCGGTCCCGATCGACCGGTCGCCGAGCCGGATCGCCTCGCGCAGCGCCAGCTCGAGGGCCTTCTTCGAGGACCGCTCGAACGGGATGTGCCCGGCCCGCCACCGTTCGCGCCGCGGACGGTCGAGCGCTCCGGGCCCGAAGCCCGCCTCCACCGCGCTCCGGACGGCGTCGAGGTCGATGCCCAGGGTGGCGAGGGCGTCGGCGTCGGCGTCGGCGTCGGCGTCGGGCACGCCGTCCGCCCGGTCGAGCTCCTCGACGACGGCGCGGGCGTCGATCCCGGCCGCGGCGAGGAGCTCCTCCCCCGGCGTGCCGGGGCTGCGCAGGATCCCGAGCAGCAGGTGCTCCGTCCCGATCCGCCCCGCGTGCCTCATCCGTGCGATCTCCTGGGCCAGGACGACGACCCTGCGGGCCTCGCCGGTGAACCGTGCGAACACGTGCGTCTCCCCTCTACAGGCCGAGCCTGCGGTACTTCTTGTGCACCGCCTGCCGGCTGATCCGCAGTGCGTCGGCGATCTGCTGCCAGGACCAGCCCTGGTTGCGGGCGCTGGTGACCTGCAGCTCCTCCAGGGACTCCTGCAGCTCGCGCAGGGCCACCACCGCCCGCAGCCCCACGGCCGGGTCCGTGCTGGACGCCGCCGCGGCCACCGCCGTCGCATCACTCATGACTGTCAACATAGGTTGACACTCCGAGGATGTCAACCCTGGTTGACACTGCGACCACGAGAACGGCCCGGCACCACAGGGTGCCGGGCCGGGATCAGTCCTCCGGGTCGAGCAGCCCGTCGGGCGGGTCGAGGACCACGCGTCCGCCCGCCACATCGACGGTGGGCACGATCGCCCCGACGAACGGGACGAGTGCCTCGTGCCCGGCCGGCCGGCGGACGACCAGCAGGGACCCGCCGGGGCCGTGGACGACGTCGGTGACGGTGCCCGCCTCGGTCCCGTCGACCAGCTCGGCCCGCAGACCGGTCAGCTGGTGGACGTGGAACTCCTCCGGGTCCTCCGGCTCGGCGAGCGCGGAGGTCGGCAGCCGGAGCTGCACACCACGCAGGGCCTCGGCGGCGTCGCGGTCGGCGACGCCCTCGAAGAGCACGAGCCAGCGGCCCGAGTGGGCGCGCGCACCGGTGACGGTGAGCGGCCCGGGGCCCGCCGCGCGGGGCCGGTGGGCCTGCAGGACGGCACCGGGCGCGAACCGCTCCGCCGGTGCGTCGGTGCGGGGCTCGACGACGACCTCGCCGCGCAGACCGTGCACACGCACGACGACGCCGACCAGGACCTGGCCGGCGTCGTCGGGTGCGGAGTTCGTCACCGGTCGGTGTCGACGACGTCGACGCGCACGCCGCGACCGCCCACACCACCGATGACGTTGCGCAGGGCGGTGGCGGTGCGGCCACCCCGGCCGATCACCTTGCCGAGGTCGTCGGGGTGCACCCGGACCTCGAGGATCCGGCCGCGACGCCCGGTGACCAGGTCCACCCGGACGTCGTCGGGGTGGTCGACGATGCCGCGCACGAGGTGCTCGAGCGCGTCCGCCATGAGAGTCACGACTGGGTCGACTCGGTGGCCGGCTCGGCCGCGTCCTTGGTCGCGTCGGCGACGTCGTCGCTCTTCGTCGCGGCCTCGGCCGGGGCGGCGTCAGCGGTCTTGCCGGCGCGGTCGCCACCCTTCTTCTTCGGGGTGGTGGCCGCGGTGGTCGGCTCCTCGTTCGCCGCCGCCAGCGCCTCGTTGAAGCGGGCCAGCTTGTCGACCTTCTCGGCCTGCGGCTTCAGGGTGCCCTCGGTGCCCGGCAGGCCCTTGAACTTCTGCCAGTCGCCGGTGATCTCGAGCAGGTTCTGCACCGACTCGGTCGGCTGCGCGCCGACACCCAGCCAGTACTGCGCACGGTCCGAGTCGATCTCGATCAGGCTCGGCTCGTTCTTCGGGTGGTACTTGCCGATCGTCTCGATGGCCCGGCCGTTGCGGCGCGTACGGGAGTCCGCGACGACGACGCGGTAGTACGGCTGACGGATCTTGCCCAGACGCATCAGCTTGATCTTGACGGCCACGCTGTGGTGCTCCTCGCGAATGTCGATTCGTGCTGCGATGAGTCAGCCGGCCTCGCGTGGGGTTACGGGCTCGCTCACTCGTAGGTGTCGGCCGTGGCAGGTAGAGGGCCGGCCACGGACCCGATCGGCCATTCTGCCAGACGTCGTTCAGACCGCGGGAAAGGCCCCGACCAGCATGAGGGCCAGGGCCAGCCCGGGCAGGAAGTTGTTGACCGCGTGGGCCACGATCCCGGCGGTGACGCGGCCGGTCAGCAGCCGTGCGACCCCCAGCGGCAGCGCGACGACGAACAGCAGCGGCGCACGCAGGAACTCCAGGTGGGCCAGCGCGAACACCGCCGTGGTCAGCACGAACACGACCCAGCGGTTGCCGACCCAGTGCGCGATGGCGTTCCACAGCAGGCCGCGGTAGACGATCTCCTCGCAGACCGGGGCGACCACGACGATGCCGACCATCACGGCCAGCGCGACCGGCCACGTCGTGCGGATGCCCTCGAAGGCGACGCCGACCGAGGTCGTCAGGTCCGGGCCGACCAGGTAGAGGTAGGCCAGCGCGGCCGGGATCGTCACGAACAGCCCGGCGACGCCGATCAGCAGCCCGATGCCGACGTCCTCCCAGCGGAACCGCAGGCCCAGGTCGGCCACGGGCCCGCTGCCGAACACCCGGGTCCAGACGACGCAGGTGAGCGCGGCCAGGATCGTCGGGACGACGATCGCGAGGAGGACCTCCTGCGCGGAGTCGACCTCCCCCAGGCCCAGCGCCAGCAGGAACGACGAGCCGAGGAACACGATCTCGACGACCAGGAAGGCGAGCAGCCCGCGGAACGGGCGCGGCGGGGGCGGCGACGGCTCGATCCCGAACAGCCCGCGCCGCGGCGGCGGACCGTACGGCGCACCCGGGCCGTAGGGCGCCGGACCACCCGGACCGTACTGCCCGGGCCCACCCGGACCGTGGGGCGTTGGCCCGGCGGGGCCGTACTGCCCGGGCCCGGCGGGGCCGTACTGCGCCGACCCAGCCGGCCACCCCGCGGGCGACCACCCGGCGGGCGGCGTACCGGCGGGCGGCGGCGCGGTGGCGTCGGACGGGGTGGAGCCGGCCGGGTCGTCGGCGGAGGCTCCGGGCGGTCCCGGCGGCGAACCGGGCGAACTGCTCATGCCCCCGTTGATACCCGACGTCCGCGGATCAGGACCACCGACGGGGCCCGCAGCACGCCGAGATCCCCCCGCGGGTCGCGGTCGTACACGACCAGGTCGGCCGGCGCGCCGGGCACCGGACCCGCCGGGCGGCCCAGCCAGGACCGCGCGGCCCAGCTCGCGGCGCCGATCGGGTCCGGGTGCCCGGCGCGGGCCAGCTCGGCGATCTCGTCGGCGATCCGGCCGTGCCGGATGCCGCCGCCGGCGTCGGTGCCCGCGTAGACCGGGACCCCGGCCTCGATCGCGCGTCCGACGGTCTCCCAGGCGTGGGCGTGCAGGTCGCGCATGTGGCCGGCGTAGCGCGGGTACTTCGTCGCCTTCTCGGCGATGCCGGGGAAGGTCTCGACGTTGATCAGGGTCGGCACCAGGGCGGTGCCGCGGGCGGCCATCTCGTCGATGAGCTCGTCGGAGAGCCCGGTGCCGTGCTCGATGCAGTCGATCCCGGCCCGGATCAGCCCGGGCAGCGCCTCGGTGCCGAAGACGTGCGCGGTGACGCGGGCGCCGGCCCCGTGCGCCGCGTCGATGGCCTCGGCGAGCACCTCGTCCGGCCAGAGCGGGGCGAGGTCGGCGTCGTCGGGGCCCGCCGCGCGGTCGATCCAGTCCCCCACGAGCTTCACCCAGCCGTCACCGCGGGCCGCCTGGGCCCGGACCTCGTCGACGAGCAGGCGCGGGTCGTCGAGCTCGGCGGCGAGCCCGGGGATGTAGCGCTTGGGGCGGGCGACGTGCCGCCCGGCCCGGATGATCTCGGGCAGGTCCTCGCGGGCCTGCAGCGGCGAGGTGTCGACCGGGGACCCGCAGTCGCGCAGCAGCAGGGTGCCCGCGTCGCGGTCGGTGCGGGCCTGCGCCGCGCACTCCTCCAGGTCGGTGACCGGGCCGTCCGGGCCGAGCCCGACGTGACAGTGCGCGTCGACCAGGCCGGGGACGATCCAGCCGTCGGTGACCAGGTCCTCCGCCCCGGGCAGCGGCTCCGGGCTGATCCGCCCGGAGCCGTCGACGTACAGGTCGGCACCGGCGGCACCGTCGGGGCCCAGCAGCGTTCCGCGGAGCCGCCACCCCGCGGCCGGAAGATCGGTCATGGGTGGCGACCCTAGCTACTTCTTCTTGCCGAAGTTCAGCTTCGACGGGTCGAAACCGGGCGGCAGCTGGTCGAGGTTGCCCAGTCCGGGCGGGAGCTGCTGCAGGCTCGGTGGCAGGTTCGACAGGTCCGGCGCCCCGGCCGCGGCGCGGTTCGCGGGGTTGCCGCTGCGCCGGCCCTTCTTGGCCTGCCGGGCCTTGCGCGGGTTCTTCGGGACCTTCTTGGTCGCGCTGCGCCCGCCGCCGCCGAAGCCGAACTGGCCGGCCATCTGCTTCATCATCTTGCGGGCCTCGAAGAAGCGGTTGACCAGGTCGTTCACGTCGGAGACCGACACACCGGACCCGGTCGCGATGCGCTGGCGGCGCGACGCGTTGATGATCTTCGGGTCCTCCCGCTCGGCGGGGGTCATACCGCGGATGATCGCCTGCAGGCGGTCGATCTGACGGTCGTCGACCTGCTCGAGCGCGGCCTTGGCCTGCCCGGAGTTCATCCCCGGGAGCATGTTCAGGATGTTGCCGATCGGCCCCATCTTGCGCAGCTGCAGCATCTGCTGGAGGAAGTCCTCCAGGGACAGCTCGCCGGAGCTGATCTTCGCGGCGGCGGCCGCGGACTGCTCGGCGTCGAAGACCTGCTCGGCCTGCTCGATGAGGGTGAGCAGGTCGCCCATCCCGAGGATGCGCGAGGACATCCGGTCGGGGTGGAAGACGTCGAAGTCCTCGAGCTTCTCGCCGTTGGAGGCGAAGAGGATCGGCTGGCCGGTGACCTCGCGGACGCTCAGCGCGGCACCACCGCGGGCGTCGCCGTCGAGCTTGGTGAGCACGACACCGGTGAAGCCGACGCCGTCGCGGAACGCCTCGGCCGTGGCCACGGCGTCCTGACCGATCATCGCGTCGACGACGAACAGGACCTCGTCGGGCTGCACCGCGTCCCGGATGTCGGACGCCTGGCGCATCAGCTCCTCGTCGACGCCGAGGCGGCCCGCGGTGTCGACGACGACCACGTCGTACTGCTTGTCGCGGGCGTGCGCGATGCCGTCGCGGGCGACGCCGACCGGGTCGCCGGGGCCCTCGGGGAGCTCACCGGAGCCGGTGGCGCCGGGGTGCGGCGCGTAGGTCGGGACGCCGGCGCGCTCACCGACGATCTGCAGCTGGTTGACCGCGTTGGGACGCTGCAGGTCGCAGGCCACGAGCAGCGGGGTGTGCCCCTGCCCCCGGAGCCAGCGCGCGAGCTTGCCGGCCAGGGTCGTCTTACCGGCACCCTGCAGACCGGCCAGCATGATGACCGTCGGCGGTTCCTTGGCCAGGTGCAGCCGCCGAGTCTCGCCGCCGAGGATCGCAACGAGCTCCTCGTTGACGATCTTGACGACCTGCTGGGCCGGGTTCAGGGCCTGGGAGACCTCCGTCCCCTTGGCCCGGTCCTTGATGCGCGTGATGAACCCGCGCACCACCGGCAGGGCGACGTCCGCCTCCAGCAGCGCGATCCGGATCTCGCGCGCGGTGGCGTCGATGTCGGCGTCGGAGAGCCGGCCCTTGCCGCGCAGGTCGCGCAGCGTGGATCCGAGCCGCTCGGAGAGGGAGTCGAACACCCTTACCAGCCTACTTGGCCAGCCCCAGTCCCCCACGGGCACCGGAGCGATCGGTGCGACGGACCGAGGACCAGCCGGTCTCGGTGCCCGCCCGCAGGGCGTCGGCGGTGTCGCGGGCGCGCCGCGCGTGCGCCGCGAACGGTCGCGACCGGACCACCCGTCCGCGGGCGTGCTGGCCGTCGAGTGCCTGGTCGGGGGCGGTGTCGAGCCACAGCAGGTGCGGTGCGCGGCCACCGAGCCGGGCCAGCGTGCGGACCGCGGCGCGCACCCGGGGCGCGGTCGCGGGCAGGTGGACCACGACGGTGTCCGCGGGGCCGAGGGCCGCGGTGACCACCGACGCCCGGTGGGTCAGGTGGGTCAGCCACCGGTAGGCCGGGTACGGCGTCGCGGCCGGGAGCAGCCGCGCGAGCACGGCCCGGGTGGCCCCGGAGTCGAGGACCCGGGTGCCGGCCGGGGCGTCGAGCCCGGCGAGCAGCGTGGTCTTGCCCGCCCCCGGCAGGCCCGCGACGAGCAGCAGCGTCCGCCCCGGCAGCACGACGACCAGGGGGTCCGTCGCGCCGGTGTCGGACGGGTCGGGGACGGCGGGGCGGGGCTCGGTGTCGTGGGTCGGCGGGACGGCGCCGGTCGGCACGGCACGGGCGGTGGTCATGTGTGGTGAAACGGTCCGGACGCCCGGATCGTTCCGATCACCCGGAGTGTCCGCCCGGTCGCCGGTGATGATCACCCGGTCGGCCGCAGGGCCACGGGGCGGTCACCGGGCGGTCACAGGGCGTCGGAGCCGCGCTCCCCGGTGCGGACACGGACGACGTTCTCCACCGGGACGACCCAGACCTTGCCGTCGCCGATCCGGCCGGTGTGCGCGGCGTCGACGACCGCCTGCACGACCCGGTCGGCCTGCTCGTCGTCGACGACGACCTCGACCTTGACCTTGGGCACGAAGTCGACCGAGTACTCCGCGCCCCGGTAGACCTCGGTGTGGCCCTTCTGGCGGCCGAAGCCCTGGACCTCCGAGGTCGTCAGGCCCAGCACCCCGAGCTCCTCGAGCGCGTCCTTGACGTCGCCCAGGACGAACGGCTTGACGATCGCGGTCACCAGCTTCATCGGTCCCCCTCCTCGGTGATCCGCCCGGCCGGCCCGCGGCCCGCCGTGCGCATCGTGCTGAACTCGTACGCGGTCTCGGCGTGCTCGGCCTCGTCGATGCCGCCGTGCTCGTCGTCGGGGGCGGCGCGGAAGCCGATCGTCCGCGACACCACCCAGGCGATCAGCGCCGTCATCCCGAACGCCCAGACCGCCGCGACCAGCACCGACAGCGCCTGCCTGCCGAGCTGGGCGAGGCCGCCGCCGTAGAACAGGCCGTCGGCGCCCGCCGGGTTGACCGCGTCGGTCGCGACGAGACCCAGCATCAGCATGCCGATGACCCCGCCGATCCCGTGGATCGCGACGACGTCGAGCGAGTCGTCGTAACCGAACCGGTACTTCAGCCGGATCGCGAGCTGGCACAGCAGCCCGGCGAGCACGCCGATCGCCAGCGCACCCCAGGTGTCGACGTAGCCGCAGGCCGGGGTGATCGCGACCAGCCCCGCGACGGCGGCCGAGGCGGCCCCGAGGCTGGTCGGACGGCCGTCGAGCCGGTCCTCCAGGACCAGCCACGCGACGACGGCGGCGGACGCGGCGGTCATCGTGGTGACGAAGGCGTTGGCCGCGGTGGCCCCGGCGGCGAGCGCGGACCCGGCGTTGAACCCGAACCAGCCGAACCACAGCAGGCCCGCCCCGAGCAGCACCAGCGGCAGGTTGTGCGGGCGCATCGGCTCGCGCGGCCAGCCGCGGCGGGCGCCGAGGACCAGCGCGAGCGCGAGCGCCGAGGCGCCGGAGTTCACCTCGACCGCGGCGCCGCCCGCGAAGTCGAGGGCGCCGACGGTGTTGACCAGCCAGCCGCCGCGCTGCGACACCGCGCCGTCGACGGCGAAGGTCCAGTGCGCCAGCGGGATGTAGACCACGACCACCCAGACCGCGACGAACAGCGTCCAGGCCCGGAACCGGGCCCGGTCGGCGACGGCGCCGGACACCAGTGCCCCGGTGATCACGGCGAACATCAGCTGGAACATCGCGAACGCCTGCACCGGCACGTCGCCGACCAGCGCGTTCGGGTCGGTGATCCCGGCCAGCTCGAACCCGCCGATCAGCCCGCCGTGCGAGTCGCCGAAGGCCAGCGAGAACCCGAACACGACCCAGACGAGCCCGATCACGCCGAGGCAGACGATGCTCATCATCATCATGTTGAGCACGCTCTTGGCGCGGACCATGCCGCCGTAGAACAGTGCCAGCCCCGGGGTCATGAGCATGACCAGGGCGGCGCTGCCGAGCAGGTAGGCGGTGTTCCCGGTGTCCACGTCGACACTCCTCGTCGCACGCTGCACCGGGCGGGCCCGCACCGGCGACGAGCATGATCGTCGCCGGGCTGCCGCTGTTGCAAGGCGACACGACCCGCGTCACGTCGCGGGGCGGGCCTCCCCCCGCCCGGCGGCCACCGTGAGGACCGCCTTCTCGATCTCGCTGCGGGCCGACCGGTCCGGGGACCCGCCGATGCCGAAGGAGTCGACGACCGAGGCGCCGAGGGTCTCGACCCGGGCCCAGACGAGGTCGACCCCGGTCCGTTCGAGGGCGGCGGTGACGTGGTGGAGCAGCCCGATGCGGTCGGTGCCGCGCAGCTCCAGCACGACCGCGCCGGTGGCCTCGTCGTCGAACCACAGCACCCGCGGCGGGGCGGTCCGTTCCACCTCCGGCGTCGACGGCGCGTAGTCGCGTTCCTTGCGGGCCAGCGCCTGCACCAGGTCCAGCGACCCGGCGCGCACCCGCACCAGGTCGGAGCGGACCAGCGCCGGGTCGGGCAGGCCGCCGAACCGCGGGGTCACCGCGAACGTCTCGACCGCGACCCCGTCGGACACGTTCACGTCGGCGGTGTGCACCTGCAGCGAGTGCAGGGCGAGCACCCCGGCGACGGCCGACAGCACCCCGCGCCCGTCGGGCAGCGCGACGGTGACCGACGCGACGTCGTCCTCGCCGGCGAAGCGGACCTGCGGCTCCCCCGCCGCCGTGACGGCGTCGACCATCTCCTGGTGGGCCGGGTCCGGCGGGCCGGGCTCGACGAACGGACGGCCGTCGAGCGCGGACAGGCAGCGCCCGGCCAGCCCCTGGATCAGGGTGCGCCGCCACGGGCTCCACACGCCGGGCCCGGTGCCGAGCGAGTCGGCCTCGGCCAGCGCGTCGAGCAACTCCAGGAGCAGCGCCACGTCGGCGTCGCCCCGGCCGGCCGGTGCGACCGCCTCGCGCAGCGTCTCGAGCACCCGCGACACCGTCGCCGGGTCCTCCGGGTCGCGACGGGTCGCGGTGTGCGGCAGCAGCAGGTGGTGACGCACCATCGCCGCCAGCAGCACGAGGTCGCCCTCGCGCAGCCCGAGCCGCTCGCCGATCTGCCGGACCAGCGACTCCCCCACCACCGAGTGGTCACCGCCGCGGCCCTTGCCGATGTCGTGCAGCAGCGCGCCGACCAGCAGCAGGTCCGGGCGGGCGACCCGGGTGGTGAGCCGGGCGGCCTCGGCGCAGACCTCGACGAGGTGGCGGTCGACGGTCCAGACGTGCGTGCGGTCCCGCGGCGGCAGGTCGCGGACCGCACCCCACTCGGGGAACAGCCGCCCCCACAACCCGGTGCGGTCCAGCGACTCGACCACCGCGACGGCGGCCTTGCCGGTCCCGAGCAGGGCGAGCAGCTCGGCCAGCGCGGTCCGCGGCCACGGTGCGCGCAGCTCCGGGGCGGTGTCGGCGAGCCGGGACAGGGTGCCCGCGGAGATCGGCAGCCCGGTGCGGGCGGCGGTGGCGGCGACCCGCAGGACCAGGGCCGGGTCCTTCGTCGCGGACGCGTCGCGGGCGAGCCCGACCTCCCCCGCGTGCTCGACGACGCCGGAGTCCAGCGGCCGGCGCACCGGCGGGCGACGGAGCGCGGCGAGCCCCCGGCGGGGCAGCGCGTTGCGTGCCTGGCGCAGCCCGACCTCGGTCGCGAAGGCGACCGCGCGGGCCGCCCCGGACAGGGCGCGGGCCAGGTCGAACCGGTCCCCGACGTCGAGGATAGTGGCGATGTCGTCGGCCTCCTGGGCGCGCAGGACATCGCGGGCCCGGCCGGAGAGCCGGTGCAGCTCGGTGCGCACGTCCAGCAGCAGCCCACGGGCGGCGACGACGTCGGCCCCCGGCCGGTCGACGAGCTGGGCGGTGGCCAGTGCGTCGAGCAGCTGAACGTCCCGCAGGCCGCCGTGGCCGTTCTTCAGGTCCGGCTCGATGCGGTGGGCGACGTCGCCGTTGCGCCGCCAGCGGTCGGTGGTGGTGTCGACGATCTCGTCGAAGCGGCTGCGCATCCCGGCCCGCCAGGCCGCGCGGACGGCGTCGCGGACCTTGCCGGTGAGCGTCGCGTCCCCGGCAACGTGCCGCAGCTCCAGCAGCCCGAAGGCCGCCCGCAGGTCGGTCGCCGCGATCTGGACGGCCTGTCCGGGGGTGCGCACCGAGTGGTCGAGCCCGATCCCGGCGTCCCAGAGCGGGTACCAGAGCTTCTCCGCGAGCGCGTCGACGTCGGTCCGGCCGTCGTGCAGGAGCACGAGGTCGAGGTCGGACCAGGGGCACAGCTCGCGCCGGCCGAGCGCACCGACGGCCGCCAGCGCCGTCCCGCTGCCCTCACCGCCGACCCCGAGTGCCGCGCACCGGGAGGAGAGCCAGAAGTCGTGCAGGTCGACCAGCGCGGCCCGCAACGCCTCCGGGCCGTGGTGGTGCCGGCCGTTGGATTCCAGGAGGACCGATTTCGCCTTGACCAGGTCCGCCGCTTCGCCCGACCCGAGGACCGTCATCGCCCCGCGCCACCCGCTTCCTGTTCGTTCGAGTAGTGGACCGCATACATGCCGTGATGTCCGATTCGAGTCCGGACGGCGGACGGCCCGCCGCACTCCGGGAAGGGAGCACGACGGGCCGTCGCGAGGGACCGTCGGTCAGATGGCGTCGGCGCCGCGTTCTCCGGTACGGACGCGGACCACGGTCTCGACCGGGGTCACCCAGACCTTGCCGTCACCGATCTTGCCGGTGCGGGCGGCCTCGACGACCGCGTCGACGACCTTGTCCTGCAGCGCGTCGTCGACCACGACCTCGACGCGGACCTTCGGCACGAAGTCGACCGAGTACTCCGCGCCCCGGTAGACCTCGGTGTGGCCCTTCTGGCGGCCGAAGCCCTGGACCTCCGAGGTCGTCAGGCCCAGCACCCCGAGCTCCTCGAGCGCGTCCTTGACGTCGCCCAGGACGAACGGCTTGACGATGGCGGTCACGAGCTTCACGGGTCAGACCTCCTGCTTCGCGGCGGGGGTGGCCTTCGCCTCGGTGGCGGGCTTCGGCGAGGAGCCGAGACCGCTGCCGCCGCGCAGGCCGGAGAACTCGTAGCCGGTCTCGGCGTGCTCCGCCTCGTCGATGCCGGCCTGCTCGGCCTCGTCGTCGACGCGCAGGCCGAGGGTGGCCTTGACGATGAACGCGATGATCGCGGTCACGATGCCGCAGTAGATCAGCGTGGCGAGCGCGGCCACGGCCTGGCGCCACAGCTGGTCGACGCCGCCGCCGTAGAACAGGCCGTTGGTCTCGTCGGGGGCGATGTCGGTGGCGAAGAAGCCGATGGCCAGGGTGCCCCAGAGGCCGGCGACGAGGTGGACACCGACGACGTCGAACGAGTCGTCGAAGCCGAGCTTGTACTTCCAGCCGACCGCGTAGGCCGACAGCGCACCGGCGAGGACACCGATGGCGAGCGCGCCCAGCGGCGAGACCGAGGCGCAGGCCGGGGTGATCGCGACCAGACCCGCGACGATGCCGGAGGCGGCGCCGAGCGAGGTGGCCTTGCCGTAGCGGATCTTCTCGATCAGCAGCCAGCCGAGGATGGCGGCGGCGGTGGCGGCGATGGTGTTGGTGAAGGCGTAGGCGGCGGCCCAGTCGGCGGCACCGGACGACCCGGCGTTGAAGCCGAACCAGCCGAACCAGAGCAGACCGGCACCGAGCATGACCATGGTCAGGTTGTGCGGGCGCATCGCCTCACGCGGCCAGCCGCGGCGCTTGCCCAGGATGATGCAGAGGACCAGGGCGGCCATACCGGCGTTGATGTGGACGGCGGTGCCGCCGGCGAAGTCGAGCGCGCCCAGCGTGGTGGCGATCCAGCCCTGCTCCAGGTCGAAGACCCAGTGTGCGATCGGGAAGTAGACCAGGACGGCCCACAGGCCGGAGAAGAGCATCCACGCGCCGAACTTCATGCGGTCGGCGGCGGCACCGGCGATCAGCGCGACCGTCAGGATCGCGAACATCGCCTGGAAGCTGACGAAGGCCAGCTGCGGCAGCGTCTCGGCGGCCTGGTCGTTCGCCAGGATCGCGGTGAGGCCGAAGTAGGCGAACGGGTCGCCCAGCAGGCCGCCGCCGAGGTCCGGGCCGAAGGTCATCGAGTAGCCGAACAGGATCCAGAGGACACCGACGAGGCCCAGCGAGCTGAAGCACATCATCATCATGTTCAGCACGCTCTTGGACCGGGCCTGGCCGCCGTAGAACAGCGCGACCCCCGGTGTCATGAGCAGTACGAGCGCGGCGCTCGCCAGGATCCAGGCGGTGTCGCCGCCGTTGAGGGCCTCTGCAGGCACTGTTCCTCCCATGTCCGTCCATCTGGCTGACTGGGGAGGAAGAATGGTGATCGCGTGTTTCGCATTCGGCGCCTGTCCGTTTCGTAACGGTTAACAGGCCGCCGCGCCGGATGACGGTTGGGTTACCCAACCGGATCCGGAGGACCGAAGGTCATCCGAATGGTCCGGTTCGTGACGTGGCGCACGGTGCGGGCCGTCCGGGACGGCCCGCACCGTGACTCAGTCGAGCAGTGCCTCGACGAACGCGGTGGGCTCGAACGGGGCCAGGTCGTCGGGGCCCTCACCGAGCCCGACGAGCTTGACCGGCACCCCCAGCTCGCGCTGGACGCGGAACACGATGCCGCCCTTGGCGGTGCCGTCGAGCTTGGTGAGCACCACCCCGGTGACGTCCACGACCTCACCGAACACCCGCGCCTGGGTCAGCCCGTTCTGGCCGGTGGTGGCGTCGAGGACGAGCAGGACCTCGTCGACCCGGGCCTGCTTCTCGACGACGCGCTTGACCTTGCCCAGCTCGTCCATCAGGCCGGTCTTGGTGTGCAGCCGGCCCGCGGTGTCGAGCAGGACGGCGTCCACCCCGTCGTCGGTGCCGCGCTTGACGGCGTCGAAGGCGACCGAGGCCGGGTCGGCGCCCTCGGGCCCGCGGACGACACCGGCGCCGGAGCGCTCGCCCCAGGTGACGAGCTGCTCGGCGGCGGCGGCACGGAAGGTGTCGGCCGCGCCGAGGGTCACCCGGTGCCCGCCCGCGACCAGCACCCGGGCGAGCTTGCCGGTGGTGGTGGTCTTGCCGGTGCCGTTGACGCCGACGACCAGCAGCACCGCGGGGCGCCCGTCGTGCGGCAGCGCGTGCACCGAGCGGTCCTGGCCGGTGCCGAGGGCCTCGACGAGCACGTCACGCAGGGCGGCGCGGGCCGCCTCGGCGGTGCGGACGCCGCGGGTCGCGATCTGCTCGCGCAGCTTCCCGACGATCTCGGCGGTCGTCTCGGGGCCCAGGTCGGCCTGCAGCAGGGTGGCCTCGACGTCCTCCCACGACTCCTCGTCGAGGTCGCCGGCGCCGAGCAGGCCCAGCAGGCTCTGTCCGAGCCCGGAGCGCGAGCGGGACAGCCTGCCGCGCAGCCGGCCGATCCGGCCCTCGGCCGGGGCGATCTCCTCGGTGGGCGCGCCCGGGGCGACCGGGGCCTGCGGGTCCACCGTCTCCGGACGCGCGACCGGCTCGGTCGGGGCACTCGGGGCCGTCCCCGGGCGGGCGACCGGCTCGGTCGGGGCACTCGCGGCGGGTGCGGCAGGTGGGGCCGGGATCCGCTCGGTGGTGCCGCCGTCGGGCGTCGCCACGGTCCCGGCGGCCCCGGAGGGGCCCTCGGGGCGGCGGAGCTGGCGGGTGGCCGGGTCCTTGCTGGCCTCGGCCGTGTCGATGACGCGGGCGTCCGGGGTGCCGGTGACGGTCCCGGTCTGCTCGGTGGGGACGGTCGGGCTGCTGGGCGGCGCGGTCGACGGGACCGGCGGGGCGGTGCTGACCGGGATACCCCCGGGCGGGGTGCGGGCCTCGGTCGCCCCGTCGACGACGGGTGTGCCGCCGGGCGGGGTCCGGACCTCGTCGGCGGTCGGCGCGTCGGCGGCCTCGGCGGGCGGCGCCGGCGCGGCCGGGGTGGCGGGGGTCGGTGTGGCGGCGGTCGGGGCGTCGTCGCCGGGGGCGCGCGGCCGCTCGGGCGCGGTGGCCGTCCCGGAGGAGAACGCGAACCCGCCCCCGGCCTGGTAGCTGCCGCCGGTGCGCGGTGGCTCGTCCGTACCGGTCCCGAGCTCGCGCTGCTGCTCGTCGGACCGCAGGCTGATGCGCCGTCGGCGGGCGGTCACCAGCCCTGCGACGACGGCGATCAGCAACACCGCCACGACGATCGCGACGACGATCCAGAGGGTCTGCGTGGTCACGACGCCACCCTGCCACGCCCGGCCGGCCCGCCGTGCAGGACGGGCCGGTCAGCCGGTCAGGAGGCGGGGCGCAGGCGCTGGGAGATGACCTGGGTGATGCCGTCGCCGCGCATCGAGACGCCGTAGAGGGCGTCGGCGACCTCCATCGTCGGCTTCTGATGGGTGATGACGATGAGCTGGCTGGTCGTGCGCAGCTCCTCCATCAGCGAGATGAGCCGGCGCAGGTTGACGTCGTCGAGGGCGGCCTCGATCTCGTCGAGCACGTAGAACGGCGAGGGCCGGGCCCGGAAGATCGCGACGAGCAGCGCCATCGCGGTCAGCGAGCGCTCCCCGCCGGACAGCAGCGACAGCCGCTTGACCTTCTTGCCCGGCGGGCGGGCCTCGACCTCGATGCCGGTGGTGAGCATGTCGTCGGGGTCGGTGAGCACGAGCCTGCCGTCGCCGCCCGGGAACAGCGTCGCGAACACGGTCTCGAACTCGGCGGCGACGTCGTGGTACGCGGTCGTGAAGACCTCGAGGATCTTGTCGTCGACCTCGCGGACGACGGTGAGCAGGTCGCGGCGGGTGTTCTTGAGGTCCTCGAGCTGGGTGGACAGGAACTTGTAGCGCTCCTCCAGCGCCGCGAACTCCTCCAGCGCGAGCGGGTTGACCTTGCCGAGCAGCGACAGGTCCTTCTCCGCCCGCTTGAGGCGGCGTTCCTGGGTGGGCCGGTCGAACGGGACCGGCGGCGGCGCGGAGACCTGCTCGCCGCGCTCGCGGGCGGCATCGTACTCGGCGGTCTCGGCGGCCGACGGCGGCACCGGGACCTCGGGCCCGTACTCGGCGACGAGGTCGTCGACGCCGATGCCGTGGTCGCCCAGGATCTTCTCGGTCAGCTGCTCCAGGCGCATCCGGGTCTGCTGGCGCACCATCTCGTCGCGGTGGACGGCGTCGGTGAGCTTCTCCAGCAGCGCGGTGAGCTTCGTGGTGGTGTCGCGAGCCTCGGTGTGGGCGCGCTCGCGTTCGGCGCGGGCGGCCTGGATCTCGTCGCGCTCCGCGGCCGCGGCGGCCAGGGAGCGTTCGATCCGCTCGGCGGCGACGTGCCCGGCGTCGACGACGAGCCGGGCGACCTCCGAGGCCCGCTCCCGTTCGGCGGCCGCGGCGGCGGCCCGGGACCGGGCGAGGCGCTCGCCGTGCGCCTGGCGGCGCAGGGTCTCGGCGCGCCCGGCGATGGCGCGGGCCCGCTCCTCGGCGGTGCGCAGCGCGAGTCGGCACTCGACCTCCTCGGAGCGGACCTGTTCGACCCGCTCGGCGGCCTCGTCGCGCAGCTCGGTGTCGGGCTCGTCGTCGACCGGGGCGTCGGAGGCCAGCGACAGCTGGTGCTCGGCGGCCTCCAGCTCGATCAGCGAGTCCGACCGCCGCCGTTCGACGGTGTCGCGGCGGTCGCGCAGCCGCTGGGCCTCGGCGCGGGCGGAGGTGACGACCTGTTCGAGCCGCCCGAGCTGGGCGGCGCCCGCCGAGCGGCGCCGGTCGGCGTCGGCGACGGCGGCGCGGGCCGCGGTCAGGTCGGCCCCGCGGGCGGCCTCCTCGGCGCGGGCGCCCTCGCAGGTGGGGCGCAGGGACTCCAGCTCGGCGTCGACGGCGTCGCGGGCGGTGACCGCGTCGTCGACGGCGGCCTGCAGCTGCAGCGCGCCCTCCCCGGCGCCGGTGCCGCCGCGGGCGGCGTGCGCGGTGAGCAGGTCCCCCTCGGTCGTGACCGCGGTCAGCCCCGGCCGGGCCCCGACGGCGGTGGCGGCGGCGTCCAGGCCGTCGACGACGACCACCCCGGCCAGCAGCTCCCCCAGCGCCGGGGCGAGCGCCGGCGGGGCGGTGACGAGCGCGGCCGCCCAGCGCCCGGCGGGCGGGGCGCCGTCGGGGACCGGGACCGGCACCCGCCCGGCGGCGCGGTCGGCCCCGGCGCCGACGAGCAGCGCGGCCCGGCCCGCGTCACCGCGGCGCAGGGACCGCAGCGCGTCGGCCGCGGACTCCACGGAGGTGACGGCGACGCCCTCGGCGAGCTCGCCCAGCGCCGCGGCGACCGCGGCCCGCCCGGACGGCTCGACCTCGACGAGCTCGGCGACGGCGCCGAGCACCCCGTCGTCGCCGGAGTCGAGCAGGGCACCGGTGCCGTCGCGGCGGACCAGGCCGACCTGCAGGGCGTCGACCCGGGCCCGCCAGTGCGCGCGGCGCTGCTCGGCGTCGCGTTCGGCGGCGACCAGCTCGGCGACCCGCTCGGCCGCGCTGCGGTGCGCGGCCTCGGCCTGCTCCACCCGGGCGGCGAGCGCGTCGGTGTCCGCCTCGTCCCCGGACACGCCGAGGGACTCCCGCGCGGTCTCCAGCTCGGCCTCGGCCTCGGCGGTGCGGGCGCCCGCCTCGGCGAGCGCCTCGGACAGCCGCTCGATCTCCTCCGCGGTCGCGGCGACCCCGGAGCGCAGCGCGTCGGCCTTCCCGGCGAGGGTGGCGATCCCGGCGCGGCGGTCGGCGATGGCGCGCACGGCGGCCAGGTGCTCGCGTTCGGCGGCGGCGAGGGTCCGCTCGCGCTCGGCCTTCTCGGTGACGGCCTCGTCGAGCAGGCGCCGGGCGTCGGCGACGGCGGCGACCAGCTCGTCCTCCTGCTCGGCGACCGCGTCGGCCTCGGCCTCGGTCTCGTCCGGGTCGCGGCCGGGGGTGCGCCCCGCCTCGGCCGAGGAGGTGAGGTGGCGGACGCGTTCCTCGGCGAGGCGCACGGTGCCGCGCAGCCGCTCGGCCAGCGCGGAGAGCTGGTACCAGGTGTCCTGGGCGATCTGCAGCCGCGGCGCGTCCGCGGCGAGCGCGGTCTCCAGCTCGTCCTGGCGCTCGCGGGCGACGTCGAGCTGCTCCTCGACCTCGGCGCGGCGGCGCCGGGCCTGCTCCTGGGACGCCTCCTCGCGCTGGGTCTCCTCGGACAGGGTCACGTAGTCGTCGGCGGCCAGGCGGAGCCGGGCGTCGCGCAGCTCGGTCTGCACGGCCTGGGCGCGGCGGGCGATCTCGGCCTGGCGGCCCAGCGGCTTGAGCTGGCGGCGCAGCTCGGCGGTGAGGTCGGTGAGCCGGGTGAGGTTGGCCTGCATCGCGTCGAGCTTGCGGAGCGCCTTCTCCTTGCGCTTGCGGTGCTTGAGGACCCCGGCGGCCTCCTCGATGTAGGAGCGGCGGTCCTCCGGCTTGGACTGCAGCACCCCGTCGAGCTGGCCCTGCCCGACGATGACGTGCATCTCCCGGCCGATGCCGGAGTCGCTGAGCAACTCCTGCACGTCCAGCAGCCGGGCGCGGGAGCCGTTGATCTCGTACTCGCCGGCGCCGTCGCGGAACATCCGGCGGGTCACCGAGACCTCGGAGTAGTCGATCGGCAGGGCGCCGTCGGAGTTGTCGATGGTGAGGGTGACCTCGGCGCGGCCCAGCGCCGCCCGGCCGGACGTGCCGGCGAAGATCACGTCCTCCATCTTGCCGCCGCGCAGCGCCTTGGCGCCCTGCTCACCGAGCACCCAGCTGATCGCGTCGACGACGTTGGACTTGCCCGAGCCGTTCGGCCCGACGACGCAGGTGATCCCCGGCTCCAGGCGCAGCGTGGTGGCCGAGGCGAAGGACTTGAAGCCCTTCATCGTCAGCGTCTTCAGGTGCACGGGCGGGGATCTCCAGGTGCGCGGGGGGCGACCAGGGTATCCGGGCGCACCCTCAGGTGGTGGGGGTGGAGGCGTTGACCAGCCAGCGGACGCCGAAGCGGTCGGTGAGCTGGCCGAACTCGTCGCCCCACATCTGCTTCTCCATCGCGACGTCGACGACGCCGCCCTCGGCGAGCCCGGCGAAGAAGCCGCGCAGCTTCTCCGGGTCGTCGCCGGAGAGGCTGACCGAGATGCCCGACGGGGCCCCGGTCGGGCGCCGCGGGTCGCCGTCGGAGGCCATGAGGGCGAAGCCGTCGGGGGTGCCGAGGTAGGCGTGCATGACGCCGTCCGGCGGCGGGACGGGGCCCTCGGCGCCCATGTCACCGAAGGTCATGACCTGCAGCTCGCCGCCCAGCACGGAGCGGTAGAACTCCATCGCCTCGCGCGCGTTGTCGTCGAAGTGCAGGTACGGGGTCATCTGGACGGGCATCGGGACCTCCGGGGTCGGTGTGGGCACAGGTGTAGACCCCCGCACCGACAGAACTGAGCGGTCAGGCCTCGACGAACCCGGAAAATGCGCCGGACGGCTCAGCCCACTGCTCCGACACCGACGTCACCCGCCCCGGGGTGTCCCCGCCGCGCAGCAGCTCCAGCAGGCGGTCGCAGGAGGCACGGTCACCCTCCGCGGTCACCGCGACCCGGCCGTCGGACAGGTTGCGGGCCTGGCCGACGAGGCCGAGCTCGAGCCCTCGCGACCGTGTCCACCAGCGGAAACCGACACCCTGCACCTCCCCCTGGACCCATGCGATCAGCCGAACGGTCGAATCCGTGTTGCCACTCACAGTGCTGGTACGTTACGCGGCCGTGACCCGACGACGCACACCGCGCGCCGCGAGCGCCGTGCTCGGCGGGGTGGGGGCCGGCGCCGTGCTGGCCATGGCCGCCCCGCTCGCCGCACCGGCGCTCACCGCAGCGGGCTCGCCCGACGCCGAACGGCCCGGCGGGCCGGTCTCCGACACCCAGCCGCTCCGGGCGGTCGGCGCCGCCTACGCGACGACGGCCCCGGCCCCGGCCGGTGACGGCGCCCCGGTCGACGGCGCCGCGCTCGTCCGCGGTGCGCTCGCCGCCGCCCCGGCCGACCCGGGGTCCTCCGCCCGGACCGCGCTGGACGCGCTCTCCGCGCACGAGGCGGCCACCGCCCCCTCCGCGGCTGCCGCGACCACCGCGGCGGCCGCCACCGCGGAGGCAGCACCCCCGGCCCGGGCCGCGGCGTCACCCGCCGGCGGCGCGGTCGCGGGGCTCTCCGGCGAGCTCGCCCGCGTCGTGGAGCTGACCAACGCCGAGCGGGCCGCCGCGGGCTGCGGTGCGCTGCGGGCCGACCCGCGGATCAGCGCGGCCGCCCAGGGCCACAGCGAGGACATGGCCGCCCAGGGCTACTTCGCCCACGACAGCCGCGACGGCCGGGACTTCGCCGACCGCATCACCGCGGCGGGCTACGCCTCCCCCGGCGCGGAGAACATCGCGATGGGCCAGCCGGACGCGGCGACCGTCGTGCAGGACTGGATGGAGTCCCCCGGGCACCGGAAGAACATCCTGAACTGCTCGCTGACCACGATCGGCGTCGGGCTGGCCGACGGGTACTGGACCCAGGACTTCGGCCGCTGAGGCCGGCTCAGCCGTCGAACCGGTACCCCATCCCCGCCTCGGTGATCAGGTACTTCGGCCGCGACGGCACCGGCTCCAACTTGCGCCGCAGCTGGGCGAGGTAGACCCGCAGGTAGTGGGTCTCGGTGCCGTACTGCGGGCCCCAGACCTCGCGCAGCAGCCGCTTCTGCTCGACGAGCCTGCCGCGGTGGCGCACCAGCAGCTCCAGGATCCCCCACTCGGTCGGGGTCAGGTGCACCTCGGCGCCGTCGGCGCGCGCGACCGTCTTGGCGGCCAGGTCGACGGTGAAGTCCGCGGTGGTCACGACGGCCTCGCCGTCGACGGTCGACACGGCGGCGCGGCGCACCGCGGCCCGCAGCCGGGCCAGCAGCTCGGACATCCCGAACGGCTTGGTCACGTAGTCGTCGGCGCCGGCGTCGAGCGCCCGGACCTTGTCGGTGGAGTCGGTGCGCGCGGACAGCACGATCACCGGCACCGTGCTCCAGCCGCGCAGCCCCTCGACGACCTCGGTGCCGTCGAGGTCGGGCAGCCCCAGGTCGAGCACGACGACGTCCGGGTGCCCGTCCGCGGCCGCCCGGAGCGCGGCGGAGCCGTCGGCGGCGACGAGCACCGTGTAGCCGTGCGCGGTGAGGTTGATCCGCAGGGCCCGCAGGATCTGCGGGTCGTCGTCGACGACCAGCACCCGCACGCCGTTGCCGCCCCCGCTCACCGGGCCACCCCCACCGGCGCGGCGGGCAGCGAGACGACGACGGTGAGACCGCCGCCCGGGGTGTCCTCCGCGGTCAGCTCGCCGCCCATCACCACGGTCAGCCCCTGCGCCACCGACAGCCCCAGGCCGAGCCCGGACGTCGCGTCGCGGTCGCCGAGGCGCTGGAACGCGGCGAACAACGCGTCGCGCTCGCGCGGTGCGACACCGCGCCCCCGGTCGACGACGCGCAGCTCGACCCGGTCGGAGTAGGCGCTGGCGCGCAGGAACACCTCGGTCCCGCCGTGCCGCAGCGCGTTGTCCACGACGTTGGCGAGCACCCGGTCGAGCAGGCCCGCGTCGGCGAGCACGTCGGGCAGGTCCTCGTCGATCTCGACCCGGACCCGGTCGGCGCCCTCCAGGCCGAGCAGCGCGGTGGCGGCGACCTCGTCGTAGCCGACCGGGGCCAGCAGCGGGGTCACCGCGCCCGCGGCGAGCCGGGAGGAGTCGAGCAGGTTGTCGACCAGGCCGGTGAGCCGGTCCGCGGACTCCTCGACGGTCGCCAGCAGCTCGGCGCGGTCCTCCGGTCCGAGCGGGAGGTGCTCGTCGCGCAGGCTGCTCGCGGCGGCCTTGATCGAGGTCAGCGGGCTGCGCAGGTCGTGCCCGACGGCCGAGAGCAGCGCGCCGCGGGTCTCGTTGGCGGCCGCGCGACGCTCGGCGTCGGCGGCCCCGGCCTCGGCGCGCTGCCCGCGCAGCGCCAGCAACGCCTGCCCGCCGACGACCTCCAGCAGCCTGCGGTCGGCCGCGGGCAGGGCCCGGCCGGTCCCGACCAGGTGCAGCCCCTCGTCGACGACGACGTCCACGTCGGCCTTCTCCGGCCGGTCGCACGCCCCGGCGTCGCCGGTGCAGGCGACCCGGCGCCACACCCGGTCCTCGCCCTGTTCGAGCAGTGCCACCGACTGCAGCGCCCAGGTCTCGCGGACCCGGTCCAGCAGCCGCGGCAGCGGGTCGGACCGGGTCAGGACGGTCCGCGCGAACGACGCCAGCAGCGCGGCCTCCGCCCGGGCCCGCGCCGCCTGCTCCGCCCGCCGGGCCGCCCGGTCGACGACGAGCGCCACCAGCACCCCCACCAGCAGCATCGTCGCCACGGTGATGACGTTGCCGGGGTTGGCGATCGCGAGGGAGTACAGCGGCGGGGACAGGAAGAAGTTCAGCAGCAGCCCGCCGAGCAGCGCCGCGAGCAGCGCCGGACCGAGCCCGCCCGCCAGCGCGGCGAGCACGGTCGCGAGGAAGTAGAGGACGACGTCGGTGGACAGGTCCACCCAGTCGGTCAGCGCGATGCCGAGCAGGGTCGCCGCCGCCGGGGCGAGCACGGCGGTCGCCCAGCCGACGGCCTGCCGGCCCGCGGGCAGCCCGCTGCGCAGCCTCGGCAGCCGCAGGGCCCGCCCGGCGGCGGAGTGGGTGACCATGTGCACGTCGATCGGGCCGGACTCCTGCACCACCCGCGCCCCGATGCCGGGGTCGAACACCCGGGCCAGCCGGGAGCGCCGGGAGGTGCCCAGCACCAGCTGCGTGGCGTTGGCCCCGCGGGCGAAGTCGAGCAGGGCCTCGTCGACGGACTCCCCGACGACCGTGTGGAAGCTCGCCCCGACCCCCTCGGCCATCCGCCGCACCCGGTCCGCGGCGACCACCGGCGCCCCGGCGCGGCCGGGGACCAGGCCGTCCCCGCGCAGCACGTGCACCGCCATCAGGTCGGCGCCGCCGGAGCGTTTCGCGATCCGCGCGGCACGGCGCAGCACCGTCTCGGACTCCCGGCCACCGGTCAGCGCGACGACCACCCGCTCGCGGGTCTCCCACACGTCGGACACCTGCTGCTCGGTGCGGTAGCGGCGCAGCACCACGTCCACCTCGTCGGCGATCCACAGCAGCGCGAGCTCCCGCAGGGCGACGAGGTTGGGCACCCGGAAGTAGTGCGCCAGCGCGGCGTCGACGCGTTCGGGCGGGTAGACGTTGCCGTGCGCGAGCCTGCGGCGCAGCGCCTCCGGGGTGATGTCGACGATCTCGATCTGCTCGGCGCGGCGGACCACGTCGTCGGGCACGGTCTCCTGCTGGCGGGCCCCGGTAATGGTCTCGACGACGTCGCCGAGGGACTCCAGGTGCTGCACGTTGACCGTGGAGATGACGTCGATGCCGGCGTCGAGCAGCTCCTCCACGTCCTGCCAGCGCTTGGCGTGGCGCGAGCCGGGCGCGTTGGTGTGGGCGAGCTCGTCGACCAGCACGACCTGGGGGCGCCGGGCCAGGACGGCGTCGACGTCCATCTCGTGCAGCTCGGTGCCGCCGTGGAGCACGGTGCGCCGCGGGACCGTCTCGAGGCCGACGAGCAGCCCCGCGGTGCGCTCCCGCCCGTGGGTCTCGACGACCCCGACGACCACGTCGGCGCCGCGCCCGAGCCTGCGGTGGGCCTCGCCGAGCATGGCGAAGGTCTTCCCGACCCCGGGCGCGGCACCGAGATGGATGCGCAGTTCTCCCCTCACCCGGCCATTGTGGTCCCGTCCCACTACCGCGCGTCCCGCACGGACAGGTTGAGTTCGGTGACGTCCACCCGCGGCTCCCCGAGGAAGCCCAGGGTGCGCCCGCTGGTGGCGTCGGCGACGAGCTCCTGGACCCGCGACAGGGGGAGCCCGGTGACGCGGGCGACGCGCGGCGCCTGGAGTGCGGCATAGGCCGGGCTGATGTCGGGGTCGAGCCCGGAGCCGGACGCGGTGACGGCGTCGGTGGGGACGGCGGCGGGGTCGACGCCCTCCCGGGCGGCGATCACCGCCCGGCGCTGCTCCACCGACTCCAGCAGGCCGGTGTCGAAGCCGCCCTTGTTGGAGCCGCCGGAGGTCGTCGTGTCGGCCGGGCCGAGCCCGGCCTCGGCCGTCGACGTCGACGACGGGCGGGTGTGGAAGTAGGGGTCGGCCGCCGGGTCGGCGGCGACCGGGTCGATCCCGATCAGCGACGAACCGGTGCCGCCGGGGAGCACCGAGCCCTCGGCCTGCGTGGAGAGCCCGGGGAGGCGGGAGACGCCCCAGATCGCGAGCGGGTAGACGATGCCGCACAGGACGGTCATGACGAGGAGCAGGCGCAGGCCGGTCGCGGTCTGGCGGCGCAGGGTGGTGAGCATCAGATCCCCGGGACGAAGCGGACGAGCAGGTCGATGAGGAAGATCCCGACGAACGGGGTGACGACCCCGCCGAGGCCGTAGATCAGCAGGTTGCGCCGCAGCAGCGACGCCGCCGACGACGGCCGGTACCGGACCCCGCGCAGGGCGAGCGGGATCAGCGCGACGATCACGAGCGCGTTGAAGATGACCGCGGAGAGGATCGCGGACTCCGGCGTCGCCAGGCCCATGACGTTGAGCAGCCCCAGCGACGGGTACAGCGTCACGAACATCGCGGGCAGGATCGCGAAGTACTTCGCGAGGTCGTTGGCGACGGAGAACGTCGTGAGCGCGCCGCGGGTGATCAGCAGCTGCTTGCCGATCTCGACGATCTCGATGAGCTTGGTCGGGTCGGAGTCCAGGTCCACCATGTTCCCGGCCTCCTTGGCGGCGGAGGTGCCGGTGTTCATGGCGACGCCGACGTCGGCCTGGGCGAGCGCGGGCGCGTCGTTGGTGCCGTCGCCGGTCATCGCGACGAGCCGCCCGCCCTCCTGCTCACGGCGGATGTAGGCGAGCTTGTCCTCCGGGGTGGCCTCGGCGATGTGGTCGTCGACGCCGGCCTGCGCGGCGATCGCGGCCGCGGTGCGCGGGTTGTCGCCGGTGACCATCACCGTGCGGATGCCCATGGCCCGCAGCTCGGCGAAGCGCTCCGCCATGCCGGGCTTGACGACGTCGGACAGCTCGATCACGCCGAGCACGGCCGCACCGTCACCGCCGGGGCCGGAGGCCCGGGCGACGACCAGCGGGGTCCCGCCGCCGTCGGAGATGGACTCGACCAGACGGTCCGCCTCGGCGCGGTCGGTGACCCGCGCCCAGTCCAGGACCGCGGCCGCGGCGCCCTTGCGGACGACACCGCCCGGCAGGTCGATGCCCGACATCCGGGTCTGCGCGGTGAACGGCACGAACTCGGCGACGGCCTCGGTCGCGTCGGCCTCCGGCGGGAGGCCGTGCTCGGCCGCGCAGAGCTCGACGATGCTGCGGCCCTCGGGGGTCTGGTCGGCGAGGCTGGACAGCCGCGCGGCGCGGGCCAGCTCCTCGACGCCGGTGCCGCCGACCGGGTGCAGCGCGGTGGCGCGCCGGTTGCCGAAGGTGATGGTGCCGGTCTTGTCGAGCAGCAGGGTGTCGACGTCGCCCGCGGCCTCGACCGCGCGTCCGGAGGTGGCGAGCACGTTGCGCTGCACGAGCCGGTCCATCCCGGCGATGCCGATCGCCGACAGCAGCGCCCCGATGGTCGTCGGGATCAGGCAGACCAGCAGCGCGGTGAGCACCAGCAGCGGTACCTGGGTCCCGGCGTAGGCGCTCATCGGCGCGATCGCAGCCACCGCGAGCAGGAAGATGATCGTCAGCGCCGACAGCAGGATGGTCAGGGCGATCTCGTTCGGCGTCTTCTGCCGGGCGGCGCCCTCGACGAGCGCGATCATCCGGTCGACGAAGGACTCCCCCGGCTTCGTCGTGATCCGCACGACGATCCGGTCCGAGAGCACGGTGGTGCCGCCGGTGACCGCGCAGCGGTCGCCGCCCGCCTCCCGGATGACCGGCGCGGACTCGCCGGTGATGGCGGACTCGTCGACCGAGGCGATGCCGTGCACGACGTCGCCGTCGCCGGGGATCGTCTCCCCCGCCTCGACGACGACGAGGTCACCGAGGCGCAGCTGCGCGCCGGGGACCTGCTCCTCGGCGGCGTCGCGGTCGGCGGGCGAGTCGGTGACCAGCCTGCGGGCGACGGTGTCGCGCTGGGTGGCGCGCAGCGAGGCGGCCTGGGCCTTGCCCCGCCCCTCCGCGACGGCCTCGGCGAGGTTGGCGAACAGCACGGTGAACCACAGCCACACCGCGACGAGCACCGCGAAGACGCTCGGGTCGGCGACGGCGAGCACCGTGACCAGCACGGACCCGACCCAGACGACGAACATGACCGGGTTGCGGGCCTGCACCCGCGGGTCGAGCTTGCGCAGGGCCTCGGGCAGGGCCGCCAGCAGCTGGCGGGGGGCGAACGCCCCGGCGGCGACCGGCGTCGCGCTCGGCGGTGCCGTCTGCGGCTCGGTCGTCACGGACACGGGTTCCTCCGACTCGGCGCGGTGGTGGTGGGTGGCGGTCACGAGAGGGCCTCGGCGATCGGGCCGAGCGCGAGCGCCGGGAAGAAGGTCAGCGCGGACACGAGCAGCACGGTGCCGCCGACCAGGCCGGCGAACAGCGGGCCGTCGGTCGGGAGCGTCCCGGCACCGGCCGGGACGCGGCGCTGGCGGGCCAGCGAGCCGGCGAGCGCCAGCACCGCCAGCATCGGCACGAACCGGCCGAACAGCATGGCCAGCCCCAGCCCGGCCTGGAAGAAGTCGCTGGTCGCGGTGAGCCCGCCGAACGCGGAGCCGTTGTTGTTGGCCGCCGAGGCCCAGGCGTAGAGGACCTCGGAGAAGCCGTGCGCACCGGTGTTGCCCAGTGCTCCCGCGGTGCCGGGCAGTGCGATGGCCAGGCCCGCGCCGATCAGGACGAACGCGGGCATGACCAGGATCGACACGGCGGCGTAGGTGATCTCGCGCCGGCCGAGCTTCTTGCCCAGGTACTCCGGGGTGCGCCCGACCATCAGCCCGGCAAGGAACACCGCGATGACCGCGAGCACCAGCAGGCCGTAGAGCCCGGAGCCGACGCCGCCGGGGGCGACCTCGCCGAGCAGCATGTTCAGCAGCGCGACGCCGCCGCCCGCCCCGGTGAGGCTGTCGTGGGTGGCGTTGACCGCCCCGGTGGACGTGCCCGTGGTGGACACGACGAACAGGGCGGAGCCGGGGATGCCGAAGCGCACCTCCTTGCCCTCCATCGCCCCGCCCGCGGCGAGCGCGGCCGGGCCGTTGGGGTGCAGCTCGGCGAGCCAGGTCGCGGCGAGGAACAGCGCCCACAGCCCGCCCATGACCGACAGCAGCACGACGCCCTGGCGGACCCGCCCGACCAGCACGCCGAACGTGCGGGTCAGCGCGACCGGGACGACGAGCATCAGGAAGATCTCGAGCAGGTTCGACAGCGGGTTCGGGTTCTCGAACGGGTGTGCGGAGTTGGCGTTGAGGATGCCGCCGCCGTTGGTGCCGAGCTCCTTGACCGCCTCCTGCGAGGCGGCCGGGGCGAGGGCCAGGGTGTGGACGCTGCCGTCGACGGTGGTCACGTCGACACCGGACCGGAGCGACTGCACCACGCCGGTGGCGACGAGCACGACCGCGGCGACGGCGGCGATCGGCAGCAGGATCCGGACGACGCCGCGGGTCAGGTCGACCCAGAAGTTCCCGATCCGGCCCCCCTCGTCGTCGCCGGCCGCGCCGTGGGAGACGAAGCCGCGGACGAGTGCGACCGCGACCGCCATGCCGACGGCGGCGGACACGATGTTCTGCACGGTCAGCCCGGCCATCTGCACGGTGTGGCCGAGGACCTGCTCGGGCACGTAGGACTGCCAGTTCGTGTTGGTCACGAACGACACCGCGGTGTTGAACGCCATCGCGGGCGACACCGAGGTGGCGCCGTCGGTGCCGCGGCCGAACCCGAGCGGGAGGAAGGCCTGCAGCCGCTGCATCAGGTAGAGCAGCGCGATCGAGACGAACGAGAAGCCCAGCACGCCCGCGGCGTAGGTCGTCCAGCGCTGCGGGGACGCGGCGTCGATCCGGCAGACCCGGTAGACGAGCCGCTCGACCCGCCAGTGCCGGGTGTCGGTGTAGACCCGCGCCATCCAGTCGCCCAGCGGCTTCCAGGTCACGGCGAGCAGCGCCACCAGCGCCGCCGCCTGCGCGAGCCCCGCCATCAGAACCGCTCCGGGCGGAGCAGCGCGATCACCAGGTAGACCAGCAGGGCCAGGGCGAGCACACCCCCGGCGATGTTCGCGATCACAGCTTCTCCATCCCGCGCAGGGTGAGCGCGAGGACGGCGAAGGACGCCACCAGCAACGCGATGTAGGCCAGGTCGGCCACGGGACTCTCCTCGGTCGTGCCCACCCGCCGGCATGTCCGGCGGGCTGCGGGGATCGTGCGCCGCACCGGGGGTCGCGCCCGCGGCGATGACGGCGGATTGACGCCCACCGGGTCGCGCGTTGACGCGTTCTTGACGCCCGGTGGTGGCCATCACGTCCCCCGGACGGGCGGTCGGTCTCAGGAACCCGTCAACACACGCGCGTGACGACGCCAACACCGCGTCAGGAGCCCGGCCGGTCCGCCGCCGGGGGCGCACGCTCCCGCGCATGCTGCAGCGCCGCCCCGCCCGTCCGGTCCCGCCGCCGCCCCTGCCCGGGGGCGCCGGTTTCGTCGCCGCGATCGCCACCGGCGTCGCCGCGGGGCTCGCCGCCGGTACCGCGGGGGCCGCCGGTGCCGGGCCCGGCCTCGTCGCCGCGGTCGCGGTCGCCGTCGCGGTGGTGGGGACGGCGGCCCTCGCCGTCGCGACGACGGCGGCCGGTGCGCTGGCCGCCGCGGCGGTCTGCTGGGGGTTCGCGGACGGCTTCGGGCTGCACCGCCTCGCCGAGCTGCACACCGGCGCGCGGGACCTGGAGCTCCTGGCCGGGCTGCTGGCGACCGCGCTGGTCGCCCACCTCGTCCCGGCGGTTGCGCGGCACAGCGCTGGTTACCCTGCTCGGTGACGGCCCGGGCACCCGCCCGGCCGGCCCGGCGGGGAGGTCTGTGCATGTCGGTGATCGACAACGCGGTCTACGTCGACGGCAAGCGGGCGGCGGCGCCCGACTCCGTCGACAGCGCGGTCGAGGCGCTGCAGGGCTGCCGTGCCGACCACGGCGGCGACGCACCCGCGTTCTGCTGGATCGGCATGCTGCGGCCGGGCGTCGACGAGATCCACCAGGTCGCGGCGGAGTTCGGGCTGCACGCGCTGGCGATCGAGGACACCGTCAACGCCCACCAGCGGCCCAAGCCGGAGCGCTACGGCAGCACCGAGTTCGTGGTGCTGCGCCCGGCCCGCTACGTCGACTCCGACGAGGTCGTCGAGATCGGCGAGGTGCACCTGTTCCTCGGCCCGGACTTCGTCATCACCGTCCGGCACGCCGCCGAGCCGCAGCTCGGCGAGGTCCGCGACCGGCTGGAGGGCGACCCGGACCTGCTCTCGCACGGCCCGATGGCGGTGCTCTACGCGGTGCTGGACCGGGTCGTCGACGACTACTTCCCCGTCCTCGACGGCCTGCAGGACGACATCGACGAGATCGAGGTGCAGGTCTTCCGCGGCGACCCGAACGTGTCGCGGCGCATCTACCAGCTGACCCGGCAGGTCATCGCGTTCCAGCGGGCCGTCGAGCCGCTGCAGGAGATCTTCGTCGAGCTGCGGGCCCGGTTCGCCAAGTCCGGCGACGCCCCGGACCTGGAGCTGCGCCGGGCCATGCGCGACGTGATCGACCACGCCACCCGGGTGCGGGAGCGCGTCGAGGGGTTCCGCGACCTGCTCGGCAACATCCTGACGGTCAACTCCACCCTGGTCGCGCAACGGCAGAACGAGGAGATGACCCGGCTCACCGAGGCGGGCTTCGCGCAGAACGAGCAGATGAAGCGGGTGTCGTCGTGGGCGGCGATCCTGTTCGCGCCGACCCTGATCGCCGGCATCTACGGCATGAACTTCGACGAGATGCCGGAGCTGCACTGGGCGCTGGGCTACCCGATGGCCATCGGGCTGATGCTGCTGCTCGGGCTGGGGCTGTACCTGGCGTTCAAGCACAACGACTGGCTCTGAGGGCCGGGCGTCCACCCCCCGTGGACGCCCGGCCCCCGGCTCAGCCGCCGGCTCCGGGTGTGGCCGGTGCCGGGGTCGCCTGCGGCGCGGTGGTGGGCGCCTGCGTGCTCGGACGGGCCGCCGTGATCTGCGGGATCGTCACGACCAGCGGCGGCGGGGGCACGGTCACGCACTCCCCCGACGACGGGTCGGTCGTGCGCACACCCTGCGGGTACGGCCCGGGTGCCGGGGCGGTCGAGGTGGCCGCGGAGCCGTCGGTGGGGCAGTACCCGTCGTCGACGGCGAGCGGGCGGCCGTTCTCGTCGAACAGGTAGACCCCGGTCAGCGGCCTGCCCTTCGCGTCGAAGGGCCGCACGTCGGACACCGTGTTCCCGTCGAGGGTCAGCCCCGGCGGCGGCGTGTACGACGAGACGTCGGTGTTGCGGTCCTGCCCCTGGGCCAGCACCCCGGCCACCAGCAGGCCCGCGGCCAGTGCGTTCAGCGGCACCACGGCCCACAGCAGCCGGCGGTCGGCCGCGCTGCGGCGGCCGAGCAGCACCGACAGCGGAACCGCGGCGACGGCGAGGACGACGGTGATCAGCAACCCGGCGGACCCGCCCCCGCCGAACACCCATCCGACGAAGCCGGCCGCGACCAGCCCGCGCAGCACCCACCAGCCGGGCTGGAGGGTCAGGACGAACGCGCCGACCCCGCCGTCGTCGCGGGTCCGGGCGATCCGCTCCCGCAGCGCCACCACCGACGGCAGCGCCGCGACCGACGGCTGCCCCGGCCCGTCGGACCACACGGCGAGCGCCCCGGCCCCGGCGGCCAGTGCCGCGAGGAACATCGGGAGCGCCGCCGAGGGCCCGACCTGCCACACGGCGAGGCCCGCGAGGACCATCAGGCCGGTGGCGCCGAGGAGCGCGATCACCGCGAACCACGCCCCGCCCGTGCGGGGTCGTTCGGCGGGCGCCTGCGGGGCCGGATAGCCCGCCGCGGCGCGCAGCTCCGCCGCGTAGGCCTCCGGCGTGCCGAGGCGCTCGCGGACCGCGGCCCGGTCGAAGCCGGGGCCCAGCTCGTCGGAGAGGTCGGCGAGGTGGCCCCGCGCGTCCTCGACGATCTCCTCGACCTCCGCCGGGGGCAGGTCGGACAGCGCCTCCCGCAGCCCGAGCAGGTACTCGGTGCCGACCGGGTCGCCGATCCGGGTCGTGGCGGCGCCGTCGGGGCCGCCGGTGCCGTCGGTGCTCACGTGCCCACCAGGCCTTCCATCGTGGTGGCGAACGCGCGCCACCGGTCGGTCGTCTCCTGCAGCCGGGTCCGGCCCGGCTCGTTGATCGCGTAGTACTTGCGGTGCGGCCCCTCCTCGCTGGGGACGACGTAGGAGGTCAGCAGACCCGCACCGTAGAGCCGGCGCAGCGTGCCGTAGACCGACGCGTCCCCCACCTCACTGAGCCCGGCCGCGCGCAGCGCGCGGACGACCTCGTAGCCGTACCCGTCCTCGCGGTCGAGCACGGCGAGCACCGCGAGATCGAGCACTCCCTTGAGCAGCTGACTGGTGTCCATCGCACCTCCTTGCGCACCGAAGAGTACTACGCAGTGCGCAGTAGTGCGCGCACCACTGCACCCTGTGCGTGTCAAGGTGCCGCCAGCGGTGGCACCGGCCGCGTCAGGGCGGCGTAGCGGGAGCGGGCACGGAGGCGCCCGCGGGGTGACAACGGAGGGGCACGGCGCCCGCACCGGGCGCCCGCCACCAAGGAGTCATCCCGGTGACCCTCGCCGACCTGCTCCCCTCCCTCCGCCCGACGCTGGCCGCCCGCCTCGAGCCGGGCCTGTGGCCGGTCACGACCCGCGCGACCTCCGACGGCGCCCTGCAGATCGGCGGGGTCGACCTCGCCGAGCTCGCCGCCCGCTTCGGCACCCCGGTGCAGGTGCTCGACACCGCCGACGTCCGCGCCCGCTGCCGCGCCTACCGGGCCGCGCTGCCCGACGCCGAGATCGTCTACGCCGGCAAGGCGTTCCTCTGCCGCGGGATGGCCCGCCTGGTCGCCGACGAGGGCTGCTCGGTCGACGCCTGCTCCGGCGGCGAGGTCGCGGTGGCCGCGGCCGCGGGGCTGCCCGGCGACCGGATCGTGCTGCACGGCACCGTCAAGACCGACGAGGACCTCAAGGCGGCGTTCGCCGCGGGCGTCGGGCGGATCGTGCTGGACTCGGCGGCGGAGGTCGACCGGATCGCCGCGCTCGCGCCGCACCGGCAGAAGGTGCTGCTGCGGATCAGCCCGGACGTCGACGCCGGCACCCACCCGGGGCTCACGACCGGCACCGCGTCGTCGTGGTTCGGGATGCCGCCCGCCGAGGCGTGCGAGGTCGCCGGACGGGTGCTGGCCCGCCCGGAGCTGGAGCTGGCCGGGCTGCACTGCCACCTCGGCTCGCAGGTGCCGTCGGTGTCGCGCTACGAGCGCGCCGCGGTCCGGATGGTGGGCGTGCTCGCGGCGCTGCGCGCGCGGTACGGGATCACCGTCGCCGAGCTGGACCTGGGCGGCGGCCACGCGGTCGGCTACGCCGAGGGCGAGCCCTGCCTGGACCCGGCGACCTTCGGCCGGGCCGTGCGGGGCACCCTGGCCCGGGCCTGCGCGGCGCACGGGATCGACGAGCCGCGGCTGCTGGTCGAGCCGGGGCGCGCGGTCGTCGCCCGGGCCGGGGTGACGCTGTACCGGGTCGGCGCCGTGCAGCGCTGCGGCGACGGCCGCACCACCGTGCTGGTCGACGGCGGCATGAGCGACGACCCGCGCCCCGCCCTCTACGGCGCCCGCTACCCGGTCCGGCTCGTCGGGCGCGCCACCCGGGCGCCGCTGGAGACGGTCCGCGTGGCGGGGCGGCACTGCGAGTCCTCCGACGTGATCGCCGACGGCGTCCGGCTGCCCGCCGACGTCGCGCCCGGGGACCTGCTGGCGGTGCCGGTGTCCGGCGCGTACCACGCGTCGATGGCCTCGACCTACAACCAGGTCCCGCGACCGCCGGTGGTCGCCGTCGCCGCGGGGGCGTCGCTGCCGCTGCTGCGCCGCGACACCCCGGAGGACCTGCTGCGCCGCGACTGCTCCTGACCTCGGGCGCCGGTCAGCGACGGGGCCGCGGCGCCGGCTGGCACCGCGGGCAGGTGAACGACGAGCGGTTCATGAACGCGTCCCGGCGGATCGGGGTGCCGCAGCGACGGCACGCCCGGTCCGCCTGGCCGTAGACGTTCAGGGAGCGGTCGAAGTAGCCCGAGGCGCCGTTGACGTTGACGTACAACGCGTCGAAGGAGGTCCCGCCCTGGGCGAGCGCCTCGTGCATGACGGTCGTCGCGGCGTCGAGGACGGCGTGGCCCTGGGCCCGGGTGAGCTTCTCGGTGGGCCGGGTGCCGTGCAGCCGGGCCCGCCAGAGCGCCTCGTCGGCGTAGATGTTGCCGATCCCGGAGACGACGGTCTGGTCGAGCAGCGCCCGCTTGACCTCGGTGCGACGGCGACGCAGCGCCGCGACGGCGTCGTCGGCCGAGAACGCCGGGTCCATCGGGTCGCGCGCGATGTGCGCGACCGGCTCGGGCACCAGGCCGCCACCCGCGGCCGCGGCGAGCGGGTGCACCGACAGGCCGCCGAAGGTGCGCTGGTCGACGAAGCGGAGCTCGGGGCCGTCGTCGTCGAAGCGGACGCGGACCCGCAGGTGCTTCTCGTCGGGCGCGTCCGGGGGCTCGACGAGCATCTGCCCGGACATGCCCAGGTGCGCGAGCAGCGCGTCGTCGCCGGGGCCTGCGGTGTCCAGCTCCAGCCACAGGTACTTGCCGCGCCGCGCGGCCGCGGACAGCGTGCGCCCGGTCAGCCGGCCGGTGAAGTCGTCCGCGCCGGTCGGGTGCCGGCGTACCGCGCGCGGGTGCAGCACCTCGACGCGGGCGATCCGCCGGTCCAGCACGTGGTCGGCGAGGCCGCGGCGGACGACCTCAACCTCGGGCAGTTCCGGCATCGACGGCTACCGGGAGGAGCCGGCGCTCTCGTCGGACAGCGCGTGCCAGGCGATCTCTGCCGCCTTCTGCTCGGCCTCCTTCTTGGTGCGCCCCTCGCCGCTGCCGAGGTCACGACCCCCGACGACGGCGGTCGCGGTGAACACCTTCAGGTGGTCCGGGCCCTCCTCGTCGATCCGGTACTCGGGCACGCCGTGCCCGCCGGCGGCGGTGAGCTCCTGCAGGCTGGTCTTCCAGTCCAGGCCCGCGCCGAGCAGCGGGGCACTGTGCAGCAGGTCCGCGAACAGCCGGTGGATCAACTCGCGGGACGGCTCGAGGCCGTGCGCGAGGTACACCGCGCCGAGCAGCGCCTCGGTGGCGTCGGCCAGGATGCTGGCCTTCGACCGGCCACCGGTCAGCTCTTCACCGCGCCCCAGGTACAGGTACGCGCCGAGGCCGTGCGGCCCGTCGTCCGGCGTCGGCAGCGCCACCGCGACGGTGGCGAGCGCGTGCATGTTGACCACGCTCGCGCGCAGCTTCGCCAGCTGCCCCTCGGGCAGGTCCGGGTGATCCCGGTAGAGCCGCTCGGTGATCACGATCGACAGCACCGAGTCGCCCAGGAACTCCAGGCGCTCGTTGGTCGGCAGTCCGCCGTGCTCGTAGGCGTAGGACCGGTGGGTCAGCGCCAGCGTGAGCAGCGCCTCGTCCAGGTCCACACCGAGTGCGGACAGCAGAGGTGACCGGTCCGTCACCGGACCGGTCACGCTCTTGTCGCCCACTGCTGCGATCAGGCCGGGCTGGTGACCTGACGGCCGTCGTACTGCCCACAGGTCGGGCAGGCGATGTGCTGCAGCTTCGGCTCACGGCAGGCGCGGTTCGAGCAGGCGACCAGGGTCGGCGCAGTGGCCTTCCACTGCGACCGGCGCGCACGCGTGTTCGACCGCGACATCCGGCGCTTGGGAACGGCCATGATGACACTCCTCGGTACTTCGAACGATCAGGTCTGCCCACCGGGGAGCGGGCTCACGAGGAGCCGCCGCTCAGTCGGTGGAGGGCAGGCGCTCACGGAGCGCCGCCCAACGAGGATCCAGTGTCTCATGCCCGTGATCCGACGGGAGATCGGCCCACCTCTCGCCGCACTCGACGCACAGACCGGGGCAGTCCTCGCGGCACAGCGGCGCCATCGGGAGCTCGGTGACGATCGCGTCGCGCACGGTCTGGGTGAGGTCGATGCGCTCGTCGACCAGGCGCGGGATCTCGTCGGCGTCGGTGGTCTCCTCGGTGACCGAGTCCGGGTAGGCGAACAGCTCGCCGATCCGGACCTGCACGTCCTCACCGATCGGCTCCAGGCAACGCGAGCACTCCCCCGCCAGCCGGGCGTCGGCCGTGCCGGAGACGTAGACGCCCTCGGTCACCGACTCCAGGGACACGTCGAGCTCGACGTCGGACCCGCCGGGGACGGTGATCACCCCGGTCAGGCCGATCTCGGCGTCGCCCGACGGCGCGGGGACCGTACGGGCCACGGTGCGCTGGTTGCCGGGGCGGCGGGCCAGCTCACGGGTGGAGAGGACCCAGGGGTTGTCGTCGGGACGGTTCTGGCTGCGCGCGGTGTTCATCTCGCGGACCAGCGTACGCGGCCCGTTCAGTCGCGTCGTCGCACGTCGAACGCGTCGGCGACCAGGGCGCCCAGCTCCAGGAACGCGTCCGCGGTCGCCGGGCGGAGCCGGGCCGGGTCGACCCGGCCGCCGGTGGCCAGGTGCGGGTCGTGCGGGACCTCGACGACGCCGCGCACCCGCTGGGCGAAGTGCTCGCGGATCCGGGCGGCGTCGACCTCGGCGCTGCGCCGGTCGCAGGACAGCACGACCACCGCGTCGCGGACGAGGTCGCCGTGGCCGTGCGCGACCAGCCAGTCCAGCGTCTTGCTGGCCCGGCCCGCACCGTCGACGGTCGGGGCCCCGACGACGACCACCGAGTCGGCGCGCGCGAGGGTGCCCTGCATCGTGGAGTGCACCATCCCGGTGCCGGAGTCGGTGATGATGATGTTGAAGAAGCGGCCCAGGAGGTCGACGACACGCTCGTACTCGTCGCGGGAGAACGCCTCTCCCGAGGCGGGGTCCTGCTCCGAGGCCAGGACCTGCAGGCGCCCGGCGAGGCTCGTGTAGCGGGACACGTCGGTCCAGGTGCCGACCGAGTCCAGGTCGTTCAGCAGCTCGCGGACGGTGATCCGGGAGTCGCCGGTGAGGCGGTCGGCGAGCGTGCCGGCGTCGGGGTTGGCGTCGAGGACGACGGCCCGGTCCCCGCGGTGCTCGGCCAGCGCCTGTCCGAGGCAGGCCGCGACCGTGGTCTTGCCGACGCCGCCCTTCACCGACATGACCGCCACCCGGTGCGCCCCGGCCAGCGGCGCGCGGACCCGGGTCAGCAGCCCGGAGCGGAGCTCCTCGGCGTCGCTAGGGCCCGGGTTCACACGGCCGCCGGTGACGTCGTAGAGGGCGCGCCGCCAGCCGGTGCGCGGCCGGTCGGGCCGCGCGCGCAGCATGGCGTCCTCACGCAGGTCCGCCGCGGCCGCCCCGGGGTTCCCGCGCGGGGCCTCGGAGCGGGGGAGCTCGGGACGCGGGGCCTCGGGGACCGCAGGGGCCGCGGCCTCGGCCGGGGGCTGCGCCGGGTTCGTCACAGGGGGTCCTTCCAGCCGGTGCCCGTAGCGTGCCCACCAGGTCGTCGGGTCGGGTTCGGGCCGGCGTGCCATGCGCGGGAGAGTAGTACGGCGGGTGACCTGGATTCCTGCGTCCGGCGTATCCGACCACAGCAACTGCGCGTGGTGAAGCACCTGTGTCGCAGCAGTACCCGTGATCACCCGGCCGCGCGGGCCGCCTGCCGGGTCGCGCCGGGCGTCTCGCCGAGCACCGCCCGGTAGCGACGGGTGAAGTGGGCCTGGTCGGCGTAGCCGAGATCAGCGGCCAGCCCGGCCAGCGCGGTGTCCGGGTCGGTCCGGAGCACCGCGGCGGCGTGCTGCAGGCGACGGCACTCGATCAGCCACAGCGGGGTCAGTCCGATGTGGCCGCGGACCAGGCGTTCCAGGGTCCGCGGCGCGACACCGACGAGCTCGGCGAGCTGGTCGGCGCGCAGGACGTCGGCGCGGGACTCGGCCAGCGCGCAGGCCCGGTTGACCAGGCGTCCGGAGTCGGTGACCCGGTCGGCCAGCGGGGCGAGCCAGTCCCGCACCGTCGCGGCCGGGTCGCCGCCCGCCACGGCCGCGGTGAGCTCCGCCACCGGCGCGCCGCGGATCTCCTCGGCGGTCCCGCGCAGCGCCGCGGGTGCGGTGGCCGTGAACAGCGGGGTCGCGCCGGGCCGCAGCAGGACGCCGACGACCCAGGACCGCCCGGCCAGCTCCCGGACGTCGACGCCGGTGCGCGGCCCGTGCAGCGTCGCGGTGACCGGGTCGGTGACGAGGTTGAACGCCGGATACTGCAGCACCCGCTGGCGCACCGTGCGCCCCGGCGGGACGTCCCAGCGGGCGGTCCACACCCACCGGACGAGGTCGTCGAGCCCGATGGGCGCCCGGTCGAGCGTGACCTCGGGGGCACCCGGGTTCAGGTGTCCGTGCGACTCGACGGTCATCGGCCACCCCCCTGTCGGCAATGTTCAATCCGCGCCGTCGCGGGGCGGGGAGGCTCGTCGTATGGAGCTCACGAGCAGCGTCACCGGCGCCCACACCACCGACGGCCGTCCGCACGGGGTCACCTCACTCACCCCGCACCTGGTGGCATCGCCCGCCCGCACGGCGATCGAACTCTACTGCGCCGCCTTCGGGGCCCGGGTGCTCTCGGTCACCGAGATGGGCGGGATGGTCGGGCACGCCGAGCTGGAGCTGGCGGCCGGCCGGTTCACCGTCTCCGACGCGATGCCCGACTACGGCCTCGTCGCCGCCCCGGCGGGCGACCACCCGGTGTCGCTGTCGCTCGCGGTGTACGTGCCCGACGTCGACGCGGCCGTCGCGACGCTGGCCGAGGCCGGGTCGACGGTGCGCGAGCCGGTCTCGACGTTCGTGTCCGGGGACCGGTTCGGCTCGGTCGTCGACCCGTACGGGGTGCGGTGGGCGGTGATGACCCGGGTGGAGGACCTGTCGCCGGAGGAGAGCGGGCGCCGGGTCGAGGAGTGGGCGGCGCAGCAGGGCTGAGGCCGCGGCGGCCCGGTCGGCATCGCGTTTGTGGGGGGCTCGGTCGCGATCGAGGCTTCGGGGTCCGGTCGCGCGGGCGTCGGCGCGGGCACTCGCCGGGTCGCGGGGCGCCAGGCGCGCGGCCCGGGGCGCGCGGCCGCAGGGTGGGGCGGCGGGCGCACTCTCGGGCTCGGGCCTCGATCCGGCGATGGACGGCGATGGACTCGGTCCGACCGGGGCTCGTATCGCGGTCCTGGTCGGACAGCGGATCCGGAGGGCGCGGGAGCACCTCGGGAAGTTCTCCCGCAACCAGACGCACCTACCCGGCCTTGAACGCGCCCTCGAGCCCCTGCTCAAGGCTCGGGGCTCGGGGCTCGGGGCTCGGGGCTCGGGGCTCGGGATGCAGTGCACCGCGCTCGTGGTCCCGTTCGCGCGGCACGGGCGCGGCCCCCTCCCCCGCACCGACGATCAGCACCTCCCGGACGACGACGACACCGACGTTCCCGCAGCTCATGAATTCGCAATAGCGAACGGAAACTAGCGATCGAACACACGTTCGAGTATCCTCGATGGTGTGACCGCCACCCAGGAACCACCCGCCCACGCCACCGGCGTGCACGTAGGTGGGTTCCCGTGCGGTGACCTCACCCTGCTCCGGTTCCATGTCGAACAGGCACTCGCCGCTGACACCGAAGGGCTGTCCGAGGCCGAGCTGGTCGACCAGATCCAGGAGATCGAGACCCTCCAGGCCTCCCTCGCCGCCCTCCAGGCGAGCCGGATCCGTGCCTTCGCCCAGGCCCACGTCGAGAACCGGCGCGTCGACGACCGGAGCGACTACGACAAGCTCCACCGCAGCGTCGTCGCCCAGATCCAGCTCGCCTGCCGGATCTCCACCGCCGAGGCCCGCACCCGCGTCGCCGACGCCCGCGACCTGCACGCCGGGCTCGACGACATCCGACGCCTCCATGAGGCCGGGCAGCCCAGCGCCGCCAAGGTCACCGCGATCGCCGTCGAGTGCCGCGACCTCAACACAGCTCAGCGGGCGCGGGTCGATGCCCGGCTCGCCGCCGTGCGTGACCTGACCCGGTACGGGATCGGGCGGCTGCGGGCGATGACCCGGCGTCTGGTCGCCGAGATCGCCCCCGACCGGTTCCGCGCCCGGGTCCACGCGGCCAAGGCCGAGCGCCGGGTCACCCTGCGACCCGCGCCGGATGCGATGAGCTACCTGACCGCCTACGTGCCGGTCGAGCAGGGCGCCGCCTGTCTGGCCGCGCTGCAGAAGGCGTTCGTCGAGGTTCAGGTCGACCCCGAACCGCTGACCCGCACCCGTGGGCAGGTCCTGGCCGATACCCTGGTGGAGCGGGTCACCGGTCAGGCCACCGCGACGGCGGTGAACCTGGACGTACAGGTCACCGTCCCGGTCCAGGCCCTGCTCGACTCGCAGTCCCCGCTCCCCGCGGAGATCCCCGGCTTCGGTCCCGTTCCGGTAGACCTGCTCGCCACCAGCGAGGGGACGAAGTCCCTGCGCCGGCTGCTCACCGACCAGGGCATCGTGATCGGCGGGGACTCCCGACAGCGCACCTTCACCGGACTGCTCGCCACACTCGTGAAAGCCCGGGCGCAGAACCGGTGCACCGAGCCCTATTGCGACGCACCCGTCCGCCACGTCGACCACATCCAGCGGGATGCCGACGGTGGGCGCACGGAGCTGGAGAACGGGCGTGGGGTGTGCGAGTTCCACAACCACGTCCGCGAACAACCCGGCTGGCACATCGCCCGGGCCCCGGACGGGACGGTGGTCACCAGGACCCCGACCGGGCACACCTACCGCGGACCGGACTGACCCGGTCGTCGGACGGTGTGCCGCGGGCCCTCCGCTCCTGGACGCCGTTCCGGAGCGCCTAGTCTCGGACGGTGATCTGCGCTGCTCCGCCGTCCGTCGTCCCGGCGACCTGAGACCGGTGTTCCGGCCCCGATCGCTCCCACTGGCCTTCGGGACGGCGTCGGTGTCCTTCGTGGTGGTCTGCGCCGCGGCCGGGGTGCCGGCCCCGCTCTACGTCGTCTACCAGCGGTCCTACGGCATCTCGACGGTCGCGCTCACGGGGGCGTTCGCCGTCTACGTCGTGCCGCTGCTGGTCGCCCTGCTGTGCTGCGGCAGCCTGTCCGACCACGTGGGCCGGCGCCGGGTGGCGGTGCCCGCGTTGATCGTCGGCGCGGTGGCGTGCCTGGTCCTCGCGACCGTCGACTCGTCCGTGCCGTTGATCATCGGGCGGGCGGTCCAGGGGGTGTCGGTGGGGCTCGCGCTGGCCGCGCTCGGCGGCTACGTCGTCGACCTGGCGCCCCCGACGCGTCCCGGGCTGGCCGGGGCGATCACGAGCGGCGCGCCGCCGGGCGGCATCGCGATCGGCGCGCTCGCCTCCGGAGCCGCGGTGCAGCTCGTGCCGGGCGGCGCTCCCGTCTGGTCTTTCGTCGTCGCAGCGGGTCTGCTCGTCGTGGCCGCCGTGGCGCTCGCCCTGCTGCCGGAGACCACGGCCCGGCGGCCCGGGGCGCTGCGGTCGCTGCGGCCGGAGGTCCGGGTGCCCCGCGCCGCGCGCCGGGTGTTCCCGATGGTGTGTGTCGTCGTCGCGGCGACCTACGTCCTCGGCGGGTTCACCCAGGCGCTGGCCCCGTCGCTCGCGACCTCCGTGCTGAGCCGCGACGACCTGTTCAGCGGCGCCCTGGCCGTCGCGGTCTACCACCTCGCGGGACCGGCGGCGGGGCTCGCGGCCGCCCGGCTGCCCGCTGCCCGCGCGCTGACCGGCGGGGCCGTCGTGCTGGCGGCCGGCACCGCCGGGTTCGTCGGCGCGATCGCCCTCGGCAGCTTCGCCGCCTACCTCGCCGCCGCGGTCGTGGCCGGGGCCGGGTTCGGTGTCGCGTTCGCCGGCGCGATCCGGGTCCTGCTCGACCGGAGCCCGGAGGGCACGCGCGCCGGCACCCTCGCCGCGGTCTACCTGTACTGCTACCTCGCGGCCGCCGTGGCGAGCCTGCTGGCGGGGGCCGCGGTCGACGTGTGGGGCCTGGCGCCGGTGGCGTCGGTCCTGTGCGGTGTGGTCGTGGTGATGTCGGTCGTGGGCGCCGCCGGGGCCGCGCTCCGGCTCCGCGGCACGGTGGACCCCGGGTGAGCGCCGCGCCGGCGCGCCGCCGGGACTCCCCGGGCCGCCGCGGCCGTCAGTCGATCAGGTCCATCCCGGTGCCGGTGCGGCCCTGCTCCGGCGGCCGTCCGCCGCCGTAGTTCGGGCCGTACTGGCCGCGCCAGATCTGGCTGCGCCCGCGCCCGACGACGCCGAGCGCGTTGTTCAGGGTGGTCTCCAGCTCGCCCAGGGTGGTGTCGACGTAGTCGTCGCACTCCCGGCGCAGCCGGTCGGCCTCGGCGTGCGCGCCGTCGACGATCCGGCCGGCCTCGGCGTGTGCGGAGCGGACGACCTCGGTCTGGGACACCAGCCGGGTCTGCTCGTTCTGCCCGTCGGCGATGAGCCGGTCGTGCGCGGCCCGGCCGGCGTGGCTCATCCGCTCGGCCTCGTCCCGGGCCCGGTCGGTGACCTCGGCGTACTGGCGGCGGCCCTCGGCGACCGCGCGCTCCGCCTCGTGGCGGGCCTCGGCCAGGGTGCGCCCGGCCTCCTCCTGGGCCTCGGCGACGAGCCGCTCGGCCTCGGTGCGCGCGTTCTGCAGCGTCTCCTCGGCCTCGGAGTTCGCCGCGGTCCGGGTCTCCTCCGCCTCGCGCTCGGCCTCGGACACGACGTCGTCGCGCCGGTCGAGCACGTCCTGGGCGTCGTCCATCTCGCCCGGGATCGCCTCGCGGACGTCGTCGAGGAGCTCCAGCACGTCGCCGCGCGGGACCACGCAGTTCGACGTCATCGGGACGCTGCGCGCCTCCTCGACGATCGTCACCAGCGCGTCCAGCGACTCGAAGACCCGGTACACGCGACGGATCCTCTCACCGTCACGGGCGCGGACCCGTTATTGGGCGCCGCTCCCGCGTGTCAGGCGAGCCGGTCCAGCAGCCGGGTGTGCACGCTCGGCGGGAGGAACGCGGTGACGTCGCCGCCGCCGCGGGCGACCTCCTTGACCAGCGAGCTCGACACGTAGACCTGGCCGGGCGCACCGGGCAGGAACAGCGTCTCGACCCCGGTCAGGTGCCGGTTCATGTGCGCCATCGGGAGCTCGTAGTCGTAGTCCGTCGCCCCGCGCAGGCCCTTGACCATCGCCCGGGCGCCGCGCTCGCGGCAGTAGTCGACGACGAGACCCTGGAACGACTCGACCCGCACGCCCGGCAGGTCCGCGGTGATCTCGGTGAGCATCGCGACGCGCTCGTCGACGGAGAACAGCCCCTCCTTACGGGGGTTCACCAGGATCGCGACGAACACCTCGTCGAACAGCGCCGCGGTGCGGGCGATGACGTCGAGGTGACCGACCGTCGGCGGGTCGTAGGAACCGGGGCAGACGGCGCGACGGACCTCGGGCATGGCCGGAACCTATCAGCCGGTGATCACCGGTCAGGCCCAGCTGCGGTCCAGCGACATGTGCAGCTCGTAGCGGTCACCGCGGTAGCGCGACACGGTGTACTCGACCGGTCGGTCGCCGGAGCTGGAGGTCCGGTCGAACACCAGGATCGGGTGCCCGGCGGGGATCCCGAGCAGGACCGCCGAGGCCTCGTCGGCCTGCTGGGCGGCGACGGTCTGCTCGGCGCGGTCGATGGGGAGCCGGTAGTGCTCCTGCAGGATCCCGTAGACCGAGCCGCTGAGGTCGTGGACGTCGAGGTCGGGGACCTGTTCGGCGTCGTACCAGGCGTCGTCGATCGACATCGGCACCCCGTCGGCGACGCGCAGCCGCCGCAGGTGCCAGCACCGGCCGTCGGGCCCCTGGCCGAGCGCGCGGACGGCCTCCGGCGGTCCGGTGGTGAGCGCGACCTCGAGGACGACCGTGGTCGGGGTCAGCCCGAGCCGGCGCATGTCGTCGTGGAAGGACGCGAGGTGCAGCCGGGAGCGCGCGGTGCGGGCGGCGACGTAGGTGCCCTTGCCGCGGACCCGGGTCAGCAGCCCGTCGCGCTCCAGCTCGCCGACGGCGGCGCGCACCGTCACCCGGCTCACGCCGTGGTCCAGGCACAGCCTGCGCTCGCTGGGGAAGGCGTCGCCCGGCGCGAAGTCCCGCGCGATCGTCTCCGCGAGCAGGGTGCGGAGCTGCTCGTGCTTGGGGACGACCCCGTCGCCGATCCGGACCTCGCCGTTCATGGTGCTGTCCACCGTAGCCACTACCGCCCCCGTCCCGGTGCGCCGACCTGCCCGGCCGCGACGGGCCCGGCCCGCTCCCCGGCGGCCGCCCGGTCGAGCACGAGCGTGCAGTGCGGGTGGCCGCGCAGCACGGTCGCGGGCACGTCGGTCGTGACCGGTCCGGACACCGTCGCCGCCACGGCCGCGCGCTTGCCCTCCCCGGTCGCGACGAGCACGATCCGCCGGGCCTCCATGATCGTGGCCGGCCCCTGGGTGAGCACCCGGTGCGGCACGTCCGCGGGACGGTCGAAGAAGCGGGCGTTGTCGGCGCGGGTCCGCTCGGTCAGCGTCGCGACCCGGGTGCGCGAGCCGAACGCCGAGCCGGGCTCGTTGAACCCGATGTGCCCGTTGCCGCCGATGCCGAGGATCTGCAGGTCCACCGGGCCGGACGCGGCGAGCAGCCGTTCGTAGTCCGCCGCGGCCTCGGCCGGGTCCGCGCGGGTGCCGTCCGGGGCGTGCACCGCGGCCGGGTCGATGTCGAGGTGGTCGGTGAGCTCGCGGCGGATGACCTCGCGGTAGGACTGCGGGTGCCCCGCGGGCAGGCCCAGGTACTCGTCGAGCAGGAAGGCGCGGGCCCCGGCGAAGGACAGCCCCTCGTCGCGGTGACGGCGGACCAGCTCGGCGTAGGCGGGCAGCGGGGAGCTGCCGGTGGCGAGCCCGAGGGTCGCCGGCCGGCCGGTGTCGCGGGCCAGGACGTCGGCGACGGCGTCGGCGACCGCCCGCCCGCAGGCCCGCGGGTCGTCGAGGACCACGATCTCCATCACGCACCCCCACCGGTGACGGGCAGGCCGGCGCGCAGCACCTGCTGCGGCCGCAGGTCGGCGTCGGTCACGAGCACGTCGGCGCGGTGGCCCGGGGCCAGCGACCCGACCTCGCCGTCGAGCCCGAGGAGCCGGGCCGGGGTGCGGGTCGCCGCGAGCACCGCGTCCTGCAGGCGGACCCCCGCGTCGCGCACCGTGGCGCGGACGACGTCGACCAGGCACGCGGTGCCGCCCGCGATGGGCCCGTCCGGGATCCGGGCGACGCCGTCGTCGACCCGGACCTGCATCGTGCCCAGGTGGTAGCGGCCGTCGGGCATCCCGGCCGCGGCCATCGCGTCGGTGACCAGCGCGACCCGGTCCGGCCCGACCAGGTCGAACACCGCGGCGACGGTGTCGGGCGACAGGTGCACCCCGTCCGCGACGAGCTCCACGACGAGCTCGCCCCGGGCGGCCGCGGCCAGGCACGCCGCGACCGGTCCGGGCGCCCGGTGGTGCATCGGGGGCATCGCGTTGAACAGGTGGGTGGCGCTCATCGGCGCGCCGCCCGCCCGTGCGATCCCGGTCGCGGTGGTGCGGGCGTCGGCGTCGGTGTGGCCGATGCTCGGCAGCACCCCGTGCGTGGCGAGCACCGCGAGCAGGTCCGCCGCGTGCGCGGTCTCCGGCGCGTAGGTCACCGACGCGACGGCGCCGTCGGCCTTGGTCAGCAGCTCGTCGAGCAGCGCGGGGTCGCCCGGGAGGAGCGCGCGCGGGTCGTGCGCACCGCACCGCGCGGCCGCCAGGAACGGGCCCTCCAGGTGGATCCCGGCCAGGTCCCCGGCGACGACGAGCGGGCGCAGCGTCGCGATCCGCTCCGCCAGCACGGTCGGCGGGGCGGAGACCAGCGAGGCGACCGTCGTCGTCGTGCCGTGGGCGCGGTGGTGGGCGACGGCGGCGGCCGCCCCCGCCGCCGTCGCGTCCGGGAAGCCGTGCCCGGCGCCGCCGTGGTCGTGCACGTCGACCAGCCCGGGCAGCAGCAGCGACGACGACGCGGGCGGGAGCGGACCGTCGTACGCCGCGGCCGGGAGGACCGCGACGATCCGGTCCCCCGCGACCGCGACGACCGAGTCCGGGAGCAGCCGGCCGTCGGTGACGACGGTGCCACGCAGCACGCGGTCACGCATCACGCGTCGTGGTCCGTCTCGAGCAGCGTCACGAGGCCGTCCAGCGCAGCCGGGGCGCCGTCGCCGTCGGCCCGGAGCACGACCTCGTCGCCGAAGACGACGCCGAGGGTCATGAGCCCGAGGACGCTGCGCGCGTCGACCGGGTCCTTCCCGTCGGTCGCGACGGTGACGGGCAGCCCGGTGGCGGCGGCGGCGCGGGCGAACAGCGCGGCCGGGCGGGCGTGCAGCCCCACCCGGGACGCGACGACGGCGGTGCGGGTGTGCACGGTGCTCTCCTGCTCCTCGGCGGCGGTCACCGGTCGGTCCGCCCTGCGGTGTCGGTGCTTCCGGTGGCGCCGGCGGTGTCGGTGGTCCCGGCGCGCTCGGTGGTCGCGGTGGTGACGGTGGCCGGTGCGGTCTCGGTGCCGGTGGTCTCGTCGTCCTCCCGGCCGGGGGTGCGCAGGTTCCAGCGACGGATCACGAAGCGGAACAGCACGTAGTAGACGACGGCGTAGGCGAGCCCGATCGGGATCAGCCACAGCGGCCGGGTGGACTGGCCGAAGTTGAGGACGTAGTCGATGGCGCCTGCGGAGAAGCTGAACCCGCTGTGGATGTCGAGCGCGTTCACCAGTGCCAGCGAGGTGCCGGTGAGCACCGCGTGGATCAGGTACAGCGGCCACGCCACGTAGACGAAGGCGTACTCCAGCGGCTCGGTGATGCCGGTGACGAACGAGGTCAGCGCGACCGAGACCATGATCCCGCCGACGACCTTGCGCCGCTCCGGACGGGCCTCGTGCCAGATCGCCATCGCCGCGGCGGGCAGCGCGAACATCATGATCGGGAAGAAGCCCGTCATGAAGGTGCCCGCGGTCGGGTCGCCCGCGAAGAACCGGGACAGGTCGCCGTGCACGCCGTTGAAGTCGCCGACCAGGAACCAGACGACCGAGTTGATGATGTGGTGCAGCCCGACCGGCAGCAGCAGCCGGTTGACCAGGCCGAAGACCCCGCCGCCGACGACGGCGTTCTCCCCGACCGCGTTGCCCAGCCCGGTCAGCCCGGCGTTGAACACCGGGTAGACCAGGCTCAGCACCGACGCGATCACCATCATCGACACGGCGGTGAGGATCGGGACCAGCCGGCGGCCGTTGAAGAAGCCGAGGAAGGTCGGCAGCGTCGTGCGGTGGAAGCGCTGCCACAGCACCGCCGCGACCAGGCCCGCGACGATGCCGCCCAGCACCCCGAAGTCGATCGTGGCCTGCTCGCCCTTGGAGTCGAGCACCCCGGGCAGCAGCACCGGGGACAGCGCGGTGAACACGCCGTCCATGACGAGGTAGCCGACGAGGGCGGCCAGCGCGGTGGACCCGTCGGAGCGGCGTGCCCAGCCGATCGCGATGCCGAGCGCGAAGATCATCGGGAGGTGGTCGAACAGCGCGCCGCCGGCCGCGGCGAGCACGGCCGCGGGCTGCTTCAGCGCCTCGACGCCGCCGAGCAGGTCGTCCTGCCCGAGGCGCAGCAGCAGGCCGGCCGCGGGCAGGACGGCGATCGGGAGCATCAGGCTCCGGCCGAGCCGCTGCAGCCCGGCCAGTCCCGGCCGTCGTCGTACCGGCTCCGCCGTGGAGGTGTCAGTGCTCATGGACTCGCACTCCTCGTCGAGTATCGGCGACCGGACGGGCTCGGCGGGCGTTGTGGAGCCGCCTCGACAACCGGTACGGTCTGGTTATAACCAGTGAGGGTGCGGGCGGAACGCGGCACTGTCAAGACACTGGTCATAACCAGTAGGTACCGGAGGTGGAGGAACCCCATGAGCAGGGCCGACGACATCGTGGCGGGGCTGGGCGGGCCCGGGAACATCACCGACATCGAGGCGTGCATCACCCGGCTCCGGACCGAGGTCGGCGACCCCGGCCTGGTCGACGACGCGGCTCTGAAGGCCGCCGGGGCGCACGGTGTGGTCCGGTCCGGGACCGTCGTGCAGGTCGTGATCGGGCCGGAGGCGGAGAACCTCTGCGACGACGTCCGGGACCTGCTGTGACGTCCGTCGTCGCACCCGTCGACGGCGCGGTGGTCGGCCCCGCGGGGGTGCCCGACCCGGTCTTCCGCGACGAGCTGCTCGGCGGCGGGACGGCCGTCGAGCCGCCCGCGGACGCCACCGAGGCGGTCGTGCTGGCCCCGGTCGCCGGCACCGTCGCGGCGCTGCACCCGCACGCCTTCGTGATCACCGCCGACGGCGGCCCCGGGATCCTGGTCCACGTCGGCATCGACACGGTCTCGCTCGGCGGGGCCGGGTTCACCACGCACGTCGCGAAGGGCGACGCGGTCGAGCGGGGCGCGCCGGTGCTGACCGTCGACCTCGCCGCCGTGCGGGCGGCCGGCCTCGCGCCGACCTGCCCGGTCGTCGTGCTGGACTCCCCCGCCGGCTCGGTGAGCGCCCCCACCGGGCACACGGTCCGCGCCGGCGACGAGCTGTTCCGCCTGTGACGGGCACCGTTCCCGACGGCGCCCCGGTCGTGTTCGACCTCGACGGCACCCTCGTGCGCAGCGAGCACGTGCACCGCCGGACCTGGGCCCGGTTCTTCGCCGAGTGGGGCGCCGAGGTCGACGACGAGACCTACCGGCACCGGTTCATGGGCCGCCGCGCGGCCGACGCGCTGCGCGAGGTCGACGGGCCGTGGCGCGACACCGATCCCGACGAGCTCGCCGCGCGGCTGGCCGGGCACGGCACCGCCCTCGCCGACGACGTCGACGTCGTCCCCGGCGCTCCCGCGCTGCTCCGGTCGCTGGCCGGGCGCGGGCACCGGCTCGCGGTGGTGACGAGCGCCCGCCGCGGCTGGGCCGACCGGGTGCTGGGCGACGTGCTCGGTACGGCACCGCTGGTCGAGCTCGTCGTCACCGCCGAGGACGTCGTGCGCGGCAAGCCGGACCCGGAGGGCTACCTCACCGCGTGCCGCCGCCTCGACGCCGACCCGGCCGGCTGCGTCGCGTTCGAGGACTCCGTCGCCGGGGTGTCCTCGCTGGTCGCGGCCGGGATGGGCACCATCGTCGGAGTCCTGACGACGGCCGGGGACGCGGAGCTGACCGCCGCCGGGGCGCACCGCACGGTGCCCGACCTGACGCCCGGCCGGCTGCTGGGCCCGGCGGCCTGAGCCGGGCTCAGCCCGCGAGCGAGCCGTGGTGCAGGGCGGTGTCGCCGTAGCGGCGGGACCGGCCCGCGGTGAACCCGGCGGGCCAGCCGAACCCACCCGACGACTTCGCCCGCTCGACGACGACCGCCGCCCCGGGCGCGAGCCAGCCGTGGGTGGCGGCGGCGGTCAGCCAGCCCGCGACCTCGTCGTCGGGCACCGCGTAGGGCGGGTCGACGAGCACGACGTCGAACGCCCGCGGCGCGGGCCCGGCCAGCACCGTCCCGGCCCGCCCGGTGACGACCGACCCGCCGAGCCCGACCGCGGCCAGGTTGCGCCGCAGCACCCCCGCGGCCCGCTTGTCCGACTCGACGAACACCGCGTCGGCCGCACCCCGCGACAGCGCCTCCAGCCCGAGCGCGCCGGACCCGGCGCACACGTCCAGCACGGCGGCACCGCCGAGGCCCGGGTCGTGGTCGAGTGCGGAGAACAGCGCCTCACGGACCCGGTCGGAGGTCGGCCGGGTCCCCGACGGCGGCACGGCGAGCCGTCGTCCGCCCGCCGTGCCCGCGATCAGCCTGGTCATCGCTCCATCGTGCCGTGCGGCTCAGTCCAGCTCGACCAGCAGGTCCCCGCCCTCGACCTGGGTGACCTGGCCGATCGCCAGCCGCTTGACGGTGCCGGCCCGGTGCGCGGTGATCGAAGCCTCCATCTTCATGGCCTCGATGGTGGCGACGGTCTGGCCGTCGTCGACGGTGTCGCCCTCGCCGACCTGCAGCGTCACGACCCCGGCGAACGGGGCGGCGACGTGCGCGTCGTTCCCCTTGTCGGCCTTCTCCGCGGCCTTCACCTCGGTGGCGACCGACTCGTCGCGCACCGCCACCGGGCGCAGCTGCCCGTTGAGCGTGGTCAGCAGGGTGCGGTAGCCGCGCTCGTCGGGCTCGGAGACGGCCTCCAGCTCGATGATCAGCGTGACACCGGGCTCCAGGTCGACGGTGTGCTCGAGGTCCTCCTCCAGCCCGTAGAAGAAGTCCTTCGACGACAGCACCGCGGTGTTGCCGTACTGCTCGCGGTGGCTGTCGAAGTCCTTCGTCGGGCCGGGGAACAGCAGCCTGTTCAGCGTGCGGCGACGCTCGTCGCGCAGCCCGCGGCGGTCCTCGATGGACAGCTCCGCCTTCTCCGCCTCCGGGCTGCGGCCCTCCAGCGCGCGGGTCCGGAACGGCTCCGGCCAGCCCGCGGGCGGCGAGCCCAGCTCCCCGCGCAGGAACCCGATCACCGAGTCCGGGATGTCGAACGACGCCGGGTCCTTCTCGAAGTCGGCGGCGTCCACCCCGGCCCCGACCAGGTGCAGGGCCAGGTCCCCGACGACCTTCGACGACGGCGTCACCTTCACCAGCCTGCCCAGCATCCGGTCCGCGGCGGCGTAGCAGTCCTCGATCAGCTCGAAGCGGTCGCCCAGGCCGAGCGCGATCGCCTGCTGGCGCAGGTTCGACAGCTGACCGCCGGGGATCTCGTGGTGGTAGACCCGCCCGGTGGGGCTGGCGAGGCCGGACTCGAACGGCGCGTAGACCTTCCGCACCGCCTCCCAGTACGGCTCCATGTCCCCGACCGCGGTCAGGCTCAGCCCGGTCGCGCGGTCGGTGTGGTCGGTGGCCGCGACCAGCGCCGACAGCGACGGCTGGCTGGTGGTGCCGGCCATCGAGGCGACCGCGCCGTCGACGGCGTCGACCCCGGCGTCGATCGCCGCGACCAGCGTCGCGAGCTGGCCGCCCGCGGTGTCGTGGGTGTGCAGGTGCACCGGGAGGTCGAACCGCTCCCGCAGCGCCGTGACCAGCTTCTTCGCCGCGGGCGGGCGTAGCAGGCCGGCCATGTCCTTGATCGCCAGGACGTGCGCGCCCGCGTCGACGATCTCCTCGGCCAGGCGGAGGTAGTAGTCGAGGGTGTAGAGCTTCTCCCCCGGGTCCGACAGGTCCGCGGTGTAGCAGAGCGCGACCTCGGCCAGCGCCGTGCCGGTGCCGCGGACGGCGTCGATGGCCGGGCGCATCTGGGAGACGTCGTTGAGGGCGTCGAAGATCCGGAAGATGTCCATGCCGGTGTCCGCCGCCTCCTGCACGAAGGCGTCGGTCACCTCCGTCGGGTACGGCGTGTAGCCGACGGTGTTGCGCCCCCGCAGCAGCATCTGGGTGCAGATGTTGGGCGCCGCGGCCTTGAGCGCGGCGAGCCGGTCCCACGGGTCCTCGGCGAGGAAGCGCAGCGCGACGTCGTAGGTCGCGCCGCCCCAGCACTCCAGTGACAGCAGCTCGGGCATGGTCCGCGCGACGTAGGGCGCGACCGCGAGCAGGTCCCGGGTCCGGATCCGGGTCGCCAGCAGCGACTGGTGGGCGTCGCGGAACGTCGTGTCGGTGACGGCGACGGCGGTCTGCTCGCGCAGCCGCCGCGCGAAGCCCTCGGGCCCGAGCTCGCGCAGCAGCTGCGCGGAGCCGTCCGGCGCGGGCGTCTCCAGGTCGACGCCGGCGGGCAGCTTGTCGACCGGCTCCACGACCAGCGGCCGGTCGCCGTTCGGCTTGTTGACCGTGACCTCGCCCAGGTACTGCAGGATGCGCGAGCCGCGGTCGGCCGACGGGCGGGCCTTGAGCAGGTGCGGGCGCTCCTCGATGAAGCTGGTGGTGACCCGGCCCTGCTTGAAGTCCTCGTCCTCCAGCACGGCGGCGAGGAACGGCAGGTTCGTCGCCACGCCGCGGATCCGGAACTCGGCCAGCGCGCGCCGGGCGCGCCGGGCGGCGTTGGCGAAGTCGTGGCCGTGGCAGGTCAGCTTGACCAGCATCGAGTCGAAGTGCGCGGAGACCTCGGCGCCGACGTGCACGGTGCCGCCGTCCAGGCGCACGCCCGGGCCGCCCGGGGAGCGGTAGACCGACAGCGTGCCGACGTCGGGCCGGAACTCGTTGGCCGGGTCCTCGGTGGTGATGCGGGTCTGCATCGCCACACCGGTGAGGGTGATGTCGTCCTGGGTCAGCCGCAGCTCCGGCAGCGTCATGCCCGAGGCGATCCGCAGCTGGGCGATGACGAGGTCGCGGTCGGTAACCTGCTCGGTGACGGTGTGCTCGACCTGGATGCGCGGGTTCATCTCGATGAAGTGGTGCTTGCCGCGCTCGTCGAGCAGGAACTCGACGGTGCCCGCGTTGACGTAGCCGATCTTCCTCGCGAAGTTCACCGCGTCGGCGCAGATCCGGTCCCGCAGCTCCGGGTCCAGGTTCGGGGCCGGGGCGATCTCGACGACCTTCTGGTGGCGGCGCTGCACCGAGCAGTCGCGCTCGTAGAGGTGCACGACGTTGCCGTCGGCGTCGGCCAGGATCTGGACCTCGATGTGCCGCGGGTTGACGACGGCCTGCTCCAGGAAGACGGTGCCGTCGCCGAACGCGGACTCCGCCTCCCGGCTCGCGGCCTCGATCGCGTCGCGCAGGTCGCCGGGCTCGGTGACCCGGCGCATCCCGCGTCCGCCACCCCCGGCGACGGCCTTGACGAAGATCGGGAAGTCGATGTTCTCGGCCGCCGCGAGCAGCTCCTCGACGTCCGACGACGGCTCGGAGGACTCCAGCACCGGCACGCCCGCCTCCCGGGCGGCGGCGACGGCGCGGAACTTGTTGCCCGTCAGGTGCAGGACCTCGGTGGGCGGCCCGACGAAGGTGATGCCCTCGTCGGCGCAGGCACGGGCCAGGTCGGGGTTCTCCGACATGAAGCCGTAGCCGGGGTAGACGGCGTCCGCGCCGGCCTTCTTCGCGGCGCGGATGACCTCCTCCACCGACAGGTAGGCGCGGACCGGGTGGCCCGGCTCGCCGATCTGGTAGGACTCGTCGGCCTTCGCGCGGTGCAGCGAGTTGCGGTCCTCGTACGGGAACACCGCCACCGTCGAGACACCCAGCTCGAACGCGGCCCGGAATGCCCGGATGGCGATCTCGCCCCGGTTGGCCACCAGCACCTTGCGGAACATCGTTCTCCTCATCACGATCGGCGACGACGCCCGCCGCGACGGGGGTTCCCGCGCGACGGACGCGTGATCCTGACACGGATCGCGCGATCGGGACCACCGTTCGGGACGCGGTGCCCACGGAGCGGGACACCGTCGTGCGCGGGAGTGCCGACGGGGGCCCGCGACGTGGCACGACGTGCCGGGACGGCATCCGGGCGCATGGCGCGATCCGGACGGCTGGGGCACCGTGGGGAGCGGGACCGGCCCCTCGGCCGGCGCGGAGGGCGGTGGTGACGGTGGTGGCCGTGGTGTTCCAGCTGCTGTCGTTCGCGCTGCTCGTGATGGCCGTGGTCGGCGCCTACCGGCGGCTGCGCGCCGACCGTGGTCCCGGTCCCGGCCCCGCCCCGGAACCGGCCGCGCGTCCCGTGCTGTCGTCCGAGGCCGTCGCCGCCGAGCAGGCGTGGCGACGCGCGCGGGCGGAGTTCCAGCGGCTGCGCGCGGAGTTCGCCGCGCACGAGGCCGACCCGCTGGCCGTGCTGCGCCGCCCCGCGCTGTCCGACACCACGGTGGCGGCCACCGCACGGTTCGTCGACGCGTTCGCCGAGGCCCAGGCACTGGACACCGACGGCTACCCGGGCGAGCCGCACGCCGGGACCCACGTGCGCGCCGTCGACGCCGCCCGCCGCGCCTGGACCGCCGCGGTGGACGCCGCCGACCGGATCCGGCTCGCCGGGCTGGACCCCGAGGAGCGGCGCACCGTCGAGCGCGTGGTGAAGCTGCTGACCACCGCGCGGGACTCCGACTCCGAACCCGAACGGCTCGCCGCCTACGGCCGCGTCCGCGTCGAGCTGGACCGGCTGGAACGGTCCGGGCGGGTGCACCTGCCCCGCCCGGCCCGCGCCCGGCTGGACGCCGCGGCCCGCGGCGAGCTCCCCGGGCCGTGACCGGTCAGGACTTGTCCAGGTAGGCGGCCCGCTCCTCGTCGCCGAGGGTCTCCCCCACCAGGTCCCGCAGCCGCGGGTGGCCGGCCAGGCCCGGGTCCTCGGCGACCAGGTGCCGGGCGTACACCTGGGCCTTCTCGATGACCTCGCCGTGGCGCAGCAGCGACAGCAGCTTGAGCCCCGAGCGGGAGCCGGACTGGCTCGACCCGAGCACGTCGCCCTCGCGGCGCAGCTCCAGGTCGAGGCGGGCCAGCTCGAAGCCGTCGGTGGTCCCGGCGATCGCGTCGAGCCGTTCGCGGGCGGCGGTCGCCGCGGGCATGTCGGTGACCAGCAGGCACAGGCCGGGTGCGCTGCCCCGGCCGACCCGCCCGCGCAGCTGGTGCAGCTGGGACAGGCCGAAGCGGTCCGCGTCGAGCAGCACGATCCCGGTCGCGTTCGGCACGTCGACGCCGACCTCGATCACCGTGGTCGCGACGAGCACGTCGAGCTCGGCGCGTTCGAAGGCCCGCATCACGGTGTCCTTCTCCTCCGGCGGGAGCTTGCCGTGCAGGATCCCGACCCGCAGCCCGGCCAGCTTCTCCTCGATCAGCGGGGCGATGTCGAGCACCGCGAGCGGGGCGCGCCGCTCCTCGCCGCCGTCGTCGTCCGGCGGGGGCTCCTCGGCGTCCTCCTTCTCGGCACCCTCCTTCTCGGCACCACCGACCCGGGGGCACACGACGTAGCACTGGTGGCCCGCCTCGACCTCCTCGCGGATCCGCTGCCACACCCGCTCGATCCACGACGGGTGCTCCGCCAGCGGCACGACCGTCGTCGCGACCGGGGAGCGGCCCTTCGGCAGCCCCTTCAGCTCGGACACGGCCAGGTCGCCGTAGACGGTCATGGCCACGGTGCGCGGGATCGGCGTCGCCGTCATGACCAGCATGTGCGGGGCCTTCTCGCCGCGGGCGCGCAGCGCGTCGCGCTGCTCCACCCCGAACCGGTGCTGCTCGTCGACCACGACCAGCCCCAGCTCGGCGAACCCGACGGTGTCCTGGATCAGCGCGTGGGTCCCGACGACGATCCCCGCCGCCCCGGACTGCGCGTCGAGCAGTGCCTGCCGCTTGGCCTTCGCACCCATCGACCCGGTCAGCAGCGTCACCGCGGTCGCGTCCTCGCCCGCGCCGAGCTCGCCGCCGCGGCCGAGCGCGCCGAGCATCGCGCGCAGCGAGCGGGCGTGCTGGGCGGCGAGGACCTCGGTGGGGGCCAGCATCGCGGCCTGGGTGCCCGCGTCGACGGCCTGCAGCATCGCCCGCAGCGCGACGATCGTCTTGCCCGCGCCGACGTCGCCCTGCACGAGGCGGTTCATCGGGTACTCGCGGGCGAGGTCCGCGGCGACCTGCTCGCCGACCTCCTGCTGTCCCTCGGTCAGCGGGAACGGCAGGTCCGCGTCGAACGCGGCGAGCAGGCCGTCGTCGCGGCGCGGGCACACCGGGGCCGGCCGCGCGACGGCGGCCTCCCGCCGGAGCGCGAGCGCCAGCTGCACACCGAGCGCCTCGTCCCACACCAGGCGGTGCCGGGCGGCGAACAGGTCGGCCTCGGTCTCCGGCACGTGGATGCGCCGCAGCGCCCGCCCCAGTTCGGGCAGCTTCTCCCGCTCGCGCAGCGACTCGGGCAGCGGGTCGGTCGGGTCGTCGATCTGCTCCAGGACCTGGCGCACCGAGCGCGCGATGGCCTGCGAGGTCACCTTCGCGTTCGCCGGGTAGACCGACAGGAACGGGCGCAGCGAGTCGCTCTCCTCGATCTCCTCGAACTGCGGGTGGGTCAGCTGCAGCCGGTTGTTGAACACCCCGACCTTTCCGGAGAACACGCCGACGACGCCCTGCTTGATGAAGCCCTGCAGCTTCCAGCCGTTGAAGAAGGTGGCGTCGAGCTCGCCGCCCTTCTCGTCCCGGATGACGGCCTTGAGCATCTTCCCGCGCCGGTTGCGCATCTCCCGCAGCTCGGCGCGCGCCACCGCCGCGACGACGGTGACGTGCTCGCCCGCGACCAGCCCGGCGATCTCGGTGAGCCGGCCGCGGTCGACGTAGCGCCGCGGGTAGTGCCGCAGCAGGTCCCCGACGGTCTCCAGCCCGAGCGGGGCCAGCGCGTCGGCGGCCTTGCGCCCGAGCGGCCCGTCGAGCCGGCTGTCGAGGTCGAACCCGTCGTCCATCTACTCCACTCCCAGCACCAGCGGGTAGTCGCCCTGCTCCCCCCGGTGCACCACGACGTCGACCTCCGGGTGGGTGCGGCGCAGGTCCTCGGCGAACCGCTCGCCGAGCTCGTCGGGGGCGGCCGAGCCGAGCAGCACGGTCACCAGCTCCCCACCCGGAGTGAGCATGCGGTGAGCCAACCACAGGGCACCGACAGCGAGATCCGGGGCGATCAGCACGACCTCGCCGTCGGAGATCCCGAGGATCTCCCCCGGGCGGCAGGGACCGGCCCAGGTGAGCGCCTCGGCCTCGGCGACGGCCAGCCCACCGGTCCGGGTGGCGGCCGCGGCCTCGGCCATCGCGACGACGTCGTCCGGGGCGCGACGGGCGGGGTCGTGCACCGCGAGCGCGGCCAGGCCCTGCAGCACCGAGCTGGCCGGGATCACCACGACGTCGATGCCCTCGAACCGCACCCGCTCGGCCGCGGTCTCGGTGACCGTGCGCCGGTGCGTGGCGCACGGCAGCACCACGACGTGCTCGGCGCCGGTCGCGCGGATCGCGGCCAGGACCTCGTCGACGGTCGGGTCCGGGTCGGCGACCAGCACGTTCCCGCCCGCGGCCCGGGCCAGCGCACCGGCCCCGCTGCTCTCGATCATCAGCAGGACGGCGCGGTCCCGGGTCGGCGGCGCCGGCGGCAGCGCCTCGATCCGGATCCCCGACGGGCGCCCCACCGCCAGCCCCGCCTCGACCGCCGGCCCGGCCTCGGTGGTGTGCACGTGCACCATCACCCCGCCACCGCCGTCGCCGGCGAGACCGACCGAGTCCCCGAGCCCGGCGAGCCGGGCACGCAGCGTCTCCAGCGCGGCCGGGTCGGGCCCGGGCAGCCAGTAGGTGACCTCGTAGACCGGCTGGGGCACCCACGGCACGAGCTCGCCGTCGGCGGTGACCGCCGAGGCCGGACCGGGCGTCCCCACCTGCGACGACGGCGGCGGTCCCGGATCACCGCCCGCCGCGGCGACCAGCGCGTCCAGCACGACGACCAGGCCCAGCCCGCCCGCGTCGACGACCCCGGCCCGCACCAGCTCCGGCGGGCGCCCGGTGGCCCGGGCCAGCGCGGCCCGCGCCGCGTCCGCGGCCACCCGGGCGGCCTCGGCGAGCGCACCGGTCGTGTCGAGGCCCCCGCCGTCGGGGTCGGCGCGGTGGGAGGGGTCGGCGACCCGGGTGAGCTCCGCACCGGCGGCGGACGGCCCGGTGGCCGCCCCGGCCGCCACCCGCGCCGCCACGGCCGCGGCGGCGGCGTCGAGCACGGTGAGCGCGGTCCCCGGGCGCGGCGCGGACACCGCGACGGCCGCCAGCGCCGCTGCCCGCCGCAGCGCCCCGGCGAGCAGCTCACCGGCCGGGGTGTTCGGCCGTCGTGCGGCCGCGGCCTCCAGCTCCTCGGCCAGGCCCCGGAACAGCTGGGACAGGATCAGGCCGGAGTTCCCGCGGGCCCCGCGCACCGCGGCCGCGGCCAGGGCCGCCGCGGCGCGCACCGGCCGGACATCCTCGGCGGCGGGGTCCGCGGCGGGGGCGTCGGCGGCCGGGGCGTCCCCGTCCAGCGGGGCCGAGGCCGCCGCACGGGCGGTCAGCAGCAGGTTCGACCCGGTGTCGTGGTCGGCGACCGGGAAGACGTTGATGCGGTCGATCTCGGCCCGCCCGGCGGTGAGCCGCTCGGCGGCGGCGTCGATCCAGCGGCGCAGCAGCGCGGGGTCGAACGGCGAGGCCACGGGCCCCACACTAGGTGCGCGGAGGCCCCCGGTGCCGCGGGACGGCCCCGCGCGCCGGTCACCACACGGGCGTGGCTAGAATTGAAGGCCGAGCCTCGGCACGTCCGTGCCGAGAATCTGTTCGTGAATCTGTTCGTCAACCCGAGGAGTGTCCGACGTGGCTGCCGTCTGCGACGTCTGTGGCAAGGGTCCGGGCTTCGGCATGTCCGTCTCGCACTCGCACCGCCGCACCCACCGCCGCTGGAACCCCAACATCCAGACGGTGCGCGCCGCGATCAACGGCGGCAACCGCCGTCGGATCAACGCCTGCACCTCCTGCCTGAAGGCGGGCAAGGTGACCCGCGTCTGAGTGCGCGAGACCCGAACCACGATCGAGGCCCGGTCCCCTGGGGACCGGGCCTTCGTCGTTGCCGGGGCCGGTTCAGCCGACCACGGACCGCCACCAGCTGCGGCGTGCCCCGCGCACGGTGACCGACCCCATGCCGACCTTGCCGTGCACCACGAGGTGCGGCCCGGCCGCCCCGGGCGTCGAGGGCACCCGGGTCTTCACCTCGCCCCAGGACGCCTTCGTGCCGTCGACGTCGGCGGTGCCGCCCTCGGGCAGGACCAGCACGACCTCGCCCATCCCGAGTGCGACCTCGACGTCGATCCGCGGCGGCAGCGACCGCACCTCGGACAGGTCGAGGTGGATGGTCCCCATCGACGACGACAGGTGCAGCGCCGCGGGCACCTGCCAGTCCCCGGTGCGCTTGATCGTCCCCGCCGCGGTCGTCAGCCGCACCCGCTCCGACGGCGCGGGCGGACGCGCCGGGACGGGCGCCAGCGCGGTGACCGACGGCGGCAGCCCGCCCGGCAGGTCCGCCAGCGGCGGCTGCAGGTCCCGGGCGACGCGCGCGGCGTAGACCGCGTCGAGCCGTTCCTCCAGCTCGCTCAACGTGATGCGGCCCTCGCCGACCGCGTCGTGCAGCCGGCGGGCCGCCGCCTCGCGGTCGGCGTCCGATATGCGCATGTCCCCCGGGTCGTCCACCCGGTCCAGCCTAGGGCAGCTTCCAGTCGACGGGTTCCCCGCCGATCTCCTCCAGCAGGTCGTTGGCCCGGCTGAAGGGCCGCGACCCGAAGAAGCCGCGGTCGGCCGACATCGGCGACGGGTGGGCCGACTCGATCGTCGGCACGTCCTCCAGCAGCGGAGCGAGGTTGCGGGCGTCGCGGCCCCAGAGGATCGCGACCATCGGCTCGGCGTCGCGGGCCACCAGGGCGCGGATCGCCTGCTCGGTGACCTCCTCCCAGCCCTTGTTGCGGTGCGAGGCCGGCTCCCCGGGGGCGACGGTCAGGCACCGGTTGAGCAGCAGCACGCCCTGCTCGGTCCACGGGGTCAGGTCACCCGAGGTGGGCGCCGGGTGCCCGAGGTCCTCGGCGTACTCGCGGAAGATGTTCTGCAGCGAGCGCGGGAGCGGGCGGGTCTCGGGGGCGACGGAGAACGACAGCCCGACCGCGTGCCCCGGGGTCGGGTACGGGTCCTGCCCGACGAGCAGCACCCGGACCTCGTCGAAGGGCTGCTGGAACGCGCGCAGCACGTTCGCCCCGGCGGGCAGGTAACGACGGCCCGCGGCGATCTCGGCGCGCAGGAACTCGCCCATCGCGGTGATCGTCTCGGCGACCGGCTCCAGGGCCTGGGCCCACCCGGCCTCGACGACCTCGTTCAGCGGCTTGGCCATCAGCCCTCCAGCCGGCGCAGCTGCGACGCGAAGCGGCGGCCCCGGTCGACGTAGGACTCCACGGCGTGCCGCCAGCGGTCGGCGGGCACCTCGTAGCCGTCGCGGACACGGGCGGGCACGCCCAGCGCCATCCGGTAGGCGGGCACGTCGGCCTTCGGGGAGACGACCGCGCCGGCGGCGACGATCGCGCCCTCGCCGATCGTCGAGCCGTTCAGCACCACCGAGCCCGACGAGATGAGCGCCCGGTTGCCGATGGTGGCGGCCTCGATGTGCACGTTGTGCCCGACGGTCACCTCGTCCCCGATGATCGTCGGCTGCTCCAGGGTGGTGTGGATGATCGACCCGTCCTGGATGCTGCTGCGGGCACCGACCTCGATCCGGCCGTCGTCGCCGCGCAGCACCGCGGTGGGCCAGACCGTGGACTCCGGGCCCAGCGTCACGTTGCCGATCACGACGGCGTCCGGATGGACGTAGGCGGTCGGGTGGATGTCCGGTTCGGCGTCACCGAGCGCGTACAGAGGCACACCGCGAGGGTACGAAGCGCCCGCGGGCCGCCACGCCGGGGGCCCACCCACCCGCGGAGACGTGCGCGGCGCAACCGATCGGGGTGACCGGAAAGCTCGGTGTGGAAACCCCGTCGAACGGGTAGAAGCTCCCGAGTCATGATCAGGGTGCGCGGCACCCCCGGCCCCCTGGACGGAGGCGCTGCCCGGTGATCCCCCTGGTCACCCTGGGCGGGGCGGTCGCGCTGGCGCTGCTCGCCCCGGTGCTCGCCCGGCTGCTCGGCCGCAACGCGGGCTACCCGCTGGCCGCGGGTCTCGCCGCACTGGCCGTGTACGCGAACACCGCCGCCGGCGACGTCGTCCGCGGGGAGGTCCTCACCGCGGGCGTGTCCTGGATGCCGTCGCTGGGCATCTCCTTCGGCCTGCGGATGGACGGCCTGTCGCTGCTGTTCGTGACGATCGTGCTGGGCGTGGGCGCGCTGGTGATGGCCTACTGCCCGCGCTACCTGGAGGCGTACTACCCGATCGGCACGGTCTACGGCCTGCTCGCCGGGTTCGCCGCCGCGATGATCGGCCTGGTCACCGCGAACGACCTGGTGCTGCTCTACGTCTTCTGGGAGCTCACCACCGTCCTGTCGTTCCTGCTGGTCAACACGGCCGGGCCGGCGGCGGCGCTGCCCGCGGGCCGCGCGCTCGTCGTGACGGCGATGGGCGGGTTCGCGCTGCTCGGCGCGGTGGTGATGATCGGCGTCGCGGCCGGGAGCACCAGCCTCGACGTGGTCCTCGCCGACCCGGGCGCGGTGCTGCGAAGCCCCCTGGCCCTGCCCGCGGGGGCGCTGCTGATCCTGGCCGCGGCGACGAAGTCCGCGCAGCTGCCGTTCACGTTCTGGCTGCCCGGGGCGATGGTCGCGATGACCCCGATCAGCGCCTACCTGCACGCCGCGACGATGGTGAAGGCCGGCATCTACCTGCTGATGCGCTTCACCCCGGTCTACGTGCCGTCGGTGGCCTGGTCGGCGGTGCTCGTCCCGCTCGGGCTGGCGACGGCCGTCGTCGGCGCGGTGCTGGCGCTGCGCGAACACGATCTGAAGGCGGTGCTCGCCCACTCCACGGTGAGTCAGCTGGGCCTGCTCACCGCCGCGATCGGCGTCGGCACGTCCTACGCGCTGTCCGCGGCGGTGCTGCACACCTTCGCCCACGCCCTGTTCAAGGCGACGCTGTTCATGCTGGTCGGGATCATCGACAAGGAGGCGGGCAGCCGCGACGTGCGCGAGCTCGGCGGCCTGCGGAAGGTCATGCCGGTCACCGCGGTGCTGACCGGGGTCGCCGCGCTGTCGATGGCGGGGGTGCCGCCGCTGCTCGGGTTCGTGTCCAAGGAGAACCTCTACGAGGGCTTCCTGGAGGCCGACTTCGCGCCCGGCGCCGGGCCGGTGGCCGCCGCGGTCGCGGTCGTGGCGTCGGCGCTGACCTTCGCCTACTCCGCCCGGATCGTGCACGGCGCGTTCGGCGGCAGGCTCAGCCAGCCCGGCCTGTACGAGCCGTCGTGGGCGTTCCTGGCCCCGGCCGCCGTCGCTGCGCTGCTCGGGCTGGTCCTCGGGCCCGCCGTGCGGGTGCTCAACCCGCTGACCGACCGGGCCGCCCGCGACCTGGACCCGGGTTCGGAGCCGGTGACGTTCGTTCTTTGGCCCGGCTTCGGCACCGCGCTGGTGCTGTCGGTGCTCACCATCGCCGGCGGCTACGCGCTGTTCCACTGGCGCGACCGGGTCGACCGGGCGCTGGAGCGGCTCCCGGTCCCCGACGGCGCCGCGGTCTTCGACCAGATCCGGGCCGGGGTGCTCGCCCTCGGCGCCCGGGTGGGGCGCCCCGACACCGACCCCTCCCCCGCCGCCGTCCTGGCCCGCCCGGTGCTGGCGCTGCCGGTGCTCGCCGTCGCCGCCGGGGTGGCCCTGCCCGCGCTGCCGCCGTTCCCCGGGCCGGTCACCCGGCCGCTGGACTGGGTGGTCGTCGTGCTCGTGCTGGCCACCGTCGCCGGGGCCGTGACGACCCGCTCGGTCACCGCGGCGCTGGCGCTGACCGGCTTCGGCGGGCTGGCGACGGCGCTGTGGCTGCTGCTCGCCGGCGCCCCGGACGTCGCGATGACGCTGCTGCTGGTCGAGGTGCTGACCACCGTCGTCGCGGTGCTGGTGCTGCGCGGGCGCGGGGTCCGGCTGCACCGCCCGGCGCGGTGGCGGCGCGCCCCGGCCGCGGTGGCCGCGCTGGCCGCGGGCCTGTCGCTGGGGGCGGCCACCTACGTGCTGACCGGGCGCCGCGAGCCGTCGCCGGTCGGCGGGTACCTGCTGGACACCGCGGAGGCCGCCACCGGCGGGACGAACGTGGTCAACACGATCCTCGTCGACTTCCGCGGCATGGACACCTTCGGTGAGGCCGTCGTCGTCGGGGCGGCGGCGCTGGGGCTGCTGGTGCTGATCCGGCGCGGTGAGGCCGGTGCGGAGGGCAGCACGCGGCAGCGGGTGGCCACCGACGGCCCGGCCGACACGATCGTCATGCGGGTCGCCAGCCGCGTGCTGGCCCCGCTGATGCTCGTGATGTCGCTGTTCCTGCTCTGGCGCGGCCACGACGAGCCCGGCGGCGGGTTCATCTCCTCGCTGGTCGGGGGCGTCGCGGTCGTGTTCCTGCGCCTCGCCCACCGCGGCGACGCGTGGGCGCTGCGCCTGCGGCCCGAGCCGCTGGTCGGGTCCGGGCTCCTGCTGAGCCTGCTCACCGGGATCGCGGTGTACCCGCTGGGACTGCCGTTCCTGACCCCGGTGTACCTGCCGGGCGGGGTGCTGTTGTCGTCGTTCGTGTTCGACCTGGGGATCTACCTGATGGTGGTGGGGCTGATCGTGGCCGCGACCGACCGGATCGGCGGGCGCGCCCGCACCGGCTCCCTGCTGGGGAGCTCCGAGTGACGGCCGCGGTCGTCGTCGCCGTGCTCGTCGCGGGCGGGGTGTACCTGGTCCTGCAGCGCGAGCTGCTGCGCACGGTGCTCGGGTTCGTGCTGCTCGGGCACGGCGTGAACGTCCTGATCATCTCCGCGGGCGGGATGGCGACCCGTGAGCCCGCGCTGCTGGGGCAGCAGGACCGGGCGCAGATGGCCGACCCGCTGCCGCAGGCGTTCGTGCTGACCGCGATCGTGATCGCCTTCGCGATCACGGTGTACCTGCTGGCCCTGCTCAAGGCCGGCGACGAGGACGAGGGCGGGGACCCCCGGTGACCGGCCTCGAGGCGCTCGTCGTCGCGCCGATCCTGGTCCCGCTCGCCGCGGCGGGCCTGCTGGTCCTGCTCACCGCGCGCCCACCGGGCGGGGGCGGGCCGTTCCTGCTGCCGATGACGGCGCGGCGGGGCGTCGCGTTCACCGCGCTCGCCGCGTCGACGGCGGTGTCCGCGGTCCTGCTGGCCGCCACCGCGGACGGCGCGGTGATCGTGCAGCGGCTCGGGAACTGGCCGGCCGGCATCGCGATCCCGCTGGCCGCCGACGCGTTCGGCACGATCATGCTGACCGTCACCGGGGTGCTGGGGATCGCCTGCCTGGCCTTCGCCGCGGTCACCGGCTCCGACACCGACCGGGCGTTCCTGCCGCAGTCGCTGCTGCTGCTGCTCGCCGGGGTGCACGGCGCCTACCTCACCGCGGACCTGTTCAGCCTGTTCGTGTTCGTCGAGGTCATGCTCGTCCCCAGCTACGTGCTCATCGCGACCGGCCGGGGCCCGGAGCGGATCGCGGCGTCGCGGCTGTACCTGACGGTGAACCTGCTGGCCTCGACGGTGTTCCTCGCCGGGCTCGGCCTGGTCTACGGCGTCGCCGGGACCGTGCAGCTCGGCGACCTCGCCGGGCGCGCCGTGACCGACCCGGCGCTGGCCGCGACGACCGCGGTGATCCTGCTGGCGCTGTCGGTGAAGGCCGCGCTGGTGCCGCTGCACAACTGGCTGCCGCGGGCCTACACCGCCGCACCGGCCGCGGTCACCGTGCTGTTCTCCGGGCTGCTGACCAAGGTCGGCGTGTACGCGCTGTTCCGCATCTACGCCGTGATCTACGACGGCGACCCGCGCTTCCTGCCGATCGTGCTGGTGGCGGCGCTGCTGACGATGGTCGTCGGGGTGCTCGGCGCGGTCGGCGCCGGCGGGATGCGCCAGATCCTGACCTTCCACATGGTCAGCCAGATCGGCTACATCGTGCTCGGCCTGGCGATCTCCACCCCGGCCGGGCTGGCCGCGGCGATCTACTTCCTGGTGCAGTACGTGCTGGTCAAGGCGGCGCTGCTGATGGTCGCCGGTGCCGTCGAGCAGTACGTCGGCACCGACACGCTGTCCCGGCTCGGCGGGCTCGCCGCCCGCAACCCGGCGACCGCGGTCGCGTTCGCGGTGTCGGCGCTGAGCCTGGCCGGGATCCCGCCGCTGTCCGGGTTCGTCGCGAAGCTCGCCCTGGTGCTCGGCGCGGTCGACGCGGGCATGGTCACCGCCGCGCTCGTCGCGGTCGGGGTCAGCGTGTTCACCCTGCTGTCGATGCTCAAGATCTGGAACGGCGCGTTCTGGGGCGGCGACGCCCCCGAGCCGGACCCCGGTGGCGGTGCGGGCACCGTGGTCGCACTGCGGGTCCCGGTCCGCGCGGTGGTCCCGGCGCTGGCGCTGGGGGCGCTGTCGCTGCTGCTCGGGCTGTGGGCGGAGCCGCTGCTGGCGCTCTCGTCGGTCGCCGGGCAGGGTCTCGCCGACACCGCCGCCTACGTCGGGGCGGTGGGGGCGCCGTGACGACCCGCCGACGCGCACCCGGCCGCGGTGGCCGCCCGCGCGCCGCGGTGGGGTTCCTGCTGTGGTTCACCGGCGAGTTCTTCCGCGCCAACGCCGTCGTGCTCCGCGAGGTCCTCACCCCCGGGCACGGCATCGACCCGGCGGTGGTCCGGGTCCGGCTGCGGTCGCGGAGCATGGTCGAGATCGCGTCGATCATGAGCCTGCTCAGCCTCACCCCCGGCACCCTCGCCCTGAACCTGACCACCGGCTCGCGCAGCCCGGAGCTGCTCGTGCACGGCATGCACGCCTCGGACCCGGAGCAGCTGCGGGCGAGCGTGCACGAGATGGAGGACCGGTTGCTGGCGTTCCTGCGCCGCCCCGCCCCGGGCGCGGTCGACCGCGATCCGGAGGAGACCCCGTGAGCACCCTGTTGCTGGACGCCGGGATCGTCGTGCTGGCGCTCGGCCTGCTCGTCGCGGTCGGGCGGGTCCTGGCCGGGCCCACCGACGCCGACCGCGGGCTGGCCGTCGACTACGGCTTCGTGGTCGTCGTCGGGCTGATCGCGTTGCTGGCGCTGCGGCTGGGGTCCACCGCGATGCTGGACCTCGTCGTCGTCGCGACGCTGGTCGGGTTCCTGACCACGGTCGCCGTGGCCCGGCTGATCTGGGCGGAGAAGGGGGCGAAGCGGTGAGCGTGCTCGTCGGCGGACCGGTGCAGAACGCGATCGGCGGGATCGTGCTCGGCGCCGGGGTGCTCCTGGTCGCCGCGGGCGCGGTCGGCATGGTGCGCCTGCCCGACGTCTACAACCGCACGAACGCCGTCACCAAGGCCGCCGGGCTCGGGATCGTCGCGATCCTCGTCGGGGTCGCGATCCTGGTGCCCGAGCCCGGGGTGCTGCTGACCCTCGGCGTCGCCGTGGCGCTGCAGCTGTTCACGATCCCGATCGCCAGCTTCGCGATCGGGCACGCCGCCTACCGCTCCGGTGCCCCCTCGACCTCGTCGACGCTGCGCGAGGACGACCCCGGCTCCGCGGACTCCCGGGGCGACGGGGGCTGAACCGTCCGCACCTCCCGGGCGCGCGCGTCGGCGTCGATGTCCTCCCCCAGGTCGTCGACGACGAGCGCGTCCCGGTCGATCGCGCCGCTGCGGTAGGCCGAGCGCCCGACCACCTGCGAGATGACCGGCGCCGTCAGCACCTGGAACAGCACGACCAGGATCAGCGTCGAGGAGTTCTCGAACTCCAGGTTCACCGCGACGCCCAGCAGGATCAGCAGCAGCCCCAGGGTCTGCGGCTTGGTGGTGGCCTGCAGCCGGGCGGGCAGGTCCGGCAGCCGGACCAGCCCGAGCGCGCCGAGCAGGCAGGACAGCCCGCCGGCGAGCATCAGCGCGGCGGAGACCACGTCGAGCACGTCGTGCACGCCCATCAGCGGTGCCGCTCCCATCGTTCGACCAGACGGGCCGCCGTCGCCGAGCCGACCAGCGCGATCAGCGCGACCGCGGCCAGCAGCGGGATGTTCGACCCGTCGGAGTAGATCGCCGCGTACACCGCGGCCGCGGCCACGATCAGCACGACGAACACGTCCAGGGCCGCGATGCGGTCCAGCGTGGTGGGGCCCTTCAGCAGCCGCCACATCGTCAGCGCCGCCGCGGCGGTCAACATGATCAGTACCAGCGTGTGGACGACGGTCACCGGTCGTTCCTCCCCGCGTCCTCGGCGGTGACCGCGGCGACGGCGGCGGCGCACCGGTCCCGGTCCTCCTGGCTGCCGACGGCGTCGATCACCCGCATCTGCAGCCGCATCATGTCCCGGCGGAGCCGTTCGACGGCGCCGGGCCGGTGCAGGCCGAGTGCGTAGACGTACCAGCGGTGCCGGGCCCGGTCGATCTGCAGCGTGAAGCTGCCCGGGGACAGCGCGCAGGCCGCGACGATCGTCGTCGCGGTGCGGTCCGAGCCGGTGCACAGCGGCAGCCCGACGATCCCGGACCGGGCGCGCGGCCCGTGCCGCAGCGTCACCATGCTGACCCGGATCCCGGAGACGACCAGGTCCGAGGCCAGGAACGCCAGCAGCCGCAGCAGCTTCCACGGGCGGAACGGGAGCCGCTCGGGCAGCAGCGGCAGCGGGAAGATCGCCGTCACCGCGGCGCCGACGAGCAGCCCGCCGACGACCGCGGCCGGGGACACGCTCCCCCACAGCAGCACCCAGACCAGCGCCAGCGCGAGCACCTGCGGGATCCGCCGGCGCACGCTCCCGCCGCGGGCGGAGCCGCCCATCGGCTCGGCGACGGTGTCGGGGACCGGCGGGGGCACCCGGGCGGGGGTGCGGTCGGTCTCGGGTGTCTCGCCCGCCTCGGCCGCGCCCATCTCGCGGTCGCGGACGGCCTCCGGGGAGGTCTCGGCGTCGTCGAGTTCGCGCGGGTCCGGTCCGTCGGCCGTGCCCGCGCCACCGCGGCTCGGGGTCTGCTCGCTCACGGGGTCACCTCCGGGGTCTCGCCGGCCGCGGTCCGCACGGTCGCGTTCCCGTCGACGCCGCCGGACCGTCCGCTGGCGCTGATGGTCCCATCGCTGCCGGGGTCGGCGCCCGGCCCGAGGACGGCGTCGGTGTAGCCGGTCCGGTCGTGCAGGTCCACCCCGGCCCGGGCGGTCACCCCGGACAGCGGGCCGGCGAACAGCGCGATCGCGACGCTGACCACGACCAGCGCGGACGCGCCGACGTACATGCCGCGGGCGCTGCGTGCGGTCCCGACGACGAGCTCGTCGTTCGGGTCGTCGTCAGCGAGGGGCTCCTTGGGGGCGCCCCAGAACACCCGCACCCAGACCCGGGCCACGGCGTAGAGGGTCAGCAGGCTCGCCAGCACGACGACGGCGGCGACCAGCTCCCCGGCGAGGCCCGCGCCCGCACCGGCCTGCAGCAGCGCGAGCTTCGCGACGAACCCCGAGGTCGGGGGCAGCCCGGCCAGGGTGATCGCGGGGATCGCGAACAGCACGGCCAGGTGGGGCGCCTGCTGGGCCAGCCCACCCATCTGGGAGATCGACACCGTCCCGGTCCGGCGGGTGATGAGCCCGCTGACCAGGAACAGCGTCGCCTGCACCGTGATGTGGTGGACGACGTAGAGCCCGGTCCCGGCGATGCCGTCGGGGGTGTGCAGGGCGAGCCCGAACACCATGAACCCGATGTGGCTGACCAGCAGGAACGACAGCAACCGGTTGAGGTCGTCCTGCGCGACGGCGCCCAGCGCGCCCACCACCATCGTCACCGCGGCGATCACCAGCAGCAGCGTCGACGGGCTGTCCTGCGGGAACACCAGCGTCTGGGTGCGCAGCAGCGCGTAGATGCCGACCTTGGTGAGCAGGCCCGCGAACAGCGCGGTGACCGGGGCGGGGGCGTTCGGGTAGCTGTCGGGCAGCCAGAAGTGCAGCGGCACGATCGCCGCCTTGATGCCGAACACCACGATGAGCACCAGGGCGAGCACCGCGCGCAGGCCCTCCGGCAGCGCGCCCATCCGCCCGGCGAGGTCGGCCAGGTTGACCGTGCCGGTGGCGGCGTAGACGAGCCCGACCGCGGTGAGGAACAGCAGCGACGAGGTCAGCGACACGATCACGTAGGTCATGCCGGACCGGATCCGCGACGCCGACGTCCGCCGGGTGATGAGCACGTAGCTCGACGCCAGCATGATCTCGAACGCGACGAACAGGGTGAACAGGTCGCCGGTCAGGTAGGCCAGCGACACACCCGTCGACAGCAGCAGGAAGATCGGGTGGAAAGTGGTGCTGGCGGTCTCCCGGCCGTAGTCGGAGATCCGCTGGTCGATCGCGTAGACCAGCACCGCCAGCGTCACCACCGACGAGATGAGCAGCAGCAGCGCCGACATCCGGTCGGCGACGAGCACGATGCCCATCGGGGCGGGCCAGCCGCCGAGCTCGGCGACGACCGGCCCGTAGGTGTCCGCGGCCACCAGCAGCACCGCGCCGACGACGCACACCAGCGCCAGGGTCACCACGCCGATGACCCGCTGGGCCGAGGCGCGGCGGCTGACGACGACGCTGGTCGCGGCGCCCAGCATGGGCAGCAGCACCGGCAGCGTGACCAGGGCCTGCAGCGGGGTCACTTGCGGCCCTCCTCGAGCTCGTGGGAGTCGGCGGTGTCCTCGGGCTCGGCGTCGGTCTCGTCCGCGGTGCCCTCCTCCATCGCGCCCTTGGGCTTCTGCCGGTCGGCGATGCGGCGGTCCTCCACGTCGTCCTGCACCTCGTCGTGCCCGACGAGCACCCAGGAGCGGTAGCCCAGCGCCAGCAGCAGCGTGGTCAGGGCGAAGGTGATGACGATGGCGGTCAGCGCCAGCGCCTGCGGGAGCGGGTCGGCGATCTGCTCGGGCAGCACCGCGTCGAGGATCGGGGCGCGGCCGGGCGGGCCGCCGGAGACCTGCAGCAGCAGGTTCGCGCCGTGCCCGAGCACCACGATGCCGATCAGGATGCGCATCAGCGACCGCTGCATCAGCAGGTAGAACCCGACCGAGTACAGCACCGCGAGCACGATCGCCATGCTCAGGTTGATCGTGGTGTTCATCCGCGGCCACCTCCGCCCGGGACGTCCTCGCCGGCCTCGCGGGCGTCGCGAGCGATGCCGGAGCCGAGCGAGCGCAGCAGGTCGAGCACCACGCCGATGATCAGCAGGTAGACGCCGACGTCGAGCAGCAGGCTGCTCACGATGTCGAGGTAGCCGAACGGGCCGAAGGTGATCGTCCACTTGACCGAGGCGAGCACGGGGTCGCCCCAGGCCACCGGGGCCAGTGCGGTGAGCACCGCGACGATCAGCCCGGTGCCGACGAGCACGGGCGGGCGGATCCGGAACCGGGAGCCCAGGTTGTCGTCGCCGCCCGCGATGTGGCGCAGCACGAACGCGAGCCCGGCGACCAGGCCGCCGGAGAACCCGCCGCCGGGGCCGTAGTGGCCCTCCAGCAGCAGGAACACCGAGAACACCAGCACCACGGGGAACAGCAGCCGGGCCGCGGCCTCCAGCACGAGGGTCCGCTCGCGGACGTCCGGGCAGGTGCCGGGGAGCATCCACCGCCCGCTGGGCTGGTCCATCCGGGCCCAGCTCTCGGCGTCCCCCGGCGGGGGTGCGGGCTTCTCCTGCGAGGCCGTCATCCGAGCACCTCCTTCTCGTGCTTCGGCGATCCCGAGCCGCTGCGCACGACCTTGCCGCCCTTCCTCTTGTCGTAACGGGTCGCGAGCACCAGGCTCGCGGTGCCGGACGCACAGATCAGCAGCACGGTGATCTCACCGACCGTGTCGAGCGCGCGGAAGTCCACCAGGATCGCGCTGATCAGGTTGGTCGCGCCGGCCTCCGGCGCGCCGGCGATGAACGGCCCGGTGGTCGCCGGCGGCAGCGTGCGGGCCCCGGAGAGCACCACGGCCATCCCCGCGACGAGCAGGCCGCCGACCGCGGCGACCGCGGCCTTGGGGGCGCGGACGCGGCGCTCGCTGTCCGGCTCGTCGAAGTGGGCGGGCAGGCGTCGCAGCACGAAGACGAACGCCACCAGGGTGAGCGTCTCGACCAGGAACTGGGCGAGCGCCAGGTCGGGGGCACCGTCGATGACGAACAGGCCGCCGATGCCGTAGCCGACGGCGCCGACCAGCAGCACCGCGGTGAACCGGCGGTGCGCCAGGCACAGCGCGATCGCCGCGACGATCACCATCAGCCCGACCGGGACCTGCATGATCGAGTGGTAGGGCGCCTGGTCGGTCGGGAACGTGCCGGTCACGGCGAGGACCGGGCCGGGCAGCGCGATCAGCGTCGCGAGGATGCAGCCGAGGTAGACCGGCAGCGAGCCGATCTGCAGCCGGCCGGTGACCGTGATCGCCGAGCGCTCCAGCCCGGTCACGACGGCCTCGTACCCCCGCTGGGCGGACACGTGCGGCACCGAGAGGTGCCCGGTCAGGGTCTGCCCGTAGCGGTGCAGGAGGAGCCCGCCAGCCAGCGCGACGCCGGTGAACAGCAGCGGCAGCCCCGGGGTGTGCCACAGGGCCAGCTCGTAGCGGGCGGCGTAGGCGTCGCCGAGCGGAGGCAGCGACGCGGCGTAGGAGGCGGCGAGCTGCTGGACCAGCGGCGCGGCGAACCCGGCCGCGATCCCGGTCAGCGCGCACAGCCACGCCGGGCCGGACAGACCGAGCGGGACCGGGTCGCCGCCGGTGGGGTGCAGCCCCTTGGTGGAGAACGCGCCCCACAGGAACCGTGCGGTGTAGGCGACGGTCAGCAGCGAGCCCGCGACCAGGCCGATCGCCGCGATCCAGCCGCGGACGCCGCCCTCGAGCACGAACGCCTCGAAAGCGGCCTCCTTGCCGACGAAGCCGAGCATCGGCGGGAGCCCCGCCATCGACAGCCCGGCGAGCGTGGCGACGACGGCCAGCCCGCGCCGGCGGCGCCCGAGCCCGCACAGCTCCCGCAGGTCACGGGTGCCGCAGGCCTTGTCGATCGCCCCGACCACCATGAACAGGGGCGCCTTGAACAGGCCGTGCGCCAGCAGCATCGCGATGCCGGCGAGCCCGGCCACCCGCGAGCCGGACCCGAACAGCACCATGAGGAACCCGAGCTGGGAGACGGTGCCGAAGGCCAGCAGCCGCTTGAGGTCGGTCTGGCGCATCGCGCGCCAGCCGCCCAGCACCATCGTCGCGAGGCCGAGCACCATGACCGGCGCCCACCACACGGGGTGCACCGAGAACGCGGGCCCGAGCCGCGCGACGAGCACGACCCCGGCCTTCACCATCGAGGCCGCGTGCAGGTACGCCGAGATCGGCGTCGGGGCGGCCATCGCGTAGGGCAGCCAGGGGTGGAACGGCAGCTGCGCGGACTTGGTCAGCGCGCCCAGCAGGATCAGCACGAGCGACACCGACAGCGCGACCGGGCTGTCGGGGGCGAGCGTGCCGGAGGTCGCGGCCGCGGTGATCTCCGGGATCGAGTACGTGCCGGCCAGCTGGCCCAGCAGCACGATCCCCAGCAGCATCGCCAGCCCGCCGAACACGGTCACGACGAGCGCCTGGACCGCGGCGCGGCGGTTCTCCCGGTACTGGCCGCCCTGCCCGACGAGCAGGAACGACGTCAGCGACGTCAGCTCCCAGAACACGTAGAGGGTCAGCAGGTCGTCGGCCAGGACCAGGCCGAGCATCATCCCGGCGAAGGCGACCAGCAGCGCCGCGGAGCGGGCCGCGTCGGTGGAGCGCGGCCCGAAGTACCAGGCCGCGTAGATCATGATCAGCGCTCCGACGCCGGAGACGAGCACGATCATCGCGATCGCGAGCGCGTCCATCCGCAGGCTCAGCGTCAGCCCCAGCTCGGGCGCCCACTCGATGCGGTCGGTCACCCCGCCGGAGAGCGCGGTCGAGGCCTGCGTCATCGCCCACACGAGCGTGGCGGCGAGCAGGGCGGCGCCGGCGCCGAACGCCAGCCGCCGGTGGTACCGGGCGAGCGCGGGCAGGCACAGCGCCAGGACGAGATGGGCGGCCACGACGGCGAGCACCGACACCTCCTGGAGTCACGGGGTCGTTCGGACCAGCGGTTCCGCTCACGTCACGGCCGGACCCGGGGAGCGCCGGAAGAGGCCGCCGCACGATCACCGGAAGGGACGCGGCGACGACGCCGGGGTCATCCTATCGGCGCAACCGGACGTTTCGCCCGTGACCGTACCGAGGCTCACGCCGGGAGCGGTTTGGCGAAGCACCGGGAGCGGGGGTCGTTCCGGTACGCACCGAAGTTGCTGGTCCGACGGTATCCGCTGGTCTCGTACAGCGCGATCGCAGCGGGCTGGCCGTCACCCGTCTCGAGGATCATGCGACGACGCCCGGCGGCGGCCGCCGCACGCTCCAGCGCGACGAGCACCGCCCGGGCGTGTCCCCGCCCGCGGGCGGCGGGCTCGACGTACATCCGCTTCAGCTCGGCGTCGCCGTCGCGGCGCGCCGGGTCGGCCGGGTCGGCGTCGACGGCGCGCCACGCCCCGGTCGCGACGGGGACGCCGTCGTCGTAGCCGACCAGGAACAACCCGGACGGGGTCCGGAAGTCGGCCGGGTCGACGGGGGTGGCGTCGCCGTCGCCGTAGACCTCGCCGTAGAACGCCTGCAGCCGCCGCATCAGCGGCATCACGTCCGGATGGTCGAGCCCCGCCACCCGCAGTTCGAGTTCCCCCACGTCCTCATGATCGGTCCCAGGTGACCGGCAGCGCGCGCAGCCCTCCGGTGAGCACGTCCGAGCGCAGCTCCAGCTCGGTGCGCGGCACCGCCAGGCGCAGCGACGGGAACCGGGCGGGCAGCGCGCGGAACACCTCGGTCAGCTCGACCCGGGCCAGGCTCGCGCCCACGCAGAAGTACGGCCCGTGCCCGAACGCGAGGTGCGTCGGCTTGCGGTCGGCGTCGAACTCCGCGGCCCCGTCGAAGTGGCGCGGGTCCCGGTTCGCCGCGCCCGGGGCGAGCAGGATCGCGTCGCCCGCCGGGATGTGCACCCCTGCGATGTCGACGTCGGCGTGGGCGTAGCGCGGGATGCCGCCGTTGCCCCCGCTGGGCACGGCCAGCCGCAGGACCTCCTCGACCGCCCCCGCGGCGCGCTCCGGGTCCGCGGCGAGCGCCGCCCACTCCCCCGGGCGGTCCAGCAGCAGGACGGTGCCGGTGTCGATCCGCCCGACCGTGGTCTCGTGCCCGGCGAACAGCAGCCCGGCACCGAGACGGGCGAGGCCGTCGCGCTGTGCGGGCTCCGAGCCGAGCGCGGCGAAGTCGGACAGGACGTCCTCCCCCGGCTCGTCGTCCTTGCGGTCGATCAGGCCGCGGACGTAGGCGAACAGCGCCTGCGCGGCGGCCTCGGCACGGGGCCGGTCGTGGAGCAGCCCGAGTTCACCGGACCAGCGCCGGAACTCCTCGCGGTCGTCGTAGGGGACGCCGAGCAGCTCGCAGATGACCAGCACCGGCAGCGGGAAGGAGAACAGCTCGTGCAGGTCGGCGCCGGGACCGGCGGCCTCGACGACGTCGAGCTGCCGGGCCACCAGCTCCGCGACGTGCCCGGAGAGCCTGCGCATCCGGCGCGCGGAGAACGCGGGCGCGAGCAGCTTGCGCATGAGGGTGTGGTTCGCGCGCTCGGTCTCCGGTGAGTCGCCGCTCGGCCCGCCGAAGATCATCGAGTCGGAGATGCGCGCGGCCCGCTCCGGCTCGGGGTGGCTGCGGCCGAGCCGGTCGTCGGCGAACAGGGCGCGGGCCTCGTCGTAGCCGGTGACCAGCCACGCGACGTCGCCGGCCGGGGTCCGGACCGGGGTGATCGGGGACCGCTCCCGCAGCCGGGCGAACAGCGGCGGGAGCTCGAGGACGTCGTGGCGCGGGAACGGGAGGCGCGGCAGGTCCGTGGCGTCGGGACCGGTGGTGGTGGTCACCCGTCCGACGGTACGAGCGACGGCCGGTGGCCGCCTCCGTCCCGGGGTGGACATCGGGTCGATCCTCGGCCGGTGGCGTGATCCGCACCGCGCGCGGTGATCCGCCGTCCGAGCGTGCCCGGACGTGCGCGCGGAGCGGATCAGCGCGCGAACAGCGATCAACCGATCGTCGGCGCACGTGAGACGGGTGGCCGATGCGGCGACGCACCGGAGTGTGACCGCGGGTCAGGCCACCGCCGGCTGCTCCGCCGCGACCGGCGCCACCCGGCGCGCCCCCACCCACACCAGGCCCAGGCACACCGCCTGCACCGCGGCGACGACGAGCAGCAGCACCGGGTACCCCGTGACCCCCGTCAGGGCCGAGAGCAGCATCGGCAGCAGGAACCCGACGTAGGTCAGCGAGTAGAACACCGCGGTCAGCCCGGCCAGGTGCTCCGGCGCGGCGATCCGCTGGACCTCCTGCAGCCCGGACAGCAACACGAACCCGTAGCCGGCGCCGAGCAGCGCGGCCGCGACGACGGCGGCCGGGACGCTGGGCAGGCCCGCCGCGAGGGCGGCGACGAGCGTCCCCGCGACGACGAGTGCGAGCCCGACCCGGGTCGCGGCCAGCGGCGAGCGGGCGTCCACGAGACGCGCGGCGGACTGGGCCAGGACCCCGCAGCCGAGCGCGACGGCGGTCAGCAGTGTCGCGACGAGCAGCCCCCACCCCTCGGTGATCCCGTCGAGCGTGGTCGGCAGCACGGCGTAGGCGAGCGCGGCCGCCCCGAACACCCACGGCGCGGCGGGCAGCACCAGCCACACGAACCGCGGGTGCGCGACGGCGGGGACGCGCAGATCCTTCAGCCAGGACCGGGAACGGCCCGGCTCGACCGTCTCCGGCGCGGCGAGCAGCCACCAGGTGACCGGCACCGTCAGGACGATGTGCACCAGGTAGGGCAGCTCCATCGGCAGCGGCGCGAACTGCGCGAGCAGCCCGGCGACGAGCGGGCCGAGCCCGAACCCGGCGGTGAGCGCGAGCGCGGCGCGCCGGGCGCCCTGTCCGGGCCCGGACAGCTCCTTGACCCACGTCGTCGCCACCGCCATCGCGACGCCGACGCACACGCCGAACAGCAGCCGTCCGGCGAAGAGCAGTACCTCGGAGAACGCACCGAGGGCGAGGACGGCGCTGGCCGGGATCGACGCGGCCGTCGCGGGCAGCAGCACCCGGCGGCGGCCCCAGCGGTCCGACGCGGGCCCGCCGACGAGCAGGCCCGGGGCGAGACCGAGCACGTAGACGCCGAAGAACGCGGCGACCACGGTCGCCGAGTAGTGCCCCTGCTCGCGGTACATGACCATCAGCGGGCTGAACTGGTTGGCGCCGTAGCCGACGCCGAACAGCACGGCGGCCGGCCGCATCCACGGCTTCACGATCGGTCTCCTCCTCGGAACGCGACGACGCCCCCGGGAACCGGTCCCGGGGGCGTCGTCGTCGACGGTGGTGGTGCGGCCTAGGCCGCGGCCTTGGCCCGCTGACGCCAGCGGGTGAGCGTCCGCTCGGTGTAGCCGTTGGGCTCGGTCGCCCCGCTGAACACCAGCTCCAGCGCGGCCTGGAACGACTCGCTGGACTCCAGATCCTTCGCCATCGCGGGGTAGCCGTCCTCACCGGCGTTCTGCTCGTCGACCACGGCGGCCATCCGGGCGAAGGTGTCGCGCACCGTCCCCTCGTCGACGACGCCGTGCTGGAGCCAGTTCGCGACCAGCTGCGCGGAGATCCGCAGGGTGGCGCGGTCCTCCATCAGCCCGACGCCCTCCAGGTCCGGCACGGTGGAGCAGCCGATGCCCATGCCGACCCAGCGCACCACGTAGCCGAGGATCGACTGGGCGTTGGTCTCCAGCTCGTGGGTCACGTCCTGCGCCGACAGCGACGACGCGTCGGTCACCGGGACCTCGAGCAGCTTGCGACGGTCGGCGGTGGTGCGGGAGGCGATCTCGTCCTGCACCCCGTGCACGTCGACGCGCAGGTAGTGCAGCGCGTGCAGGGTCGCGGCGGTCGGCGACGGCACCCAGGCGCAGTTCGCGCCGGCCTTCGGGTGGCCGATCTTCTGCTCGATCATCTCGGCCATCGCGGCGGGCTTGGCCCACATGCCCTTGCCGACCTGCGCGGAGTGCGCGAACCCGGCGGCGAGCGCGACGTCGACGTTGCGGTCCTCGTAGGTCGTGAGCCACGTCGTCGTCTTCATGTCGCCCTTGCGCAGGACCGGGCCCGCGGTGAAGCAGGTGTGGATCTCGTCGCCGGTCCGGTCGAGGAAGCCGGTGTTGACGAAGATGACCCGGTTCGCGGCCTCGGCGATGCAGGCGGAGAGGTTGACCGTGGTCCGCTTCTCCTCGTCCATGATGCCGATCTTGAGGGTGTTCGCCTGCAGCCCGAGGGCCTCCTCGACGGCGCCGAACAGCTCGACGGTGAGCGCGACCTCCTCGGGCCCGTGCTGCTTGGGCTTGACGATGTAGACGCTGCCCGCGCGGGAGTTGGTGTGCGGGCCCTTCCCCTGCAGGTCGTAGAGCCCGGCGACGGCCGAGACGAGCGCGTCGAGCACGCCCTCGGCGACCTCGGTGCCGTCGGCGGTGCGCACCGCGTTGGTCGTCATGTGGTGGCCGCAGTTGCGGACCAGCATCAGCGAGCGCCCGGGCAGGGTGAGGTCGGAGCCGTCGGGCGCGGTGTACTCGCGGTCCGGGTTGACCCGGCGGGTGACGGTCTTCCCGCCCTTGCGGAACTCGGCGGTCAGGTCGCCGCGCAGCAGCCCGAGCCAGGTGCGGTAGGCCAGCGCCTTGTCCTCGCCGTCCACGGTCGCGACGGAGTCCTCGAGGTCGACGATCGTGGTGACCGCGGACTCGAGCACGACGTCGGCGACGTCGGCATGGTGCTGGGTGCCGACCTGGGTGGTCGGGTCGATCGTGATCTCCAGGTGCAGCCCGTTACGGGTCAGCAGGACCGCGCCGCGGCCGTCGCCGTCGACCGGGCGGAACCCGGCGAACTGCGCGGTGTCGGCGAGCCCGACCGTGCCGTTCGAGGTGGTGTCGACGACGAGCCCGTCGGTCGAGGCCCGGTAGGCGGTGGCGTCGGCGTGGCTGCCCTTCGCGAGCGGGAACAGCTCGTCGAGCAGCTCGTCGGCGGCGGTGATCACCTGCGCGCCGCGGCGCTCGTCGTAGCCCTTCGCGAGCTCGCCGTCCTGCGGGAGCGCGTCGGTGCCGTAGAAGGCGTCGAACAGCGAGCCCCAGCGGGCGTTGGCGGCGTTGAGCGCGTAGCGCGGGACGGTGGAGGGCACGACCAGCTGCGGGCCGGGGACCTCGGCGATCTCCGGGTCGACCCGGTCCACGCCGATGGTCGGCGACTGCTCGGGGAGCAGGTAGCCGAGGTCGGTGAGGAACTTCTCGTACTCCTCGACCGACCCGACCCCGTGCTCGCGGTGCCACTCGTCGATGCGCGACTGGATCTCGTCGCGACGGGCCAGTGCGTCGGCGATCCTCGGGGCGAAGCGCTCCTGGAGCCTGGTGAGGGTCGCCCAGAAGTCGTCCGCCGTGAGGTCGACGTCGGACAGGAGCTCGCCCTCGACGAAGGACTTCAGGTGCTCCTCGACCTGCAGGCCGGCGGTGTCGGCCATCTGTGACCACCCTCTCTGCGTGGATGACGGGACTGGTCGTATTTCTACCAGTGGATTATCTTTTCCGCATCACGGAAGTGGTGGCGGTCCCCCTCCGTTCGCAGAGCGCGGACCGTCACGGGGTCGACGTACCCTCCCGTGAGCCCCGCCACGCGCAGCAAGGGAGTGCAGCGATGCCTCTGGCCCGCTCCATCCACGACGAGTTCGTCGCCCTCCTGGGCGCGGCGGACGTGCTCGACGACCCGGTCCGTACCCGCACCTACGAGTGCGACGGCCTGACCGGCAGCCGGGTCGTCCCCGAGCTGGTCCTGCTGCCCCGCACCGCCGACGACGTCGCCGGCTGCGTGCGGATCTGCGCCCGGCACCGGATCCCGTTCGTCGCCCGCGGCGCCGGGACCGGCCTGTCCGGCGGCGCGCTGCCGGTGGCCGAGGGCGTCGTCATCGGGCTGAACCGGCTCAACCGGGTGCTCGAGGTCGACCCGGAGAACCGGCGCGCGGTGCTGGAGCCGGGCGTCACGAACCTGGAGATCACCGCGGCCGCGTCGCCGTACGGGCTCTACTACGCCCCGGACCCGTCGAGCCAGCAGGTGTGCACGATCGGCGGCAACGTCGCGGAGAACTCCGGCGGCGCGCACTGCCTCAAGTACGGCTTCACCACCAACCACGTGCTGTCGATGGAGGTCGTGCTCCCCGACGGCGAGGTGGTCACCCTCGGCTCGGACACGATGGAGCAGTCCGGGCCCGACCTGCGCGGGGTGTTCCTCGGCTCCGAGGGCACGCTCGGCATCGTCACGAAGGTCACCGTCCGGCTGCTGCGCACCCCCGAGGTCATGCGGACGCTGCTGGCGGACTTCCCGTCGGTGTCGGCGGGCGGCCGGGTCGTCTCCGACATCGTCGCGGCCGGGATCGTGCCCGCCGCGGTCGAGATGATGGACGCGCTGGCCATCGAGGCCGCCGAGGGCGCCACCGGCGCCGGCTACTCCCTCGACACCCCGGCCGCGCTCGTCGTCGAGCTGGACGGGACCGTCGAGGAGTGCGAGGAGCAGTTCGCGCTGGTCAAGGAGATCTGCGACCGGCACGGCTGCACCCGGCTGCACATCGCGGGCTCCCCCGAGGAGCGCGCGAACATCTGGCGGGGCCGCAAGGCCGCGTTCGCCGCGGTCGGCCGGATCTCGCCGGACTACATCGTCCAGGACGGCGTGGTCCCCCGGACCCGGCTCGCCGAGATCCTCGAGCGGATCGACGAGATGGGCTCCGAGGCCGGGCTGCGCGTCGCGAACGTCTTCCACGCCGGCGACGGCAACCTGCACCCGCTGGTCCTGTTCTCCGCCGCCGAGGGCCAGACCGAGCAGGCCGAGCACCTGTCGGCGCAGATCGCGGAGCTGTGCGTCGAGATGGGCGGCTCGCTGTCGGGCGAGCACGGCATCGGCACCGACAAGGCCTGCTCGATGCCGCGGATGTTCGGGGAGGACGACCTGGCCGTCATGCGCCGCATCCGCGACGGCTTCGACCCCGACCACATCTGCAACCCCGGCAAGCTCCTGCCCAGCCCGCGGCTGTGCGGCGAGAAGCCGGGGCTCTACCGGCCGCACCCGCTGGAGGAGGCGGGCCTGATCGAACGGCTGTGACCCGTCCGGCCGACCTGTCCGACCGACCCGTACGAGACCCGGAAGGGCCCGACGACATGACACGCGCTGCTCCCACCACGCTGCGCCCCACCTCGGCGAAGGAGGTCCGGGACGCCGTCCTGGACACCCCCGGCCGCCTCGCGATCACCGGCGCCGGCACCGCCACCGGCTGGGCCGGACGACCCGCCGACGACGTCGCCGCGACGCTCGACTTCTCCGCGCTGTCCGGGGTGATCCACCACAACCCGGGTGACATGACCGTCTCGGTGCACGCCGGGACCCCGGTCCGCGCGCTGCAGGAGCAGCTGGCCGAGCACGGTCAGCGCCTCGCGTTCGACGCCGCCCGGGTCGACCGCGGCGCCACGGTCGGCGGGCTGCTCGCCACCGCCGACGCCGGCCCGTCCGCCCTGGTCTGGGGCGGTCTGCGGGACCTGGTCATCGGCACCACCTCGGTACTCGCCGACGGCACGATGGTCCGCTCCGGCGGGCACGTCATCAAGAACGTCGCCGGCTACGACATGGCCAAGCTGATGCACGGCTCCTACGGCACCTTCGGCCCGCTGGTCGAGGTCGTCCTGCGGCTGCACCCGGTCCCGAAGGCCGTCGCCTGCGTGAGCGTCGACGGCCCGGTGGCCGAGGCCGCGTCGCGGGTGCTGGAGCTGATGGCCAGCCCGCTGGAGCCGATCGCCGTCGAGTGGGTCTCCGGTGACCCGGCACGCCTGCTGGTCCGGTTGGAGGGCGGCGCGGAGACCCTGCCCGCGCGGGTCGCGCGGCTGCGCGAGCTGCTCGGCGCCGACGCCCGGGAGGCGGGCGCGGACGCGTGGGACGTCCACACGTCGCTGACCGACGGTCCGCACGCCGGCGGTGACGGCGACGGGCCCGCCCTCGACGGCGCCGTCGTCCGGATCGGGTGCGCCCCGACCCGGCTGGCGCCGCTGGTGGAGCAGCTGCCCGCCACCGCCGTCACGGCCGGCCTCGCGACCGGCGTCGCGACCGTCACCGTGCCGGGGGCCGCCGTCGCGGAGGTGCACGACGCCGTCGCCGCGGTCGGTGGCACCAGCGTGCTGCGTGACCGGCCCGAGGCCCTCGACGCCCCCGCGTGGGGCCCCGCACCGTCCGCACTCGCCCTGCTCAGGGCCGTCAAGACGCAGCTCGACCCCGAGGCCCGGTTCGCCGCCGGTCGCTTCGCCCCCTGGATGTGAGGCACGCATGACGAGCACCCACGAGCCCGCAGGCACCCCGACCGGGGCGGCCGAGACCAAGATCCCCCAGCAGGGCCCGAGCGCGTTCGACGACGTCCACCCGCCGCAGCGCGAGCTGCTCGACGACTGCGTCCACTGCGGCTTCTGCCTGCCGACCTGCCCCACCTACGTGCTGTGGGGCGAGGAGATGGACTCCCCGCGCGGCCGGATCCTGCTGATGGACCTGGCCGAGAAGGGCGACATCGGCCTCGACGGTCCGTTCACCGAGCACATGGACAACTGCCTGGGCTGCATGGCGTGCGTGACCGCCTGCCCGTCCGGGGTGCAGTACGACAAGCTGCTGGAGTCGGTGCGCCCACAGATCGAGCGCAACGTGCCCCGCACCGCGTCGGACAAGCTGTTCCGCGACGCGATCTTCGCGCTGTTCCCCTACAAGCGACGGCTGCGGGCGGCCGCCCTGCCCGGCGCGCTGTACCAGCAGCTGCGGAAGGTCCCCGCGATCCGGAGGCTCGCCGAGAAGCTGCCCGGTCAGCTCGCGGCGATGGAGTCGCTGCTGCCGCCGGTCTCGGTGCGCGAGGCGTTCGCGACGCTCCCGGTGCACACCCCCGCGGTCGGCACCCGCCGGGCCCGGGTCGCGCTGCTCACCGGCTGCGTGCAGGACGTGTTCTTCCACCGGGTCAACGAGGCCACCGTGCGGGTGCTCGCCGCCGAGGGCTGCGACGTGCTCGTCCCCCGCGACCAGCAGTGCTGCGGCGCGCTCGAGGTGCACGCCGGGCGCGAGGAGTCCGCGCTGGACCGGGCCCGGCGCACCATCGCCCGCTTCGAGACCCTCGACGTCGACGCGGTGGTCACCAACGTCGCGGGCTGCGGCTCGTCGATGAAGGACTACGGCCACCTGCTCGCCGACGACCCCGCCTGGGCCGACCGCGCGGCGCGCTTCTCCGCCCGCTGCCGCGACGTCCACGAGGTCCTGGCCGAGCTGTACTCCCGGGAGGACGACGGCGGCCCCCGCGCCCCGCGCACCCCGGTCACCGGCCGCGTCGCCTACCACGACGCCTGTCACCTCGGGCACGCCCAGGGCGTCCGCACCCAGCCCCGCGAGGTGCTCCGGACGATCCCCGAGCTGGAGCTCGTCGACATCGCCGAGGCGTCGCTGTGCTGCGGCTCGGCCGGCATCTACAACATGGTGAAGCCGGACGCGGCCGCCGACCTGGGCGTGCGGAAGGCGGAGAAGATCCGCGACGCGAAGCCGGACGTCGTGGTCACCGCGAACCCGGGCTGCCTGCTGCAGATCGGCAAGTACCTGCCGAACGAGGACTTCGCCGACGTGCCGCTGCTGCACCCGGTGCAGCTGCTGGACGCGAGCATCCGCGGGGCGGCGGTGCCGCAGCGCTGACCCGCCCCGTTCAGGAGGGGGCGCCGCCGGGTACGGCCCACCGGGCGCCGGTGCGACCGGCGCCATGCCGTGGCGCCGGCCGTCCGGGTACGTCCGGGCGTCCCGCCGGCCGGGACCGGGACCCCGGGGTCGGACACGGCGGGGTCGGACGGCTCGTCCGGCCGCCGGTGCAGCGCCCGCAGCTCCGCACGCAGCGCGACGATGTCCCACTTGCGGGCGGTGTGCTCCCGCTCGAGCTGCTCCAGCCGCCGGTGGGCCAGCACGAGCAGCACACCGGCGGCGATCCACCCCGCCAGGGCGGCCCACGCCACCACCGCCACCAGCCCCGACACGCCCGCTCCGTCCACTCGTCCCACCTGCTCGGCACTCACCGTAGCGAGCACCCGGGTGTCCGACGGCGTGCCGGGTGAGCCACCGCACACGTCTCCGGCGCACGTCACGTCGGTACCCTGGGTGTGCAGGCACCGCCGCCCCGCGCTCCCCTCCCGGGCCCGGCTGGTGGCCCGCACCGGATGCGGCCCGCGCGGGTGGACCCCGGCCCCGGCGGGTACGGGTCCCGGCGGTGCGCCCCGCCCGAGACCGTGAGGAGGCCGGAGATGCAGCAGGCCGTCGGTAACGATCCGACCACCGCGAGCGATGGACCGGCCGTGGAGGAGACGACCGTGCACCCCGAGAAGACCCCGTCGCCCGATGCGCGCCACTTCCCGCAGACCCTGGTCGCGATGGACCCGCCCACCCTCCCGGCGGCCCACCTGACCCCGCCGCCCGCGGAGTTCCGGCAGTTCCCGGCCCCGCAGCGGTCCGTGCCCGGTCACCCGACCCTGCGCAGCCGGCTGCGCCGGGTCCTGCTGTTCTGGCGGCGCGGCGCCTGACCCCGATCCCGGCCGACGGCCCGGTCCCCCTCCGGGGACCGGGCCGTCGCCGTATGTCGGGTGTCTCAGTAGCGGGAGAAATGGACCCAACCGGCGGCGCCGTCGTAGGGACGGCCGTCGACCGTGACGCCCGGCCCGTCGGCGTCGGGCGCCTCGACGGCCCCGACCTCGGTCCACCCCTCGGGCAGCGGCGCGTCCCCGGGGAAGGTCGCCGCCAGCGCGTGGTCCTCACCGCCGGTCAGGACCCAGCGCAGCGGGTCCAGGCCCAGCGCGGACGCGATCTCCGCCATCCGCGGGGCCACCGTGAACGCCCGCGACCGCAGCCGCAGCGCCACCCCCGAGGCTCGCGCGACGTGTGCCAGGTCGGCCAGCAGGCCGTCCGAGACGTCGATCATGGACGTGGCGCCGGCGTCGGCGGCCTGCGGACCGGCGGAGTAGGGCGGTTCCGGGACCCGGTGCGCGTCGACCAGGGCCGCCGGGGAGCGGAACCCGCGCCCGAGCACCGCCAGCCCGGCCGCGGACCAGCCCAGCCGCCCGCAGACCGCGACCCGGTCTCCCGCCCGCGCACCGGAGCGCAGCACCGGGGCCCGGCCCTGCAGGTCCCCCAGCGCCGTCACCGAGACGACGATCACCGGCGCCGAGGTCAGGTCGCCCCCGACGAGCCCGGCACCGGTCGAGCGGGCCTCGGCCCACAGCCCGTCGGCCAGCTGCTCCAGCTGGGCCGCGGGCGTCGACGAGGGGCAGGCCAGCCCCACCAGCAGCGACGTCGGCACCGCCCCCATCGCGGCGATGTCGGCCAGGTTCGCGGCGGCGGCCTTGCGCCCGACCTGCTCGGGGCTCGACCAGTCGAGCCGGAAGTGCACGCCCTCGACGAGCACGTCGGTGCAGGCGACGACCCGCCCGTCAGCGGCGGTGACGACGGCCGAGTCGTCCCCGGGCCCGAGCTCCGTCGTAGCCGGTTGGACACGGTCCGTGGTGACCCGGTCGATCAGTGCGAACTCACCGACCTCCCGGAGTGAGACACCGGTCTCGGAACCGCCCTCGGGCGTGATCGCGGATGGGGACACGGGGGCGGCCTCCGGTAGGTTCTGCGTCCGACATTCCTGCCGCCAACCATCCGGCAGGTCGGCAGTTACCGGAAAGGGGCACGCCGTGGTGCAGGCATACATCCTCGTCCAGACCGAGGTCGGCAAGGCCGCCTCCGTCGCCTCCGAGATCGGGGGTCTGCCGGGCGTCGTCTCGGCCGAGGACGTCACCGGCCCGTACGACGTGATCGTGCGTGCCGAGGCGGACGACGTCGACGAGCTCGGCCGGCTGGTCGTGGCCCGGGTGCAGAACGTCAACGGGATCACCCGGACGCTCACCTGCCCCGTGGTCAAGCTCAGCTGAGACGGGCGGAGACGTGGCAGGGGCACGCGTGTCACCACCGGTCGTGGTGGCGATCGCGCTGCCCCTGCTGCTCGCCCTCGTCGTGGCGGGGCTCGCGGTCTGGGCCCGCCTGACGACGGGGCCGGACACCGGCCCCCTGGAGCTGCCCGCGCAGGCCGCACCGCAGGCGTCGTCGACGTCGTGCGACGCGGTGCTGCGCGCGCTGGGGGCGGGCATCCCCGGCGACACCGGGGACCTCGCGCCGCGCGAGATCGACCCGCCGGTCCCCGGCGCGCGGGCGTGGGTCGCCGAGCCGGAGCCGGTGGTGCTGCGCTGCGGCACCGAACGGCCGGCCGAGCTGGGGCCGACCTCGCCGCTGATCGTGGTCAACGGGGTGAGCTGGCTGCCGCTGGCGACCCCGCAGGGCGCGCTCGCGACGACCTACGCCGTCGTCGACCGCGGGGTGTACCTGGAGCTGTCCGCGCCCGCGGAGACCGGTCCGGGGCCGCTGCAGGCGGTGTCCGACGCGGTCGTCGACACCCTCCCGCCGCAGCCGGTGCGGGTCCGGTAGCTACCGCAGCCCGGTCCCGCGGGCCAGCGCGGTGTCGACCATCGTGCTGAGCAGCTCGGAGTAGTCGAGCCCGGTGACCGCCCACATCTTCGGGAACGCCGAGCTCGGGGTGAACCCGGGCATGGTGTTGACCTCGTTGACGGTGATGTCGCCGTCGTCGGTGACGAAGAAGTCGACCCGGGCCAGGCCCTGCACGTCGAGCGCGCGGAACGCGGTGATCGCCTTCCAGCGCAGCGACTCGGTGATCTCGTCGTCGAGCTTGGCGGGGATCTGCAGCTCGGAGGTGTCGAGGTACTTGGACTCGAAGTCGTAGAACTCGCCGTTGTAGCGCAGCTCGGCGGGCAGGCTGGCGCGGACGCTGCCGTCGGGGAACTCCAGCACCGCACACTCGATCTCGCGGCCGGGCACGGCGGCCTCGACGAGCACCTTCGGGTCGTGCCGGCGGGCCTCGGCGACGGCGGCGTCGAGCGCGGCCGGGTCGGTGACCCGGGTGACGCCCATCGAGGACCCGGCGCGGGCCGGCTTCACGAACAGCGGCAGCCCGAGCCGGTCGCGGTCGGCGAACCCGATGTCGGTGCCGGGGCGGAGCACGACGCCGTCGGCGACGTTCAGTCCCTCGGCGCGCAGCAGCTTCTTCGCGAACTCCTTGTCCATGCCGACCGCGGAGGCCAGCACGCCGGCGCCGACGTAGGGCAGCCCGGCCATCTCCAGCAGACCCTGGATGGTGCCGTCCTCGCCGAAGGCCCCGTGCAGGATCGGGAAGACGACGTCGACCGAGGTCAGCGCCTCGCGCGCGTCGAGGCGGACCAGGCCGCGGCCCGGCTCGCCGGGCAGCACCAGGGCCTCGGCGGTCCCGTCGACCTCGGGCAGCTCGCGACCGGAGATCGCCAGCCGGGCGGGGTCGGACGGGCCGACCACCCACGCGCCGTCCGGGGTGATCCCGACCGGGACCGCCTCGAACCGCTCCGGGTCGAGGTGGGTCAGCACGCTGCCCGCGGACACGCACGAGATCGCGTGCTCGGAACTGCGGCCGCCGAAGACGACGGCGACCTTCACCCGGTCGGCACTCATGGGGCCCGAGGGTAGGCGGCGGCTCCGCGGGGGCGCGCAGCCGGGCGTCGGCCCGGGGGGCCGCTCACCCCACCAGCGCCGCCAGTGCGGCGGTCAGCTCGGCCCGGGTCCCGGCGGCGTACCCGACGACCAGGCCGGACGTGCCGGGTCCGTCCCGGTGGTAGTCGGCCAGCCCGCGCACGGCGACGCCCCGCCGGGCGGCCGCGGCGATCGCGGCCCGCTCCCCCTCGGGCGGGCGGAGCACGAGGTGTGCCCCGGCCGGGTCCCCCTGCGCGGCCCAGCCCGCCGTGCGGGCGGCGTCCAGGACCAGGGCCCGCCGCTCTCGGAGCTCGCGGCGCAGCCGTCGCAGGTGCCGGGACAGGTCGCCGTGTGCGGCGAGCGCGGTGAGGACCAGCTGCCCCGCGGGCGACGGCCGGGTGCCGGTCCGGGCGCGCAGGTCCCGCCACGCGTCGACGACGGCGGGCGGCGCGACCGCCCAGCCGACCCCGAGCGTCGGGCTGAGGATCTTGCTCGCGGTGCCCAGGTGCACGACGTGGCCGGGTGCGAGGGCGGCGAGCAGGGGCAGCGGGGCGACGTCGTAGCGGAGCTCGCCGTCGTAGTCGTCCTCGATGACCAGGAAGTCCTCGGCGCGGGCGCGCCCGACCAGGGCGACCCGGCGGGCGGCGGACAGGCGCACCGCGGTCGGGAACTGGTGCGCGGGCGTGGTGTAGACCGCCGCGCAGCCGGCCGGGACGGCGTCGACGACCAGGCCGTCGTCGTCCACGGGTACGCCGACGACCCGCAGCCCGGCCGCCAGCAGCGCGGTGACCGCGCGCGGGTAGCCCGGCTCCTCGACGGCGACGGTCGCGCCTGCCGGCAGCAGCCGGGCCAGCTCGGCGACGGCGGCGGAGGTCCCGGCGGTGGTCAGCACGGTGTCCGCGGGCGGGGTGAGGCCGCGGTGGCGCAGCAGGTGGCCGGTGACGGCGTCGTGGAACGCGGGCAGCCCGTCGGCGCGGGGCCGGTCGTCCGGGGGCGGATCGGCGGCGGCCCGCCAGGCGCGGCGCCACATCGCGGGGTCCAGCGCCGCGACGCACGGCCGCCCCGGGTCCAGCACCGACGGCTCGGCCTGCGGCGGGGGCCCGGCGGGCGCGGCCGGGCCCGTGGGGGCGGGCCCGGGGACCGCGGTCACGAACGTCCCCGCTCCGACCCGGCCGGTGACCCAGCCCTCGGCGAGCAGCTGGTCGTAGGCCGCGGCGGTGACCGTCCGGCTCACCCGCAGCGTCGTCGCGAGCCCGCGGGTCGACGGCAGCCGGTCGCCGGGCCGTAGTGCCCCGCCGGCGGCCGCGGCGCGCAGGCCGTCGGCGAGCTGGACCGCCAGCGGCGTCGCCCCGGAGCGGTCGAGGACGATCGGGAGATCCTGCACAGTGGCCTTTCGTTCACGAGCGGAAGTGGCCGTTCCAGGATGCCACTGCCGACGGCCATCCTCGGGGGGTGACGCTCTCCCCCACCACCCGCAGCACCCTGGGCCGCATGCGCGACCGGGCCGCCGTCGACCGCTCCGACCTGCACGCGGTCCTCGACGACGGCCTCGTCGCCCACCTGGGCTTCGTCCGCGACGGCGCGCCCGTCGTCCTCCCGACCGCCTACGGCCGCGACGGCGACACGCTCTACCTGCACGGCTCGTCCGGGGCCCGCTACCTGGCCGGGGACACGCTGCCGTGCTGCGTGACCGTGACCCACCTCGACGGCATCGTGCACGCCCGCGCACTGATGCACTTCTCGATGAACTACCGCAGCGCGGTCGTCCACGGCGACGCCCGCCGCGTCACCGGGGACGACGAACGTCTGCACGCGCTGCGGGTGATCGTCGAGCACCTCACCCCGGGCGCGTGGGACCACGCCCGCCGCCCGGACCGCCGGGAGCTGGCCGCCACCGCGGTGTTCGCGCTCGATCTGACCGAGGCCAGCGTGAAGAGCCGCTCCGGGCCGCCGTCCGACGACGAGGCCGACGTCGCGGCCGGTCTCGCCTGGGCCGGCGTGGTGCCGCTGCGGACCGTCGCCGGGCCTCCGGAAACCGCCCCTGACCTGCACGGACACCAGTCGGTTCCGGACCACGTGCGCGACCGTCGTCACACCGGAGGGTGACGTAGCCTCGGGGGTTCCGACGCAGCCCTCACCGCCCCCGAGGAGGACTCGTGACCCCCGTCGTGCTGCCCGACGTACCCCTGCAGAACGTGACCCTGATACCGGACTGCGTGCAGGACGCCGGTTCGTGGTGCGCCACGCTCTACCGCTGGACCAGCAACGACTTCCTGGCCCAGCACGCGGACACCCTGGTCAGCAGGACCGTGGCGATCACCGTGATCGTCGTGGTCGCGGTGCTGTTCCGGTGGCTGGCGCACCGGGCGATCGCGCGGATGGTCGACGGCGCCACCAACGGCCGGTTCACCGCGCTGGTGGGCCGGGCCCGCCGGCTGCGTCCGGGTGGCGGCGCCGCCGTCGCGCCGGCGGCGGACCCGGGCACCCAGCGACGGGCGCAGCGGGCACGCACGATCGGCTCGGTGCTGCGCTCGATCGTCTCGGCGGTCGTGCTGCTCGTCGCGGTGATGATGGTGATGAACGAGCTCGGCTACCCGCTGGGCCCGCTGCTGGCCGGTGCCGGGGTGATCGGGCTCGCCATCGGTTTCGGTGCGCAGAACCTGGTGCGCGACTTCCTGTCCGGCATGTTCATGCTGCTGGAGGACCAGTACGGCGTCGGCGACGTCGTCGACGTCGGGGAGGCCGTCGGCACCGTCGAGGCGGTCGGCCTGCGGATCACCACGATCCGCGACATCAAGGGCACCGTCTGGTACGTCCGCAACGGCGAGATCCTGCGCGTGGGCAACATGAGCCAGGGCTACGCGGTCGCGGTGGTCGACCTGCCGATCGCGCACCACGCCGACGTCGAGGAGGCCACCGAGCTGGCCGGGAGCACCGCCACCGAGCGCGCCTCCCAGGACGACATCGCCGGTGACGTGCTGGAGGCCCCCGAGGTGCTCGGCGTCGACAAGATCGGCCCGGAGGGCGTCACGCTGCGGATCACCGTACGGGTCAGCCCCGGCCGGCAGTGGGCGGTGCAGCGCGCGCTCAACGGCGCGATCACCGACGCCTTCGACGACCACGGCATCCCGCGGCCGATGGTCTTCCCCGGCGCGGCCTTCGACGGCCAGGCGCAGAAGCAGAACTGACGACTCCTGGGAGACTGGTCGGCGTGAGTGCACCGCAGAACTTCTACGCCGAGGTGGGTGGCGCCCCGGTCTTCCACCGGATCGTCCACCGGTTCTACGAGGAGGTCGCCCGGGACGAGGTGTTGCGGCCGCTGTACCCGGAGGAGGACCTCGGCCCGGCCGAGGACCGCCTGCGGCTGTTCCTGGAGCAGTACTGGGGCGGCCCGCGGACCTACTCCGACCAGCGCGGCCACCCCCGGCTCCGGATGCGGCACGTGCCGTTCAAGATCGGCCCGATCGAGCGCGACGCCTGGCTGCGCTGCATGCGGATCGCCGTCGACGAGGAGAACCTCTCCCCGGAGCACCGCGAGCAGCTGTGGAACTACCTGCAGTACGCCGCGGTGAGCATGCAGAACTCCGAGTTCTGACCCGAGTAGGGGCATTACCACACAGTGTGATCGTTAGCCCGTCCGTCCGGCGGCCATTCGAGTGGCATTCGGGCGCTCCACGGGTTGATCCAGCGCTGAACGTGACCGAACGCGTCCGGTCTCGTTGGACGGGACGCCGCCCCGGCACGTCGGGCGGCTCGTAGTCACCCGTCTTGGGGGTTCATCGTGAGCGTCTCTCCCTCGCTGTCCGGTCCGCATCGGCACGAGCCGGTCAACGGGTCGTCGCGGCACGCGCACCGCAGCGGCGACTCCGGGGCCCACCCCGACCGCCACGAGGGCGAGGACGGCTCCTGGTTCACCGTCGTGCTGCGCGGCTACGACCGCGGCGAGGTCGACACCCGGCTGGCCGAGCTCGACCACCGCATCCACGACGAGATCCGCCGCGCGGACGCCGCCGAGCAGTCGCTGTCCGCGGCCCGCGCGCAGGTCCGGCGGCTGCAGGAGCAGCTGGAGAACGACTCCGCCGCCCGGGCCGGTGAGGAGCGCCGCGCCGAGGAGGCCGGCTTCGGCCGCCGCGTCGAGCGCGTCCTGCAGGCCGCCGAGCAGGAGGCGGCCGAGCTGCGCGAGCGTGCGGCCGACGAGGCCGCGGAGATCGTGGAGCGCGCCCGCCGCGAGGCCGAGGACCGTCGTTCCCGCACCGAGGAGGCGCTGCTCGGCCGCGCCGCCACCCTGGACCGCGAGTTCACCTCCCGCAGCAGCACCCTCGACGACCGCGAGCACGACGCCGACCGCCGCGAGCGCGACCTCGCCGAGCGGGAGCGCACCGTGTCCGACCGGCTGTCCGGTGTCCACACCGAGGCCGAGCGCATCCTCGCCGACGCCCGCTCCGACGCCGAGCAGACGCTGTCCACCGCCCGCGCCGAGGCCGCCGCACTGCTGCGCGACGCCGAGCAGGGCGCCGGGGAGCGACGGTCGGCGGCCGTGCGCGACGTCGAGCGGCTGGCCGCGCTGCGCGACGACGTCCGGGACGAGCTGACCCGGGTGCAGCGCACCCTCGCCGAGGAGCTGGACCGTGAGCCGGTCTCCGCCGCCCTCGACGACGCCCTGTTCGGCCCCGCGCCCGTCTCCCTGCCGCCGGTCTCCCCGTCGCCCATCTCCCTGCCGCCCGTCTCCCTGCCGCCCGTCTCCCGGCCGCCCTCGACCTCGACGTCCTCGAGCCTCTCCTCGTCGTCCTCGGCGCCGGCGTCGGACGAGGGTTCGATCGCCTCGGTGTCGGAGCTCGGCAGCAGGCCGTCGGCCGACGCCGCCGGCTCCCGCTCCGAGGCCGGCGGTCCCGCCGAGGACGAGGACGCGGACGCGCCCGCCACCGGTTCCCTGCTCCTCGGTCCCGGGCACCGCCCGGCCGAGGAGGACCCCGACAGCACCACCGTCGGCCGCATCCCGCCGATCTCGCTCACCTCGATCGGGGTCCTCCCGTTCGGTGACCTCGGAACGGGGCGTGACCAGCCCCGGACCAGGACGGACGTCGCAGGTGGGACGACCAGGACGGGCCGGGGGGCCACCCGGGGTCCGGGCCCGGGGCGACGCTCGCGATAATCGAATCGTTATGTGCACCCGACCGCCGCAGAACGCATGACGTCGGCGCCCGGTCACCCGGGCCCCGACGACCGCTCCCCCCGGCGTGCCGACGGCCCGCCGGACCCCGAACCGAACCCCGACGGGCTCGGCGAGGCGATCCGGACCGGCCGCGTGCCGGTGGTCCCCGGCTCCCTGGTCGACCTGGTCATGCGGTCCGGCTCGGGCGAGGAACCGGAGCCGGAGGCCACGTCCGAGGACGACGGCGCCCGGCGCGAGCCGACCCCGACCGGGTTCACCGAACTGGTGTCCCGCGAACGGGGTCCCGCGCCCGCCCCACGTCCCACCCCGGGTCCGCGGCCCGCCGCCCCCGAACCGTCGTCGAATGCGGGTGACTACGCCGATCTCGGTGACCTCGGCGACGACCCGCTGGGCGTCGGGCCGCTGCCCGACGAGCCCGGCGACGACGGTCTCGACCCCCTGCACACCCCGGCGGACCGCTTCGCGCCGCCGCCGTCGTTCGCGCCGGGCACACCGGGCGGGACGACACCGCCCGCGACCGGCGGCGCCCCGACCGCGCCCCGCCCCGGCCCGGCCGACGCCACTCCGGCGTCGTCGCGGCCGGACTCGGCGGACGGCGGCCCGGCGTCACCCCGGCCCGGCCCGGCGGACGCCATTCCGGCGGCTCCCCGGTCCGGCTCGTCGGACGTCTCCCCGTCGGCTCCCGTGCCCGGCGCAGCGGGCGCCGTCCCGTCGGTGCCCCGGCCGGACTCCGCGCCGACGGGGCGTCCCGGCCCCGGCGCCGGCGCGAGCCGGCCCGACCCCGCCGCCACACCGGCGGAGGGCGGTCGTCGCACTGATGCCGGTCCCGGGCCGGACGGTGTCCCCGTGACCGCACCCGCACCGACCGTCGTCCCGCCGATCGCGCCCACCCCGCGCCCGCTCGGCGACGGCACCCGCTCCACCACCGGCTCCACCCCGGACCAGGACGCCACTCCGTCGCCCTCGGCCGGGGACGCCACGGAGTCCGGCGGCACCGGCTCCGGCGACGCGGACCGGGACACCGCGGGACAGCACACCGCCAAGCGGTGGCCGCCGCGCCCGGCGCGCAACGGCGCCGACGGCCCGGAGACCGACATCCTGCCGCCCGGCGCGCTGATCGGGCACTACCCGAGCGCGGACCCCTCCGACGACCGGACCGAGCAGCCGCCCGCGCGGCCCTCGACCCCGCCGTCCGGGAACCGTCCGACGATGCCCGGTCGCAGGCCTCCCGCACCCGCGGGCCCGGAGCAGCGTCCGGTGCGTCGTCCGGCGATGGGTGGGGCCCCGTCCGGTCCGGCGATGGCCGGGCTGTCGGGCAACGACCTGTTCGCCACCGCCGGCGGTGACTCGGGCAGCGGCTTCGGCCGGCTCCCGGGCCGTGCCGACACCGCGGCCTCCGCACCCGACACCGACGGGTCCACCCCCGACGACGTCGACCGTGACGACACCCCTCGTGACGACACCGCCGGTGAGGGTCCCGCCCGTGAGGGTTCCGCCCGTGAGGGTTCCGCCCGGGACGACTCCTTCCGGGACGGCGACGCTCCCCGGGGCACCGACCCGGGCCCGGACGGCGGTCCGGGTTCCTCCGTCGGCGGGCCGTCCGCGTGGGACCGGGACGCACCGGCATGGGACGCCGGCCGCCCGCCCACAGGGGACGCCGCACCGTCCCGCAACGGCGCGTTCCCGACGCCGGGGGCGTACGGCGACACGCCGTCGCGCTCCGGGTCGGCCGCGGCCCCGGGCCGCGCAGCCGCTGCGTTCTCCGGACCGGCGCGGACCGGGGCGTTCCCCGCCCCCGGCGCGGGCCCGACCGACCGCCCCGGCGGCCAGGGCACGGGGGCGTTCCCCACCGACCGCCCCGGCGGCCAGAGCACCGGCGCGTTCCCCACCGACCGGCCCGCGGGGCAGGGCACCGGCGCGTTCCCCACCGACCGGCCCGCGGGGCAGGGCACCGGCGCGTTCCCCACCGACCGGCCCGCGGGGCAGGGCACCGGCGCGTTCCCCACCGACCGGCCCGCGGGGCAGGGCACCGGCGCGTTCCCCACCGACCGGCCCGCGGGGCAGGGCACCGGCGCGTTCCCCACCGACCGGCCCGCGGGGCAGGGCACCGGCGCGTTCCCCACCGACCGGCCCGCGGGGCAGGGCACCGGCGCGTTCCCCACCGACCGGCCCGCGGGGCAGGGCACCGGCGCGTTCCCCACCGACCGGCCCGCGGGGCAGGGCACCGGCGCGTTCCCGACCGACCGCTCCGGTGGTCCGGGCACGGGGGCGTACCCCGTCGACCGCCCCGGCGGGCAGGGCTCCGGTCCGTCTCCGACCGACCGGCCCGGCGCCCACCCGTCGAACGGCGCCCCCGGCGCCCGTTCCTGGGCCCCCGCCCCGGACCGCCCGGGGCCCGGAGGACCGGACGGACGGCACGCACCGCGACCGGACGCCCCGTCCGAGAACGAGACCACCGTGGTCCTGCGGCCCGTCGGCACCGACGGCGAGCCGCCCACGCTGCAGGGCCTCACCCCGGTCACCGGACACCCGGACGCCCCGGCGACGGACGACACGGCCGGCCCGTCGGACCCGGACCGGCCGGACGCCTCGACGACCAGCCGCAACGCCGCCGCCGCGGCCTCGATCGGGGCCGTCTCGGTGGCCGCCGCCCGTGCCGCGTCCGGCCGGGACGGCACGGTCAGCGACACCGGTCCGGGCACCGCGGTCCAGCCCGCGGCCGCGGAGGCCGCCGCCCACGCCGCGGTGACCGGTGAGAAGCCGCCGGTCACCCCGCGCCGCGAGGCGATCATGTCGGCGAAGCCGCGCAACGGGCGTCGCAGCCCGTCCGCGGCCGGGCTCGCGATCGCGCTGGCGATCGTGCTGCTCGGTGCGCTGACGCTGTGGGCGATGCTGTCGCCCAGCCAGTCCGACCCGGGCGCGAACGCGACCCGGCCCGCCGTCTCGGCCGGTCCGGGCACGGGGCCGCGTCCGGACGCGGTCGCCGCCGGGGCGAGCCTGGCGCAGCCGACGGTGCGGGCGACCGTGCCCGTCGGCGGCGCCCCGGTCGCCGTCGCGGCCGCCCCGGACGGCGCGACGGCCCTCGTCGCGGTCCGCGACGCGAACCGGCTCGCGGTCGTCGACACCGCGACCGACGCGGTCACCGGGGAGATCGAGCTCCCGGCCGCCCCGCAGGGCGTGGTGACCTCCCCGGACGGCACCCGCGCCTACGTCAGCACCGCCGGTCAGGGCGGCGGGCAGATCGCCGTCGTCGACGTGCCGGGGCGGAGCGTCGTCTCGACCGCCGCCGTCGGCGGGGACCCGGCCGCGGCCGCGGTGTCCCCCGACGGCCGGTTCCTCTACGTGCCGTCCCGCGCGGACGCCACCGTGCAGGAGCTCGACCCGAACGCGGGCACCGTCACCCGGACCGTGCCGGTGTCCCGCGACCCCTACGCGAGCGCCACGAACGACGCGGGCGACCGCGTCTACCTCGCCACCCGCGGCGCCGACCAGCTCACCGTCCTCGACCCGGACAGCCTCACCGTGCTCGGCAGCTTCCCGGTGCGCGGCGGCGCGGAGTCCCTGGCCGTCAGCCCCGCGTCGGTCCCGCGGACCGTGGTCGCGGTCGGCGGTCCGGAGTCCGGCACCGTGACCGTCGTGGACCCCGCCGACGGCCGCGAGATCGCGACCGTGCAGGTCGACGGCGGCGCCACCGGCATGGCCTTCGCCCCCGACGGCCGCCACCTCTACGTCGCGACCCGGCAGGGTCTCGTCACCGTCGACACCGGGACCTGGCAGGTCACCGGCACCACCGACGTCGCCCCGAACCCGACCGCCGTCGCGGTCGCCCCCGACGGCCGCACCGGCTGGGTCACCGGCGACGGCGCGGTCAGCGTGCTGAACCTGAGCTGAGCCGTCCCCGGCTGCGGGCCCGGTCCGTCAGCGCGCGACCGACAGCGGCAGCGACACCACGCGCCGCTTCACCACCGCCCCGTACCGGGCGTCGAGCCTCATCCACGACCCCGACGCGGACACCCGTACCCGCGGCCCGTCGGTCTCCTGCGGCGCCGAGCCGAGGAACCCCATCCCGGACATCGCGAACAGCACCCGCATCGGCACGGTCACCGGGCGGCCCGCGTCCGGCGGGGACACCGTCAGCACCGTCTGGTCCAGCAGCGACGCCGGCGGTCCCATCGGGCCCGCGTGCTCCCGGGCCAGTGCCAGCCCCCGGTCGGCGAGCTCGTCGAGCTCCGCGGCGGGGACGTCGTCGACCCGGGACCAGCCGTCGTCGGGCGGGAGCTCGTCGAGCCACGGCGCGGGCGGGCCGGGGTCGACCGCGGCGGAGCGGTCGACGGCCAGCGCCGTGAGCAGCGTCGACGCCTGCGCGGTGACCGGCAGTGCCGGGTCGAGCTCCCCGGCCACCGACCGGGTCACGAGCACGTCGAACGGGGTGCGGGCCCACGCGGTGACCCGGCCGGCACCGGCGGTGAGCCGGATCGCGGCGGTCTGGTCGAGCCGGGCGACGCGCGCGGTGAACGCGCCGAGGTCGTCGCGCTCGGTCGCGTCCGCCAGTCGCAGGGTCACGACACGTCTCCCAGGTGGCGCTTGAGGAAGTCCCGCTCGTCGGCGGTGAGCCGGCGGACCCGGTCCGCCTCGAGGTCGTAGAGGGCCATCCGGGTCCAGGCGGTGACCGCGACCGGGTCGTCCGCGCCGGGCCCGTCGTGCAGGGCGTAGTCGAGGACGAACGACGCGGCCCGCAGCTCCCGCACGGTGATCGCACACCGCAGCGGCTCGGGCCGCCACGGCAGCTGCCGCTTGTACTCCACGTGCAGCCCGGCGACGAGCAGCCCGGAGGAGAACCCGGCGAGCCCCTCCCGCCCGGCGGCGGTGAAGGCCAGCGCGACGCGGGCCTCCTCGATGAGCGTGACTATCCGGGCGTGGTTGACGTGCCGGTAGGCGTCCTGGTCGGTCCAGCGCAGCGGGACCTCGGCGACGAAGGCGGTCACGGGGAGCTCCTACCGGGCCAGTCCGCGCAGCTGACGCGAGATCACCGACAGGGTCGCGAGGTCCAGCGACGCCGACGCCCCGATCTCCTCCAGCGCACTGCGGGCGCGCGCGAGCTTCGAGGAGTTCGCCTGCTCCCAGGCGGCGATCGCGTCGTCGACACCCGTGCCGGGCGGGGTCTCGCGCAGCGCGTCGAGGGTGATCGAGCGCAGCGACCCGTAGAGGTCGTCACGCAGTGCGAGCCGCGCCAGCGCGTGCCAGCGGTCCCCGCGGTCGAGCCGGGACACCGCGGTCAGCGCCTGGTCGACGCCGAGGTGCTCGGACAGCGCGTAGTACAGGCGGGCCACCTCGGCGCCGGGCCGCGGCTCGGCCTCGCGGTCGGACAGCTCCACCAGCTCGACGACGTCGAGCAGCCCGTAGGCGTAGAGCGACAGCGCGGCCGACTCCACCATCTCCTCGGGCACCCCGCAGGCGCGCAGCTCCGCGGCACGTTCCTGCACCGCGTCGAGCTCGCGGCCCTGCAGCAGCTCGGGCAGCCGGGCCCGCAGCTCCGCGATGGGGCCGGCGAACCGGTTGACCTCCGCGCCGACGGCGAGCGGCTGCGGCCGGTTGGTCAGGAACCAGCGCGACACCCGGTCGAGCAGCCGCCGCGACTCCAGCACCACCGCGTCGGCGATCGGGACGGGGACCTCGGCCCGGCGGACGGCCTCCCAGAGCGCGGGAAGCCCGAACACGCGGGTGGTGACGGTGTAGGCGCGCAGCACGTCGTCGGGGCCCGCGGAGATCTCCTCGCCCAGCCGGAACGCGTAGCTGATCCCGGCGCCGTCGACCATGTCGTTGACCAGCGACGTCCCGATGATCTCGCGACGCAGCGGGTGGTTGCGCACGGCGTAGTCGAAGCGCTCCCGCAGCGGGTGCGGGAAGTAGCCGGGCAGCGTCGGCGCGAACGCCGGCAGGTCGGGCAGGTCGGTCTGCAGCAGCCGGTGGGTCAGGTCGAGCTTGGTGTGGGCGAGCAGCGTCGCCAGCTCGGGGCCGGTGAGGCCGAGACCGTCGGCGGCCAGGCGGGCGAACCCCGCCTCGTCGGGCAGGACCTCCAGCGTGCGGTCGAGCCCGGTGCGCCCGGCGAGGTCGGTGACCATCCGGGCGTGCACGCCGACCATGCCCGGGGCGTGGGCGCGCGCGACGCCGAGCACCTCGTTCTGCGCGACGTTGTCGGCGAGCACGAGGGCGGACACCTCGTCGGTCATCGACGCGAGCAGCTCGTTGCGGGCGTCGCGGTCCAGGGAGCCGTCCGCGACCGGGCGGTCCAGCAGGATCTTGATGTTGACCTCGTGGTCGGAGCAGTCGACGCCCGCGGAGTTGTCGATGGCGTCGGTGTTGACCCGGCCGCCGGCGCCGTCCGGGCCGCCGTGGCGGGCGAACTCGATCCGCCCGCGCTGGGTGAGCCCGAGGTTGCCGCCCTCGCCGACGACGCGCACCCGCAGTGCGCGGCCGTCGACCCGGATGGCGTCGTTGGCCTTGTCCCCCACCTCGCCGTCGGTCTCGCCGGACGCCTTGACGTAGGTGCCGATGCCGCCGTTCCACAGCAGGTCGGCGGGGGCGAGCAGGATCGCGTGGATCAGCTCGGGCGGGGACATCGCGGTGACCGTGTCGGCCAGCCCGAGCGCGGCCCGGATCTCCGGCCCGACCGGCACCTTCTTCGCCGTCCGCGGCCACACCCCGCCACCGGCGCTGATCAGGGAGGTGTCGTAGTCGGCCCACGAGCTGCGGGGCAGCTCGAAGAGCCTGCGCCGCTCGGCGTAGGAGGTCGCGGCGTCCGGGGCCGGGTCGACGAACACGTGCCGGTGGTCGAACGCGGCGACGAGCCGGATGTGCTCCGACAGCAGCATCCCGTTGCCGAACACGTCGCCGGACATGTCGCCGACGCCGACGACGGTGAACTCCTCGCGCTGGGTGTCGACGCCCAGCTCGCGGAAGTGCCGCTTGACCGACTCCCACGCGCCGCGGGCGGTGATGCCCATGGCCTTGTGGTCGTAGCCGACCGAGCCGCCGGAGGCGAACGCGTCGCCCAGCCAGAAGCCGTAGGACTCGGCGACGGAGTTGGCCAGGTCGGAGAACGTGGCGGTGCCCTTGTCCGCGGCGACGACGAGGTAGGAGTCGTCGCCGTCGTGACGCACCACGTCGGTGGGCGGCAGCGTCTCGGTGGCGCCGTCGGCGTGGGTCAGCAGGTTGTCGGTGATGTCGAGCAGCCCGGAGATGAAGGTCCGGTAGCAGTCGCGGACGTGCTCGGGCGCCGGTCCGGGCCTGCGCACGACGAACCCGCCCTTCGCCCCGACCGGGACGATGACGGCGTTCTTCACCGCCTGGGCCTTCACCAGGCCGAGCACCTCGGTGCGGTAGTCCTGCTGGCGGTCGGAGAAGCGCAGACCGCCGCGGGCGACCGGGCCGAACCGCAGGTGCACGCCCTCCACCGCGGGCGAGTACACGAAGATCTCGAACCGCGGGCGGGGCAGCGGCATGTCCGGCACGGCGGCCGGGTCCAGCTTGAAGGAGAAGAACGGGCGGCCCCGGAACCAGTTGGTCCGCAGCGTCGCCTCGATGACGGCGAGCAGGCCCCGCAGGATGCGGTCGGCGTCGAGACCGGAGACCTGGTCGATCAGGGTGGTGACGTTCTCCAGGGCCCGCTGGTGGGCGGCCTCGCGCTCGTCGGCGTCGGTGGTGGCCGGGTCGAACCGGGCCCGGAACAGGGTGATCAGACCCTGCGCGACCTGCGGGTGCGCGACCAGGACGCCGGCCGTGTACTGCAGGGTGAACAGCCCGCCGAGCTGGCGGGTGTAGCGGCTGTAGGCCCGCAGGACGGCGGCCTCGCGCCAGTGCAGACCGGCCCGCAGGACGAGCGCGGAGAACCGGTCGGACTCGGCGTCGCCCCGCCAGGCCGCGGCGAACGCCTCCTCGAAGCGACGACCGGCGTCCTCGACGGTGACAGTGGGGACCGCGGGGGCACCGGCGGGCTGCGGGGGCCGGAGCCCGAAGTCGTAGAGCCAGCAGCGACGGCCGTCGGGGCGGCAGAACTCGTAGGGCCGCTCGTCGACGACCTCGACGTCGAGCTGCTGCAGCAGCGGCAGCACACCGGTGAGGGTGACCGGGTCGTCGCCGACGTAGAGCGCGAACCGGATGTCGCCCTCGATGCTGCGGTACAGCCGCAGGTCGAACGCGTCCTCGCCCTTCTCCCCCAGCGTCATCAGCCGCCGCAGGTCCTCGACGGCGCGCAGCGGGGTCACCGTCGCCTTGTAGGACTCGGGGACTCCGGCCAGCATCGGCCGGGCGGCGGGCCCGGCGTCGCCGAGCGCGGCGACGAGCAGGTCGTCCCAGGTCCGGGTCGCCTCGGCGACGTGGTCCTGCAGCTCGGCCAGGTCCACCGTGGCCGGCTCGGCGCCGGGGTCGGTGGTGATCGTCAGGTGCAGCAGCGCCAGCTCGACGTCGCCGACCTGGGCGGTGTAGCTGACGTCGGTGCCGCCGAGCCGGGTGCGCAGGATGTCGGTGATCCGCAGCCGGGTCGCGGTCGTGTAGCGGTCACGCGGCAGGTAGACCAGGCAGGACAGGAAGCGGCGGTAGGGGTCGGGGTGCACGAACAGCCGCACCGCGCGGCGGGCGCCCGCCTCCAGTACGCCGACGGCGGTGTCGTGCAGCCGCTCCTGCGACGAGGTGAACAGCTCCGCGCGCGGCAGCTGGGAGAACACCTCGAGCATCTGCTGCCCGGAGTAGGAGTCGGCCGGGAAGCCCGCGCGCCGGATGGCGCCACGGATGCGGCGGGCGACGACCGGGATGTCCAGGACCGACTCGTGCCGGGCCGGGACGGTCAGCATCCCGAGGAAGCGGTGCTCGCCGGTGACGGTCCCGTCGGCGTCGCGGGTGCGGACACCCACGTAGTACGGGTGCACCGCGCGCAGCACCCGGCTGCGCTCGCTGGCGCGGGTGAACAGGAGCAGGCCGGCGGGGTCGGCGGCGCCGGTCTCCTCGGGGAGGAAGACGTTCGCGCCGGCGTCGCCGGGGCGCAGCACGCCGAGACCGGTGTCGGTGTCGGGCCGCAGCCGCCCGTCCGGGTCGCCCCCGCTGTCGGTGCGCCGGGAGTAGTGGCGGTAGCCGACGAAGAAGAAGTGGTCGTCGACCAGCCAGCGCAGCAGGTCCGCGACCTCGGCCGGGTGCACGTCCCCCTCGTCGGCGTCGGCGGCCGTGGCGGCACCGGTGCCGGAGAGGTCGTCGGCGAGGGCGCGGGCGCGCAGGGTCATCGCGGCGGTGTCGTCGACGACCTGCCGGACCGCGGCGAGCGTGTGCTCCAGCTCGGCGTGCAGCGCGTCGGGGTCGAGATCCCCGGAGGACACGACGTCGACGTGCATCCACGACTCGACCGAGGCCCCCTCGGTGGGGTCGGTCGGGTCGGCGGCGGTGTCGACGCCGGTCAGCGTGCCGTCGGCGGCGCGGTGCACGACCAGGATCGGGTGCACGACGCGCCGCGCGGTGCCGCCGGCCCGGCCGATCCCGGCGAGCGCCGACTCGACGATGTAGGGCATGTCGTCGGTGACGATGTCGACCGTCACCGCGTCTCCCCCGGCGGCGGTCACCCGGACGGCGGCCCGGCCGGGTTCGCGGTGCGCACCGAGCGCGAGATGGGTGTCGACGACGGTCGCCGGCCCGGGCAGCTCCGCGCCGCCGGTCGCGTCGGTCTCGGGGGTGTGCCGGGCGTAGAGACGGACGAGGTCCGCGGCGGCACCGCTCCCGGGGCGGGGATCACCGCCCGGCCCGTCGGTGCTCGTGGTGTTCCCGGTCTGCCCCGTCGTCCCGCTGCTCACGATCCACTCCGGCCCCGTGCGTGTGCTGACGGCCGTCACCCTATCCCGAGGTACCGACACCATCGGCGGACCGGGACGGCCGCGTCCACGACGACCGGGCGAGCGGTTCCCGGCGGCCGGTCAGATCTCGCGGTAGGCCGCGAGGGCCCCGGCGAGGAGATCGGCGAGGCCCATGTCCTCGGGGATGCCGGCGGGGTCGGACGGGGCCGGCGTGGCCGGGGCGCCCGGTGTGCCGTCGGCCGGTGCCGACGTCGTCGCCGGGGCGCCGGCAGCGCTGTCCTGCCGTCCGGGCGTCACGGGTGACGCGCCGTCCCGCGTCCCGGCCGGGGTAGATGCGTCGTCGCGCGAGGGCCCCGTCGGCGGCTCGTCCCTCGTGGCCGGGCCGTCCTCCCGGTCCGCGGCGTCCGACGGCACCGATCCGTCCGCGGGGACCGCTCGGCGGGAGCGGGCCCGTCGGGTCGCGGGACCGGCGCCCGGCGTCCGGCGTCCGCCTGCGTCCGGTCGGTTCCCGCCGGGTCGGTTCCCGCCGGGTCGTACGTCCGTCGTCGGAGTGTGGACGGCGCCGGTCGCCGGTTCGTCGTCGCCGCTCGCGGCAGCGTCACCGCGCGCGAAAGCGTCACCGCGCGCGGCAGCGTCGCCGGTCGCGGCAGCATCGCCAGTCGCGGCAGCATCGCCAGTCGCGGCAGCATCGCCGGTCGCGGCAGCATCGCCGGGCGTCGGGGCGAAGACGGCCGCTGCGCCCCGCACCACGGTCGGTCCGGTCGCGGTACGCAACGTCCAGGTCCCCGCGCCCACGCCACTGCCGTCGGGCTCGCCGGACGCACGGTGGCCGGCGACCCGGGCGGACGTGGTCCCGCCCCCGTCGAACAGACCGGCGGTCCCGCCGTGTCCGTCATCGGCCGGTGGGGTGGTGTCCCGCCCACGACGACGCGGCAGCGCGGACTCCCCCGCTCCGTCGTCGACCCCGGACCACCGCACCGGCAGCCCGGAACGTTCACGGGCCGGGCCGTCGTAGCGGGAGGCGGCGCCGTCCGGCCCGGGGAGGTCGAGGTGGGCCCGGACCGCCTCGGCGAGGCGCCGATCCGGCTCCGGGGGCAGCGCGAACCGGGTGTCCAACGGGTCCGGCACCGACATGGGGTCCGCCGGGGCGGAACCGCCCCACACCTGCGCCCGCTCATCGCTCGCCGGTCCGGTGGGGTCGCCGCCCGCAGCGCCGCGGGCCCCGTCTCGGGCCTCGTCGCGGGCGGAGGGGTGCGGCTCGGCGAGGTGTCCGGGGCCACGATCCCGGGCACCGGAGTCGCGGGCGGCCGGGCTCCGGACGGTCCGGTCGCGGGCCGCCGGGTCCCGGACGGCTCCGTCGGAGCGCCGCCGCCCGCCGCTCCCGGGCCGCACGGTGAGACCGACGGCGCTCAACGACGCCGTCCCGTCGCCGGCGGCCCGTCGCCGCCCGCCCCGGGCCGCGCGCTCGCCGGACAGGTCCAGCGGCGTCGCCAGCGCCGGCCCCGCGACCGGCTCCGAGGCGGCCGACGGCTCACCGGCACCCGACCCCGCGTCCCCGGTCTGCGCGGCGCCGGAGTGCCCACCGACCCGGGCCGAGGGCGCCTCAGGGAGGGGCGCCGGCGTGTCCGGCCCGGTCAGCTCGGTGACGATCTCGTCGCCCTCGACACCGTGCGGTCCGACGGCCTGCATCCGCAGGGACGTCCCCGCCGGCAGCCCGCCCCGGCGCACGCGACCGCCGAGGTGCGTCGCGAGCGACCGTGCCCAGAGCAGGACGGTGACGTGGTCGACGTCGGGCAGGGTGACCCGCACCGTGTCGTCGTCGCGACGTGTGGTCCCGGATGGCGGAACCAACCGGCGGGCCCGGGTGACCACGTCGTGCAGGGCCCCCACCGCCGCCGTACCGGTGACGGTCTCGAGGTCGCCGTCGACGAGGTCGAGGACGATCGACCGCTCCGCCGGACCGGGTGGACCCGTCGGGGCCGCGGGGGCGGTCGGTGCCGCTGCCGGGCCGCTGTCCGGGACACGGGCCGCGGCGCGCGCGCTCGCCCGACCGGACCTCGGGTCGGCCTCGGCGAGGGTCGACTCGCCCGCAGCCCGCTCGGCGACGACGGCCGGCTCCGGAGCGGGAGCCCCGTTCCGGTGACCGTCGACGGGGCCTGGCCCGGCTGCCGGGTCGGCCCCGTCGCCGTCGCCGGACCGGTGGGCCCCGTCGTGCCGTGCTCCGTTCCGCGGAACGACGTCAGCCGGGCCGTGGGACCCGTTGCGGTGCGTGGCCGCAGGCGGCTCGGGGGCGCGCCACTCGGCCAGGAGGGCGTCGGCGAGCGGCGAACCGCCTGCCGCGTCGGGGGTCCACGACGGCCCGGTCCACGACGGGTCCCGGGGTGCCATTGGTGCCGGCCCGTCCGCGAGGAGCCCGGAGACGCCCAGCGGGTCGGCGGGGTCGATGCCCGCGGGTCGTCGACCTCCGGTGTCCGTCGTGTCGTCCGACGCCCGGTCAAACGATCCTGCGGCGCCCGTCGTGTCCGGCGTACCGGTGGTCCCTGTGGTGTGGGTCGTGCCCGGCGTACCGGTCGCCGACGACGCATCCGTCGTGAGGCCGGCCTCGCCGGGACGGTGACCGTTCCGGTTCGCGCCGGTGGACCGCTCCACGGTGCGGTCGGCGGGCGACGGGTCGGCGGTTGCGGCACCGTTCGTCGTGCCGGGGCCCAAGAGCAGGCTCTCCGACGGCGCCCAGCGCACCGGGAAGCGTCCGGCCGCGGGGAGGTCGTTCGCCGGACGGCCGTTCGTGGCCCCGGCTCCCGTGGCGCCGTCGTCCCCGGCTCCGGCTCCGGCTCCGCGACCGTCCCTGCTCACCGTGGCGGAGGACCGGTCGGCCCGGGGCCGATCGTCGGTCGGGCGATCGTGCTCGGGCTCGGTGTGGCCGGTTCCGGCGGGGCGGTCGGTCCCGGCACCGACCGTGCGTTCCTCGACGGGCGTCCGGGCGGGAGGGTCGTCTCCGCCTCGCTGGTCCCCGCCGGAGGACGACTCCGCACCGCCGGAGCGGGACGCGGCGAACCCCGGTTCCGGCGTACCGCGACCGACGCTGTCCCGGGTACCGACACCGGGCCCGCCCGTCGGAGCACCGGCGACGGCGCCTCCGGTCGCAGCCGGACGCTCGGCGGGTACGGCCGGCGCTCCGCCCGTGCGCGGGAACGGGGTGGGTCGCTCGGCGGTGCTGGTGCGGACGGCGGCGAGCGGCAGTAACGCCGCCACCGCGGCGCGGAAGCGCGTCCCGCGGTCGCGATCGACCTGGTCGGCCTCCATCGCGGCCCGCATCGTCTCGAGGGCCTCGCGGTACCTGCCCGAGCCCTCGTGCAGCTCGGACTGGGCGGTTCGGCAGGCTGCAACCAGCGCGGGGACGCCCGCCTGTTCGGCGCCGTCGGCGGCCTCGACCAGGGCGCGGGCTGCGTGGTCCGCGCGCCCCGCCTGCACCCGGGCGAGCGTGAGCCGCAGCAGCACGCCCTGACGACCGGCGTCCCCGGCGTCGCGCTGCACGGCGGCCGCGGCGACCGCGTCGGGCGGGACGTGCCCGGAGTCGAGCAGCGCAGTGATCCACTGGCTGAGCAGTGCCGCGGCGAGGTGGGTCGACAGCGGGCGGGACCCGGGCCGTTCCGGTGTCCATCCGAGCTGGGCCAGGCCGCGCAGCGCGCGGTCCACGGCGGCGTCGTGTTCGCGCCGGGCCCGGTGCACCGACCCGACGACGAGGTCCGCGTACGCCGCGGGTTCGCCACCGAAGCCGGACCCGCAGGCGTCGACGTCGCTGCGCAGCCGTTCGAGCTCGGCGGCGGAGGCGCCGGCGAGTGCGCAGCGCACCTCGACCGCGAGCCGGTCGAGGCGCAGCAGCCCCTGGTCCTCCCCCGGGGCGTCGTCCGGCAGTCCGACGACGAGTGCCCGAGCCGCCTCGAGCTCCCCGTCGGCCTGGGCGACCCCGGCCAGCTCCACCCGCAGACGGGCGCCCTCGGGACGGGTGAGGACCTCGGTGCCGGGCGCGCGGAGGGGCACGGGGACCGTGCTGTCACCCGGGTTGACATGACCGGTCACCCCGGCGACGACGGCGGTGGCGACGTCGCGGGCGTCCCCACCCGCGGCGTGGCCGTCGAGCAGCCAGCCCGCGGCCTGCAGCCAGCGCAGATCGTCACCGTCTGCGACGGCTCGCGCGCACGCCTGCTCCGCCAGTTCCGCGGTGAGCAGGGGCCGCTGCCAGCGCAGGGCCGCCGCCGTGCGCAGTTCGGCCGTCGTCGCGCCGGCGGCCCGACCTCCCAGGTCGAACGTCACATCGCCTCCCCTGAGTGACACCACCGTCCGGACCTCCCGAGGGAGCCGGTCACCCGTCGCCGGGGCCGGCCCGACCGGATGGGGAGGTCCGGACCGGGCGGTGATCAGTCGCGGGTGAGCTTACGGTGGGTGACCCGGTGCGGTCGCGCCGCCTCCGCGCCGAGGCGCTCCACCTTGTTCTTCTCGTAGGCCTCGAAGTTGCCCTCGAACCAGAACCACTCGGCCGGGTTCTCGTCCGTGCCCTCCCACGCCAGGATGTGCGTGCAGGTCCGGTCGAGGAACCAGCGGTCGTGGGAGATGACCACGGCGCAGCCGGGGAACTGCTCGAGCGCGTTCTCCAGCGAACCGAGGGTCTCGACGTCCAGGTCGTTCGTCGGCTCGTCGAGCAGGATCAGGTTGCCGCCCTGCTTGAGCGTCAGCGCCAGGTTGAGGCGGTTGCGCTCACCACCGGACAGGACCCCGGCCGGCTTCTGCTGGTCCGGGCCCTTGAAGCCGAACGCCGCGACGTAGGCGCGCGACGGCATCTCGGTGTTGCCGACCTGGATGTAGTCGAGCCCGTCGGAGACCACCTCGAAGACGGTCTTCTTCGGGTCGATCCCGCCGCGGTTCTGGTCGACGTACGACAGCTTGACCGTGTCGCCGATCTTGACCTCGCCGGAGTCCGGGTGCTCCAGACCGACGATCGTCTTGAACAGCGTCGTCTTACCGACACCGTTCGGACCGATCACGCCGACGATGCCGTTGCGCGGCAGCGTGAAGGAGAGGTCCTTGATCAGCTGGCGGCCGTCGAAGCCCTTGTCGAGGTGGGAGACCTCGACGACCTGGCTGCCCAGGCGCGGGCCCGGCGGAATCTGGATCTCCTCGAAGTCGAGCTTCTTGTGCCGCTCGGCCTCGGTCGCCATCTCCTCGTAGCGGTCGAGCCGCGAGCGGCTCTTCGCCTGGCGGGCCTTCGGGTTGGAGCGGACCCAGGCCAGCTCCTCCTTCAGGCGCTTCTGGAGCTTCTGGTCCTTCTTGCCCTGGACGGCGAGGCGCTCGCCCTTCTTCTCCAGGTAGGTGGAGTAGTTGCCCTCGTAGGGGAAGGTGCGTCCGCGGTCGAGCTCGAGGATCCAGCCTGCGACGTTGTCCAGGAAGTACCGGTCGTGGGTGACCGCGAGGACGGCGCCCGGGTAGCTCGCGAGGAACTGCTCGAGCCACAGGACGCTCTCGGCGTCGAGGTGGTTGGTGGGCTCGTCGAGCAGGAGCAGATCGGGCTGGGACAGCAGAAGCTTGCACAGCGCGACGCGCCGGCGCTCACCACCGGAGAGGTGGGTGACCTCGGCGTCCCCGGGCGGGCAACGCAGTGCGTCCATCGCCTGCTCGAGCTGGGAGTCGATCTCCCACGCGTCGGCGTGGTCGAGCTCCTCCTGGAGCTGGCCCATCTCCTCCATCAGCTCGTCGGTGTAGTTGGTCGCCATCTCCTCGGCGATCGCGTTGTACCGGTCGAGCTTGACCTTCACGTCGCCGAGGCCCTCCTCGACGTTCCCGAGGACGGTCTTCTCCTCGTTGAGCGGGGGCTCCTGCTGGAGGATACCGACCGTCGCCCCGGGCTTGAGGAAGGCGTCGCCGTTGTTCGCGTTCTCCAGCCCTGCCATGATCTTGAGGACGGTCGACTTCCCGGCGCCGTTGGGGCCCACGACGCCGATCTTCGCCCCCGGCAGGAAGCTGATCGACGCGTTCTCCAGGATGACCTTGTCGCCGTGCGCCTTACGCACGTTCCGCATCGTGTAAATCAGATCCGCCACGATGCGATGGTAGATCGGGCCCGCTCAGCCGCTCGAGGCCGGTGCGGTCGCCAGCCTCGCGAGCTCGTCGAGCTCCGCACTCTCGACCTCGTCCGGGGCGTCGTCGTACCCGTCGTGGTCCGGCTCTTCGGTGGGCGGGGTGCCCCATCGCATGGCGGCGTCGTCGGTGCCCCGGGCCTGCGGCACCGACGGCCCCTGTGACACCGACGGCCGGGGCGCGACGGCCGCCGGGGAGAAGCGGATGTCGAGCCCGACGCTGGACGGCTCGATCCGGATGCTCTGCCGCACGTCGCCCTCCCGGCCCGTCCACTCCTCGACGTACATCCGGCCGATGACGATGACGCGGTGCCCCTTCTCGAACGTCCGCACCGCGTGCTCGGCCAGGGTCCGCCAGCACGTCACCGTGTAGTAGGTGCACGCGACGTCGTGCCACTGCTCGGTCATCGGGTCCTTGCGACGGTGGTTGACCGCGACCGTCAGGTCCGTGACCGGGATGCTGTTCGCGGTGTAGCGCAGGACGGGGGTGCGGGTCAGGTTGCCGACGATGGTGGCGGTGTTGTCGCTCATCGGATCCTCCGAGGCTCTGGGGTGCGTTGTCCCCATGAGCTTCACCCGCCCACGCCCCGTCGACGGGGTCACGTCAGAGCCTGTGGACAACCGTGCCCGTTGGGGATGACCGGCCGTCCCGACCCGCTTCGGCCACGACGACTGTCGGTCCGGTGTGCTTCCCCCCACCCGGACATGTCCATCCCCGTAGCCGGCATCCCGGGGCGGTGACACCGCGGCCGCACGGATCCCGCCGTCACGTCATCTATCCCCTGCCGACCGGAGACACGGGCCCTGGGGACCCCGCCGCCTGATCGGAGCGGACACCATCGCCCGCCCGACGCCTCCTGCTCCCTCTCGCACCGGACGCGGGCTCTCGATCGCACAGCATCGAGCCTCCGACGCTCAGCGGCGTGCCCCGACACGATTCGTCGCAGGCCGCCGACCGTGGACGTCACGGACGCGGGCGGCGGCCGCCCCGGTGGCGGAGCCGTGTGGCCGCCACGAGCCGCGCACCGCACCCGACGGACGTGCCCGGCATCGGCCGACGGGCCCCGCGGCGCACACAGCGCTCTCCGGGCCACCCTGTGCCGCCTCGCACAGCCTTCGTCGACCTCGCACGCTCTGCGACTGAGAGCAGACGGCACGACCCCGCTCGTCGCCACCGTGTCCGCTCTCGCCGGCGGAGGAGCTCCCTCGGCGGAACGAGTCACCGATACCGCGCTCCTACAACGGAGCCTTCGCGCACGCCGCACCGGGCACCGCACGTCGCACACGTTCCTGCGACCTCGCAGCCCCTGCAGAGGGTGCGAGGTCGCAGGAAAGCGTGCGAGGTGCGCCGGCCCACCGGTGGTGCGGGACCGGGTGCGACTCCACGAGGGAGCACGCGCCTCGACCCCCGGCCCCGGAGGACCCCGTGCCAGGGCCGGGAACGGATGCACCGATCCCGCCCCGGACCGGCATAACGCATCGGAGCGAAAAAGGGTCCGGAAATGAGAAATGCCCCGGACTCGAAAGTCCGGGGCACATCCCATCAAAGTTGAATGTCGGCGACGACCTACTCTCCCACACCCTGGCGAGTGCAGTACCATCGGCGCTGGAAGGCTTAGCTACCGGGTTCGGAATGGGACCGGGCGTTTCCCTACCGCAATGACCACCGACAGCACTATCCAACTATCACCCCACCCCCAAAAACCTAGGGGCAGGGGTCGAGCACACACACCACCCCACACTCCCCCGGATCACCGGGGAAACGTGGATGGTTGTGGACTCAGGGTCACACAGTGGATGCGAACAACTCGTTGTGGCAAGCCCTCGGCCTATTAGTACCGGTCAACTCCACCCCTCACAGGGCTTCCATCTCCGGCCTATCAACCCAGTCATCTACTGGGAGCCTTACCCACTCGAAGGTGGTGGGAGACCTCATCTTGGAACAGGCTTCCCGCTTAGATGCCTTCAGCGGTTATCCCTCCCGAACATAGCCAACCAGCCGTGCCCCTGGCGGGACAACTGGCACACCAGAGGTTCGTCCGTCCCGGTCCTCTCGTACTAGGGACAGCCTTCCTCAAGTCTCCAACGCGCGCGGCGGATAGGGACCGAACTGTCTCACGACGTTCTAAACCCAGCTCGCGTACCGCTTTAATGGGCGAACAGCCCAACCCTTGGGACCTACTCCAGCCCCAGGATGCGACGAGCCGACATCGAGGTGCCAAACCATGCCGTCGATATGGACTCTTGGGCAAGATCAGCCTGTTATCCCCGGGGTACCTTTTATCCGTTGAGCGACACCCCTTCCACAAGGTGGTGCCGGATCACTAGTCCCGACTTTCGTCCCTGCTCGACCCGTCAGTCTCACAGTCAAGCTCCCTTGTGCACTTACACTCAACACCTGATTGCCAACCAGGCTGAGGGAACCTTTGGGCGCCTCCGTTACTCTTTGGGAGGCAACCGCCCCAGTTAAACTACCCACCAGGCACTGTCCCTGAACCAGATCATGGCCCGAGGTTGAGACACCCAATTCGACCAGAGTGGTATTTCAACAACGACTCCACCACCACTGGCGTGGCGATTTCACAGTCTCCCACCTATCCTACACAAGCCGAACCGAGCACCAATACCAAGCTATAGTAAAGGTCCCGGGGTCTTTCCGTCCTGCCGCGCGTAACGAGCATCTTTACTCGTAGTGCAATTTCGCCGAGTCTGTGGTCGAGACAGCGCCCAAGTCGTTACGCCATTCGTGCAGGTCGGAACTTACCCGACAAGGAATTTCGCTACCTTAGGATGGTTATAGTTACCACCGCCGTTTACTGGCGCTTAAGTTCTCCGCTTCGCCCCGAAGGAGCTAACAGGTCCTCTTAACGTTCCAGCACCGGGCAGGCGTCAGTCCGTATACATCGTCTTGCGACTTCGCACGGACCTGTGTTTTTAGTAAACAGTCGCTTGGGCCTGGTCTCTGCGACCGGCCGTCCCTAGCCCGCAAGGAGCCTCAAGACAACCGGCCCTCCTTCTCCCGAAGTTACGGAGGTATTTTGCCGAATTCCTTAACCACAGTTCGCTCGATCGCCTCGGTATTCTCTACCTGACCACCTGTGTCGGTTTGGGGTACGGGCCGCAACAGCACTCGCTAGAGGCTTTTCTCGACAGCATGGGATCACCCTCTTCGCCTCAATCGGCTACGCATCACCTCTCACCCTTATATGAGCCCCGGATTTACCTAGGACTCGGGCTACAGGCTTACACCACGACAACCACCGCGTGGCGGAGCTACCCTCCTGCGTCACCCCATCACTTGCCTACTACCAGATCGGATCCCACGCTCCCCCACAAACACAACTCCCGAAGGAGCCGAGGTGGGTTCGGATGGTTAGCATCACCAGATTCAGCATGGACGCACTATCACGAGCACGGGAATATCAACCCGTTGTCCATCGACTACGCCTGACGGCCTCGCCTTAGGTCCCGGCTCACCCTGGGCGGAACAACCTGGCCCAGGAACCCTTGGTCATCCGGCGGCAGAGATTCTCACTCTGCATTCGCTACTCATGCCTGCATTCTCACTCCCACACCCTCCACCCGTAAATCACTCCCGGGCTTCACCAGATGCAGGACGCTCCCCTACCCAACAACACCTAAAGATGTCATTGCCACGGCTTCGGCGGTGCGCTTGAGCCCCGCTACATTGTCGGCGCAGGACCACTTGACCAGTGAGCTATTACGCACTCTTTCAAGGGTGGCTGCTTCTAAGCCAACCTCCTGGTTGTCCGGGCGATCCCACATCCTTTCCCACTTAGCGCACGCTTAGGGGCCTTAGCCGGTGATCTGGGCTGTTTCCCTCTCGACCACGAAGCTTATCCCCCGCAGTCTCACTGCCGCGCTCTCACTCACCGGCATTCGGAGTTTGGCTGACTTCGGTAAGCTTGTCGGCCCCCTAGGCCATCCAGTGCTCTACCTCCGGTGAGAAACACACGACGCTGCACCTAAATGCATTTCGGGGAGAACCAGCTATCACGAAGTTTGATTGGCCTTTCACCCCTACCCACAGCTCATCCCCAGGTTTTCAACCCTGGTGGGTTCGGGCCTCCACGACGTCTTACCGACGCTTCACCCTGGCCATGGGTAGATCACTCCGCTTCGGGTCTACACCCCGCGACTACAGCGCCCTATTCGGACTCGCTTTCGCTACGGCTACCCCACACAGGTTAACCTCGCCACGAAGCATAACTCGCAGGCTCATTCTTCAAAAGGCACGCCATCACCCTGTACCACGAAAGCACTGCAGGCTCTGACGGCTTGTAAGCACACGGTTTCAGGTACTATTTCACTCCCCTCCCGGGGTACTTTTCACCTTTCCCTCACGGTACTTGTCCGCTATCGGTCATCAGGTAGTATTTAGGCTTGACGGGTGGTCCCGCCAGATTCACAGCGAATTTCACGGGCTCGCTGCTACTCGAGAACACGCCCACAACAGAACCCAGTGTTTTCGCGTACGGGGCTATCACCCACTACGGCCGACCATCCCAGAGTCGTTCCGCTAACACAGAT